>NZ_KI912532.1:0-2594605 GCF_000519045.1 Dechloromonas agitata is5
TCAAGCGCACCATCGCGGCCATCGGGCCACCGGCACCCCTTCGTTTGCTGACCGATCATGCAAACCGGGTGGGGTAACTGAGGTTTTTAGGTTCATTCATGAAGCGCGACGCCTTGATCATGGTATGCGCTTCCCGCATGCTGTTCTCGAGCATGCGCTTGGGACATTCGTCAGGACCGGCGAAATGGTCCAGGTTGGTCTTGGCCGTATGGATGACCTGCTCGGCAGCGAGCGCCCCGCCCGTGTGTCCCCCCATGCCGTCGGCCACCACGGCCAGCGCCACACCACGACGGCGGGCGTGCGGCAGGATCACGACACGATCCTGCTGTTCCTTGCGGTCCCCCTGATGCTGCGCGGCGCAGGCATCGATTGCTATCGCCATCCTTCCTCCTTGTGGGCCGGAAGATTAGCACGAAAGCGATTGTCGCCGACGGCGGGAGGCCAGGCGAAATCAGGCGCCGGCACCATGGAAGCGTTCGAGCACGACATCGATGAATTCGGGCAGCGTTTCGTCGCTCAGCCCCAGTTCGGGCAGGACCTCGCCACGCACCGCTTCCCACTCCGGATTCGATGTGTGCTGGTCAACGCAATAGATCTCGATGGCCAGTTGCAGGATGGCGACGATGCTGCGCGCCTCGTGGTCACCCAGTTCGGCAATCGCATGGTGGTAGCGGATGGCATCGCAGATGAAATCCGGCAGGCACCAGTGGCGGGCGACCAGATAGCCGACGACGCAATGGTCGGCATTGAACTTGCGGTCTTCTTCGGCCAGGTCGGTCCAGACCCCCGGTGTACCGAGGCGCATTTCGTTGCAGTAGGTCGGAAAACGCTGCATCAACAGCGGCACGCCGCAATCGTGGAAGATGCCAGCGAGATAGGCCAGATCCGGAAAAATATTGCACACCGCGATGCGCTCGTCGGCGATCAGCATGGCGAGTTGGGCGATGGTATGCGAACGGGCCCAGAAGGCTTCGTAGACCTGGCGGTTCTTCCTGATATCGCCCAGCCCGGCCAGCGAAATGGCCTGGACGATGTTGAAGGTCTGGCGCACCCCGACCGCGTGCAGGATTTCCTCCACCGTGGTCAGCGGCGGGTGTTGCCGGTAGGCGGAGTTGCCGACCACCTTGAACAGGATCGCCGTCAGCCCCGGATCCTGGTTGATGACCTTGGCCAGCGGTCGGACATCCATCTCCTTGCGCTGCATCAGCTTGCGCAATTCATCGAGAACGCGCGGCTGGGCGGGAATCCGGACGCCGCCTTCGAGCAGGCGCTTGATCCGAAAAGCGCTCTCCTCATCAAGCGACTGCGTGATTTCAAACACGGAACTGCCTTCAACAGTGCTGCCACTACGGGTCATGCCAAAGCCTCGTCTATCAATTCGATCCAGTACTCTACCGGCAACGCGCGGCCAGCCTGCAGATACGTCAGGCGGCCGGGGCGGCGGGCACCCCAACCAGGCCGCAACACAGGTGACTGTCGGCAACCGGCGTCAGATTGTAGCCGGCTGCGGGCGGGAATTCTCCGGTCAGACCGCGAATTTTCAGGCCCTGCAGCATCGGGGTGGAGTGAAAGGCAAGGCGCTCCGGTCGCCGCGCCGGATTCGAGCAAAGCCGGGATAATCGCCCCTTCGTCGGCCAGCGACCATGCCTCGGGTGGCTGTTTCACACAGCCGGTACGACGTCTCCCGGGCGGTCATTTCGGCCGCCAGCCCAGGCCGGCCTCGGTGGTCGTCAGGGGCTTGTACTCGCAACCGATCCAGCCGGCGTAACCCACCTTCTCCAGCACGGAGAACAGGAAGGGATAGTTGATCTCGCCGGTCCCCGGCTCATGGCGTCCAGGGTTGTCGGCGATTTGCACGTGGCCGATCTGGGCGATGTTTTCCTCGATGGTGCGCGCCAGATCGCCCTGGATAATCTGGGCGTGGTAAATGTCGAGCTGCAATCTGACGTTGCTGCGGTCGATGGTTTCGATCAGGCGCAGCGCCTTGTCTATGCTATCCAGCCAGTAACCGGGCATGTCGATGCGGCTGTTGATCGGCTCGATCATCACCGTCGCCCCCACGGTGGCAAAGCGGTCAGCCGCAAAGCGCAGGTTGGCGACGTAATTGGCCTCCAGGGCTTCCTCGGAGATTCCCCACGGGCGCAGGCCGGCCATGCAATGCACCCGTTCGCAGTCGAGCAGCATCGCGTAGTTCAGCGCCTGCTCGACCCCTTCGGCAAACTCGCTGTGCCGGTCAGGCAAACAGGCCAGGCCGCGCTCGCCGGCCGCCCAGTCGCCGGGCGGCAGGTTGAACAGCACTTGCTCGACATCCGCCGCCTGCAACCACTCAGCCACATCGTGGGCCGGCCAGTCGTAGGGAAACAGGTACTCGACCCCCTGGAAACCGGCCGCAGCCGCCAGCCGGAAGCGCTCGCGGAAGGCGTGATCGGTGAACAGAAAACTCAGGTTGGCAGCGAACTTTGGCATGGGTGCGACAGTCTGTTAGGCAGCCTGTCAGTATAATCGTGGCTATTCAAGGAGAACCATTGTGAGCGACCAAGAGAACGCCGCCAGCACTACCGAACGCAAGGGCAACCGCCTGTCCAAGATCGTCACCCGCACCGGAGACGCCGGCACCACCGGCCTCGGCGATGGCAGCCGGACGACCAAGGATAGCCTGCGTATCGATGCCATCGGCGAAGTCGACGAACTGAATTCCAGTCTCGGCCTGCTGCTCTGCGAGGATCTGCCGGCCCGTGTGCGCGCCGCGCTACTCGACATCCAGCACGACCTGTTCGACCTCGGTGGCGAACTGTGCCTGCCCGGCATGGCCATCATGCAGGATGCCCAGGTTGCCCGCCTCGAAGAACTGGCAGAGGAATTCAACCGCGACCTGCCAATGCTCAAGGAATTCATCCTGCCCGGCGGCACCCGTCCGGCCGCCGTCGCCCACCTGTGTCGCACGATCTGCCGGCGTGCGGAACGTTCCATGGTCCGCCTGCACCATGCCGAGGCGCTGCCCGATGCCGCCCGCCGCTACATCAATCGCCTGTCCGACCTGCTCTTCATTCTCGGTCGCCTGCTCAACCGCACCGGCGGACGGGGCGACGTGCTGTGGCAGAAAGGCAAGAACGCCACCTGATCGCGCCTGCGAGGTGAACCGTGTATCGCGTCATCACCACCTATCGCAATGGAACGGAGCGCCCGGTCATCGAAAAGGGGCCGTGGCATCCGTCGCGCCAGCATACGGAGTACTGGGCCGAGCAACTGCGCCTGTCGGGCTACGTGGTTGAAATCGAGAGCCAGGGCAGTGCCATGAAGGAAGACAATTCCGACCTTGCGTCCGCGCTCGCCAGCATGGCCTGAGCCATCGCACGACTACGCGGAGTAGTTGGATCGCTTATCATCGCCGGGCAAAACACCATAACAGGAGACAGCCCGATGAACCTACCCGCCTTCAGCACGCTCCAAGTCAGCCTCGCCGACCACGTCGCCGAAATCCGCCTCAACCGGCCTGACAAATCGAACGCCCTCAACGATGCCATGTGGCAGGAAATCCGCCAGGCCTGCGACTGGCTGGATGCCACACCACAGGCCCGTGTCGCCATCCTGTGCGGCGCCGGCCGGAATTTCTGCGCCGGCATCGACCTCGGCATGCTGGCCAGTATCCAGCAACGCATTGCCCACCCAGACGGGGCGCGCAGCCGCGAGGCCTTGCGCCGCCTGATCCTCGACCTGCAGGACTGCCTGAACAGCCTCGAACGCTGCTGCAAGCCGATCATTGCCGCCATCCACGGAGCCTGTGTGGGCGGCGGCCTCGATCTCGTCGCCTGCTGCGACATGCGCTACGCTTCGACCGACGCGGTGTTTTCGATCAAGGAAATCGACATCGGCATGGTGGCCGACGTCGGCACCCTGCAACGCCTGCCCCGCCTGATCGGCGAAGGCATGACGCGCGAACTGGCCTATACCGGCCGCAACGTCGACAGCCAAGAGGCCGAACGTCTCGGCCTGATCAACCGCCAGTTCACCACGCCGGACAAACTGGCGGACGGCGTCCGCCAGATAGCGCAGGCCATCGCCGCCAAATCGCCGCTCGCCATCCGCGGTACCAAGGAGGTCCTCAACTACAGCCGCGACCACTCCGTCGCCGAGGGCCTCAACTTCGTCGCCACCTGGAATTCGACTGCCCTGCTTTCTGCTGACCTGGAGGAATGCATGGCGGCGCAAATGGAAAAGCGGCTGCCGCAGTTCCCCGATTGACGACAATTAGGCGGCCCAGCCAGCGCCTCGCAACGGCTGCCGCCGCCCCTGTTTTTCGGGCAGGGGAAATGGGGGATAAATATTTTTTCAGCCCGCCACCAACCCACCGTTTTGCTTCCTGGGGCATTGTTTTTTCGGGCTTTTTCACACCATGACGGTGTCACATACCCCGGCAGGCAGAACCACTGTATCTAGTCAAGATATTGTATCGACCCACTAGATATAGTAGATTCTCGGCATTCCAAGACCAGAACCCAATCTGCCGAGAGGAGCCATCAATGAGCAAAGTCGCCGAGCAGCTGTCGCTGACCGACATTCCCGCCCCACCGGAATTCGCCCCCCTGCCCGAGCAGGAAATCTCGGGCGAAGTGCTGATCGAGAAGTACGCCAAGGGCAAGGAAACCAACGTGCACGACGTGCGCAAGCGCGTCGCCTGGGCCCTCGCCCAGATCGAGCAGGAAGCCGATCGCGCCCACTGGGAAGGCAAGTTCCTGTGGGCCCAGGAAAACGGCTTCATCCCGGCCGGCCGCATCAATTCCGCCGCCGGCACCGACCTGCAAGCAACGCTGATCAACTGCTTCGTACAACCCGTCGGCGATTCCATCGTCGAGAACGTCGATGGCCGTCCCGGCATCTACACCGCCCTCGCCCAGGCCGCTGAAACCATGCGTCGCGGCGGCGGCGTCGGCTACGATTTCTCGTCCATCCGTCCGCAAGGCGCCCGCGTCAAGGGCACCCAGTCCCGTGCCTCCGGCCCGGTCTCCTACATGCGCGTTTTCGACCGCTCCTGCGAGACCGTCGAATCGGCCGGCGCTCGCCGCGGTGCCCAGATGGGCGTGCTGCGCTGCGACCATCCGGATATCGAGGACTTCATCCACGCCAAGGACCACGGCGACCTGACCAATTTCAACATCTCGATCGGCGTGACCGACGGCTTCATGGAAGCGGTCGATGCCGACACCTATGTCGAGCTGGTACACCGCGCCGAGCCGAATGGCGACATGCGCGCCGCCGGCGCCTACCAGCGCGAAGACGGCCTGTGGGTCTACCGCAAGGTCCGCGCCCGCGACCTGTGGGACCAGGTCATGAAGTCCACCTACGATCACGCCGAACCGGGCATCCTGTTCCTCGATCGCATGAACAAGGACAACAACCTCAATTACTGCGAAGTCATCGAGGCCACCAACCCCTGCGCCGAACAGCCGCTGCCGCCGTACGGCTGCTGCTGCCTGGGCTCGATCAACCTGACTCTGTACGTCAGGAACCCGTTCACCGAGCAGGCCGAGTTCGATTTCGATAGCTTCGCCGAAGTCGTCCGCATCTCGACCCGCATGCTCGACAACGTGCTCGACGCCACCCACTGGCCGCTCGAGCGCCAGCAGCAGGAAGCCGCCAACAAGCGCCGCGTCGGCCTCGGCTTCACCGGCCTCGGCGATGCGCTGGCCATGCTGCGCCTGCGTTACGACAAACCAGAAGCCCGCGCCATGGCTGCCCGCATCAGCGAATTCATGCGCGACACGGCCTATCTGTACTCGGTCGAAATGGCCAAGGAGCGCGGTGCCTTCCCGCTGTTCAACGCCGAGCTGTATCTGTCCGGCGGCAATTTCGCCTCCCGCCTGCCGAACGACCTCAAGGCCGAGATCCGCAAGCACGGCCTGCGCAACTCACACCTGCTGTCCATCGCCCCGACCGGCACCATCTCGCTGGCCTTCGCCGACAACGCCTCGAACGGTATCGAACCGCCCTTCTCCTGGACCTACAACCGTAAGAAGCGCATGCCGGATGGTACGATTAAAGAATACGCCGTCGAAGACTACGCCTGGCGTCTGTACAAGCATCGGGGCGGCGACGTCTCCAATCTGCCGGACTTTTTCGTCACTGCCCTGGAAATTTCGGCCAAGGCCCATGCCGACATGGTTGCCGCGGTCGCCCCCTTCGTCGATACCTCCATTTCGAAGACGGTCAATGTACCAGCCGACTACCCGTACGCCGACTTCCAGGACCTCTACATGCAGGCCTGGAAGGCCGGCCTGAAGGGTCTGGCCACCTATCGCCCGAACAGCGTCCTTGGCTCTGTGCTCTCTGTCGAACCGGCCAAGACCGACGCGCCGGCAGCGGATGCCAAGTCGCCGCAGGATTTTCTGCCCGATACCAACCGCCGCCTGTCCATCAAGAACCTGCCCGCCCCGGTTCTCTCGTCGCTGCGCTGGCCCGGCCGCCCGAACCTGCCCGAAGGCAACCTGTGCTGGACCTACATGGTCGATTCGCCGATCGGCAAGTTCGCCCTGTTCGTCGGTCACGTCGAACCGGAAGGCCGCGCCTGGCCATTTGAAGTATGGGCGAACGGCCCGGCCGAACCGCGCGGCCTCGGCGCCGTCGCCAAGACCCTGTCGATGGACATGCGCGCCAACGACCACGGCTGGCTGCAGATGAAGCTCGACGCGCTGGCCAAGACGCCGGGCGACTCCTTCGAAATGCCGATGCCGCCGCATGGCGAGCGCAAGCGCATGCCGTCCGTCGTATCCGCCATGGCCCAGGTTATCGCCTGGCGCTGCGAACAGCTCGGCGCCTTCAACAACGACGGCCCGACGCCAGTCAAGGACGCCCTGTTCAGCGCCAAGGAACCGAAGACCGGCACCGACGGCACGCTGTCCTGGACGGTCGATGTCAACAACCCTTCGACCGGAGAGGATTTCGTCCTTGGCCTGAAGGAAATCATGTTGCCGGACGGCGTGACCCGCCCCTACTCGATGTGGCTGTCGGGCAACTACCCGCGTGCCCTCGACGGCCTGTGCAAGCTGCTGTCGCTCGACATGCGCGTCCTCGATCCCGCCTGGATCGGCATGAAGCTGCGCAAACTGCTCGATTACTCCGAGCCGCTTGGCGATTTCATGGCCTTCGTCCCAGGCTCCCGCAAGCAGCAGACCTATCCGTCTACCGTGGCCTACATCGCACAGCTGATCATTCACCGCTATGCCATGCTCGGCATCCTCGACGAGGCCGGCTTCCCGCTTCAACAAATGGGCATCCTGGAAGCGCCGGAGGACACCACCAGCAACAAGGTGCTGCCGACTCAGGGCAAGCTGTGCGGCGAGTGCGGCAATCACACGATGATCCGCAAGGATGGCTGTGACTTCTGTACCGCCTGCGGCGCGGTGGGAACCTGCGGCTGATCTCTGTAGCCTGGATACAAAAATGCCCCGGCTAGTCCCGGGGCATTTTCATTTGCAAACTCGAAATATCACGGCCTGCCCAGCCAGAATAACGCAGTGATCGTCTTCGCATCGGTGATTCGGCCATCCCACACGGCCTGCCTCGCCTCGTCGGGCGAAATCTCCACCACATCGAGAAACTCGTTATGGTCCAGCTGCTTCTCGCCTGAGAATTGAAGTCCATGGGCCGCGAAAATCTCGATCCGCTCGTCCGAGTAGCCGATACACGGGTGCATTACACCAAGATGCTCCCAAGCTGCCGCCACGTAGCCGGTCTCTTCACGCAGTTCGCGGCGTGCGGTATCAATGATCGCCTCTCCCTGATCGATCTTGCCAGCGGGCAATTCCAAAAACACCTGACGTAACGGATAGCGGTACTGCCGTTCGAACAACAAATTGCCGTTATCAAGAAACGCGAGAATCACCACCGCTCCAGGATGGATGATGTATTCCCGCACCGATTCGTTGCCATTCGGCAATTGGACACGATCCTTCCGTACATGCAGCAAGGTACCGCGATAAATCGTCTCGCTGGATAGCTCGGACTCGATCAGGTGTAGATCATGTGACATTCAGAACTCCAAAAGAAAACGCCCCGGCAAGCGGGGCGTTATCGCGCAATACTGTCCTTCGATCAGAGCGAGCGCAGCAGGGCGTAGGCGCAGAGGGACATGATCACTTGCGGGAATAGCCCGAGGAATGCGACCGCGAGACCGTTGGCGGAAATCAGGATGCGCATGTCCATGCCAGCGGACAGCGGCGTTTCATCGGCCGGCGCATCAAAATACATGAGCTTGACGACACGCAGGTAGTAGAAGGCGCCAATCAACGAGAACAGGACTGCGACAATCGCCAGCCAGATATAACCCGCGGCAACGACAGCTTGCAACACGGAGAATTTGGCAAAGAAGCCGATGAAGAAGGGAACGCCCGCCATCGAGAACATCAACATCAGCATGACGCCGGCAAACCAGGGGCTGCGCTTGTTCAGCCCCTTGAGATCCTCCAGTTCATCGGCCTCGAAACCGGCACGGGACATCATCAGGATCATGCCAAAGGTGCCGGCGGACATCAGCACGTAGGCGATGACGTAGAACATTGCCGAACTGTAGGCATTCAAGGCATAACGGGCATCCCCGCCCACCACGCCGGTCACGATGCCGAGAAGCATGAAACCCATGTGCGAGATCGCTGAGTAGGCCAGCATGCGCTTGAAGTTGGTCTGGGCGATGGCAGCCAGATTACCGATGGCCATCGACAGCACGGACAGGATGATGAGCATCGACTGCCAGTCCTGCGCCAGCGTAATCAGGCCGTTAACCAGCAAGCGCATCACGATGGCAAAGGCGGCAAGCTTGGGCGCCGAGCCAATGAACAACGTGACCGACGTCGGGGCGCCATGATAGACGTCCGGAATCCACATGTGGAAGGGAACGACGCCCAGCTTGAAGGCCAAGCCAGCGACCAGGAAAACCAGACCGAACACCATCACCGTCCGATTCACGCCGCCGCTGTAAAGGCGTTCGGCAATCGCGGTGATTTCCAGCGTCCCGGTTGCGCCGTAGATCATCGACATGCCGTACAGCAACAAGCCGGAAGCCAGTGCCCCCAGCACGAAATACTTCATCGCAGCCTCGGTGGAAACCACGGAATCGCGGTTCATGGCCACCATGGCGTATAGCGACAGGGAGAGCAGTTCCAAGCCGATATAGATGGTCACGAAGTGATTGGCCGAGATCATCACCATCATGCCCAGCGTTGCAAACAACGCCAGCACGTAATACTCGCCCTTGTTCATCGCAGCCCGATCGATGACATAGCCTCGGGAATAGAACAAAACGATGATGACCGTCATGTAAAGGAAGAGCTTCAGCAGGTCGGACATCAAGTCGTCGACGAACATGTTGCTGAAGGTGTAACCAATCTCGCCGGTACTCGTTGCAAACTGAATTGCCGCACAGCCGATCAGGGTCAATTGGGTCAACACGAACGTGACAGTCCGCCGGCTGTCCTTGACCGTAAGATCGATCAGCAGGATGGCGAGTGCCATGATCACCAGAAAAATTTCTGGTGCAGCAGGCAGAAGATTAGGGACAACGAAATTGTCAAACATGTCGGCTACCGTTTATTGAATCTTGCTGATGGCAACGTGATGCAGCAGGTCGTTGACCGAGGCGTGCATGACTTCGGTGAAGGGTTGCGGATATACGCCCATCCACAGGGTGGCGATGGCCAGAACGGCGAGGATGGCGAATTCGCGCTTGTTGATGTCGGTCAGTTCGGCCACATGATGGTTGGCGACATCCCCGAAAATTACCCGCTTATACATCCACAGGGAATAGGCGGCGCCGATGACCATGGAGCTGGCGGCAGCGAAGGCAACCCAGAAGTTGTACTTGACAGCCCCCAGAATGACCATGAACTCGCCTACGAAGCCCGAGGTTGCCGGCAATCCGGCATTGGCCATGGTGAACAACATGAACAGGGCCGCAAACTTCGGCATGGTATTCACCACGCCACCGTAATCCGCAATTTGACGACTATGCACACGGTCGTACATGACGCCGATACAGAAGAACATGGCCCCCGAAACGAAGCCGTGCGAAACCATCTGGACGAGCGCCCCCTCGATCCCCATGGAGCTGAACATGAAGAAACCCAGGGTAACGAAGCCCATGTGTGCGATCGACGAATAGGCCACCAGCTTCTTCATGTCGGCCTGAACCAGCGCGACAAAACCGATATAAACGACGGCGATTAGCGACAAGGCCACAACCAGGCCGGACAATTCATGCGATGCGTCCGGAGCAATCGGCAGCGAGAAACGCAAGAAACCATAAGCCCCCAGTTTCAGTGCGATAGCTGCCAGCACGATAGAACCACCGGTCGGCGCTTCAACGTGAGCATCCGGCAACCAGGTATGCACCGGCCACATGGGGACCTTGACAGCGAAGGCAATCATGAAGGCCAGGAACAACCAGACCTGCGGTCCAAGCGGAATCGGCAGTTTGTGCCACTCAAGAATCGAAAAACTGCCACCGGACTGGATAAACAGATACATCAGGGCGAGCAGGAAGAGCAGCGAACCGAACAAGGTATAGAGGAAGAATTTGAAAGCAGCGTAAACCCGGTTCGGCCCCCCCCAGACACCAATGATGAGGTACAACGGAATGAGGGACGCCTCAAAGAAGACATAGAACAACACGCCATCCAAGGAGGTGAAAATGCCGTTCATCAGGCCCGACATGATCAGGAATGCAGCATTGTACTGAGCGACCTTCTGCTGAATGACTTCCCAACCTGCTGCGACCACAATGATGGTGATGAAAGCATTCAGGATGACGAACAGCATCGAGATGCCATCAACCCCGAGGTGGTAATTGATGTTGAAGCGCGGAATCCAGGTTTTCAACTCGACAAATTGCATGCCCCCATTGGCGATGTCGAAGTTGATCCACAAAGGAATGGTGACCAGGAAAGCAACAACTGCACCGATCAGGGAAAGCATCCGTGCCAGTGGAGCATTCCGGTCACCGCCAGTGGTCAACACCACCAGGCCGGCGAAAATCGGAATCCAGATTGCGAGAGATAGCAGCGGGTAAGTCGACATGTTATTCCTTGCTCTTCTGCGAACTATTCACGCTATGCGCGGTTGATCCACAGGGTCATCAGCACGAATACGCCGATGATCATGGTGAAAGCGTAGTGATAAACGTAACCGGTTTGGAACAGGCGGGTCAGGGAGGAAATCCAGCCGACGACCTTGGCCGACCCATTGACAATCAATCCGTCGATGACAGCAACGTCACCGCCACGCCACAGAGCTTTGCCCAGAACGCGTGCCCCCCCGGCAAATACCACTTCGTTGAATTTGTCGAAGTAATACTTGTTTTCGAACAGGGTATGAATCGCAGAGAAACGACGCTGGATGGCCGCCGGAATGTCGGGGCGCTTCATATAGAAGAACCACGACACAACAACACCGGCAAGAGCCAGGACGAACGGCAGGGTGGTGAAGGCATGAACCCCCATAGCGCCCGCGCCATGGAAATGCTCGGCCAGATGAGCCATGGCCGGATGCGCCTGGCTATCAATGAAGATCACACCCTTGAAAAAGTCACCAAATACCATCGGTTCGATTGCGAAATAACCGATCAGCAGCGAGGGGATAGCCAGCAGGACCAGTGGCAAGGTAACCACCCACGGTGTTTCGTGCGGCTTCTGCCCCGGGGCCAAACCGTGATGATGATCATGGGCAACCTCCTCGTCGTCATGGTCACCGTGGTGCTCGTGATGATGGGCATCATCCGCCTTGCCGAAGCGTTCCTCGCCGTGGAAGACAAGGAAATACATCCGGAAGGAGTAGAACGCGGTCACGAAGACACCGGCCAGCACGGCGAAGTAGGCGAAACCAGCCCCCGGGATGTGAGACATGGCAACCGCTTCGATAATCGAATCCTTCGAGTAGAAACCCGACAGGAACGGAGTACCGATCAAGGCAAGCGAGCCAACCAGGGAAGTAATCCAGGTGATCGGCATGTATTTGCGCAGCCCCCCCATATTCCGGATGTCCTGATCGTGATGCATACCGATGATCACAGAACCGGCCGCAAGGAACAGCAATGCCTTGAAGAAGGCGTGGGTCATCAAATGGAAGATCGCCACCGAGTAAGCCGAGGCGCCGAGGGCGACCGTCATGTAACCCAACTGAGACAAGGTCGAATAGGCAACAACACGCTTGATGTCGTTCTGGATGATGCCGAGGAAACCCATGAACAGCGCTGTAATAGCGCCAATCACGATAACGAAGGAAAGCGCTGCAGTGGACAGTTCGAACAGCGGCGACATGCGTGAAACCATGAAGATGCCGGCCGTGACCATCGTGGCAGCGTGAATAAGTGCCGAAATCGGGGTCGGGCCTTCCATCGAATCCGGCAGCCAGACGTGAAGCGGAACCTGAGCAGATTTACCCATCGCACCGATGAACAGGCAGACACAGGTAACGGTCATCAGCGATACCGTTGCCCAATCACGGTCGGCGAACAGGCTGATCTTGGTGTTCGCAAATTCGGGAGCCTTCTGGAATACCGTAGCGTAATCCAGCGACCCAAAATGCGCGAGGACCAAGCCGATCCCGAGAATGAAACCGAAGTCGCCGACACGGTTTACCAGGAAAGCCTTCATGTTGGCGAAAATCGCCGTCGGACGGGTGTACCAGAAACCGATCAAGAGGTAGGAAACCAGGCCAACAGCTTCCCATCCGAAGAACAGCTGCATGAAATTGTTACTCATCACCAGCATCAGCATGGAGAAAGTGAACAACGAAATGTAGCTGAAGAAACGGTTGTAGCCCGGATCTTCCTGCATATAGCCAATGGTGTAGAGGTGAACCATCAGCGACACGAAAGTGACCACGATCATCATCGTCGTGGTCAGTGAGTCGATCAGGAATCCAACCTCGAATTTGTAGTCACCACTTGTCAGCCAGGTGTAAACAGCCCCGTTGAACGTGTTTCCGGCCTGAACATCCTTGAAGATGATCAGCGATGCGATGAATGCGACCAGCACGCCGGCAATGGTTGCCGTATGGGCCACCCAACGCGGAATGAGACGGCAGAAAAGGCCGGCGATCATGGCGCCGAACAACGGCGCTAACGGAACGAGCAGATAGAGCTTTTGCATTTCCATGTTTAACCCTTCAAGCTGCCCAGGTCATCCACATGGATGCTCTTGAGATTACGGAACAGCACGATCAGGATGGCCAGGCCGATTGCAGATTCGGCAGCCGCGACGGTCAGAATGAAGAAGACGAAAATCTGTCCGGACAAATCCTGCAAGTAATGCGAAAACGCGACGAAATTCATGTTCACCGCGAGCAACATCAATTCGATGGCCATCAGCAAAACAAGCAGATTCTTGCGGTTCAGGAAAATCCCAACCACACTGATCGCGAAGAGCATCGCGCCCAGAATCAGGAAGTGCGAGAGAGTCAAAGTGAGCATAATCTTCCCTGGGTTCAGTCTTTTTCAACCGGCATCTGCAGAACGCGTACGCGATCCTTCGCCTTGACGAAGACCTGCTGATTTGGGTTGGTGTACTTGGAATTCTTGGAACCGCGATAGGTCAGAACGATCGCCGCGATCATGCCGACCAGCAGGATCAAGGAAGCCAGTTCGAAGGGGTAGACATACTCACTGAACATCAGGGCGCCAATCGCCTTGGTATTCGAAATACCCGCCGGCACGGCTGCTTCGGCAGCAGGTACCTGAAAATATTTACTGCCCAGAACCAAGCCCATTTCCAAGATCATCAACAAGCCGAGCAGAGCACCAAGCGGCAGATAATTCCAGAACCCTTGGCGAATTCGGTCCATGTTGATGTCAAGCATCATCACGACGAACAGGAATAGCACCATGACAGCGCCGACATAAACCAAAATAATGGCAATGGCCAAAAATTCGGCCTGCATCAAAGCCCAGATGCCACCGCAGGTGAAGAAAGCCAGAATCAGGTGCAAGGCGGCATGCACAGGGTTCCGCGCGGTAATCACGCGCAAGGCGGCAAAAATCAGAATAGCCGACAGGAAGAAGAAAACCAGGGTTTGAAAATCCATCGCTCGCACCTGTTATCGGTAAGCCGAATCAAGCTCGCGGTCTTTCGCGATCTGATCCTCGTAACGGTCGCCGTTAGCCAGCAACATTTGCTTGGTGTAATACAGATCGCCGCGTTTTTCGCCGTGGTATTCGAAAATGCGGGTCTCGACAATCGCATCGACCGGGCAGGCTTCTTCACAGAAACCGCAGAAAATGCACTTTGTTAGATCGATGTCGTAGCGAGTAGTACGGCGAGAGCCATCATCACGCGGTTCGGCTTCGATCGTGATCGCCAGAGCGGGGCAAATTGCTTCGCACAATTTGCAGGCAATACAACGCTCCTCACCATTCTCATAACGGCGCAGGGCATGCAACCCACGGAAGCGGAAGCTCTGCGGAGTTTTTTCCTCCGGATACTGGACGGTAATCTTTCGGGCGAAGAAATATTTGCCCGTGACCGACATCCCCTTCAACAACTCCCGGAGGAAGAGGCTGTTGAAGATTTCCTTCATCGAACCCATTAGTCTCTCCTCACTTCCAGATATTGAGTGGCGACATCATCCAGACGCCAACGACAACCAGCCAAATCAGACAGATCGGCAAAAAGACCTTCCAACCCAGACGCATCAGCTGGTCATAACGGTAGCGCGGGAAGGTAGCCCGGAACCACAGGAACAGGAAGAGAATCGCAGACATCTTGGCAAACAGCCAGAAGATGCCATCCGGCAAGAATCCGACAGGAGACAGCCAGCCACCGAGGAACATGAGAGAGGTCAGCGCGGCGACCAAAATCATGTTGGCGTACTCTGCCAAGAAGAACACGGCAAATGCCATGCCCGAATATTCAACATGGAAACCCGCAACAATTTCCGACTCCCCTTCGGAGACGTCGAAAGGTGCGCGATTGGTTTCAGCCACGCCGGAAATCAGATAGACCAGGAACATCGGGAAGAGCGGAAGCCAGTTCCACGACATGAAGCTCATGCCCCAATCGGCGAAACGTCCCTGATTTTGCACAGCAACGATTTCAACCAGATTGAGACTGTTGGAGACCATCAGGACGCAGATCAGCGAGAAACCCATCGAGATTTCATACGACACCATCTGAGCCGCGGAGCGCATCGCACCGAGGAAGGCGTATTTCGAATTGGAAGCCCAGCCAGACAAAATGATCCCGTACACGCCCATCGAGGTGATCGCCATGATGTACAGGAGGCTGGCGTCGATATTGGCGAGCACCAGCGTATCAGTAAAGGGAACCACCGCCCAGGCTGCCAAGGCCGGAGCAATTGCAAGCATGGGAGCAATAATGAAAATGCCCTTGCTGGCAGTCGCCGGAACGATAATTTCCTTCAGCAGCAGCTTCAAACCGTCCGCGATCGGCTGGATCAAGCCCAATGGACCGACACGGTTCGGGCCGATACGCACCTGCATGTAACCGATTACCTTGCGCTCGAAGTAGGTCAGATAGGCAACACCGAGCATCAACGGCGCCACGATCAGGACAATTTTCAACAGCGCCCAGACAGCAGGCCAGGCGCCACCAAAAACACCTTGTCCGAAGTTCATCAGTGCGTCCATTTATGCACGCTCCACAGAAATCGTTCCGAACATATCACCCAGCGAGCAGGTGCTTGGATGAGCCGCGGCAATCCGGACACAACCGGCGGGCACGCCATTGTCCAACTTGGCGACCAACACCGCCTCGCCAGTTCCCTGCTTGACCCGTACCCGATCTTTGTCGGACAGGTTCAGCATGTTCAACGTTGCCTCGTTCATCCGAGCCGTGGGCGCGGTGGAATCGGCAGTTTGCTGAAGTGCCGGAGACCGGCGCGCCATCGGATCGGCAAAGTTAATAGGTACGTCGGCAATGCGCAGGAGCCCGTTCGCTGAAGACGAGGGGAGCACAATAGAAAGGCCGTCAAGATCATTGTCGAGGCCAGAAACGAACTCGACATCCGAACCCAGTACCTCATCCCGAACCTGTTCGCTCGACATGTAGTCAAAACCCTCGAGATTAAGCACATTGCCCAATACGCGAAGTAATTTCCAAGCCGGGCGAGCGTCACCGCGAGGCTTGACGACACCGTTGAAACTCTGCGCACGGCCTTCCGTGTTCACGAACGTACCGGAGGTTTCAGTAAAGGGCGAAACCGGCAACATCACATCAGCGTATTCCAATGCTGGTGCATGCTTGAAGGCAGACATGAAAACCACCAAACTGGCCTGCTTCAGCGCGGCAACAGCCAATTGCGGATTGCCGCAATCGAACTCGGGTTCCACTCCCATCAGCACGTACGCCTTGCGCGGTTTCTCGAATATTTCACGAGCGTTGGCACCGAATTTCGTACTGACAGCCAAATGTGCACCAACCGTATTAGCGCCTTCGCCGAGGAAACCAACCGTTGCACCGGTCAATCTACCCAGCTCAAGTGCCAAGAGGTGGAGTTGCGTTGCGTCCGCCGACTGCGTCGCGACGTTACCGAGGAAAACCGCAGACTTATCACCATCGATCAAGCTCTGCGCAATTTTCCGGCTGTTTTCACACGCTACAACATTTTCCAAGCCAGCCGGAAGCGCTACATGCTTGATTTCCGCTGCCGACTTCACCACGGCGGCCAAGCTCGTCACGAGATCAGAAGGTCCGACCGTCATGCGAGCATGAAGGTTGATCAGCGGGTCGTCGCCAGCCACGCTCAGCAGGCTGACCTTGGTAAATTTCTTTGCGGCCTGCCGCAAACGCTGGGCTATCAGTGGATGGTCCTTGCGCAGGAAGGAACCCACAACCAATACCCCATCCAGTTCCTTGATGTCGGCAAGGCGCATTCCGAGCCAAGGCGCTCCTGTACGCGTCGCATCCGACGTGAAATCAAGCTGGCGGGGACGGAAATCGACATTTCCACTACCAAGCCCATTCATAACTTTGGCAAGAAGATACAACTCCTCAACCGTCGAATTTTGAGCGGCCAACGCTGCCAAGGCGTCACCACCATGTTCGCGGGAAACGTCCTTCAACCCGTGGGCAACGTAATCAAGGGCGACGTTCCAGTCGACTTCCTTCCACTCTCCCCCCTGCTTGACCATCGGCTTGGTAAGCCGCTCATCGGAGGACAGCGACAGATACGAGAAACGCTCCTTGTCGGAAATCCAGCACTCGTTGACCGCCTCGTTTTCACGCGGTAGCACGCGCATCACGTTGTCGTGCTTGACCTGCACGACCAGATTGGCCCCGACCGAGTCCTGGGCACTGATCGACTTGCGGCGCTGCAGTTCCCAAGAGCGTGCCGTGTAGCGGAACGGCTTGGACGTCAAGGCGCCAACCGGACATAGGTCGATCATGTTGCCCGACAACTCGGAATCGACCGACCGGCCGACAAAGGTCATAATCTCCGAGTGCATGTTGCGATTCGCCATGCCGAGTTCCATGATGCCGGCGATTTCCTGGCCAAAGCGAACACAGCGGGTGCAATGAATACACCGGCTCATCTCCTCCATGGAGATCAACGGCCCGACACTCTTGTGGAAAACGACGTGCTTCTCTTCCGTGTAGCGACTCTTCATCGGACCGTAGCCGACAGCCATGTCCTGCAACTGGCACTCGCCCCCCTGATCGCAAATCGGGCAATCGAGCGGATGATTGATCAGCAGGAACTCCATCACGCCCTTCTGTGCCTTGACCGCCAGCTCGGAGTGTGTGAACACCTTCATGCCATTCGTCACCGGCGTCGCACAAGCCGGCAATGGCTTGGGGGCCTTCTCCACCTGCACGAGACACATACGGCAGTTGGCGGCGATCGAAAGTTTCTTGTGGTAGCAGAAATGCGGGATATACACGCCAACCTGCTGCGCGGCATCCATCACCGTGCTGCCGTCGGGCACTTGCGCCTTTTTGCCGTCGATTTCGATTTCTAGCATGTCGCTACCTTGTAGCCAGTTCTTTCGTTACTAAGCCGCACCTGTCAGGCCGGGATCTTGTGGAAGCCGCTACCGGCCCATTGCACATCCTTGGGAACCAGACAGGCCTTATTTTCGATGTGGTATTCGAATTCCTTGCCGAAGTGCTTGATAAAACTCTGCACGGGGAAGGCTGCTGCGTCACCGAGGGCGCAAATCGTGCGCCCCGCAATGTTGCCCAGAACACTATTCAGCAAGTCAAGATCATCAGGCTTGCCGAGTCCGTTCTCGATTCGATGAACCACCTTGTACATCCAGGCGGTACCTTCGCGACAAGGCGTGCATTGGCCGCAAGACTCTTCGTGATAGAAGAAGGAGAGGCGCTCCAGGGCCTTCACCATACAAACGGTCTCGTCCATCACGATGACGGCACCGGACCCCAGCATGGAGCCCGCTTTGCTGATCGAGTCGTAATCCATGGTGCAATCCATGATCACCTCTGCCGGCATGACCGGGGCGGACGATCCTCCCGGAATCACGGCCTTCAGCTTGCGCCCGCCTCGCATGCCCCCACACATCTCCAGCAGCGTGGAGAACGGGGTACCCAAGGGTATCTCGTAGTTCCCCGGTCGATTGACATGCCCGGAAACGGAGAACAATTTGGTGCCACCGTTGTTCGGCTTACCCAGGTTCAGAAACTCCTCACCTCCCATCTTCAGAATGAAGGGGATGGATGCGAACGTTTCGGTGTTGTTGATGGTGGTCGGTTTTCCGTACAAACCGAACGATGCCGGGAACGGCGGCTTGAATCGCGGCTGCCCCTTCTTGCCCTCGATCGACTCCAGCAAAGCAGTTTCTTCACCGCAGATATATGCGCCGTAGCCATGATGGGCAAACAACTCGAAGCTGAAACCGGAGCCAAGAATGTTCTGCCCGAGAAATCCAGCGCCACGCGCCTCGTCGAGTGCCGCTTCAAAGCGCTGGTAAATCTCCCAGATTTCACCATGGACATAGTTGTAACCACGGTTCGCGCCCATCGCATAGCCCGCGATGATCATGCCCTCGATGACAGCATGCGGGTTGTAGCGCATGATATCCCGATCCTTGAAGGTACCCGGCTCGCCTTCGTCGGTGTTGCACACGACATATTTGTCACCCGGGAAAGAACGCGGCATGAAGGACCACTTCAAACCGGTCGGAAAGCCCGCACCACCGCGCCCCCGCAGAACCGACTTCTTGACTTCACTGATCAGGTCTTCCTGGGTCATCTTCGTTTCCAGGATACGCTTCAGTTGCTGGTAACCGCCCCGCGCAACGTAGTCCTTAAGACTCCACCCGTCGTCGCCTTTCAAACCCGCGGTCAGAACCGGATTGATCGCACCAAGCAATGCCATTATTTGCACTCCTCAAGCAGCTTGTCGATCTGTTCGGGATGCATATGGCTGCACATCGACCGGTTATTCACGATGAAAACCGGAGCATCGCCACAGGCCCCCATACATTCGCCTTCCTTCAAGGTGAACTTGCCATCCTGGGTGGTTTCGTTATAGCCAATCCCCAGTTTCTTCTGTAGATATTCTCCGGCGTGGTATCCACCGGATAAGGCGCAGGGCAGATTGGTGCAGACCGTAATCTTGTACTTCCCTACCGGCTTCAGGTCATACATGTTGTAAAAGGAAGCCACTTCGTAAGCTGCCATCGCCGGCATGCCGAGATAATCGGCAACGGCCTCGATAGCCTCGGGCGGCAGCCACCCCTTTTCTTCCTGGGCATGTGCAAGACAGGCCATAACGGCGGACTGCTTTTGGTCGGCGGGATACTTGCCAACCTCGCGAGCAAATTTTTGGAGGGTTTCAGCGGAAAACATCAGCGGTCGATCTCGCCAAAAACGATATCTTGGGAGCCGATGATCGTAACGACGTCGGCAATCATGTGGCCACGGGACATTTCGTCCAGGCCGGAAAGGTGAACAAAACCCGGAGCGCGGATTTTCATGCGGTAAGGCTTGTTGGCACCGTCCGAGACGAAGTAGATACCGAACTCGCCCTTCGGATGTTCGACTGCAGCATAGGCCTCACCGGGCGGGACATGGATACCTTCCGTGAAGAGTTTGAAGTGATGAATCAACTCTTCCATGTTGGTTTTCATGTTTTCACGCGGCGGCGGTGCAACCTTGTGATTATCGGTAATGACAGGCCCCGGATTCTTGCGTAGCCAATCAATACACTGCTTGATGATTCGGTTGGACTGCAGCATCTCCTCCATCCGAACCAGGTAACGGTCATAGCTGTCGCCATTCACGCCGACCGGCACATCGAAGTCGACCTTATCGTAAGCTGCATACGGCTGCTTTTTACGCAAATCCCACGCAATACCGGATCCGCGCAGCATCGCGCCGGTGAACCCCATCTGCAAAGCGCGCTCCGGACTCACCACACCGATATTGACCAAGCGCTGTTTCCAGATACGGTTATCTGTCAGTAGCGTGTGGTACTCCGAATGGTAAGTCGGAAAACGGTTGGTGAAATCCTCAAGGAAATCAAGCAGAGAACCTTGCCGGTTTTCATTCCGCGCCTTGGCCTTTTGCGCGCTGGTCCACGTTGACTCCTGATACTGCGGCATGCGATCAGGCAGGTCGCGATAAACACCACCTGGACGATAATACGCTGCGTGCATACGAGCACCAGACACGGCCTCATATACATCCATCAAATCCTCACGCTCGCGGAAGGTATAAAGCGCCATCGTCATTGCCCCTACGTCAAGGGCATGGCAGCCAATCCACAAAAGGTGATTGAGGATACGGGTAACCTCGTCGAACATCGTGCGAATGTACTTCCCACGCTCCGGCACCTCGATACCGAGCAATTTCTCGGTTGCCAGACAGTAGGCGTGTTCGTTACACATCATGGAAACGTAGTCAAGACGATCCATGTAGGGCACTGACTGAACCCAGGTTCGGGTTTCAGCCAGTTTCTCCGTCGCGCGATGCAGGAGACCAATGTGCGGGTCGGCCCGCTGGACGACCTCACCATCCAACTCGAGCACCAGCCGCAGAACCCCGTGCGCTGCAGGGTGCTGCGGACCGAAGTTGAGCGTGAAATTACGGATATCAGCCATGTACCGGACCCCCGTAGGTATCTTCGCGCACGATGCGCGGGGTATTCTCACGAGGCTCGATTGTGACGGGCTGGTAAATCACACGAGCCTGGTCTGGGTCATAGCGCATCTCGACGTAACCGGAAATCGGGAAATCCTTGCGGAAAGGATGCCCGATGAACCCGTAATCCGTCAGGATACGACGCAAATCGTCATGACCAAGGAATGCAATTCCGTACAAATCGAAGGCTTCGCGCTCGAACCAGTTGGCGGTCGACCAGACGGCCGAGACCGACTCCACCGCCGGGAAGCTTTCGTCTTCTGCAAACACACGCACCCGCAGGCGAATATTCTGCGAGACCGAGAGAAGATGAACGACAACTGCGTAACGCCCTCCCACCCAAGCACCATCCCCATAGGTCGAATAATCGACACCACAAAGATCAATCAACTCTTCAAAGCGAAAATCGGGCTCATCGCGCAGCGCGATCATCAAACCAAGGTAGTCAGGCGCACCGACTTCAATGGTCACTTCACCGAGCGCCAGCTTCAGGGACTTTATCTTGTCGCCGAAATGCTTCTGCAGGTTTTCACTTAGCGTTTCCAGCTTGGCAGACATATTCGATCAGCCTCGGCAATTAACGAGCAATGGTATTGGTGCGACGAATCTTGTTCTGCAACTGAATGATTCCATAGATGAGCGCCTCAGCCGTCGGAGGACAACCCGGGACATAAATATCCACTGGAACAATTCGATCACAGCCACGCACCACAGAATAGGAGTAGTGGTAATAACCACCACCGTTGGCGCAGGAACCCATGGAAATAACCCATCGCGGCTCCGCCATCTGGTCGTAGACTTTGCGCAGCGCCGGTGCCATCTTGTTGGTCAGGGTACCCGCCACAATCATCACATCGGACTGACGCGGACTCGGGCGAAACACCACACCAAAGCGATCCAGGTCATAACGGGAAACCCCCGCATGAATCATCTCGACCGCACAGCACGCCAAACCGAAGGTCATCGGCCACATCGACCCGGTACGCATGTAATTGATCAATTTGTCAGCCGTCGTGGTGACAAATCCTTCCTGGAGGATGCCTTCAATAGCCATGTTCGAGCCTTATTCCCATTCCAGCGCACCCTTGGCCCAGGCATAGATATAGCCCACGACCAGAATGGCAACGAATACCAGCATCTCGACAAAACCGAACAACTTGATCGATTCAGTCGCCACAATGTCTTTGAAGATCGTTGCCCAAGGGAAGAGGAAGGCAACCTCAAGATCGAACAGAATGAAGAGAATGGCAATCAAGTAGTAGCGCACATCAAACTTCATACGCGCATCCTCGAATGCCTCAAAGCCACACTCGTAAGGAGATAGCTTTTCCGGATCCGGACGACTGGGGGCAAGCATGAATCCCATGGCAACCGGCAACACACCAATTGCGACCCCAACCAGAACGAACATCAGGATTGGAAAGTAGTTTTCCATGATCCGCCCGCCATATTCAGTTTCTTGTTCGAAACAGCACACACAATTGAACGGTGCACTGCCCCAGTTTTTGGTGCCGACGGCGAGACTCGAACTCGCACAGCTTGCGCCACTACCCCCTCAAGATAGCGTGTCTACCAATTTCACCACGTCGGCTTATATTTTTGTCCACCTGGCGAGGACTTGGACCAGGCAGAACCACTTGCGTTACTTCGGTATTTCCTTTGCCTTCGATGCCGCATCCGCCGCACCTACCGGCGCCTCGCCACCAACCTTTGCCGGCTGCGAAACAGACTCAGATTGTACCGCTTCTTGCATCACACTGCCAGTCGTTTTTGGCTTATTCGAGCCAATGTAAGCCAAGGCAAGGCTGGTTGCAAAAAACACAGCCGCCAGAATACCTGTCGTACGACTCAGGAAATTTGCGGAACCAGTAGCGCCAAAGAGACTGCCAGACGCCCCACTCCCGAACGCAGCCCCCATGTCAGCCCCTTTGCCATGCTGCATCAAGACAAGACCAATAATGGCAATCGCCACAAGAATATGAACAGCCAGAATGACTGAGAATAACCAGTTCATGTATCAACCTATTAATTTGCCACCCGGCAAATTGCCAGGAAATCTTCTGCAACCAGAGCTGCACCGCCGATCAAGCCACCATCGACATCGCACTGCCCGAACAATTCTTCCGCATTCTGCGGCTTGACGCTGCCGCCATAAAGAATGCGTAACACACCCGCTACACCACCATCGACAGCAGCCACCCTGGAGCGAATAGCAGCATGCACTTCCTGAGCCTGCGCGGGCGAAGCCGTCACACCAGTACCAATTGCCCAAACTGGCTCATAGGCAACCACAGCCTCCCGGAGAGCCTGAATACCACATGCCTCAACAACTGCATCCAACTGGCGAAAAACCACCAAGTCAGTCATTCCCGCCTCACGTTCGGCAAGCGTCTCCCCTACACACAAAATGGGAAGCAGACCAGCACGCTGCGCCGCAGCAAACTTGGCCGCCACCAGCACATCGGTTTCACCATACATTGCACGTCGCTCAGAGTGCCCCACCAACACATAGCGGCAGCCAAAGTCCGCCAGCATCGTTGCCGAAACCTCGGCCGTGAAGGCACCATCAACATGCTCACTGACCGACTGCGCACCCCAGGCCACAGCCGTACCAGACAGAGTGGACTGGGCCTGAGCGAGATACGGATAAGGCGGGCATACAGCAACATCGCAACCCAGACCATCCACGCCCGCCTTGATGGCATCGAGCAACATCGCATTCTGCGCAAGGCTGCCGTGCATCTTCCAGTTACCAGCAACAAGCTTTTTGCGCATAGGAGCGGGGATTCGGGTGGCGAAAAACCTTTGGATTATAGCGACTTGGCGATTTTGCGGTCAATATAAACTGGGAACCGAGGTGACTTACTGGGCGCTTTCCCGCACGACAGCCGCCAGTTTCTCCGCGGCATCAAGGACTTCTGCCGCATCCTCCCCCTCTACCATCACACGCAGCAGCGGTTCGGTCCCGGATGCACGCAGCAACACACGCCCCCGGCCCGCCAAGCGGGTTTCGGCGTCCATCACGGCCGCACCAATCGAAGGATGATCACGCCAGGAGAATCCCCGGGCGACCGGTACATTGATCAATTTTTGCGGGTAGAGAACCAGATCGCCCAACAAGGCCTTCAAATCCCCGCCCGCCTCTTTCAAGGCAGCCAGAACCTGTAGCGCAGCAACGATGCCATCGCCCGTGGTGTGACGGTCAAGCGCCAGGATGTGGCCTGAATTTTCGCCGCCGTAGAGCCAGCCCTTGTCGTGCAGCATTTCAACCACATAGCGGTCACCCACTGCAGCGCGTGCGAAAGGCACCTCCAATTTTGTTAGGGCATGCTCCAAGGCCAGGTTGCTCATCAGGGTGCCCACCACCCCCTTGACCGGAGAGAGACGAAGACGACTTCGTACAATGGCATAAAGCAACTGATCGCCATCGTAGAGATTACCCTCGGCATCAACCATTTGCAGACGATCCGCATCGCCATCGAGCGCTATGCCCAGATCGGCCCGATTGGCCAGCACCGCCTCACACAAGGCCCTCGGTGCCGTAGCACCGACCGCATCATTGATATTCAGACCGTTCGGCTGAACACCTATGCTGACCACTTCCGCACCCAGCTCGTGAAATACGCTCGGTGCGATGTGATAGGCCGCACCGTGGGCACAGTCGGTGACAATCTTAAGACCGCGCAAATCCAGATCGTTCGGGAAGGTACTCTTGCAGAACTCGATGTACCGGCCACGCGCATCGTCGATCCGCCTGACCCGACCCAACCCAGCAGGAGGGGCACAAACCATCGGCTCGTCGATCCCCGACTCGATCGCTTTTTCGACATCATCCGGCAGCTTCGTACCCTGCGACGAAAAGAATTTAATCCCATTATCGTAATACGGGTTATGGGAGGCGGAGATCACGATCCCTGCCTGCAAACGTAACGCACGGGTCAGGTAAGCAACCGCCGGAGTCGGCAACGGCCCCACCAGGCAAACATCGACGCCAGCCGCGGAAAACCCCGCCTCCAGCGCTGACTCGAGCATGTAGCCTGACAGACGGGTGTCCTTGCCGATCAGGACGGCTGGCCGCTCCCCGACCGGCATTTCGCTTTGCCCAAGCAACACCTTGCCTGCGGCGTAGCCCAGCCGCATGACAAAATCCGGAGTAATCGGCGCCTGACCGACCCGACCACGGACACCATCAGTGCCAAAATATTTTCTGCTCATTTGCTTTCCCCATTTTCAATCGCCGACCAGACGGCCAGGGCATCCCGGGTCGCGGCAACATCATGCACACGTAGTATTTTCGCACCCTTCTGTGCCGCAACGAGTGCTGCCGCAACACTGGCCGTCTGCCGTTGCCCCACCGGCCGACCCGTTATCGCCCCGAGCATGGTTTTCCGCGAAACACCGACAAGCAGCGGCAGGTCCTCCACCGACAGCTCGGACAAGCGTCGAAACATTGCCAGATTGTGCTCCAGCGTCTTGCCGAAACCAAAACCCGGATCCAAAACGAGTCGTTCTGCCGATATTCCGGCCGCTTGGCAACGGGCTACTGCATCGGCGAGAAAAGACCGGACCTCGGAGACGACATCGTCGTAGCAGGGAGCCTGTTGCATGGTACCTGGCTCACCTCGCATGTGCATCAGACAGATACCGCAATCACTTCCGGCGACCGCCTCGATCGCCCCCGGACGCGACAAGCCCGCAATATCATTGATCATGCTCGCACCAGCCTCGAGCGCAGCACGCATGACAACTGGCTTGTAGGTATCGACCGAGACAGGGACGCCCCAGGGGGTAATTTCGCGCAACACGGGTATCAGACGGCGAAGTTCCTCGTCTTCTGGCGTGGGAATGGCACCCGGACGAGAGGATTCGGCGCCAATGTCGAGAATATCCGAACCCGCCTCGAACTGCTCGCGCGCATGCCGGATGGCGCGATCCACGTCACCAACCAGGCCATCGCCAGAAAATGAGTCAGGCGTCAAATTGACAATGCCCATGATCAAAGGACGATCAAGGGATAGGGAATAGGAACCACAATGCAAGTTGGTCATGGCAAAAAACAAAAAGCCGGGAACTCGTCCCGGCCAGGTTTGAATCGAGCAAAATCAGGCAGGAGCAGTGGCACTCGGCTCGGCACCCGACGAATCGTTGGACGCTGAAGAACGGGAAGAGCCCTGTGTCGGTTTCGGCGGACGCGGCGGCTTGCCGGCCATGATGTCGTCGATTTGCTCCGCATCGATAGTTTCCCATTCGAGCAGGGCCTTGGTCATCGCTTCCACCTTGTCGCGGTTTTCTTCGAGCAGCTTGCGCGCCAAGGCGTACTGCTGGTCGATGATGCGGCGAATTTCCGCATCAACCTTCTGCATGGTGGCTTCCGAAACATTTTTGTGCTGGGTGACGGAACGCCCGAGGAAAACCTCGCCATCGTTCTCGCCATAGACCATGACACCCAGATCGGACATGCCATAACGGGTAACCATGTCGCGTGCCATCGACGTTGCCCGCTCGAAATCGTTCGAAGCACCGGTCGTCATCTGGTTCATGAACAACTCTTCTGCGATACGGCCGCCGAACAGCACGGCGATACGGCTCATCAGGTATTCCCGGTCGTAAGCATAGCGATCCTGCTCCGGCAACTGCATGGTCAGGCCAAGGGCTCGGCCACGCGGGATGATGGTGACCTTGTGCACCGGGTCGGATTTGGGTACCAGCTTGGCGACAACCGCATGGCCCGACTCGTGGTAGGCGGTGTTCATCTTCTCTTCCTCGGTCATGACCATGCTGCGGCGCTCGGCGCCCATCATGATCTTGTCCTTGGCCATCTCGAAGTCATCCATATCGACCAGGCGCTTGTTGCGGCGGGCGGCAAACAGCGCAGCCTCATTGACGAGGTTGGCCAGGTCGGCACCGGAAAAGCCGGGCGTACCGCGGGCAATCACGTCAGCCTTGACGTCCCCGGCAATGGGTACTTTGCGCATGTGCACCTTGAGAATTTCCTCACGCCCCCGAATATCGGGCAGCGGCACGACGACCTGCCGATCGAAGCGCCCAGGGCGCAGCAGCGCAGGGTCGAGAATGTCGGGCCGGTTGGTGGCCGCAATGACGATGATGCCGGAATGCCCCTCGAAGCCATCCATTTCGACCAGCAACTGGTTCAACGTCTGTTCGCGCTCATCGTTACCACCGCCGAGACCTGCACCACGATGACGACCGACGGCGTCGATTTCATCGATGAAGATGATGCACGGCGCGTGCTTCTTGGCATTTTCGAACATGTCGCGGACACGGGCGGCACCGACACCGACGAACATTTCAACGAAATCCGAACCCGAAATGCTGAAGAACGGCACCTTCGCCTCACCGGCAATGGCCTTGGCGAGCAGCGTCTTGCCGGTACCCGGGTTGCCTACCATCAGCACCCCTTTCGGAATGCGACCACCCAGTTTCTGGAACTTCGAGGGATCGCGCAGGAAATCAACCAATTCCTGCACCTCTTCCTTGGCCTCGTCGCAACCGGCCACATCTGCAAAGGTGATGGTGTTCTGCGCCTCGTCGGTCATCCGGGCCCGCGACTTGCCGAAGGAGAAGGCACCACCCTTGCCGCCACCCTGCATCTGGCGCATGAAGAAGACCCAGACGCCAATCAGCAACAGCATCGGGAACCAGCTGACGAAGATGTTCATCAGGAAGGACGGCTCTTCCTCCGGACGCGCCTCAATCTTGACGCCATTCTTCAGCAGGTCAGAAACCAGCCAGAGATCGGGTGGCGCATACGAGGTGATGCGCTTGCCCTCCGAAGTGGTCGCCTTCAGCGTACGGCCTTCCATGACCACCTTGGCGATACGGCCAGCCTTCACCTCTTCGATGAACTGGGAATATTCGACAGCACCGGTCGCAACCTGACGGTTGTTGAACTGGTTGAAGACCGTCATCAGCACCAGGCCGATGACCAGCCAGATTGCGAGGTTTTTGAACATGTTGTTCAAGCTTGCTCTCCTTCTACAGCGTCGAGCGATAAAAATGGAATTCTAATCAAAAGTCTCATCGCAATGTGCGTCCAAGCAAATAAAGCTCGGCGCTACGGTCGCGCGAGGCATCCGGTTTCCGGACCACGACGGTCTTGAAGGTTTCACGCATCAATTTCAAAAACGCTTCGTAATCCGTTCCCTGGAAAACTTTGACCAGAAATGCGCCTTCCGGTTTCAAGTGGGCTCTCGAAAACTCCAGGCCAAGCTCGGCCAGATGCATTACCCGTGCCTGATCGACCAGCGGCACACCTGACATATTGGGCGCCATGTCAGACATAACAAGCCCGACTCGCCGCTCGCCGAGAAGCGTTTCGAGCTTTTCCAGCACGTCGTCTTCGCGAAAATCGCCTTGGATGAAGTGCACGCCGTGAATCGGCTCCATTTCCAGCAAGTCGAGCGCGAAGACCAGACCTGCGTCCCCTACCCGCTTGACGGCGACTTGCGACCAGCCGCCCGGGGTCGCCCCGAGGTCGACAACCACCTCGCCACGCTTGAGCAGCTTGTCCTTGTCATCGATCTCCATCAGCTTGAATGCTGCGCGCGAACGCCAGCCTTCTTTCTTGGCGAGCTGAACGTAGGGATCATTGACATGCTCCATCATCCACGCCTTGCTGGTTCTGGTTCTCTTCATTCGGTAAAATGCCGTTTTTGAAAGGTTTTATAACTATGCAACAACTCACTTCGGCCCAGCGCCGCGAACTGCGCGCCCAGGCTCACGCCCTGCATCCGGTCGTTTCGATTTCGGAAAACGGCCTGACCGACGCGGTCCTCAAGGAAATCGACAACTGCCTCAAGGCACATGAACTGATCAAAATCCGCGTCTATGGCGACAGCCGTGACGATCGTATCGCCTACTATGAACAAATCTGCAGCGAACTGGGTGCCGCGCCCGTCCAGCACATTGGCAAGCTGCTCGTCGTCTATCGCCACAATCCGGAAAAGGCGGCAGCGGAAGCCAAAAAAAATGCGCCGAGCCGCTCCTCCGCACCGCGCCGCACGAAACGCAGCTTCCAGGGCTGATCACTTCAGCCCGCGACCGCTCCCAACCACCAGCCATAGCCCCAGCAGACTCTGTACCAGGTAGAGTATGCTGGAAATGCCATGCCAGGTGGCAAAGCGGTCACGCAAGACGCTCTCCATCACTTCGCGTGGCAAGGCCTCGGCCTTCATCCGGGCCATCAGCGGCTGGATGCCGAACTGGCTGGCCAGGGTCAGTGCGCCCATCACCAGCACCAGCCAGAAAATCGGATTCCTGAAAAACCGGCTGCCTGAGCGAACCAGGGTGAATGCTGCCAGATAGGTAGCACAGCCAAGCCCGACCCACCCGATCAAGGCAAACAGCCGCCCCGCCACCATGCCAGCCTGTTGCCGGTCGGCGAGGCTGGCGAAGAGCACCGGCGCTGCAATATAACCGATCGCCCACAAGCCCCCCACCCACAGGGCAATGGCCAGCAGATAGAGCGCTTCGGAAAATCGCCGCATCGATCGGCTGCTTACTCGTAGCGGACGTCGATGATCTCGTATTCGCGAATGCCGCCCGGCGCCTGAACCTGGGCGATGTCACCGGCGTACTTGCCGATCAGGGCACGCGCCACCGGGGAATTGACCGATATCTTGCCGTTCTTGATGTCAGCCTCGTCCTCGCCAACGATCTGGTAAGTCACCGTATCGCCGGTATCCTGATCTTCCATCTCGACTGTCGCACCGAAGACGCAGCGACCGTCGGCATCGAGCAACTTGGGGTCGATGATCTGGGCATTCGACAACTTGCCCTCGACTTCGGCGATGCGCCCTTCGATAAAACCCTGGCGCTCCTTGGCCGCATCGTATTCGGCATTTTCGGAAAGATCGCCGTGCGAACGCGCTTCGGCGATTGCCGCCACGACATTCGGGCGATCAACCGTCTTCAGGCGATGCAGTTCTTCACGCAGCTTTTCGGCGCCGGTAACGGTCAGCGGAATTTTGCTCATCTCTTCTTCCAGCAAAAGCAAAACCGCCGGCGCCCGAAACGGGGCAATCCGGCGGTTCGGGTTGGTCTTAGTGAAGCTGCGAATGCAGCGTCTGGATCGGATAAACCACGAGTTCGCCCAGGTGACGGATACCCTCGGCTGCCGCCTCGGCACCCCAGATCGTCGTGTACATCGTCACACGCGCCTGCAGGCCGGAGGTCCGGATCGAACGGGAGTCGTTGATCGCACCGCGCTTCTCTTCCACCGTATTGATGATCAACGCAATTTCGTTGTTCTTGATCATATCGACGATGTGCGGACGCCCTTCGGTCACCTTATTGACCGGCTGCACCGGCAAGCCGGCCGCCTCGATGGCATGCGCCGTACCGCGCGTCGCGACCAGCTGGAACCCCGCTTGGTGCAAATGCTTGGCGATCTCGATGGCCTTGGCCTTGTCGCTGTCCTTGACCGACAGAAAAACCTTGCCCGACTTCGGCAGCTTCACACCGGCAGCCAACTGCGACTTGACGAAGGCTTCCGCGAACGTAGTGCCGACGCCCATCACTTCGCCGGTGGACTTCATTTCCGGCCCGAGGATGGTATCGACACCCGGGAACTTCACGAAGGGGAAGACGGCCTCCTTCACCGAGAAATACGGCGGGATGACTTCCTTGGTCACGCCCTGATCCTTCAGGCTGCGGCCGGACATGCAGCGGGCCGCGATTTTGGCCAGTTGCAGGCCGGTAGCCTTGGACACGTAGGGGACGGTACGTGAGGCACGCGGGTTCACTTCCAGCACGTAGACGTCGTTGTCCTTGATCGCGAACTGCACGTTCATCAGGCCGCAAACATTGAGCGCCTTGGCCATCAACTTGGTCTGGCGGCGCAGTTCGTCCTGGATGGCGGCCGACAGCGAGTAAGGCGGCAGCGAGCACGCCGAATCGCCGGAATGCACGCCAGCCTGTTCGATATGCTCCATGACGCCACCGATGATCACTTCCTCGCCATCGGACAGGGCATCGACGTCGCACTCGACGGCATCGTTCAGGAAGCGGTCAAGCAGCACCGGCGAATCGTTGGAAACCTTCACCGCCTCGCGCATGTAGCGCTCGAGATCCTTCTGCTCATGGACGATTTCCATGGCCCGGCCGCCGAGCACATAGGACGGACGAACGACCAGCGGATAGCCGATTTCCTGCGCCAGACGCAGGGCCTCTTCTTCGGTACGCGCCGTGCGGTTGGGCGGCTGCTTGAGACCGAGTTCATGCAGCAGTTTCTGGAAGCGCTCGCGGTCTTCGGCGATGTCGATCGACTCCGGGGTGGTGCCGATGATGGGCACACCGTTGGCTTCCAGCGCCAAGGCCAACTTGAGCGGGGTCTGGCCGCCGTACTGGACGATGACGCCAACCGGCTTTTCAATGGCGCAGATTTCCAGCACGTCTTCCAGGGTCAGCGGCTCGAAATAAAGGCGGTCGGAAGTGTCGTAGTCAGTCGACACGGTTTCCGGGTTGCAGTTGACCATGATGGTCTCGTAACCATCCTCGCGCATCGCCATCGCGGCATGCACGCAGCAGTAGTCGAACTCGATGCCCTGGCCGATGCGGTTCGGACCGCCGCCCAGCACCATGATCTTCTTCTTGTCGGTCGGCTGTGCTTCGCACTCGTCCTCATAGGTCGAGTACATGTAAGCGGTGCCGGTGGCGAATTCGGCAGCGCAGGTGTCGACGCGCTTGTAGACCGGGCGTACCCCCATTTCCTGGCGGCGCTGACGGAATTCCGACTCGGTCGTCTTCAGCAGATAGGCCAGGCGGCGATCGGCGAAGCCCTTACGCTTCAGGAAGCGGATTTCCTCGGCGGTCAGCGAGGCGAAATCACGCTTCTCGACGGCCAGTTCGAGATCGACGATCTCCTTGATCTGAACCAGGAACCACGGGTCGATCTTGGTCAACTCGAAAACCTTTTCGACCGACATGCCAATACCGAAGGCATCGGCGACGTACCACAGGCGATCCGGCGACGGCCGGGCCAGTTGTTCGTCGATGGTTTCCGGATCGACCGACTTCAGGTTGAAGCCATCCACGCCGACTTCGAGGCCGCGCAGGGCCTTTTGCAGCGACTCCTGGAAGGTGCGGCCGATGGCCATCACTTCGCCGACCGACTTCATCTGAGTCGTCAGGGTGGAATCGGCCTGCGGGAACTTCTCGAAAGCGAAACGCGGCACCTTGGTGACGACATAGTCGATCGACGGCTCGAACGATGCCGGGGTCTTGCCGCCGGTAATGTCGTTGGCCAGCTCGTCCAGCGTGTAGCCGACAGCCAGCTTGGCGGCAATCTTGGCGATCGGGAAGCCGGTGGCTTTGGAAGCCAGCGCGGACGAACGCGAGACGCGCGGGTTCATTTCGATGACGATGCAGCGACCATCCTTCGGATTGATCGAGAACTGCACGTTGGAGCCACCGGTATCGACGCCGATCTCGCGCAACACGGCGATCGAGGCATTACGCAGCAGCTGGTATTCCTTGTCGGTCAGCGTCTGGGCCGGCGCGACGGTGATCGAGTCGCCGGTGTGCACACCCATCGGGTCGAGGTTCTCGATCGAGCAGATGATGATGCAGTTGTCCGCCTTGTCGCGGACCACTTCCATCTCGTATTCCTTCCAGCCGAGCAGCGATTCTTCGATCAGCAGCTCGTTGGTCGGCGAGGCTTCGAGACCGCGCTTGCAGATGGTCTCGAACTCTTCCATGTTGTAGGCGATACCGCCGCCGGTACCACCCAGCGTGAAGGACGGGCGGATGATGGTCGGGAAGCCGATCATCGCCTGGACCTGGTAGGCCTCTTCCATGCTGTGCGCGGTGGCCGACTTGGCGGAGCCGAGACCGATCTTGGTCATCGCGTCCTTGAACTTCTGGCGGTCCTCGGCCTTGTCGATGGCTTCCTTGGAGGCGCCGATCAGTTCGACGTTGAACTTGGCGAGCACGCCTTCCCGGTCGAGATCCAGCGCGCAGTTCAGCGCGGTCTGGCCGCCCATGGTCGGCAGCAGTGCGTCCGGACGTTCCTTCTCGATGATCTTGGCAACGACTTGCCAGGTGATCGGCTCGATGTAGGTCACATCGGCCATTTCCGGATCGGTCATGATGGTCGCCGGGTTGGAATTGACCAGGATGACCTTGTAACCCTCTTCGCGCAGGGCCTTGCAGGCCTGGGCGCCGGAGTAATCGAATTCGCAGGCCTGACCGATGATGATCGGGCCGGCGCCAATAATCAAAACACTCTTGATGTCTGTACGTTTCGGCATTTCTTTACTCTCGCCTTATTGCGCGGGGTTCAGCGCTGCGACGCCACGCGTCATGCAGTCGAGGAAGCGGTCGAACAGGTAGGCCACGTCGTGCGGACCGGGGCTCGCTTCCGGATGGCCCTGGAAGGAGAAGGCCGGCACATCGGTGCGGGCGATACCTTGCAGGGAACTATCGAATAGCGAGACATGAGTCGCACGCAGGTTGGCCGGCAGCGAATCGCCATCGACGGCAAAGCCGTGGTTCTGGCTGGTGATCAACACCTGGCCGGAATCGAGATCCTTGACCGGGTGGTTGGCGCCATGGTGGCCGAACTTCATTTTCATCGTCCGGGCACCGGAGGCCAGGGCCAGCAACTGGTGGCCCAGGCAGATACCAAAGGTCGGCACACCGCGCTCGAGGAATTCACGAATGGCCGCGATGGCGTAGTCGCAAGGTTCCGGGTCCCCCGGGCCGTTGGACAGGAAAACACCATCCGGCTTCATGGCCAGCACGTCGGCCGCCGGCGTTTGCGCCGGCACGACGGTCAGTCGCACGCCCCGCTCGGCCAGCATGCGTAGGATGTTGCGCTTGACGCCGAAATCGTAGGCCACGACATGGAAACGCTCTTCGGCACGCTGCCTGTAGCCTTCCAGCGTCCATTCGGCTTCGGCCCACTCGTAACCGGCCTTGGCCGAAACGACCTTGGCCAGGTCCATGCCAGCCAGGCCCGGGAAGGCCTTGGCCATGGCCAGCGCCTTGGCTTCGTCGATCTCGCCAGCCAGGATACAGCCGGCCTGGGCACCCTTTTCGCGCAGGATGCGGGTCAGCTTGCGGGTATCGATGCCGGCGATGGCGACGATCCCGTGCTTCTTCAGATAGGCGCCGAGGTCTTCCTCGCTACGCCAGTTGGATGCGCGACGCGGCAGGTCGCGAATGATCAGGCCGGCAGCAAAATTGGCGGCGGATTCGAAATCCTCGTCATTGCAGCCGGTATTACCGATATGCGGATAGGTCAGGGTGACGATCTGACGGCAGTAGGAAGGATCGGTTAGGATTTCCTGATAGCCGGACATCGCGGTGTTGAACACCACTTCGCCACTGGTAACGCCATCGGCGCCGATGGATTGGCCCTTGAAAACCGTTCCGTCGGCGAGGGCGAGAATGGCGGGGGTGAATGAGGGCAGCAGCGACACGTCGGCTCTCCAATTATTTTCTGCTTGTTCATGTGCCAAGCGGGAAGGCTTGCGCCTCCCCGCTTGTGCTTTTTAACCTTTCTATTCTAGCCGAAAAAGGGCTTTTCAGGCAAATTCAAGGGATTACACGCGTCTCAACGTAGCGCTCGAAGGCCGGTTTGATCAGGCCCATTTCGTCCACCAGGGCACCGTAGAGACGCCGGCAAGCAGCCCAATCGACACGCTCGACGTCCAGTGTCGCCTGCTCGATATCCATCGCCCGACGCCGGGCATGCTCGGCGTGGAACATCGCCAGCAGGCTCTTCAGCGTGTGGGCATGCATGCGCGTTTCGTGCGCATCGGTCACATCGATCGCCCCACGCAGGCGGCCAAGGTGGGCCTCCCACTCGGAGAGCAGCATTCCGGCCATCGTGGCGAGCAGTTCGGGTTCGCCAATATCCCGCAAGGCCGCATCGAGATCGAGGCGGGTCAATGTCTCGAACAAGACAGCATCGCCCCCGGCCACTTCCTGCCCCCCCTCGCCAACACCACGCGCCCTGACCAGCGCGGCATGGAGTTCTTCCGGGCGGAGTGGCTTGGCGACATAGTCATTCATTCCGGCCTCGATGCAACGCTCGCGATCGGAAGCCATCACGTTGGCCGTCATGGCAATGATGTAAACCGGCTTGAACTCCTGGGAGACGACCCAGCTCCGCCGCATCTCGCGCGAGCGGATCGCCTCGGTAGCCTCGATACCGCCCATGACCGGCATCTGCATGTCCATCAGGATCACGTCGAAATGCGCATCATCGAACAGATCAACCGCCTCGGCGCCGTTGTTGGCGATGGTCACCCGATGCGACTCCTTCTCGAGCAGGCGCTTGGCCAGCTCCTGATTGACCGGGTTATCCTCGACGAGAAGAATTTTCAGTCCACCCGGCGCCTCGTCGACCAGCCGCTCGTCGAAATCAACCTCGGACAGGATGAAACTATCGAGGCCGACCGTGCCCTGCCCTTCAGCCAGGGCCAGCGCATCGGCCAGATCAGGCGCTCCGACCGGCTTGACCAGATGGGCCGAGACACCGATCTCGCGCAACCGGGCCAGATCATGACGCTGGTTCTCGGTTGTCAGCATGACAAGCAGCCGTTCCTTGTGCCCGGAGCGCCCCCAGGTCTCGGCCAGTGTGAAACCAGCCGGCGCATCCATGTTGGCATCGGCCACGATGTAGTCGTACGGAAAATCGACCAGCCGGCTGCGCTCAATTGCCGCGACGGCTGCAGCGCCATCAGCCGACAACGAAGCCTGGATGCCATGACGCTCGAGCAGTTCAACCAGATAGCGGCCGCTGTTGGCGTTGTCATCGATGACCAGAGCACGCCGCCCCTCATAGCACACGGGCGCCGCCCCCCCTTGTACCACGGCTTCAACGCCAAAACGCCCGGTGAACGAAAAGAGCGCCCCCTGGCCGGACTGGCTTTCCAGCCAGATTCGACCATCCATCAACTGTACCAAACGGGCGCAGATGGCCAGACCGAGACCCGTGCCGCCGAAACGCCGGGTAGTCGATACGTCGGCCTGAGAAAAGGCTTCGAAGATGGCTTGCTGCTTGTCGGCCGGCACACCGATGCCGGTGTCGCGAATCGAGAAACGGAGAAAGACCGAGCGCTCCGTTCGCTGGTCGACTTCGACCTTGACCAGCACCTCCCCGGCTTCGGTGAACTTGATCGCGTTGCCAACCAGGTTGATGACCACCTGCCGCAGGCGCGTCGGATCTCCCACAATGCGGGCCGGCACGTCGGGCCGCACGTCGGCGATCAATTCCAACCCCTTCTTGTGCGCCCCCACGGCGAGGACACGCACCGCCTCAAGAACGACATCATGGACCGAGAAGGGCAGTGACTCGAACTCAACCTTGCCGGCCTCGATCTTCGAAAAATCGAGGATGTCGTTAACGATGGTGAGTAGCGCCTCGGCCGAGGACTTGACCGTCTTCAGGTAGTGCTTTTGCTCGGCATCCAGCTGGGTATCGAGCGCCAATTCCGTCATGCCGATGATGCCGTTCATCGGTGTGCGAATTTCGTGGCTCATGTTGGCCAGGAAGGCGCCACGCGCCCGGTTGGCCGACTCGGCGGCCTCCTTGGCCGAAATCAGCGCCGCCTCGGCTGCCTTCACCTCGCTGATGTCGCGCTGCAGCATGAGCACCCGACTCGGCCGCCCGTCGGCGTCGCGCGCCGCTACCGCACCGCGCAACAGGAACCAGCGCCATTGACCATCGCGCGCCTTCATGCGGCACTCCGCCTGAAAGCTGCCCTCCTGGTTCTTCAGGTGGGCATCGATCCGGGCCTGCAAGGCGCGTAGATCCTCGGGATGCACCAGGCGTTGCCACTGGACGATGGAGTTATCGAGATCTTCCTCGGCATAGCCAAGCATCTGCTTCCACTGGCGACCGGAATCGATGTTGCCGCTCACCAGGTTCCAGTCGGTCAGCGCATCCCCGGAAAGCTTGGCGTACCAGCCGCTCAGGTTCATCCCGGCATAGGCGCGATAAGCCGAATCGACCGTACCGAGCAGCTTTTCCAGGCCATCGGCGAGAGCCCCCTGGTGCGCGGCCCGCGCCTGCTCAATCAACTGCCGGAGCTGCGGCTCGCCTTCACCGCCAAAGATTTCCTGAAGCTGTTTGGCCAGCAGCCGGGATTTCATCGAGGATCAGCGCAAGCCGAGCACGTCCTGCATGTCGAACAGACCGTTCCGACGACCGGCCATGAAGCGCGCAGCACGCAGGCTGCCCAGGGCGTAGGGCATGCGGCTGCTCGCCTTGTGGGTGATTTCGACGCGCTCGCCAATGCCGCAGAACATCACGGTATGGTCGCCGACGATGTCGCCGCCACGCACCGTGGCGAAGCCGATGGTCGACGGATCGCGTTCGCCAGTGACGCCTTCGCGACCATAGACAGCACATGCTTCCAGGTCACGACCAAGCGCGTTGGCGACGACCTCGCCCATACGCAAGGCGGTGCCCGACGGGGCGTCGATCTTCATGCGGTGATGGGCTTCGACCACTTCGATGTCGTAGCCCTGATCCATGATGCGTGCCGCCATGTCGAGCAGCTTGAAGACGACATTGACGCCGACCGCCATATTCGGGGCAAAAACGACGGGAATATCCTTCGCCGCCTCGGCAATGGCGGCCTTGCCGTCGGCCTCGAAGCCGGTGGTGCCAATGACCATGCCGACACCGGCCTGCCGGCAGAGTTCGAGATGAACCAGCGTGCCTTGCGGGCGGGTGAAATCGATCAGGACATCGATGTCTTTTAAACCGGCTGCCACATCGTCACCGACGACGACATCGGATACCAGGCCCACCAGTTCTCCGGCGTTCTTGCCGATTGCCGGGCTGCCCGGCACATCAAAGGCGGCGCCGAGCGCGACGCCCTCGCCCTTCAGGGTAGCCTCGATGAGCATGCGGCCCATACGGCCGCCGCCTCCCACGATACCAATACGTGTTTCGCTCATTCCTAGAATCCAAACATGTTCATGAAACGCCGGAACCAGCCCGGCTCCTCGCGCGGCGGCAAGGGTTTGTCGGCGGCCTCGCCGGACAGCGAGCCGAGATCAACCAGACGGCTCTTGTTGACCGGTGTCGTCAGTTCTTCTGTCGATGCCACGTCGACATCGCCACCGACCCGCTCCAGGCGGTTGTCGGCATCGAAAAAGACGACGAACTTGCGCGATTCGACCTGGCCGGTCTGGCCGTTCCGATAGCTGTAAACGTAGTCCCAGCGCTGCTGGTGGAAGATATCGGCAACCATCGGCGTACCAAGCAGGAAGCGCACTTGATCCCTGGTCTGCCCCGGCTTCAGCTGAGCAACCATGTCCTGGGTCAGCACATTGCCCTGCTGGATATCGATCTTGTATTCGTTGATGAAGCCCGGTTTCCAGGAGCAGGCGGCAAGCAGCGCGCAGGAAAAGGCAAGGAGCGTGAGACGGGAACGACGCATTCGGAAATCCGGTTTTTGAATCGGCTTTGAAGCGGTATATCATACCTGAAATCGGCACCTCGCCCTGACAGAACAACTTCCGGAACTCCTGCAATGAGCGATCCGCAAAGCCTCAAGAATATGGGGCTGAAAGCCACATTCCCCCGACTGAAGATTCTCGAACTGTTCGAGAAAAGCACCCAGCGCCACATGACGGCTGAGGACGTCTATCGCATGTTGCTGGCCGAAAACATGGATATCGGCCTGGCCACCGTCTATCGCGTCCTCACCCAGTTCGAGCAGGCCGGCTTGCTCGAACGCCACTTCTTCGAATCCGGCAAGGCCGTTTTCGAGGTCAATCGCGGCAAGCACCACGACCATCTGGTCTGCGTCGAATGCGGCAAGGTCGAGGAATTTTTCGATCCGGAAATCGAGAAACGCCAGAACGCTGTCGCCGAGGAGCGCGGCTTCACCATCCAGGACCACGCCCTGTACATCTACGGCAATTGCGCCGAGTGCGGCACCAAGAAAAAGGCCTGATCTTCCTCGTGCAATGCCCATTTTGCTGACCGCCGACGCGGCGGCCTGGCTGTCTTCGGCCGGCGCCACCTATCTGCTGATCGCGCTTGCCGAGTTCGGCGACAAGAGCCAGCTCGTCTGCATGACGCTGGCCGCCCGCCATCGCGGCCTGCCGGTCGTGCTCGGAGCGATCGCCGCGTTTGCCGTGCTCAACCTGCTCGCCGTGCTGTTCGGCGCGGCGGTTGCCGCCTGGCTGCCGGAATGGGTGGTGACCGCTGCCGTTGCCCTGCTCTTTGCCTGGTTCGGCATCGCAGCCCTGCGCTTCGAGGAGGATGACGATGAGGAGATCGAGGAAAAGCAGGGGCACGGCGTTTTCGCCACTACCTTCCTGATGATTTTCCTGGCCGAGTTCGGTGACAAGACACAGATCGCCGTCGCCGGCCTGGGCAGCACGGCCGATACGGCGGCAACCTGGGTGGGCGGCACGCTAGCGCTGGCCACGACCTCGCTGCTCGGTGTGTATGCCGGGCGTCGCCTGCTCAACAAGCTGCCGCTGCACTGGATTCACCGCGTCAGCGGCATCTTTTTCCTGCTTCTCGCCCTGCTCGCCGTACTGCGTTTGGTCGGCGCTTTCTGAATCAGGCCGGCCGACGCAACAGCTCGCTGGCGTGCTGCCGGGTGATCTCGGTGATTTCGACTCCACCCAGCATGCGGGCGATTTCCTGCACCCGACCCGCCGGATCGAGCGGCTGGATGGCGCTCAAGGTTACGCCATCGCGTGTCGCCTTGCTGACCTGCCACTGCCAGTCGGCCTGCGCGGCAACCTGAGGAAGATGGGTTACGCACAGCACCTGGCGCTCGCGACCCAGTTCGTGCAGCAGGCGGCCGACAATCTCGGCAACACCGCCACCGATACCGACGTCGACTTCATCGAAGATCAGGGTCGGCACGCTGGCCGAGCGCGACGTCAGCACCTGGATCGCCAGGCTGATACGCGACAATTCCCCCCCCGAAGCAACCTTGGCCAGCGGCCGGGCTTCGTTGCCGGCCAAGCCGCCGATGCGGAACTCGACCAGCTCCAGTCCCTGCGCCGAACCGCCTTCGACAGCCGGCAATGCCACTTCGAAACGCCCGGCCGACAAGGCGAGCTGGCGCATGACATCGCTGACGGCCCGGCCCATTTCCTTGGCCGCCTTCTGGCGCCCGGTAGAGAGCTTTTCGGCCAGTTTCAGGTATTCCGCCCGCGTCGTGGCAACCTTGGTTTCCAAGGCAGCCAGATCGGCCGATTCGTCGAGCTCCGCCAGGCGCTGCCGCCAGGCAGTTAGCAGCCCGGGCAACTCGGCCGGCTGCACACGGTATTTGCGGGCGTGGGCCATGACCGCATCCATCCGGCGCTCGACCTCGGCGAGACGGGATGGATCGAGGTCGACCCGGTCGGCGTAACGACGCAGGGTCGATACGGCCTCCGACAACTCTGCCTGCACGGAACCGAGCAGTTCGGCCACCTCGGCCAGTGCCGGGTCGTACTCGGCCAGCCCGGAGAGACGGGTGGTCACGCTGTCGATCTGCCGCTCGCAGGCAGCGTCGTCCTCGGCCAGTACGCCGAGGGCGAACTGGGCCCCTTCGATCAGGCTGGCGGCATGGCCAAGCCGGCGATGTTCGACATCGAGCGTCGCCCATTCGTCGTCAGCGAAGGCCAGCGCATCGAGTTCGCCGATCTGCCATTGCAGTTGCTCGCGTTCTCGCTGCAAGGCATCGACCCCTTCGCTGGCCGTGCGCAGTTGCTGCTCGGCCTCGCGCCAGGTCTTCCAGGCCCCGGCCACCGCCTTGGCCTGGGTAATGAGGCCGGCATGAGTGTCGAGCAAGGTCCGCTGGGCATCGCCGCGCAACAGGGACTGATGGGCGTGCTGGCCGTGGATGTCGACTAGCCATTCACCCACTTCACGCAACTGCTGCACGGTCGCCGACGAGCCGTTGATGTAGGCCCGCGACCGGCCGCCGGCATCGACCACGCGGCGGAGGATCAATTCGCCGTCAGCGTCGAAATCGTTGGCAGTCAGCCACGCGGTAACCTCGGGCAGTCCGCCGATATCGAAACTGGCCGCCACGTCGGCCTTGTCGCAACCCGATCGCACGACGCCGGCATCGGCCCGTTCCCCCAGGGCCAGGGCCAGGGCGTCGATCAGAATGGATTTGCCGGCACCGGTCTCGCCGGTCAGGGCACCAAAACCGCCGGCGAATTCGAGCTCCAGCCGGTCGACGATGACGAAATCTTTGATGGTCAGTTGGCGCAGCATCAGGGCCCCTTCGGCCGTTCGCTCCACTGCAGTTTCTGGCGCAGCATGGCGAAATAGCTGTAGCCCGGCGGGTGCAGGAAGCAGATCTTGTGTTCGGAACGGCGCAGGCGAACCGAATCGCCCGGCAGCAGGTCGAGCGTCACCTGGCCGTCGAAGTGCACGCGCGGATCGTCTGCGGAGACGATGCGCAACTCGATGTCGGTGTTGTCGTTGACGATGATCGGCCGGTTGGTCAGGGCATGCGGGCACAGCGGCACGAGCGCGATGCCGGTCAGCGTCGGATTCAGGATGGGGCCACCAGCCGACATCGAATAGGCCGTCGAGCCGGTCGGCGTCGAGACGATCAGACCATCCGAGCGCAGGTTGTAGATGAACTCACCGTCGATGAACAGTTCGAACTCGATCATCCGGCCAATGGCGCCCTTGTCGACCACCACGTCGTTGAGCGCCATGTTGGAGGCGATCTCTTTGCCGTCGCGCGTCACTTCGGCAGCGAGCAGCATGCGGTTCTCGGGGTCGAAGCGGCCGTCGAGTAGGTCATCCATGCAGGTCAGCATATCGTCGCGGGCGATATCGGTCATGAAACCGAGCCGCCCCTGGTTCACACCGACCAGCGGCACGCAGTAACGGGCCAGGCGGCGGGCCGCGTTGAGCATGGTGCCGTCACCGCCGAGTACGATGGCGAGATCGGCATGGGCACCGATATCGTTGAACCCGCACGTCACCCAGCGCGACAGGTCGACCTTCTTGCCGATGTTCTCGGCCGTCTCGCGTTCGATGAAGACCGAGACGCCGCGCTCGTAGAGATATTCAGCCAAACGGCGCAGGGATTCGGCAATTTCCTGGCTATGGTATTTGCCGACCAGCGCGATGGTCCGTGGGGAGCGGTAGGATGCGAAGCCTCGGTTCATGGGGCCGAATTCTTGCATAAAAACAGCTTGCAGCGCGCGCCGCGCTTTTTTGTACAATCGGGCCATGCTCGATGAACGCGCCCGCACCCTGCTGAAGACCCTGGTCGAACACTACATCGCCGACGGACAGCCGGTCGGCTCGCGCGCCTTGTCGAAGTTTTCCGGCCTCGACCTGTCGCCGGCCACGATCCGCAACGTGATGGCCGACCTCGAGGAAGCCGGCTTCGTCGCCAGCCCGCACACCTCGGCCGGCCGGATCCCGACGGCACGCGGCTATCGCCTGTTCGTCGACAGCCTGCTCACCGTGCAGCCAATGGAAGCCCGGCAGATCGGGCAACTGGAGGAGGCCCTGCAAGGCCGCCCCTCGAGCCAGATCATCGCCAGCGCCTCGCAACTGCTCTCCAGCCTGACCCATTTCGCCGGTGTCGTGGTCGCTCCCCGCCGGCCGAGCAGTCGCATCCGGCAGATCGAGTTTCTCAGCCTGGCCGAAAAAAGGGTACTCCTCATCATTGTCACGGCCGATGGCGACGTGCAGAACCGCATTGTGACGACCGACCGCGCGTATTCGACCAGCGAATTGACCACCGCGGCCAACTACCTGACCCAGCATTTCGCCGGCCTCGATTTCGAGCAGATGCGCCAGCGCCTGTCGGCGGAGATTCGGCAGCTACGCGACGACATCAAGCCGCTGATGAGCCTTGCGCTCGAAGCCGGCGATGCCGCGATGACGGAGAGCGCGACACCCTACGTTATTTCGGGCGAGAAGAACCTGCTCGACGTCGAGGAGCTGTCGTCCAACATGAAACGCCTGCGTGAGTTGTTCGACCTCTTCGAACAGCGTTCCAGCCTGATGCGCCTGCTCGATGTCTCGAACCGGGCCGAGGGTGTTCAGATTTTCATCGGTGGCGAATCGGGCATCGCCCCGCTCGACGAATGCAGCGTCATTGCGGCCCCCTACACCGTCGATGGCCAGGTCGTCGGCTCGCTCGGCGTCATCGGACCGACCCGCATGGCCTACGAGCGCGTCATCCCGATCGTCGACATCACCGCCCGCCTGCTGTCCAGCGCCCTTTCCTCCAAATCGGATTCCTGATGCCCCGCTATTTACCGGAACCGCCGTACCGTCACGGCACCCCGGCGACCACTGCGGTCGTCCTCGTCAACCTCGGCACACCGGAGGCACCGACCGCTCCCGCGCTGAAACGCTATCTGCGCCAGTTCCTCTCCGATCCGCGTGTCGTCGAGATTCCCAAGGCGCTCTGGTGGCTGATCCTGAACGGCATCATCCTCAATGTCCGCCCGAAGAAATCGGCTGCCAAGTACGCCACCGTCTGGATGGAGGACGGTTCACCGCTACGCGTCCATACCGAGCGTCAGGCCAGGCTGCTCAAGGGCCTGCTCGGCCAGCGCGGCCATCAGCTCAGTGCCTTCTATGCCATGCGCTACGGCACGCCGTCGCTGGCCGAGGTGCTCACCCGGCTGAAGGCCGAGGGCACCCGCCGTATCCTGATCGTGCCGATGTATCCGCAGTACGCCGCGAGCACGACGGCGACCGTCGTGGACGAGGCGGCGCGCTGGCTGCTGCAAACGCGCAACCAGCCGGAAATGCGTTTCGTGCGCAACTTCCACGACCAGGAAGCCTATCTCTCGGCCCTGGAAAAATCGGTCCGCCGTCACTGGCAGGCGAATGGCTCGCTAGGCGAGCAGGATCGCCTGCTCATCAGCTTCCATGGCCTGCCGAAGCGCAGCCTCGACCTTGGCGACCCTTACTTCTGCGAATGCCACAAGACCGGCCGCCTGCTGGCCGAGCGCCTGAACTTGCGCCCCGAGCAATACCAGATCTGCTTCCAGTCACGTTTTGGCAAGGCGGAATGGCTGCAGCCGTACACCGCACCGACACTGGAGGAATGGGGTGCCCAGGGCGTGCGGCGGGTCGATGTGATCTGCCCCGGCTTCGTCGCCGACTGCCTGGAAACCCTGGAAGAAATCGCCCAGGAGGGCCGCGACGATTTCCTCAAGGCCGGTGGCCGGGAATACCACTACATCCCGGCGCTGAACGAGGACGATGCCTGGATCGAGGCGCTGGCCGATCTGGCCGAACAGCACCTGGCCGGCTGGCCGACGCGAACGGCGGCCGACCCGCAGGCCCTGGCGATCAGCGCCCGCCAGGCGAGCCAATTCGGCGCGCCGTCTTGAATATCCGGCGGGCGCCCCTATATCAGGAAAACCTGATTGTCGGAGCCTGCCATGTCTGAAAGCCTGCACGTCGTCTGCCCGCATTGTGCGGCAGTCAACCGCATCCCATCCACCAAGCTGGGCGACGCGCCGCATTGCGGCCAATGCAAGCAGCCGCTGTTCACCGGGGAACCGCTGGAACTGGGCAGCGCCAGTTTTGACCGCCATCTGACACGGAACGACCTGCCGGTCGTCGTCGATTTCTGGGCGCCATGGTGCGGGCCGTGCCGCATGATGGCGCCGACCTTCCACCAGGCGGCCATTGACCTTGAACCCTACGCCCGCCTCGCCAAGGTCAACACCGAGGCCGAGCCACAACTCGCCGCCCGCTTCAACATCCGTAGCATTCCGACGCTCGCCATTTTTTCGGGAGGCCGTGAAATCGCCCGCCAGAGCGGGGTGCTCGACCTCAACACGCTGAAACGCTGGATAGAGCCGCATCTCCGGCGCCCTTAACTTCGCCGCCCCGGGGCCGTTAACCGTCAGGTAGAAGCTAAACCTGCCCGGAGGCCACCATGAAAATCGCCAGTTCCAGCCTGCAAATGGCCTCGTCGCACGCCAGCCTGCAGCAGCACGAAATCCGGGAGCGTCTGACGATGTGGGTCGGCCAACGCCCCGGGCAGCAAAACACCACGCCGCCGGCCGGGCGTGACGAGGTTCGCCTGTCCGACGCCGGCAAGGCCGCGGCGGAAGCCGAGGCCAGCGGCGGCGTCACGAGCGACGAGGCAACCGACAACGATCCTCGCCTGAGCCTCATTCGCTCGCTGATCGAAATGCTGACCGGGCGCTCGATCGAGATTTTCGATGCGACCGATTTGCAGGCTCCCCCGGCAGACGTGCCCACCCCGGGCACTTCCACCGTCCAGCCAGCAGGGGAAGGCGGACCGGTCGGCTGGGGTATGGCGTACGACCGCCACGAGTCCTATACGGAAATCGAGCAGACCAGCTTCTCGGCCAGCGGCCAGGTGCGTACGGCGGATGGCCGGGAAATCGCCTTCGACCTCCAGTTAAGCATGGCGCGCGCCTACCATGAAGAATCCGACATCAGCCTGCGCCTGGGCGATGCGGCCCGCAAGACCGACCCGCTGGTCCTCAATTTCTCCGGCACGGCAGCCCAATTGACCGACCAGCGCTTTGCTTTCGATCTGAATGCCGACGGCAGGACGGAGCAGATCAACTTCGTCGCACCAGGTAGTGGTTTCCTGGTTTTCGACCGCAACCGGGACGGCAAGGTAAACGACGGGCGCGAACTGTTCGGTCCGAGCACCAATGACGGTTTCCAGGAACTGGCGGCGCTGGACGACGACCGGAACGGCTGGATCGACGAGAACGACGCAGCGTATGAGCAGTTGCAGGTATGGACACGCGACGGCGAAGGGAAGGACCGCCTGCAATCGCTGGCCGATGCCAGCGTGGGTGCCATCGCCCTGGCCCGGATCGCAACGCCGTTCGACATCAAGAACAATGACAATCAACTACTCGGCCAAATTCGCAATTCCGGGATATTTTTGCAGGAAAACGGCACGGCTGGCACAATTCAGCAAATTGATCTGACTGCCTGACACACAGGGGCAGCATTGTGCAGGGGGATTCCGATGCCACGCATCGCCGATTTGAAGATTTGGGTTCGCATCACTGCCGCCATCTGGGTCGTCCTGGCCATCATCTGGGCCGGCGCCATCGTCTGGACGACACAAGTCAATCGTGACACGGCAATTCGCCAGGCACAGGACTTTTCACAGAGCATTCACGAAATGACCATGGCCGGCCTGACCGGCATGATGATCACCGGCACGGTCGGTCAGCGCGAGGTTTTCCTCGACCAGATCAAGCAGCTGTCGATCATCAAGGATCTGCACGTCGCCCGTGGCGAAGCGGTGACCAAGCTCTACGGCCCGGATACCAAGAGCGCGCGCGAGCTTGACGCCCTCGAAAAGCAGGTCATGGCGACCGGCACCCCGTACATGGCGGTACAAACGGCCGAGGGTAATTCCTTCCTGCACGTCATCAACCCGACCAAGGCCGCCAAGAACTACCTTGGCAAGGACTGCATCGTCTGTCACCAGGTGCCGGAAGGCACGGTGCTCGGCGTGGTCAGCATGAAGGTATCGCTCGACTCGGTCGAGTCCGAGGTTGCCGCCTTCCGCCTGAAAATCGCGGGCGTCGCGCTGATCGCGCTCGGCGCCCTGCTCGTCATCATCTACCTGATCACCCACCATTTCGTCACCCGGCCGCTCGACGAACTGCGCAAGGGTCTCTCCGACATTGCCCGCGGCGAGGGCGACCTGACCCGCCGCCTGCCGATCAAGGGCAAGGATGAAGTTGGCCAGTCGGCCCAGGTCTTCAACGAGATGATGGACAACTTCAACCAGCTCGTCCGCCAGGTGCGCGATGCCGCCAGCCAGGTGTCGACGCGGGTCGGTGCGCTTTCCGACAGCGCCGACCGGGTGACGCAGAGTTCGCACCAGCAGAACGAAAAATCCAGCCATGCTGCGGCTGCCGTCGAGCAACTGGTATCGAGCATTTCGTCCATCGCGCAGAGCGCCGAGCATGTCCAGCACCAGTCGCAGGAAAGCCTGGCCCGCGCGAACGAAGGCAGCCGCAACCTGGAAACCCTGCTCGGCGAGATGAATGTCGTCGAGCGTGCCGTCCGCGAGATGGCCGACTCGGTGAACAACTTCGTGCACAACACCGAAGCCATCACGCAGATGACCCGCGAGGTAAAGGACATCGCCGAACAAACCAACCTGCTCGCCCTCAATGCGGCCATCGAGGCCGCCCGCGCCGGTGAGCAGGGGCGTGGTTTTGCGGTTGTGGCAGACGAAGTGCGCAAGCTGGCTGAAAAATCCTCCCGCTCAGCCAGCGAAATCGACACCATCACCGCCAGCCTGAGCGCTCAATCCGTTTCTGTCCGGCGCAGCATCGAGGCCGGACTGGAGCACCTCGACGCCAGCCAGACGGCCGTCGCTTCCGTCTCGAGCGTATTGCAGGCGACCAACGGTTCAGTCAGTGAAGTCGGACACGGGCTCGACGCCATCGCCGCCGCCACTGATCAGCAGCGTCGCTTCTCCGGTGAAGTCGAATCCAGCATCGAGGCGATTGCCGGCATGGCCCGCGAGAACTCCGGCACGGTTGAACAGACCGCCAGCGCCGCCCATGACCTGAAGCGGCTGGCCGATAGCCTGGCCGGCCTGGTCGGACGTTTCAAGGTTTAACCAGCGGGTAGTCGTCCGTCATGGGTTGCCAGCAACCCATATCGGACGACTCGCCTCACATCGGCGCCAATTCAAGGTCCAGGCCGCCACCCGGCTTGTTCGACCCGCCGACCTGGGATGCCGACAGGCTCTGCACCGCCGGCAGCCCCTGTGCCGCGGCGATCCGGTTGACCTCGCGCATGCGCTTGATCATCCGGCTGAGCAGGACGTTACGCATGCGTTCCATCAACTCTTCCGACGACAGGGCTAGCGCTGCTGCGTTGATTTCAAGGAAAAGGGTTGGCTCCAGCGTTACGGCCGTCGAGCAGCGCAAATCGCTGGAGGGGTGGAGGAAGGCGACTTCGCCGACCGGCTCGCTGGGACCCAGCCGGCACAGCGCCTTGCCCTCGATCGACACTTCGACCGAACCGGAAACAATGACGCCGAAGAACTTGCTGCGCTCCCCCTCGCGGATCAGTGCGACATTCGGCGAGACCTCCCGCCAGACCGCAACGCGCAGGACCTCCCAGATTTCGATGTTCTCGAACTCGGTGAAAAATTCCAGCTTACGCAGGGTTTCGAAGTGCCTGGTATCCTCGACCGTCGAGTCCTCGTCGACCAACTGGTAGCGCACGGCCGACAGGTCCTTGGCCATTTCGGCGCCATTCCGGTAGCGGTTGTAGAGATCCTTTTCCAGCGCCCGCTTCAGGATGGCGTTCAGCCCCTCCGGCAGATCGGGGCGCAACGAGGTCACCGAAGGCGCCTCGGTATTGACGATACGATAGATCAGCGTCGCCTGGTTGTTGGCGCGGAACGGCAGGCGGCCGGTCAGTAACTGAAAGAGCACGACGCCCAGCGAGTAGAGGTCGGTCTTCTGGTTGAGCGGATAATTCTTGATCTGCTCGGGTGACATGTAGGCCGGCGAGCCAACGCCCATGATGAAGGTCGAATCCCGGTCGAGATCCTTGTTCATGTTCAGCGCCAGCCCGAAGTCGGCGATCTTGGCCTCGTCGTTGGCGGCGACCATGATGTTGGCCGGCTTGATGTCGCGATGGATGATGCCCTGCCGATACGCTGCGTCGAGCGCCATGCAGCACTTGAAGATAATGCCGATGACGCGGTGCATCGGTAGCAGCTTGTCGATCCGCGTATGGTCCTCGAGCGAGAAACCCTTGACGTACTCCATCGCCAGATAGGCGAAATCCTGCTCGACCACCGCCTCATAGACCTGCACGATGTTCGGGTGATTCAGTCGCTTGGCAACCATCCCCTCGTTCTGGAACAGCTTGCGCATGCGGCGCGACATCGCCCCGCCATCCTTCCCGAACTGGATCACCTTGACGGCAACTTGGCGGCCTGAATCCGGATCATCGCAAAGGTAGACCGTCGCGGTCGCTCCCTTGCCGAGCTCTCGAATCACGCGGTATTTGCCGATCGTTTCCATTGGCGATATTTGAGAAAAATGCAGGGATTTATCGTAGCACGCCGCTTTGGAGGCCGCGGCAGTTTCCTGTGCAAAGAAATTACTTGGCAGGGGCTTGAAAGTACAAAACCCGCCCCCAAATACCGAAAAGATTTTTTGGAGAAACGCGTATGTCCAACCCCGAAAACACCCAGGAAGCCATGCTGGGCAACGAACCTGTCACCGAGCAACCGGCAGCTGCCGAGACTGCACAGACCGACAACGTCGACACCATTCCAAGCCTCGAGGAGCAGTTCAAGGCCCTCGAACTGAAGGCAGCCGAGCATTACGACGCCTGGCTGCGTGCCAAGGCCGAAGGCGAAAACATCCGCCGCCGCGCCCAGGAAGACATTTCCAAGGCCCACAAATTCGCCGTCGAGAAGTTCGCTGGCGAACTGCTGGCCGTCAAGGACAGCCTGGAAGCCGCCCTGGCCGTGCCGGAGCAGACCGTCGAAAGCTTCAAGTCCGGCGTCGAGCTGACCCTGAAGCAACTGGTTTCCGCCTTCGAGAAAAACGCCCTGCACGAAGTCAATCCGGCCGGCGAGAAGTTCGACCCGCACAAGCACCAGGCCATCGGCATGGTCGATTCCGAGCAGGAAGCCAACACCGTGGTCACCGTGCTGCAGAAGGGCTACCTGATCGCCGACCGCGTGCTGCGCCCGGCCCTGGTCATGGTCGCCAAGGGCAAATAAACACTTGAAATCGTTGGGGTGAATCCCCAATTCACGAACATCAGCCATTCATCTTAAGGAAACAAACATGGGCAAGATCATCGGTATCGACCTCGGCACCACCAACTCCTGCGTCGCCATCATGGAAGGCGGCCAGCCGAAGGTTATCGAAAACGCGGAAGGCGCACGTACCACCCCGTCCATCATCGGCTACACCGAAGACGGCGAAATTCTGTGCGGCGCCCCGGCCAAGCGCCAGGCCGTGACCAACCCGAAGAACACGCTGTACGCCGTCAAGCGCCTGATCGGCCGCCGCTTCGAAGAGAAGGAAGTGCAGAAGGACATCGCCCTGATGCCCTTCAAGATCGTCAAGGCCGACAACGGCGACGCCTGGGTTGAAGCGCGCGACAAGAAAATCGCCCCGCCGCAGGTTTCTGCTGAAGTGCTGCGCAAGATGAAGAAGACCGCCGAAGACTACCTCGGCGAGGAGGTTACCGAAGCTGTCATCACCGTGCCGGCCTACTTCAACGACAGCCAGCGCCAAGCCACCAAGGACGCCGGCCGCATCGCCGGTCTGGAAGTCAAGCGCATCATCAACGAGCCGACCGCTGCCGCCCTCGCCTTCGGCATGGACAAGGTTGCCGGCAAGGACAAGAAGATCGCTGTTTATGACTTGGGCGGCGGCACCTTCGACATCTCCATCATCGAAATCGCCGATGTCGATGGCGAAAAGCAGTTCGAAGTGCTGGCCACCAACGGCGACACCTTCCTCGGCGGTGAAGACTTCGACCAGCGTCTGATCGACTACATCATCGACGAATTCAAGAAGGAATCCGGCGTCGACCTGAAGAAGGACGTGCTGGCCCTGCAACGCCTGAAGGAAGCCGCCGAAAAGGCCAAGATCGAGCTGTCCTCCAGCCAGCAGACCGAAGTCAACCTGCCCTACATCACCGCCGACGCCTCCGGCCCGAAGCACCTGGCGCTGAAGATCACCCGCGCCAAGTTCGAGTCGCTGGTCGACGAGCTGATCGAGCGTACCGTCGCTCCCTGCCTGACCGCGCTGAAGGACGCTGGCTGCAAGATCGGCGACATCGACGACGTCATCCTGGTCGGCGGCCAGTCGCGCATGCCGAAGGTGCAGGAAAAGGTCAAGGAAGTGTTCGGCAAGGAGCCGCGCAAGGACGTGAACCCGGATGAAGCTGTCGCCGTCGGCGCCGCCATCCAGGGCGGCGTGCTGCAGGGCGAAGTCAAGGACGTGCTGCTGCTCGACGTCACCCCGCTGTCGCTGGGTATCGAAACCCTGGGCGGCATCATGACCAAGCTGATCCAGAAGAACACCACGATCCCGACCAAGGCTTCGCAAGTGTTCTCGACCGCCGACGATAACCAGTCCGCCGTGACCATCCACGTGCTGCAAGGCGAGCGTGAAGTCGCTTCCGGCAACAAGAGCCTGGGCCAGTTCAACCTGGAAGGCATCCCGCCGGCCCCGCGCGGCACGCCGCAGATCGAAGTCATCTTCGACATCGACGCCAACGGCATCATGCACGTCACCGCCAAGGACAAGGCCACCGGCAAGGAAAACAAGATCACCATCAAGGCCAACTCCGGCCTGAGCGAAGAAGAAATTCAACGCATGGTCAAGGACGCCGAGCTGCACGCCGAGGAAGACAAGAAGGCGCACGAACTGGCCGACGCCCGCAACCAGGCCGACGGCATGGTGCACATGGTCAAGAAGTCGCTGACCGAATATGGCGACAAGCTCGACGCTGGCGAGAAGGAAGCCATCGAAGCCGCCATCAAGGATGTTGAAGAAGTCCTGCGCGACGGCGACAAGGATGTCATCACCGCCAAGACCGAAGCCCTGTCGGCTGCGGCCCAGAAGCTGGGTGAGAAGATGTACGCCCAGCAACAGGCCGAAGGCGCTGCTGCTGGTGCGGCCGGTGCCGGCGCCCAGCCGCAAGGCGAGAAGACCGTCGAAGGCGACGTCGTCGATGCCGAATTCACGGAAGTGAACAAGGACAAGAAGTAAGCCTGACGCAATAGCCCGGCGCCGAGCCTTCCGGAACCTCCGGCGGCGCTCGGCGCCTTTGTCACTTAGACGGGACTGAACATGTCTAAACGCGATTTTTACGAGATTCTCGGCGTCAACCGCGACGCGTCGGACGACGAGATCAAGAAGGCCTACCGCAAGCTGGCCATGAAGTACCACCCGGATCGCAATCCGGACAATCCGTCGGCTGAAGAAAAGTTCAAGGAAGCCAAGGAAGCTTATGAAATCCTGTCGGACGGCCAGAAGCGTGCGGCCTACGACCAGTATGGTCATGCGGGCGTCGACCCGCAGGCCGGGATGGGCGCCGGCGGCTTCGGCGCAGGCGGCGGTTTTGCCGATGCCTTCGGCGGCATCTTCGACGAAATCTTCGGCGGTCGCGGCGGCGGTGGTGGCGGACGTTCCAACATCTACCGCGGCGCCGACCTGCGCTACAACCTGGAAATCACGCTGGAACAGGCTGCTCACGGCACCGAGACCAAGATCCGCATCCCGACCATGGAGGAATGCGAGGTCTGTCACGGCTCCGGCGCCAAGGCCGGGACCCAGCCCAAGACCTGTCCGACCTGTAACGGCTCCGGTCAGGTTCGTCTGCAACAAGGTTTCTTCTCGATCCAGCAGACCTGCCACAAGTGCCACGGCACCGGCCGCTTCATCGCCGACCCGTGCAAGTCCTGTGGCGGCGCCGGTCGTATCAAGCAGCACAAGACCCTGGCAGTGAAGATTCCGGCCGGTGTGGACGAAGGCGATCGCATCCGGCTGGCCGGCGAAGGCGAGCATGGCGTGAACGGCGGTCCGCCGGGCGACCTCTACGTGCAGATTCACCTGAAGCAGCACGCCGTGTTCCAGCGCGACCACAACGACCTGCATTGCGAAATGCCGATTTCCTTCACCACCGCTGCTCTGGGTGGTGAAATCGAAATCCCGACCCTGGATGGTGCAGCGAATATCAAGATTCCGCCGGAAACCCAGTCCGGGCGTGTTTTCCGCCTGCGCGGCAAGGGCATCAAGGGCGTGCGTAGCCATGCGCACGGCGATCTGATGTGCCATGTCGTGGTCGAAACACCGGTCAACCTGACCGATCGCCAGAAGGAACTGCTGCGCGAACTGGAAGAAAGCAGCAAGGACAACTCGGCCAAGCACAATCCGCGCTCCAAATCGTGGATGGACAAGGTCAAGGAATTCTTCGGCGACTGAGCCAGCAGCAGTACCTGATCAGCCAGGCAACACACCAGGCGCCCCGCGAGCAATCCCGGGGCGCTTTTTATGGCCGAGACGACGGCTGCCCCTCGCATTCCGGCACAGCAAGCGGCTTTTCAGCGCCTTTTCGTGACAACAGCAAGCATTTCCGCCCATATAATGGGTGGATTCTTCCGGCCTCGATAGCGAGAAACTCATGAAAGCGATTCGCCACATCCTGTCCGCCTGTCTGATCGGCATCGCGGCCTTGCCTGCCGCCTTTGCCGAAACCGGCGTCACCGACACCTCGATCAGCCTTGGCATGTCCGTCCCCTTGTCCGGCCCGGCCAGCGCTCACGGTCAGGAGCTGAAGAATGTCATCAACGCCTACTTCGAACAGGTCAACAAGAACGGCGGGGTGAACGGCCGCAAGTTGCAACTGACCGTTCTCGACGATGCTTACGATCCGGAAAAAACGGTTGCCAATACCAAGACACTGATCGAAACGAACAAGGTTTTCGCGCTGATCGGCTACTACGGTTCGACGGCGATGACCGATGCCATGAACAAGGTCTTCGGCCCGGCCAAGGTGCCGCTGATCGGCGGCATTTCCGGCGCCATGTCGCTACGCCAGCCGCCGGCCGGCAACCCGAACAACCGCTACCTGTTCGTCCAGCGTGCCAGCTATGCCGATGAGGCCGAGGCGATCGGCACGCAGCTGGCCACCCTCGGCCTGAAGAACATTGCAGTCTTCTACCAGAACGACGGTTTCGGCAAGGCCGGTCTCGAAGGCCTGACCCATGCGCTGAAGAAACACAACCTGACCCCCTCGGCAACCGCCAGTGTCGAGCGCAATTCCGAGGATATCGGCAAGGCCGTCGAAGCCATCGCCAAGGCCGCCCCGCAGGCAGTGGTCATGGTTACCCTGTACAAACCGACGGCGGCGATGGTCAAGGCCCTGCACAAGCTCAACCAGAACCCGATGTTCATGACCCTGTCGCCGGTCGGCGCCGAGCAACTGACCCAGGAACTGGGTAACGATGCCCGTGGCATCGGCATCTCGCAGGTCATGCCCTACCCGTGGAACGACACCCTGCCGATCGCCAAGGAATACCAGCATTTCGTCGGCAAGCAGGGGACGTACTCCTACACAGGCATGGAAGGTTTCATCATCGCCAAGCTGGCCGTCGAAGCCTTGCGCAAGGCCGGTGGCAAGGAACTGAGCCGCGAAAAGCTCGTATCGACGCTGGAGGGGATGAATCAGGATTTTGGCGGCTATCGCGTCAGCTTCGGGCCGAATAACCATGCCGGCTCGCAGTTCGTCCAACTGACGGTGATCGGCGCTGGTGGCAAGCTGATGAAATAGCTTTTCCGGCTGAACGGAAAACGGGCTGGCGCCATGGGGGCCAGCCCATTTTTTGTGCAACGGCGGTTTTTTACTGTAAGCCAGTCGTCAGGAAAGCACACCATTGTTCACCGTGCCCCAATCCACTTCCAACATAAGGCACCGGAGACAATGAGATCATTTCGTAACGCACTTTTCGCCAGTTTGCTGGCGTTGGGCCTGAGCCAGGCCCACGCCGACGACGGCGTGACCGACACCAGCATCACCCTCGGCATGTCCGCCCCCTTCACCGGCCCGAACGGGCTGTACGGCATGCAGATGCGGGAGGCGATGACCGCCTATTTCGACCAGGTCAACAAGGCCGGCGGCATCAACGGCCGTAAGGTCGAACTGATCACCATCGACGATGGCTATGAAACCGATCGCACCCTGGCCAACACCAAGGCACTGATCCAGGACAAGAAGGTCTTCGCGCTAACCGGCTATTACGGCTCAACGCCGACCACCGAGGCAATGAACAAGGTCTTCGGCCCGGCCAAGGTGCCGCTGATCGGCACCATCTCGGGCGCCGGCAGCCTGCGCGAGCAGCCCTCCGCCAACCCGAACAACCGCTACATGTTCAACATCCGTGCCAGCTATGCCGACGAAGCCGAGGCCATCGTCAGCCAGATCATCGCGCTGGGCCTGAAGAACATCGCGGTCTTCTACCAGAACGACGGCTTCGGCAAATCCGGCCTCGACGGCGTCACCAACGCACTGAAACGGGCCAACCTGGCGCCGGTCGCCGTCGGAACTGTCGAGCGCAACTCGGTCGATGTCACCAAGGCCGTCGAAGCGATCAGCAAATCGACGCCGCAGGCCGTGGTCATGGTCACCCTGTACAAACCGACTGCTGCCTTCGTCAAGGCCATGAAACAGATCGGCCAGTTCCCGATGTTCCTCACCCTGTCGCCGGTCGGCGGCGAGGTGCTGGCCCAGGAACTGGGTAACGACGCACGCGGCATCGGCATCTCGCAGGTCGTGCCCTATCCATGGAACGACACCATCGGCGTCGTCCGCGAATACCAGAAGCTGCTCGACAAGCAGAAGGACAAGTTCTCCTATTACGGCCTGGAGGGTTACATCACCGCCCGCCTGGTCACCGAGGCGCTGAAGAAGACCGGCAAGGACCTGACCCGCGAAAAGCTGGTCAGCACCATGGAAGGCATGCAGAATTTCGATCTGGGCGGCTTCAAGGTGAACTACGGCCCGAACAGCCGCCTCGGCTCACGCTATGTCGAATTGACGGTCGTCGGCGCCGGCGGCAAGGTCATCAAGTAAGCATTTCCGTCGCCACCCAGCAAAAGCCCGACGACATCGTCGGGCTTTTGTCATTCAGGCACGCCGCCAAGTGGTGCCTTGCGGACTGTCATCGAGGACGATGCCGGCCGCCTTCAATTCATCGCGGATACGGTCGGCCTCGGCGAAATTACGCGCTTTCTTGGCCGCTGCACGATCTTCGATCATCTGCGCAATGGCTGCCTCGTCAAGCCCGCCAGCAGTGGCGCCCCCCTGCAGGTAAGCCATCGGCTCGCGTTCGAGCAGGCCGATGACGCCCCCCAGGGCCTTGAGCAGACCGGACAACTCGGCGCTCTTCTGGCGATTGGCTTCGGCGGCCAGTTCGAACAGCACGGCGATGGCGCCATGCGAATCGAAATCCTCGTTCAGCGCCGCGGCGAAACGAGCGGCAAAGTCGCTGCTCCAGTCGATGGCGACAGCTGCCGGCGGCACGTCGCGCAGCGTGAAATACAGGCTGTCCAGGCTGCGCTTGGCGTCCTCCAGGTGGGCATCGGAATAATTCAGCGGACTGCGGTAGTGGGCACGCAGGATGAAGAAGCGCACGACCTCGGCGTCGAACTGTTCGAGCACGGTACGGATGGTGAAGAAATTACCGAGCGACTTCGACATCTTCTCGTTATCGACGCGCACGAACCCGTTGTGCATCCAGTAATTGACGTAGGAGCAGCAGTTGGCCCCCTCCGACTGGGCGATCTCGTTCTCGTGGTGCGGGAACTGCAAGTCCTGGCCGCCGCCGTGGATATCGAAATGATTGCCGAGCAGGGTCGAACTCATCGCCGAGCATTCGATATGCCAGCCCGGCCGGCCCTCGCCCCAAGGCGACTGCCAGGCCGGTTCGCCCGGTTTGGCGTGCTTCCAGAGTACGAAATCAAGCGGATCCTGCTTGGCGGAATCGACCTCGACCCGCTCGCCGGCGCGCAGGTCATCGAGCGACTTGCCGGACAATTTGCCGTAGCCGGGGAACTTGCGCACTGCGTAATTCACGTCGCCATCGGCCGCCTGATAGGCCAGGCCGTTGTTTTCCAGCTTGCGAATGATGTCCTGCATCTCGACCACGTATTCAGTGGCGCGCGGTTCGTGGTCCGGGCGCAGGACGCCGAGCGCGTCGGCATCCTCGTGCATGGCGGCGATGAAACGGTCAGTCAGCTGCTGGATCGTTTCACCGTTCTCGATGGCGCGCTTGATGATCTTGTCGTCAATGTCGGTGATATTGCGGACGTAGGTGACGTCGTAGCCGGAAGCCTTCAGCCAGCGGTAAACCATGTCGAAAACCACCATCACGCGGGCATGGCCGAGGTGGCAGTAGTCATAGACGGTCATGCCGCAGACGTACATGCGAACCTTGTTCGCTTCGATGGGGGTGAATACCTGTTTTTCGCGCTTCAGCGAGTTGTAGATCTTTAGCATGCCGGGAGGTTTTCTGGACAGCGCCGGGACGCTCAAAACTATGGATTCACCGGCGTTTTTGATAGAATCGAAGGATCGTATAACCTCGAAAAGTATAGCATAGCGATGACCTCGATCCCCCTGCCCCGGCCCCGTTTCAAGCAACTCAAGACGTTGCGCGCACTGGCGATCGGACTGGCCATCGGCTTTGCCGCCCCCGCCTTCGCGGACAACCTGCCTGAGGTGCAACGCCTGATCAAGCAGGGGCAGTATCCGCAGGCCATGGAGAAGGTGGACGCCTACCTGAGCAGCCGTCCGAAGGATGCCCAAGGCCGCTTCCTGAAGGGCCTGATCTATACCGAGATGAACAAGCCGGCCGAGGCCATCGCCGTGTTCACCAAGCTGTCCGAGGATTACCCCGAGCTGCCCGAGCCGTACAACAACCTGGCCGTCCTGTACGCCCAGCAGAAGCAGTACGACAAGGCGCGCACGGCGCTGGAAATGGCCATCCGGACGCACCCGTCCTACGCCATTGCCTACGAAAACCTCGGTGATGTCTATGCCAAGCTGGCCAGCCAGGCCTACGACAAGGCCCTGCAACTGGACAACTCCAACGCGGCGACGCAGAACAAGCTGGCCCTGATCCGCGACCTGATCACCACCTCCGGCAAGGCCAACGTCAAGCCGCAGGCTGCCGCACCGGCTGCCGCAATACCGGCCCCCGCGGCCGCGCCTGCGCCGGCCGCTCCGGTCACCGCCAAACCAGCCGCCCCCGCCACGGCAACGGTCGTCGCCGCCACCCAGGGTGCTGCCGCCGTCGCGGCACAACCGGCCAAGCCGGCACCGGCCGCTGCTCCGGCGCCCACGCCGGCACCGGTCGCAGCCGCACCGACCCCGGTCAAGGAAGCCACCAACCCGGCCAGCGAGGATGTCGTCAGGGCCGTCAAGGCCTGGGCCGACGCCTGGTCGCGCAAGGATATGAAAGCCTATCTCGGCGCCTATGCCAGCGATTTCGACACACCCAAGGGCATGAGCCGCAAGGCCTGGGAACAGGAGCGCGAACAGCGCATTGCCGGCAAGGGCGGCAAGATCGCCGTCACCGTCGACAATCCGGTGGTCACCATCAACGGCGACAAGGCGACCGCCAAGTTCCGCCAGCACTACAAGGCGACCGGCCTGTCGAGCACGACCTCGAAGACACTGGTGCTCGTCCGCTCCGGTAGCAAGTGGTTGATCAAGGAAGAAAACGCCCGGTGAGGTTGAAGATTCGCCACCTCCTGCTGGTGCTGGCGGCGACCGTCACGGCGGGGGCCATCGCCAAGTTGTCCGACAAGCCGCATGAATCGCAACCGGGTAGCGCCGCCTCGGCGCTCTCCGCGCCGGTCGCGCGGACAGCCGCCGATGTGCTGGCTGCCCAGGCGCCCTTCGCCTCGGTTGTCGCCGAGGCCGGGGCCGAGGGAACGCTGGCCCGCATCTTCGCCGAAATCGAAGCCAATCGCCTCGACAATGCACTACACCTGACCGAGGCGCTGCTCCGCCAGTACCCGAACTATCGCCTGGCCAACCTGATCAAGGGCGACCTGCTGCTCGCCAAAACCAAGCCGATCCAGACCTTCGGCGCCCTCGGCCAGGCACCGGCCGACAAGGTGGCCGATCTGCGCGCCGAAGCCCTGGTCCGCCTGAAAGCCTATCGCGAGAAACCGTCCACCGAATTCGTGCCGCGCTACCTGCTGCAGATGCAGCCGGAACAGCACCATGCCATCGTCGTCGACACCCAGCGCTCGCGCCTCTACCTGTATGAGAACGACCGCAGTCAGGACGGCCGCCCGCGCCTGGTCGCCGATTACTACGTCACGCACGGCAAGCTCGGCGCCGACAAGTTCGTCGAAGGCGACAAGAAGACACCGATCGGCGTCTATCACGTCACCGCCAACCTGCCCAGGCAGAAGCTGGCCGACCTCTACGGCAGCGGCGCTTTCCCGCTCAACTACCCGAACGAATGGGACAAGCGCCAGGGACGCGGCGGCAGCGGCATCTGGCTGCATGGCACGCCGTCTGACACGTTCGCCCGGCCGCCACGCGCTTCCGACGGCTGCGTCGTACTGACTAATCAGGACCTCAACCTGGTCGCCCCCAACCTGCAGGTCGGCCTGACGCCGGTGATCATCAGCCCGACGATCGAATGGCTGTCGGTCGACGACTGGGCCCGGGAGCGCAAGGAAATCAAGACCGCCATCGAGCGCTGGCGTGCCGACTGGGAAAGCCGCGACACCGGCCGCTATCTCAGTCACTACTCGAAACGTTTCAAGGCCGGCAACCAGGATTTCGACGTCTTTGCCGCCCAGAAGAAACAGGTCAATGCCAGCAAGGAATGGATCACGCTGAAGATCGATAACCTCTCGGTATTCCGCAATCCGGGCAAGGATGAGGTCGCCGTCGTCACGTTCGAACAGGACTATCGCAGCAACAATCTGGATAACCGGATGAAAAAGCGCCAGTACTGGCAACGCGAGGATGGCCAATGGAAAATCATTTACGAAGGAAGCGCCTGATGTTCAAGAAAATTTCCCTGCTCGCCGCCGGCCTGCTCGTTTCCGTTGCCGCCTGGGCGGCGCCGACTGTCGAAATGACCACCAACCTGGGCAAGATCACGCTTGAGCTGTTCCCGGACAAGGCGCCGAAGACAGTCGAGATGTTCCTCTACAACGCCAAGCACGGCTTTTATGAAGCGACCATCTTCCACCGCGTGATTGACGGCTTCATGATCCAGGGCGGCGGTTTCAACTCGTCGATGGAAGAGAAGAAGACCCGCACGCCGGCCCTGCCGAACGAGGCCAACAACGGCCTGACCAACGATCGCGGTACCGTCGCCATGGCCCGCACCCAGGATCCGCATTCCGCCCGTGTCCAGTTCTTCATCAACCTGAAGGACAACACCTTCCTCAACCACCGTTCGCCGGCCGACGGTCGCACCTGGGGCTACGCCGTATTCGGCAAGGTCGTTCAGGGCATGGACGTCGTCGACAAGATCGCCAAGGTGCCGACCGGCAACTTTGGCTATTACGAAAACGTGCCGACCACCCCGGTCGTCATTCAGGACGTCAAAGTCATTTCCGAAAAGTAAGGATTCACTCATGTCGCAAGTCAAGCTGACCACCAACCAAGGTGACATCACCCTCAAGCTGGATGCCGAGAAGGCGCCGAAGACCGTCGCCAACTTTCTGGCCTATGTCGAAGCTGGCCACTACAACGGCACCATCTTCCATCGCGTCATCAAGAACTTCATGATCCAGGGTGGCGGTTTCGTCCAGGGCATGGACCAGAAGCCGACGCAGGCACCGATCGAGAACGAGGCGGCCAACGGCCTGAAGAACAAGCGGGGTTCGATCGCCATGGCGCGCACCAACGACCCGCACTCGGCAACGGCCCAGTTCTTCATCAACGTCGTCGATAACGATTTCCTCGATTTCCGCGCACCGTCCGGCCAGGGCTGGGGCTACTGCGTCTTCGGCGAAGTGACCGAAGGGCTGGACGTGGTCGACAAGATCCGTGCCGTCGCTACCGGCAACAAGGGTTTCCATCAGGACGTGCCGAAGGAAGACGTCGTGATCGAGAAGGCCGAGATCGTTTGATCCTCTTCATCTCCGATCTGCATCTGTCGCCCCGGTCACCCGGGGCGACTGCTTTGTTCCTCCGCTTTTTGTCGGGCCGCGCCCGCCAGGCCGAGGCCCTGTACATCCTCGGTGACCTCTTTGAAGTGTGGGTCGGCGACGATATCGACGACCCTTATCACAACCGGATTACCGCCGCCCTGCGCGCGGCGAGCGACGCCGGGTTACAGATTTTCGTCATGCACGGCAACCGCGATTTCGCCCTGGGCGAGGAATTTGCCGCGAGGGCCGGGGTTCGCCTTTTACCCGACCCCTACGACCTGATCCGGCCGGAATGGTCTTTCGTCCTCTCGCACGGCGATGCGCTATGCCTGGACGACCAGGCCTATCAGGCCTACCGTGCCAAGGTACGCAATCCGGAATGGCAACGAAAAATGCGCGCCAAGCCGCGCTGGATGCGCGATCTGCTCGGCCGCTACATCCGCTGGCGCAGCGCCCGCCGCAAGCAGGCCAACCGGGGGTACGATGACCTGCAGGCCGCCGCGACGGAAGACCTGTTGCGCGATCATGCCTACGCCACGATGATCCACGGCCATACGCACCACCCGGCAACCCATGACCATTTTGTCGACGGCATCCATGTCGAACGCTGGGTACTCGCCGACTGGCACGAGGATCGCGGCGAAGCACTGGCCTGGGATGGCGAAACACTGCGCCGCGAAGCCATCCTGCCCGAAAGCTGACCCCTAACGTGCCCACCCCATCGAGCGCCCTCGGCATCCTGCGCGATGTCTTCGGCTACCCGGCTTTCCGCGGCGAACAGGCCGACATCATCGGCCATGTTGCCGGCGGTGGCGACGCCCTGGTCCTCATGCCGACCGGCGGCGGCAAGAGCCTGTGCTACCAGATTCCCGCCCTGCTCCGTCCGGGCTGCGCCATTGTCGTCTCGCCGCTCATCGCGCTGATGCAGGATCAGGTCGATGCGCTGACTCAGCTCGGCGTCAAGGCTGCCTGCCTGAACTCGACACTCGACTGGCGCGAAGCCCAGGCCGTCGAACAGGCAATGTTCAGCGGCAATATCGACCTCGTCTATATCGCCCCCGAGCGCCTGCTGCTCGACCGCACGCTGGCCTTGCTCGATGCCCTGTACGAAGCCGGCAAACTCGCCCTGTTCGCCATCGACGAAGCGCATTGCGTCTCGCAGTGGGGCCACGATTTCCGCCCGGAATACCTGCAACTCTCCGCGCTGCACGAACGCTACCCCAATGTTCCACGCATCGCGCTGACAGCCACGGCCGACCAGGCGACGCGCAACGAAATGCTGCAACGCCTCGGCCTGAGCGACGCCCGCGTCTTCCTGTCCAGTTTCGACCGCCCGAACATTCGCTACACCGTGGTCGAGAAGGACAACGCCCGGAAGCAGCTGCTCGGCTTCCTGGCCGGTCGCCAGGGCCAGGCCGGCATCGTCTATTGCCTGTCGCGCAAGAAAGTCGAGGAAACGGCCGAGTGGCTGTCGGCCCAAGGCTATCCGGCGCTGCCCTACCATGCCGGCCTGCCGGCCGCCGAGCGGGCCGCCAACCAGCGCCGCTTCCTGCGCGATGAGGGCCTGATCATGTGCGCCACCATCGCCTTCGGCATGGGCATCGACAAGCCGGATGTCCGCTTCGTCGCCCACCTCGACCTGCCAAAGAGCATCGAGGCCTACTATCAGGAAACCGGCCGCGCCGGCCGCGACGGCGAACCGTCGGAAGCCTGGATGGCCTACGGCATGCAGGATGTGGCGCTGCAACACGCACGCATCGCCGAATCAGGCGCCGCCGAAGGCCAGAAGATTCTCGAATCGCAGCGCCTGACCGCCCTGCTCGCCTACTGCGAAGCGCCCCGCTGCCGGCGCCAGGTGTTGCTCAACTACTTCGGCGAAGAACGCGCGCCCTGTGGCAACTGCGATGTGTGCGACAACCCGCCGGAATTGTGGGACGGCACGCAGGCGGCCCAGAAGGCGCTGTCGGCCATCTTCCGTACCGGCATGCGCTTCGGCGTCACGCATCTGATCGATGTGCTGCGCGGCAAGGCGACCGACAAGGTCACACAGTGGAACCACGATCAGCTACCGACCTTCGGCGTCGGCGCCGATCTCGACGACCATGCCTGGAAAAGCGTTTTCCGGCAGCTGGCCGCCGCCGGGCTGGTCCATGTCGACATGGCCGAACACGGTGCCCTGCAACTGACCGAGGCGGCACGCGAAGTGCTCAAGGGGCAGCGTAGCGTGCAACTGCGCCGCCCGGCCAAGCGCAAATCGGCACCGAGCAAGACCAGCCGCGCTCCGCTCAGCGACCTCTCGGTAGCCGACGAGGCCCTGTTCCAGCTGCTGCGCCAATGGCGCGCCGACACCGCCCGTGAGCAGGGCGTCCCGGCCTACGTTATCCTGCACGACAAGACGCTGCGCGAACTGGCCGAAGTCCGCCCGGTCAGCCACGGCCTGCTGGCCGGCATTACCGGCATGGGCAGCGCCAAGATCGAGCATTACGGCGCGGAGTTGCTGGAACTGATTCGCAACGAGGTTTGAACCTTGAAACCTCAGCTCACCGCTGATCCTTCGATGGTTGGCAGCACGAGCACAGGCCTTTGTACCTTCGCGACAATTCTCCCGTTGGGAGCCAGCTCTACGCGGCCAGCTGAGGGTTCAAGGTTGAACGGGTTTGCCGATGGTCTCGCCCACTGACCAATCGACAGACTGGCTGAAAGGCATGCTGACCGTCGCCGTCCTGCTTGGCCTCGGCACGCTGATCGGCCTGCTGTTGCTCTACGGCCAGCAACGCCCCCGGGCGGCGATTGCCGACTGCCGGGCGAGCAACGCACCGCTCATCCCAGTCAGCGGCATCCTGCGCCAAGCCGGACCGGATTACTACCTGGAGGCCGACGGCCGTTGGCATCTGCTACAGGCCAAATGCGGCGGCAAGGCCAGGCAGGCCTGCCTGGCGGCCAACAACCATGCCGAGGAATGGCTGGACAGGCACCTTGGACAGCCGGCCAGCGCCCACCTCTGCGCCCAAGGCGTTGTCGACTACACTGTCGCTGAACGCCGTTTTTTCCGCTGAGCGCCCCCGCCATGCTTCAACGTCCCCTACAGGCCAGCCTGATGGCCATTGTCGTCATTGCCCTGCTCGTTTCCGGCATCGCCCCCACCGAGCGACTGACCTGGCTGATGGAAGTCGCCCCGGTGCTGATCGCACTGCCCATCCTGATCGCCACCCGCCAGCGCTTTCCGCTGACCGACCTGCTCGCCGTCCTGATCGCCCTGCATGCCCTGGTGCTGATCCTGGGCGGAGCCTATACCTATGCTCACGTGCCACTCGGCTTCTGGCTGCAGGACATCCTCGGCACGCTGCGCAACCCCTACGACAAGATCGGCCATTTCATGCAGGGCTTCGTGCCGGCCATGGTTGCCCGCGAAATCCTGCTGCGCGGCGATTTCGTGCGTGGCCGCAGGATGCTGGCCTTCCTGTGCATCTGCGTGGCGATGGCGATCAGCGCCTGCTACGAGTTGATCGAATGGGCCGCCGCCATCGCCCTCGGCCAGGGGGCTGACGAATTCCTCGGCACGCAGGGCGACGTGTGGGATACGCAATCTGACATGTTCATGGCCCTGATGGGTGCCAGCAGCGCCTTGGCCCTGCTGACCGGCTGGCACGACCGGCAAATCGCCACCCGCCGTCGCTAGCGGCCGGCCTCCGGCAAGGTGATGGCTTTGGCCGGTGAATAGTGGGAGAATAATTATAAATTCTCCAAATTTTGCAGTAATACAACGGCATGCAACGTTACGTCCTCACCGGCTACACCGCCGCCAGCCCGGAAACCCGGGCGGTCTACGACGATTTCATGAAGCAGACCGGCGCCATCTCGGTTCCCATCTGGCTGCAGAGCCTCGGTCATAACCCGGCGCTGGCCCGCGCTTATTGGGAGCGTGCCAAGGGAACCCTGTTCGCCGGGTCACTGCCTTTGCCGCTCAAGGAAATGATCGTCTTCGTCGTATCGGCCCGGAACGGGGCGCGCTACTGCTCGGCCTGCCATGCGCAGAGCGTCCTCAGCCTGGACAAGAGCCTGGCTTTCGAGGACCTGAAGAACCTGGCGAGCGCCAGTTCCTCGCTCGGATTGCCGGCTTATTACCGGACAGTCGTCGATTTCACCCTCAAGGTGACCGCCAACCCCAACTGCGTCGAGGACGAGGCGTTCGAGGCCCTGCTCGACGAAGGCTTCAGCCGCGAGGAAATTTGCGAAATCATCGCCGTGATCGATCTGGCGACGATGTTCAACGTCTACACCAGTACCCTGCGCCTCGATCTCGACCCGGATTACGCAGCCATTCTCTGATTCACCCTGCCCCATGAACCCCGACTCGCAAAACTGGCTGGCCCCGATCAACCAGAAACTGGTGCGTTACGAAGCATTGGTCCAGTTGTTCGAGGAAATTCAGGCGCTCGACGATATCGGGCAGATCGCCGGGCGAGCGGCCACCCGCTGGAAATACTTCGCCAACGTGGCCAGCTGGCGACTCTACGTCCGCCACGATCCGGGTTTTCTGGTCATCGACGGCGACCGTGGCGAAGCGACCGTCGCCCCTGCTGCGGTGCTGGACGCCTGGGCTGCCCGGTACTGGGCCGGGCAACGCCCGCAGTTGCTGGCGGTGGCCGAAGCCGCGCTGGCCAATCCGCCGCCACCGGCCCACCTGGTGAAGGCCGGTCTGCAGCAGATCGAGATCCAGCCCTTCCTGCGCGGCGACGACTGCAGCGCGCTGCTCGCCGTCGCCTCGCGTCACGAGGACTTTTCCGAGCTCGATAACAAGTTCATCCGCCTGTTCGGCAATCACCTGGCCACCCGGCTGTCCGATCTGCTGTTGCGTGAGCGGTCGACCCGCCAGCTCCAGGCCAGCGAGACCCGCTATCGCAACCTGGCCGAAAACTCGGCCGACTGGATTTGGGCGATGGATGTCGACCGGCAGCTTACCTACAGCAACGAGCGCTGCCGCGACATGCTCGGCGTGTCGCCGGCCAGCATCTGCCAGAGCGACTTCCTGTCGTTGCTGCACCCGGACGATTTCGCCCAGGCCCGGCAGACCGTGGCACGCGCCATCGCCGAACGCCGGGGCTGGCAGAACGTGCTGTGGCGCTGGCGCCATGCCGACGGACAGTACCGGCATCTGGAGTCGAACGCCTCGCCGGTGCTGGACGACGACGGCCAACTGCGGGGCTTCACCGGCGTGGACCGGGATGTCACCCAGCGCCTGCAGGCCGAGGCCGAATTGAGACGCCACCGCGACCATCTCGAGGAACTCGTCGCCAGCCGCACGGCGGACCTGTCGCTCGCCAAGGAACTGGCGGAAGCCGCCAATCGCGCCAAGACCACCTTCCTGGCCAACGTCAGCCACGAACTGCGGACACCGATGAACGGCATCATCGGCATGACCGACCTGGCCCTCCACCGGGCCACCGATGAAAAACTGCTGCGCCAGCTGACCGTCATTTCCGAATCGTCGCACCATCTGCTCAGCGTCATCAACGACATCCTCGACATCTCGCGCATCGAGTCGGAGCGCATGCAACTCGAACTGCGTGAATTCCGGGTCGGCGACATCATCGGCGCGCTGCTCGGTGCTGCCCGGATCAAGGCCGAGAAGAAGGGGCTGCAGATCGATCTCTCGCTCGCCCCTGAAATCGAGCAGGCGACCGTCATCGGCGACGCCCAGCGCCTGAAGCAGGTGCTGCGCAATTTCATCAACAATGCGATCAAATTCACCGAACACGGCCGGATCGGCCTCGTTGCACAGGTTCTGGAGCACACGCCGGTCAGCCTGCTGCTCAAGTTCGAGATCAGCGACACCGGCATCGGCATCGCGCCGGAGGTACAACGGCGCCTGTTCCGCCCGTTCGAACAGGGCGACGGCTCGACGACCCGCAAGTATGGCGGCACCGGCCTCGGGCTATCGATCAGCCAGCGCCTGATCCGCCTGATGGGCGGTGAACTCGGCCTGCACAGCGCCCCCGGACAGGGCAGCACCTTCTGGTTCACGGTACGCCTCGCCAAGCCGGCCGCCACGCCGACTGCCGACCAGGCGATGGCCGACGGCGCCGAGGCCCGGCTGCGGGCCGAGTTTGCCGGCAGCCGCATCCTGCTGGCCGAGGACGAACCGGTGAATCAGGAAGTGACGCGCGCCCTGCTCGAAGCAATCGGCCTGACAGTCGATCTGGCGGAGGACGGCCAGGAGGCGGTGGAAATGGCCGGCCAACAGGCCTACGACCTGATCCTGATGGACATGCAGATGCCTCGCCTGAGCGGTGTCGAGGCCACCCGCCGAATTCGCGCCCTGCCCGGCTACGCCGATACACCGATCATCGGCCTGACGGCCTATGCCTTCCCGCAGGATCGGGATGCCTGCCTGCAAGCCGGCATGAATGCCCACGTCGCCAAGCCACTGAAGTCCGGCGCACTCTACGCACTGGTCCTGACCTGGCTGACCGATCGGCCGAAAACGCCCGCCTGACGGGCGTTTCCGGGAACCCGGAAATCAGATGCAGAGGGCGTCCGGGTCGGCCCGCATCAGGCGCTTGTTCATCTTGCCGACGCTGGTCTTGACCAGGGTCTTCACGAAGCGCACCTGGAGCAGCACGCCGTAGCGCGAAATGCCGGCCGCCTCGATGGCATGGGCGGCGTAGTTGCGCAGGGCGTGCTCGGTGATCTGCCCGACATGCTCGGGCTTGAGCAGCACCAGGGCGAGCGGCCGCTCGCCCCACTTGTCGTCGGGCACGCCGATCACCGCCACCTCGTGCACCGCCTCGTGCTTGGCGATGATGTCTTCCAGTTGCAGCGAGGAAGTCCATTCGCCACCGGTCTTGATGACGTCCTTGATACGGTCGGTCACCTTCAGGTAGCCGGCCGGGTTGATGTTGCCGATATCGGCCGTGTGCAGGTAGCCACCGGCCCACAGGCCTTCGGATGCTTCCGGCGCGGCGACATAGCCCTGCGTCAGCCACGGGGCGCGGACGACGACCTCGCCGGTCGCCTTGCCGTCGTGCGCGACGTCCTTCATGTCGGGATCGACGATGCGCAGGTCGACCAGCGGCAGCGGCCGGCCGGTCTTGGCGCGGATCACCGCCTGCTCCTCGACCGAGCGCTCGAGATCGGCGCTGTCGAGATGGGCCAGGCTGAGGACCGGGCAGGTTTCCGACATGCCGTAGCCGGTGAACAGGTCCATGCCGCGCTTCTGGGCGGCGATGGCCATCGCCTCCGGCATGGCGGCGCCGCCAATGAGGATTTTCAGGCCGCTGAAATCGGTCGTCTTGGCCTGCGGGTGGCTGAGTACCATGTGCAGGATGGTCGGCACACAATGCGAGAAGCTGACCTTCTCCTCACTGATCAAGCGGCAGATCACATCCGGCTGGTAACGCCCGGGATAGACCTGCTTGAGGCCCAGCATCGTCGCCAGATAGGGGAAGCCCCAGGCGTGGACGTGGAACATCGGGGTCATCGGCATATACACGTCTTCGCGGTGGATGTGCCCCTGCCGGTGGGCGCCGCCCAGCGCGGCGGCACAGCCCAGGGTATGCAGCACCAGTTGGCGGTGGCTGAAATAAACCTAAAAATCTCAGTTGGTGATGTGCAGCTTGCTCGAACCGCTGGCAGGCTATGGGTTTGCTGTTGATCGAGGGAGTCACCCGATGGGTGAGTCGAAATTGAAGCGTCTGGACGCCGAGGAAATGCTTTTGTCGTGTGCGGGGGTGCAGACGGCGGGCGGTCGCGTGCGTGTTCGCTGGGAAGCAGATGGCGCGGCCACGCCGATGGGGCAACTGGCGTACTTCATCGAGTTCCTGACCCTGACGGGGCTGTGGTCGGGCTGGCAGGATCGCTGCCCGCTGTCGTACTCGAGCCCGAACGCACCGACCAGGGCCGATGTGCTCGGCACCTGGATGCTGTCGATTCTGTCGGGGCACCGGCGCTACTCGCACGTCACGACGATTCGCTGTGACGGGGTCAATCCGGGGCTGCTGGGGATGAACAAGGTGATCAGCGAGGATGCGCTGCGCCGGGCGCTGGTGGCGATTCCCGAAGACAAAGGGGTGAGCTGGCTCGACGACCACCTGCGCGAGAGCACCGCGCCCTTGCTCGATGTGCCCTGGATTCTGGACATCGACACAACGATCAAGCCGCTGTACGGCAAGCAGGAGGGGGCGGTCGTGTCGTACAACCCGAAGAAGCCGGGGCGGCCTTCGCACAGTTACCACACCTACCTGATGGCCGGGCTGCGCCTGGTGATGGGGGTCGAGGTCAAGGCGGGCAACGAGCACTCGGGCAGTCACACCTTGCCCGGTCTGCTCAGGATCCTCGATGAACTGCCCGCCCATCAGCGGCCCAAAATCGTGCGCGGCGATTGCGGTTTCGGGTCGGACGGCATCATGCGCGAGCTCGAAGCGCGCGCGCAGCCCTATCTGTTCAAGCTGCGCCTGTCGAAGAACGTCAAGCGCCACATCGAGCGTCTGTTCCGGGTCTCGGGCTGGTGCGATGCCGGTCAGGGCTGGGAAGGGATCGACAGCACGCTGGCACTCACCGGCTGGGAGGACAAGCGCCGCGTGGTCGTGCTGCGTCGCGCCTTGAAGGGCGAGATGCTCGTCGCCCAGGAGGACAACGGTCAGCAATTGCTGGGCTTCATCGAGGCCGACCGCAAGGGCGCAAAGCGCATCACCGGCTACGAGTACGCCGTGCTGGTCACGAATCTGGACCACGAAATCCTCTCGCTCGGCCAGCTCTACCGTGACCGGGCCGACGCGGAGAACGCCTTCGACGAGCTCAAGAACCAGTGGGGCTGGGGTGGCTTCACCACGCACGATCTGCATCGCTGCCAACTGTCCGCGCGTGCCGTGGCGCTGATCTACAACTGGTGGAGTCTGTTCGTGCGCCTGGCCAACCCCGAAGCCCGACTCGAGGCCATCACCAGCCGGCCCTGGTTGATGTCCTCGGTCGGTCGGCGCACCGAGCATGCCGGCCAGACCACGATCACGCTCACTGGCCAGCATGCCTACTTCGACAAGGCCCGGCAGGTGCTCGTGCGCGTGTCCAGCCAGCTTCAAGCCTGGATGAGCGAAGCTGCGGAGCAGTTCACCGCCCCATCGGTCTGGCTGCGCTGTTGCGACCATCTCAAGCGCACCATCGCGGCCATCGGGCCACCGGCACCCCTTCGTTTGCTGACCGATCATGCAAACCGGGTGGGGTAACTGAGGTTTTTAGGATAAACGCCCTTCGGATTGCCGGTCGTACCGGTGGTGTAGAACGTCGTGGCCTGTGCATTTTCATCGAAATCGGGGAAATCGAATTCATGGGCGGCCGCGTCCAGCAGGGCCTCGTATTCACCGGCCATCGCAACCGGCGCCGCGGGCATCTCGGCTTCGTCGCTGATCAGCACGAAGGTCTTGACCGTTTCGAGCTCGCCGGCGATCTGCTGCAGGATGGGGAAGAACTCGCTATTGACCAGCAGCACGTCGGCCCGGGCGTGGTTCAGCGTGTACAGGATCTGCTCCGGGCTGAGGCGGACATTCACTGTCTGCAGGATGGCCCCCATCATCGGCACGGCGAAGAAGCATTCGAGGTAACGATGGCTATCCCAATCCATCATCGCCACCGTCTGGCCGGATTCGACGCCCAGGCCGGTCAGCACGTTGGCCAGCCGGCCGATACGCTCGTTCAGCGTACGGTAGGTGTAGCGCAGCTTGCCCTGGTAGGTGATCTCCTGCGCCGGCGCGATGGCCAGCGGGGTGAGCAGCAGTTGCTTGATGAGCAGCGGATAGCGGTAGGCGGATGGCGTCGACTGGACGAGCTTGACTGGCATGGCGGTTCTCCCTGGATACTTGTTGTCGCTGGCCGGACGAGCGGCCTGTCGCGAGATTTTACGCCCGGGCCGCCCAGGCCGCGTGTGGCATCGCAAGGTCAGGAACTACGGCCGCAGATGCTGTTCGGCCACCGCCGCCAGGTCGTGATTGAGCGTGCCGCTGGCAATGGCCCGGCGCAGGGCATCCCGCGCTTCCGGCCCGCGGCCGTCGGCCTCGAAGGTGAGCCCGAGGCCCAGCCACCAGCGACCTTCGCCGGGGGCCAGACGGGTTGCCCGCTGGTAGTGGGCGATGGCCTGGCGCTGGGCGCCGAGCCGGGATTTCACATGGCCCTGGAAGCCGGCGTAATCGGCATTCGCCTCGGCATAGCCCTGCGAGCGCGCCAGGGTGCGGTCGGCACCGGCCAAGTCGCCCTGCTCCAGCTGCAGGCGAGCCAGGGAAACAGCCCAGCCGGTCTGCATCGGCATGTTCTCCAGGCCATCCTGCAAGACGACCATCGCTTCGTCGACCTTGCGGGCATCGAGCAACTGGCGGAGCAGGGCCTGACGGGCCGCAACGTAGCCCGGATCGAGCTTCAAGGCTGCCCGCAAGGCGTCGAGCGCCTCGCCGCTGCGCCCGGAGGCCAACGCCGTCTCGGCCCGGCGCAGCTCGGCGTCGGCCTTGTCGCGGGCGGTCGGGGCGAGCAGGCTCTTCTCGATCTTCACCGGTCCGGCCGGCGCGGCTGACTCGGCCTTTGCCGACGGTGCCGATGACGGCGGCAGCGGATCGGGCACGCCCAGCACCGGGGCGGCAGGCAGGGGCACGGCAGCGAGTTGCGCCGACAGGCGCAGGTTGTCGTCGGCCTCGGCTGGAACCACCGGGGCCGGCGGGACGACAGCAGGCAGCGACGCAACCGGCAAGGGCGGCGGCGCCTCCAGTGCCGGCACGGACGGTGGCGGGCGGATCGGGGCCGGCTCGGCGACGTGGCGGCTGGCATAAAAACCGGCGGCGCCCAGCACCAAGGTGGCCACCAATCCCCCCAGCAGCCAGGCAGCCCGCCCGAATCCGGATCGGCCAGCCGGCAGAGCGCGGATTTCGCGTTGCAGCTTGTGACGTGCCAGGTCGTCCGGCCGCTTGGCCTCGATATTGCGCAGTACGTCGTTGATCAGGCTCATCTCACCACCAGCCGGGCGAAGCCGCCCCCTCGGTATCGGCCGCCGCCTGCCGCACGTGGCGGGACAATACGGCATGCTTGCCTTCGCCATAGACAGCGAGCAGGGACTTGTGGGCCAGGATGTTGAGCAGGCGCGGCGTACCGCGGCTGGCCCGGTGCAGGCTGCGCACGGCACGCGGCGCGAAGAGTTCGTCGCCCCGGTAGCCGGCCACCCGCAGGCGGTGCGCCAGGTAGTTGCCGACTTCCTCGCGGCCCAGGCTGCCCAGACGGTAATGGAACGCGATGCGCTGCAGCAACTGGCGCACCGACGGCTCCGCCAGCTTGCGGTCGAGTTCCGGCTGACCGAACAGCACGATCTGCAATAGCTTGCGCTTCTCGGTTTCCAGGTTGGAGAGCAGGCGCAGGGATTCCAGCGTTTCCAGCGGCATCGCCTGGGCCTCGTCGATGCAGACGACGACCGGGCGCTCGTCGCCGGCGTAGGCCAGCAGCGCCTCGTTCACACACTTCAGCAGGTGGTAATCGTCGCTGGCGCTATCGACCGCGACGCCCAGTTCCTCGGCCAGCGCCAGCAGCAGGGTGCGCGGCGCCAGGTAGGGATTGGGCAGGTAGGCCGAGACGGCGTTCTCCGGCAAGGCCTGGAGCAGGCGGCGGCAGAGCAGTGACTTGCCGGTGCCGACCTCGCCGGTGATCTTGATGAAGCCCTCGCCGCTGTTCAGCGCGACGAGCAGCGTATTGAGCGCCTCCTGATGGCTGCGCGTTAGGACAGTGAAGCTGGTATCCGGCGTGATGCCGAAGGGCAGTTCGCTCAGGCCGAAATGGTCGAGATACAACGTGCGCCGCCCCGTTGAAAACTTACTGCCACTCGATATGGCGCTGCTGACGCGGATCCATGCCCTGCAGGCGTTGCTGCGTCTCCCCGGCAACGGTGCGCCAGGACTCCTCGCCCTTGATGATGGTGGAGCGCATCAAGATGACCAGTTCGCGCTTGCGGTTCGATACGCTCTTCTGGCCGAAAAGCAGGCCCAGGCCGGGCACGCCGCTGACCCCGGGCAGGCCGTAGCGGCTGGTGTTCTGCTCCTGGCTCATCAGGCCGCCGATGGCAACGATGCTGCCATCCTGGACGCGGACGATGCTGTCGGTTTCGTTGATCGTGCTGGAAGCGAGCGGCAGCGTGAAGGTGCCCAGGTCGCCAAGATTGACGTTCTTGGTCTTTTCTTCAACCACGCTGACCTGCGGATGGACATGCAGGATGATGTTGCCTTCGTCGTCGATCTGCGGCGTGACATCGAGCGAAATACCCGAGAAGAAGGGCTGCAGCGTGATGTTCGGCGTGACCACGTTGCCGGCGGCACTGGTAGTCGTATTGGTGCTGATGCCGGTCACGAAGTAGTCGTCGGTACCGACCTTGAGCACGGCCTTCTGGTTGTTGGTAGTCGCGATGCGCGGGCTGGACAGCACCTGCACGTCGCCCTGCCCTTCGAGGAAGGAGAGTAGCGCTGCAAAATTGTTGGACTGGAAGGTCAGGCCAAAAAAGCCACGCCCCGTGTTGCCGGTCACCAGCGAACCGCCGGCGCCGGGGTTGGCCGCAACGTTGGTGCCAGTCGTGACGCCGGTCGACGAGGCACCGATGGCACCGCTGCCGGAGAGCGTCGCGTTGGGCGCCGAAATGCCGAGCGAGAAGCGGTTGGCGATACCGCCGAACTGGCTCCAGTTGATGCCGGTCTGGTACGAATCGTTGAGCGACACCTCGATGATCTTGGCTTCCAGCATGACCTGGCGCTCGACGACCAGCTGCGTTGCCTTGAGGTAGTCCTCGACGCCTTTCAGTTCGGCCGGCGCCGCCTTGACCAGCACGACACCGGAAGTCGGGTTGATGATGACGTTGCGCCCTTCCTGGTTGCCGACGATGGTGTTCAGCGCGGTGCCCAGCTCCTTCCAGAAATCGTAGTCGGAGGTAGTCTGCACCCGGGCGCTGTCGATCGCACGTTGTGCGGGATTGCCCGTCGTCCCCCCCGGCAGGGTCGGCATCGTGCTACCGCTCGTGCCCGTGGTGTTCGGTACCGGGTTCGAGGTGGTCGGCGAACTGCCGGTCACCCGCATGTCGCTCATGCCCACCCGGCGATTGGCCAGGTAGTTGATCTTGAACATCCGGGTCTGCACGGTATTCGGCTGGACGAAGATGCGGCTACCTTGCAGGCGGTAGTCATAGCCATAGACGTCACGCAGGGTATCGAGCGCCTCGCGCACCGTGGTGTTCTTCAGGTTCAGGCTGACCGAGCCGGACAGTTCGGGCGGGAAGAGCATGCTGTACGGCGTCCCGGAAACCAGTGCATTGAGCACCTGCGCCACCGGCGCGTTGTTGACCGCCAGGTTGAAGCGCGGCTCCGGCTTGGCCGGCACGGGCTGGTCGATCTGCAGCGGCGGCACCATGGCCTGGCCGAGCACGTCGCCCTTGCTCCGCGTCGCCTTGCTGTTGGCCGCGGCGTCGAGTTCCTGGCCGGCACGATCAAAGGCCTCGCCGCGCCGCGAATGTTGGTTGCTGCACGCTGCCAGCACCAGCGCCGTCAGCGCGACGATCAATAGCTTGCTCATGGGAGCCCCTTTACTGGCCTGGCCGAACCCGCCTTGCGGGGGCCGGGCGTCACAATCATCTGTTTTTGGACATCGGGAGTCAGGTAGAGACGGGTCATCCCGTCGACTCCCTGCAATACCGCTTCACGTTCGTTCAGGCGCACCAGGGTGGCCCCGCCCACCTTGCCACCCAGCGGCACGGTCTGGCCGCCGATCACCGCCACCGGCCGGCCACCCTGCGGCACCAGGACGGATTGCAGGCGCAGCCCGGCGGACGGGGTATCGCCGCCCGGCACCGCGTCGGCGGCCGCTGCCAGCCAGTTGGCCGGCGGCCGCGTCGGATCGGCGGTCTCGGCAAAAGCCGGAGCCGCCAGGAAGAGCAGAGCGAGGGCGATCAGTCTCATAGCGCCAGCCATGTCCGGTCAGGACTCAGGGTATAGACGACCAGGGTCAGTTCGGCCCGCGGGTAGTCGACCACGCGGTAGTCCAGCTTGCCCCAGAGCAGCTTCTGCTGCAGTTGTTCAAGTTGTGCCAGGTAGGCCTGCAACTGCCCGTAGTTGCCCTCCAGGCGAATCTCCACGCCGTGGTGATAGAGATCGAAACTGCGCTCGGCCGGCTGGCCGCCCTCTTTGCCCTCGGCAGCGGGCAGCACGCTGCGTGGCGCCAGGGTTTTGAGGCTGAGCAGGCGCAAACCGGCATGGCGGGTCAGCAGGCGCTCGAGCAGGCCGTTCATGTCTTCAGGGCGAACCAGTACCGAACTGAACTGGCGCAATTGTTCGTCCAGCCGGTCGCGCTCGGCCTGGAGCGCGGCGAGGTCGGCCTTGCGGCCGGCATCGGGGTCGATGGCCAGTTGCTGCTGGAGATTGCTGGCCTCCGCCTGCAATCGGATCAGCGTTGCGCCGTCGGTCGCCAGCGTGTTCTCCATGGCCTTCAGGCGTGCCCTCTGCGGATCGACGAACAGGGTGAACCCGATCAGCAGCGGCGCCAGCACCACGGCCAGCGCGACCAGGGCCCGCTCGCGCCGAGACAGGGCGGCATAACGCTGGTTGAGGCGGTTCCAGGATTGGCGCAGGCTCATTTCGCCTTCTCCGCTTCGGTACGCAACGCGAACTCGGTAAAGCGCGGCAGCGTGACGCGCCTGGCCTGGCCCGGTGTGGCAGATTCCGGCTTGTCGTCCTTTGGATCGATCCCCTGCATGTCGAGGGCCGCAAAACGCCGCCCGGCAAAGGCCGGCTCGTTGTTGAGGCGGCCGATGTACACCGGCAACAAGGCCGGATCGGTCAGGCGACCGCGAATCTCGATGTTCTTCTCGGCAAAGCCAAAGCCGGTCAGCCAGACGCCCGGCACGATCTGACGGGAGAATCCCAGCAACAGGCCGGAATACGCCAGCCCCGCCGACAGGTCGCCCTGGGCCACGACATTCAGCACTTCCTGGCGCTGGGCCACAGCCGTCCGCGCTGCGGCAAGCTGCGCCTCCAGCGTCGTGTCACCCTGGCGTGCCCCGAGTTTCTGGCCGAGCGACTGCACCTGTTGCTGGACGCTGGCCAGCTGGGTACGCAGCGCTTGCTCGTTTTCAGCCAACGACTTGACCCGCAGGCTGCCGAAACCGGCCAGCCCGGCCACCAGCAGCAGGCCGGCAACACCGGCAGCGGCCACGACCGGCAGGCCCAGCCAGTCGAAACGCGGTCGCAGTTCGGGCAGCAACAGGTTGATCTGCTGACTCACAAGTCGCTCCGCAAGGCAGCACCGATGGCCAGCAGGCATTGCGCCTGGCGTTCGGTCGAACGCAGTTCCGGGACACCTTCAAAATCAATCACCTGCGCCATATCCGCCACCTGCACGGGCAGGTAGAGGTTCTGCGCCAGGGCAGCCACGGTGGCCGCACAGTCACATTCCGAGGCGAGCAGCAGGCGGGATACCGAAATGAAGCCGTACTGGCGGTCGAAATTGTCGAGCGTACGTTGAAGTTCCAGCGCCAGGCGCTCCAGCATCTGCTGGCGCCGCTCCTCATCCGCCTCGGCCAGCGCCTGCGACGAAACCTCGATGCGCCGCGACAGGTAGAGTTCGCCGCCATAGGTGATGGTCAGCAGGCTTTCGCCGGAATTCAGGACAAGGAAGGCGAGGCCGCGATTCGGCTCCTCGAACAGGCTGGCCACGTTGCGGACCGCCATTTCCGGGATATCGATCGCCTCCAGCGGCACGCGGGCTTCATGGAACAGCGCCATGCGCTCGGCGATCACTTCCCGCGGCGCAACAATCGCGAACACATTGGCCTGCCGACTGCCTTCGGCCGGAATATCGGCTACCGCAATGGCCGCCCCCTCGACGGGGAAATCGACCATGTCCTTCAAGCGCCAGCGCAAAGCCTGCACCCGCTCCTCCGCAGGAACGGCAGGGGCTTCGAGCTGGGCCATGCGGTACAGGCTTTCGCCAAGCAGGGATGCACACCGATAGCGCTTCAACCCCTTGCCCTGGACCAAGCGGAGCAGTGTCTCGCGCGGGCTGCCCTCAACCCGGAACGACTCGCAAAGCCGGATGGCCGGGCGTTTCCCGGCGGGGCGCATGACATGTGCAAGATCGACGCGATCGCCGAACCGGACCACCGACATCCACCCCTCCGCACGCTTCACCCCCAAATTCGGCCACATCAATCCGACACCTTAAGTTTTTTGGGAAGAATAGCGAGCAACGCATTATTTTTCAATGGTTTTTAACCAAACAAAAATAATCCTGGCTTAGACTTGAAACCGCACAGAATCTGTCATCCGGCAGCCCGACGCATGGCAAGTTGGCGGCATAATGTCCGACGTTGAAATTGTCGGAATGATTTTTCCCGCATGTTCGCAAAATCGCCACGCCGCAACGTCTCGGCAACAGCCTCCCACACGATGATTTGCCCTGCCCTCCACAAATTGCGGCTTGCGATCGCATGTTTCCTTTTTATCGTCAACTCGGCCTGGGCTGACCTCAGCATCGATTCAGTTAGCCTGGCTGGAGGGAGCAGCATCGCCGCCACTCCCGGAAGCAGCATCCCGGTCAGCATCGCTGTCACGAACGATGCCAGCAACAGTTGGAGTTCGACTGCCTGGCGCATCAGTTCAACTGCTCCTGGCACCACCAACTGCGTCAATCATGCGGACCACTACGGCAGCGGCAGCAGTGCCACGGAAACCTTCAACATGACCGCCCCAAGTAGCGCTGGAACCTACAACGCCTACCTCATCGCATCGAGCAACAGTAGTTGTACCGGCACAACCACCACTACCTCACTCAGCAACAGCGTCACCGTCGCTTCCCCCAACCTGGCCAAGACGACCACCGCTTCATCTGCTGTGGTTGGCGATGTCGTCACCTTCACCATTACGGCATCAAACCCCCTTGCCGTGCCGCTCAACAACGTCACCGTGACGGATACGCTGCCGACTGGAATGAGCTACGCCACGCACGCAACCACGCTCGGCACGGCAACAAGATCGGGGCAAACCGTCACCTGGACGATTCCCTCGATCCCGGCCAATGGCTCAGCACACTTGACGCTCGCGGCCAATATGACCAAACAAGGGACCTGGGTGAATTCTGCCAGTTCCCCGGGGGCTCAGACGGTTAGCGCTTCCGTCCTGGTACTGGCCAACGCGGCAACGCATTTCCGTCTCGATGAGACTGCCGGTTCCTGGCGAGGCAACGCGGGAGAAGTCCTGGACAGTGGCGGAACCGGCTTGCAAGGGCGCCGGGTCACCTCGACGGCCCCCACCACCACGAATACGGTCGTTCCCTCGCCAACCATTGCTGCACAGCATAGTTCGGTCAACGGCAGCTTCTGCAATGCCGCCCGATTCGATGGTCGAGCCTACGTTGAAGTCGCCTCCAACCCATTGCTCCAATACACCACCCGGCTCTCGGCTTCCGCGTGGATCTACCCGACCGACTATCCCGATAGCGACCTGTACTCGATTCTCTCCAACGACCAGAACTACGAGTTCCACCTCAACCCCAGCGGAAAACTGTACTGGTGGTGGAACTATTCGACACTGACCTCGAATGCAACGATCCCTTTAAATACCTGGACACATGTCGCGATTACTTTCGATTCCTCGAGCGGTGTCAGGCGGCAACGAATCTATATCAACGGGGTTCAGGACAGCCGAACCAACAACTGGCAAGGCACCCTGAGAGCCAACACTTGCGATTTCTATATCGGAGGCGATGTTTCAACCGGCTCATGCGGCATTATCAACGCCCGGAATTTCCGCGGCATGATCGATGAAGTCAAGCTCTACAACTACGAACTGAGTGCCGCCGAAGTTCAGGCTGACATGAACATGGGGCGCCTCTGTTCCGGAGCTTTCGACCATATCCGCATCGAGCACGACGGCAATGCATCCATCTGCACCCCTGAAACGGTAACCATCAAGGCCTGCCTGGACAGCAACTGCTCAACGCTGTATCCGGGAACGGTCACTGTGAACCTATCACCCAACGGTTGGGTAGGTGGCAATACGTTCAGCTTCTCGGGTGGTGTCACGACGCGGCAGTTGAGTATGGACTCCGCCAGCACAGTAACGCTTGGCACAGCCAATGCCTCACCGACACCGGCCAATGCGGCACGTTGTTTCAATGGCGGTAATGAAACCTGTGCCATGACTTTCACCACCGCCTCCTGCGCCTTCGATGCAGTCGAGCCTGCCGCCAACCCGCAAACACGCATTTTCACCAAGTTGAGCGACACTCCCTTCAACCTTAACGTCCTGGCCCTGAGTTCAAGCACCATAGTAAACACCGCCTATTCCGGCACGGTCGCGGTCGACCTGGTGGACGCCTCATCCACTACCTGCCCGACCGGCAGCGGCCTGACCACAGCCCAGAGCATCAATTTCAATGCCAGCGACCGCGGCCGCAAGAACGTCGCGTTCAACTACCCCAACGCAGCCAGAAATGTTCGCGTGCGGATGCGAGTCGGCAGCAGCCCCCCCGCCTGCTCCTCCGACAACTTTGCAATTCGACCGCAGCAACTGGTCATTTCATCGAACATGACCAATACCACCCTGACGGGAACCCCCAAGGCAACTGCCGGTTCGGGATTCACCCTGACGGCCGCCGCCGGTGTCAGCAGTGGCTACGATGGGACACCGGTACTCGATGCAAGCAAAGTCGTCGATCACAACGCCGCGGCGATTGCCACCGGTGTGCTGTCCGGCACCTTCAACCAGGCAACCGGCACCTCTGCCACGGGGAGTGGTTTCAGGTATCTGGATGTCGGGAATATTCAACTGACGACCGATGCCGTCATCGACAGTGGCTTCACCAGCATCGATCAAACAAACGACTGCATCGCCGGCAGTACATCGAATACGCTTTCGGGCAGCAAATACGGCTGCAATATCGGCAGTGCCGGTTCCAGCAAATTCGGACGCTGGTATCCCAGCCACTATTCGTTTGCGGGCGCCTTGAGTCCGTTCTGTCCAGTTGGCAATTTCACTTACATGGATCAGGATGCCCTGGGAATTACCGTCATCATCAAGGCACACGCCAATACCGGGGCTACGGCATCAGCCACCGACCCGGTCACCAGCCGTTACACCACCGGCTATACCAATCTCGCAGCGGTGACGCTCTCCGGCGACAATGCGGGGGCGGCAGTTCCTACAAACCGCCTGGCCTCACCCGCCTTTCCCGCCATGCCCAATACAGCCCTGTGGTCGGCGGGTCAATTCAGCATTGGCGACACCTACACCTTCACCAAACTGGCCAGCCCTGATGGTCCCTTCGATACCTTCAGGCTGATTGCCTCGGTCAATGACCCGGATGGGTCTTCGTTGATTGGAACAGCCAGCCAGAAAGCAACCAACACCACACGTATCCGCTATGGCAAGCTGAAAATAGGCAACGCGTATGGCTCGGAACTACACGACCTTGCCATTCCCTACGAAGCGCAATACTGGACAGGCAGCTATTACGCGACCAACTCGTTCGATAATTGCACCAGCTTCGCCATGTCCAGCATCATGTTCGCCAATTTCACAAACAACCTGGCGGCCTGCGAGACACAATTATCACCAACCGGAACACAGACGTTGAGCGGCGGCAAGCTGAACCTGAAATTGACCAAACCAGGCATCGACGCCAGCAATGTGCCAAACCGCGGCAGCGTTCAACTGACTCAGAACGTCGGCACTACTGCCAGCGGCTCCAGTTGTCTGGCCGCAACCGCATCTGCCGCCACCGCTGCCAACTTGCCTTGGTTCGGCAGCAACCCCACCGGAAAGGCAACTTTCGGTATCTTCCGCTCCCCCTACATTTACTTCCGGGAAAGCTACTGATCAGGGAGTCGCCTTTCAGCAGTCGTAAGGTGCTGTGGAAATCCCGGGATCACGGCATTTTTCAAGGGTCACCTCGACCATTCGCTCAATGCCGGGCGCCTTGCTCGTCTCCGGCACTGCGCGCGACGTAATACGAAAAATGCGAATCTGCCGCCCCCCCTCACTGGCATCCCAACTCTGGCAGACCACGACAACCCGGTGATCCGGAATGGCCGGTGTTCCGGAAACACAGCTCGGCAGAGCCGCATTCTCAGCATTGGGATCGAGTTGAAACATGCCCCACTCGGCCCCCGCCCGGGCAGCCTGGTAAGCCCGCGATCCACCGATATCAGCCGCCATGTTGATGTGGGAAGTTGAGACAATGCTGAGCATTCCCGCCGCGAGAATCGACAGCAGCAGAAGCAGGAAGATGGCGGTGATCAGGGAAACACCACCTTGCCTGAAAAGAGGACAACGAGACATCAAGCTCCTATTCATGGCGTATTCAGCACATCGACCTGATGCAGGAGTTCAACCGACTCACCGTTGCGCGTCAATGTCAGGCGCACCACAACGAGACCGCTTCGCTGCAATACAGCCGGGGAATAGCTGAACGTACAGGCGCTGACATTGTTGACCAGGACAGCCGAGGTTCCACCATAGGACCAGGGGACGCTGGCAATTGCCGACTGAAATCCATATCCCGAATGTCGGATGATGGCTCCCCGCACCAAATCACATTCATACGTCACGGGAGTATCCACAATCTGAAAACGATTCTGCGGTGACGCCAGTGGAAATTGTGCCCCCCCCGTGACGAATGCAACGGTGGACAATCCGCTTCCCGCCGTTGCCGCCCGCCGACTGCTCCCTGCATAGACATCTGATCCCGGTTGACCGAGGTTGTAGATAACCAATTGATCCCCGGTGCGTATTGTGACCGGCGGCCCCAGTACATCGAAACTGTCGTCCGTGTTGCTGCCAAAGTCGAGAGGGTTACCACCACCGGTGCCGTTGACGTCCGTACGATAGCGTCCGGCATCTCGAATCGGGACAAATTCCAGGAAGTTGCCTGACTGCCGCACACTATTGGGCAGGGCAGACTGCAAGTCGCGAGCCATACGCCGTACGGCTGTATCCGCCGCATCAGCCAAATCGGCCCGATTGCCGACATCGAGATAGGCATTGATCTGGTCGCGACCGAACAGACCGATCATCGCCAGAAGGACCCCAGCGATGACGAGGGATACGATCATCTCCACCAAGGTGAACGCACGCTGACGGGCGTAGCCGCCTGTCAAGTCAATAACGCGGCGCATAGCGGAAACGATAGCCCGTCAGGGCAAAGGACTCACTGCCATGCGTGACAGTGACTGTCACGCTCAGCGCTGCCCTGTTGTCGACCAGGCCCAATGCTGTACCGACCGGCGTGATGGCGACCCTGGCATCGTACCCGCTCATTGCATTGTTCCCGGCAGCATCCGCGATATCTGTCGCGGCATAGCCCCCATAGTCTTCAACATTGTCGAAGGTTCCCGCCAACCGACTCTCACCTGCGCCATGCGTACCGGTGTTCTGCGGGTCAGCACATCCAGCATAGGATTGGGCCGTCGGCGCTGCCGGATCATCCGGATCGCACCAAGTGAAGGGCTGATGCAGGATTTCGTTCAACAAGCCTTCGGCAATCGCCACCATCTGCTTGGTACGCATCGGATCGGCACTGGATTTGGTTATCGTGCTCAGGGCAGAAATCAACCCCACTACACCTACGCTGACGATCAGCATGAACATGATCTGCTCAATCAGGGTGATTCCGCGCTGTACGGAAAACCTAGTGGACATACCCGGTTTCGACCTCCACTCTGATCGTCAGGCTGGAATCCAAACCGGAAACGTTAACCGTCCCGGCACTCTCTGGACGCCCTGCAGCATCAAAAATCACATCCGGCGGCAACGTTGTGAAACTCACGTTACCAGGCGCCGCCAGAACCAGAGGGCTCCCATCAGGCCCCAGCAAATCAGTGCCAACGGAACAATTGGCAGCGCCATTATCAGTCGAAATTCGGAAACTTGCGGTGGCGGGCGCGGCAGAAAAGGCAACACATGTTGTCCGCCGGGCGGCAATAGCCGATTTCTGCGCATAGCGCAGGCCAGCGACAAGGCGGTCTCGGAATTCACGTTCCTCAAAGCCCGTATTTCCGGAGAAACGTGGCAACACTGCAGCGACCATGATACCGACGACGATCATCGTCACAATCAGTTCCACCAAGGTGAACCCACGACTGAACATCAAAAACCCGCCTGGTGGCGGGTTCTTTTCTCTGCGCCCGTTTGAAGCGAAGCCAGGCGATTTCATGCGTATTCGGATGATTAACCGGTGCAAACCATGGTGAAATCAAACGGTGTCGCATTGCCTTTGGCGTGGCGGATGGTGCAGGTAGCAACTGCGCCATCAGCACAGGCCTGCCCTGCTGTCTTTGCTGCTACGGTGATATCGGCTGCAGTGACGCCAGAAAGAATGACATAAGTGGCCAACGAAGCACTGCCCGTAAAGGTAGCACAATCATCCGAGTTATCGATTCGGACTGTCCCAGCCGGGAGCACGGTCGTCGAGCCACCACCTGCCTTGAATTTCGCGTAGTTCATGGATGAGAAGGAATTGAGCGATCCACCAATTGATTTAGCTTGGGCGTCATAAGCATCGGTACTCAGATCAACAAACTTCGGCAACGCCGTCGCCGCCAAAATCCCCAAGATCACGATCACAACGATCAGTTCGATCAGCGTAAAACCTTTCTGCAACGTTTTCATCAGTATCCCCTTGAAGTGAAATCAGCATCCGTTCACGGTCAGGCCGCTGATCGAAGCAGCCGTGTTCGCCGTAGCCGGTTGTGTGTAAGTAAAGAAACAGGTCAGCGGGTCTGTCGCACCAACGACACTGAAGGTCGCCGTGGTGCCGTTGACGGTGTAGGTGTAGCCCTCGGCTTCCAGTTGCGCCTGGCTCGGGTTGAAGATACCCGTCAGGCCGGCCATGGCGAGGATGCCCGGCAAACCGCCAAAACCGGTAACGGCTGGGTAGGCGTGGACCATGTTGATCAGGCCGCTCTCGGTGCACACCGTGCCGGTGGCGCCGGTGCTGTTGTTGGCAATACCGCCCCCGGCGCAGTTATTGACGTCTGCCACGCCCCCCCGCGAAAGCGCCGTCGCATGCACCAAGGCGGCGCCAGCGGAAACGCTGCCGCGCGCCGCCTGCAGTTTGGCGATACGGGCATCGCGCTGCAGGTTGATGAAGCGGGGCAAGGCGACCGCCGCCAGAATGCCAAGAATGATGACGACAACGATCAGTTCAATCAGTGTAAAACCACGCTGGCGAGGCCTGAACGGTACATTGGGTCGGGTCATGAATCGATTAACGGTAGGCAAGTCTCTCACTTTAGTCATATACCCTCTCCTTCTCAAGCCTTATTCATATTTGTCATCCAGCCGCAGCAGCCCGATGCCGGCCACCACGCCGCGCAGGCTGCTGGCACCAGCCTCACGGCTCAGCCGGAAGCATGCGAGATGACCATCGCGAAAGCGATAAGCCAGAATTTTGGCATTTATGTCGAAATACCACACACCGCTTTCCTGCGGCATGGAACGCCGCTCACCGATGTAGTTGTAAGGGCGCGCCGCGATCCAATCCATCGGATTGTCGCTGGCCGGCAACTGTCCGCCGAAGGTCTCGCGATGGGCAACTGCCTCCAGCAACTGAGTGCGAATGGCTGCTGCCTCGGCCTGCACGCCGGCCTCTTCCATGTCGCGCTGGGCACTGCCCAAAGCCCGTAGCAGGACCAGCGCCATGATCGAGACCAGAACGACGACGAGGGCGAATTCGTAATAGCGTCGCACGGTTCGCCGCTCATCGCTTGATGGCCACTTTGCCGAGGTCCCACATCGGCAGGAAGATGCCCAGCGCCAGGATCAGCACCAGCACGCCCAGGCAGACGATGAGGATCGGTTCGATCTGCTGGCCGAGCGTCTTCAGTTCGTATTCGACCTCGCGCTGGTACATCTGGCCGACCTCTTCCATCATGTCGTCGAGGGCGCCGGACTCTTCGCCGACCGCCACCATCTGCAGCACGACCGGCGTAAAGAAACCCGAGGCGATGGCGGCCCGCAGCACGCTCTCGCCCCGCTCGACCGTATCGCGCATGCCCTCGATGCGGGCCGCGATGTAGCTGTTGTCCACGGTTTGCGCCGAATTGCTCAAAGCCTGCATGACCGGCACGCCGCTCCGCGTGCTGAGCGCGAAGCTGCGGGCGAAGCGGGCCATCGCCGCCTTGCTGACGATCTTGCCGGCAATCGGAAAACGCAAGGCGATCGCTTCCCACTGCATGCGTCCACCCGCCGTCCCGACCCAGGCGCGGAAGGCGACAACGCCGGCAATAACGGCGACCAGCATGGCCGGCCACCAGGTCACCATGAATTCCGAAAAACCAAGCAACAGGCGTGTCATCAGCGGCAACTCGGCGCCAAAGCCCTGAAAAACCTTGGCAAAGGCCGGAATGACGAACAGGTTCACCACCACGATGGCGACCGCCATGGCCAGCACGACGAACATCGGATAGCGCAACGCCGATTTCACCTGCTCGCGCATGAAACGTTCAAATTCCATGTGTTCGAACAGGCGCAGGAAAATCTCGTCGAGCAGGCCGGTCGCCTCGCCGACCCGCACCATCGAGATATAGAAGGGCGAAAACACCTTGGGGTGGCGAGCCAGGGAGACCGACAACTCGCGGCCGGCTTCCAGGCTTTCGCGCACGTCCCGGACGACCTCCTTCATCGACGGATTGGTGGCCGATTCCTGGAGGCCGTTGAGCGCCCGCATGATCGGCACGCCCGCCTTGAGCAAGGTGTGCAGTTGTCGCGAAAAAAGCAGGATGTCGACATGCTCGACCCGGGGCTTGAACAGGCTGAATGCCGAGCCCCCGGCCGCCTTACTCCGGGTCTCCTCGATGGACACCGGCGTGACGCCACGGCCAAGCAACAGGTCGGCCACACCGCCGGCCGAGGCGCCTTCCAGCACACCTTCGATCAGCTTGCCGCCGGCATCGCGCCCCTTGTAGGCAAAATAGGCCACGTGGGGTTAATCCTCGAACTGATTGCTGACACGCATGGCCTCGGCCACCGTCGTCTGCCCGGCCAGCACCAGGCGCACCGCATCGCGGCGCAGGGTTTCGCCAGCCATCTGCTGGCGGGCGATGCGCATGAATTCGCCGGGGTCCTGGTGGTTGATAGCCTCGACCACCGCATCGCTCATTTCCAGGAACTCGTACACACCCGTCCGCCCCTGGAAGCCGGTATTGCCGCAATGCGTGCAGCCGCGGCCATGCTGGAAATCGTGGCTGTCGATCTGATTGCCCAGTTCGTAGCGCAACCACTCGTGTTCGCTCGGCGTCGGCACGTACGGCTCGCGGCAGTTGCCGCAGATGACGCGAACCAGCCGCTGGGCGACAACCATGTGCACCGACAGCGCCACCATGTAGCGCGGCACGCCCATGTCGAGCAGCCGGATCGGGGTCGATACCGCATCGTTGGTGTGCAGGGTGGACAGGACCAGGTGGCCAGTCATCGCCGCGCGCATACCGATTTCGGCGGTTTCCTGGTCGCGCATTTCGCCGATCAGGACAATGTCCGGATCCTGGCGCAGCACGGTGCGCAGCACCCGCGAAAAGGAAAGGTCGATCTTTTCGTGCACCTGCACCTGGTTGAGGCCACCGAGCCGGTATTCGACCGGGTCTTCGACAGTGATCACCTTCTTTTCCGGACTGTTCAATTCGTTCAGTGCGGCATAGAGCGTCGTCGTCTTGCCGGAACCGGTCGGACCGGTGACCAGCACCATGCCGCTCGGCCGTTTCAGCGCGTGCCGGAAGCGCTCCAGCACGCGCGTCGGCATGCCGATCCTGTCCAGTTCGAGCAGGCCGGTGTTCTGGTTGAGCAGACGCATCACGACCGATTCGCCGAACTGCGTCGGCAAGGTGGAAATCCGCACGTCAACCGGGTTGCCGCGCACCTTGATGTTGAAGCGGCCATCCTGCGGCAAGCGCTTTTCGGAAATATCGAGGCCCGACATCAGCTTCAGGCGTAGCGCGACGGCCGACGAGATCTTGGCATCCGCCTCGGTCTGGATATGCAGCACGCCATCGATCCGGAAACGGATGCGCAGCGCCTTTTCCTGCGGTTCGAAATGAATGTCGGAAGCACGCAGGCGCATGGCTTCCTCGAACACCGTCTGCAGCAGCTTGACGACCGGTGCATCCTCCGCCCCCGGGTTCAAGCCGAGCAGGTCGCCGAATTCGATCGGCACATCGCCCAGTTCGGCGGTCAGCTCCTTGGCCAGGCCGGTAATCTGCTCGCCGCGATGGTAAACGCGGTCGATCATGGCCAGCAGTTCGCTCTCGGTCACCACGGCGAGGTCGATCTCGCGGCGCACAAGGCGGGTGATTTCGTCGTAGGCCTGGAGGTCGGTCGGATCGGACATGCCGATCTGCAGGCGGCCATCCGGCAACTGGGCCAGGACCAGGGCACGGAAACGACGAGCCGGTGCCTCGGGCAGCAGCTTGATCAGTTCCGGGGAGGGCGAGAAGCTTTTGAGTTCGACGAAGGGGATCCGCAGCTGACGGGCCAGCGCCTGTGAAATACCGGCTTCGGTGACGTAGCCGCTTTCGACGAAAACGCGGCCCAGTTTGCGCCCGGTGCGCTTTTGCTCGTCGAGCGCGATTTTGAGCTGTTCGTCAGTCAGCAACCCCTGCTGAATCAGCAGGTCGCCAAGCCGGATTTTCTGCGGGGGGGGCATCCCAACCTCCAAAACACCTTAAGAAAACTCACTAACAATATGAAGTTAATGAAATAGTTTTCACAGTAGACGTTTTTGCCGCCCCCGACAAGCGGACTTTTTAACGCTTTGGCGTAATTTCCGGCCAATCAGCGATGGCGGCTACCGGTGTGGTGGTGCGGCGGCCGGCCGGTGCTCTTGCCGGACTTGTGCGTTTGCGTTTTCGGCTGCGCCTTGCCTTGCCCCTGCGGCTTGCGCGCCCCCCGCGGCGGCTGCACCGGACGCGGCTTGGCGACGGCCGACTGCTCGAACCCTTCGATCACCACCCGCTCCAGGCTGCGCTTGATCAGCTTCTCGATATCCTTCAACTGGGCCCGCTCGTCATGGCAGACCAGCGAAATCGCCTCGCCTTCCATGCCAGCCCGGCCGGTGCGGCCGATGCGATGCACATAGTCTTCCGGCACGTTGGGCAGTTCGTAGTTGATGACATAAGGCAGGGCATCGATGTCGATACCGCGGGCCGCGATGTCGGTGGCGACCAGCGCCACCAGCTTGCCGTCCTTGAATTCGCTCAATGCACGGGTGCGGGCGCCTTGCGACTTGTCGCCATGGATCGCCGCCGACTTGATGCCGGCCTTGTCCAGCGTCCGGGCCAGCGCGTCGGCGCCGTGTTTGGTGCGGGCGAAAACGAGTACCTGGTGCCAGCCGCGCGTCGCGAACAGGTGGCAGAGCAGTTCCTTCTTGCGTTCGCGGTCGGTCTCGATGACCTTCTGCGTCACCGTCTCAGCCGCCGTGTTGCGCGGTGCGACATCGACCGATACCGGATTGTGCAGCAGGCCGGCTGCCAGCTCGCGGATCTCCGGCGAGAAGGTGGCCGAGAACATCAGGTTCTGCCGTTCCTTCGGCAGCAGCGCGATGATCTTGCGGATGTCGCGAATGAAGCCCATGTCGAGCATGCGATCGGCCTCGTCAAGCACAAAGATTTCGATCGCCGACAGATCAACCGTGCGTTGCTGGACGTGGTCGAGCAGGCGCCCCGGCGTGGCAACCAGGATATCGACGCCGCGCCGCAGATTGGCGATCTGCGGATTGATGCCGACACCACCGAAGACGGCCAGCGAGTTGATTGGCAGATGCTTGCCGTAAGTGCGCACGCTTTCCTCGACCTGGATGGCCAGTTCGCGGGTCGGCGTCAGAACCAGCACGCGCGGCGTGCGGGCCACGCGGGTCAGGCGGTCGTTCGGCCCGGAAGCCAGGCGATGCAGGATGGGCAGCGTGAAACCAGCCGTCTTGCCGGTACCGGTCTGCGCCGTGGCCATCAGGTCATGGCCAGCCAGCACGGCGGGAATCGCCTGCTGCTGAATCGGCGTCGGCGTGTCGTAACCCTGTTCGGCCACGGCACGCTGGATTTCGGCCTTCAGGCCGAGGTCGGAAAAATGCATGGGGAGTACTCCAAAGCGAAAAACCCGGCCAAAGCCGGGCGCCGCTTAAATATCAGATGAGGGAGAGGCCGCGTTCGAGATCGGCCTGCAGGTCTTCCACCGCTTCAAGGCCGACTGCGATGCGCAGCAGGCCTTCGTTAATGCCGGCGGCGGCCCGGGCTTCCGGGGAAATGCGGCCGTGCGTGGTGGAGGCTGGGTGGGTGATGGTGGTCTTGACGTCGCCCAGGTTGGCCGTGATGGAAAGCAACTGGCAGTTGTCGACCACCGTCCACGCCTGCTCGCGGCCACCCTTGACCTCGAAGGAGACGATGCCGCCGCCGTTCTTCTGCTGTGTCTTGGCCAGTTCGTGCTGTGGATGCGACGGCAGGCCGGGGTAAAACACGCGCGCCACCTTGGGATGCCCTTCCAGCCACGCGGCCAGCCGGGCAGCGTTGGCTGCCTGCGCATCGACGCGCAGCTTGAGGGTTTCGAGGCCCTTGAGCAACACCCAGGCATTGAAGGCCGAAAGCGTCGGGCCAGCCGTGCGCAGGTACTTGAAAACCTCCTCGGTCAGTTTCTTCGGCCCACACACCGCACCGCCCAGCACGCGACCCTGGCCGTCGATGTACTTGGTCGCCGAATGGACGACCAGATCGGCGCCCATTTCCAGTGGCTTTTGCAGGATGGGCGTACAGAAGCAGTTATCCACCGCCACCAAGATGCCCTTGGCGTGCGCGATTGCCGCCAACTGGCGGATGTCGGCAATCTCGGTCAGCGGATTGGACGGCGTTTCCAGGAAAAAGAGTTTCGTTTCCGGACGGATCGCCGCTTCCCAGGCGGACGGATCGGTATGCGACACGAAGGTCGTCGTGATGCCGGTCCGCGACAGGATGTTGTTGAACAGCTGTACGGTGGCACCGAACAGGCTGTTCGAGGCAACGATATGGTCACCCTGCTTGAGGTGGGCAAGACACAGGGCCATGATGGCCGACATGCCGCTCGCCGTGGCGACGCAATCCTCGGCGCCTTCCAGCGCGGCGAGACGCTCCTCGAAAATGCTCACAGTCGGGTTGGAGAAGCGGGCGTAGACGTTGCCTTGCTCCTCGCCGGAGAAGCGGCGGGCGGCCTGCGCCGCACTCTGGAAGACGAAGCTGGAAGTCAGGTACAGCGCCTCGGCGTGCTCGCCGAACTGGCTGCGCTCCTGCCCGGCACGAACGGCCAGGGTCTCCGGGCGGTATTGCGGCGTCTCGGCCATTATTCCTGCCCGCCGTTAGTCAGGCCGAGAACCATCTGCTCCGATGAACGGCTGTCGCCATCTTCATCGCCGCCCTTGGCCGGCTTGCCGCCCCGCTTGCCCTCGACGGCGTCAAGATAATAGGCGTCGATATCCCCGGTGATGTAACAACCGTCGAAACAGGACGCATCGAAGACGGTCAGGTCGGGACGCAGCTTGGTGATCGACTGCTTGAGCGCCTCGATGTCCTGATAGATCAGCGCATCGGCACCGATTTCGGCGGCGATCTGCGCATCGGTACGGCCGGTGGCGATCAGCTCGGCGCGGGTCGGCATGTCGATGCCGTACACGTTGGGGAAGCGCACCGGTGGCGCGGCGGATGCGAAATAGACCTTGGTCGCCCCGGCGGCCCGCGCCATTTCGACGATCTCGCGGCTGGTCGTGCCACGCACGATGGAATCATCAACCAGCAGCACGCGCTTGCCCTTGAATTCCTGACCGACGGTATTCAGCTTCTGGCGCACCGATTTCTTGCGCATGGCCTGGCCCGGCATGATGAAGGTGCGGCCGACGTAGCGGTTCTTGACGAAGCCTTCACGGAACGGGATACCCAGGGCATGCGCCAGTTGCATCGCAGACGGCCGGCTGGAATCCGGAATCGGAATGACGACATCGATCTCGTCGACCGGGATGGTCGCCTGGACCTTCTCGGCCAGCAGTTCGCCCATGGCCAGACGGGCCTCGTAGACCGATACGCCGTCAATGACGGTATCCGGACGGGCGAGATAGACGTATTCGAAAATGCACGGCGCGTACATCGGCTGCTGCGCGCACTGCCGGGCATGCAGTTGATGGTTGAGGTCGATGAAGATCGCCTCGCCCGGCTCGATGTCGCGCACCATCTGGAAACCGAGCGTATCGAGGGCGACCGATTCCGAAGAAACCAGGTATTCCATGCCGGCCGGGGTCGCGTTCTGGCCGTACACCAGTGGCCGGATACCGTGCGGGTCGCGGAAGGCCAGCAGGCCATAGCCGGCAATCAGGACGACCACCGCGTAGGCGCCGCGGCAACGACGATGCACGCCGGCCACCGCCTGGAAAATGCTCTCCACGTCCAGTTCATAGCCATGCGCCGCCGACTGCAGTTCGTGCGCCAGGACGTTGAGCAGTACTTCCGAATCGGAATTGGTGTTGATGTGCCGGCGATCCATGCGGAACATCTCTTCCTTGAGTTGCTCGGCGTTGGTCAGGTTGCCGTTGTGGCCGAGCACCAGGCCAAAGGGGGAATTGACGTAGAAAGGCTGGGCCTCGGCAAAATTGTAGGCCGAGCCCGCCGTCGGGTAGCGCACGTGGCCGATGCCCCAGTTCCCGGGCAGGGCTCGCATGTTGCGGGTACGGAAAACATCGCGCACCAGCCCCGGCCCCTTGTGCAGATGGAAGGTGTTGCCTTCCGCCGTGGCGATGCCCGCTGCGTCCTGGCCGCGATGCTGCAGCACCATCAGGCCATCGTAAAGCAACTGGTTGACCGGCGTTGTCGCCATTACACCGAGAATCCCGCACATAGTTTTTCCTGCCTAGCTGAATCGAATTCGTTTTGCCAAATCGTCCGGCAACCAGGGCTTGGTTGCCAGGACGGCCGTTTCCAGAGGTGCCGCCAGCGTCGATTGCTGCCACCAGGCCTGCTGCGGCGCCGAGGTCATGCCCCCCAGGCCGACCAGCACCATGCAGACCAGCACACCACGCGCCAGCCCGAACAGCATGCCGAGAATGCGATCCGACACCGACAGGCCAAGGGCCTTGACCATGCTCCTGACCAGCATCCTGAACAGCGCCATGACCACCAGCACCCCGACAAAGATCACCACACAACCCGCCAGCGTCCGCAAGGCCGGATCAGACATGCCGGCGAACAGCGCACTGCCCACCCCCGCGCCGAACTCGACAGCGGCGACAATGGCCAGCACCCAGGCGACCAGCGCGATGATCTCGCCCACCACGCCGCGCCACAGACCAAAAATCAGGGAGACGCCGACGATGCCGAGGGCAACGTAGTCGAATCCTGTCATGGCTTGGCGGCGACCACTCCGGAAACACCGATACCCCGCATCTTCTCCAGCGCCTTCTCGGCGGCTTCGCGATTCGGGAAGGGGCCGGCCCGCACCCGGGTCTTCTTGCCCTGCGGCGTGTCGAGCGGCTCGCTGAAGGTCTTGATGCCCTGCTCCGCCAGCTTGCTCTTCAAAATCTTGACGTTGGCCTCGTTGGCGAAGGCGCCGATCAGCACCAGATACTCGCCGCTCTTCGCTGCCGGCTTGCTATCGCCTGCCTTGGCCTCGGCCGGCTGCTGTCCGGCCAGGATGGCGGCAGCGCGCTTGGCCTCATCGGTTTTCGGCTTGTCGACCGGTTTTTCGACAACCTTCTCAACCGGCTTGGCAGCAGGCTTGTCCGCGGCCTTTTCCGGTACCTTGTCGGCCTTGCCGGCCGGCTTCTCGGCAACCTTGTCGGCGGCCTTGCCGTCCCGGGCCACTTCCAGCACGCGTGCGGTTGGCTTGACCGGCGCCTCGACCGGCGGCCTGCTCTCGACCACGACCGGTGGTTCGGCAGGCTTTTCAAGCGCCTTGTCGACCGGTGCGGCGGCAAACTTCGGGGCAAAGGGCTTTTCATCCTGACCGGGAATACGGATCTCGACGTCCTGCACCGTCTGGCGCGGCTCGTGATCCATCACCATCGGCAACACCACAGCCACCACGGACGCGAAGAAGACCGCTCCGACCAGGCGGCGGCGGGCGCGTTTCTTCAGGTGCAACTGAGCGTCGTTGTCTTCCATGCCTAGGCTTTTTTCCCAAGCGCCTCGAGTGCGCCGGCGACCGTGTAGAAGGATCCAAAGGCGAGAATTCTATCACTTTCAGAGGCTTGCCCTTTGGCCGCCCGCATCGCCTCCTGTGGCGAAGCGTGGCACACTACCTCACCGCCGAGGCGGTTCTCGCTGATGATGCCGGCCAACGTTTCGGCTGGGGTACCGCGCAAACCGCCCAGTGTCGCGACATGCCAGACATCGACCTTGTCGCGCAGCGGGGCCAGCGCGCCGGCGATATCCTTGTCGCTCAGCATGCCGACGACAGCCAGCGTGCGGTTGAAGAAACCCATGCCCGACAGGTTGTCGGCCAGCACCTTGATGGCCTGCGGGTTATGTCCGACGTCAAGTACGATGGCCGGCTTGCCGGGCACCACCTGGAAACGCCCGGCCAGTTCGGTTTCGATCAGGCCGGGCCGAATCGCCTGCATGGTGACCGGCAACTTGTCCGCCAGCGCCTCCAGCGCAGCCAGCGCAACGGCTGCATTGGCCAGTTGCGTCGCCCCGCGCAGGCCGGGATAGGCCAGCGCCCGTTTCAGGATCTGCCCGCCGGAGCGGCACCACCAGCGCCATTGCAGACGGTTTTCGCCGGTTTCGGCGGCCGGCCGCTCGAAGCCGAAATCGCGCCCAATCAGGCGCAAATCGGCGCCGATGGCTGCAGCGTGGTCGAGCAGGCTTTGTGGCGGGCGCGGATCGGCGCACAAAGCCGGCCTGCCCGAGCGATAGATGCCCGCCTTTTCAAAACCGATCGACTCGCGGTCCGGCCCCAACCAGTCCGTATGATCGAGCGCCACGGTAGTCACGATGGAAACATCGGGCTCGTAGGCATTGACTGCATCGAGCCGCCCGCCCAGGCCGACTTCAAGGACCGCGGCCTCGACGCCGGCGGCGGCGAAGACCTCCCAGGCGGCCAGCGTACCGAACTCGAAATAGGTCAGCGCGACATCGCCAGCCTGCCGGCGCGCCGCCTCGACCCGTGCAAATGCCGCGCACAGGGCTTCGTCATCGACCGGTCGCCCGTTCAGGCGGACCCGCTCGTTATAGGCCAGCAAATGCGGCGAGGTGTAGCAGCCAACCTTGTAGCCGGCCCGATCAATGATGTTTTCGAGGTAAGCGCAGGTCGAGCCTTTGCCGTTGGTGCCGCCGACCGTGATCACCGGGCAATGCTGTGTCTGGCCGAGCGCCGCCTTGACGCGGCGGATGCGCTCCAGCCCCAGCTCAATACCGGCCTGTCCCTTGGGGTGCAGGCCTTCCAGATGTTGCAGCCAGTCTTCTTTAGTCATCAGCTGTCAGTCGTGGGTGATTAGTCGCTCGATGCTCGCTGACAACAGGCAACTAACAATTGACAACTTGCTCAGGCGGCCGCCGGCAGTTTGAGCAGGAGCGCCAGGGTGCGGGCGACCTGGTCGCGCAGCTCGCGACGGTCGACGATCATGTCGATAGCGCCCTTGTCGAGCAGGAATTCGGAACGCTGAAAGCCTTCCGGCAGTTTTTCGCGCACCGTCTGCTCGATGACGCGCGGACCGGCAAAGCCGATCAGTGCATTCGGTTCAGCGATGACCACGTCGCCGACAAAGGCGAAGGAAGCGGAGACGCCCCCCATGGTCGGGTCGGTGAGGATCGATATGAAGGGCTGGCCGGCTTCCGACAGCTTGGTCAGGGCGGCCGTCGTCTTCGCCATCTGCATCAGCGAGAACAGGCCTTCCTGCATGCGGGCACCGCCGGAAGCGGTAATGCAGATGAACGGCATCTTCTGCTCGACCGCATTCTGCACACCCCGTACGAAGCGCTCGCCAAGCACGGAACCCATCGAGCCGCCCATGAAGTCGAATTCAAAGGCGGCAGCGACGACCGGCATGGTTTTGATCGCACCCTGCATGACCACCAGCGAATCGCTCTCGCCAGTTGCCTCGTTAGCCTCCATCAAGCGATCCGGGTATTTCTTGGAGTCCTTGAACTTCAGGCTGTCGACCGGCACGACTTCAGCTCCGATCTCGAAGCGGCCTTCCGCGTCAAGTAACAAGTCGAGACGCTGTCGCGCGTTCAGGCGGTTGTGATGGCCGCACTTCGGGCACACCTGCATGTTGTTTTCCAGGTCGGTCGCATAGAGCACCGCTTCGCAGGAAGGGCACTTGCTCCACAAGCCTTCCGGCAGGTTGGAACGGCGTTGCCCCTGCTCGCGCTTGATTTTCGGGGGCAGCAGTTTGGTCAGCCAGCTCATTTTTTCACCTCATCCACACCGCGGCGAATATCCGCCACCAACGCCTTGACGTTGGCACAGGCGGTTTCCGCGGTCGATTTTTCAATTTCCTCGATGATCCGGCTACCGACAACGACGGCATCGGCAAAGACAGCGATGCGCTTGGCCGTTGCCGCATCGCGGATACCAAAGCCGACACCGACCGGCAGGCCGGTTTTTTGCCGAATGGCCGGCAGGCGCTCGGCCACAGCATTGACGTTCAGTGCGCCGGAACCGGTTACCCCGGCCAGCGACACGTAATAGACATAGCCGCTGGCGATCTGCGCCACCTGGGCGATCCGCTCGGCACTGGAGGTCGGGGCGATCAAGAAAATCGGATCCATGCCCTGCGCCTTCATGGCTGTTCCAAAACTCTCGGCCTCCTCCGGCGGATAATCGACCACCAGCACACCGTCCACACCCGACTGCGCGGCCTTTTCGGCAAAACGCTGCAGACCCATGGCCTCGATCGGGTTGGCGTAGCCCATCAGGACGACCGGCGTCTTGTCATCGACGGTGCGGAAAGTCGTGACCAGCTGCAACACCTTGCGCAACGTCATGCCGCGCGCCAGGGCGCGCTCGGAAGCGCGCTGGATGGTCGGGCCATCGGCCATCGGATCGGAGAACGGCACCCCCAGTTCGATCACGTCGGCACCGGCCTCGACCAGCGCGTGCATCAGGGGCACGGTCAGGTCGGCGCTCGGGTCGCCGGCGGTGATGAAGGGGATCAGCGCCTTGCGGCCCTCGCCGTTCAGGCGTTCGAAAGCTTTTTGAATGCGCGACATCAGAACTGGATCCCCGACTTTTCGGCCACGGTATGCATGTCCTTGTCACCCCGGCCGGAGAGGTTGACCAACAGAATCTTGTCCTTGCCCAGCGTCGGTGCCAGCTTCGCAGCATAGGCCAGCGCGTGGCTGGACTCCAGCGCCGGGATGATGCCTTCCAAGCGGCACAGATTGTGGAAGGCTTCGAGCGCCTCAGCGTCAGTGATCGGCTGATATTCGGCGCGGCCAATGTCCTTCAGCCAGGCGTGTTCCGGGCCGACGCCCGGGTAATCGAGGCCGGCCGAAACCGAATGTGTCTCGATGATCTGGCCATCCTTGTCCTGTAGCAGGTAGGTCCGGTTGCCGTGCAGGACACCCGGTACACCAGCGGTCAGCGAGGCAGCATGCTTGCCAGTCTCGATGCCTGAACCAGCCGCCTCGACACCGATCAGGCGAACGCCTTCGACGTTGATGTAGGGGTAGAAGATGCCCATCGCGTTCGAACCGCCCCCCACCGCGGCAATCACTGCATCCGGCTGGCGGCCGGCCATTTCCGGCATCTGGGTCAGGCATTCCTCGCCGATGATCTTCTGGAAGTCGCGGACCAGCATCGGGTAGGGGTGCGGCCCGGCGACCGTGCCGATGATGTAGAAGGTGTTGTGGATGTTGGTCACCCAGTCGCGCATCGCTTCGTTCAGCGCGTCCTTCAGCGTCTTGGAACCGGATTCAACGGGCACGACCTTCGCACCGAGCAGCTTCATGCGATAGACGTTGGCCGCCTGGCGCTTGACGTCCTCGCTGCCCATGTAGACGACGCATTCCATGCCATAGCGGGCAGCAACCGTCGCCGTCGCGACACCATGCTGGCCGGCGCCGGTTTCGGCGATCACCCGCGGCTTGCCCATGCGCTTGGCGAGCATGGCCTGGCCGATACAGTTGTTCACCTTGTGAGCGCCGGTATGGTTCAGGTCTTCACGCTTCAGGTAGATCTGTGCGCCGCCGAGCAGATCGGACCAGCGTTTGGCGTGATAGATCGGCGACGGCCGACCGACGAAGTGCTTCAGCTCGTATTCGTACTCGGCATGGAAGGCCGGGTCGGCCTGGGCGGCAGCATAGGCCGCCTTCAATTCGTCGAGTGCGCCAAACAGCGTCTCAGCGACGAAAACACCGCCATAGGGGCCGAAATGGCCCTTGGCATCAGGAAAAGTATAAGGCGTAGTGGACATGGCAATCTCTCTGCAAAAACGGGAAGGATGGATGGACGGGCAACGCCCCGAATCAGGGATGATTCGCCAGATGGCGCCGCCAACAAGTCCGGGTAATGCCACCCGCCGATTTCCGCATGATCCTTATCCTTCACCGCCCGCCGCGTCGGCTGCCCGTACGGCAGCAACAAAAGCGCGCATCTTGTCGTGATCCTTGATGCCCTTGCTCACTTCCACTCCCGACGAGACATCGACCGCCGCCGGCCGTACCCGCCGGATGGCATCGCCGACATTCGCGTCATGCAGACCGCCAGACAACACCAGATAACCTGGCAAATCGGGCGGAATCAGCGTCCAGTCGAAGACATGGCCGCCGCCACCATAACCTTCAACGAAGGCATCCAGCAGCAATCCACGAGCGTCGTGATACGAGCGGGCGAATTCTACCAGATCAAGCCCCGGCCTCACCCGCGCCGCCCGCAGCCAGGGCCTGGCGAACTGCCGGCAGTACGCCGCATCCTCGTCGCCGTGGAACTGCAGCAGGTTGATCGGCAATTCGGAGCAGGCTGCCCGCACGACCTCAGATGCCTCATTGACGAAGAGTCCGACGATATCGACAAACGGCGGAATCCGTTTCGCCAGCTCGGCCGCCCGCCGCGGTGTCACGTACCGCGGACTGGCCGGATAGAGCACGAAGCCGATGGCGTCTGCCCCGGCCTCGACGGCCGCTTCGACATCTGCCTCGCGTGTCAGGCCGCAAATCTTGATGCGGGTTTTCATGTCAGGACTCCATCGAGAAATTCGTCGCCCCCCTCAGGCAGCCCCCAGTGCGGCTCGTAAACCGGTCCGCGGAAATAGAGCCCGTCCGGCGAGAAAGTCGGCGCCGCCAGCTTGCGGTCCTTCATCTGCAGCAATGCGTCGACCCAGCCTGCCGGCTGCGCCCCCTTGCCAACATACACCAGCGTCCCGACCAGATTGCGCACCATGTGATGCAGGAAGGCGCTGGCCTCAAAATCAAAGACGAACAGGCTGCCGCACTGCCGGACCATCGCCTGGGTCATGATCTTGATCGGCGACTTGGCCTGACACTCCGCCGCCCGGAAAGCCGAGAAATCGTGCTCACCGAGCAACCGGGCCGCCGCTGCCTGCATCGCCGCCAGATCCAGCGGACCGTGAAACCAGCCGACCCGGCCCTGCCACAACGCCGGTCGCTGCGGCCGGTTGAGCAGAAGGTATCGGTAGCGTCGACCGCGGGCACTGAACCGGGCATGAAAGGCCTCGTCAACCGGCTGCACCCAGCGCACCGCCACGCCATCCGGCAAATGCGAATTGACACCGCGCACCCAGGCCGTGAGCGGCCGCTCCGCGTCGGTGTCGAAATGCACGACCTGCTGCGTGGCATGCACCCCGGCATCGGTGCGACCGGCGCACAGCACCCCGGTCCGCCCCCCGGCGATCCGGGCCAGCGCCGCTTCCAGCGCATCCTGCACGGTACCGCCACCGGCCTGGCTCTGCCAGCCGCGAAAGGCCGTTCCGCAATACTCCACACCCAGGGCAATTCTCATGCTATCCAGACTCCCAGCAAACCCGCCGCACAGGCCAGCACCACGCCACTGTCACGCACCGTCCACGGCAAGACGGCCAGACTCAGATTTTCCACCCCTGTTGCTGCACGAGCTTCGGCATGCAGCATGCGCCGCCACGCGCCGGGGTCCGGTGGCGTCTGCAGGGCGTCGAGCACCAGGGACAAACGCACGACCAGGCGCTCGACACCTAACCCCAGGCGCTCAAAGGGCCGAAGCAGGCCCCACAAGCCGCAGACCAGGCCCTGCCGTCCCTGAACCTGGAACAGCCAAGCCAGCCAGAGCAGCAGGACCAACAGCCGCACAACCTGCAGAACTCCCTCATCAATCCCCTCCCGCGTCGGCGCCCACGCCCAATCCAGCCAGGCTTCGCCGGGCGTGTTGTAAGCCAGGATCAACCACAGCGCCAGCAACAGCCAGCGCGCCCGCCACGCATAGGCCAGCCAGGGCCGCCAGGCGCTCATTGCGCCAAGCAGGGGCAACACCATGAGAACGGCCAGCCCGGCATAGCCGACAAATTGCGCACCAAGCACAGCGGCAAACCAGACAATCAACGCACAGGAAGGATGCAAACCAGACCCTCAAAATGCGAAAGGCCCCTCGCGGGGCCATTCGCCGATCGCAAGGCTGAATTCTACCCGCCGATACGACCGAGTATCGTCCTGGCCTGTTCGACGAGATCAACCGGCCCCTCGCCGATGACTTCCTGCAACAGTTCGCGGGCGCCTTCCAGGTCGCCCATTTCCTCGTAGGCCTTGGCCAGATCGAGTTTGGTGTTGACCTCTTCCCACTGCGCATCACGGGCTGCTTCCGGGATGTCCTGAGCCGGAACAGGCTCGACCGTCGAACTCTCCACCGTTTCCAGCGCCGGTGCAGGGACTGGCTGCACCGGTTCCGCCGAGAGATCGAGGTTGATCGATCCGATGTCGAACTCGGGGGTCGCCATCGGCTGCCCGAGGAAAACTGAATCGGTCAGCTTGACGTCGAATTCAAGGGAGTCCGTGTCAGTGACGGCAGTATTCACCACCGTGTTCGTCAACTCCGGCGCTTCCGGCGGGGCGCCGAAATCGAGCAAATCGGCATCGCCGACGAAGGTATCGGTTCCAGCCAGCGGATTGACGACAGTCTGCGTCATCGACACATCGACCGCCGGTTCCGGATTGGCGCTCGCCGTATCGACAGAAGCCCCCTGGCCATCCGGACCGACCCAGGTGCCGAGTCCGACATCCATTTCATCGCCCATGGCGGAGGATGGCATGACCAGGGTTCCCTCCGGGGAGAAATCCGGTGCCGAAGCCGAGGTACTGTCCTGTTCCAGCAAGGGCTCTTCCGCGACATTCAGATCGAAGTCAATGATGCCAACCTCTTCGGCCGGTTGCGGCTCGCTGATCGGCAAGGGTTCCGGCGTCACCGCTTCATCGGCGATGTGGAAATCAAGTGCGCCAACATCGTCCTGAACAACGGTTTCGGCAATTTCCGCATTCGTCTCGCCTGATTCCATCCGGACTTCTTCCGGCGCAACGACCGCTTCACCCAGGTCGAAATCGAGGGTCATCCCATCCGCGACGACATCGGTCGGCTCCGGCTCGACCGACAAAACGGCCTCTTCAGGCTCATTCGGCAACACCACGGTATCGCGTTCGCCAGCCTCGGCGAGGCTGATTTCCGACGACACCGGGGGGGCTTCCCAAGCCGGAGTTGCCGGCTCTTCAAGCGGCGGAGCAGCCTCAGGCTCGGCAAATACCGGGGCTTCAACCGGTAGCTCAAGCGCGGCGACTGCAGCCGCTGCCGCGACGCCCCCCTGGGTTGCGGAACTGCCGTACAACGGATTACCCGGGTCGAGTGTCGCCCCCAACGCAGCGGCCTTCTCCCAATCCGGGCCGATACCCGCGGTCTGGGCATACAGTTCGCTGGCCAGGGTTTCGAATTGCTTCAGGCTGCGGCGATTGGCGTAAATCTCAAGCAGTTTGGCGTGAATCGCTGTCCGTTGGGGATCTTTCTGCAAGGCTTCGAGGAGGATCTCCTCGGCCTGCGTATCGCGCCCGTAGGCCATGTAGACATCGGCCTCGGCCACCGGATCGACCTCATCGGTATCGATGGTTCCCGGCCCGGTCTGGCTGAAATCACCCGTCTGCGGCGGGGTATTGCCGGTGTCGACACTTTGTCCGCCAGTCATGCGGAAAACCGAATTGGGCCCCAGACTGGAGGGCATGGGCGCCGCCGTGGTTTCCAGCGAAGTACCTTGTTGCCCGCGGCGACGCTTGAGCATGAAGTAGGCGGCCAGCAAAGCCAGAATACCCCCCCCGCCCAGCAGCGGCAGGGGATCTTCTATCAGGCCATCGACCAGACTGGGTTCTTCCACCGGCATCGGCGCCGGCGGCACAACAGCCTTCGGCGGTTCGACCGGCTTGGCCGCCTCAATCTTCGGGGCTTCCGCCGATTTTTCTTCCACCGGTGCCTTGGCGGCCTCGGCCGGCTTGGCCGGCTCAGGCACCTTTGGCGGCTCTTCCGACTTAGCCGCCGGCTTTGGCGGTTCAACCGGTTTAACCGCCTCAATCGGCTGGGGCTCTTCCTTCTTCACCGGCTGCTGCAATTCAGCCAGCTTCTGGTTCTTCATTTCGAGCAACTTCTGCAACTCGGCGACATTCTTTTCAAGAATCGCCATACGCTCCTGGGCGTCCTTGAGCGCCTTTTCGCGTGCCACCTGCTCGGCCAACTCGGCGGCAGCGGTCCCCTTCGCTGTCGCATCGGTGCGCGCCACCTTGACCTGATCCTTGCCTTGTTCGGCAGGTGCGGCCTTTTCTTCCACCTTGGCAGTGATCTTGCCTGTGCTCGACTGCGATGCGCCATCATCGGCCTTGGCCGGCATCTTGCCGGTCGACGCCGCGAGCTTCTGGCGATAGTTGTTCCAGTCACCGGTCTGGGCGACGTAAACCTTGCTGGCTTCGGCCGGGGAAATCGATTCCACAGCCGATTTCTCAGGCACGTTCAGGATGGCACCAGCCTTCAGGCGATTGACATTCTGGCCAATGAAGGCATCCGGGTTGTTGCGGAACAGGCCGACCAGCATCTGCTCAAGCGATACGCCATCGTATTGCGTCTCGCCGGCGATCTTGCGCAACGTGTCACCAGGCTGAACGACGCGGGAATTGCCACGCTCAGCAGCCGCTCTCGGTTCGGCGGGGACTTTCGCAGCACGCGCCGCCCCCCTAGCCGAAGGAGCGCGCTCGGCTACGGCACCACCGCCACGCACTGTTTCCACCACACGCGCCTCGGCCACCGGCTGTGCAGCCTGCTTTGCGGCAATTTCCGGCGGATCGAGCAGGAAGGTGTACTCTCGCACCAGACGCCCGGAGGGCCAGTTCAATTCGACGAGAAAATCCAGAAAAGGCTCGTTGATCGGCTTGGCTGACGTAACCTTGACCACCGCCAGCCCGCCGGGTCGCTTTTCCACCGTAAACCGCAAATCAAGCAGGACGCTGGCGAAGTCGACACCAGCCTGGCGAAACACATCCTGCGGCGCCAGACGGGCCGTCATCCCGGCCAGTTCATCCTTCGTTGCGCCAATATCGAGTTCGGCGCGCAACGGCTGCCCCAGGCCGGACAGCACGGTCAGCTTGCCCAAACCGGCAGCCTCGGCCAGGAGAGGCACAAACGACATGCAGGAGGCGACAGCCAGTGCTGCCGCACGCATCTTGAACTTGGTGTGTTTAGTTTCGATCACAGCGAAACCCTGAGTGTGGAATTTGGGACTTTCAAATTAACATCATGGACTTAGCAATGCAAGCTAAACCCGCTTCTAATTTATGGCCTTTTGCATATTCCCAACAAATAAAAAGCCGGGGACTTGCCCCGGCTTGTTTGGGTGACGCTCCGACGAATCAGGCGTCGAGCAGGATGCGCAGCATACGGCGCAACGGCTCGGCGGCCCCCCACAGCAACTGGTCACCGCAGGTGAAAGCAGCCAGATACTCCGGCCCCATGGCCATCTTGTGCAGACGGCCGACAGGCACGGTCAGGGTACCGGTGACAGCAGCCGGGGTCAGTTCGCGCTCGGAGATCTCGCGCTCGTTCGGCACGACCTTGGCCCATTGATTGGCCTTGGCCAGCATGTCGCTGATTTCGTCGAGCGGAACATCTTTCTTCAGCTTGATGGTCAGCGCCTGCGAGTGACAGCGCATGGCCCCGATGCGCACGCACAGGCCGTCGATCGGAATCGAGCCGACGGTCTTGAAGGCCGGACGCCCCAGAATCTTGTTGCACTCGGCGCCACCCTTCCACTCTTCCTTCGATTGGCCGCCCTCGACCGGGACATCGATCCACGGGATCAGCGAGCCGGCGAGCGGGGTATTGCGGAAGTTCTTTTTCGGAAAGCCGTCCGAACGGATGGTCTCAGCGACCTTGCGGTCAATGTCGAGGATAGCCGAGGCCGGATCGGCCAACAAATCCTTGACGGAATCATGGATGACACCCATCTGCGAGATCAGTTCACGCATGTTTTGCGCGCCGGCACCGGAAGCAGCCTGGTAGGTCATCGAGGTAGCCCACTCGACGAGATCGTTCTGGAACAGGCCGCCGAGACCCATCAGCATCAGCGATACGGTGCAGTTGCCACCGATCCAGTTCTTGCCGCCCTTGGCGAGCGAGTCCTTGATCACGTTCATGTTGACCGGGTCGAGGATGATCACGGCGTCATCGGCCATGCGCAACGCCGAGGCAGCATCGATCCAGTGACCATTCCAGCCGGCGGCACGCAGCTTGGGGAAGACGTCCTTGGTATAGTCGCCCCCCTGGCAGGTGATGACGATGTCGCAGGCTTTCAGCGCCTCGATGCTGGAAGCGTCCTGCAACGGCAGGGAAGCCTCCTTCCCGCCGAATACCGGTGCCTTGCCGCCTGCAGCGGAAGTCGAGAAATAGACGGGATCAATATGGGCGAAATCACCTTCCTCGACCATGCGCTGCATCAGCACGGAACCGACCATGCCACGCCAACCGACCAGACCAACCTTCTTCATGTCATCACTCTCCAATACAAACTTGTTTAACGCGGCACAGCGCCGAATGGTTTACGCCAGCGCCGCCAGCACGGCATCGCCCATTTCCCGGGTCCCAACCTTGTTGGTCCCGCGCTCGTAAATGTCCCCCGTGCGATAGCCCTGAGCCAACACTTTTTTGACCGCATTTTCGATGCGCAGTGCCTGCTCCTCGAGGCCGAAGGTATAACGCAGCATCATCGCCGCCGAGAGAATGGTGGCCAGCGGATTCGCCACGCCCTTGCCGGCGATGTCCGGCGCCGAACCGTGCGACGGCTCGTAGAGGCCCTTGTTCTTGTCATCGAGCGAAGCCGAGGGCAGCATGCCGATTGAACCGGTCAGCATCGAGGCCTCGTCGGACAGGATGTCGCCGAACATGTTGCCGGTGACCATCACATCGAATTGCTTGGGGGCCTTGACCAGTTGCATGGCCGCGTTGTCGACCAGCATGTGGCTCAATTCAACATCCGGGTAATCGTGCGCTACCTCGATCATCACATCACGCCAGAGTTGGGTGCATTCCAGCACGTTCATCTTGTCCACCGAGCACAGCTTCTTGTTGCGCTTTTGCGCCGCCTGGAAGGCAACATGGCCAATGCGGCGGATTTCTGACTCGCTGTACACCATGGTATTGAAACCAACGCGCTCACCGTTTTCCTCGCGCACGCCGCGAGGTTGACCAAAGTAGATGTCACCCGTCAGCTCTCGAACTATCAGGATGTCGAGACCAGCCACGACCTCCGGCTTCAGCGTCGATGCATTGGCCAACTCGGGGTAAAGAATGGCCGGACGCAGGTTGGCAAACAGGTTCAGGTCCTTGCGGATGCCGAGCAGACCACGCTCCGGACGCTGTTCGCGCGGCAAAGCATCCCACTGCGGACCGCCGACGGCGCCCAGCAGCACAGCATCCGCCGCACGAGCCAGCTTGCGGGTTGCCTCCGGATACGGTTCGCCGGTTGCATCGACAGCACAACCGCCGAGCAGCGCTTCCTCCATCTCGAACTTGAGGTCGAGCGCTTTCAGGACACGCACCGCTTCGGCAGTGATTTCGGGACCAATGCCGTCACCCGGCAAAACGCAAATCTTCATGGTGTCTCCTTATTGGGCGAACAGCCAGGGCTGCTCGATACGGCGTCGCGCCTCGAATTCCTTGATCTTCTCGGCATGGCGCAGGGTCAGGCCGATGTCGTCCCAACCGTTGAGCAGGCATTCCTTGCGGAAGGCATCGATCTGGAATGGAATACCGTGACCGTCCGGCCGGACGACCGCCTGCGACGGCAGATCGACAACCAGCTTGTAACCCGGCGTCGCCTCGACCTGTTGAAACAGGGCCTCAACCTCGTCGACCGGCAGCACGATGGGCAGGATGCCGTTCTTGAAACAATTGTTGAAGAAGATATCAGCGAAGGATTCGGCGATGATCGCTTTGAATCCAAAATCGAGCAGCGCCCAAGGCGCATGCTCACGCGAACTGCCACAACCAAAATTGGCACGAGTGAGGAGGATCTCGGCCCCCTCGTAACGCGGCTGGTTGAGCACGAAATTCGGGTTCTTCGGCCGCTGCGAGCAATCCTGCCCGGGCTGGCCGACATCCATGTAACGCCACTCATCGAAGGCATTCGGACCGAAGCCAGAGCGCTTGATCGACTTCAGGAATTGCTTCGGGATGATCGCATCGGTATCGACATTGCTGCGATCGAGCGGAGCGACCAGACCTTCCAGACGAACGAATTTTTCCATTAATCCACCACCTTCTGTACGGCTTCGCCACCCTTCTTGATGGCACCGCCGACCACTTCACCAGTCTTGTTCAATGCCTCGCCGACTGCTTCGCCACCCTTGTGCAGCGCTTCGCCAGCCTTCTCGGCACCGATCGTGACATCCTTCTTGACGCCCTGCGCCGTATTGCAGGCAGCCAGCGCCAGAATCGACATCAGGAGCAAGGTCTTGCGCACGCCCATCACCGCTCAGAGAACCTCGCGCACGTCCGCAAAATGCCCGGCCACTGCCGCTGCAGCCGCCATTGCCGGACTGACCAGATGTGTCCTTCCGCCCGGGCCTTGGCGACCTTCAAAATTGCGGTTCGAGGTCGAGGCACAGCGCTCGCCCGGTTCCAGGCGGTCAGCATTCATCGCCAAGCACATCGAGCACCCCGGCTCGCGCCATTCGAAACCGGCTGCGACGAAGATCTTGTCCAGCCCCTCGGCCTCGGCCTGGCGCTTGACCAGTCCGGACCCCGGAACAGCCAGGGCCAGCTTGACGTTGGCGGCAATACGACGCCCCTTCAACACGGCAGCCGCCTCGCGCAAATCCTCGATACGCGAATTGGTGCAAGAACCAATGAACACCTTGTCGATCGCGATATCCTTGATCGGTGTATTCGGATTGAGGCCCATGTACTGCAAGGCGCGCTCCATCCCTTCCCGCTTGACCGGGTCAGCTTCCCGGGCCGGATCGGGCACTACGGCATCCACCGGCACGACCATTTCAGGCGACGTACCCCAGGTCACCTGTGGACGGATATCCTCCGCCTTCAACGTGACGACGCGATCGAATTGTGCCCCCGGATCGGAATGCAGCGTGCGCCAATAAGCCACCGCCTTGTCCCAGTTTTCGCCAGTCGGCGAGAAGGGACGGCCCTTCAGGTAATTGATCGTCGTGTCATCAACCGCCACAAAACCAAGGCGGGCACCACCTTCGATCGCCATATTGCACAGCGTCATCCGCCCCTCCATGCTCAGGCTGCGAATGGCGCTACCGCCGTATTCGATGGCATAGCCCGTGCCCCCCGCCGTACCAATGGCACCAATAATGGCCAAGGCGACATCCTTGGCGGTCACGCCCTTGCCCAGCTTGCCTTCAACGGCAATCAACATGGTCTTCGATTTTTTCTGGAGCAGACACTGCGTAGCCAGCACATGCTCGACCTCGGAAGTGCCGATGCCATGCGCCATGCAGGCAAATGCACCATGCGTTGAGGTATGCGAATCGCCGCAAACGACGGTCATACCCGGCAGGGTGGCGCCATTTTCCGGACCGACGACATGCAGAATACCCATGCGCTGATCCTTGAACGGAAAATAGGCCAGAGCCCCAACTTCGCGGATATTGGCATCGAGTGTCTCGACCTGCTGCCGGGAAATCGGATCCTTGATCCCCTCTTCCCAATGGTCGGTCGGCGTATTGTGATCCGGCGTCGCCACAATGGAAGAAACTCGCCACGGCTTGCGTCCGGCCAGCTTCAGGCCCTCGAAAGCCTGCGGGCTGGTCACTTCATGCACCAGATGACGATCGATATAGAGAAGGGCCGTGCCATCCGCTTCCTGACGGACGACATGGTTCTCCCAGAGCTTGTCGTAAAGGGTCTTCGACATGGAACCTAAAGTGAGCCGTAAAACGTTGAATTATTGCACAGGATCGCCAACTTTTTGCCTTCCGGAAACCGGGCCCGGGGCCTCAGACGGAACCCAATGCCAGATGAGCAGCACACCAACCAGAGCAAAGGCTGCGCTGAGCGTGAACGTCCAGCCGGAACCCAGCCAATCCCAGGTCCGGCCGCTGATCAGCGCACCGAGCAGGCCACCGGCACCAAAGGAGAGGCTGGAATAAAGCGCCTGCCCCCTTCCCTGCGTCTTGCCGGGAAACCATTGATTGACGGCGGCGATCGCCGACGCGTGGTAAGCGCCAAAGGTAAGGCCATGCAACAGTTGCACGAAGATCATGAGCATCGCCGATTCGACACCCCAGCCCATCAATACAAAGCGAACGACGGCCGCAACAAAACTGGCGAGCAAGATGTCGCGCAAGGAAAAACGCCGCGCCAAGCTGGCCATCAACATGAAGACGACAATTTCGGCCACGACTCCCAGGGACCATAGCAAGCCGATTTCGGTCTTGGAATAGCCATGTGCATCAAGATGAATCGAGTAGAAAACGTAGAAAGCCCCGTGCGCCGCCGACATGGCAAAACAAGCGGCCATCAGGGCCTTCACTTTCCCCTGTCGCAAGATGTTGCCGATCGGCATTTCCGCACGATCGTGTGCCAGCGGCGTCGCCTCCGTCAGAACCATGGCGTTGAGCAGAATGCCTAGCAAAATCGACCAGCACATCCACAAAACACTGAGCGGCGATGTGGCGTCGATCAGTGCCCCAGTTGCCATCACGGCGACGATGAAACCAATCGACCCCCAGAGCCGGATTCGGCTGTATCGGCCACGCTCTTCACGCAAATGGTCGAAGGTCAGCGTTTCCACCAGGGGCAGCGCCGCGCTCCAGAAAAAGGCGAGCACCGCCATCGCCAGCAACATGCCAGCCAGGCGATCGAGCCAGAAGAATGCCGTAAACCCGGCTAATCCGATGCCGCCGGCCAGCCGGACGATAGCCAGTCGCCAACCGAATCGATCAGTCAGCCAGCCCCAGAGGTTGGGGCCAACCAGTCGCATCAACTGCATCTGGGACATCAACAGACCGATATCCCAGGCAGAGAAGGCGAGCGACTGGAGATAGAGCCCAAAATAGGGCGAGAATGCGCCAATAAAGGCGAAATAGAAAAAGTAGTAGCCCGATAGGCGCCAATAGGGCAGAGGATGCATCCGGTAATTTTACCGGATGCCCTCCCACGCCAGACAGGCTTTACCTGGCGGCCTGCTGCCCGGCCCGATAGGCCAGCAGCATGTGATACAGATCGTCCTTCAGCTTGACGCGCTGCTTCTTCATGTCTTCGATGGTGAAATCGGCCACCGGCATGTCATGCTCTTCCAGATCCTCGACCTTCCCGGTGAGGCGGTTATAACTCGCATACAGCTTCGCAAAAAGGGCGTTTCCGGCCTTCAGTGTGTCGATGGCGTCCTTGAAATCCGGAAACTCTTGATGAAGGTCGTGATGTTCGATCTGCATGATGCTCTCCCTGATGCAAATTCCGCCAAAATGGCAGAACGACGAAATATTCTACGCAATTTCCCCGGGGATGCGCGGCGTCGAACACACCACATCACCGCACTGCGCGCGATGCCGCAACGCATGATCCATCAGAACCAGAGCCAGCATGGCTTCAGCAATGGGGGTTGCCCGAATGCCGACACAGGGATCGTGCCTGCCCTGCGTCGCGACACTAATCGCATTGCCCTGGCAATCGATCGAACGCCTGGGCTGCGCGATGGAGGAGGTAGGCTTGATCGCCATGTTAACCAGGATATCCTGGCCCGTCGAAATCCCACCAAGAATGCCGCCCGCATGGTTACTGACGAAGCCTTGCGGCGTCATTTCATCGCCATGCTCACTCCCCCGCTGGGCCACAGAGGCAAAACCCGCGCCAATCTCGACCCCCTTCACGGCATTGATGCCCATCATCGCATACGCGATCTCGGCATCCAGGCGGTCATACACCGGCTCGCCCCAGCCTGGGGGCACCCCCGTTGCACTCACCGTAATCCTCGCCCCGACGGAATCTAGCGACTTGCGCAGATCATCCATGTAGGTTTCGAGCTGCGGCACAATGGCGGCGTTCGGCGCGAAGAAGGCATTGCCGTCGATATCTTCAGCCGTCACGAAGGGAATCTCGATCGGCCCCAGGGCACTCATCCAGCCCCGAATCCTTACCCCGTGGCGTTCCAGCAGCCACTTCCTGGCAATCGCCCCGGCTGCTACGCGAACCGCTGTTTCACGCGCTGACGAACGACCTCCGCCGCGATAGTCACGAAAACCGTATTTCTGTGTGTAGGTGTAATCGGCATGCCCAGGACGGAAGGTTTCAGCAATATTGCCGTAATCCTTACTCCGCTGGTCCTGGTTGCGAATCAGCAAGGCAATCGGCGTCCCCGTCGTTTTACCGTCAAAGACACCAGATAGAATTTCCACGGTATCCGGCTCCCGACGCTGCGTGACATGGCGCGATGTTCCGGGCTTCCGCCGATCCAGTTCAGCCTGAATATCTGCTTCGCACAGGATCAACCCGGGAGGGCAGCCATCAATGACACAGCCGATCGCCGGACCATGCGACTCGCCAAAGGAGGTAACGGTGAACAGGGTGCCAAAAGTGTTGCCGGACATGGGAAAACGCGAGTAGGGAATGGACGAGGGAGTTTAGCACGCCACAGCAAGCTTCAATTTTTCCCAGTCGCAATAGAAAAAAGGTGGCCGCACCCTCCCGTAGCAAAACGCTTCAAGCAGACGGCGCTTCGCTCGGCCAGTTCTTGATGTAGCTCTTCAACATCTTATTCTCGAAACTTTGCTCTTCAAGGACCGCCTTGGCCACATCCAGGAAGGAGATAACCCCCATCAACACCTCGCCGTCGAGAATCGGCAGATAGCGCGAGTGTTTTTCGATCATCAGGCCGCGCAGCTCGTTCACCTCCATGTCGGGATAGGCTGTCACCGGATTCCTGACCATGACATCACCGACCGTCAGTTCGGCCGGGCTCGTCGCATGCTTCCGAAGCGCCTGTAAAACCTCGCGAAAGGTCAGCATACCAACCATCTTTCCCTCATCCATGACGACCAGCGATCCGGCATCAAGATCGGCCATCGAATCGATAGCGACCGACAAGGGCTTTTGTGGCGTCACAGTAAATAATGCGCCGCCCTTGACCCGAAGGATTTCTCTAACCTGCATAGCGCTCTCCCCTGCTCATGAGTAACCGATGCTGGCGATCTTAGTGCATCCCCGTCGATCAGAAAAGAATGAAGGCTTGGTGTGCAAGCCCACGAATGGGCGAAGCATCAAAAACACTATCACCGTATTTAATAAATTTAATCAATTTTCCAGTTGCATAACGTCATAGGCATATATATACTTCGCCATATTACCTAAGTCATAGATGGGTACGCGACGTGGGTAACTCTAATACATCAGCCTATGGAGAATGAGTATGAGCACGGTCAAGACTATCGAGAAAATCGACGCCCGCGAGATTCGTCGTAAATTGGGCATGAACCAGCAGCAATTCTGGTCCACCCTGGGCGTAACGCAGAGTGGCGGCTCCCGCTATGAAAGTGGGCGTAACATGCCCAAGCCGGTGCGCGAACTACTGCGCCTGGTTCACGTCGAGCAAGTCGACATCAAGAACATCAAGCGTGAAGACTGGGAAGTGATCGAATACCTGAAGAGCCAGGAACCGGAACTGTTCAAGTCGTTAAAGAAATCGGCACGCAGCCACGCGAAGAAGGCCGCCTGATCCAACACTAACGGGCAGCACGCGTTACAGCGGGCATCACGGGGAGACAACAACCCGGATGCCCGTTTCTTCTTCAATCTGGCAAGAAAACAGCATCAATTCATCTTCCGTCACGGAACTCAGGCGAGGGGCAGCCTCTTGTTTCGAGGGACGGGCCAGACCGTAAAGATGAACGCCAGCCAGCTTGTCGTTTACTTGGCGCAACAACGTGCAGTAGGCCTGCCGTGACTGAGCAGTAGGTGCCTCGCCATCTATTCTGAACCAACAAGTTTGCACCCAAGTCGGCGCCAATTTTGCAGAAATTTGTAAATTTTTTAATACGCGATCTTGGTTTCCCCGTACGCCGTTCACCTCGACAACTTCTGCATCAGTCGCACGGTCAATTTTGAACCAGACTTCGCCTCCCAGTTCAGCGAGGTACCTCACCCCTAACTGGACTGCATTGCGGTGAAACAGACTGCCGTTTGTTATGAGACGAATCGGTATTTTTCCTTTCAGGTCGAATCGCTCAATGACTTTGCCAACACAGGCGACAGCCTCGGCAAACTCGGTAGCACTTGTCGGCTCACCGTTCCCGGAAAACGCGATATCCACCAGCTGCCGTGTCTCCAGCGGTACATGGCGGGCCAGGAAATCACCATGCAGCACCTGGTCGAGAAAGCCATGCAATTCTTGCTCAAGTCGCTGCAGGTCAATCGGAGGCGGGCCACCTCGTGTCAGATTTTCAACCTGGCAATACACGCACGCCCAATTGCAGGCGTTGTTCGGATTAAGATTGATTCCGACCGACACCCCACCCGCCCGTCGGGAAATGACGGGATACACATAGAGTAAACCGGCACTGTCGCGGCGATGATCATCTGTTGTCAGCATGCCGCATTGTATAATCCGCGACCGCCTTGTCGAGCAATAGATCATGTTGATAACCCGCCGCCTCGAGTTCGATGCCGGGCACCGCATTCCCGACCACAAGAGTCAGTGCCGTCATCTACACGGGCATCGCTATGCGATCGAAATCACACTATCAGGCAACATCATTGACAAGGCTGGTGATGCCGCCAACGGCATGGTGATGGACTTTTCCCAAGTCAAGGACCTCGCCAAGCAACATCTGGTCGATGAATGGGATCACGCTTTCCTCGCCTACGCCGGCGATCAACCGATCGTAGACTTTCTGCGCAGCCTCCCCGAACACAAGACAGTCATCCTCGACCGTGTTCCGACCGCGGAGAACCTGGCCCGACTGGCATTCGAACGCCTCAACGCTGTGTATCGGGACAACTACGGCAATCACCTGCGATTAGAACAAGTTCGGCTGTACGAAACTCCGAATTGCTGGGCAGACGCGTTGCGTTCTTCTCGCGATTGAATTCGGCACGCCAAAGCCCCTATACTAGGGGCATATCACATCCCCGTCGCTGCACACGCAGGTAACCGGTGCCAAGTTAAATCACAACGCCGCTTCTCGGCATTCAGGATAATTCCCTCGGCTCATGATGAGCACGAAAGCCGCAGCTCCCGCAAGAACAGCGCTGGTCTTAACCGGTGGCGGCGCTCGTGCCGCTTATCAAGTCGGGGTGTTGCTGGCTATCGCTAAGTTATCGACTAATCGGAAGCGGAATCCGTTTCCGATACTTTGCGGCACATCAGCAGGCGCCATCAACGTAACCAGCATCGCCTGTCTCGCCGACAATTTCAGCAAAGCGGTATCGGTGCTCGCCAATTTCTGGCGAAACATGCACGCAAACCATATTTATCGCGCCGACCCACTGTCAGTGGGCTATTCAGCCATCCATTGGCTGTCAGCCTTGAGTCTTGGATGGCTGTTTCAGCACCCACCCCGTTCATTGCTCGACAACGCCCCCTTGCGACAGTTGCTAAGCCAGCATCTCGATTTGAAGGGCATTGAAAAGGCAATCGCCAAAGGCGCCCTGCACGCCGTCAGTGTCTCGGCATCCGGCTATGAGTCCGGTGACAATATCAATTTTTTTCAGGGCCACTCCAGCGCACAACCTTGGAACCGTGTCCAACGTATCGGTATTCGCGCTGAAATCAGCGTAGACCACCTTCTGGCATCAAGCGCCATTCCTTTCATCTTCCCTGCCACAAAAATCCATCGCGAGTATTTTGGCGATGGATCCATGCGCCAACTGGCCCCCCTGTCACCTGCTATCCATCTCGGGGCGGAACGAGTGCTCATCGTTGGCGCCGGAAGGAAAAACGAACATCAGGAACGCCGACGTGTCGATGATCATCCCTCACTTGCCCAAATTGCTGGTCATGCCTTATCGACTATCTTCCTGGATAGCCTAGCTGTCGATATCGAGCGCATGCAGCGCATTAATCGCACGCTGAGCATCATCCCATCTGACATTCTTGCGACCAGCGACCTACCACTTCGTCCCATCCGCTCGCTCATCATTTCCCCATCTGAGCGCCTTGAGCGTATTGCCGCTGAACACGCCAAAGCCTTGCCATGGGCCATGAAATTGATGCTCGGAGGAATTGGCGGTATGAATCGCCGCAACGGAACCCTTACCAGTTACCTTCTATTTGAAAAACCTTACACCAATGCGCTGATCGATTTGGGTTATGCCGATACGCTTAATCGTTCGGTAGAGGTCGGAGACTTCCTGAATCTTTAGGGAATGCGCATCCTGATTTCGTAGGCGGCATTCTGATCACTGAGGATTCTGATTACTGAGAAATAATCACTTTAAACGACAACACCCCCTGCCGGGAATCCGGAGGGGGTGTTTGAATGGGGAGTCTGGCGTTGACCTACTTTCGCGAGCGGAAGCTCACTATCATTGGCGCGTTGCTGTTTCACGGTCCTGTTCGGGATGGGAAGGGGTGGTACCAGCAGGCTATTGACGCCAGACGTAACTTGTAACGTTTGCCGCGCGGTACGCGTCAAACGCAAAACTAGAAGAAGGTGTTGTGATTGTATGTATGAGTTGTTGTAGTGCTGATCCAAGGTTATAGGATCAAGCCGTACGGGCAATTAGTATCGGTTAGCTTAACGCATTACTGCGCTTCCACACCCGACCTATCAACGTCGTGGTCTTCGACGACCCTTCAAGGAGTTCAAGACTCCGGGATATCTCATCTTAAGGCGAGTTTCACGCTTAGATGCTTTCAGCGTTTATCTCTTCCGAACATAGCTACCCGGCGATACGACTGGCGTCATAACCGGTACACCAGAGGTTCGTCCACTCCGGTCCTCTCGTACTAGGAGCAGCCCCCTTCAAATATCCAGCGCCCACGGCAGATAGGGACCAAACTGTCTCACGACGTTTTAAACCCAGCTCACGTACCTCTTTAAATGGCGAACAGCCATACCCTTGGGACCGGCTACAGCCCCAGGATGAGATGAGCCGACATCGAGGTGCCAAACACCGCCGTCGATATGAACTCTTGGGCGGTATCAGCCTGTTATCCCCAGAGTACCTTTTATCCGTTGAGCGATGGCCCTTCCATACAGAACCACCGGATCACTATGACCTGCTTTCGCACCTGCTCGACTTGTGGGTCTCGCAGTCAAGCACGCTTTTGCCATTGCACTTTATGGGCGATGTCCGACCGCCCTAAGCGTACCTTCGTACTCCTCCGTTACCTTTTGGGAGGAGACCGCCCCAGTCAAACTGCCTACCATGCACGGTCCCCGGCCAGGATTCACTGGCCTAGGTTAGAACCTCAAACAAATCAGGGTGGTATTTCAAGGACGACTCCACCGAGACTAGCGTCCCGGTTTCACAGTCTCCCACCTATCCTACACAAACCGGTTCAAAGTCCAATGCAAAGCTGCAGTAAAGGTTCATGGGGTCTTTCCGTCTTGCCGCGGGGAGATTGCATCTTCACAAACATTTCAACTTCGCTGAGTCTCAGGAGGAGACAGTGTGGCCATCGTTACGCCATTCGTGCAGGTCGGAACTTACCCGACAAGGAATTTCGCTACCTTAGGACCGTTATAGTTACGGCCGCCGTTTACTGGGACTTCAATCAAGAGCTTGCACCCCATCATTTAATCTTCCAGCACCGGGCAGGCGTCACACCCTATACGTCCACTTTCGTGTTTGCAGAGTGCTGTGTTTTTATTAAACAGTCGCAGCCACCATTTCACTGCAACCCCATCGGCCTTCGAGCGCGAGGCTCTACAACCTACCGGGGCACACCTTCTCCCGAAGTTACGGTGTCAATTTGCCGAGTTCCTTCTCCTGAGTTCTCTCAAGCGCCTTAGAATTTTCATCCTGCCCACCTGTGTCGGTTTGCGGTACGGTCGACTCTAGACTGAAGCTTAGTGGCTTTTCCTGGAAGCTTGGTATCAATCACTTCGGCACCGTAGTGCCTCGTCATCACGCCTCAGATAATTCCCCCGGATTTGCCTAAGGGACACTCCTACACGCTTAAACCACCTATTCCAACAGATGGCTGACCTAACCTTCTCCGTCCCCACATCGCATCTAGAATCGGTACAGGAATATTGACCTGTTTCCCATCGACTACGCATTTCTGCCTCGCCTTAGGGGCCGACTCACCCTACGCCGATGAACGTTGCGTAGGAAACCTTGGGCTTTCGGCGAGGGAGCTTTTCACTCCCTTTATCGCTACTCATGTCAGCATTCGCACTTCTGATATCTCCAGCATCCTTTACAAGACACCTTCACAGACCTACAGAACGCTCCCCTACCATATCTTTCGATATCCGCAGCTTCGGTGCACAGTTTGAGCCCCGTTACATCTTCCGCGCAGGACGACTCGACTAGTGAGCTATTACGCTTTCTTTAAAGGGTGGCTGCTTCTAAGCCAACCTCCTAGCTGTCTATGCCTTCCCACCTCGTTTCCCACTTAACTGTGTCTTGGGGACCTTAGCTGGCGGTCTGGGTTGTTTCCCTCTTGACAATGGACGTTAGCACCCACTGTCTGTCTGCCACACTCGCACTTTCCGGTATTCAGAGTTTGCCATGGTTTGGTAAGTCGCGATGACCCCCTAGCCATAACAGTGCTTTACCCCCGGAAGTGATATGTGACGCACTACCTAAATAGTTTTCGGGGAGAACCAGCTATTTCCGGATTTGTTTAGCCTTTCACCCCTATCCACAGCTCATCCCCTAACTTTTCAACGTTAGTGGGTTCGGACCTCCAGTACCTGTTACGGCACCTTCATCCTGGCCATGGATAGATCATCCGGTTTCGGGTCTACGCCATGCTACTAAACGCCCTTATCAGACTCGCTTTCGCTACGCCTCCCCTATTCGGTTAAGCTCGCAACATAACGTAAGTCGCTGACCCATTATACAAAAGGTACGCAGTCACCCCACAAGGAGGCTCCCACTGTTTGTATGCATGCGGTTTCAGGTTCTATTTCACTCCCCTCCCGGGGTTCTTTTCGCCTTTCCCTCACGGTACTGGTTCACTATCGGTCGATCACGAGTATTTAGCCTTGGAGGATGGTCCCCCCATGTTCAGACAAGGTTTCACGTGCCCCGCCCTACTTTTCGCTAACTTAGTACCACGGATCTGTTTTCGAATACGGGGCTATCACCCACTACGGCCGGACTTTCCATTCCGTTCTTCTAACAGTTCCGCTATCACTAGCAGGCTCTTCCCCGTTCGCTCGCCACTACTTGGGGAATCTCGGTTGATTTCTTTTCCTCCGGCTACTTAGATGTTTCAGTTCACCGGGTTCGCCTCCTGGCCCTATGTATTCAGGACAGGATACCCTTGCGGGTGGGTTTCCCCATTCGGACATCGCGGGATCAAAGCTTCATTGCCAGCTCCCCCGCGCTTTTCGCAGGCTTGCACGTCCTTCATCGCCTGTGATCGCCAAGGCATCCACCACATGCACTTAGTCGCTTGATCCTATAACCTTGGGGTCTCGGCAGAGACCCGGCTACAGGCAACTCATAAACTTTGTGCTGATGATTCACTAGCTGTAATGAACCATCAGATGCAATCACAACGTGTAATCACTGCTCATCACAGCGTTACACAACCTTCTTCCGTTTTGTTAAAGAGCGTAGCAATTGATTTCTCAAAAGCCAGTGTTAAACAACAATGCTTAACACTGGTTTCTGGTGGAGGATGACGGGATCGAACCGACGACCCCCTGCTTGCAAAGCAGGTGCTCTCCCAGCTGAGCTAATCCCCCGTTTTGAGACGTTGGTGGGTCTGGTTGGAATCGAACCAACGACCCCCGCCTTATCAAGACGGTGCTCTAACCGACTGAGCTACAGACCCTCGTCTGTTTGCTACTACTGAACAACCGATAAGTTGTGGGTGCCAGGATGCTTCTCTAGAAAGGAGGTGATCCAGCCGCAGGTTCCCCTACGGCTACCTTGTTACGACTTCACCCCAGTCACGAACCCCGCCGTGGTAAGCGCCCTCCTTGCGGTTAGGCTACCTACTTCTGGCGGAACCCGCTCCCATGGTGTGACGGGCGGTGTGTACAAGACCCGGGAACGTATTCACCGCGACATGCTGATCCGCGATTACTAGCGATTCCGACTTCATGCAGGCGAGTTGCAGCCTGCAATCCGGACTACGATCGGCTTTCTGGGATTGGCTCCACCTCGCGGCTTGGCAACCCTCTGTACCGACCATTGTATGACGTGTGAAGCCCTACCCATAAGGGCCATGAGGACTTGACGTCATCCCCACCTTCCTCCGGTTTGTCACCGGCAGTCTCGTTAAAGTGCCCAACTAAATGATGGCAATTAACGACAAGGGTTGCGCTCGTTGCGGGACTTAACCCAACATCTCACGACACGAGCTGACGACAGCCATGCAGCACCTGTGTTCCAGTTCCCTTTCGGGCACACCCAAATCTCTCCGGGCTTCTGGACATGTCAAGGGTAGGTAAGGTTTTTCGCGTTGCATCGAATTAATCCACATCATCCACCGCTTGTGCGGGTCCCCGTCAATTCCTTTGAGTTTTAACCTTGCGGCCGTACTCCCCAGGCGGTCAACTTCACGCGTTAGCTACGGTACTAAATGGTTTTACCCACCCAACACCTAGTTGACATCGTTTAGGGCGTGGACTACCAGGGTATCTAATCCTGTTTGCTACCCACGCTTTCGTGCATGAGCGTCAGTATCGGCCCAGGGGGCTGCCTTCGCCATCGGTGTTCCTCCACATCTCTACGCATTTCACTGCTACACGTGGAATTCCACCCCCCTCTGCCGTACTCTAGCTGTGCAGTCACAAGCGCAGTTCCCAGGTTGAGCCCGGGGATTTCACGCCTGTCTTACACAACCGCCTGCGCACGCTTTACGCCCAGTAATTCCGATTAACGCTCGCACCCTACGTATTACCGCGGCTGCTGGCACGTAGTTAGCCGGTGCTTCTTATTCCGGTACCGTCATCCACACCAGGTATTAGCTGATGCGATTTCTTCCCGGCCGAAAGAGCTTTACAACCCGAAGGCCTTCTTCACTCACGCGGCATGGCTGGATCAGGGTTGCCCCCATTGTCCAAAATTCCCCACTGCTGCCTCCCGTAGGAGTCTGGACCGTGTCTCAGTTCCAGTGTGGCGGATCATCCTCTCAGACCCGCTACAGATCGTAGCCTTGGTAGGCCTTTACCCCACCAACTAGCTAATCTGATATCGGCCGCTCAATCAGCGCAAGGTCTTGCGATCCCCTGCTTTCCTGCTCACAGAATATGCGGTATTAGCGTAACTTTCGCTACGTTATCCCCCACTGAAAGGTACGTTCCGATACATTACTCACCCGTTCGCCACTCGCCACCAGACCGAAGTCCGTGCTGCCGTTCGACTTGCATGTGTAAGGCATGCCGCCAGCGTTCAATCTGAGCCAGGATCAAACTCTTCAGTTCAATCCAACAAACTCGCAAATTCACTGACGGTAGATTTCTCTACCTCGACGAATTTCTTCGTCTTTTTCACCAGTGCGTTTGCCTTAATACTTTTTTGCAACCGAAGTTGCTTCGCATCAAGACACCCACACTTATCGGTTGTCCAATTTGTTAAAGATCAGTGCCGCGCCGTTTCGTTTGATTCGTCAGCAGCAGAGAAGCGAGATTATGAAGCACTCTCTACATCTCGTCAAGCTATTTCGAAAATTATTTTTTCTAAACGCTTGCTCTGACTGCCTTTCGGCTGGTTGCGGGGGCAGGACTTGAACCTGCGACCTTCGGGTTATGAGCCCGACGAGCTGCCAACTGCTCCACCCCGCGTCCGTCAGAGGGGCGCATTATCCAGACTTACCCTAAGTGCGTCAACAAAAATCTAAGCCAGAACCTACTATTTTTTCTCCAGCCAGCTAATTAATGACGACCACTGTTCGAGATCTCTCCGATGCTTGGCCTTGGGGGGATCAAAAACAGTTGCACCAGCGGCCGCAACGTTGACGTAGTTTTGGGTGTTACGCAAATAAGCGACGATCGGGATATCGAAGTGCTTGAGGAACTCTTCCAGCATGCTGGCCGCCTTGGTTCGAGGATCGACGCGCATGGCCACGATACCAACTTTGGCGCGCACACCACGAACCTCGCCGCGTACCGTATTAAGAAAGTCTTCAGTTGCTGCCATATCAAATACAGAGGGGACCAAAGGCACCAGCACCTTATCGACAGTGCGCAGATAGTCGGACAACTTGTACCCCTGCAATCCGGCAGGTGCGTCAACGACGACCCAATCCGCCTCACGGGGGAGATTCAGTGAAATCTGATTGCCACCGTAATAGCCAGTAATGGCAGGCAATACAGGATCGCGAAACGCCATCCAGCGCAGGGAGGATTGCTGGCGATCGAGATCGCACAACGTGGTTTTCTTTCCTTGGTTAGCAAAATAGCCAGACAAATTCGTCGCTAGCGTTGTCTTGCCAGCCCCCCCCTTTGGATTTGCAACCAGTACCGCCCGCATAAAACCTCCTCTTTGATTGTGCGAGGATTATATTCGTCGCCTCAAGGACCTCATAGATGCATAGAATGTCGCTTTTATTCAATTGAACTCATCATGGTCACAAAGGTTGCCAGCGACCGCCAAGGTATACAGTCCGTCGAGGTTGGTTTCCGGCTTTTGAAAGTTCTGGCCGCCACCAATCGCCCGATGATGTTGCGGGATATAGCCAAGGGTGCCGGCATGCCTGCGGCAAAAGCTCACCGCTACATGGTCAGTTTTTTGCGAATCGGCATCGTCGAGCAGGACCCCAGCAGCGGCCGGTATGACTTGGGAGCTTATGCACTCGAACTGGGGCTATCCGGACTTGGCCGTCTTGACCCGGTACGACTGGCAGGCCCGATTCTGGAATCGCTCTGCGAAGAAATCCACGAAACGGTTGCTCTCGCCGTATGGGGCACCCATGGTGCAACCATCGTCCGGATCGCCGACGCCGGCGGCCCCATCACGATAACCCTGCGCCCAGGAACGACTCTGCCTCTTTGCAACTCAGCAACTGGGCGAGCGTTCGCTACGTTCTACCGCTCGCCATACTTGAAGAAGATGCTGGATAGCGAGTTGAAGGAAATTTCCGAATCCACCAAGGTTGCCGTTACGACAGTTCGCCGGCAACTCGAAAAAACCCTCACGGAGATACGCGAACACGGTATAGCTCGCGCCACCGGCAGCCTGACTCCGGGCATCAACGGCTTCAGCGCCCCGGTCTACGACCACTCCGGCAACATGGTCGCAGCAATCACATCGCTGGGTGCGATTGGGGAATTCGATGTTGAGTGGGACAGTCCGACTGCAAAGGCGATGCGGGAAGCCGCTGCAGCGCTTTCGCATCGCTTGGGATTCGGCGGGATTCCCGCAGAATAATAAGTGGTGCCCCCGAACGGAATCGAACCGCTACCTGATGATTACAAATCATCAAAAACAGATGATTATCAGCGTTGATACAGATTGATGCCAGCAAACAAAAATCCTTACAACCCTTGCAAATAGGCGTTTTACGCCAATGGACAGATTGCTTTATGTTGATCTGAATTGATACACTCGGGAGCAATGGTGGAGCAATGGATTTAATACACCACTCCATTGCTCCCGATCTCCAAGGGGTATCGTCATGGCTCGCAATACAGAACGACTGCATCTAACGCTTGAACGCATCCGCAAACTGCAACCGCCATCTGGAAACCAAGCGACCTACGCCTTTGACGACGACCCGAAGCAGCTTTGCGTTCGCATCACTCCTGCCGGAGCAAAGTCGTTCGTCTATGCCGGAAAACTGAACGGCACACCACTCCGCATCACCATCGGATCAACTAATGTATGGAACTTGGACGATGCACGCGAAGCTGCACGCCGACTGCAAACGCAGATCGACAAGGGAATCGACCCAAGAGAAGTTGAGCGAGAGAAGACAGCAGCCAAAGCCGCCGCAATTGCTGCCAAAGAAGCAGAGCGAGCTGCAGCAGAGGATAAAAAGCAATACACCCTAGAATCCCTTTGCAATGCTTACTGCGATCACCTCAAAACTAGAGGTAAGGCAGACAGCGCACGACAAGCCGGTTCAATCCTGAAGGTGCATGTATTCGAGGCGTTCCCTGACATCGCCTCCCTTCCTGCCTCCGAGATCGATTCAGACCACGCGGCCACCTTGATTCGGAAAGTTATAGAGCAAGGTGTCGGCGCGCGTTTAAATTTGACCACCTGTGCGCGTTGAATTTTGACCAGGTGTGATAGCCGCCTGACATAGGTTGGCTTGTGGATAAGTGTAGCTCAGAACAACTGATTTCCGAGCCACGACGAATGCGTTGGGGAAGCCGTGGAGGACGAAGTCCGGAACGGATTTCCCAACGCGGCCCCGATCAGAACGGATCTGCTTCGGGTGGATTTCCCCGCTTGCTCTGCTCCCGTGCCTTGATCCTCGACTTGGCAGTGGCCGTGCTGTGCCGGAAGCGAAACGACTCGTTGCCCGTTTCCACGATATGGCAGTGATGCGTCAGCCGGTCGAGCAAGGCGGTGGTCATCTTGGCATCACCGAAGACGCTCGGCCATTCAGCGAAGGTCAGATTGGTCGTGATCATCACACTGGTGTGCTCGTAGAGCTTTGAGAGCAAGTGGAACAGCAAGGCGCCACCGGCCTGGCTGAACGGCAGGTAGCCCAACTCATCGAGAATGACCAGGTCCATACGCAGCAGCCCCAAGGCAATCCGCCCGGCTTTGCCGGCAGCCTTCTCCTGTTCCAGCGCATTGACCAGATCGACTGTCGAGAAGAAACGCACCCGTTTGCTGTGATGGGTGATGCCCGAGACACCCAGCGCCGTGGCCAGGTGCGTCTTGCCGGTGCCCGTACCGCCAATGAACACGACGTTCTGGGCTTCCTCGGCAAAGGAGAGGTCGGCCAGTTGCCGGATCAGCTTCTGATCCACTTTCGATTGCTCGAAGTCGAATCCGGCCAGATCACGATGTACCGGGAAGCGGGCCGCATGCATCTGATAGCCAATCGAACGCATCACGCGATCCGTATGCTCGGCTTGCAGTAGATGCTCGATCAGCCAGCGGGAGGCTTCGACACGGCTGCCACCGTTGGCTGTCAGTTCCTCCCACGCACCGGCCATGCCGTGCAGACGCAGTTCCTTGAACTCGCTCATCAGCTCACGCATGATCAGTCACCTCGGTACGCAAGCGGTCATAGCGGCCAGTATCGGCAATCGGCACTTCGCTGAGGGTGAGTGGCGTTTCCACCGGTGGCGGCATGGGACCCGACTTCAGGCGGTTGAGCATGTTCTCGATGTGCTCGGCACTGGGTAGGCCGGACTCCAGCACCAGATCGACGGCGACCAGCACCGCTTCCAGGTCAAACTGCGCAATCGCTGACAGCACTTTGGCCATCACCCGATCCCCACCTTCCCGGCGCAGGAGCAAGTTGCGTAATCGTTGCAACGGTTCCGGCATGTCGGCAAACGGCGCACCGTTTCTCAAGGCACCGGGCTTTCGTTCAATCAGCGGAATGTAGTGCTGCCAGTCGTAGAGGGTTTGCTGGCGACTGAAGTTGCGGGGATGACTGGCCACCCGAGTATCGTGCGCCACAATGTCGATCCGCTCTGGATAAAGACGCAGGCTGACGGCCTGGCCCACGAGTTCGCAAGGGACCGAGTAGCGGTTGCGATCCAGTGTCACCAGACAAGTGCTCGATACCTTGCCCAATGTTTCGACATAGCCATCGAACGGCGCCACCATCGGCATCAGGCTGGGTTGCTCGTGTTCGAGCATCTCGGCCACCGTCAGATCGGCGTACTCGGGATGACGCAATTCCTGCCACAGCCCCCGGCAGCGCTCGAGCAGCCAAACGTTCAGTTCGGTGAACGAACTGAACCGTTCCTTACCGGCATCCTGCCAGAGCCGCAGCCGACTATCCTGGACGTTCTTCTCGACAACGCCTTTCTCCCAGCCGCTGGCGACATTGCAGAAATCCGGATCAAACAGGTAGTGGGAGGCCATCGCCGAGAAGCGCGAATTGACGATGCGGGATTTGCCTTTCTGCACCTTATCGACGGCCGTCTTCATGTTGTCGTAGATGCCGCGTCGGGGAATGCCGCCCAAGGCAGCAAACGAGCGGGTGTGGGCATCAAACAGCATTTCGTGACCTTGCGTCGGGTAGGCTTGAACGACAAAGGCCCGACTGGCGCAGAGTTTCAGATGTGAGGCAAGTATCTTCCGCCAGACGCCGCCAATGACCAGATGCTCTTCGCTCCAGTCGAACTGGAAGGCTTCGCCCAACTCGAAGTGGAGCGGAACGAAGGCTTTACTGACGGCTGCACCGCCATCGGCCCGCCAGCGCCGGATGAACTCGGTGACCCGGCAGTAGGTGCCGGTGAATCCGGCAGCCTGCAATTCGCCAAAGAGTTTCAGCGCGGTACGCCGATCCCGTTTCGGGCGCCGGGCATCCGCCTCCAGTGCCTTGATCAGGCGCGCCGCATACGGGGCAATCTTGACGTTCGGGTTCTGCCGTTCGTACCTCGGCTCCGTCCCTTCCGGTGTCCGTAACCAACGTTTGACGGTGTTCCGGCTATACCCCGTCTTCCGCGAAATCTCGGACAGCGACAGGCCATCCCGATAAAACAACCGCCGAATCCTTCCCAGATCCTTCATGGTGATCATCTCCTAAAATCCTGCTCAAAAAATGAGCGGACGAGTTAATCACCCTGGTCAATTTTCAGCGCGCACAACCTCGCTTTTCTGGTCAGTTTTCAACGAGCGTCAACAGGCATTCCCCCTCTCCACCCAAGGCACTCGTTTCATTCACCAGAGTAATTTGTCATGGTCAAGCACTGAGAAATTCAAGCGTCGTATCGAAGAAATCTTGGAGCAGACCGAAACCCACTGTAGGAGCGAAGGAGAATCTGGGCTGGTTCTTCAGTTTACGCCCGAAGCACGAGCTCGTTGGATTCAAGCCTATAACAATATCGAATTCGAACTAACCCCTGGCGGTTTCCTGTTCGACATTCGAGATTTCGGCTCGAAGGCTGCTGACAATATGGCTCGTATTGCCGCACTCTTTCATTTTTTCAGCAAACAAGAGGGCGACATCTCGGTTGAAACCGTAGAGCGTGCATCTGAGGTGATGAAATGGTACACCTACGAGTTCAAACGTCTTTTCGCAGCGCCGCCCCCGATCCCCCAAAATCAAGCTGATGCCGCTCTGCTGGAGGCATGGTTGCGCAGCTTCTCACATACGCACAAAACCCTGGCTTTCCCAAAGAACGTGGCTCTTCAATCCGGCCCCAATCCGCTTCGCAACAAGAGTCGCCTTAACGCCGCCCTTCAAGTACTCATTTGGCGTTGCGTAGCCCAACTTCAAAAGCAAGGAAAAACGCTGTTCATCGTTTTGAATCCCCACTATTTCCTTGGGCAAGGCGGCAACGGCCAGACTCTTTGACCTAGGGTCATGAACCCAGCCAATGCTGATTTTCAGCATCGAACCATCTGCTAAACCCGATACTTCCGCTACTCGTAGCGGAAATATCGGAAATCGCTTCATATCTTTCCAAGGATCGCCCCGTATTCAAGGGGAGTCAACGCCCCTCAGCGGCCTTGTAGACTGCATTTTTGTCGCGCTTGCCTACGGCGACGACCAGCACGACCAATCGACCATCCTGGACTTCGTAGACGAGCCGGTAGCCGATACTGCGCAGCTTGATTTTGTAGCGATCAGGGTGCCCCGACAACTTGGCGGAGGGTACCCGTGGCTCAACTAAGCGCTCAGCCAGCTTTTTCTTGAACTGAGCCTTGATCGAGCCATCCAGACGCTGCCATTCGGACAAAGCCTCTTCAAGAAACTCAAGCTCATAGCTCATCGATTTTGACCTTCACTCGCTTCTGGCCTGCACGAGCATCCGCAATAGCATTCAATTCCAAATCCTCCAGGCGATCCATCATGCTCTCGAATGCACGAGCCGGAATGCAATAAAAGGCTGGCTCGTTCCTGTTCAGGATCGCCACAGGGAATCCTTCTCCCGCTGCAACCGTACCCATGGGGTTGCGTTTTAGCTCGGAAATGCTTGCTGCCGTTTCAGACAATATTTGGTGGGCCATAACTGCCTCCTGTTCCAGTTCGCACCAATGTTAGCACTTTTATAGGCACCATTCAGAGTGCTTTGAATAGCATCACTAAGAAGTGGTTCCACGCAACATGATCCCTCCATGCGCTCTCGATATTTTTTTACCGCAAACACCGATAACTATGAGGTGTGGCCGGACATAAAAACCATCGGCACAACGGGAAGAGCGATCTTGACTATCGATTGCTTCCCGCTTGTTTCGATCACCTCGTATTTAGGCGCGCGTTTCCTATTAGATTAATTAATCAATACTTATTTATATATTTACCATGACAATTAACAATCAACCTATCCCTACTCCTACCGATCCGATCAATCCCATCATGAGTGCTATCGACACTCATAACATGGAGTCATTACCAACTGTAACCAAGCAGCCTTCCGTATCTGCCTATCAATCATTCCGTGAACCTCTCTGGGATATTCATGAGTTTGTTCGTCTGGTACTGGGCAAGGAATCTCCTGGCTTTCAAATCTTCGTGAAGAAGAACGGAGACAAACGTATTGAACCGTTATCCCTGGGTAAGCGGTTCTATCGCCTGATGAACAACTTCATGGCTCGCATCCCTGAAGGTAGTGATCCTGCAGGGTTTGTCGGTCTGTTCCGTGATTGCTGCATCGAGTTGAAGCTGTACTACAACCCGTTTGGCAAACCTGGTGACTATCATCGTCTTGGTAGTGATGGGAAGGACATGAATGGTGCTGAACTGTTCAATGCCTTCCTGGAACTGATCCGTAAGCGTGCTCGCACTGATAAGCGTTGCAAGAACTATCTGAACTTTGCAGAAGACTACGATCTCGATGAACTGAAGAGCGTAGTGAGGTACTTCGATGATCTATTCCAGGACAATCCGAAGATACTGGTGGTGCGTGTCGATCTCGGCTATCAGGCCGATGAGGCAGACAAGATCAGCTTTGAACGGGCCCATGGTGACATTCAGCGTTTCATCAATTACCGACAGTGGCAGGCATGCTTTAAGCACAGCATCGGCTACGTGATCGGACGTGAACGAGGTACTAGCTCCACTACAGACAACGGTGGCAACGGACGAGGCTATCACTTCCACTGTTTCATTCTGTTTGATGGGCAGAAGGTGAAGAATGACGTCGAACTGGCTAAACAAATCATCGATTACTGGAAGAACCGAATCGTCAATTCGTCGCGTACTCCGGCAGATGAGCAGACCAAGATTTGGTACTTCAACTGTAACCACAAGGCACGAACTGCAGGATATCGGTATGACGGCATCGGCATGGTGCAGCACTCGGATGAGTTGAAGCGCTGGCACTTGATTTCTGCGTTGATCTACCTGACGAAGCATTCTCAGGCCTTGGGTGATGACGTACCACCAGGAACAAGGGCACTGACGAAGGGGCAATACAAGCCCCGTGCATTGGAAACGCGGGGACGTCCTCGGCAACTCATGATTCAGGGAGAAAAAGTCTCGGTTCGAAGAGGTGGGCATCCGTCTGGTGATTTTTTACAGCCAGGCCCCATGCTTTGAAGAACACACCACCTTTGACTTTGGAGAGTGACATGAATACACCTTTTTCCCCGATCGCCAATCGCCACAACCCGAAAGCTGCCTACAGCATGATCTATCAATGGGTGTTGCGCTTTGGTTCGCCAACGATTCTTTCATCAAGTTGCGAAAACCCAATCCTGATGAACTATCAACGCCTGGCGCAGAGCAATTGCTGGGTAACGATTAGCTACAACCGATCATTTGACTCGTTCTTTCTGAGCGCATCAAACGGGATTGCGACTCCAGCCGCCAAACTGTCGGAGATCAAGCAATTCTTGGATGCTGCAATGGTTCGCTGCCTGCCGCAACTGGAGTTGGATCCTTCTGACAACGCAGTTTGGACGATGTTACAAATCGAGCTGACAGATACTGAATTGCAGGAATCAGAGATCGAGACAACGTTCAATCGTATTTGCAAGGCAATTGACGATAGCGCAGTGCCGATTCTCTCGATGATTTATGGAGGGCTTTCGGTAGAAGATGCAATCGCTGCTTACGAGAAGGCGCAGGCTGTTTCGCTGGCAAATTGGCGTGCAGCGATTGCGCCATGGACAAGTCGGAGCATAGAACAGGTGATTTACCGCTAATGCTGAGGGGTAAGACAGGGGGTAATCCCCCCAGAATTAGGGGCGATCAGAAGTAGAGCTACGCGGCCATGGCCAGCCGCTGTTTTGGCGTGATGCCGCCCAAGGCCATGTTTGGGCGGTCGTGATTGTAGTCGTACATCCACTGGGTGGCGAAGAGCTGGACTTCATCGAGGTCTGCCCAGCAATATTGCGATAGCCACTCGTAGCGCACTGTCCGGTTGAAGCGCTCGACGTAGGCGTTCTGCTGGGGCTTGCCCGGCTGGATGTAATCCATCTTGATCTGCCGCTTTTCTGCCCAGTTTTGCACCAGGCCGCTGATGTTCTCCGGGCCATTGTCACATCGAATGGCGGCTGGTTTCCCCCGCCATTCGATGATCTGCTCCAGGGCACGGATCACCCTCTCGGCCGGCAGCGAGAAATCGATCTCGATGCCCAGGGCTTCCCGGTTGAAGTCATCGATCACATTGAACAACCGGAAACAGCGCCCGTCTTCGAGCTGGTCATGCATGAAATCCATAGACCACACCTGGTTGATGGCAGTCGGCACGGCCAGCGGTTCCGGTTTCTCCCGCACCAGCCGTTTCCTGGGCTTGATCCGCAGATTCAATTCCAACTCCCGGTAAATCCGATACACCCGCTTGTGATTCCAACCAAAGCCCTTCACGTTGCGCAGGTACAGGAAGCACAGCCCAAATCCCCAGTTGCGGTGGTTGTCGGTTAGCCGCATCAGCCAGTCGGCGATTTCCTCATTCTCGGCATTCTTCTTGGCCGAATACCGATAGCAGGTCTCGCTCACCTGGAAAATGTCGCAGGCCAAGCGGATCGAAATTCGCTTTCCGGCCACCACTTCCTTGGCCATCTCACGCCGGCGAGATGGCCGACCTACTTTTTTCCCAGGTACTCCTTCAGAATATCCGCCTTCAGGCGCTCCTCGGCGTACATCTTTTTGAGCCGCGCATTCTCGGCTTCCAACTCCTTCATCCGGGCCATCATGGACACGTCCAGGCCGCCGTATTTCGCCCGCCATTTGTAGAACGTCGCCGAGCTGATTCCCAACTCCCGGCACAACTCCGGCACCGATAGCCCACCCTCGACCCGCTTCAACGCCTCGATGATCTGGCTGTCCGAAAACTTCGACTTCTTCATGCAGAACTCTCCCTTTACGAGAAAATTCTACCTCTGACCGCCTTTATTGGCCGGGGGGATTACCAGGGGACAGTAAGCGCCGGAGCGGAACAACCATGTAAGGATGGTACGAAATGGAAGATTTTCTTCCTGACAATTTCTGCCCAAAGGCTTTCAAAAACGTGACTCAGGGGTTCGTCGTTCCGTTAGGTAATGCCCCGGGGTTGAAAAATGAAACGAGACCGACACACAAAAGCCCCCCTGTTATTTCAGTGATTGAAATAGCTCTTTCATGTGCTTGAACTCACCACCAACCCGGTCAAGGGAGAATTGATACATCAATGAGTTCTCTGCGAATTTCTGGCGCTCAACATCCATTTCAACGGTATTTCCGTCAGCCGCAGCCTGAGAAGGAACGTGATATTTCAGGCTTACGGGTGGCGACTGCCAAGAAGAATTGCCCTTCGAATGTCCCGGCGAGGAGGCGTTCAATTGAAGAGGAGGAGATTGCTCGCCACCAGCGGCCTCAGCAATATCAATATCCATCGCTTTGTAGCCAGGGGTGTCAGCGTTGGCGATATTAGACGCAAGAATTTGCTGCCTATAGGCCCTTATTCCGAGCATTTTTTGTTGGAAATCCTCGTTTTTCTTGCCTAAGCCGTTCTCGTTCGCTGGTAAGTGAGATGAATGGGTTGTGCCAAGAGTCAATTTCCCGGCGGGGTCGAGATTGTCGCTTAAGGCAACATTGGCAGCCGCCGAACGTGCGACGGCGTTTTCAAGGATGCTTGAAAATGTTGCCGAGCTTTGAGTTTCACCTGCGTCGGAGATGCGAGGCGCTGCATTTCCAATAAATCCCCCCGGCCTTACCGGGAACAAAGCTGAAATCTCAGACATAGAAACTCGTTGGATGAAATGCGGCCGTGGGAGCTATTGGCTGTGTCCGATTTCCTAAGGGGTACCGCCCACGCATTGCGCTGCCCCTTTGCCTGGGCTGTCAGTGAACAAATGGACGGTAAGGTGAGCATCTCGCCTAATTCAAGACGAAACGTACACTCTGGCCAGGCTTGTCGCCGAGTTTGACTATGGCGACAGCCTTTGTGCCGGCTTGGATCTTGAAGGCTCCTTGGGCACGCAACTGGTTACTTCCTGCTGGCAGCAATTTGGCTTCGGTCTTGTCTGATGCAGACAGCAGCGTTATGGTAGCTGACGCATTCCGGGTATCGACAGGCTGGTCGTGATCGGTCACGTAGAGCGTGAGGGAGTCAGCCTTCGCCACCAACTCGTAGCTGATGTCCTTGATGACCGATACGACGCCACCATGCTGTGGCTTTGCGTCATGGGCGTGGGACTGGCCCGGTTTCTCGGTATGGGCATGGCCCTTATGGTCGTCCGCAGCGGATGCCAGATTGACGAAGCAAGCAAAGAGTACCGTGGAAGGTTTCATGGGAGCTCCATGTCAGTTGATAAATCGGTTAATGAAAATTTGGGTTATCGTCGTGCTCGGATGTGCTGCCGACGTAGGTGCAACCTTCCGGTTGGTGCGCACAGGGTTTTGTTTCGCACTGCAGCGTCGTGTGGACCACCTTGAAGCGGTTAGCTAACACCGTCTGCAAGGCGGGCATCAAAGTTTTCTCGGGGGAGTAGGTCTGGTCGTAAACCACATGCGCGGTCAGGCTGGTCTTGCCGGTCGTCAGCGCCCAGAGATGCAGGTCATGGATGCCGAGTACGCCTGGCACAGCCAGCATGGCCTGCTCCACCTCTCCTAAATCGATGCCCTCGGGCACACCTTCGAGCAGGATGTTCAGACTGTCCTTCAGTAGGATCCAGGTGCGTGGCAAAACCCAGAGGCCAATGGCTACAGCCACAAGTGGATCTACCCAGGACCAGCCGGTTAGCTGAATCACCACCGCGCCCACGATCACGCCGACCGACCCCAGAAGGTCACTCCACACTTCGAGATAGGCTCCCTTTACGTTGAGGCTATTTGACTGTCCCCCGCTCAGCAGGCGGATGCTGATCAGATTGACGATGAGGCCAATACTGGCGACGACGAGCATCCCAACCGAATGGATTTCGGGCGGAGAGGTGAATCGCCGGTATGCCTCAACCAGGATGTAGAGCGCCACGGCAAACAGCAGCATGGCATTGAAGGCTGCCGCCAGAATCTCAAAGCGGTGATAGCCATAGGTTCGGCGACGATCGGCCGGGCGACGGGCAACACGAATGGCCGCCAATGCGATAGCGAGCGCGGCAGTATCGGTCAGCATGTGAGCGGCATCCGAGATGAGGGCCAAACTGCCAGTCAATACGCCGCCAATAACTTCGGCAATTAGAAAACAGCCGGTCAGCGCCAGGGCAAAGCGCAGGGCGCGCTCATTCTCAGTGCTCGGGATGCCGTGTGTGTGGCTTGTACTCATGGGACCCGCCCTTTATCGTTGTGGTGGCAGCGCTTCAATTTTTGTTTCATCGCCTGGAGACGGAACTGAAGGTTTTTTGAATACTTTGGTGTCTTTTGGCGCCGCTCTTCCCGCCAGCAAAACCATCCGTAAAGCACCAGAAAAGTCAGCATCATCCCCAGGCCGAGCATGAGAAGCTGGAATTCAAGGTGGCTGTGGATCAAATGCTTAAACATGAGGAGACGGCACCAAGCTCAGGACTGCTGCGCCTTGCCGCAATTCGGGCAAAACTTAGTGCCCGGGGCGAGGTTCGCATTGCAGTCCGCACAATTGCCGGGCACCAAGGCTGTGCCGCATTGGGCGCAGTAGCGTCCCCCAGGGTTGGTCGCGAAGCCGCACTTCGGGCATGAGGGGCCACCAGCAGCGCTATTGGTTGGCGGCGCTGAATTTGAGGGGTAACTATTCCCCCAGCCATGATGTCCGCTATTCCGTTCGCGGCCATGATGATCTCCGCCATGCGAACCGGCGACTCCTCGCAAGAGTTTTTCAAAAAATCCCATAACAGCCTCCGTAGTTGAGTGGAAGAATGGGTGACCGACGGTTTATGCCGAATCTGGCACGAAGCCCCCGGTCACGAACGGTAAACGCTAGGCCTCAGATGACTCGTCTATCGATTTCGTGAAGTCCTCTTCGTCGGCATCTTTGCCGTGAGCAAGGCGATATAGAAGCGGCAACACGAGAAGCGTCAGCGCTGTCGACGACAGGATTCCACCAATCACCACGGTGGCCAGCGGGCGTTGGACTTCCGCACCGGTACCTGTTGCAATCGCCATGGGGACAAAACCAAGCGAGGCAACCAATGCCGTCATCAGCACAGGACGCAATCGAGTCAGCGCCCCTTCGTGAATGGCATCATCCAAAGAGCGCCCCTCTTCACGTAAATTACGGATGAAGGAAATCATCACCAAGCCGTTCAGTACCGCCACACCGGACAAGGCGATAAAACCGATGCCCGCCGAGATCGAGAGCGGAATGTCCCTTAGCCAGAGTGCGACAATGCCGCCTGTCAGCGCAAACGGAATGCCGGTAAACACCAGCAGCCCATCTTTCACGTTCCCGAACATCGCGAACAGCAGCGTGAATACCAACAGCAAGGCCACGGGCACCACAATTTTGAGACGTTTCGAGGCAGACTCCAGTTGTTCAAAAGTTCCACCCCAGGCCGTCCAGTAGCCGCTCGGAATCTTGACCTCGGCTAGACGGCTCTGAGCCTCGCCAACAAAGGAGCCGATATCTCGTCCCCGAACATTGGCACTAACAACAACGCGACGCTTGCCGTTTTCCCGGCTAACTTGGTTCGGACCCGGTGCGAGCTCAAGACTGGCGACTTCCCCCAATGGGATGTAGGTCGTGCGTACATCCCCTCCGTTGGCAGCAGAAGCCCCCTTCGGCAAAGCAATCGGCAAACGCTTTAGCGATTCGAGATCCGAACGCAGGCTATCCGGCAAACGTACGACAATATCGAAGCGTCGGTCACCTTCAAACATGGTTCCAGCCTCTCGACCACCAATCGCTGTCGAGATCGCATCCTGGACATCACCAATATTGAGTCCGTAGCGCGCCGTTTTCTCCCGGTCAATATTCACGGTCAGCATAGGCAAGCCCGTCGTCTGCTCGATCTTGACCTCGGAAGCGCCTGGGATTTTCTCCAATACAGCGGAAATCTTGCTGGCCGTATCGTTCATAACATCCATGTCATCACCGAATATTTTGATGGCAACATCGCTGCGTACACCGGAGATCAACTCATTGAAACGCAATTGGATCGGTTGGGAAAACTCATAGGTGTTCCCCGGCAGTTTTCCAACGGTCTTTTGGATAGCGGCCAGCAGTTCGTCCCGAGATTTCCGTGGTTCCGGCCATTCCGCTTCAGGTTTCAACATGATGTAGCCATCCGAAATATTGGGTGGCATCGGATCTGAGGCGATTTCGGCCGTCCCGGTTCTCGCGAAAATCCTGTCGATTTCCGGATACTCCGCCTTGAGCCCCTTTTCCAACTGTTGCTGCATGGCTACTGACTGCGAAAGACTGGTTCCTGGAATACGCAGTGCCTGAATCGCGAAGTCGCCTTCATTCAGGCTCGGTACGAACTCACTCCCCATGCGCGTAGCGACCAAGCCAGAGAGAAGAACCATCACCGTCGTGAAGACCAGGACTACCGGCTTGTTCGCCATGACACCAGCCAGAACGGGCTCATACCAGCGCTTGGCTGCCCGCATCAGGAAGTTTTCCTTTTCATCCACCTTTTCACCGATAAACAGTGCGACTGCTGCGGGAATAAAGGTGACGGAGAGGATCATGGCACCTACGAGCGCGGTGACCACGGTGAAAGCCATAGGGTGGAACATTTTTCCTTCGACGCCGGTGAGCGCGAAGATCGGCAGATAGACAATCATGATGATGAGCTGACCGAATAGCAGCGCTCGGCGAGCCTCTTTCGAAGCGGCAAAGACTTCGTGGAAGCGCTCGGTCCGGGTCAATGGTCGCCCGTGATGTGCCTGGGCGTGGGCCAAACGGCGAACACAGTTCTCCACAATGACGACTGCACCATCGATGATGATCCCGAAGTCAAGAGCGCCGAGGCTCATCAGGTTGGCACTAATCTGGTAGGTCACCATCCCCGAAAAGGTAAACAGCATGGAGAGCGGGATCACCATGGCGGTGATTACAGCCGCCCGCATGTTGCCGAGGAACAGGAACAGAATGACGATGACCAGGATCGCCCCTTCCAGAAGGTTCTTCTTGACGGTATTGATCGCTTTGTCCACAAGGACGGTGCGGTCATAGACTGTCACTGCCTTGATGCCTTCCGGCAGATTGCGGTTGATTTCGACCATTTTCTGGTCGACCGCTCGTGAGACGGTGCGACTGTTCTCGCCAATCAACATGAACACGGTACCCAGAACGACTTCACGCCCGTTGTCAGTGGCGGCACCAGTACGTAGCTCGCGACCGATGCCAACATCGGCCACGTCGCGGATACGGATCGGCACGCCCTGGACATTGCCCAGGATGACGTTACGAATATCCTCGATGCTACGCACTTGGCCAGGAGCACGAATCAGATACTGTTCGCCGCGCTTCTCGATATAACCGGCGCCGACGTTGCTGTTGTTGCGGTCGATGGCGATTACCACGTCCTGAAGTGTCAGGCCGTAGGAAGCCAGCTTTTCCGGGCTGGGTGCTACCTGATACTCTTTGGCAAAGCCACCAATCGAGTTGATTTCAGTCACGCCTGTCACGTTGCGCAGTTGCGGCTTGATGATCCAATCTTGTATTTCGCGCAAATCAGTCGGTGTATAGGGAGTGCCATCCGGCTTTTTGGCGCCGTCCTCTGCTTCTACCGTCCAGAGATAGATTTCACCCAGGCCAGTAGAGATGGGCCCCATTGCCGGCGCTATTCCGGCAGGGAGTTTTTCCTTGGCTTCCTGAATCCGCTGATTGACCAGTTGGCGGGCAAAATAGATATCCGTTCCATCCTTGAAAATCACCGTAACCTGCGACAAGCCGTAACGCGACAGGGAACGGGTCTGCTCCAGGTGAGGTAGGCCGGCCATGACTGTCTCGACCGGAAAGGTCACGCGCTGCTCGACTTCGAGCGGTGAATAGCCCGGCGCTGCCGTATTGATCTGTACTTGAACATTCGTGATATCGGGTACTGCGTCAATCGGCAGGCGCTGGTAGTTATAGACTCCCAAGCCGGCCATGCCGAGGACGGCCAGTAAGACCAGCCAGCGGTGTTCGATGGCGAGGCGGATGATGCGTTCAAACATGTTGTTCTCCCTCGCCTCAGTGGCTGTGCTCGGCGCTACCCTTGCCGAGTTCCGACTTCAGGACGAAGCTGCCTGACGCTGCATAAGGGGTTCCTGCTTTCATTCCACTAACCACTTCGATGAATTTGCCATCCGAACGGCCCAATGTCACCGGTTGTGCAACGAAACCGTCAGGCACCTTGATGAAAACGACGCTCTTGTCACCAAGCGTCTGGATAGCTTCGGTTAGAACGCTGACTGGAACTTCGGCTTCACTGGAAACGACTTCGATATTTACGAACAATCCAGGACGCCAAGCCATCTTCGGGTTGGCCAAAGTGACCCGCGCTTTGGCCGTGCGCGTATCCTGCCCGAGCAATGCGCCCACGTAGGAGATGCTGCCTTCGGCTTTCGAGTCGAAGGCAGTTGCCTTGACAACGACCTTTTCACCAACCCGGATGACGTTCAAATCCTTGGCAGGAACGACAATTTCCGCCCATACGGAAGACAAGTCGGAAATCGTGAAGATACTGGCATCTTCCTTGACTGCCTCGCCAAGCGCGATGTGTTTCTCAACGATCATGCCGTCGAAAGGTGCGCGGATTTCATAACGATTGAGACTGCCCGAAACCGTGGCACCGGCACCCAGCGCAATCAACTTTTGCTGGCTGTTGGCAACGGCGATTTCGGCTTCCCTTAAAGTTTGCTGGGCTTGCAGGTAGTCTTGTTCGGCAGAGATTTTTTCTTCCCAGAGCTTCTTCTCTCGCTCATAGGTCGATTTGGCGAGCGAAAAGCGTTTCTGTGCTGCCAGAAGTTCGCTGCGTTGTTCCGAAAGGCCAGTGCTGGCGATCACAGCCAGAATCTGACCGCGCTTGACCGTTTGTCCCAGATTGGCAGGAACACTCTCGACGACTCCGGCAAGACGAGGTACGACATGCGCGGTACGGTCCTCGTTAAACCGGATTTCGCCGGGAAGCTGAGCCGCTGTTTTGATTTTGGCGGGAGTGGCCCTCTGGATACCGATGGCAGCAGCTTTAACTTGCTCGTCCGTTAGCTCGATTTTTCCTTCTTCCCGGGTATCGATGAACAGGAATGGGGTGTTTCCCATTAGCACCGATATGGAAGCTTCGAACACATGCGGCTCTGCAATTCGGCTGGTACTCTTCAGATAGTCTTTCTCGGCTGAAAAAAGGACTTCCTGCTTCTCTTCACCCGGTCGCGTCAGTGTTATCGAGACTTTTGCTGCAGTTGGTGCAAGCGGCTTTCCTTCCTGGAACAACCAGACACGGAAACCTGGCTCACCACCATCTTCGGACAACAGCAATTCCAGACCAAAACCATCCTCGGTAAAAAGCTTGCCACCATGCGGCCCCGATTGGGGCTCATCCTCATGGTGCTCTGCATCTCCATGTTCTTTGGCATGCTCGTGACCATCGCCAGCTTTGCTGCCATGATGCTCGGCATCGGCATGCCCCTTGGCTTCTGCATGGCTGGCGTGTTCATGCTGTTCTCCAGCAGGTTGGGAAGTACTGCCCCCCAGTATCCAAGTGCCGGCGACAATTCCTGTCGCCAAAATCACGGCAATGGCGATCCCTTGCTTTCTGGTGAGATTGAAAGTGTTCTTGTTGAAATTCATTTTCACGACGCGCTCCTACGGACGGCTGGGTACGGCAGTTGGCATTGAATCGATGGAGCCCAGGACGCGCTCCAGTTCGGCCGCGGTCCGATGAGCATCGGACAAACTTCTCAGGTATTGGGCTCTCGCCTGAAAGAAGGTACGTTGGGCATCCAATACCTCCAGAAAACTGAATTTTCCCAGTTCAAATCCTTTGCTGGCAGCGTCATAGGCGCTGCGAGCGCCCGGCATGATTTCGCTTTGCAGGGTTTGCGCTTCAACAACCAGGGCTTTTAGACGTTCCTCGTTTTGTGTTACCTCCGTACTTAAACGAACCTCAGTAACACTGAGCTCGTCCCGTGCCTTGTCGGCTCGACGCTGCGCCTCAAGCACATTGCCCTGATTACGGTCGAAGATTGGGAAGGGAATTGAGACACCCACGATGGTTTGGTTGCGCCCAAGTTCTTCAACCTTTTTGGATCCCAGGCTGACTGTAACGTCGGGAATCCGGCGAGAACGCTCCAAGTCCGCGAGAGCAGAAACACGATCGACTTCATGGCGCGCACGAAGAAGTGCCGGAGATGCATTCAAGCGGCGGGTGATTTCTTCGGTGGAGCGGATCGGCGGCAACAAATCGGTACGCCCTTCAGCCTGTTCAAACCGTGGTGTCGAACTTCCCCAACTTGCCGCCAAACGCTTTCGGGCCGACACCAGTTCGCGTTGTGCCTGATTCAACTCCACTCGTGCTGAGGCTTCCGCCACACGGGCCTTTGTTTCCTCAACCGGCGAGATTTTGCCGGCAGTCACGCGTCGTGAAGCCGCCTGGCTGGCGCGTTGGGCCAAGCCGAGCAAGTCCTCGGCCTGTTGAATACGCTCCTGAGCAACCAGAACATCGAAGAAGGCCCCGATCACGGTTGCGCGTATGTCAAGGCGTTTGGCTGCCAAATCGGCTGCTGCTACATCACGGCCCCGCTCGGCAGATGCAATTCGAGCCGAGCGCTTGCCACCAAGCTCGATCCGTTGGCTCAGCTGGATAGTTGTGGTTCGCGTGGCCTTATTCTGCGTATCTTCAACGGAAGTCGAAATTTCCGGATTGGGCAGAATGCCAGCTTGGATTACGACCCCTTCGACAGCACGTAATTCGTTGGTGGCTGCTGATAATTCCGGATTGGACGTTAGCGCGAGATCAATCGCCGCCGAAAGGGTCAAGGTTCCAACCGGCTCCGTGACAAGCGTAGGTGCGAACGTCGTCGAAGTCAGCCGGTCTTGCGACTGGGCATTGAGATGGGTGCTGGCCAACACCGTGAATCCGAACAGGGTTCGGAGCAGCAACGTGACAGCAAAATTTCTTGGGTACATCCGATTCTCCAGTGATGAAATACACGTTGGGGAATCGGCGGGGCGCCAACTGACAAGCAGAATGGCACAGAGCGCGGCTCAGGCCGCAGCAAAAAGGTTTGGGAAAATGCCCCAGCCCCGCCGATCAGGCGGAGATGGACCAGTTGGGGCGTTCGGGCTGGTCGCCAGGCAGTGAAGTCACCAACGGAACTGTCTGAAAAAGATCAGCAACTCCCTCGAATTCGGGTAGAGAACCGCTGAAGGCGGTCAACGCGGCAATACAGCCCGCATGACAGACACCGCAATCATTGTCCACATCAGAAATAGAACCTTTGGCAAGCTTCTCGCTATCGTCTGTCTGATGCTTGTGGTCGTGGTGACCAAAGTGCTTCGCCGATCCCGTTTCATGCTGGCAATAGGTCGCTGCCACCGCCCAGGAAATCTGGAGCGGCAAAACAATCAACAGGAAAATGGATAGCCAGCGACGCATGGGATGAATGGTAACAGAACAAAAGTGTGTTCAAACAACAAGTCTGCGGAGGGTAACGTATGGAAAGGCGGGTTGCGGATGACCAGGGTTTTCCTGGTCATCGTCCGATGGGCAACACATTCGTCCTCGGGGCGGAATTAACCGCCCAGGTACAACGCCTCGCGTTGCTTCTTTTCTTCCGGCGTCATTTGCATGGATGGCGCAGGCGTGTTGTGCTGGAGTTTGTCGACGTGTTGCCATTTCCCATCGCGATAGGCATATTCGTGCGGAATCAGCACCCAGCCTTGATCACCGCCAACATAACGATACTGGCCGTCCGCACTTACCGGGTTGCGTTTGAAGTCATCGAGTTCCTGTTGCACTTGCTGGGCGGATTTGCTGCCCGAACCGTGCGCCGGGTAGAATTTTGTCGCGCCCTCCGGCGTGCTGTGCATGACCGAGTCGGCCAACACCTGACCTGACAGGAGCAAACCGGCACAAAGAACGGGGATGGAAAGGGCTTGTTTGACGTTCATGATGGAACTCCTTCATTGATGTTTCGTTCATCGGGTTTGATGTATGCCGAACAACTGAACGGCATGGATGAACTATAAAGAAACAGCACTGACAGAACGCCAACAGGAAGTTTACAAAATTGACATCTTTCGATTTGGAAAGAAATGAAACTATTGGTTGTCGAAGATGAGCAAAAGCTTGCCCAGTACCTGCAAAAGGGATTGGGTACGGCAGGCTTCGTTGTCGACCTTGCCCATGACGGAGTAACCGGACTTCACATGAGTCTGGAGTTTGATTACTCCGCCATCATCTTGGACTCCATGCTGCCTGGCATGGACGGACTTGCCTTGCTGGCTGCCCTGCGTACCCAAAAACAAACCCCGGTCTTGATGCTGACCGCGCGGGGTAAAGTGGAAGACCGGGTCAACGGTTTGCAGACTGGCGCCGACGATTATCTGGTCAAGCCGTTCGCCTTTTCTGAGCTGATCGCTCGAATCCAGGGACTGCTGCGCCGCTCGGCACAGCATCAACAGGAAAGCACGTCAAACCGTCTGGCATTGCACGATCTTGAAATGGATCTGGCTCGCCGCAAGGTCTCCAGGAATGGTCAACGTATCGACCTGAGTGCCAAGGAGTTCCTGCTGCTTTCTCTGTTTCTGAGGAAACAAGGCGAGGTGCTATCGCGTACCGAGATTGCCGAGCAGGTTTGGGATATGAATTTCGACAGCAACACCAATGTAGTCGAAGTTTCGATCAAGCGACTTCGCGCCAAAATGGATACACCCTTCGAGCTCCAACTACTGCACACCGTACGAGGCATGGGTTATGTCCTCGAAATGCGCGAATGAAACTTGGCAAACAGATTAACCCGACGCTGAGCGGTCGCCTTGTACGCTGGCTTGCCTCACTAAGTTTGGGTGTCCTTGGATGTTTGTGTCTCGGCGTGTTTTTCTCGGTCAAAATCAATCTTGAGTCACAACAGGATCTACGCCTTGAAAAGCTCAGTACGGCAATTCAGCACCTGTTTGAAGAAACGCCGGCACACCTGCAACCGGGAACACTGGAACATGACCTGGAAGATCTTCTGAAGATCAATCGGGACTTGCATCTCAAGTTACTCGATAGATTGGGTGAGGCTCGTTTCATTTCGACGCAAAATGCTTGGCCGTTAAAAGCGCGCTTTCTCTCGCTTGCACTCCCCGAGGAAGCTTCGAGGACAGATTTTGCCGTTGCCGAATTGGCGCTCGACACTGCACCCGACGAGGCTATTCTGGATCGCCTCGCAGCCATTCTCTGGGGGGCTGCATTGATCGGCAGTGCTGCGATCACCGTGGGCGGTTACCTGCTCGTCTATTTTGGACTGGCCCCCATTCGGACACTGGCTGAGCAAACGCGCTGTCTCGCAATACTTTCCCTCGACAAACGGTTGGAAACTGAGGGGATTCCCGCCGAGCTACAAGTCCTTGTCGATCAGTTCAACGATTTGCTAAACCGACTGGAAAAAGCCTACCAGCAGCTCGAAGGATTCAATGCCGATGTAGCGCACGAATTGAGAACGCCGTTGGCGAATATCATCGCTAGCAGTGAGTTGGCTTTGCGTAGCAACGACAAGGATGAAAATCTGCGTGATTGCATCGGTGCGAATCTCGAAGAAATGCACAGGCTATCGGGCATCGTGAATGACATGCTGTTCCTGTCGCAAGCTGACCGGGGTGCAAAAGCCCGGCGGAAACCCATTCAAAGCCTCGCCCAACTCTGCACTGAGGTGGCTGACTACTATGAAGCCGTGCTGATTGAGTCCGACCTTCAGTTGTCGATTGAAGGTGACGCTTCCGGCCTATTCGATGCTGCACTGCTACGGCGCGTACTGTCCAATTTACTAAATAATGCAGCTCGATATGCCGATCACGGGAGTGCAATCGTGATCCGGATAACGCCGAAAACAGATGGACGACTCGAACTCTCGGTGATCAACCGAGGCAAACCGATTCCTGCTGCAAGCCTGCCCCATATCTTCGATCGTTTCTTCCGCGTAGACACGTCACGTAGCCACGGCCACCAAAATCATGGACTGGGTCTCGCCATCGTTAGCGCGATTGCCCGGATGCATGACGGGGCGGCATTTGCATTGTCCGCCGATGGCGAGACCGAAATAGGCGTACGACTGGACTGCTGACCGCCTCGCTGCTTTCGCCGATGCAGGCCAACGGGTCTTCAGTCTCTGGTTTGCGGCGCAGAGGTTCGCAACGTTCGCAGGCCGTTAGCGACGACCAGCAGACTGGCGCCCATGTCAGCAAATACCGCCATCCACATCGTGGCATTTCCGAACACCGCGAGCCCGAGAAATACGACCTTGATGCCCAAGGCCAGTGCGATGTTCTGCCAGAGCACAGCGTGTGTCTGGCGGGACAAACGGATGGTTTCTGGGATACGCCGCAAATCGTCGTTCATGATGACCACGTCGGCGGCCTCCATGGCGGTATCGGTGCCGGCACCGCCCATGGCGACACCAATATCGGCGCGAGCCAAGGCGGGCGCATCGTTGATCCCATCACCGGTCATGGCTGTCGGGCCATGACGCTCCTGCAGTTCCTCGATTGCAGCCAGCTTGTCTTCCGGCAGCAAATTGCCTCGTGCATCGTCGATCCCTGCCTGGCGGGCAATACTGGTTGCGGTTGCGACGTTGTCGCCGGTGAGCATGACTGACGTGACCCCAAGGCGACGCAGATCGGTAATCGCCTCCCGCGAGCTTTCCTTGATGGTGTCGGCCACCGCGAAGATGGCCAGTACCCGGTCCTCGGCGGCCAGCAAGGTCACGGTTCGCCCCTGATTCTCATGAATGGCGAGACGCGCCTCGATCTCGGGGCTGCACAGCCCACGATCCTCAATCAACCGATGATTACCCAGAATCAATGTATGCCCATCCAGGCGAGCCTCGATGCCGCGACCGGGAAGCGCAGTGAAGTCGGAGAGGCCGTTTTCCGGCAGGTTCAGGCCGGTGGCGATAGCCTTTGATACGGGATGATCCGAATGACCGGCCAGACTGGCGGCCCAGGAAAGAACCTTCGCCTCCTGATCAGTGGAGGACAACACTTCTGTGGCGACCAACCGAGGCTTGCCTTCGGTGATGGTGCCGGTCTTGTCGAGAGCAATGGCACGCAGTTTCCGGGCCTCTTCCAGATAGACGCCGCCCTTGATCAGGATGCCGCGCTGAGCAGCTGCGGCCAGTCCGCTGACAACGGTAACCGGTGTGGCGATGACCAACGCGCAGGGACAGGCGATCACCAGGAGAACCAACGCCTTGTAGAGCGCCTGTGTCCACGTCCAGTCGAACAGCCCGGGGCCACCGATGGCCACGGCCACGGCGATCACAAAAATGGCCGGCGTGTAGATAGTGGCAAAGCGATCCACGAAACGTTGCGTGGGTGCTCGTGTACCTTGGGCTGCCTCGACGGCATGGATGATGCGGGCCAGGGTCGTGTTGTTGGCGGCAGCCGTCACCTCAAATTCCAGCATACCGGTCTCGTTGATGGTGCCGGCGAAAACAGGATCACCGGTCGTCTTGTCTACCGGAATACTTTCGCCGGTAACTGGCGCCTGATTGACCGCACTGCTGCCGGCGGTTACTCGCCCATCCAGCGGAATTCGGGCGCCAGGTTTCACCCGGGCGAGTGCGCCAATGGCAACCTTGTCAGCCGGCGTCTCCAGCCAGCCACCATCGCCTAGTCGAATCTCTGCGGTTTCCGGGGCCAAGGCAAGGAGCCCCTTGATAGCGTTGCGTGCCCGATCGACGGACCGTGCCTCGATTAGTTCGGCGATGGCGTAAAGCGCCATGACCATGGCGGCCTCCGGCCATTGGCCGATCAGGAAGGCACCGGTCACGGCGACGCCCATCAGGGCATTCATGTTCAACTGGCCGCGCCGCAATGCGGCCAGTCCCTTGCGATAGGTGGAGAATCCAGAGAAAGCGATGGCAGCTGCTGCCAACGCCATACCCAGCCCCTTGAACGGCAAGGTGTCGGGTGCGAAGAAATCCAAAACCTCGGCCCCGATGGCCAATGCCAGGGCGATCAATGCCTTACTGATCTCGCCGAGACCTGATGGGGTTTCAGCCATCTGTTCATGCTCGATGGGCAGCACTTCAAAACCAAGGTGGCGGATGGCCTGTAACGCACTTTCCTGGGCAGACTGCTCGCCATCGATGGTCAGGGTCCGGGACGCCAGTTCGAAGCGTAGTGACCGAATCCCCTCAATGCCTGTCAGCACCTTGCGGATATCGTTTTCTTCGTTCGGGCAGTCCATGGCGGGAATCCGAAAAACGCTCGAATTCCCTGAGGAGTTAGGTACAGCGACACGCGGCACATCCTGTATGGAGGTCGTATCCGTCACACCGCGACCTGAACACGCGCAACGCTCAGGCTCATTGGATCGGTGCTTCTCGGCATGGGTGGGCATGGCAATCTCCTATTCGTTGATGCCATTAAAAACCCTTGAGTCGCTACAAGGTCAAGCGGCTACAATGAAAATGTTCAAGGAGAAAAGTATGTTGGAGTTCCTGAAGATATTAGGTCTCTTCGTCGTTACCGCGCTGGCCGAAATCATCGGTTGCTATTTGCCCTGGCTGGTGCTGACGCAGGGTCGCCAGCGTTGGCTTCTGATCCCGGCTGCCATGTCACTGGCTCTGTTTGCCTGGCTGCTTACATTGCATCCGGGCGCCGCCGGTCGCATCTACGCAGCGTATGGCGGTGTCTATGTTGCGGTCGCCTTGTTATGGCTATGGCAGGTCGATGGAATTCCCCTGACCCGTTGGGATTTTCTGGGCAGTGCCGTATGCCTCGGTGGCATGGCCATCATCGCTTTGCAGCCTGGCCGGACGTGATGAGCGAAAGAAGGAGACAGAAATGAAAATCGGCGAACTGGCGCGTTTAGCGGGAAGTAATGTCGAAACGATCCGCTACTACGAGCGGGAAGGACTGTTGCCGAAACCAGGGCGGAGCGAGGGAAATTACCGCATCTACGGGGTAATGCACCAGGAGCGATTGACCTTCATTCGGCACTGTCGTAGCTTGGACATGACACTCGACGAGATTCGGACGCTATTGCGCTTCAAGGAATCACCGGAGGAAAATTGCGGCGAGGTTAACCGCTTGCTGGATGAACACATCGGGCATGTCGTCCGTCGCATCGGTGAACTCCAAGCGCTGGAAAAACAGCTTCTTGAGCTGCGCAGTCGTTGTCCTGATAACCGTCAAGCCTCGACTTGCGGGATTCTTGAAGGCTTGTCGCAATCGGGCATAAGCGCGGAGCCAATGGGAAATCACATTCCAGGGGTACACGGAATGGCGTTACCCCCCTCTACGGACCTGCATGAATAAGCAAGACCGGTGTCTCCTCCTCAATTTCTCTAATTGAACCAATAGGTGTGATCTGGATATACACGAAAGGAAGAGAGCAAACACCATGTTTCCTGGTACCGATGTGCGCTAGAACTACGAGTGAGGCCTTACTCCACTAGGTAACCCTTGTCGACCCCATCCATCTCGAACAAGTGCTCGGTGAGATAGTCTTGGGAGAGTGCCTGTAGAGAGCGGCTATCTAGCGCGTGTAGCTATAGACGACCGCTTGCCGAACGAATGAATCACCTCATCGCTGTTAGATACTCGGTTACCAGTGACAGCGTATTAACGGCAACATAGAGTGGGATTTCGGACTACATTTTGCTCTTCCTCGAGTGATGGCTTCGGCCGAGTCTCTGCCCAGCAAGCCTCAAAAAACCCCAAAAAAAATAACTGCAAAAGGACGAAGGGGCCGCAGCCCCTTCTCTCTATGCAGTACGTTGATCCTCCTACAAGCCGACCCGTACCCCTGCCATGACCATCCCGATATTGCCTTTTCCTAGCGCCGCATCGCTGCCGGACAGGAAGTAATGCTCATAGCCAAGCCGAGCCTCGATAGCCTTGGTCAGCTGATAGCCAATAACCAGCCCCGCCGTTGGGGAGAGCACCATCTTCTTCACCACTGAACTCTGTGCTGAACCACCGACACCTGCGAAATCCAGGCTGTTGTAGATTTCATCCCGCGTGTGCACCGCCGCCAGACCCAGCTTCGGCTGGATGGTCAGGGATTTGATCGGTTCGAAGCGATAGCCGACGTTAGCCCCCAGAGCATTCGCCGTCCTTGTCGTTGCGCCAGTCAGGGCATTCCCACCACCGGTGATGCCATCGTTGGCACTGCGTGACTGGAACTCACCCAGCGTGGCCAGATACACCTCGTACTCGATGCTTCCCTCGTTCCGGAAGAGCGACAGGCGATAGGCCGTATCGGTCTTGTCGTCCGACATGCCGCCGGCCACCTGGGCATTGACAGTATGGGTCTGTAGATTCCAGACATTGCCGTTGTAACCTCCGCCGCTCATGCGAGCCGAAGTTTTCGACCAACCACCGGCCAAGCCCATCGACCATTTGCTACTCCCCCAATCCGTCTGGTTCGGTTTAGCGCCGAAGCTGTAGAGCAATCCCAAGGTAGTAATCGAGGCATCCCGACGAATGGTGCCATTGTCGATGTTGTTGATGGTGTCGACGCTGGCGTGGTGGATCACGGTATGGTCGAGACGGACAGCCACAGCTTCGGTGACTTGGTACTCAAGACCGAGGCCGTAGATCGGCCGGACCACATCCGTGGTACTGGATTCGTTGTTCGGATTCTGGAACAACAAGCCCGGATCGTTCTTGTTTGCCTTCCGGTCCTGATGCCCATACATCAGACCGAGGCGAACATAGGGTGCAAAGCTGCCGATGCGATAGCTACCGAGAACGGAGAGACCCAGGCCTTCGAGACGGGTCTTGCCGTCGACACTGGCGGTGCTGCCACCGCCAGTGACATAGCCGCTGATCTTGCGGGTACCCAAGTTCATGTAGCCCAGCTCGACGGCCAGGTAGTCATTGAGGCGTTCACCGACATAGAGGCCGACAGCCGTAGGTTTGTCTTTCTGTTGCGTGACATTGAGGGAATCCCATTCCATGTCGCGCAGGGTGAAATCGCTGTAGTCGGCCTTCCCTGCACCGATGCCAACATAGGTTTGGGCCAGACCGGACAGCGGCAGGCAGGCGAGCGCCAGGAGGGCGCAGGTAGTCGGTGTTCTCATTTCTCTCCCTTAAGCATTTTGGTTATGTGATCCACTATCGGCCATACACGGCCGATACCGAATCGTTTCACTTCACGTATTTGACGGTGACCGTGCCGGCCAACTTGTTTTTGGCAATCTCGTAGTCAGGATTGAAGGTAGCGAGGTTGTGCAACCCGATACCGACCGCCGCCCCCAGCCCGACCACGGCAGCCGGACTGAAAGTCGCCGCCATCGCCGCAGAGCGGTATTCGGAATAGACACGGCATTTGAGATCCTGTTTTTCCAGTCGCCCTTCGATTTTTTCAACGACAGCGCTGATGTTGGAAACGGCGACGACCTGGAACGACTCGTGGCGCATGGCCAGCGTGTCGAGCTTTTCCAGGGTGAGTTCGTCGGCGGTAAATTTCTGAATATCAATCGACATGCATGGTCCTTTTGGTATGTGACGAGTAACTCGCCGATTACTGATTACGGGGAAACGACCGGACCAGTGACACGGCCCTGCTGCTTCATCCATTTGCCGTAAGCCGCCACACAAACCGTGGTCAGAGCGCCGGCAACGAACGTGATGGCATAACTCGCGAGGGTTTCGAGAGGTGATGGGTTGTTCATCAGAGTTCCTTTAAGTTTTTGCGCGATGAGCAAACGTGATGCAGCACTTACTCTGCTGACATAGGCAAAGCGATGCTAAGTATTCCTTAGTATCGTGTCAATTAAGAAACTAAGAATCTCTTAGGTCAAATCTGGGCCTTGGGATTCATGAATCAATCGACGTATTTCGCACGACGTTTGCGAGAAGCCCGTCAGAAAAGCGGCCTCTCGCAAAAGGCGCTGGGGATCAAAGCAGGCATTGATCAATTCAGTGCTAGTCCGCGCATGAATCAGTATGAAAAGGGCAAGCACCTACCTGATTTGCTAACGGTCGAGCATCTGGCAAACGCAACAGGTGTTCCCATTCCGTTCTTTTTCACACCAGAGGACGAGCTTGCAGAATTGATTGCAGCTTGGGGGCAATTGGAAGCAAATCAGCGGACGTCACTGCTTGAGGCTGCAAAACAACTCCTGCCTATCCCAACACCGCCAGAGCCTTAGCCTCTAGTTTCTGCCCCAGCGTCTTGTTCATTGGCGTATCTGGAATTGTAGAAGCTGCCGAAGGATCGGCATCCGGAGTAGAAGAGAAGAACTCCTCCACTACTGCGCCTCCGTCTTCCTCTCCCTCTTCAAACGCCCCATTTCCCAGACCCAGCTTGGCTACTTGATCCAAGGCTTCCTGATCAAACCCAGCCAGCCGGCGTGCTTCATCTAGTTGCTTGGCCTGCCCCAGCATTTCTTCCGTCGACAACCCTGTCTGCGGCGTGATATCCACGTAGTAGATCGGTGTCCCCAAGCTCTGCCGCGTCGATTTCCCACGCAAGCGCAGTTCCAGCGCCAAGCAGGAAAGCTTGTTTCCCGAGATTGCCTGGAAATATTGCAGCCGTGCACTCAGCGTCCGAATACTGTTGAACCCTGTGGTTCGGAATACGAAGCTCCCAAGCGGATCATCATCACCCAACGCGACATTCAAGCGTCCGTAGGGTTTACAACCGCCCTTTGCCAGCGGACAAGCATCCGGTGACGAGCATGGAAACGACCTGATGCCCTCTTCCGTCTGGCGCTTGCAGTTCTGTCCATCGCCGACACAGAGTGGCCGCCCGGTTGTCCGGTCAAACAAGCTGTACTCGGCCCGGAAGTTGAGATCGGGATCGTTGAACAACAAGCGGATCGGAATATTGCGAATCTTGCCGCCCTGTTCCTTACGCAAGACTTCATCGAGTGGATGCGGCAACCAGCCATCCTTGCTCTGAACCTGGCTGGTGATGGTGAATTGATCATCCTTCTCCGGCAAACGCTTGCCGTTCTTCTCGACCACCTTGCCGATGGAGATTCGGCCAAGTAGGGGCGGAGTAATGGCGAGACCTTTCAACATATCAGTGACTCCTGTAAAAAATGCCTTCCGCCTGCACCGCTGGGGTGGCAGGTTGGGAAGGCTGATTGAGTGGTAAGGGGTGTAGGTGGAAATCAGGCAACCAGAAAGCGCCGGCTGCCTGGCTTGGTCAGGGCGTAGCGCTGTTGGAACTCGGGGTGATCCTTGAGCAGGCCAGTAACATCGAGCACCACGCTATCCTTGGCTTTCTTCCAGGTGACGCTGCCGGTTTCGAAGTTCGCTCTCGTGGCACTGCCCATGGCTTGCTGCAGGCTTTGCTTGAGTTGTGCTTCCAGCTTCTCGGCCTCGGCGATGCTTTGCCGAACCGACAGCCAATCGGCGAAGGTGGCTGACAGGTTTCGTTCCTCGGTGAAATCGAGGGTCTGGCCATCGTCTGCCGGATAGAGACAACGTAGCGCCAGATCGGCCGATTCACTGCCATCTGCCGGTGGCGGCGTATCGGTCTCAACGTAGTGCCAGAAGTGCCGTTCGAGTTCGATCAAGCGGTCAATCAAGCGCTCATCGCGTTCAATACGGTGGATTTCGAGGTGCTGACCACCCAGCAGTACGGCGACATCGGCGGCTTGCTTGCCGGTAACAGCGAGTTGGTGCATGACCTGGAGTTGAACGTATTCAGGTACGCCGTCCTTCCAGAGCTTTGCACCGTTGATGCCAGCGGTCTTGCATTCGAGGATCTGTACTGCACTCGATCCGGTGACTTCCCGGTCGATGTTGGCCAGCATCCACGGTAAGCCGGGATTTGGATGCTGCAAGACGGCGTTGATGCGCCGTACCCGATTGCCGGTGCGTTTGGTGTAGTGGGCCGCCACGATTGGCTCCAAGATGTTCCCCCAGTACATTGGGGACTCTTCATCGTGGGGATCGACCTTGGGAAGATTGCCATCACGGCCGGTCTTCTCCATCCAGAGTTCGAGTTGGCTCTTGTAAGGGTTCAAGCCAACGGCTGTTGCGGCATCCGAACTGCCGATGCCTTGTTTGCGGACGGTCAGCCAATCATCGCGAGGCAAGTCCTTGGTCTTGACCAGTTTGAGTGCTGGACGATGCTTGAGCGGGGTGGCATTGGGTAAGGCGTGTGGTTGCATAGTTCTACTCCTTCCAGAATGCAAAATGCCCAGTTAGCCAAAGAGCTGAACTGGGCATGTGCGCGGGATGAATGATGAAACGCGGATTCCGCCGATGATCAGGCGACGAGTTGCAGGGCCGTATCGAGTGCGCGTTGTTTGAGGACGGCCCCCTGGCCGAACCAGGCGGAGTCCATCCGGTACTCGGTACTACGGGCACGCCGTTCGTGGTCGACGTACTCGGTGACGGCATTGAGCAGCCCCCAAGCAGTGCCCTTGGCTGCTTCCAACTCAGCCCCCTTACCTTGGCCGTCGTAGAGGGCTTGCACCCTCTTCAAGGCACGTTCGTTAGCCAGGCCAGCCGGATCGATCGTGCCGGGCTGTACATCGCACATCACGCGCAGGAAGTAGTTCATGGCTTCGTGCGATTTCACTTTGCGTTCGGCCAAGGTGCGCATGCGGTACATAAAAGCGTCATATTGGGATACGGCAATGCCCAGTTGCTGTTTAACCGCTTGCGGATCAAAGCGGGTGCTGTGCGGCACCTTGATCGCCTGACTCGCACCATTCACGGCAATGGACAGTGTGTTGTTGCAGACGACACGGACGGTCGTGGGGGTTGCCGTGGTGGCGAGGGTGCCGTCACATGACGTAGCTAACAACAAATAGCCATTGACCTGATCGTTTCCCTTCAAGGCGGTAGTTTGACCGGTCTTGGCCAGTGCCCAGAACTTCTTGCCGCCTTTCAATACACCAGCCGTCTCCAGCTGGTAGCCGGAAACGTCGGTGAGATCGCGGTAGAACTCCAATACCTCCTTGGGCTGGACTACCTGATAGCGCTGAGAGACAACCGACAGCGCTTCCTTTGTGTCCGAGCGGTAAAGAACCTTCTGATCTTCGAAGGAATGGATGGTGCCCAGACTGCCAATGCTGTCGGCCATGAAACGGACCGGGGACTCCTGGATGGTCCAGTCCATACCGGCAGATTTAGCCCAGACTTCGATGGGTTGTTTGGCCGGAAGACGATTGCCGAGTCCGTGCCAGGGTTCGGCGCCGACATAGGCCATTTGTTGAACGAGGTGTGCCATGAGATTTCCTTTCGGGAATGAATGGGCGCAGCCGCTCCGCAGGGGGCACGGCAGAGACGGGAGGCGTTGAATCAATGGGAGAGAAAGACGAGAACTGCGATGCCGTCCGTTGCAGACGGCAGAGGTCGAGCAAGCCGATCAGTAGCTGGGTGGCTCGGATACGGTGAGACTAAAGCAGTGGCCGCATGCAAGGCAGCGGTAGTTGTCGAGGATGCGACGGTCGACGAGTTCGCCCAACCGGGCACCGGACAGGCCACCGGCCGTGCCGCCAACCACGGCGCCGAAGAGCGCACCGAGGACACCGCCGAAGACCATGCCAGGCGGACCGGCGACGATGCCGACGGTCATGCCGATTTCGATTCCGGACAGACTACCGGTGGCACCACCAACACAGCCGCCGACCGTGCCGATCAGGCCGGCAGTCTTTCGGGCGCGATTGCGGGTGGTGATACGTGCAGAGTGACAGTTTGGGCATTGAATGTTCATTCTCTGACTCCTGTAGATGGAAAGGACGAACGAAATCAACGAACACCATTTCTGGCACTCGCTGATTTGAACGTAATGAGGAGTTAGGTACTGAGGCCAGCTGCTTGACTCTGGCCAATCTGCCATGTTTTGCGACAGACGATCACCTTCTCAAGAAGGTGATATGTGATTGAAAAAAACTAAAATCCACGGGATATTGCGTGGGATCACTCAGCATGATCATTTCAAGCCATACATTCCCGGCTCACAAAACTGGCCTCGGAGATAGTCAGAAAACGCGGGCACTTCCCTGCGAAGGAGTGGCATGCAAATACTTCCAGCCCTACTCCACCCCAAGTTATCATGCTGAATTGATTAACAGGTGATCGGTATAGTGTTGATCGCCACAGGAGCAACCAAGGAGCAACGGACAATGAAAAACAAAAAAGCCACTCCGAAGAATGGCCTAAATGCTTGATTTTACTGGTGCCCCCGAACGGAATCGAACCGCTACCTGATGATTACAAATCAACTGCACGACCTTCATGCTACGGGGGCATGGAAAGCGAGGGCGCATTATAGCTTGATCGCTTCAAAATCGATATGACAGCACCGACCAACCCATTCGAAATTGCCCGGGAAACACTGCGCCTTCTGGCCGCACGCCGTATTGCGCCAACACCGGACAATTACCTGACGCTCTACCATGAGATCGCCGGAAGCAAACCGGCGGCAATGGCATTTCCTGAAACACAGTTACGCTCGCTGGCCGCTGCACTGCCGAAGTCATCGCCCGAGCAACTCCGGCTAGCCCGGCAGCTCGATGAGTCCGTCAAGGCTGGCAATTGGGAAGAATATAAGGACCGGCTGGTTGAATTCATCAATGGCTTGGCCGAGACGCAGAAGCTGACCTGGGCCACGCTGATAGCTGAATTGTTGAAGCAATGGGAGGCCAAGCACCCCGGGCTGACGTTGGCACGCAAAAGAGAATCACTTGAACACGTACTGAACAGTAGCGGCGCCAACCCGGAAACACTGTTCACCCGACTCCAGAATTTGCTCAGGGGCTGGGGCAAGGGCGGGGCGAGCGAAGAAAGCGGAGGGGAAGAGTACCCTCAAGACAACACGGAAGCAGCCGAAATCCCCTCCAAGCCGCCCGCGAGCACCAGCGAACTGCAACCGGAACTTCGCGAACTGCTTGCCTTCACCCTGGAAACCGCTATTACCAGCCAATTGCTGGAAAGCCCACAACTGACCAGCGATGCTAAGGCACTTGCCGCCGAGATTCGCAAGGCAGCCAGCGTCCGGCAAATGCAAGACTTCCTGGCCCGCCTGAAGCGTTTTGCCTTCAAGCTCGAACTACTGGCCGAAGATCAGGCAGAACTCCGCCTGAGCCTGCTCGGCCTGCTCCGCTTGCTCGTCGAAAACATCAGCGAACTGGTGCTGGACGACCACTGGCTGCACGGGCAGATCGAAGTAGTACGCGAAATCATCGGCACCCCGCTCTCCCAACGTGCGCTGGACGACGCCGAGCGCCGCCTCAAGGAAGTCCTGTTCAAACAGGCGCAACTCAAGGCCAGCCTCTTCGAAGCCCGGGAAGCCATCAAGCAAATGCTCGCCGGTTTTGTCGACCACCTAGCCGACTTTGCCGAAGCCACCTCTGATTACCACGACAAGATTGAATCCTGCGCCGACAAGATCAGCGCCGCCAAGGACATCTCTGAACTGCAAGACGTACTCGGCGAAGTCATGCGTGAAACGCGAACCATACAAATCAACGCGCAACGTTCCCGTGACGAATTGCAGCAAACCCGGCAGCAGGTGCTCGAATCCGAAGCGCGCATCAAGGAACTGGAACGTGAGCTCGAAAGCACCAGCGAACTTGTCCGCCACGACCAACTAACCGGCGCACTCAACCGGCGCGGCCTGGAGGAAATCTTTACCAAGGAAGCCGCCCGCGCCACCCGGCACGAGACTGAGCTGTGCGTTGCACTGCTCGATATCGACAACTTCAAAAAACTGAACGACGCCATGGGCCACGCCGCCGGCGATGAAGCATTGATCCATCTGGCACGCGTGTGCCGTGACACCCTTCGCCCGCAGGACACGGTGGCACGCTACGGAGGGGAAGAATTCATCATCCTGCTGCCGGACACCCCTCTGGCCGATGCCTCCGCCGCCCTCACCCGGCTGCAGCGCGAACTCACCAAAAAATTCTTCCTGCACGGAAACGACAAGGTACTGATTACCTTTAGTGCCGGCGTCACCCAGATGCGTAGCGACGACAGCCGGGAAAGTGTCATCAAGCGCGCCGACGAAGCCATGTACAACGCCAAACAGTCCGGCAAAAATCGGGTCTTTGCTACCCGGTAGGTGTTTAGGGCCGAACATGACCACCACCTACGGCGAAAACGATTAACTCGCCTACGAAGCTTCCCGTACGCCAGGAACACATCGGCGGCAAAGTCTTTACCATGGCGCCTCGATCCGCCACAACGTCATTGCCGGCAACCTCTTCGCCGAACTGCGCACCCACCTCAAAGGCAGTCCCTGCCGCGCCCTGATTGAAGGCGTCAAACTCCGGCTGCGCAAAGAACAAAGCTATTTCTACCCGGACGTGATGCTCACCTCCGAAGACCGCCTGCAGGAACTCAACAGCCTGCAACAAATTATCGAAGCCCAGGTCGAAATCTACCGCCCGCACGGCGACATCTGCTGGGGATCATCACCGACGAACCCGGCGACACCGTCGAAATCGCCAGCCTGGAAATCAAGCTCGGCATGGACGAGATTTACTTCGAATCCGGCATCGCCTGCTGACCGTGTAGCAGCACTCTCGGCTCTCTTTGAATGGGCGGCCTACTACGGCTTCGATATAGAAGAAGCTTCTGCCTCGAAGCCCCATGTCCTGGATGGGACTCGATCCAGCTGGCGTAGTGCCCTACCCTCTGCCCGGGTGGTCGAAGGCAACATCCTCCGATACATCACTTTCTCACTCCTGAAGCAAGAAACGACGAACGCGGTTCTTCGGCGCACTCCCTCAAGCGCCCCTCCCAGCGATCGGCTTCGACCAAGGAAAACACCAAAATCAACAAACCCCGCAAGGCAATTAAAAAACCTTCTTTTTGCCTAAAGTTTCTTTTGTGCCGTCCGTAAATAAACTTAACGGTGATGCACAGTACAGCAAAGCCGAGGTTTTAAAGGCGCTGGCGTCGAAGGCCGGCAAAAAGGTCAACCGATCCAAGGAGATTGAAAATGGCACAAATCATCAATACCAACATTGCGTCCCTGAATGCTCAGCGCAATCTGAACACTTCGCAAAACTCGCTGAATACGTCGCTGCAGCGCCTTTCTTCCGGTCTGCGTATCAACAGCGCCAAGGACGATGCGGCGGGCTTGGCCATTTCCGAGCGCATGACCTCTCAAATCAAGGGGCTGTCTGTTGCCCAGCGGAATGCGAACGATGGCATCTCTCTCGCCCAAACGGCAGAAGGCGCCCTCGGGGAAATCAGTTCCAACCTGCAGCGTATTCGCGAACTGGCCGTACAAGCCTCGAACGGCACGAACACTCAGGTCGACCGCGATGCGCTGGATGCAGAAGTTACCCAACTCAAATCCGAAATTCAGCGCGTTGCCGAACAGACCACCTTTAACGGCACCAAGCTGATCGACGGCTCTTTCACCGGCGTGGCTTTCCAGGTAGGCGCCGACGCAGGCCAAACCATCACCGTTTCGAGCATCGCCAACGCCCAGACCGCCGCTCTTGGTGGAACCTTGACCCGCTACAGTGCTGCGATCAGCGCCAGCAGCCTGACGGGATATGCCACTCAAATCGCTGCAGGCGGCGTCACCATCAACGGCACCGATATCGGCGCTATCGCGGCAGCCGGCAACGCGCAGGAACGTGCCGGACAATTGGTGGAGGCCATCAACCGTGTGTCGAGCACCACCGCTGTGGGCGCCTCTTACGATGCCGTCAGCGGTCAAATCACCCTGACCTCGAATGCAGCCATCACTGTTGCAGGTACCACCAACAGTGCAACCGTGGCCGGCTGGGCAAACGGTTCGGTGGGCACTTCGACCAGCACGACCGGGATTACGGCCTTGACAGTCAGCTCCTTTACCAACGCGCAACAAACCATTACGCAGATTGACAATGCGTTGAAGAGCGTCAACACGTCTCGTGCCAACTTGGGCGCAATTCAAAATCGCTTCGCTTCGACAATCTCGAACCTGTCCTCTACGACCGAGAATTTGTCCGCCGCCCGCAGCCGTATCCAGGATGCCGATTACGCTGTGGAAACCGCCAACCTGAGCCGTACGCAGATTCTGCAACAGGCGGGTACCGCGATGCTGGCCCAGGCCAAGGCCCTGCCGCAGAACGTTCTGTCCCTGCTGCAGTAAGCATCCCGCAGTAGCCCCGCCCGGCCAGGGCGGCCGGGCGCGGTGGCGGAAACGCCCCGCGCCCTTGGCACACTTACGATCAGGAGCATGCCATGAACGTTTCCAGCATCCCATCCTCACCACCCGGTACTGCTGCCATCGGCAACATCCTGCCGGAGCGGCAGACAGCCAACCGCGCCACTGCCGTCGACAATCTCCCTGTACAAAGCGCGCAGACCACTTCGGCAACCGACTCAACGACAAAGCCGAAGCCGGAAGAACTGGATCAAGCCATCAAGGCTGTGAACGAGTTTGTCAAGCCGTTCAATAACGCACTGAATTTCAGCGTCGACCAGGAAAGCAAAACAACCGTGGTAAAGGTCATCGACCAGAGCACGAAGGAGGTGATCCGCCAGATCCCCTCGGAAGAAATGCTGGCTTTGGCCAAGGCGCTGGATACAATGAAAGGGTTGTTGATTCAACAAAAGGCTTGAATCAGCAGCGGCGTCTCTTGCAGGAGTAAATCATGGCGACCATTACGTCTTTGGGTGTAGGCTCCGGCCTCGATCTCGGCAGCATCGTTTCCGGCCTAATGGCAGTTGAAAAGCAGCCCTTAACCGCACTGAAAACCAGGCAGTCAACGGTGGAAAGCCGCATTTCGGCACTGGGTACGCTCAAGAGCGCCCTGGCCTCCCTGCAGACCGCTGCTGGCAACCTGGTGCCGGGCACCACGCAGACACTCGCCGAGAAGTTTTCGAGCTTCACCGCCAAGAGCGCCGATGAAACGGTTGCCACCGCTACCGCCAAAAGCGGCGTGGCCGCAACGAAGTACACACTGACCAACATTACCTTGGCCAGCGCGGAACAAGTGCGGAAAACCGAAACCGCACTGGGCATCCCCTCCGGTACAGGTAGCGGAACACTGAGCATCAAGGTCGGCAGCGGCGATAGCGTGGATGTCAGCGTCAATAATGGCGCCTCACTAACCGACATCGCCAAGGCAATCAATAGCTCCAAGGCTGGCGTAACAGCCAGCGTGATCAATGACGGCACCGCCAAGCACCTCGTGATTACGGCCAAGGAAAGTGGGGCTAACAACACCATTAGCATTACCGGCAGCACCGGCTGGGAAGGTTTCAACTTCCGCCCGAGTTCGGCCAGCGCGGACACCAATAGCTGGGTTTCGCAACAGGCCGCAACCTCCGCCTCTGTCGATGTCAATGGCCTGACCATCACCAGTCAGAGCAATACAATTTCCGATGCAGTGTCCGGCCTGTCGATTAATTTGCTCAAGGCCAGTTCAGCAGGCACCACAATCAATGTCACTCAGGACAATACGAGCAGCATCACGTCAGCCTTGAATGCTTTCGTGACCGCATATAACACGGCTGCCTCCTCGATGAAGAGCATGGGCGCATACAACGCAACAACCAAGGTGGCTGGTGCATTGCAGGGCGACGCGGTGTTACGTTCAGCTCAGGCTCAGGTTTCCCGCCTCGTCACGGCCAAGTATGGAACCGGCGACCTGCAGACCCTTTCAGACCTCGGTATCTCCCTGCAAAAGGATGGCACCCTGAAGCTGGATAGCACTAAACTCAACAAGGCGATTGAGAACGACTTTGCTGCCGTCAGTGAAATGGTGAGTGCGGTCGGCACAGGTTTCAAAACAGGCCTCAACAGCCTGATTGACTCATCCGGCAGCGTTACGTCAGCTACCGAGAGTGCCAATCGACTGGTCAAGGAATTGCAAAAGCGTCAGGAAGCAATGCAGGACAGGCTGGACAAAATCGAAGAGCGCTACTTCAAGCAATTCTCTGCGCTGGACACCATGATCGCTGGCTTCAACCAGACCTCCTCTTCGCTTGCTTCGATGCTGAGCGCGCTGGAAGTCAATAATTCAAACAAGTAACTTACAGACAGGATATCGAACATGTTCGGCATGATGCGCAACCCCGCTCAAAGCTACGCCAAGGTTGGCTTGGAGGTGGCGGTTGAAACCGCCAGCCCCCACAAGTTGATCCTGATGCTGTTCGACGGCGCAATTGCTGCCATCAATATTGCCAAGTTTGAACTGGAGGCGGGTGATATTCCCAAAAAAGGGGCATCGATTTCCAAGGCGATCGACATCGTCAGCAATGGCTTGCGGGCCAGCCTGGATGTAGATGCCGGGGGCGAACTGGGCGAAAGACTAGCTGCACTGTATGACTACATGATTCAGCGCTTGCTGTTCGCCAATCTGAACAACAGCATTGCTGCGCTGGATGAGGTTGTCGGCTTGCTGGACACCCTGCGCGATGCCTGGACCCAGATCGCCCCGGGAGAACAGGCTGCAGCCTAAATGACGCCTCTAGCACTTGCCAGGGAAGCTGCTTGCCTGTCCGAAGAAATGGTGAAACTGGCCCATGCCCAGGCGTGGGAAACGTTGGCTGAAACGGAACGTCGGCGGGCTGCCGTACTTGCCCGACTTTCCCTCAATGGGCTGTCAGACTCGGCCACTCCCGAGTTCGTCGACCTGCTCAAGCAGATTCAGCGGTGTGACAGCGATGTGCGTAGCCATGTCGAACCCTGGATGGCCAGCGTGAAAACCTTGCTGGCTGGGCTGCAGAGTTCGACCAAACCCAAATGATCCCGCCCGACGTCGCCAGTGCGCTGCGTCTGCAACTGCCCGACCAGGCGAGGCTGACGGCCGAGCAACCCCAAAATCAGCCGGTTGTTGCGGCACAACGGATAACTGACGCACTGCGTGACCTGCAACCGGGGCAGCGCATCATGGCGGAGATCCAGGCCTTGTTGCCCAATGGCAGTTACCGTGCCGTTGTCGGACAACGTGACATTACGCTCGCCTTGCCTTTCTCAGCCAAGGCCGGCGACAGCCTGGAGCTTGAGGTTGTCGATAACGATGGGCAATTGGCCTTTGCCGTCGTAACCAACCGTGGCCGAGGGGATGCAGCCGGCGGGCAAATGGCTTCTGCCAGTACGTCGCTCAGCCAGACAGGCAAGTTGATCGGCGACCTGATTGGCAATGTAGACGACCCGACCAAACGAGCCAGCCCCGCGCCGCTCAACGGCAACCAGCCGCTGGTAGATGATTTTCCGAGGCAAGGGGCTGATCTGGCACCCGTGCTCAAGGAAGCATTGACCAAGAGCGGAGTTTTCTATGAGGCTCATCAGGCCCGCTGGGTAGCTGGCGAGTTGTCGACCGACACCTTGCGCCAGGAGCCGCAGGGTAAGTTACCAGCCGGCATCCCGTCGGGATTGGCAGACACCTCGCCGCCGCCCCGCTCCGAAGTACCCCCCCAGAGCGCACGCCCAGAAGCGCCCCCTCAGGCCGGAGGCATCCCACAGGAAGTCAGACCGGTGGTTCAGCAGCAGCTTGATGCACTGGCGACACAGAATTACGCGTGGCAGGGGCAAATCTGGCCCGGGCAGCAGATGCACTGGGAAATTTCAGAAAACCCGGACCGCCAGGCACAGGAGACAGGCGAGACTTCAAGCAGCTGGCAGACGCGGCTGCGTTTGGCCTTGCCCAGCCTAGGTGGCATCGACGCAGCACTGCGCCTGCAGCCAGGCGGAAATGTCGAACTGGCGCTGACGGCCAACTCGACAGCCAGCGAGGCTCGCTTGCGCGAGCGCATCGGCGATCTGCGCAATCAATTCGAAGCAAGCGGCCTGCGGCTCGTTCAGGCTCAGGTACAACATGGCGAAATCGCCGAGTGACACGACGCGCGAGGCGGTTGCCCTTGCCTACGGCCAGACCGACGCGGCGCCCCGCGTGGTGGCCAAGGGCAAGGGGCTGATCGCCGAACAGATCATCGCCCGGGCCAAGGAACATGGGGTGTATGTCCATGAGTCGCCAGAGTTGGTGGCGCTATTGACGCAGGTGGACATTGACGAGCACATTCCCCCCCAGCTGTACTTGGCGGTTGCCGAATTGTTGGCCTGGCTTTACCGGATCGAGCATGGCCATGCCGGCCCGGAGTTGCCACGCTAATCCGGTGGCATGAACGACGTGAGCGGCGGGATGGTTTACCATTGCGTCAATTCACTCCTGTTAGCCGCGCATGACAGCCTCTCGCGACGATCACTCCGCACCGGATTTCGAAATCGATCATTTGACGGAATACGGGCAGTATTTCGTCGATAGCCCCTCGGAAATTGCGTATTACCTGAACTTGCTAATTCGCAAGGGAAAATTATTGTCGGTATATATCGATGGTGGGGCGCGCTATTTCCTGACCGCCCTGCTCGGACTGGATGAAGCGCGCGGCCTGCTCTTGCTTGATCCGGCTTCGGACGAAGCCCTGAACATTCAGGCGAAAGCAGCCGGCAAACTGACGCTGACCGCCAGCCTGAACCGGGTGAAGATGCAGTTCCGCCTGCCGCCCCCGGTGGAGGACAAGCACCAGGACCGGCGCGCGCTGGCTGCACCACTCCCGGACCGCCTGCTACGCCTGCAGCGCCGGGAATACTTTCGCCTCCAACCGCCTGTCGCCGCCCCGCTCCGCTGCCGGATCGAACTGACCGATGCAGCAGGGGAAAACCGGCTCGTCGAATGGGGCGTGGCCGATATCAGTGCCGGTGGCGTCAGCCTGATTGTCCCCATGACTGAACAAGCCGCCTGCCGGCCCGACACCCTGCTGGAAAACTGCCGACTGGAAATCCCCGATGACGGGGTTGTTCTCATCAACCTGCGGGTGAGGAAGGTTGTGGAATTGTCCACCGAGCACGGACTGAACCAGCTACGAGTGGGATGCAAGTTCGTGAACGTACCCGCCAGCCGCCTGGCCGTGGTGGAGCGCTACATCACGCGGATTGAGCGACAACGAACGGCAAAATTTTCCGGTCTGGCGGATTAACCCTAGACTTGAATGTTCATCACGTCCTGATAGGCCGTGACCAGCTTGTTACGCACCTGCACCATCTCCTGGAAGGAAACGCTGGCAGTTTGCAGGGCGATCATGACCTCGTGGAGATTCTGGCTGGTATCGCCGGCGGCAAGTTTTTCCGCCATCTGATTGGCGCTCTGCTGGGTCTGGTTGACCTTGTCGATGGAGTTTTGCAAAACCTGAGCGAAATCGGTGGCGCCTGCAACCGGCGCCGTGCCGGCGGCAGGCTTGCCGGTGGCTTGTGCGGCCGTACTGCGCAGCACGCTCAACATTTGTTCGATTCCGTTCGTATCCATGATTGGCTCCCATTCGACCGCTGGATTACAAGCAATTCTCAGGCCAGATCAACCCTGAAAATAACCTTCGTCACGGTATTGCTGCAGCTTGTAGCGCAAGGTTCGCTCCGAGATACCGAGGCGCTCAATGGCTTTCTTGCGTGACCCGCCCACTTCGGCCAGGGTGCGCAGAATGTGGTCGCGCTCCAAGTCCTTCATATTATCGGCTCTTTTTTCGGTTTCCGGCAGCGCCGACGGGGCGGGGATTTCAGCAGCCAATGGCGGCGACGCAGCTTCGGTGGGGCGAGGCGCCAGGTTGAGCGCTTCAGGTTCGATGACCGGGCCGGAAGCCATGATCAGGGCGCGCTGAATGATGTTTTCCAGCTCCCGGATGTTGCCCGGCCAGGTATGTGCACGGAGTTGGGCTTCGGCAGCCGACGACAGGCGCATACCCGTCCGCCCGAAGCGCCCGCCATGCTCGGCAACGAAATGGCGGGCGATGGGCACGATGTCCTCCGGCCGCTGGCGCAGGGCAGGAATGGCGATGGGGAAGACATTGAGCCGGTAGTAGAGGTCTTCACGAAAGACCCCCTTGGCGACGGCCTCCGCCATGTCGCGATTGGAGGTAGCCACGATGCGGATGTTGAGCGGCACCGGCTTCTTGCCGCCGACCCGCTCGACTTCACGCTCCTGCAGCACGCGCAGCAATTTGGCCTGCAGGCCCATCGGCATTTCCGTGACTTCGTCGAGCAGCAAGGTGCCATCCTGCGCCTGCTCAAATTTTCCGGCCTGCGCCTGCTGCGCCCCGGTAAAGGCGCCCTTTTCATAACCGAACAAGGTCGCTTCGAGCAGACTGTCCGGAATGGCGGCACAGTTGATGGCAACGAAGGGGCCTGCCTGGCGAGCCGAATGGCGATGGATGAAGCGAGCGACCACTTCCTTGCCAACGCCCGATTCACCCGTGAGCAGCACGGTCGCATCGGTTTGCGCGACACGCTGGGCGATGGCAAATAGTTCGCGGCTGGCCGGGTCGTTGGCAACCACGCCGGCCCCATCGTCCGCCGCCGGCAATTCGTATTTATTGATGTGGGCGAGCAGCGCCTGCGGCTCGAAGGGTTTGAGCAGGAAGTCGCAAGCGCCGGAGCGCATGGCGTCGACCGCCTTGTCGACCTCGGCATAGGCGGTCATCAGCACGACCGGCAGGTGCGGCAGACGGGCGCGGATCTCCTTGAGCAGGGTGATGCCATCCATCGGCATCATGCGCACATCGCTGACCACGATGGAAAAGGCTTGCTCGCCGAGCACCCGCAAGGCTGCTTCCCCGCCATCGACAGCAACGTAGGCGCGTCCGGCCAGTTCGAGCGTATCGCCAATGGCCTCGCGCAGGCTGGGATCGTCTTCGACGACGAGAACAGGCAGGTTGTGTTCAGACATTCACTTCTCTTTCGTTTTCCGGGGAGGCGACCGGCAAGGCCAATATGAACTCGGCGCCGGCACCGGGCTCGGAAAGCAGTTCGATACTGCCGCCATGGGCGCGGGCGACGCCCAGCGCGATGGCCAGCCCCAGTCCGGTACCCTGCCCCTTGGTGGTGAAAAAGGGCTCGAAGATCCGCGCCTGGTTTTCCCGGCTGATGCCGGGGCCGCTATCGCGCACGCCGAGCGCCAGCAGATCGCCGCTGCGTTTGCCGGTGAGGCAAATTTTGCCGCCGGCCGGTGTCGCCTGCATGGCGTTTTCCAGCAGATTGACCAGCGCACCGAACAGGGCCTTGCGGCTGCCGACGATGATCGCCCGCTGGCAGTCGTCATCTATTGCAAATGTCAGGCCATGCTCACGCATCAGGGGTTCGACGGTTTGCGCCGCTTCAGCCAGCAGGTCGCTGGCGTCGATTACATCGCGCCCGATGCTTTCGCCCCGGGCGAAGAGGAGTACGTCCTGGATCAAGCGCTCCAGGCGGCGCAACTGGGCCGTCGCCTTATCCGAAAAGCGCGCCCGGGCTTCGTCGGCGACGCCCGGTTGTCCGAGATTGGCCGTGTATAGCAGGGCAGCGGCCAGCGGGGTACGCAACTGGTGGGCGAGGGAGGCGGCCATTTCGCCCATTGCGGCCAGGCGCTGGCTGCGCTCCAGTTCGGTTTTCATGCGATGTGCCGCGCTGATGTCGTGCACCAGCAGAATCTTGCCGCCGGCCGAGGGCAGCGCGCTCTCCGCGATAGAGAGGCGCCGGCTGCCACACAGCCATTCGCCGACGGTGAGCGTCGGTTCAAGGTGATCGCGAGCGACATCGCCCCAGTGGCGGCCGACAATGTCGGCACCGAACAGCGCGATGGCCGCCGGGTTGACCGCCGCGACGACAGCCAGTGCATCGAGCAGGATCACGCCGGCCGGCAGGGCATCGAGCAGCGAGGAGAGGCGCTCGGAAAGCGCTTCCTTTTCCTGGTATTGCCGCCGCAACTCACCGTTGGCAACCGCCAGTTCCTCGGTCAGCGAGGCAACCTGGCCCTGCAGCGCCTCGTATGCCTGCGTCAACTCGGCCGACACCTGGTTGAACATGGCGAAAGCCCGCTGCAGTTCGGCGGTCTTGTCGTCGGCGAGAGGCTTTGGGGGATTTGCCTGGTCGGCTGGCATCGAAAAAAGTTAGGGTGGATTCAGGCGCGGTAATAGTAGAATATTTCTAGGAAAATTTGGCTTCTTGATTGATTCTTCTTCTGTTTCACCGTATTTCACCCGAGCATTGATGGCAGCAACCACTGAGACGACAGCAGGAAGCGCACCGGCAGGCAACCCGGTCGAGCGTCTGCGCGAGGCCTTCGACCGCCTCGGCAGCCAGCAGAAGATCGTCTTCATGGTCGCCATCGCCGCTCTCGTCGCGGTGATCGTCGGCACGATCCTGTGGAGCCGGCAACCGGACTGGAAAGTCCTCTTTTCCAACCTGAACGAGAAGGATGGCGGCTCGATCGCCGCCGTTCTCGAGCAGCAGAACATTCCGCATCGTTACAGCGATAGCGGTGCACTGCTCGTTCCGAGCGAGCGCGTGCATGAGGTCCGTCTGAAGCTGGCCTCGCAGGGGCTGCCTCGAGGTGGCATGGTCGGCTTCGAACTGATGGAGAACCAGAAATTCGGCGTCAGTCAGTTTGCCGAACAGGTCAACTACCAGCGCGGCCTGGAGGGCGAACTGGCGCGGACCATCCAATCGATCGGCGCGGTGCAGTCGGCCCGTGTTCACCTGGCCATTCCCAAGCCTTCGGTCTTCGTGCGCGAAGAACTGAAGCCGACCGCCTCGGTGATGCTCAACCTCTATCCCGGCCGGGCGCTGGATGGCGCACAGATTGCCGGCATCACCCACCTGGTGTCCTCCAGCGTGCCGCAACTGCCGGCGTCGAATGTCACGGTAATCGACCAGAACGGTGCCTTGCTGTCGCAGTTGAAGAACCGGCTGACCGAGGCCGGACTGGATCCGACGCAAATCAAGTACGTGCGCGAAATCGAAAACACCGTGGTCAAGCGCATCGAGGATATCCTGAGCCCGATGCTCGGCCAAGGTAATTACAAGGTACAGGTGGCGGCCGACATCGATTTTTCGCAAACCGAGCAGACGGCCGAGAGCTACCGCCCGAACAGCACGCCGGAATCGACCAGCATCCGCAGTCAGCAAAACAACGAAACGGCCAACGTCAACCAGGCAGCAGGCGGCGTACCCGGCGCACTGACCAACCAGCCGCCGGTTCCCGCCACAGCGCCGCTCACCGCGCCACCGACCGGCAACGTGCCGCCCGCCCCGGTGCCGGGCAAGCCGGGCGAGGTACCGCCCGGCAAGATCGACGCGGCCGGCGTCACGGCTCCGCTCAACGCAGCCGGGCAACCGATCAGCACAAGCAAGAACTCGACCATCAATTACGAGCTGGACAAGACCATCCGCTACACCCGCCAGGGCATGGGCGACATCCGCCGCTTGTCGGCTGCCGTCGTGGTCAATCACCGCAAGGATGTCGACAAGACCGGCAAGCCGGTCACCAAGCCGCTGGCCGACGCCGAAATGAAGCAGATCAACGATCTGGTGCGCGAAGCGATGGGCTACAGCAGGGAACGGGGCGACACGTTGTCGGTCGCCAATGCACCCTTCACTGCCGTCGACAAGAGCGAGAGCGACTTGCCGGTGTGGAAGGATCCGGAAAACGTTGCCTACCTGAAGGACATCCTGAAGTACCTGCTGATCGCCGGTATCGTCGCCTTCATCTATCTCAAGATCATCCAGCCTTCGCTGAAGACGATGTTCCCGCCGCCAGAGAAGGAACAGCCGGGCGAAGCCGGCGGGGAAGGTGGCGGTCTGTTCGGCGGGGTCGCCGGCGCGGAAGGGGAGGAGGAAGGTGCGACCGAGGTGCATATCGACCACTACGCGGTCAAGGTACAGAAGGCGCGCGATATCGCCGACAAGGATCCGAAGGCAATCGCCAACATGATCAAGGACTGGATGGGCGTCAATGGCAACTAGCCCCGAAGAAGGACTCGAGAAGAGCGCCACGCTGCTCATTGCGCTGGGCGAGGATCACGCCGCCGAGGTGCTCAAGCATCTCGGCCCGCGCGAGGTACAGAAACTTGGCCATGCCATGGCCTCCCTCAAGTCGGTACCGCGCGCCAAGGTCGAGGGCATTCTGGACGAATTCCTGCAGATTTCCGAGGAGCACGCGGCTGTCCACGTCGACACCGACAACTACATCCGCTCGGTGCTGACCAAGGCGCTGGGCGACGACAAGGCCTCCAACCTGATTTCGCGCATCCTGCAGAGCGGCGAGACATCCGGTATCGAGGGCCTGAAGTGGATGGATGCCGGCACGGTCGCCGATCTGATCAAGAACGAACATCCGCAGATCATCGCGACCATCCTGGTGCACCTGGAGCACGACCACGCCAGTGAGATCCTCAACCACTTCACGGAGCGCCTGCGCAACGACGTAGTGCTGCGCATCGCGACGCTGGAAGGCATCCAGCCAGCCGCCCTGCGCGAGTTGAACGAGGCGATGATGCGCATCCTGGCCGGCTCGGCGAGCATGAAGAAGACGGCGATGGGCGGGGTGCGCACGGTGGCGGAGATTCTCAACTTCATCGGTACGGCGAACGAGACTTCGGTGGTCGACGCGATTCGCGAGTACGACCCGGACCTCGCCCAGAAGATCCTCGACGAGATGTTCGTCTTCGAGAACCTGATGGATATCGACGACCGCTCGGTCCAGTTGATCCTGCGCGAGGTGCAATCCGATTCGCTGATCCTAGCCCTGAAGGGGGCCTCGCCCGAACTGCGCGAGAAAATCTTCAAGAACATGTCGCAGCGGGCCGCCGAGATGCTGCGCGAAGACCTCGAATCGAAGGGTCCGGTCCGCCTGTCCGAAGTCGAAGCCGAGCAGAAGGAAATCCTCAAGATCGTGCGCCGCCTGGCCGACGAAGGGCAAATCGTGCTCGGCGGTGCCGGCGGCGAACAGATGGTCTGACCATGTCCGGCGTCATCCCCAAGGAGAAACTCGCAGGTTATCAGCGCTGGCAGATCGGCTCTTTCGACAAGCCAGCCGTTGCCCCCGCCCGGCCGGCCAGCGAGCCGGCCCCGCCCCCCCCCACCAGCCAGCCAGCCGAGCCGGAGGAAGCGATCGAGACCGTCGCGAGTATCCCCTTTCCCACCGCTGACGATCTGGCCCGGATCAACGAGGAAGCGCGCAGCGAGGGTTACCAGCGGGGTTATGAGGAAGGCCGGGCCGCCGGTGAAGCCGAGTTGCAGGCAAAAATGGACGAACAAGTCGCCCATTTGACGAACCTCATCGGCAACCTGCAGACTTCGCTCACCCAACTCGATCAGCATGTCGCCGACCAACTGCTCGACCTGTCGCTTGAGGTCGCAGCGCAGATTCTGCGAACCAGCCTGAAAATCGATCGGGAACTGTTGTTGCCGCTCATCCGTGAAGCCATCAACGAGCTGCCGCTACACCACGGCACCATTTCGCTCTACCTCAATCCGGCCGATGCCACAGCCCTCACCCCGCTGCTCAAGGAACAGCTGACGCACACCGGAGCCCACATCGTGGCTGACAGCAACATTGCCGAAGGCGGCTGTGTGATCAAAGCCGGCAGCAGCGAGATCGATGCCAGCATGGGCGTCCGCTGGCGTCGCGTGCTGGAAGCGATCGGCATTAAAGCCAAGGAATGGCTGCCGAACCCGTAACCCCTTCCGACCATATCGGTCGCTGGCAACGTTACCTGGCCAACTGCCAGACGGCGGTCAGCCAGGCACAACCGCTCTGGCCGAGCGGCCGGCTGACCCGCATCAACGGCCTGGTCATGGAGGCCTCCGGCCTGAAGCTGCCGCTGGGCAGCACCTGCAGCATCATTCCCGGCAGTGGTACACCGGTCGAGGCGGAAGTCGTCGGCTTTGCCGGCGAGAAGATCTACCTGATGCCTTCCGATGATGTCTTTGGTCTGGCACCGGGTGCCCGGGTTGAAGCCGTCGATCTCCCGGCCACGCCCTTACGGGTCGACGCGCCCTATTTCAAGCGGCGCCGGGCTATCGACAAGGCGAAACAGGTGCCGGTCGGCGATCAATTGCTGGGGCGTGTCGTTGACGGCGTCGGGCGGCCGCTCGACAACAAGGGCGCGCTGGCCGTCGATGCCACCCGCTCGCTGCAGAGCCGGCCCTTCAACCCGATGATGCGGGCAGCCATCGAGCAGCCGCTCGACGTCGGCATCCGCGCCATCAATGCCCTGCTCACCGTCGGCCGCGGCCAGCGCATGGGCTTGTTCGCCGGCTCGGGCGTCGGCAAGTCGGTCCTGCTCGGCATGATGGCCCGCTACACCGAGGCCGAGGTCATCGTCGTCGGCCTGATCGGCGAACGCGGCCGCGAGGTCAAGGAATTCATCGAGCACATCCTGGGCGACGAAGGCATGCGCCGCTCCGTCGTCGTCGCCGCGCCGGCCGATACCGGACCCCTGATGCGCCTGCAGGGCGCCGCCTACGCGACGACCATCGCCGAATATTTCCGCGACCAGGGCAAGCAGGTGCTGCTCATCATGGATTCGCTCACCCGCTATGCCATGGCACAACGCGAGATCGCCCTGGCCATCGGCGAACCCCCGGCGACTCGGGGCTACCCGCCCTCCGTCTTCGCCCGCCTGCCGCAACTGGTCGAACGCGCCGGCAACGGTCCCGAAGGGGGCGGCTCGATCACGGCCTTCTACACCGTGCTGGCCGAGGGCGACGACCAGCAGGATCCGATCGCCGATTCGGCACGCGCCATCCTCGACGGCCATATTGTGCTCTCCCGCACGCTGGCCGATGCCGGTCATTACCCGGCTATCGACATCGAACAGTCGATCAGCCGGGCCATGGTCAACCTGATCGACGCGGAGCATCTCGACCAGATCCGCAAGTTCAAGGTCCTGTTCGCCCGCTACCAGCGCTCGCGCGACCTGATCTCGGTCGGCGCCTATGCCCCCGGCTCGGACCCGGTACTCGACCAGGCCATCGCCCTCTATCCGCGCATGGAAGCCTTCCTGCAACAACAACTGGTCGAGCAATCCGATTTCCCCAACAGTCTCGACGCCCTTCGCAACCTGCTCTAATCGTCCATGGCCCAACCCTTCTCCCTGCAACCCCTGCTCGAACTGATGCAGACGCGCACCGATGAGGCGACGCGGACGCTCGGCAAACTGATCGCAGCGGAGCAAAGCCAGCGCAGCCGGCTGCAGATGCTCGAGCAATACCGCGAGGAATACGCCCAGCGCCTACGGGACAGTATCGCCCAAGGCATCACGCGGCTGGTCATGCTGAACTACCAGGAATTCCTCGCCCGTATCGACGAAGCCATCGAGCAGCAACGGATCGTCGTCCAGAACTCCGAACTCAGCACCAAGGCCGGACAGGAGCAGTGGAAGGCCCAGAACCGCCAGCTCAAGGCGATCGATACCCTGTCGCAACGCCACGACGCCCGCCAGCGCTATCGTGAAAACCGTCAGGAGCAGAAGCTGCAGGACGAGTTCACCACCCGCAAGTTCGGCCCCCCCGCCCCTTCCGACGGCAGCGACGATTAGGCGGACTCCCGCGCCGCATCGGGCACGCACATTGCTTACCAACCCCTGAGATATCCATTCCAGGGAGAAGGCCATGGGCCTGAGTGTCATTTCCGCTATTGCCCCCCCCGTTAACACGACGTCAGCCAACCTGACGAGTGAAGCAACCGGCGCCCTGCCCGGCAGTTTTGCGGCGCTGCTTTCCGGCCAGACGCTGGCTAGCCTGCTCGCACCGGCAGCAAGCTCACCGGGCCTACCCGGCAAAGCAGGGCTGGATGGGGAGGAGAGGGGTAGCGGCGAAGCCCTGATGACAGACCCGGCGACGAACCCGATCGATCCGGCGGCACTGGTCGCCCTGCTCGGCAATCCCCAGGTCCAGCCCACCATTTCGACACGCCCGACGATCGGCCAGGAACAGCCATCTGCCAACGACGCCCTCACCCCGGATGCCGGTTTGTCCAGCCCGCAACTGGGCAACGATCGCCGGGGCGATACCCAGCGCGACACACCGCTTGCGGCCTCGCTGACTGCCCTAGACGAACGGCCAAGCGCAGGGCTGTCTGGCGCAACTGACCGGGCCCAGCGTGCCGACGCGGCAAATATTGCCGCCCCCGGCGAGCAGGTGCCCCCGGCATCACCCTTCCAGGTAAATCTGAGCGCCGCCCAGCAGACACGCGAATCGCCCACCAGCCAGCCGGCGAGTATCGCCGCACCGCTGCACAGTCAGGCATGGCCGCAGCAGTTTGGTGAAAAGCTGGTCTGGATGGTAAAGAACGACCAGCAAACCGCCCAGATCAACCTGAATCCACCGCAGCTCGGTCCGCTGCAGATCACCTTGAACCTGAGCGGCGATCAGGCAACTGCCGTATTTGCCTCGCCGCACGCCGAAGTCCGCCAAGCCATCGAAAGTTCGCTACCGCAGCTGCGTGACATGCTGTCAGCCACTGGTATCGCATTGGGTGACGCCAACGTGGGAGCGAATCTGGCCCAGCAAAACCAGAACAATGCCTTCCAGCCCCCGAACAGAGCCCAATCGACCCTCGAAAACGCTATACTCCCGGCCAATGACAATGCGCCAGTCGCAGGTACCGCAACGCCTCTGCACCATGGCCGGGGCCTGGTAGACCTGTTCGCCTGACGCTTAAGGAATAACCAGACAGGAGGGAACATGGCCAAGGATGCCAAGCCGGCGGACGACGGGGCGGAAACCGCCCCCAAGAAAAACAAGAAACTGTTGATCATCATCCTGGCCGTCGTCCTGCTACTCGTTCTCGGCGGGGGAGGAGCTGCTTTCATGCTGCTCAAGAAGAGCGACCATGAGGAGGGCGACGAGGAAGTCGCCGAGGAAACTGCCAAGCCCAAGAAGAAGGAAAAGAAGAAGGACGCCCATGCCTTACCGGCCTTCATCAACCTGGATCCGTTCACCGTCAACCTGGTGCCGGAAACCGGTGACCAATACCTGCAGGTGGCGCTTTCACTGGAGCTTGAAGACATCGTGGAAGAACCCGCTCTCAAGGCCGTCATGCCGAAGATTCGCAACAACATCACCTTGCTGCTGTCATCCAAGAAGGCATCGGAACTGATGCCCAAGGAGGGCAAGGAACAGTTGGCCGAATCGCTGCGGGACGAGATCAACAGCGTCATCGAACCGCCCAAGAAGAACAAGAAGGGAGAACTGGTGATGCCCGAAGGCCCGGTCAAATCGGTTCTGTTCACCTCCTTCATCATCCAGTAAGGAGCCATGGCCGGCGACTTTCTCTCCCAGGACGAGGTAGACGCCCTACTCAAGGGCGTCACCGGTGAAACCGACGAACCCGAGACAAGCGAGGGTGACGGTGGGGGGGTTCGCGCCTACAACATCGGCACCCAGGAGCGGATCGTTCGTGGCCGGATGCCAACACTGGAGTTGGTTAACGAGCGTTTTGCTCGTTACCTGCGCATTGGACTGTTCAACTACATGCACCGGAACGCCGAAATCTCGGTCGGGCCGATCCGCGTGCAAAAGTACAGCGAATTCATCCGCAACCTGGTCGTGCCGACCAACCTGAACCTGGTCATCGCCAAGCCCTTGCGCGGTACCGCGCTGTTCATCTTCGACCCGAACCTGGTCTTTCTGGTCGTGGACAACATGTTCGGTGGCGACGGGCGTTTCCATACCCGGGTCGAGGGGCGCGATTTCACGCCAACCGAGCAGCGCATCATCCAGGGGCTGCTCAATGTCGTGTTCACGGAATACAGCAAATCCTGGAAACCGGTTTACGAGATCGAGTTCACTTACATCCGCTCCGAGATGAACTCGCAGTTCGCCAACATTGCCACGCCATCCGAGATCGTCGTATCGACGACCTTCACGCTGGAGTTCGGCGGCGCGACGGCGGATATGCACATCTGCTTCCCGTATTCGATGCTGGAGCCGATCCGCGACCTGCTCTACAGCACGATGCAGAGCGATCAGCTTTCTTCGGACAAGCGATGGATCGGCACGTTGCGCAAGCAATTGCAGGGGGCCGAGGTGGAAATCGTGGCGCAACTGGGCTCAGGCAGGATTTCCCTGGGCCAGATTCTCAAGCTGAAGGTCGGTGATGTCATTCCGCTGAACATCCCGGAAAAGATCGAAGCCCTGGTCGATGGCGTTCCGCTGATGGAGTGCACCTACGGCCAGCAGAACGGACAATACGCATTGAAGGTGGAGCGATTCGTCGCAAACCCGCCGGAAGCTCCGCAAGTGGAACCGGCGACAGGAGAAAAAAATGGCTGACGAAATGGACAATATCGAAAACCTGAGCGAGGACGACGGCCAAATCAGCGAGGACGACTGGGCGGCCGCGATGGCGGAACAGGCCATTACCGATGCGCCGGCGGCAGCGGTCGACGCTCAGCCGGCAAATATCTTCCCCTCTTTCGGCGGCACCGGCGGCGCTGCCGGCATGATGAACGAACTCGACATGATCCTGGACATTCCCGTCCAGATCACCGTCGAACTTGGCCGTACCAAGATCACGATCAAGAACCTGCTGCAACTGGCCCACGGCTCGGTCGTCGAACTCGATGCCATGGCCGGCGAGCCGATGGATGTCATGGTCAACGGCACGCTGATCGCGCAGGGCGAGGTCGTCGTGGTCAACGACAAATTCGGCATTCGCCTGACCGATATCATCACACCATCCGAGCGGATGCGAAAAATCAATCGCTAAACGCCCTGCGGAGTTTCGATTAAGATAGCGGGCTAACGATAGCCGCCCGCGAAACCCGCCTTGTCACGCATATTTTCAGCGCTTTTCCTGTTGTTCCCGATCGCCGCGCAAGCCAGCGAAGCTGCGCCGGCCGGCGTCTCGGCTGGCACTTACGTGCAGGCTGGCCTGGCGTTGGCCCTGATCGTCGGACTGCTCGGCGCCACCGCATGGCTGGCCCGCAAGGTTTCGGGCGGCAAGGGATTTGGCCAGGGGGGCCTGAAGGTGATCGGCGGTGTCGCGCTCGGCCCGCGGGAACGCATCGTACTGGTCGAAGTCGGCGACGACTGGCTGGTCGTCGGCATCGTTCCCGGGCAAATCCGTACCCTGCATCGGCTGGCAAAGGGCAAGCTGCCGGATGGCGCCCTGCCGACCGGCAGCGACAAGCCCTTCGCCCAGTGGCTGCAGAGCGTGACGCAACGGCCGAGCCATGATTAAGCGATCGATCACCACGCTGGCCCTGCTGCTGCCGGCTGGCCTGGCCTTCGCCCAGGCGACAGGCGGCCTGCCAGCCATCACCAGCACGCCGGCCGCCGGTGGCGGCACGACCTACTCGCTGACGATCCAGACGCTGTTGCTGATGACGGCGCTGACCTTCATCCCGGCCATCGTGCTGATGATGACCGGGTTCACGCGCATCATCATCGTCATGTCGCTGCTCCGCCAGGCACTGGGAACCCAGACCACCCCCCCCAATCAGGTGCTGGTCGGCCTGACACTGTTCCTCACCTTCTTCGTGATGAGCCCGGTGCTCGACCGGGTCTACACCGAGGCCTACCTGCCGCTGGCGGAGAACAAGATCAACGTCATGGAGGCCGCCGAACGGGCTGCCATCCCGATGCGCGGCTTCATGCTCAAGCAGACGCGGGAATCGGACCTGGCGCTCTTTGCCGGCATCGCCAAGATCGAGCGCATCGAGAAGCCGGAAGAAACCCCCTTGCGCATCCTGGTCCCGGCCTTTGTGATCAGCGAGTTGAAAACCGCCTTCCAAATCGGCTTCATCATCTTCATCCCCTTCCTGGTCATCGACATGGTGGTGGCCAGCATGCTGATGTCGATGGGTATGATGATGATGTCTCCCGTCATGGTCGCCCTGCCCTTCAAACTAATGCTCTTCGTGCTGGTCGATGGCTGGCATCTGGTCATCGGCTCCCTGATACAGAGTTTCTCGCCATGACGCCGGGCATTGTGATGGAAATCGGCCACCAGGCCATCGAGGTGACCTTGCTGATCGCTGCACCGATGCTCGTCACGGCCCTCGTCGTCGGCCTGATCATCAGCATTTTCCAAGCTGCGACACAGTTGAACGAGTCAACACTGCAATTCGTCCCCAAGCTGGTCGCCATGTTTGTGGTCCTGTTGCTCGCCGGTCCGTGGATGCTGCAGTACCTGATCGACTACATCCAGCGTCTGTTCGGCAGCATTCCGCAATTGATCGGGTAGCGGCATGATCAGCATCGGATCGGCCCAGATCGATGCCTGGATCGTGGCCTTTATCTATCCGCTGACCCGTATCCTCGGCTTCATTGCGACCGCGCCACTGTGGAGCAGTAACGGCGTCCCGGCCCGTACCCGGCTGATCCTCGGCCTGGCCATCGCCGTCGCCCTGACGCCCAGCCTGCCGCCGATGCCGGTTGTTCAACCGGCATCGCTCACCGGCCTGTGGATAATGGCCCAGCAAATGCTGATCGGCATCGGCATGGGCTTCGCCGTCAAGATCGTCTTTGCTGCTTTCAACGTGGCGGGTGAATTCATCGGCACCCAGATGGGCCTCGGCTTCGCCACCTTCTACGATCCGCTGAGTTCGGCCCAGACGCCGGTCATTGCCGAATTCATCAACCTGCTGGCACTGCTGCTCTTTCTGTCGATGAACGGCCACCTGCTGTATCTGGCGACGCTGGCGCAAAGCTTTTCGGCCATTCCGGTCAGTGCCACACCGATCGCGGCCGGCTCCTGGCTGAACCTCGCCGAACTGGGCAGCCGCATGTTCTCGGCGGGGCTACTGCTCTCCTTGCCGGTGATGGCCGCGCTGATGATCACCAACGTGGCGCTCGCCGTGCTGACGCGCGCTGCGCCGCAACTCAACCTGTTCGCGCTGGGTTTTCCGCTGACCTTGCTCGGTGGTTTCTTCGCCCTAGCGATCAGCCTGAATTACATGGCGACGCCGATCCAGGGCATTTTCGAAGTCGGCCTGGAAGCGATGCTGGGCTACGTCGCCCCAGCCAAACCCTGAGTCAGTTGAGCAGGAAGGAGTCGGCCTGCTGTGGCCGAACCAGCCTGACCACCCCCTCGGCGACCCGGCGGGCGCCAATCGTCTGGGAATCAATACCTTCGCTGTATTCGAGAATCTGATAGCTGCCGAACCCCTGCTCGTACTGCAACTGGCTGGCCCGCCGCTTGAGGATCTGGATCGACTCGCCGGCGCCCCCCGTGTGATAACGCTTCATTTTCATCGCGAACCGGAAGGTCGAATCATTGAGGCGGGTTTCTTCGATTTCCCAGTTCGGGGCCAACGGGTCATAGATGACATAGACCGCGGCCCCGAGCATGGCAGCGGAAGCCAGCGTCGACAGGGAAATCGAGGTTCCCGCCGTCAGTTGAATGGCCTTGTCGGGAATCAGCGGAGAACTCCCCCCGCTCGTCGAGCTACAACCGGTGAGCATAACGCCCCCCAGCAGGAGGGCGATGGCCGTCAGACGCCCTTTCATATGTAATCGAACAGGGAAAGCTGTGCCGTCTTGGCAAACGTGGCCTGCGTCGCATCCAATTGCAGCTTTTTCTGGGAAATCTCGGTGATCGCCTTGGCGTAATCGAGATCCTCGATGTCCGACAGTTGCTGAGCGTATTGCACCACGCGGTCCTCGGCCGTATTGGTCATGCTCTCCAGCGAAGACTGGCGGGCGCCGACGGTGGCCTGGTTGCGCAGGACATTGTCAATCGAGGCGCTGATATTGCTCAGTGCAGTGGTGTAGGCAGGACTTCCAGCCGAGCCGCCCGGCGTGTTGAGGAAGGTGATCATGTCCTGCACGGACTGGAACATGGACTGCCCGGTGGACACACCATTCGCATCAACGACGTTCATGAAGACATCATTGCCGCTCAGATTGGTCGTCACGTACTGGCTGGCCGTCACCTGCAACTTCTGTTGCCCGTCGTCACCGGCGTACACGACCGGCGAACCGCTGAAAGGCTTGGTCGTCGACTGGAAACCGGCAAAGACATAACGCCCGTTGCCATCCTGGGTATTGGCCAGGCTGATCAGGCTGTCGAGGCGCTCGGTCAGTTCGGCGGCAATCGCCTTCCGGTCCGAATCGGAATAAGCGCCATTGCCTGCGGCGATCGATTTTTCGTATATGCCGACCAATTCGTCGTTGATACCCTGCAGCGTGCTGTCGAGAGCCGACAGCTTGCTGTCTGCCGTTCCCAGGTTTTTCAGGTACAACTCGTTGACCGCCCCCGCCTGGGTAACCATCAGGGCTTGTGCCGCACCGATCGGATCGTCCTTCGGCGTGACGATACGCCGCCCGGTGCTGACCTGGTTTTGTGCGGAGTAGAGATCGCTTTGCAGTTTCTGGATACCGGCGGTACCGCCGTTATAAATCTGCATGGTGCTGATGCGCATGCTCATGGGTTTCTCCCGAAGTTAGCGACCGATCGACAACAAGGTGTCGAACAGTGTCGAGGCAACCTGGAGCACCTTGGCGGATGCCTGGTAGGCCTGCTGGTATTCGATCAGTTTCGCCGCCTCTTCATCGCTATTGACGCCGGATACCGCTTCGCGGGCGGCAACCGCCTGGTTGAGCAGGCTGGTCTGGGCGACGGAGGAAATTTCCGCCGAGGCAGTCTTGTTGCCGACATCATTGACGAAGGACGCGTAATTGTCCTGATACGTTGCCTTGCCGCCCAGCATGGTGTCCTGCGTCTGCAAGTTGCCGAGCTTGACGATGTTGCGGCCGTCTTCAGGGCCATTTCCTCTGGCCAGGCTGAAGGTATCCCCGTTCGCCGGCGCGCCGCTCAGAACCAGGGAAACCCCTGACCAGCCCCCGCCATTGATGGTGAGGGTTGCACCGGCGGTGTAGGGCACGGGCGCTGGCATGGCATAGGTCGTCGTCGTGCCGCCGACATTGACGGCGACGGTCCCGGTGGCCGGGAAGCCGCTGAGCTCATTGGTTCCTGAATTGTAGGTCAGCGTCAGGCCGGTGCTGCCAACGGTGTAAGGCGAAGCATAGGAAACGGAGGACACCCTGCCCGTTCCCGTATTGCTACTGCCAGCCGTACCAAGCGCCACCGGCAAGCCAGCAGCGATCAAGCGGGGGTCAGCCGCCACCTTTTCGTTCAGGGTGAAGGCACGGGCGGCATCGCGGGTTGGCTGGATCAGATAGCTGTCGCCATTGGAAAAACCAGCCGCCGGATTAAGGGAAAACCCCTGCGGGTCTGCTGCAAGCTGGGTGTTGATGGCTGCCACATTGGCACCGGACCAGGAAGCATTGTCGGATAAGCGGGTCAGGGTCAGCGTGCCGGACTGAAACGACAGCTGGTAATCACTGGCCGTCAGGTTCGAGTAATAATTCGTGCCGTTATTCGAAACGGGATCCAGGGTGACGGAAACCGTCGGGCTGCCTGTTGCGTTGTTCGTACTAGCGATGACCTCGGGCGCCCCGACCGAAAAGAACTGGCTGACAAAATTGGCGTTGCCATTAACGTTACCCAGCAAATCCTGGCCTTGGGCATGCTGCGCATTGAAGGTCTGGCTGAAAGCCGTCGCCATCAGGCCGAGCTGATTGAACGAAGTATCCAGCGCCTCGCGGCGGAAGCTGAGCAGGCCACCCAGCTTGCCGCCATTGATGAGGGATTCGGGCAACTCCTGAACGTTGCCGGTGGGACCGAGCAGCCCGACAACAGTGCGCGAGATGTCAGCCGAAGCCGGCTCGGCTGACATCTTCGTGACCTGGGAGCCAACCACCAGTTGCTGGCCACTGCCCACAAAGACGTTGTAGCTGCCGTTGTCATTGCTGGTCACCGTGACCTTGACCAGTTCATTGAGATCGGCGACCAGCTTGTCGCGCTTGTCATACAGATCGTTGGCCGGCTGACCACCGAGGGCGGCCGCCGAAATGATCCTCTCATTCAGGTCGGCAATCTGCTCGGTGTAGGTGTTGATCTGACCGACCGTGCTCCTGATCTGGGAATTGACGCCATCATTGATCTCGGTCAGACGCTCGTAGATGCTGCGAAAGCCGGTCGTCATCGTATCGGCTGCCGAAACCATGGACTGGCGGGCCGAGATCGACGAGGGATTGGCCGCCACGGACTGCGCGGCGTCGAAAAACTGCTGCATCAACGGTGTCAGGCCCGCTTCCTTGTCGGCCAGCATGTTGTCGATCTGCGACACCTGGGCGTAGTAGGTATCGAGCGCGCTGACATTGGTTTGCGCGTTCAGGACCTGGGTGGTCAAGGCCTGGCTGAACATGCGCTGAACGGTCACCACATGCACGCCCTGGCCGATCCCACCGGCACCGGTCATCACGGTCGGGTTGGAAGCCTGGATGGTGCGCTGCCGGGTATAACCTTCCGTACTGAGGTTGGAAATGTTGTTGCTCGTCGTCAACAACCCGGCCTGAGCGGCATTGATGCCGGTCATGGCGATACTGATCAAACCGCTTCCCATAGTTTCTCTCCTTCCCGATCCTCATTAACGGCAAGGACGGGATTTTCTTGACCTCAGCCGAGCAATGCCAGGCGTAGTGTCGGGCCATTGATGATCCGGCTCAGCTTGTCGGCGTAGGCCGGATCGGTGGCATAACCTGCCCTCTGCAATCCTTTAGCAAACTCCGCGCCATCTTGCGAGCCGATCACCCCGCCATAGCGCGGGTTATTGCGCAGCAGGCTGGCGTAGTCGCGAAAAGCCTCGTCATAGGAGCCATACGCCCGAAACCGCTCGACCGTGCTCTGGGCCTGGCCATCGACATACTCGGTGGTCGTCGCCTCGACGGAAGGCCCGCTCCAGCCCTTGCCGGCCTTGATGCCGAACAGGTTGTGGCTGGTCGAGCCATCGCCACGACGAATCTCGCTGCGCCCCCAGCCGCTTTCCAGCGCGGCATGGGCAACCAGGAACTGCGGCGGAATGCCGGTGGAACGCGACGCCTCGACCGCGTGCGGCCAGACGCGACCGACGAACTCCTTGCCGGAAGGCGGCAGATCGCCTTCTCCGACCGCCGGGCTGGTCGCCGATTTGGCCGGCGCCCCCGGTGCCGGGTAGGCGGCCGACGTTGGCATCGACGAGGCAACGGGCACCGGGCGCAGATGCCGCCCGTCCGAAGCGGCGAGGGGCAAGGCATTGCCGGCGGCGGCAGCATTTGCCGCCGCCGGTTCGCCCAGCGTCTGGCTGGCTCCGAGGTTCTTGCCCAGTTGCTGTTCGATCAGGCGCGCAAAGCCGATGCCCTTGCCGCTGGAGGCCAGGTTCTGGGCCAATTGCTGGTCGAGCAGGCTGGTATAAAAACGGGAACTGTCGCTGTTGAGCAAGCCGTCCTGCGGCACGGTGTCGCGCATGCTCTTCATGACCTGCTGCAGGAACAAGGCCTCGAACTGCTGCGCGGCTGCCTTCAGGCCTTCCTGCGGGTTGCTGGCGAAGCGGTTGCGCAGATCCTGGACGGAACTGACGTCGAACGCCGCCCGGTTCGGCTGATTCTGGATGTTGCTGGCCATCGTGCGATCAGATGACTTCGAGTTCGGCGCGCAGGGCGCCGGCCGCCTTCATGGCCTGCAGGATGGCCAGCAGATCCATCGGGTTGGCCCCCAAGGCATTCAGCGCCTTGACCACTTCGGCCAGGCTCGCCCCGGCCTTGACGCTCATCAGGCTGCCATTGTCCTGCTTGACCTGGATATCGGCTCCCTGCCCGAATTGCGGCTGCGCCGCATCGACCACCACCGACAGGTTGCCATGCGCCACGGCGCAGGCCTCGAGGGTCACCTTCTGGTTCATCACCACCGAGCCATTGCGGGAATTGACGATCACCTTGGCCGCACCGAGCACCGGCTGAACCTCCAGGTTATCGACCCGGCCGAGGAAAGCGACACGTGCGTCAGCATCGTCCGGCACGCGCACGGCGATGCGCCGGCCATCGATGGCCTGGGCGGTTCCCGGCTGGGAAGCCAGATTGATGGCATCGACCACCTTTTGCGCCGTTCCGAAATCGGTCGACGACAATTCGTAATAAACCATGCCGCCCTGCCCGACAGCCGTCGGCACAGCCCGCTCGACTGTCGCCCCCGCCGGAATGCGGCCGGCCGAGAGATGATTGACCGTCACCTTCGAACCACCGGACGAAGCCCCCGCGCCACCAACCACCACGTTGCCCTGGGCCATCGCATACACCTGGCCGTCGGCCCCCTTCATCTGCGTCATCAACAGCGTGCCGCCGCGCAGGCTCTTGGCGTTGCCCATCGACGAAACCGTCACGTCGATCGGCTGGCCGGGACGGGCATAAGCCGGCAGGCTCGCCGTCACCATCACGGCAGCGACGTTTTTCAACTGCAGCTTCTGGGATTGTTCAGGCGTCAGGTTGAGGCCCATCTGCGACAGCATGTTGCCGATCGCCTGGGTGGTGAACGGGGTCTGCGTCGTCTGGTCGCCGGTATTGTCGAGACCGACGACGATGCCGTAGCCGAGCAACTGGTTGTTGCGGACCCCCTGGATCGTCGCCAGATCCTTGATGCGCTCGGCCAGGGCAGGCTGGCTCCAGAGCGGCAGCAGGCAGGCGGCCAGAATTGCCGTTCGCCGGAATACTTTGCCGCTTTTTTCCTTCATGTGCTGCCTCCGCTGTCTTGCTGACTAGAACGGCAAGACATTAAGGAAGAAACGTGCCAACCACCCCATAGTCTGCGCCTCGGCCACCTGACCCGAGGACTTGTATTCGATCCGGGCGTCGGCGATTTTCGACGACTCGACGGTATTGGTCGCATCGACGAAGCTCGGATTGATGACGCCGGAAATCCGCACGAATTCCTGCTCATCCCCCACCGCCACCTGCTTTTCGCCGGAAACCAGCAGGTTGCCGTTGGGCAGGACGTCGATCACGGTGACCGTCATGTTGCCGGTGAAGACGTTGTTGTTGGCCGCCTCGCCCTTGCCGCTGAAAGCGGTGGAGCTCCCCGCCGAGAACTCAGCCGCGCCCGGCATAACCCGGCTGAACATGCCGGCCGAGGCCCCGATCGAAGCCTTCTGGGTATTCGACTTGTCCACCTTGTTGTTGGACTTGGTCGAGGCCGAGGTGCTTTCGGTGATCTTGACCGTGATCGTGTCGCCGACGTAGCGGGCCCGCCTGTCCTCGAACAGGGGCCGGGCCGAGGCAACCTGGAAGATGGCCCCGTTCGGGTTGCCGGCCTCCATACGGGGCACCGGACGCATGGTCATCGGCTGGTGCACGTTGGTCGGTGGCACCGTCGAGCAGGCTGCCGTCGCCAACAGGAAGAGCCAGGACAAGCGTTTCATGGTCTTACCTCACAATTGGGTCAGTCGCCCCAGCATGGCGTCCGAGGTGGAAACCACCTTGGAATTCAGTTCGTAGGCGCGCTGGGTCTGGATCATGGTGACCAGTTCCTCCGCCACATTGACGTTGGAAGTTTCGACATACCCCTGGTTCACGATGCCAGCCCCGTTCGTTCCCGGCGTATTGGGTGTTGGCGTGCCGCTCGCGGCGGTTTCCAGGAAAAGATTCTGGCCAATGCTCTGCAAGCCGCCCGGATTGATGAAGGTGGCGAGCTGAATACTGCCGATCTGGGTCGTCGCGGCGGTACCGGGCTGAGTGATCGACACGGTGCCATCGCTGCCGATGCTGACGGTCAGCGCATTGTTGGGGATGGTGATGTTGGGCTGCACCGGGTAACCATCCGCCGTCACGATCTGGCCCTGGTTATCCTTCTGGAAGGAACCATCGCGGGTGTAACCGATGGTGCCGTCGGGCAGCAGCACCTGGAAGAAGCCGTTGCCCTGGATGGCGACATCCAGCGTGCTGTCCGTCTTCTGGATGTTGCCCTGGGTGAAGATGCGGGCGGTCGATACCGGGCGTACACCGGTACCCAGCTGCAGGCCAGTCGGAATCTGCGTCTGCTGCGAGGATTGCGCCCCCGGCTGACGCAGGGTCTGGTACAGCAGGTCTTCGAATACCGCCCGGCCACGCTTGAAACCGTTGGTGCTGACGTTGGCCAGGTTGTTCGAGATGACGTCGAGCTGCGTCTGCTGCGCATCGAGGCCGGTACGGGCAATCCACAGGGAACGGATCATGATTTCTTCCTATCAGGCATTCAGGGACAACAACTGGTCGGCGCGCTGGGCGTTGGTATCCGCCGTTTGCAGCAACTTGACCTGCATTTCGAACTGGCGGGCGAGGCTGATCAGGTTGACCATCGAATCGGTGACATTGACATTGCTGCCTTCGAGCGTGCCGGAGGTCAGCCGGACGCGCTCGTCGGCCGGTGCCGGCTGGCCGTTACGCAGGCGGAACAGGCCGTCAGCCCCCCGCACCAGATCACCTTCCGGCGGATTGACCAGCTTGATGCGGCCGATGGCATTGGCGTTGTTCGGCGTCCCGAAATTCGGCACCACCGATACCGTGCCGTCCGGGGCGATCTCGATGGTATTGTCGGGCGGGATGTTGATCGGCCCGCCGTCGCCGGCCACGGTGTAGCCGCTCTTGGTCTGCAACAGGCCGGTCACATCGACATCCAGGCTGCCGGCCCGGGTGTAGGCTTCGCTACCGTCCGGCAACTGCACGGCGATCCAGCCGCGCCCATTGACCGCGACGTCCAGATTGCGGCCGGTGAACATCAGCGGCCCCTCGTCCATCACGTCGCTGACCGAGGCATCGACCGTGAACGCCCGCGTCGGCATACCTTCGCCGATCACCGGCACGGCGCGGAAGCGATGCTCCTGCGCCTTGAAACCGATGGTGCTGGCGTTGGCCAGATTGTTCGCTGTCCCGGCCTGCTGCATGAAGACATGCTTGGCGCCGGTCATCGCGGTGTAGATCAGACGGTCCATGCGATGAATCCCGGCTTACTTAGCGAATGTTGACCAGGGTTTGCATGATCTGGTCCTGGGTCTTGATCGACTGCGCGTTCGCCTGGTAGTTGCGCTGCTGGACAATCATGTTGACCAGTTCCCCCGTCAGGTCGACGTTCGACTCCTCGACCGCGCCGGATTGCAGCACGCCCAGCGTACCGGTGTCCGGCGTGCCGACCCTGGGCTGACCGGAGGCGGCCGTCTCCATCCAGGCATTGTTGCCGACCGACATCAGGCCATTCGGGTTGGTGAAGTTGGCAAGGACGATCTGCGCCAGGTTCTTGGTCTGGCCGTTGCTGTAGTTGCCCTGGATGACACCATCCGGACCGATCGACAGGCCGGCCAGGTTGCCCGACGTGTAGCCGTCCTGGGTCAGCTCATTGACGCTGAACTTGGCGCCGAACTGGGTGGAGTCGCGGTAGTCGATGGTGAAGGACAAGGGGGTCGCGGCACTGTTCGTCTTGCCGTTGGCTGTCATCACATCAGCCAGATCGATACTGATGTTGCTGGGCAAGGCCGGGGAAATGAGCGTGCCGCTGTTATTGAAATTGAGGCGAGTCGTCGCCATGGGGGGCGTCAGACTTTCACCATTCACCCCATCCACCTGGTAATGAACGTTCCAGGCCCCGGTCGTCCCGGCTGCATCGGTACCCGCCACCGCATCCTTCGTGAAATACATGGTCATGCTGTGCGGATTACCCAGGGAATCGTAGATAGTCAGCGCCGTCGAATAATTGTACGAATTGGTGTTCGGCGCCTGCGTTGCCGTGGCCGGCGTCACCCAGGTTTTCGTGCCCTGTGTCGAGTCCAGTTGCAGCGAGGCATAGACCCCGGCCCGGGCCGAGCCGCTGGCGCCGGTCGCCACCGGATCGATGCTGCGGGTCGAGATGCGCAGTGCTTCCGGTGTGCTGGCGGTGATCAGGCCGGCGGCATCGGCGATGTAACCGGTCACGTTATCCTGCGTGTCGTTCACCAGATAGCCGTTGGCATCGATGTGGAACTGTCCGTTGCGCGAGTAGGTCACCGCGCCATCCTGCGACATGCGGAAAAAGCCGTTGCCGTTGATCGCGATGTCGAGCGAGTTGCTGGTCGTCGTGATGTTGCCCTGGGTGTATTGCTGAACGATGGCGCTGGCCGAGACGCCGATACCCACCTGCGAGGCGCCACCACCCGACAAGGAGGCCGCATAGACGTCCGCGAAATGGGTGGCCGCCCCCTTGAAGCCCACAGTGCTGGCGTTGGCAATGTTGTTGCTGGTCACATCCAGCGCCTTGGATGAAGCATTGAGGCCGCTCAGCCCTTGTTGGAATGCCATTGCTGTCTCCCGAAATCACATGAATTGCAGAACATCGTCGAAGGCGACCGTTTCCCCGGTCGTCAGTTCGAGTACGAAGGAGGTGCCGTTTCTAACAACAGCAGAAACCGTGCCAAGCTGGATCGGCGTGGCACTGACCTTGGTGCCGCTCGCCGAGGCCTCGACCGAGAAGGTGTAATTGCCGTCCGCCACCTGCGCGCCATTGGCATCCTTGCCGTCCCACTGGAAAGCGACGGTACCGGCCGGCTGCTTGCCCAGCTCCTGGGTCTGCACCGTCTTGCCGGTGCCGTCCTTGATCGTGACGACCACCGAGGTCGCCGCACTGCCCAGGATCACGCCACCCTGCGCCTGGCCGCTGGCCAGCGCCAGACGGCTGCCTTCGACCAGCACGTTGGAACCGATGGCACCAGCGGCCTGCAGGGCCTGCGAGGTGTTGTACGAGGCAAGCAGACTGGTCAGCGTCGTGTTCAGTCCCTGGATGCCTTCCAGCATGCTGATCTGCGCCAACTGCGAGGTCATCTGCGCGTTATCCATCGGATTGAGCGGATCCTGATTCTGCAGTTGCGTGGTCAGCATGGTCAGGAAGTTGTCCTGCATGTCCTGGGCTGATTTGGGCTTGCTGGCGCTTGATCCATTGGTGCCGTTCAGCGCCTTGATCAGGTCGTTCGTGCTGCTGGTTGAATTAACGGTGCTCATGGCGTTCTCCGGTTATCAGCCCTGACCGATGCTCAGCGTGCGCAGCATCATGGTCTTGGCGGTATTCATGACCTCGACGTTGGTCTGGTAGGAACGCGAGGCGGAAATCATGTTGGTCATTTCCTCGACCACATTGACGTTGGGAAAGGCGACGTAGCCCTTCTCGTCGGCAGCCGGATTTTTCGGGTCATAGACCAGGCGCGGCGGCGCGGCATCCTCGACGACCTGGGTCACCCGCACCCCCTTCGACAGCTCGCCCACATTGCCCATCGGCGTCGCCTGAAAGACGACCTGCTTGGCGCGGTAGGGTTTGCCGTCCGACGAAACGACGCTGTCGGCATTGGCCAGGTTGGAGGCGACCGCGTTCAGACGCATCGACTGGGCCGTCATGGCACTCGACGAAACCTGGAAGACATTGAAAAGGCTCATGATTTCACCTTAGGAGTTGGTCGAAGCCAGGGCGCTGCGAATGCCCTTGAACTTGTCACCGATCAGTTGCGTCAGGATCTGGTACTGCATGGCGTTGTCGGCGATCTGCGTCCGTTCGACATCCATGTCCACCGTGTTCCCGTCGACTGCCGATTGCGTCTCGCCGCGATAGAGCAACTTGGCCAGACCGCTGCCGCCCGTACCGGCCATGTGACCGGCCTGGGTGCGGGCCATCGTCACGTCGCCACCATTCTGGCGACCGGCCAGGGCGTGCTGCATGGCGGTTTCGAAATTGAAGTCACGGGCCTTGTAGTGCGGCGTATCCGCATTGGCGATGTTCGACGCCAGCACCTGATGGCGCTGGGCCCGCAGATTCAGGGCCTGACTGTAAACCGATACGTGTTGTTCGAGAGATGCCATGATTCGCTCCAGAGTTCGAAGGACTGAAAGCACGCTCCATGCCACACCAAAAACACCGTATAGCGCCTGCGTTGCCACGGATGGCGGCAAGGGGCATCGGCAAAACTTGCCGGAAGCCATGGCCAAGGCGAGGATGGCTCAGGCAAAATGTGCAGATGCCGTTTCCCCGTTTTTGCCGCTTCCTCGCACTCTGCGCGATCATGCTCGCCACGGGCAGCCTGCCTGCCGACGAGGCGGATGCCGTCGCCGCCACCGCCGAACGTTTCGTTCGGCAGCAGACACAAGGCCTGCCCGGCAAGGTTCAACTGACCGTCGGCAAACTCGATCTCAGCCGCCTGCCGCCGTGCACGACGCACGAAGCCTATCTGCCGCCCGGCACGCGGCTCAGCGGGCGGACACACATCGGCATCCGCTGCCTCGCCCCCAACACCTGGAGCGTCCTGCTGCCGGTGCGGATCGCCATTGCCGGCGACTATGTCACCACCGCCCGGCCGCTCGTCGCCGGCCAGACCGTCGCGCCGGGCGACCTGAATCTGGCGACCGGCGATCTGGCCTCGCTGCCTGCCGGCATCGTCACCGACCCGCAGACTGCCGTCGGCAAGACCTTGCGCCACTCCCTCGGCGCCGGTCAGCCATTGCGCAATGATCAGTTGCTGGCACCGCTGGTCATCCGGCAGGGGCAAAGCGTGCGTGTCATTGTCCGCGGTAGCGGATTCGCCGCGACGGCGGAAGGTCGCGCCCTGAACAATGCGGCGGAGGGGCAACTGGCGCAGGTACGCATGGCCACCGGGCAAACGGTCAGCGGCATTGCAACCGCCAACGGCAGCGTGGAAATTTCCAATTAGCCTAAAGGTTTGCGGCCGGATGCCGTTAAACTGTTCGAGTTCAAAGAATTGGGATCATCGCCATGAAGATCGACAACACCTATAAGCCAACCGGCACGGCCCTGCCGGCACAAAATACGACCCGCCAACCGGCGGCCGCAACGCCCGCCCAGGATGCTGTGAGCCTGAGCCAACTGGCCGGCAGCCTGCGTGGCATGGAACAGCAACCGGTCAACACGGCCCGCATCCAGGAAATCAAGCAGGCCATTTCCGAAGGGCGTTTCAAGATCAATCCGGAAGCCATCGCCGATCGCCTGCTGGAGTCTGCGCGCGATCTGGTCAATACGGCCAGCAACCAGCGCCGGGCTTGATGTCGGCCCTGTCCGCACTGATCGAACGGGAAATCGCGCTGATTTCCCGTTTTGTTTCGGTTCTGCATGAGGAACAGGACACCCTCAAGCATGCGCGCATCAGCGAATTGCCGTCACTGACGGCGGAAAAAGCCCGGCTCGTCGACCAACTCAATGCCTTGGAAGCCGAACGACTCACCACCCTGGGGCTCGAACGCCAGCCCGGCGCCATGGAAGGCTGGCTGAAAACGCACAGCACCGAGCGCCAAGCCGCCGAGTTGTGGCGCCAATTGCTGGAACTCGCCCGCCAGGCCAAAACCACACACGATCTCAATGCCCGCCTGCTCGACATGCATGCCCGGCAAACCAGCGAACTGCTCGCCGCCCTGACGCAGCAGGGCGAAAAACCGGCGCTGTACAGCGCCAACGGCCAGACACTGGCGGCCAGCGGTAGCCGGATCATCGATTCGGCCTAGACCCGCAACTGCCGGTTTCCACGCTACAACACTAAGGCGACGGTCGGGCTTCTCTCAGTTCGGTCGGCTCTTCCGGACGATTGGAGTCGATCAGGACGCTCACCCGGCGATTCCTCGCCCTGCCCTCAGGCGTCGTATTGGTATCGACCGGCCGCGTTTCGCCGTAGCCGATTGCCGTCAGTCTTTCCGCCCCGACCCCGCCATCATTGAACAGGCGCAACACGGTGGTCGCCCGCATGGCGGACAACTCCCAGTTAGAGGGGAATTGCGGCGTTGCGATCGGAACGTTGTCGGTGTGCCCTTCGATGGTGATCGGAAAATCCGATGCCGCGAGAACCTGCGCAATGGCCAGCATGGCACTCATCGAAGCCGGCTCCAGCTTGGCCTGACCGGCTGGAAAGAGGACGCTGTCGTTGATTTCAATCGTTACGCCGCGACTGGTTTCGAGCAGTTTGACCTTGCCCTGGGCAATCAAGGGTTGCAGCGCATTCTTGATGTCGTCAGCCATGTTCTTCATTTTCTGGCGCTGCTCGACCTTCTTCTGGTCGACTGCTTTATCCGGTTTGGCCACCGGCTTGACCGGCAGCAGCGGCGCCCCCTGGATCACTGCAATCGGCTGACCGCCCGGCTGGGCAGTCGTATTCTTGAAGGCGTTGACCAGGGAATTGGAAAGCACCTTGTACTTCCCCTCGTTGACCGACGAGATGGCATACATCACGACAAAAAACGCGAACAGCAGCGTGATGAAATCGGCGTAGGAAACCAGCCAGCGTTCGTGGTTCTCGTGCTCTTCCTCGCGACGCCGCCGGGCCATCAGTGCAGATAGCCCTTGAGACGGGCTTCGATGATGCGCGGGTTGTCGCCGACAGCGATACCGACCAGGCCGTCGATCAACATCTCCCGGGTCGACACCATGCGCCCGATGTAATACTTCAGTTTGCCGGCGATCGGCAGATAAACCAGGTTGGCCAGCCCGACCCCGTAGATGGTGGCGACGAAGGCAACGGCAATGCCCGCCCCCAGCTTGGTAGGATCGGACAGGTTTTCCATGACGTGAATGAGCCCCATCACCGCACCGAGAATGCCGATGGTCGGCGAATAGCCGCCGGCCGATTCCCAGATCTTGGCCGATTGCCGCCATTCATCCTCAAAGGTGTTGATCTCGACTTCGAGCAATTCGCGGATGCGTTCGGGGTCGGCACCATCGACCAACAGTTGCAGGCCCCGCTTGGTAAATTCGTCCTTGACGCGCGGCATCTGGTTCTCCAGCGCGAGCAACCCTTCCCGCCGGGACAACTGGCTCCAGACTAGAATCTGTTCGATCAGGCGCTTCTGCTCGATGACCGGCGGCACCCACACCCACTTCGCCATCACGATGCCGCGGCGAAAGACATGGACCGGGCTTTGCAGCAGCACCGCGCCCAGGGTCCCCCCCAGCACGATCAGCAGGGCGGTCGGCTGGACCAGCGAGCCGACATGGCCGCCCTCCAGAATCTGCCCGCCAATGATCGCCACCAGACCAATCGCCAGGCCAGCCAGGCTGATCTTATCCACGCGCCGTCTCCTTGCGCCGCTTGGCCGCCTTTGGCACCTCGCCGGTGATTTTCGCCCGCAGGCGTGAGATCGCCTGGCTGTGCAACTGGCAGACGCGCGATTCGGTCACACCCATCACTTCGCCGATTTCGCGCAAATTGAGATCCTGTTCGTAGTACAATGCCATCATCAGCCGCTCGCGCTCCGGCAACTGGCCGATGGCAGTGACCAACATGGCCTTGATGCCCTGATCCTCCAGAATAGCGGCAGGATCGGCGTCGTTATCGGTGAAATGGCGCTCCAGGTAATCCTCGTCGCCATCGCCGGTAAAATCCTCAAGATAGACCAGCTGGTGCCCGCGGGCATCCTGCAGCGTCTTTTGGTAATCACCAAGCGACATACCCAACGCGTCGGCCAATTCCCGCTCCGAGGGGGCACGGCCATGTGCATGTTCAAGCTGGTTGATGGCCGCCTCGATACGGCGCAGTTCGCGCCGCAAGTTGCGAGGCAACCAGTCGTTCTCGCGCAGGCCGTCGAGAATGGCGCCGCGCACCCGCTGCGTGGCATAGGTTTCGAACTGGGCGCCGAAACCCTCCTGATAGCGGTCGATGGCGTCGAGCAGCCCGATCATCCCGTTCTGGACCAGATCGTCGAACTGAACGCTGGGTGGCAGGCGGGCCATCAGGTGATAGGCGATACGCTTCACCAGCGGCACGTAGCGCTGAACCAACTGTTCCCTGTTTGGCTGCCCGGCAGCGGTATACATCAGGCTCGTAATGCGTGGGGAGTTATACGTTGGCTCAAGTGTAACAGTTGCTGCATGAATTGCTCGACCCCGGCCGCCTCGCTGTCGCTGCGCTGCCAATAGAGCATGTCCGAGGCAATGTCGCGGAAGGCCGCCGCCGATGGTGAATCAGGCGCCTGCAGCAACACCGGGCGCCCCAGCTGGACGGCCTGGCGCAGGGATTCGTCAAGGGGTACCGCGCCGGCGTAGTCGAGGCGGGCAATACCGCGCTGCGCTGCAACCTGGGCGATGTTCTCGTAGATCGAACGAGCATCCGGCTGGCTGCGCACCTTGTTCACCAGAATGCGGAAATGCTTGCGGGCAAAGGCATGGCTGACCTTCTTGATCAGCGCATAGGCCTCGGTGATCGAGGCGCTGCTGCCGGAGAGGACAACCACGGCCTCCTGGGCGGCAAGGCCGAAGGGAGAAAAACCATGCGGATGGGCCGTGCTGGCGTCAACCAGAATGACATCGACCGGCCGGTCCAGGCCGGACATCGCATCGAGCAGGGTTTGCTGCTGGTGCAGGGAAAGCCGCCCCAGCTTCTTGACAGCACGTGCCGCCGGCAACACCCGCAGGCCGCGCATCGGCTGCAGCAGAACCAGGGAGAGTGCCGTTTCACGCTGCACAACATTGAGCAGATCGCCACGCGCAACCAGGCCAAAGGTCGTCGCAATATCGTCGCCCGGTGGATGCTCGTCGATGATCAGGACTTCCTTGCCCAGGCGAGCCATGGCAACGCCGATGTTGGCCACGGCCACACTGCGCCCCACGCCTTCGCATCCGGCAACGAAGGTAACGACCTGCAGTTGCTGGCCACCGCCCAACAGGCGCCGCAGTCCGGCGGCCTGGTCGACGCGGAAATCAGCCACGACGACCTCCGACCGCCATCATCCCGGCGTTCGCCATCAGCATGCCCGGTTCGATACCGTCGTATTTGTGCGGCGAACTCTCCGGCACATCCTTGAAGGCACGATGCAGCAGATAGCTGCGGTTGGGCAGGTGCAGGTCTTCCGGTACACGCTGGCCGTTCGAGACATAAAGCAGGCGAAGGCGGTGGCGCATGATCACGTCGAGGGCAGTCGCCAGGCTCGCCGCTTCGTCGATCTTGGTCAGGATGCAACCGGCCAGAGATTCGCCGGCGTAGGCCCGCACCACGTCATCCAGGGTATCGCCCCGTGCGGTGGAGTTGAGCAGCAGCAGGCGCTGCACATCGCAGCCGGCCAGCATGTCGGTCAACTCCGGAACCAGCTTGTCTTTCTGGCTCATGCCCATGGTGTCAATCAGGACCATGTGCTTGTGCTGCAACTCGCTGAGGGTCTGACGCAACTCGACGGCATCCTTCACCAGATGCACGGAAACGCCGAGGATGCGACCGTAGATGCGCAGTTGCTCATGGGCACCGATCCGGTAGCCGTCCGTCGTCACCAGCGCGACCTTGCTCGGCCCGTGACGCAGGACGCAACGTGCCGCCAGTTTGGCGGTGGTGGTCGTCTTGCCAACGCCCGTAGGCCCGACCAGCGCATAAACACCGCCGCGGTCGACGATGTCGTCTTCGTTGCCGATGGTCAGCAGGGAGCGGTCCGCCGCCCCTTTTACCCAGGCCATCGCTTCGATCGTGCTCATATCCTGCGGCAGTTCAGTCAGCAAGTCACGGGCGAACTGCGGCGAAAAGCCAGCATCCAGCATCTGGCGCAGGATGTCGGTCTTGACCGGCTCGGAACGCGCCACCTCGCCCCAGGCAAAGCCGGCCAGATGTTGCTCGACGATCTTGCGCAGGGAGCGGATTTCTTCCATGACCGCCAGCGGCACCACTTCCGCCTCGGTACGACGCGCCGCCGACGGCGGGGAGGCCGAGGCTGGCTGCTGGGTCGGTTCCGCGGCAGGCGTCACGCGCGGCGGGACCGGCGTTTGCGCCGGGCGATTCAGATCCAGGTTACGCAGGGCGCCGTTCTTGGGAATACCGGCATTGACCGTGGCGGCAGCTTTCGCGGGGATCGCGTGATTGACTGCCGGGCGTTGCATGGTCGGCGCCGGCGGTACGGCATTTTGCGGCATGGGCTGTGAAATGCGCGCCCGCGCCGAATTCAGCACGACGCGATAATCGTCATCACTATCCACCAACGGCGCGCGCGACGCCGGCTGGGCAGCAGCCGGGGGGAAGGACTGACGAGGCGCCGACGCGCTTTCGGCAACCGGGGTCGGCACGATCATGGCCATGTCGCGGGCGGCGACGGCCATGATCTCCACGCCACCGGGCACGCCCCGGTTGGAGAGGATGATCGCGTCGTTGCCCAGTGTCTCCTTGACCTTCCTCAAGGCATCCCTGGCATTGGCAGCGATGAATTTTCTGACGTTCATGTTTTACCTCCGATGATCGAGGTCACCTTGATGATTCGGGCTTCCGGCACTTCGGTGTGGGAAAGCACTTTGAGTTGAGGAACGGTTCGCCGCAGGAAGCGCGACAGGAGCAGGCGCAGGCTGGCTGGCACGAGCAGCACGGCGGGCAGGCCGAGGCTTTCCTGGCGCTGCGCGGCAGCGGCGGTTTCGCGGATCAGCGTATCGGCCAGACCGGGCTCGAAGCTGGTGTTTTCGGAGCCGCCGGCAACCGCTTGCGCGAGCAGGCGCTCCAGCGTCGGGTCAAGCGACATGACCTGCATCTCGCCATTGCCGGGGAAGAGCTGCTGGACGATGGCCCGGCCGAGGGCGACACGCACCTGCGTCGCCAGATCGTCGGCATTCTGCGTGCGCGTCGCATGATCGGCCACCGTCTCGATGATGGTACGCATGTCGCGGATATGAACACCTTCTTCCAGCATGGCCTGCAGAACCTTCTGCAGGGTACCGAGCGGCAGCACCTTGGGCACCAGATCCTCAACCAGCTTCGGCATTTCCTTGGCCAGGTGATCGAGCAACTGCTGCACCTCCTGGCGGCCGAGCAGTTCGGCGGCGTGGGTCAGGATCAGGTGATTGAGATGGGTTGCCACGACGGTCGAGGCATCGACCACCGTATAACCGTAGGCCTGGGCCTGGTCGCGCTGGCCGGCATCGATCCAGGTCGCCGGCAGGCCGAAGGCCGGATCCGTGGTATTGGTGCCATTGAGCGTACCGGCCACGCGACCGGGATTGATCGCCAGATACTGACCGGCAAAGGCTTCACCCTGACCGATTTCGACCCCCTTGAGCAGGATGCGGTAGGCGTTTGGTTTGAGCTCCAGGTTGTCCCGGATATGCACCGGCGAGACGAGGAAGCCGACCTCCTGGGCAAATTTCTTGCGGATGCCGCGGATACGGCGCAGCAGCTCGCCGTCCTGAGACTTGTCGACCAGCGGGATCAGGCGGTAGCCGACTTCCAGGCCGAGCACGTCGAGCGGCGCGACATCGTTCCAGCTCGCCTCGAGGGCCTCCTGCACGGGGGGCGGCGCTACGGGAACCGGGGTTTCGACGACACGCCTCTCACGCTGCGTCATGTTCCAGGCGAACCAGGCGAGGGCCGAGGAAAGGAGCAGGAAGACCAGGTTCGGCATGCCCGGGATCATGCCGAGGAAACCGACGATGGCGGCCGTGATGCCGATTGCCTTGGGATTCCGGAACATCTGGCCCATCACCTGCTGGCCGATGTCGCGATCGTCGGAGACACGGGTCACCACCATGCCGGCCGCAATCGAGATGATCAGTCCGGGAATCTGGGCGACCAGACCGTCACCGATGGTCAGCAGTGTGTATACCTTGGCGGCCTGGGCCAGTTCCATGTTGTGCTGGAGCACACCAACGATCAGGCCGCCCACGACGTTGAGCAGCATGATGATGATGCCAGCCACCGCATCACCCCGGACGAACTTGGAGGCACCGTCCATCGAGCCGAAGAATTCCGATTCGCGGGAGATGTCCGAACGCCGCTTGCGGGCTTCTTCCTCGCCAATCAAGCCGGCATTGAGGTCGGCATCGATGGCCATCTGCTTGCCGGGCATCGCGTCCAGCGTGAAGCGGGCCGAGACTTCCGCCACCCGGCCGGCACCCTTGGTGATGACCACGAAGTTGATGACCACCAGGATCATGAAGACGATGATACCGACGGCGAAGTTACCGCCGACCAGGAAGTGGCCGAAAGCCTCGATCACCTTGCCGGCTGCGTCCGGACCGCTATGTCCTTCGAGCATGACCACCCGGGTCGATGCCACGTTGAGTGACAGACGAAGCAGCGTCGTGACCAGAAGAACAGTCGGGAACACCGAAAAATCGAGTGTCTTCTGGGTATTGACCGCAACGAGCAGAACCAGCACCGAGATGGCGATATTGAAGGTGAAGAAGACATCCAGCACGAAAGCCGGAAGCGGCAACACCATCATCGCCAGAATCATCAGGATGAGAACGGGCGCCGCCAGCTGCGTCACATTCAGCCGTCCCAGGAAATTCTGCATGCTCATCGACGAGGCGGCCATTTACGCAGCCTCCGGAACAAGCTCGGGCGGCACCGGCAAGTCGCGCGGCGGCACCGGATAGACGCCACCCGCCTGGCGCCAGTTGGCCAACTGGTAGATATAAGCAAGAACCTCCGCGACTGCGTTGTACAGGGCGGAGGGGATTTCGGCGTCGATTTCCGTATGCTTGTAGAGGGCTCGCGCCAGGGGTGGCGCCTCGAGTATCGGCACAGCATGCTCGCCGGCCAGTTCGCGTATTTTCAGGGCAACCGCCCCGACCCCCTTGGCCACCACTTTCGGCGCCGCCATACCCGCTTGATAGGACAAAGCAACGGCATAGTGGGTCGGATTGGTCACCACCACGTTCGCCTGGGGTACCGCCGCCATCATCCGCTTGCGGGCAGCTTGCATCTGCAGGCTGCGGATGCGGCCCTTGACGTGCGGGTCGCCCATCATTTCCTTCATTTCCTGCTTGACCTCTTCCTTGGTCATCTTCAGCTTGTCAAAGTATTGCCAGAGCTGGAAGGGAACATCGGCAGCGACGATGATGACCAGGGCGGCGACCAGGATCAGGAAGGAAAATGAAACCAGATGCCCGGCATGAGCCAGACCAACCTCAAGGGGTTCGCTGAGCAAGCCGAACAGCTCGTCGCGCTCCTTCCAGATCAGCAAGGCAGCAATTCCGCCGACCAGCACGGCCTTGAGCAGCGCTTTGACCAACTCCATCAGGCTGGACCAGGAGAACATCCGGCCGAAGCCGCTCAGGGGGTTCAGTCGTTTCAGGTCGGGAACCAGGGCCTTCGGCGAGAAAACCCAGGCGTTCAGGAAAAACGGCGGCAGGATAGCCGCAACAAACATTACCGCCAGCAAGGGCGAGAAAGTTAGCAAGGCATCGCCGGAGAGTTCGGCCAGGCGAGGCAGCATCAGGGCGGGTTCGCGCATGACCGGCGCTTCAATGAGGAATCCCTTGCGCATGAGGGCCATCGAGCGCTGGACGAACCAGCCACCCATCATCCAGATCGTCGCTGCAGCAACCACCAGAACGAGAAATGTGCCGAGTTCACGGGAATGGGGGACCTGGCCTTGCTCGCGGGCCTGTTCGATTCGCCTGCCAGTAGGCTCTTCGGTTTTTTCGAGGTCGCTATCTTCCGCCATGGCCGTTCAGTGTCTAGGTTACGGCCATTATAGGAAAAAACTAGAAAAATTAAATAGGTACACCACCTTTTTTAGAATGTTTCTCAGATGCCGAACGCAAGCACATGACAACAGAGTAAACATCCAAAAACAAAGAAGGGGCCGAAGCCCCCTCTCAACTCGTTGACCTTAAACGGGAATCAGGCGAAGTCGAGCGCCCTGACGGCCGAGCCGATATCGACATGCTGCCCGAGGTCGGCCAGCAGTTCCTTCATGTCCAGAATCAGCACGATCTGCCCGTTGGACAAGGTCGTCACCCCTGCAACGCCACGCGGACGGAAGTCTTCCAGCGACTTGATCACCGCATCGTCTCGCCCGGCAAAGCTATCGACACCGAGGATGAAGCTGCGCTCGGCAGTCTGCATGAACACGCCATACTCCGGATCGCGTTCGAGCGGCCAGCCTAGCAGACGGGAAAGCGTGATGACCGGCAGGACCTCGCCCCGCACAACCAACGTTTCCTTGCCGCCGACCTCCTGAATGCGCGACTTGTCGATTGGCAGGATCTCGCGTACCAGCGACAAGGGCAGGGCGAACGGCTGATCGCCCAGCAGCACCAGCAGCACCGGCAGAATCGCCAAGGTCAACGGCAGCGAGATGATGAAAACGGAGCCCTTGCCCGGTTCGGAGCGAATCTCGATCGAGCCGTTCAGCTTCTGAATATTGGTTTTCACGACATCCATGCCGACACCACGGCCGGACACGTCGGAAATCTGCGTTTTGGTCGAGAACCCCGGCAGGAAAATCAGGTTCAAACTCTGCCGCTCATCCAGGACGTTCGCCTCTTCTTCCGAAATCAGCCCCTTCTCGATGGCCTTCGCCCGGATGCGCTCGGCGCTCATGCCCTTGCCGTCATCGGCAATGATCAGCACGATGTGATCACCCTCCTGGCGCGCCTCGAGACGAACCAGGCTCTTCGACGGCTTGCCGGCCGCCAGGCGCTCGGTCGGCATCTCGACGCCGTGGTCGACCGCATTGCGGATCAGGTGGATCAGCGGATCGGCCAGATCCTCGATCATCGTCTTGTCGACCTCGGTCTCCTCACCGGCCAGCACCAGCTCGACATCCTTGCCCAACTGGCGAGCCAGATCGCGGGCAATGCGCGGGTACTTTTGGAACAGGCGGCCAATGGGCTGCATGCGGGTCTTCATGACCGAGTTCTGCAGATCGGAAACCAGCAGGTCGAGCTGGCTGACTGCCTGATCGAGAGCGTGCAGCGTCTCGGAATCATTCTTGCCGGCCAGGATATCAGCACGCAGGCTGGTCAGGCGGTTCTTGGTCAGGCCGATTTCGCCCGACAAGTTCAGCACTTGGTCAAGACGGGAGGTATCGACCCGGATGGTGTTCTCGCGTACCCGCTCCTCGGCACGCCGGGCATTGACCGGTTGACCGCCCGGACGGTCAGTGGCGCGACGACCGTAGGGCGAAGCCGCAGTGGCTTGCCCGGCATCGGCCGGCATGCCGGCCGCCGGCACCACGGCAATTTCGGCCGCCGCGGCCGGTGCCGGCGCCTTGGCCAGCACTTCGCCTGTTGCAGCCTGCTGCGGCGCCGCTGCCTGGCCAGTCACGGCCGCGTGCAGGACATTCCAGTCCGGCTCCCCGGGGGTGACAGGCGGCACTGCTTCAGCAACCGGCGGCGGCGCACTCGCGGGAGCCGCGGCGATGACCGGTACCTCGCCGGCCAGGGCACCCTGCAGCGCGGCAAGCACGCCCGGATCAGCTGGCTGTGGCTGAACCATCTGCCCCAACTCGCCGAACATTTCGCGAACCCCCTTGGTGGCCGCCATGATGACGTCCATCAACTCCGGCGTCAGTTCCAGCTCACCGTTGCGCAGGCGGTCGAACAGGTTCTCTGTCAGGTGGCACAGGGTCACCAGTTCGGTCGCATTGAGGAAGCCCGCCCCCCCCTTGACGGTGTGAAAGCCCCGAAAAATATCGTTGAGCAATCCGCGGTCATCCGGCATTTTTTCCAGATCGACCAGCTTGTTGTCGACATCGGACAACAAGTCGCTCGCCTCCTGCAGAAAATCGTGCAGGAGATCTTCCATGCCGCTAAAGTCACTCATAGTGCCCCTCCTCAGAATCCGAGGCTGTCGAGCAGGTCATCCACCTGCGCCTGGTTTACCACAACATCGGAACGCCCTTCGGCGTTCACGACCGGCCCATTCATCAAACTGGCCACCTCCCCAGTCCGCTTGGTTTCCGGCACAACCTCGAGCAGCACCCCCATCAGCCCGGCCTCCAGTTCCTGCGCGAGGGCGACAACCTTCTTGATGACCTGGCCGGTCAAATCCTGAAAATCCTGCGCCATCATGATTTCGGTCAACTGGGCATGTGTCGCTCGGGTCTTGGCGGGGATGTGATCCTTCAGATGCGCCCGCGTTTCCTCGGCCAGTTGCTTGAACTCGGCGACACCGAGTTGGTTGGCGAACGCCTTGTCCCAGCGAGCCGCCAGGGCTGAAGAAGAGCTCTCAATCTCGTCGACCAGCGGGCCGGCAATATCGGTCGCATTGAGCACCCGGCAAGCCGCCTGCTCGGTCAGGTTTGCGACGTAGGCCAGGCGGTCCTTGGCATCAGGCAGGGCGGAGACAGTCTGCTCGAGCAGTTTGTCGTATCCCAGTTGGCCCAGGGTATCGTGCAATGCGCGTGCCATATGGCCGATGCGATTGAAGACCGCTTCCTGCTTTGGCCATTCTTCGCCGCCAGAGGCGGTCTCGGCGGCGTCCGGTTGGATGTTCGCTGGCTCAGCCTGCGTTTGGGGCGTCACCGTTTCGGCAGCGATGCTGTCGAACAGCGCCTGCAGGTCGTCAGAATCCGCATTGGCTGCAGCAGCGGGCTCAGGTGCGGGTGCGGGCGCCGGTGTGGCAGCGGGCGGGGCGTAATCGGAAGCGATCGATTCGAAGAGGGCTTCCAGATCGGCGGAATCGTTGGTGGCAGACATGCTATCCCCTTAGGCCTGGCCCATTTTCTCGAAAATCTTGTTCAGCTTTTCGGAAAGCGTTCCTGCAGTAAAGGGCTTGACGATGTAGCCGCTTGCCCCGGCCTGGGCAGCAGCGATGATGTTTTCCTTCTTGGCTTCAGCCGTGATCATCAAGACCGGCAAGTGTTTGAGGTTTGGCGTTGCCCGGATGGTTTGCAGCAAGGTCAGGCCATCCATGTTCGGCATGTTCCAGTCGGTGACGACGAACTCGAAGCCGCCGGCCTGCAGCTTCTGCAGGGCGATGGCCCCGTCCTCGGCCTCATCGACATTGGTAAAGCCGAGCTCCTTCAACAGATTGCGGACAATACGGCGCATCGTGGAGAAATCATCCACCACCAGAAAACGCATTTTGGGATCAGCCATCGACTACTCCAGAAACTCTTGTTTGTTATCGTTCAATTAGCGGGCGCAAGGTATCGGCCAGCGCTTCGGCATCGAATTTCGCCACGTAGGCGTCGACACCGACCGCCTTGCCCATGGCGCGATTTGCCTCGGAAGAGAGGGAGGAGTGCATGACCACAGGCACCCCTTCGAACCGGGGATCGGACTTGATGTTCTTGGTCAGCACATAACCATCCATCTCGGGCATTTCGGCATCGACCAGAATCAGGCGCACGTCGTCGCGAATGTTGCGCCCCATCTGCATGGCGTGCGCAGCGATGCCCTGCAGCCGCGTCCAGGCCTCCATGCCGTTCGTCGCATGCTTGTGGCGGACACCGAGCTTGTCGAGTACCTCCGAAATCTTGCGTCGGGCAACGATCGAGTCATCGACGAAGAAGACACTGGTATCGGGATCGACACGCGCCGGCGGGATATCGACGATCATCGCCTCACCGAAAGCGTTGGCCAGTATCTGTTCGACATCGAGAATGGAAACCAGGCCGCCATCCTCTAGTTCGATGACTGCCGTGATCAACCCCTGGTTGGCCGACAAAACGCTTTCCGGTGCCTTAACGCGCTCCCAATCGACCCGGATAATGCGATCGACCTCATGCACCAGGAAGCCGAGGGTGCGCTTGGAGTATTCGGCGACCATCATGGTCTTGCCACGCCCCGGCTGGGTATCGAGATGCAGGAATGGCGCCAGCGACAGGACCGGGATCACGTTGCCGCGCAACGAGATGAGCCCCTCGACGCCGCGCGGCATGTTGGGGGTCTTGGTAATGTGCGGCGTACGCCCGACCTCGCGCACCTTGAAGACGTTGATGCCGAAAATCTCGCGCGTCCCGAGCGTGAAAAGCAGGATTTCCATTTTGTTGGAACCGGCCAGCCGCGTCCGCGCATCAACACTATCCAGAAGATTCTTGTTCTCAACGAGGTTCATCGTTCACTCCCGCTCTCAAGCCGAGACGACCGGCGCGATATCAACGCCCAGACGACGCGCCAGGGTTTCCGACAAGCGCAGTGGTTCAAACTTGGGCACGTATTCATCGACGCCGACCGACATCCCGAGCTTCTGATTGGACATACCCGACAGGGACGAATGCATGACCACCGGAATCCCGTTGAAGCGGGGATCGGATTTGATTTTCTTGGTCAGGATGTAGCCATCCATTTCCGGCATCTCGATATCGGTCAGCACCAGATTGATGATCGCAGATGCCGGCTTGCCAACTGACTGCGCATAGACGGCAACCTTCTCCATCTCTTCCCACATCTGTCGGCCGTTGACCGCCGCAACCCCCTTGACGCCCATGGCAACGAGCGTGCGTTCGATCTGCTTGCGGGCGACACTGGAATCGTCGCAATAGAAAACCGTGCAGTCCGGGCGATCAACCGGAACCACGCCGCGATACATGATCTCGTTATCGATGCTGGTGGTCTCGGAGAGCACCTTCTCGACATCCATCATCATCACCAGACGGTTATCTTCCAGTTCCGTCACCGCCGTCACCAGACCGCCGGTCTGGGCGGTCAGCATTTCGGGCGGCACCCGCATCTTGCTCCAGTCCAGGCGCAGGATGGTGTCCACCCCCTCGACCAGAAAACCCTGGGTGTGACCGTTGTACTCGGTCACGATCATGATTTCGCGCGGCGTACTGGCCGCAATGCCGGAGTACTTGGCCAGGTCGATCACCGGCACCAATGCGCCGCGCAGACTGACCATTCCCTCGACCGACGAAGGCATGTCTGGAGCGGCGGTGATGGCCGGCGTGCGCATGACTTCACGAACCTTGAAGACGTTGATGCCATAAGTCTCGCGGCGGCCGGTACGCTGGTCCACTCCGAGAAAGAAGAGCAGGATTTCCAGCTTGTTCGTCCCCGCCAGCTTGGTTCGCGCATCAATATTCTTCAGTAGTTCCGACATCGTCTTCCTTTCGCATGCTGCCAGGCTCAGGCTTGCCTCCGGCAACTTCTTGGCAGCGAAGCCTGCCCCTATCTTTGTTCACCAGGCCATCATTATATTAACGGCAGGCCACCTACAACATTTAGGAAATCTGAAACAATTTACCAAAGTTAGCAATATCGAGCACCTGCTTTACGTTGCCACGCACCCCGCTCAGGGCGACTTCCTTGTTGGCACCACCCAGTTTATCCCGCAACATCAACAACATACCCAGCGCAGAACTATCGAGGTAATCGACTCCGGAAAAATCGACAACGACCGAGCGTACAGCAGCGTCGGTCACCAAGGGCTCGTAGGCACTGCGGAATTCGCGATGCGTATTGAAATCGAAACGACCAGCCAGCTTGATGGTTGCCTTGCCAGACTCGTTAAGAACGCTTGCTTGCATGAGTATTCCTATCCAAAAAGAGCAAATCTCACATTAGTTTAAACCTTTACCCACCGAGAACAAGCCATTGTTCCTAGGCAGGAGCGGCGGCGAGCACCCGTCGGGCTATCTCATCGAGGGGGTATTGCTCCTCGACCGCACCGATCAGATAAGCCTCGCGCGGCATGCCATAGACGACGCAACTGCCTTCATCCTGTCCGAAGGTCCGGGCACCGGCCTGGCGCATGCGCAACAACCCCTGGGCACCATCCTTGCCCATGCCGGTCAGGATCACCCCGATCGCCTTGCGGCCGACCAGACTGGCGGCCGAGTCGAACAGGACATCGACCGAGGGACGGTGCCGATTGACCGGCGGGGTCGACGCCAGTTCGATGGCGTAACCGTTGGTGGTCCGCTTGATCTGCATGTGGGAATGACCCGGCGCGATGTAAACCGTTCCGGGTTCCACCTTTTCGTTGCCCTGGGCCTCGATGACGCGCGGTGCGCAGAGGCTGTCCAGGCGCCGGGCGAAGGAGGCTGTGAAAGCCTCCGGCATGTGCTGAACGATCAGGATGGGGGGGCAATCGGCCGGTACACCGAGCAGGAAATCCTTGATCGCTTCCGTGCCACCGGTCGAGGCACCGAGGAAAATGATCTTGCCACTGTTTCCCAAGCCGGCTTTCGGCGCCACCGCCGGTTTTACCGTCGACATGGCAGCGGACGCAGCCGCCGGGCGGCGCAGACGAGCGCCCTTGGCGGCGCGAATTTTATCGATGAGTTCTTCCGCATAGTTCTCCATGCTCCTCCCGCCATCGGACCGCGGCTTGCCGATGAAATCGATGGCGCCCAACTCCAGGGCCTTCAGTGTCGTTTCCGAGCCCGCCTCGGTAAAGGAGGAGACCATCACCACCGGCATCGGCCGCAGGCGCATCAGGCGCTCGAGGAACTCCAGGCCATCCATTTTCGGCATCTGGACATCCAGGGTCAGGACGTCCGGATTCAGGGCCTTGATCATCTCCCTCGCCGTCGGCGCATCCGGTGCCGCTCCGACCACCTCCATGTCGGGCGCCGTAGCAATCATCTGGCTCAGCAGGCCGCGCATCAGGGCGGAATCGTCAACCACCAGGACTCGGATCTTTTGGGGCATTTTGTTATCTATTAATGGGTTCTAGGCGCAATCCACGAGCGGCGTCTCAAATGAACAATTCCACTTCGCCTTCCATCTTCGCTCCCGAAAGCCGGGTCTTGTAATCGTTTTCGCGGTTGAAGAGAGTGTCGTTGTGCACGCGGTGCAGTTTCTTGACAAGAACCCGGCCAGTCTGCGGGAAATAGTAGATTTTCCGTGGGTAGGAATCCAGCAGGTCCTTGGCGACTACCGGAATTTTCTCGGTTTTCAGGAAGTTCAGGACGAACTCGGCATTGCGCACCCCGACGTTGCTGCTCGCCAAGCTGGCCAGCACGGCCCCGCCGCCGAAGACCTTCGCCTCCAGGCGATTACGGCGCGCCCCGAGCTTGAGCAGGTGGTTGATCAACACCTCCATGGCGTAGGTGCCATAGCGCGCCGAACTCCCGACGGTGTCGCGCCCCCCGTCATCCGGCAACATGAAATGATTCATGCCGCCGATGCCCGAGTCTGTATCGCGAATACAGGCCGCAACACAGGAGCCGAGAACAGTGACCAGCAAAGCCTCCCGATTGGCGACAAAATACTCGCCCGGCAAAATCTTGGCAGCCTCCAGACCGAACTTGCGGTCGAAGTAGCAGTTCGTTGCGAGATTTTCGTCGTAGCCGTGTTGCACAGCTGCTTTTCCCTATCGTGCGCTGGCCAGGGTGTAAACGGTCTTGCCCTGCGACCGGAACAGATCGGCCGCATGCAGGAAACTCTCCGAATGTCCGGCGAACATCAGGCCATCCGGCTGCATGAGCGGTGCGAAGCGCGACAGGATCTTGTACTGGGTCGGCTTGTCGAAGTAAATCATGACGTTCCGGCAGAAAATCACGTCGAGCGGCCCCTTCACGGCATAGCTCGCGTCGAGCAGGTTGATGCGCTGAAACTGGATCAAGCTCTTTAGCTCCGGACGCACCGAGACAAAGCCCTCCTGTGCCCCCGTACCGCGCAGGAAAAACCGGCGCAGGCGTTCCGGCGACAGCTTCTCGACGCGCTCGGCCGGATAGACGCCCTTTTGCGCCGTGGCCAGCACATTGGTGTCAAGGTCGGAGGCGACGATGGAGACATGCGAGGCGTTGGCACCAAAGGTTTCGAGCACCGTGATCGCGATCGAATAGGGCTCCTCGCCCGTCGAAGCAGCCGAGCACCACACCCGGATCGGGCGCCGGTTGCCGAGCTTGCGCAGATGTTCGGCGAAGATCGGAAAGTGGTGTGGCTCGCGGAAGAAGGAGGTGAGGTTGGTGGTCAACGAATTGACGAAACGCTCCCACTCGTCACCACCGTTCTTTTCCAGGGCATCGAGATACTCAGCAAAGGACTGCTTGCCGGTCGCCCGCAAGCGACGGGCCAGGCGGGAATAGACCATATCCTGCTTGACCGGTGACAGCGAAATCCCGGCATGCTGATGAATCAGCTTGCGCACGCGCTCGAAATCGGCTGGTGAAAACGAGAATTCCCGAACGGTGGCATCCCGCTTCGGCAGGCTGGAAGACAGCGCCGAGCGCAAGGGCGAAACAGGGGGAATTGTTTTCTTCAAATCGCTCATGATCAGAACTCTTCCCATTCGTCGTCGAGGCTGGTCGGCATGTTTGCCTTGCGTCCCCCCAGCCGCGCATTGCGTGGCGCCTGCTTTGGGGCGGAGGCCGAACGCGGTGCCGCCAGGCGTGGCGCAACCGCACCGTCGTCCAGTTTGAAGACAGCCACGACCTGGGCCAGATTGCCCGCTTGCTCTTCCAGGCTCTCGGCCGCTGCCGCCGCCTCTTCGACCAGGGCCGCGTTCTGCTGCGTCACCTCGTCCATCTGGCTGACCGCCAGACTGACCTGCTCGATGCCCGAGCTCTGCTCGCGACTGGCATCCGAGATGTCGCCCATGATCTTGGCCACCCGCTTGATGCTGCTGACGACTTCTTCCATCGTCCGTCCGGCCTGGTCCACCAGGCGGTTACCGGCTTCGACCTTGTCGACCGAGTCCGAGATCAGCCCCTTGATTTCCTTGGCTGCCGCGGCGCTGCGTTGCGCCAGATTGCGGACCTCGGTGGCGACAACTGCGAAGCCGCGCCCCTGTTCCCCGGCCCGTGCCGCTTCAACCGCCGCATTGAGCGCCAGGATGTTGGTCTGGAAGGCGATGCCGTCGATCACCCCGATGATGTCGGCAATCTTGCTGCTCGATTGGTGGATGGCACTCATCGTGTCGACCACCTGGCCGACCACTTCGCCGCCCTTGACCGCCACCTGTTGTGCCGTCCCGGCCAGTTCGTTGGCCTGCCGCGCGTTGTCGGCATTCTGCTTCACCGTGCTGGTCAGCTGCTCCATGCTGGACGCCGTTTCTTCCAGGCTGCTCGCCTGTTCTTCCGTCCGGCTCGACAGGTCCTGATTGCCCGACGCAATCTCCTTCGCCGCCGTGTTGATCGCGTCCGTCGCTTCCTTGATCTGCCCGACGATTTCCTGCAGGCGGGCGACCGTGGCATTGGTATCGTCCTTCAACTGTCCGAAGGTCCCGGCATAGTCGGCGGTGATGTTCTGTGACAGATCGCCACCGGCGATCGCCGACAGCACCCGGCCGACATCCTCCAGCCCCTGCTGACTGGTATCGAGCAGGCGGTTAAGGTCTTCCGCCAGTTTGAGGAAGAAACCTGTCTTGCCAGCGACATCGACCCGGCGGCTGAACTCGCCATTGGCCGCAGCGCCGACGATGCCGGCGACCTCTTTCTCGACAGCGATTTCAGCCGTCCGGTCACGCCATTCTCCGACCGTACCGAGGCGCTCGTTACGCTCACTGACGATCGGATTGGTGGTCACCATATAAACACGGTCACCGATTGCCAGTTCCGAACGCCGAGTCTCGTTCAGGTTACGCAGGCGCTCCAGGGCTTCCTCGCGGTTTTCGCGATAGAAGACACCCAGGTCGCTCCCCACCAGGGCATTGGCTGTAAAGCCGGGAATGTAGGCGCGCAAGGCGTCCTCCATTTCGCCGCATGCCTTGAGCAAGGCGCGGTTGGCATAGATGATGCGCCCCTCGTTGTCGGCAATGCGGACCGGGCTATCCACACAGTCGAGACCGATCTTGATGCGCAGGTTCTCCTCGGCAACACGGGCCGCCTCGGCGACATTGAAGCCCTGCTGGATCTGCATCGACTGCAACCCCTGCAGCACCTTCCCCATCTCATCGTTACGGGAAATATCGACGTTGCGGGTGTAATCCCCGTTAGCCAGGGACTTGAAGGTAGCCAGCACATCGGCAATCGGACGGGTCACTGTCTGGATCAAGGCACGGGCAACCAGGACGCCGATCGCCAGCGCGATAACGCCGGCCAGCACCATCCACAGCCGGATGCTGGCGTAGGAATTCCCGGCCTCGGCGACCTGGCTCTCGCCCGATGTTCTCAGGTAGTTGAGCAGGCTCTCGATGCCCTGCGAAGCATCGGCATAGGCCGGATCCACATGCTTGTGCCGAATCTCGTTGGCATCGGCATAACGCCCTTCAGCCAGCGCAGCCCGCGCCGGCAGCAAGCCATCCTTGAGATAGCGTTCCCGGGCCTGGTCCAGCACCTCGACCTGTTTCAGGTGCTCACTCGAGCGTACCTGCTTGCGGTAGATGGCCCAGTGCTCGGAAATCGCGGCAATGTTCTTATCGATGGCCGCCAGGTGGGTATCGATCCCATGATCGTGCAATTTGGCGTAGGAGTTGGCCGGATCGTGCTGGAGGGCCGCCAGAATCTGCGTGCGATTGTCCGCCATCAACTTGCCGACGATCGAAATTTCCTGGAGCGGAATGACACGGCGCTCGTAGATGCCGGTCACTTCATCGTTCGTTCGCGACATGCCCCACATGCCCAGCAGGGCCACGACGAGCAAGGCTGCCAGCATGAGCCCGAAGCCGCTCATCATTCGCGCCTTGAGCGACAGGTTGGCGAACAGCGAATCGCCGCCCTTGACTACCGCGCCGTGGCGGATGCGCAAGCCGCCGGCCCGCTGCTCGCGGAACAGGCGATAGGCCTCTTCCGCCGCCCGAACCTGCTGCGCTGCCGGCTTGCGACGAACCGACATGTAGCCGTCGTGATTGCCAGCGGCATCGTGGGTCGGCGTGGCCGTCGCCAGCACCCAGTAATAATCGCCATTCTTGCAGCGGTTCTTGACCAGCCCCGTCCACGGGCGCCCGTCCTTGAGGTCACGCCACATGTCCTCGAATGCTTCGACCGGCATGTCGGGGTGGCGGACGATATTGTGCGGTTCGCCCAGCAGCTCCTGCTCAGTAAAGCCGCTGATCTGCAGGAAATCACGGTTGATATAGGTGATCCGCCCCTTCAGATCGGTCTTGGAGACAATCAGGGTATCGTCGTTGAGGGGAATCTCGACGTTGGTTATCGGTTGGTTGTTGCGCACTGCTCGCTCCTCGTCTTATCAGGCGTCTGGCTGGCCATTCAGAACTCTTCCCATTCGTCGTCATCCAGCGCTTTGGGCACTGCCACGCGAGTGCCCACCGGGGCGGATTGCAGACGGACCGGTTCATGGTGCGGCAACGCCACCCGACGCGGCTCGCGGCGCGCCGGCTGGCCAGCCACCGGACCGCCGTTCAGGCGGAACACCGCCACGGACTGGGCCAGATTGCCCGCTTGCTCTTCCAGGCTCTCGGCCGCTGCCGCCGCCTCTTCGACCAGGGCCGCGTTCTGCTGCGTCACCTCGTCCATCTGGCTGACCGCCAGACTGACCTGCTCGATGCCCGAGCTCTGCTCGCGACTGGCATCCGAGATGTCGCCCATGATCTTGGCCACCCGCTTGATGCTGCTGACGACTTCTTCCATCGTCCGTCCGGCCTGGTCCACCAGGCGGTTACCGGCTTCGACCTTGTCGACCGAGTCCGAGATCAGCCCCTTGATTTCCTTGGCTGCCGCGGCGCTGCGTTGCGCCAGATTGCGGACCTCGGTGGCGACAACTGCGAAGCCGCGCCCCTGTTCCCCGGCCCGTGCCGCTTCAACCGCCGCATTGAGCGCCAGGATGTTGGTCTGGAAGGCGATGCCGTCGATCACCCCGATGATGTCGGCAATCTTGCTGCTCGATTGGTGGATGGCACTCATCGTGTCGACCACCTGGCCGACCACTTCGCCGCCCTTGACCGCCACCTGTTGTGCCGTCCCGGCCAGTTCGTTGGCCTGCCGCGCGTTGTCGGCATTCTGCTTCACCGTGCTGGTCAGCTGCTCCATGCTGGACGCCGTTTCTTCCAGGCTGCTCGCCTGTTCTTCCGTCCGGCTCGACAGGTCCTGATTGCCCGACGCAATCTCCTTCGCCGCCGTGTTGATCGCGTCCGTCGCTTCCTTGATCGACGCGATGATCTGCACCAGGTTGTCGACAGTCGAATTGGCATCGTCCTTGAGCATGCCCAGCATGCCCTGGTAATCACCATCGATCTTTTGCGTCAGGTCGCCTTGGGCCAGGCGAGCGAACATGGCGCCCACATCGCCCAGCGCCTTGCTGTTGGCTTCCAGCAGGTTGTTGATGCCATCGGAAATCTGCCGGAAGAAGCCGCTCATCTCGGCGGTGTCGAGGCGGCGACTGAAATCCCCCGAGGCGGCCGCCGAGATGATGCCGGCCACCTCCTGCTCGATATTCACCTCGGCTGTCCGGTCGCGCCATTCAACCGCCGTACCCAAGCGCTCGCCCGTATCGCTGACGATCGGACAGGCGACCAGCGAGAAATGGCGGCCGCCAACGGTGATCTCCGTCCGGTGCACACTCTTCAGCGAACCGAGCAGATTGCGTTGATGCGCCGGATTCTTGTGATAGATGTCGAAGCTGGAGCCGAGAATGGCATCCGCCCGGAAATTGGGCAGTTGCTTGCGCAAATCGGCCTCGGCCAGACGCATCATCTCCAGCACCGAGTTATTGCAATAGATGATCTTGCCGTCGGGATCGGCCACCATGACGCTGTTGGATGTCACGTCCAGCGCGACCTTGATGCGCAAGGTTTCCTGCGCGGCCTTGCGCTCGGTCTCGATGTTGGCCTTGAGTTCGCTCTGCATGCGGTTCAGGGCGCCCATCAGGACAGCTGACTCGTCATTGCCGACGACATCGATCTGGTTGTCGAGTTGCCCCGCCGCAACGCGCTCGGCGACGCCGACCGCGTTCGCGATCGGACGGGTGATGCTGCGTCCCAGAATGTAGGCAAAGGCAGCAATCAGGCTCAGGACGAGGGCTACCAGACCCACCATCAAGCGAACCGACCACTGGAAGTCGGCCTGGGCTGTTTCATACAAGCCACGGCCGGTCGTCGCGTAGTACTCGCGCAGGGCATCGGCAGCCGCCTTGGCATCGCGGTAGGCCGGCTCCACCACGGTCGAATAGATCCTGGACGCCGCCATGAAGTCGCCCTGATTCAGGGCTGCACTGGCCGCCATCAGGCCATCCTTGACGTAGATGCCGCGCTTTTCTTCATAGACTGTCGCCAGCTTTTGCTCCTCATCATTGAGGCCGCGCGCCTTGAACTGTTTCCACAAAGCAGTAATTTCATCGCGGTTCTTGACGATTGCCTCCGTATGCCGGCTCAGCGGGTGATCATGCAGGGCCGCCTGGCGACCTTCCGGATCGTGCAGCAGGCCGGCCGCCACCGACTGGCTGTTCTCGGCCATCAAGGCCTGGATGCGCAGGACAATGACGCCCGGCTCCAGTTTGTCGGCGAATACCGACTTGGTTGCCTGGTTGATGTCGCCCATGTAATAGACGGCAACCAGGATCAGCACCGCGAACCAGAAGGCCATGCCAAGGGCCTGCCAGACCAGCCGGGTTCCGATCTTCATACGGTTGAGCATGGTGATTCCCTTTTCCGGTCAACTCGACGCCGAAGCGTCGTCAATCAATTCCATATCGGCACTGGTCATCAGGCGTTCGATATCGGTGACGATCATCATCCGGCCATCGACCGTGGCCAGCCCCAGAATGTATTTGGTATCGAAGCTGCCGGAGAAGTCGGGAGCCGGCCGGACTTGCACAGGCGTCAGCGAAATGACATCGGATACGCTGTCGACCACGGTACCGATGACTCGCCCGGCGATGTTGAGGATGATGACGACGGTGAATGGCGTGTACTCGATCTTGCCCAGATTGAACTTGATGCGCATATCGACGATCGGCACGATGGTTCCGCGCAGGTTGATCACGCCCTTGATGAAGGGCGGTGCATTGGCAATCAGGGTTGGCTGCTCGTATCCGCGGATTTCCTGCACTTTCAGGATATCGATTGCATATTCCTCGCAGCCCAGCGTGAAGGTCAGATACTCGTTGGCGACCAGGTCCTCGTCGCTTGTTGGGTTACCGGTTTGCGTCATCGCTTCCATTCGTTTCTCCTCGATTCAGCCGTCAACCGGCTTTCTGCACACTGCTCTTGGCCATGCCGGCGATCGCCGAGACATCCAGGATCAAAGCCACATGCCCGTCGCCCATGATGGTGGCGCCGGAAATCCCCGGCACGCGACGATAGTTCGCCTCCAGGCTCTTGATCACCACCTGGTGCTGCCCGACCAGGGCATCGACGAACAGGGCCGCCTTGATGCCATCGGCGTCTATGACGACCATGATGCCCTGCGAGAAATCGCCCGACTGCGGCTTGAGGTTGAACAACTCGTGCAACACGACGACCGGCAGGTATTCGCCGCGCACCTGGATCACCCGCGCCTGGTTGGAGAGGGTCTTGATGTCGCCCAACTGCGGCTGGAAGGATTCGACGACATAGGATAGGGGCAGGATGTAGGTCTGATCCCCAACCGCAATCGACATGCCGTCCAGGATGGCCAGCGTCAGCGGCAGACGGACCGTCATGCGGGTGCCGACGCCGAGCATCGAGTCGATCTCGACCCGGCCGCCCATCGACTGGATGTTTCGGCGGACCACGTCCATGCCGACACCGCGCCCGGAAACGTCCGTGATCTGCTCGGCGGTCGAGAAACCGGCTTCGAAGATCAGGTTGAAGACCTCCTGATCGGTCATCTGATCGGAAACCTGCAAGCCGCGTTCGCGGGCCTTGGCGAGAATCTTGTTGCGCGGCAGGCCGGCACCGTCGTCGCCCACCTCGATGACGATATTGCCGCCCTGGTGGTAGGCCTTGAGCGTAATCGTCCCGACCGGACTCTTGCCGGCGGCGATCCGCTTCTCGGGTAACTCGATGCCGTGATCGAGGCTGTTGCGGATCAGGTGGGTCAGGGGGTCGGCGATACGCTCGATCAGGCTCTTGTCGAGTTCGGTCGTCTCGCCCGTCGTCTTCAGTTCGACCTGCTTGCCCAGCTTGCCGGAAAGATCGCGGACGACCCGCGGGAAGCGCGAGAAAACGAAGGAAATCGGCATCATGCGGATCGACATGACCGATTCCTGCAGGTCGCGGGTATTTCGCTCCAACTGGACGAGCCCGCTGAGCAGGCGCTCCGGGGCGTTTTCCTGCATCTGGGTTGCCGTTTGCAGCAACATGGCCTGGGTGATCACCAGTTCGCCGACCAGATTGATCAGCTGGTCGACCTTTTCGACACTGACGCGAATGGAGGAATCGCTGGCCGATGCGGCGGGTGATGCCTTGCTGGCACGCCCGCGAGGTTCAACCGTCGCTTTTTCGTCCGGTGCCGAGACAACGGCCGGGGAAGGCGCAACAACGGCGGGCGAGGCATCGGATGCAGCGACGGGGGGCAGCGGAGCAAAAAAACCGAAGCCGTCGCCCTCCTCAGCCGCCGGCGGTTCCGCCGCAGGCAGCGTCGCAACCGGCTCGAAGAAACCATAGCCTTCGCCTTCTTCGACCGGCGGAGCCGCTGGTGCAGGAACGACGTCCGGCAGGGGTTCGAAGAAACCGTAGCCATCGCCGTCAGGGGCAACGGCCGATGCTTCGCTGACCGGCTCCCCCGGCGGTTCGAAGAAGCCATAACCCGGATCGCTTTCCGGCGCTCCCGGCGAATCGTCGAAGAAGCCAAAGGCAGCATCATCGGCCGCAGCGGACGGCTCATCCTCGAGTACACGCCAGGCGCCATTGTCGGCAATGAAATCGACCTGGTCGGCAAAAGCCTCCTGTCCGACATTGCAACTGAGGCGCACCTGCCAATAACCAACGTCATGCACGCCGGCGACCGGCTGGGTGAGGATCTCCAGCGTACCGAGTGCGGCCAGTTCATCGAGGAGCTGCTTGACGCCATCGCCCTTTGCCGAAACCTCGGTTGGCACGAACTGGATATTGAACCGGCGCTTGCCACCAGTGGCGGCATTCGCGGTGACGGGCTCCGAGGCCGCCGGCCGGGCCGGAGCAGCGGCCGGTTGATCGCTGGATAACTGGCGTAATCGGGCACAAATCGCCTCGACGGCTGCCGCATCGACCGCCCCACGGCCCTGATGCGCTTCCAGCATGTCGCGCAGCAAATCACCGCATTCGAGGAAGGCATCGACCATTTCAGCGCGCAAGCCAAGTTCCTGCCGGCGGATGCGGTCCAGCAGATTTTCCAGAATGTGCGTGGTTTCCGCCAGATCGGTGAAACCGAAAGTACCGGCGCTTCCCTTGATGGAATGCGCCGCGCGGAATATGGCGTTGAGCTGTTCCGGATCCGGGTTGCCGACATCGAGATCGAGCAATAACCCTTCCATCGCCGCCAGGTGCTCCGCCGATTCCTCGAAGAACACCTGATAGAACTGACTCATGTCGATAGCCATGCTACCCCCCGAGCACGGCCGCCTGAATCGGGCAGCCGAATGTGGAATGCGAATGATCCACGATAGCGTGGATCAACCGGCACCTGCCTAGCCGATCACCTTACGCACGACTTCGATCAGTTTTTGCGGGTCGAACGGCTTGACCAGCCAGCCCGTCGCGCCGGCCGCGCGGCCCTGGGCCTTCATCGCGTCGGAAGATTCCGTGGTCAGCATCAGGATCGGCGTCTTGCCGTACTGCGGCATGGCGCGCAGATTCTTGATCAAGGTCAGGCCATCCATGCGCGGCATATTCTGGTCGGTCAGCACCAGATTGATGCTCTTGGTCTTGGCCTTCTCCAGACCGTCCATTCCGTCGACCGCCTCAACCACATCGTAACCGGCGCTCTTCAGCGTGAAGGACACCATTTGACGGATGGATGCAGAATCATCAACTGCAAGAACGGTTTTTGCCATCTCTACCTCGCGAAATATTCAGAAAAGCTCGACGTCGCCGCTGGCGAAGCCGGTTTGATTGACAGGATTATTATCTACCTTTTGCGAAATTACACCCATTTTCTGAGAAATCTGGTCGACGTGTTGACAGATTTCAGAAAGCGCCGCCAAGGCCGCCAGCGAGTCGCCGGAGTTGTTCAGTACCGCCGCCATTTTTTGTTCGTCAGCCAGGATTTCGTCCATCACCTCAAGGCGGCGTCCGACATGGCCAAGCAGCTGGGTGACCATGTCCTGGAACTGCAACGACACGATAGCCTGATTGACCGACTGCTCGACCTGTTCCGCAATCACGTTCAATTCACTGACCGTATCGCCCGTCCTCCGGTTCATTTCGTTGATACCAAGCATCGCGTTTTCGACATCGTTCTTCGAGGTCAGCGCGAAGGTCATGTCCTGGGCCGCCATCTGGTTGATGGCCTGCTCGGTGGCCTCGATGTTGGCCTGCATTTTGAGCAGTGAATCACGTATCTGCTGACTGAAATGGCTGGTCCGGCTGGACAGGTCGCGCACCTCATCGGCCACCACCGCAAAGCCGCGCCCGGCCTCACCGGCCCGTGCCGCCTCGATGGCCGCATTGAGAGCAAGCAGGTTGGTCTGCTTGGAGATTCCTTCGATCTCGCCCAGCATGCCGCGCACCTCACTCATCTGGCTGCTGATGCGGTCAGTCATTTCGACCAGGGACATCGCCAACCGGGAATTCTCGACGACGCTCTCGACAAACTGGCGCAGCGTTTCGGAAGTCTTCGTCGCAAAGCCCTGGAATTCGCTGACGGAACCATCTGCGACACCAGCGCCGACCACCTGCATGCCGAGCAACTGCTGGCGCTGGATTTGTGTGTTCATGCCATGAAAACTGGCGACCAGCTTGTCGATCGCCTCGCTGAAGATGTCCTGCGCCCGGCGGATTTCCTGACGCATCGCCTCGACCTGGCGGGTAGCTTCAGACGATACATGAACGATGGCCTGGCCACTGCGCTCAACGATTTCATGCCTTGCCGCAAGGAGGTTGTCAGCCTCGCCGTTCTGTCGATCCGCTGCCACCAGCGAACGCGCGAGCAGCAACCAGCCCCCCGCCACGGCGACCAGGGCGGCAATGACGGCTAACGAGCGGGCTGTGGGATCGGCTGCCAGCAGAACCCCGAGAACCAGGCCAGACCAGCCGAAGCCAAACCACATCATCTTGCTGCTATGCGCCACACGCCCCCCCTCGATGTTGGTTCGACTCAACCGGCGGTACCCTTGCCACTCCCCGGCAAACTCAAGCCCTCGGGCAGGATCTCTTCGCCGCCCACCTCGGACTCTGGCCCCTCTTCCTGCAGAATCGCCAGCTCGGTCTTCCGGTTCAGCACGACGATGCTGATCCGGCGATTCACCGAATTCAACGGATCGTTCTTGTCGAACAGGACAGTCGACGCCAAGCCGACCACGCGCAATACCTTGCTGTCATCCATACCGCCCTGTACCAGCTCGCGACGCGAGGCATTGGCCCGGTTGGCCGACAACTCCCAGTTCGAGAAACCCTTTTCACCGCCCGCAAACTGGGCGGCATCAGTGTGCCCAGCCAGGCTGATGCGGTTGGATACCCCGTTCAGCGCCTTGCCGATCTGACGCAGGATGTCCCTTGTATATGGCTTCAGATCGGCACTGCTCGAATCGAACATCGGCCGGTTCTGCTCGTCGACAATCTGGATGCGCAAGCCTTCCGACGTGATATCGAGCAACATCTGTTTCTTGAACTGGGCCAGTTGCGGGCTTTGCTCAATCATCTTCTCGATATCGCGCTTCAGGAGTTCCAGGCGCTCCTGCTCCTTGCGGCGGAACTCGGCCTGGGCCTCCTTGGAGAACGACGTCGATTTCTTCGCCTCGACATCGCCGCGCTTGACCTGACCGGACTGGCGGGTCAAATCCTTGCCCCCGCCCTGCAAGACGCTGGTCGCGTCACCCGAACCCGCCCCACCTTGCTGAGAAACCTTCAAGGGATTCTGAAAAAAATCCGCAATGCCCTGCAAATCACCCTTGGCGGTCGAACCGAGCAGCCACATGAGCAGGAAGAAGGCCATCATCGCCGTCACGAAGTCGGCATAGGCAATCTTCCAGGCGCCACCATGCCCGCCGCCGGCGACGACCTTCTTGCGCTTGATGACTATGGGGCGAGTGGAATCGTCGCTCATCGCTGATCTCTGATGCGCCAGCCGGGCTTACTTGCCCTTGCGCGCCTTGAGTTCTTCTTCCAGTTCCCGGAAGCTGGGGCGGTTATGGGAATCCAAGGCCTTGCGACCGAATTCGATGGCCACCTGAGGGGCATAACCGGACATGGAAGCGAGCAGCACCATCTTGATGCAGCGGTAAATGGTCGCCCCTTCCTGCGCCTTCTGCTCAAGCAGTTTGGCGACGGGCTCGACGAAGCCGTAGGCAATCAGAATACCGAGGAAAGTACCGACCAGTGCGCCACCGATCATCTTGCCGAGCACGGCCGGCGGCTGCCCGACGGAGCCCATGACGTTCACCACCCCCATCACCGCCACGACGATACCGAAAGCCGGCACGGCACCGGCCACGCTGGCCACGACATGGCTCGGCTCGATGGCTTCATGATGGTGCGCCTCGAGTTCGACATCCATCAGGCTTTCGATTTCAACGGTATTCAGGTTGCCACCGACCATCATGCGCAAGTAGTCGGTCGTGAATTCCATAATGTGATGATCCTGAACCAGAGTCGGATACTTGGAAAAAATCGGGCTGGCCTCGGGATTCTCAATGTCCCCCTCGATGGACATCAGGCCTTCCTTGCGGACTTTGGCCAGAATCTCGAACAACATCGCCAGCGTATCGATGTAGAAGGCCTTGTTGAACTTGGAGCCCTTCAGAATCCCGGGAATTGCACCAACCGTGGCCTTGATGACGGAAATGTTATTGGCGGCGACGAAATAACCGATGACGAGGCCGATGATGGCGACATATTCAGTTGGTACCCAGAGGGCCAGCAGGCTGCCGTGGATGGCGTAAGTTCCCAACGCCGCAGCCAAAATTATGACGTACCCAACAATCAGAAACATTCAAGCCCCCTCGCGCCGGTCCGTCGACCTGCGCCAATCCACCCATGATCAGTCCTGCTATTGTAGCCACATGGCTTGCCACTGTGCAAAGAAAGCCCGCCAGACGGGCAACTCCAGCGTATTTCAGGCGCCCGGTGCTAAACTTCCCGGCATTCGACTCTGCCTGTTCTGCCGTGATCCACTATTGCATCCGCTGCGGCGCCAGCGTCTCCCTGCGCATTCCGGCCGGTGACTCGCTACCACGCCATGTATGCCAGGCCTGCGGCCACATCCATTACGAGAATCCCCGCCTGGTCATCTGCTGCGTTGCCGAGTGGGAAGGCAAAATCCTGCTCTGCCGGCGCGCCATCGAACCGCGCCATGGCTACTGGACGCTGCCTGGCGGCTTCATGGAAAACGGAGAAACCACAGCCGAAGCAGCCGTTCGCGAAACCCGCGAGGAGGCCGGCGCCGAAGTTACCGTCGATGCGCCTTTTGCGATGGTCAACATCCCTCACATCAATCAAGTGCATCTCTTCTATCGCGGCCGGCTGCGTTCGCCAGATTTCATGGCGGGGGAAGAGAGTCTCGAAGTGCAGCTGCTTTCGCCGAGCGAAATCCCCTGGCCGGATCTGGCCTTCCGTAGCGTCACCCTGTGCCTCGAACGCTATCTGCGTGACCGGGAAGCGCAACGCTTCAGCTTTCACGAAGCAGACTTGCCCCCGCTGTAGGCCGCTAGTCTCCCGAGCCGCATTCCAGCACGAACGACATGCGAAAACTGCGCCCCTGCGCCACCTGCGGCAGCGAAGCATCACGCAGTGCCGCCTTTAAACTGGACAACGCACGGGCATCGAGTTCCGTATCACCACTGGAATGCATCAGCCTGACTTCGGAGCCACCGGCCGGCCCGTAGTACGCAATCGACAGCTTCACGGTACCTTTTCCACCAGAGGGGTGCAGACTCCCCACGTGACGAAGTCGGCGCGCCAGCAGCAGACGGAACTCCCGCTCGACATCTGCCGGCAAGGCCGGATCGGACTCGCCCTGCAGATCGGTGGGTCGTTGGGAAACCGCTGAATGGACTGCCCGCGGCGGAGGGTATTGCCCTCGGGCGCTTGCCCGCCTCACCGCCCTGGTTTGGCGGTCCGGCGCCGACCAGGGCAGGGCTTCAACTGGCGCGGTTGGCGTTCTTCGCCCGCCGGGCCGGGCTGGCGTCGAATGGATGTCATCCGGCCGCACGCCCAATCTGGCGCGTAACGCCACCCCCTCGGTTGACGGCGGCACCGGAAGGAGCAGCACCCGGTCAAACAACGAGGTGATAAGCAGCAAGTGAACGGCAACCGATATGACAAATGCACGGAACATGCTGCATGGTGCTACGGCGCTCGAAAAAAACAAACCCCTGCCGGAGTCCGGTCAGGGGTTTGGCTTCTCCCAAAGAGGGGAGGGTAATCCCCCCAGAATTAGGGGCGATCAGAAGTAGAGCTACGCGGCCATGGCCAGCCGCTGTTTTGGCGTGATGCCGCCCAAGGCCATGTTTGGGCGGTCGTGATTGTAGTCGTACATCCACTGGGTGGCGAAGAGCTGGACTTCATCGAGGTCTGCCCAGCAATATTGCGATAGCCACTCGTAGCGCACTGTCCGGTTGAAGCGCTCGACGTAGGCGTTCTGCTGGGGCTTGCCCGGCTGGATGTAATCCATCTTGATCTGCCGCTTTTCTGCCCAGTTTTGCACCAGGCCGCTGATGTTCTCCGGGCCATTGTCACATCGAATGGCGGCTGGTTTCCCCCGCCATTCGATGATCTGCTCCAGGGCACGGATCACCCTCTCGGCCGGCAGCGAGAAATCGATCTCGATGCCCAGGGCTTCCCGGTTGAAGTCATCGATCACATTGAACAACCGGAAACAGCGCCCGTCTTCGAGCTGGTCATGCATGAAATCCATAGACCACACCTGGTTGATGGCAGTCGGCACGGCCAGCGGTTCCGGTTTCTCCCGCACCAGCCGTTTCCTGGGCTTGATCCGCAGATTCAATTCCAACTCCCGGTAAATCCGATACACCCGCTTGTGATTCCAACCAAAGCCCTTCACGTTGCGCAGGTACAGGAAGCACAGCCCAAATCCCCAGTTGCGGTGGTTGTCGGTTAGCCGCATCAGCCAGTCGGCGATTTCCTCATTCTCGGCATTCTTCTTGGCCGAATACCGATAGCAGGTCTCGCTCACCTGGAAAATGTCGCAGGCCAAGCGGATCGAAATTCGCTTTCCGGCCACCACTTCCTTGGCCATCTCACGCCGGCGAGATGGCCGACCTACTTTTTTCCCAGGTACTCCTTCAGAATATCCGCCTTCAGGCGCTCCTCGGCGTACATCTTTTTGAGCCGCGCATTCTCGGCTTCCAACTCCTTCATCCGGGCCATCATGGACACGTCCAGGCCGCCGTATTTCGCCCGCCATTTGTAGAACGTCGCCGAGCTGATTCCCAACTCCCGGCACAACTCCGGCACCGATAGCCCACCCTCGACCCGCTTCAACGCCTCGATGATCTGGCTGTCCGAAAACTTCGACTTCTTCATGCAGAACTCTCCCTTTACGAGAAAATTCTACCTCTGACCGCCTTTATTGGCCGGGGGGATTACCGGAGCACCGGCGTTACTTGCCGAGTTTGCGCGACTCTTCTTCCACCTTGTTCGAGTACATCTTGCCCATGACGGCACCGATGACCAACACACCGATGATGACGACCAGGCTCATCAGGCCGATGTCACTACCAAACAACAGTTCCCACGCCATAAGTTACCTCCCTGTAACGAATAAAAACTACCTTGCCGGTTGCGCCGTCAGGCGCAAGGGCTCATCCGAATCGGCCAGCCATTCGCCGTGCAGGCGCCACTGACCGGCCGGGTCCTCGATGGACACCAGCCAGCGACCGCCGACCTCACCCTGCAACTTGCCACTGTAGAAACCCTGCCCTTCCGACACCATGGCCAGCGTCTGATCCTGGCCCGCCCGGGTCGGATGGGCCAGACGCAGATCAATGGCCTGGGGTATCGCGACCCCCTCGTTGGCCCGGATCAACAGGCGCACGCCTTGGCCCGAGCGCATCAGGTCAGCCTGAAGGCCAAGGCTACTCGCCTGATGGTCGCGCTTCAGCGTCTGATTAACGGCCAATCCCTGTTTGTAATAGTCGTCGGTCACCAAGCCGTCGTAGCTGGCAACAGCCAGCCAGAGCGTCACAACGCCGGCGATGACGACGGCGACCGGGCCGGCCATCAACAACCAGGGCCAGCGCTGCTTGTACCAGGGTTGAACATCGCTACGAAGGGTCATCGTTTGGCTCATGGTCAGGGCATCAGGAAAGTGGCCTTTTCATGAACCGCGATGGCTTCGTGGTTCTCGGCCTTGATATCAAAATAAATGGTGTTGGCGCCCGCCTTGCCGGATTCCGGCGGTACGCGGACGACAATGGTGACCTCGTGATTCTCGGCACTGGCGACATCGACATGCTTGTCACCGACAATCTCGATACCGTCCATCCCTTCGACCGACAGTACGTAGCGCCTGGGCTCCTCGGTCGTGTTCATGATCTTGAGGTTGTAAACGTTCTCGATGCGGCCATCGTCCGCCTCGCGGGCCAGAAGTGAGCGATCGCGAATCACATCCACTTTGAGCGGCACCCGCGTGGCCAGGGACCAGACCGAGGCGGCGACGATGGCGACCAGGATGGCGGTGTAAAGCAGCACACGGGGACGCAGGATATGACTGACCACTTCCTTCGGTGTGAAATGCTTGGCCAGGGCGTTCTCGGTGGTGTAACGGATTAGGCCGCGCGGCTTGCCAACCTTGTCCATGACCGGATCACAGGCATCGATGCAGGCGCCGCAACCGATGCATTCGTACTGAATGCCATTGCGTATATCGATCCCGGTAGGGCAGACCGCGACGCAGAGGCCGCAATCGACGCAATCGCCGAGCGAATTGGCATCGCCGCCCTTCTTGCGCGCACCGCGCGGCTCGCCCCGTTCCGGGTCGTAGGTAATGACCAGGGTATCCGGATCGAACATCACACCCTGAAAACGGGCATAAGGACACATGTATTTGCAGACCTGCTCGCGCAGAAAACCGGCCTGCATGTAAAGGAAGCCACCGTAGAAGAAGATCCAGAACAACTCCCAGCCGGACAAGCCGAAGGGCAGTGCGGCCAGCAGTTCGTCAACCGGCGTGAAGTAAGCAACCAGCGTAAAACCGGTCCAGATCGAAATCAGCAGCCAAGCAGCGTGTTTGGCCGCCTTCAGGTAGAACTTGCGAGTGGTAAGCGGCCCTTTGTCCAGTTTCATGCGGGCCGAACGATCCCCTTCGATCCGGTTTTCGATCCACATGAAAATCTCGGAATAAACTGTCTGAGGGCAGGCGTAGCCGCAGAACAGGCGTCCGGCAATGGCTGTGAACAGGAAGAGTGCGTAGGCCGAAATGATCAGCAGCAGGGCAAGATAGAACACATCCTGCGGCCACAGAACCAGGCCGAACAAGTAAAACTTGCGCTCGACCAGATGAAGGAGGACAGCCTGCCGGCCATTCCACTCCAACCACGGCGCGCCATAGAAGATGATCTGAGTCAGCCAGACCAGCACCCAACGCCAAGTATTCCACCAGCCCTTGACATCACGAATATAGATCTTCTTGTGCCTCTCGTAGAACGAAACGGGCGCAGGGGCTTGTTGGCCGGAGTTTTCTCTGGGTTCCATGGTGGCTATATCCGTATCGAAATTACGCTAGGGCAGTGCCTGTTCGCTGAACGATCAACGCAATTTGGATACAAATCTGGCGTAGCTGACATGAAAAGCAGCGGGGCGGCCATGCCGCCCCGCTAAGCTTCATTACTTGGCGCCTTGGTTCAAGCTGAGCACGTAGGCCGACAGCAGATGCACCTTGGCGTCGCCGAGGAATTCCTTCCAGGCCGGCATCTGGTTCTGACGCCCCTTGGTGATGGTCTCGGTGATAGCAGCTTCGGACGAACCGTACAGCCAGACCTTGTCGGTCAGGTTCGGTGCGCCAACAGCGTGCATGCCCTTGGCATCCATGCCGTGACAGCCAACGCAACCAGCCGAACCAAAGGTTTCCTGGCCCTTGGCGGCACGTGCCGAGTCATGCGGCAGACCGGACAGGGAACGGACATAGTTCGCCAGATCCTTGATCGTATCGCCCCCCAGCTGCTCATGCGGAGGCATGACGCCCATTCGACCGTTGGCGATGGTCTCCTTGATCTGCTCCGGCTCACCGCCGTACAGCCAGTCGCCATCTGTCAGGTTCGGGAAGCCCTTGGCGCCACGGGCGTCAGCGCCATGGCACTGCATGCAGTAGGTCAGATACAGGCGCTTGCCCATTTCCATCGCTTGCTTGTCGGCCGCCACCGCCTTCAGATCCATGGCCAGATACTTGTCGAACATCGGCTTGACGACGGCGTCCATCTTATCGACTTCGACCTTGTGTTGGCCAACCGAGGTCCAGCCGAGCATGCCCTTGAAGTTGCCCAAGCCCGGATAGAGGGCAAGATAGACGAGCGCGAACACAACCGTGATCACGAACATCCAGCTCCACCACTTGGGCATCGGGTTGTTGTATTCCTCGAGGGTTTCATCCCAGACGTGACCCATGGTCTTGCCCGGCGTGAAAGTCGCCTTGCCCTGTACGATCAGCAGAATGGCGCAGGCGAGAATACTGCCCACGACGATCACGATCACATACAGGTTCCAAAAATCGCTAACGAAATCGCTCATTTGCTTTCCTTTATATCAGCGCGGGTGCGACGTGCGGGACGCCGCACCATCGTCATCACGTTCTGCGAACGGCAGGTTGGCGGCTTCCTCGAAGCCCTTCTTGCTGCCCTTGCCATAGGCCCACCCCACGATAGCCAGGAAACACAGCAACCCGGCTACCGTAACGATGGAACGCAGATCATTGATGTCCATGGCTATTACTTGACGTTCTTCAGCGCCAGACCCAGGCCCTGCAGGTAGGCAATCAGAACGTCCATTTCGGTTTTTTCGCCGATGGCCGCCTTGGCACCCTTGATTTCCTCGTCGGAATAGGTGGGGATACCCCGCGCATTAGCGTAGCCGCGCATGATCTCCATCTTCTTCTCGATATCGGCCCCCACGCTGTCCTTGGCCTTGACGTCAGCCAGGAAAGCGAAGGCGGGCATGTTGGACTCGGGAACCACGTCGCGCGGATTCATCAGGTGAGCACGCTGCCACTCGTCGGAGTAGCGACCGCCGACGCGATGCAGGTCCGGCCCGGTACGCTTGGAACCCCACTGGAAGGGGTGGTCATAGACGTATTCGCCAGCCACGGAGTAGTGACCATAACGCTCGGTTTCGGCGCGGAACGGACGAATCATCTGCGAATGGCAGAGGAAACAGCCCTCGCGGATGTAAACATCGCGACCGGCCAGACGCACGGCGTCATAGGGCTTGGTGCCTTCAACCGGAGTCGTGGTCGACTTCTGGAAGAACAGCGGAACGATTTCCAGCAGGCCGCCCACGCTGACCACCAACAAGGTCAGAACAACGAGCAGGCCGACGCTTTTTTCAATTTGCTCATGCTTAAGCATTGTTATTTCCCCCTAATCAGGCGTGATGACCGGCCGGAGCAACTACCGGCATGTCCTGGGTCTTGCCGCCCGCCATGGTCTTGAACATGTTGTAGGCCATGATCAGCATGCCGGTCAGGAACAGGACGCCACCCAGCCAACGGATCGCCCAGAACGGGTAGGACCCCTTGACGGATTCAACGAAGCTGTAGGCCAAGGTGCCATCGGTGTTGACGGCACGCCACATCAGGCCCTGCATCACACCGGCGATCCACATCGAAGCGATGTACAGGACGGTGCCAATCGTGGCGATCCAGAAGTGGGCCGTCACCAGGCTGGTGCTGTACATCTCGGACTTGCCGAACAGACGCGGCAGCAGGTAGTAGATGGAACCGATGGAAACCATGGCCACCCAACCCAGAGCACCGGAGTGCACGTGGCCGACGGTCCAGTCGGTGTAGTGCGACAGTGCGTTGACAGTCTTGATCGACATCATCGGGCCTTCGAAGGTGGACATGCCATAGAAGGACAGCGAGGTGATCAGGAACTTCAGGATCGGATCGTCACGCAGCTTATGCCAGGCGCCCGACAGGGTCATGATGCCGTTGATCATGCCACCCCAGGACGGAGCCAGCAGGATCAGCGAGAAGACCATCCCGACGGACTGAGTCCAGTCCGGCAGAGCGGTGTAGTGCAGGTGGTGCGGACCGGCCCACATATACGTGAAGATCAGCGCCCAGAAGTGCACGACGGACAGGCGGTAGGAATAAACCGGGCGGCCTGCCTGCTTCGGCACGAAGTAGTACATCATGCCCAGGAAGCCGGCGGTCAGGAAGAAGCCGACCGCGTTATGGCCGTACCACCACTGGATCATTGCATCCTGCACGCCGGAATACATGGAGTAGGACTTGGTCAGGGAGACCGGCATTTCCATGCTATTGACGATATGCAGCAGCGCGACAGCGATGATGAAGGCGCCGAAGAACCAGTTGGCCACATAGATGTGCGATACCTTGCGGACCGCGATGGTGCCAAAGAAGACCAGGGCATAAGACACCCAGACCGCAGTGATCAACAAGTCGATCGGCCATTCCAACTCGGCATACTCTTTACCCGAGGTGATACCGAGCGGCAGGGTGATCGCCGCCAGGACAATGATGATCTGCCATCCCCAGAACGTGAATGGCACCAGCGGCCCACCCCACAGGCGCGCATGGCTGGTACGCTGAACGCACCAGTAGGAAGTGGCAAACAGCGCACAGCCACCAAAGGCAAAGATCACTGCATTGGTATGCAGCGGACGAAGGCGCCCAAAGTGCAACCAGGGCCCAATGTTAAGTTCCGGCCAGACGAGCTGAGCCGCAATGATGACACCGACAAGCATGCCGACGATGCCCCAAATTACAGTCATGACGGCGAATTGCCGTACGACTTTATCGTTATACGTGGTTTGCGTTCCAGACATGAACCCACCTCTCGCTAATGAAAAACGGAATGCCCCTCTTCCAGACCACAAGGGGCATATCAACGCATAGTATTCTAGACGACCGGAGTCAATTTGACATAGATCAACCTACTAATTATCTAGTCCGAACTAGTGTGAAATATCTACGTTTTGGCGCAAGAGGGGGTAAAAAAGTGGACAAAAAAAGGGTGCGTCGCAACGCACCCCAACCCCAACAGAGAACTGACGCAAGGCAGCCGCCTTGCAATGCGCGAATTATTACCGCTCAGCCATCCTGGAGCATTGACTCAAGTCAAACTTCTTCAGCTTTTGCTGCATTCGCTTCGCCCTTCCCCTTATTCGCATCAACCGCTGGTGGCGGCTGATCATCCATCAGAACCCGGAAGCCAGGCCCTTCAAGATCGTCGAACTGGCCACTGCGCACTGACCACCAGAAGGCGAGCGCGATGCCGAACACCAACAGCACCGAGATGGGAATCAACAGGTAGATACTTTCCATCAGTCAGACTCCTGGCGCTGGATACGCAGCGAATTGAGAACAACCAGCAGCGAACTGGCCGACATGCCAATGCCGGCCAGCCATGGCGTGACGTGACCGGCGATGGCGAGGGGCAAGGCAACGAAATTGTACGCGAAGGACCACCACAGGTTCTGCCGGATGATGACCAGCGTCCGCTGGGCACGGGAAAGCCCATGCCGCAGGTGATCGAGATTCTCGGAAAGCAGGACGAAATCGGACTGCGTACGGGCCAGTTGCGCCCCGCCGCCCATGGCCACCGAAACCTGCGCCTGGGCCAGGACTGGCGCATCATTAACACCGTCACCGACCATTGCCACGACCGCGCCCGCCGCCTGCAGCTCTTTGACGCAGTCATGCTTGCCCTGCGGCGTCACACCGGCCCGCACATCCGCGATACCCAAGGCAGCCGCGACGCGTCGCGCAACGCTCTCCGCATCACCGGTCAGCAGCACGACCTGCTTGCCCAGGGCTCGCAATTGACCGACCAGGCGGGCCGCCTCGGGGCGCAGTTCGTCGCCGATACGAAACAGGGCCAGGCACCCGTTCTCGTCGCCGAGCACGACAACCGTATCGCCGCTCGCCAGCCACTCGCCGGCAGATTCGGGCAAGCTCCCTTCGGCCAGAGCGAGGGCAAAGTCCGGCCGGCCGATACGATAGCGACAACCATCGATCAACCCCTCGACCCCCTGCCCCGGTTCGCTGCGCACATCGACAGCCTCCCGAGCCGCCCCCGTCCAACCATGGCGCAAAGCGCTGGCCAGCGGGTGCTCGGAAGCCCGCTCCAGCGCAGCCGCCAGCGCGAGGCACTCATCGCGCGACAACTCGGCTGCAGGCAGGACATCCACCAGGTGCATGCGCCCGGTGGTCAAGGTTCCCGTTTTGTCAAAAACAAAATGCGTGGCGCGGGCCAGGGTTTCGATGGCGTGGCCACGCGTTACCAGCAGGCCATCCCGGGCCAGCGCCCCGGCGGCGACGGTCAGCGCGATCGGCGTGGCCAGTGACAGCGAACAGGGACAGGTCACGACCAGGACCGACACGGTGATCCACAGGGCTTTCGCCGGATCGACAAGATACCAGCCGATAGCCACGGCCACCGAAACGAGGAGTAGCGCCGCAACGAAATAGCTGGCGATGCGATCGGCCATCTCGACGATTTTCGGTTTCTCGGCGGCCGCCCGCTCCATCAGGTGAATGATGGCGGACAGGCGCGTCCCTTCACCGACCTGATCGACCCGCACCACCAGCGGACTTTCGGCATTGATCGAACCGCCCGTCACCGGATCGCCCGGTGCTTTCGGCACCGGCCGGCTCTCGCCGGTGAGCAGCGCTTCATTGGTGCTGCTCACCCCCTCGACGATGCGACCGTCCGCCGGCACGATGTCACCGGCCTGGACCAGCACATGATCCCCAACCTGCAGATCAGCCACCACGCATTGCACGACTGAGCGCTCAGCAGGAAAAGCCGGCATTCGTTGCGCGAAGGCTGGCAGCAGCTTGGCCAGGGCCTCGGTCACGCTGACCGCTTTCTGGCGGGCGGTCATTTCCAGGAAACGGCCACCGAGCAGGAAGAAGACAAACATGGTGACCGAGTCGAAATAGACCTCGCCGGCCTGCGTAAAGGTCGCCCAGCAACTGGCCAGAAAGGCAGCGCCAACCCCGAGCGCCACCGGGACGTCCATGCCGACGCGACGCAACTTGATGTCGCGCCAGGCATTGCGGAAGAACGGCGCCGACGAGTAAAAGACGACCGGCACGGTGAGCACCATGCTGGCCCAACGCATCAGGCTTTCGATATCGGCCGTCATGTCGCCGTCGGCGATGTAAACCGGGTAGGCGTACATCATCACCTGCATCATGCCAAAACCGGCCACCCACAAGCGCCACAGCGCATCGCGCCGTTCCTTGCGGGAAATCTCCTCGTTTTTCGCCGCATCGTAGGGATAGGCCCGGTAACCGATGGCGGCAATGGCAGCCAGGATATCGGACAGCTTGATGCGCGACTCATCCCAGCGGACCCGGGCCCGACGGGTGGCGTAGTTGATATCGACCGCCGTGACACCGGGCAGACGGCCGACATGCTGTTCATTCAGCCAGATGCAGGCAGCACAGGTGATGCCCTCGAGGAGCAGTGAAGCTTCGCGCTCGTTCTCACCCAGCTCCTTGACGAAGCTCTTCTGAAATTCGGCGTGGTCGAATAGCGCCAACTGATCGAGCACGGCCGGCATCGCTTCGCGCGGCGACTCGGGCAGTGCGTCGCGGCTGCGGTAATAATCCGCCAGACCGTTGTCGACGATGGACTGGGCGACGGCCTGGCAGCCGTAGCAGCACATCGCCCGCGTTTCGCCGCCGATCTTGACTGACAGGTCGACGTCGTCGGGAATGGGCAAGCCACAGTGATAACAGGAAGATGCTGACATACCAAAGAAAAAAGGCACCGAAGTGCCTTTCGAGCCACGGGCGGAGGCGCAGTATAGTTTATTTGGCGCCCATGCGGATGGCACCGTCCAGGCGAATGACCTCGCCGTTCAGGTAGGCGTTTTCGGCGATGTGCCTGACCAGCGCAGCATATTCGGCCGGTTTGCCCATGCGGGTCGGGAAGGGAACCATCTTGTTCAACGCATCCTGCACTTCGGCCGGCATGCCGAGCAGCATCGGTGTTTCCATGATACCCGGGGCGATGGTGACGCAACGGATGCCGCTACGCGCCAGTTCGCGTGCCACCGGCAGGGTGAGGGCGACGATGCCGCCCTTCGAGGCAGCATAGGCAGCCTGGCCGAGCTGACCTTCGTATGCCGCCACGGAAGCGGTATTGACGATGACGCCACGCTCACCGCCGGCATCCGGTTCGTTCTTCAGCATCGCCTCAGCAGCCAGGCGCAGCATGTTGAAGGTACCGATCAGGTTGATGTTGATGACCTTGGTGAAGCTCTCCAGGCGATGCGGGCCTTCCTTGCCGACCACCTTCTCGGCCGGTGCAACACCGGCACAATTGACCAGGCCGTGCAGGGCGCCGAACTTGGCCACCGCCGAGTTGATGGCATTGGCCGCCGAAGCCTCGCCGGTCACGTCGGTTTCGACGAACAGCGCATTGCCACCCAGCTGAGCCGCCAGTTGCTCACCCGCCTCGCGATTGACATCGGCCAGAACCACCTTGGCGCCCGCCTCGACCAGCGCCGTCGCGGTCGCCGCGCCGAGGCCGGAGCCACCACCCGTCACCAGAAATACCTTGTCCTTGATCTGCATTGCCACTCTCCTCTGTCTCTGATTTCAATCACCATTCCAGACGGTACCGTATGGAACAAACGAGCATGTTACCCCGGGTTCGGTCAAAGAAAAATCCCCGTGTCTTTGGCGGTGCTATCATCATCGGATGATCCTGCGAAGATCGCCCAAGACCATGTCAGATCGTCTTCCCGCCCATTTGCGCCTGGCCACTATTCTGGTCATCGACCCCTCACCGACCGACCGGGCCCAGATCTGCGACTGCCTGAAGCAATTGCCCGACGTCCGCGTCATTGCGGCCGGCGAGGCCGGCGAGGCACTGGAGGTCATCCGCTCGACCAGTCCGAACATGATCCTGCTCGACAGCACGCAAAAGGACATCGACGGCATTTCGCTGACCCGGGCCATCCGCCATCTGGAGCAATCTGGGATTTCAGCCGACTTCGCACCATGGACACCGATTGTCTTCCTGTCCTCGGTCGCCGACGAGGATGTGCTGGCCCAAGGCATCCTGGCGGGCGGCGACGACTTCATCAGCAAACCGGTTTCCGAAGTCGTCCTGCTTGCCAAAGTGCGCGCCATGCTGCGCATCGCGGCACGGCAACGCGAAATTTGCCACGTGCATCGCCAGCTCAAGGAGATCGCGACGCTGGACAGCCTCACCGGCATCCCGAACCGTCGCTATTTCGACGACACGCTGGCCACCGAATGGAAACGCTGTCTGCGCACCGAAACACCGCTCAGCATCGTTCTGAGCGATGTTGATTTCTTCAAGCAATTCAACGACATCTATGGCCACCAGGCAGGCGACACCTGCCTCAAGGCGGTAGCGGGCACGCTCAGTGAGTCCTTGTTCCGGGTGGAAGACAGCGTCGCCCGCTATGGCGGCGAGGAGTTCGTTGCGATCCTGCCGGGCACCGACGCCGAAGGCGCGCTCGCCGTGGCCGAGCGCATGCGCCAGTCTGCGCTGGAACTATGCATCCCCCATGCCAGCGGCATCGATGGCCGCCTGTCATGTAGTTTCGGGGTGGCCAGCGCACGCCCCGGCCCGCACCTGGCGCCGCAGCAACTGTTGCGCTTTGCCGATGCCGGCCTGTACGCAGCCAAGCGCGCCGGCCGCAATCGTGTCTCGCTCAGCCGCGAAACGCTTGCCTGAAACAGGGAAGGGGCGAACTAACGCCAGCCTAGCAAAAGGCGATGGCCAGAATGGCCGGGTCATCCAGCCAGTTGAGCAGCGCATGCGTGCTGAGACGATGCAGGGCGACCCAAGCCTGGGCCGCCAGATCGATGATCATTTCAGGCACCGGGATCGTTCCGCCGAGGCTGGGTGGGCAGCCGGACGGCCACCCACGAAAACTACTCGGCCGGCTTGCTGCCGGGCTTGCGCCCTGGAGCCGGTTTCGGGATGTAGCCGAAAATACGGCATTGAATGGCCTGGACCGGCTTGCCGTCCTTGAAGCTGGTCACACTGCAAGTCGAGATTTCGTGCTGGGCGGACAATTCGGCCAGAGCTTCCCGGACTTCGGCAAGCGGAATCTTGATTGCATTGGCAATTTCGCGGTCGAGCAATTGCCCGTGTTTTCTCAGGTGTTCGAGAAGAAGCTGGGGTGTAGGCATCGATACCTCCTTTGCCGGCGATCGCGGCCGCTTGCCGGGGGCGAGGGTCGCGAAACAGAAAAGCAAAAAGCCCAAGCGCAGCCTGGGCGAAATGCTGAATTGACTGGTGCCGTTGATGTGAATCGAACACACGACCTACTGATTACGAATCAGTTGCTCTACCAACTGAGCTACAACGGCACACGGGGTTGAGCCGAAAACCCGTTACTGCCAGGCTTTCGCCGCTTCCGAAAAAGCAGAGCGTAGAATTATAGCTTTTTTGCCCACCGTCAGGCAACGCCACTCTCCCATGAATCTGCTTCGCGCGCTGGCCACGGTCAGCGGAATGACCCTGCTGTCGAGGATCCTCGGCTTTGTACGCGATTTCGTGATCGCCCGCGCCTTCGGCGCCGGCATGGCGACCGATGCCTTCTTTGTCGCCTTCAAGCTGCCCAACCTGCTGCGCCGGATGTTCGCCGAGGGCGCCTTTTCGCAGGCCTTCGTGCCCATCCTCGGCGAATACAAGAACAAACGCAGCGAGGAAGAGACGCGGACACTGGTCGACCATGTCGCCAGCCTGCTGTCGATGGTACTGTTCGCCGTCACGGCCATCGGCATCGCAGCGGCACCGCTGCTGGTCTGGATCTCCGCCCCCGGCTTCAGCGCCGACGCCGGCAAATTCGAACTGACCGTGACGCTGACCCGCATCACCTTTCCCTACATCCTCTTCATGTCGCTGGTCGCCCTGGCCGGCGGCCTGCTCAACAGCTGGAGCCGCTTCGCCCTGCCCGCCTTCACGCCGGTGCTGCTCAACATCGCCTTCATCGCCATGGCGCTCTTTGCTGCACCGTATTTCGACCCACCGGTCCTCGCGCTGGCCTGGGCAGTTTTCATCGGCGGTCTGCTGCAGATGGCAATCCAGATTCCGGCGCTCAAGAAAATCGCCATGCTGCCCCGCCCGACGCTGAACTGGCGGGCCGCCTGGGCCGACCCGGGCGTCCGGCGCATCGCCACGCTGATGGGGCCCGCCCTGATCGGCGTCTCGGTGTCGCAGGTCAGCCTCCTGATCAACACCATCTTCGCCTCCTTCCTCACCACCGGCAGCGTGTCCTGGCTCTACTACGCCGACCGCCTGATGGAATTCCCCTCCGGCATGCTCGGCGCGGCGCTCGGCACCATCCTGCTCCCCTCGTTGTCGCGCTACCACGCCAGCGAGAACCACGTCGAATACGGCAAGCTGCTCGACTGGGGCCTGCGCCTGACCCTGCTCCTCGCCGCCCCGGCCGCCGTTGGCCTGGCCATCCTGGCCGTGCCGCTGATCGCCACCCTGTTCTTCCATGGCGCCTTTTCCGCCGAGGACGTCTTCCGCACCCGCGAGGCGCTGGTCGCCTACACCATCGGCCTGACCGGCCTGATCCTGGTCAAGGTACTGGCGCCGGGCTTCTACGCCCGACAGAACGTCAGGACACCGGTCCGCATCGCGCTGATTTCGCTCGCCGCGACGCAGGTGATGAACCTGGCCTTCATCGGCTGGATCGGCCATGCCGGCCTGGCGCTCTCCATCGGCCTCGCCGCCTGCCTGAATGCGGCGATGCTCTATCGCGGCCTGCGCCGGATGGATATCTACCAGCCGCAACCGGGCTGGCCGGCCTTCATCGCCAAGCTGTTCCTTGCCCTGCTCGTCATGGCCGGCGTGCTGTGGTTCGGGATGGGCAGCGAAGCCGGCTGGCTGCAGGCCGGCTTCCTGGCCCGCAGCATCCACCTGGCCTGGCTGGTGCCGCTTGGCGCCACGGCATATTTCGCTACACTATGGCTGCTCGGCTTCCGGCTGGGCGACTTCAAGCGGCGCACGGCCGTCTAACCAGGAGACTCAACGATGAAACTGAGCAGCAGCAGTTTTTCCGATGGCCAGAACATACCCGGCGACTACGCCTTCTGCACGCCTGATCCGGCCCACCACGTCTGCCTTGGCCGCAACCTGAACCCGCAGCTGAGCTGGAGCGACGCACCGGCCGGCACGCGTTCCTTCGCCGTGATCTGTCACGACCCGGACGTGCCGAGCAAGGGCGACGACGTCAACCAGGAAGGCCGCACCGTTCCCGCCTCGCTGCCCCGCGTCGATTTCTTCCACTGGGTGCTGGTCGATTTGCCAGCCTCGCTGACCGCGCTGAAGGAAGGCGAATTCAGCAGCAGCGTGACGCCGCGCGGGAAATCCGGCCCACAGGCGGCGCACGGCGCCCGCCAGGGCATCAACAACTATACCGACTGGTTCGCCGGCGACAACGACATGCGCGGTGACTACTACGGCTACGACGGCCCCTGCCCGCCGTGGAACGACGAAATCGTGCATCGCTACGTGTTTACGGTATTCGCACTGGACATCGACCAACTGCCGCTCGACGGCCGCTTCGGCGGTCCGGAGGTACGCCGCGCCATGCAGGGCCACATCCTGGCCCAGGCCAGCCTGACCGGCACCTACACGCTGAATCCGCAGTTGCAGAAGTAACCGTCGTCTGGACACTGACGGGCCATGCCGGAAAGGCATGGCTTTTTTCATTTAAGGGCAGCATCGCCTCGACCGGCAGGTCGATGACGATCCGCAAACCGCCGCTCTCGACGGTGCCGGCCGGGGCCGGGAACTGACTCAGTCGGCGGCGCGGCCCTGCAGCTTGCGGTACAGCGTGCGCGGGCTGACCCCCAGGCGCTCGGCCAGCCGGGCCGCATCGAGCCCCGGCCGCGCCCGGGCCCAGGCCAGGTAGCGGCGCTCCAGCGTGGCGAGCGACACCACCTCGTTCAGCGCAAAACTGCCGGCGGCCGGGCCGGCTTCTGGCGGCAGGTCGTCGGCCAGGTCGATCAGGTGCGGCAAGTCGATCACCTCGCCATCGGCCAGCAACGAGGCGCGCTCGACCAAGTTACGCAGCTCCCGGATGTTGCCGCTGTAGCGCCGGCCGGCCAGCCATTCGAGGGCCGCCGGGCTGAAGCGCCGGCCGGCCAGCCATTCGAGGGCCGCCGGGCTGAAGCGCCGGCCGGCCTTGCGGTCGACCCGTTCAAGCAACGAGATGGCAAGCAGCGGGATGTCGCCGCTCCGCTCGTGCAGCGCCGGCGTGTGAATCGGGAAGGTATTGATGCGGAAATACAGGTCGCGGCGGAAGGTTTCGGCTTGCACCATAGCCCGCAGGTCGCGGTGGGTGGCCGTGACCAGCCGGAAATCGGCCGGCAGCCAGTCCAGACCGCCGACCCGGCGGTAGGTACCGGTTTCCAGCAGGCGCAGCAGCTTGACCTGCAGGGATAGCGGCAATTCGCCGATTTCATCGAGAAAGAGCGTGCCACCCGACGCCGCCTCGACCAGGCCCGGCTTGCGATGCGTGGCGCCGGTGAAAGCGCCCTTCTCGTAGCCGAACAGCTCGCTCTCGAACAGGGTTTCGGTCATCCCGGCACAATCGACCGCGACAAACGGCCCCTCCTCGCGGGCGCTGGCTTCATGGATGGCGCGAGCCACCAGTTCCTTGCCGGTCCCGGTTTCGCCGAGCAGCACGACGGCTGCATCGGAATTGGCGACACGCAGGATCTTCTCCAGCATGGCAATGAAGGCCGGCGAGCGGCCGACCAGGCCCTGCGCCGCCGCCCGGCTGCTCGCCTGACGGACGACGCGCATGGTCTCGACAAAATAGGCGATCCGTCCCTCGTCGTCGCGTATCGGCGTCGTCTCGACGGCGACATGCTCCTCGCCGTGCGGTGTGTGGTGCAGATGCAGGACGCGCTGCGGATTGCCATCCTCCAGGCTCAGCTTGAGCGGACAGGATTCGCCCGCCTGGTCGCACGGCACATCGAAACGATGCGACACCTCGTAGCACATGCGCCCCGCGAGCGGCGTGCCGTCGCCGAACTCGCGGATGTAGGCGGCGTTGGCGGCAACGATGCGGTAATCAGCGCTCATCACGATGCGCGGCTCGGGCAGTCCATCAAGGAAGGAAATCAGCTCGCTCAGGAGGTGGGCAGTCATGTCAGATATGTCACCGCAGTCAAAATTGACATCGATTATTGACACAAACCATCGGCGCCTGACAAGGCCAATTCACCGCCCAAACCGCAAGCATCTGATTAATAACGGATTTTAAAATCCGCAAAAGCAGGCACGCATCTTGATACGTATCAAACCGGAAACCGGAGGCACCTGCCCATGGCGCTTTCCTCACCACCAGTTTGGGCAGGCGCTGGCAACCGGCAAGCGATATGGCGACATTTCCCCCCTTAGTTCGCCCCGCAGGCTAGCTTTATGTAACCAGATCGCCCGGGCGCCAGCCCCGGTTTCCGACCCGACAATTAAAAACCTCAACAGAGAATCCATGAGCCATCCGGAAACGAATACACAGGCAGAAACGGTCCCGAAAGTTTCGTTCTACGAAAAACGCAGGAAAATCTACGCCAAGGGCGTGCGCGGCTTCTTCGACAACTGGCGCATCGCCCTCGTCCTTTTCACCCAGGTCATCTTCTACGGTGGCCTGTGGCTGGAATGGAACGGCCGCCAGGCCATCCTGCTCCACCTCGTCGAGCGCAAGTTCTATATTTTCGGCGCCGTGTTCTGGCCGCAGGATGTCATCTACCTTGCCGCCCTCCTCATCGTTTCCGCCTACGCGCTGTTCCTCGTCACCGCCGTCGCCGGGCGGCTGTTCTGCGGCTACGCCTGCCCGCAGACGGTGTACACCCAGTTGTTCATGTGGATCGAGAACTGGATCGAAGGCGACCGCAACGCCCGCATCAAGCTCGACAAGGCGCCGCTCGATGCCCGCAAGATCCGCATCAAGGGCACCAAGCACCTGCTCTGGCTAGCCCTGTCGCTATGGACGGGTTTCACGCTGGTCGGTTATTTCACGCCGGTGCATGAACTGATCGACAACGTGCTGACCGGCAACCTCGGTCCGTGGGAGTCAGTGTGGATCTTCCTCTACGGCGGCTTCACCTACCTGTTCGCCGGCTTCATGCGCGAGCAGGTCTGCAAGTACATGTGCCCCTACGCCCGCTTCCAGAGCGTGATGTTCGACCCGGATACGCTGATCATCACCTACGATCCGGAACGCGGCGAAACGCGCGGGGCGCGCAAGAAGGGTGTCGACGCCAAGGCGGCAGGACTGGGAGACTGTGTCGATTGCGGCCAGTGCGTACAGGTCTGCCCAACCGGCATCGACATCCGCAACGGCCTGCAGTACGAGTGCATCGGCTGCGCCGCCTGCATCGACGTCTGCGACCAGGTAATGGACAAGGTCGGCCTGCCGCGCGGCCTGATCCGCTACTCCACCGAAAACGCCATGGCGCAACACCTCGGCAAGAAGGACATCCTGGCCCACATCGTCCGGCCGCGCATCCTGCTGTACACCGCCATCCTTGCCATCATCCTCGGTGCCTGTGCCTGGTTCCTCGCCAACCGCATCCCGCTCAAGGTCGATGTCATCCGCGATCGCTCGGTGCTCGCCCGCGAAGCCGACGACGGCCGGATCGAGAACGTGTACATGCTGCAGATCATGAATACCGAGGAAGTCCCGCATCGCTACCGGATCAGCGTCGACGGCCTGCCTGGCGCCGAAATCGCCGGCAGTCCGGAAGTCGATGCCGTTGCCGCCGGCCTCACTTCGGCCAATACCGTCGTCCGCGTGCCGCCCGATGCCGGCAAGGTCGGTTCCAACCCGATTCACTTCGACATCGTCGCGATCGACAACCCGGCCATCAAGGTCCGCGAGAAAGCTGCTTTCCTCCTGCCTCAGTAGCCTGAGGCAGACTCCGCTTGGGCGGGAGCTGGTCTCCCGCCTTTTTTTGTCCATTTTTCAGCGGAGGGCCATGCTGCGGTCGAGAAAATCGCCCAGTTGCGCCAGATGGTGCGTCACGTCGCCGTAGTCATCATGGCTGCCCGGGACCAGCAACAATTCCACCGCCTCACCCGGACGCGCCGCGTGTATCTGGCGCGCCTCATCCACCGGCACGGTATCGTCCTCCAAACCGTGCACCAGCAGTACCGGACAGGTGACTCGGGCGATGGTGTGACATGGTGCGATGTCTTCGAAACGGTAGCCGATCACCCGTTGCACGTAGGCCAGGATATAGGCACCGAAGGGCCAATAGGGGACGCGCTTGCTCGCCAGCCAGCGCCGCATCATGGCGGCCGGGTGGGCGAAAGCGGCCAGGCTGACCACTGCCCGCAGGTCGCGGCGGCGCGAAGCTGCCAGCAGGGCCGCACCGGCCCCGACCGAATGGCCGATGATGCCCAAGCGGGCGGCATCGACTTCCGGCTGCCTGGCCAACCAGAGCAGGGCCGCGTCGATATCCTCGGCAAAGCGCGGCAGCGAGGCGAAGCGATCGTCGTCGCTCTGCCCGTGGCAACGTGCATCGACCAGCAACAGGGCATAGCCGCGCGCGTGCAGCGGCGCCGCCAGCGGCAGCATCATCTCGGCATTGCCGCCCCAGCCGTGCATGACGACCAGGGCCGGCGCCGGCTCGCCGGCCGGAATGAACCAGCCGAACAAGCGCTTGCCATTCGCTGTCGGCATATCCACCGCCCGCCAGGGCACGCCTTGCGGATTGCCCGTCTCGATCACGCGCGGCGCCGCCAGTCCGCGCCGAATGGCGACATTCGCCCCGCCGAGCAGACCGGCCAGCGCCAGCAAGCCCCACAGTACGCTCATGCGGCGCTCACGGATGCGGCCGGAAAATGGCCCGCTGGCCACACCGCGCATCGTGCGGAACAGTGTCACGAATCAGAAGCCGCCAAGCAGCAGCCAGGCTGTGCGTGGTCAGGGCGAACACGCCGGTGCCCATCACGGCGGCGAACCAGCCCGGGGCGAAGGTGCGCGAAATATAGGCAAAGTTCGGATACGACATGGTGCGGCTTCCCAAATATTAGTTCTCGCTAATTTTATCAACCCGGCGCCCCGGCTGCGGCGGCTTTGCCGCCCCACGCCGCCTCCGCTTCGGCGATATACTGAAGGAAAACCACAAAACGGAGACACGCCCCGCCTGCCGGGGGTGCAGCGCATGGACCCGCTCTTCCTGCTCGCCATCGTCACGATTGCCATCGTGCTGGTGTTTGACTACACCAACGGCTTCCATGACGCGGCCAACATCGTCGCCACCGTGATCGCCTCGCGCGCCATGACACCGGCCCAGGCTGTGGTCATCGTCGGCTTTTTCGAATTCCTCGGTCCCTTGCTCGGCGGCACCGCCGTCGCCGACACCATCGGCGGCTTCGTCAGGATGGACGACGTCGCACCACTGCTCTCGCTTGCCATCCTGCTTTGCGGCCTGATCGGTGCCATTGTCTGGAACCTCGCCACCTGGTATTTCGGCATTCCCTCCTCGTCGTCACACGCCCTGGTCGGCGGACTGATCGGCGCCGTCGTCGTGTCGGCCGGCCCCGACCACGTCGTCTGGGGCTTTGCCGAACTGGCCGACGGCCACCTGACCGGCATCGTCAAGGTACTCGCCGCCCTGGTACTCTCGCCGCTGATCGGCTTCTGGGTCGGCTTCGCCATCCACCGTCTGCTCAACAGGCTGCTGATGGCCGCCAACCCCGCTGCCAACGCCCGCCTGCGCGGCCTGCAATTCGTCACCGCCGCCGGCCTCGCCTTCGCCCACGGCGCCAACGATGCGCAAAAGAGCATGGGCATCCTCACCCTCGTCCTGCTCCTCGGCGGTTTCATCCCCAGTTTCGCCGTGCCGTTCTGGGTCATGCTTGCCTGTGCCTCGGCCATTACCCTCGGCATCCTCTCCGGCGGCTGGCGCATCGTGCGCACCCTCGGCTTCGCCATCTACCGCGTCCGCCCGATCCACGCCCTCGGCTCGCAACTCACCTCGGCCGGCGTCATCATGGCCGCCTCGCTGGGCGGCGCCCCGGTGTCCACCACCCATGTCGTCGCCACCTCGATCATGGGCATCGGCGCCTCGGAACGCCCGCGCGCCGTGCGCTGGGCCAAGGCCAAGGACATCGCGACGACCTGGATGGTCACCATCCCCGGCGCTGCGCTGGTCGCCATCCAGGCCTACGCCCTCGTCAATCTCTTCCTCGGAGGCAAACCATGAGCGAAGACACCCCGCCCTCGATCTTCCGCCGCCTGTTCGAACGCGTCTTTCCCAAGATGCCCGACTTCTTCGCCCTGCTCACCGAGCAGTGCCAATATGTCACCAATACCACCGGGCGCCTGGTCGAGTTCATGGAAACCGGTGATGCCGCCGTCGGCCAGTGCATACGCCAGGACGAGCACGAGGCCGACCGGGTCAAGATCCGCAACCTGCACACGCTGAACGAGGCGTTCTCGACACCGATCGACCGCGAAGACCTCTACCGCGCCATCGTCGACCTCGACGAGATCGTCAATTACTGCAAGACCACGGTCAGCGAAATGGAAGTGCTCGACCTCAAGCCCGACAAGCATTGCCTGGAAATGGCCATGCACATCAAGCTCGGCACCGACGCGCTGGTCCAGGGCTACGCCCGGCTCGCCAAGGAGCCCGCCCTCGCCGCCGAAGATGCCGACATCGCGCGCAAGGCCGAACGCCGTGTCGAAAAGAACTACCGCCGGGCCATCGCCGAGTTGTTCGTCGGCGACGACTACATCCACATGTTCAAGCGCCGCGAAATCTATCGCCACCTGTCCAACGCCGCCGACCGCATGGCCAACTGCGCCAACACACTGCACGACATCGTGGTCAAGATGTGCTGATCGCCACGAAACGCCCTGCCGCCATGGGGATCAAATAAAATAGGCCCAAAGTCATAGAAAACTACAAGAGGGGGAGCGTGAGATGAGCAAGGAGCACAAGGTACGCGCCCCGAATGACCGGCGCACAGAGGATCTCGGCCCCCCCAGCGGCTGGAAGGAGCGGCGGCGCAAAACCGAAAGGCGCATTCCCACCGTCGAGGAAACCACGGTGTCGGAAGACGAATGGCTCGCCTACTTCACCCCGCGCCCGGCCAACGAAGATGCGGCAGCCCACGAAGCGGCTGCCGACATCCTCGGCAAGGCGCCCCGCTGAGTAACGCCCCTTGCTGCAAACCCTCGCCCGCCTGATCCTCAAGGCCCTCGGCTGGCAACTCATCGAGCCGGCCAACCGCCCGGCCCGCATGCTCATCCTGGCCTACCCGCACACCTCGAACTGGGATGGCTTCTACGCCCTGCTCACCGGTCTGGGCCTCGGCCTGCGCGCCCACTGGGCGGCCAAGGACAGCCTGTTCTTCTGGCCCACTGGCCCGCTGCTCAAGCGACTCGGCGGCATCCCGGTCAACCGCCGCCAGCGCACCGGCTTCGTTGACCAGATGATCGAACGCTTCGCCTGCGACGCGCACTGCCAGCTGATCATGGCCCCGGAAGGCACCCGCCGCCGCACCGAAGGCTGGAAAAGCGGCTTCTACCGCATTGCCCTCACGGCCGGCGTGCCGGTCGCCCTCGGCTGCGTCGACTACGCCCGACGTGAGGCCGGCATCCTCGCCTACGTCACCCTCACCGGCGACCCGGCCGCCGACATCGCCACCATCGCCAGCCACTATGCCGGCCGCTCGGGCAAACACCCCGAACTCGCCTCGCCGGTTCGCTGGCTGGCGTGAATCCGTTTTTCAACGCCGCAGCTCGGAGAGCACCCCTTCCCTACCCTTGCTCGGCTGACCTCTCGGCGCGGGATGCTCGCCCTTGGGCTTGAAGGCGGCTTACTCCGCCACCAGTTCCACCGTCTCGCCGCCAAATACCACTGCCTGCCCCGGCCGCAGCTTGGCCCGCTTGCGCGTATCCACCGCGCCATCCACCTTCACCCGCCCCTCGGCGATGGCCGCATGCGCCGCCCCGCCGGATTCGCACAGGCCGGTCGCCTTGAGCAGTTGGTCGAGCTGGATATGGTCGCCGCGCACGGCAAAGCGGATGGTCATGGTCGTCTTCCTGAAACGGGCAGCGGAATTGCTGCCCCGGCCGCCATTGTAGACCGCCCACCCACGGCACACCCTCGTCTGGCCCGACGCTACCAGTAGTTCTCCGTCGCGAAATGCCCTGGCGCCGCGCTGCGATCCGGGCGCAGCCCTCGGGCCAGCAGCGCATCGCGCACGTCGTCCAGCATCTGCGGGTTGCCGCAGACCAGGATGCGGCTGTCCTCCGGCGTCAGGTCGAGCCCGGCCGCCTGCTCCAGGCTGCCGTCGGCGATCAACGCCGGGAGCCTGGCCTGCAGCGTCCCCGGCACGGTTTCCCGGGTGACGATGGCGACGAAGCGCAGCGGCGGGCGGTCAGTGCCGAGCAAGGGGTCGTCCGCCAAGGCGGCCAGTTCGTCGCGATAGGCGAGATCACGCGCCTGGCTGACGCTGTAGGCCAGCACGCGCTCGTCGTAACGCTGCCAGACATCCGGATCGCGCAAGATCGAGAGGTAGGGCGCGACGCCCGTGCCGCTGCCCAGCAGCCAGAGGTGGCGCCCGCCGGTGAAGCGGGCAGCCGTCAGGTAGCCGTAGGGCAGTTTTTCGACGTAGAGCATGTCGCCGATATCGGCCGCCGCCAGCCGGCTGCTGAAAGCGCCGCCCGGCACGAGGATGGAGAAGAACTCAAGGTATTCGTCGTAGTCGGCGCTGACCATCGAATAGGGCCGCCAGATGACGCTGCCCGGCAGGCCGCTACCGCTTGGCATGCCGAGGCGAACCCATTGCCCGGGGGTGAAGCGGAAGGCGGGCGAGCGCGACACTCGCACGGAGAACAGCTTTTCGCTCCACCGGCGGATGCTCAGGATGCGTTCCGCCGTCGCCTTTTCCAGCGGGTCGGGCGGTGGGCGGCGGAATTCGGGCATCGGGCGCATGGCTTCCCTCTCGATGGTGGATCAACGGCGAAACGCCATATCGATTGGTGCCCGGACTGCAGCATTTTGTTCCCGCCTCATGCAGAATGGACGCTCCCCGCCCAGCCCTAGGAACGCCCATGTCCGCTACGCAAACCGATTCGCCCCTGGCCGAGCGCGTGCTCGCCTGCATGATGGAAGCCGTCATCCACGCCGACCGCCAAGGGCTGATCGAGCTATGGAATCCGGCGGCCGAAACGATGTTCGGCTTCAGCGCCGCCGAAGCCATTGGCCAGAGCCTCGACATCATCATCCCGGAACGCCTGCGCGAGGCCCACTGGCGCGGCTTCAATGCCGCCATCGCGAGCGGCCGGACGCGCCTGAATGGTCGCCCGACCGTCACCCGTGCCCTGCACAAATCCGGCGCAACCCTCTACGTCGAGATGAGCTTCGCCATGGTTTGTGCGGCCACCGGTGAGGTCATCGGCTCGGTCGCCGTCGCCCGCGATGCAACGGAGCGCGTACAGCGCGAAAAGGCCGCCCGCAACACCGGGCAAGCCTGAACGCCGATCCCGGTCGGATCAAGCGGGCGGCAGCGCGCCCTCGCCGACCAGTACCAGATGCACCCGGCAAGGCCCATGGGCGCCAAGGACGATGGTCTGCTCGATGTCGCCGGTCCGGGATGGCCCGGAGATGAAATTGATGGCGCGCGGCACTTCGCCGCGTTCGGCGCGGAGCAGGGCGAAGGCGTCTTCCATGGTAGCAACGATACGCGCCGTATCGACCAGCGCGATGTGCGTTTCCGGCAGCAGGCTGACAGTAGCCGGCGTGTCGGCGCCGGAAAGCAGGACCAGCGTGCCGGTTTCGGCGACGGCGCAGAAGCAGCCGGTGACACCCACCTGATCGGCATCGACCGCCCCCCGCGCGTCGACCGTCATGCCGCAGCCGGCCCAGTCGAGGCGGGCGATTTCCGGCGTGACGACGGCCTGACTGCCGAGCCGGTTCGCCGCCAGGTAGTCGGCCACAGCGCCCGGTACCGCTTCCCAGGTGACGACGCCGGCCAGCGTGCTGGCCAGGCTTTCGGCCTTCTCGCGGAAGCGGTCGACCAGCGCGCCCGGGATGGCCGGTTGCGGGCCCCGGGCTTTTGCCTCCAGCACCGCCAGTGCAGCGGCCCGGCGCTGGGCGAAATAGCCCTTGCCGACACCATGCTGCACCCGGTCGAGGATTTCCTGCTTGGCGCTCATGCCACCTGGTTCCGCGGCGTGCCGGCCGCAAAGGCCTCGATGTTGTCGATCAACTGATCGGCCAACGCCTGCATCGCCGGCCGGCTCGACCACGCGACATGCGGCGTAAGCAGGAAGTTGGGCCGGGCGAGCAGTGCCGGATCGACCATCGGGTGCCCGGCCGGCGGCGGTTCCGCGGTGATGACATCGAAGCCGGCGCCGGCGATCCAGCCCTCCGTGAGCGCCCGGATCAGCGCCGCTTCATCGACGATGCCGCCGCGCGCCGTGTTGATGAGCAGGGCCGAGGGCTTCATGGCTTGCAACTCGGCCTCGCCGATCAGGCCGGTGGTTTCGGGCGTCAGCGGGCAATGCAGGCTGATCGCGTCGGCCTGTGCCAGCACGTCGCCAAACGCCGTGTAGCCGGGCCGTACCGTTGCCGCCGCCTTGCGCTCGGCGCGCAGCACGCGCATCCCGAAGGCCTCGGCCAGCCGGGCGACACCGTTGCCCAGCGTGCCGCTGCCGATCAGGCCGAGCGTGGCGCCATGCAGGTCGCGGATCGGGTGGTCGAACAGGCAGAACTGTGAGGATTGCTGCCAGCACCCCGCGAGCAGGGTTTCCCGCCAGGCGACCAGGTTGCGTGACAGGGCAAGGAGCAGGGCGATGACATGCTCGGGCACGGTGTGCTCGGCATAGCCGCGAATGTTGGAAACGACGATGCCGCGCGCCCGGCAGGCATCGAGATCGACGTTGTTGGTACCGGTGGCGGAGACGGCGATCATTTTCAGTTCGGGCAGCGCGGCGATGGCCGCAGCATCGAGCGGCACCTTGTTGGTGATCGCCACAGCCGCGCCACGCAGGCGCTCAACGACCTGCCCCGGCAGCGTGGCGGGATACTCGACCCATTCATGGGCGAAGGCCGGCCGCCGCACGGCAGCGATCAGCGACTCCGCCTCCAGCTGGACGATGCGCACGGCTTCAGGCCGCCTGCAGTTCGAAGGCCTTGCCGGCGGCCTCGGCGATGGCGCCGACTTGCGCCCCGAGCGCGGCGTTGCCGCAATAAACCAGGCGTTCAATGGTGCTGGCGCACAAGCCCTCGATCGCCGCGACGTCGCCCTGCAGCAGGTTGACCACACCGGCCGGCCATTCCTCGCGGCTGGTCAGTTCGCACAGCGCAAACACGGCCGAGGGAGCCTTCGGGCTGGGCTTGACGACCAGCGTTGCACCGGCCAGCAGGGCTGGCGCCATGCTATTCGCAAAGCCGGCCAGCGGGCGCTCCGCATCAAGCACCAGGCCGATCACGCCGGTCTGGCCGACGGTCGCGCTGCGCAGGGCGGCAACGGCCTCACCGACTTCGGCTGTCGCCCGTTCTGCATCGAAGCCGCAATCCTGCGTCAGCAGCTTGGCGAAGTGCCCGGCGTAGTGTTCCAGGGCATCGGCCAGGCGGCCCAGGCAGACACGGCGGGCCGGCATGCCCATCATCGCCCATTCCGGCTGCGCCGCCTGCGCCGCCTGCACCGCCGAGGCGGCTTCGCTGGCACCGCATAGCGGTACGCGATGGGTCGCTTCGCCCGTGGCCGGATTGGTCACGGTGTAGAAATCCTGGGGGACCGTCAAAAAGGCGTGGCCGTTGACCCACATCGGGATGGCCATCGGGCCTTCGGTTGCAAATTCCATGCTCAAGCTCGCTTTCTTGCCTTGTAGAGTTCGTGAAAAGTCCGGTTGCCGGCGACCGGCAGGTCGCGCCCGGCCGTCCACCCCGGCGCCAGGCCGAAAATGTGGATGCGGCCGTCTTCGCCGGCCAACCAGCTCAGATAACGGGCAGCCCGCCGGGTCAGCCAGCGATAGAGCGCCGGACGCCCGGCCAGCCAGGCCCAGGCCTTGAACGCCAGGCGCTCGCTCAACGGGCGCAGGCCGCGCTCGACCTGATCGGTGCGCAATTGGTGCATCAGTCTGGGCAGCGGGATACGCACCGGGCAGACGCTGCCGCACTGGTTGCAGCCGGTGGTGGCATGCGGCAAATCGAGGGCGTTTTCGATGCCGGTGTACAGCGGTGTCAGGACCGAGCCCATCGGCCCCGGATAGACCCAGCCGTAAGCGTGGCCGCCGAGGGAAAAATAGACCGGGCAATGGTTCATGCAGGCACCGCAACGGATACAGCGCAGCATGTCCTGGTAAGCCGAGCCGAGCAGATTGGCGCGGCCGTTGTCGACCAGGATGAAGACTGTCTTCTGCGGGCCGTCGTGCTCGCCTTCGCGCTGGGTACCGGTCAGCAGCGACACGTAATTGGAAATGCTCTGCCCCGTCGCCGAGCGCGGCAGCAAGCGCATCAGCGTAGCGAAATCCTCCAGCGTCGGTATGACCTTCTCGATGCCGGTGACCACGACATGCACCTTGGGCAGCGTCGTCACCATGCGGCCGTTGCCTTCGTTGGTCACCAATGCGGCGGTGCCGGTTTCGGCAATCAGGAAATTGGCCCCGGTGATGCCCATCTCAGCCGTCAGGAAGTGCTGGCGCAGCACCTGGCGCGCCTCGCGGGTCATGTCCGGAATATCAGCCGAGGTACGGGTTTCGATGGGCCGCCCGTGCTCCTTGGCGAACAGTGCCTCGACTTCCTCGATGGTCTTGTGCACAGCCGGAGCGATGATGTGGGACGGCGTTTCACCGGCCAGTTGCACGATGTATTCGCCGAGATCGGTTTCCACCGGCCGGATGCCGGCAGCGGCCAGCGCTTCGTTGAGGTGCGCCTCTTCGGAGAGCATCGACTTCGACTTGGCCGCCTTGCTCACTCCATGGCGGCGGGCGATGTCGACGACCAGCCGGCCGACCTCCTCACCGTCGCGCGCCCACAGCACCTCGGCGCCACTCGCGGTGGCCCGTTCCTCGAAAATATCCAGCCAGACATCGAGATCAGCCAGCGTCCGGTTACGGATACCTTCGCACGTGGTGCGCAGGGTTTCGAAATCCAGCGCATCGTCGGCCAAGGCGGCGATGCCTTTGGCCCGCTTGCCGACGAACAGCGGCTTGGCCTTTTGCAGGGCGCGCTGCAACACCGGGTTGCGCACTTTCTCGCCGGCCCGCGCCTGGAAGTGCATGGCCTGCGAATGTCTGGCGGCAGCGCTCACGTCCCCCCCCCGGCCAGAACTTCGGCAATATGCAGGACGCGTGTCGTCTCGTCGCCGCGCCGACGCAGGCGACCTTCGATGTTCATCAGGCAGCCCAGATCGCCGCCGACCACGGCATCCGCCCCCGCGGCAGCAATCGACTCGCATTTCCGGTCCACGATTTTCGTCGACACGTCGCCGAACTTGACCGAAAAAGCGCCGCCAAAGCCGCAGCACTCCTCGCATTCGCTCATTTCCTTCAGCGTCAGGCCAGGCACCTTGGCGAGCAGGGCGCGCGGTTGGCGCTTGATGCCGAGGCTGCGCAAGCCCTTGCAGGAGTCGTGATAAGTCACGCTGCCGTCGAACGCGGCCGGCACGGCCGACACCTGCAGCACGTCGGCCAGGAAAGCGGTCAGTTCGTAGGCCCGTTCGGCCAGCGCCCGGGCACGCGCACTCCAGGCCGCATCGTCGGCCAGCAGTTGCGGATAGATGTTGCGGATCTGATCGGCGCACGAACCGGAGGGAATCACCACGGTATCGTAGCCTTCCAGCTCACCGATGGCCTTCTTCGCCAACTCGGCGGCCAGCGCCCGTTCGCCGGCGCTCCAGGCCGGCTGGCCGCAGCAGGTTTGTCCTTCCGGAACAAGGACTTCGCAGCCGGCCGCTTCGAGCAGGCGCAAGGCCGCAAAGCCCACGGAGGGGCGCATCAGGTCCACCAGACAGGTAACGTAGAGGGCTACGCGCATGCTAATATTGCGCCGCACAAGAAAAGAGAAGTGGCCAATGCTACTCAAACCATACCAATAAAGGAATCCAGTTGTCCGAAGCAGTCAGCGGGGCCGCCAAGGCACCCGGCTCCATCCAGGTCATCGAGCGCATGATGTCGCTGCTCGACGCGCTTGCCGCGTCACCCGATGCCGCCAGTCTCAAACAATTGGCACTTGCCACCGAACTGCATCCATCGACGGCGCACCGCATTCTGGCAGCGATGAGCGCTGCCCGCTTTGTCGAACGTCAAGATGCCGGCACGTATCGCCTCGGCATCCGGCTGCTCGAACTGGGCAACATCGTCAAATCACGCATCAACGTGCGCGAAGTCGCCCTGCCCTTCATGCAGGAACTGCATGAAAAAATCGGCGAGGCGATCAACCTCGGTGCCCGCCACGACGACGAGATCGTCTATCTGGAACGCACCTCCTCCGGCCGCGCCCTGGTTCGCGTCGTCTATCTCGTCGGCGGCCGTGCACCACTGCACCTGACCTCGCTCGGCAAGCTCTTCCTGGCCACCGATGGTCCGCAGAAGGTGCGTGAATATGCCAAGCGCACGGGCCTGCCTGGCAAGACGCCGCATTCGCTGACCACGCTCGCCGCGCTGGAAAAGGAGCTGGACAAGGTGCGCCGCCACGGCATCGCTTACGACGACGAGGAGGCCGAACTCGGGCTCAAGTGCGTTGCCGCACCGATCCATGACGACGAAGGCCAGATCGTCGCCGCCCTCTCGGTTTCCGCTCCGGCCGACCGCCACGATCCGGACTGGGCGCTACAGGTCAAGAAAACCGCAAACGCCGTGTCGCACGCCCTCGGCTACACCGGGCCGCGCAAGTAGGCATACGCACCAGCCCCAAAATATGAAAGGCCGCTTGCTGCGGCCTTTTTCACATGACGCCCCGCACCGGTCAGGTCTTGCGGCGATCCGAGGCCAGCGAGGCGCTTTCCATCCAGCGCTTGATGCGGTTCGCGTCGCCGACACGGGTCATCTTGCCGACCGAGTCGAGCAGCACGATGACCACCGGCTTGTCGGCCACCCGTGCCTGCATCACCAGGCAACGGCCGGCTTCGGAGATGTAGCCGGTCTTCGAAACGCCGATCTCCCAGTTGTCACTACGCACCAGGGCATTGGTGTTGCCGAAATCACGAATGCGCCCGTTCAACTCGACCTTGGCTTCGGCCGTCGTCGAGTATTGGCGGATTTCCGGATAACGCGCCGCCGCGGCAACCATGCGCGCCAGGTCGTGGGCCGTCGACACGTTGTTGCTGGACAGCCCGGTCGGTTCCTCGAAGCGGGAGTTGTACATGCCCAGCGCGTGGGCCTTCTTGTTCATGGCCTGGACAAAGGCCGGCATGCCACCCGGATAGTGGCGACCCAGCGCATGCGCCGCACGGTTTTCGGACGACATCAGAGCCAGCAGCATGGCCGTCTCGCGGGTCATCGTGGTACCGACCGGCAAACGGGAGCGCGTCCCCTTCAGGCCGTCGACATCCTCTTCGCCGATGGAAATGACCTCCTGCAAATCGAGCTTAGCGTCCAGCACGACCATGGCCGTCATCAGCTTCGAAATCGACGCGATGGGGACCACGGCATCCGGCTGCTTTTCGACCAGTGGCTGGCCGGTGCTCTGGTCGATCACCAGAGCCGATGCCGAGTAGAGGGCCAGGCGACGCGGATCGCCATCCATCTCCAGCGCCGCGCGAACCGGCTTGCCGGCCGGCTTAGCGGCTGCGGCGACTTTCCGGGTCGGACCGTTGGCTGTGTTGCCAGCCGCCACCTTGCCGGATTTGCCTGCCGCTGTCTTGCCCGGCAACGCCTTGCTGGCTGCCTTCGGAGCAGCTTTCGCAGCGCTCTTGCCCGGTTTCTTAGCGGTCGTCGACTCGGCCTTCCTGGCCTGCGCAGCGAGAACGGGCGTTTGCACGCACAACCCGCACACGGCGCCGACCAGCAAGGCCGCCTTCAGTATCTGCTTCATTCTCACCATCTCCTGCCAATCGTGGCAATTCTAACCAAGTTTAGCAGGGGATGGATAATTTTCAATAAAAATAAGCAGATACAAAAACAAATTAAAGCAACAACTTAGCCGGCATCGACCACCGTCAGGGCCGTCATGTTCACAATCCGGCGTACCGTGGCGGTCGGCGTCAGAATATTGACCGGCCGGGCAGCACCGAGCAGGATGGGGCCGATGGTCAGGTTGTCGCCGGCCGCCATCTTGAGCAGGTTGAACGAAATGTTGGCGGCATCCAGCGTCGGCATGACTAGCAGGTTGGCCTGCCCCTTGAGGCGGGAATTGGGGAAGGTTTTGAGGCGAATCTGCTCGTCAAGCGCCGCATCGCCGTGCATTTCCCCCTCGACTTCCAGTTCCGGCGCCCGCTCGCTGAGTTGCGCCAGCACCTCGCGCATCTTCAGCGAGGTCGGCGTGTCTTCAGTGCCGAACGTCGAGTGCGAGAGTAGCGCGACCTTCGGCGTGATGCCGAAATTGCGGATTTCCTCGCAGGCCAGCAGGGTCATGTCGGCCAGCTGTTCGGCAGTCGGATCGTAATTGACATAGGTGTCGCCGATGAACACGGTGCGCTCGGGCAGCATCAGCAGGTTCATCGCGTAGTAGCGATCGAGCCCCTGGCGCGTACCGATGACGTTCTGGACATATTCGCGATGCGTCTCGTGGCGGCCGAAGGTACCGCAGATCAGGCCGTCGGCGTAGCCCAGCCTGACCATCAGCGCGCCATACAGCGTATTGCGGCGACGCACTTCGCGGCGGGCGTAATCGGGCGAAACGCCCTTGCGTTCCATGATGCGGTGGTAGGTCGTCCAGAACTCCTCGTAATGCGCCTCGAAGAAGCTGCAGTTCTCGGAATGCACCACCTCGAAATCCTCGCCCTCGCGGATGCGCAAACCGGCCGCCTCGATGCGGCGATTGATCTCGGCGTGACGGCCGATCAGGATCGGCATCGCGATGCCTTCGTCGCGCACTACCTGCACGGCGCGCAGCACGCGCTCATCCTCGCCCTCGGCAAAGACGATGCGCTTGGGCGCCAGCTTGGCCTGCGAGAAAACCGGTTTCATGATCAGGCCGGAGTGATAGACGAACTCGTTCAACCCCTGCAGGTAGGCATCCCAATCCTGGATCGGCCGGGTGGCAACTCCGGACTCCATGCCGGCCCGGGCAACGGCCGGCGCGATCTTGACAATCAGGCGATGGTCGAAGGGCTTGGGAATCAGGTATTCCGGGCCGAAGCCAGAGATCTTCTCGCCATAGGCCGAAGCGACGACTTCCGACTGCTCGGCGCGGGCCAGTTCGGCGATGGCCTTGACCGCCGCCATCTTCATTTCTTCGGTGATGGTCGTCGCACCGACATCGAGCGCACCGCGGAAGATGAAGGGGAAGCACAGCACGTTGTTGACCTGGTTCGGGTAATCCGAACGGCCGGTGCAGATGATCGCGTCGTTGCGTACGGCCTTGACCTGCTCGGGCAGGATTTCCGGGGTCGGGTTGGCCAGCGCCATGATGACCGGGTTGGCCGCCATCTTGGCGACCATGTCCTGCTTCAGCACACCGCCGGCGGAGAGGCCGAGGAAGACGTCGGCGTCGGCGATGACCTCGCCGAGCGTGCGGGCGTCGGTCCGCTTGGCGTAACGCGCCTTGATCTCGTCCATTTCCTCGACACGGCCTTCATAGACGACGCCCTTGATGTCGGTGACCCAGATGTTCTCGACCGGCGCACCGAGCATGACCAGCAGGTCAAGGCAGGCGAGCGCCGCGGCGCCGGCGCCGGAGGTGACGATCTTGACCTTGGACAGATCCTTGCCGATCAGGTGCAGGCCGTTGAGGATGGCGGCACCGACGACGATGGCGGTGCCGTGCTGGTCATCATGGAAAACGGGAATCTTCATCCGCTCGCGCAGCTTCTTCTCGATGTAGAAGCACTCCGGTGCCTTGATGTCTTCCAGGTTGATGCCGCCGAAGGTCGGCTCCAGCGAGGCGATGGTGTCGATCAGCTTGTCGGGGTCGCGCTCTTCGATTTCGAGATCGAAGACGTCGATGTTGGCGAATTTCTTGAACAGGACACCCTTGCCCTCCATGACCGGCTTGGCGGCCAGCGGGCCGATGGCACCGAGACCGAGGACGGCGGTGCCATTGGTGATGACCCCCACCAGGTTGGCGCGCGAGGTCAGCGTGCTGGCCTGGGCCGGGTCGGCGACGATTTCCTCGCAGGCGTAGGCGACGCCGGGCGAATAGGCCAGTGACAGGTCGTACTGGTTGGTCAGTTGCTTGATCGGGGTTACCGCGATCTTGCCGGGCTTCGGCTGGCGGTGATAGTAGAGCGCGGCTTCGCGTAGCTGTCGAGGATCCATTTCCTTGTCTCCGTTTTGTATTGTGAAACGCCGTTTTGAATCGCGAAAGATCATAGCACGGTGCGCCTCAATTTCCACACCATCGGATATTACGTAGGCCCTGCCGTCAAGTAGATGTTTACCCTAATTTGATGCATAATTACGCGCTTCCCAGCCGACGGCCTCCAGCCGCTCGAAGTCTTGGTGGCAGCTCCCGGCGACTGGCGTAAACCTAGCTATTTCAGTAACTTATAGAGAGACAGATCGCCATGACCGCACCGCTGAACGCGCCCCAATACGTCAAACACGAAGCCCTGAAAAAATGGGTCGCCGAAATCGCTGAACTGACCCAGCCCGACAGCATCGTCTGGTGCGATGGTTCGCAGGAAGAGTATGACCGCCTGTGCGCCGAAATGGTCAAGGCCGGCACCCTGATCAAGCTCAACGAGCAGAAGCGTCCGAACTCCTACCTGGCCTTCTCCGATCCGTCCGACGTCGCCCGCGTCGAAGACCGCACCTATATCTGCTCCGAGAAGAAGGAAGACGCCGGCCCGACCAACAACTGGGAAGAGCCCGCCAAGATGCGTGAAACCCTGAATGGCCTGTTCAAGGGCTGCATGAAGGGCCGCACGATGTACGTCATTCCGTTCTCGATGGGTCCGCTGGGTTCGCCGATCGCCCACATCGGCGTCGAAATCTCCGACTCCGCCTACGTCGTGGTCAACATGCGCACGATGACCCGCATGGGCGCCAAGGTGTTCGACGTGCTCGGCACCGATGGCGAATTCGTGCCCTGCGTGCATACCGTCGGCGCCCCGCTGGAAGCCGGCCAGAAGGACGTGGCCTGGCCGTGCAACCCGACCGTCAAGTACATCGTGCACTACCCGGAAACCCGCGAGATCTGGTCCTACGGTTCCGGTTACGGCGGCAACGCCCTGCTCGGCAAGAAGTGCTTCGCCCTGCGCATCGCCTCCAACATGGCGCGCGACCAGGGTTGGCTGGCCGAACACATGCTCATTCTCGGCGTCGAGTCGCCGGAAGGTGAAAAGACCTACGTCGCTGCCGCCTTCCCGTCGGCCTGCGGCAAGACCAACTTCGCCATGCTGATCCCGCCGAAGACGCTCGACGGCTGGAAGATCACCACCATCGGCGACGACATCGCCTGGATCAAGCCGCGTGTCGACCAGGACGGCGTCACCCGCTTCTACGCGATCAACCCGGAAGCCGGCTTCTTCGGCGTCGCCCCGGGCACCTCCGAGAAGACCAATTACAACGCCCTGGCCACGCTGAAGGAAAACATCATCTTCACCAACGTCGCACTGACCGACGACGGTGACGTGTGGTGGGAAGGCCTGACCAAGGAAGCCCCGGCTCACCTGATCGACTGGCAAGGCAAGGACTGGACGCCGGAAGATGGCAAGGCCGGCCGCAAGGCAGCGCATGCCAACTCCCGCTTCACCGCCCCGGCCAGCCAGTGCCCGTCCGTCGATCCGGCCTGGGAAGATCCCGCCGGCGTGCCGATCTCGGCCTTCATTTTCGGCGGCCGCCGCGCCACCACCGTGCCGCTGGTCTACCAGGCCTTCAACTGGAACTACGGCGTCTACATGGCGGCCACCCTCGGCTCCGAAACCACCGCTGCCGCCTTCGGCCAGCAAGGTGTCGTCCGTCGCGACCCGTTCGCCATGCTGCCGTTCTGCGGCTACCACATGGGCGACTACTTCAACCACTGGCTGCGCATGGGCAAGGCGGTCGACGCCACGCCGAAGATCTTCTGCGTCAACTGGTTCCGCATGAACGAGAAGGGCGAATTCATGTGGCCGGGTTTCGGCGACAACATGCGCGTCCTGAAGTGGATCGTTCAGCGCTGCAAGGGCACCGTTGCCGCCAAGGAAACCGTCCTCGGCTGGATGCCCAAATTCGAGGACATCGACTGGACCGGCCTGGAAATCGACAAGGCCGATTTCGAAGCGCTGACCACCATCGATGCCGATGCCTGGAAGGCCGAACTGGCCGGCCACAAGGAGTGGTTCGACAAGATGGGCGAGAAGATGCCGCGCGAACTCGTGCTCAAGCGCGAACTGTTCGAAATGGGCATCTTCAAGGACGCCGCCTAAGCACCAGCTGAGCGATAATCGAACGGCCACCTGCGGGTGGCCGTTTTCATTTGAGGAATGCCATGACTTACCGTCCCGCCCGCCGCCTGGCCGACATCGAACCGTTCCACGTCGTCGAACTGCTGACCCGTGCCCGGCAACTGGAGGCCGAGGGGCGCGACATCATCCACATGGAAGTCGGCGAGCCGGATTTCCCGACGCCGGAACCGATTGCCGAGGCGGCCATCGCAGCGATCCAGCGGGGCAAGACGCTGTATACCCAGGCACTCGGCCTGCCCGAACTGCGGGCGGCGATTGCCGATTTTTACCGCGAACGCTATGGCGTCGTCGTGCCGGCCAGCCGCATCGCCATCACCAATGGTGCATCCGGGGCACTTAACCTCGCCTTCGCGGCACTGGCCAATCCCGGCGACGAATGGCTGCTGGCCGACCCCGGTTACCCGTGCAACCGCCACATCCTGCGTACCTACGAAGGCGTGCCACGGAGCATCCCGGTTGGCCCGGAGAGCAACTTCCAGCCGACGCCGGCCATGCTGCGCCAGCATTGGACCGAGCAAACGGCCGGTCTGCTCGTCGCCTCGCCGGCCAACCCGACCGGCACGCTGCTGACGCTGGCCGAGATCGAAGCGCTGGCCGCCGTATGCCGGGAAAAGGGCGGCCATTTCATGGTGGATGAGATCTACCACGGCCTGACGTACGAAATCTCGGCGCCGACCGCCTGCGCCGCCGGCGACGACATCTGGGTCATCAACAGCTTCTCCAAGTATTTCCAGATGACTGGCTGGCGCCTGGGCTGGCTGGTCGTCCCCGAGGCTTACGGGCGCGACATCGAGAAATTGGCGCAGAACCTCGTCCTCTGCCCGTCGACACCGGCCCAGTACGCCGCGCTGGCGGCCTTCGAGCCACATACCATCGACATTCTGGAAGCCCGGCGTGCCGAATTCCGCCGGCGCCGCGATTTCCTGGCGCCGGCCCTGGAAGCCATCGGCTTCCGCATCACGGCCCGGCCGGAAGGGGCGTTTTACCTTTATTGCGATTGCTCGGCCCTGGCCGACGACAGCTTCATGCTGGCCCGCGACCTGCTGGAGAAGGCCGGCGTGGCCGCAACGCCGGGGCTGGACTTCGGCAGCAACGCACCGGAGAAACATATCCGCTTCGCCTACACGACCGGCATCCCGCGCCTGGCCGAGGCGATCGAGCGGCTAAGCGCTTACTTCGGCCGGTAAGGCGAGATTGGCATGACGGGCGGCAACGGCTGCCCAATCGAAATGCGGCCCGGGGTCGGTCTTGCGCCCCGGCGCGACATGGCTGTGGCCGGCGATAGCAGTAATCGGATAGCGCGCCCGCAGGGCATCGAGCAAGGGCCATAGGGCGGCATACTGCTCGGCCGTGAAGGGCTGGCTGTCCGCCCCTTCCAGTTCGATGCCGACCGAGTAGTCGTTGCAGTTGGCGCGCTCGCACCAGCACGATTGCCCGGCATGCCAGGCGCGCCGGTCGCAGCCAACGAACTGGATGACCCGGCCGTCGCGCCGGATGTAGAAATGCGCCGACACCTGCAGATCGGCGATGGTCGCGAAATAGGGATGCGCCGCCGGATCGAGGCGGTTCAGGAAAAAATCCTCGACCCACGTACCGCCGAACTCATCCGGCGGCAGGCTGATGCTGTGGATGACAACCAGCGACACGGCCTCGCCCGCCGGCCGTTCGCCGAAATTGGGCGAAGGTAGCCAGCGCGCGCCTTCCAGCCAGCCGTCGGCCTGCCAGTTCATCAGTCGATGCCCAGGCGTTCCAGCCGGTAGCGCATGGAACGGAAGGTCACACCCAGCAGGCGGGCCGCCGCCGTGCGATTGCCCTCGGCCTTCTGTAGCGCTTCCAGGATGGCCTGACGTTCCAGGCGATTGAGGTATTCATCGAGCGTTTCGCTGCCGCGCCCCTCCAGCCCGGCATCGTGAATCTCCTCCGGGCCGAGATGGAGGTCCTCCACCTCGATGCTGTCACCGGAACACAGCGCCGTGGCGCGCTCCAGGATGTTCTCCAGCTCGCGGACGTTGCCCGGGAAGGAATAGAACTCCAGTGCCTTGAGCGCCCCCGGCGACAGCCTGGGCGGCTGGTCGCCGAACAGGCGACGCAGGATGGCATCGACCAGCGGCGCGATATCCTCGGCCCGCTCACGGAGCGGCGGCATGCGCAACTCGATGACGTTCAGGCGGTAATACAAGTCCTGGCGGAAGGCCCCCTTGTCGACCAGATCGCGCAGGTTCTTGTGCGTGGCGCAGATGATGCGCACATCGACCGGTTCCTCGGCCACGCTCCCCACCTTGCGTACCCGTTTTTCCTGGATGGCGCGCAGCAGCTTGACCTGCATGGCGAGCGGCAGATCGGCCACCTCATCGAGGAAGAGCGTGCCGCCGCTGGCCGCCAGGAAGAAGCCGTCGCGGTCGTCCTGGGCGCCGGTGAAGGCCCCTTTGCGGTAACCGAAGAACTCGCTTTCCATCAGGTTTTCCGGGATCGCCCCGCAGTTCACCGGCACGAAGGGGCCGGCGGCGCGGGCACTCCGGCTGTGGATCAGGCGGGCGGCCAGTTCCTTGCCGCTGCCCGACTCACCGGAAATGTAGATCGGTGCCTGGCTGCGTGCCAGCTTTTCGATCATGGTGCGCACCTGCTGCATGCTGGCCGATTCGCCGATCAAGGACTGCAGCGGATCGTCGTTGTCCTGGCCGTTACCGGGCAGGCGCAGGGCCGATTTGATCAGGGCGCGCAACTGCTCCAGGCCGACCGGCTTGGCCAGGTAGTCGAAGGCTCCGGCTTTCAGCGCCGCCACCGCATTGCCGGCGCTGCCAAAAGCCGTGATCACGGCAACCGGTGTCTGCGGGCAATACTCGTTGATATAGCGGACGATCTCCAGGCCCTCGCCATCGGGCAAGCGCATGTCGGTCAGGCAGAGCTGGAAGTCGCCCTCCTTGAGGGCCGCAATCGCCTCGCCAACCGAGCCAGCACATTCCGTCGCCAAACCCATACGGGCCAGGGTCAGGTCAATCAGTTCGCGAATATCGGCCTCGTCGTCGACGACGAGAACCCGGCTCAGTTCGCCGCGCGGGCGCCGTTCGGTTCTGGCAACTGACACGTGTCGTTTCTCCCTGCAACAATGAAATGGGCCCCACCGGCGGAAGGCAGCAACTCGATGCTCGCCCCGTTGGTCGCGCACAGTTCGCGGGCGATGAACAGGCCAAGGCCGGTACCCTTGGTGTGCGTCGTGAAGAAGGGCTCGAAAATCTGCTCACGCACCGCCTCGGGTATACCCGGACCGTCATCGATCACATGCAATTCTACCCGGCCGTCGCTGGCGCCGTTCTGCAGCACGACGCGTACCGCCGCCCGGCCTCCGGTGGAATGGCGCAAGGCATTGCTGACCAGGTTCCACAGCACCTGGTGCAGGTGCGAACGGTCGAAACAAATGGTGAAGCGGTCGCGGACCTCCAGCTCGACCACGCCGGATGCCAGATTTTCGCTATCAACAAACTGCTCGAGGAAGCCGGCACAGAATTCGTCGGCTGACAGCAATTCCGGTTCGGCGCGGTTCTGCCGGCCGAGTTCCAGGATGTCGCGCACGATGCGGTCGAGACGCGCCACATTGTCGTTCAGGATGCGCAGCAGGCGGTCCTGCATGTCACCGCGCCGCTCTTCGCGCAACAGTTCGCCGGCATGGCCGATGGCCGACAAGGGATTGCGGATTTCGTGGGCGATGCTGGCGGTCAGCCGACCGAGCGAGGCCAGCTTCAGTTGCTGCGCCTGCTCCCGGATACGGCTGACATCCTCGAGGAAGACCAGTGCCTCGCCGTCCGAACTGCTCGTTGCCTCGAAGCGGGCGCGCAGGGAGCGCCCCTCACTACCGATGAACTCGAAACTGTCCGCCCCCTCGCCCTGCCGCCAGGCCAGCAGCGCATCGTCCAGGTCGCGGGCGACGGCGGCCAGCGAGATCGGGGCATCGCTGGACGGCAAGCCGAGCATGCCTTGGGCGACCGGGTTGGAGCGATTCACGCCCCCCTCCTTGCTCAGGATCAGCACGCCATCCTGCATCCGCTCGATGACGCGCAGGCTGATGACGATCTGGTTGGCCAGCGCGATACCGCGCCGGCGGGCGAGTTCCTCGTTGGCCATGACGCGCTGGCCGAGCAGGCGGGCGAGGATGGCCGTGGCGAAGAAACCGGCGCTGATCAGACCGGCCTGGACGATGCTGGAATATTCGAAGCGATCGACCACGATGCCGTAGGCCTGCATCGACAGCACGGCCACCGTCGCGACGGCGGCATAGAACAGGACCAGCCGGCCACGCCCGACCAGGCTGGCCGCCGCCAGCGACACGATGAGCAACACGCTGAGCCCGCTGCCAACGCCCCCTGCCTGCAGCATCAGCGAACAGACCACGCCGATGTCGATCATCACCTGGCCCGACAGCTGGGCATTGAAGTGCTGCTGCCAGTGGGTGGCGAGGAGCAGGCCGCCGATGGCCGCTGCGGCATAGAAGCCGACCTGGCCGAACATCGGCAGGCTGGGCAACAGGTTCAGGCGGGCCGTCCATTCGTTCGGAAAGAGCAGCGCCAGGAAGAACAGCGCGGCGAGGACCAGCCGGTAGAGATTGAAATACTGGAAGGAGCGCCAGTTGGCCTCCCAGGTAGACGACAGCCAGTCGGTCATCGGCCGTCGGCGGCTGGGCCCAGCTGGCGGTGGGCTTCGCTGCAATAGACCCGGCCGTCAGCAGCAATGCCGTCGCTTTCCGGCAGATAGACGCCGCACTGGGCGCAGCGCACCATCTTCTCGGCCGCCGGGGCCGGGCGCTGTTCCTCGCCAGGGCGCCGGGCCACCGCCTGGCGCTTCGACCAGACCCACCAGATCACCGCAATCAGGCCAAGCCACAACAGATATTTCATCGATCATTCCGCAGCACAAGACGCTCCACGCCGGGGAGCAAGCCAGTCGCCCCAGGCCGGGGCAGGCCGGTGGCGCGCAGGCACCGGCACCGCCTGGCGGGCGGCATCGGCGAGCAATCTATCACATTTTGGCAGGCTCCCCGAGGCGGCCGCCAGCCGCCAGATGCGATACCGATCATTCTGATTAGCCATTCAATTCGTATCGTGATTTGCACCCCACCCCGGCCAGAAGGGGCTTCAAAAGATGACTGGCCGCCGTTAAATGATACTTGCGCTGCAGTACAATATCGGGCTTAGTCAATTCTCATGTCGTGCGACGGGCCAGACCGGCCGCCGACAGATCCTTCATCGTGAGCGACCTCGTTCAACAGCGCCTCAACGCATTCCGCCAGCAGCGCCGGGTCCAGGCCGGTTCGCTGATCATCACCGTCTTCGGCGACGCCATCCTGCCGCGCGGCGGACGCATCTGGCTGGGCAGCCTGATTCGCCTGCTCGAGCCGCTGGACCTGAACGAACGCCTGATCCGCACCTCGGTTTTCCGGTTGGCCAAGGAACAATGGCTGCGCACGGAGAGCATCGGGCGTCGGGCCGATTACGTGCTGACCCCGTCCGGCCGCCGCCGCTTCGAGGAAGCATCGCGCCACATCTATGCCTCGAACGCCCCGCTCTGGGATCGCCGCTGGCGCCTGATCCTCGTCGTCGGCGAACTGGAGGCCAAGTTGCGCGAGGAACTGCGCCGCGCCCTGTTCTGGCAGGGTTTCGGTGCGCTGGGCGCCGACTGCTTCGTGCACCCGAGCGCCGAATTGCCCAGTGTGCTCGACACGCTGATCGCCGAAGGCATGTCGTCCGCCCTCGGCGCCCTGCTCCCGCTGTTTGCCGCCGACTCGCGCTCGGCGCAATCGGCCAGCGATGCCGATCTGGTCAGCCGGGCCTGGGATCTCGGCGGCCTGGCCGAGGCCTACAGCCAGTTCGTCGCCGCCTACCAGCCCATCCTCGACGAACTGCGGCGCGGGCACATGGCCTCGATCAGCAACCAGGACGCTTTCCTGTTGCGCATCCTGCTCATCCACGACTACCGCCGCCTGCTGCTGCGCGACCCGGAACTGCCGGAAGTCCTGCTGCCGGCCACCTGGCCGGGCCAACAGGCACGGCTGCTGTGCAAGGAACTCTACAAACGGCTGGAAGAACCTTCCAACCACCATCTCGACCAGGCCTTCTGCCTGGCCGACGGCAGCGTGCCCAGCCTTGACCACTCGCTGGCCGAACGTTTCCCGCAATACGATCCGCTCAAGAAAACCTGATCAGCCGCCGCGCTTCTTCAGTTCGGTCAGCGGGATGACGTCCGGCATCTCGATGCGCTTGCGGTCCGGCTCGACTGCCGCCAGCGGCGTGGTTTCAACCAGAGTGGCCAGGCAGCGGCGCGTCAGGTCCTGATAGGTGCGCGTACCGTCCGTCTTCCAGGCGATTTCCTCGTCGCTCAGGGGCCGGATGATCTTGGCCGGCATGCCGGCGACCAGCACGCGCGGCGGGATTTCCTGGCTGGCCTTGACGAAGGCGGAGGCGGCAACGATGCTCGCCTCGCCGATCACGGCGTTGTCCATGATTACCGCATTCATGCCGACCAGTGCATTGCGGCCGACCCGGCAGCCATGCAGCACCGCGCCGTGGCCGATGTGGCCGTTTTCCTCGACCACGGTATCGGTCCCGGGAAAACCGTGCATGACACAGGTATCCTGCAGGTTGGCGCCGGCCTCCAGGATCAGGCGGCCAAAATCACCGCGCAGGCTGGCGCAGGGGCCGACATAGCAGCCCGGGCCGATGATCACGTCGCCGATCAGGACGGCGCTGGGATGGACATAGGCCGTCGGATCGACAACCGGAACGATGCCGTCGATGGCATAGACGCGCAGGCTTGACATGAGGGGCTCACTTTCACGAACAGGCTTCATATTATAGAATCAATTCCATATAACAAAACCCAGGGAACAGTCATGAACGATGAAGTCGACGGTAAACACGGCGTCCAGTCGCTGGAAATCGGCATGGGCATTCTGCGTGCGATGGTCAATGGCCAGCGTTCGATGATGCTGAAGGAAATTGCCGCGGCAGCCGACATGCCGGCCTCCAAGGCACACCGCTATCTGGTCAGCCTGATCCGCGCCGGACTGGTCGAACAGGACCCGATGAGCTCGCGTTACGATCTCGGGCCCTTCGCGCTGAACATCGGCCTCGTCGCCCTTGACCGCCTCGATCGCGTCCGCCTGGGCCTCAACGCCATCGCCGAGATGCGCGACGAAATCAACCAGACCACTGCCCTCGCCGTCTGGGGCGACAAGGGACCGGTCGTCGTGCGCTGGGAACGGCCGCGCCGCCCGATCACGGTCAACGTCATCACCGGTACGGTTCTCGAACTGCTCTCTTCTGCCACGGGCCGTGTCTTCGCGGCGTGGATGCCGAAGAAGACCGTCGCGCCGCTCATCGCCGCCGAACTCAAGGCCCCGGACGTGCCCCCCGAACTGAGAAGCAAGGCCGGCGTCGAGGACATGCTGGCCCAGGTACGCCACCAGGGCTTCGCCGACACCGGCGGCTTTCATCGCGTGCCGGGCGTCGAGGCCGTGGCGGCGCCGGTCTTCAACTTCAAGAATGAAATCACCATGGCCGTACTGGTCGTCGGCGTCCAGGGCATGTTCGACACCCGGGCCGAGGGCGAAGTGGTGAGCTGCCTGAAGCGGCATGCCGAGGCTTTGTCGCTGCGCCTGGGTGCCAGCGGCGAGCCGAAGACGCCAGTCTGAGCCGGCGCCTCCGCCACCGCGGGCTGACCGCGTCAGAGCCAGCGTGGCGGACGCTTGTCGAGGAAGGCGGCGATGCCGTCCTTCGCTTCGTCGGTCGCGCGCTGGCGGGCGATGCGCTGCGCGGTTTCCTCGCTGACCGCGTCATCGATCGGCCGGCCATGCACGGCGGCAATCAAGTCCTTGGCGGCCTGCTGGGCTTGCGGGCCGCCGGCGAGCAGGGCTTCGACGATACCGGCAATGCAGCCGTCGAGTTCCTCGCGCGGCACCACTTCACCGACCAGGCCGATGGCCAGCGCGCGCTGGGCGCTGATCCGCTCGGCGCTCTGGAAGTAGCGCAGGGCATGGCGCGGCCCGATGGCGCGCAGCACGTAGGGACTGATCACCGACGGGATGATGCCGAACTTGACCTCCGACGTGGAGAAAGCCGCGTCGTCGCTGGCCACCGCCATGTCGCAGGCGGCCGCCAGGCCGGTGCCGCCGCCCAGCGCGGCGCCCTGCACGCGGGCGATGGTCGGCTTGCTCAGGCCGGACAAGGTTCGCAACATGCCGGCGAACTTGCGGGCATCTTCGACGTTCTGCTCGTGGGTGAATTGCGACGCGCGCTTCATCCAGTTGAGATCGGCGCCCGCCGAGAAGTGCTTGCCGCGCCCGCCGAGGATGACGACGCGCACGTCGGCATCGGCATCGAGTTCCCGGCAGGCCAGGGTCAGTTCGGCAATCAGTTGTTCGTCGAAGGCGTTGAAGACGGCCGGGCGGTTCATCCAGAGGGTGGCGACCTTGCCGGTCCGTTCGATTTCCAGGGTTTGGTACATGGCGGGCCTCAGCGATGCTTGAAGTTCGGCTTGCGCTTCTCGACGAAGGCGGCCATGCCTTCTTTCTGGTCCTCGACGGCGAAGGCCGCGTGGAAGACGCGGCGCTCGAAGAGCAGGCCTTCGTTGAGGCTCGATTCGAAGGCGCGGTTGACCGATTCCTTGATCATCATGACCACCGGCAGCGAGAAGCCGGCGATGGTCTGCGCTGCCTTCAGGGTTTCATCCAATAGCTGGTCAGCCGGGTAGATGCGGGCGACCAGCCCCGCCTTCTCGGCTTCCGGCGCGTCCATCATGCGGGCGCTCAGGCACATATCCATGGCTTTGGCCTTGCCCACCGCGCGCGGCAGGCGTTGCGTGCCACCGGCGCCGGGCAAGGTGCCGAGGCGGATTTCCGGCTGGCCGAATTTGGCGGTATCGGCGGCGAAGATCATGTCGCACATCATCGCCATCTCGCAGCCGCCACCCAACGCGAAGCCGGAAACGGCGGCGATCACCGGCTTGCGGGCCGTCTTGATGCGTTCCCAGTTGCGGGTGATGAAGTCGGTCTTGTAGGCATGCAGGTAGTCGAAGTCCTTCATGAAGCCGATATCGGCGCCGGCGGCAAAGGCCTTTTCATTACCGGTGATGACGATGCAGCCGATGTTCTCGTCGGCTTCGAAGGCGTCGATGGCGGCGCCGATACCGTCGACGACCTCGTTGTTCAGGGCGTTCATCGCCTCCGGGCGGTTGATGCGGATCAGGCCGACCTTGCCGACGATCTCGCTGAGTACGACGTGGGACATGGATGTCTCCCAAAAAACGGCCGCCCCCGAGGGGACAAGAGGGCGGCCCAAGTGCAGTAGAAGGGGGACAATCAGCGTTCGTCGAAGCTGACCGTCAGGTTCTTGGTGGTGGCACGGGCCTGGCAACTGAGGACGAAGCCCTGTTTGACCTCATCGGCCTCCAGCGTAAAGTTCTTGTCCATCACCACCTCGCCGCACAGCACCTTGGCCCGGCAGGTACAGCAGACGCCGGCCTTGCAGGAAAACGGCAGGTCGAGGCCGGCGTCGAGTGCGGCGTCGAGCACATGCTCGTCGGCGCCGATGTGCAGCTCGTGCTCCTTGCCGTCAAGCACGATGGTCAGTGCGATGTCCTTGGCGGCCGCCTGCTTGTGCGGAGCGGCGTCGGTATCGGCCTGGATCTTGGCGGCCTGCGCCGGGCCGGAGGTGAAGCGCTCGGTGTGCACGCGGTTTTCCGGCACGCCGGCGGCGAGCAGCGCCCGCTCGGTCGCCTCGATCATCGCCTCGGGGCCGCAGATGAAGACCTCGTCCATGCTGGCCACCGGCAACAGGGTGTCGATGATGGCCTGCACCTTGGCACCGTCGATGCGCCCCTGCAGCAAATCGACCTCCTGCGCCTGGCGCGACAGGATGTGGATCAGCGTCAGGCGGTCCGGGTAGCGGTCCTTCAGATCCTGCAGCGCTTCGTTGAACATCACGCTGGACATGCGGCGGTTGCCGTACACCAGCGTGAATTTGGACTCCGGCTGCTCTTCCAGCGTCGTCGCGGCAATCGACAGGATGGGGGTGATGCCCGAACCGGCGGCAAAGCCGACGCGATGGAGGGCGCGCGGCTTCTTGATCGTGAAGCGTCCCTCGGGCGGCATCACGTCGAGCTTGGCGCCGGCCTTCAGGGTCTGCGCCGCCCAGTTGGAAAACAGGCCGCCCTCGACCGGGCGGATGCCGATTTCCAGTTCGCCGGCCTTGGCCAGGCGGCTTTTCGGGCTGCTGATCGAGTAGTTGCGGCGCACATCCTGACCCTCGACCCGGGCGCGCAAGGTCAGGAACTGGCCGGGCTGGAAGTCGAAGGTTTCGCGCGCAGCGGCGGGAATGTCGAAGGTGATGGCCACCGAGCCGGCGGCTTCGGGGCTGACACGCTTGATGGTGAGTTCGTGAAAACGGGGGGCTGACATAAGGCTTGCCTCGCTAATAAGGCTTGAAGTAGTCGAACGGTTCCTGGCAATCGAGGCACTTGTAGAGCGCCTTGCAGGCTGTCGACCCGAAATGTGAGGATTCGACCGTGCGCGCCGAGCCGCAATGCGGACAGGGCACGGTTTCCGCAGCGGCCGGCTTGCTGATGAAGCGCACGACATTGCTGCCGGCCGGCGTCTGGTGCGGCGGGGCGATGCCGTAGGCGCGCAGCTTTTCCTTGCCCGCCTCGGTCATCCAGTCGGTAGTCCAGGCGGGCGCCAGTTGCGTGACGACGCGGGCGGCGATGCCGGCACGGGCCAGCGTCGCCTTGACGTCGTCCTCGATCTGGCCCATGGCCGGGCAGCCGCTGTAGGTCGGCGTAATGACCACTTCCAGGCCATCGGCCGCCTGCCGCACATCGCGCAGGATGCCCAGTTCGCGCAGGGAAATGACCGGGATTTCCGGATCGGTCAGTTCCTCCAACACGGCCCAGGCCGCTTCGACGCCGCTACGCATGGCTTACCAGACCCCGTTCGGATGGGCGCGGGCCAGGCTTTGCATTTCGGCCAGCAGGAAGCCGAGATGCTCGGAGTGGATGCCGCGCTTGCCTTCGGTGACGTAGCCGCCGACAGCCGGCCGCTGCAGCGTGGCCTCGGCCAGTGCGGCATCGACGATGGCGTCCCAGTCGGCACGCAGCGTCGTCACATCGACGCCGATACCGGCGGCGATGGCAGCCGCTTCGGCCGGGCTCTGCACCCAGAATTCCTGGGTGTAGGGGAACAGGTGGTCGAGCGACGCCTGGACGCGGGCATGCGATTCGTCGGTGCCGTCGCCGAGGCGAACCAGCCAGTCGCGCGAATGGCGCAGGTGGTAGCGCACTTCCTTCAGCGACTTGGCGGCAATCGCCGCGAGGTCGGCGTTGGCCGATTTTTCCAGCGCCTCCCAGAGCAGGGCCATCAGGGCGCTGTACAGGAAGTTGCGGACGATGGTCGTGCCGTAGTCGAGATCGCTCTGCGCGTAGCCGGAGAGCGGGCCGTGGTGCGGCAGTTCGAGCAGCGTGTAGTTGCGGAACTCGTGCGTCTCGCGGAAGTAGGCCAGCTTGTCTTCGGTGCAGTCGCCGCCCTTGAGCGTGGCGACCAGTTGGTAGAGCAGCCGGGCCTGGCCGATCAGATCGAGGCTGACGTTGGACAGGGCGATATCCTCTTCGAGGATCGGGCCGTGCCCGCACCACTCGGCATTGCGCTGGCCGAGGACCAGGGCATTGTCGGCGAGGTGCAGCAGGTAATCGATGGCGGCGCTCATTACATGTGCCCCACTTCTTCCGGGATTTCGTAGAAGGTCGGATGCCGGTAGATCTTGTCGGCTGCCGGATCAAACAGCTCGCCCTTCTCGTCCGGATTGCTGGCGGTGATGTCCTTCGACTGCACCACCCAGATGCTGACGCCTTCCTGGCGACGGGTGTAGACGTCGCGGGCCATCTCCAGCGCCTGGGCAGCATCGGCGGCGTGCAGGCTGCCGCAGTGCTTGTGTTCAAGGCCCTGCTTGCTGCGGACGAAAACTTCCCAGAGCGGCCATTCTTTCAGTGCGGTAGTCATGCTGCGTCCCTCATTTCACGAGCTTGTTTCTTGGCGGCATGGGCCAGCGCGGCATCGCGCACCCATTGCCCGTCGTTATGCGCCTTGACGCGGGTGGCCAGGCGTTCCTTGTTGCAGGGACCGTTGCCATTGACGGTCTCCCAGAATTCGGCCCAGTCGATCTGGCCGTAGTCGTAGTGCTGGCGTTCCTCGTTCCACTTGAGATCGGGGTCGGGCAGCGTGACGCCGAGCACCTTGGCCTGCGGCACGGTGGCGTCGACGAATTTCTGGCGCAGCTCGTCGTTCGAAACGCGCTTGATGCCCCAGCGCATGCCGAGCGCGCTGTTCGGGCTGTCGGCATCGGGCGGCCCGAACATGGCCAGGCACTTCCACCACCAGCGATTGACGGCGTCTTGCACCATCGCCTTCTGTTCATCGGTGCCGGTCATCATGACCAGCAGGGCTTCGTAGCCCTGGCGCTGGTGGAAGGACTCCTCCTTGCAGACGCGCACCATGGCACGGGCGTAGGGGCCGTAGGAGCAGCGGCAGAGCGGTACCTGGTTCATGATCGCGGCGCCATCGACCAGCCAGCCAATGACGCCGACGTCGGCCCAGGTCAGGGTCGGGTAATTGAAGATCGAGCTGTACTTGGCGCGGCCGCTGTGCAGGCCGTCCAGCATCTGGTCGCGGCTGGTGCCCAGCGTTTCGGCGGCGGAATACAGGTAAAGGCCGTGGCCGCCCTCGTCCTGCACCTTGGCAATCAGGATCGCCTTGCGCTTGAGGCTCGGGGCGCGCGAGATCCAGTTGCCTTCCGGCAGCATGCCGACGATTTCGCTGTGGGCGTGCTGGCTGATCTGGCGCACCAGAGTCTTGCGGTAGGCCTCGGGCATCCAGTCCTGCGGCTCGATGCGGCCGTCGGCATCGATGCGGGCATCGAAGGCGGCCTGCAGGACGGGATCCTCGGTCGACGGTGCCAGCGGCACGGTCTTGCCGCCGGCGTTGTCTGGCACGTTGAATGATTGGGTGTACATGAAGTTCTCCTGTGGGGTGGGAGTCGCTTTTCGGGTTGTTGCAAGCGGCGACGGCGGTTGCCCGCCATCGCCGCGGGGGTGTTACTGGACGATGGTCCAGTCGCCGCCCTTCACTTCGAGCAGGCGGAAGGCCGAGAGATCGAGGCCCATGTGGTCGGTCGGCGACATGTTGAAGGTGCCGCTGGTGGCGACGAAGCCCTTGGTCGCTTCGAGCGCATCGCGAACCTTGGCCTTGTCGGTGGAGCCGGCGCGCTTGATGGCGTCGACCGCCAGCATCAGGCCGTCGTAGGCATAGCCGCCGAAGGTGGACACGTCGGTCTTGTAGGCCGCCTTGTAGGCCTTGTCATAGGCAGTGACGATCGGTTTCTGCGGGTCGTTGGCCGGCAGCTTCTCGGGGATCAGCTGGGCCGGCGACGGCAGGCGGACGCCTTCGGCTGCCGGACCGGCCAGCTTCAGGAACTCGTCGGAAGCGACGCCGTGCGACTGGTAGAGCGGCAGCGTGATGCCGAGTTGCTTGTAGTTCTTGGTCACGATGGCCGGGCCCTGGCCCAGACCGAACACGAACACGGCCTGAACGCCCGGCGTGGTCTTGATCTTGGTCAGCTGCGGGCTCATGTCGGTATCCTTCGGACCGTAGGTCTCGTTGGCGACCAGCGTGATGCCATACTTGCCGGCGACCGCCTCGGTTTCCTTCTTGCCGGAGGCGCCGAAGCCGGAGGTTTCGGAGAGCAGGGCGACCTTGGTCAGACCGCGCTTCTTCATGTCCTCGAAGACTTTCTCAGCCGCCATGCGATCGGTGTGCGGGGTCTTGAACACCCACTTCTTGACCGGCTCGATGATGACCACGGCACCGGCCAGCGAGATGAACGGAATACCCGCCTTCTCGGCCAGCGGCACGGAAGACATGGTGGCGCCGGTGGTGGTGCCACCGACCAGCACGTCGACCTTGTCATCCTCGATCAGGCGCTTGGTGAAACCGTTGGCCTTGTTGGCATCGCTGCCGTCGTCGTAATGGACGAGTTGCAGCGGACGGCCGAGCACGCCGCCCTTCTTGTTGAGGTCATCGACATACAACTGCAGCGTCTTCAGTTCCGGGTCGCCGAGGAAGGCGGCCGGACCGGTGACGGAGAGAACGGAACCGATCTTGATCGGATCGGCGGCAAAGGCGCCGAGTGCGCCGAGCGCCAGGGCGGTACCGGCAACGAGCTTCTTGATGCTGTGCTTCATGGGTTTGTCTCCTCTGTTGGAATATGGATCAGACACGCTCGATCACCATGGCGATCCCCTGCCCGACACCGATACACATGGTGCACAGGGCATAGCGGCCGCCACGGCGCTTGAGTTCATAGGCAGCGGTGGTCACCAGGCGGGCACCGCTCATGCCGAGCGGGTGACCGAGGGCGATGGCACCGCCGTTGGGATTGACGCGCGCTTCGTCGTCGGCCAGGCCGAGATCGCGCAGGACCGCCAGGCCTTGCGCCGCGAAGGCTTCGTTCAGTTCGATGACGTCCATCTGGGCCAGAGTCAGGCCGGTCTGGGCCAGCACCTTGCGCACGGCCGGGGCCGGGCCGAAGCCCATGATGCGCGGCGGTACGCCGGCGGTGGCCATGCCGACGACGCGGGCCAGCGGCTGGAGGCCGTACTGGCCGGCGGCGGCTTCCGAAGCCAGCAGCAGGGCGCAGGCGCCGTCATTGACGCCGGAGGCATTGCCGGCCGTAACCGACAGCTCGGGGCCGTTGACGCCTTTCAGCTTGGCCAGCATCTCCAGCGTGGTGTCTGGACGCGGGTGCTCGTCGGTATCGACCACCTTGGCGTCGCCCTTCTTCTGCGGGATGACCACCGGCACCAGCTCGTCGGCGAAACGACCGGCGGCATGGGCAGCGGCCCAGCGCTGTTGCGAACGCAGCGCGAAGGCGTCCTGGTCGGCGCGGCTGATGCTGAATTCCTCAGCGACGTTGTCGGCTGTCTGCGGCATCGAATGCGTGTCGTACAGCTTCTTCATCAGCGGGTTGGGGAAGCGCCAGCCGATGGTCGTGTCGTAGATCGCCGCCTGCCGCGACCAGGCCGTCTCGGCCTTGCCCATCACGAACGGGGCGCGCGACATGCTCTCGACGCCGCCGGCGATCATCAGCCGGGTTTCGCCGGACTTGATCGAACGGGCGGCCAGGCCGACCGCGTCCATGCCGGAGCCGCACAGGCGGTTGACGGTGGTGCCTGGCACCTCGATGGGCAGGCCGGCCAGCAGGCCGGACATGCGGGCGACGTTGCGGTTGTCTTCGCCGGCCTGGTTGGCACAGCCGTAGATGATGTCATCGACGGCCGTCCAGTCGACCTGCGGATTGCGCTCCATCAACGCCTTGAGCGGGATGGCGCCGAGGTCGTCGGCACGCACGCCGGCCAGCCCGCCGCCGTAGCGGCCAATGGGGGTGCGGATGGCGTCACAGATAAAAGCCTGGGTCATTGTTCTATCCTCAGTTTTGCTTCGGGCGTTCGTCGAGTACGCGCTTGGCCTTGCCGACCTGGGTACGCGGAATGGCGTCGAATTCCATCACGGTGATCTTGGTCGACACGCCGATGATGGTCTTGATGCGGTGCTGCAGTTCCTTGCCGATGGTCTGGATATCAGCCGGCGCCAGCTTGCCGGACAGCTCGCGCTGGAGTTCGCAGCGCACTTCCAGGTTGTCCAGGTGGCCATCGCGAGTGACGACAACCTGATAGTTGCCGGACAGGCGCTGGTCGCGCAGGATCTGCTCCTCGATCTGGGTCGGGAAGACGTTCACGCCACGGATGATCAGCATGTCGTCGGAACGGCCGGTGATCTTGCCGATACGGCGGAAGGAACGGGCGGTCGGCGGCAGCAGGCGGGTCAGGTCGCGGGTACGGTAGCGGATGACCGGGAAGGCTTCCTTGGTCAGCGAGGTGAACACCAGTTCGCCCTCTTCGCCGTCGGGCAGCACTTCGCCGGTTTCCGGATCGATGATCTCGGGGTAGAAATGGTCTTCCCAGATCACCGGGCCATCCTTGGTCTCGATGCATTCGCAGGCGACGCCCGGCCCCATCACTTCGGTCAGGCCGTAGATGTCGATGGCGTCGATGCCCAGCTTGCGCTCGATCTCGCTGCGCATGCCCTCGCCCCACGGCTCGGCGCCGAAGATGCCGACCTTGAGCGAAATCTCGTCCGGCTTGATGCCCAGGCGCTCGAACTCCTCGGCGATGACCAGCGAGTAGGACGGGGTGACCATGATGATTTCCGGCTTGAAGTCCATGATCTGCTGGACCTGCTTCTCGGTCTGGCCGCCGGACATCGGCACGGCGCAGCAACCGGCGCGCTCGACACCGTAGTGGGCCCCCAGGCCGCCGGTAAACATGCCGTAACCGTAGGCGACATGCACCATGTCACCGGCCCGGCCGCCCGCGGCGCGGATCGAGCGGGCAACGACGTTGGCCCAGTTGTCGAGGTCGTTCTTGGTATAGCCGACCACCACCGACTTGCCGGTCGTGCCGGACGAGGCATGCAGGCGGGCCAGCTTGGTGCGCGGCACGGCGAACAGGCCGAACGGGTAGTGGTCGCGCAGGTCGGTCTTGGTCATGAAGGGGAACTTGCCGAGATCGGCCAGGCACTTCAGGTCGTCCGGATGGACGCCCTTGGCCTCGCACTTCTGGCGGTAGGGCTCGACGTTGTCGTAGGTGTGGCGCACCGACCACTTCAGGCGCTCGAGCTGCAGGGCCGAAATCTCGTCGCGGCTGGCGGTTTCGATCGGATCGAGCTCACCGGGCAATGGCATTTTCGATGTCATGGATGTCTCCTCTCTCTGTGGGTTTCGGCTCAGTTGGCCTGTTGCAGTCCGGCGATCACTTCACCGTTGATGCGATAGCTCTTGCCCCGGAACAGGGCGATGGTCTTGCCGTGGTTGTTGCGCACGGTAATGTCGTACACGCCGGTGCGGCCGGATGCCGACTGCTCGACGGCTTCCGCTTCCAGTGTCTCGCCCTCCTTGGCCGGGGCCAGGAAGTCGATATGGCAGGCCGAGGCCACGGTGTTCTTGTTGTAGCTGTTGCAGGCGTAGGCGAAGGCCGTATCGGCCAGGCTGAAGATCATGCCGCCGTGGCAGATGTGGTGGCCGTTCACCATGTCGGAACGCACCGTCATGGTGAGCAGCGAAGCGCCCGGCTGGACGCGGACGATCTTGATGCCCAGCGCCTGGGCGGCGCGGTCGCGCGAGTACATCGCTTCGGCGGTGGCATCGGCCAGGGTTTGCGCCTCGGCCGGGCTGAGTTTCGGTTCAGTCATGGATATTCCTTCCGGCAAACACGGCGCGCTGGATCAGCGGCGAGATGCGGTAACGATCCTCGCCATAGCTGGCGCCCAGGTTGGCCAGCACGTCGCGGATGGCGGCGACGCCGACCTGGTCGGCCCAGGCCAGCGGGCCTTGCGGGTAATTGACGCCCAGGCGCATGGCCTGGTCGGCCCCCTTTTCAGTACACACACCCTGATTGACCGCATCGGCCGCTTCGTTGGCCAGCATGGCGACCGTGCGCATGACGAGGAGGCCGGGCACATCGAGAAAGCGCGACACGGCAAACCCGGCGGCCTGCAACAGGCCGACGGCGGAGACGACGGCCGCCGGTTCGCACTGCTCGGCGGCAGCGACCGCCAGACGGGTGGCCTTGCTGTAGTCGAGCGCCAGGTCGATCAGTACGGTGTTGGCGACGCCGGTTTCGGCGGCGCGCTGCGTGGCGCTGCGGCCATCGGTGACGTACAGCTTGGCGAGGCCGATTTCGGCGATGCGGCCGTCGGCATCCGGGGCGCGCCCGAACGACAAGCCACTGTGCTGCAGGCGCTCGACCAGGGCCTCGGCAACGGCGCATTCGCCGAACACCGTGATCTTGCCGGCCGGCGTTTGCGGCGCTTCGGTCTGCGGCACGGGCTTCACGGCCCCCTCGCGGTAATCGTAGAAGCCGCGCCCGCTCTTGCGACCGTAGAAACCGGCATCCACCAGTTCCTGCTGGATCAGCGACGGCAGGAAACGCTGATCGTTATAGAAGGCGCGCCACACCGAATTGGTCACTGCGAAATTGACGTCGTGGCCGATCATGTCCATCAGCTCGAACGGCCCCATGCGGAAGCCGCCGGCCTCGCGGCAGCAGGCGTCGATGGTGGCGTAATCGGCGGCACCTTCCTGGGCGATGCGCAGCGCCTCGGCGTAGTACGGCCGGGCGACGCGATTGACGATGAAGCCGGGCGTCGACTTGGCATGCACCGCCGTCTTGCCCCAGGCATTGGCCGTGGCGAACAGCGTCTCAGCCACCACCTTGTCGGTGGCCAGGCCGGAGACGATCTCGACCAGGGCCATCAGCGGGGCCGGGTTGAAGAAGTGCAGGCCGGCCAGGCGCTCCGGGCGCTGCAGCGCGGCGCCGATGGCGGTGACCGAGATCGACGAGGTATTGGTCCCGAAGATGCAGTCGGCCGACACGATGCCTTCGAGGTCGGCGTAGAGCTTCTGCTTGGCTTCAAGGTTTTCGACGATGGCTTCGACAACCAGGGCGGCATCGGCCAGATCGGCCAGCTGCTCGACGGCGACCAGGCGATCGCCGGCCGCCTGGGCCGCCTCGGCGCTGATCTTGCCTTTTTCGGCCAGCTTGGCGAACTGGGCACGGATGCCGTCAACCGCCTTGGCGGCAGCGCCCGACCGGTTGTCGAGGAGCTTGACGACATGCCCGGCCTGCGCCGCCACCTGGGCGATACCGGCACCCATGGCACCGGTGCCGACGACGGCGACGACCGCCTGTTGGGATAGGGGTGATTGGCTCACGGTTTCACTCTCCGGTGAAATTCGGCGCACGTTTTTCCATGAAGGCCTGGACACCCTCGGCGTAATCCGGGCTCCAGCCCAGCTCACGCATGAAGCCGCCTTCGAAGGACAGTTGCTGCTCCAGGGTGTGACCCGGTGCGGCGTGCATGGCCTGGCGGGTACGGACCAGCGCCTTGGTCGGCAGGGTCGACAACTGCTTGGCCAGCGCATCGACGCGGGCGGCAAACTCGGCATCCTCGGCGCATTCCCAGATCAGGCCCCATTCGGCGGCCTTTTCGGCCGGCAGCTTGTCGGCGAGCAGGGCAAGGCCCATGGCGCGCGCCATGCCGACACGCTGCGGCAGGAACCAGGTGCCGCCGGTATCCGGGATCAGGCCGATCTTGGAGAAGGCCTGCAGGAAGGAGGCCGACTTGGTGGCGACGACCAGATCACAGGCCAGCGCCACCGAAGCGCCGGCGCCGGCAGCAATGCCATTGACTGCGGCGATGGTCGGCACGCGCAGGTTTTGCAGGCGCAGGACCAGCGGCTTGTAATTGCGTTCGACGACGTTGCCGATGTCCGGCATCTTGCCGTCGACCTTGGCCATGTCCGGATCAGCCAGGTCCTGGCCGGCGCAGAAGGCGCGACCGGCACCGGTCAGCACCAGCACGCGGATCGACGCGTCGGCCTGGATGGCATCCAGCGCGGTGCGCAGTTCGGCATGCATGGCGCCGGTAAAGCTGTTCAGCTTGTCCGGCCGGTTCAGGGTCAGGCGGGCGACGCCAGCCTCGACGGTGAAGGTGATGTTTTCAAAGTTCATGGCGCGTTCTCAGATGTGGTAGCGGCGCTGGACGACCACGAAACGGTTGGCGACGAAGGCGGCATCGGCGTAGGACGCGTTGGCCGCCGGGTTGCCGCCGGTGCCGTGGTAGTCGGAATAGGCGGCCGACTGGTTCACGAAGACGCCGCCGGTCAGGTTGATCGACAGGGCGACCTTGGAACGCATCGTGGCGGCGGTCATCGCGTCGATCACTTCCGGCTTGGTCGAGTAGATGCCGGCGGTCAGCGCGCCATGGGTGGCCACGATGCGCTCGGACAGCGCGATGCCGGCGGCGGTGTCGGCGACCTTGACGATGAAGCTGATCGGGCCGAAACGCTCTTCCATATAGGCATGCTCGTCGGCGGCGTCGCAGGCGAGCAGCACCGGGGTGCGCACAGTAGCCTTGGGAAATTCCGGGTTTTCCAGCTTGGTCGAGGCCAGCACGACCTTGCCCAGCGTGCCGCTGTCGGCCATCTCGATACGCTTCAGTGTGTCGGCCGACTGCACGGCGCCGAGCACGGCGTGGGCGACTTCCGGCTTGGCCAGGAAGCCGGAGACGGCCTTGGCCAGGTCGGCACAGACGTCGTCGTAGGACTTGTGACCGTCTTCGGTGTCGATACCGCCGGCCGGCACGAAGATGGCCTGCGAGGTGGTGCACATCTGGCCGGAATAGAGCGACAGCGTGAAGGCCAGGTTACGCAGCATCGGCTTGTAGGCGTCGGTCGAGTCGATGACGATGTTGTTCACGCCAGCCAGCTCGGCATAGACACGGGCCTGGCGGCAGTTGTCGACCAGCCACTGGCCGAAGACATTGCCACCGGTGAAGTCGATGGACTTGACGGCGGAATGGGTGACCAGCTTCTGGGTCGTGGCGCGGTCAGAGGCGACGCACAGCGTGACCAGGTTGGGGTCGATGCCGTTCTCGGCGAGCACGGCGCGAATGGTGCGCACGGTGATGGCGGCCGGCAGGATGGCGTTGCTGTGCGGCTTGACGATGACGGCGTTGCCGGTGGACAGCGCGGCGAACAGGCCGGGGTAGGTGTTCCAGGTGGGGAAGGTGCCGCAGCCGACAACGACGCCGACGCCCTGGCCGACGATCTCGAAGTGCTTCTTCATGACCAGCGGCGGATTTTTGCCCTGCGGCTTGTCCCAGACCGTTTCGGCCGGCACGAAGCTCTGCTCGCGCCAGGCGTAGGCGACGGCCTCCAGGCCGCGATCCTGAGCATGTGGCGAACCCGCCTGGAAGGCCATCATCCAGCCCTGGCCGGTGGTCATCATCACGGCGTGGGCGAGCTCGAAGCTCTGCTTGTTCAGGCGATCAAGGATTTCCAGGCAGATGCCGGTACGCCCGGCGGCCCCTACCTTCTGCCAGCCCGCCATGGCCTGCTGCCCCGCAGCGATCAGCGCCTCGTGGTCACAGACCGGATATTGAATACCCATCTCGATGCCGTAGGGCGACTGTTCGCCCCCCGCCCAGCCCGTCTGCCCCGGCTGCTCCAGCACGAACTGCCGACCGAGGTGCGCCTCGAAGGCCTTCTTGCCGTCTTCGGCCGCCGTTTCGCCATAGGTCTTCGGGCTCGGCATTTCGTTATAGGCCGACCAGTAGCCCCGGGTGGCGATGGCATTCAGGGCGCCATCCAGCGTGGCGCGGTGTTTCTCGAGCAGGGGGTGCGACATCGATATCTCCTTCGCGGTGTTTGTTCTTTGACGGCAGCGCAGCCATACCACGCCAACTTGTGACACACGATACAAATTACATTCAAGCAAGTCAATAAAAAGTATCGTAAATTTTCATACAAACTTAGGTTACGATTAGCAAAATAAGTTCCTGTTCATTGCTTGAACCGTTATCAATCAATTATTTACAAATCGCAAAGCTCATTTAATTTTTTGATGTTCTGAATCGCAAAATCCGTTCCGAAAAATTTTTTAGTCATTCGATACAATTTTTATTGACTTGGCGTGTGTTGATGTATCACTATTCACCCCACGCCACCGGCCAAACCGGATGGCAGTCCAAATTGATCATCAGACCTAAACAAGGAGTGAGACATGGCCAGCAACAAGGAACGTTTTGCCGACAAGATGGAATTCCCGCCGGCGATCGAACAACCGAACGTCTATCCGCTGTCGTGGAACAGCAAGACCAAGAAGCTGCAGGAAGTCTGGGAAGCCGCCCTGCGTGAGAACTGGGACCCGGAAAAGCTGCCTTGGGACACCCTCGACGTCGATAGCTACACCTGGGAAGAGCGCGAATCGATCGCCTACTGGTGGAGCCTGCTGTCGGTGTTCGACGCTTCCGCTCCCCCGGTCTTCGCCGAAGCCCTGATCAAGACCTACGAAGTGCACGAGGAAGATCCGGTCCGCAAGTGCTTCTTCTCCGTCACCCGCGACGAGCAGAACCACGAAATCATGTGCGGCCTGGCCATCACCAAGATGCTCGGCCACCCGGACCCGATCACCTACCAGCCGAAGACCGAGCTGGGCAAGCGCCTGCAGAAGAACGTGCAGTGGCTGTACTTCAACGGTTCGCGCTACTGGAATGGCTACAAGCAGGCCGTGCCCAAGTACGACCTGGCCGTGCTGTTCAGCTCCTTCCTGATGGGCGAGATCGCTGCCGCCACCATCTTCAAGCAGATGTTCGACAACTCCCGCGAACCGGTCTTCAAGGAAGGCTTCAAGAACATCGGCCGCGACGAAGGCCGCCACATGGCGATCTGCATGGCCGTCATGGAGCGTGACTACCCGGGTCTCAAGGAAGAAACCAAGGCCATCGTCACCAAGCAGATCCGTGCCGGCTACCTGTTCCTGTCCGCCGTGCTGTTCGAGCCGCCGATGGAATTCTGGGACCTGCCGGCCGACTTTATCGCCAACCAGCGCGAGGCCGAGGAAGTCGCCCGCGGTGCCGGCTTCGGCATCCCGACCTACGACATGAAGCTGCAGAACTGGAAGAACGCGATGATCAACCTGAAGGGTGTGCTCGATCGCTACAACATCCCGTTCCCGGCCATTCCGGAAGTCGGCATCACCGGCCAGGAAATCAGCGACATCGACATGGAAGACATCATCCCGGTCTTCTAAACACCGGATGAACCCGCAATTCCTGCAGTAATTGCTCCGGCCGGCGCCCCCACCAGGGCGTCGGCCTTGCCGCAACAGAGAAACCAACACCCATTAGGGGGAGACAAAATGGCTCGCATCATCATGCAACCCTCGGGCAAGTCCGTCGATTGCGCCTACGGCGACACGGTACTGATGGCCCTCGAAAAGGCTGGCTACGCCCTGCCCAACAACTGTCGCGCCGGCGCCTGCGGCGAATGCAAGGTCAAGGTTACCCAAGGCCAGTTCGACCAGGGCATGGTGCTCGACATGGCCTTGTCGCAGGACGAGCGCAAACAGGGCTACGGCCTGATGTGCATGGCCAAGCCGATTTCCGAGGAACTGACCATCGAGTGGGGCACCGAGGATGCCAAGCCCAAGCTCTTCCCGCCGCGCGAGGACGCGCTGTTTGTCGTCACCGACAAGAAAAGCATCGCCGCCCGCGTCGTCGAACTGCGCCTGCGCCCGGTCGGCCAGCCGATCCGCTACTGGCCCGGCCAGTACGTCACCATCGGCAACCCGCGCGCCGACATCCCGGCCCGCGCCTATTCGATTTCCAACGCCCCCCGCCCGGATGGCGAACTGGTGCTGCAAGTCGCCCGCGCCGACGGCGGCGTGACCAGCAACTGGATCCATGATCAGCTGGCGATCGGCGACAGCGTCAAGATTTCCGGCGCCTACGGCACCTTCATCGGCGACCCGTCGGTCGATACGCCCGTCCTCTGCATCGCCGCCGGCACCGGCCTCGCCCCCGTGCTGGCGCTGGCCGAGGCGGCGTTGCGTCGCGGCTTCCGCAAGCCGGTCACCATGCTCTTCTCGGCCCGTACCGAAGACGACGTGTACAGCAAGGGCATGATGGCCTGGTGGCGCACCAAGCACCGCAATTTCGACTACAAGATCACGCTGACCCGCGAGGAAAAGGAAGGCTACCTGAAGGGCCGCGTTGATGTCGTGCTGCCGCAGATTTTCCCCGATCTGTCCAAGCACACCATTTTCGTCGCCGGCAGCCCGGAGTTCGTGGACGCCAGCGTCGCCGCCGTCAAGGCACTCGGCGCCCAGGACGAGCTGATCCACACCGAGGGCTTCTTCGCCCAGCAGCAGCCGGTCGTTGCCGACGCCGACCACCTGCTGCCGCTGTAAATCGCATAAGACAGATAAACCAGGAGACGACATGAACCCCCAGCACCCCCAGAGAAGGAGGCCAGCATGCTAGCCCAGTTCCTGCAATTCCTCTTTTCCGGCGTCACGGTCGGCGCCACCTATGCGCTGGCCGCGCTCGGCTTCACGCTGATCTACAACGCCAGCAACGTGATCAACTTCGCCCAGGGCGAATTCATCATGCTCGGCGGCATGCTCGCCGTGCTGTTCACGCAGGCCGGCCTGCCGCTGCCGGTCGCCCTGATGCTCGCCATCATCGTGCCGGCCATTGTCGGCGTGCTGATCGAGAAACTGGCCATCGAGCCGGTCAAGGGCGCCGAGACGGTGACCCTGATCATCATCACCATCGGCGCCTCGCTGGTCATTCGCGGCCTGGTCGCCGTCTTCCTCGGCAAGAACACGCACAGCCTGCCGCCCTTCTCGGGCGATGCACCGATCGAAATCCTCGGTGCCACGCTGCTGCCGCAGAGCCTGTGGGTACTCGGCGTCACCGCGCTGGTCGTCGTCGCGCTGTGGTATTTCTTCAACCGGACGCTGCAGGGCAAGGCCATGCTCGCCACATCGGTTAACCGGCTGGCCGCCGAACTGGTCGGCATCAACACCGGTTGGGTGCTGTTCATGAGCTTCGCCATGTCAGCGGCGCTCGGCGCCCTGGGCGGCATCCTGCTCACCCCGATCACCATGACCTCCTACGACGTCGGCATCATGCTCGGCCTCAAGGGCTTCGTCGCCGCCGTGCTCGGCGGGCTGGGCAACGGCCTCGGCGCCGTGGTCGGCGGCCTGCTCGTCGGCATCCTCGAAGCGATGGGCGCCGGCTACATTTCGTCGGCCTACAAGGATGCGATCCCCTTCGTGTTGATCCTGTTCATCCTCTTCTTCATGCCGCGCGGCCTGTTCGGCGGCAAATCCACGGATCGGGTGTAAGCATGAAAAAAAATGTCTACAACGGCCTCTATCTGGTCATTGCCATCCTGCTGGTGCTGCCTTTCGTGCTGCCCAACAGCTTCTATCTTGATCTCGCCGTGCGCATGGCGATCAACGCCGTGATCGTCCTCGGTTTGAATCTCCTGATCGGCTTCGCCGGCCAGATCAGCCTGGGCCACGCCGGCTTCCTCGGCATCGGTGCCTACGCCTCGGCCGTGCTGCCAACGCACTTCGGCTGGCATCCGCTGCTCGCCATGGGCGCCGGCGCCGTCGCCACCGGCATCCTCGCCGCGCTGGTCGCCCGGCCGATCTTCAAGCTCAAGGGCAACTACCTGGCGATGGCGACGCTCGGTCTCGGCATCATCATCAGCATCGCGCTGCGCAACGAAGCGCAATGGACCGGCGGGCCGGATGGCATGCCGGTACCGGCGATGGGCCTGTTCGGCTTCGAGCTGACCAGCGACAAGCAGTGGTACTGGGTTGTCGCGCTGCTGCTGTCGGTCTCGGTCTGGGCCTCGCTCAACCTGATCGACTCGCCCTTCGGCCGCGCCCTGCGTGCGCTGCACGGCTCGGAAGTCGCCTCGCAGGTGGTCGGCGTCGATGTCGTGCGCTACAAGGTGGCGATCTTCGTCCTCTCCGCTGTCTTCGCCAGCCTGATGGGCAGCGTCACGGCGCACTACGTCGGCTTCGTCAGCCCCAACTTCGCCGATTTTTTCCACTCCATCGAACTGGTCACCATGGTGGTGATCGGCGGCATGGCCTCGGTCTATGGCTCGCTGGTCGGCGCCGTGCTGCTCACCGCGCTGCCGCAGGCCCTGGCCACTTTCGAAGGTTGGGAAACGGTGGTCTTCGGCGCCATCCTGATGGGCTGCATGATCTTCCTGCCCAAGGGCCTCGTCCCGACGCTGGCGGCCAAATTCGGCAAGGGGGAATAAACATGAGCCTGCTCGAAGTCAAAGACCTCTCCATCCACTTCGGCGGCGTCAAGGCCGTGCAGAACGTGTCGTTCAACATCGATTCCGGCATCGTCTATTCGGTCATCGGCCCCAACGGCGCCGGCAAGACGACGCTGTTCAACCTGATCACCGGGGTGTACAAACCCACCACCGGCGAAATCCGGCTGGACGGCGAGGCGATCCACGGCAAGTCGCCCAACGAACTGGCCCGGCGCGGCGTCGCCCGCACCTTCCAGAACCTGCAGATCTGCATGAACATGAGCGCCATCGAGAACGTGATGGTCGGCGCTCACTTGCGGCTGGACCGCAACCTGGTCAAGGCCGCGCTGCGCTTCCCCAGCCTGAAGCAGCGCGACCGCACGCTGCGCGACGAAGCCGCCCAGCTGATGGACTTCGTCGGCCTCGCCCAGTACGTCGAGACCCGCGCCGACGCGATGTCCTACGGTGCGCTGAAGCGCCTGGAGATCGCCCGCGCCCTGGCCATGAAGCCGCGCCTGATCTTCCTCGACGAACCGGCGGCCGGCCTCAACCCCAAGGAAACCATCGAAGTCGACCATCTGGTGCGCAAGATCGCCGATTCCGGCATCACCGTCGTACTGGTCGAGCACGACATGAAGATGGTCATGAACCTGTCGGATCGCATCCTCGTCCTCGACTACGGCAAGAAACTGGCCGAAGGCAGCGGCGAGGAAATCCGCAAGAACCCGGACGTCATCGCCGCCTATCTCGGCGCGCACGCCTAAGCAGGGGAAGAACATGGAAGCACTCCGCATCATCACCGAAGAGCACCAGAACCTCTGGCGCATCGCCACCACCCTCGACATGGTTGCCGACGAAATCGACGCCGGCGGCAAGGTCGAAACCCCCTTCTTCACCTCGGTTTTCGATTACATCGAGCACTTCATGGACCGCGCCCACCACGCCAAGGAGGATGAATTCCTCTTCCGGCTGTTGCGCGAGCGGTCGACCGAGGCCGGCGTCATCCTCGACCGCCTGCAGGCCGAGCACCGCAATGGTCCGGAAGTCCTCCGCGACCTGCGCGCCAAGCTGGCCAGCACGGCGGGCGGCGGCGAGGGCAATGCCGCTTTCACCGCCGCGCTGCGCAACTATACCGGCGCCATCAAGAGCCACATCCGCAGCGAGGAGAAGGACGCCATGCCCCTCGCCCGCGAGGTGCTGACCGCCGACGACTGGGCCGAGATCGACCGCGCCTTCCTCGACAATGACGACCCCTTGTTCGGCGGCAAGGCGAAGGCCGAGTTCCGCGAACTGTTCCACCGCATCGCCAGCCTCGCCCCCGAATCGATCGGCCTCGGTGCGCACAGCGCCGGCGAACTGCAACCGGGCGCCAGCCCGGCCGGCGGCGACGTGCTGCTCTCGGTCAAGGGCATGGAAAGCTGCTACGGCCGGATCAAGGCGCTCAAGGGCATCGACCTCGAAGTGCGCAAGGGCGAACTGGTCGCCCTGGTCGGCGCCAACGGCGCCGGCAAGACCACCTTCCTGCGCACGCTGTCCGGCGTGCAGCCGATGAGCGCTGGCCGGATCATGTTCGACGGCGAGGACATTTCCAGCCTGCGCGCCGACCTGCGCATGCGGCGCGGCATCTGCCAGAGCCCGGAAGGGCGGCAGGTGTTCGGCCCGCTGTCGATCGAGGACAACCTGCGCCTGGGCGCCTACACCCAGCCGAAAGGCCAGGTCGAGGGCGATCTGGAGAAGATCTACGCGATGTTCCCCATCCTCAAGGAAAAGCGCGCCCTGCCGGCCGGCACCCTGTCCGGCGGGCAGCAACAGATGCTGGCCATCGGCCGCGCCTTGATGGGTCGCCCGAAGATGCTGCTGCTCGACGAACCGTCGATGGGCCTCGCCCCGCTGCTCGTCGAGGAGGTGTTCAACGTCGTCAAGACGCTGAAGAGCCAGGGCATGACCATCTTCCTCGTCGAGCAGAACGCCTTTGCCGCGCTGGCCATCGCCGACCGCGGCTACGTGCTGGAAACCGGCAACATCACGCTGACCGGCACCGGCCAGGAGCTGATCCGCAACGAGCAGGTGCGCGCCGCCTATCTCGGCATGTAGATGCCGTCGCCCCTCCTCCACCCCCTCCACGCGGCAGCCGCTCCGACGGCTGCCGCCTGCCGAGGCATCACGCCATGAGCGAAGCCCTGCTGCCCCCCTGCCGCCTCGGCGACATCGAACTCCGCAACCGCATCGTGATGGCGCCGCTGACCCGTTGCCGGGCCGACAACCCGGAGAGCGCCCCGACCGCCCTGATGGCGACCTACTACGCCCAGCGGGCAGCCGCCGGACTGATCGTCTCGGAAGGCACCATCGTTTCACCGCGCGCCCGTGGCTACCTCAACAGTCCCGGCATCTGGTCGACCGCCCAGGTCGATGGCTGGCGCCGGGTCACGGATGCCGTGCATGCGGCGGGCGGCCGCATCGTCTGCCAGCTCTGGCACTGCGGCCGCATTTCGCATCCAGCGCTGACCGGCGGCGAACTGCCGGTCGCCCCGTCGGCCATCAACCCGCAATGGCGCGTCCAGCTAGCCGACGGCCCGGCCACCACCGTCACGCCGCACGCCCTGAGCCGCAGCGAGATCCGCGACATCGTCGGCCAGTTCGGCCAGGCGGCAGCCAACGCGATGGCTGCCGGCTTCGACGGCGTCGAGCTGCATTCGTCGAACGGCTATCTCTTCCACCAGTTCTTTGCCGCTTGCGCGAACCAGCGCGACGACGACTACGGCGGCTCGCACGAGAATCGCGCCCGTTTCTTCTTCGAGGTGCTCGCTGAAGTTGCCCGCCACGTCCCGCTGCCGCGCATCGGCTTCCGCCTCAATCCGATGCTCAACCGTTTTCATGGCATCGCGGTCGATGCCGACACGGTGCCCATGTGGTCTTACCTGGTGCACGAAGCCAGCCGCCTGCCCCTTGCCTACCTGCACCTGACCGAGGTGGTGCATCCCCGCCAGCTGGCCGATACGCCACACGGCCTGAGCGATGTCGCCGCCCATTTCCGGCCGCTGACCGGCCTGCCGCTGATCAACAACGGCGCCCTCGACCCCGCCCGCGCCGCTGATCGCATCAAGGCCGGCCTGTGCGATGCCGTCGCCTTCGGCCAGGCCTGGATCGCCAACCCCGATCTGGTCGAGCGCATCGCCCAAGGCCAAGCGCTGGCCGCCGCCGACCCAGCCACCTTCTACCAGGGTGGCACCACCGGCTACACCGACTACCCGCCTTACACCGCACCGCACTGAAATCCGCCCAGGAGAAGCGCATGTCCACCACCCACTACCTCGCCGGCCTGTTCGAACCACGTGCCATCGCCGTGATCGGCGCTTCCGAGAAGGAGGGCAGCATCGGGCATGTCATCTTCCGCAACCTGCTGGCCAGCGGCTACCGCGGCCAGTTACTGGCGGTCAATCCGCGCCACACCACGCTGCTCGGCCAGCCCTGCGTGCCGGACATCGAATCGGCCGGCGCGCCGGTCGACCTGGCGATCATCACCACCGCACCGCGCACCATCGCCGAGATCATCGCCCAGTGCGGCCGGGCCGGTATCCGCAACGCCATCGTCGTCTCGCATCCCGCCGCCGTCGCCGCCAACAGCGCAACCACCGAGCGGCGCATCCGCGAGGCGGCGCTCAATGCCGGCATCCGCTTCCTCGGCCCGAAATCGCTCGGCATCGTCTGCCCGCACGCCGCGCTGAACGCCACCTTCACCGACATCGCCGCCCTGCCCGGCGACCTCGCCCTGGTCGCCCAGTCCGGCGCGATGTGTGCCGCCGTGCTCGACTGGGCGACGACCAACCGCATCGGCCTGTCGCTCGCCGTCTCGCTCGGCGAAGCAATGAACGTCGACTTCGGCGATGTCCTCGACTACCTGGCCAACGACGAACGCACCCGCTACATCCTGCTGCACGTCGAAAAAATCCGCCACGCCCGGCGCTTCATCAGCGCCCTGCGCTCGGCGGCCCGCATCAAGCCGGTCATCCTGCTCAAATCGGGCCAGCATGCCGGCGACGACGAGTTGGCGCCCGACGCCGCCGAACTGGCCGACCAGGTCTTCGACGCCGCCGTGCGCCGGGCCGGCGTCGTCCGCGTGCGCGATCTCGGCCAGCTCTTCCATGCCGCCCGCGCCTTGGCCGCCGGCTTCCATCCGCGCGGCAGCCGCCTGGCCATCCTCAGCAACGGCACCGGCCCGGCCCGCATGGCGGCCGACAGCGCCCGCCACCTCGGCATCCCGCTCGGCGCCCTGCAAGCCGACACGGTCACCGCCCTGAAACCGCTGCTGCCTCGCGAGTGGCGTGGCACCAATCCGATCGACCTGGGGGGCGATGCCAACAGCGAGCGCTATCTCGAAGCGACCCGCCTGATCGCCGCCGACGGCCAGATCGACGCCATCCTGGTCATGCTCTCGCCGCTCGCCGTGGTCTCGCCAAAGGCCGTCGCCGAAGGACTGGTGGACATCGCCCGCCGGCACCGCATCACGCTGTGCTGCTGTTTCATGGGCGGCAGCCAGGTCGGCGCGGCCCGGCAAACACTGGAGGAAGCCGGCATCCCGGTCTTCCGCACGCCGGATACCGTCATCGAGCTGTTTCACAACATCGCTGCCTATTACCAGAACCAGCAACTGCTGCTGCAAGTACCCAGCCCCGGCCGCCCGGTTCAGGACGGCCGCACCGACAGCGGCCGGGTACTGGCCGAGGCACTGATCGCCGAGCGGCGCCGCGTACTGTCGCACATGGAAACCCACGCCCTGCTCCACACCTGCGGCATGCCGGTTCGCCCCAGCCTGGTCGCCCACACGGCGACGGAAGCGATGTTCGTTGCCGAACAGCTCGGCCTGCCGGTCGACATGCACCTCGAATCGCCTGAATTGCCGGACGCCTTCGACGACAAGCGCGTCCGCCGCAAGCTGGCCAGCATCGAGGCCGTGCGCGGCGCGCTGCGCGACCTGAGCGAAGCGCAGCATCAGTCGGCCCCCGAGCGACGCATCCACGGCGTCACCCTGGCGCCGCACCGCGAACGGCCCAACGCCCGGCAATTTTTTGTCGAAGTCTTCCGCGATCCGGTCTTCGGGCCGGTCATCCGCCTCGGCGCCGGTGGCAGCCAGGGCGAAGCGCTGCGCGACTACGCCGTCGCCCTGCCGCCGCTCAACCGCTTCCTGGCCGGCAACCTGATCGACGCCACGCGCATCGGCCGCACGCTCGCCGCCAGCAGCAAACAGCCCGCCGCCGACCGCAGCGCCCTGGAAGATGCCCTGCTCGCACTTTCCAACCTGGTCTGCACCCTGCCCGCCCTCGACCGGCTCTATATCAATCCGCTGATCGTCGACGAAGACGGCTGCCTGGCAATCGACGCCCAGCTGGCCCTCGACCCGCTACGCGGCGCCGGCCAGGTGCGCTACGCCCACATGGCGATCCACCCCTACCCCGCCCACCTCTGCCAGAGCTGGCCGATGCGCGACGGCAGTATCGTGCACGTCCGCCCCGTCCGTCCCGAAGACGCCCCGCTGGAACAGGCCTTCGTCAGTGCCATGTCGGACGAATCGCGCTATTTCCGCTTCATGGACGGAACCCGGGAACTCCCGCCCAGCCAGCTCGTCCGGCTGACCCAGGTCGATTACGACCGGGAAATGGCCCTGATCGCGGTGGTCGACGATGACGGCCAGGAACGGCAGGTAGGCAGCGCCCGTTACGTGCAGACGCCGGATGGCGAATCAGTCGAATTCGGTCTGGCGGTGGACGACCGCTGGCAGAAATGCGGCCTCGGCCGCCGCCTGATGGACGCCATCATCGACTGCGCCCGTGAAAAGCTCTACCGCACCATGGTCGGCGACGTCCTCGCCGACAACCAGAAAATGCTCAACCTGATGGCCCGTCTCGGCTTCACCATCCTGCCCCACCCGGACGGTCACGAACTGAAGCGGGTGGTCAAGTCGCTGCGCGATTGAGCGGCAATCACGCCCAGCCTGCGCTGGCATGGAAAGCCAGAAAAAGAAAAAGCCCTGTCAAAACAGGGCTTTTTCTCGATAATTTGGTCGGAGTGACATGATTCGAACATGCGACCCCTGCGTCCCGAACGCAGTGCTCTACCAGGCTGAGCTACACTCCGATGGCTGCCGAGCGACCTAGTGATTTCGCTCAACTGCAAAGAAGGACAATTGTAGCAGAGCTTCTTTGTATTGGGAATCCCCCAGGCACTGAATTGAAGCTCTCGCCAATTCCGCTTCCTGCACGGCACGCTTCCGGGCGTGATCCAGCGCACCGCTGCTGCGGATCGCTTCGAGTACCAGCGGGAAATCATCGCGCCCGCCTTCCTCGATGGCCTTACGTACGCAGGCGGCCTGTTCCGCCGTACCGTGCTGCATGACATAGATCAGCGGCAGGGTCGGCTTGCCCTCGGCCAGATCGTCGCCGAGGTGTTTGCCGGTATCGGCTTCCTGTCCCGAGTAATCCAATACGTCGTCGACCAACTGGAACGCTGTCCCCAGGTGCATGCCGTAGGTAGCCAGCGCCTTCTCAACCTCTGGCGTTGCCTGGCCGAGGATGGCACCCAACTGGGCGGCCGCCTCGAACAGCTTGGCCGTCTTGTAGTGGATAACCTGCATGTAGCGGGCTTCGTCGACGTCGGCATCGTGGCAGTTCATCAACTGCAGCACTTCGCCCTCGGCGATGATGTTGGTCGCATCGGACAGCACCTGCATGACCCGCATGTTGTCGACCGCCACCATCATCTGGAAGGCGCGGGAATACAGGAAATCGCCGACCAGCACGCTGGCCGCGTTGCCGAACATGGCGTTCGCGGTATCCCGGCCGCGACGCAAGGCCGATTCGTCGACCACGTCATCGTGCAGCAGGGTCGCGGTATGGATGAATTCCACCACCGCCGCCATCTCATGGTGTCGAACGCCCTGATAGCCGAGAGAACCTGCTGCGAGGAGCACCAGTGCCGGCCGCATGCGCTTGCCGCCGCTGTTGATGATGTATTCGGCAACCTGCCTGACCAGCACCACGTCGGAGTAAAGGCGGTCGCGAATGACCGCGTCGACGGCCTTCATGTCAGGCCCGATCAGGGCGTAGAGCTGTTCCAGAGTCACGGCAGGTAATTCCTAGGAGAAGCGCGGAATCTTAGGGGTCCCACGGAGCCCAGTCAAGGCAGCCAGATCAAGGAAGCGCACGGTTTCCGGGGCAGTTTGATAAACTTGATCGATTAAACCAGAACAGCAGGAGGGGGCATGGACATTCGCTCGATCGTCGCACCGGTCATTCAGGATCGTGAACTGCTCGACGAATTTGCCGAAGCCCTCACCGACCGTGCCCCGCAAATCGAGCGCGACATCGCCGAACTGCGCAAAAGCCCGCACGATCGTGAAATCACCGCCGATCTGTTCCGGGCAGTGCATAACATCAAGGGCGATGCCGCGTTGTGCAAGTTCGAACTCGGCGTCGTGCTGGCCCACCCCATCGAAACCATGCTCACCCGTTTCCGGGAAGGAGAACTTCCATTCTCCGACATGCTGGCAGAGCTGATCCTGCTCGCCATCGACCGCCTTGAACTGGCAACCGATGCACTGCTCCTGCACAAGCCACTCGACAACCTGCAACTCCCGGTCCTGGTCGAGGGCCTGGGCGAAATTGCCCAGGAAGTCGCCGCCCAGGTCGATGCCAGTTGCGCTGATCTGATCGAGGCCGTCACGGGCTTCCCCCCGGTCATTCCCGACATATCCAGCCGTACCCCGAAAAGCTCGGCCGCCCGGGGCGAACAGAAAAATGCCAGCCTCGACCTACAATTCTTCCGCTCCTTGGCCCTGCAATTCGAGAGTCGTTCCCCGCTCTTCAAAGGCCGCACCATGCGCATCCTGCGGCTGGCCCTGGAAACCAACAAGGCGGGCAACAACGCGGTCGATCCGATGCAACTGGAGGCTGCGGTCTATCTGCACGATGTCGGCATGATGCTGCTGCCGGAGTCGATCTGGCTCAAGGTCGGCCGGATGTCGCCGGAGGACAAGGTGGCTCTGTGCAATCATCCGGGCTTCGCCGCCGGCCTGCTGCTCCGCATGCCGGGCTGGGAGCCTGCCGCCGAAATGGTGGCACAACATCATGAAATGCCCGATGGTGGCGGCTATCCGAACGCCCTGCTCGCCGATCAGATCTGTGCCGGGGCCAAAATCCTGGCCATCGTCGACGCTTTCGAAGCAGTCATGCTCAAGCACATCCACCGCGGCAAGAATCGCTCGGTCCTGCGCGCCATTGCCGAGATCAACGCCTGCGACAAGCAGTTCGCGCCGGAATGGATCGCACCGTTCAATTCGGTGATCCGCAAGACCATCGAAGCCTGATGACCATCGACCGCGAACGCCGTTTCGGAGGAGTCGGCCGGCTCTACGGCCAGGCTGGCAGTACCGCGCTACGCGATGCCCATGTCTGCGTTGTCGGCATTGGCGGCGTCGGTTCCTGGGCCGCCGAAGCACTGGCCCGCACCGGTGTCGGACGCATCACCCTGATCGACCTCGACATGGTGGCCGAGTCGAATACCAACCGGCAGATTCACGCGCTGGGCGACATCTACGGCAAGGCCAAGGTCGATGCCATGGCCGAGCGAATCATGGCCATCAACCCGGATTGCCAGGTGACCTGCATCGAGGATTTCATCACACCGGAAAACACGGGCTCCTTGCTCGATGATGATTTTTCCGCCGTCATTGACGCGATCGACCAGGTCCGTGCCAAGGTGGCGATGATCGCTTTCTGCAAGCGGCGCAAGCTGCCCATCGTCGTCGCCGGCGCCGCTGGCGGACAAATCGACCCGACCCAGGTACGCATCGCCGATCTCAGCCAGACAATCCAGGATCCGCTGCTCGCCAAGGTACGCTCCTCGCTGCGGCGTGACCACGGGTTCCCGTCGGCCGGCAAGAAATTCGGCATCTCCGCCATTTTTTCGACAGAGCCCCTGCGCTATCCGACGCCGGGTAACGCCTGCGATACCGCCTCCGGCCCGGCCGGCCTGAACTGTGCGGGCTTCGGTTCATCGGTCTGCGTCACCTCCGTGTTCGGCATGGCTGCCGCCGCCCAGGTCATTAACCTGATCGCCAGCCAATGAACAAACCCCGCAAACTGCGCTCCAAAAAGGCAGGCCTGCCACCGGGCACACTGGTCCATATCGGCGAGGTAAAAACCAGCCAGCCCGCGTTTTCGGTCATCGACTATGACGAACGCGGCCTGCAGGAACTTCAACTGCCGAGCCCCGAGGCTTTCTCTACCCAGCCCCGCCAGTTCGCCACGCGCTGGGCCAACGTCTATGGCGCACACAGTCCGTCCGACCTGGCGACCATCGGCAAGATTTTCGCGCTGCATCCGCTGGCCCAGGAAGATATCCTGAACAACGCCCAACGCCAGAAGCTGGACGCTTACGAAGACAATCTCTATGTCGTCCTGCATCGCTATGAACTCACCGCCGGATCGCTCGAACTCGGCCAGGATCAGATCAGCCTGGTGATCGGACGGGATTACATTCTCACCTTTCAGGAACGGCCCTCGAAAACCTTCGAACCAATCCGGCAACGCCTGCGCGCCAATCACTCCTCGTTGCGGCGCGGCGGGGTGGACATGCTGGCCTATTCATTGATCGACACAGTGGTGGACAGCTACTTCGGGGTCATCGAGCAATTGAATGACTACGCCGAAGCGCTGGAATCCCGGATTCTCGGCCAACCCGGCGCTGAGGCACTGGAAGGCATCCACCAGCTCAAGCGCTGCGTCTCGCAGTTGCGACGCAACCTGCATCCGCTACGCGAGGTGCTGGGCACCCTGCACCGCGATGCCGGCGATTTTTTCCGGGCCGACATCCAGCTCTATATACGCGACGTCTACGACCACACGGTGCACATCCTCGAATCGCTGGAGGATTTGCGCGACCTGGCCACCGGCTTGCTTGACGTCTATTTGTCGACCATCAGTCACAAGGTCAATCTGGAAGTTCGAACCCTGACCGTTGTCACCACCATCTTCATGCCGGCAACGCTGATCGCCGGCATCTTCGGCATGAACTTCCGGGAAATGCCCTGGCTGGCCAACCCTGACGGCTTTTCCTATGCCATCGAGCTGATCGGGATCATCGCCGTCATCATGCTGCTACTTTTCTGGCGACGGCGTTACGTCTAGCTAGTCCTTCAAACCATCCAACCAGACGCCCAGCCCTTGGGCATTCAGTTCCAGATCCGTCGCCCAGATGGCGAGTAGCTGCTCATCCGGCAGGCGACAGCCATGGTGGCGAATCTCGCTCAGCAAATAATCGGTCATCACCTGCTTGATACGGGCGTGACGCGTCTCACCGGCGTGACGCTGGGTCAGTGCGATGGCAACCAGGCGATCGAGATGCCGCAGCAACTCGGTGCCTTGCCGCTGCACGTCCAGTACCTGGCCGTAGTGCGTCAGATACATCGCCTCCGGTTGCAAAGCCAGCAGGCGCCGGATCGATGCCCGCATTTCCTCGGGCTCGAACTGGGTCGGCGTCGTCGTTGGAAAGATGAACTGCCGCCCATCGACATCCGGCTCACGGTAGGACAAGCCGAACATATCGCCCGTGAAAATCCCGTTTGCCTTCGTATCGACAATACAGATGTGGTGTCGCGCATGCCCCGGCGTATCGAGGCAACGCAACTGCCGGCCATTCAAATCGATAACCAGGCCGTCGACCGCCTCGACGATGCGCTCGGTCGGCACCGGCAATATCTCGCCGTACACGCGCTGGACATACTCTGCCCCATACACCGCCGTTACACCGGCTACCAGCCTCGACGGTTCCGCCATGTGGCGGGCCCCACGCGGATGCACGACCAACTTGGCGTTCGGGACGGCGCGCATCAAACTGCCGGCCCCGCCGGCATGATCGAGGTGGATGTGGGTCAGTATCACGTAATCCACTGCCGACACACCCAACCCTACGCGATCGAGTGCAGCCAAGGCATTCGGTAGGGCGTCGTTACTCCCGGTATCGATGAAGGCTGCCCGCCCGTTTTCGATCACCAAATGAATGGCCGCCAGGATGGGCCGGACGTAACCCGCGTCGAACGCGACGATACCGTTACCGTAATCTCTCCAATCAAACATTCCATACTCCTGCGTATTGTTCGGAGGGATTATACTTTGACGTCTTCAGCCCTTCTGACCATCATGACCCATTTCCTGGCCGACGACGGCGCCAAGATTCATCTCAAGATATCGGGCGAGGGGTCGCCCATCATCATGCTGCATGGCTGGACATCCAGCCATCAGGAATGGTTTCCCTTCCTGCCTCAACTTAACGCCCACCACCAGGTCTTTCGCTGGGACGCTCGCGGCCACGGCGGCCACGACCTTTCCGGCAAGACGGCACCAACCGTCGAACGGATGGCCCGTGACCTGGCCAACCTGATCGACCACTATCAGATCGATCAGGCCACGGTGGTTGGCCACTCGATGGGCGCCTTGACGCTGTGGCAATACATCCGGGACTTTGGCACGCAGCATCTGGCGCGGCTTTGCTTCATCGATCAGTCACCAAAACTATTGACCGATTCAGGCTGGCGGCATGGCATCTACGGAAATTTCGATGCGGCGAAATCGCACGAAATGATGACGTGGTTAAAGGAGGACTTCGCCGAAGCCGTCCTCAAGCTAACGGCTTTCGGCTTGAATGACCGAGCCAGGGAAAAATACCTGGCGGGGGCCAGTGGCTGGGAGAAATCGCGCAACGCGCTGCGCGCGCAGCCCTCTTCTCCCCTCATCGAATGCTGGGCCAGTCTCACGCAGGCCGACTACCGTGACGTTCTCTCGCGAATCGATGTCCCGTCCATGCTCGTCTATGGCGGCGAAAGCAACTTCTACGGACTGGATACCGCACATTTTGTCGCCAACCAGATTCCCGATGCCATCCTCCACATCTACGAGGGAACTGACCATTCCCCTCATCAATGGCAGCGAGATCGTTTCGTAAGGGATTTGCTGGTTTTCATCAACAGCAAAGACGAGGCCGTAGAACGGGGATAATCCCGGTTTTGGTGCTGCTTGCCAGTGCTGATATTTTCTTTTTTAAACGACAACACCCCCTGCCGGGCATCCGGAGGGGGTGTTTGAATGGGGAGTCTGGCGTTGACCTACTTTCGCGAGCGGAAGCTCACTATCATTGGCGCGTTGCTGTTTCACGGTCCTGTTCGGGATGGGAAGGGGTGGTACCAGCAGGCTATTGACGCCAGACGTAACTTGTAACGTTTGCCGCGCGGTACGCGTCAAACGCAAAACTAGAAGAAGGTGTTGTGATTGTATGTATGAGTTGTTGTAGTGCTGATCCAAGGTTATAGGATCAAGCCGTACGGGCAATTAGTATCGGTTAGCTTAACGCATTACTGCGCTTCCACACCCGACCTATCAACGTCGTGGTCTTCGACGACCCTTCAAGGAGTTCAAGACTCCGGGATATCTCATCTTAAGGCGAGTTTCACGCTTAGATGCTTTCAGCGTTTATCTCTTCCGAACATAGCTACCCGGCGATACGACTGGCGTCATAACCGGTACACCAGAGGTTCGTCCACTCCGGTCCTCTCGTACTAGGAGCAGCCCCCTTCAAATATCCAGCGCCCACGGCAGATAGGGACCAAACTGTCTCACGACGTTTTAAACCCAGCTCACGTACCTCTTTAAATGGCGAACAGCCATACCCTTGGGACCGGCTACAGCCCCAGGATGAGATGAGCCGACATCGAGGTGCCAAACACCGCCGTCGATATGAACTCTTGGGCGGTATCAGCCTGTTATCCCCAGAGTACCTTTTATCCGTTGAGCGATGGCCCTTCCATACAGAACCACCGGATCACTATGACCTGCTTTCGCACCTGCTCGACTTGTGGGTCTCGCAGTCAAGCACGCTTTTGCCATTGCACTTTATGGGCGATGTCCGACCGCCCTAAGCGTACCTTCGTACTCCTCCGTTACCTTTTGGGAGGAGACCGCCCCAGTCAAACTGCCTACCATGCACGGTCCCCGGCCAGGATTCACTGGCCTAGGTTAGAACCTCAAACAAATCAGGGTGGTATTTCAAGGACGACTCCACCGAGACTAGCGTCCCGGTTTCACAGTCTCCCACCTATCCTACACAAACCGGTTCAAAGTCCAATGCAAAGCTGCAGTAAAGGTTCATGGGGTCTTTCCGTCTTGCCGCGGGGAGATTGCATCTTCACAAACATTTCAACTTCGCTGAGTCTCAGGAGGAGACAGTGTGGCCATCGTTACGCCATTCGTGCAGGTCGGAACTTACCCGACAAGGAATTTCGCTACCTTAGGACCGTTATAGTTACGGCCGCCGTTTACTGGGACTTCAATCAAGAGCTTGCACCCCATCATTTAATCTTCCAGCACCGGGCAGGCGTCACACCCTATACGTCCACTTTCGTGTTTGCAGAGTGCTGTGTTTTTATTAAACAGTCGCAGCCACCATTTCACTGCAACCCCATCGGCCTTCGAGCGCGAGGCTCTACAACCTACCGGGGCACACCTTCTCCCGAAGTTACGGTGTCAATTTGCCGAGTTCCTTCTCCTGAGTTCTCTCAAGCGCCTTAGAATTTTCATCCTGCCCACCTGTGTCGGTTTGCGGTACGGTCGACTCTAGACTGAAGCTTAGTGGCTTTTCCTGGAAGCTTGGTATCAATCACTTCGGCACCGTAGTGCCTCGTCATCACGCCTCAGATAATTCCCCCGGATTTGCCTAAGGGACACTCCTACACGCTTAAACCACCTATTCCAACAGATGGCTGACCTAACCTTCTCCGTCCCCACATCGCATCTAGAATCGGTACAGGAATATTGACCTGTTTCCCATCGACTACGCATTTCTGCCTCGCCTTAGGGGCCGACTCACCCTACGCCGATGAACGTTGCGTAGGAAACCTTGGGCTTTCGGCGAGGGAGCTTTTCACTCCCTTTATCGCTACTCATGTCAGCATTCGCACTTCTGATATCTCCAGCATCCTTTACAAGACACCTTCACAGACCTACAGAACGCTCCCCTACCATATCTTTCGATATCCGCAGCTTCGGTGCACAGTTTGAGCCCCGTTACATCTTCCGCGCAGGACGACTCGACTAGTGAGCTATTACGCTTTCTTTAAAGGGTGGCTGCTTCTAAGCCAACCTCCTAGCTGTCTATGCCTTCCCACCTCGTTTCCCACTTAACTGTGTCTTGGGGACCTTAGCTGGCGGTCTGGGTTGTTTCCCTCTTGACAATGGACGTTAGCACCCACTGTCTGTCTGCCACACTCGCACTTTCCGGTATTCAGAGTTTGCCATGGTTTGGTAAGTCGCGATGACCCCCTAGCCATAACAGTGCTTTACCCCCGGAAGTGATATGTGACGCACTACCTAAATAGTTTTCGGGGAGAACCAGCTATTTCCGGATTTGTTTAGCCTTTCACCCCTATCCACAGCTCATCCCCTAACTTTTCAACGTTAGTGGGTTCGGACCTCCAGTACCTGTTACGGCACCTTCATCCTGGCCATGGATAGATCATCCGGTTTCGGGTCTACGCCATGCTACTAAACGCCCTTATCAGACTCGCTTTCGCTACGCCTCCCCTATTCGGTTAAGCTCGCAACATAACGTAAGTCGCTGACCCATTATACAAAAGGTACGCAGTCACCCCACAAGGAGGCTCCCACTGTTTGTATGCATGCGGTTTCAGGTTCTATTTCACTCCCCTCCCGGGGTTCTTTTCGCCTTTCCCTCACGGTACTGGTTCACTATCGGTCGATCACGAGTATTTAGCCTTGGAGGATGGTCCCCCCATGTTCAGACAAGGTTTCACGTGCCCCGCCCTACTTTTCGCTAACTTAGTACCACGGATCTGTTTTCGAATACGGGGCTATCACCCACTACGGCCGGACTTTCCATTCCGTTCTTCTAACAGTTCCGCTATCACTAGCAGGCTCTTCCCCGTTCGCTCGCCACTACTTGGGGAATCTCGGTTGATTTCTTTTCCTCCGGCTACTTAGATGTTTCAGTTCACCGGGTTCGCCTCCTGGCCCTATGTATTCAGGACAGGATACCCTTGCGGGTGGGTTTCCCCATTCGGACATCGCGGGATCAAAGCTTCATTGCCAGCTCCCCCGCGCTTTTCGCAGGCTTGCACGTCCTTCATCGCCTGTGATCGCCAAGGCATCCACCACATGCACTTAGTCGCTTGATCCTATAACCTTGGGGTCTCGGCAGAGACCCGGCTACAGGCAACTCATAAACTTTGTGCTGATGATTCACTAGCTGTAATGAACCATCAGATGCAATCACAACGTGTAATCACTGCTCATCACAGCGTTACACAACCTTCTTCCGTTTTGTTAAAGAGCGTAGCAATTGATTTCTCAAAAGCCAGTGTTAAACAACAATGCTTAACACTGGTTTCTGGTGGAGGATGACGGGATCGAACCGACGACCCCCTGCTTGCAAAGCAGGTGCTCTCCCAGCTGAGCTAATCCCCCGTTTTGAGACGTTGGTGGGTCTGGTTGGAATCGAACCAACGACCCCCGCCTTATCAAGACGGTGCTCTAACCGACTGAGCTACAGACCCTCGTCTGTTTGCTACTACTGAACAACCGATAAGTTGTGGGTGCCAGGATGCTTCTCTAGAAAGGAGGTGATCCAGCCGCAGGTTCCCCTACGGCTACCTTGTTACGACTTCACCCCAGTCACGAACCCCGCCGTGGTAAGCGCCCTCCTTGCGGTTAGGCTACCTACTTCTGGCGGAACCCGCTCCCATGGTGTGACGGGCGGTGTGTACAAGACCCGGGAACGTATTCACCGCGACATGCTGATCCGCGATTACTAGCGATTCCGACTTCATGCAGGCGAGTTGCAGCCTGCAATCCGGACTACGATCGGCTTTCTGGGATTGGCTCCACCTCGCGGCTTGGCAACCCTCTGTACCGACCATTGTATGACGTGTGAAGCCCTACCCATAAGGGCCATGAGGACTTGACGTCATCCCCACCTTCCTCCGGTTTGTCACCGGCAGTCTCGTTAAAGTGCCCAACTAAATGATGGCAATTAACGACAAGGGTTGCGCTCGTTGCGGGACTTAACCCAACATCTCACGACACGAGCTGACGACAGCCATGCAGCACCTGTGTTCCAGTTCCCTTTCGGGCACACCCAAATCTCTCCGGGCTTCTGGACATGTCAAGGGTAGGTAAGGTTTTTCGCGTTGCATCGAATTAATCCACATCATCCACCGCTTGTGCGGGTCCCCGTCAATTCCTTTGAGTTTTAACCTTGCGGCCGTACTCCCCAGGCGGTCAACTTCACGCGTTAGCTACGGTACTAAATGGTTTTACCCACCCAACACCTAGTTGACATCGTTTAGGGCGTGGACTACCAGGGTATCTAATCCTGTTTGCTACCCACGCTTTCGTGCATGAGCGTCAGTATCGGCCCAGGGGGCTGCCTTCGCCATCGGTGTTCCTCCACATCTCTACGCATTTCACTGCTACACGTGGAATTCCACCCCCCTCTGCCGTACTCTAGCTGTGCAGTCACAAGCGCAGTTCCCAGGTTGAGCCCGGGGATTTCACGCCTGTCTTACACAACCGCCTGCGCACGCTTTACGCCCAGTAATTCCGATTAACGCTCGCACCCTACGTATTACCGCGGCTGCTGGCACGTAGTTAGCCGGTGCTTCTTATTCCGGTACCGTCATCCACACCAGGTATTAGCTGATGCGATTTCTTCCCGGCCGAAAGAGCTTTACAACCCGAAGGCCTTCTTCACTCACGCGGCATGGCTGGATCAGGGTTGCCCCCATTGTCCAAAATTCCCCACTGCTGCCTCCCGTAGGAGTCTGGACCGTGTCTCAGTTCCAGTGTGGCGGATCATCCTCTCAGACCCGCTACAGATCGTAGCCTTGGTAGGCCTTTACCCCACCAACTAGCTAATCTGATATCGGCCGCTCAATCAGCGCAAGGTCTTGCGATCCCCTGCTTTCCTGCTCACAGAATATGCGGTATTAGCGTAACTTTCGCTACGTTATCCCCCACTGAAAGGTACGTTCCGATACATTACTCACCCGTTCGCCACTCGCCACCAGACCGAAGTCCGTGCTGCCGTTCGACTTGCATGTGTAAGGCATGCCGCCAGCGTTCAATCTGAGCCAGGATCAAACTCTTCAGTTCAATCCAACAAACTCGCAAATTCACTGACGGTAGATTTCTCTACCTCGACGAATTTCTTCGTCTTTTTCACCAGTGCGTTTGCCTTAATACTTTTTTGCAACCGAAGTTGCTTCGCATCAAGACACCCACACTTATCGGTTGTCCAATTTGTTAAAGATCAGTGCCGCGCCGTTTCGTTTGATTCGTCAGCAGCAGAGAAGCGAGATTATGAAGCACTCTCTACATCTCGTCAAGCAATTTCGAAAATTATTTTTCAACATCCTCGAAACTTCCTGACCCCTCCACATCGCCGGAAAACCCCGCCGCTGCAGAAGAGGTGCGCATTATATAGAAGATTTCATCACCGTCAACTGCTGTTTTCCAAAATCGACGATCGAGACCAACCAGCCATGAGTGAAGTGGCTCGTACCACTACTTTGCCCCCCTCCGCCAAGTATACGCGTCATGCAACCCGAGGCCGGCGCACCCCATATATATAGAGGGAGTTATCGCATGCTGCGCACGCCGTCAGCAGTACCAAGCAGTAATAGGTTGGCCGGCCGCACGGCAAAGAGGCCGTTGGTAACGACCCCGGTGATCTGATTGATTTGCGCTTCGAGATCTTTCGGATCGGTGATCGACAATCCCTTGACGTCGAGGATGACGTTCCCGTTGTCAGTCACGAAACCTTCGCGCAATACCGGCTGGCCACCCAACTTGACCAATTCCCGGGCGACGTGCGCACGAGCCATCGGGATGACCTCGACCGGCAACGGGAAGCGTCCCATCACATCGACCAGCTTGGATGCGTCACAGATGCAGACGAATTCGCGGGCCACGGCGGCGACGATCTTCTCGCGCGTCAGCGCCCCGCCCCCCCCCTTGATCATATTCAGCCCCGCATCGATCTCATCGGCGCCATCGACATAGACCGGAATGTCCGTCACGTCGTTGAGATCGAACACCTTGATGCCATGCCGCTCCAAGCGCAGCCGAGTCACCTCCGAGCTGGCCACAGCTCCGGCATAGCGATCCTTGATCTTGGCCAGCGCATCGATAAAGAAATTGGCGGTTGAGCCGGTACCGACACCGACGATGCTGCCGGCCGGGGCTGTTTGTGCCACGTAATCGGCGGCAGCGCGAGCCACGGCCTGTTTGAGTTCGTCCTGGGTCATCTGAATGCTCCTGATTGGTTTGGCCGAATTTTACCGCGCCACCGGCACGGCAAATGGTCATAAAAGCTTAACGTTGCGCAGGGAACGTACTGGCTAAACTATTCATACTGTTTTCAGGGAGAGCCAGCCATGAACGATAGGATCAAAAAGCCCGCAGCAAGACCGGGGCACGCCAAACAACTCGGCCAAACACCCACATCATCCCGCGTTGCGGCCAGCGCACGAACGGCAACGACGGCAGTAGAACCTGCCGAAACGCCACCTCAGCCCGTCCCCACCTCTCGTCCCCGGCGCCAGCCAAATGAGGTGGAGCTGACAGTCGCCAAGCACCAGAAGGTACTGGCTGATGCACTGGCGAAGGCACAGGCCATCAACTATGACCAACCGAAGGTCATGAAACCTGAGGCTATCAAGTCGACCAAGACCGCCAAAGCGGTCAAGGAAAAACAGCCCAAGGCAAGGAAGCCGAAGCTGGTCCGCGACAGCTTCGCCATGCCGGAAGCGGAATACGCCCGCATCGACGAGCTGAAGCAGCGACTGGCGGCCCTCGGAAAGCCAGCCAAGAAAAGCGAAGTGTTGCGCGGCGGTATTGCGGCATTGACTGCGCTGAACGACAGCGAATTGAAGGCCGTCATGGAGCGCGTCGAACGCATCAAGACCGGACGTCCTCACAAGTAGCCGACCAGCCCCCTAGGGCAAAAGCGCCGTTTGTTACAGCCTGTCATGTCACTGTAACAAACGGCCGCTAACCTGCACGCACCCCTAACCAAAACCGTGCAGGAGTCTCCTCATGCAGTATTCCAAGATTGTTTCTGCCCTGGCCGTTGCCGGCATCACGCTGTTCGGCGCCCAGGCTGTCCAGGCCCAGGTCATCAAGATTGACGGTTCCTCCACCGTTTACCCGATTACCGAAGCCGTTGCCGAAGAATTCCAGAAGGCCAAGAAGAACGCCATCAAGGTAACCGTCGGGATCTCCGGCACGGGCGGCGGCTTCAAGAAATTCTGCCGCGACGAAACCGACATCTCCAACGCCTCGCGCCCGATCACGGCCAAGGAAATGGAGGACTGCAAGGCCGCTGGCGTGCAGTACGTCGAAATGCCGGTCGCCTTCGATGCGCTGACCGTCGTCATCAACCCGAAGAACACCTTCCTGAAGCAGATCACCGTGGCCGAACTGAAGGCGATGTGGGAACCGGCCGCCCAGGGCAAGATCACCAAGTGGAACCAGGTCAACCCGGCCTGGCCTGACCAGCCGATCAAGCTGTTCGGCGCTGGTGCCGACTCGGGTACTTTCGAATACTTCACTGAAGCCACTGTCGGCAAGGCAAAGTCGTCACGCGGCGATTACACCGCCTCCGAAGACGACAACGTGCTGGTCCAGGGCGTTTCGCGCGACGTCAATGCCATCGGCTACTTCGGCTACGCCTATTACGCCGAGAACATGGCCCGCCTGAAGGCCCTGCCGATCGTCAATCCGAAGACCGACAAGGCCGTTGCCCCGGCCGAAAAGACGGTCATCGACGGGACCTACCAGCCGCTGTCGCGCCCGATCTTCGTCTATGTCAAGGTCAAGTCCCTCGACAAGCCGGAAGTGAAGGAATTCATTGAGTTCTATATGAAGAATGCCGCCAAGCTGACCCAGGAAGTGAAGTACGTTCCGCTGCCGGCGAACGCCTACACCGGCAACCTCGAGCACATTGCCAAGAAGAAGTACGGCTCCGTGTTCGGCGGCAAGAACGAAGTTGGCATCACCATCGAAGAACTGATGAAGCGGGAAGCCAAGCTGTAATTTTTCGAGATCACTGAAACGAAATAAGCCCGACCCGGCCGGGTCGGGCTTATTCTTGAGGATCGCTCCAAAGTGAATTCCGTCACCATGACCGCAAATAAAACCACTGACCTGCCCACGGTCAGCGACCGCCTGGCCAAGAACGCCATGCGCCACGCCAGCGAACGCATCATCGAGATGCTGCTCTTCGCGGCGGCCGCCGTCTCCGTGTTGACCACGGTTGGCATCGTCTATGTACTCGTCTCCGAGTCGATCAATTTCTTCCAGAATGTCAGCATCGTCGACTTTCTGACCGATACCCAATGGACCCCGCTGTTCGATGATGCCCACTTCGGTATCATGGTCCTCATTTCCGGCACCGTGGTTTCCTCGGCGGTTGCGCTGGCTGTCGCCATCCCGATGGGCACCGTGATCGCCATTTACCTGTCCGAATTCGCCAAACCCAAAATTCGCGAAATTGCCAAGCCCGTGCTCGAATTGCTCGGCGGCATCCCGACGATCGTGTTCGGTTACTTCGCGCTGCTCATGGTCACCCCGCTGCTGCAAAAGATATTCCCGGAACTGCCGGGTTTTTCGCTGCTTTCCGCCGGCCTGGTGATGGGCATCATGATCGTGCCCTACATCGCCTCGCTCTCCGAGGATGCGATGCGCGCCGTGCCGATGTCGCTGCGCGAAGGCTCCTACGCGATGGGCTCGACCAAGTTGTACACCGCCATTCACGTCGTGGTGCCGGCAGCCTTCTCTGGCCTGGCCGCTTCCTACATTCTGGCCATCTCGCGCGCCGTCGGTGAAACGATGATCCTTGCCGTCGCCGCCGGCATGCAGCCGAATCTGACCTGGAACCCGGCCGAGCCGGCTGCCACCATCACGTCCTACATCGTACAGGTGGCACTGGGTGACCTGCCGCACGGCTCCATCGGCTACCAGACCATCTTCGCCGCCGGCCTGACCCTGATCCTGATCACCCTCTGCTTCAACATCCTCGGCCAATGGCTGCGCAAGAAGTTCCGGGAGAACTACTGAGATGCAACATAAATCCCTGACCACTGAACAGGTCCGCGCGCTGATCGCCCGCGGCAAGTTCCGCGACACGTTGTTCCAGGCCGTCGGCATCATCTTCCTGGCGATCGGCCTGCTGGTGATCTTCCTGCTGGTTTCCGACATGGTGATCCGCGGTGCTGGCCGACTCAATCTCGACTTTTTCACCCAATTCGCCTCCCGCCGTGCCGGGCAGGCCGGCATCCTGTCGGCCTGGGTCGGCTCGCTGCTGGTCATGCTGGTCACCGCCTTCGCCGCCGTGCCGCTGGGCGTTGCCGCCGGCGTCTATCTGGAGGAGTACGCCAAGCGCAACTGGATGACCGAGATCATCGAGATCAACATCACCAACCTCGCCGCCGTACCGTCGATTGTCTATGGCCTGCTGTCGCTCGGCATCTTCGTCTATGCCTTCGGCTTCGGCCAGAGCATCCTGACCGCCGGCCTGACCCTGGCACTTTTGATCCTGCCGATCGTCATCGTGTCGACCCGTGAAGCGATCCGCGCCATACCAGCGATGATCCGCGAAGGCTCGATGGCAGTCGGCGCAACGCGCTGGCAGACCTGCCGCTACCACATCATCCCCTACGCCATGCCCGGCATCCTGACCGGCGTCATCATCGGCCTGGCCCGCGCCATCGGCGAAACCGCCCCGATCATCACCATCGGCGCGCTGACCTTCATCGCCTTCCTGCCGCCGGTGCCCTTCACCGAAGTCAGCCCAGGCGTCAGTGCCGGCCTGTTCGACTGGCTGATGTCGCCGTTTACCGTGATGCCGATCCAGATCTTCAACTGGACCTCGCGCCCCGACCCGGCCTTCGAAGTCAACGCTGCGGCCGCCGGCTTCGTGCTGATGGTCATGGTGCTGTCGATGAACGGCATCGCCATCTGGCTGCGCTACAAGATGCGCAAGAACATCAAGTGGTAAGCCGCACGCTTGCCCGAACCGAATATTGAACTGGAGTCACCATGCAGATTCATGACAACCCGACGCTCAAGGCGGAAGCCCGTAATCTCAACTTTTATTACGGCGAAGCCAAGGCGCTCAAGAACATCAACATGCCGATCTACGACAAGAAGGTCACCGCGCTGATCGGCCCCTCCGGTTGCGGCAAGTCGACCTACCTGCGCAGCTTCAACCGCATGCACGACCTTTACCCGGGCAACCGCTACGAAGGCGAGATCCGCTTCTTCCCGGACAACACTAACCTGCTGTCGCCGGATGTGGACCCGATTGAAGTGCGTATGCGGGTCGGCATGGTGTTCCAGAAGCCGAACCCCTTCCCCAAGTCGATCTACGAGAACGTCGCCTACGGCTTGCGCGTACGCGGCGAGAACAACAAGCGCGTCCTCGACGACAAGGTCGAGCAGGCCCTGAAGGGTGGCGCACTGTGGGAAGAAGTGAAGGACCGCCTGAACGACCTGGCCTCCAACCTGTCCGGCGGTCAGCAGCAGCGTCTGTGCATTGCCCGCGCCCTAGCCACCGACCCGGAATTGCTGCTCTTCGACGAGCCAACCTCGGCGCTCGACCCGATCGCCACCGGCGCCATCGAGGAACTGGTGCATGAACTGAAGAAACGCGTCACCATCCTGATCGTCACCCACAACATGCAGCAGGCCGCCCGCGTGTCCGATTACACCGCCTACATGTATCTCGGCGAGATGATCGAGTTCGGCAAGACCGACGAGATCTTCATCAAACCGAACGACAAGCGCACTGAAGACTACATCACCGGCCGCATGGGCTAAGGGAGAACACGACATGAACGAAAGCCAACACCTCTCCAGCCAGTTCGACGAGGAACTCGGCCGCCTGCGCACCCACGTCCTGCAGATGGGCGGCATGGTCGAAACCCAGGTCTCGTCGGCCATCGAGGCTTACAGCTCGGGCGAAGTGGCGAGCGTCAAATCGATCGTCGAAGCCGACCGCAAGATCAATGATCTGGAAAAAGCCATCGACGACGATTGCGCCCATGTCATCGCGAAGCGCCAGCCGACTGCCTCCGACCTGCGCCTGGTGCTTGGCATCAGCAAGATCGTCACCGATCTGGAACGTGCCGGCGACGAGGCCAAGAAGATCGCCAAGGGTGTCCGCCGTATCTATGAAGCCGGCCATTTGCCGGCCCAGTACGGTATCGGCATCCGGCACCTGGCCGAAGCTGCCCTCAGCCTGGTCCGCCAGGCCCTTGATGCCTTTGCCCGTCTCGACGTGGCGCTCGCTCAGTCGGTCATCAAGGCCGACAGCGATGTCGATACCGAATTCAAGTCGATCATCCGCCAGTTGATCACGCACATGATGGAAGATCCGCGCACCATCACCACCTCGATCGAGATCATCTCGATCGCCCGCGCCATCGAGCGCATCGGCGATCATGCCAAGAATGTCGCCGAGCAGGTGGTTTTCATCGTCGAGGGACGCGACATCCGCCACGTCAAGGAGCAAGCCAAGTGACACCGACGATACTGGTCGTTGAGGATGAACCGGCGATCCAGGAACTGATCGCCATCAATCTGAAGCACGCCGGTTTCCTCGTCGTTCGTGCCAGTAGCGCCGAGGAGGGCGAATCCGCCATCCGCGCCGCCCTGCCCGATCTGCTGATTCTCGACTGGATGCTGCCCGGCCAGTCCGGCGTCGGACTGGCCAAGAAGCTGCGCGCCGACGAGCGGACGCGGGAATTGCCGATCATCATGCTCACCGCCCGCGTCCATGAAGAGGACAAGGTGCAGGGGCTGGAGGCCGGGGCTGACGACTACGTCACCAAGCCCTTCTCGCCGAAGGAACTGGTTGCCCGGGTGCGTGCCGTGCTACGCCGTCGGGCTCCGCACCTCGCCGGCGAAGCGGTCGAAGTCGGCAACCTGTCGCTCAATCCGGCCACCCACCGCGTGCTGGCCGGCGGCCAGCCGATCGAACTGGGGCCGACCGAGTTCCGCCTGCTCTTCTTCTTCATGACCCACGCCGAGCGGGTGTACACGCGCGCCCAGTTGCTCGACGAGGTCTGGGGAGACCATGTCTTCATCGAGGAACGGACGGTGGATGTCCATATCCGCCGCCTGCGCGCCGCGCTGGAGGCCTCCGGTCATCACGAACGGGTGGAAACGGTGCGCGGCACCGGTTACCGTTTTCGGGGAGCCTGACCCTCCTTGACTACGCTCATTGTCCGCGCCGTGATCCTGGCCGCCGTTGCGGCGGCCGTCGCCATTCCGGTCGGCCTCTTTTCCCGCCCCTGGCACGGGTGGGCGGTTTTCTCGCTTGGCCTGGTGTTGCAGATGGTCTTCCATTTCCGCAACTTCACGCGCCTTGACCGCTGGTCGCGCAATCCGCTGGTCGATGCCAGCCTGGAAGGCGAAGGCGAGTGGGACAACATCTTTGGCCGGCTCTACCGGCACGAGAAGGATTTGCGCCAGCAGATCGCCCAGCGCGAACACGAGATCGGCATGCTGATCGCCGCAGCCCAGGCGCTGACCGACGGGGTGGTGCTGCTCGACCTGCAGAACCACATCGTGTTCTGCAACCAGACGGCCGAAGCACAGCTGGGATTGAAGGTCGCCACCGATCGCGGCCAGTCGGTGGTCAATCTGGTGCGTCAGCCGGAATTCGTCGGCTATCTCGAAGCCGAGGATTTCAGCCGGCCGCTGATCCTGCGTCCGGAACGCTTCCGCGACCGCGTCTACGCCATTCATGTCATTCCCTATGCCGGGAACCGCCGGCTCATGCAGATCAAGGACGTGACGCAGGCCGACCGGCTCGACCAGACGCGGCGCGATTTCGTCGCCAACGTATCGCACGAACTGCGCACACCGCTCACGGTACTCGCTGGCTTCCTGGAGACACTGCAGGAAATCGAGCTGGAACCGGAGGAGCGTAACCGCTACCTTGAAATGATGGCCGACCAGTCACGCCGCATGCAGTCCATCGTGCAGGACCTGCTCACCCTGTCGGCGATCGAGTCGGCACCGCCGCCGGAGAACGAAGTGGTAGACATGGCCAACCTGATCGACAAGCTGCGGCGCGATGCCGAAGCCCTCTCGTCCGGCCGGCACACCATCCGGGTCGAGAGCGAGGGGCAGGGCGACCTGCTCGGCTCCGAGCCGGAATTGATCAGTGCTTTCGGCAACCTGGTGACCAACGCCGTGCGCTACACGCCGGCCGGCGGCACGATCACGCTGCACTGGCACGTTTCACCGCAAGGCGCCGAATTCGCCGTTCAGGATACCGGCCCGGGCATCGATGCCAAGCACATTCCCCGCCTGACCGAGCGCTTCTATCGCGTCGACCGCAGCCGTTCGCGCGACTCGGGCGGCACCGGTCTGGGCCTCGCCATCGTCAAGCACTCGCTGAACCGACATCAGGCCCAGCTCCACATCAAGAGCGAAGTGGGCAAGGGCAGCCGCTTCACCGCCCGGTTCCCGGCCAGCCGGGTCAACCAGTCCTGATGCAGCTCAGGTCTTGAGCGGTGTCAGGGTGCGCGCCGAGACGATGATGCGCTTTCTGCTCCCCTCGTTGATCCGCCGCTCGACTTCCCACATCGGCAATCCCTTGACGACGCCGATCTGCTCGATGGCCGTAACGACCTCGCCCAGCTTGACACAAAGATATTCGGCACCGCGTTCGATGGAAGCTTTGACCTTCATGTTCCGATCTCTCCTTTGAGCAGAATGTCGGAGCATCGTAGCCAAAATCAGCCGTCTGCGCATAGCCGAAAAACGTAGCGATACTTCGTTTATATCGAAGCATAAATCGCTTGCATTCCCAGGGTGGCGCCCCTAGTTCAGCGGCGCCCGAAGGGGCTGGGTTTCGCCATGACCGACTCGTCGGCGTTCGATGAACAGGCTGCCGCCCCCGCTCTCGCCGTGCAGGTTGCGGGCCTGTTTCTTGGCCTGTTTTTTGGCGGACGAAGCGGCGGCTGCTACTTCACGGTGCGATTCGCACTCGCCCGCCCCGACCCGCACGGCGCCGATGGATAAGGCAGGCAGGCGCTGGAAATTCAGTTCTCCCCGCCGGCTTTCGGCCATGTAGCCACCCCGCAGGCGCTCATCGACGCCGAGCAGGTTATTCACTGCCTCGGCGAAGCGGGAAATCACCTGCCAGCACCGCATTTCCCAATCGGCGCTGCGGAAAATGACGAAGAAATCGTCGCCGCCGATGTGGCCAACGAAATCAAGCCGCTCGTCGACCGCATCGCAGAGCAGGCGGGCTAGGATCTGGATCACATCGTCGCCGCGCCGGTAACCGAAGGTGTCGTTGAAGGGCTTGAAGTCGTCAATGTCGATATAAGCGGCGACGAACAGGCTGCCGCTCGACAGCATGCGGTCGATATGTTCGTTGATCGGCACGTTGCCCGGCAGCTGCGTCAGCGGATTGGCATAGCGGGCAGCGCTGATCTGCATTTCGGTAATCGTCGCCATCAGATCATGGCTGCTACCGACGCCGAGGTAACACCCTTCGCCAGTGACAATGAAACCATCGAACAGGTAGTGCTTGGGAGCCAGCGACAGCATCATGGCCAGCTCCTGGATGGTGGCGTGCTGGTCGACGACGAGCGGGGCATGGTCCATGAACAGTTCGCAGCTTTTGCGCCCGAACAGTTCCTTGCGGAAAGGACGGGCAAAGCGATCGACCATGCTGTGCCGGTTGATCATGCCGACCGGCTGCGTGCCCTGTACCACCGGCAGCACGTCAAGATCGGGCTCGGCTTCGAAGCGGGCGATGACGTCGGCGTTGCTGGCATGCATCGGTACCGGCTCGATCGCCTTGAGCAGGGTACGCGCCGTCGGCAAGCGTCCGGTACCGCCGGTCATTTGGGTCAGGGTGAGAGACTGGGCATCGAACGCCATCAGCGCGGGACCGGTCAGCTGGCGCAGTGGCCGACGCTCCGGATGGCCGATGAAATAGCCCTGGCCGCAGGCGATGCCCATGTCGCGCAGACAGATGAAATCCTCGCTGCGTTCGATCCCCTCGGCAACCAGCAGGGTGTTGCTGATCTCGGCCAGATCCTGCATGGCGCGGACAAAATGGAACTTGATCCGGTCGTCGGCGATGCCATGCACGAAATGCTTGTCGATCTTGACGAACTCCGGGCGCAACTCCGACCACATGCGCAGGTTGGCGAAGCCTTCGCCAAGGTCGTCGATGGCGATCTGGAAGCCGCGGCCGCGATAGTGCTGCAGCGCCTCATGGATGCCGGGCAGGTCGGTGATCTTCTGGTTTTCGGTCAGTTCGAGGACGAGGCGGTTGGGCGCGATACCCAGTTCGGCGAGCAGCGCGCGGGTATGGCCGTTCATCAGGCGGGTATCGAGCAGGCAGCCCGGGGTGACATTGAGGAACAGGCGCCCCGCCAGGCGTTGCGCGGCGAAGGCACGCAGACTGGCTTCGCGGCAGGCATGTTCCAGATCGGCGCTGCGCCCGCAACGCGCCGCGACGGCAAACAGCCGGTCCGGCCGGTGCAGACAACTCTCTTCCGGGCCGCGGATCAGGGATTCGTAGCCAAGAATGGCACGCAGGCGAAAATCCAGTATGGGCTGAAACACCGGGAAGAGCAGGTTCTCGCTCAACAGCCGTTGGAGTTCCAGCGCTTCGCCATCCATCGCAACATTCATCGCAGTCATTTCCAATAAACCAGCTATCCAGTTTAGGAAGCCATGGTTTCAGGCACGTGACACGCCGGCGAACGTTCGACGACAGCACTTCACATGGCGGTAACAATGGCACCTCATGCTGCAACGACAGATTCCCACCAGCGAGGTTGCGATGTCGGATACGAAATTCTGCTACTGCTGCCGTGTGCATCATCCTATCGAACAGATGCGGCTTTTCCCGACCCGCCAGGGCTATCGCTGGCGCTGCGTACGCAGCATCGATGCCGCCGTGAAGAGCGTCGACGAGCGCGCAGCCTTCGGCCAGCAACAAACCGCCATCAATCGCGAAGCAGCCCGCCGCACTGCCGAATTTGCCCAACGCCTGCGCCACCTGCGCACCGTCGCCCCCTGAGCAGCGGATGGCCCAGTTGCGGATCGACACGCTCGACAGCAGCAGTCCGCTGCTGCTCGACGCCTGCGTCACCCTGATCGTCAACGCCTTCGCCGATCCCGAGCGCTACGGCGCGGAGCGGGTCCGCCGCGAACTGTGCGCCGAAGACCCGGTGTTCTACCGCCGCTTCTTCATCGCCATCGAGGCGGGCGAGATCATCGCCATCGGCGGGATCAAGGCTGCCGACTGGGCGTCTCACACCCATATCCTCTACCTATCGGCGGTTGCCCCGGAGAAACGCGGCCGGGGCATCGGCCGGGCACTCATCAAGGCCCGGCTGGATTGGCTGGAGAGCCAGTTCAAATCCGGCCGGGTGCTGGTCTCGGCGACCAAGGCCCGGCGTTTCCGCGACCTCGGCTTCCGCGAAATCCGCGACGGGCGCATCGACGGCAAGCACCTGATGCTGCGCCGCTTCTGAGGCGGCGGAGCAGCATTCCCGTCACGCCCCTGAAACATTCACTGGCGATAGTGGGCCGTCCTTCCCCCGCCTTGACGGCTTGTCCACCACCCCTGACCCGCTCACCCGATCATGGAAAAGACCTCCGGTAACGACATCGCCACCTTCCCCGAACTGTTCGACGGCATGGAGCAATTCATCGACGAGCAGGCCTCCGGACTGAAGCGCGCCTGCCTGCACCTGACGCTCTGTGCGGCCGCCGGCGGCGGATTGGTAGCCTATCTGCTCAAGACCTGCTTCTGACTCTGAATCACACGACGATGCTCCTTTCCCGCCTTTCCATCCGGCTCCAGCTACTACTCATGGCTGCTGTCGGCACTTTCTGCGTCCTCATCCTGCTGGCCACCGCCCTGCTCGCCTTGGACGATTTCCGCTCCGATACGCGCAGCGTCGGGCAGCAGGTCGAACAAGCCAGCACCGCCCTGGCGCTGGTCAGCGCTGCCCAGAATGCCTTTCAGGGGCAGAACCGAGCCTTGCAGGAAATGATGATCCGCAACTACATGCCGGCCGAATTCGACAAGGCCCGGGCAAACTTCATCGAACAGCGGCGCCTGCTCTGGCACCATCTCGACGCCCTGGCCGCGCTGGGCGACCGGGCTGGCAACCCGCAGGGCATTGCCACCGTGCGCCAGCAGGCCCGGGAGCTCGACACGCTGTACGACGACGTGCTGGCCGAAAATGAGGCCGGCATGCCGAAATACACGACGATGGTCGATGCGGCGCTGCGCGAGGCGGACCTGCCGCTGGCCGCTTCGATCAAGGCGGCTTTCGATCAATTGACCCAGACCACCCGGAGCACCGTCACCGAAGCAAGCAGCGCCGCCGACCGGCGGTTTGCCCGCAACGCCTGGCTGATCGGCCTGGTCGGCATGGCCGGCAGCCTGATCTCGCTGCTCCTTGGCTTCACCATCAGCCGCCGGATGTTGTGCCGCCTGGGCGGCGAACTCGAACCCGTGGTCCATGCCACCCGGCGTGTCGCACAGGGTGACCTGAGCCAGGAAATCCATAGTGGCAAGGCGGCCGCCGACTCGCTGGTCGCTGCCGTCGACGCCATGCGCCTCCGCCTGCGCGAGCTGATTGCCGACGTCAAGCAGGGCGCCGAGCGGACATCGAGCGACGCCGACATCGTCAGCCAGTCGGCTCGCCATGTCGCCCACGCGACCACCACCCAAAGCGATTCGGCCGCCCGGATCGCGGCGGGTATCCAGGAACTCACCGTGGCGATGACCATGATGGCGGAAAAGGCCGGCAGCGCGGCGGACAGCAGCCAACTGACCCACGCCCGGGCGGTGCAGAGCGGCCAGGTCATCATCGGTGCCATTGGCGAAATCGACGCCATTGCCGAGCAGGCTGCGATCACCTCCCGGCTGATGACCGAACTGAATGCCCACACCCAGGAAATCGGCCGCTTCGCCGAGGAAATCAAGCAGATTTCCGAGCAGACCAACCTGCTGTCGCTGAATGCCGCCATCGAGGCGGCGCGGGCCGGCGAATCAGGTCGTGGCTTCGCGGTCGTCGCCGATGAGGTGCGCAAGCTGGCCAACCACTCGGCCCAGACAACGCACAAGATCGAGGATCTGGTCGACCGGCTCGACCAGGCCACACGCCAGACCGCCTCGGCCGTGCAATCGACGGCCGAGCGCAGCCAGCGCGGTGCGCAACTCGCCACCTCGGCCATCGAGGCAATGTCGGCCATCCAGGCAAGTTGCGACGACTCGACGCAGGCGGCGCGCGCCATCGTCGACGTCCTGGCCGAACAACGCGTGGCAGCCGAGCAGATCGCACGCAATACCGAACAGGTTGCCCAGATGATCGAACAAGGTGCTGCGGCGGCAGCCGAATCCTCCCAAGCTGCCGAGCAGATGTCGGCACTGGCCGGCCGCCTGCACCAGGCCACCTTGCAGTTCAGCGTCTGAACGATCGCACAAAAAAAGAACCCCCGGTCACAACCGGGGGTTCTTTTGCTTGGCTCAGCCCCGCCTGGCGGGGCAAGAAAGCATCAGGCCTTGGGCGGAACGTAGCCCTGGATCTGGTCGGCGCCGTCGCCGAAGAAGTGCTTTTCGACCTGTTCCATCAGGTACTTGCGATGCTTGGCATCGACCAGGTTCAGCCGGTTTTCGTTGATGATCATGGTCTGCAGCTTGATCCACTGCTGCCAGGCTTCCTTCGAGACGCTGTCGAAAATGCGCTGGCCGAGGGCGCCCGGGTAGGGCGGAAAATCCAGACCTTCGGCCTCGCGGCCGAGCTTGATGCAATTGACGGTACGTGCCATGTGAAACTCCGTGGTGTTGACGGGCGGGATTATAAGGGCTTGAACAGCACCTTGGACCGCCGCTGGTAGTTGTACATTTCCTTCTTCGCCGCCGGCAGGTCGTCGACCGTGCCGAGCTTGAAACCGCGCTCGACGAACCAGTGCTCGGTGCGCGTGGTCAGCACGAACAGGCGCTTGACGCCGATCTTGCGGGCGCGGCGCTCGATGCGCTTCATCAGTTGTTCGCCATAGCCCCATTCGCGCTGGTCGGGTGCCACTGCCAGGCAGGCCAGCTCGGCCTCTTCTTCCGAATGCGGATAAAGTGCGGCACAGCCGACGATGATGCCGTCGTGCAGCATGATCGAGAAGTGGTCGATTTCCCGCTCGAGTAGTTCGCGCGGCCGATGCACCAGGATGCCCTCCTGTTCCATCGGTTCGATCAGCGCGATCAGCGCGGCGATGTCGTCCGGCTTGGCTTCGCGGATGTTCTCCAGCGATTCGCGGGTCACGACAGTGCCGACGCCATCGTGGGTAAACAGTTCGCGAAGCAGCGCACCGTCCTGCTCGAAGCTGATCAGATGCACCCGGCCGACCCCCGCCCGGCTGGCGCGTACGGCACAGGGCAGGTAGCGCATGATGTCGGTACTCAGCCAGTCGGCATCGCGCAGCAGTTGCGAAGCTTCATCGGCGGTCATCGCATCGAGCAATTCGCCGCCCTTGTCGGTGACGCCCTTGCTGTCGGTCAGATAGACCAGCTTGTCGGCACGGATCGCCGTCGCCACGGCCTCGGCCGCCTCCTCCATCTGCAGGTTGAAGATTTCGCCGGTTGGCGACGGGCCTTCGCAGTTGAGCAAGACGATGTTGCCGAGGCCCAGCTGGGCGTTGATGCCTTCGCTATCGACCTTGCGTACCTTGCCGGCGTACTGCATGTCGATACCGTCGAGCACGCCGATCGGCTGGCCAGTGATGAAATTGCCGCCGATGACACGGATCCGGCTGTTGGCCATCGGCGTATTGGGCAGGCCCTGCGACAGCATGGCCTCGATTTCGAGATAGACGCTGCCCACGGCATCAAGCACGCAATCGAGCGTTTCGGCGTCGGTCACCCGGTAACCGCGGTGGTACTGGGAGGGTAGGTCCTTCTCGCGCAATTCCTCCTCGATCTGCGGCCGTGCGCCATGCACCAGCACCAGGCGGATGCCCAGGCTGACCAGCAGGTTCACGTCGTAGGCCAGCGTCTTGGCGAATTCGCTCTCCACCGCCTTGCCGCCGAAGGCAATGACGAAGGTCTTGCCACGGAAGGCGTTGATGTAGGGGGTGACCGCCCGGAACCAGGAGACGAAATGCTCGTCGTAAGGGGTATCGCTCATTTTTCGATGTTTTTCCCGTCTTCGTCCTTCAACGCCGCTTCCAGGCGCTCGCAAATGGTTTTCAGCACTTTAACCCGGGCGAAGTTCTTGTCGTTGGCTTCCACCAAGGTCCACGGCGCCAGGCCGGTCGAGGTGCGGTCCACCATGTCGCACACGGCATTGACGTAATCGTCCCATTTCTCGCGGTTGCGCCAGTCTTCTTCGGTGATCTTGAAACGCTTGAACTCGGTGTCCTGGCGTTCCTTGAAGCGGCGCAACTGCTCCTCGGCGCTGATCTGCAGCCAGAACTTGATGACGATGGCGCCGGCGTCGGATAACTGGTGCTCGAAATCGTTGATCTCGGCATAGGCCCGCAGCCAGTCGGCTTCGGCACAAAAGCCTTCGCCCCGCTCGACAAGCACGCGGCCGTACCACGAGCGGTCGAAAATCGCCGCCCGCCCGGTGCGCGGCATGTGCCGCCAGAAGCGCCACAGGTAAGGCTGCGCACGCTCTTCCTCGGTCGGCGCGGCAATCGGCACGATCTGGTACTGCCGGGCATCCATCGCGGCCGCGACGCGCCGGATGCTGCCACCCTTGCCTGCCGCATCGGCCCCTTCGAAAACCAGCACCAGCGAACGCCTGCCGACGAAGCGCGGATCGCGCACCAGCTCCGACAGTCGGGCCTGGTACTTGGCCAGTTGCGTTTCGTAACTCTTCTTGGCCAGCTTCTGGGTCAGGTCGAGTTCGCTGAGCACGTTCTTCTTGTCGATCGGATGCACGATGGGCGGCGCCACCGGCACGTGCTGCAGGCCTTCCTGGTTCAGGCGGCGCTTCATCGCGTCGAGCACGATACGGCCGACGGTTAGCGAACGGTACTCATCGTCGGTGCCTTCGACGATGATCCACGGCGCATGGGCCGTATTGGTCACGCGCAACACATGGCCGGCGACCTGCTGCAGCCGGTTGTACGTTTTCAGGCGGCTGTAGCTTTCCTTGGTCACCCGCCACGCCGTGCGCGGGTCTTTCTCCAGCGCCTTGAGGCGGGTCCGCTGCCCATCCTTGGACAGATGGAACCAGAATTTCAGGACCAGCGCCCCTTCGTTAACCAGCATGGTCTCGAAGCGGTTGATATCCTCCAGTCGCCCATCCAGTTCGGAACGGTGCATATTGCCGTTGATGCGATCGGTGATCGGCTGCGAATACCAGGAGCCGGCAAAAATACCCACCTTGCCCTTGGGCGGCAGGGCGCGCCAGTAGCGCCACATGTAAGGACGGGAGGTCTCCTCGTCGCTCGGCGCCGAAAAAGCCAGCGTCGAGATATGGCGGGGGTCCATCCACGAGTAGAGCAGATTGATCGTCTCGCCCTTGCCGCTGCCGTCCACGCCGGAGATCAGGATGACCACCGGAAATTCCTTCTTCTGCAGCATGTCGTATTGCACGTCGAGCAACTCGGCGCGCAGCTTCGGCACCTCGCGCTTGAAGGTTTCCTTGTCGACCTTGTGGCCAAGTTCCGCCGATTCAAACATGATCTACCCCTCCCTGAAATCGCCCCACATCGCCTGCATGACCGCCAGTGCAGCCAAACCTGCGGTTTCCGTACGCAATACGCGCGGCCCCATGCGCACGGCCTGGAAGCCGGCCTGCCGGGCCGCGATCATTTCCTGCGGATCGAGCCCCCCTTCGGCCCCGATCAACAATTGAACCGGCCCGGTCGGCCGGATCGAAGCGAAGCTCTCCTCGGCATCCGGCGCTAGCATCAGGCGCAGCACACCATCGCCCGTTGGCCGTGCCAGCCAGTTCTCCAGTTTGTCGACCGGCGCCACCAGCGGCACCTGGTTGCGCCCGCACTGCTCGCACGCCGAGGCGACAACGCCCTGCCAGTGCGCAACACGCTTGGCAGCCCGCTCGCCGGCCAGGCGCAGTACGCTGCGCCGGCTTTCGACCGGCACGATGTCGCGCACCCCGAGCTCGACCGCCTTCTGGATGGTGAAATCCATCTTGTCACCGGCCTGTAGCGCCTGGACCAGCGTAATCGCCAGCGGTGACTCGCGTTCCACATCCTGCCAGGCCGCCAGCTCGGCAAAAACGCGATCGCGCTCGATGCGCTCGATGTGAGCCGGATACTGGCCGCCACGGCCATCGAACAGGATCATCGGGGCACCCGGCGGCAGGCGTAGCACGCGTGCGGCATGGCGCGCCACCGGCTCGGGCAATTCGACATGCGCCCCCGGGGAGAGCGCTTCACGGCAGTAAAAACGGGGCAAATTCATCGGTGCTATTATGGGGCAGCGCAAGGTGAAACGTGAAAGGTGAACCGTGGTTGCATTGAATCCGCCCGTCTGCGATTTCGGCCAAGCGGCCGTCGATTTCGACCTGCCCGGCATCGATGGGCGGCGCTACACCCTCGCCGACTGCCGCGGCCCGAATGGTCTGCTGGTCATGTTCATCTGCAACCACTGCCCCTACGTCAAGGCGATCATCGACCGCCTGATCCGCGACTGCCGCGAACTGGCCGGGCAAGGTATCGGTTGCGTGGCGATCATGAGCAACGACGTCGTCTCCTACCCGGAAGATGCGCCGGAAAACATGCGACGCTGGGCCACGGAACTGGCCTTCCCCTTTCCCTACCTGTACGACGAGAGCCAGGCCGTTGCACGGGCGTATGGCGCGGTGTGCACACCGGACTTCTTCGGCTACAACGCCCGTCTGGAACTGCAGTACCGCGGCCGGCTCGATGCCTCGGGCCGCCATCCGGCGCCCCCGGATGCCCGCCGCGACCTGTTCGAGGCGATGTGCGACATCGCCCGTAGCGGCCAGGGACCACGCGAGCAGATGGCATCCATCGGCTGCTCGATCAAATGGCATATTTATTAGAGATTTAGCCGATTTTCTTTGATAGCCGTCAACGGCGGGCTCGGCTATCATCCGGCTTTATAGAAGTCTTCCCTGCCCGTATCGCCCGATGTCGCCTCCTCATTCCCTGCCGTCGTCCATCGATATCCAGCGCCAGCTGACATATCTGCAAGCGGTCGTCTCGAGCATGCCGCAGGGAATCAGCGTCTTCGACGAACAGCTGCGCTTGCGCGTCTGGAACCAGGGCTTCCTGAACGTGCTCGAACTGCCGAATCATGCGGTTTATGAAGGCGTCCCCTTTGCCGACCTGATCCGCATTCCCGCCAGCCGTGGTGAATACGGCCCGGGCAGCATCGAGGCACATGTTCAGCGCATCACTGCCCTCGCCCACCAGTTCGAGCCCCATTGCTTCGAGCGAACACGGCCGAACGGCAAGACCCATCTCGTCCAGGGCGAACCGCTGACGCTGGGCGACCAGATCGTCGGTTTCATCACCACCTACACCGACATCACCGAGCGCAAGGCCGCCGAAACCCTGTTGCGCAAGCAGCGCGATCAGTTGCAGACCGTGCTGGAAAGCATCCCGAGCGCGGTCAGCCTGTTCAACCAGGACGCACAGCTCGAACTGTGCAACAGCGAATTCGGGCGCCTGCTCGAACTGCCGGAGACACTCACCCGACCGGGCACCTCGATCCGGGAGATGTTCCGCTTCAATGCCGAGCGCGGCGAATACGGTTCGGGCGACCCCGACCAGATCACCCGCAGCCTGATGCAGCGTGTACGGGAGCCGAGCAAGCATCATTTCGAGCGCACCCGACCGAACGGCAAGACGCTGGAGATACGCGGCGTCCCCCTCGCCGAGGGCGGTTTCGTCACGGTCTACACCGATATCACGGAACGCCGCCACAGCGCCGAGCGTGAGCAACTGGCCCAGAAGGTGTACAGCCATTCGCCGGCCGGCATCATCTTCACCGACGAAGCCCACCGCATTCTGTCGATCAATCCGGCCACCACGCAGATGACCGGCTACGAGCCCTTCGAACTGCAGGGCCAGACCGTTTTTTCCCTGATCGAATTCGAGGCGGGGCAGTCGGCCCAGGAAATGTCCGAGCAGCTGGTCATGCGCGGCACCTGGAATGGCGAGCTGGCAGTCACCCAGAAGAACGGCCAGACCTTCCCGGCCGGCACCCGCATCAACCGGGTAGATGACCCGCAGAGTGGCCTGCCCGCCCACTACGTCTGGATTCTGGCCGATATCACCGAGCGCAAGGAGGCCGAGGATCGCATGCGCCACATCGCGCAGACCGATGCGCTGACCGGGCTGCCCAACCGCATGGCGCTGCTCATGCGCCTCGCCCAGATCCTGCCCGATGCCCGCCGCCACCAGTGGAAGGTGGCGATGATGTTCCTCGACCTCGATCGTTTCAAGACGATCAACGACACGCTCGGCCACCAGGTCGGCGACGAGTTGCTGCGCGAGGTTGCCTGCCGGCTCTCCCGGCTGGTGCGCGAAAGCGATTTCGTCGCCCGCCTGGGGGGCGACGAGTTCGTCATCATCCTGCCCGCCATCAGCACGCCGGCGGATGCTGCCACCGTCGCCAGCAAGATCACCGCCACGCTATCTACACCGATCGAGGCCGATGGTCACGAGTTGCACACCAGCCCGTCGATCGGCATCAGCATCTTTCCCGACGACGGCACCGACGGCAACACCATCCTGAAGAATGCCGATACGGCGATGTACCACGCCAAGGCAGCCGGCCGGAACAACTACCAGTTCTTTGCCGCCGAGATGAACCAGTCGGCCGCCGAGCGCCTGAACATTGAGCGCATGCTGCGCCATGCCATCGCCCGCAACGAACTGAGCATCGACTTCCAGCCGCAATTCGACGCTGCCAGCCGCCAGCCGACCGGCGTCGAGGCCTTGGCCCGCTGGTATCACCCGACCGACGGCATGATCTCGCCGGCCCGCTTCATTCCGGTCGCTGAGGAAACCGGCCTGATCGTCGATATCGGCGAATGGGTGCTGACCGCCGCCTGCCGTGAGATGGCCCACTGGATTCATGCCGGCCTCAAGCCGTTGCGGGTCGCCGTCAACGTCTCGGCCCTGCAACTGCGCCGCCGCGATTTCTGCGAAACCGTGGCCAACGCGCTGGCTACCTCCGGTCTGGCGCCGGAGTTGCTCGAACTCGAAATCACCGAAAGCGCGGTGATGGAAAATCCGCAGGAAGCCATCAAGGTCCTCGAACGCCTCGGCCGGATGGGCGTCACGCTGGCCATCGACGACTTCGGTACCGGCTATTCCTCGCTCGCCTACCTCAAGCTCTTCCCGATCGACCACCTGAAGATCGACCGTTCCTTCGTCGCCGACATCGAGCACGACCTCAACGACCGCGCCATCGCCTTCGGCACCATCGCGCTGGCCCATTCGCTCGGCCTCAAGGTCATCGCCGAGGGCGTCGAAACCGAGGACCAGCTCGACCTGCTGCGCGGCAACCGCTGCGACGAGGTGCAGGGCTACCTGCTCAGCAAGCCGATGAACAGCGGCACCGCCTTCGCCTTCCTGCACGCCCGCCAGCTGGCGGGGTAAAATCGCGTTTTTCGACAACGCCGCAGGAGTTCCCATGGCACAGCGCACGCTGGCTCGCTATCTGACCGAAGAACAACGCACCAAGGGCGCCATCACCGGCGATCTCAAGTTCCTGATCGAGATCGTCGCCCGTGCCTGCCAGGCTATTTCCGTTGCCATCGGCAAGGGCGGCCTGGGCGGCGTGCTCGGCGAAGCGGGCAGCGACAACGTGCAGGGCGAGGCGCAAAAGAAGCTCGACGTGCTGTCCAACGAGATCCTGCTCGACGCCAACGAATGGGGCGGCCATCTCGCCGCCATGGCCTCCGAGGAAATGGACTTGCCGCACCTGGTACCGCACCGTTTCCCGAAGGGCGAATACCTGCTCACCTTCGACCCGCTCGACGGCTCGTCGAACATCGATGTCAACGTGTCGATCGGTACCATTTTCTCGGTGCTGAAATGCCCGGACGGCGCCGACCTGAGCACGCCGGCAGCCGCCGAACAGGCCTTCCTGCAACCCGGCACGGCGCAAGTCGCGGCGGGCTACGCCGTGTACGGCCCGACCACGCTGCTCGTCCTGAGCGTGGGCGACGGCGTCGTCGTGTTTACCCTCGACCGCGAGCAGGGGCAGTTCGTGCTGACCCAGGAGAATGTCCGCATCCCGGCCGACACCAAGGAATTCGCCATCAACATGTCGAACCAGCGCTTCTGGGAGGCACCGGTCCAGCGCTACGTCGCCGAAATGCAGGCCGGCCGGGAAGGCCCGCTCGGCAAGGACTACAACATGCGCTGGGTGGCGTCGATGGTGGCCGACGTGCATCGCATCATGACGCGCGGCGGCATCTTCATGTACCCGCTGGACAGCAAGATGAAAGACAAGGGTGGCAAGCTGCGCCTGATGTACGAAGCCAACCCGATGGCTTTCCTGGTCGAGCAGGCCGGCGGCGCCGCGACGACGGGCCGCCAGCGCATTCTCGACATCCAGCCGGACAACCTGCACCAGCGCGTGCCGGTCATCCTCGGTTCGAAGAACGAGGTGGAGCGCGTCACTGGCTATCACGCGGCCTGACCTGCTAAAGTCGCAGGTCCCCAACGTCATAGGATGACAGCGATGTCCAAGCTCACCCTCGCCCTCCTGTTCTCAGCCGGGGCACTGATCACCGGCTGCAAGAGCAACGAAACCAAACCGGAAGAGCCGGCACCGGCGCCAACTGCGGCTGCGACATCAGCGCCGGAGCCGGCCCCGGCCGCCAAACCGGTGTGCCCGCCGGAGCAGCCGGCAGCCAAGAAAAAGACCGCCAAGACCAAGGCGAAGAGCAAGACCGAGGACAAGCCGCTCGATTGCGAGCCGGCCAAACCGGCCGCTTCGACCGCAACGGCCCCCGCCGCCGCGCCGGTCGCCCCGGCGCCCCGCACCGGCCGCATCATGCATGGCCAGTACGACATTTCCGGCAACAAGCCGGTGACCGACATTGCCCAGGTGCAGTCCGGCCAGGGCACGATGGTCAAGGGGGAGCGCGACTGGGAAGGTGAAATCACCGGCGTTCCGGCCGCCGGCACGACCTTCACGAAACTGCGCATCGGCATGTCGCGCCAGCAGGCCATCGACCTTGCCGGCCAACCGACCGACCAGGGTGCCTACATTACCGGCAAGGCCTGGATTCCGTTCTATTTCGGCAGCGACCGGGCGCGCTGGGAAATGGCCTACAAGGGCAAGGGGCGTCTGATCTTCTCGCAGAATGCCGGCTTCGGCACTGACTTCTATCTGACGTGGGTCATCCACAACGAGAAGGATACCGGCTACCGCTAAGCCGACAGGTGAGGCCCGCCATGCCGGCAACATGGCACGACGGGCCGCGCACCCTATCCAAATCATGGTTTTTGCCGGATAATTTTGCCTTTTTCGCAGGCTGGATTTCCGGAACATGAGCGTCAGCACACCTCCCAAGTTTTCACCCTTGACCGGCGCCATCCGCGCCCTCGCCATGGACGCCGTCCAGCAGGCCAATTCCGGCCACCCGGGCGCCCCGATGGGCATGGCGGAAATCGCCGAAGTGCTATGGCGCCGCCACCTGCGACACAATCCGGCCAATCCGCAATGGCCTGACCGCGACCGCTTCGTGTTGTCGAACGGCCACGGCTCGATGCTGATCTACGCGCTGCTCCACCTGACCGGCTACGACCTGTCGATCGACGACCTCAAGCAGTTCCGCCAACTCAAGTCGCGCACCGCCGGCCACCCCGAGTTCGGCCACACGCCGGGCGTTGAAACGACTACCGGGCCGCTCGGCCAGGGCATCACCAACGCCGTCGGCATGGCACTCGCCGAAAAGGTGCTCGCCGCCGAGTTCAACAAGCCGGGCCACGAAATCGTCAATCACCACACCTACGTCTTCTTGGGCGACGGTTGCCTGATGGAAGGCGTCTCGCACGAAGCCTGCTCGCTGGCCGGCACCCTCGGCCTGGGCAAGCTGATCGCCTTCTGGGACGACAACGGCATCTCGATCGACGGCCACGTCGAAGGCTGGTTCACCGAAGACATGCCGAAGCGTTTCGAATCCTACGGATGGCATGTCATCCCGGCGGTCAACGGCCATAATGCCGATGAAATCGAGAAGGCCCTGCTCGCCGCCAAGGCGGTCACCGACAAGCCGAGCCTGATCTGCTGCAAGACCACCATCGGCATGGGCTCGCCGAACAAGCAGGGCTCGCACGACTGCCACGGGGCGCCACTCGGCAAGGACGAAATTGCCGCCGCCCGCGAATACATCGGCTGGCCGCATGCGCCGTTCGAGATTCCGGACGACGTCTACAGCGCCTGGAACCGCAAGCCGGCCGGCGCCGTCTTCCAGGAAAACTGGGACAAGCGTTTCGCCGCCTACCGCGCGGCCTTCCCGGCTGAAGCGGCCGAGTTCGAGCGCCGCGTCATGAAATCCGAACTGCCGGCCAGTTGGGAAGCGACCAAGGCAACCTACGTCGGCGCCTGCCGCGACAAGGCCGAGAACATCGCCACCCGCAAGGCTTCGCAGAACGCCATCGCCGCCCTGGTTCCGGCCGTACCGGAAATCTTCGGCGGCTCGGCCGACCTGGCCGGCTCCAACCTGACCTTCGTCAAGGGCAGCAAGGGCGTCACCAAGACCGAAGGCGGCAACTACTGCTACTACGGTGTGCGTGAATTCGGCATGACCGCCATTGCCAACGGCATCGCGCTGCACGGCGGCCTGATTCCCTACACCGCGACCTTCCTGGTCTTCTCGGATTACGCCCGCAACGCCATCCGCATGGCGGCGCTGATGAAGCAGCGCCAGATCATGGTCTACACCCATGACTCCATCGGCCTCGGCGAAGACGGCCCGACGCACCAGCCGGTCGAGCATATCCCGTCGCTGCGCATCATCCCGAACGTCGATGTCTGGCGCCCGGCCGACGCAACCGAAACCGCCATCGCCTGGACGGCTGCCGTCGAACGCACCGACGGCCCGAGCATCCTGGCCCTGTCGCGCCAGAATCTGCCGACCGTGACGCAGAAGATCGCCGATGCCGAGATCGCCAAGGGCGGCTACATCCTGTCCGACGCCGCCGACGCCAAGGCCGTACTGATCGCCACCGGCTCCGAAATCAAGCTGGCCCTCGACGCCCAGGCTGCACTGGCCGCCGAAGGCATCGCCGTGCGCGTCGTGTCGATGCCCTGCACCAACGTCTTCGACCGCCAGGACAAGGCCTACCGCCTGTCCGTGCTCGGCGCCCACCTGCCGCGCGTCGCCATCGAAGCGGCGCACCCGGATTTCTGGCGCAAGTATGTCGGCCTGCACGGTGCCGTGATCGGCATCGACCGCTTCGGTGAATCCGCGCCGGCCAACCAGTTGTTCGATCTTTTCGGTTTCACCGTGGCCAATGTCGTTTCGACGACCAAGGCACTGCTGTCCTGATTCAAAACTTCAACGCAGAGAGGAAAAAATTCCATGGCTATCAAGGTTGCAATCAACGGTTTTGGTCGTATCGGTCGCTGCACGCTGCGTGCCATCTACGAGCAGGGCCTGCAGAACGAATTCGACGTCGTCGCGATCAACGCCTCCGGCGACCTGGCGACCAACGCCCACCTGCTGAAGTACGACACCACGCACGGCCGCTTCGGCACCTCGGTCGAAACCGAAGGTGAAAACTGCATCATCATCGACGGCAAGAAGATCGCCTTCTACTCGACCAAGGACCCGAAGGGCGTCAACTGGGCCGACCACGGCGTCGACGTCCTGCTCGAATGCACCGGCGCCTACACCACCAAGGCCAAGGCTCAGGCCCTGCTCGAGCAAGGCGCCAAGCGCGTGCTGATCTCCGCCCCGGGCGGTGACGACGTCGATGCGACCATCGTCATGGGCGTCAACGAGGGCGTTCTCAAGGCCGGCGACACCGTCGTCTCCAACGCCTCCTGCACGACCAACTGTCTGGCCCCGGTGGCCAAGGTGCTGTCCGACGCCATCGGCATCAAGTCCGGCCTGATGACCACCGTGCACGCCTATACCAACGACCAGGTCACCGTCGACGTCCGTCACAAGGACCTGCGTCGCGCCCGCGCCGCTGCCGCCAACATCATCCCGACCAAGACCGGTGCCGCCAAGGCCGTCGGCCTGGTGCTGCCGCAACTGGTCGGCAAGTTCGACGGTTTCGCGCTGCGCGTCCCGACCATCAACGTCTCGCTGGTCGACCTGACCTTCACCGCCGAGCGCGCCACCACCAAGGACGAAATCAACGCCCTGATGACCGCCGCCGCCAACGGCCCGCTGAAGGGCATCATGGCCGTCAACAACGAGCCGCTGGTCTCCTCCGACTTCAACCACACGACCGTTTCCTCGACCTTCGACGCCACCCAGACCCGCGTCCTGAAGGCTGAAGACGGCTCGACGCTGGTCAAGGTCCTGGCCTGGTACGACAACGAGTGGGGTTACTCCTGCCGCATGCTGGATGCCGCCCGCGCCTGGATGAACGCCAAGTAAGCGCGCGCAAGAGGATAGAGGGGCCGCAAGGCCCCTTTTTTTGCCCCCTCCGTGACACACCGCCCCCCCTATCGCCTCGCCATCAACGGATACGGCCGCATCGGCCGTTGCTTCCTGCGTGCACTGCTGGAATCCCCGGTCGCCCATCCCTTCCAGGTCGTCGCCCTCAACGAGCCGGCCAACCTGGAGAGCATGGCCTACCTGACGCGCTACGACTCGACGCATGGCCGTTTCCCCGGCCTGGTCGAAGCGGTCGATGGGGAACTGCGCATCGACCATCGGCCGATCCGCGTCAGCCATGCGCGGACGCCGGAAGCGGTTGATTGGCGCAACATCGACCTGGTTGTCGAATGCTCCGGCGCCTACGGCAAGCGCGCCGATCTGCAGCGCTTCCTGGCCGCCGGCTGCCCCCGCCTGCTGCTCTCGCACCCCGGGGCCAGCGCCGACGATGTCGACGCGACCATCGTTGCCGGCATCAATCAGGACAAGCTGACCGGCAGCGAAAAGCTGGTTTCCGCCGCCTCCTGCACGACCAACGCCATCGTGCCGCTGCTCGACCTGCTCGACCGCGAAGTCGGCATCGAGGAAGCCCTGCTCACCACGCTGCACTCGGTGATGAACGACCAGCCGCTGATCGATGGCTACCACCACGACGACCTGCGCCGCACCCGCTCGGCGATGCAGTCGATCATCCCGGTGTCGACCGGCCTGGCGCGCGGCATCGAGCGCCTGTTGCCGCGCCTGGCCGGCCGCGTCCAGGCCAAGGCCATCCGCGTGCCGACGACCAATGTCTCGGCCATCGACCTGACCCTCGTCACCGAACGTCCAGTGTCGGCGCACAGTATCAACACCCTGCTCGCCAACGCCGCTTTCGGCCGGCTCAAATCGCTGGTCGCCTATTCCGAGGCCGCACACGCCTCGATCGATTTCAATCACGACCCCCATTCGGCCATCGTCGACGGCAGCCAGACGCGCACCAGCGGTGCCCACCTGGTCAATCTGTTCGTCTGGTTCGACAACGAATGGGGCTTCGCCAACCGCATGCTGGAGGTCGCCGCGCACTGGTCGCGCCTCTGGTCCCCGCATTACATCCAGCCACAATCAGGAGATCAACCATGAACGTCATCAAACTGGCCGACCTCGATGTTTCCGGCAAGCGTGTCTTCATCCGTGCCGACCTCAACGTCCCGCAGGACGAAGCCGGCAACATCACCGAAGACACCCGCATCCGCGCTTCGCTGCCGTCGATCAAGTACTGTGTCGAAAAGGGCGCCGCGGTCATGGTCACCTCCCACCTCGGCCGGCCGACCGAAGGCGAACTCAACCCGGAAGACAGCCTGATGCCGGTCGCCGTGCGCCTCGGCCAGATGCTCAAGCAGCCAGTGCGCCTGATCACCGACTGGGTCGATGGCGGCTTTGACGTCAAGCCGGGCGAAGTCGTGCTGCTCGAGAACTGCCGCGTCAACAAGGGCGAGAAGAAGAACAACGACGAACTGGCCCAGAAGATGGCCAAGCTGTGCGACATCTACGTCAATGATGCCTTCGGCACCGCCCACCGCGCCGAAGCGACCACCCATGGCATCGCCAAGTACGCCCCGGTGGCCTGCGCCGGCATGCTGATGGGCGCCGAGATCGACGCCCTGTCCAAGGCCCTGCACAACCCGAAGCGCCCGCTCGTCGCGATCGTCGGCGGCTCCAAGGTGTCGTCCAAGCTGACCATCCTCAAGTCGCTGGCCGACAAGGTCGACCAGCTGATCGTCGGCGGCGGCATCGCCAACACCTTCCTGCTCGCCGACGGCAAGCGCATCGGCCAGTCGCTGGCCGAGCCGGACCTGGTCAAGGAAGCCCATGCCATCATGGACATCATGAAGGAACGCGGCGCCGAAGTGCCGTTGCCGACCGACGTCGTCGTCGCCGACGAAGTCTCCGCCCTGGCCCGCGCCAACAAGATTTCGGTCGAGGACGTGCATGCCCACGACCGCATCCTCGACGTCGGCCCGAAGACCGCCGCCAAGCTGGCCGAGATCATCGCCAACGCCGGCACCATCGTCTGGAACGGCCCGGTCGGCGTCTTCGAACTGCCGCAGTTCGCCGGCGGCACCAAGATGATGGCCTCCGCCATCGCCCACTCCGAGGCTTTCTCCATCGCCGGCGGCGGCGACACGCTGGCCGCCATCGCCAAGTTCCACATCGCCGACGATGTCGGCTATATCTCGACCGGCGGCGGCGCCTTCCTGGAATTCCTCGAAGGCAAGACCCTGCCGGCCATCGCCGTGCTCGAAGAGCGGGCGAAGGGCTAAGCACGTCACCGTCAACCGGCCGGCCGCAGGATGGCTGGCCGGTCAAGCAGAATAGTCGGAATACAAATTGCGGGGGAAGGGAAGCAATGTTGCGTCATACCAAGATCGTCGCCACGCTGGGGCCGGCCTCGTCGTCGCCCGAGGTTCTTGAACGTCTGGTCCAGGCCGGCGTCGATGTCGTCCGGATGAATTTTTCGCATGGCAGCGCCGAGGATCACAAGGCGCGCGCCGAGGGCATTCGCGCCGCGGCCGCCAAGTTCGGTCGGACAGTCGGCATCCTGGGCGACCTGCAGGGGCCGAAGATCCGCGTCGGCAAATTCGAGGGCGGCAAGATCACCCTGGCCGTCGGCGACAGTTTCATCCTCGATGCAGCCTGCCCGCTCGGCAACCAGGAGCGGGTCGGCCTCGACTACAAGGACCTGCCCAAGGACGTGGTCAGCGGCGACATCCTGCTGCTCGACGACGGCCGCCTGAAGCTGGAAGTCATGCTGGTGCGCAGCCAGGAAATCCATACCCGCGTGCTGGTCGGCGGCGAGCTGTCGAACAACAAGGGCATCAACCGTCAGGGCGGCGGCCTGACCGCGCCGGCGCTGACCGCCAAGGACATGGACGACATCAAGACGGCCGCGCAGATCGGTGTCGACTTCGTCGCCGTTTCCTTCCCGAAGAGCGCCGCCGACATGTACATGGCGCGCCAGCTGATGCGCGCCGCCGGCAGTTCGGCCGTGCTGATCGCCAAGATCGAGCGTGTCGAGGCGATCACCAACATGGCCGAGATTCTCGATGCCTCGGACGGCGTCATGGTCGCCCGCGGTGACCTGGCGGTGGAAGTGGGCGATGCGACCGTGCCGGCCCTGCAGAAGAAGATGATCCGCATGGCGCGGGACATGAACAAGCTGACCATCACGGCGACGCAAATGATGGAATCGATGATTTCCTCGCCGGTGCCGACCCGCGCCGAAGTGTCGGACGTCGCCAATGCCGTGCTCGACGGCACCGATGCCGTGATGCTGTCGGCCGAAACGGCGAGCGGCAAGTATCCGGTGGAAACCGTCGAGTCGATGTCGCGCATCTGCATCGAGGCCGAGCGCTCGGCCGAAGTCACGCTCGACCGCGAATTCCTCGATCGCGTCTTCACGCGCATCGACCAGTCGATCGCCATGGCGGCGATCTGGACGGCGCATCACCTGAAGGTCAAGGCCATCGCCGCACTGACCCAGTCCGGCTCGACCGCGCTGTGGATGAGCCGCCTGAACTGCGGCGTACCGATCTACGCATTGACCCCGGACGCCGAGTCGGTGGCCCGCATGGTGCTCTACCGCGAGGTCTATCCACTGCTCATGGCGCAGCAGCACACCGACCGCGACCGCCTGCTGGCCGAGGCCGAGCAGTTGCTGATCGCCCGCGGCGTGGTCGAGAAGGGCGACCTGATCGTGCTCACCATCGGCGAACCGATCGGTACCACCGGCGGCACCAACACGCTGAAGATCGTCCGCGTCGGCGAGCATCAAATCAACTAGAATACATAAATCACCCGAAACAAAATCACTGCACAGGAGTTCCCATGCCCCTCGTTTCCATGCGCCAACTGCTCGACCATGCCGCCGAGAACAGCTATGGCCTGCCCGCTTTCAACGTCAACAACATGGAACAGGTCTGGGCCATCATGGAAGCCGCCAACCAGGTTGACGCCCCGGTGATCATGCAGGCCTCGGCCGGTGCCCGCAAATATGCCGGCGAACCTTTCCTGCGTCACCAGATCCTGGCTGCGCTGGAAGCCTACCCGCACATCCCCATCGTCATGCACCAGGATCATGGCCAGTCGCCGTCGGTGTGCATGGCCGCCATCCGTTCCGGCTTCTCGTCGGTGATGATGGACGGCTCGCTGCAGGCCGATGGCAAGAGCGTCGCCACCTACGAATACAACGTCGAAGTGACCCGCAAGGTGGTCGAATTCGCCCACGCCATCGGTGTCTCCGTCGAAGGCGAGCTGGGTGTGCTCGGTTCGCTGGAAACCATGAAGGCCGACAAGGAAGACGGCCACGGTGCCGAAGGCCACATGACCCGCGAAGACCTGCTGACCGACGTCGAGCAGGCTGCCGACTTCGTCAAGCAGACCAACTGCGACGCCTTGGCCATCGCCATCGGCACCAGCCACGGCGCCTACAAGTTCACCAAGAAGCCGACCGGCGACATCCTCGCCATCGACCGCATCGCCGAGATTCACGCCCGCATCCCGAACACCCACCTGGTGATGCACGGTTCCTCCAGCGTGCCGCAGGAACTGCTCGCCGAAATCCGCGAATTCGGCGGTGACATGAAGGAAACCTACGGCGTGCCGGTCGAGGAAATCGTCAAGGGCATCGCCCACGGTGTACGCAAGGTCAACATCGACACCGATATCCGTCTGGCGATGACCGGCGCCATCCGCCGCTACCTAGCCGAGAACCCGTCCAAGTTCGACCCGCGCGACTACCTGAAGCCGGCCCGCGAAGCCGCCAAGAAGATTTGCCTGGCCCGTTTCGAAGCCTTCGGCACCGCGGGCAACGCCAGCAAGATCAAGGCGATCCCGCTCGACAAGATGGCCGAGCGTTATGCCAAGGGCGAGCTGAACCAGATCGTTCGCTGAGCCGCCTTGAGCCTCACCCGGAAAGGCCGCGCCATGCGGCCTTTTTCTCGCCCGCAAACCGCGCCACGCCATGACTGAACAACCGGGAAACCTGCTGCGCTGGCTGGCCCTGGCCCTCTTCGGCCTTGGACTGGCAGCAGCCGGCTGGCGCACACCGACGCCGCCTCCGGCCATGCTGTCGCCCGCCCCGGCCGCACACCTGGCCGGCGACGACCTGCCGGCAGCCGCCCGCGCCTCGCCGGAACGCCCCAGCCCGACCCGCCTGGCCAACGGCCAAGCGGCCGTCGCCTGGCTGGAAAATGGCGAAGCGGAGAGCGCCGGCATCCGGCTCGTCATCCGCGACGCTACCGGATGGCGGGAGATGGGCCGCATTGCCAGCCGGGAAAGTACGGCGGCGGCGGCCTTCCTGCATGCCCAGCGCCTGGGCCGTCCGCTGCTGTGGGCCGAAGGTGGCTGGCTGCACCTGTGGTACGAAGCGCACCCACTGGGCAGCGCCGCCGGCGCCGTACTGATGCACAGCGTGTCGACTGATGGCGGGCGCCAGTGGACGAACGCCCGGCGCCTGGACAGCACGCCCTTTGGCGGCCTGGGCCCCCGCCTGGGCGAAACGCTCCGGCCACTGGCTGATGGCGGCCTGCTGCTGCCGCTCGCCCAGGCCGGTGGCGATGGCCCCTGGCTGCGCCTGAGCGTGACCGGGCAATTGATCGACCGCCTGCCCGCCTTGCCGGTCGCCGCGGCGGAGACAACCCGATGATCAGCCTGCACGCCGCCTACGGCCTGCTCGGCCAGGCTCTGGTCTGTGGCGCCCTGGCCGCCTTGCCCGGCTTCGGCATCTTTCGTGCCCGCATCGCCCTGGCGACCACCGCTGTATCGCTGCTGGTCGGCATTGCGCCGATCATGCTGGCCGTGTTCGGGCCGCCGTCGGCCACCCTGCTCGGCCTCGCCCTCTGTCACCTGGCCGGCCGGCTGCCGGCTGGCGGTGCAACGCGCCCGGCGCTGCTCATCGTCGGTTGCGGGGGTGCCCTTGCCCTGGCCACTGCCGGCGGGTTACCGGGCGATCTGTACGCGCTCGGCTACCGGCCCTGGCCGCTGCTCGCCGCCCTGCTGCCGCTCGGCCTGGTATTGGCCTGGCAAGGCCGGACGGCCTGGCTGCTGATCCTGGCCGGCGCGCTGTTTGCCTACGCCGGTGGCCTGTTCGCCAATCTGTGGGGAGCGCTGCTCGACCCGCTGCTCATCGGGCTGGCCGGCGGCGCGCTGCTGCGCGCCGGGCTGTTCCGGCGCCGACGCACAACCTAACGGGTCAGCGCGTCGCTGATCAGCCGGCGGATGCTGCCGGCCTCGAAGGGTTTGTCGCAGATGGCCGAGACGCCGGCCCGTTCGACGGCAGCCAGGCGGCCCATGTTCTGCTCGCTGGTCACCATCAGGATCGGCACTTCGGCCTGCCAGCTCTGGGTGCGGATGTATTCGATCAGCTCGCGGCCATCCATTTCCGGCATGTTGTAGTCGGTGATGACCAGATCGACCATCGCCTGTTCGAGCAAGGTCACCGCTTCCTTGCCATCGACCGCTTCCTGGATGCGCGTGATGCCGAGTTCCTCAAGCAGGCGACGCAGGTGGCGGCGCGAGGCGAGGCTGTCGTCGACGACCAGCACGCGCAGGTTTTCGACCTCGGCCGTATCGATGTCCTCCGGCGGACTCAGGTAATCGGCCGCGGCGTAGAGGGCACGCGACAACTGCTGTTCGGTGAAGGGCTTGGCGACGATGCTGCAGGCGCCGGACTGGCGCACCGGCTCGAGCACCTGCGGCCGGGTTTCGCTCGAAACCAGGATGAAGGGCACCGTCTCCAGGGCGGGCTCGGCGCGCATGGCCGTCACCAGGTCGGTGCCGGCCTGATCGGGCAGGTAGAGGCTGCTGATCACCACGGTGTGGCCACTGGCAGCCCGCAGGGCGGCCAGGGCAGCCTGTGCCGTATCGACGATGGTGACCGTGCGGACACCCTGGTTTTCCAGCATGCGCTGCACCAGATGCGCCTGCGTCGAGGACGGTTCGACCAAGACGACCGAAAGGTCGGCCAGGGAGGTGATCATTGCCATGCCTGTGCTCCGCGAGAGGGGAATACAGGCACTATAACAGCGCCCCGGCGCCGAAACAGCCCGGGGCGCCCCGGATCAGCCGCGCAGGCGGGCGGCGATGGCGGCGACGCGCTGGCCGTAAGCCTTGGCGGTATCGAGGTCGCCCTGCGGGATTTCCTCGACCGCAGCGTCGGACGGCGAGCGCACCAGCAGGCCGACCGAGCCGCCCAAGTGGTTGGCATCGGCATGGGTCGCCGCCTTGGTATTGGCCGGCAACTGGCCGAGGCTGACCCAGATACCGCCGTGCTGCGAGGCCAGGGTCTGCAACTGGATCATCGTCGCCCCCTTGTCGCCGACCGGGCTGGCGCTGTTGGTGAAGCCGCCGAACACCTTGTCCTGCCAGGCGCGGACAAACCACGCCTTGGACGAGGCGTCGGCGAATTTCTTGAACTGCCAGCTCGGGCCGCCCATGTAGGTCGGCGTGCCGAAGATGATGGCGTCGGCGGCGGCCAGCTTCTCCCAGCCGCCTTCCGGCAGGTTGCCCTCGGCGTCGATGGCGAGCAGTTCGGCACCGGCCCCTTCGGCAACGTATTGGGCGACGCGCTGGGTGTGGCCGTAGCCGGAGTGATAAACGACGATGATTTGGCTCATGAGTTGTCCTTTCGGGAAGTTAAGGTTGAATCACGCGTGGGGCGGCAGGTCGAAGAGCAGGATTTCCGCCTCCTCCGTCGCCGCAAAATGCAGGCTGCTTTCCTTGGCAATCCGGGCGCCGTCGCCGGCTGACAATGCGATGCCATTCACCGCCAGTCGGCCGCTGACCACCTGCACGTACGCCAGGCGGCCGGGTTGCAGGGCGTAGTCGAGAGGCTGGCCGACGGCGAGGTGGCTGGCCCATAGCCGGGCATCCTGGCCGATGGTCGTGCTGCCCTCGGCGCCGTCCGGCGAGGCGACCAGTCGCCAGCGGCCGCGCATTTCGTCGACCGCCAGGGGCTGCTGTTCGTAGCTGGCGCGGGTGCCGCGCTGCGCCGGTTCGATCCAGATCTGCAGCAGGTGGGTTTCCTCGTCCGGCGAGGGGTTGAACTCGCTGTGCAGGATGCCCTTGCCGGCCGTCATGCGCTGCACCTCGCCGCGCCGGATGACCCCGCCGTTACCCAGGCTGTCCTTGTGTTCGAGCGAGCCGGACAGGATGTAGGTGACGATCTCCATATCGCGGTGGCCATGCATGCCGAAGCCCATGCCGGGCGCGATGCGGTCTTCGTTGATGACACGCAGCACGCCCCAGCCCATCTCGGCCGGATCGTAGTAGTCGGCGAAGGAGAAGCTGTGCTTCGCCCGCAGCCAGCCATGGTTGGCGTGGCCGCGTTGGTCGGAAGGTCGCACACGGATCATTTCAATTCCTTTTGTGAATGATTTGAATGATTAGTTTCCATGATGCATCAACAGTTCAGGCAAAATAAGCGAATAATATTGGTTGTATCGTTCAATTTAATTCACATGAAAATCACCTTCGAACTGCTGCACATGCTCGATGCCATCGACCGCCATGGCAGCTTCAGTGCGGCGGCCGCCGCCCTGCACCGCGTCCCCTCGGCCCTGTCGCACGCCGTCGGCAAACTGGAGGACGAACTCGGCGTCACGCTGTTCCAGCGCGAGGGCCGGCGGGCGACGCTGAACGAAGCCGGGCGCGCCCTGCTCGACGACGGGCGCCACCTGCTGCGCGCCGCCGGCGACCTGGAGCGCCGCGTGCAGCGCATTGCCGACGGCTGGGAGGCGGAGCTGCGCATCGCGCTCGATGCCATCATCCCGGCCGAGCGGCTCTTTCCACTGCTCCAGACCTTCTACGCCGCCGGGCATGGCACGCAGATCCGGATCACCGGCGAAGTGCTGGGCGGCACCTGGGATGCGCTGGCCACCGGCCGGGCCGACCTGGCCATCGGCGCACCGGGCGACGTGCCGGCACGCAGCGGCATCGCCAGCCGCCCCCTCGGCACGAGCAGCGACTTCGTCTTCGCCGTCGCACCCGACCATCCGCTGGCCGCCTGGCCCGGACCGATTCCGGCCGGCGAACTGCTGCGCCACCGCGCCGTGGTCATCGCCGACACCTCGCAGGAACTCGACGCCCGCACCGTCGGCGTGCTCGAAGGACAGGACGTACTGCGGGTACCCGACATCCGCGCCAAGGCCAGCGCCCAGGCGGCCGGACTGGGCATCGGCCACTTGCCGCGCTGGCTGGCCGACCCGGAAATCGCCGCCGGCCACCTGGTCGAAAAAACCCTCGCCGAACCGCGCCAGGAACTGCCGCTCAACCTCGCCTGGCGCAGCCGGCAGGTCGGCCGGGCGCTGGCCTGGTTCCTCGATCGCCTGGCCGACCCGGATACCGCCCGGACACTGACCAGCGGCCTGTAACCCCCCTCCCACAGTACGGCGGTCAGTGCTAAGGTACGCTGTCAAACGCCAAAAAGGCCAACTGTGGAAAATACGGACGGCACCTCCTCCCGTCATTCGCTGTGGCGCAGACGGCTCGGCCAGGCATCGCTGCCGAAAGGCATCGGCTGGCTGATCACGGCCGCCCTGCTGCTGGCGACGGCCGCCCTTGCCGGCCTCGTGCATGAAAAGACCCGGCAGCAAGCCGAGCAGCGCTTCCTGTACCGGGCCGAGCAGGAAAAGGCCAAGATCCTCTTCCGTCTCGCCTCGCATGTTCAGGTGCTGCGCGGCGCAACCGCCCTGTTTGCCGCCAGCAACGACGTCAGCCGCAGCGAGTGGCGCGACTACATCCGCAAGCTGCAACTCGACCAGACACTCCCCGGCATCCAGGGCACCGGCTTCGCCCTGATGGTCGCCCCGCACGACAAAGCGGCGCATGAGCGGCGCATCCGGACCGAAGGCTTTCCCGATTACGCAATCAGCCCGCCCGGCAAGCGGGCGCAGTATTCGGCCATCGTCTATCTCGAACCCTTTACCGAACGCAACCTGAAGGCCTTCGGCTACGACATGTTTTCCGAACCGGTCCGGCGCCAGGCCATGGAACGGGCCCGCGACAGCGGCGAACCGGCGCTCTCCGGCCGGGTGATCCTCGTCCAGGAAGGCCGCCAGGACGTGCAACCGGGCTTCCTGATCTACGCGCCGATCTATCGCAACGGCCTGCCCACCGCCACCGTCGAGCAACGCCGCGCCGCACTGCTCGGCTTCGCCTACAGCCCCTTCCGCGCCCACGACCTGCTGCGCAACGTCATCACGGCCGACAACAAGGATGTCGAGCTTGAACTGTTCGATGCCGCCCGCGGCCCCGACCACCAGCTATTCGACTCGCATCCCGGCCCCACCCGGGTGCGCAGCCAGCATCAGGTCGAGTTGCCCATCGACTTCGCCGGCCAGCAATGGCTCGCCCACTTCCGCAGCCGGCCGGAATTCGACCGCATCACCGCCTCGCAACTACCCGCCGGCATCGGCCTGGCCGGTTGCCTGCTCGCCCTCATCTCGGTCCTCTGGCAACTGCGCAGCCAGCGCTACCACCAGCACATCGCGACCTACGCCGAACAAGTGCGCAACAGCGAAGCCCGCCTGCGCACGCTGCTCGACACCATGCCCGACGCCGTCTGCCTGAAGGACGGCGACAACCGCCTGATCGAAGCCAACGCCGTCTTCCTGCAATTGTTCGGCCTGGCCGAGGACGGCTACCGCGGCAGGACCAGCCGCGAACTGATCGGCGCCGACACCTTCGACGCCACCCCGCTGGCCGACCTGGAGCGCTCCGACCCCGCTGCCTGGGAACAGGGCTCCCGGCTGCACGACGAACTGGTCATCCACCAGGACGACGGCAGCGAGCGGATTTTCGAACTGGCCAAGGTCGCGCTGCTGGCCCCGAACGGCGCGCGCCAGGCGCTGGTCACCGTCGGGCACGAGATCACCCGGCGCAAGCAGGCCGAGGCCGAACTGCAACGCCACCGCGACCACCTCGAGGAAGCGGTCGCCGCCCGCACCGCCGACCTGCTGCTCGCCAAGGAAGCGGCCGAAGCCGCCAGCCGCGCCAAGTCCACTTTCCTGGCCAACATGAGCCACGAACTGCGCACGCCGATGAACGCCATCATCGGCCTCACCCACCTGCTCATCCAACGCACCCGCGAGCCGGTCGAACGCGACAAGCTGGGCAAGATCGGCCATGCTGCCGACCACCTGCTCGGCCTGCTCAACAACATCCTTGACCTGTCGAAGATCGAATCCGACCACCTGACGCTGGAACGCATCCCGCTCAAGCTCGGAGAACTGATCGGCACCGTCGAAACGCTGGCCAGCGAGCGCATCCAGGCCAAGGGGCTGACCTTCCAGCGCGACATCAGCCCGCGCCTGGACGAGGTCGTGCTACTGGGCGACCCGCTCCGCCTGCGCCAGATCCTGATCAACCTGTTCGAAAACGCCGTGAAATTCACCGAGCACGGCACCATCCGCCTGCACGCCACCCCCATCGCGGAAACCGCGGAGGACATGACGGTCAGCATCACTGTCGCCGACACCGGCCAGGGTATTCCGGCCGACGCCCAGGAGCGCATCTTCGCCCCCTTCGAGCAGGCCGACGGCTCAACCACGCGCCAGCACGGTGGCACCGGCCTCGGCCTGACCATCGTCCGCCAACTGGCGCGGCTGATGGGCGGCGACATCACGCTGCACAGCGAAGCCGGGCGCGGCAGCACCTTCACGCTGAGCGTCCGCCTGGACAAGAGCACGCTGGCCGCAACGCCCTTCCCGTCCGCATCGCCGACCGCCCCGACACCGGCCGCGCAGGCCGCCGCCGTCCGGCGCCTGCTTCTGGTCGAGGATGACGAAATCAACCGCGAAGTGGCGCTCGAGTTGCTGTCGGATTACCCGCAGCTGTATATCGACACCGCCGAAAACGGCGCGCAGGCCGTCGAACGGGCCAGCGCGGCGCCCTACGACCTGATCCTGATGGACATGCAGATGCCCGTCCTTGACGGTGTCGCCGCCAGCCGCGCCATCCGGCAACTGACCGGCCACGCGGAAACACCCATCGTCGCCATGACGGCCAATGCTTTCAGCGAGGACAAGGCCAGCTGCCTGGCAGCCGGGATGAGCGACTTCCTCGCCAAGCCGGTCGATCCGCCGCAGCTCTATGCCATGCTCGACCGCTGGCTGAACGGCAGGGCGTCCGGCTGAAAATTGCGGGCCCAGTTGCCGGCCTTCCTCCGCTTGCGCGGTGCAACGCGGATTGAGGATCAGCCGGCCTCGACCCAGTCGATGATCGCCTGCCACTGCTCGATGTCACGCTCGGCGCGCGAACGCGGCAGGTCGAACAGGGTCATGCCGGCGGCGGTGGCCTGCACATAAACCTGCGTATCGCGCAGGTAGGCCAGCACCGGCAGGTCGAAGGTCGCGAAGAAGCGCTCCAGTTCGGCCGCAGCGCGGGTGCGCGCGTCGACCCGCATGCCGATCACCGCGACATCGGCCTTGCCCTTGCGCACGGCTTTCTCGGCCAGCAATTCAGCCAGGAAATGGCGGGTGGCCAGCATGTCGAACAGCGAAGGCTGGACCGGCACGATGACGCGCGACGACAGCTTGAGGACCTTCTCCAGCGCCTTGCCGTGCAGGCCGGCCGGCGTGTCGAGCACGACGTGCGTGGTGCCCTTGGGTGGCCGGGCGATGTTGTCCGGGCCGATGTCCCAGGTATCGATGGTCGGCAGCTCGAAAGGCCGGATGCCGAGCCATTCGCGTGACGATTGCTGGCGGTCGATGTCGCCCAGCATTACCTCGTGCCCCTGGCTGGCGAAATAGCCGGCCAGGTTGGTGGCCAGCGTGCTCTTGCCCGAGCCGCCTTTCGGGTTGGCGACGAGAAAGGCCTTCATGAATGGGATTCCCGTTTGTCGAGGATGCCGCGCACCAGATTGACGTGCTCGCGCAGCGTATAGACCAGGTCGGTGAAGCCGAGGGGCACATGCAGCTGCACCGCCTCCTCCTCCAGATCGTCGAGGCGGCGGCGGTAGTCGCCGAGCTTGGCCGGGTCGAAATGGTTCTTCAGGTCGTCCTCGAGGAACTTGAGTTCGCCGTAGCAGCGGAAAACCTTGGAGCGCACCCGCCAGTTGTAGATCGCCGGCGCCACCTTGAGCAGCGGGATGAGCAGGGCGAAGACCGGCACCAGCAGCACGATCAGGCGGTCGACCAGGACAGCCAGCCAGAACGGCAGGTAGCGCTGCAGGAAGGAGGGTCCGGACTTGAAATAGCGCGCCGCATCGGGCGACAGCGGCAGCATCTGGTCCTTGTAGGCGGGGAACTCGCCTTGATCCTGGAAGAACCCGGATTTGCCATGCACCTCGCTGGCCGCCTGCAGGAGCAGCGATTGCAGGGCCGGGTGCAGGTCGTCGCGGACGATCAGGTTGGCGGTCGGCGCCAGCACCTTGATGTCATTGGGCGGGAAGTCGCGCACCAGGTCGGCCACGCCCTGCGGGAAGGTCAGCTTGGTCAGGAAGGGAAAGCGCCGCTGGTAGGCGCCGGATTGCGCGAAGCTCATCAGCCGGATGCCCGGCGAGCGCAGCAGTACCTGCACCACCGGCGCGCTTTCGGAGGCGATGATGAAGGCGGCGTCGATGCGGCCCTGCTGCAATTCCTCGGCAGCGCTCAGCCCGGAGAGCGGTACCAGATGATCGCCCGCTTCGATCTCATTGGCAGCGAGCAGTTGCTGGGCCAGCTGGCGCACACCCGAGCCTTCCTGGCCGATGGCGATGCGCTTGCCGCGCAGGTCGGTCAGCCGGGTCAGATCGCGCTCGCCGCGATAGAACACCCAGACCGGCTCGTAGAACAGGCTGCCCAGCGACAAGAGGCCGGAATCGTCCTCGGCCTCCGGGTCTTCCTTGGGTGGCATGACGCCGCCCTGGACAAAGCCGACCTGCGCCTCGTCCGACTGCAGGCGAGCGAGGTTCTCCAGCGACCCGGCCGACGACTTCACTTCCAGCGTGATGCCGTTTTTGGCCAGGATCGCCGCGTAGCGCTGGGCAAATTGGTAGTAGGCGCCCGCTTCGCCGCCGGTGGTGATGACGATGCGCTTGGGCGGCGCCGGCTCGACGAACTGGAAAGCAACGACGAAGCCGATGCCGACGATCAGGAATATCCACCAGGCGGTGGCAAACAGGTCGCGCAGCGACAGGAGTCCGGCTTTGATCTTGGCCATGATTCGCGGCTTACGGCAGCAGGATGGTGGAACCGGTGGTCTTGCGCGCCTCGAGGTCGCGATGCGCCTGGGCGGCGTCGCGCAGGGCGTAGCGCTGGTTCACCTCGATGCGCAGCTGGCCGCTGGCGACCCGGTCGAACAACTCGCGGCCCAGTTCGAGCAGGTCGGCCCGCTGGGCGGTGTAGGTCATCAAGGTCGGCCGGGTGATGAACAGCGAACCCTTCTGCGACAACAGGATCAGGTCGACCGGCGGCACCGGCCCGGAGGCGTTGCCATAGGAAACCATCATGCCCATCGGCCGCAGGCTGTCCAGCGAACCGGTAAAGGTGTCCTTGCCGACACCGTCGTATACCACCGCCACGCCTTTGCCGCCGGTGATGTCGCGCACGCGCTGGGTGAAGTTCTCGCTGGCGTAATTGATCACGTGGTCGCAGCCGTGCGCCCTGGCCAGTTCCGCCTTGGCCGGCGAGCCGACGGTGCCGATCACCGTTGCACCGAGCGCCTTGGCCCACTGGCAGGCGATCAGGCCGACCCCGCCGGCCGCCGCGTGGATCAGCACGGCATCGCCGGGCTGCACGCGGTAGGTCTTGCGCAGCAGGTAGGCAGCGGTCAGGCCTTGCAGCATCATCGCCGCGCCGGTGTCGAAACCGATGCTGTCGGGCAGGATCAACAGGCGATGCGCCGGGATGTTGCGCACCTCGGCATAGGCGCCAATCGGCCCGCCGGCATAGGCCACGCGGTCGCCGACCTTGACCTCGGTGACGCCCTCACCGACCGCCTCGACCACCCCGGCGCCTTCCAGGCCGATGCCCGAGGGCAAGGGCAGCGGATAGAGGCCGGTACGGTGATAGGTATCGATGTAGTTGAGGCCGACGGCGTGGTGGCGCACCGTCGCTTCGCCGGGGGCCGGGGCGGGCAGGTCGACTGCTTCCCAGCACAGAACCTCGGGGCCGCCGGTCTGGTGAATACGGATGGCGTGGGGCATCGGAGTCTCCTGGCATTCTTGTTGTCGAGACTGCGAGGTTATCACCCCGCCCCGCTTCCTTCCACCTTGCGCCGGGCTTTCCGGCACGCGCCTCAAACGCCGGAAAGCCGCGCCCAGGCGATACCCAGCCATTCGTGCAGGGCGTAGTAGGAATGGTGCAGGGCCGACGCGCCGGGCAGCAGATCGCTGGCCGCGAAACCGCCCCCCGTCTTGCTGACGAAATGAGCCGGCGCCGGCACCACCTGCAGCCCGGCCGCCTCGAACAACAGCCGGGCACGCGGCATGTGGAAGGCCTGGGTGACCAGCACGACGCGCGTGATCCCGGCCTGGCGCAGGATTTCCGCCGAGTAACGGGCATTGCCGGCCGTATCCTGGCTTTGTTCCTCGCGCCAGCGCACCGCGATACCGAATTCGTTTTTCAGGATGTCGGCCATCACCGCCGCCTCGGAATTTTCCGCCCGCAGCGGCCGGCCGCCGCTGATCAGCACGGGCAACTGCGTCTCCCGCGCCAGCCGGGCGCCATGGCGGAGGCGGATCAGCGACCGGTCAGTCACCGTTTCGCCACCAAATTCGGCGACCGGCCGGATCAGGCCGCTGCCGAGGATGACGATGGCCTGCGCCCCGGCCGTATCCGGCTGCCAGGCGCCGGCCCGGTCCTCCAGCGTACCCATCAGCGCCGAACCGACCGTCGGCAGCGATTGCAACAGGAGCAGCAGACCGCCGAACAAGGCCAGGCCAAACGCCCAGCGCCGCCGACGGCAAAGCGCAGCCAGCCCGAGCAAAGCCAGCCCATTGCCTGGCGGCAACAACAAGGCCGCCAGCAAGCCCTTGATCGCCCAGGCGACGGTCACCGGCCAGCGCCTCGTGACAGCTGCGGCAAGAGGAGAAACACCCACCGCAAAGACGCCAAGGCGCCAAGGAAGCGCAAAGGAAAGCGCTCAATCATTCCTTGATTTTCCTGGCGAACCCTTTGCGCCTTCGCGCCTTGGCGGTGGACTTCAAGCCTTTCCACGATCCCTCACACCGGCGTCAGCTTGGCGTATTCCAGCGCCAGCCATTTCATGCCGCTGCCACCGAAATTGACCTGCACGCGCGCATCGGCGCCGCGCCCTTCGGTCGATACGATGACGCCGATGCCGAATTTGGCGTGCTCGACCGTCTGCCCGATGCGCAGGCCGCCGCTGGCTGCCGGCTCGGCATAGCCGCCGCCGAAGGAACCGAAGGCCGGCACCGAGGAAGCCGCCTCGGCCTTCTTGTTCAGCTTGCGCAGCAAGCCTTCCGGGATTTCATCAAGGAAGCTCGACGGCATGCAGTAGCGCGTCTGGCCGTGCAGCATGCGGGTTTGCGCGCAGGAGACGTAGAGCCGCTGACGCGCCCGGGTCACCGCCACGTACATCAGCCGGCGCTCCTCTTCCAGGCCGTCCTTGCCCTCGTTGACCGAGTTCTCGTGCGGGAACAGCCCCTGCTCCAGACCGGTGATGAATACCACGTCGAATTCCAGGCCCTTGGCGGCATGCACCGACATCAGCTGCACCGCCTCCTGGCCCTCGCCGGCCTGGTGCTCGCCGGCCTCCAGCGAGGCCAGCGTCAGGAAGGAGACCAGCGCGCCGCCTTCGCCGATGGCGCCTTCGTCGTCGATGAAGGTGGCGGCGGCGTTGATCAGTTCATCGAGGTTCTCCAGGCGATCCTGGCCTTCCTTTTCCAGCCGGTAATGCTGGGCCAGGCCCGATTTCTCGATGACATGCTCGACCATTTCCGGCAGCGGCAAATTGGCCGTTTCCTGGCGCAGCCCCTCGATCAGCCGGATGAAGGCGCCCACCGTCTGGCCGGCCTTGCCGGTCAGCGAGGCGGCGGCGTTGTACAGGCTGGAATTCATCTGGTGCGCCGTGGCCTGAAGGTTTTCCAGCGAACGGGCGCCGATGCCGCGGGTCGGGAAATTGACCACGCGCAGGAAGGCCGTGTCGTCGTCCGGATTGCCGAGCAGGCGCAGGTAGGCCAGCGCGTGCTTGATTTCCTGGCGCTCGAAGAAGCGCAGGCCGCCATAGACCTTGTACGGCACACCCTTGGTGAACAATTCGTTTTCGATGACCCGCGATTGCGCGTTGGAGCGGTAGAGCACGGCAACCTGCGTCGGCGACACGCCGTCGCGCACCAGTTCGCGGATTTCCTCGACCACGAAACGCGCTTCGTCGAGGTCGGAATAAGCCTCGAAGGCGCGGATCGGCTCGCCCTCGCCGGCGTCGGTCCACAAATTCTTGCCGAGGCGCTCGCGATTGTTCTTGATGATGGCGTTGGCGGCGGCCAGGATGTTGCCGTGCGAGCGGTAGTTCTGCTCCAGGCGAATGACGTTCGGCCCGGCGTACTCGCGCTCGAATTCACGCATGTTGCCGACCTCGGCGCCGCGGAAACGGTAGATCGACTGGTCGTCGTCGCCCACCGCAAAAACGTTCGCCCCGCCCCCGGCCAGCAACTTCAGCCAGGCGTACTGCAGCACGTTGGTATCCTGGAATTCATCGACCAGGATGTGCCGGAAACGTTGCTGGTAATGCGCGCGCAAAGGTTCGTTGCGCTGCAGCAATTCGTAGCAGCGCAGCAGCAGTTCGGCGAAGTCCACCACCCCCTCGCGATTGCACTGGGCTTCGTACTCGGCATAGATCTCGACCCGCTTCTGCGTGTAGCTGTCGTACACCTCGGCCTGGCCGGCGCGGATACCCTGTTCCTTGTGGGCATTGATGAAGTGGCACAACTCGCGTGGCGGGTATTTTTCGTCGTCGATATTGAGATTCTTGAGCAGGCGCTTGACCATGGCCAGCTGGTCGGCCGAGTCGAGAATCTGGAAGGTCTGTGGCAGCCCGGCTTCGCGGTAATGGGCGCGGAGCAAACGGTTGCAAAGCCCGTGGAATGTGCCGATCCACATGCCGCGCACATTGATCGGCACCAGCGAGGAGAGGCGGGCCGTCATCTCCTTGGCCGCCTTGTTGGTGAAGGTCACCGCCAGGATGCCGTGCGGCCCGACCTGGCCGGTTGAAATCAGCCAGGCAATCCGCGTCGTCAGCACCCGCGTCTTGCCGCTGCCGGCGCCAGCCAGGATCAGACCATGCACCGGCGGCAGGGTCACGGCCTGGAGTTGGGGGGGATTCAGGTTAGCCAGCAGATCAGACATAAAAACACCAAAAATTCTTGTAAATCAAAAACCTGCATGCCGATGGCAAGAGGTCTGACCAATTCGTTGCGTGCGCGCAACGCTGGCAACAAAGAGGATGCATTTTTTCACAGACAGCCCGGCGACGCACTCGTATACTTCGTCCAAACACAATATTGCAGTGCACAAAACTTTTTGCCCACAAGGCAGTCATAGATAAACGAGTAGCTACACGCTACCCAGTAAAAGGAGTAACAGCATGAACCGTATGAAAGCCCCCAAGATCCTGCCCTGGATCGCCCGCAAGGCCGGCATTACCGACGAACTGGCGCTGAAACTGTGGCGCCGTGCAATCAGCGAGGCCGAATACCTGACCGGTCAGGCCGAGGGTTCCGAATACTGGAGCCTCGCCCTCGAACGTTTCCTCGCCATTGTCGAGGACGAAGCCGGCAAGGCGCCGGGCTATGGCCTGACCCCGGCCCCGCAAACCTCCTGGATGTGGCGCCACCAGACCCGCATGTCGAAGCTTTCCCTGCTCGCCGCACAGAACGCCTACCGCTTCTGGCAGAACACCTGGGACACCCTGTATCCGCAAAAAAAAGCGGCCTGACCGGGCGACACTGATCTGACGATCCGGCTTTCGCGTTGCGTGCAGGCAGCGCGAAAGGCTCACCCGGTCAAGCCATACCTGCCGGCCGCCTCGCCCGGCGGGGCGCCGGCACCGCTGGCAAGCCCGTCGGGCATGCCGCTTGAGGCGGTATAATTCGCGGTTACTTTCCGACTCTCAGCGAAGTTATTCCGCCATGCCCATGCAGGACAAATACATCCCGGCCGACATCGAGCGCGCCGCCCAGCAACACTGGGAAAAGACGGGCGCCGCCCGTGCCGTCGAAGACGCCAGCAAGCCCAAGTACTACTGTTTGTCGATGTTCCCGTACCCCTCCGGGAAACTGCACATGGGCCATGTGCGTAACTACACCATCGGCGACGTGCTGAGCCGCTTCCACAAGATGCAGGGCTACAACGTGCTGCAACCGATGGGCTGGGACGCCTTCGGCATGCCGGCCGAGAACGCCGCGCTGCAGAACAACGTGCCACCGGCCAGCTGGACCTACTCCAACATCGATTACATGCGCAGCCAGCTGAAGTCGCTCGGCTTCGCTATCGACTGGGAGCGCGAATTCGCCACCTGCACGCCCGAGTACTACCGCTGGGAACAGTGGCTGTTCACCCGCCTCTATGAAAAGGGTCTGGTGTACAAGAAGCTCGGCACCGTGAACTGGGACCCGGTCGACCATACCGTACTGGCCAACGAGCAGGTCATCGACGGCCGCGGCTGGCGCTCCGGTGCGCTGATCGAGAAGCGCGAGATCCCCATGTACTACATGAAGATCACCGCCTACGCCGAGGAACTGCTGTCTGAGTTGGACAACCTGCACGGCTGGCCCGAGCAGGTGCGCCTGATGCAGAAGAACTGGATCGGCAAGAGCACCGGCGTGCGCTTCGCCTTCCCGCTGGCCGATAATGCCGACGAAAAGCTCTGGGTGTTCACCACCCGCGCCGACACCATCATGGGCGTCACCTTCGTCGCGGTCGCCGCCGAGCACCCGCTGGCCACCCGCGCCGCTGCGAACAACCCGGAACTGGCTGCCTTCATCGAGGAATGCAAGAAGGGCGGCGTCGCCGAGGCCGACCTCGCGACGATGGAAAAGAAGGGCCTGCCGACCGGCATCTATGTCACCCACCCGCTGACCGGCGAACAGGTCGAAGTCTGGGTCGGCAACTATGTGCTGATGAGCTATGGCGACGGTGCCGTGATGGCCGTGCCGGCGCACGACGAGCGCGATTTCGCGTTTGCCAAGAAATACGATCTGCCGATCAAGCAGGTCATCGCCACCGAAGGCGAAAGCTTCAGCCTCGACGGCTGGCAGGAGTGGTACGGCGACAAGACCAAGGGCGTCTGCGTTAATTCCGGCAAGTACGACGGCCTGGCTTATGAAGCCGCGGTCGATGCCGTCGCCGCCGACCTCGCCGCCAAGGGCCTGGGCGAGAAGAAGACCCAGTTCCGCCTGCGCGACTGGGGCATTTCCCGCCAGCGCTACTGGGGCTGCCCGATCCCGATCATTCACTGCAAGACCTGCGGCGACGTGCCGGTGCCCGACGACCAGTTGCCGGTCGTGCTGCCCGAGAACGTCGAGATCACCGGCGCCGGTTCGCCGCTGGCCCGGATGCCGGAGTTCTACGAAACCACCTGTCCGAAGTGCGGCGGCCATGCCAAGCGCGAAACCGACACCATGGACACCTTCTTCGAGTCGTCCTGGTACTTCCTGCGCTACGCCTGCCCGGACAACGCCACGGCCATGGTCGACGAGCGCGTCGCCTACTGGTGCAAGGGCGGCATCGACCAGTACATCGGCGGCATCGAGCACGCCATCCTCCACCTGCTCTACTCGCGCTTCTTCACCAAGCTGATGCGCGATGTCGGCCTGATCGGCGATCTCGGCGAGCCCTTCGCCAACCTGCTGACCCAGGGCATGGTCGTCGCCCCGACCTTCTACCGCGATCTCGACGGCGGCAAGAAGCAGTGGATCAACCCGGCCGACGTCGATGTCGTCACCGACGAGCGCGGCCGCCCGACCGGCGCCACGCTGAAGGCCGACGGCCTGCCGGTGGTGATCGGCGGCACCGAGAAGATGTCGAAGTCGAAGAACAACGGCGTCGATCCACAGGCGCTGATCGACCAGTACGGCGCCGACACGGCCCGCCTCTTCATCATGTTCGCCTCGCCCCCGGATCAATCGCTGGAATGGTCCGACGCCGGCGTCGAGGGTGCCTTCCGCTTCCTGCGTCGTTTGTGGAAGCTGGTGCACGACCATGTCCAAGTCGGGCTGGTCGCCGCCAGCACCAGCAACGACGGCCTGAGTGCCGCCCAGGCCGACCTGCGCCGCAAGCTGCACCAGACCATGGGCAAGGTCGCCGACGACTACGGCCGCCGCAAGCAATTCAACACCGCCATCGCCGCGGTCATGGAGCTGCTCAACGCCTACGACAAATGCGCTCTAGCCGACGCTGCCGGCCGCGCGCTGGCTCAGGAAGTCCTGGAGTCGGCCACGCTGCTGCTCTTCCCCATCGTGCCGCACATCGGCCAGGCGCTCTACGCCGAGCTGAAGCCGGGTGCCGACGCCGGCCTTGCCGCCTTCCCGAAGGCCGACCCGGCCGCGCTGAAGCAGGACGAGATCGAACTGATGGTCCAGGTCAACGGCAAGCTGCGCGGCGCCATCCGCGTTGCCGCCGAGGCCGACAAGGCGACGATTGAAGCCGCTGCGCTGGCCAACCCGGAGGCTCAGAAGTTCATGGAAGGCAAACCGGCCAAGAAGGTCATCGTCGTGCCGGGCCGCCTGGTCAATATCGTCGCTTAAGAGGCCGCCATGCGCTTCCTGCTCGCCCTGATTCTCGCGGCCGCCCTCACCGGATGCGGCTTTCATCTGCGCGGCGTGGGAAGCGGCAACCTCCCCTACAAGACGATGTACATCGCGCTACCGGAAACGGCCGAGGTGAACATCTGGCTGCAGCGCTACATCAAGGCCAGCGGCAGCACGACCATCGTCGATGAAAATGACGCCAAGGAGGCCGACGCCATCTTCCAGCAACTGGGCGACAGCCGGCAGAAAACCATCCTCAGCGTCAATGCCCAGGGCCGGGTGCGCGAATATCGCCTGCAGCTCGACTACCGTTTCCGCGTCGTTAACCAGAAGGGCCAGGTGCTGGTGCCGCCCAATGAAATCAACCTGACCCGCGACATCACCTTCGACGACTCGAACGTGCTGGCCAAGGATCTGGAAGAAGGGCTGTTATGGCGTGACATGAACAACGATCTGGTCAACCAGATCATGCGCCGCCTGAGCATCATCAAGCCGAAGAACCCGGACCTCGAGGAAGACGAGGAATAATGCTGCTCAAGGGCGAACAGCTCGCCGCGCACCTCGAACGCGAGTTGCGGCCGCTCTACGTGCTGTATGGCGACGAGCCGCTACTCGTCCTCGAAGCGGCTGACGCCATCCGCGCCAGGGCGCGCCAGCAGGGCTACAGCGAGCGCGAAGTGCTCACCGTCCTGCCGCAATTCGACTGGGGCCAGCTACTGGCCGCCGGCGGCAACCTGTCCCTGTTCGGTGACCGGAAACTGATTGACCTGCGCATCCCGACCGGCAAGCCGGGCAAGGAAGGCAGTGCCGCCTTGCAGCAGTGGTGCCAGAACCTGTCGGCCGACAACCTGCTGCTCATCACGCTGCCGGAACTCGACTGGCGTGAGGAAAAGGCTGCCTGGTTTACCGCCCTGGTCAACGCTGGCGTCGCCCTCAAGCTGAACGCGCCGCCGCTCGCCGAACTCCCCGGCTGGATCGCCGGCCGCCTGCGCCGCCAGCAGCAGAGTGCCGACCTGGAAAGCCTGAAATTCATTGCCGAGCGCGTCGAGGGCAACCTGCTCGCCGCCCACCAGGAAATCCAGAAACTCGGCCTGCTCTACCCGGCTGGGCAACTGAGCATGGCGCAGGTGCGCGACGCCGTGCTCAACGTCGCCCGCTACGACATCGAAGGCCTGCGCGAAGCGCTGCTTTCTGGCGACATCGGCCGCCTGAGCCGCACACTGGACGGCCTGATGCAGGAAGGCGAAGCGCCGCCGCTGGTGCTTTGGGCGATGAGCGAGGAAATCCGTGCGCTGACCACCATCCGCACCGGCCTGGATGCCGGCCGGCCGGTCGATCAGCTACTGAAGGACGCCAAGGTTTGGGGACCGCGCGCCATCGCCGTCCGAAAAGCGCTGCAACGCCTGAATACGGCGGCGCTGGAAGCCGCCCTGCAACACGCCGGGCGGATCGACAAGCTGGTCAAGGGAATCGGCCAGGGGAATATCTGGGAAGAATTCCTCCGCTTGGGCCTGCGACTGACCACGGCCAAAGCCTAGCCGACGCCACGGACATCGGCCTGACCGCATCAGGCCGAACAAACGGCTTTTACTCGCCTTTTTCGGCCGGCGTGTCGGGCTCCAGATCCTCCCAGATGCAGGAGCACTCATGGCGGACATCGTGCAGTCCGGGTTTGCTGGTTTCCTGAACCAGGCATTCGCCCTCGCATTCATCGGAAACCACCACCAGCTTCATCTCGCCATCGACGTGGCGCTCGCCGTCCCAATAGCTGCAGGTCGCACAGACCTTCACTTCGGTCGGCAAAATCAATTTTTCTGCCATCTGATCCTCGATGGATAACCCCAAATTCGTTGCGGGTAAGAGTTTACCCGCTTCCGGAAGTTCCCTCTAATTTGTCTGGCTATAATTGCCCTTTACTCAGCACGATGACTACGATGGATATCAAGGAATACATGCAGACCGTCGGCCGCCAGGCCCGCGCCGCTTCCCGCCGCCTGGCCGGCGCGACGACGGCCGAGAAGAATGCCGCCCTGCTGCAGATCGCTGCCGCCATTCGCCGCGAGAAGGTCGCCCTGCTCGCCGCCAATGCCGAAGACGTGGCGGCTGCCCGCGCCAATGGCCTGGAAGCCGCGATGATCGACCGCCTGTTGCTGACCGAGAAGGGCGTCGAGGGTATGGCCGAGGGCGTCGAACAGGTTGCCAAGCTACCCGACCCGATCGGCGAGATGACCGACATCAAGTACCGTCCGTCCGGGATCCAGGTCGGCAAGATGCGCGTGCCGCTCGGCGTCATCGGCATCATCTACGAAGCCCGGCCGAACGTCACGGCGGATGCCGCGGCGCTGTGCCTCAAATCCGGCAACGCCGCCATCCTGCGCGGCGGCTCGGAAGCCATCCGCTGCAACCGCGCGATTGCCGCGCTGGTCCAGGAAGGCCTGCAGGCCGCCGGGTTGCCGGCCGAGTGCGTGCAGGTCATCGACACCACCGACCGCGCCGCGGTCGGCGAATTAATCACTATGCGCGAGTTCGTCGACGTCATCGTGCCACGCGGCGGCAAGGGCCTGATCGCCCGCCTGCTGGCCGAATCACGCGTGCCGATGATCCAGCACCTGGACGGCAACTGCCACGTCTATATCGACGACGACGCCGATCCGGCCAAGGCCCTGAAGATCGTCGAGAACGCCAAGACCCAGCGCTACGGCACCTGCAACACCGCCGAATCGCTGCTCGTCGCCCGCTCCGTCGCCGCCGCCCAACTGCCGGCCATCGCCGCCATGCTCACCGGCAAGGGCGTCGAGATCCGCGGCTGCGCCGAAACACAGGCCCTGGTGCCGAATGCCGTCGCCGCCACGGAAGAGGATTACTACACCGAATACCTGGCGCCGATCATCTCGGTCAAAGTCGTTGCCGGCATCGACGAAGCCATCGCGCACATCAACCACTACTCGTCGCACCACAGCGAAGCCATCGTCACCGAAAACCACCCGAAGGCCATGCGTTTCCTGCGCGAAGTCGATTCATCGTCAGTCATGATCAATGCCTCGACGCGCTTCGCCGACGGCTTCGAATACGGCCTGGGTGCCGAGATCGGCATCTCGACCGACAAGATCCACGCCCGCGGCCCGGTCGGCCTCGAAGGCCTGAGCAGCCAGAAGTGGGTCGTGCTCGGCGACGGGCACGTAAGGGGTTAAACCGCTAACATCGCATCAACATCGGCATCCCCGCTGCGGCGGGGATGCGTTTTTCGGAGTAAGCATATGGCGAAGGCAAGTTTCAACTGGGAAGATCCACTGCTCCTCGACAGCCAATTGGCCGCCGATGAGCGGCAGGTCCGCAATGCAGCCCGAACCTTCGCCCAGAAAGCCTTGGCGCCGCGCATCCGCGATGCCTTCCGTAACGAAACCACCGATCCGGCGATCTTCCGCGAAATGGGCGACATGGGCCTGCTCGGCCCGACCCTGCCGCCGCAATACGGTGGCGCCGGCCTCAACTACGTCTCCTACGGCCTGATCGCCCGCGAGATCGAGCGCATCGATTCGGCCTACCGGACGCTGCTCAGCGTGCAGTCCTCGCTGGTCATGCTGCCCATCTTCGCTTTCGGCAGCGAAGAGCAAAAACAGAAATACCTGCCGAAGCTCGGCAAGGGCGAACTGATCGGCTGCTTTGGGCTGACCGAGCCGAATTCGGGCTCCGACCCCGGCAGCCTGGCAACCCGGGCCCGCGCCGTACCCGGCGGCTGGAAGCTGTCAGGCAGCAAGAACTGGATTTCCAGCGCCCCGCTGGCCGATGTCTTCATCGTCTGGGCCAAGGATGACGACCAGGTGATTCGCGGCTTCATCCTCGACAAGGGCATGGCCGGCCTGTCGGCGCCGGTCATCCACGGCAAGGTCGGGCTGCGCGCCGCGATCACCGGCGAGATCGTCATGGACGAAGTGTTCGTCCCGACCGAGAACCTGCTGCCCGGCGTCACCGGCCTGAAAGGCCCGTTCACCTGCCTGAATTCGGCGCGCTACGGCATCGCCTGGGGCGCGCTGGGCGCCGCCGAGGCATGCTGGCATACCGCCCGCCAATACACGCTGGACCGCCGGCAGTTCGACAAACCGTTGGCCGCTAACCAGCTGGTGCAGAAAAAGCTGGCCGACATGCAGACCGAAATCACCCTCGGCATCCAGGGCGCACTGCGCCTCGGCCGCATGATGGACGACGGCAGCGCGACGCCGGAAATCGTCTCGCTGATGAAGCGCAACTCCTGCGGCAAGGCCCTCGACATCGCCCGCACCGCCCGCGACATGCTCGGCGGAAACGGCATCTCGGACGATTTCGGCGTCATCCGGCACCTGGTCAACCTGGAAGTGGTCAATACCTACGAAGGCACGCATGATGTGCACGCCCTGATCCTCGGCCGGGCCCAAACCGGGCTTTCGGCGTTTTAACCGAAACACTTTGTCACCGGAGACCGCCATGATCGCCCATCCCTACCAGGCCATCGTCGCCGCCCCCGGCTTTGCGCTGGGGATCAGCAGCACCGACGAGGAAATCACCGGTATCGAGTTCATCGAACCGCAGCCGGAATTGGCGCCCACCAACCCGCTGGCGGCCGAAGCAGTGCGGCAGTTGCGCGCCTACCTGGCCGACCCGGCTTTCGTTTTCGGCCTGCCGCTGCAGCCGGCCGGGACGACTTTCCAGCGCCGGGTGTGGGAACAGATTTCGGCCATCCCGCCCGGCCGGGTGGAAACCTACGGCCAGTTGGCCAAAAATCTCAAGAACGCACCGCGTGCTGTCGGCCAGGCCTGCGGCGCCAATCCCTACCCGATCGTCGTCCCTTGCCACCGGGTCATCGCCAGCGGCGGCGGCCTGGGCGGTTTCAACCGCGAACGCGGCGGTTTCCTGCTCGACGTCAAACGCTGGCTGTTGCGCCACGAAGGCTTCCCTCTTGGCCAGCCGGCCGACTGATCTCGCCGAGATCGACGGCTTCTGCGACGCCCTGTGGCTGGAAGATGGCCTGGCCAAGGCGACGCTGGCCAGCTACCGTTCCGACCTCGGCCGCCTGGCGCAGTGGCTCGCCGAGCATGGCCACGAGCCGCTGCTCGACCTGCGCGAAACCACGCTGACTGCCTTCATCGCCCACCTCGCCCGGCAGACCAAGGCTACCTCGCAGGCGCGCTACCTCGCCACGCTACGCCGCTTCTTTCGCTGGCAACTCGGGCGCGGCCGCATCGTCGCCGATCCGACGCTCAAGCTGGCCAACCCCAGCCGCCCGTCGCGCCTGCCCAAGGTAATGTCGGAAAAACAGGTCGAAGCCCTGCTCGACGCCCCCGACCTCGATACCCCGCTCGGCCTGCGCGACCGGGCCATGCTCGAAACGCTCTACGCCACCGGTCTGCGCGTCTCGGAACTGGTCCATCTCCGGCTGCACGAAATCAGCCTGGCCGACGGCGTGTTGCGCGCCCTCGGCAAGGGCAGCAAGGAACGCCTGGTGCCGCTCGGCCAACTGGCCATCGACTGGATCACCCGCTACCTGCACGAAGGCCGCCCGGCCATCCTGCACGGCCAGCAGAGCGACGCACTGTTCGTCACCGCCCGCGGCGGGCCGATGACGCGCCAGGCCTTCTGGCAGTTGATCAAGCGCTATGCGCTGCTGGCCGGCATCGCGCCCGAGAAACTGTCGCCGCACGTGCTGCGCCACGCCTTCGCCACCCACCTGCTCAACCACGGCGCCGACCTGCGCGTCGTGCAGTTGCTGCTCGGCCACGCCGACATCTCGACAACGCAGATCTACACCCACGTCGCCCGCGAGCGCCTCAAGTCGCTGCACGCCACGCACCATCCGCGCGGCTGAGCCGTCCCTATCGGCTACAGGCCGCCTGGATCGCTGCCCGAACTTCGGCGGCGTCCGTCACGATGGGGAAAGCCGCAGCAACCTCAGTCGGAATATCTTGCGGCCGGCCGCTCTGCAGGTCGCAAAAGACCCAGCGGGTTTCTGCCTCGACCAGCGTCTTGCCGTCGCGTGCCCGCACGAAGCGGTATTGGCGCGGCGAGCGCTGGGCGTCCATGCCGGCCACCCAGGTCGCCAGCAGGATCTCGTCGTCGCGAAAGGCAGGACGCAGATACTCGATGAAGTGGGAGCGGATCACCCAGGTCACCCCGGCCGCCAGATAGCGCGCCAGCGTCCAGCCCTGCGCGCTTGAGTGGGCGGTGGCGACGTCCTGCATCCAGCGTACGTATTCCTGGTTGTTGACGTGGCCGTTCAGGTCGATGGAATCGGCGCCGACGGTGAAACGATCGATGAAAATGCGGGGCATGGCGGGACTCTCGAATGGTTCGGGGCGCAATTTTAGCGCCCGCCCCGGGTGCGGCGATTTCACCGGCTCGGACTTCCGCCTATCATGGCAGGCATCGACAGCCAGCCGAAGCCCATGCCATGCCCGACATCCTGCGCCCCCTGGGAACCCTGGCCGGCCTCGCCGGTCTATCTTTGTGCCTGATCGCCGGCGGTATCCGCCTGGCCGGTTCGCACTGGCTGATGGGTTTCGAGATCGTCACGTTGCTGCAAATCGGCATCGGCGGCATGGTTCTGGGCTGTTTCAGCCTGCTCGTTCACCTCACCCACCCAGCCAGGCGGCGCTGATCATCCGCAGACGGTTCCGGCCGGCTTCGCTACCATCCCGCCCTCTGCCCTCTCTCCTCATGCCCATGCAAGCACTCAACCGGGACAAATGGCACAGCGTCATCAAGATCGTCCTGATCTACGCCGTCTTTGCCGCCGCCTGGATTCTCCTCTCCGACCGGGCCGTACTGCTCATCACCACGGATCCGCTGAAGATCGTCGAGATCAGCATGGCCAAGGGCTGGGCATTTGTCGTCATTACCTCCCTGCTGCTCTACTTCCTGCTCGACCGCTACTGGGGCCGCTACAGCACCGCGCTGACCGAGCGGATCAACAGCCTCAAGCTGGTCGAAACCGTCGCCGACAGCTCGACCGACGCCATCTTCGCCAAGGATCTGGAGGGGCGCTACCTGCTCTTCAACCAGGCGGCCAGCCAGTTCGTCGGCAAGCCGGTCGCCGCTGTGATCGGCCACGACGACTTCGCGATCTTTCCCCGGAAGCAGGCGGAAGAACTGCTTGCCACCAACCGTCGGATTATCGCCAAGGGGATCATCGAAAACCTCCACGAACAACTCGACACGCCCAACGGACGCAAGACCTTCTACGTCACCAAGGGGCCGTTGCGCGACACCGCGGGCCGTATCATCGGCACGTTCGGCATTTCGCGCGACGTGACCGAGCGCATGCTGTTCGAAAACGAGTTGCAGCGCCATCGCCAGCACCTCGAAGACCTGATCGCCAGCCGCACGGCCGACCTGGTCCAGGCCAAGGCGGCGGCCGAAAGCGCCAATCTCGCCAAGGGTGCCTTCCTGGCCAACATGAGCCACGAGATCCGTACGCCGCTGACCGCCATCACTGGCATGGCCAACCTGATCCGGCGCGGCGAACTGTCGCCGGCCCAGCGTGAACAGCTCGACAAGCTGGAAGCCGCCAGCTACCACCTGCTCGAAGTCATCAACGCCATCCTCGACCTGTCGAAGATCGATGCCGGCCACCTGGTGCTGGAAGAGACCCCCTTCCAGATCGAAACCGTGCTCGACAATGTCGTCACCATGCTGCACGACCGCTGCGTCGCCAAACAGCTGACGCTGTCGGTAACGCATGGCCCGTTGCCGGCCCGCGTGCTGGGTGACCAGACCCGCCTGCAACAAATCCTGCTCAACTATGCCGGCAACGCCCTCAAGTTCACCGAGCGGGGCCGCATCACGCTGCATGCCAGCGTCGAGGAGGATTTCGGTGACAGCATCCTGTTGCGCCTGGCGGTCAGCGATACCGGCATCGGCATCGCGCCGGAAGCCCAGGGCAAACTGTTCAACGCCTTCGAGCAGGCCGACAGCAGCACGACACGCAAATATGGTGGAACCGGCCTCGGCCTGGCGATCAACCGCAAGCTGGCCGAACGGATGGGCGGTACGGTTGGCGTGACCAGCACGCCGGGCATCGGCAGCACCTTCTGGCTGACCGTCCGCCTGGCCAAGGCCCCGCTGGCGGAGAACGCCCCCGCCGAACAACCGGCCGGTTCGGCCGAGCTGCGCCTGCGCGAGGCCTTCGCCGGCAGCCGCATCCTGCTCGCCGAGGACGAGCCGATCAACCGCGAAATCACCGAGATGCTGCTCCAGGACAGCGGGCTGCAGATCGACCCCGCCGAGGACGGCGCCATCGCTGTCGAGCTAGCCAGCCGCAACAACTACGCGCTGATCCTGATGGACATGCAGATGCCGAACATGGACGGCCTGGAAGCAACGCGCCGCATCCGGCAGTTGCCGAACGGCGCCACCATCCCGATCATTGCGATGACTGCCAACGCCTTCGCCGAAGACCGCCAGCGCTGCCTGGCCGCCGGCATGAACGATTTCGTGACCAAGCCTTTCGAGCCCGAGCACGTCTTTGCCACGCTGCTCAAATGGCTCACCCACCGTTGACCGAAACACCATGAGCAAAACCGAACACGCCCCTGAAACCCAGGCCACCCAATTCCTCAAAGCCAACAAGGTCGCCTTCTCGACCCACCTCTATGCCTACGAGGAGCACGGAGGGACCAAGGTCTCGGCCCGCGAGCTGAATGTGGACGAGCACGCCGTGGTCAAAACCTTGATCTTCGAAGACGAGAACGCCAGGCCGCTGATCGTGCTGATGCATGGCGACCGCAAGGTATCGACCAAGGAACTCGCCCGCCAGATCAACTGCAAGAGGATCGAACCGTGCAAACCGGAAGTCGCCAACCGCCATACCGGCTTCCTGGTCGGCGGCACCAGCCCCTTCGGCACCAAGAAGGCGATGCCGGTGCATATCGAGAAAAGCATTCTTGATTTGCCGCTGATTTATATCAACGGCGGTCGGCGCGGTTTCCTGGTCGGCATTCACCCACACGACATCCTGCGCGTGCTGCACCCCAAGGTGGTCGAGGTCGCCCTCGCCTGACAATTGAATTCCGCAATCAAATCGATTTAATCAATCGATTGGAGCTATAAATCAGGCAGACATAAAGTGGCACTCAAGCGTTCAACCGGAGTGCCACCATGACCCAGATCGTCCTTCAGCATTACGAAAAACCCGCCGCCCGCCGTCATTTGTGGGTCGGGCTGGTCATGGCCGTCGTCGCCCTCACCTTCGGCATCGAGCAGGGTTTGCAGTGGCTTGCCGCTCACCCGATGGCCACCCAAGGCTTGCAGGCCAGCCTGCTGGCCGGCGCCGCCACCGGTTTGGGGGCCATTCCGGTACTCTTGCTCCGCCGCCCCTCGGAACGCCTGATGGCGCCGATGCTCGGTCTGGCTGGCGGCATGATGCTCGCCGCCAGCCTCTTCTCGCTCCTCGTCCCTGCCGTGCAGACGGTGGCAGCCAGCGACGCGCCGTGGCTGCTCGGCATCCTCACGGCAGCGGCCTTTCTCGCCGGCGTCGCCGGCATGCAGACGCTCGACCGCCGCTTGCCACACGAGCATGTCGAGGACGTCGAAGCACGCGGCCTGATGCCCAATGTCGCCCTCGTCGTTGCCGCCATCGCCATCCACAACCTGCCGGAAGGCCTTGCCGTGGGTGTCGCAGCGGCAGCCGGGGCCGACCATGGCATGAGCCTCGGCATCGCCTTGCAGAACGTCCCGGAAGGCTGGATCGTCGCCAGCGCGATGATCGCTCTCGGCGCGGCGCCCTTGCGGGCCGCCCTCATCGCGCTCGGCACCGGTCTGGTCGAACCGGTTGGCGGCCTTTTCGGCGTCATTGCCAGCACCCTCGCCGGCGCCGCCTTGCCGCTCGCCTTGGCTGCTGCGGCCGGTGCCATGCTCTGGGTGGTCAGCCACGAAATGATCCCGGCCTCGCACCGGCCGGGCCGGATCGGTGCCGGTACGGCCGGATTGGCGGCCGGCTTCGCCGTGATGACGACACTGGCCAGTGTTTTCTGATCGGGGCAACACGCCTGTTTATGGCAGAGAACCAATTCAAACAGCGTTTGTCTTTCCTCTGCAAACCAACCCCAACCGAGGAGACGAACCATGCCGCATCGCGCTGCCATCAAGATCATCCAGAATCGTCACTTCCTGACCACCACGCCGGACAAGAGTATCCGCGCGGTGGCCGCCCACATGCGCGACAACGACGAAGGTGTCGTTCTGGTCGTTGCACCGGAGGACGGCAAACTGCTCGGCATCTGCACCGAGCGCGACCTGACCTTCAAGGTGCTGGCTGCCGGGCTCGACGCCGTCTCCACGCCGGTCGGCGCAGTGATGACCGCCAACCCGCAAACCATTCACCCCGAAAAGCCGTTCGGCCATGCCCTGCACATCATGCACGAAGGGGGGTTCCGCCACCTGCCGGTGGTACTGCCGGACGGCCGGCCGATCGGCGTGCTGTCCTCGCGCGACGCACTCGGCCTGGAGGCCTTGCACTTCTTCCGGGAACTCGACCAGAAGGCCGTGCTGACCGAAATCCTGTAAGTTGCAACCCGGCCGACACCCGCCGCCGGGTGTCGGTCAGACCGAACGTTCGATGATCACGCCGACGCGCTTGACGCCCGGCATCATGCCCAGCTTGGCGACCGAAACGCGCACCCACTGGGCAGCGAAGTTTTCCAGCAGCCAGGTAGCGATGTGCTCGGCCAGCTTTTCCAGCAGGTTGAAATGGCTGGCCGCCAGGTCGGCGCGCAGGCGCTCGACGACCACGGCGTAATCCACGGTATCGCGAATATCGTCGCTGGCCCCGGCCGAGGCGGTGGATACGCCGATCTGCAACGAGATTTCGACCGTCTGCGGCATGGCTTTTTCGCGCGGATAGATGCCTATCCACGTTGCGGCGCGCAATTCCTCGATGAAAATGATGTCCATGGGGCAGTCGGTTGGGGCTCGGGGTGTAAAATTCGCCGCGATTGTACTCCCAGCCACCCAGTTCACCCATGCCAACCGCCCTCGCCATCCTCGCCGCCTACCTGCTCGGTTCCGTTCCCTTTGCCATGATCTCCTCCAAGGTCTTCGGCCTGGCCGACCCGCGCACCTACGGCTCGGGCAACCCGGGCGCCACCAACGTGCTGCGCAGCGGCAACAAGAAGGCGGCACTGATGACCCTGATCGGCGATGCACTGAAGGGCGCCGTTGCCGTCATCGTTGCCCAGCAGATGGGGTTCAGCGACACGGTCATCGCCCTCGTCGCGCTGGCCGTCTTCATCGGCCATCTCTACCCGGTTTTCCTGAAATTCAAGGGCGGCAAGGGCGTTGCCACCGCCGCCGGCGTCCTGCTCGCGCTCGACCCCATCCTCGGCCTGGCCGTCGCCGGCATCTGGCTGCTCGTCGCCTACGTTTCCCGCTACTCCTCGCTCGCCGCGCTGATCGCCGCGGCTGCCGCGCCGGTCGTTTCGGCCCTGATGCACGGCGCCAACAACCAGACGGTCGTTGTCGGCATCCTCGGCATGGCGCTGATCGGCAAGCACTGGCAGAACATCCAGCGCCTGATGGCCGGCCAGGAATCGAAGATTGGCAGCAAGAAGAAGTAGTCCTGCTCCAGCCTCTACCCCAAACGCCGGTACGCCGGCGTTTTTGTTGCCCGGCCGATAGCCAAAGGTCATCGGCCGGATGCAATCAATCGATTGGACCGCCACCGCCAGCCTCCCTAGACTGCCTGCATCGGGCCCGCGATTCGGGCCGCACCCACAAGGAGGCTGCCATGATTTCCCGCATCATCGACCGCTGGTTCGACGAACTCGTCGCCTGGGAGCCGTATATCGACGTGCTGGCCAATCTGCCGGACAATTTCTGACAGCCAGGCGGGACGGCCGGGAACCAAGTGCCTTGCGCCGCCTCCAAAGGCTTCTCACCACCACTGATAACAGGAGCAAACGATGTCCCAAGTTACCCTCGGCGGCAACCCGATCAACGTCAATGGCAAGTTCCCGCAAAAGGGCGATGCCGCCCCCGCCTTCTCGCTGGTCGCCAAGGATCTGTCCGATGCCACGCTGGCCACCTTCGCCGGCAAGCGCAAGATCCTGAACATTTTCCCGAGCATCGACACCCCGACCTGCGCTGCCTCGGTCCGCCAGTTCAACGCCCAAGCCAACGCCAAGCCGAACACTGTGGTGCTCTGCATCTCGGCCGACCTGCCCTTCGCCCAGGGCCGTTTCTGCGGTGCCGAAGGCCTGGAAAACGTGATCAACCTGTCCACCATGCGCGGCCGTGAATTCCTCGACGCCTACGGCGTCGCCATCGCCAGCGGCCCGCTGGTCGGCGTGGCCGCCCGTGCCGTCGTCGTGCTCGACGAAAACGACCGCGTGCTGCACAGCGAACTGGTTTCGGAAATCAAGAACGAGCCGGACTACGCCGCCGCCCTCGCCGTTCTGTAAGGAGCCAGACCATGGCCAGCCTCGCCTTCGACGACTACCGCGCCCAAGCCCTTTCCGAAGGCTATGACGAAGTCCTCGTTCGCAGCTGGCCGGCCGACCTGCAGATCGACACGCACACCCATGCCTTCGCCCTGAAGGCGCGGGTCGTGCAGGGTGAAATGTGGCTGACCGTCGATGACGAGACTCGCCGACTGCAACCGGGCGACGAGTTCAGTCTCGAATACGCGGTGCCCCATGCCGAACGCTATGGCCATCAGGGTGCAACCTACTGGCTTGCCCGGCGCAACCAGCCTTACTGAGGAGCGCCGGCATGGCCAAGAAATGCTGCAAGAGCGATCCACCGTGCAAGGACTGCCCGAAACGGAAGAAGAAAAAGCACCGGATCGATGACGGTTGTTGTCTCGGCGCACAGGGCGACCAGACGATTCGATCCGTTTTCTACCTCCCGCTGACTGACATCTCCATCAAAGGCCAGCGCGGCTGAACCGCGAAGGCGCCGGCTTCCTTGGCCGGCGTACCGGCCTGCAGGCGCAGGCAACCGGCGAGCGCGATCATCGCCCCGTTGTCGGTACAGAACTCCAGTTCCGGGTAATAGACGCGGAAGCGCTTGCGCCTGGCCTCGTCGTTCAGCGTGTTGCGCAACTGCTTGTTGGCGCCGACCCCGCCGGCCACCACCAACTGCTTGAGGCCGGTCTGCTTCATCGCCTTCAGCGACTTCTTGACCAGCACTTCGACGATGGCCTCCTGAAAGGCCCGCGCTGCATGGGCCTTGAAGGTGTCGCCCAAACCCTCGCCCTGCTCGCGCACCAGCGTCAGAACCGCCGTTTTCAGGCCGGAAAAACTGAAATTCAGGTCGCCGGAATGGAGCATCGGGCGCGGCAGCTCATAAACGCCGGGCGTTCCCGTCTCGGCCAGCTTCGACAGCAGGGCGCCGCCCGGATAGGGCAGGCCGAGCAGCTTGGCACTCTTGTCGAAGGCCTCGCCGGCCGCATCGTCCAGCGTTTCGCCGAGCAATTCGTATTCGCCGACGCCGGTCACCTTCATCAACTGGGTATGCCCGCCGGAAACCAGCAGGGCGACGAACGGGAAGGTCGGCGGGTCGCTCGACAACAGCGGCGACAACAAATGCCCTTCGAGGTGATGCACCGGCATGGTCGGCTTGTCGATGGCCAGCGCCAGCGCCTCGGCAAAGGCGCAACCGACGAGCAATGCACCGGACAAGCCGGGCCCGCGGGTATAAGCCACCGCGTCGATATCGTCCAGCGACTTGCCGGCACGCCCCAAGGCCTCTCGCAGCAGCGGCACGACGCGCCGGATATGGTCACGCGACGCCAGTTCCGGCACCACACCGCCGTACTCGGCATGCATCGCCACCTGCGAATGCAGGGCGTGGGAAAGCAGACCGGCTTCGCTGTCGTACAGCGCAATACCCGTCTCGTCGCAGGAGGATTCGACACCGAGGATCAACATAGGGCGCGCATTTTAACACTTGATGCAGAAAGGTTTTTTGCAATATACTGTTGGGCTTCCCGCAACATTGCGGAAAAATTTGAGTGACCTGCCGATCAACTACCCCGGCAGGCGCCGACCAGGAAGGGGGTGAAAAATATGCCGAGCATTCGCGTCAAAGAAAATGAGCCGTTCGAAGTTGCTATCCGCCGCTTCAAGCGCACCGTCGAAAAGACTGGTCTTCTGACCGAGCTGCGCGCCCGTGAGTTTTACGAAAAGCCCACGACCGAGCGCAAGCGCAAGGCTGCCGCTGCCGTTAAACGTCAGCACAAGCGCCTCCGTAGCCTGACCCTGCCGCCGAAGCTGTACTGATCCAGTACGCTTCAGCACCAAAAGAGCCGCCAGCCTCAACAGCCGGCGGCTTTTTGCTTTAGAAAGTCGAACATGAGCCTAAAAGCCCGCATCACCGAAGACATGAAGGCCGCCATGAAGGCCAAGGAAGCGGCCAAGCTGTCCGCCATCCGCCTGCTCAACGCCGCCATCAAGCAGAAGGAAGTCGATGAGCGCGTCGAACTCGACGACGCCGCCGTCGCCGCTGTCATCGAAAAGCTCGTCAAGCAGCGCAAGGACAGCGTCACCCAGTACGAAGCCGCCAACCGCCAGGATCTGGCCGACGTCGAAAAAGCCGAGATCGACATCCTCTCCGCCTACCTGCCGGAAAAGATGAGCAGCGAGGAAGTCGCCGCTGCCGTCGCCGCCGCCGTAGCGCAAACCGGTGCCAAGGGCCCGGCCGACATGGGCAAGCTGATGGGCGTGCTCAAGCCGCAACTCGCCGGCAAGGCCGACATGGCCGAGGTCTCCAAGCTGGTCAAGGCCGCACTTGCCGGCTAAATCGGCACCATGATCCCGGAGTCGTTCATCCAGGATTTGCTGGCCCGGGTCGACATCGTCGACCTGGTGGACAGCTACGTACCGCTCAAGAAGGCCGGCGCCAACTACGCCGCCTGCTGCCCCTTCCACAATGAGAAATCGCCGTCCTTCACGGTCAGTCCGACCAAGCAGTTCTACCACTGCTTCGGCTGCGGCGCCCACGGCACGGCCATCGGCTTCGTCATGGAATACCAGGGCATGGGCTTCGTCGATGCCGTCAAGGAACTGGCCGGCCGCGCCGGCATGACCGTGCCGGAAAGCGAAGGGCGCAGCTTCAACGATGAGAAGCCCGGCCAGACCCGCAGCCTGATCGAGGTCATGGCCCGCGCTGCCGCCTACTACAAAGCACAGCTGAAGGCTTCGCCGCGCGCCATCGACTACTGCAAGAAGCGCGGCCTTTCCGGCGAAGTAGCCGCCCGCTATGGCATCGGATACGCCCCCGATGGCTGGCAGAACCTGGAAGCCGTTTTTGCCGATTACAACGCCGACGAACTGAAGGTCGCCGGCCTGGTCATCGAGAACGAAGCCGGCCGCCGCTACGACCGCTTCCGCGACCGGCTGATGATCCCCATCGTCAATCCGAAGGGCGAAATCATCGCCTTCGGCGGCCGCATCATCGACCAGGGCGAGCCGAAATACCTGAACTCGCCCGAAACGCCCCTCTTCGAGAAGGGCCGCGAACTCTTCGGCCTGCCGCAGGCCCGCCAGGCCTTGCGCGAGACGAACACCGCCATCGTCACCGAGGGCTACATGGACGTCATCGCCCTGTCACAAAATGGCGTCGGCAATGCCGTCGCGACGCTGGGCACAGCGACCACCCCGACCCACGTGCAGAAACTGCTGCGCCAGGTCGACCGCATCGTTTTCTCCTTCGACGGCGACAACGCCGGCCGCAAAGCCGCCTGGCGCGCGCTGGAAAACGCCTTGGAAGCGCTGGCCGACAATAAGCAGATCGGCTTCGTCTTCCTGCCGGCCGAGCATGACCCGGATAGCTTCATCCGCGCATTCGGCAAGGCGGAATTCGACCGTCTGGTCGCCCAGGCCATGCCGCTCTCCGACTTCCTGCTCAAGGAACTCGCCCAGCGCTGCGACCTGACCAGCTCGGAAGGCAAGGCCCGCCTGATCTACGAAGCCAAACCGCTGCTCCACAAGCTACCGACCCCGCTGCTCCGCCTGCAACTGGTCAAGCGCCTGGCCGAAGCGAGCGGCTTTGCCCAGGCCGAGGTCGAGCGCCTGTGCGAGCTGAAGTCCTACACCCCCCCACCGCCGCCCCGGGCGAAGCGCACCGCGCCATCGCTGACCCGTAACCTGCTGCGCATCATCCTGCACAAGCCACAGTGGGCCACCCGCCTGCCTACCGACCTGCTGCCCGACACGCCCGAGCGACCGGCGCTGCTCCGCCTGCATCAACTGGTTTCCGCCTATCCCGCGCTCGGCGGTTATGCCGTGCTACGCGAACAACTGCGCGGCCTGCCCGAGGAGAGCATGATCGAAAGCGCCGCCTCGGAACTTCTCGGCCTGCCGTTTGACGAAGAGGGCGCGGAAGCCGAATTTCGCGACACCCTGGAAAAACTGCAGGCCGGCAGCGAAAAACGGGCCTTTGACGAACTGCAGATGAAAGCCCAGCAATTCGGCGTCGCCGGCCTCTCTGCCGCCGAGAAACAGGCCTATATCCAGTTCCTGGCGGGCCGGTCAAAACGCAGCTAAGTTGTGGTAATATTTATGGTTTTCCAAAATTCTATGGATCGTGTTCATGGCTAAGGCAAAAGACACCGCTAAGGAAGCCCCGAAGGCTCGCGCCAGCAAGGCCAAGGAAAAGGCCGCCGAGAAGGCGCTGCTCCAGGGCCAGATGGCTGAAACCCCGGAACCGCTCGATGCCGAAGCGCGCAAGATGCGCCTCAAGGCGCTGATCAAGCTGGGCAAGGAACGCGGCTACCTGACCTACGCCGAAATCAACGACCACCTGCCGGATGATGTCGTCGACGCCGAATCGATCGAAGCCATCATCTCGACCTTCAGCGAAATGAGCATCCAGGTCTTCGACGAAGCCCCGGCTGCCGAAGACCTGCTGATGTCCGACACCGCTGCCTCGGCTGCCGATGACGAGGAAGTCGAAGCCCAGGCCGAGCAGGCGCTGTCCACCGTCGATTCCGAATTCGGCCGCACCACCGACCCGGTCCGCATGTACATGCGCGAAATGGGCTCGGTCGAACTTCTCACCCGCGAAGGCGAAATCGAGATCGCCAAGCGCATCGAGGAAGGCCTCAAGCACATGATCCAGGCCATTTCGGCCTGCCCGACGACCATCGCCGACATCCTCGACATGGCCGCCAAGGTCGAATCCGACGAGATGCGCATCGACGAACTGGTCGATGGCCTGATCGACCCGAACGCCGTCGAGGAAGAACCGGCTGCCGAGATGGCCGAGGAAGCCGAAGCGGCCGACGAAGATGACGAAGACGAGGACGGCGAAGGCGGCAGCGGTGGCGCCGCGTCCGCCTCGCTGCTGCAATTGAAGGCTGACGCCCTGGAGCGTTTCAAGACCATCAAGGGCATCCACGCCAAGATGCAGAAGGCGCTGAGCAGCAAGGGTTCGCAGGACAAGGCCTACCTCAAGCTGCAGAGCCAGCTTTCCGACGAGTTGATGAACATCCGCTTCACCTCGCGCTCCATCGAGCGCCTGTGCGACAGCGTACGTGAGATGGTCGAGCAGGTTCGCGCCTGCGAGCGCAAGATCCAGAACATCTGCGTGGATCGCGTCCGGATGCCGCGCCCGCACTTCATCCAGTCCTTCCCGGGCAACGAGATCAACCTCGACTGGGCCGACGCCGAGATCGCCGCCGCCCCGAAGACCTACGTCGCCATCCTGACCCGCAGCGCCCCGGACATCAAGGAAGAGCAGAAGAAGCTACTCGCCCTGCAGGACCGCATCGGCATCTCGCTGAAGGAACTCAAGGACATCAACAAGCAGATGTCCACCGGTGAAGCCAAGGCCCGCCGCGCCAAGCGCGAAATGACCGAGGCCAACCTGCGCCTGGTGATCTCGATCGCCAAGAAGTACACCAACCGCGGCCTGCAGTTCCTCGACCTGATCCAGGAAGGCAACATCGGCCTGATGAAGGCGGTGGACAAGTTCGAATACCGCCGTGGCTACAAGTTCTCGACCTACGCCACGTGGTGGATCCGCCAGGCCATCACCCGCTCGATCGCCGACCAGGCGCGCACCATCCGCATCCCGGTGCACATGATCGAGACGATCAACAAGATGAACCGCATCTCCCGCCAGATCCTGCAGGAAACCGGCGTCGAGCCGGATCCCGCGACGCTTGCCAAGAAGATGGACATGCCGGAAGACAAGATCCGCAAGATCATGAAGATTTCCAAGGAGCCGATCTCCATGGAAACCCCGATCGGCGACGACGATGATTCCCATCTCGGTGACTTCATCGAAGACCAGGCCACCCTGGCGCCGGCCGATGCGGCGATGTACTCCAGCCTGCGCGGCGTGACCAAGGAAATCCTCGACACCCTGACGACCCGCGAAGCCAAGGTGCTGCGCATGCGCTTCGGTATCGAAATGAACACCGACCACACGCTGGAAGAAGTCGGCAAGCAGTTCGACGTCACCCGCGAGCGCATCCGCCAGATCGAAGCCAAGGCCCTGCGCAAGCTGCGCCACCCGACCCGCTCCGACAAGCTGCGCAGCTTCATCGACAGCAACAACAACTAAGCTTTCCGGGCCTGTAGCTCAGTTGGTTAGAGCAGAGGACTCATAATCCTTTGGTCCACGGTTCAAGTCCGTGCGGGCCCACCAGTCAAGCCGAATGGCCTGCGAGAAATCGCAGGCCATTTGCTTTCCAGTCTTTTTATAATGGCTGTTTCGAACTGTCCGATGGAGATCGCCTTGCGCCGCCAACTTCCCGCCCTGCTCGCCCTGCTCCTGGCCACCGGAGTGGCCTTTGCCGACATCCGGATCGGCGTCATTGCCTCGTCGACCGGGCCAACGGCCGTGGTCGGCATTCCGCAGAAGCAGACGGTGGCCCTGTTGCCGACCGAGATCGGCGGGCAGAAGGTGGAGTACATCGTACTCGACGACGCATCCGACCCGACCAATGCCGTGACCAACGTCAAGAAGCTGATTGCCGAGCAGAAGGTGGATGCGCTGATCGGCCCGACGACGACGCCGGCGGCGCTCGCCATGCTCGATTTCGTGGCGGAGTCCAAAACCCCGCTGGTCACCACGGTCGGTTCGTCGGCCATCATCCAGCCGATGGACGACAAGAAGAAATGGGTGTTCAAGACGACGCAGAACGACGACCTGATCGCCGAAGCGCTGATCGAGCACATGACGGCGCATGGCGTGAAGACCCTGGGTTTCATCGGCTTCAACGACCCCTATGGGGAGAACTGGTTCAAGGTTTTCGGTGCCATGGCGGAGAAGGCCGGCCTCAAGCTGGTAGCCAGTGAGCGCTATAACCGTACTGATCAGTCGGTGACCGGCCAGGCCCTGAAAGTCATCGCCGCCCGGCCGGATGCCGTGCTGGTCGCTGCCACGGGCGGCCCGGCCGTCCTGCCGCAGACCAGCCTGCAGGAAAAGGGCTACAAGGGACGGATCTACCAGACGCACGGCGTGGCTACCAACGACTTCATCCGTATTGGCGGCAAGGCGGTTGAAGGCACGCTGATGGCCGGCGGACCGATGCTGGTCGCCTATGACCTGCCGGGCGGCAGCCCGATCAAGGCCGTCGCCCAGGGTTACATCAAGGCCTATGAGACGAAGTACGGGGCCGGCACGATGTCCACCTTCGGCGCCAACACCTACGACGCCGGCCTGCTGCTGCAGAAGGCCATCCCGACGGCACTGAAGAAGGCCAAGCCAGGCAGCGTGGAATTCCGCGAAGCCCTGCGCGATGCGCTGGAGCAGTCGAAGGAAGTCGTCGGCGCCCAAGGGGTATTCAACATGAGCGCCCAGAACCACAACGGCATGGACCAGCGCGCCCGCGTCATGATGACGGTCAAGGACGGCAAGTGGGTGCTGATCAAGGACTGAGGGCGCCGCGCCCGCCATCCTCGAAGCCGGCGATCAAGCCGGCTTTTTCTTGCCCAGCCGCCACAGCGAGGTGACTTCGGCGGCCCGCGCGGCATGCAGCGGGTCGCTTGCATCCTGCACCTTGGGGTGCTTGGGGCGGGTATCCAGGCGACCGAGCACCTGCAGACCGCCATCGGCAATCCACGCCATGAGTTGCTGACGCGAGCGCAGGCCGAGCAACTCGGCGATGTCGGAAATGATCAGCCAGCCCTCGCCCCCATCCGCCAGATGCGCCGCCAGGCCGGCCAGGAAGCCGCGCAGCATGCGCGAATCCGGGTCATAGACGGCGTATTCGACGGGCGAGGTCGGCTGGGCCGGTAGCCACGGCGGGTTGCAGACGACCAGCGGCGCCTTGCCTTCCGGGAACAGATCGGCCTTGATGACCACCACCTCGGCCGCCAGGCCGAGGTGCTCGATATTCTCCGTGGCGCAGGCGAGCGCCCGGGCATCCTGGTCGGTGGCGACAATCTGCTTGACGCCACGCCGGGCCAGCACGGCGGCGATGATGCCGGAGCCGGTGCCGATGTCGAAGGCTAGGTCGCCACCGGCCGGCAGCGGCGCCGAGGCGACCAGATCGACGTATTCGCCGCGCACTGGTGAGAAGACGCCGTAATGCGGATGGATACGCCCCTGTACGGCCGGCACCGGGACGCCCTTCTTGCGCCACTCGTGGGCGCTGATCACCGCCAGCAGTTCGCGCAGGGCGATCAGCGACGCCTCGCCGCCTACCTCGCCGTAGGCCGCCCGGCAGGCCTCCGCCACATCCTGCGCCCGACGCAGCGGGACGGTGTAATCAGCGTTCAGCGGCACCAGCAGACGATTGAGCAGCGCCGCGCGCTTGCCCTGTGTCTCGCGATGCCGGGCAAAGGCTTCGGCCGGCGTCTTCGGCGCCTTGCCGCGCGCTGCGCCGAAACGGCGGTCGGCACGTTTGGTTAGCGCCTGCATCAGGTGGCGGGCATTGACCCAGTCACCCCGCCAGAGCAGCGCCGTGCCGGCTTCGAGCAGGCGGTAGGCCTCGTCGGCCGCGGTCCGGTCATCGGCGATGCGGATGTCGGCATGCGGCGCGACGCCGGCTTCCGAACGCCAGCCGGCGACCTGTTCGCGACCGCCTTCCTGCCAGCGGATTTCAGGGAGTTGATTCGATTCCATGCCGCATTGTAGGGCACTTCCGGCGCGCCCTTTAGTCATACAATCCCCCGCTTCCCAGCCCAACACAGCAACCATGAAATTCGAAGGTACCGATAGCTACGTCGCCACGCGCGACCTGACCCTGGCCGTGAATGCCGCCGTCGCCCTGCAACGCCCGCTGCTCATCAAGGGCGAGCCGGGCACCGGCAAGACCCTGCTCGCCGAGGAAGTGGCGCGCGCCCTGAACATGCCGCTGTTCCAGTGGCACGTCAAATCGACGACCAAGGCCCAGCAGGGCCTCTACGAATACGATGCAGTGTCCCGCCTGCGCGACTCGCAGCTGGGCGACCCGCGTGTCGAGGACATCTCGCATTACATCGTGCATGGCGTGCTGTGGCAGGCCTTCGAATGCGATCAGCCGTCGGTGGTGCTGATCGACGAAATCGACAAGGCCGACATCGAGTTCCCCAACGACCTGCTGCGCGAACTCGACCGCATGGAATTCCATTGCTACGAGCTGCACCGCACCATCAAGGCCAAGCATCGGCCGCTGATCATCATCACCTCGAACAACGAGAAGGAGCTGCCCGACGCCTTCCTGCGCCGCTGCTTCTTCCACTACATCAAGTTCCCGGACCGGGAGACCATGCAGCGCATCGTCGGGGTGCATTTCCCGGTCCTCAAGCACGAACTGCTCAAGGAAGCGCTGGAGGTCTTCTTCGATCTGCGCGAGATACCCGGCCTGAAGAAGAAGCCGTCGACCAGCGAATTGATCGACTGGCTGAAACTGCTGCTCGCCGAGGACATCCCGCCCGAAGCCCTGCGCGCCAAGGATGCCAAGGACGCCATCCCGCCACTGCATGGCGCGCTGCTCAAGAACGAACAGGACGTGCATCTGTTCGAACGCCTGGCCTTCATGAGCCGCCGCAAGCCGTAAAACAATGCTCGTCGATTTCTTCCTGCACCTGAAGTCGCGCCAGTTGCCGGTGTCGACCAAGGAACTGCTGGCCCTGCTCGAAGCGCTGGAAGCCCGGCTGGTCAGCGGCAGCCTGGACGATTTCTACCTGCTGTCGCGTACCCTGCTAATCAAGGATGAAGCGCTGTACGACCGCTTCGACCGGGCCTTCGGCGAATACTTCAAGGGTATCGAGGCGCTGCCCGGCTTCGACGCCATGGTCCCCGAGGAGTGGCTGGAACTGGCGGCGCGCCGCCATCTGTCGGAAGCCGACCGCGCCCGCCTGCAGAAGCTCGGCTACGAGAAGGTCCTGGAGCAGTTGAAGGAACGGCTGGCCGAGCAGAAGGAGCGCCATGCCGGCGGCAGCAAGTGGATCGGCACCGCCGGCACCTCGCCTTTCGGCCACGGCGGCTACAACCCTGAGGGGGTGCGTATCGGCGGCGACTCGGTCGGCAACCGCACGGCGATCAAGGTCTGGGACCAGCGCGAATTCCGCAACCTCGACGACTCGGTCGACCTCGGCGTGCGCAACATCAAGGTCGCCCTGCGCCGGCTGCGCCGCTTTGCCCGCAAGGGCGCGGCGACCGAACTCGACCTCGACGGGACCATCGCCGGCACCGCCCGCAATGGTGGCTGGCTCGACCTCCACCTGCGCCCGGAACGGCACAACGCGATCAAGGTGCTGCTCTTCCTCGACGTCGGCGGCTCGATGGACGACCACATCCAGGCCTGTGAGGAACTGTTCTCCGCCGCCCGTGCCGAGTTCAAGCACCTCGAACACTTCTACTTCCACAACTGCGTCTATGAAGGCGTATGGAAGGACAATCGCCGCCGACACAGTGAAAAGCTGTCGACCTGGGATGTCATCCACACCTACGGCCCGGACTACAAGCTGATCTTCGTCGGTGATGCCAGCATGAGCCCCTACGAAGTCGCCCGTCCGGGTGGCAGTGTCGAGCACTGGAACGAGGAAGCCGGCGCCGTCTGGCTGCAGCGCCTGGTCGATGCCTGGCCACGTGCCGCCTGGCTCAATCCGCTGGCTGAAGCCTACTGGGGCTACACGCCATCGATCGGCATGATCCGGCAGGTCATCGGCAATGACCGGATGTTCCCGCTGACCCTGGACGGCCTGGAGCGGGCCATGCGCAGCCTGTCGAAATAGAGTGGAAAGCCGGCCGATAAGCCGGGTTCTGTTCCCCCCTTGCGGGGTTCGGCAATCATTCCTCTAGACCTGCCGTCACCGACAGGCTCAAGCAACCTACCCGGAAGCAGCGCGGGCCACGCCTCAGCTTCCCTATTTGGTCTTGCTCCGGATGGGGTTTGCCGTGCCGTCCGCCGTTACCGTGGACGCGGTGAGCTCTTACCTCGCCGTTTCACCCTTACCTGATCCCCTTGCGGGGCCATCGGCGGTTTGCTTTCTGTTGCACTTTCCGTCGCCTTCGCCTTGCGGCTTATAGCGCCCAGCCGTTAGCTGGCATCCTGCCCAGTGGAGCCCGGACTTTCCTCCCGATACCGAAGTATCCAGCGATTGCCTGGCCGACTTTCCGGGGCGGATTATACGCTGGCCGCGCCCATCCGACGGCGCGCCGGATGATCAGCAATTCCCCTTCTTGGCCTGGCCCGGCGGGCAGAAACCGCCATCGTGGCGCGGCCCCGGGCCATTGGGATCGACAACAACGCTGCCGGCCGGGGTATACACGGCACATCCGGCGAGCATCAGGCTGACGACAAGGGCAGTAATCAAGGCTTTCATGGTGCGCTCCATTGTGTTTGGCTGGGGAACTTCCTGATTATAGGGTGGCAACAATCCGGCAGCATCAACGGTCCCAGTACGGCGTCGGTCCAAAACGGTCGATCAGGAAATCGATGAAGGCGCGGACCTTGAGCGGCAAATGCCGGTTGGGCAGATGCACGGCATAAATGAAGCGCTCGGTCGGGACATAACCCGGCAGCACCTCGACCAGGCGCCCTTCCTGCAGATCCTTGCCGACGATGAAGGTGGGCAGCAAGGCCAGCCCCAGGCCGCCGAGCACGGCCTGCGACAGCGCCTCATCGTCGTTGATGCGCAGGGTGCCGGATACCGGGATCGAGACATCACCGTTGTAGCCGTTGAGATGCCAGACGCCCTGGGTATCGAGAAAAGTGTAGTCCAGGCAGTTGTGTTCGCCGAGATCCTCCGGCACCAGCGGAATGCCACGCCGGCTCAGGTAGGCGGGGCTGGCGCAGATTTTCCGGCGGATCGGCGCCAGCTGGCGGGCGACCAGGTTCAGGCCGGGCTCCCGGGTAATGCGCAGGGCGATGTCGTAGCCCTCGTCGGCCAGATCGACCAGGCGGTCGCTGATCGTCAGGTCCACGGTCAGGTCGGGGTAGAGCGCCATGAAATCGGGCAGCGCCGAGGCGACATGCATGGTGCTGAAGGCGACCGGCGCGCTGATCTTCAGTTTGCCGCGCGGTTCCTGATGCAGGCGGGAGATGGTCGTGTCAGCCTGGCCCACTTCCTCAAGGATGCGGTCGCAATGCTCGAAATAGGCTTCGCCGACATCGGTCAGACTCAGGCTGCGCGTGCTCCGGTGCAACAGCCGGACACCGAGCGAACTCTCGAGGCGGGCAATGGCCTTGCTGACCCGCGACTTGGAGACATCGAGCCGCCGTGCCGCTTCGGAAAAGCTCCGGACCTTGACCACATGGGCAAAGAACAGCATGTCATTGACGTCGTGCACCGCGCGCCCCGATTGTTATCAAAATGGAAACAGTTTTATTCGAAAAGAGCGGCTTATCAAGCCCTGCATCCAACTCTATTATCGTAGCCTCAATCAACGGCCGAAGCTGCTTTCTCAAAAAACATCTTAAAAATCACTGAGAATGCCCATCATCAGCTCACTTGCCAAGGCCGTTGGCGCAATCGACTGCGCCCTTTTTCATACCCCCAGAAAATTCTGCACCAAGTCAGGGCATTTATTGTTGCCATCTGACTATCAATTTGCGCTCACCAACCCGGGCAAAACACCCCGGATTGCGCGCAGTTGCAGACGATTCACCACATGACGAGCCAAGGAAGAGACGATGCGATACAAGAATTTTGAGGATTTCATTGGGCAAGTAGCCAACCGCAACCCGGGCCAGCCGGAATTTCTGCAGGCGGTGACCGAGGTCATCGAGAGCCTGTGGCCCTACATCGCCCAGCACCCGAAATACGCCGAACACGGCCTGCTCGACCGTCTGGTCGAACCCGAACGCGTCATCATGTTCCGCGTCTCCTGGGTCGATGACCATGGCGATGTCCAGGTCAATCGTGGCTACCGCATCCAGCACTCCTCGGCCATCGGCCCCTACAAGGGCGGCCTCCGCTTCCACCCGTCGGTCAACCTGTCCATCCTCAAGTTCCTGGCCTTCGAGCAGACCTTCAAGAACGCGCTGACCACCCTGCCCATGGGGGGCGGCAAGGGGGGTTCCGACTTCGATCCGAAGGGCCGCAGCCCGGGCGAAGTCATGCGCTTCTGCCAGGCCTTCGTCAGCGAACTGTTCCGCCATGTCGGTTCCGATACCGATGTGCCGGCGGGCGACATCGGCGTCGGCGGCCGCGAGGTCGGCTTCATGGCCGGCATGTACAAGAAGCTGGCCAACCGCGCCGACTGCGTGTTCACCGGCAAGGGCCTGAGCTTCGGCGGCTCGCTGATCCGTCCGGAAGCCACCGGCTACGGCACCGTCTATTTCGCCGAAGAAATGCTCAAGCAGCAGGGCCGCAGCTTCGACGGCCTGCGCGTCAGCGTCTCCGGCGCCGGCAACGTCGCCCAGTATGCTGTCGAGAAGGCCATGGCGATGGGTGCCAAGGTGGTCACGGTGTCCGATTCGAGCGGCACAGTGATCGACGAGAGCGGCTTCACGCCGGAAAAGCTGGCTGAACTGATGGAAGTGAAGAACCACCTCTACGGCCGCGTCAGCGATTACGCCCAGCGCGTCGGCGCCACCTTCCAGCCGGGCGTCCGTCCCTGGCACGTGCCGGTCGACGTCGCCCTGCCCTGCGCCACGCAGAACGAACTGGACGGCGAGGATGCCAAGACCCTGCTCAAGAACGGCGTGATCTGCGTGGCCGAAGGTGCCAACATGCCGTCGACCGCCGATGCCGTGAGGGTTTTCGAAAGCAACGGCGTGCTCTACGCCCCGGGCAAGGCGAGCAATGCCGGCGGCGTCGCCACCTCCGGCCTGGAGATGAGCCAGAACGCAATGCGCCTCTCCTGGCAACGCGACGAGGTCGATTCCCGCCTGCACGAGATCATGTGCAACATCCACGAAGCCTGCCTGGTCTATGGCCGCGACGCCAACGGCAAGGTGAGCTACGTGAATGGCGCCAACATCGCCGGCTTCGTCAAGGTTGCCGACGCCATGCTGGCCCAGGGTGTCATTTAACCAGCCGATCGCCACTGACTGACGGAGGACTGCCATGTTCCACGAATATCGCGACCTGATAACCGAACTGAAGACGAGCGACCGTTACTTCCAGAACCTGTTCGAGAAGCACAACACGCTCGACCAGAAGATCAAGAACATGGAAGCCCACCTGGAACCGGGCACACCGGACGAGATCGAGGTTCTGAAGAAGAAGAAGCTGGCCATCAAGGACGAGCTTTACACCCTGCTCCAGAAAATCAGTCTCAGCCGCGTCAAGGCCTGACGCGGCATGAGGTCAGGACATCGCCAGGCGACCGCATCAACCGGCCAGCACTATGAGCGCCATCCGGTCAGCTGCGACATCGAGGGCGATGTCTACTCCGGCCACTACTGGGTGGCTGGCATGATCCTCGTCGTCTCCACCGCGACCGGTGGCACCAGCCGGCAGCTGGCTGGCCAACCACCGGCCGTGTTGGCCAGAACCCTGCTCAGGGAATTCATTCTGGCCAGGCGCGACAACCCGGCCGCCCTTTCCGGCCAGGGTTGACGCACCACGGCAAGGCCCGCCCCTGGCGGGCTGTGCCGCTTATTCCCCGAGGGGCAAGGTTGCCCGCTCGATCACCTTGCGCAGCACGAAACTGGTATGCACGCCGGTCACGCCGGGAATCCGGGTAATCCGGTTGAGCAGCAGATCCTGGTAGGCATCCATGTCGCGCACCACGACCTTCAACTGGTAATCCGACTGCTGGCCGGTGATAAGCAGGCATTCCAGCACTTCCGGTATGTCGGCGATGGTCGCCTCCAGGTTGGCGAAGCGTTCCGGGGTGTGCTGATCCATCGAAATGCCGATCAGCGCCATCAGGCTCAGGCCGAGCTTCTTGGCGTCAAGATGAGCGCGGTAGCCGGCGATCAGGCCGGACTCCTCCAGCGTCCGGACACGACGCAGGCAGGGTGACGGCGACAGGCCGATGCGATCAGCCAGATCCTGATTGCTGATGCGCCCATCGGCCTGCAGGATGGCGAGAATTTGCCGATCATAGCGATCTAGCTGCACCTAATTTCTCCATTGAATAAATTTACGCAATTTTCTGCCAATATTAAGCCGAACAAGACAGCAATACGCAAGCACCTGCTTCGCGCTTTTACGTAAGATTCCGCCATCGCAAAGTTTTTTGGAGCTGCCCCATGATCCGCCAACCCGCCACCAAATACACCGCCTTTCCGCCGGTCCGGATGACCGACCGCCAGTGGCCGAACCGCGTCATCGAGCGGCCGCCGGTCTGGATGAGCACCGATCTCCGCGACGGCAACCAGGCGCTTTTCGAGCCAATGAATGCCGACAAGAAGATGCAGATGTTCAAGATGCTCTGCGCCATCGGTTTCAAGGAAATCGAAGTCGCCTTCCCCTCGGCCTCCGAAACCGAATTCGGCTTCGTCCGCCAGCTCATCGAGGGGGGCCACATCCCGGACGACGTGACCATCGAAGTGCTCACGCAAGCCCGCGAACACCTCATTCGCCGCACCTTCGAAGCCCTGAAGGGCGCCAAGAAGGCCATCGTGCACGTCTACAACGCGACCTGCCCGACCTTCCGCGACACGGTCTTCAACATGAGCAAGGCCGAGGTCGTGCAGATGGCCGTCGAGGCCGTCCAGCTCATCAAGGCCGAAGCCGAGGCGATGCCGGAAACCGAGATCACGCTTGAATACAGCCCGGAACTCTTCACCGCCACCGAGCTCGATTTCGCCAAGGAAGTCTGCGACGCCGTCACCGCCACCTGGGGCGCCACCCCCGAGCGCAAGGTCATCCTCAACCTCCCAACCACGGTCGAGATCGCCACGCCGAACATCTACGCCGACCAGATCGAGTGGATGCATCGCCATCTCGAACGTCGCGACAGCGTCATCATCAGCCTCCACCCGCACAACGACCGCGGCACCGCCGTCGCCGCCGCCGAACTCGGCCTCATGGCCGGCGCCGACCGTGTCGAGGGCTGCCTCTTCGGCAACGGCGAGCGGACCGGCAACGTCGACCTCGTCACCCTCGCCCTCAACATGTACACGCAAGGCGTTCATCCGGGTCTCGATTTCTCGGACATCAATGCCGTTGCCCGCACCTTCGAACACTGTAGCCAGCTCCCGATCCATCCGCGCCACCCGTACGTCGGGGATCTCGTATTCACGGCCTTCTCCGGCTCCCACCAGGACGCCATCAAGAAGGGGTTCTCTGCTCAAAAGGCGGACGAGCAATGGGCAGTGCCCTACCTCCCGATCGACCCGGCCGACGTCGGCCGCAGCTACGATTCGGTGATCCGGGTGAACAGCCAGTCGGGCAAGGGCGGCATCGCCTACCTGATGGAAACCGAACACGGCATCGTCATGCCGCGTCGCTTGCAGGTCGAGTTTTCCGGTGTGGTGCAGAAGCACACCGACACCCACGGCGGCGAGGTGAGCGCCGGCGACATCTGGCAGTTGTTCAGCGCCGCCTACCTCGACGCGACCAGCCCGGTGCGCTATCGCGAACATCATCTCTTCGAACACGGCCATGGAGAAGACATGCGCCAGGGCATCCGCCTCTCGGTCGACATCAACGGCGTGCCGCACCTCCTCACCGGCGAAGGCAACGGCCCGATCAACGCCGCCATGCACGCCCTCGAAACGGCCGGCATCAAGGTCCAGGTACGCAGCTACGAGGAACGCTCGATGGTACCGATGGGCGAGGACGGCAACGCCCGCGCCTGCGCCATCGTCGAGATGGCGGCCAGCGGCCGGGGGGAAACCTTCGGCGTCGGCATCGACAGCAACATCGTCACCGCCTCGCTCAAGGCCATCATCAGCGGCATCAACCGCCTCGGCCTCGCCGGCCGGGCGGAACAGGCGGCGTAACGCCCACCCCGGGATGTTCAGCCGATGGACATCCCGGCCAGCCACATTCGCCCACCCGGCGAAGCCAGCCAGATCAGCGCCGCGACATTGAGTGCGACCGTCCCCCAGAAGACCGCCCGGAATTCGGCCTTGACCGACTTGTGGCGAATCAGCCGCTGCGCCAGCAAAGCCCCCGGCCAACCACCGACCAGGGCCCACAGATGCAACGTCGACTCCGGCGTTCGCCAGGCGCCATGGGCGGCAGCCGATTTATCCCAGGCATACAGGGCAAAGCTGACCAGGCTGGCCGCGCCGTAGACGGCAAACCAGTATGCGGGCAGTTTCCAGAGCGTACCGAGCCCAAGCAGCAGCAGGGCGAATAGCACGATAGGCAGCAGGGATATCTGCCCTCTCACGCTGTCGCCCGACACTTTCGATTTAACCGCAGGACGGCGCTTCATCAACCGGCTGACACGCACTGCGCGCTTTTTTCCATCGCCGTTCAGTTCAATCTCGAAAGCCAACTGCTCGCCGATTGTCGGGCGAGGGCTGCCAGGAGGAAACGATTTGATGTGCACAAAAACTTCCTGGCCACCGTTATAGGGAGTAATGAACCCGAAGCCGCGCTCATCATCCCAACGGGTCAGCTGTCCCTCGATCTTCACCCGACGTACCTCTATGCAAAACGCAAATTTTGCACCATTTCACCACTCACGCACAGGGTGTTAAACCAGCGCCCGCCGGCCCGGCCGGAATTGCCAGGTATCGTCGTAATAGGTGGCGTCTTCACTCTCCGGCACGACACCGGGGATACCCAGCAGCGGCAGGGGGTGGAAGTCGCGCGGGCGAACGAAACGACCGGCGGCCATGTCGGCGGCCAGCCAGCGATCGACGGCGGCGACCTGCTCGGCCCGTGGCCATGCCAGCCAGCTGGCATCGACCTCGTAGAGGACGGCCTTGGCCGTCAGGCCGCGAAAAGGCGCCAGCAGCGCCTCGTAGGTGGCGTGGCCGAAAACGACGAAACGCATGTCGCGGCGGACGGCGGCCCGCTGCTCGACGAACAGCTCGCGCCAGCGGAAATCGCGCAACAGGTTGAGCAGCTGGGGCTGGGCTGACAGCACGACGATGCCGCATTCGTCGAAATGGGTCAGCGCGTCGCGCACCCGGCCGCGGAGTTCGCCCGGCTGTTGCATGGCCCGCACATGGGCGGCGCTGATGGCATTCTTGGTCTGCGGAAAACTCAGCCAGACCAAGGCGTTGAAGAAGTCGTGCCAGTTGTCGGGGCGGGTCTCGACTTCGCCGCGCTCCCAGATGCGGCATTCATAGGCCTTGCCGTCATCCTGCGGTGGTACAAAGCGGACGCGCTGGCCACTGGCGACATGGCGGGGATGCTGCTCGGCCAGCGCGACAAGCGCCGCACTATCGGGCCGGGGCGGCAATTGATCCAGCCAGTGCCGCAGCGGGTCGAACAGGAAGGACGGGTAGGGGGAGCCGGTGCTCACTCGTCAGTGGCAGGCTTGTCGGCGCCCTCTTCCTTGACGAAGGTCAGCACGCCCTTTTTGAGGCGGAAGGTACCCATCAGGGTGCCCATGCCCTCGGCCGGCTCGCTGTCCATCTTCGCCCAGCTCTCGCAGGTCTGCGTCTCGGTGGCAAACATCTTCTTGCCCGCCTTGATGATGAAAGCGCCGGACGGCACCTGGTAAACCTCGACCCGGGTCTTGTCGGTGCCGACGCCCAGGCTGTGGCGGCGCATGCAGACCGGCATGCGCGAGACGACGAAGAACAGGTTGACCTTGCTGTCCCAGAAATAGGGCTGTTCGCGGATCAGCGACAGGACATGCTCACGGCTGTTGTCGATTTCATACGTCGCGCCATCGTTCACGCAGGCGGTCAGCAACGGGGCGGCCAGCAAGGGAAGCAGCAGATGGCGCAGACGCATGATGATTTTCCTTAGCGCATTTTCCAGGTCAGGGTTTCGCCGGCCCGCAGCGGCACGATGGTGTCGGTGCTCAGGTACGGGTAATCGGCCGGCACCGTCCAGCTTTCTTTGGCCAGCGTGATGGTGTCGGTGTTGCGCGGCAAGCCGTACCAGTCCGGGCCGTGGAAGCTGGCGAAGCCTTCCAGCTTGTCGAGCGCACCGGCCTGTTCGAAGGCTTCGGCGTAGAGCTCGATGGCGGCATAGGCGGTGTAGCAGCCAGCGCAGCCGCAGGCCGCCTCCTTGGCGCCCTTGGCGTGCGGCGCCGAGTCGGTGCCGAGGAAGAACTTGGGATTGCCGGAAATGGCCGCGGCGACCAGCGCCTCGCGGTGCGTTTCGCGCTTCAGCACCGGCAGACAATACCAGTGCGGCCGCACGCCGCCCTGGAAGATGGCGTTGCGGTTGTAGAGCAGGTGGTGGGCGGTGATCGTCGCGCCGACGTTGGCCGGCGTGGATGCGACAAACTCGGCGGCATCCTGGGTCGTGATGTGTTCCATCACCACCTTCAGTTTCGGGAAACGCTGGGTGAGCGGCGCCAGGACAGTGTCGATGAAGACCTTCTCGCGGTCAAAGAGATCGACCTTCGGATCGGTGACCTCGCCGTGCACGAGCAGCGGCAGGCCGACGCGCTCCATTTCGGCCAGCGTGTCATAGGCCTTCTCGATGGCGGTCAGGCCGGCGTCGGAATTGGTCGTCGCCCCGGCGGGGTAGAGCTTGACAGCCTTGACGAAGCCGGAGGCGGCCGCCCTGGCGATTTCGGCCGGCGGGGTGTTGTCGGTCAGGTACAGCGTCATCAGCGGCTCGAAGGCCAGGCCGGCCGGGAGCGCGGCCAGGATACGATCGCGGTAGGCAGCAGCCTGCTCGACGGTGGTGACCGGCGGCTTCAGGTTGGGCATCACGATGGCCCGGCCGAACTGGCGGGCGGTGTGCGGCAGAACGGCGGCCAGCGCCTCGCCATCGCGCAGGTGCAGGTGCCAGTCGTCGGGACGGGTAATGGTCAGTTGCATACTCGGGACATCCTCCAATAGTCGCATTCTAACAGGCCGAAAGGAGGACAGACCCACGGCCCCGGCTTCATTAGAATCCCCGGCTTCCCGTGAGGACACCCCATGACCGACATCGTACTGCAGCCCCATCCCGCTTCCCGCCGCATTCCCGCATCCGACCCGGATCCCATCATCGGCGGCCGGGTTGAATTGCAACTGCTGACCACGCTCAAGTGCAACCTGAAATGCACCTATTGCTCGCTCGGCGTCGGCGACGTGCTCGGCTCGCAGAACCACGTCGAATACACCGTCGACGAACTGGCCGCCTTCGTGGACAAGCATCTGCAGGGCAAGGAGGTGTACGTCACCTTCTACGGCGGCGAGCCGACGCTGAATCTCGACATGATGCTGGAGGTCATGCAGCGCTTCCCGCTCTTCCGCTTCCAGTTACAGACCAACGGTACGCTACTCGACGGCCTGCCCGACTGGGCGCTCGGCCGGCTGTCCAACATCCTCGTCTCGATTGACGGCAGCGAGGCGACCACCGACGGCTATCGCGGCCGCGGCATCTACCGGCAGGTGCTGAAGAACCTGGCGGCGGTGCGCGACAAGATCGGCGGCACGGTGACCGCCCGCGTCACCTGGGGCAACCCGGCCACCACGTTCGAGGAACTCGATGAACTGGTCAGCGCCGACGGCCATTTCGACTACCTGTACTGGCAGTTCGTCGCCGACGAGATGTATGCCGGCGATTCCGTCGAGCAACGCCAGGCCGTGCTGGTGCCGCTGATCGAAAAATTCTTCTCGCGCACCGACGTGCTCTACCCGCTGATCCCGCTGATGGGCATCGTCCGCAACAAGGTGCTGCCGACGCGTGGCCAGGAACTCTACGCCGGCCTGACGCAATGCCGCGTGTCGACCCACCTGATCAACGTCATGCCCAACGGCCAGATCTACCCCTGCCCGGACATGATGTACGCCCACGACATGCAGATGGGCGACGTGCGCAGCAACTGGCTGAAGAAGAGTCCGCTGCAACCCGCCGCCAGCATGCCCTGCGAAGGTTGCGAGGCCTTCTCGTGGTGCCGCCGCAACTGCATGAAGAACCTCTGGCTGGGCTACGTCAAGAACGACCTGCGCTATCGCGCCAACGTCGTTGAGCCGATCTGCGACCTGTTACGTTTCATGGGCCGCGAGATCGACAAGCACGACCCGCAAGCGTGGTTCGCTCGCCTGCCCGTGCCGCTACGCCGGCAGATCACCGACTGCGAGGTTTACGAGTACGTCGAGATCATGCCCTGAGCGACATCAGCCCTTCAGACTCAGCGCCAGGTCGTACAGCGCGTTTTTTGACGCCCCGGTAATGCTCGCGGCGAGCTTCGCGGCCTGCTTGGTGGGCAGGCCATCCGCCAGCAGCAGCTTGAGGACGCGCTCGCCTTCGCCGCTGTCGGCCTCGCCGCTGGCGCCGGACAGCATCAGCACGAACTCGCCGCGCTGGCGGTTGGGGTCGGCCTTCAGCCAGTCCAGCGCCTCGGGCAGCGGCAGGGAATGGATGGTTTCGAACAGCTTGGTCAGTTCGCGGCCGATGACCAGGGTGCGCTGGCCGAAAACGCTGGCCAGATCGGCCACGGTATCGAGTACGCGGTGCGGGGCTTCGTAGAAAACGAGGGCCGCCGGGATGTCGGACAGGGCTTCGAGGGCCTGGCGGCGCTGGCCGGATTTGGCGGGCAGGAAACCGTAGAACAGGAAGTGCTCGTCGAGCAGGCCGGAGGCGGAGAGCGCCGTGGTGGCGGCACAGGGGCCGGGCAACGGCACGACGCGGCCACCGGCTTCGCGCACGGCGGCGACGATGCGGGCGCCGGGATCGGAGATGCCGGGGGTACCGGCGTCGGAAATCAGGGCGACGGATTCGCCGGCCTGCAGTTTTTCAACGATGCGGGCGGCCGCTTCGTTTTCGTTGTGCTGGTGCGCCGGCAGGGTGCGGGCCCGGGCGCCGAGTTGCTTGAGCAGCGGGCCGCTGTGCCGGGTGTCTTCGGCTGCCACCCAGGGCACGCTGCGCAGGATTTCCTCGGCGCGGCGGGTGAGATCGGCCAGGTTCCCGAGCGGGGTCGGGACGACATACAATGCGGCGCATTCCTGCGTCATGGATTCCGTCATAGTTTGGGCATGCGAACAAAAGCCGACGATACCACCACCGCCCGCGGCCGCGAAGCCGAAGACAGGGCGGCACGCCATCTGGAGCGCCACGGCCTGCGCGTCGTGGTGCGTAATTTCCGGGTGCGCGGTGGCGAGATCGACCTGATCTGCCGCGACGGCAAGGCACTGGTTTTCGTCGAGGTGCGCCTGCGCAGCCGCAGCGATTTCGGCGGCGCGGCGGCCAGCATCACGACGACCAAGCAGCGGCGCATCATCCTCGCCGCCCAGCATTACTTGGCCGGCCAGCCGGAATGCGATTGCCGCTTCGATTGCGTGCTGATCGAGGGCGAACGGCTGGCATGGCTGAAAAATGCGTTTTCTGCTGACGCTTAGCCTGCTGTTCTGGCTCGGCGTCTCGCGGGCCGAAGGCGGGCGCGTGCTGATCCAGCATTCGCCGCTGGCCGGCAGCCAGTATTACGCGTTGAGCACGGTGTGGCAGGAGATCCGGCCGGGTGACGCCTTGGCGCTGGTGCGCGAAGCGGACAACCGCCATGACCGCCACGCCATCCGCGTCGAATGGCGCGGCCACACGCTGGGTTATGTGCCGCGCACCGAGAATCGGGTCATCGCCGCAGCACTCGATGCCGGCGACCGCCTGACAGCGCGCGTGTCGTCGGTGAGCGACAACAAAAACCCCTGGCAACGGGTGGCCTTCGAAGTCTTCATCGAGCTGTGAGGTAGAATGATGCGATCTTCTACAGCCCCAAGCCCTTGACCGATATGGATTTGATCGCCCGCGTTGCCAGGAATTTCGAGGACAGCGCCCAAACCAAGCTCAATGCCGTCGACGCGATGGCCGCACCGATCGCCGCCGCCATCGAGACGATGTTCCACTGCCTGATCAACGGCGGCAAGATTCTCGCCTGCGGCAACGGCGGCTCGGCCGGCGACTCGCAGCATTTCGCCGCCGAACTGATCGGCCGCTTCGAGGCCGAGCGCCAGGAACTGGCAGCCATCGCGCTGACCACCGACAGCTCGATCCTGACTGCCGTCGGTAACGACTATTCGTTCAACCAGATCTTCTCCAAGCAGGTGCGCGGCCTCGGTCACGCCGGCGACGTGCTGCTCGCCATCTCGACCTCGGGCAATTCCGCCAACGTCATCGAGGCGATCAAGGCGGCCCACGAGCACGACATGCGCGTCGTCGCGCTGACCGGCAAGGGCGGCGGCCAGATCGGCGAGATGCTGCGCGACGACGATATCCACCTTTGCGTGCCGGCCGACCGTACGGCACGTATTCAGGAAACTCACCTGGTTGCCATCCACTGCCTGTGCGACGGGATCGACGCACTTTTGTTGGGAGTCGAATGATGCAAAAAGCCAAACTGAGCCTGGCCGCCCTCGCCCTGATCGTCGCCCTGCCCGGCCTGCAGGGTTGCGTCGAAGTCGCCCTGCTCGGCACCGCCGCGGCGAGCGGCGTGATGTCGGCCCACGACCGCCGGTCGACCGGCACACAGACCGACGACGAAACGACGGAATGGAAGGCCAACAACCACGTGCCGGCCCAGTACAAGGACACGGCACACGTCAATTTCACGTCCTTCAACCGTCGCCTGCTGATCACCGGCGAGGTACCGAACGAGGAAGCCAAGTCGGTCATCGAAAGCGAAGTGCGCAAGATCGAGGGCGTCAAGGACGTCTACAACGAACTCGGCATCGGCCCGGCCACCCCGCTCTCCAGCCGCAGCAACGACAGCTTCATCACCTCCAAGGTCAAGGCCCGCCTGGTCGATAGCAACCAGATCTCGGCCAACCACATCAAGGTGCTGACCGAGCGCGGCATCGTCTTCCTGATGGGCATTGTCAACGAGCGCGAAGCCAAGGTCGCCATCGCCGTCGCCCGCACAACGGCCGGTGTCGTCAAGGTGGTTAATGTGCTGGAAGTGGTCGGCGAGGACGAAACCCGCCGCCTCGACCAGCAGGTACTCGGCGCCCGCAAGACGCCGCCGGCCAGCGCGCCGGTCGAGAATCGCTGATTCCCGCCGCCGCACAACGGGAGTAAGCTGACAGGGCGTCCCGGCGATCACCGCCGGGGCGCCCTGATCGTTTGGGGGAGGGGGCTCCATGAATCTCGAAAAAGTCATTTTCGGTTTCTTCATTTTGTTGGCGGCAACGCTCAACTTCGGTTTCTTCATCGGGGACATCGGCAACCCGGAACTGCACAGCGTCTATGAACTCGCGGCCGCGCTGGTCGTCAGCCTGATCGCCACGGCGCTCAAATTCGGCGACCGTACGCAGATCGGCGCCATCCACCTGTCCACCAGCCTGGTCGCCGATCTGCAGCTGATCGCCGCCGCCATCACCTGGGGCGTTGCCGTGCATGTCACGGGCGTCGGCATGACGCCGCATGTCACCTCCAGCGTCGTGTCGCTGTCGGGCGGCGCGCTGTTCGCCAACATCGTCTCCGTCGTCATCCTGATCGTCGAAACGGTGATGCTGCGCCGCTGAGGCCGCCATCATGAACAGCGCCTTCTTCCTGGTGCTCCGGCGCATGCGGGCGCCGATCATCGTGCTCATCGTCATCTACGCCATTTCGGTGATCGGCCTGACGCTGGTGCCGGGTGTCGACGCCGACGGCAAGCCGACGCCGCCGATGAGCTTCTTCCACGCCTTCTATTTCATCAGCTACACGGCAACGACCATCGGCTTCGGCGAAATTCCGGTCGCCTTTTCGGACGCGCAGAGACTGTGGGTGATGGTCTGCATCTACCTGACCGTGGTCGGCTGGTCGTATTCGGTCGTCACGCTGATCGCCCTGCTCCAGGACAAGGGCTTCCAGAACACGCTGACCACCAACCGCTTCGCCCGGCGGGTCCGGCAGACCAAAGAGGACTTCTACCTGATCTGCGGCTGCGGCGAGACGGGCGGCCTGATCGCCCGCAGCTTCGACCATGTCGGACAGGCTTTCGTGGTGCTGGAAAAGGACGAAATGCGCGTCGAGGAACTCGACCTGCTCGATTTCAAGACCGATACGCCGGCCCTCGCGGCCGATGCGCGGCTGCCCGACAACCTCAAGCTGGCCGGCCTGAATCACCCGAAATGCCGGGGCGTGCTGGCGATGACCAACGACGACCAGAGCAACCTGGCCATTGCCATCGCTGTCCGCCTGCTCAACCCGAAAATCCCGGTCATCGCCCGCGCCGAGTTGGCGGCGACGGCGGCCAACATGGCCTCCTTCGGTACCGACCACATCATCAATCCGTTCGAGCGCTTCGCCGACAGCCTGGCGCTGGCCATCGCCGCACCGGAGCGCTTCCGGCTGATCGAACTGCTCACCAGCCTGCCGGAAACCGCCCTCCCCGAGCCACACCGGCCGCCGCGCGGGCACTGGATTCTCTGCGGCTACGGGCGTTTCGGCCATGCCATCGCCAGCCGCCTGCGCAACAACGGCATCGCGCTGACCATCATCGACTCCAGCGCCCGGGATAGCGACCACGACATCACCGGCGACGGCACCGAGGCATCCACCCTGCGCCAGGCCGGTATTGAAAAGGCCGACGGTATCGTCGCCGGCAGCAACAACGACATCAACAACCTGTCGATCGCCGTGACCGCCGCCGAGCTCAAGCCGGACCTGTTCGTTGTCGCCCGCCAGAACCAGGCGGCCAATGCGGCGTTGTTCGATGCCTATGCCGCCGATTTCACCGTGCTGCCCAGCCGGATCATCGCGCAGGAGTGCATCGCCCTGCTCACCGCCCCGCTGCTCGCCCGCTTTCTCGAACGCCTGCCGCACCTCGACGAAGCCGCCTGCCACCAGTTGGCTGAACGACTGAGCGAGGCCTGTGGCGGCCGGACACCGGTCGTCTGGGACAACCGCCTCAACGCCGCCGAGGCGCCCGCCGCCTGGCAGGCCCTGATGCATGACCAGCCCATCCGGGTCGGCGACTTGCTGATCGATGGCACGGAGCGCAGTCGCCGTCTGCCGGTCGTGCCGCTGATGATCGAACGCGGCGATGCCTGCCGCCTGTTGCCGGACGACGACGAAGCCCTGCAGGCCGGCGACCAGCTGCTCTTCGCCAGCCCGCTGAGCGCCCAGCGCAACCTGGAACTGACGCTGCGCAACGCCAACGAACTGGAATACGTGCTGCACGGCCACGAGAAATCCGGCAGCCTGCTCGGCAAGCTGCTGGCTGCGCATTGATCCGGCGGCCTCGGCACCCCGCGAGCAACTCACACATTAGCTACGCGCGGACAGCCGCACCGAAACGCTTCTGACCCGGCAGCCCCACCTGCTGCTTTCTCCTGGCGCCACGCCCCTCCGGTTTCCCCGACGCCCTGGCATTGAAGGGCAGATTTCAGCACCCGCTGCGGGTTACCGGCTTCCAGTACTGAAGGAGCAAAACTGCACACGCCCTGCTTAGCCTACATTAAAATGTGGCAAATTTATCCACCAAATTCCATTATTGGGAATTATGCCAAATTCATACGCACAACAGCTTCAGGACGGCCGCCATGCCTGATGTGAACCGGCCGCCTGCCGCCGCATCTCGGGCAACGCGAGGGCGCGCCTTCTGGCAATTGGTGGCGGGCGTCGTCGTCGTCAACCTGGTCATCCTCGCCATCGGCATCCAGAGCCTGCTCTACAGCCATGCCCGGACGCTGGAAAAGGTACGCGAGTCGACGACCAACCTGGCTTTCCTGATCGAGCAGAACGTTGCGGACAGTGCGCGCCGCATCGACCTTGCCCTGCTCAACATCGTGCATATGCTGGAGCACGAACAGGAACAGGGCGGCATCGACCCGGTGGAGGTCGCGCATGTACTCGCCTTGCAGAGCGAGCAGTTGCCGGAAGTGGATGCCTTCCGGGTCACCGACGCGACGGGCCGCCTGCGCTGGGGCAAGGGGGTCACGTCGGAAACGCAGGAAACCTATGCCGACCGCCCCTTCTTCGCCGCACATCAGGTTGCGCCGGGCCGGGCCATGGTGGTCGGCGAACCGGTCATCGGCCGGGTGTCGAACATCTGGGTGATTCCCTTCACCCGCTCCTACCGCAAGCCGGATGGCAGCCTGGCCGGCGTCATCAATGCCACCGTCGCGCTCTCCCATTTCTACGATCAGTTGTCCACGCTGAAACTCGGGCCGCACGGCTCGGCCATCATCCGGCATCTCAACCACAGCCTGGCGACACGCTACCCGGCTATTGATGGCCCGGCCGGGACGATCGGCGACCGAACGGTGTCGCGCGAATTCCTCGCCATCCTCGATTCCGGCGTCAAGGAAGGGCATTTCCACACCCTCAACCCACCGGACGGCATCGAAAGGAGCTATGCCTTCCGCCGCATCGAGGGCCTGCCCTACATCCTGGCCGTCGGCCGGGCACCGGCGGATTACCTGGACGTCTGGCGCGAGGAGCGGCGCAACGTCATCCTGTTTGTCAGCGCCTTTTTCCTGCTCAGCCTGGCCGCCGCCTGGCTGATGTACCGCCACTGGCAGCGCAATCTCGAACACACCGCCGCCCTGGTCGAATCCGAGGCGCGTTTCCGCAGCTATGTCGAATCGGCCCCGGTCGGCATTTTCGTCGCCGACGCCCAGGGCGACTACGTGGACGTCAATCCGGCCGGCTGCGAACTGGTCGGCTATAGCCGCGACGAATTGCTGCAGATGAATATCCGCGACCTGGCGCCGCCCAACCTGCTGGCCACGCACGAGGTGCAGTACGAGCACAACAAGCGCAGCCGCGTGAGTGACAGCGAAATCACCCTGCGCTGCAAGGACGGGCATCTGATCCATACGACGCTGCGCACCATCATGCTGCCCGGCGAACGGGTCATGGGTTTCTGCAGCGACATGACGGAACACAAGCGGGCACAGGAGGCTCTGCTCGAAAACGAGAGCCGCTTCCGGCGCATTTCGTCGATGAGCAGCGACCTGATCTACTCCTGCCGGCGCGACGACGAGGGCGCGTTCCGCATCGACTGGATCGGCGGCCAGGCCGAAAAGCTGTTCGGCTACAGCGCGGCGGAAATCCGCCAGCGCGGCAGCTGGCGCGATTTCGTCTGCACCGACGACCAACCGCTTTTCGCCCGCCAGATCTCCCAGCTGCAAGCCGGCGAGAGCAGCGCCTTCGTTGTCCGCGCCCAGCACCGCGACGGTTCGCTGCACTTCCTGCACAGCGTGGCGGAAATCGAGCTCGGCCCGGATGGCGAGGCAGTGCTCTATGGCGCGATCCGCGACATCACCGAACTGGAGAACTACCGCCTGGACCTGGAACGACTGGTCGCCGAGCGCACCTACGAACTGAGCGTCGCCAAGGAAGCTGCGGAAAAGGCCAATCAGTCGAAGAGCGCCTTCCTGGCCAACATGAGCCATGAAATCCGCACGCCGCTCAACGCCATCACCGGCATGTCACATCTGCTGCGCCGCGCCGGCTGCACGCCGGAGCAGGCCGAACGCCTGGACCGCATCGAGAGCGCCAGCGAACACCTGCTCGACATCATCAACGCCGTGCTCGACCTGTCGAAAATCGAGGCCGGCAAGTTCGCCCTGGAAGAAACCCGCGTCAATCTCGGCAGCCTGATCGGCAATGTCTGCTCGATGATCCAGGAGCGAGCCGACGCCAAGCAGCTGGCACTGATCCGCGACATCGCCCCGCTGCCCTGTGGTGTACTCGGCGATCCGACCCGCCTGCAGCAGGCGCTGCTCAATTTCGCGAGCAATGCCGTCAAATTCACCGAATCCGGCCACATCGCCTTCCGCACCCGGCTGCTGGCCGAGGAGCCGGAGGCGGTGGTCATCCGGTTCGAGGTCGAGGACACCGGCATCGGCGTCGCCCCCGACGCACAGGGCCGCCTGTTCAGCGCCTTTGAGCAGGCCGACAACTCGACGACGCGCAAGTACGGCGGTACCGGGTTGGGCCTGGCGATCACCCGGAAGCTGGCCGAGCTGATGGGAGGCGACACCGGCTTTTCCAGCACGCCGGGCCAGGGCAGCCTGTTCTGGTTCTCGGCCCGCCTGAAGAAGGACCCGCACGGTGAGCTGCCCGGGGCCGTCGAGCCGGCCAAGGTCGACGACCGGGCGATCGCCGAGCGCTTCACCGGGCGCCGGGTCCTGCTCGTCGAGGACGACGAGATCAACCGCGAGGTCGCCTTCGCGCTGCTCGCCGACACCGGGTTGATCGTCGATGCGGCGGAAAACGGTGCCGAGGCCCTGGCCAGGGCGCAAGCGAGCGATTACGACGTGATCCTGATGGACATGCAGATGCCGGTCATGGACGGCCTGGAGGCGGCACGCCGCATCCTCGCCCTGCCCGGCCGCGCCACCGTACCGATCATCGCGATGACCGCCAATGCCTTCGCCGAAGATCGCCTGCGCTGCGAAGAAGCGGGCATGAAGGATTTCATCGCCAAGCCGGTCGACCCCGACCAACTGTTCGAGCGCCTCTATCACTGGCTGGCGCGGGCGGAGGATTGAAGCCCACCGGCAAGGCGCCGATACGCCGTGCTTTCAGGCCGCCAGCACCCGGCGCAGGCCGCGCATCAGCAAACCGAGGCCGGGCAGCTTCATGTACAGCTCCTCGCCGGTGTCCCAGTAGTCGCGGTGGTAGCAAACCTTGCCGTCGGCGTCGAAACGCAAGTGCGACACGCCGCGCATGACCTGCGTCTGCCCCTTGCCCCACAGCCGCACCCGGAAGCAGAACTCCCAGACCAGCATGGCGCCGCCGGCATCGACGACCTGGTCGACCACGACGAAGCGTGGTTCGTCGACCTGCTTGAACATGTGGCTGAAGATGCGCTGGATGGCCGGAATACCGCGCACTTCGTTGAAGGGATCCTTGAACCAGGCATCGGGGCTGTAGAACTCGGGAAAACGGGCCACGCTGTCCGGCGCGAAGCTGTTGTAAAAGTCGATCAGGCGGTCGAGGTTCATCTCAGCCTCCGGTAAAGCGGCGAATGAGGGGGAAATACCAGCGGTAGGGCAGGATGGCGAAGAGCTTGAGCAGGCGGGTGAAACGCTTGGGGAAGTGAATCTCGAAATGCCCAGCCGCGAAGCCGTCGATGATGGCCTGCGCCGCCTGCCCGGGTGTTTGCAGGGCCGGCATGGTGAAATCGTTCTTGGCCGTGAGCGGGGTGGAGACGAAGCCCGGGTTGATCGCCCAGACGCCGATCCCCTTCGGCGCCAGATCGAGGTACAGGCACTCGGCGAAGTGGATCAGCGCCGCCTTGCCCGGCCCGTAGCACAGGGCCTTGGGCAGGCCGCGATAACCGGCGACGCTGGCCACGAAGGCGATGCCGCCGCCCGGCTGCAGGTCGGGCAGGACGGCTGCCGCCAGGCGCAGGGCGCCGTTGAAATTGACGGTGAGCACCTGCTCGGCAACCGCCAGATCGAAACTGTCAGCGCGCATCGGCACATAGTCGCCGGCCAGGTAGATCACGAGGTCGATGCCGCCCAGCGTGGCAACGACCTGCCGGCGGGCTTCGGCCAGGCTGGCGGCGTCGGTCGCGTCACAGGGAACGCACAAGGCGTCGGCGATGCCCAACGTCTGCAACTTGTCCGCCCGGCGTGCCGACAAGGCCAAGCGGGCGCCGCGCTCGGCCAGGGCCTGCGCCAGTGCAGCCCCGATGCCGGACGAGGCACCGACCAGCCAGACGCGCCTGGCGCGCCACGCGCGGATCGGCGGGTTCATGGCGCGCCTCGCTTGACGAAGGTGAGCGTCACTTCGCCGAGATTGAAACCCCATTTGGACATGTACGACCGGTTCAGCATCACCTTGTCGTCCATCAGGAACATCCAGTCGTCAAAATCGACGTGGTAAGTCTTGCCATCGACCGGCAGGGCCAGCACGTAGCGCCAGCGTAGCGCATTGCCGGCCACTTCACCGATGGCCTCGCCGACCACGTCGTCGGCGGTGCCGCGCCAGGTGCCGTCCGGCTGGCGTTTCAGCGTCCACACCCGGCGCGAGGTGGTGCCGTCCGACCACTGGAAGTGTTCGTCGAGCACGCCGGTATCGCCCTGCCATTGGGCGTCGATGACGACATGGAAGCGCTTCTTCACCTCGCCGGAACGCCCCTGGAACATGCCCCAGGCGTCGAGCGTGCCATTCAGGTAGGTCTTCAGGTCGAGGGCCGGCTGCTCGGCGCGGTATTGCTCGACCCCGGTCGAGGCGCAGGCGGTCAGGCCAAGGGAAAACAGGGCAGCAGTCAGCAGTTTCATGTTCGGATCTCCAGAGAAGCGCGCCAGCGCCACAACAGCGCGGCGGCGATGGCCTTGAAGGCGAGCGGCAGCAAGGCGTAGGTGAAGGTCAGCGCCGGCAACCCGCCCGTTCCACCGGGCACGTAGCCGAGTTGGCCGAGCAGGGGCAGCGCCAGGCCAGCGGCGAGCGCCAGGTTGAGCTTGGCGACGAAATTCCACACCCCGAAACAGGCCCCGGCCTGCCCCTGACGTTCGCCGAGATCGGCGGCAATCGCCGCCGGCAAGGCAAGGTCGGCGCCCAACGCCAGGCCGGAAGCGAGGCAGATCAGCGCAAAGGGATAGAGATCGCCCGGCCCGAGCAGGCTGGCCCCGGCGAAGGCCAGCATGGCGAGCAGCATCGCCGCGAGCCAGGCCGACGTACGCCCGAAGGAAGCCGACAGGCGCACCCAGATCGGCAACGATGAAGCCCCGGCGACAAAATACAGGGCCAGCAAGCCGCCGCTCGCCGCCGGCGCCTGCAGTACATCGGCGACAAAGAACAGGAAGAGCGTGGCCGGCAAGGCAGCGGCAATGCCATTGGCGACGAAGACCGCCAGCAGCCGGCGAAAAGCGGAATCGGCAAAGACCCGCCGCAGGCTGGGCCAGAGCGGCGCACCGGCGACCGCGGCCGGCGTCCCGGCACCGACCCGCAGGAAGGTCGTCGCCGCGGCGGCGAGCAGGAGCGGCGGCAGCAGCCAGGCCAGCCGGGCGATGCCTTCGGCCAGTTCGCTCGCCAGGAAGGACGGCAGCGCGGCGGCGAGTACCACGCCGACCAGACCGAAACCCTCGCGGGCAGCGGTCAACCGGGTACGTTGTTCCGGCATCTGGCCGATATCCGCCCCCCAGGCTTGGTAAGCCACGGTCGCAGCGGAAAAGCCGAGATAGGTCAGGGCCAGCGAGGCGAGCAGCCAGGCTTCCACCCCGCTCGATGGCGGGTTGAGCAGGGCAACGAAACCGAGGGCGAAGGGCAGCAGCGCGACCGCCAGCATCGCCCGCCGGGGCAGACGGTCGGCCAGCCAGCCGAGCCAGGGATCGACGAAGGCATCGAGCAGGCGGGCACCGAGCAGGATGGTGCCGAGCAAGGCCAGGCTGAGGCCGGTGGTTTCGGCATAAAAATGGGGGATGTGGACGTAGATGGGGAGGGCGGCGAAGGCCAGGGGGAGGCCCAGGGCACCGTAGGAGAGGATGCGGGGGGAGGTCATGGGGAGAGTGCTCCCCTGCTCTTCAAACCGGGGTCAGGCCACGGTTTGTGGGTTTGGCGCTCGTGCAACCGTTGTTTTTCGCGCTTGAGGCGCGCCGGACTTTCTTTTGCTTCGCCAAAAGAAAGTCCGCAAAGAAAAGGCGACCCGGCGTCAGCGCCCGCTGTGCGGGTTCCCTGCGCTACTCGTCGTTGGCGGGGGCTGCGGAACTCGGGGCTACGCCCCTCAGACAGTCCTCGCCCTTTTTCCGCCAACGCCTCCGTTGCTCGGCGCTGTCGACGGGAAGCTGAAAAGCGCCACGCGCACAAACCGCTGCCGCTACACCATGCTTGGAAAACCACGCTACCGGTTGTTCCGCGACGCCTTTCGGGCCCCTTGTGAGACGCTGAGCAACGCAGGTTGGGGCGGATAAAGGGCGAGGACTGTTTGAGGGGTGCAGCCCCGAGTTCCGCAGCCCCCGCCCCAACCGAGTAGCGCAAGGAACCGGGCAACGCCCGGCGTCGACCAGGGTCGCCTTCTTCTTTGGCTACTTTCTTCTTGGCGACGCAAGAAGAAAGTAGCTCGCGCCGCAAGCGCGAAAAACAACGGCTGCACGAGGGCCAAACCCCAAACCCGGCAAAACCGTGGTCTGACCCCAATTCAACCGCAGGAGCAGAGGACAAACTCACCCCGCCCTCCTCAATAACGCCTCCCGCAATTCCGGCGCACTCGTCCGCGCATCCAGCCAGATCGCAAAAAACTGCCGCGCAAACGCCGCCTCGGCAATTTCCCCCAAGGGCTGCCCGTTGAATAGAAACGCCGCCCCCTCCGGCCGATACACACCCAGAATGTGATCGCCCGCCTTCACATCGGGAAAGAGCCGCGCCATCGCCTCGCCCCAGCGTTTCAGCAAGGCCTCGTCGGCCACGAAACGACGCATTTCCTTGACGCTCGCCTCGGCAATCGCCTTGCCCGCGATATTCCGCTTGTAGTCCAGGCGCAGGGCCAGCGGCGGCCGCAAGGGATCGTCGCCGGCCCACAAGGTCGCCTCATAGACCAGAAAGCCGAAGCGGCGGAATTCGCCATTGCCCCAGCGTTTCAGCCCCGCCGTCGGATCACCGTTGCCCCAGGCCGCGAAGGGCAAGCCGGCCAGGGCGAACAGCAGCGCCCGTCGCCGTTCGGAATCCACTGCCATCTGCCGCGCCCCGGGCGCGACGAGATCAACGATGCGCGAGTTCAAACTGGACGACATCGATGCTCCCGGCCCGGAAGCCGGCCTCGCAGTAGCACAGGTACATCCGCCACAGGCGACGGAAGGTTTCGTCGAAACCGAGCTTCTGGATTTCCGGCCAGCGGGTTTCGAAGGCAGCGCGCCATTCGGCCAGGGTGCGGGCGTAATCGAGGCCGAAGGCGTATTCGTTGCGCACGACCAGGCCCTGGCGGGCGGCCGCGCTGCGGAAGGCGGCACGCGAGGGCAACATGCCGCCGGGGAAGACGTATTGCTGGATGAAATCGGTGCCCTTGCGGTAGGCGGCGAACAGGTCGTCGCGGATGGTGATGCTCTGGATCACCGCCCGCCCACCGGGCTTCAGCGCGCCGGCCACGGTCTTGAAGTAGCTCGGCCACCAGCGTTCGCCGACGGCTTCGAACATTTCGATCGACACGACATGGTCGAACTGCTCCTTGTTGTCGCGGTAGTCCTGCAGGCGCAGGTCGGCCGCCGGTACGCGGTGCTGCGCCCAGGCCAGCTGGGCCGGCGACAGGGTCAGGCCGGTGACCTTGAGCCCGGCCTGATCGGCCAGTTCGGCAAAGCCGCCCCAGCCGCAGCCGATCTCCAGCACGCTCTGCCCCTGGCTGGCCTGCAGGCAGTGCAGGATGCGCTGGTACTTGGCGTGTTGCGCCGCCTCCAGCGAACCGTCGTCGACATCGCGGTAGATGGCCGCCGAATAGCTCATGCTCGGGTCGAGCCACTGACTGTAGAAGGCGTTGCCCAGGTCGTAGTGGGCCATGATGTTGCGCTTGCTGCCGGCCTTGCTGTTGCGGTTCAGCCAGTGGCGGACGCGGGCGGCGAGCAGCTGGCGCCAGGAGCCGTAGAGCGCCTTCTGCAGCACCTCGCGGTTGGCCACCAGCAGCGTGAGCAGGCCGGTGATGTCCGGCGAATCCCACAGGCCGTCGAGATAGGCTTCGGCCAGGCCGATGTCGCCGCGCGCCAGCACCCGGCCGAACATCGCCTCGTCGTGCACCTGCAGCGTCACCCCCGCCTCACCGTCGCCGAAAAGGGCGCAGGAGCCGTCCGGCAGACGCACTTCGAGCAAGCCGCCCTGCAGCTTTTCGAGCAGGTCGAAGACCGTCCGGGTGTCGCGGGCCAGGTTTTCACTGCCGCGCAGAATCAGGGTGTTATTCATTTTGTCGATTCCTGTAGGGGTTGGGTTGCGGGATGCGCGCCGCGGAAGGGCACGCCCTTGAGCCAGAGTTTCAATGCCTGCCAATGGATGCGCGCCATCACCCCGAGCGTCAGCAGGGGCATGCGCAGGAAGGCGCCGAGCAGGGCCGCCGCCGACCAGTCGCGCGGCTTGCCGGAGATGGAGGTGAGCAGGAGCTCACCCTCGGCATCGTCGTAGTCGATACGGGCCAGTTGCACGGCGCGCTGCAGATGGAAGCGGAAGCGGTAGCCCCCTTCGACTTCGTTGAAGGGCGAGACGTGGAACAGCTTGGTTGCCGTCATTTCCTCGCCATCGTGCAGCGGCTCGCCATGGCGATGCAGCAGATAGCTGTGCGTGCCGCCGAAAGTGTTGTTCACCTCGGCCAGGATGGCGATCAGCGCCCCGCTGCGGTCGTGGCAATACCAGAAGCTGACCGGATTGAAGACGTAGCCGAGCACGCGCGGGAAGGTCTGCAGCACGATCTCGCCGTCGGCCGGCAGGCCATGCTGGCGCAGCAGGCCTTCGATCCACGGCAATAGCGGGCTGCCGTCACGTGGACCATGATCCTGACTGCGGAAGCTGAGCAGGTTGGGCTGGTCGACCGAGAAGATGCCGCACTTCGCTGTCGCCAGATCACGCACCGGCAACTGCACGTAGAACACCGGATAGACGAAGGCATTGACCTTCGGCCGCAGGCGGCGGTGCATGACGTGGCCGAGACAGAGTTGCGGGCGGGTGTTCATGGCCGCCTCAGGCTGTCTCGGTTTCGTGCAGCACGGCCGGCGTCTCGCCCTGCCAGGGCGCCCGGATGCCCATGCCGTTCACCACGCGCAGTGCCGACTTCAGGCCGTCTTCGTTGAAACCGTAGCTGCCCCAGGCACCGGCCAGCCAGATGCCACCTTCGCCCTGCACATCGGCCAGACGCTGCTGGGCGGCGATGGCGGCGGCATCGAAGATCGGGTGGGCATAGTCGAACTCGGCGATGACCTTGGCCGGATCCGGCTCGCGCGCCGGGTTCAGCGTGACGACGACCGGCGTTTCGAAGGGCAGCGGTTGCAGCTTGTTGATCAGGTAGGACACGCCAACCGGCTGGTCACCCGGTTCGCCCTGGCCGGCAAAGTAGTTCCAGGCCGACCACAGCTTCCGGTCGCGCGGCAGCAGGGCCGGGTCGGTGTGCAACAGGGCGCGGTTCGGCTGGTAGCGGATGGCCGACAGCACGTCGCGCTGGCCGTCGCTGGCCGTGAAGCCGAGGATGCCCAAGGCCTGGTCGCTGTGGCAGGCCATCACCACCTGGTCGAAGCGCTCGCAGCCGCCGTCGTGGGCGACGGTCAGGCCGTCGGCGGCCCGCGTCACGGCGCGCACCGGGCAGGCCAGGCGGATGTCGTCGAGCTGGGCGGCGATCTTCTTCACGTATTCGCGGCCGCCGCCCTGCACCGTGCGCCACATCGGCCGGTCGAAGACCTGCAACAGGCCGTGGTTCTGGCAGAAGCGGATGAAGGTGGCGAGCGGCATGTCGCGCATCTGGCCGGTCGGGCAGGACCAGATGGCGGCCGCCATCGGCAGCAGGTACCAGTCGGAGAAAGCGGCCGAGTATTTGCCGGCTTCCAGGAAATCGCGCACGCTGCGCTGGTCGTTCGGGTGGCTGACCAGCCAGGCCGTGCTCTCGCGGTTGAAACGCAGGATGTCGGACAGCATGCTCCAGAAGGAACGGCGGAGCAGGTTGCGCTTCTGTCCGAAGATGGTCGCCAGGTTGCTGCCGGCCCATTCGAGATCGGGGTTTTCCAGGCTGACCGCGAAGGACATCTCGGTCTCGACGCTGTCCACCCCGAGCAGTGCGAACAGCGCGATCAGGTTGGGGTAGGTTTTTTCGTTGAAGACCAGGAAACCGGTATCGACCGGGTGCGTCTTGCCTTCCAGCGTCACGTCGACGGTATTGGTATGGCCGCCGAGATAGCTGCCGGCCTCGAACAGCGTCACCTCATGCTGGCGGCTGAGCAGCCAGGCACTGGCCAGCCCGGAGATGCCGGCGCCGACGACGGCGATGCGTTGCTTCCTGTTCATGATTGCCCCCTTAGTCGTTACTGCCGTAAAGCTCGGCGTAGGCCGAGTGGTTATGGATGGATTCGAAGTTCTCCGACGCGACCTTCCATTCGGCGACGCGCGGCTCGTTCATCAGGCGCAGCGCGATGTCGCGCACCAGGTCTTCGACGAACTTCGGGTTGTCGTAGGCACGCTCGGTCACCCACTTCTCGTCCGGCCGCTTCAACAGGCCGAACACCTCGCAGGAGGCCTCCTCCTCGGCAATGCGCACCAGTTCCTCGATCGCCATCGGCTGGCGCAGGCGGGCTTCCAGCGTGATGTGCGAGCGCTGGTTATGGGCGCCGTAGTCGGAAATCTTCTTCGAGCACGGGCACAGGCTGGTCACGGCGGCAACGACGCGCAGCGTCAGGTCGGTGCGCTGACCTTCGCGGCGTTCGGCGATCAACGCCACGTCGTAGTCGAGCAGGCTTTCAACGCCCGATACGGGCGCCGCCTTGCGGATGAAGTACGGGAAGCTCAGTTCGATGCGGCCGCTGCGTGCATCGAGGCGCAGCAGCATGGCGTCGAGCAGGCGGCACAGACCGTCCTGGGTCAGCGCCTCGCGCTGCATTTCGATCAACTCGACGAAGCGCGACATGTGGGTGCCCTTGACCTCCGGCGGCAGGCCAACGGTCATCGCCAGCGTGGCGACGGTAGCGACCTGCTCACCGTCAGCACCGGCCAGTTGCAGCGGATAACGCAGTCCCTTGACGCCAACCTGCTGGATGGCGAGACGGCGGTTATCCGGGGTGGCCTGCACATCGGGCAGGAAGATATTCTCGGGTGCGTTCATCGTGGGCTCCTGGCGGGTGGCGTGGGGTAGGTGTTAGGGGGCGTTCAGAAATTCGTCGATCTTCTTCAGCAGGTCCTTGTCTTCCGGTTTGGTGAAGCTGGTGTAGGCCACCACCTTCGTACCGTCGCGGTTGATCAGGTACTTGTGGAAGTTCCACTTCGGGGTGCTGCCGGTGATGTCGGCCAACTGGCGATAGAAGGCGTTGGCACCCTTGCCCTTGACCACCGTCTTGCTCGCCATCGGGAACTCGACGCCGTAGGTCAGGCGGCAGAAATCAGCGATCTCCTTGTCGCTGCCCGGCTCCTGCTCACCAAAGTCGTTGGACGGGAAGCCGAGCACGACCAGGCCCTTGTCCTTCAGCCGGGCGTAGAGCTTTTCCAGGCCGTCGTACTGCGAGGTGAAACCGCAGTAGCTGGCGGTATTCACCACCAGGATGACCTTGCCGGCGTACTGACAGAGCGGCATCGGCTTGCCGTCCTGCAGGGTCGTGAAATTGTGATCGAGCAGCGAGGGACAGGCAGCCGAGGCCCCGAGCGGCACGACACTGGCCGAGAGCAGGCCGGCGATACCGAACCAACGTTTGAAGAATGTGTTCATGTTCAACCTCGCTTTGTTTTGTCCTAGACAAATTACGTCTTTGTTCGTAAGATAGTGAGCAAAGAATCATTTGTCAACGGTTTGTCTAACTTTTGTTCAGGACAAATTATGAGCACCCTCAGTTTCAATATTGCTGCAGTCGAGCGCGACACCGGGCTGTCCAAGGATGTCCTGCGCATGTGGGAGCGGCGCTACGGCTTTCCGGTTCCCGAACGCGATGCCAACGGCGAGCGCCTCTACCCGGCTGCCCAGGTCGAACGCCTGCGCCTGATCAAACGCCTGATGGATCAAGGACATCGACCGGGCAAGCTGATTGCTGCCCCGGAAGAGGAACTGGCCGCGCTCGCCCCGCGCCGGCCGCGCGAGACGGCCGCCCCCCTGCCGAAAGCGGCGGGCGACAGCCTGGACGAGTTGATCGAATACATCCGCCGCCACGATGGGCCGGGTTTCCAGCAGGCCATGCAGCAACGCCTGGTGCGCCAGGGCTTGCAGGCGTTTGTCCAGGACACCGTGGCCCCGCTGACGCGCCGCGTCGGCGAAGCCTGGGAGGAAGGCAACATCGAGGTCTTCGAGGAACACCTGTTCACCGAACTGACCAAGCGCCTGCTCCGCCAGACCATCGCCACACTGCCCGCCGGCCGCGGCCCGCGCGTGCTGCTGACCACCGTGCCGGAAGAACAGCACGTCCTCGGCCTGCTCATGGTCGAGGCCCTGCTCGCTCTCGAAGGTGCCGAGTGCATCCCGCTCGGCACGCAGATGCCGCTGCTCGACATCGGCCGCGCCGCCGAAGCCCACGCGGCCGATATCGTCGCGCTCTCCTTCTCCATCGCCTTCCCGCAGCGCCAGATCGGCGGCCTGGTTCAGCACCTGCGCCAGATCCTGCCGCCGACGGTCGCCCTCTGGGTCGGCGGCGGTGGCATTCGGCGCCTGGCGGCGCAACCCGGGGTCGCCTTGCTACCCCAGCTACCCGACGCCATCGCCGCCCTGCAAGCCTGGCGAGGCACCCACTGAAGTCCGGCTTTCGCGGCAACAAGGCCGCCCTGCCCTGCAAGCCCTGCCAGTCCTGTGGCCGATCAATGAGCTGGCGGCGTAAATGGGCGGCCAACTGGGAGCGCGTGCGCTACTGCTCGGTTGCCTGCCGGCGGAAGGCCCGCGCGACCTGAAGCGTTTTCATGAACCGCCTGTTCCTGATCCTCGGCGATCAGCTCCATCCCGATCCGCACCCGCTGCTCGTCGACTTCGACCCGGCGCACGACCGCCTGCTGATGGTCGAGGCCAGCGAGGAATCGACCCATGTCTGGAGCCACCAGGCACGCAGCGCGCTTTTCCTGGCCGCCATGCGCCACCGCGCCGCCGCCTTCCGTGCCGCCGGACTGCCGCTGACCTACCGGCAGCTGGGCGAGCACCCGCAGGCCAGCCTCAGCGCCACCCTGTGCGCTGAAATTGGTAGCACCCGCCAGGTCGTCATGCTCGAAGCCGGCGACTACCGGCTGCAGCAGGCGATCCAGAGTGCCTGCACGGCGGCTGGCGTTGCACTGGAAAACCGCCCCGATCCGCACTTTCTCTGCGCGCAGGGTGAATTCAACGCCTGGGCCGGCGACAAGACGAACCTGCGCCTCGAATTCTTCTACCGCTGGCAACGTAAGCGGCACGGCATCCTGATGGCCGGCGATACGCCAGTCGGTGGCCAGTGGAATTTCGATGCCGACAATCGCCAGTCCTTCGGCCGCCAGGGGCCAGGCCTGTTACCGCCGCCTCCGCACTTCGCGCCCGACGCCCTGACCCGCTCGGCCATCGCCGATGTCGAACGCCATTTCCCCGAGCATCCGGGCCGCACCGCCCATTTCGGCTGGCCGGTGACGACGGCACAGGCCCACACCGCGCTCGACGACTTCATTACCCACCGCCTGCCGGAATTCGGCCGCTGGCAGGACGCCATGTGGAGCGGCCAGCCCTTCCTGTGGCACTCCCTGCTCTCGGCCGCGCTGAACCTCAAGCTGCTCGACCCGCGTACGGTGATCGGCGCCACCGTCGCCGCCTACGAATCCGGCCGCGTGCCGCTCGCTGCTGCCGAAGGCTTCATCCGGCAGATACTCGGCTGGCGCGAATTCGTCCGCGGCGTCTATGGGCGACAGATGCCGGCGCTGGCCGAAGCCAACCAGTACGGCCACACCACACCGCTGCCCGGCTGGTTCTGGACCGGCCACACCCATGCCGCCTGCCTGGCCGCCGCCATCGGCCAAACGCTGGAGCACGGCTACGCCCATCACATCCAGCGCCTGATGATCACCGGCAACTTCGCCCTGCTCGCCGGCCTGCAACCGCGCCAGGTGGCCGACTGGTATCTTGCTGTCTATGTCGACGCCGTGGCCTGGGTTGAGGAACCGAACACCCTGGGCATGGCGCTCAACGCTTGGCCGGGCATGACCAGCAAGCCCTACTGCGCCAGCGGCGCCTACATCGACCGGATGAGCGACTATTGCCGCGGCTGCCGCTACAACCCGAAAACCCGCGTCGGCCCCGGTGCCTGCCCCTTCACCACGCTGTACTGGGATTTCCTGGCCCGCCACCGCCAGCGCTTCGCCGCCAATCCCCGGATGGCCATGCCGCTGAAAAATCTCGACCGCCTGAGCGACACCGAACTAAACGCCATCCGCCACCAGGCAGCGAACCTGCGCGCCGATTTCGACGGGGTGTGAGGGGGATTGAACGCCAAGGCGCAAAGGTGTGGCCAAGAAAGGCGAGGACAAACAAGGTTGTTCCCTTTGCGCCTGCTTGGCGCCCTACCGTCTCGGCGACGAGGGTTGATTCTGATTTTCAGGATTACTGCAGTACCGACCAGCCGCGCATTAAAATGTCGAAATCACCAACCGCCTACCGATCATGACCTACGCCGCCCCCGCTTTCGAATCCAAGATCTGCCCGCCCGACCAACTGGCCGCCCGCGCTGCCCAACTGGCCCGGCCGCTGGTATTCACCAACGGTTGTTTCGACATCCTGCACCGCGGTCATGTCACCTACCTGGCGCAGGCCGCCGCGCTCGGCACCAGCCTGGTCGTCGCGCTGAATACCGACGCCTCGGTCAAGCGCCTCGGCAAGGGCGACGACCGCCCGGTCAATACACTGGAAGACCGCCTCGCGGTGATGGCCTCGCTCGGCTGCGTGGCGCTGGTCACCTGGTTCGACGAAGACACCCCGCTCCAGCGCATTCTCGATTGCCGGCCGGAAATCCTGGTCAAGGGCGGTGACTGGCCGATAGACAAGATCGTCGGCTGCACCGAAGTGCGCGGCTGGGGCGGCACGGTGCACTCCATCCCCTTCATCCACCAGAAATCGACGACGGCGCTGCTGGAGAAGATCCGCCGCCTGTAAGCCCGCCATGACCACGCAGTCGCAAGCCTTCACGCTGACCGAACAGGAAACGCACATACGTTTGCGGGCGGCAGCCTTCGTCGGCGTCGGGGTGCCGGCGCTGATCTATTTCGGGATCATGGCCGCCATCGAAAGCGAATGGGTGCTCTGTGCCCTCGCCTTCATCACTTCCGCCACCATCGTCGTCTGCTTCCTGTTCCTCTGGCAACGCCGTCGCGGCTATGCCGCCGTGCGCCCGGCCATCGCCTGCTACACGGCCTTGCTGCTCTATCTCGTCGCCTTTTCCGGGCCGGAACATGTACGCACCCTGTGGCTACTGACCCTGCCGCTGGTTTCCACCCTCCTGCTGCCACCGCGCGAAGGCGGCATCTGGGCAGCTGGCTCGATGCTGATGGCCGCCTACCTGATGCTGCAGGGAGGCCGGTTCGATGGCAGCAGCAGCTACTCCGCCGCCTACATCCTTCGCTTCACCATCGTATACGGCCTGCTCAGCGCCGTGCTGATCTGGTCGGAAATCCTGCTTCAGCGCTACCAGGCCCGCCTGCAGGGGCAGAACGCGATGCTGGCCGAGGAACGCGATCGCCTGGAAAAGGAAGTCATCGAGCGCGCCGCACTGGAGGAAGAACTGCGCTATCTGGCGACAACCGCCCCGCTGACCGGCCTGCTCAACCGCCGCGCCTTCATGGCCATGCTGGCCGGTGAGCTGACACGCAGCCAGCGGCTACGCAGCCGCTTCACCGTACTGATGCTCGACATCGACCATTTCAAGCAGATCAACGACAGCCACGGCCACCCGGCCGGCGATGCCGTGCTGGTCCATGTCGCGGCACTGCTCACCGAGCAGTTGCGCGGCATCGACAAGCTGGCCCGGATCGGCGGCGAGGAATTCGCCATCATGCTGGTCGACACCCCGGCCGACAGCGCCGCCGGCGTCGTCGGCCGCCTGCTCGACGCGATTCGCCACAAACCGGCCGAACACCCGGCCAGCCACCAGCCGATTGCCTTCACGGCCAGCATCGGCTGCACCGAAAGCCTGCCGGACGATGATGAACTGAGCGCCCTCGCCCGTGCCGACCGGGCGCTCTACATCGCCAAACAATCAGGGCGCGACCGCCACGCCTGGGTTTGAGATAAATCCTTTCACCGCAGACGCGCCGAAGCCTTTCGCCTTTAAGCCCTACAACACTACCTGCGTGCCGAGTTCGACGACGCGGTTACTCGGGATGTTGAAGAAGGCGGTGGCCGGGCTGGCGTTGCGGAACATGGCAATGAAGATCTTTTCCCGCCAGAAGGCCATTTCCGAGCCCAGGCGCGGGATCAGCGTTTCGCGGCCGATGAAGTAGGAGGTTTCAAGCGGGCTGAATTCCAGGCCGGCATCGGCGCAGAGCGACAGGGCGACCGGGATGTCCGGCTCATCCTTGAAACCGTACTGGATGACGACGCTCCAGAAGTTTTCCTTGAGCTGGCGCACCTCGACGCGGTCGATGTCCGGCACGTAGGGCACGTCGAAGAACTGCACTGAGACGAGCACGACGCGCTCGTGCAGCACCTTGTTGTGCATCAGGTTGTGCAACAGCGCGTGCGGCACGCCCTTCGGGTCGGCGTTGAGGAAGACCGAGGTGCCGGCCACCCGCGTCGGCATCGACGAGGCCAGCGAATCGAGGAACAGCGCCAGCTCCAGGCGTTCGCCCTTGAGGCGGTCGGAAAGCAGCTGGCGACCGCGTTTCCAGGTGGTCATCAGCACGAAGACCGCCATTCCGGCAACCAGCGGGAACCAGCCGCCATCCGGAATCTTGAGGATATTGGCGGTCAGGAAGACCAGTTCGACGGCGAGGAAGAAGGCAAACAACAGGCCGGCACGCAGCCAGCCCCAGCCCCATACCTTGGCGGCAACGACGGTGGCCAGGATGGAGGTGATGACCATGTCGCCAGTCACCGCGATGCCGTAGGCAGCGGCCAGGTTGTTCGACGACTTGAAGCCGAGCACGAGGATCATCACGGCCACCATCAGGCCCCAGTTGACCGCCGGCAGGTAGATCTGGCCCTGCTCCTTCTCGCTGGTGTGCTGCACTTCCATGCGTGGCACGAAGCCGAGCTGCATGGCCTGGCGGGTCACCGAGAAGGCCCCGGAAATGACCGCCTGCGAGGCGATGACGGTGGCCAGCGTCGCCAGGCCGATGAGCGGGTAGAGCGCCCAGTCCGGCGCCGAGCGGTAGAAGGGGTTGTCAGCCACCGCCGGGTCGGCAAGGATGGCGGCGCCCTGACCCATGTAGTTGAGGACCAGCGCCGGCAGCACGAAAGCGAACCAGGCCCGCGATATGGGCTTGCGGCCGAAGTGGCCCATGTCGGCATAGAGCGCCTCGGCCCCGGTCACGGCGAGCACCACGTTGCCCATGGCGACCAGCGACATGGCCTTGTTGGCGAGCAGGAATTCGAAGCCATACAGCGGATTCAGCGCCATCAGGATTTCCGGATGGTCGATGATGCTGTGGATGCCGAGCAGCGCCAGCACGCTGAACCAGACCAGCATGACCGGGCCGAAGAAGGCACCGACCACGGCGGTGCCGCTCTTCTGCACGAAAAAGAGGCCGAACAGCACGACGATGGTGATCGGGATGACGAAGGGGTGCAGCGCCGGTGCCCCGACCTCCAGCCCCTCGACGGCCGAGAGCACCGAAATCGCCGGGGTCACCATGCCGTCGCCGTAGAACATGGCGGCGCCGAGCACGCCGACGATCATGATCCATTTTCCGTGATGCGGCTTGTCCTGCACCGTGTGCAGGGCCAGCGCGATGAGCGCCATGATGCCGCCCTCGCCGCGGTTGTCGGCGCGCATGATGAAGGTCACGTACTTGACCGAGACGACGATGACCAACGCCCAGAAGAACAGCGACAGGCTGCCGTAGATATTGGCCTGGTTGACCGGAATCGGATGATTGCCGGCGAAGACTTCCTTCACCGCATACAGCGGGCTGGTCCCGATGTCGCCGTAGACGACGCCGAGGGCGGCCAGCGCCAGGGCGGCGAAGCGCGTGCCGGTCGTCCCGCCGGCCGATTGATGACTGCTCATGACTGCTCCCTGCGTGTCGCGGCCTTCTCGGTGAGCCGCTTTCTGCACTTATCCTGCTGCACCGGCCTGACCATTTTCTGACACGCCGGCGAATCGCAGCCGATTAGCCGCCCAACGCGGCCTTCAGCGACAGCACTTCTTCTTCCGACTCCTCGACGATCTCGGCCAGGGTGTCGGCATCGAACAGCGTGTCGAGTATCGAGGTATCGACCGGCGCATCGAGTTCCGGATCGCGCCAGCAGGAAGTCCGGTTGGCGATCTTGTTGGCGACGTAGAGCACGTCCGAGAGATTGGAGACCGCACTGATTTCGCGATCGGTTTCGTGGTCGCGCACGGCTTCGAGGACCGGCTCGGGCGAACCGAGGGCCGACAACAGGGCGTGGCCGATGTTGTCGTGCCAGCCGACCAGCAGGGCATGCAATTCAGCCTTGTCGGCAACCAGTTCCGGGAAGTTGGCGGCACGCGACATCAGATAGAAGACGCCGAGGTCATGCACCAGGCCGGTGAACATCGCCTCGTCGCCGTTGATCTTCGCCAGCTTGCGGGCCAGCACACGGCACAGCGCGGCCACATGCGAGGTGTGCTCCCACAGGCGCTGCGAAATGCCCTCGAACGGCTGCATCTGCTTGGATTTCAGCAGCTGCTCCATGGCCACCGCGAAGGATACCGTGCGCACCGCCTCCATGCCGACGCGGACAATGGCGCTCTTCACATCGGCAATCTCGCGACCGCTCGGGTTGAGGGCCACCGAGTTCGCCATGCGGATGATCTTGGCGCTCATCAGCGGCTCGGCACCAACCAGCTTGGCCAGCTGATCGACGCTCAGGTTGGGATCCTTGAGCGCGGTGCGGACCTGGAAGGTGATGTCGAGAAAGGTCGGGAAGGTGATTTCGGAACCCGACAAATCGCGGGCGATATCTTCGAGAATCTTGAAGGTGACGGCGTTGGTCATGCGACTACCCCTGCAACGGTGATGCGGACGAAGGGCCGGAAACGCATGGTGTTCCCGGCAGCCGAACGGGCCTCAGAACGGAATGTCGTCGCCCAGATCGTCGAAGGAAGGCTTCGGCTTGTTCTTCGGCGGGGCCGGTGCGTAATCGGTCGGTTCGTCGTAACCGCCACCGCCGCCGGCCGGTGCCCCCATCCCCTGGCGGGAACCGAGCATCTTCATGTCGTCGCAGCGGATTTCGGTGGTGTAGCGCTCCTGGCCGTCCTTGTCCGTCCATTTGCGGGTGCGCAGGCTGCCCTCGACATAGACCTGCGAGCCCTTCTTCAGGTATTGGCCGCAAATTTCGGCCAGCTTGCCGAAGGCGGAAATCCGGACCCACTCGGTCATTTCCTTGCGTTCGCCGGTCTGCTTGTCCTTCCAGGTCTCGGTGCAGGCGATGCTGAAGTTGCAGATCGCCTCGCCGCTGGCAGTGTAGCGGGTTTCCGGATCACGCCCCAGATTGCCGATGCCTATCCATTTGTTAACCGATGCCATTGCGAATGTCTCCTAAGCAGTTTGAGCCGCCTCGGCAGGCTGTCGCCGCTGCGGGAAATTCATCGTCGCTGCCACCGCCAGCCAGGTCAGGGCCAGGCCGGCGCAGGCGGCAAAGACGGCATTATCGCTGAAATGCTGCGCAATATATCCACCGGCGGCGCCGCCGATGAACAGGCCGATGGCCTGCGTCGTGTTGTAGACGCCGAGGGCAGCGCCCTTGGCCGCCGGCGGCGCGGTGCGCGAAACCAGCGAAGGCAGCGTTGCCTCCAGCACGTTGAAGGCAACGAAGAAAAGCAGCAGCCACAGGGCGAGCAGCCACAGGTTGTCGTGCAGCACATAGAGGCCGATCTGGACGACGGCGAGCAGGCCGACGGCAGCCAGGAAGACCGGTCGCATCTTGTCCTTGCGCTCGGCGGCGATGATGGCCGGCACCATGACCACGAAGGACACCAGCACGGCCGGCAGGTAGACCTGCCAGTGCGCGGCCGGCGGCAGGCCGCCAAAATCGACCAGGGCGTGCGGCAGGACGACGAACATCGCCATCTGCACCATGTGCAGCGTGAAGATGCCGAGATTGAGGCGCAGCAGGTCGGCATCGAACAGGACGCGGCGCAGCGGCAGCTTTTCGTGGCCATGCGGCGCCGGGGCCGGCGGCACGGCCTTGAGCAGCAAGCCGATGGCGGCCAGGGCGAGCACGCCGGTCAGCACGAACAGGCCGGACATGCCGATCCAGCCGTAAAGCACCGGGGCCCCCACCAGCGACAACGCAAAGACGAGGCCGATCGAGGAGCCGATCATGGCCATCACCTTGGTCCGGTGCTGCTCGCGCGTCAGGTCAGCGGCCAGCGCGGTGACGGCAGCCGAAATGGCGCCCGCCCCCTGCAGCACGCGGCCGACGATGATCCAGGTCATGTCCGGCGCCCAGGCGGCGACGAAGCTGCCGAGGGCGAAGACGAGCAGGCCGACGACGATGACCAGCTTGCGGCCGAAGTAATCGGAGGCGACACCATAGGGAATCTGGAAGAAGGCCTGGGTCAGGCCATAGGCGCCGAGCGCGAAGCCGACCAGCGCCAGGTTGTCGCCGCCGGGCAGCGTCTTGGCGTGCACCGAGAAGACCGGCAGGATCAGGAACAGCCCGAGCATGCGCAGGGCGAAGATGGAAGCCAGCGAAGCGCCGGTACGGCGTTCCTCCGGGGTCATGCGGTCGGTTGGGGCAGACATTTTGCTCTGATTATGTTGCATTGCAGCGAGAGGCAAATATTAGCAGGTTTGACTGAAGCCTCGCTGAATCGCCGGGGCAAGAGTCCCCACCCCGACGACTGTTCGGATTTCCGAACGGCCGGTTGGCGGCCGATCCGGAATTCCGACCGCAGCACTTCGCCGGGCACCTGTGCAACCCCTTGAAAACAGCCACTTGGGGAGCAGCCGGCACCTGGCACGCGACATGCAATGGAATGCAGGCACAAGCGCCTGATCCAGGCGACCTTCAACCCTGCATGACGAGGAAACCCGCATGAAAATGAATCGCCTGACCACCTGGATCGGCATCGCCATGGTCCTTGGCATCGTGGTCGGCTACGCCTGCCACGCGCTGGCGCCGACGCCCGCCGCCGCCAAGGAAATCGCCGGCTATTTCAGCATCCTGACCGACATCTTCCTGCGCCTGATCAAGATGATCATCGCGCCGCTGATTTTTGCGACGCTGGTCGCCGGCCTGGCCAACATGGGCGACTCGAAGACCGTCGGCCGGATCGGCGCCAAGGCGCTCGGCTGGTTCGTCGGCGCCTCGTTCTGCTCGCTGTTCATCGGCCTGCTGCTCGCCAACCTGCTGCAGCCGGGTGCCGCGCTCGCCGTGCCGCTGCCCGAGTCGGCCGCCGGGCTCAACCTGAAAACCGGTGCGCTGAATCTCAAGGATTTCATCACCCACGTCTTCCCGAAGAGCATCGTCGAGGCGATGGGCGCCAACGAAGTGCTGCAGATTCTCGTCTTCGCCGTCTTCTTCGGCCTGGCGCTCGGCCACCTGCACAACCAGACGGCGCGTTCGCTGGTCAATACGATGGACGAAATTGTCCATGTCATGCTCAAGGTCACCGACTACGTGATGCGCTTCGCACCGTTTGGCGTCTTCGGTGCGGTGGCTGGGGCAATTACCACGCAGGGCCTGGGCATGCTGCTCGTCTTCGGCAAATTCATGGCCAGCTTCTATATTGCGCTGGCCGTGCTCTGGGCCATCCTGATCGGTGCCGGCTATCTGGTGCTCGGCAAGGACATCTTCCGTCTGCTCAAGCTGGTGCGTAGTCCGATGCTGGTTGGCTTCTCGACGGCGAGCAGCGAGTCGGTCTATCCCAAGCTGATGGAACAACTGGAAAAGTTCGGCATCAAGAACCGCGTCACCGGCTTCGTGCTGCCGCTCGGCTATTCGTTCAACCTCGACGGTTCGATGATGTACACCACCTTCCTGGCGCTGTTCATCGCCCAGGCCTACGACATCCCGATGACGCTGACCTCCCAGATCACCATGCTGCTGGTCCTGATGGTGTCGTCCAAGGGCATCGCCGGCGTGCCGCGCGCCTCGCTGGTCGTCGTCGCCGCCGTGCTGCCCATGTTCGGCCTGCCGGAAGCCGGCCTGCTGCTGGTGCTCGGCATCGACCACTTCCTCGACATGGGGCGCACCGTCACCAACGTGCTGGGCAACGCCATCGCCACCAGCGTCGTCGCCAAGTGGGAAGGCGCCATCGACCCGGTGCCGGAGGCGTTGGCCGAGGCCGACGAAGCCCTGCCGGTGCCGGACGAGCCCGTCGCCCAGCCGGCCTGACCCCCGTTTGTCTCCTCCGGGTGCGGCCATCCCTTTGCGGCCGCCACCCCTTGTCCGCCCGGTGCCCCCCCCGCACCGGGCTTTTTTTCCGTATCCTCCCCGCCTCACCCCGCGCCCCCGCCATGATCGACTGGACCCTCCTCATCCCCGCAGCCTTCTTCGCCGGTATGGTCGATGCCGTAGTCGGCGGCGGCGGCCTGATCCAGATTCCGGTGCTGCTCGGCCAGTTTCCGCAGACCGCCATCCCGACACTGTTCGGCACCAACAAGCTGTCGAGCATCGCCGGCACCGGGGCCGCCCTGTGGCGCTACGCGCGCAGCGTGCGCATCCCGTGGCCCGTCGTGCTGCCCGCCACCGCCGCCGCCCTGCTCGGCGCCTGGGGCGGTGCCGCGCTGGTCGCCTGGCTGCCGCGGGAAACCATGCGCCCGCTGGTCGTCGTACTGATGATCGCCGTCGCGCTCTACACCTTCCTGAAAAAGGATTTCGGGCAGCAGGTGACGCGCCCCCTGCTCCCCGGCGACCGCTGGAAGGGGGCAGCCTTCGGCGGCCTGATCGGCCTCTACGACGGCTTCTTCGGACCGGGCACCGGCAGCTTCCTGATCTTCGGCTTCATCCGCCTGTTCGGCATGGATTTCGTGCAGGGATCGGCCAGTGCCAAGGTCATCAACTTCGCCACCAACCTGTCGGCCATCGCCTTCTTCGCCAGCCACGGGCCGTTGCTCTGGCAGGTCGGCCTGGTGATGGCCGTCTGCAACCTGGCCGGCTCCTGGCTCGGCACGCACCTGGCGCTCAAGCACGGCGCCGGCTTCATCCGCAAGGCCTTCCTCGGCGTGGTGGTCGTGCTGATCGCCAAGCAACTGGCCGATCTCGCCGGCTGAGCGCTTGTGAAAATTTCAAAGTCCGCCGCAAAGGCGCGCAGGCACCAAGGTTTCGCAAAGGAAAACAGGGCGAGACAAAGCGCCTTCCTTGGCGTTTGCTGTGCGTCTTCGCCCCTTTCCGGTGGGTGTTCCCCATATTTTGACGACCTCCTGGCGCGGTAACATAGGTCATCGCGCTGCCCCCGCCCGTCCATGCCCCGCTTCCGCTCCCTGCCGCTGCTTCTCGTTTGCCTGCTGCTGGTCGGCCTCAGCGGCTTTTCCGCCTACCGCATCGGGCAGCGCCTCGGCATCGCCGACCTGCGGGCGACCGGACTGCACCGGCTCGACCTCTACGCCGCCAGCCTGGAACGCGAGATCGGCAAATACGCCTTCTTGCCCGGCACGCTCAACCTTGAACCGGCAGTGCTCGATCTGCTCGCCGGCCAGGGCGGCGATGCGGCAGGCGGGCGGGTCAATGCCTATCTGGAAAAACTGAATGAACGGGCCGGCACGCTGTCGATCTACGTCCTCGACGCCAGCGGCAAGGTGGCCGCTGCCAGCAACTGGCGTCGACCGGACAGCTTCGTCGGCGAGGACCTCTCCTTCCGCCCCTATTTCCGCGAAGCGATCGAAACTGGCACCGGCCGCTTCTTCGGCATCGGCACGACGCGCGGCGAGCCCGGCTACTACCTGGCCTCGGCGCTGACCGGCGAGAGCGGCACGCTGGGCGTGGCGGTGATCAAGGTCAGCCTGGAACAACTGGAAAAATCCTGGAGCACGGTCGAAGCGCCGGTCCTGGTCGCCGACGAGAACGGTGTCGTCATCCTCTCCGCCGTCGCCGGCTGGAAATTCACCACGCTCCGGCCGCTCGACGAGGCCACCCGCGCCGCCTTCGACCATACCCAGCAGTACAACCGGCGCGCCCTGCAGCCGCTCGGCGTCAGGCCGCTCGGCGACATCGACTACGGCGTGCGCCTGGTGCACATCGCGGCCAGCGGGCCGGAGACCATCTCGGTCTATCCGGTCACCGGGCGCTTCCTCGAGCAATCGCGCACCCTGCCCGGCACACCGTGGACACTGACCGTGCTCTCCCATCTCGAACAGGTCGACAATCTGGCCCAGAGCCGCGCTGCGCTGGCTGCCATCGCTGCTGCCTGCCTGTGCCTGCTCGGCATCATCCTCAACGAACGGCGCCGCCACCTGCGCGACCGGCTGGCTGCCCGCGAGGCGCTCCAGCAGGCGCACGACGACCTGGAACGCAAGGTCGAGGAACGCACCGCCGACCTCTCGGCCGCCAACCGCCAGCTACAGGACGAGATCGGCGAACGCATCCGCGCCGAGCGCACATTGCGCGCCGCCCAGGACGAACTGGTGCAGGCCGGCAAGCTGGCGGTGATCGGCCAGCTATCGACCGGCATCGCTCATGAGCTGAACCAGCCGCTCGCCGCATTGCGTACCCTGTCGGCCAACGCCGAGCGCTTCCTTGAACGGGGCGACGTCGACACCACGCGCACCAATCTCGGCCGCATCGCCGACCTGGTCGATCGCATGGGCCGCATTACCGGCCAGTTGCGCAATTTCGCCCGCAAATCGAGCGGCCAGTCGGCCCCGGTGGCGTTGTGCCACGCCGTCGACAATGCCCTGGACCTGCTCGATGCCCGCCTGCGCCGGGCCAGTGCCGAGGTGGCCCGTTCCTGCCCGGTCGATGAGCCGGTGGCGCTGTGCGATGCCAATCGCCTGGAGCAGGTACTGGTCAACCTGATCGGCAACGCGCTCGACGCCATGGCCGGCCAGCCCCGGCCGCGCATCGACCTCGCCTGGGAATGCGCCGACGGCCGTGTCCGCCTGCATGTCCGCGACCATGGCCCCGGCCTCAGTGCCGAGGCACAGGCCCACCTGTTCGAACCCTTCTTCACGACCAAGCCGGCTGGTGACGGGCTCGGCCTCGGGCTGACCATTTCGGCCGGTATCGTCCGCGATTTCGGCGGCAGCCTGCACGGCGCCAACCACCCGGACGGCGGTGCCGTCTTCACCCTCGAACTCCCGCTCGCCCCCACGCCATGACCGACAACCTCCGAATCCTGATCATCGAAGACGACCCCGACGTTGCGCTTGGCTGCGAGCAGGCGCTGCAGCTCGAAGGCTTTACGGCCGAAGTCGCCGGCAGCGCCGAACAGGGGCGAAAACGCCTGGGCGCCGACTTTCCCGGCATCGTGGTCAGCGACATCCGCTTGCCCGGCCAAGACGGCCTGAGCCTGCAGCGCGACCTGCACACCCTCGACCCGGAGCTGCCGGTGGTGCTGATCACCGGCCACGGCGATGTGTCGATGGCCGTGCAGGCGATGAAGGATGGCGCCTACGACTTCCTGCAAAAGCCGTTCGCCCCCGAGCAGCTGGTCGACATCGCCCGCCGCGCGCTGGAAAAACGCCGGCTCGTCCTCGAAGTGCGCGCCCTACGCCGCCAGCTCGACCAGCGCGACCGTCTGGAAGCCCGGCTGATCGGCAACTCCCCCGGCATGGTGCGCGTCCGCGGCCTGATCGGGGCGTTGGCCAACAGCGCGGCCGACGTGCTGATCCACGGCGAAACCGGCACCGGCAAGGAACTGGTCGCCCGCTGCCTGCATGACGCCAGCCCCCGCGCCAAAGGGAATTTCGTCGCGATCAACTGCGGCGGCCTGCCGGAAACCCTGTTCGACAGCGAGATCTTCGGTCACGAGGCCGGTGCCTACACCGGTGCCGGCAAGCGGCGCATCGGCAAGATCGAGCACGCCAACGGCGGCACGCTCTTCCTCGACGAAATCGAGAGCATGCCACTGCCGATGCAGATCAAGCTGCTGCGCGTACTGCAGGAACGGACGCTCGAACGCCTGGGGTCGAACACGCCGATTCCGGTCGATTGCCGCGTGATCGCCGCGACCAAGGAAGACCTGCTCGGCCTCTCCGAACAGGGCCGTTTCCGCGCCGACCTCTATTACCGCCTGTCCGTCGCCACGCTGCCGCTGCCGCCACTGCGCGAACGGCGCGAGGACATTCCGCTGCTCTTCGAGCATTTCCTGCTACAGGCCGCCGCCCGCCACGAGCGCGCGGTACCGGCGACGCTGCCCGGCCGTATCCAGCAACTGGTCGGCTACGCCTGGCCCGGCAACGTGCGCGAGCTGCGTAACGTCGCCGACCGTTGCGTCCTCGGCATCGAAGCCGGCTCGCCGCCCTTCGGCCTGGCCGCTGCCGATACCGCCCGCCCGCTCAACGAAAGCGTCGAAGCCTTCGAGCGCGCCTTGATCGCCGACGCCCTGCGCCGCCACGGTAGTCTGGCCCGTACCGCCGAAGCCTTGGCCGTCGCCAAGACCACGCTGCACGATAAGATCCGCAAATACGGGCTGGGCGAGAGCAGCCCGGCATAGCCGCAGCGATGGCCGCTCCGGCAAGGCCAGCAGACGGTACACTGGGGACCCCGTTCGCCTGACATCGACATGCTCTCCGCTGAACAGTTTTTCGGTTTCCTGCTCGCCGCCTCCGTCATTACCGTCGCCCCCGGCCCGGACAACATGATGGTCCTCAGCCTCGGCATGGCGAAGGGCCGCCGGCCCGGCATCGCCTTCGGACTGGGGTGTGCGCTCGGCTGCCTGAGCCACACCCTGCTGGCGGTGATCGGCGTCAGCGCCCTGATTGCCGCGTCGCCGGAAGCCTTCACGGCGCTCAAAGTCTGCGGCGGGCTTTACCTGGTCTGGCTGGGTGTCAATGCGCTGCGCAGTGCGAGCGGCGCCACGGTCAGAAAGGCGAGCGACGACCAGCCCAGTCCCCGGAGATTGCTCGTCAAGGGCATTATTGCCAACGCCATCAATCCGAAAGTCATCCTGTTCTTCCTGTCCTTCCTGCCCCAGTTTGTCGTCCCGGGCCATGGCAGCGTCGCCGCGCAAATGGCGTGGCTGGGCATCATCTTCACCATGCAGGCCGCCGTGATATTCGGCCTGCTCGGCTATTTCTCCGGCGCGGTCGGTCAGTGGATCAATACCCGCCCGCGGCTTGGCACGGCAATGGACCGCCTGAGCGGGATGATCTTCGTCGGACTGGGACTGCGGCTCATCGTGAGCCGCTGATCGTCAATCAGGCATCGTCCCGATCTGCCAAGCTCCCCCGACAGAAAGAAAAAGCCGGGGCGCGCCCGGCTTCGTTCATCCAAACGGCGCTAAGGCCGCTTAGGGCTTGGCCAGCTTGCCGGCCGTCTTCTCGGCCGCCAGGCGGTCTCGGATGTGCTGGGCACGCTCGGACGAGGCGGGGTGCGAGCTGAGCATGCTGCTGTTGTCGCCCAGCTTGGCCAGCTTTTCGAAGGCGGTGACCAGGCCATCGCGACGCATCTTGGCGGCGGTCAGCAGGTCGAAGGCATAGTCGTCCGCCGCGGTTTCCTGGGCCTGCGAGAATTGGGCGTTGACCAGTTTCTCGGCCAGATCGCCGATCTCGGAGGCGGACAACGCAGCGACGGCGGAATTGCCGGCGGAGGCGGCTGCCTGGCGGGCGGCGCCGGCGGCGTAGGCAACCTGCATGGCTTTCTTCGAATGGCCGAGCGCGACATGGCCGATTTCGTGGCCGATGACACCGCGCAGTTCGTTGTCGTTCATCTTCTCCATCAGGCCGGAATAGACGCGTACGCAGCCATTGTTCATGGCCCAGGCATTGATTTCCTTGGTCTCGTACACCTTGTAGTTGAGAGCGACGCCTTCGACCTCCTTGGGCATGCCCTTGACCAGCCTGGCCAGGCGCTGCGCCGCCTTGCCCTTCGGCGGCGCAAGCTTGGCCTTGCCATCCATCTCGGCACAGGATTTATCGGCCAGCTGCATCACGTCGGCGTCGCTCAGCGTCACGGCCTGGGCTGCTGCCGCCGAGGCCTTGAGCAGCCCTTCGGCATCGGCGCTGGAAGCGACGTTGCCGGTATTGCTGCAGGCGGCCAGGGTAAAGGCAGCGAGAACAGCGGCCAACAGCGGGCGGATCGGGCGGCCTGTTGCGTTATCGGAAAGAGAAGAACGGTTCATGGATTTATCCTGTCGTGTTGGCGAGAAGGCCGCCAGGCGGCGGCAAGGGCCGAAATATTATCACATGAGCATAATTTGATTGTCATTGACGCACAGCAGACGACCGAAGCAGCCGCCGCCCCTTACTGTACAAATCAACAGCTGTTCGTGCATGTCAGCCCTGTTTTGCGTATAGTTCCCCCTCTCCCCAACCGTTCCCGAACAGCGATGGAAACCATCCGCATCCGCGGTGCGCGCACCCACAATCTGAAGAACATCAATCTTGACCTGCCGCGCGACCAGCTCATCGTGATCACCGGCCTGTCCGGCTCCGGCAAGTCCTCGCTGGCTTTCGACACGCTGTACGCCGAAGGCCAGCGCCGCTATGTCGAATCGCTGTCGGCCTATGCCCGGCAGTTTCTGCAGTTGATGGAAAAGCCGGATGTCGACCTGATCGAAGGCCTGAGCCCCGCCATTTCCATCGAGCAGAAGGCGACCTCGCACAATCCGCGCTCGACGGTGGGCACGGTCACCGAAATCCACGACTACCTGCGCCTGCTCTACGCCCGCGCCGGCACGCCCTACTGCCCGGACCACAACCAGCCGCTGGAGGCGCAGACCGTCTCGCAGATGGTCGACAGCGTGCTCGCCCTGCCGGCCGAAACCAAGCTGATGATCCTCGCCCCGGTGGTGGCCAACCGCAAGGGCGAACAACTCGACCTGTTCACCGAACTGCGCGCCCAGGGTTTCGCCCGCGTCCGGGTCGATGGCACCGTCTATGAAATCGACGCCGTACCCAAGCTGGCCAAGACGCAGAAGCACACCGTCGACGTCGTCGTTGACCGCCTGAAGGTGCGCGACGACATGCGCCAACGCCTGGCCGAATCCTTCGAGACGGCGCTGCGCCACGCCGAAGGACGGGCCATCGCGCTGGAAATGGACAGCAACGTCGAGCACCTGTTCTCGGCCAAGTTCGCCTGCCCGGTCTGTTCCTACGCCCTGCAGGAACTTGAGCCGCGCCTCTTCTCCTTCAACAACCCGATGGGTGCCTGCCCGAAATGCGACGGCTTGGGCGTCATCCAGTTCTTCGATCCCAAGCGCGTCGTCACCAACCCGGCCGCCTCGCTGGCCGCCGGCGCCATTCGTGGCTGGGACAAGAAGAACCAGTTCTACTTCCAGATCATCGAGTCGCTCGCCGCGCACTATGATTTCTCGGTTGATACGCCCTGGCAGGAGTTGCCGGAGACTGTTCGCCAGACCATCCTCTACGGCTCCGGCAACCAGTCGATCAACATCCGCTACCTGAACGAAAAGGGCACCCGCTTCGAACGCACGCACACCTTCGAGGGCATCATCCCCAACCTCGAACGCCGTTACCGGGGCAGCGACTCGACCGCCGTGCGTGAGGAACTGGCCAAGTACATCAGTAACTCGACCTGCCCGACCTGTGCGGGTACCCGCCTGCGCACCGAGGCACGGCATGTCCGCGTCGGCGACAAGACCCTGCACGAGATCAGCCGCCTGCCGCTCGGCGAGGCGCGCAACTATTTCAACTGCCTGACGCTGACCGGCGCCAAGGCGCAGGTAGCCGAGAAGATCCTCAAGGAAATCACTGCCCGCCTGTCCTTCCTGATCAACGTCGGCCTCGATTACCTGTGTCTCGAACGCTCGGCCGAAACGCTGTCCGGCGGCGAGGCGCAGCGCATCCGGCTGGCTTCTCAGATCGGCTCCGGCCTGACCGGCGTCATGTACGTGCTCGATGAACCGTCCATCGGCCTGCACCAGCGCGACAACGACCGCCTGCTCGAAACCCTGAAGAACCTGCGCGACATGGGCAATACCGTGCTCGTGGTGGAACATGACGAGGATGCCATCCGCAACGCCGACTACGTGGTCGACATCGGCCCCGGGGCGGGCGTGCATGGCGGCAGCATCGTCGCCGAGGGCACTCCGGCCGAGGTCGCCGCCAATCCGGCGTCGATGACCGGCGATTACCTGTCCGGCCGCAAGGCCATCCTCGCCCCCACGAAACGCCGGCAGCCAAACCCGGATAAGCAACTGAAAGTGATCGGTGCCCACGGCAACAACCTGCGCGATGTCACGCTGGAAATCCCGGGCGGGCTATTCACCTGCATCACCGGCGTCTCGGGTTCCGGCAAATCGACGCTGATCAACGACACGCTGTACGCGGCAGCCGCCAAGCACCTCTACGGCTCCAGCACCGAACCGGCACCGTACAAGGAAATCACCGGTCTCGACCTGTTCGACAAGGTGATCAACGTCGACCAGGCGCCGATCGGCCGCACGCCGCGCTCCAACCCGGCGACCTATACCGGCCTGCTGACGCCGATCCGCGAGCTGTTTTCGCAAGTGCCGGAATCGCGGGCCCGCGGCTACGGCCCCGGTCGCTTCAGCTTCAACGTCAAGGGCGGTCGCTGCGAAGCCTGCCAGGGCGACGGCATGATCAAGGTCGAGATGCACTTCCTGCCCGACATCTACGTGCCCTGCGACGTCTGCCACGGCAAGCGCTACAACCGCGAGACGCTGGAAATCCAGTACAAGGGCAAGAACATCCACGACATCCTCGGCATGACCGTCGAGCAGGCGCGTGAATTCTTCGATGCCGTGCCGGTCGTCGCCCGCAAGCTGCAGACCCTGGTTGATGTCGGCCTCAGCTACATCACCCTCGGCCAGAGCGCGACCACGCTCTCCGGTGGCGAGGCGCAGCGCGTCAAGCTGGCCCTCGAACTCTCCAAGCGCGACACCGGGCGCACGCTGTACATCCTCGACGAACCGACCACCGGCCTGCACTTCCAGGACATCGAGATGCTGCTCAGCGTGCTGCAGCGCTTGGCCGCCAACGGCAATACCATCGTCGTCATCGAGCACAACCTCGACGTGATCAAGACCGCCGACTGGATCGTCGACCTCGGCCCCGAGGGCGGCGGCGGCGGCGGCCGCATCCTGGTTGCCGGCCCGCCTGAAATCGTCGCGAAACACAAAACCAGCCATACTGGCCGCTTCCTCAAACCGCTACTGGAAAAATCGGCATGAGCCACGAACCGGCCAAGAGCGCCATCGACGAATTCAAGGGCAAGCAGGGCCTGACCCGGCTGATCAACGCGCTGGGTTATTCGAAGGATGGCTTGTCGGCGGCCTGGAAGAACGAAGCAGCGTTTCGCGAGGAAGTCCTGCTTGCCGCAGTGACCCTACCGCTCGCCTTCTACCTGGGCCAGACCGGCATTGAGCGGGCCCTGCTCGCTGGCAGCATCCTGTTCATCCTGATTGTCGAAATCCTCAATTCGGCGGTCGAGGCGGTGGTCGACAAGGCCTCGCCGGAAAAGCACGAGCTGGCCAAGCGGGCCAAGGACATGGGCAGTGCCGCCGTGCTGTTGTCGCTGCTCAACGCCGCCGTGATCTGGGCCTGCGTGCTGTGGCGCTGAGCGCCGACTGAGCCGGCCGGCTCAGGGCCGGCGGCATTTGGCAGAGAAATCCATTTCCGGCGTGTAGACCGACGTCTTCACGTCGAGCAAGCCGAGCAGGCTGTGAAAGAGGTGGTCGTGGCTGAGCGGCGTTGCCGCCACCTGAGCGATGCAGCCCTGATCGAGCGCAAAACTGGCCGGGAAGCCGGACGAGAACCACATCACCATCGGCACCTTGGTCTGCACGTCAGGGGCGATCTTGTATGGCACACCGTGCAGGAAAAGGCCCTTCTCACCGAGCGATTCGCCGTGGTCGGAAACATAGAGCAGGGCCGAGTCATGGTCCTCATGCGCGCGCAGGGTGCGGACCAGCGACGCGACGACATGGTCGGTATAACGGATCGCATTGTCGTAGGCATTGACGATGCTCTCGTTGCTGCACTTGGGTAGATCCGGGTCCTCGCAGGCCGGCGTGAATTGCTTGAATTCATCTGGGTAGCGCTTGAAGTAGGCCGGACCGTGGTTGCCCATCTGGTGCAGGACGATCAGCAGGTTGCCCGGCGTTTCGCTGACCACTTGCTTCAGGGTGTCGACCAGCGCACCGTCGAAGCATTCGCTACCGGTACAGTGCGCCGGCGACAGGGCCGGATCAGGGCGCAGCGACTCGACCCCGTTGCAAACGCCCTTGCAGCCGGACTGGTTATCCACCCACACAACACGGAAGCCCGCGCGGGCCACGACGTCGAGCACCGATTCGCTGTTGCGGATGCGTGTTTCGTCATAGGCGCGCCGTCCCCAGGGTGAAAAGATGCAGGGCAGCGAGGTTTCCGTGTCCGTGCCGCAACTGGTCACGTCGGCGAAGTTGATGATGCCGGCCTCGGCGGCCAATTCCGGGGTCGTCTGCCGGGCATAGCCGGACAGCCCCCAGTTGGCGGCGCGCGCCGTTTCACCGAGCACCATGACCATGACCACCGGCTTCTGCCGGCCGCCCCAGCCGGTGCCCGGCACGGCATCAGCACCGACCGGCTCGCGCACGCGGTTGACCTCCTTGGCCTGGCTACGCGCCACCTGGCTCAGCGAATAGAGGTAATTGGCCGGCGTCACCAGGAAACGCAGTTCGCGGTTGTTGCGCATCAACGAGGCGAGATCCTGGAAATTGACGAACACTGCGCCGCCCGCCACGAGCAGGGCAAGCAGCAGGCTGCCGGCACGCACCAGCAGGGCGCGCCCGAACGGCCGCTGGCGCAGGCGGACGCGGCTCAGCAGCCAGATCGGCAGGACGGCATAGAGCAGAAGCTGCGGGATCAACGACCAGGTCATCAGATCGCGCGCCTCGCGCACATCGGTGGCCAGCACGTTGCGCAGCATGGCGGTGTCGAGATAGACCTTGTAGCGGGTCATGAAATGCACGGCGAAGGCCGTCACGACGAACAGCAGGGCGAGCAGCGGCTTGGTCGTCCAGCGCGTTGCGACGACGCCGAGCAGCACGAAATGAATGGCAACCAGGCCAACCAGCAGCGAACCGCCCAGCAGCCAGGTGCCCGGCTGAGCGAGGTCGTAGCCGGCCAGCGTGCCGGACAGGAACAGGCCATTGCAGAACAGCGCGAAGAACAGGCTGGCGAGCAACAGCACGCCCTCGGTGGAGAGGACGAGTTCTCCCGCCGCCAGGCGTTGAACGAAGGAAATGAGCGCTGTCAGCGGACGACGCATGTAAACCACCCGAAAAAACGAACCCGAAATTCTAACTGGCGGCCCGCCGCCGTTCAGGGGTTTTCTTGTGGTGAATTTGTGACAGGCGGCGGGCTGATCACCACGCGGTTGCGGCCCTGGCGCTTGGCTTCGTAGAGCGCCTCGTCAGCCTGGCGTAGCGCGCTTTCGATCGGGCATTCGCTGGCATCGGCCAATCCGATGCTGACGGTCGCCCGGACACGGCGCCCGTCGGCCAGCGGCACGTCGTGACCGGCACAGGCCAGGCGCAGCCGCTCGGCAAGCCGGGCGGTTTCGGCCGGACCGATTTCGGGGAAGAGAAAGGCGAATTCCTCGCCGCCATAGCGGCAGACAAGATCGGACTGGCGCAGGGTCTCCCGCACCTGCTCGGCAAAGGCGCGCAGCACGGCATCGCCGGCCGCATGGCCGTAGGTGTCGTTGAGCTTCTTGAAACTGTCGAGATCGGCCATCGCCACCGTCACCGGCCGCCGGTAACGCTGCGCCCGCTGTTGCTCCATCTCGGCTGCCTGCAGGAAATAACGGCGGTTCATCAGGCCGGTCAGGCCGTCCTTGTTGGCCAGCGCCTCCAGCCCGCGGCGAATCTCCTCGTTCTGGATGAGCAGCGCGTGGTGCTCGCGGATGCCCTCCTCGACGGCCTGGATTTCCAGCATGCGCGAGGTGTTGAAGGTCGGCTCCGGCTGCTCGGCGGACAGGTTGGACAGCGCCTGATCGATGCGCTGCAGCGGATGGATCAGGTGGCGGCGAACCAGCACGATGAAGGCGAGCAGGAAGAAACCGACCAGCACGAGCACGATCAGCAGCTTGTAGCGCGCCAGTTTCATGGCAGCCAGCGCCTGGTTCAGTTCGCCGCTCGCCAGGTCCACGCCCTCGACCGACACATCGTCGATCTGCAGGCCAAGCCGCCCCGACAGCCGCTGCCATTGTTCGTATTGCGCCGCCGACCGCGGCCGCCCGTCGGCCCACTGGCGCACCACCTGGCCGAGGAAATACTCGGTTTCACGGGCCATGGCCGCCGCCCCCGGGTGTTCCAGCACACTGGGATGGCTGGCGATCAGCGTCACGACGAACATCGACTGCTGGCGGGCCGCCGGCGAACTGACGGCGAAGATGCGCTCGCCTTCCTGGCGCAGTTGCTCAAGATTACGGGCCAGACGCTGGTAACGGATGATCTCCGGCACCGTCCGCTCCTGCAGCCGGCTGTTGGTGTCGATGACGCGCTGCTGGTCGTCGGCGAGCAAGAGGACGGCGACGCTGAAAGCCAGCACGAAGACCCCGGCCAGCAGGCCAAAGGCCTGGTCGGCATGGACACCGCGCGGACGGGGCTGGACGCCGGACATCAGCTGACGCGGAACGGCAGGAAACGCGAGTTGATGCGATCGTAAGCGCCATTGCGCTTGATGCGATCGAGGGCCATGTTGATTTCCTGGCGCAGTTCCGGGCGGCGCGGCGAAATGCTGAAGGAAACGTCGCCCCCCAACTCCGGTGCGCGCAACACGGTGGGGAGCAGGCCCAAGCGGCGGAAAGCCTCGCTTTTCTGCATGTGCAGTGCGACGATCATCGGCACCAGGGCCGCCTGCGCCTCACCGCCCAGCAGTACCCGCTTCAGTTCGCGGCTGTTGCGCACCGGCCGGGGCTCCCACCCCTGGCGCCGGGCATAGTCCTCCTGGATCGAACCCTGAACGACGGCGACACGCAGGCCGGCGCGCCCCGGGGGCACGTCCTGCCCGGCCAGCCACAGGCTGAGCGAACGGTAATAGGGGTTGGCCTGCGGCAACTTGCCCCGCAATTCCGGCATTTCGAACACGCCGCTCGCTGCCAGATCGGCCCTGCCCTGCTGCAGCCGGTCGAGGAATTCGTCCTGGTTGGTCACGTCAAACTGGCAGGTGGCGCGAATTTCGGCGCACAGGGCGCGGACGACCTCGACGCTGAACCCGGTCAGGCGGCCCGTTTCGTCGTGGTAGGCCATCGGCGCGGCATCCGTCGGCACCAGCACGCGCAGCACGGCCGGCTGCCCGCCCTGGGCGGCGACCCGGGTAGACAGCAAGAGCGCGAGCAGGAACAGGAGGAGATAGCGCGACATGCCGAAGTCATTCGCAAGTAACGACCGGACAGTATAAGCCATTCGCATACCCGCAGGGTGCCGCACTCCCGCGAATTTATCCGAGCGGCAGTTCGATCAAGCGTCCCTGCAGCGGGAAATAGATCGCCGCCCGCACCGGCAGCGGGTCACCAGCGAATAGCCGGGCGTAGCGTTCGAGCTGCGGCCGATGGCTCTCGGCGCGCGCAGCCAGTTCGGCATCCGGCAGACGGGCCGTCTTGTAGTCGATGATCCAGCGGGCGCCGTCGGCGATGAAGCTGCGGTCGATGACATGATGGCTGAGCCCGGCGGCATCGGCGGAGGTCCAGCCCTGCTCGGCCGCCGCCTCGGGGTGGGCGGCGAGCAGCCAGCGGCCGGTGTCGCTGCTCAGCGTGGCACGCAGGGCGGCGACGGCCTCGGCGGCACCGCTCGCCGCCTCGTCGGCAGCATGGCCACGCGCTTCCAGCCAGCGGCGATAAGCCGGCTGCAATGCTGCCACACGTTCGGCCGACCAGGCTTCCACGCCCTGCCCGGCGATCAGTTCCAGGCAACGATGGACCAGCGTGCCGACCGAGGCGTCGAGCGACAGGCCGCTGGCGGTCGCCTCGGCATCGAGCGGATTGTCGGCCGGGCGAACACCGCTCGGTGGCGCCTGCAGGCTGTCCGGCACGGCCGGTTGGCGCAGGCGGAGCAGGGGCGGCACGAAGGTCGCCGGATCGATGCCGGCCGCCGCCACCGCGGCTGGCGCGACGGCCAGCGCGGCAGCAAAGGCCGGCTGGGCGACACCCGGCCAGAGCAGGCGCAGCAGGCTGCCGCTGGCCGGTGGTTTCAGGCCGTCATCCTTTTTCTCGTCGGCCGCCGCGCTGCCGACCAGGTGCAGGCGACGAATCGCCCGCGTCGCGGCGACGTAGAGCAGGCGTTCGCTTTCGTGCGCTGCCCGCTCGGCTTCCAGCTTGCGCAGGTAGTCGTAGGCGGTCGGCTCGGCCTTGTCGCTGCCCTTCTGGCGCATCGGTGCGACCAGCAGATGTTCGTCGCCATCGACCCCGGCCACTTCGTCCCAGAGCAGCAGGTTGCTCTCGCCGCCCCCCGTTTCACGGTGCAGGCCGGGCAGGATCACGGTGTCGAATTCGAGGCCCTTGGATTTGTGGATGGTCATCATCTGCACCGCCCCGCCCTGTGGGTCGGCCGGCGCAAACAGTTCGGCGGCCTGGGCGGCGAGGGTTTCCGGATTCAACTTGCCGGCGGCGGCCAGCCGGTCGACCAACGCGAAGAAGGCCGCGACGTCATCCAGTGCTGCCGGCGCCTCCAGGCAGCGCGGCCCGCCGAGCATCAGCCAGACGCCCTCCAGCCAGCGGCGCGGATGCTGCCGGTCACGGGCGGCAAAGGCGGTGTGCAATACGCCGCGGACATGCAGCAGGCGCTGCCGGCCGTCGGCCGACAGGTGCTGCAGGCGGGCTTCGTCTTGCATCAGTTGCCAGACCGTACGACGCCGGTCGTCGGCGGCCAGCGCATGCAAGTCGGCCAGCGTCAGGCCGCACCACGGGGCGCGCAGCACGGCCAGCCAATGCACGCGGTCGGCGCGGTGATGCAGGGCGCGGTGCAGGGTAAGCAGGTCCTGCACGTGCTGGCGGCCATCCAGCCCTTCGATATCGACCGCCTGGAAACGCAGGTCGGGCGCGCTGCGGCGGATTTCGGCAACCAGCTTATCGAGGTGGCTGCGCGCCCGGACCAGCACCGCTATGCGCTCATCCGGCGCTTCCTGGCGGGCCTGGCGGATCAGCGTCAGCACCTGGCGCGCCTCCTCGGCCGCCGCATCGCAGCCGGGGCGCTCGATGACCGGATGCACGCTGACACCGCTATCGGCCCGCGCGGTTTTGGTCGCCGTCGATTCGGCATAGCGCACGGCACCCGTGGCCGGCCAGTCCTCGGCCGGGAAGATGCTGGGGAAAGCGCCATTGACCCAATCGACGATGCCCGGATAGGAGCGATTGTTGCGGTAGAGGCGCAGGTGTTCGAGGTGGATGCTGCCGATGCCGCGTTCGCGGACACGCAGGAAGAGGCCGACATCGGCCTTGCGGAAGCGGTAGATGGACTGCATCGGGTCGCCGACCACGAACAGCGTGCGCCCGTCGTCCGGCAGCCAGCCTCGCGTCAGGCGGTTGAGCAGGCCGACCTGGGTCGGACTGGTGTCCTGGAATTCATCGACCAGCAGATGGCGGATGGCATAGTCGAGGGCCTGCGCCAGATCGGTCGGCGCCTCGTCCTCACCCAGCGCCAGGCCGGCACGGGCGGCGATCTCGATGAAATCGACCTCGCCGGTCTCCTGGAAGGCCAGCCAGAGTTGCCCGGCGGCCAGCCGGAGCAGGCGGGAGAAGCACTCGACGGTCGCCCATTCGGTTTCGCTCAGCTGCGGCTGCGGCAGCGCGAGCAGCACGCCGAGCACCTCCTCCACCCCACTCGTGGCGCGCAGCTCGGCAAGCAGTTCGAGCATCGCCTTCTTCTGATCGGCGAATTCCTTGTCGGCAGGAAAGCCACAGCGTTTGTCCACCGTCTTGCGCACACTGCCGGTACCGGTCAGCAGCAAGCCGGCCAGGGCCTGCCAGCGCGGCAGATCGGCGATGCCGGCAGTGAGCGGTGCCGCCCATTCGGCCAGCGCATCGCAGATGCCCGGCGCGTTGGCGGCGGCAAAGCGGGCCAGCGGCATGAGCAGCGACTGTACCCGGCCATTCACCAGGCTGGCCGCCGTCGCCAGATCGCGCTCGATCAGCGCCGCGAAGCCGGCTTCGACCTCGGCCTTCATCGCACCGCTCTCGATGCGCGAGGCGTGGTGCAGCCACTGGTCGCGCTTGCCGAGCATGGCGACGAGCAGGCTTTCCAGACGCCCGGCGTTGTTGTCCATGAAGGCCAGCGCACCGGCCACCACGTCGGCGTCGTCGCCGCCGGCCTCGACCATTTCCAGCGTACGGCGTGCCGCGGCCGCGTAGTGCGCTTCGGCGTCCTCGGCGACGCCGGGCTGGCTGCCGAAACGGCTGAGGTAGGGCATCTGCCTAGCCAGGCTGGCGCACAGCGCGTCGAGCGTCGTGATGCGCAGGCGCCCGGGATGGTCGAGCAGGCCCCAGGCGCGCTCGGCATCGCGCGCCAGTGCCTGGCTGGCCAGGCGGAAGGTCAGCTGCTTGTGCGGCTCGACCGGCAAGACGCCGCTTGCTGCCGTTTCGAGGCTACGCAGGATGCGGTCGCGCATCTCGGTCGCTGCCTTGTTGGTGAAGGTCAGCGCCAGCACTTCCTCGGGATGCTCGACGGTGGCGAGCAGGCGCAGGTAGCGCTGGGTGAGCAGTTCGGTCTTGCCCGCCCCGGCCGGCGCCTCGACGATGAAGGAGGCAAGTGCCAGCGCCCGTTCGCGGGCGGCGTGGTCTTCGGCCAGGCGGTCGGGCGGCGTCATCGGCTCAGGCAATGCGGAACAGGCGGGCGAAATTGGCGATCTCCAACACCTGCTTGACCATGCCGTGCGTGCCGGTCAGTTCGACCTCCTTGCGCACGTTGCCGAGCTTCTCGCGCAGCAGGAGCAGCATGCCGAGCGCCGCGCTGTCGAGATAATCGACGCCGGAAAAATCGAGGACAACGGTGCGCACGGCCGGATCGGCGATATACGGCTCGTAGGCAGTCCGGAATTCGCGGTGCGAATCGAACTGGAAGCGCCCCTTCAGGCGCAGGGTCGCCGTGGCGTTGAGGACGGCAGTCTGGATTTCCATTTTTCTTCCTTGTCGCTACCTGTTCAAAACAACTGATCGCCAAGACACCGGCGATGAGCGCCCATCAAACGATCCGGCGCGCCCAGGCCGCCAGCGCCTGCATCTGTGCCGCGACCTGCTGGATCAGCCGGGCGTCGGTCAGGTTGCCGTCGGCATCGAAGCCACCGGCGAAGGCGTTGGCGAAGACTTCCGGCTTGTTGAGCGGGTGCAGGTCGAGGAACACGCAGACCTGGCGCAGATGGTATTGCGCCCGGGAGGTGCCCATGCCGCCACCGGCCCCCAGGATGGCGGCTGGCTTGCCGGCGAGCAGGGCGTTGTTCGGCTCGCGCGAGGCCCAGTCCAGCGCGTTCTTCAAGGCCGGGGCGAGCGAATAGTTGTATTCCGGGCAGGCCAGGACCAGCGCATCGGCGGCGCCCATCTGGGCGAGCAGGGTCTGGACGGCCGCCGGCTTGTCGCTCAGGTCGGCATTGTAGAAAGGCACGGCCGAGAGGTCGGCGATCTCCATCGAGACGCCCTCCGGCAGTTCGGCCATCGCCGCCCGCAGCAGGCCGGCGTTGGTGGACTGGCGGCGCAGGCTGCCGCAGATACCGAGGAATTTCAGTTCGCGCATGATTTTCTCCTGTTCAACACCTCAAGGGCCCCCATCGCCACCGACGGCCAGCTCCCCGGCCACCGCCAGCAAACGGCGGCGCTCCGGCAAACGCAGCAGCGGCAGCACTTCGCAATACTGCAGATCCTTCTCGTCGGCGTAGCAGACGCCCGCCACCCCGGCCTTCACTTCGCCGGCAATCGCATGCAGGCGTTCCCGCCAATGCGTAATGACCGCGATCCAGTCCGGGAATTCGGCCGGATCGAAGATTTTCTGCTTGTCATCGCCGATGCCCTGCACGCCGGGCAGGATGTCCTTTTCGTCGGCCACCCCGGCAAAAGCCGGCTTGTCGAGCAGCACCTTGGCGAACACCACCGCCGCCACCTCGTCGTTGACCAGCGCGGCATAGATCGGCAATTGCGGCTCGGTGAGGCGCTGGCCGGCCCAGTTCTTCGTGTCGATGCTGGCACCGGTCTTGTAGTCGATGATCACCTGCCGGCCGTCGGCCAGTTGGTCGATGCGGTCGACCACCATCCGGACCTTGATGCCCTCGATCTCGACTTCAGCCGGCTGTTCGCAGGCGATGACCACGAAAGGCAGGCCACGCCGGGCCTCGACCTGCAGCCAGAGATCGAGCAGCTTGACCAGGCGGCCCGCCTCCAGTTCGCGAAAGCGGGCCGGCAGGACCGTCCGCCGCTCTGTCTCGAAGCCTTGCAGGGCATCGGCAACAGCCTCGGCGATGGCCTGCTGGCGGTCGCTACCGGAGAGCGCGGCGAGCGCCTCCGACCTGCGTACCTGGTTCCAGAAGGCTTCCAGCGCCGCATGCACCAGCGTGCCGCGGGCGGCCGGATCGAGGCCCTCGACCGGCTCCTCCATCGCCTCGCCACCCAGCCGGTACTGGTAATAGGCCCAGGCCGGGCAAATCGCCTGGGCACGCAGCAGCCAGCTGCCGCCGGAGACTTTCTCACCCTCGGCCACTGGCGGTGCACTGGCATCTTCCACCTCGGCCAGCGCGTCACCCGCCGTACGAGCCAGTTCGCCAGCCAGCGTGGTCAAGCGCGACGCCTCGGCCGGGGCCGGCGGCAGCCCGCCGAGCAAGGGGCTAGGGCGCAGCACGCGGTTACCGTCGGCTTCGGCATAGGAAAAACGGACATCGGGTGCCGCCTGCAGCAGGCGGGCGTGCACCCGCCGGGCGAAGTCGAGCTCGACCTCGGCGCTGGCGTGGCTGGCCCCGGCGGCGCGGAGTAGCTCGGCCGGCAGCAACGGATTCGGGCGGGGCGGCGGCGGCCACTGGTCATCGTTCATGCCCATTACCCACAGGCTGTCGAAGGCCAGGCCGGCGCTCTCCAGCACGCCGAGCACCTGGATGGCCGGCTGGCCGCGCGTTTCCGGCTGGAACAGGCGCTGCCGGCAGAGCTGGCTGAGGCGCCGGGCCGCTTCGCTAAAGGGGATGCTGCCGAGCAGCGCGTCGAAGCGGCCAAAACCGTCAAGCACCTCGCCGAAGGCCCGGCGGGCCTGGAATTCGTGGCTGGACAAGGGCCGGTCGCCCGGCCAGCCGAGCGCCGCCAGGCATTGGCGGAAAACGCCGGCCCAGGCACCGGGCAGCAGCTTGCGCGGCACCGCATCGGTCACCGCGAGAAACGCGGCCAAGGCGGCCGTCGTCTGCGGGCAGAGGGGGGCGTCCTCGGCCGCCAGGCGTTCGGCCAGGCGGAGCACGGCAGCCCAGGTCGTGAAATACGGCAGATCGCGGCGCAGCGCGACATCCAGCCGGGCCCGGCCATCCGCTTCGCCTTCGGCCGCCGACCAGCCGCCGGCCAGCAGGAGGGCCGACAGGCGCGCCTGCTCGACTTTGGCCCGACCGCCGCCGAGGGCCAGCCAGTCGAGGGCGACGCGGATCAGCGGCAGGTCAGCCAGCGGCCGGCCGAGCGAGAAGTTGAAGCAGCGCGGCTGCTCGGCGGCATCCGGCCGGATCAGGGCCGGATGCAGCACGTCGTCGAGCAGGAATTCGAGTTGGTCGCGCACGCCGGCCAGGTCGGGCGCCACGATGCCGAGCCGGGCGGCTGGCCGTTCCGCCAGTTGCTGGCGCGCCCAGGCGACAACGGCGGCACATTCCGCCGCCCGGTCGGCGCAGGCCAGCACGCTGCGCCGGCTGCCGTCATGCGGGCCGGCCGGTAGCGTTTCGACATGGACGCCACGGCCAGCCAAGGCGGCCATCAGATCGCGTTCGAGCGGCGTGAAGCGGTCGAAACCGGCGAAGATAATGCGTTCCGGCAACCCGAAGTGGCCAGCCGCAACCAGATCGATCAATTGCCGCTGCACGCCGGTGGCATCCAGCCAGCCGCCGGCCCGGCACCGCCTGTCGAACTCGGCCTGCCAGCCGGCGAACAGGCGCGCCTCGTCGGAAGCCAGGGCGCCGCCCGGCTTGAGTTGCCAGACGCGACACAGGGCCTGCGCCTCGGCGGCCGAGGCCGCCATGCCCTGGATGTCGAACAGCGGGGTCGCCTCATTCAACGCGGCGGCAATCACCTTTTCCCAGAGCAGGCGCTCGGCGAAGGGATCGAGCGCCGCCGGCAGCTCGGCAATGCCGCTCAGCTGCGCCGCGTCGGCCAGTTCGCCCAGCCACTGGCCGAGCGTCAGCGCCCGCCGGGTCGGCCACACCGTGCGGCCGGGCGGCACTTCGCCGCGCAGGGTCTGGGCCAGGCGGGTCGTGGCGCACAGGGTCAGGCTGTCGCTCAAGCGCGTCGCTCCGTCCAATCGCTCAGTTGGCCGAAGCCGGGCGCGCCGGGGCCGCCGGCCGGGGCGGCATGGCCGGCGACGCAGGAATGGCTGGAGAAGCCGAACGGGCGCCCGGCATGGCCGGTGCGGCCGGTGCGGCGGGTGCCCCGATCGCCGAGGCTGCCGGCTTGCCCTCGGCCATCGGCCGGGCCGGCATGGCGGGTGCAGCCGGACGGGCCGGCGCCGGTTTCAGGTCGCTCGACGCCTGGGCGGGGCCGGCCGGCATCGCCGGGGCAGCCGGGCGGGCGGGACTTGCCGCCGGGCCGGGCTGGGCACGCGGCGGCGCCTGCACAGCGGGCCTGGCCGGCTCGCGCGGTGCTGCCGCGGGTGGGGCGGGCGGCACCTTGATGGTCCGCGAGCCGCCACCGATGACGACGTCGCGGCGGATATCCTGCAGCGTCGCGGGGCCGATGCCGGGTACGTTCTGCAACTCGTCAACCGACTTGAAGGGGCCGTGTTGCCGGCGGTAATCGACAATGGCCTGCGCCTTGGCCGGCCCGATGCCTTTCAGGCCATCGAGTTCTTCCGGCGTCGCGGTGTTGATGTTGATCTGGGCCAGCGCCAGGCCGGCCCAGAGCAGCGCGGCCGAGGCAAAAGTCAGGAAACGTGCTTGCATGCGTGCTCTCCCCGATGTCGTTGAATCGGGGAGTATGCCACCGCCCGGGCGCTCAGGGCGTGCCGATGAACAGGAAAAGGTTGGACACCCGGCTCGACGAATAGCCGAAGCCGACGTAGGCCTGACCGAGCGGCGTCTGGCCGCCCAGGTAGATGGCGGCCGAATCGGCCAGGCCGTCGCGTTTCGCTTCGGAATAGCGGGTGCCGACCTTGGCCGCCTCCAGCGCGAACCCGAGGCGCATGTCGCCGCGCAGACCGAGCGGCAGGCGGCCAATGATCTGCTCGGTGCGCAGGCCAACGTAGCGGATGTCGTCGCCGATCACCTGATTCGGGGCATAGGCGGTCATGTTCAGGAAACCGCCGAGATAGCCGGCGTCGTAGAGCGGCAGCACGCCGCGCGGCGAGCCGGTATAGCGGAAGCGGGCATTGAATACCGTGCCGCCGAGCGAGAACGCCCCCTGCAGGTTGGCATCGGCCCGCGAGTAGCCGACTTCCGGCGAATCGAAGTAAGCCAGTTGGGCCGCCCAGCCACGGGTCGGAAAATGCATGCGGTCGAACTGGTCGAAGTCGAGGCTCGCCTTCCAGCCGCCGAAGGCCGCATCGACATCGGGCAGCGACCGGCTGCCAATGTCGAGGTCGTAATGCCGGTGGCGCTGCACCCAGCCCAGGCGCAGGGGGCCGAGCAGGCCGACATTGGCGCCGAGATAGACGCCGTAACCGCGTTCGGTGACCTTGTACTGGGCGATGCGGGCGTCGTTCCGGTAAATGTTCTGGCGCGTCTGCTCGATGCCGGCCGACGCTTCGACGAAGTAGCGCTGCGCTGCATCGAGTGGCTGGTAGAAATTACCGCCAAGCCGGTTGGTTGAGCCGACATCGCCGGTGACGAGCAGTTCGCCGCCCAGCCGGTTGAGCCAGGTCGAATGATAGGCGGCGCGCAGGCCGAAGGCCGTACCCTGACTATTGTCGGCCTGCAGGCTGATGCCGAAACGCAGGTAGTCCGGCCCCCAGCGCTTTTCGAGCGGCATGACGCGCAGGATGTGCCGGTCGCGCTGGGTCAGCACGCTGTAATCGACGCTTTCGTACCAGCCGTCGCCATAGACGCGCAGCAAATCGCGGTTGATTTCCGACGGCCGGATGGTCTGTCCCGGTTCGACATGCAGGTGGCGCTCGACAACGGCCGGGTTGACCTTCTGCAGGCCGACGATCTGGATTTCGTCGATGCGCGGCGAACTGCGCCGCCTGACTTCGATACCCTGCCACCACGCGGCGTAGGCCTCGGGCGACACGGCCAGTCGGGCCAGGCGCCCGCTCAGCGCTTCGGCCGCCTGCCGGCCGCGTTCGGCTGCTTCCGCATGGCGCGAGAAATCGCCGGCGGTCAGGCCGTCGAGATCCGGCTGCAGGTAGAGGTCGCCATCGCGCAACTGGGCGCGCGACAGCTGGACGTTCTGCTCGGTCAGGATGGCGATCATCTGCGCCGAGACGGTGATCAGCGAACCGACTTCCTCGGCCCTGAGCAACGGTGTGCCGACATTGACCGCGATGACCACGTCGGCCTGACAGCGGGCGCGCACCTCGGCCACCGGCAGGTTGTCGACCAGGCCGCCATCGACCAGCTTGCGCCCCCGGTAATCGACCGGGGCGAGCAGCCCGGGGACCGACATGCTGGCGCGCATGGCCTGGCTGAGCGGCCCGTCGCGGAAGACCACCCGCTCGCCGTTGCCGATGTCGGTGGCGATGATGGACAAGGGCAGCGGCAAGTCCTCGATATTCCGCTCGCCCTGGTTGGCGCGCACCAGCTGGTTGAGGAAGAGCTTGATCTTCTGGCCGGTGACGACGCCGGACTGGTACTTAACGCCGTCGGTCATCACGCCACTTTCCGAACCGGGCAGGAAGCGGCGTGCCAGCTGCTTGCTGCGCGGGCTCAGTTCGGCGTATTCGGGGTTATCGATGAACATCTCGTTCCAGTCGACGGCGCCCAATGCGGCGCGCATCGCCGCTGGCGACAGGCCGGCCGCCCAGGCCCCGGCGACCAGTGCGCCCATGCTGGTGCCAGCCACGCAATCGACCGGCACGCGGTTCCGCTCGAGCACTTCCAGCACGCCGATGTGGGCGGCGCCGCGCGCCCCGCCCCCGCCGAGGACGAGGCCGATGCGCGGCCGGGCGGCATCGGCCGCCTGGGCCAGGGAAGACGCGGCCAGCAGGGCGATGCTCAGGATGCGGAACAGGGCGGGGAGACGGGGCATGGAGCACTTTCAAGCGTAAAAAAAGCCCTGCCGAGGCAGGGCTTTTCGGTACGGCGTCGGCGGATTACTTGGTGCCGATGACTTCGATGTCGACGCGGCGGTCCGGCTGCAGGCAGTCGATCAGTGCCTTGGTCTTCTTGTCGCCCTTGCACTTGTTGCCGGTGACCGGCTGCTTCTCGCCCTTGCCTTCGGTGTAGACGCGGTTGGCTTCGATGCCCTTGGCAACCAGGTATTCCTTGACAGCGGCAGCGCGCTTCTCGGACAGCTTCTGGTTGTAGGAATCGGAACCGATGCGGTCGGTGTGGCCGACGGCCAGGATCACTTCCAGCTTGATTTCCTTGGCCTTGGCAACCAGCTCGTCGAGCTTGGCCTTGCCTTCCGGACGCAGGACAGCCTTGTTGAAGTCGAACAGGGCGTCAGCGGCGACGGTGATCTTCTCGCCGGTCGGCTTGACGCCGGCCGGGGCGGCCGCGGCACCTGCCGGAGCGGACTTCGGCTCGCAGGCTTCCTTCGGCAGCAGGTCCTTGTCGCACTCGCAACCGGCCTTGTCCTGGGCGGCGGCAGCCGGGGTCCAGTAGCCATCGCGCCAGCACAGGCCGAAACCGCTCTTGGCGACGACGTCGCGCTGGTCGATCAGGTAGACGCGCTCCTGCGCGACAGCGGAGAAACCGATACCGGCCAGCAGGGCCAGAACCAGGGACTTCTTGGCGATGTTCATCATATTGGGCAAACTCCAAAATTGGTTTATTTGATTTGCAACCGTGAGATTCTATTACGAATCGTCACCGTTCAACCACTCTTGGCATACAGCCGACTGGCCAGTAACGGCGCCACTTCCGGTAACATCGGCCCATCAGGCGACGACTCGCGCCTCGCCAGGAATCCGAAATAACGATGACAAGAATTCGCGCCCTTTTCCGCTGGCTGCTGGGCAAATCCGTCTCCGCCGGCGATCCGCTGGGCGAGGCGCTGGAGCGCTTCCGCCAGCCCGAAGCCAACACGCTGGAGCTGCTCCGCCGCCTGGTTGCCGTGCTACGCCCGGCGAATGGCCACGACCAGGCGAGCAGCCAGCGTTACAAGGCCATGCTCGACCGCCTGGTCGCCGATCCCGACCTGCGTGCCGCCTTCTGCGGCCATGTCGTGCATTTCATCGCCACCCGCCGCCTGATCACCTTCTTCACTGACAGCGGCATCCTGCCGGGCACCGGTTTCTTCTCCGAATGGGGCCGCATCCTCGGTAACCGCTTGCTACCGGAAGTCCCCGACGAGCGCCGCCTGAAGGACTGCCTGCATGTCATCTTCCACCGCTCCGACGACTGGCGCTGGCTACAGGAGATGCCGACCGATCAGGCGCAGCGCTTCTGGGAATTGATCGCCCCCGAGCAGGTGCTCGGCAACATCGACTGGCGCAGCATCCAGGAGCAGATGCTCGATTCCGTGCTGCTCCTCGCCCACCGGGTCAGCGGCCTGGGCATCGAGAGCGAGCTGATGCGCGCCTCGCCCAATTTCGACGACGACCGGCCGCGCTTCATCATGCTGTCATCGGAGGCGCTCGAATTCGTCAACGCCTTCCGCGCCGCGCTCGACGATCCGGGGCAGCAAGCCGACGACGGCAGCCAGGTGCTGGTCATCGCCGACCAATGCCAGGAAACACTGCAGAAAACCCGCAAGCGGGCACTCACGGTCGGCACCAGCCTGCATCTTTCCTACCTGCTGACCCGCAGCGAACAGAGCCTCGAACGCCTGCGCGACCTGATCGCCATCCTCGTCGCCAGCCAGCGGGCGGAAACCCACGCGGCAGCGGTCCGCGCCTGGGGCGAATTCGCGCACGCCGCCTTCATTGCCGAGAACCGGCGCAACAGCCTGCGTTTCTACCTGGCCCAGCTCTCCGGCCTGCTCGCCGTCCGGGTCACGGAAAACGCCGCCCGTTCCGGCGAACACTACATCTGCGAATCGGACACCGACTATCGCCGGATGTGGCTGTCGGCCGGCGGCGCCGGGGTTTTCATCGGCCTGATGGCCCTGCTCAAGATCAAGGCCGCCGCGCTCGGCGCCCCGCTGTTCGGCGAGGCCTTCCTGTACAGCATGATCTACGGCCTCGGCTTCGTGCTGATCTACCTGCTCGGCATGACCGTCGCCACCAAGCAGCCGGCCATGACGGCACAGACGCTGGCCGGCCTGCTCGGCGACCTCAAGCTCAACCGCAGCGCCGATCTCGAACGCCTGGTCGATGTCATCACGGCCGTCTGCCGCAGCCAGCTGGCCGCCATCGCTGGCAACGTGATGGTCGCCCTGCCGGTCGCCATCGCCGTCGGTTTCGGCCTCGCCCACCTGCATGGCGCGCCGCCGATCAGCGTCGACAAGGGCGCCCACCTGCTGGCCGATCTCGATCCGCTGAGCTGGGCGCTGCCGCACGCCGCCATCGCCGGCTGCTTCCTCTTCCTGTCCGGCCTGATCACCGGCTACTTCGACAACCGCGCCGCCTACCGCGACATCGGCCCGCGCATCGGCCGGCTGGGCTGGCTGAAGGCGCTCTTCGGCCAGGCCCGGGCGAATCGCATCGGCAGCTACATCCAGGATCGCCTGGGCGGCATCATGGGCAACTTCCTGTTCGGCTGCATGCTCGGCTCGACCGGCGTCATCGGCACCATCCTCGGCCTGCCGCTCGACATCCGGCACATCGCCTTCTCGTCGGCCAATCTCGGCTACGCCCTGATCGGCTTCCAGTTCGACCTGCCGCTCAAGGCCATCGCCTGGGCGGCGCTCGGCGTCGCCGCCATCGGGTTCACCAACCTGACGGTCAGCTTCGCCCTCGCCCTGCGCACCGCCATGCGCGCCCGCGGCGTGCAGTTCGCCCACGGCGGACCGCTGCTCCGTGCGCTGTGGCGCCGCCTGCGCCAGCAGCCGCGCAGCTTCTTCCTGCCGCCCCGACCGACCGGCGGCGGCGCGTAAAATGACGGCGTGTTCGCCCGCCGCCCCGCCCCCCTCCTCGCTACCTGCCTGCTCGCCATCGCCCTGCCGCTGACGGCGGGCGAGTTGGTCCTGCAGGCACCGGACGAGATCGACGAACTGCTCGCCCCCTACCTGCCCGAGGAAGCCGGCAACACCCGCCGGCTGCAGGGTACGCTGAGCGAGATCCTGGCCACCGAAGGCTATTTCGCGCCGGAATTCACCTTCCGCGAGGTCGATGGCGAGGTGCACCTGAACATCGACCCCGGTCCGCGCACCCGCATCGCCTCCCTCGACCTGGCGATCGACGGCCCGCTCGACGCGCCGGCCCGGGCCGATATCGTGCGCGACTGGCGCCTGCCGATCGGCCAGCCCTTCCGCCAGGAAGACTGGAACACCGCCAAGCAGCAGGTGCTGGCCCGCCTTTTGGCCGGCGAGCATGCCGACGCCCGGTTGCTCGACAGCGAAGCGACGATCGACGTCGAAACGCACCGCGCCGCGCTGCGCGCCCATTACGATGCCGGGCCGCGCTACCGCTTCGGCAACCTGCGCGTCGAGGGCCTGCAGCAATACTCGCCGGAACTGGTCGCCCGCTATAACCGCGTCGTCGAATCCGGCCAGCCGTACCGCGAGGACAACCTGAACACGCTGCAAAGCACGCTGCAGGCAACCCCCTATTTCTCGTCGGTGCAGGCCGGCATCGACCGCGACGCGGCCGAAATCGGTGCCGATGGCACGGCGACGGTACCGGTCGTCGTCCGCGTCCGCGAGCGTTCACCGCGCCGGATGGCCTTCGGTGCTGGCGCCAGCTCCAACACCGGCGCCCGCGTCGAATTCAACTACCACGATGCCAACCTGGCCGGCCGGGCCTGGGAACTGGACACCGGCCTGCGCCTGGAGCAGAAGAAGCAGACCGCCTACGCCGACGTCTTCCTGCCGCCTGACCCGCGCTTCCGCCGCCACAGCCTCGGCGTCATGGCAGAGCGGACCGACATTGCCGGCCTGCAGACCGAGCGTTACGCCTTCGGCGCGCAGACCGTGCAGCAGCGCGGCAGTGTCGAGCAGCGCCTGTCGCTCAACTGGCAGAACGAACTGCGCGAGCCGGACGGCGCCGAGCCGGTGACCAGCCGGGCCTTGGTGCCGAACGCGATGTGGACCTGGCGGCACGTGGACAACCGGCTCGATCCGCGCCAGGGCACCGTGCTGATGGGCCAGATCGGCGGCGGCAGCCGGGCCACCCTCTCCGACCAGAACTTCGTCCGCCTGCACAGCCGGGTCCAGCAATACATCCCGCTCGGCCGGCGCGACACGCTGATCCTGCGCGGCGAACTCGGCTACACGCTGGCCGATTCGCGCCACCGCATCCCGCAGGACTACCTGTTCCGTACCGGCGGCGCCGGCAGCGTGCGCGGCTACGCCTACCAGAGCCTGGGCATCAAGGAGGGGGCGGCGACGGTCGGCGGTCGCTACCTGGCCATCGCCAGCGTCGAAATGACACACTGGCTGGACGAGGACTGGGGCGTCGCCGCCTTCATCGACGCCGGCGACGCAGTCGATTCGCTGCAGGATGTCCGCCTGGCGCTCGGCTACGGCCTCGGCGCCCGCTGGCGCAGCCCGGCCGGACCGCTCGGCGTGGACCTGGCCTACGGCGAACGGACGCGCGGCTTCCAGCTCCATTTCTCGCTGGCTATCCCGTTCTGACATGCGGCGCCGCATCCTTGCCCTCCCGCTGCTCGCCGGCGCCACGCTCCTCGGCGGCGCCACCTGGCTGACCACCAGCGACAGCGGCCTGCACAGTGCCCTCGACCTGGCGCGGCGTGCCAGCGGCGGCCAGTTGCAGTTCGAACAGGCGAGCGGCCGGCTGATCGGCCCGCTGAGCATCGCCAGCCTGCGCTGGCAGGGGGCCGACCGGCAGGTCGAGGCCAGCGGCATCCGCTTCGACTGGTCGCCGGCCGCCCTGCTCCGGGGCGAACTGCGCATCACCGAACTCGCCATCGACACGCTGGCCATCACCCAACCACCCAGCTCCACGCCCGCCGTGCTGCCCGGCGACCTGCAGCTGCCGGTCAGTCTCGCGGTCGGCCGGCTCAGCCTCGGGCAACTCCATCTCAACGGCCAGCCGCTGGCCAGCGCCATCGCCGCACGCCTGAGCAGCGACGGTCGCCAGCACCGGATCAGCGACCTGCACCTGCAAGCCGCCGATGTGGCGCTGAGCGGCCAGGCCAAGCTCGACGGCCAGCCCCCCTTCCCGCTGAGTGCGACGCTCGACCTCCAGGGCCAGCTTGACCAACGACCACTCGCCCTCGCCGCCACGGCGCAAGGCCAGCTCGACCGCATCGGGCTAGAGGTGGTCGCCCGCCAAGGCATTGCCGGCCAGGCTAGCGCGACGCTCACCCCCTTTGCCGCCGCGCCCTTCGCCAGCGCCCGCCTGCAACTCGACCACCTCGACCCGGCCGGCTGGCTGGCCGGGGCGCCGCAGGCCGAACTGACCCTGGTTGCCGACATCGTGCCGCTCGACGACGGCATCGCCGGCAGCTTCGGCCTGACCAACCAGCAGCCCGGTCCGCTCGACCGCCAGCGCCTGCCGCTGAGCACCCTCGCCGGCACGCTGACCTGGCAGGACGACACCCTGCACCTCGCCACCCTGCACGCCGCGCTACCCGGCGGCGGCGAACTGGCCGGCCAGGGCAGCTTCCGCGCCGGCCGCCTCGACCTCGACCTGCAGGCCAGCCGCCTCGACGCCCGGCAACTCGTCTCCGCCCTGCACCCTACCCGCCTGGCCGGGCCGCTGGCCGCGACGCTGGCCGGCGAGCGGCAAAGTCTGCACCTCGACCTGCGCGACGCCACCTTCAGTCTCCTTGTCGAAGCCGAGCGGGTCGGGCAGAAACTCCAGCTGCCCCGCCTGCGCCTGGCGGCCGGCGACGCCCACCTGGAAGCCAAGGTCGAGCTCGATCTCGGCCCACAACGCACGTTCAGCGCCACCGGCGAACTGCAGCATTTCGACCCGAGCCGCTTCGGCCAGCTGCCGGCCGGCCGCCTCAACGCCCGGCTGACGGCCAGCGGCCGGCTCGCCCCGCAAGCAGTGGTCGACGCCGCCTTCACGCTACAGGACAGCCAACTGGCCGGCCAGGCGCTGAACGGCCGGGGGCAATTGAACATCGCCTGGCCGCGCATCCCCCGCGCCGACATCGAACTCGCCGCCGGCGACAACCGGCTCGCCGTGCATGGCGCCTACGGCCAGCCGGGCGACCGCATCCGCTTCACCCTCGACGCGCCGCGCCTGGCCGCCTTCGGCCTGGAGGGCGGCCTCCACGGCCAGGGCGAGGTAGCCGGCGCGGCGCAGCAGCCGCAGCTCAACGCGACGCTGCGCGCCGAGCGGCTGGGCTGGCCGGGGCGCGGACGGCTCAACGGCCTGACGCTGGAAGCCGAGCTCGGCAGTGCCGCCGCCGCGCCCCTGCGCCTCGACCTCGCCGTCGCCAGCCTCGACCTGCCCGATCAGCCCGGCCTGCTGCGCGCCATCCGCCTGCTGGGCGAGGGCAGCAATCTGGCACATCGCCTGAGCGCCCGGGCCGACCTCGCCCATCGCGACCAACTGGCCCTGCGTCTCGACGGCGGCTGGAACGCAACGACGGGCATCTGGTCCGGCCAGCTCGGCGAAGCCCGGCTGAGCAGCCCCGACCCGGCCCGCAATGTCCGCCTGCTCGCCCCGGCACCGCTCACCCTGGCGGCGACGCACTGGCAGGCCGGCCCGCTGCGCCTGGCCGGCGACCCGCTCGACTGGCAGGCAACGCTGCAGGCCGCCGCCGACGCCAAGCGGGTCGACGCCAGCCTGAGCGCGCACGGCAGCCGCATCGGCCAGATCGAAGGCAGCCTGCGCGCCACCCTTGCCGGCGCCTGGTCGCCGGCCCGCGATGCGCCGTGGCAGGGCCGCCTGCGCGCCGACATCGGCGACCTCGGCTGGCTGGCCGACCTGCTCGGCGAGGAATGGCAGAGCGCCGGCCGGCTGAACGGTGAGCTGCAGCTGGCCGGCACCCCGAACCGGCCGTTGCACAGCGGCCGCCTGCATGGCGAACAGCTCGCCCTGCGCCTGCCGGCCCAGGGACTGAACCTGGCGCATGGCGAACTGGACATCGATCTGCGCGACAACCTGCTGCACATCAACCGCTTCGCTTTCGACAGCCTGCTCCAGCCCCTGCCCCGCCCGCTTCGTCTGGAAGCGCGCGGCGACCTCTCCGGCCTGGACAAGACGCCCGGCCGGCTCGACGTCAGCGGCGAACTGCGCCTCGGTGGCCAGGCGGGCGCCGAAAGCGGCTGGCTCGACGTGCGCCTCGATCGGCTCGGTGCCTTCCAGTTGCCCGACCAGTGGGTCGCCGTTTCCGGCAACGGCCGGTTGAGCTGGCAGGACGGCACCCTCGGCACGCGGGCCAGGCTGGCGGTCGATGCCGGCTACTGGCAACTGGCCAAGGCCGGCACGCCGCGCCTGTCGGATGACGTCGTCGTTCGCCGCCCGGGGAGTGCGGCGCCGGCCGCGACGCTGCGCCCGAAGGTCGAACTCGACATCGCCACGGAGCTGGGCAGCAATTTCCTGTTCAACGGCGCCGGCCTGAACAGCCGGCTGACCGGCGAAGTCCGCATCACCGCCCAGGGCCGCGACCTGCCCCGGGCGAGCGGCACCATCCGGACACGTGGCGGCCGTTTCGAGGCCTATGGCCAGAAGCTGGCCATCGAGCGCGGCGCGCTCAACTTCAACGGCCTGCTCGACAATCCCGGCCTGGACGTGCGCGCCGTTCGCAAGGGCCTGGCCGTCGAACCGGGCGTGCAGATCGGCGGCACGGCGCAGAAGCCGACGGTGAAGCTGGTTTCCGATCCCGAACTGCCGGACGCCGAAAAACTCGCCTGGCTGGTGCTCGGCCACGGCTCGGAGCAGATGGGTGCGGGCGATGCGACGACCCTGCTCTCGGCAGCGAGCGGCCTGCTCGGCAACGATTCGGGCAATGTTGTGCAGCAGATCAAGAAAACCTTCGGCTTCGACGAACTCGGCGTCCGCCAGGGCCGGCTGGGGGACAGCGGCGGCCGCCAGCAGGTCAGCCGGGTGGCGGGCGGCAGCGTGGACACGACGGGCAGCACCGGACAACAGATTTTCTCGGTCGGCAAGCGCCTGTCGTCGAATGCGCTGCTCTCCTACGAGCAGACGCTGGGCCGGGCGGAAGGCATCGTCAAGCTGACGGTCAACCTGACCCGGCAGATCGCCGTCATCGGCCGGGCCGGCAGCGACAATGCGCTGGACGTGTTCTACACCCTGACCTTCGGCCGCCCTCCGCCGCCCGCACGGCGAGGCGATTGAACGTCGGACGATCCACCGCTCCGGCGCGGTGAAATCACCACGCCCTCACACCGGGGCTTGCCCGCCCAACCAGCGCTGCAGCACCGCGGCCAGCTGTTCGCGGGCGAGCGGCTTGGCGAGGAAATCATCCATGCCCGCCTCGCGGCAACGCGCGCTGTCTTCGGCAAAGGCCCCGGCAGTGAGGGCGACGATGGGCAGGCGGGAACGGCCGGTGGCCTGCTCCCAGTCACGGATGCGGCGCGTCGCTTCGAGGCCGTCCATGACCGGCATCTGGACGTCCAACAGCACCAGCTCGCAGGGCTCGCCGCCGGTCAGCCGCTGCACGGCCTCGCGGCCGTTCTCGGCCGTGCTGGCGGAGATGCCGAGTTTGCCGAGCAAGGCCTGGGCGACCTTGCGGTTCACCGCGTTGTCATCGACGACGAGGACCCGGCCGATCGCGGGGACCGCCGGGGCGTCAAGCGGTGCCGCGGCGACTGGCAGTCGCTCGCCCTGCCGGCTGTCGCTGCCGGCAGCGATGCGTTCGGCCCGGATGCGGAACCAGAAGGTGGCCCCCTCGCCCGGCCGGCTGTCGACACCGACCGAACCGCCCATCAGCTCGGCCAGCCGGCGGACGATGGAGAGCCCCAGCCCGGTCCCGCCATACTGCCGGGTAGTCGAGCTGTCGGCTTGCGAGAAGGCATGGAAGAGCAGCCCCTGCTTTTCCGGGGCGATGCCGATGCCGCTGTCGCGCACCGCGAATTCGAGTGTCGCGTGATGGTCGTCGCTGTCGACCAGGCGGCCCTCGACCCGGACGTAGCCCTGGGCGGTGAACTTGACGGCATTGCTGACCAGGTTGGCCAGCATCTGACGGATACGAAGCGGGTCGGCCCGATAACGCTGGCCGGCTTCGCCGTGCCATTGCCCCTGCAGGTCGAGCGATTTCTCCCGGGCGCTGGCCGAGAACAGGGCGACGGATTCGTGGATCAACTGCTGCGGCGAGAAAACGGCGTCCGACAGCTCGAACTTGCCGGCCTCGATCTTCGAGAGGTCGAGGACATCGTTGAGCAGGGTCATCAGCGTCTGACCGGAGTTCAGGATGGTCCGCGCGTAATCGAGGCGCTCGCCGGCCGGCAGGTCAGGCGCCAGCAGAAGCTGGGCCATGCCGAGGATGCCGTTCATCGGCGTGCGGATTTCGTGCGACATCGTCGCCAGGAAGCGGCTTTTTGCCTGGCTGGCGCTTTCTGCCGCCTCCTTGGCCAGGTAGAGCTCGGTGATGTCGATGCGGAAGCCGACGATGAAACCCTCCGGCGTCTTGCGCTCGCGGATACGCAGCCAGCGGCCGTCGTCGAGCCGCTGGATGAGGTCGGTGTTGCCGCTGCGGTGAACCGTCAGGCGCTCGGCCACCCATTCGTCCACACGGCCGATGGCCGCCTGGTACTGGCCCCGCTCGGCACCGGTACGGATGATTTCCTCGAAGGTGTTGCCCGGCACCAGCAGGTCGGCCGAGGTCTGATAGTAGTCGCGGTACTGCTCGTTGCAGAAGGCCAGACGGTCGTTCTCATCGTAGATGACGAAGGCCTCGCCGATGGTTTCGACGGCCGAGCGCAGCATGGCCTGGCTGGCCTGCAACTGTTGCTCGACGACCGCCCGGGTGACGAGGGCGCGGTACAGCATCAGCAACAGCACAATGACGATCAGGGAGCCGCCAGCGCCGAACATCAGGACCATTTGCCGATAATGCACGTAAGGCAGCAAAGCCCGCTCTACCGAACGCCCGACATTGACGGTCAGACCGTACTCCGGCAAACGGTAGAACCCGTAAATGCGCTCGACGCCATCGATCTTGCCGACCCGGACGTAGGAACCGGACTGGGCCGGATCGGGCTGCAGGAAAGGCAGGTCGGCCAGTTTCTTGCCCATCGCCTGCAGGCCCTCTGGATGACGGGCCATGAATTCGCCGCTGTCGGCCACCAGCGAAATCGTGCTCTCCTGGCCCAGGCGTTGATGGAAGGCGGTGAAAATATCCGGACTCACCGACACCACGAGGACGCCTTTGAAGGCACCGCCCTCGATGATCGGCCGGGTGAACTGGATCGACCACTTACCCGACACCTTGCCGAGCAGCGGCTTGCTGATGAACAAGCGATCACCGCCGCCGACATGGGCCCGGAAATGCTCGCGTTCGCCGAGATAGACCCGCGTCTTGGGCGCCTCCAGATTGGAGAAAGCCAACCAGCCATCCTGGTCGATGATGGCGATCTGAAAGGCGACATCGGCCATGTAACCCTGGCGCTGGCGGACAATCTCGCCAAAGCGCCGGGCATCGCCATCCCAGCGCGTGCGCAGGTCGAGCAGGATCTCATTGAGCCGCTTGATCAGCGAATTCGCGTTTTCGGCTGCCGCCTGTGCCTGGAATTCGGTACTCAGCCGGGTCTCACGCAAATCGGCACTCTTGCGGCGATCGAGTTGGTAAGTCACAGCCAGCCAGATGATGGCCAGACACACCGCCAGCAGGCTGGCAAATATCGCCTTCAGCGGAATTCCGCCCAGTTTTGGCAAGGAAGCCTTGGTCACGCGCTCATCCTGTTTATCAATTTCTGCAAGCAGGCCCCCGGGGACTCGCTGTGTTGTAGGGTCCAATGCCGATTATGGCGAAAGACATACCCCGCCACCAGCCCGGCTAAATGCTGCCGGTGCTCCGTCGTCGGATCAACCTCTGCAGGCGCCGGATCAGGTCATCGACGTAGGTGAAGACCACCGGGATGACGAGCAGGCTGAGAAAGGTCGAGGTGATCAGGCCGCCGATCACGACGATCGCCATCGGCGCCCGGAAGCTCGGATCGACGCCGATGCCCAGCGCGATCGGCATCATGCCGGCCCCCATCGCGACGGTGGTCATCACGATCGGCCGGGCCCGCTTGCGGCACGCGTCGAGCAGCGCGCTCCAGCGGTCCAGCCCATGCTCGCGGCGGGCGAGCACCACATAATCGATGAGCAGGATGGAGTTCTTGGTGGCGATGCCCATCAGCATGATCAGGCCGATCATCGACGGCATCGACAGCGCCTTCTGCGTCACGAACAAGGCCAGGAAGGCGCCCGGCACCGACAGCACGAGGGCGGCGAGGATGGTCACCGGCTGCACGAAATCCTTGAAGAGCAGGACCAGCACGATATAAATGCAGAGTACGCCGGTCGCCATGGCCAGCGCGAAGCTGGCGAACAGCTCGCCCATCGCCTCGGCGTCACCCACCGTGGTCTGCAGGATGCCCGGCGGCAACTGGGCGATGCTGGGCAGCGCCAGCGCCCTGGCTTCCACCTCGCCGAGCGGCTGGCCGTTCAGCTCGATCTCAAAATTGATGTTGCGCAGCCGATCATAGCGGTCGATCTCAGCCGGGCCGCCGGCCAGGCTGATCGACGCCACGTTGGCCAGCGTCACCGGGCCATGCGCGCCGGGCACGGTCAGGCGTTCGAGCAGGGCCAGGTCGGTGCGCGCTGCTGGCGGCAGCTTGACGACGATGGGGACCTGGCGCTGGGCCAGGTTGAGCTTGGCCAGCCCCTGATCGTAGTCGCCGGCGGTGGCAATGCGTAGCGTGTCGGCGATGGCCGCCGAGGTCACGCCCAGGTCGGCCATGCGTGCAAAATCGGGACGAATGACCAGTTCCGGGCGGACCAGGCTGGCCGTCGTCGTCACGTTGCCGATGCCCGGGATGCCGCGCAGTTCGCGCTCGACGACGCGGGCATGCTCGCTGAGCAGCGGCCCGTTCTCGCTGGCCAGCACGAGGATGTATTTCTCGTTGGCTGAGCCGAGGCCGACCTTGATCTGCGCCCCGGGAATCGCGCTCAGCGCCTGGCGCAGCTGGCCCTCGATATCCTGCTTGGTGACGCCCGGCCGCTCCTGGCGCGGCGTCAGGTTCAGGGTCAGCGTCGCCTTGCGCACCTCGGCCGCCCCCTGCGGCGCGAACGGGTCGCTGCCCGCCTTGCCACCGCCGACGGCGGTATACACCAGCTTCACATGCGGATTGGCCTCGGCAATGGCGCGTGCCTGCTCGGCCGCGGCAAAGCAGTCCTTGAAGGTGACGCCGGGCGGCAGGGTCAGGTAGATCTGCGTCTGCGAGAGGTCGTCCGGCGGCAGGAAGCCCTTGGGCAACAACGGCACCAGCATGAAGGACCCGACAAAGAAGAGCGTCGCCGCCAGCATGGTGAGCAGTCGATGCTGCAGGCACCACGCCGCCCAGCCTTCATAAACCCGCAGCCAGCGCGGTGGCGCATGCTCGTCGGCCACCGGCTTGAGGATGTAGGCCGCCATCATCGGTGTCAGCATGCGGGCGACAACCAACGAGAAGAAAACCGCGATGGCCGCCGTCCACCCGAACTGGACGAAGAACTTGCCAGCCACACCGCTCATGAAGGCCGTGGGCAGGAAGACGGCGATCAGCGTGAAGGTGGTGGCGATGACCGCCAGGCCGATTTCGTCGGCCGCTTCCATGGCCGCCTGGTAGGGCGTCTTGCCCATGCGCAGGTGGCGCATGATGTTCTCGATCTCGACGATGGCATCGTCGACCAGGATGCCGACCACCAGCGACATCGAGAGCAGGGTCACGACGTTGAGCGAAAAGCCCATCAGCCACATGGCGAAGAAGGTGGGGATCGCCGACAGCGGCAGCGCCGCAGCCGACACGAAGGTGGCCCGGGCATCGCGCAGGAAGAGCCAGACGACCAGCACGGCAAGCACCGCGCCTTCGATGAGCAGTTTCATCGAGCCTTCGTAGTTCTCGACCACCGGGTCGACGAAATTGAAGGCCTCGGTGATCTCGATATCCGGATGCTCGCCCTTCAGCTTGGCCAGTGCGGCGAGCACCGCGTCGCGCACCTCGATTTCGCCCGCCCCCTTGCTACGCGTCACCTCGAAACCGACCACCGGCTTGCCGTTGAGCAGCGCCGCCGTGCGTTGTTCGCCGACCGTATCGGTAATTTTCGCCACCTGATCAAGCCGGATATGGCGGCCATCCGAGAGCACGAGTTCCATGCCGCCCAGTTCGTCGGCGGTCTGCACGGTAGCCAGGGTGCGTACCGACTGTTCGATGCCGCCGATGTCCGACTTGCCGCCTGAGGCTTCCTGCTGGATGCGCCGTAGCTGCCGCGAGATATCGGCCGCCGTGGCGTTCAGCGCCAGCATGCGGGCCGGGTCGAGTTCGACGCGCACCTCGCGCGTCACGCCGCCGACCCGCGCCACCGCCCCGACACCGCGCGCCGAGAGCAGCGCCTTGCTCACCGTGTTATCGACGAACCACGACAGCGCCTCGTCGTCCATCCGGGGCGAAGCCACCGTATAAGTCAGGATCGGCGCCCCGGACAGGTTCACCTTGCTGACCACCGGGTCCTTCAGGTCGCCCGGCAGGTCGGCCCGGATGCGCGACACGGCGTCGCGCACGTCGTCCACCGCCTCCTGCGTCGGCTTTTCCAGGCGGAATTCGACGGTGACGATGGCCGTGCCGTCCTGCACCTTGGTGTAGATGTGCTTGATGCCCTGCAGCGTCGCCACCGAATTCTCGATTTTGCGCGCCACCTCGGTTTCCATCTGCGCCGGCGCTGCGCCGGGCAGGCTGGCGGTGACCGTTACGGTGGGCAGGTCGATATCCATGAACTGCTGGATCTTCATGCCCTGGAAGCCGATCAGGCCAGCCAGGGTGAGCAGCAGGAAGAACAGGATGGCCGGTGTCGGGTTGCGGATCGACCAGGATGAAACGTTCATTGTGCCGCCACCTTCACGGCGTCGCCATCGGCCAGGAAGCCGGCACCGGATTCGACCACCCGCACCCCGGCGGGCAAACCGGAAAGCACCTCGACCCGTTCGCCATTCCGCCGCCCGAGCGTGACCTTGGTCTGCACCACGCGATCCTCGCCTTCCAGGCGGAACAGATAGGCGAAACCCTCACGCAGCACGACGGCCGTTTGCGGCAGGGTGACGGCCGGGCTACGGCCAAGTTCGAATTCGCCGCGGGCGAACATGCCGGCCCGCACGGCGGCGGTCGGCGGCAGGTCGACATAGACCAGGCCGTTGCGCGTCTGGGGATCGACGCTGGGCGCCACGGCGCGCACCTTGCCCGTCACCGGCTGGCCGGCCGGCGAGGTCAGCGTTGCCGGCATGCCGGGCCGCACCCGGGCGAGGTCGGCTGACGGCACTTCGGCCCGCCATTCCAGCCGGCCGCCGCGAATCAGACGGAAGAGTTCCTGGCCGGACTGGGTCAGCGAGCCGACTGTCGCGCTGCGCGCCGAGATCACGCCGTCGTCGGGAGCCAGCACGGCGGTCTTGCCCAGACGCAGCGACGCCGCCTGCAACCGGGCCTGACCGGCGGCCAGACGGGCCTGCGCCGTATGCAGGGCCGTCTGATACTGGGTATTGAGCTGAGCACTGTAGAAACCCTTCTCGCGCAAATCCCTGGCCCGCTCGGCATTGGCTTTCGCCTCGGCGGCGCTGGCTTCCAGTTCGGCCACCGCCGCCTTCGCCTCGGCCTGCTCGCTGGCCACGGTATCGTCGGCGATGCGCGCCAGCACCTGGCCCTTCTTCACGGTATCGCCGACCTGAACACGGATTTCGGTGATCCGGTAATTGGCGATTTCCGGCCCGATCACGGCCTCCTGCCAGGCGACGACGTTGCCGTTGGCCGGCAAGGATTGCGGCCAGTCGAGGGTTTGTGGCGTCGTCAGCCGGACGGTCAACGCCGGGCGCGGTGCCACCGCGGCCTTCGGCTCAGCGGCCGGTTTGCTGTCGCCGGAGCAGCCGGCCAGGAAAGCCAGCACCAGCACAAGGGGGAGCCGGGACGCGAGCAGCGCCCCCGGAGAATGGATTGTCATGCGCGAACCTGTCTCGAAACCGCCGGAATCAGGCCGCAATGATACCCCGCCCGCGGGGCAGATCAGGGCAGCAATGACCCGGCTGTCATCAATTCCCGGCCAGCTGCTGCCGGGCATCGGCCTCGCTTTCGCTGATCTTCGGCGCCATCTGTCGCTTGGCCAGGGCCTCGCCCAGCTTCATGCGCAGGAAGGTGCTCGCCGTGTAGCGCGTCACGTCGTGGTAATGGCGGTCGACGACGCCCTTGACCATGGCGATGTAGTCGTCGATCAGTTCCGGCAGGATGCTGAAGCGGTCGTAATTGACGATAGCCTTGACCTTGTGGCCGACCGGGTCGAGCGCCGTATCGACGGCCGCCTCGATGCGCCGGATATCGTCGGTACTGCGCACGGCCAGCCCGGAGAAATCGAGGAAGAACAGGTTCTGCGCCGGGTCGTAGCTGAAACGCTCGGCCAGCGGCTTGTCGAGCAGCTCGGGGCGGATGCCCATCGGCTCATCGCGGAAGATGCGGGCATCCATCAGCACCGGCTGGCCGTCGATGATCGGCCGGAAGGCCATCTTGTCGAGGATGTCCTTCTGCAGATCGACGCCCGGTGCGATCTCGGTCAGTTGCAGGCCGTCCGGCGTCAGGCGGAAGACGCAACGCTCGGTGATGTAGATCACCTCCTTGCCCCGCCGCGCCGCTTCCGGGCCACTGAAGGTGCGATGCTCGACCTCGCTGACGAACTTGACCGACTGGCCGTCCTCCCGGATGTGCAACTGGCCGTTATCGATGGCCACGTCGAGGTTGCCGGCCGTGAAAGTGCCGACGAAAACCACTTTCTTGGCATTCTGCGAAATGTCGATGAAGCCACCCGAACCGGCCAGCCGCGGCCCGAATTTCGATACGTTCAGGTTGCCCTGCTGGTCGGCCTGGGCCAGACCGAGGAAGGCGAGGTCCAGCCCGCCGCCCTGGTAGAAATCGAACTGGCTGGGCTGGTCGATGATCGCCTGGGTATTGGTCGCCGCCCCGAAGTTGAGGCCGCCCGCCGGCACGCCGCCGATCACGCCCGGTTCGGCGGTCAGGGTCAGCAGGTCGATGATGTGTTCCTCGGCCGCCACATTGGCAATGCCTTCCGGCATGCCGATGCCGAGGTTGACGACAGCATTGGCTTTCAATTCCATGGCCGCCCGGCGGGCGATGATCTTGCGCTCGCTCATGCCCATCGGTGCGATAGCCGACATCGGCACCTTGATCTCGCCGGAAAAGGCCGGGCTGTAGGGCTCGATGAAGGTCTGCATGTGGTACTCGGGCTTCTCGGCGACTACCACGCAATCGACCAGCACGCCGGGAATCTTGACCTGGCGGGGATTCAGCGTGCCACGCTCGGCAATGCGCTCTACCTGGGCGATGACGATGCCGCCGGAGTTCTTCGCCGCCATGGCGATGGCCTGCGCCTCCAGCGTCAGCGCCTCCTTCTCCATGGTGATGTTGCCGTCCGGGTCGGCCGTGGTGCCGCGGATGATGCCGACGTGAATCGGGAAGGCCTTGTAGAACAGGTAATCCTCGCCGTCGATGGCCATGCGGCGGACGATGTCGACGGTGGTCCTGTCGTTCAGCTTGCCGCCGCCGAATTGCGGATCGACGAAGGTGCCCAGACCGACCCGGGTGATGGTGCCCGGCTTGCCGGCCGCGATGTCGCGGAAGAGGTGGGTGATCACCCCCTGCGGCAGGTTGTAGGCCTCGATACGGTTGGCCACCGCCAGTTCCTGCAGCTTGGGCACCAGCCCCCAGTGGCCGCCGATGACCCGCGCCACCAAGCCGTCGTGGCCGAAGTGATTGAGGCCGCGCGCCTTGCCATCGCCCTGCCCGGCGGCGTAAACCAGGGTCAGATCACGAGGCGAGCCAACACCGTGCGGGTCCGCTTCGCGGCTCTCAACGAAACGCTGCTCGAGGGCCACCGCGATGTTCTCGGCGAAACCGATCCCGACGAAGCCGCCGGTCGCCACCGTATCGCCATCACGAATCAGGCGCACCGCATTGCGGGCAGAAACGACCTTGCCGGTATCGGAACCGGGTAGCGAGGCGGCGATGGGGTGCTGGGGCGAGGGCATGGTAACTCCGAAAATGAAACCAGCCCCACAAAGGAGGCTGGCTGGTTGAATGGGGGTGCGGCAATCAGTCGGCCAGCGCCGCCTCGATTTCGGCAAAGGTGCTGGCCAGTTCGAAGCCAAGGACCGGCACACCGAGCAGGCGGCCGATGTGGGTGGCCGAGAACATGCCGCGCAGACGCGGCAAGTCGGTGGACGGGTCGACATCCTCGACCAGAATGTGCTGCCGGCCGAGATGCTTCAGCGCATCGAGAATATCGATCACGCGGGCGTTCAACACTTCATTGAGGTACAGCGTATCGACGCTGCCGATCGGCGTCATCAGGTCGGCAACCCGCAATTCATCGCGCTTGCAGCCGCGCGACTGGGCCAGTTGCATCGGCTTCTCGCCCATGATGTCGCGCGCCGTGATCAAGCCCAGCACGCCATCGTCCGGCGCACTGACGATCAGCAGGCGCACCCCGCGCGAAATCATCCGCGCATTGGCGTCCACCAGCGATTCACTGGCTCCGATCGTCACCACATTGACCCGCAGGAAATCCGTCATCGCCTCGATCGCCGGCGAACCGGCGCCAACGAGGTTGTATCCGGAAGCGCTCAGGGTGACATTCTTGGATATTGTGTGCGTACGCACTTTGGCAGTCATGGGCATGTCTCGATCCTCCAACCGGTTATTTTTCTACTGGAAAACATCTCTGGGGGTCGGTGCTGACCGAGTGAACGAGGTGGCTCCGACGCGAACCTAGTATTCGGCGATTCCGGAGACATTTCAAGCACCCCGAGGGAAATCCCTAATCGGCGCCACAAAAGAAAAAAGCCTGAAAAATCAGGCTTTTTTGAAATCTGTGGTGGACCGAAGGAGGATCGAACTCCCGACCTCTGCATTGCGAACGCAGCGCTCTCCCAGCTGAGCTATCGGCCCGAATCAAGCGTCCGATTCTATAACAGAACCAGGGTCTGGGGAATATTCGGCACGAAGGCGCTCAGCCCTGCCCGGCGCCGGCCGCTGCCCGGCGCAGGCGGTCGGCAACCGCCGCCCAATCCGCCCCCGGTGGCAGAGCCTCGACGACGATCAGATCAACACCGGCATGATCCATGTCGCGCAACGCGGCATAGAGATCATGGGCATAGCCGACCGGATCGGCCGGCATCAGGCGCCAGGCGTGCGGCATGCCGGCTTGTGGCGGCTGGTTGGCGCTGATCACGGCGCACTTACCGCCGCGATGGCGCTGGGCGTTGATGAAGTCGAGCAGGCGCTCACCAGAGACCTGGCGCAGCGGCGTGGTGGGCGCGTAGTGGGCTTCCAGCGAGCCGGAGACCCGTGGAGCGCCGCTGCTGGTTTCGATCTCGGGCAAGCGACCGAGCACGGCTTCGAGGTGCAGCGGGGAGATATGGCCGGGGCGCAGCACGACCGGCTCGCCGCGCGAGCAATCGATGATGGTCGATTCGATGCCGACCTTGCACGGGCCGCCGTCGAGGATCAGCGGCACGCGCTCGCCCAGTTCCTCGGCGACATGCTCGGCAGTGGTCGGGCTGATGCGGCCGAAGCGGTTGGCCGACGGCGCGGCGATGCCGGCATGTTCGCCCTTGGCGCGGGCGAAACGGCGCAGCAGTTCGAGCGCCACCGGGTGGCCGGGCACGCGCAAGCCGACAGTATCCTGCCCGCCGGTCACGGCATCCGGTACCCAGGCCTGCTTTTTCAGGATCAGTGTCAGCGGGCCGGGCCAGAAGGTTTCCATCAATTCCCAGGCGACGGGCGGCACCTGCTCGGCCCAATGGTCGACGGCGTCGTGGCCGGCCAGATGGACGATCAACGGGTGGTCGGCCGGACGCCCCTTGGCAGCAAATATCTTGGCGACCGCTGCCGGGTTGGCGGCATCCGCCCCCAGGCCGTAGACCGTCTCGGTCGGGATGGCGACCAGTTCGCCGGCAACCAGCAGGTCGACGGCACGCAGATAATCGGCGTCGCTAGGCGTCATCAGTCCTTGATGCCGATGGCGGCGCGGGCGGCCAGCGCGGACTTCTGCACTTGCTCGGCGTTGTCGCCGATCACCGTGAAGTGGCCCATCTTGCGGCCCGGGCGGGCGTGGTGCTTGCCGTAGAGATGCAGCTTCAGGTTCGGGATGGCGTACAGCTTGGCCCAGTCCGGCTCGCGGTAGGTGTCGCCGTCGTACCACAGGTCGCCCAGCAGGTTGACCATGACCGACGCCGAATGCGCCCGCGGTTCGCCGAGCGGCAAGCCGCACAGGGCGCGCACCTGCTGCTCGAACTGGTTGGTGACGCAGGCGTCGAGCGTGTAGTGGCCGCTGTTGTGCGGGCGCGGCGCCATTTCGTTGACGATCAGCTGGCCGCGGCTGACGAAGAACTCGACGCCCATGGTGCCGATGTAGCCGAGTTTTTCGGCGATGCGGGCGGCGACGTCCTCGGCGTCGCTCTTGACGCAGCCGGTGGTGCGCGCCGGCACGATGGAGACATCGAGGATACCCTTGGTGTGCTGGTTTTCACCGGTCGGGAAGCAAGCCACCTGGCCGTTTTCGTCACGCGCCAGGACAACCGACACTTCGTAGTCGAGCGTCAGGCGCTGTTCCAGCACGCAATGCTCGCCCTTGAAATGGCCGAAAGCGATCAGGGCCTCTTCACGGTTATTCACCGTCGCCTGCCCCTTGCCATCGTAGCCGAAGCGGGCGACTTTCAGGATGGCCGGGAACAGGGACGCATCGGCCTTGCGGATATCGTCTTCGCAGTTGATCGCCGCGAAGGGACCGTGCGGGAAGCCGTTGTCGCGCAGGAAGGACTTTTCGGCGATGCGGTTCTGGCAAACGGCCACCGCCGCCGCGTGCGGGCGCACCGGCACGAACTTGGCCAGGTAGTCCAGCGTATCGGCCGGGACGTTCTCGAATTCGGTCGTGATCGCTGCGCAACCGGCCGCAAACTCGTCGAGGGCGGCATAGTCGTTGTAATCGACGCAGAAATGGCGCTCGGCGATCTGGCCGGCCGGGCTGTTCTTGTCCGGATCGAGTACCCAGACCTGATAGCCCATTTCGTGGGCGGCGGAAACGAAGAAGCGGCCAAGCTGGCCGCCACCGAGCATGCCCAGCGTGGCGGGCGGAAGAATCATGGTTTTGCTCAAGACAGTGACCTCATCGGCGCAGCATGATTAAAGGTGGTCGCAATGGGCGACCTGATCATACTTCCGGCAGCTTCATGGCCAAGACCTTCTCGGTCTGGGCCTGGCGGAAAGCCTGCAATTTCTCGTTCAATGCCGGATTCTCGTTGGCCAGCATGGCGACAGCGAACAACGCGGCATTGGCGGCGCCGGCTTCACCGATGGCAAAGGTGGCGACCGGGATACCCTTCGGCATCTGCACGATGGAATGCAGCGAATCGACGCCGGACAGTGCCTTGGACTGGACCGGCACGCCGAGCACCGGCACGGTGGTCTTGGCGGCCAGCATGCCCGGCAGGTGGGCGGCACCGCCGGCCCCGGCGATGATCGCCTTGAGGCCGCGCTCGCCGGCCATGGCGGCGTAGTCGAACAACAGGTCCGGGGTGCGGTGGGCGGAGACGACGCGGGCCTCGAAGGGCACGCCGAATTCCTTGAGGATGACGGCGGCGGCCTGCATGGTCGGCCAGTCGGAATCGGAGCCCATGACGACCCCGATGAGCGGTTGGTGAGCAGCGTTCATTTAGCGGATTCCTGCCTTGCGTTCGGCGGCCTCGATGGTATTGGCCAGCAGCATGGTGATGGTCATCGGGCCGACGCCGCCCGGCACCGGGGTGATCTGGCCGGCGACGTTCAGGCAGTCCTCGTAATCGACGTCACCGCACAGCTTGCCGTCCGGCAGGCGGTTGATGCCGACATCGATGACCACAGCGCCCGGCTTGATCATGTCGCCCTTGACGAACTTCGGCTTGCCGACCGCGGCGACGACGATGTCGGCGCGCTGGGTGTGGAACTTCAGGTCGCGGGTCTTGGAATGGCAGACGGTGACGGTGGCGCCGGCGTTGATCAGCAGCATCGCCATCGGCTTGCCGACGATATTGGAGCGGCCGATGACGACGGCTTCCTGGCCGGTCAGGTCAACGTTGCCCTTCTCGAACATCTTCATGACGCCGTACGGGGTGCACGGGATGAAGCGTGGCGAGCCTTGCGACAGGGCGCCGACGTTCTCGGCATGGAAGCCGTCAACGTCCTTCTCGGCCGAGATGGCTTCGAGCACCTTCTCTTCGTCGAAATGCTTCGGCAAGGGCAATTGCACCAGAATGCCGTGGATGGACGGGTCGGCATTCAGTTCGGCGATCTTGTCGAGGACGACCTGCTGGTCGACATCACGGTCGTATACGATCTTTTCGGAGTGCATGCCGATGGCCAGGCAACCGTTGACCTTGTTCTTCACGTACACCTGGGAAGCCGGGTCTTCGCCGACCAGAATGACCACCAGGCCGGGCTTGTGGCCCTTGGCGGTGAGTGCCTCCACGCGGGTCTTGAAGCTTTGGCGCAGCTCTTCTGCCAGCGCCTTGCCGTCGATAATTTGTGCCGTCATCGTCGCATCCATCAAAAAGAAAACGGGAAAGGCAACTGCCTTTCCCCTTGATTTGGCGCGAATTTTATCAGAATCAGGCGGTCGCTGCCTGCGCCTCGCCAACGGCGGCACGACCGGCCGCAAAAGCTTGCCGGTTCAGCGCCACCATCTTCTCGCCCTTCCGCTGGAAACGCTTGAGCACACAGGCCAGCAGTTCATCGGCACCGAACGGCAGGTGATCGGCAATGGCGCCGAGCATCACCGTATTGCCCAGGCGGATGTCGCCCAGGCCCTGCGCGATGGTCGTCGCGTCGAAAGCGACCACCTGGGTGCCGGCCGCCTTCATGTCGGCCACCGGATCGGCCGGGTAATCAAACAGGCCGAGCTCGACGATGGGTGGCACGAAGCGCGAATCATTGACCAGCGCGATCGCCCCGGGGCGCAGCATGTGCTGCCAGCGCAGCCCCTCCGCCGCCTCGAAGGCGAGCAAGACGTCGGCCGTACCCGGCGCGATCTGCGGCGACAACACCCTGGGGCCAAAGCGCAGATGCGACGACACGACACCGCCGCGCTGCGCCATGCCGGCGACCTCGGTCTTCTTGGCATCGTGGCCGAGCGCGATGGCGGCCTCGGCGAGGATTTCGGTCGCCGTCATGACCCCCTGGCCGCCGATACCGACAACGAGAATATTGGTCACCTTGCTCATGCCGAACACCCTTCCTTGGACACCAGCTTGATCGGCGACACTGGCGCGTAATGCACGATGGCGCCCGGGGCACAGGGCTGGACACACAACGTGCAGCCGGTGCACACCGACGACTCGATGCGCACGAAGGCCAGATCGACTTCGCGGCCACTCGGCTTGACTTCCTTGGCGCGCCGCGTGACGTGGATGGCCGGGCAGCCGACATCCAGGCAGTTGCCGCAACCGGTGCACTTGTCCTCGATGACCTCGAAGGGCTTCAGCTTGTGGTAGTCCTTGATCAGCACGCAGGGCTGGTCGGTGATGATGACCGAGACATCCGGCACCTTGACCTCCTCGCGGATGGTCTTGAACAAAGTCGGCAACTCGTAGGGATTGACGACGTGGATGCGCTCCTTCTTGACGCCGAGCGCCTCGACCAGCTTGGCGAAATCGACGCGCGGCGCCTCCTCGCCATAGATATCGCGACCGTTGCCCGGGTTGTCCTGGCCGCCGGTCATGCCGACGGCCCGGTTGTCGAGCAGCATGACCGTGACGTTGGCCTTGTTGTAGACCATGTCGAGCAGGCCCTGCATGCCCATGTGCAGGAAGGTCGAATCACCGATCACGGCGACGATGCGCTTGTCCTTGTCGGATTCGCCGCGCCCCTTGTCCATGCCCAGGGCAACACCCATCGAGGCCCCCATCGACACACAGGTGTCCATCGCCTGCCACGGATGGCCGGCGCCCAGCGTGTAGCAGCCGATGTCGCCGGCGATGTTCAGGTTGCGCACCTGCGACAGCGTGTAATAGACGCCCAGGTGAGGGCAAGCCACGCACATGGTCGGCGGCCGCGGGAAAATCTGGGCCGGACGGACAACCGGACCGGCCTCCTCGACCGGCTCGCCGAGCAGGCGGGCGACGGCCGGCTTGAGCACCGGGGGCGCCAGTTCGCCCTGCAGCGGCAGGATTTCCTTGCCGAGCAGGGCAATGCCCTGCGCTTTCAATTCCGTCTCGACCAACGGCTCGACTTCCTCGACGACCACGACCTGATCGGCCAGGGCCGCCAGTTCGCGGCATTTCTCGAAGGGCAACGGCCAGGACAAGCCGAGTTTGAGCACCGGCGCATCAGGGAAGACCTCCTTGACGTGCATGTAAGCCGGACCGGAGGTGATGAAGCCAACCCGGCGATCGCTACCCGGTTCGATGACGTTCCAGGCCGACTGCTCGGCTTCGGCGCGCAAGGCCTTGTCGCGCTGGAACATCAGCGGAATACGCTTGCCGGCATTGCCGGGCACCATCACGAAGCGCGACGGATCCTTCTGGAAACCGGCCCCCACCCGCGACAGACGCTCGCCAACGGTGACCAGGCCCTTGACGTGGTTGATGCGCGTCGTCATGCGCAGGATGACCGGCACCTGGAACTTTTCCGACAACGTGTAGGCGGCGAGCGTCATCGCGTAGGCTTCCTGCGAATCGGCCGGCTCGAACACCGGCACATGGGCGAAACGCCCCCAGTAGCGCGAATCCTGCTCGTTCTGCGAGGAAGACAGGCCGACGTCGTCGGCAATGGCGATGACCAGGCCGCCGATCACGCCGGTCAGGGTCAGAGTCATCAGCGCATCGGAGGCGACGTTCATGCCGACGTGCTTCATGCAACAGAAGGCGCGCGAGCCGGCATAGGCCGCCCCAATGGCAACTTCCAGCGATACTTTCTCGTTCACCGACCACTCGGCATAGACATCCGGGTAGGTGGACAGCACTTCCAGCATTTCGGTAGCCGGCGTACCGGGATAGGCGGCGGCGACCTTGACCCCGGCCTCCCAGACGGCGCGGGCGACCGCCTCGTTGCCGGACATTAGTAACCGGCTGGCTGCCGGCGCGGGCATGACTGCCGCCATATCGACTCCTTGAATGCGCGATGCGAAACCCATGATTCTATGAAGGTTTCTCCACCCGCAATTTGATACAGCGCAACTCGATAACACTTTCATTTGGTGTCACATACAGCAGTCGATTGATGGACATCAATGCCTTGCCAGACACCACGGCAAACAATGCCGACATTCCCTCCGCCGTACCGCCATGACCACCGCCACCCTCGAACAAGCTCCGCCCCCCGCCGACAACGCCCGGCGCATTCCCGGCAACAAAGGGATCTGGGTCGGCATCACCTGCGAGTTCGTCGAGTTCGCCGTGCTTTTCGCGGTTTATTTCATCGCCCGCGCCCATTTCCCTGAAGCCTTCCATGAAGGTGCCCAGCGCCTGAACCTGCTGGCCGGCACCGGCATCACGCTGCTCATGATCACCAGCAGCTACTGCATCGCCTGCTCGGTCAATGCCATCCGCCAGGACAAGCACCGCGCCGCAGTGCTCTGGCTGGTCGCCGGACTGGTCATCGCCCTCGGCTACCCGGTGGCCAAGGTGCTGGAAATCGACTGGAACCTGGCGCACGGCATCAACGGCGAGTCGGGCATCTTCTTCACTGTCTATTACTACCTGACCTTCAACCACCTGGTGCATGCCACCTGGGGCATCCTCGGCATTCTCTGGGTCCTCGCCCGCCTGCTCTTCCACGGCTACACCGCCGAGGACTACGTCGGCCTGGAGGCGCTGGCCAGCTACTGGCACGCCACCGACATCATCTGGCTGGTCATCTATCCCTTCTTCTACGTCCTCGCCTAACCATGCCCGCCGCCAAGGATCATTTCCCCCTGCTCACCGCCGCCTGGCTGGCCCTGGTCGCCCTGACCCTGCTCAGCCTCGGCCTGTCGGAATGGGCCCGCGACCTGGCCTGGTTCCCGCTGGTCGTCGCCGCCATCATGTGGCTCAAGGGCGCCCTGATCGCCCGCTGCTTCATCGAGACGCACATCGCGCATCCCTTCATCGCCCGCGTCGTCCAGATCTTCATCGCCATCGCGCCGATCGCCCTGGTCATCACCGCCTTCTTCGGCGCTACCGTGGCCCGCTGGGCCACCCTCTGACCCCGACATCCCCTATTTGACGGCTGCCCTTTCGGGCCAGCCGCGGGCCGGGTTTTCCCTGATCGGAAGAACCCGAAAAATCCTGCTATCGTTATTGCACGATGTGAATTTTGTTTTTACAATGCGAAAAACGCATTAGGGAAAGTACGGGCTCGCGAACCGACCCGTAAGCAGCTAGAGTTGTTTTGCTCAACAGGCAAAACAGAATCAATACCAACCGTGGAGACAAACATGGCCAATCTGCCGAATGCACTGCCCGATCCTGCCGACACCGATCCGCAGGAAACCAGGGAATGGATCGATGCCCTCGAAGGCGTCATCAACGTCGAGGGCCCGACGCGGGCCCATTACCTGATCGAGAAAGTCATCGGCCAGGCCCGCCTGCAGGGGGTCGACATCCCCTACTCGGCCAATACCGAATACATCAACACCATTCCGGTCGACCAGCAGCCCAAGTACCCGGGCAATGCCGACATGGAAATCAAGATCCACTCCTACATCCGCTGGAACGCCATGGCCATGGTCGTGCGCGCCAACAAGGACACCAACGTCGGCGGCCACATCGCCTCCTTCGCCTCCGCCGCCGCCCTGTACGACGTCGGCTTCTCGCATTTCTGGAAGAGCATCGACCATGACACCGGCGGCGACCTGATCTTCTTCCAGGGCCACTCGGTGCCGGGCGTCTATTCCCGCGCCTTCATGCTCGGCCGCCTGACCGAGGAGCAGATGGACAATTTCCGCCAGGAAACCGACGGCAAGGGCATTTCGTCCTACCCGCACCCCTGGCTGATGCCGGACTTCTGGCAGTTCCCGACCGTTTCGATGGGCCTCGGCCCGATCCAGGCCATCTACCAGGCCCGCTTCATGAAGTACCTCGCCTCGCGCGGCCTGATCGACGCCAAGAAAGCCGAGCAGCGCAAGGTCTGGGCCTTCCTCGGCGACGGCGAGACCGACGAGGTCGAGTCGCTCGGCGCCATCGGCATGGCCGGTCGCGAAAAGCTGGACAACCTGATCTTCGTCATCAACTGCAACCTGCAGCGCCTCGACGGCCCGGTCCGCGGCAACGGCAAGATCATCCAGGAACTGGAAGCCGAGTTCCGCGGCGCCGGCTGGAACGTCGTCAAGCTGATCTGGGGCACGCACTGGGACGCCCTGTTCGCCCGCGACAAGAAGGGTATCCTGAAGCGCCGGATGATGGAATGCGTGGATGGCGAATACCAGACCTTCAAGGCCAAGAACGGCGCCTACGTCCGCGAGCATTTCTTCAACACGCCGGAACTGAAGGAACTGGTCGCCGACTGGACCGACGATGAAATCTGGCAACTGAACCGCGGCGGCCACGACCTGTTCAAGATCTTCGCCGCCTATGACCGCGCCGTGAAGCACAAGGGCCAGCCGACGCTGATCCTGGCCAAGACCATCAAGGGCTTCGGCATGGGCCAGGCCGGCGAGGCGATGAACATTTCGCACCAGCAGAAGAAGATGGACATCCAGCAGATCGGCCGCTTCCGCGACCGCTTCAACCTGCCGGTACCGGACGACAAGCTGGGCGAACTGCCCTACCTGAAGTTCGCGGAAGATTCACCGGAATACCAGTACCTGCGCCAGCGCCGCATGGATCTTGGCGGTTTCCTGCCGAGCCGCCGCCGCAAGGCCGCACCGCTGGCCATCCCGGCACTCGACACCTACGCGGCCCTGTTGAAGGCTTCCGGCGAAGGCCGCGAGCTATCCACGACGATGGCCATCGTCCGCATCATGAACATGCTGCTGAAGGACAAGCAGGTCGGCAAGAACGTCGTGCCCATCGTGCCGGACGAGTCCCGCACCTTCGGGATGGAAGGCATGTTCCGCGCCGTCGGCATCTGGAACCAGGAAGGCCAGAACTATGTACCGGAAGACCATGACCAGCTGATGTTCTACAAGGAGTCGAAGACCGGCCAGGTGCTGCAGGAAGGCATCAACGAGGCCGGCGCGATGAGCGACTGGATCGCCGCCGCCACTTCGTACTCCGTGCATGGCGTGCAGACCATCCCGTTCTATATCTGCTACTCGATGTTCGGCCTGCAGCGCACGCTGGATCTGGTCTGGGCGGCTGGCGACCAACGTGCCCGCGGTTTCCTGGTCGGCGGCACCGCCGGCCGCACGACACTAAACGGCGAAGGCCTGCAGCACGAAGACGGCCACAGCCTGATCCTGTCGCAACTGGTGCCGAACTGCGTTTCCTACGACCCGACCTTCCAGTACGAAGTCGCGGTCATCGTTCAGGACGGCATGCGCCGCATGTTCGCCGAGCAGGAAGACGTCTTCTACTACATCACCGTGATGAACGAGAACTACGAGCACCCCGACATGCCGGTGGGCGCCGAGGCCGACATCATCAAGGGCATGTACTCGTTCAAGAAGGGCGGCGAGGGCAAGCTGCGCGTGCAGCTGCTGGGTTCCGGCACCATCTTCCGCGAAGTCATCGCTGCCGCCGACCTGCTGAAGGCCGACTGGGGCGTCGAAGCCGACATCTGGGGCTGCCCGTCCTTCAACGAACTGGCCCGCGACGGCCAGGACACTGCCCGCTGGAACATGCTGCACCCGCTCGAAGCACCGAAGCTGTCGCATGTTGAGCAGAAGCTGGCCGGTGCCGAAGGCCCGGTGGTTGCCGCGACCGACTACATCAAGCTGTTCGCCGAGCAGATCCGCCCCTTCGTGAAGAACACCTACGTCACGCTGGGCACCGACGGCTTCGGTCGTTCCGACACCCGCGAGAAGCTGCGCCACCACTTCGAAGTCGATCGCCACTGGGTCACCCTGGCTGCCCTGAAGGCGCTGGCTGACGAAGGCAAGATCGAGCGCGAGAAGGTCGCCGCCGCCCTGGTCAAGTACAACCTGGATCCGGCCAAGCCGAATCCGATGTCGGTTTAAGGAAGGGAGACGAACATGAGCCAAATCATCGAAGTCAAAGTTCCCGATATCGGCGATTTCGACAGCGTTCCGGTCATCGACCTGTTCGTGAAGGTCGGCGACAGCATCAAGGTCGACGACGCCATCGCCACCCTCGAATCCGACAAGGCGACCATGGACGTACCGTCCACCGTCGCCGGCACCGTCAAGGAAGTGCTGGTCCAGCTCGGCTCCAAGGTCAGCGAAGGTTCGCTGCTGATCAAGGTCGAGACTGGCGGCGCTGCCGCTGAAGCCTCCACTGCACCGGCACCGGCCACTGCACCGGCACCTGCCGCCGCTCCGGCGCCGGTTGCCGCAGCCCCCGCGACTGGCGGCGGCGTGGTTGAAGTGAAGGTCCCGGATATCGGCGACTTCTCAGACGTCCCGGTCATCGACCTGTTCGTCAAGGTCGGCGACACGATCAAGGTCGACGACGCCATCGCCACCCTCGAATCCGACAAGGCGACCATGGACGTACCGTCCACCGTCGCCGGCACCGTCAAGGAAGTCCTGGTCCAGCTCGGCTCCAAGGTCAGCGAAGGGTCACTGCTGATCAAGGTCGAAACCGGTGCAGGTGCTGCCGCCGCTCCGCTGGCCACCCCGGCCCCGCAAGCCGCTGTCCCGGCTGCAGCGCCCGCCCCCACCGCTGCAGCAGCGCCGGTTACCGCTCCCGCTGCCGCCACGGCCGCACTGGCCCCGGCCCTGCCCATCGGCTCCACGGTTCATGCCTCGCCGTCCGTCCGGGCCTATGCCCGCGAACTGGGGATCGACCTGAGCAAGGTCACGGCGTCCGGCCCGAAGGGTCGCCTCGTCAAGGAAGACCTGACCAAGTACGTCAAGGGCGTGATGTCCGGCACCATTTCCGGTCCGGTCGCCACGGCTGGCGGCGGTGTGACCGGCGGTGGCGTACTCGATCTGCTGCCCTGGCCGAAGGTCGATTTCTCCAAGTTCGGCGAAATCGAGGTCAAACCGCTGTCGCGCATCAAAAAGATTTCCGGCCAGAACCTCTCCCGCAACTGGGTGATGATTCCTGCCGTGACCTATCACGAAGACGCTGACATCACCGATCTGGAAGCCTTCCGCGTCCAGCTGAACAAGGAAAACGAGAAGGGTGGCGGCGCCAAGCTGACCATGCTCGCCTTCCTGGTCAAGGCTTGCGTCAAGGCCCTGCAGAAGTTCCCCGAGTTCAACGCCTCGCTCGACGGCGACAACCTGGTGCTGAAGAAGTACTTCAACATCGGTTTCGCGGCCGACACCCCGAATGGCCTGGTCGTGCCGGTGATCAAGAACGCCGACAAGAAGTCGGTCTTCGAGATCGCCCAGGAATCCGGCGATCTGGCCAAGCAGGCGCGTGACGGCAAGCTGAAGCCAGCCGACATGTCCGGCGCCTGCTTCACCATCTCCAGCCTCGGCGGCATCGGCGGCACCTACTTTGCCCCGATCGTCAATGCACCGGAAGTCGCCATCCTCGGCGTCAACAAGTCGACGATGAAGCCGGTGTGGGATGGCAAGCAATTCGTGCCGCGCCTGACCCTGCCGCTGTCGCTGACCGCCGACCACCGCGTGATCGACGGTGCGCTGGCCACCCGCTTCAACGTCTATGTCGCCCAGCTGCTGGCCGACTTCCGCCGCGTTGCGCTGTAAGGGGAGATGACCATGAGTCTCGTTGAAGTCAAAGTCCCGGATATCGGCGATTTCTCGGACGTGCCGGTGATCGACCTGTTCGTCAAGGTCGGCGACAGCATCAAGGTCGACGACGCCATTGCCACCCTCGAATCGGACAAGGCCACGATGGATGTGCCGAGCACGGTCGAAGGCACGGTCAAGGAAGTGTTGGTCCAGCTCGGTTCCAAGGTCAGCGAAGGTTCGCTGCTGATCAAGGTCGAGGCCGGCGCTGCCGCAGCGGCCGCCCCGGTTTCTGCCGAAAAAGCCCCGTCCACCGCAGCAGTCGCTCCGGCGGCTGCACCGGCGGCCTCCAGCCACGCCGGCGGTGCCGATATCGAGTGCGACATGCTCGTCCTTGGCGCCGGCCCCGGCGGCTACTCGGCGGCCTTCCGCTCAGCGGACCTCGGCATGAAGACGGTCATCGTCGAGCGTTACGCCACACTCGGCGGGGTCTGCCTGAACGTCGGCTGCATCCCGTCCAAGGCACTGCTGCACGTCGCCGAGATCATTGAGGAAGCGCAGCATGCCAACGACCTCGGCGTCACCTTCGCCGCCCCGCAAGTCGATATCGACAAGTTGCGTGCGCACAAGGAAAAGGTCGTCGGCAAGCTGACCGGCGGTCTGGCCGGCATGGCCAAGGGCCGCAAGGTCGACATCGTGCGCGGCTACGGCCACTTCCTCGATCCGAACCACATCGAGGTCGAAGTCACCGACGGTACCGGCCAGGACAAGACCGGTGCCAAGAAGGTCATCAAATTCCAGAAGTGCATCATCGCCGCCGGTTCGGCCGCGGTACATCTGCCTTTCATCCCGCGCGACCCGCGCATCGTCGATTCGACCGGGGCGCTCGAACTGCGCTTCGTGCCGGAGAAGATGCTGGTCATCGGCGGCGGCATCATCGGCCTGGAAATGGCCACCGTCTATTCGACGCTGGGTGCCAAGGTCGATGTCGTCGAAATGGCCGACGCGCTGATGCAAGGCCCCGATCGCGACGCCGTCAAGGTCTGGGAAAAGCAAAACCTGCATCGCTTCGACAAGATCATGCTGAAGACCAAGACGGTGGCGGTCGACGCCAAGGATGATGGCCTTTACGTCAAGTTCGAAGGCGAAGGCGCCCCGACCGAGGCCGTCAAGTACGACATGATCCTGCAAGCCGCCGGCCGTGCGCCGAATGGCAACAAGATCGCCGCCGACAAGGCGGGCGTCATCGTCACCGACCGCGGTTTCATTCCGGTCGATGCCCAGATGCGCACCAACGTGCCGCACATCTTCGCCATCGGCGACCTCGTTGGCCAGCCCATGCTGGCGCACAAGGCGGTGCATGAAGCCCACGTCGCGGCCGAAGTCGCCGCCGGCCACAAGGCCGCCTTCGACGCCCAGGTCATCCCTGGCGTCGCCTACACCCATCCGGAAGTGGCCTGGGTCGGCTACACCGAAGATCAGGCCAAGAAGGAAGGTCGCAAGGTCGAAACCGCCAAGTTCCCATGGGCTGCCTCCGGCCGTGCCATCGCCAACGGTGCCGACTACGGCTTTACCAAGCTGATTTTCGATGCCGAGACGCACCGCGTCATCGGCGGCGCCATCGTCGGCCCGTCGGCCGGCGACATGATCGGCGAGGTCTGCCTGGCCATCGAGATGGGCTGCGACGCGGTCGATATCGGCAAGACCATCCACCCGCACCCGACCCTGGGCGAAACCGTCGGCATGGCCGCCGAGGTCGCTCACGGCACTTGCACGGACGTTCCCGCGCCGCGCAAGAAGTAAAGTCCTCTGCGTTACGCTAATCTTTTAGCGTTCGGTTTGGGCGACGGCTAACCCCGTCGCCCATTTTTTGTGCTAAAAACGCGGCACCATGATCCAAAGCACGCCCCTCCCCCGCCGCTCCGCCGAAGAGCAAATCCGCCTCGAAGCCTCCCTGCGCGACGTCTTCGAGCACAAGCTCTGTTTCAACGAACTGCTCGGTTTCAAGGTCGAATCGCTCGACCCGCTCGCCCCGCAGATCAGCTTCTCCATGCGCAAGGAACTGATCGGCCATTTCCTGCATGGCCGCCTGCACGGCGGCGTGATCGCCACCGTGCTCGACACGGTGGGCGGCCTCGCCGTCACGGTCGCCATTGCCGAGAAATTCAATAACGAAAACACCGAGCAGGTCGGCCACCGCTTTGGCCGCATCGGCACCATCGACCTGCGCACCGACTTCCTGCACCAGGGCATCGGCAAGAAGTTTACGGCCACCGGCCGGGTCATCCGACTGGGTGGCCGTATCGCGTCGACGCAAATGACACTCGAAAATGAAGCCGGCGTGCTGATCGCAACCGGCGGCGGGGCCTACGTCGTCAGCTGATCAGAGGATCGGCACGCCCTGGTGCTCACCGCGCTCGTAGACCACGTTGGCGCGGCCGACGATAAGCGGATCAAGATTGCCGATGCGCTGCGTGTCCTTGTTGGCGTAAGGCAGCTTGTGCAGGATATAGCGCATGGCGTTCAAGCGTGCGCGCTTCTTGCAGTTGGACTTGATCACCGTCCACGGCGCATCGGCGGTATCCGTGTGGAAAAACATCGCCTCCTTGGCCTTGGTGTAGTCGTCCCACTTGTCCAGCGAGGCCATGTCGATCGGTGACAGTTTCCACTGCTTGAGCGGATGCACCTTGCGCTCGCGGAAGCGGCGACGCTGTTCCTCGCGGCTGACCGAGAACCAGAACTTGATGACGTGCGTGCCGTTGCGGACCAGCATGCGCTCGAATTCCGGGCACTGGCGGACGAACTCCAGGTATTCCTGATCGGAACAGAAACCCATCACCCGTTCGACACCGGCCCGGTTGTACCAGGAACGGTCGAACAGCACGATCTCGCCATGGGTCGGCAGATGCTGCACATAGCGCTGGAAATACCACTGGCCACGCTCGGTCTCGGTCGGTTTCTCCAGCGCGACGACGCGCGCACCGCGGGGGTTCAAGTGTTCCATGAAACGCTTGATGGTGCCCCCCTTGCCGGCCGCATCGCGGCCTTCGAACAGGATCACCACCTTCTGCCCCGTTTCCTTGACCCAGGCCTGCAGCTTCAGCAACTCGACCTGCAGCCGGTATTTCTGCTGCTCGTAGTTGCGGCGCTGCATGAGATTCTTGTACGGATATGCGCCGTCGCGCCAGTCCGGTGCCAATTCGTCATCCGGATTGGGCGAAGCCAAGCCGGCGGCCAGGCGCTGCTGCTTGAGCAGGCTCTTGAGCAGTACCACCGACTCCTCGACCGGCAGGCCGGCCACCACATCCTGCAGGGCGCCCAGCTTGGATTGCTGGGCCGCATCCACCGAGGCGTGCACGGTAAATCCCTCGATGGCGGGCGGCGTCAGAACCGGCGGGACATCGCCGGCCGCCACGCTGCGGGGCCGAACGCGCGGCACCTTGGGAGAAACCGGCGGGGTTTGTTGCTCAGGCAACGGGGTCGCTTTTTTTCTGGTAACCATGCTCTCTCCATCGTTCGATGCGAAAGAGTCATTTCACGCCTAAGCGGAGAGCTTGTCTACTCCAGCAACTCCACCGGAATCATGGCACGCAGCACAGTCTGCGCCTCGCTCCGGCGCACCCGGTTGCTCAACCACCACAGCGCCCCCTTCTTGATGCTCCACTCTGCCTCCTGGCCAGCCAGGAGCAACGACGCCATGCGCCCCAGCGAGGGCTGATGGCCAACGATCAGCACGCTGCCCTTGGCGTGCGGCCATCCGGAAGCTGCAATCAGTTCCGATACGCAGGCATCCGGCCCGATCTTGCGGTTGGTTTCAAAGGGCAACTTGAGCGCTTCCGCTGTTTGTTGGGTTCGCACAGCCGGGCTGACCACAATCCGCAAATCCTTGGGCTGATGGCGCAATATCCAGCCCGCCATCTGTTGCGCCTGCTTCTCGCCCCGCTCGGTCAGGCGGCGCTTCAAGTCGTCGTCACCATCCTCCGCCTCGGCATGACGCCACAGCAACAAATCCATGATCGCCCCCCTTTTGGAAAGCCAGCATTATGACCACGCAATGTTACCGCAGCATTGCGGGCTCCAAGCAGCAGCCCTACCGAACGACAAAAGCAAAAAGCCCGGTCACAAGGAGCGGGCTTTTTGCTTGGATCTTGGTGGCCTGGGGCGGAATCGAACCACCGACACGCGGATTTTCAATCCGCTGCTCTACCAACTGAGCTACCAGGCCAAGAGAGGCCGCATTATAGCGAGGGCCAGCTGCTGGCGCAAGACTTGGGCGAACATTTCTGCATTCTTGTTCGTCGCTCAGGCACCGATGGGTGGGGATTGGCGGTAAAGCTCGGAAAAATCGTCCGGCAGGGTCGGCGGAGTTGGCGGATGCCAGGCCGCGAAGGCGACCCGGGCAATCGCCCCTTTACCGGCCGGATTGGGGCGCAAGCTGGCCCTGGAATCATGTTGCATGGCGATTTCCTGAACAATGGCAAGGCCGAGACCACTCCCCTCGGTGCTGGCATCGTCAACCCGATAGAAACGCTCGAACACCAGTTCGGCCTGCTCCTCGCTGATGCCGATTCCGTCATCCTCGACCTCGAACAGTACCGTATCGGGGTTGGCGACAATACGGCAGGTGACATGGCCGCCGCGACCGGTGTACCGCAGCGCATTGTCGATCAGGTTCTTGGCGAGCTCCCGCAACAGGAAGGGATTCCCCATGATCATGGCCGGTCCGGCGGTCTCGAAGCCGAGGTCGATCTCCTTCTCGATGGCGATCATCACCCAGTCGGCAACGACATCGCGGATCAAGGCTGAGAGATCGAGCACCTCATGCTTGCGCTGAGCCAGTTCACCACCCTCGGTGCGCGCCAGGGTCAGCAGTTGATTGACCAGACGCCCTGCACGATCGACGCCGGTGGCGATCTGGCGTAACGCATGGCGCAACGCTTCGGGGTCGGTTTCGCGGATGGCAAACTGGGCCTGGGTCTTCAGGCCGGTAAGCGGCGTTCGCATCTGGTGGGCGGCATCGGCCACGAAACGTTGCTGTGCCTCGACGTTGCGTTGCATGCGGGCAAGCATTTCGTTGAAAGCCTCGACCAGGGGCTCCAACTCCTCCGGGACACGACGGGTGGCAATCGGCGACAGGTCGTCCGGCTGTCGCGCATCGATCGTCTTGCGCAGGCGGGTGAGCGGCCGCAGGCCGCGCGACAGGCCGAACCAGACGAGCATGACCGCGAGCGGAATGATGATGAACTGCGGCAGGATGACACTGGCGACGATCTTGTTGGCCAGTTGACTGCGCTTCTCGGTCGTTTCGCCGACCTCGATGATCACCCATTGCCCCTTGGCCATGCCGGGCTCGAAGAGGTAGGTATAGGCCAGTCGGAGATCCTGCCCCTTGAAATCCGCATCGCGCAGATAGATCTCGCCCGCCACCATTTCCTCGTCAACCGGCGCTGCAATGGCCGGCAGATCCTTGTCACCGGCCAGCAGCCTGCCATCCATCGATACCACCCGGAAATACACGCTATCGGTTTCATCGGCCCGCAAGAGGGCGCGTGTCGAGGCGGGCAGCGAAAGCAGTGGCTTGCCGTTGACCAGCTTGACCTGGCGGGCGATGGCGGCGACGTGCTCGCGCAAGGCTTGGTCGTACGGGTAGTTGGCGACGTTATTGGCGAAGTAATGGGTGAACGCGATGCTGAGCGGCCAGACAAACAACAGGGGCGCCAGCATCCAGTCGAGGATCTCGCCGAACAGCGAGCGCTCGGTTTCCGATGCCGCCGACGGGGAATTACTCGCCTTGGGGTCGCTCAAGGCAATAACCCAGGCCGCGTACGGTGGCGATCTTCACGCCGCCCGGTTCGATTTTCTTGCGCAGGCGATGCACGTAAACCTCGATGGCATTGTGGCTGACCTCCTCGCCCCAGCCGCACAAGTGGTCCACTAACTGATCCTTGCTGACCAGGCGGCCCATACGGCTGAGCAAGACCTCCAGCAAGCCAACCTCGCGCGCCGACAGTTCCAGCGGTTGACCATTGATCACGGCGACCCGACCGACCTGATCGTAAGTCAGGGCACCGCACTGGATGGTCGGAGACGTACCGGCCGAGCGGCGAGTCAGCGCCCTGACCCGCGCTTCCAGCTCGGCCAGCTCGAAGGGCTTGACCATATAGTCGTCCGCCCCCAGATCGAGCCCCTTGACGCGGTCGCCCGTCCCGTCGAGCGCCGTCAAGATCAGGACCGGCACTTGTGAATTGCGGGCCCGCAAGCGCTTGAGCACCTCGAGGCCAGGCATTTTCGGCAGCCCGAGATCAAGAATCAGCAAATCGTAGGTCACCGTGGCCAGGGCTGTGTCAGCTTCGACGCCGTTGGGCGCCCAATCGACGGCATAGCCCGCCTGGCGCAGGGAACGGGAAAGGCCATCGGCGATGATCGTGTCGTCTTCAGCGATAAGTATGCGCATTGATTCGATATTCGCCTGTCACGGCGTAAGATTTCTGTAAGGCAGCCCGCTTAACCTGATCGGGCTGTTCTCCTTTTATGGTCTTCGGAGTATGCGGTTCGCCGCTGCTCAGGGGGTCGCCCGATCCTGCACTGGGCAGCCCCCTACCGTTTTTTTCCCCAGCAAACCCATACAGTCTAACAAATAAACTGCGGTTGTTTTTCCGCAGCGCACAAGCACGTCCGCATTTTCCGCCCCCTGCCCGATGCCGCGTTTCTCGGCCATCATGAACGAAAAAAAGCCCGGGAAAACCCGGGCTTTTTGCTTGGTGGCGCTTGACCGATTAGTGGGCAGCAGCCGAAGAGGCACCCAGACCGGTTTCCGAACGCAGCTGCTGAGCCGGATACAGCTCGCGCTCCTTCTTGGCCTGAGCCGAGTTGTCCAGGATGGACACCAGCCAGATCGTGAAGAAGGCAGCGCTCATCGAGAAGATGGCGGCCGAGTTGTACGGGAACCAGGCAGAACCCTTCGGGTTGTGCAGCACGGCTTCCCAGACGCTGGCGGAACCGATGGTCAGGACAGCAGCCAGAACCAGGCCGACGAAGCCACCGACCACCGCACCCCGCGTCGTGCAGTTCTTCCACAGCACGGACATGAAGAGAACCGGGAAGTTGGAGGAACAGGCGACGGTGAAGGCCAGCATGACCATGTAGGCCACGTTTTCCTTCTCGAAGGCGATACCGAGAACGATAGCCAGGACGCCGAGGGCGATGGTGGCGATCTTGGAAACACGCAGTTCCTGTTCCGACGAGCAGCCCTTGTTGAACACGGAAGCGTAGAGGTCATGCGACACGGCGGAAGCGCCGGACAGGGTCAGACCAGCAACCACAGCCAGAATGGTGGCGAAGGCCACGGCCGAGATGAAGCCGAGGAACAGGTCGCCGCCGACAGCCTTGGACAGATGGACAGCAGCCATGTTGCCGCCACCCTTCAGGCCCTTGGCAATTTCGCCGCCGATGTAGAACTCGCCCGGATTCTGGATCAGGTTGGTGATCGCGCCGAAGCCGATGATGAAGGTCAGGATGTAGAAGTAGCCGATCCAGGTGGTTGCCCAGGCAACCGACTTACGGGCTTCCTTGGCGTTCGGCACGGTGAAGAAGCGCATCAGGATGTGCGGCAGACCAGCGGTACCGAACATCAGCGCCATACCGACGGAGATGGCGGAGATCGGATCCTTGATCAGGGCACCCGGACCCATGATGGCGTCCTTCTTGGAGTGCACTTCAACCGCCTTGGCGAACAGCGCCTCCGGCGAGAAGCCGAATTGCAGCAGCACGGCCACGGCCATGAAGGTGGCACCGCCGAGCAGCATGACGGCCTTGATGATCTGCACCCAGGTCGTTGCGGTCATGCCACCGAACAGCACGTACATCAGCATGATGATGCCGACGAGGATTTCGGCGTACATGTATTCGAGACCGAAAAGCACCTTGATCAGCTGACCGGCACCGACCATCTGCGCAATCATGTAGAAGGCGACGATGACCAGGGAGGCGGAAGCGGCGAAGACGCGAACCGGGGTCTGCGAGAAACGGTAGGAAGCCACGTCAGCGAACGTGAACTTGCCCAGGTTACGCAGGCGTTCGGCCATCAGGAAGGTGATGACGGGCCAGCCGACCAGCCAGCCGATCGAGAAGATCAGGCCGTCGAAGCCGTTGGCGAACACCAGACCGGAAATACCGAGGAAGGAGGCAGCCGACATGTAGTCGCCGGCGATCGCCAGGCCGTTCTGGAAGCCGGTGATACCGCCACCGCCGGTGTAGAAGTCAGCAGCGGACTTGGTCTTGGCTGCAGCGACCTTGGTGATGTAAAGGGTGAAGGCGACGAACAGGCCGAACATGACGATGGCCGTCCAGTTGGTTGCCTGCTTCTGCGTGTCGCCGAGGTCGGCGCCGGCTGCGAAGGCACCGCCGGCGACAGCCAGCGCGGCAACGGCGGAGAGAATGTGCTTGATGGACATATTACTTCTGCGCCTCCTTGATGATGGCTTCGTTGGTCGCGTCGAACTCGGTGTTGGCGCGACGGACGTAGATCCAGGTCAGAACGATGGTGAGGACGATGACGCCCACGCCCATCGGCACGCCCAGACTGGTAACCCCTGCACCAATCTTCTTGGCCAGCAGTTCCTTGTCGAAGGCGACCAGCAGGATGAAGCCGTAGTAAATGGCGGCACTGACGATTGCCATGATGATCGAGTATCGACTGCGCATGGCAATGAACTCGTGGAATTTCGGATTCTTGGTAATCCGATCAAGTACGTCTTGCATTGATTTGCTCCTCAGATTTTGTTTATAGAGGCATTGCTGCGGAGCCTAATGTAGGGGAGCCTTCTTACAACTAACTTACAGCAGTAAACGGATTGCACCATATTTGATGCAACCCGTTCATCATCCTGAAAACGCAAGCCCGGCGCCCCCTCCCAGGAATGAAAAAGCCCCGCACAAGGCGGGGCTTCGTTGAGCGGAGAGGCTCGGGCGGGTATTACATACCCATGCCCATGCCGCCCATGTCGCCCATGCCGCCCATCGGGGGCATGGCCGGCTTGTCTTCGGCCAGCTCGGCAACCATGCACTCGGTCGTCAGCATCAGGCCGGCGACGGAAGCAGCGTTCTGCAGGGCGGTACGGGTGACCTTGGTCGGGTCCAGAACACCCATTTCGACCATGTCGCCGTATTCGCCGGTAGCCGCGTTGTAACCGTAGTTACCCTTGCCGCGAACGACCTTGTCGACCACGACGGACGGCTCGTCGCCGGCGTTGCCGACGATTTCGCGCAGCGGAGCTTCCATGGCCTTCAGGATCAGCTTGATGCCGGCGTCCTGGTCATGGTTGTCGCCCTTCAGCTTGGCGATGTTGGCACGGGCACGCAGCAGGGCGACGCCGCCACCGGCGACGATGCCTTCTTCAACGGCAGCACGGGTAGCGTGCAGGGCGTCTTCGACGCGGGCCTTCTTTTCCTTCATTTCAACTTCGGTGGCAGCGCCAACCTTGATGACGGCAACGCCGCCAGCCAGCTTGGCAACACGCTCCTGCAGCTTTTCGCGGTCGTAATCGGAGGTCGCTTCCTCGATCTGGACGCGGATCTGCTTGACGCGGGCTTCGATCGAAGCGGCATCGCCGGCACCGTCGATGATGGTGGTGTTTTCCTTGGCGATTTCGACACGCTTGGCCTGGCCCAGATCCTTCAGGGTGGCCTTTTCCAGGGACAGACCGGTCTCTTCGGAGATGACGGTACCGCCGGTCAGGATGGCGATGTCTTCCAGCATGGCCTTGCGACGGTCGCCAAAGCCCGGAGCCTTGACGGCGACGGTCTTCAGGATGCCACGGATGTTGTTCACGACCAGGGTGGCCAGCGCTTCGCCATCGACGTCTTCGGCGATGATCAGCAGCGGACGGGAAGCCTTGGCGACTTGTTCCAGCACCGGCAGCAGGTCACGGATGTTCGAGATCTTCTTGTCGAAGAGCAGGACGAACGGGTTGTCGAGCAGGGCGATCTGCTTATCCGGGTTGTTGATGAAGTACGGGGACAGGTAGCCGCGGTCGAACTGCATGCCTTCGACGACGTCGAGTTCGTTGTTCAGGGACTTGCCGTCTTCAACGGTGATGACGCCTTCCTTGCCGACCTTCTCCATGGCTTCGGCGATGATGTTGCCGATGGAAGCGTCGGAGTTGGCGGAGATGGAACCGACCTGGGCGATTTCCTTGGTCGTGGTGCAGGGCTTGGAGATGCCCTTCAGCTCTTCGATGGTGGCGGCGACAGCCTTGTCGATGCCGCGCTTCAGGTCCATCGGGTTCATGCCGGCGGCCACGTACTTCATGCCTTCGCGAACGATGGCCTGGGCCAGCACGGTGGCGGTGGTGGTGCCGTCACCGGCGATGTCGGAGGTCTTGGAAGCGACTTCCTTGACCATCTGGGCGCCCATGTTGGCGAACTTGTCCTTCAGTTCGATTTCCTTGGCGACGGAAACGCCGTCCTTGGTGACGGTCGGGCCGCCGAAGGAACGCTCGAGCACGACGTTGCGGCCCTTCGGACCGAGGGTGACCTTGACGGCGTCGGCCAGGATGTTGATGCCTTCGACCATGCGGGCGCGGGCGGAATCACCGAATTTGACTTCTTTAGCTGCCATTTAATAGCTCCTGAATTTTGATCTGTTGAGAACGTCGGGCGCCCCCCGGAGGAAGCACCCCTGGGATACGTGCCGAATTACTTCTGCAGGACACCCATGATGTCTTCTTCGCGCATGACCAGGACTTCCTGGCCATCGACCTTGACAGCCTGGCCGGCGTACTTGCCGAACAGGACGCGGTCGCCGACCTTGACGTCGAGGGCGACGTGCTTGCCGTTCTCGTCGCGCTTGCCCGGACCGACGGCCAGAACTTCACCCTGATCCGGCTTCTCGCCGGCGGAATCGGGGATGACGATACCGGAAGCGGTGGTGCGCTCGGCTTCAACGCGCTTGACGATCACACGGTCGTGCAAAGGACGGATATTCATAGAACAGACTCCTCAAAATGAGTTGCGACAAAACTGAAATGGGCCGGTCGTGCAGGGCACGGACGCGGGAGCCGGACGGGCATTCTGTTAGCACTCGTCGTCGGTGAGTGCTAATAATAGGGGTGCCATCCGGCCTTTTCAAGAGGCAAGGTTGCAAAAAATTGTCCTTGCCCCCTCGGGAAAATTCGGCGGGGAGGGAAATCGCCGCAACGGGAAAATGCGGGCCACATGCCACCCGGAGAGGCCGCGCCGGCCCGCCTGAGAGGGGATGCCGCCCGGCGCACTACTTCGACAAGCGCTCGAACAGTTTGGCCGCCGTATCAACGCCGCGCAGCAGGCGATCACTCTCGATCAGCACCAGGCGGGCATGCTTGCTCCACCCGGCATAGGCCAGATCGGGACAGAGCGTGCGGATGAACTTGCGCCACTGCTTGTCCACCACGTCGAGCTGGGCGACCACCTCCGGGTACGGGGCACCGGCGACAGTCAGCTCCCGCAGGTTGCTCTCGAACTCATCACAACTGGGCGGCGACAGTTCGGCCACACGTTCCTGCAGGCCAGCCCACTCCCGAAACAGGAAGAGCTTGGCGATACGCTGCAACAGCATGCGGTTGCGCCCTGCCTGATTGACATAGCTGACCTCGGACACACCGACCAGACGGGTGGCCGTGACGGTCAGTCGGTCGGCAACGGCAAGCATGTCTTCGCTCAGGCTGAAAACGCGCTCGGCGATAGCCGGATCCTCCTCGTTCAGCGCCGCGCGATAGCCCGGCCACAAGTCCTGGATGGCAGCCAGAACGGAGCGCAGCTCCCCATCCAGTTCCAGTTGTTCCAGACGCGACAGGTTGCGGACAAACTCCCTCTCCAGCTGGTGCAAGCGGGCTCGCTCCCGGGCCGGGGCCAGGCCGGAAACCACCGCCCCCCAGGTGAGCGCCAGGCGCTGGGAGAGCAGGCGCAGGCGGCCACACAGGTTGATCAGGGCGCCGGAGGATATCTTCCGGCCGGCGACATCGCCCTTGCGCTTGCGACTGAAATTGACCCGCTGCCGGGTGCTGCCGCCGATCGTGTCGCTCAGCGCGGCATTCTGGATATGCACGCTGCGCCCTTCGACGACAATGACCCCCCGCTCACTCAATTCGCGCAGGTTGCGCGACAGGGATTCAGGCGTCATGCCGATGCGGGCGGCAACGACCTTCTTGCTCGCCTTGAGTTCCACGGTCGTTTCCCCGGCCAGGCCGGCCTGGTCGCCGGCCAGTTCGAGCAGGTAATCGAGCAGGCGCTGGGCGCCGGTCAGTCCGTAGTGAAAACCGGTGACATCGAATTCGGTGGCACACAGGCGCTGGGCCAGCAAACTGACGATGCGGCAACCCAGGTCGTGATTCTGGTGCATCAATTTGCGCAAGGCGGGCGCATCGATGGCGACCAGTTGGGCGGCTGCGATGCTGGTGCAGCTGGATGCGTAGTGGCTGGCGCCAAACACCTCGCCAGGGCTGAGCAACTGCTCCTCCTGGACCAGCTGGATGACCCGCGTCGTGCCGCCGGGCATGTTCATTGCACGCTGGACGCTGCCGGAGAACAGGATGAACGCTTCGCGCACCGGGTCGCCAGCCGCATAGAGAGTCTGGTTGGCAGCGAGTTTGACCAGACGGCTGGTTGCCACCAGTGTATCGAGCAATGCCGCGGGCAGACCGCCCAGCAATTGGCTACCGGAAAGCAGTTCCCGCTGCGCGCGCAGCGGGTCGTTTGATTTTGCGCTCAAGCTGTGAATCCAGGCAAAGGAATACGATAAGGAAATACTAGGGCAAATGAAGGAGGGGGATAAATCTGCCTATGGAACGAATCCTCCCCTCCTTTTGGCTTAGCAAACGTCGTTTTGCGTGCTGCAGGCGTTGCGCTTGCTGGTGGATCTGGCGCCCCGGTGATCACGCTTGACAAGCATCAAGCAACTGCGCCGAAAGTATATATCGGCGCTTACCCACAGCAGCGCCCTGCGTTCAGACGGATTGTCGCTCAGCCAGGCGATAGGTGTTTCGCCCCGCCTCCTTGGCCCGATAGAGCGCCGCGTCCGCACTGGCGCGGATGCCTTCCAGATCGCCACCATGCTGCGGGTAGATCGCCCCGCCGATACTGGCCGACACCCGGGCTTCGCCGGCGGTCAACTGATAGGGCCGGGCGACTGCGCTCAGCACCCGGCGGGCGATTTCCTCGACTTCCGATCGGCCGCCGATCTGGGGCAGGATGACGGCGAATTCATCACCCCCCAGGCGGGCCACCGTATCCGATTCACGCACCGCCTGCAGCAGGCGGTGTGCCGTTTCGACCAGTAGCTGGTCGCCCGCGGCATGCCCCATGCTGTCGTTGACCGCCTTGAAATAATCGAGGTCGATGTAGAGCAGCGCAAACTCATGGCCGTAGCGACGCGCCTGGGAAAGCGCAACCTGCAGGCGGTCGTAGAACAGCGTGCGGTTGGGCAGATCGGTCAGTGGATCGCTCTGCGCCCGGTGACGGAGCAGTTCCTCGACCTCCTTGCGCTGCGTGATGTCGATGAAGGTGGCGACATGCCGCCCGCCGCTGTCGGCGCCATCGTCGCTGATCGCCGAGATGCTGAGCCAGACGACATAGACCGAACCATCCGGCCGCCGATTCCAGACCTCGCCCTCCCAGTGGCCATCCTGCTCGAGCTTGAGCCAGAGCAGGTCGAAGAATTCCGGATCATGCTGGCTGGCCCCGAGGAAACGCAGATCCTTGCCTTGCACTTCCTGCGGCCGGTAGCCGGTGATGGCGGTAAAGGCAGGATTGACCTGGATGATGCGATTGGCGGCATCGGTCACGATGATGCCTTCCGAGGCGCTCTCCATCACCGCGGCGGCGATCTGCAGGGCACGCTCGTCGGCCAGACGCTCCGTGACATCCTTGATGCTGACCACCCACTGCACCGCAGCCGGCGACGCCTCGATGCGGGCGACATGGACATCGCCAACCCGCAGATGGCTGCCATCCGGTCGGGCGAAGCGAACCCGTGTCGTGGGCGACACCGGCTCGCCCTTGATGCGCCGCGCCAGCCGGCCGGCGACCATGTCGCGATCATGCGGCGCGACGAAGGCAGCCAACTGCTGGCCGACGATCCGCTCGGGCTCCTGCCCGAACAGCACGGCCGCCTGCTCGTTGGCGAAGACGATGGCGAAATCGGGGGCCTGGGCGACGAGAATGGCGTTCTGGCTGGCTTCGATGACCGAACGATAACGCGCCTCGCTCTGCGAAATCTGCTCCTCCTTGCGTTGGCGCTCCGCGACCTCGTCGCGCAGGTGGCTGTTGGCCTCCGACAAGGCCTGCGTCCGTTCGGCGATCAGGCGCTCCTGGCCGGCACTGACTTGCTGCAGGTGCAGAAAATGGCGGCGCGACCGACTGGCGGCAAAATGCAGCAGGAGCAGGATAGCAGCGCCGGCGCCACCGAAGGTCAGCAGCACCCGCAGGCGCTGCTCGGCCCGGATGGCGAGAATACTCTCGGCCGGCATGGTGACGCTGATACCGCCGCGAATATCCCCCACCTTGTAGCCTTGATCGGCGTGGCATTTCAGGCAGGACTCCTTGACGAAGAGCGGGGCCATGTAGCGATGCACCGGCATACCGGCGATGTTCTGTTCCATCAGCACTTCGCTGCGACCCTGCTCGAACAGTCTGAGCGCCTCGGTCTCCCATGGATCGGCAGCGTTGGCCGGGCGCAGCGGGTTGAGGCTGGTGATGTGGAACTTCACCCCATCGACCCGCTCAGCGACTTCCGCGATCTGCCGGGTCATGTAGGCTGGATTGACCAGGGTCAGACGCATGCCGTCGGTGGTCACGACATCGCGCTTCGGATGCTTGAGGTAGGGATTCGGTTGGGTTTCCTCGGTGACCGGGGCATAGATGCCGCCGTGGCTGGCATTCCAGTCACGCGTCAGTTCGACAAGGTGGAACAGCACGCTGCCCCGCTCACGGACCAGTGTCTCGATCTGGCGGTCGATCTGCCGGAACTCGGCATAGATGACCAGGGCGCAGAGGACGATGCCGACCAGATAACCGAGCGCCAGCCACTGCGCATAGCGCGGACCACCAACCGCCGCCCTTTCGACGCGCTGTTCCAACCCGTTGTCCATGGCATCCATCGCTGTCCATGCCTCCGAAGACAAGACACACCCAGGATTGTAACAATGTAAAAAAGGCAAAGCACATGCACGGTCTTCTTATTTTTTGTATATTGCCACCACAAACTATAAAGGCATCACCCTCCCCATGAAGAACAACCAACCCGTCACGCAGCGGGAAATCCCTTTTCCTCCCGACACTTACCTCGTTTCCCGCACCGATCTCAAGGGCATCATCACCTACGCCAATGATGCCTTTGTCGACATCAGCGGCTTCAGCCGCGAGGAACTGATCGGCAGCAGCCACAACATCGTCCGCCACCCGGACATGCCGCAAGCCGCCTTCGCCGATCTGTGGGCCACCGTCAAGCAAGGCCTGCCCTGGCGCGGCCTGGTCAAGAACCGCTGCAAGAACGGCGACTTCTACTGGGTCGAGGCCTTCGTCACACCGATCAAGCAGGATGGCCGGATCACCGGCTACCAGTCGGTACGCACCCCCGCCCCGGCCAGCCGGCGCAGCGCGGTGGAGGCCGCCTACCGGGCCGCCGGGCAAACCGGCAGCCTGCCGCGTACGGGCCGGCGCAGCCTGTCGCTGGCCACCCGGCTGTGGGGTTCGACCGCCGCCATCCTGGCCCTCATGCTGCTGGTCGGCGTGATCGGCCTGCGCGGCGTCAGCGAAAGCAACGTTTCGCTGCAAACCCTCTACCAGGAAAAACAGATCCCTTCCAACCTGGCCAGCAAGATGATGTTCCTGCTCTCGGACAACCGGTCGCAGATCATGCTCGGCCTGCAGCATGACCCGGCCAACCCGAGCGCCAGGCTGCACGACCACCCGCTCGACCTGCACGTCGACAACACCCTGAAAAATCGCCAGGAAATCAACGCCGCGCTCGAAGAACTGAAGAAGCACCCGCTGAGCGAGCAGGAACAGGCGCTGTTCGCCAAATTCAGCGCTACCCGCGAACGCTACTCCAGTGAAGGCATCAATGTCGCGCGCAGGCTGCTCAAGGAGGGCAAGTATCTCGAGGCAAACGAGCTGCTGCTGCTCAAGATCAACCCGCTGTACGCTGAAATGAAGCGTGACGGCGAAGCCCTGATCAGCGAACTGTCACGCTCCGCGGCCGAGACCCACCAGGCAGCCGAGGCCCGCTATGCGACGATCCGCAACCTGACCATCGGCAGCCTGCTCGGCGCCCTGCTGCTCGGCGGCATCGGCGGCTGGCTGCTGACCCGCTCGATCACCCGTCCGCTGCACCGGGCGATTGGTCATTTCGAGCGCATTGCCGAAGGCAAGCTGACCGACGAGATCGACATCGAGGGTCGCGACGAAACCGGCCTGTTGCTGTGCAACCTGGCGACCATGCAGGTCATGTTGAAGGCGATGCTCGACAACATCAACGCCGCGTCGCGGGCCATCGATCAACGCTGCCAGCAGCTGGAAACGCAGATGCAGCAGGTAGCCGAGCAGTCTGAACAGCAGCAGGCGAGCGTCGAGGGCGTCGCTGCGGCGACCGAGGAATTCAGCCAGTCGGTGCAGGAAGTGGCGGCCAACGTGCAGGAAACTGCCGCGGCAGCCCGCGATTCGCAGGCCAAGGTCAGCCAGAGCAACACCAACATCAACCAGAGCATGCTCGCCACGACGCGGGTCGTCGAGGCGGTGCAGGCCTCGAACAGCACCATCGATCAGCTCAACCGGTCGATCGCCAAGATCGGCGACATCACCGGCGTCATCGCCGACATCGCCAGCCAGACCAACCTGCTGGCGCTGAATGCCGCGATCGAGGCGGCGCGTGCCGGCGAGCAGGGGCGCGGCTTCGCGGTGGTGGCCGACGAGGTACGCAAGCTGGCCGAGCGGACGACGGCCTCGACTGCCGACATCAACACCACGGTCAGCGAGATCCAGACGGTCACCGCCCAGGCGGTGTCCAGCATGACCTTGGCGGCGAACGAAGTGGATACGGGGATCGGCATGCTACGCGAAAGCGTCGCCGGCCTGCAGGGCATTGCCGAATCCGCCAGCGTGGTGACGCAGATGTCGACGCAGATTTCCGACGCCTCGCGCCAGCAGGGCATCGCCAGCGAGGAAGTCGCCCAGAGCATGCAGCAGATCACCGACCTGATCGAGCAGAACACCGCCTCGGCCCGCGCCGCGCGTCAGGCCGCCGACGAACTGCTGCACACCTCGAGCGAACTGGAAGCGTTGATTTCCAGCTTCGAGCTGTACCGCAAGTAAGCGTCGCCGCTTAGAATCGGGGAGGCTGCGGCCTCCCTTTTTCTTTGCCGGTTTTCCGATGCGCGCCTCTCTCCTTTCCCGTTTTTTCCCGCCTTGCCTTGCCCTCGCCTTGCTTGCCACCATCCTGCCGGCCCGGGCCGACGGCCTGCCACCCGGCGTCATGCGCGCCCTGAAGGCGGCACAGATTCCCGCCAGCCACGTCGCCGTTGTCGTCCAGCCGGTCGATGCCGCTGCGCCGCTGGTCGCCCACAACGCCAGCCAGGCACTGAACCCGGCTTCGGTCATGAAGCTGGTCACCACCTACGCCGCCCTCGATCTGCTCGGCCCGGCCTACACCTGGAAAACCACGCTGTGGACTGAAGCGGCGCCGGTCGAGGGGGTATTGAACGGCAACGTCTATCTGCGCGGCAGCGGCGACCCGCGCTTTGCCATCGAACACCTGTGGAGCCTGCTGCGCCAGATGCAGGTGCGCGGCATCCGCCAGATCAACGGCGACATGGTGCTCGACCGCAGCGCCTTCAACGTGCCGGCCATCGACCCCGGCGCCTTCGACGACAAGCCGATGCGCCCCTACAACGTCGGCCCGGATGGCCTGCTGCTCAATTTCCGCGCCCTGCGCTTCACGCTGCTGCCGGACAACGGCAAGCCGCGCGTGCTGCAGGAAACACCGAGCGAGGGGCTGCGCATCGACAACCAGTTGAAAAGCAGCGCCGCCGATTGCAGCAGCAACTGGAAGGATTTCATCCAGACCCGCCTGATCCCCGACAACGGCGGCAGCCGCCTGGAATTCACCGGCACCTACGCCGCGCTGTGCGGCGAGAAGACGCTCAACCTGGCCCCCTTGCCGGCCGACGCCCAGGCCAGCGGGTTGATCCGCGCCCTGTGGAAGGAACTGGGCGGCAGCCTCAACGGCCAGGTACGCGCCGGTGCCGTCCCGCTCGGCGCCCGCCTGCTGACCGAGCATGAATCGCCCCCGCTGGCCGACGCCGTGCGCGACATCAACAAGTTCAGCAACAACGTGATGGCGCGCCAGGTTTTCCTGACCCTCGGCAATGAGGCCGCGAAGGACATCCCCCTGGGGGGCGCCGCACCGGCGACCACCGAGCGTGCCCGGCAGCGCGTCGCCGACTGGCTGGCCGGGCGCCGGCTGCGCTTCGACGAACTGGTGCTCGACAACGGCTCCGGCCTGTCGCGCAGCGAGCGGATCAGCGCCGGCAGCCTGAATCGCCTGCTGCTCGACGCCTGGAAGAGTCCGGTGATGCCGGAATTTGTTGCCAGCCTGCCCATCGTCGGCATCGACGGGACGATGAAGAAGCGCCTGAAGGAGGCCGCAGCAACCGGCCGCGCCCACATCAAGACCGGCACGCTGGACGGCGTCAAGACGGCAGCGGGCTACGCGCTGGACGCCCAGGGCCGGCGGCATGCCGTCACCTTCCTGATCAACCATCCGCGCGCCCAGGCCGGCAGTGCTGCGATCGACGCGCTGATCGACTGGGTGGCGCAACGCCGTCACGGTGAGCCGCGCGGGGTGCTGGAAAGTGACTGAGCGGACCGCCTTCCCGGCCGATTTCCTGGATGCCGCCGGCCTCAACCGGCAGTTCGTCTTCGACCTCGCCGATCTGCCGACCGACATCCTGGCGCCCCTGGCACCGCAGGCCGGTGAACGACAGCTGATCCTCTTCGGCCATGGCGGGCGTCGCCTGTGGGAATGCGTCCAAGCCGCCGGCATCGCGGGCGAGGATCCGATCGACGACTACAGCATCCGGACCGTGCGCCGCTGGTTTGCCGAACAGCTGCCCGATCGGCGCTATCGCCTGCTCTTCCCGGGCGAGGCACGGATCGGCCTGCAGGCGCTCGGCCAGCTGGCCGGCTGGCACCAGCCGTCGCCCATCATGGTAGGCGTGGACCGGGAATGGGGCAGCTGGTATGCCTATCGGGCGGTAGCCATCGCCGACACCGGCTTCCCGCCTTCGGTGCCGCTGCACGACCGCAGCCCCTGCCCAAGCTGCGCCACCCTCCCCTGCATCGGCAGCTGCCCGGCCGGTGCCCTGGCCGACGGCCGTTTCGATCTCGACACCTGCAGCCGCTACCGCCTGCAACCCGCCTCGGCCTGCGCCCTCGGCTGCCTGGCCCGCCAGGCCTGCCCGGTCGGCACCACGCACCGCTATTTGCCGGAACAGATTGCGCACAGCTATTCCCGGTCGCTGGCCGTCATCCGCCGTTACTACGCCGCATGAACGCCGTTCGCCACAACCTGTTCGAAGACGCCCAGGCCCTGCTCGTCGCCCCGCTTTTCTTCGCCTTTGCCGTGCTGCTCTTTCGCGAGGCCGGGCTGCTCACCGGGGGCACGGTGGGCATCGCCTTCCTGCTGCACTACCTGAGCGGCTGGCCGATCGGGGCGCTGCTCTTCACCATCAATCTGCCCTTCTACCTGCTGGCCCTGCGCTCGATGGGGCGGGACTTCACCCTCAAGACCTTCCTGTCGGTCAGCCTGCTCGCGCTGTACACCGAACTGCTGCCCAGCCTGGTCCAGCTGCATAACCTGGACCGCCTGTTCGCGGCGATCATGGGCGGCTTCCTGGCCGGCATCAGCCTGTTGATGCTGATCCGCCACAAGGCCAGCCTCGGCGGCCTCGGCATCCTCGTCATCCATTGGCAGAACACGCGCGGCTGGCGTGCCGGCAAGCTGCAGATGGCGGCCGACTGCCTGATCCTCGGCGCCGCCCTGTTCATCCGCGACCCACTCAGCGTCGGCCTGTCGATCGTCGGCGCGCTGGCCCTCAACCTGGTTATCGCAGTCAATCACAAGGCCGGCCGCTACATGGGCACCTGAGTCGGGCGAAGGGACGCGGCAGGTCAGCTTGATTCAGCTCATGGCCGATCGGGCTGCGGCGTATTAGCATTCGCTGATGCGCCTGACACTCCCCATCGCCCTCGCCCTGCTCGCCCCCCGGCCGATCTTCGCCCAGGAAACCTGGCGCGAGCCGCTGACCGGTATCGAATTCGTCCGCATGCCGGCTGGCTGCTACGTGATGGGCGACACCTTCGGCAAGGGCGAGGCGAACGAGCAGCCACCGCACGAGGTCTGCCTGAAAAGCTACTGGATCGGGCGCTACGAAGTGACGCAGGGCGAATGGCAGAAGGCGGTCAGCGTCAATCCGTCGGCCTATGTCGGCAGCGACCGGCTGCCGGTGGACAGCGTCAACCAGATGGACATCGCCGGCTTCATCTTCCGCCTGAGCGAGGCCAATCCGGGGCGGACCTTCCGCCTGCCGACCGAAGCCGAATGGGAATACGCCTGCCGCGCCGCCGGGCAGCTGGCGATGTTCGGCGGCAAGCCGCCACCGGCGGGGGCCAATACGGCCGAATACGCCGAACGGCACGGCGAGGGCACGGTGCCGGTCGGCACCTTTCCGCCCAACGCGCTGGGGCTGCACGACATGAGCGGCAACTTGTGGGAGTGGGTGTCCGACATCTACGCACCGGACGCCTATGTGCACCACCGCCGCGACAACCCGCGCCATGTCGCCGACGGGCCGGCCCGGCTGCTGCGCGGCGGTGCCTGGTCGCACGACGCCGGCTTCTCGCGCTGCAGCAAGCGCCACATGCACTGCCGGCCGACGGCGCGCTTCGATTTCGTCGGCTTCCGGCTGGTTCTCGAAGCCGACTGAAGCGCCTCAGGGGCCGACCGGCCTGACGCCGGACAGGGCCAACCAGCCGCGAATCACGCGGTAGCCGACCCACAGGCCGAGCAGGACGATCAATAGCCAGGCGAGCGGGATGCCGATGATGGTGATGATCAGCACGCCATAGACCACCAGCCAGAGCAGCGTGAACCAGAAGGTACGGATCTGCCAGACGAAATGGCTTTCCAGCCAGGTGCCGCGGACGTCGCCGCGCTTCAGGTAATTGAGGAAGACCGCGATCAGCGATGGCAGGCCAAAAACAAAGCCGCCGGCGACGGTGGCCGACGAAGTGACGCCGATGACCACGGCCAGCGCATGCAGGCCGTAGATGACGTGGGTGAGCTGGACCAGCGAGGGGCGAACGCCCTGCAGGTCAGGTGACGGGACGGGTTGGTTCATGCCGTTTCCTCCGGAAGCGTTTTCTGCATCAGCAAGGCATGGCCGGCGGCCGGATCGAGCACGTAGGGCACGTACCCGGCCTGTTGGTAGGCAGCCATCGCCCGCGTGTTGTTGGAGAGCACCTCCAATGTCAGCTTGCAGCAGCCGAGTTCGCCGGCCCGCTGCTCGGCCCAGGCCAGCAGGGCCTGGCCGATGCCCTGGCCGCGCCGGCTGGCGTGCACGACGATGTCATGCACGTTGAGCAGCGGCTTGGCGGCGAAGGTCGAAAAGCCGGCAAAGCAGTTGATCAGGCCGACCGCCTGGTTGCCCGAAAAGGCCAGCGCCCCGTGGAAGCTGGGCAGGTTGGCCAGTTCGCGCACGAGGTTGGCCTTGGCGTAATCCGACAAGCCGGTGCCGCCGCCCATCGGATCGCGGGCGTAGTGGTCGAGCAGTTCCAGCCAGGCGGCCGCGTGTTGCGGCAGGGTGAAGTCGGTGGCGCAAACGGCCAGGGAGTCGGCGGAAGACAAGGCGCGGCCTCGGGCAATGAAGGAGCGCTCCATGGTACGGAGCGTTCCCTCATTGTTCAACCCGGATCGCCGGCCCTCAGGCCAGCGCGAAGACGGTTTCGGTGCCCTCGTCCCAGCCATCCCACAGATAGTCGTCGGCCTTGCCGTCGGCGATCAGGCGCAGGGCGTAATTGACCTGCTCCTTGTAGAACGCGCAGAAGGCGCCGATCTTGTCCATGCCGCCATTCATTTCGAAAGCCTCGGCCGGGCACGGCGAACCGCAGAAATGGCGGATGGCGCAATCGCCGCAGGGGCTGAAGCGGTCGACATCGCGCTCGATCACCGGCCGGAACGCTTCGGAGGCCAGCGCCACCGCCACGCCCTCCTCCAGCAGCTTGCCGCCGTTGAAGCGCGGCAGGCCGATGAACTCGCTGCACGGATAGAGGCTGCCGTCGGCGGCCAGCGCGAAGAAGGCCCGCCCACCGCCGCAGGGCGAGATGTCGCACATCAGCCGGCGTGCGGTCGGGGCCAGGATGCCGATCAGGATGTTGGCGAAATTGGCCACCATCAGCTTGCGCCCGGTTGCCTGGTACAACGCGTGGGTGCGGTCGAGGGCGGCAAAGAAGGCCTCGGCCATGGCCTCGTCGGCCGGCTTGACGCCGCGCGCCCCGGGCAAGGTGCAGCGCAGGGTGTTGAGCATGCAGGTCGGCACTTCGGCGGCATGGAACAGCTCGACCATGCGCGTCAGATAGGGCAGGTTCTCTGTTGTGCAGGTGGTAATCACGCTCCACGAGCCGTAGCCGCGCAGCTTTTCGATCGCCCGCAGCACCTTGCCGTGCACGCTCTTGCCGCCCCAGGTCTGCCGGGTGGCATCGGTGATCTCCGCCACCGGGCCGTCGAGCGACAGGCCGATGCTGACGTTGCGCGAAGTCAGAAAATCGAGCGCCGCATCGTCGAGCAGGGTGCCATTGGTCTGCAGGCCGAAGACGAAATCGTCGGCGAAGGCATCGATCGCTGCAAACACCGCCGGCGCATTCATCAAGGGCTCGGCACCGTGGAAGATGGCGCGCGGCTTGCGTCCTTCCGGCATCACCGAGCGGAAGTAGTCGCGCAGGCTGGCCAGCGAGGCGAGCAGCGTCTCAGCCGACATGTGCGAACCGCCGCTGCGCTGCTGGTCGGGCAGGTAGCAGTAGGTGCAGTTAAGATTGCAGCGCTCGGTCGGGTTGAGATAAACGCCGGAAGGCTTGAGGCCAAAGCGCAGGGCGTGCAGCTCGTCGGCGAAAGCCCCAGCCTTGGCGCCGTAGCTGGCGAGCAGGGCCGGGTCGCGCGCGGCTTCCGCAGCGCAGCTCTTGTCCACCAGCGCCCAGAAAGCGGTCTGCGGATCGGTCAGCGCGGCATAGACCGGGTGGCCGATATCGAGGGTCTGGAAAAGCGTGCCGCTCGCGGCACGCTCGGCGATAGCCAGGCTCATTTGGCCGCCTTCCGGTCCATCAGCACGTAGTGCGAGAGACCGATGCCGTCCGGGTTGCAGCTCTTGCGCACGGCGATGGTCGGGGCTGCCGCTTGCGCCTTGGCCGGGGTTGCGGTCGGGGTTTGGGGATTCGGCTGAAGCTTGGGGGTCATGTTCCACTCCTCGGGAAGACAAAAAAACAAAAAGGGCTCCGGCTGACGGCACGCGCATGCATGCAGTCAGCCGGAGCCCTTGCCTGGACTCCTGGTGGAGATCGATTCGTCTTCTGGCTTCCGGATCAGCCGAAGCGCTGCGCCTTCCCTGTGCGCTCAAGCGCCCAAGTGGCTGGTCTGACGACCGTGCAGTCTTCGTCCCCGGTTACAGCGGCGGGCCCGCCACGGATTCGCACCGTGTTCCGTATCTCGATTCCAACGGGAGCGCGGATTTTCTCAAGCGGGCAACGCCGGGGTCAATTCATGCTAAAGGCCTAGTTCCTGCCACATGGTGTCGACGCGTTGCTTGACGTCGGCATCCATGACGATCGGCCGCCCCCATTCGCGATTCGTCTCGCCCGGCCACTTGTTGGTCGCATCCAGCCCCATCTTGGAACCGAGGCCAGCCACCGGCGAGGCGAAATCGAGGTAGTCGATCGGCGTGTTGTCGACCAGCGTCGTGTCGCGCGTCGCATCCATGCGGGTCGTCATCGCCCAGATCACTTCCTTCCAGTCGCGGATGTCGATGTCGTCGTCCACCACGATGATGGTCTTGGTGTACATGAACTGGCGCAGGAAGGACCAGATACCGAACATGATCCGCTTGGCATTGCCGGGGTAAGCCTTCTTGATGCTGACGATGGCCATCCGGTACGAGCAGCCTTCCGGCGGCAGGTAGAAATCAACGATTTCCGGATACTGCTTCTGCAGCAGCGGTACGAAGACCTCGTTCAGCGCGACACCGAGCACGGCCGGCTCGTCGGGCGGCTTGCCGGTGTAGGTGCTGTGGTAGATCGGGTTCTTCCGCATCGTGATGCGCTCGATGGTGAACACCGGGAACTCGGCCTGCTCGTTGTAGTAGCCGGTGTGGTCGCCGTACGGTCCTTCCATCGCCATCTCACCGGGATGAATGACGCCCTCCAGCACGATTTCGGCCGAGGCCGGTACCTGCAGCGTCGAGCCCAGGCATTGCGTCAGCTCGGTCTTGCTGCCGCGCAGCAGGCCGGCGAACTGGTACTCGGACAGCGAATCAGGCACCGGCGTCACGGCGCCGAGGATGGTCGCCGGGTCGCAGCCAAGGACCACCGCCACCGGGAAGGGCTGGCCGGGGTTGGCCAGTTGGTGCTCGCGGAAATCGAGCGCGCCGCCGCGATGGGCCAGCCAGCGCATGATCACCTTGTTCGGCCCGAGCACCTGCTGGCGGTAGATGCCAAGGTTCTGGCGGTTCTTGTGCGGCCCACGCGTCACGACCAGGCCCCAAGTGATCAGCGGCGCAATGTCGCCCGGCCAGCAGTGCTGGATCGGCAGCTTGGCCAGATCGACATCCTGGCCTTCCCAGACGACCTCCTGGCAGGGGGCCGACGACACCTTCTTCGGAGCCATGTTGAGCACGTTCTTCAACATCGGCAGCTTGTCCCAGGCGTCCTTCAGGCCCTTGGGCGGCTCCGGCTCCTTGAGGTAGGCGAGCAGCTTGCCGACTTCGCGCAGCGCCGTCACCGATTCCTCGCCCATGCCCAGCGCGACGCGCTTCGGCGTGCCGAACAGGTTGGCCAGCACCGGGATGTCCTGCGGCTTGCCTTGGGTGACGGGCTTCTCGAAGAGCAGCGCCGGGCCGCCGGCACGCAGCACGCGGTCGCCGATCTCGGTCATTTCGAGGTGGGTATCGACCGACCGCGCGATACGCTTCAGTTCGCCGGTCTTTTCCAGTTGCGACATGAAGTCGCGCAGATCGTGGTATTTCATCGGGTGCGGTAGGAGAAGTGACAGCCGACACAGGCCGACGTGATATTGGGCAGCAGGGCGAGCGCCTTGTCGCGGTCACCGGTCTTGGCGACGGCGGCGAATTCGCTGACCGCCTTGTGACCATCCATGCCGATACCGTGCATGGCCGGCGGCATGTGCGGCCCGGGCCGGGCGTCGAAAGGTTTCATCCGGTGCTTGCCCATTGCCGATACGCCGAGCTTGGTCTCCGCCGCTTCACCGGCCTCCTTGACCTTGCCCTCGGCCATCAGCGACAACACTTCATTGACGGCCACCAGGTTGTCGAGCATCTCCTGGCGTAGCGATTCCTGCGCGGCAGGCGGCAGCGGCGCCAGCTGGCGGGTATCTTCGGCAACAGCCACGGTCGAAATCAGGGCCAGCATGGCCAATAGCGTTTTCATCCGAAACTCCTTCCGGAAATCAGGAAATCGACGACGATGCCGGCGAAAATCGCGGCACCGACCCAGTTGTTGTGCAGGAAGGCCTTGAAGCACGGCATGCGCTCGCGGCCCTTGATCCAGGTGTAATGCACGCCCATGATGCCGGCCGCCCCGGCCAGTCCGGCGTAGAAGGCGAGGCCCATGTTCAGCGTCCAGCCAACCCAGCCGATGATGGCCAGGGTCGCGGCATAGCACAGCATCACCGCCGCCACATCGAAGCGGCCGAAGGTGATGGCCGAGGTTTTGATCCCGATTTTCAGGTCGTCGTTGCGGTCGACCATGGCGTATTCCGTGTCGTAGGCCACCGCCCAGAAGACGTTGGCCAGCAGCAGCCACCAGGCTTCGGCCGGCACGCTGCCGAGGTGGGCGGCGTAAGCCATCGGGATGCCGAAACCGAAGGCAATGCCGAGGTAGGCCTGCGGGATGGCGAAGAAGCGCTTGGTGAAGGGGTAGCTGGCAGCCAGGAAAACAGCCGGCACCGAGAGCCAGGTGACGAGCGGCATGCCCAGTGCCAGCACCAGCCCGAAGGAGAGCAGGCAGAGGGCGGCAAACAGCCAGAGCGCTTCCCTGGCCGTCACCTTGCCGGCCGTCAATGGCCGTTCCCGGGTGCGTTCGACATGCTTGTCGAAATCGCGGTCGGCGTAGTCGTTGATGACGCAACCGGCCGAGCGCATCAGCACGGTGCCCATGATGAAGATCCAGACCACGCTCCAGTTCGGCCGGCCCAAGGCCGAGAGCCATAAGGCCCACAGTGTCGGCCAGAGCAGGAGCAGGATGCCGATCGGCTTGTCGAGCCGCATCAGCCTTTCATAGAGATCGAGTTTTTCCTTGAGCGCGGGCCAGTTCATCGTTGGATTCTACCTTGGCGATCATCGGGGGGCCGGCCGCTCAATGGGCGCGGCTGCGGGCGGCCTGCTGCCAGGCGACGACGGCCTGCCCGGAGTGGGCGAGGATGGCTTGGTAGCGATCTTCCGGCAAGGCATGGCGCAGCGAGGCAAAGAGCCGCTGCGTGCCTTCCTGGGCCAGCGGCGAAGCCGGCGCCTGGCCGGAGAGCAGGCCGATCTGGATGTGGGCCAGCGCGTCGGCGACCAGCCGCCAGCCGAATTCCGGCATTTTCTGGTCGAGGGCGACCATCAGGCTGCCCAGGGTGCGCACGATGGCCTCGACCTGCTCGCTCGATTCGCAGGCCGCCATCGCATGCCACAACGCCAGATGGATGCCGCGCCGTAGATCGACTTTGAAATCGACAGCCGCCGATTCGATGGCATCGATCTGTTCGAAATAACGCTGGAAGCGTGTTTCCTCGCGGGCATCGAGCCGGGTGCGCAAGCCGCCGATCAGCGCCGTCAGCGGGTGGATGGCGGTCAGCCCGAAAGCCTGGGTGTAGGCCAAGCCCCACTGGTCGAGGCCGCTGATCAACAGGGCCAGGCGCAGGGCGCGCGCCTCGTCGCTGCCGCCGGCTCGGCACCAGTTGGCGCACTGCGCCGCCACCTCGCCCAGGATGCCGACGTCCGGCGCTCCTTCGTTGGCTGCCGCCTGGCGGAAAACGCCGGCAAAGACGTCCTGTGCCATGCGGGCGGCGAGGCGCTGGGTGTCGGGGTTGACGAGAGAGGCCAGTTGGTCGGCGGGAGGCTGGGAATGGGTCGTCATGGCTAGGGGGCGAAAGCAGCAAAGGCGCCATTCTACCGGCCCGGCCGCCCGCCCCCTCAACGACAGTCACCGCGCAGGGCAAGCACGCTGGCGAACAGCCGCTCCGGCGTCAACGCCTCGGGCGGCAGCGGAGGGCCGACACGCAACGCGATCGCCGAGAACATGCCGCGCCGGAACGGCGTTTGCATCGCCTTGCCCTCGATCCGCGAGAAGAAGCTGCCCCACAGGCCGGACAAGGCCATCGGCACCACCGGCACCGGGTTGTCCCGGAGGATGCGGCTGATACCCGGCCGGAAGGGTTGCAGTTCGCCATCGCGGGTGAGCCCCCCCTCCGGAAAGATACCGACCAGGTCGCCGTTGGCCAGCGCCCGTGCCACCTCGGCGAAGGCTGCTTCCAGCATCGCAGGATCTTCCTTGGCCGAGGCGATGGGGATCGCGCCGCAATGGCGGAAGATGAAACCCAGCAGCGGCGTCCGGAAAATGCGGTGATCCATCACGAAGCGGATCGGGCGTGGCGCGGCGCCCATGATCACCACCGCATCGGCAAAGCTGACATGGTTGGCGACCAGCACCGCCGCTCCCTCATGCGGGATGTGCTCCAGCCCGCTGGTGCGCAGCCGATACACCGCCCGGACCAGCAGCCAGGCGATGAAGCGCAGCAGGAATTCCGGCACCAGCCCGTAGATGTAGATCGCCACCGCCGCATTGAGCAGCGCCCCGAGCGCGAACAGGGCCGGGATCGACATGCCTTGGCCGAGCAAGGCCGCCGCGCCCAGCGCGCCGACCACCATGAACAGCGCATTGAGGATGTTGTTGGCGGCGATGACGCGCGCCCGATGCTCCGGCGCACTGCGCAGCTGGACCAGGGCATACATCGGCACGATGAAGAAGCCGCCGAAGACGCCGAGCATCAGCAAGTCGAACAGCACGCGCCAGATGGCCGGGAGGCTGAGCAGGGCGAGCAGGTCGTGCGGCGTCGTACCGGCCAAACCGGCTGGCGAGGCGAAATAGAGGTCGAGGCCGAAGAGCGTCAGGCCGATCGAGCCGAAGGGCACCAGGCCGATCTCGACATGCTTGCCGGACATCCGCTCGCAGAGCATCGAGCCGAGCCCGATGCCGACCGTGAAGGTGGCGAGCAACAGTGTCACCGACGATTCACCGCCGCCGAGCACAAACTTGGCATAGGCCGGGAACTGGGCAAGGAACAGCGCGCCGTAGAGCCAGAACCACGAGATGCCGAGGATGGACAGGAAGACCGTGCGGTTCTCGCGGGCGAAGGCGATGTTGCGCCAGGTTTCGCTGAGCGGATTGAGATTGATCCGGAGTTCCGGCACCGGGGCCGGCGCCGCCGGGATACCCCGGCTGGTCACATAGCCCGCCAGGGCGACGACAAAGGCGCCGACGGCGATCCAGGCCGGATGCTCGACCGAACCGGCGAGCAGCCCGCCAGCCAGCGTGCCGAGCAGGATGGCAACGAAGGTACCGGCCTCGATCAGGGCATTGCCGCCGACCAGTTCGTCCGCATGCAGGTGTTGCGGCAAGATGGCGTACTTGACGGGCCCGAACAGCGTCGAATGGCAGCCGAGCAGGAACAGCGCGCCCATCAGCACCGGCAGGCTGGTCAGGAAGAAACCGACCGCCGCGACGCCCATGATGGCCATCTCGAGCACCTTGACCAGGCGGGCGAGCATCGCCTTGTCGAGCTTGTCGGCCAGTTGCCCGGCGGTCGCCGAGAACAGGAAGAAGGGGAGGATGAAGATGCCGGCCGCCAGGTTGGCGAGCAGCTCCGGCTTCAGCGTCGTCCAGTGCGCCGCCTGAAAGGTGAGCAGCACGACCAGCGCATTCTTGAACAGGTTGTCATTGAAGGCACCGAGGAACTGCGTGGCAAAAAAGGGCGCAAAGCGCTTCTGTTTAAGGAGTCCGAATTGTCCGCTCATCGTGATTTTCCGCGTGGATCTTCTGGCGCGTGCGTGGCCACAAACCGACGCCGCACCAGCTCCCAACCGGGAGGAACCCACCAAGTCATGCCGCCAAAGAAGCCTGCAGTTTCTTGGTTTTTAGTGCTCTCGCCAAGCCAAGAGGGCATCGGCAACCACCGCTGCCCGTCACGCTTAACCCCGGAAAAGCGGGCGCGGAGCGCTATTCAGCGGCGCGTCCAAGCATCGACTGCAGTACCTTGTCCTTCAGAAGCAAGGCATGAAACAGTGCCGCTGCGACGTGCAACGCCACCAAGGCAATCAGGGCATTGCCCAGGCCCTCGTGCAACTCCTTGAAAACCTTCGCTACTCCGCTGCTCACCGGCAGCGGCGGAATTTCCAGCCAGCCGAGCAGATTGATCGGCAGCCCCTTTCCGGACACGGCGACATAGCCACAGAGGGGAAGCAAGATCATCAGCAGGTAGAGGCCGAGATGGCCGGCCTTGGCGAGCAATGTGACCAGCGGGGTCGTTGAATGGACCGGGCCGGTGACCACGGCTCGTGTCACCACGCGCAGCAATGTCAGCAAGCCGATGACGCCCCCCGACAGGAAATGAAGTTGCATCAGTTGGGCCCGCATCGGATTCGATTTGTCGAATGCCTCATGGCTCCATACCGCGCCGATACAGAGAATCATCAGCAGCACCGTCAACCAGTGCTGGACTCTGACGAGAGGTGGCCAATTCGCGTTTTTCATTGGGGTATCCGGAAACGTAAGAAGCTGGAAGCGTAGCGGGCCGCGCTTAAATAAACCTTAAACGCATGGGGGTTTAAGCCCATTACCGGCCCCGCGGAGGGTGGGTCGGGGGACGCTCGCCGACCAGGCCCTCGCAGGGCTTCAACGCATCTCGAACAATTCCTGATGAAAGCGCCCGGCCGGCAGGCCAAGGGCGAGCAGGGCTGCGCGCAGCTGGCGGCCGAACGGGGCCGGGCCGCAGAACCAGATGTCCGCCTCGCGCCAATCGGCCACCGTTTCCAGCAGATGCCGGACCTCGAACCGCTTCCGCCAGTATAGGTGGAGCGAAACGCCGGCCAGGCGGGCATCTTCCTGCAGACGGCCGAGAACTGCGTCATTCATTTGCCCGGTGCAGTGGAACAGGTCGACCGGCTTGCCATCGGCCTCCCGGGCCAGGGCCTGCATGCGGGCGACGAAGGGCGTAATGCCGATGCCACCGCTGACCCAGATCTGGCGCTTGCCCTCGCCGGCGAAGGTGAAGCAGCCATACGGCCCCTCGACGACGACCCGGTCGCCGACCGCGAGGCGATCCGGCAGGGTTCGCGTGTAGTCGCCCAGCGCCTTGATCAGCAGGCGCAACTGGCCGTCACCCTGCCAGGCCGAAGCCAGGGTGTAGGGGTGCGGACCTTCGTCGGCATGAAAGGTGACAAAGGCAAACTGGCCGGCCTGATGCCCCGGCCAGCCAGCGTCCAGCTGGATGTCGACGGCCAGCGTCGCCAGTTCGCCTTGCCATTCACAGCTGGCCACCCGCCCAGCGACCGGCCTGCCGCTGAGATGCCGACGCGCCAGGCAAAGCACCGCGGAAATACTGCCGAGCACCATCAGCACGCCGACAACGAGGCCGACCGGGCGCGTCCAGTCATCGAACTTGAGCAGGATCACCGCATGAAATACGAAGGCCAGATAGGTGATGGCCAGGATGCGGTGCGTCTGGAAAAAGCGGCGGTAGGGGAAATACTTGACCAGGGCCAGCACCATCAACACGAGCGCGGCGTAGAAGGCCCATTCGCCGACGCTTTCCGCCAGGCCACGCTGACTGGCCAATAGCTGCTGCAGCGAGCCGTCCGGCAAGTGTGGCCGGGGCGGGCGGCCGCGTCTTTCCAGCCAGCCGAGCCCGACGGCCCACTTCGGCCCCTTGGCAATCAACCAGTGGCTGACCGACACCACCAGGGCGGCGATGCCCAGCCACTTGTGCAGGCGATAAGTCTTGTCCAGGCCGCCGAACAGGCGTTCGGCAATCCGCGGCCGGGCGGCGAGGATCATCGCCAGGCTCATGACGGTGATGCTGACGACGCCGGAGTATTGCACCAGCACATTGCGCCAATCGAAAAATCCGGCCAGCGCGGCGAACGATGCCTGCTCGGAGATCAGCCAGAGCAGGCTGATCAGGCCCAGGCTGCCCCAAAGCGCCACTTTGATCGATTTCATGTCGCGTTTCCTGCCTATTCCGTTAATTGCAGGTTATCGCCCGAATATCTTTCTCGCAAGATAACTTACATTGTGTAACATCTTTCTCCGCCCCCGGCATCTGGAGAAACGACGCAGCCATGGGAAAGAACACCAGCCTGCATACCCACCAATGGGATAACGCCATCGACCCGCAGATCGCGCCGCTCTTCCTGGCCCTGCAATGGGCCCACCGGCGGTCGATCGAGCAGATGCAGCCCCTGCTGGCCGAATTCCGCCTGTCATCGGCTGAATTCGACGTCCTGGCCACCTTGCGCAATGCGCCGCCCCCCTACGAGCTGACGCCGTCGCAGGTTCAGGACGAGGTGGTCATCACCTCCGGCGGCTTGACCAAGGTGATGCTGCAACTGGCGTCACGCGGCCTGGTCGAGCGCCCGCAGTTCGGCGACGACCGGCGCGTCAAGCCGGTTCGACTGACGGCAGCGGGCATCACCGCGATCGAGGCGGCGATGTCCCGGATGATCGACACCACCGGGCAGTGGATCCGTTCGGCGCTGGCCGCCGGCGACATCGCGCAACTGACCGCCCTGCTCCGCCAGCTGATCGATGCGCCCGAACGGGCATCCTGAGCCCCTCGGCACAGTGCCCTGGCGCGGTCAGCGACGAACCGGATCCAGCACGGCAACGCCAGCCCGATGGCGACAAGCCCCAGGCTTGGGTAAAGTAGGTTCATCTGTCCGATGCGGAGGACCCGATCATGCGCTTTCTGAACACCCTGCTCGGCGCCCTCGCCTGCATCGCCAGCCAACTCGCCCCCGGCCAGGCTCTCGCCCAGTTACCCGACCCGCCACCCGAGCACTGGTATGGCAAGATCGTCCGCTACGATTTCATCGCGCCCTACGCCGTCGTCCCGCCGCGCCACGACGGCATCCTGATCGACACCCGGGATACGGCACGGCGCTACGATGTCGGCCACATCCCAGGCGCCATCAACCTGCCCGCCAAGCAGTTCGACGCGCTGGCACCCCGCCTCTTGCCGGCCGACAAGCACACGCTGATCCTGTTCTACTGCGACGGCATCGAATGCAAGCTCAGCCACATGGCCGCCGACGATGCCGAGGACCTCGGCTACACCAACATCCGTGTCTATGCCGAAGGCTTTCCGGACTGGTTCAAGCGCGGCAACCCCTACGCGATCAGCGCCGGGCATCTGCGAACGCTGATCGAAACCGGTGAAGCCGGCATGCTGATCGATGTACGCGACAGCGGGGCCTACCAGAGACATCACCTGCCGAATGCCCGCCACCTGCCGGCCGAGTACTTTGCGCAACAGGCCGCTGGCGTCCTGCCCGGCGACAAGGGGACGCCGCTTGTGTTCTATTGCGACCATGCCGACGCCCGGCTGAGCTATGCCGTTGCGCGCCAGGCCACGGCGCTCGGCTACCGCCAGGTCATGCTGATCGAGGGCGGCTACCCGGCCTGGGAAAACCTGGCGCGCTGATCCCCCTCGCTCGCATGGCACAATCCGCCCTCGCCAAACCACCGGCCACCGCCACACCATGACCCAGCTTCCCTCGCGTTCCGAATTCCTCGACCTGCCCGACGTCCGCCTGCACATCCGGCGCTGGGGCGATGCCGAGGCCCCGACCCTCTTCCTGCTGCATGGCTGGATGGACGTTTCCGCCTCCTTCCAGTTCGTCGTCGACGCACTGCAGCGCGACTGGAACATCGTCGCCCCCGACTGGCGCGGCTTCGGCCCGTCGCAATGGCTGCACCGCCCCTACTATTTCGCCGAGCACATCAGCGACCTGGAGGCCATCCTCGATCATTACGCGCCGGCGGGTCAGGTCCGGCTGGTCGGGCACAGCATGGGCGGTATCCTCTCCTGCCTGTACGCCGGCATTCGCCCCGAGCGGGTCGAGCGTCTGGTCACGCTGGACGGTTTCGGCATCGCGCCGACCACGCCGGACATGGCACCCGAGCGCTACCGTCAATGGCTGGACCAGAGCCGGGCAACGCCCAAGCTGCATGTGTACCGCGACCGCGCCGACTTCGCACGGCGCTTGATGAAGACCGACCGTTTCCTGACTGCCGAGCGCGCCGAGTTCCTCGCCCGCCATTTGGCCAAGATCGGCGAGGGCCACAACAAGGCCGGCGAGCGCCGGCATGGCGTGATCTGGAATGGCGACCCGTGGCACAAGAACTTCTCGCCCTACCTGTTCCGTCTGGAAGAGTCGATGGCGATATGGCGCGAAGTACGCTGCCCGGTATTGTGGGTGGCCGGCCGCCAGTCGTGGGTGGTGCGCGATTTCGGCCAGCGCCCCGGCGACTGGGAAGCCCGCCAGGCCTGCTTCGCACAGCTGACCGAACGCTGGATCGAAGACGCCGACCACATGCTGCATCACGACCAGCCAGCCGAAGTGGCGCGGCTGATCGAAGAATTCCTGACGTAAAAAAAGCCGGGAAACCCCGGCTTTCCTGGCCAGGCACCGAAAACCGGCGCCTGTCGTGCGGCTTAGTGGTAGGCCTTCTTCGATGCCAGCTTGGATGCCATGAAGCAGGCCAGCGTGAAGATCAATGCGGCGAAACCGATGCCGAAGGTGGAAAGCTCGTCCATGTAGTGCCTCTGTGGATGGGTTGTATTTGAGGCGGTATAGACAAGCGGTTCCCGAAAAGTTCCGGCCGCGCTGCGTTTTTCCCGCTGGCCGCCGTGCCTAGCTGCCGCGCGCCCGACGCAGGGTGACCGATTCGCCGCCGATTCCCCAGTTGTCGGTGTCCACCTCGTCGATGACGACCACGGTGGTCTGCGGATTCTTGCCCAGCACATCGACCAGCAGTTGCGTCGCGCCCTGGATCAGACGCGCCTTCTGGTCGGCGGTGACGCCCTCGCGGGTGATCTTGATATTGACGTAAGGCATCCCGGTCACCGATTCACGTCGACCACGACACGGCCGCGCACCTTGCCGTCCATCAGCTCGGCCGCCGTCGGAATGGCCTCGGCCAGCGACACTTCGTGCGTCAACAGGCCGAGCTTGGCGGGATCGAGATCGCGCGCCAGGCGCTGCCAGGCGACCAGCCGCTCGGGACGCGGGCACATCACGCTGTCGATGCCGACCAGCGTCACGCCGCGCAGGATGAACGGCGCCACACTGGCCGGCAAATCCATGCCACCGGCCAGGCCGCAGGCCGTCACCACGCCGCGGTACCGGGTGGTGGCGCAGATGTTGGCCAGCGTGTGACTGCCCACCACATCCACCGCCCCCGCCCAGCGCTCCTTGCCGAGCGGCTTGCCGGGTGCCGAAAAGGCGCTACGTTCAAGCACCTCGCTCGCCCCCAACTGCTTCAGATAATCCGCTTCTTCCGGCCGGCCGCTGACGGCGACCACCGTGTAGCCCAGCTTGCTCAGCACGGCAATCGCGACGCTGCCCACGCCGCCCGCCGCCCCGGTGACGACGATTTCGCCATCGGCCGGCTTGACGCCGTGCTTCTCCAGCGCCAGCACGCACAGCATGGCGGTATAACCGGCGGTGCCGATGGCCACGGCCTGCTGCGCCGTGAAAGCATCCGGGAGCGGCACCAGCCAGTCGCCCTTCAGGCGCGCCTTCTGGGCCAGGCCACCCCAGTGCGTTTCGCCGACACCCCAGCCGTTGAGTACGACGCGGTCGCCAACCTTGTAATCCGGGTTGTCGCTGGCCTCGACCGTACCGGCGATATCGATCCCCGGCACCATCGGAAACTTGCGCACCACCGGGCCCTTACCGGTGATCGCCAGGCCGTCCTTGTAGTTCAGCGACGATCGCTCGACGCGCACCGTCACGTCACCCTCGGGCAACTGCGCCTCGTCGATCTCCTTCACCGCGGCACGGTAGCCGGCGTCGTCCTTCTCGATCAGTATTCCCTTGAACATCCTCGTCTCCTTGGTCAGTTTTGCAGGCAGGGCTGCAGCGCCACGGCGGCATCCCGCTTTTCAACGAACTTGAGTATAGCCAACAGCACCGTGCCGACCACCATTACGCCGCCGGCCAGGTAGAGGCCGATCGAATAGTTGCCAAGGCGGGTCGCCAGCCAGCCGACGATGGCCGGCCCGATGATCTGCGCTGCGCCGTACGAAAGTGTCATCTTGCCCATCATCTTGGCCGGCCGCGTCGGGTAGAAACGCCCGGCCATGGTCAGCACCAGGCTGACCATGCCGATGAAAGTGCCGCCAAAGAGCAGGGCGCCGAACAGCGTCGGAATCAGGCCGCCGACCGCCACCGGCAGCACGATGCCGACAATCTGCAACAAGGCGGCAAGGATCAGCGCATTCAGTTCGCCGATATAGCGGGCGATGAAATCCCAGTTGATGCAGGCTGGCGCCGCCGCCAGGCCGATGGCGAGGAAAGCCAGCGCCCCCTGCCCCTGCAACCCCGGCAGCTTGTCCACGATGGCGACGATGAAGGTGGCGCTGATCACGTAGCCGAAGCCGGCACAGAAATAAGCAGCCATGAACAGGCCGAGATAGAGCCGGCTGGGCGGGTTGTCGTGCATCGGCGCCCCGCTTTTCGTCAGCGGACTGGTGTCCGGCGCCGGCAGCCAGGCCAGGGCCGGCACGATGAGCAGGCAGGCCAGCGCAGTGAAGACGAACCATTGGTCGCGCCAGTCCAGCGCGCCGCCCATCAGCCAGACCGCCACCGAGCAGCCGGCGATGCCGAGGCCGATGCCAGAAAAGTGGATGCCCAGTTCCGGCCGGTGGTTGTGGCGGATCAGCCAGTTGAGGATCAGCCCGGTGCCGAGCAGCATGCCGGCCGCGCTGGACAGGCCGGCGATGAAACGCGACAGCATCCATACCCAGGGGTCGGTGGTCAGGCCCATCATCGCCGTGCTGACGATGGCAACGACCAGCCCGATGCGATACAGCCGGTCCTTGAGCACCAGGTCGCTGATCAGCGAGGCGATCAGCGCGCCGCTCAGGTAGCCGGCGTAGTTCAGCGCCGCCAGCCAACCAGCCTCGGCCAGGCCCAGCCCGGCCTGCTGCTGCATGATCGGCAACAGTGGCGTATAGGCGAAGCGGGCGACGCCGAGCACCAGGATCAGGCTGAATATCCCGGCGCCCAGCACCTTGAAGCGCTCTCTCTGCGAGTTCATGGTCGTTCTCCTTTTTAGGCTTGAAACACCACGATATCCGCGCTAAATTATCTGCACAAATGATTTATCAAGAACAAACTGTTCTTTTATTGAGATAACACCATGGAACTGATTGCCCTGCGCACCTTCCAGGCCGTCGTCGAGGAAGGCGGCATCCTGGCCGCCTCGCGCAAGCTGAACACCGTGCAGTCCAACGTCACCGGTCGCATCCGCAAACTGGAGGAGGAACTGGGCGCCGAGCTGTTCTTCCGCAAGGGCCGCGGTCTGGAACTCGCCCCCTCCGGCCGCGTGCTGCTCGACTACGCCCGCCGCATGCTAGCGCTGGAACGGCAAACGGCGAGCGCCGTGCGTCAGGTCGGCGAAAGCGTCGGCGAACTGCGCATCGGCGCCATGGAAACCTTCGCCGCCCTGCACCTGCCGAGCGCCCTGAAAGCGGTGCGGGCCGCCCATCCGCGCCTTGAGCTGCGCGTCTTCACCGACACCACCACCAAGCTGACCGAGAAGGTGCTCGACCACAAGCTCGATTGCGCCTTCGTCGCCGGCCCGGTCATCCACCCTGACCTGCGCTTCGAAGAATTGGTCGTCGAGGAACTGGTGCAGGTGCACGCCGCCGGGGCCGACCCGGTCCTGCTGCCGCTGATCCTGTTCCGCGAAGGCTGCGCCTACCGCACCCGGGCCATCGCCTGGCAGCGCAAGCAAGGCCACGCCATCGCCGACGCCATGGAATTCGGCACGCTGGAAGGCATCCTCGGCTGCATCGCCGTCGGCCTCGGCTGGACCCTGATGCCGCGCCGCGTCGTCGAGCAATCGGCGCATGCCGCCGACCTGGTCATCGAAAGCGTGCCGCCCGATATCGCCCAGGTGCCGACCGGCATGATCGCGCTGCGCGAAGGCCCGGCGCTGCCCGCCCTGCGCACCCTGAGCGAGGGCATCGTCGCCTCGGCGCAACGCCGGCAGGCCGCCTGACCCGGCCAAGCGTCAGGACTTCAGCAACTCCTCGCGCGAGCCCAGCCAGCGCTGCAGGTGCTTCTCGGCCAGTTCAGGATGCGCCGCGAGCATCGTCTCGGCCACCCCGCGCGCCATCTCGACCAGATCGGCATCAAGTTCCAAATCGGCATAGCGCAACAGCGGCACGCCGCTCTGCCGCGCCCCGACAAACTCGCCCGGCCCGCGCAGCTGCAAGTCCTGACGGGCGATTTCGAAGCCGTCGGTATGCTCGAAAATGATCTTCAGCCGCTGCCGGGCAATCTCACCCAGCGGCCCGGCGTAGATCAGCACGCAGCTCGATTCGTACGGGCCGCGCCCGACCCGCCCCCGCAACTGGTGCAATTGCGACAGCCCGAAACGCTCGGCATGCTCGATGACCATCAGGCTGGCATTCGGCACATCGACGCCGACCTCGATCACCGTCGTCGCCACCAGCACATCGATGTCGCCCGCCGCGAAGGCGGCCATCACCGCCTGCTTCTCATCAGCCTTCAGACGCCCATGCACCAGCCCGACGCGCAGTTCCGGCAAGTCCTGCGACAGCTGCGCGTAGGTATCCTGCGCCGTCTGCAACTGCAAGGCTTCCGATTCCTCGATCAGCGGGCAGACCCAATAGGCCTGCCGCCCCTCCTCGACATGCTTCTTGACGAAGCCCACCACATCCTCGCGCCGGTTATCGGCGACCAGCCGCGTCTTGATCGGTGTGCGGCCGGGCGGCAGTTCGTCGAGCACCGTCACGTCGAGGTCGGCGTAGTAGCTCATGGCCAGCGTGCGTGGGATAGGTGTCGCCGACATCATCAACTGGTGCGGATTGCTACCCTTCTTGCGCAAGGCCAGCCGCTGGGCGACGCCGAAGCGGTGCTGTTCATCGACAATGGCCAGACCGAGCCGGGCAAAATCGACGCCCTCCTGGATCAGCGCATGCGTCCCGACGATCAACTGTGCCTCGCTGGCCGTTGCCGCCAGTTGCTCGCGCTTGGCCTTGCTCTTCAGGCTGCCCGACAACCAGGCCACCTTGACGCCGAGCGGCTCCAGCCAGCCGGACAATTTCAGAAAATGCTGCTCGGCCAGAATCTCGGTCGGCGCCATGAAGGCGGCCTGCCAGCCGGCCGAAATCGCCTGGCAGGCCGCCAGTGCGGCCACGATGGTCTTGCCCGCCCCGACATCGCCCTGCAGCAGGCGATGCATCGGGTGCGGCTGCGCCAGATCGGCGCCAATCTCGGCCATCGCCCGCGCCTGTGCCCCGGTCAGGCCAAAGGGCAGGCTGTCGAGCAAGCGGGCCCCCAGGTCGTCCCGTGCCCGCAGCACCGGCGCCCCCTGCTCGCGCCGCGCCAGGTAGGCCCGCCGCAGCGACAACTGCTGGGCCAGCACCTCGTCGAACTTCACTCGCCGCCAGGCCGGGTGATTACGTGCATGCAACGTATCCAGCTCGGTACCGGGCGGCGGGTTGTGCAGGAATTTCAGGCTGCGCGCCAAGCCGGGCAGCTTCAATGTCTGGCGCAACTCGTCCGGCAGCGTATCGGACAAATCGCCCCCAGCCAGCGCCTTGCCGATCAGCTTCTGCAAGGCCGAATTGGCCAGTCCGGCAGTGGACGGATAAATCGGCGTCATCGCTTCGGGCAGCGGCTCATCGTCAGCCACCTTGCGGAAGCGCGGATGCACCATCTCCAGCCCGAAAAAGCCGCCCCGCACCTCGCCAAAGGCACGAATGCGCGCCCCCGGCGCCAGCATCGCCTGCTGGTTCGGGTAGAAGCTGAAAAAGCGCAGCGTGATGTCGCCCGTGCCGTCCCCGGCCCGCACCACCATCTGGCGCCGTGGCCGGTACTGCACCTCGTTGTCGTGCACGACGACCTCGACCTGCACCGGCTGGCCGCCAAAGGCCCGCGCCACCGGCGTGATGCGCGTCTCGTCCTCGTAGCGCAACGGCAGGTGCACCAGCAAATCGGCCTCGCTATGGAGGCCGATCTTGGCGAGCTTCTTCTTCAGCGCATCAGAAGCCCTGATCGGAGCGGCAGCCCCGCTTGGCATCATCAGCCAATGAACATCACGGCATCGGCCTCGACCAGCGCGCCGCGCGGCAGTTCCTTGACACCCACGGCAGCGCGGGCCGGGAACGGCTCGCTGAAGTACTTGGCCATCGTTTCATTGACCTTGGCGAAATTGGCCAGGTCGGTCAGGAAGACATTGAGCTTGACCACGTCGGCCAGGGAACCGCCCGCCGCTTCGGCGACGGCCTTCAGATTGTCGAAAACGCGAACGATTTGCGCATCGATGCCGTCTACCAACTGCATGGAGGCCGGATCGAGGCCGATCTGCCCCGACAGGTACACGGTGTCGCCGACCCGAACAGCCTGCGAATAGGTGCCGATGGCGGCCGGGGCGTTCGGCGTGGCGATGATGGTCTTGGCCATGAAAAACTTCCTCTGTGACTGATCAAAACGTAAATTCTAGATGAACCCACGTATCGCATCCCTGGAAAAAATGTTGGGTGGCCCGCGCGACGGCGCCCTGCTCCGTTTCTCACTCGGCAACGAATACCTCAAGATCGAAGCGCCAGCCAAGGCGGCCGAAGCCTTCCAGGCCGCCGTCGACCGCGATCCGGCCTATTCCGCCGCCTGGAAAGCCCTCGGCAAGGCGCTGGCCGCAGCCGGGGACGACGTTGGCGCCCTGGCTGCCTACGAGCGCGGCATCGCCGTTGCCGACGCCCGGGGCGACGTCCAGGCCGCCAAGGAAATGAAGGTCTTTGCCAAGCGCCTGCGGCCGGCAGCCGAATCCTGACTGCCAACCTCCCGGCAGTCCGCCGTGAGGCAGCGCCGGTTCACGATTTGTTACAAACAATTGGCGAGGCAGCGTCCTCGACGACACCCCATAGCGCGTTACTCAGTCAGGTAACCCAGGAATCGACCGCCATGAAAATCCCCCCCACCTTCCTTCGCCTCGGCCTGGCGGCTGCGCTGATCGGCAGCCTGGGAGCCTGCACGGTCGTTCCGACCTACTCGGCCGGCTACCCGTCGCGTCCGGTCTATGTCGAAACCTATCCGACCTACGTCTATCCGGGAACCAGCATTTATTACCAGTCGGGCGGGCATCGCCATCCTTATCATGACGGCTACCGCGGGCGGTATTTCGATGATCGTCGGCAGATCCATCCCTTGCCGCCCCCCATGCGCCTGCACCGCGACATTCGGCGCGGCCTCGACCTGCCCCGCCCGCCGGGCCTGCGCTGACGCAGCGGGGGTTAGTGCTTGCCCTTCGGCGGTACGAGGATGGTCTGGATACCCAGTTCCTTCAACTTGGCCTGAGCCGCCTCGGCCTCCTGGCGGGTGCGGAAGGGACCGACCTGAACCCGGGTTTCGAGGGTGGACGGCACGCCGCTCAGGGTCAGGCGGGCATGCAGTTCCTCCGCCCGCTGGACACTGGAGAACACCCCGGCCTGCAGGACGAAGCCCGAAAACAGGCGGGATACCGCTGATGGCGGGGTCGGCGCCACCGGCTTGACATCGCTGAGGCGGGCTGGCGGCTTGGCTGTCGCGGCAGCGGGTTCGGCCGGTGCTGCACTACGCGCCGGCGGCAGGATGTTGGATGGCGCCGTCGTTGCTTCGGGTACGACGGGCGTTGGTGCTGGCGCCGGGGCCGCGTGGCTGGTGGTTGCCGGGGGCCGCGCCGGACGCCCCTCCGGTTTGGCTTCGACAGGCACCGCAGGCTGCGCTTCGACCTGCGGCGGCGGTGGCACATCGGCAACCGGTTCGGCCTTGTCCGTCGTCGGCGGCTCGGGCAGGTTGTCAGCCGGTTTGACCGGTTGCGACACTTCCTTCTTCGGAGCGACGGGCACCGGCTGGGTGAATACCGTCTCCTCCGCTTCGTCCGGCGGGTTGGCCAGATAATCGAAAAAGGCCAGCACGCCGAGCAGGATGGCGACCAGCACGCCGGCCATGGCCAGGCGCTTGACCAGCTGGCCACGCAGGTCGCCGGCGTTGCCGTCCGTGTCCTTTTCCTTGTCTTGAGCTGCTTCTTTCGTTTGTTCTGTCGCCATGCTCCGCCTCAATGTTCCTGGCTCTTGGCCAGGGCCACAACCAGATCGGCCTCGGCCCGCGCAATGCCACACCGTTCGGCAATCGCCGCTGCATCGTAACCGGAAACAGCCAGTTGCATCGCATCGCCATAAATCGGCGAGACGCTCTGGCTGGCCCGCAGGGAGGCAAGTTCATGCTGCATGTCGCTACGCAGTGCGGCCAGCTCGCCGCGAATGGCATCAACTTCCTCGCGCAACTGGGCCAGCTCCAACTCCAGCCCATGGCGCAAGACCTCTTCCGCCATGCCGTTCGGCACCGGCTCCCAGCTCGTCGGGGGTACGGCTTCGGGCACAGCCTGCCCGGTGCCCGCCGGTGTCGTTTCAGCCGGCACGGCAGCCGGCGGCGCGAGGCTCTCCGTGCCGCCAACCGGCCCCTGGCGCAAGCGGAACATGCGAAGCAAGACGAAAATTATGTAGACGGCGACCAGCGCAATCAGCCCGATCAGGCCCTCGCGCAGCCCCAGCGTCATCCCGCCCAGGTCCAGTACCGACACCCCGCCCCGTTCCCTTGCGGTTTAGAAGCCGACCGAGTACTGCAGGCCGACGATATGAGCGCTCGCATCGTAGCTGCCGCGCAGCGTCGTCCCGTTCTTGGTCATGTTGATGTCCGGATCGCGAACATAGAGGTAGCTGTAGCCGAGATCGACCTTACCGTGGCGGCCAGCATTCCACTGCCCCCCCAGGGAGAGCCAGAGCCGGCTGTTGTCCGGAACACGGGCCGAGCGGTCGGCATCGCGCACTGGGGTCCGGTCGTAGGCGATGCCGAACTTGATCTTGGCCATCTCGCTGGCCTTGTAGGCAGCGCCCCAGGCGATACGCCACGCATTGTCGTAATTGAAGGTTTCGCCGGCCGGCGGAATCGCATTGCCCGTCGCCCGGCTGATCACGTTGAGCGACTTCAGGCTGTTCCAGCGCGTGTAGGACAGATCCCCCATGGCTTCCCAGCGGTCGGAAACCTGCTGCCAGACGGAGAGGATGGCGGTATCCGGCAATTCGACGTCGGCCCGCACCGGCGTCGCACCATTGAGCGTCCCCTCCAGCGTGTATTTCATTGAGGAACGATAGGACAAACCGACCCGCATGGCCGGCGACAGGGTGAACAAGGCACCGGCATTCCAGCCCCAGGTCGAATCATCCCCCTTGAGCACGCCGCCGGCATTCGTCAGCTCGGCATCGATTTTCTGGTAATTGACGCCAAAACCCAGCGACACCTTGTCATTCAGGCGATAGGCGACGGACGGGTTGTAATTGATCGTCCGCACTTCCGACTTGATGGTCTGCGCCCGCCCCACCCAGCCACTGTCGTATTCGGTTGCCAGCCCGAAGGGAGCGGAAATCCCGAGTCCCAGGGAGAGCTTGTCGGTGAGGCGGCCCGACAGGTACAGATTGGGGACAGCATGCCAGCCCCCGGCATCGCCCCCATTGTTACCGGCCAAGGTCGAACCATCGTTACGGAAGGTGTAGCTCGGCCCGACACCGGTTACCCCGACCGATACCTGGTAGCCCGTCAGTTCCGACATCCCGGCCGGGTTGTAGAAGATCGTGCTGGCGTTATCGGCTACCGCAGCCGACCCTGCATAGGCTGTTCCCAGGCCGCTGGCGTTCTGTTCCCACAACTGGAAGGCGGCAGCCGATGCCGCGCCGGAAAAAACCGCCAGCAGCAGAGCCGGCAGCGTACGCAAGGTCAGTTTGTTCATTGTTGGACTCGCTAGCGCGGGTAGATTGTTTAACCGCCGGATTTTAGACCATTTCCCGTCAGTTTTCCGGCGGAATCTGGCGCTTGCGGCCATCGCCGTCGATCGCCACGTAGGTCAGTTCCGCCTCAGTCACCCTGACGATGATCGGTGCCGCGTAATTGCGCTCGGCATATACCTCGACCCGTACCGTGATCGACGTCGTTCCGACACGCACGATATCGGCATAGAAGCTGACGACATCGCCGACCGACACCGGCTGCTTGAACAGGAAGGAATTGACCGATACCGTCGCTACCCGGCCGCGCGCTCGCCGCATGGCCGGGATGGCCCCGGCCACATCGACCTGGGCCATGACCCAGCCGCCGAAGACATCGCCGTTCTGGTTGAGATCGGCCGGCATCGGTACGACGCGTAGCGTGCAGTGCTTGGCCGGAAGGGAGAGGGAAGCTGTCGCCATGATTTGTCCTCTGTCGTATATGCCGCGATTTTCCCGTAAAGCAGCGGCTTTTCATATACTCCCGAACCGATCACCGATTCCCGCCCCCAACGCCATGCGCCGCTCCTCTGCACTGCCCAAGCCTCCAGCCGGCCAACCCTTGCCGCACCCCCATGCCTGGCTGACCATCCGTACGCTCTTTCCCTATCTGTGGCGCTATCGCCTGCGTGTCCTCGCGGCACTGGGCTGCCTGATCGGTGCCAAGGTCGCCAACGTCGGCGTACCAATGATCTTCAAGGAAATGATCGACGGCCTGAGTGGCGAGCAGCAATTGCTCGCCCTGCCCGCCGTGCTGCTCATCCTTTACGGGGTGCTGCGCTTTTCGACCTCGCTGTTCACGGAGTTGCGCGAAATCCTCTTCGCCCGCGTCACCCAGCGGGCTGTTCGGCAGGTTTCGCTGGAAGTTTTCCGCCACCTGCACGCGCTGTCGCTGCGCTTCCATCTCGAACGTCAGACCGGTGGGGTGTCGCGCGACATCGAGCGCGGCAGCCGCTCGATTTCCAGCCTGATTTCCTACACGCTGTATTCCATCCTGCCCACCCTGGTCGAGATTGGCCTGGTGCTCGGCATCCTGTTCGTCAAATACGACGTCGGCTACGTACTGATCACACTCGTCTCGCTGGTTGCCTACGTGGTGTTCACCATCAAGGTCAGCAACTGGCGCATCGACATCCGACGGGCCGTCAACGAGAACGACTCGGCGGCGAACAGCCGTGCCATCGACAGCCTGTTGAACTACGAGACGGTCAAGTATTTCAACAACGAAGCCTGGGAAGCCCGGCGCTACGACGAACAACTGGTCAAGTGGGAGGCAGCTGCGACCCGCAGCCAGACCACGCTGGCTTACCTCAACCTCGGCCAGGCCGCGATCATCGCCCTTGGCGTCACCGCCATGATGTGGCGCGCCGCGAGTGGCGTGGTCGCCGGGCAGATGACGATCGGCGACCTGGTCCTGGTGAATGCCTTCCTGATCCAGCTCTACATCCCGCTCAACTTCCTCGGCATCGTCTATCGTGAAATCCGCCAGGCGCTGACCGACATCGAGCGCATGTTCAACCTGCTCAAGGAAAACCAGGAAGTCGCCGACGCACCGGATGCCCATGACCTGCCGAGCGGAACATTGCAGATCGATTTCGACACCGTCGATTTTGCCTACGACCCGGACCGCCAGATTCTGAAACAGCTCAGCTTCACGATTCCCGCGGGCAAGACCGTCGCGGTGGTTGGCCATTCGGGGGCCGGCAAATCGACCCTCGCCCGGCTTCTCTATCGCTTCTACGACGTGACCGGTGGCGCCATCCGGATCAACGGCCACGACCTGCGCAGCCTGCGCCAGACGAGCCTGCGCGCCGCGATCGGCATCGTGCCGCAAGATACGGTGCTGTTCAACGACACCATTTTCTACAACATCAACTACGGGCGTCCCGAGGCGACGCGCGAGGAAGTCATCGTCGCAGCCCGCGCCGCCCAGTTGCACGAATTCATTGAGTCGCTGCCCCGCAAGTACGAAACGACAGTCGGCGAGCGCGGCCTGAAGCTGTCCGGCGGCGAAAAACAGCGCGTCGCCATTGCCCGTGCTTTGCTCAAGAACCCGCCCATCCTGATCTTCGACGAGGCCACCTCGGCCCTCGACTCGGCCACCGAGCGAGCGATCCAGGGGCAACTGGAGCAGGTCGCCGTCGGCCACACGACGCTGATCATCGCTCATCGTCTGTCCACGGTCATGAATGCCGACGAAATCCTCGTCATGCGCGATGGCCACATTGTCGAACGCGGCACACACCCCGTCTTGCTCGCCGCCGGGGGGCAATATGCATCGATGTGGATGCTCCAGCAACAGGAGGAATCGTCCGCCGGCTATTGAACTCCCCCTCTGGCGGAGGCCCGCTGTCTGTGAGCCGGGCGTGGTACGATCGCCGGGATTGCGATGGGCGATCACGCTGCCGCCCCGGCCAGGATCCCGAGATATCCGAATCAGATAACAATGAATGCCCTGATGACCAAAATGAAGGTGCTGGCTGTCGACGACAACCGGACCAACCTTCATATCCTGCAAATCTTCCTCAAGAAACTCGGGCACGATGTCATCCTGGCCGAAAACGGCGAGGAAGCAGTCCGCAAGTTCGAGACCGAACTGCCGGATCTCGTTCTGCTCGACATCATGATGCCGGTCATGGACGGCTTCGAAGCCGCCCGACGCATCAAGGCGATGACGCGCGACCGATGGACCCCGGTGATTTTCCTGTCCGCCCTCAATCGTGACGAGAATCTCGTCGAGGGGCTCGATGCCGGTGCCGACGACTATCTGACCAAGCCGATCAATTTCGTCGTCCTCGAAGCCAAGTTGCGCTCAATGCAGCGCTCCCTCGCCATGCAGCAGGCCGCCATCGATTCGCTACGGCGCGTCCAGGCCATTTCGGACAATGTGCTCGACGCCATCGTGACGACTGACGAACAAGGCATCATCGTTTCGGTCAACGATTCCACTGAACGGATTTTCGGCTGGTCCTCATCCGAACTCATCGGCCAGAGCATCGGAATGCTGATGCCACCCGACACGCGGGAAGGTCACGCCGAACGGGTTGCCGCCTATTGCCGGGAAGACCGTGCCTCACGCGTCGTCGGACAGGAACGCGAAGTCGTTGCGGCGCACAAGGACGGCCATTATTTCCCCGCCACCATCGCGATCAGCCAGGTCGTCCTGGATAGCCAGCGCATGTTGATCGGTGTCGTACGCGACATCACCGAACGCAAGCAGACCGAGCGCCAGCTGCGGGATAACGCCCGGCAGTTGCAGAATTACTACGACCAGACGCAGACGGAACAACAACTGGCTCTCCGCCTGATGGAAAAGCAGTTGCACCGTGTCGGATTGCAGGATCCGCGCCTGCGCTACCGGGTCATCCCCGCCGAACACTTCAGCGGCGACATCGTTGCCGCCGCCCGTTCGACTGATGGTCGCTTCTACGTCCTGCTTGCCGACGCCACCGGTCACGGCCTGGCTGCGGCCATCAGCGTGCTGCCCGTCCTGGCGTTGTTCTACCGCATGACTAAGCGGAATCGTTCGGTTCAGGAAATTGTCAGCGAATTGAATCAGCAGTTGAAAGAGTCGATGCCGGTCGGCCGCTTCGTGGCCGTCACGCTGGCCAGTCCCGACGAAGCCTCGCGCCGCGGGGAAATCTGGGTCGGCGGTACGCCAGAAGCCTTCCTGCTGGACGCCCGGGGCCGGGTGACAACCACCTTCCCATCAACCAATCTCCCCCTCGGCATCGTCAGCAGTACCGAGCTGGGCGGTGCCCCCCAAGCCTTTACCTGGGACGCCGAAAGCCAGTTGGTTCTGTGTTCCGACGGTCTCCTCGAAGCGACCAATCCCGGCGCCGAACAATTCGGGAAAATTGGCCTGATCGCTGCAGTCGCTGATACGTCACCACGCGAGCGCTTCGAAAGAATCCTGACGGCGCTCGAAACACATCAGAAAAACTGCCCGGCGAGCGACGACGTGTCGCTGATGCTCATTGACTGTGCCTGATCGACCAGCCACCGCAACAGCAAAAACAAAGGCCGGGAATCCCCGGCCTTTGCATTTTAAAGCAGCAACACTGACTTATTCGCCAGCCGATTCCTCAACCTCGACAGCCTCAGTCGGTTCCGGACGATCGACCAGTTCCACAAAGGCCATCGGTGCATTGTCGCCAACGCGGAAGCCGCACTTCAGGATACGCAGGTAGCCACCCGGGCGGGTAGCGTAGCGCGGCCCGATTTCGGCGAACAGCTTGACGACGATCTCGCGGTCACGCAGACGGTCGAAAGCCAGGCGCTTGTTGGCCAGGGTCGGGGTCTTGCCGAGGGTGATCATCGGCTCGACAACACGACGCAGTTCCTTGGCCTTCGGCAACGTGGTCTTGATGGCCTCGTGGCGGAGCAGGGAAACGGTCATGTTGCGCAGCATCGCCAGGCGATGGCTGCTGGTACGGTTCAGTTTGCGAAGTCCATTACGGTGACGCATGGTTAATCCTTTCTATGTTCTGCAGGCGTCCCTAAGCTGCCTGGGTCGGGAAAAGGCTTACGCCTTCTCCAGACCGGCGGGCGGCCAGTTCTCCAGTTTCATGCCGAGCGTCAGGCCGCGGGCGGCCAACACTTCCTTGATCTCGTTCAGCGACTTGCGACCCAAATTCGGGGTCTTGAGCAATTCGTTCTCGGTACGCTGAATCAGGTCGCCGATGTAGTAGATGTTCTCGGCCTTGAGGCAGTTCGCCGAGCGAACCGTCAATTCCAGATCATCCACCGGGCGGAGCAGGACAGGGTCAACCTGTGCCGGCTTGGACGCCTCAGCAACCGGAGCAGTACCCTCGAGATCGGCGAAGACGGAAAGCTGTTCCATCAGTACGCGGGCAGCGTAACGGATGGCTTCTTCCGGCTCGACGACGCCGTTGGTTTCGATATCGACAATCAGCTTGTCGAGGTCGGTACGTTGTTCGACGCGAGCACTCTCGACGGCGTAGGCGACACGGCGGATCGGGCTGAACGAGGCATCCAGCACGAGCTTGCCGATGGTCTTGGCATCGCCCAGGTTACGGACGTTACCCGGGACGTAACCGCGGCCCTTTTCGACCTTGATCTCCATCGCCAGCTTGCCGCCGGGAGAGAGATGGGCGATGACGTGCTCCGGATTGATGATTTCGACGTCATGCGGCAACTCGATGTCGCCGGCACGAACAGCGCCTTCACCTTCCTTGACCAGCTTGAGGTTGACGACATCACGGTTGTGCAGCTTGAACACGACACCCTTCAGGTTCAGAAGGATGTCGACGACGTCTTCCTGAACGCCGTCAACGGTCGAGTACTCATGGAGCACACCATCGATGCCAACTTCGGTCGGCGCGTAGCCGACCATCGAGGACAACAGGATGCGACGCAGTGCATTGCCCAGGGTATGGCCATAACCGCGCTCGAACGGCTCCATGACCACCTTGGCCTGCACGGGCGAAACGCTCTGCACGTCGATGATGCGGGGTTTCAGAAGTCCACTACTTTGCATGGGCTAGATCCTCTGCTCAGTGCTTACTTCGAGTAAAGTTCGATGACGAGACCTTCGTTCAGGGTCGCCGGCAATTCGGAACGCTGCGGCATGGCCTTGAACGTGCCCTTGCCTTCCTTGACGTCCACTGCAATCCACTCCGGGAAGCCACGAGATTCGGCAGCCTCGAGAGCAGCCTTGCAACGCAGCGAAGCGCGGGCGCGATCGGTCAACTGCACAACATCACCCGGCTTGACGATGAACGACGGGATGTTGACGCGCTTGCCATTCACCAGGACGCCGTTGTGACGGACAATCTGGCGGGACTCAGTACGCGAGGCACCGAAGCCCATGCGGTAGGCGACGGAATCCAGGCGAGCTTCGAGCAGCTGCAGCAGGTTTTCACCGGTCTGGCCCTTGCGGCGCTCAGCTTCGGCGAAGGTCTTGCGGAACTGGCCTTCCAACACGCCATACACGCGACGAATCTTCTGCTTGGCGCGCAGGTGGACGCCGTAGTCAGACAGACGGGCACCGGATTTCTGACCGTGCTGGCCCGGAGCGTAGGAACGACGCTCAATGGCACATTTGTCGGTGAAGCACTTTTCGCCCTTCAGGAACAGCTTTTCGCCTTCGCGGCGGCACTGACGGCATTTCGGATCGAGATTACGAGCCACTTGTGATTCTCCTTAGATGCGGCGCTTTTTGGGCGGACGGCAGCCGTTGTGCGGCACCGGCGTCACGTCGGAAATAGCGGTGATCTTGATGCCCAGTGCGTTCAACGCACGGACCGAAGATTCGCGGCCGGGGCCGGGCCCCTTGATGCGAACTTCCAGATTCTTGACGCCGCATTCCTGAGCAGCCTTGCCGGCGGCTTCAGCAGCCACCTGGGCAGCGAACGGGGTGGACTTGCGGGAGCCGCGGAAACCGGCGCCACCCGAAGTCGCCCAGGACAACGCGTTGCCCATGCGATCGGTAATGGTAATGATGGTGTTGTTGAACGACGCGTGGATGTGGGCGATGCCCTCGGCGACGTTCTTCTTGACCTTCTTGCGAACTTTAGGTGCAGTCTTAGCCATGTTCAGTCCCTATTACTTCTTGCCAGCGATGGCCTTGCGCGGCCCCTTGCGGGTACGGGCATTGGTGCGGGTGCGCTGACCACGGCAGGGCAGGCCCTTGCGATGGCGCAGGCCACGGTAGCAACCGAGGTCCATCAGGCGCTTGATGTTCATCGTGACTTCGCGGCGCAGGTCACCTTCAACGGTGTACTTGCCCACTTCATCGCGCAAACGGTCCATGTCCGTGTCGGACAGGTCCTTCATTTTAGTGGTACGACCAACGCCGGCTGCATCACAGATTTTCTGTGCGCGGGTACGGCCGATGCCATAAATCGCAGTCAAGGCGATTTCAGCATGCTGATGGTTCGGAATGTTTACCCCTGCAATACGGGCCATTGAATCACTCCAATATTTCGAAAATTAACGAATGCCGGACTCGACAGGGAATTAACCCTGGCGCTGTTTGTGACGCGGATCCTTGCAAATGATGCGCACGACACCCTTGCGACGGATAACTTTGCAGTTGCGGCAAATGCGCTTCACTGAAGGTTGCACTTTCATGTTTTACTCCTCGTCTGCGAGAGCTTGGAAGCAGCCGTGATTCCTTGCTCTGCGGTTATTGCGTAGAGAACTTTTACTTGGCTCGGAAAACGATCCGGGCCTTGGATAAATCGTATGGCGTCAATTGAACGGTTACCTTGTCGCCCGGGAGAATGCGTATGTAGTGCATGCGCATCTTGCCGGAGATGAAGCCATGGACAATGTGGCCATTTTCGAGCTTGACCTTGAAGGTTGCATTGGGGAGGTTCTCAACGACCTCGCCCTGCATCTCGATGTAATCTTCTTTTGCCATCTGTAGCGCGTATCAATTACTTGATCATCGGCGAACCTTTGAAGTTCGCCTTCTTCAAGAGACTTTCATACTGGTGCGACATCACGTAAGCCTGCACCTGCGACATGAAGTCCATGGTCACGACTACGATGATCAGCAGAGACGTCCCGCCAAAATAGAACGGTACGTTCCATTTCAAAATCAGAAATTCCGGCAACAGACAGACCACCGTGATATAGGCTGCGCCGATCAGGGTGAGGCGCATCAGGATCTTGTCGATATAGCGCGCCGTCTGCTCACCCGGACGAATACCCGGCACGAATGCTCCACTCTTTTTCAGGTTATCCGCCGTTTCCTTGGAATTGAAAACCAGAGCGGTGTAAAAGAAACAAAAGAACACGATAGCGGCAGCATAAAGCAGCACATAGATCGGTTGGCCGGGAGACAGCGTCGCGGCGACATCCTTCAGCCAGTGCATCGAGTCGCTCGAACCAAACCAGTTGGCCACCGTTGCGGGAAACAGGATGATGGAGGACGCGAAAATCGGCGGGATCACACCGGACATGTTCAGCTTCAGCGGCAGGTGCGAACTCTGGCCGCCATAAATCTTGTTGCCCACCTGGCGTTTGGCGTAATTAACCAGAATCTTGCGCTGGCCACGCTCAACAAAAACCACAAATGCGGTCACAGCGACCACCAAGACACAAATAATCAGCGCGGTAAGCGGATGCATGGCGCCGGTACGCACCAACTCCAGCAAGCCACCGATCGCGTTCGGCAAACCTGCGGCAATACCGGCAAAAATGATGATCGAAATGCCATTCCCCAGACCACGTTCGGTGATCTGCTCGCCCAGCCACATCAGGAACATCGTACCCGTCAGCAGCGTGGAAACCGTCGTCAGGCGGAACATGAAGCCCGGATCATTCACCAGACCAGCCTGCGCCTCGAGTGCGACGGCGATCCCCAGCCCCTGGAAAAGGGCAAGAATGACCGTACCGTAACGGGTGTACTGAGTGATCTTCCGACGCCCGGCCTCACCCTCCTTCTTGAGGGCTTCGAGTTGCGGGCTGGCGACACTCATGAGTTGCATGATGATCGATGCCGAAATGTAAGGCATGATCCCCAGTGCAAAAATCGTGAATCGCGACAAGGCGCCACCCGAGAACATGTTGAACATGCCCAGGATGCCGCCCTTTTGCGAATTGAAGAGATCGGCCAGAGCGTTGGGGTCGATACCCGGAACCGGAATATGGGCGCCAATGCGGTAAACCACGAGCGCGCCCAGCAGGAACCAAAGTCGACGCTTCAGATCGCCGAACTTGCCACCTTTTCCTACGGTATTGGGATTTGCTGCCAACGTTCTAACCTTTCCCTGACTTACTCGGCGATGGAGCCGCCAGCGGCTTCGATCGCAGCCTTGGCGCCCTTGGTGGCACCGACGCCCTTCAGAACGACCTTGCGGCTGATGGACCCGGACAGAATGACCTTGGCCGACAGCGCATCGCTTGGGACAATCCCGGCAACCTGCAAAGCAAGCAGGTCGATTTCGTCGACCGGCAGGCGCTCCAGATCCGTCAGACGCACTTCGTAGTTACGAGCACGCGTGAGGGAGTTGAAGCCGCGTTTGGGCAGACGGCGCTGCAGCGGCATTTGACCGCCCTCGAAACCGACCTTGTGGAATCCGCCGGACCGGGATTTCTGACCCTTGTGGCCGCGACCACAGGTCTTGCCCAGGCCAGAGCCGATACCACGCCCAACGCGCTTGGCAGCCTTCTTGGAACCTTCGGCCGGCTTGATGGTATTCAGACGCATGGCTTAACCCTCAACCTTAACGAGATACTGCACCTTCTGGATCATGCCGCGAACCGCCGGCGTGTCTTCCAGTACAGCGATGCTGTTCAGCTTGCGCAGACCCAGGCCGCGCACCGTAGCGCGGTGGTCCTGCTTGGTGCCGATGACGCTCTTGACGAGCTTGACAGTGATTTTCTTGTCAGCCATGAGTTACCCCAGAATCTGCTCGACCGACAGGCCACGCTTGGCGGCGATCTCGGACGGCGTATTCACCTTCGACAGACCGTCGATGGTGGCACGCACGATGTTGTAGGGATTGGTGGAGCCGTGCGCCTTGGCGACGACGTTGGTCACCCCGACCACCTCGAACACGGCACGCATGGCACCGCCGGCAATGATGCCCGTACCATCCGGTGCGGGCTGGATCATCACGGTGGTAGCGCCATGGCGCCCCATCACCGTGTGATGGACCGTACCATTGCGCAGGCTGACCTTGGCCATCTTGCGGCGCGCCTCTTCCATTGCCTTTTGCACGGCAACCGGCACTTCACGGGACTTGCCCTTGCCCATGCCGATCCCGCCATCGCCGTCACCAACGACGGTCAGGGCTGCGAAGCCGAGAATCCGGCCGCCCTTCACCACCTTGGTGACGCGGTTCACCGCAACCATCTTCTCGCGCAAACCGTCGTCGCGCTCTTCAGCCTGTTGCGGCTTCTTGTTTCTTTCAGGTTTAGCCATTTCTTAACCTCGTCCTTTCGCCGTCGGTTAGAACTTCAGGCCGCCTTCACGCGCGGCCTCAGCCAACGCCTGAATACGACCGTGGTACTGGAGACCGGAGCGATCAAAAGCCACCTGCTCGATGCCGGCGGCCTTAGCGCGCTCGGCGATCAGCTTGCCGACAACAGCGGCCGCAGCCTTGTTGCCGCCATTGGCGACATCACCACGAACGCTTTTGTCCAGCGTGGAAGCCGAAGCCAGGACCTTGCCGCCACACGGCGAGATGACCTGGGCGTAAATGTGGCAGTTCGTGCGATTAACGCACAGACGCACAGCTTTGAGTTCGGCGATTTTGGCCCGGGTTTTGCGGGCACGGCGCAAACGCGCTTGCTTCTTGTTAAACATATGCCACCCTTACTTCTTCTTGGTTTCCTTGATAACCACCACTTCGTCCGAGTAACGAACACCCTTGCCCTTGTAGGGCTCCGGCTTCCGATACGCCCGAACTTCGGCAGCTACCTGACCGACCTGTTGCTTGTCCGCGCCCTTGATGACGATTTCCGTCTGGGTCGGACACTCAACCTTTACACCAGCCGGCATCTTGTGCGCGACGGGATGCGAGAAACCGAGCGACAGGTTCAACGTATCGCCGGCAGCCTGGGCACGATAACCCACGCCAACCAGTTGCAGTTTGCGCTCGAAACCCTTCGAGACGCCGGTCACCATGTTGTTCAGGTTGGCACGCATGGTACCCCACATAGCGCCCGCGTTGGCGGCGCCAGCAACCTTGGATACAACGACGTTCTGCCCTTCGACGGCGACGGTAACAGCCGGGTGCGCAGCAGTCTTCAGGGTACCCAACGGACCCTTGACGACAATCTGCTCACCTACGGTCACTTCCACACCAGCCGGCAGCACTACGGGATTCTTACCAATACGAGACATGATCGGTCAGCTCCTTATGCCACAATGCACAGCACTTCGCCACCAACCTTGGTAGCACGAGCCTTGCGGTCGGTCATCACACCCTTCGGGGTGGAGACAATTGCCACACCGAGGCCGTTCATGACGCGCGGAATATCATCGCAGCCCTTGTAGATACGCAGGCCCGGCTTGGAAACACGCTCGATACGCTCAATGACCGGACGGCCTGCGTAGTACTTCAACGCGATTTCCAGGGTTGCCTTGCCATCGTTCTGACGTACAGCAAAATCTTCAACATAACCTTCGTCCTTCAACACGGCAGCGATTGCAGCCTTGACCTTGGACGACGGCATGGAGACAGACGCCTTCTCGGCGAGCTGGGCGTTGCGGATGCGGGTCAGCATGTCCGCGATCGGATCGCTCATAGCCATTTCTGTATCTCCTGATTACCAGCTGGCCTTAACAACACCCGGGATTTCGCCATTCATGGCGAGCTCGCGAATCTTGTTACGGCACAGACCGAATTTACGGAAAACACCACGCGGACGACCAGTCAGCTGGCAACGATTGCGCAGACGAGATGGGCTCGCATTGCGCGGCAGAGCCTGCAGCTTCAGACGGGCTTCGTAACGCTCCTCGTCAGACAGGCTCACGTTATTGATGATCGCCTCCAGGGCAGCACGCTTCTTGGCGTACTGAGCCACCAGCTTGCGGCGCTTCTCTTCACGGTTGATCAGAGCAAGTTTTGCCATGATTGCCTCAATTCTTGAACGGGAACTTGAAAGCCTGCAGCAGAGCCTTGGCTTCTGCGTCGGTCTTCGCGGTCGTGGTGATGCTGATGTTCATACCCCGCAGAGCATCGATCTTGTCGTACTCGATTTCGGGGAAAATGATCTGCTCCTTGACACCCATGTTGTAGTTACCCTGGCCGTCAAAACCCTTGCCGGAGATACCACGGAAGTCACGGACACGGGGCAGCGCAATGGTCACCAGGCGATCAAGGAATTCGAACATGCGCGGACCGCGCAGGGTAACCATACAGCCAATCGGATAACCATCGCGAATCTTGAAGCCAGCAATCGACTTGCGAGCCTTCGTGGTGACCGGTTTTTGGCCGGCGATTTTCTGCATGTCGCCAACGGCGTTTTCCAGAACCTTCTTATCGGCGACCGCCTCACCCACACCCATGTTCAGGGTGATTTTGGTGATGCGCGGCACTTCCATAACGGACTTGTAACCGAACTGCTTGGTCAGATCGGCAACTACATTGTCCTTGTAAAACTGTTGCAAACGCGCCATGACTACCCCTTATGCGTTCACCAGTTCGCCGTTCGATTTGAACACGCGAACCTTGCGGCCATCTTCGAGCACCTTGATACCGACACGATCGGCCTTCTTGGTTGCCGCGTTGAACAGCGCAACATTGGAGATATGAATAGGCATGTCCTTATCGACGATACCACCCGCCACACCCTTGATCGGATTCGGCTTGACGTGCTTTTTGGCACGATTTACACCTTCGACCACGACATGCTCGGCATCAACACGAGCGACGACGGTACCGCGCTTGCCCTTGTCCTTGCCAGTAATGACGACGACTTCGTCGCCCTTGCGAATTTTTTCCATCACCGCCCCTTACAGAACTTCCGGAGCCAGCGACACGATCTTCATGAAACGCTCGGTACGCAGTTCGCGGGTCACCGGGCCAAAGATGCGCGTGCCAATCGGCTCGAGCTTGTTGTTGAGGAGAACTGCGGCATTGCCATCAAAGCGCACCAACGAGCCATCCGGACGACGAACACCCTTGGCGGTACGGACCACCACGGCATTGTAAACATCACCCTTCTTGACACGACCACGCGGCGCAGCGTCCTTGATGCTGACCTTGACGATATCGCCAATGCCCGCATAACGACGCTTGGAACCACCCAGCACCTTGATACACATTACTGAACGAGCACCGGTGTTATCGGCGACGTCCAGAATCGTCTGCATCTGAATCATTTAAATTAACTCCAACTTAATCCGCTTTGGCGGTCAGTCTTGGAACCCGTACGGGTTGAACAAATCTGCGGCCCCAGAGCGGCGCCCGCAAAAAAGAAGCCGGATTATACCGGCTTCTTTTAATTGCTTGCAAGCTTTTTTTGGAAAACTATCGTTATACGACGACAGCCTTCTCCAGAACACTGGTCACCGCCCATGTCTTGGTACGCGAAACCGGACGGGTTTCGACGATCTCGACCAGGTCGCCAGCCTTGGCAGTGTTGCCTTCGTTGTGCGCATGGTACTTCTTGGAACGAACCATAACCTTGCCGTACATGGGGTGCTTGACCTTACGTTCGACGAGGACGGTAACCGTCTTGTCCATCTTGTCGCTAACAACGCGACCGATAAGAGTGCGCTTGATGCTGGAGGTTTCGCTCATTGCTGCACCGCCTTTTCACGGATAAGCGTGCGAACGCGCGCGATGTCGCGACGCACCTTGGACATTTGGCTGGTATTGGACAACTGCTGGGTAGCAAGTTGCATACGCAGTCCGAACTGGGCCTTCAGCAGGTCCAGCAATTCCTTGTTGAGCTCGTCCACGCTCTTGGTTCTCAATTCACTAGCTTTCATGATTACCCCAGATGACGAGTCACGAAGGTGGTGGAAATCGGCAGCTTAGCAGCGGCGAGGGCAAATGCCTCGCGAGCCAGCGCTTCATTTACGCCATCCATCTCATAAAGCACCTTGCCCGGCTGGATCTCGGCCACCCAATATTCCGGGTTACCCTTACCGTTACCCATACGAACTTCGGCCGGCTTCTTGGAGATCGGCTTGTCCGGGAAGATACGAATCCAGATGCGGCCACCCCGCTTGATGTGACGAGTCATGGCGCGACGGGCCGCTTCGATTTGCCGGGCAGTCAGACGACCGCGACCGGTAGCCTTGAGGCCCCACTCACCGAAGGAGACCTTCGTACCACGAGTCGCCAGGCCCTCATTGCGGCCCTTGTGCTCCTTGCGGAACTTGCGACGATTAGGTTGCAACATTTAGGCACCTGCCTTTCTGACAGCACGCTTCGCCGGCGCGTCGCCATCGGCCTTCTTGACCGTACGCGTGCGCGGCTTGTCGCCTTCCTGCTTACCCGGGCCACGACGCGGACGGCGTTCCTCAGCGGCCGGTTCCTCGGAAACCGGCTGAGCGTTACGATCCAGCATGTCGCCCTTGTAAACCCAAACTTTGATACCGATGATGCCGTAGGTCGTCAGCGCTTCGGAGGTCGCGTAGTCGATGTCGGCACGCAGGGTGTGCAGCGGGACACGACCTTCGCGATACCATTCGCTACGAGCAATCTCCGCACCGTTCAGACGCCCGGCGCTCATCACCTTGATACCCTGGGCACCGAGACGCATGGCGTTCTGCATGGCGCGCTTCATGGCGCGGCGGAACATGATGCGCTTCTCCAGTTGCTGAGCAATGGAGTCGGCGATCAGCTGTGCATCGACTTCCGGCTTACGGATTTCTTCAATCGACACATGGACCGGGACGCCCATGATGCGCTGAAGATCCGTACGCAGTTGTTCGATATCCTCGCCCTTCTTGCCGATCACCACACCCGGACGAGCCGAGTAAACGGTGACGCGAGCGTTCTTGGCTGGGCGCTCGATCAAAACACGACCCACGGAGGCATGCGCCAGTTTACGCTTCAGGTACTCGCGCACCTTGACGTCTTCCTGCAACATACCCGGAAAGTCCTTGCTGTTGGCGTACCAGCGCGAACTCCAGTTCTTGGTGACGGCCAGACGGAAGCCAGTCGGATGAATTTTCTGTCCCATGGCTCTTCCTTAGTTACCAACGGTCAGATAAATATGGCAGGTCGGCTTGCTGATCCGATTGCCACGACCTTTGGCGCGGGCGGTGAAGCGCTTCAGCACCATGCCTTTTTCGACGTAGATGGTTTTCACCGTCAGTTCGTCGATATCGGCGCCGTCATTGTGCTCGGCGTTGGCGATTGCCGACTCCAGAACCTTCTTGACGATACCGGCACCCTTTTTCGGGCAGAAAGCCAGGATATTAAGAGCCTGACCGACCGGCTTGCCGCGCACGAGATCCGCAACCAAGCGGCCCTTTTGCGCAGAGAGGCGTACGCCTCGCAGACTTGCACGAGTTTCCATGTCAGCTCCTTACTTCTTGGCCTTCTTGCCGGCGGTGTGACCCTTGAACGTCCGGGTCAGCGAGAACTCGCCGAGCTTGTGACCGACCATATTCTCGGTGACGAACACCGGAATATGCTGCTTGCCATTGTGGACCGCAATCGTCAGGCCGATGAACTCGGGGAGGATCGTCGAACGACGCGACCAGGTCTTGATCGGGCGCTTGTCGCTGGTGGCGCGAACTGCTTCGACCTTGTCGATCAGATGCGCATCAACAAACGGGCCCTTTTTGAGAGAACGTCCCATTTCCTACCCCTTAACGCTTATGACGGCGCTGAACGATCATGCTGTTCGTGCGCTTGTTGCTGCGGGTGCGATAACCCTTGGTGGGCTGACCCCACGGGTTAACCGGCACGCGACCTTCGCCTGTCTTGCCCTCACCACCACCGTGCGGGTGGTCGATTGGGTTCATGGCAGTACCGCGAACGGTCGGGCGAATACCACGCCAGCGCTGCGCACCGGCCTTGCCGATCTTGCGCAGGTTGTTTTCTTCGTTGCCGACTTCACCAACCGTGGCACGACACTCGACGTGTACGCGACGAACTTCGCCGGAGCGCAGTCGAATCTGGGCGTAGGACCCTTCACGCGCCAGCAATTGCACCGAAGTACCGGCCGAACGAGCCAGCTGAGCGCCCTTGCCCGGCAGCATTTCGACACAGCAAATGGTCGTACCGACCGGAATGTTGCGAATCGGCAATGCGTTACCCGACTTGATCGGTGCTTCAGAGCCGCTCATGATCTGCTGACCGACCACCATACCCTTGTTGGCAATGATGTAACGACGTTCGCCGTCGGCGTAGCAGACCAACGCGATATTGGCCGTGCGGTTCGGATCGTACTCCAGACGTTCAACCTTGGCCGGAATGCCGTCCTTGTTGCGCTTGAAATCAACCAGACGATACGCCTGCTTGTGGCCACCACCTTGATGGCGGACCGTCACGCGACCATTGTTGTTGCGACCCGAGTTTTTCGACTGGGACTCAACCAGACCAGCAAAAGGCTTGCCCTTGTGCAGGTCTGCATTAACCACCTGGACGACGGCACGACGGCCCGGCGAGGTCGGTTTTACTTTGACGAGAGCCATTACGCGTTACCCCCCTCGACGAAATTGATTTCCTGACCCGGCTTGAGGCTCACAAAAGCCTTCTTCCAGCCTTTGCGACGACCGGTCGCCCCCTTGAAACGCTTGACCTTGCCCTTGACGTTGGCGACTTGCACGCCTTCGACTTCGACCTTGAACAGCAGCTCGACGGCAGCCTTGATTTCCGGCTTGGTCGCATCGGATGCGACACGGAAAACAACCTGCTCGTGCTTGTCTGCAACGTAGGTAGCCTTTTCGGAGATTTGCGGTGCCAGCAGCACCTGCATCAGACGCTCTTGATTCATCCCCACATCTCCTCGAACTTGGCCACCGCATTCTTGGTAACCAGAACCTTGTTGAAGCGAACCAGGGAAACCGGATCGGCCTCCTGGGCTTCGAGGACCAGAACGTTCGGCAGGTTGCGGGACGAGAGGTAGAGGTTCTCGTTCAACTCATCGGTAACCACCAGCAGGTTACCTTCCAGACCCATGCCCTTCAGCTTCTGGGCAAACAGCTTGGTCTTGGGCGCATCAACCGACAGATCGTCGATAACAACGAGACGATCCTGACGAGCCAACTCGGAGAGAATCGCAGCCATGCCGGCGCGGAACATCTTCTTGTTGACCTTCTGGGTGTAATTTTGCTCGGGCGAGTTCGGGAAAATCCGACCACCCCCACGCCACAACGGAGAGCCGTTGGAACCCGAACGGGCACGACCAGTACCCTTCTGACGCCACGGCTTTGTGGTGGTGTGACGAACCTCGGAGCGGTCCTTCTGCTTGCTGTCACCGGAGCGTGCGTTCGCCTGATAGGCGACGACGATCTGGTGAACCAGTGCTTCATTGAACTCGCGACCAAAGAGCACGTCGGAAGCCTGCAGCTTGGCAGCTTCCTGACCTTGTTCGTTAATAACCTTCAGTTCCATGTCGCCCCCTTAAGCCTTGACCGCCGGACGCACGACGACGTCGGAACCCTTGGCACCCGGAACAGCCCCCTTGACCAGAAGCAACTGACGCTCGGCATCGACACGAACGATAGTCAGGCTCTGCAGCGTGGACTGCACATCACCCAGATGACCCGCCATGCGCTTACCCGGGAAAACACGACCCGGATCCTGGGCCATACCAATAGAACCCGGCGCATTATGGGAAATCGAGTTACCGTGCGAGGCACGGTTCGAGCTGAAGTTGTGGCGCTTGATACCACCCTGGAAACCCTTACCGATGGAGGTACCGGTCACATCAACCTTCTGCCCTTCGGCGAAGATGGTGACGGCAACCTGATCGCCAGCCTTGAAATTGGCCAACTGATCAGCTTCGACACGGAATTCCTTGAGCACATGCCCGGCTTCCACACCCGCTTTGGCCAGATGACCAGCCAGGGGCTTCGAAACACGAGAGGCACGGCGCTTGCCGAAAGCGACCTGAATGGCTGCGTAGCCATCGATCTCCGGCGTTTTGACTTGGGTCACGCGGTTGTTCGACACGTCAAGCACAGTCACCGGGATGGACGCACCATCCTCAGCAAAAATGCGAGTCATGCCAACCTTGCGACCAACAAGGCCTAGACTCATGGTTATTCTCCTCATCGCCGGCTGCGATTGGCCGGTCGATGTAAAACAACAAATGGGCAGTCGTTGCCGACCACCCCCGAAAGGCGCGGATTATATCCGCAAAACAACAATTACTGCAACTTGATCTCGACGTCGACACCAGCCGGCAGGTCCAGCTTCATCAGAGCATCAACCGTCTTGTCGGTCGGATCAACGATATCCATCAGACGCAGATGGGTACGAATCTCCAGCTGATCACGGGAAGCCTTGTTAACGTGCGGCGAGCGCAGGATGTCGAAGCGTTGCTTGCGCGTCGGCAGCGGAACAGGACCGCGAACCACGGCGCCGGTACGCTTGGCTGTTTCGACGATTTCCTGAGCAGACTGGTCGATCAGGCGATAGTCGAAGGCCTTCAGACGAATACGGATTTTCTGGTTTTGCATTTGCTTGGCTTCCAAAGAACGATGGGGCAAGTTCATGACCCGCCCCGGATTTCAAAAAGAACGATTACTCGATGATCTTAGCGACGACGCCGGCGCCAACGGTACGGCCGCCTTCGCGGATGGCGAAGCGCAGACCTTCTTCCATGGCGATTGGGGCGATCAGCTTGACGGTCATCTGGACGTTGTCGCCCGGCATGACCATCTCAACGCCTTCCGGCAGCGAGATGGCGCCGGTCACGTCGGTCGTACGGAAGTAGAACTGCGGACGATAGTTGTTGAAGAACGGGGTGTGACGACCACCTTCGTCCTTGGACAGAACATAGACTTCGCCGGTGAAGTGGGTGTGCGGGGTGATGGAGCCCGGCTTGCACAGGACTTGACCACGCTCAACGTCTTCACGCTTGGTACCACGCAGCAGGGCACCGATGTTGTCGCCAGCTTGACCTTGGTCGAGCAGCTTGCGGAACATTTCGACACCGGTACAGGTGGTCTTCTGGGTCGGGCGGATACCGACGATTTCGATTTCTTCGCCAACCTTGATGATGCCGCGCTCGACACGACCGGTGACAACGGTGCCACGACCGGAGATCGAGAAGACGTCTTCAACCGGCATCAGGAACGGCATGTCAACAGCGCGCTCCGGGGTCGGAATGTAGGAGTCCAGGGCGTCAGCCAGACGGAAGATGGACGGCTCGCCGATTTCGGACTGGTCGCCTTCCAGGGCCTTCAGTGCGGAGCCGTGGATGATCGGGGTGTCGTCGCCCGGGAAGTCGTACTTGGAGAGCAGTTCGCGCAGTTCCATTTCGACGAGCTCGAGCAGTTCGGCGTCGTCAACCATGTCGCACTTGTTCATGTAGACCAGAACGTACGGCACACCAACCTGACGAGCCAGCAGGATGTGCTCGCGGGTTTGCGGCATCGGGCCGTCAGCAGCGGAGCAGACCAGAATGGCACCGTCCATCTGGGCAGCACCGGTGATCATGTTCTTGACGTAGTCGGCGTGGCCCGGGCAGTCAACGTGGGCGTAGTGACGGTTGGCGGTTTCGTATTCGACGTGGGCGGTGTTAATCGTAATACCGCGGGCCTTTTCTTCCGGCGCAGCGTCGATTTCGTCGTATTTCTTGGCCGAGCCGCCGAACTTGGCGGACAGCACGGTGGTGATCGCAGCGGTCAGCGTGGTCTTGCCGTGGTCAACGTGACCAATCGTGCCAACGTTTACGTGCGGTTTCGTACGCTCGAATTTTTCCTTAGCCATTATCGGTTCTCCAATAAACGGTTACTTCTTGTTGATGACAGCCTCGGCGACGTTCTTCGGCGCTTCGGAGTAGTGCTTGAATTCCATCGTGTAGGTGGCGCGACCCTGGGAGAGGGAACGCAACGAGGTGGCATAGCCGAACATTTCGGACAGCGGAACCTCGGCACGCACTTCCTTCGTACCACCCGGCAGGTCATCCATACCCTGAACGATGCCACGACGGGACGACAGGTCGCCCATGACGTTACCCATGTAGTCTTCCGGGGTCTCAACCACGACCGCCATCATCGGCTCAAGCAGCGACGGAGAGGCCTTCTTCATACCCTCCTTGAAAGCCATCGAAGCCGCCATACGGAAGGCGTTTTCGTTGGAGTCAACGTCGTGGTAAGAACCATCGAACAGCGTAAACTTGATATCGACAACCGGGAAACCGGCCAGCACGCCGCTGGTGATCGCGTCCTGCAGCCCCTTATCGACAGCCGGAATGTACTCACGCGGCACCACACCACCCTTGATGGCGTCAACGAACGCGTAACCCGCACCCGGCTCGTTCGGCTCGATCTTGAGCCAGACGTGACCGAACTGACCACGACCGCCCGACTGCTTGACGAACTTGCCTTCCTGCTCGACAGCCTTCTTGATGCACTCACGGTAAGCAACCTGCGGAGCCCCGACATTGGCCTCAACGTTGAATTCGCGCTTCATGCGATCAACGATGATTTCGAGATGCAGTTCACCCATACCGGAGATGATGGTCTGACCGGACTCTTCATCGGTACGCACGCGGAAGGACGGATCCTCGGCAGCCAGGCGGCTCAGCGCAATACCCATTTTTTCCTGATCACCCTTGGTCTTCGGCTCGACAGCGACGTGAATCACCGGATCCGGGAACACCATGCGCTCGAGGATGATCGGCGCATCCGGGTCGCACAGGGTTTCACCGGTGGTGACTTCCTTCAGACCAACGCAGGCAGCGATGTCACCCGCCAGAACTTCCTTGATTTCTTCGCGGTTGTTGGCGTGCATCTGCAGAATACGGCCGATGCGCTCCTTCTTGTTCTTGACGGAGTTGAGAACCGTTGCACCGGAATTCAGAACGCCCGAATAGACGCGAATGAAGGTCAGCTGACCAACGAATGGATCGGTCATCAGCTTGAACGCCAGAGCCGAGAACTTCTCGGCATCATCCGCCTTGCGGGAAGCCGGCTGCTCGCGATCATCGACCCCCTGGACCGGCGGAATATCGACCGGCGACGGCAGCAGCTCGATGACGGCATCCAGCATGCGCTGAACACCCTTGTTCTTGAAGGCAGTACCGCACAGCATCGGCTGGATTTCGCAAGCCAGAGTGCGCAAACGCAGACCTTCCTTGACCTTCTCTTCGGACAGATCGCCGTTTTCCAGGTACTCGTTCATCAGATCTTCGGAAGCCTCAGCGGCAGCCTCAACCATCTGTTCGCGCCAGGTTTGGGCGGTTTCAACCAGATCAGCCGGAATATCCTGGTATTCAAACTTCATCCCCTGAGACGCCTCGTCCCAGATAATGGATTTCATCTTGATCAGGTCAACAACGCCAGCGAAGGTATCCTCGGCACCGATCGGAATCACGATGGGCACCGGGTTGGCCTTCAGACGGGTCTTCATCTGGTCAACGACCTTGAAGAAGTTGGCACCGGAACGGTCCATCTTGTTCACGAAGGCCAGACGCGGCACATTGTACTTGGTCGCCTGACGCCAAACCGTCTCGGACTGCGGCTGCACACCACCGACCGCGCAGTAGACCATGCACGCACCGTCAAGAACGCGCATCGAGCGCTCGACTTCGATGGTGAAGTCGACGTGCCCCGGGGTATCGATAATGTTGAAGCGATGCTCCTGGAACTGCATGTCCATGCCCTTCCAGAAGCAGGTCGTCGCGGCCGAGGTGATGGTGATACCACGCTCCTGCTCCTGCTCCATCCAGTCCATGGTAGCGGCACCGTCATGCACTTCGCCAATCTTGTGATTGACACCGGTGTAGAACAGGATGCGCTCGGTCGTGGTGGTCTTGCCGGCGTCGATGTGGGCGCTGATACCGATGTTGCGGTAGCGCTCGATGGGAGTTTTACGTGCCACGTTAAAGCCCTTTGAGAATTAGAAGCGGAAGTGAGCGAAGGCCTTGTTGGCTTCAGCCATGCGGTGAACTTCATCACGCTTCTTGACCGCACCGCCGCGATTCTCAGAGGCTTCCAGCATTTCAGCAGCCAGACGCTGACCCATCGACTTCTCGGAACGCTTGCGGGCCGATTCACGCAACCAGCGCATGGCCAGCGCAGCACGACGGGCCGGACGGACTTCTACCGGAACCTGGTAGTTGGCACCACCAACGCGGCGGGACTTCACTTCGACCATCGGCTTGACGTTGCCCATGGCAGCACCAAACACCTCCAGCGGATCCTTGCCGGACTTGGTGGTGATGATATCGAAAGCGCCATAAACAATGCGCTCGGCGACCGACTTCTTGCCGCTCTGCATGATGGCGTTGATGAACTTGGAAACTTCGACATTGCCGAACTTCGGATCCGGCAGAATGTCACGTTTGGGAACTTCGCGACGACGGGGCATATTAACCTCTACTAAACACGATTCAGTTGAAAAGCCGGGAAGGGGTTTTCACCCCCCCGGCTCTCTCGGTCGCCCAACAGAACGACCACTTACTCAAGCCGCTTGATGAATCAAGCAGCCTTCGGACGCTTGGCACCGTACTTGGAACGGGCCTGCTTACGATCTTTGACGCCCTGCGTATCCAGGGAGCCACGCACGGTGTGGTAACGCACACCCGGCAAGTCCTTGACACGACCACCACGGATCAGGACCACGGAGTGCTCCTGCAGGTTGTGGCCTTCACCACCGATGTACGAAATGACTTCGAAGCCATTCGTCAGGCGAACCTTGCAAACCTTACGGAGAGCAGAGTTCGGCTTCTTCGGGGTGGTGGTGTAGACGCGGGTGCAGACGCCACGCTTCTGCGGGCACTTTTCCAGCGCAGGAACCTTGCTCTTGGCCTTTTCGGCAACGCGCGGCTTGCGCACGAGCTGGTTGATGGTCGGCATATCAAACTTCCTTCAACAACCGGGCACCCAAAACGGTGCACGACGGCAATTTTGTTATCCAAAGCAGAGACAATGATTAGCCTCTGCCGACAAAGACCATAGATTCTATGGTTGATCAACCCCCATGTCAACGAGACACAGGGGTTGGGGTACGGCATCAGAGACCCTGATCGGCCTCCTGTGTTGCACTTTCGCCAACGGCATCTTCGATCACACGATCGGCAGCCTGGTCTTCGCCAGCCGCCTGCGCCTTGCGACTGCGGTGGTAGGCCAGACCGGTACCGGCCGGAATCAGACGGCCGACGATGACGTTTTCCTTGAGACCACGCAGTTCATCGCGCTTACCCATGATGGCGGCTTCGGTCAGCACGCGCGTGGTTTCCTGGAAGGATGCGGCAGAGATGAACGAGTCGGTCGACAGCGACGCCTTCGTAATACCGAGCAGCATGTGCTCGAAGGTCGCCGGCAGCTTGCCCTCAGCGTTGACACGATCGTTTTCGGCCAGCAGTTCAGCACGCTCGACCTGTTCGGACTTGATGAACTTGGTGTCACCCGGTTCAACGATGGTCACGCGACGCAGCATCTGGCGGACGATCACCTCGATGTGCTTGTCGTTGATCTTCACACCCTGCAGACGGTAAACGTCCTGCACTTCGTCGGTAATGTAACGGGCCAAGGCCTCGACGCCCTGCAGACGCAGGATATCGTGCGGATCCGGCTCGCCTTCGACGATCTTCTCACCCTTGTTGACGACTTGGCCGTCATGCACCAGAACGTGCTTGTCCTTGGAGATCAGGAATTCGTGGGCGTTGCCGTCAAGATCGGTAATGATCAGACGCTGCTTGCCCTTGGTATCCTTACCGAAGCTGATCGTGCCGGTCGTTTCGGCCAGGACGGAAGCATCCTTCGGGGTACGGGCTTCGAACAACTCGGCAACGCGCGGCAGACCACCGGTGATGTCGCGGGTCTTGGCGGATTCCTGCGGCATACGGGCCAGGACGTCGCCAACACCCACCTGCTGGCCATCGACCACCGAGATGATCGAGCCAACCTGGAAGGCGATGGAAACGGCGTGATCGCTGCCGTGAATCCTGACTTCCTGGCCATTTTCATCAAGCAGCTTGACGACCGGGCGCACCCCCTTCGTCGCCGCCTTGCCCCCGCGCTTGTGGTCAATAACGACCAACGTGGACAGGCCGGTCACATCATCGACCTGCTTGGCGACGGTGACGCCCTCTTCGACGTTCTCGAAACGGACGGTACCGGCATACTCGGTGATAATCGGGCGGGTGTGCGGATCCCACGACGCCAGCTTGGTGCCAGCCTTGACCGCCTTGCCTTCGTCAGCAGCCAGGATGGCGCCATACGGCACCTTGTGACGCTCACGTTCACGACCATGGTCGTCGGTGATCAGCACTTCGCCGGAGCGGGAAATAACGACCTTCTCGCCCTTGGCACTGGTCACGAAACGCATGTTCGAGGTATAGCGGACGATACCGGCCGACTTGCCCTCGATCTTGTCGGCCACTGCGGCACGGGAAGCCGCACCACCGACGTGGAAGGTACGCATGGTCAGCTGGGTACCCGGTTCGCCAATCGACTGGGCAGCGATAACGCCGACCGATTCGCCAGCGTTGACCATCGTGCCGCGGCCAAGATCACGGCCGTAGCACTTGGCGCACAGGCCGTAGCGGGTATCACAGGTTAGCGGGGTGCGGACCTTGACTTCGTCGATACCCAGCTTGTCGATCAGGTCCACCAGATCCTCGTCCAGCATGGTGCCGGCGAAGATGACGGTTTCCTGGGTTTCCGGATCAACCAGGTCGTCCACCGTAACGCGGCCGAGGATACGCTCGCGCAAGGGCTCGATGACCTCACCGCCTTCGACCAGCGCCTTCACGGCAAAACCGTTCTTGGTGCCGCAGTCGTCTTCGGTGATCACCAGGTCCTGGGTCACGTCAACCAGACGACGCGTCAGGTAGCCGGAGTTCGCCGTCTTCAGCGCGGTGTCGGCCAGACCCTTACGGGCACCGTGGGTCGAGATGAAGTACTGGAGAACGTTCAGGCCTTCGCGGAAATTGGTGGTAATCGGCGTTTCGATAATCGAGCCGTCCGGCTTGGCCATCAGGCCGCGCATACCGGCCAGCTGACGAATCTGGGCGGCGGAACCGCGGGCGCCGGAGTCGGCCATCATGTAGATGGAGTTGAACGAGTCCTGCTTGGCCTTCTTGCCGTGGCGGTCGATGACCTCCTCGTGGCCGAGTTCGTCCATCATCACCTTGGCAACCTGGTCACCGGTACGACCCCAGATATCGACGACCTTGTTGTAGCGCTCGCCCTGGGTAACCAGACCGTTGGTGTACTGGGTCTCGATTTCCTTAACCTCGGCTTCCGCCTCGGCGATGATCTCGTACTTCTTGGCCGGAACGCGCATGTCGTCCGAGCAGAAGGAGATACCGGCACGGGTCGCCAGGGCATAGCCGTTCTGCATCAGCTTGTCGGCGAAAACGACGGTTTCCTTGAGACCACAGCGACGGAAGGATTCGTCGATCAGCTTGGAGATTTCCTTCTTCTTCAGCGCCTTGTCGATCGCCTTAAAGGGCAGGCCCTTGGGCAGGATCTTGGAGAGGATGGCACGGCCGGCGGTAGTTTCGACACGCACCAGCTTCTCGGTCCACTCACCATCGACGGCGGCCGGTTCGTACTGCTTCAGGCGTACGGAAATACGGGCATGGATATCCAGTTCCTTGGCGGCCATGGCGCGTTCGATTTCGGCCACGTCGGCGAAGTACATGCCCTCGCCCTTGGCGTTGATGCGCTCGCGGGTGGCGTAGTACAGACCGAGAACGATATCCTGCGACGGGACGATGATCGGCTGGCCGTTGGCGGGCGACAGCACGTTGTTCGAGGCCAGCATCAGGGTGCGGGCTTCCATCTGCGCTTCCAGCGACAGCGGGACGTGGACGGCCATCTGGTCACCGTCGAAGTCGGCGTTGAACGCAGCACAAACCAGCGGGTGCAACTGGATGGCCTTGCCTTCAATCAGGGTCGGCTCAAACGCCTGAATACCGAGACGGTGCAGCGTCGGTGCGCGGTTCAGCATGACCGGATGTTCGCGGATGACGTCTTCCAGGATGTCCCAGACCACCGGCTCCTGGCCTTCGACCATCTTCTTGGCTTGCTTGATGGTCGTGGCGTAGCCGAGCACTTCCAGCTTGTGGAAAATGAAAGGCTTGAACAGTTCCAGCGCCATCAGCTTGGGCAGGCCGCACTGATGCAGCTTGAGCTGCGGACCGACCACGATGACCGAACGGCCCGAGTAGTCGACACGCTTGCCGAGCAGGTTCTGACGGAAACGGCCGCCCTTGCCCTTGATCATGTCGGCCAGCGACTTCAAGGGGCGCTTGTTGGCGCCGGTCATGGCCTTGCCGCGACGGCCGTTGTCGAGCAGCGAGTCGACGGCTTCCTGCAGCATGCGCTTTTCGTTGCGCACGATGATTTCCGGAGCCTTCAGTTCGAGCAGGCGCTTCAGACGGTTGTTACGGTTGATGACGCGACGGTACAGATCGTTCAGGTCGGAGGTCGCGAAGCGGCCACCGTCCAGGGGGACCAGCGGGCGCAGGTCCGGTGGCAGGACCGGCAGCACTTCGAGGATCATCCAGTCGGGCTTGATGCCCGACTTCTGGAAACCTTCGAGAATCTTCAGGCGCTTGGCGAGTTTCTTGTTCTTCGCTTCGGAACCAGTGACATCGAGCTCGGCACGCAGGTTCTCAACCTCGGAGTTCAGTTCGAGGTTGCGCAGCATCTCGCGAATGCCCTCGGCGCCCATCAGCGCCTGGAACTCGTCGCCATGCTCCTCGACCATTTCGAGATACTGGTCTTCCGTCAACAACTGGCCACGCTGCAGATTGGAGACCATGCCCGGATCGGTCACGACATAGGCTTCGAAGTACAGGACGCGCTCGATGTCGCGCAGCGTCATGTCGAGGACCATGCCGAGACGGGACGGCAGGGACTTCAGGAACCAGATGTGGGCCACCGGCGAAGCCAGTTCGATGTGACCCATGCGGTCACGACGGACCTTGGCCAGCGTCACTTCGACGCCACACTTCTCGCAGATCACGCCGCGGTGCTTCAGGCGCTTGTACTTGCCGCACAAGCACTCGTAGTCCTTGATCGGACCGAAGATCTTGGCGCAGAACAGGCCATCCCGCTCCGGTTTGAAAGTACGGTAGTTGATGGTTTCCGGCTTCTTGACTTCACCGTAGGACCAGGAACGGATCTTTTCGGGCGAGGCGAGGCCAATGGTAATCGCGTCGAATTCCTCCTCGGCGGTTACCTGCTTGAACAGATCGAGCAATGCTTTCATCGTTTAACTCCTAAGCCCTGAATCAGTAACGTTCCAGATCGATGTCGATCGCCAGCGAACGGATTTCCTTGACCAGCACGTTGAAGGATTCCGGCATGCCGGCATCGATCTTGTGCTCGCCCTTGACGATGTTTTCGTAGACCTTGGTCCGGCCGTTCACGTCGTCGGACTTGACGGTCAGCATTTCCTGCAGCACGTAGGAGGCACCGTAGGCTTCCAGTGCCCACACTTCCATTTCACCGAAACGCTGGCCGCCGAACTGCGCCTTGCCGCCCAACGGCTGTTGGGTCACCAGCGAGTACGGGCCGGTCGAGCGGGCGTGCATCTTGTCATCGACCAGGTGATGCAGCTTCAGGTAATGCATGTAGCCGACCGTCACCTGGCGCTCGAAGGCTTCTCCGGTGCGACCATCGAACAGGGTCATCTGACCGGAAGACGGCATGCCGGCAAGGGCCAGCATCCCCTTGATTTCCTCTTCCTTGGCGCCGTCGAACACCGGTGTGGCAAACGGCACACCGGACGTCAGGTTGCCGGCCATTTCCATGATTTCGCTGTCGTTCAGCTCGTCGAGATTCTCCGACTTGCCACTGGCGTTGTAGATCTGGTCGAGGAAACCACGCACCTCCTTGGCCGTCGCCTGGGCACGCAGCATGTCGCCAATCTTGTAGCCAAGACCCTTGGCCGCGAGGCCGAGGTGAACTTCGAGAATCTGGCCGACGTTCATCCGGGACGGCACGCCCAACGGGTTCAGCACAATGTCGACCGGCGTACCGTCAGCCATGTACGGCATGTCTTCCACCGGCAGGATGCGCGAAACGACACCCTTGTTACCGTGACGGCCGGCCATTTTGTCACCCGGCTGCAGGCGGCGCTTGACGGCCACATAAACCTTGACCATCTTCTGCACGCCCGGCGGCAGTTCGTCACCCTGCGTCAGCTTCTTGCGCTTGGCTTCGAAGGCAATATCAAAATCCTTGCGTGCCTGTTCGAGGCCTTCCTTGACCTGCTCCAGTTGCTGAGCGATGTCGTCGTCGGACAGACGGATGTCGAACCAGTGATGCGGATCCATGCCATCCAGATAGGACTGCTCGATGACGGACCCCTTGGCCAGCTTCTTCGGACCACCGTTGGCCTTTTTGCCAACGATCAGGCGGCCGACACGCTCGAAGGCATCGCGTTCGACGATGCGCATCTGGTCGGCCAAGTCGAGCTTGTAGTGACGCAGGTGCTCGTCGATGATCGACTGGGCACGCTTGTCGCGCTCGATGCCTTCGCGGGTGAACACCTGGACGTCGATGACGGTACCGGCAATGCCCGACGGCACGCGCAGAGAGGTGTCCTTCACGTCGGAAGCCTTCTCGCCGAAGATGGCGCGCAGCAGCTTCTCTTCCGGCGTCAGCTGGGTTTCGCCCTTCGGCGTGACCTTGCCGACCAGCACGTCGCCAGCTTCGACTTCGGCGCCGATATACACGATGCCGGAATCGTCCAGACGGGACAGCTGGGCTTCACCCAGCGACGCGATGTCGCGGGTGATTTCCTCAGGTCCGAGCTTGGTGTCGCGGGCAACGACCGTCAGTTCCTCGATGTGGATCGAGGTGTAGCGGTCTTCGGCAACGACGCGTTCGGAGATCAGGATCGAATCTTCGAAGTTGTAGCCGTTCCACGGCATGAAGGCGATCAGCATGTTCTGGCCAAGCGCCAGTTCGCCCTTGTCGGTGGAGGCACCGTCGGCAACCACGTCGCCCTTGGCGATCACGTCGCCAACCTTGACCATCGGACGCTGGTTGATGTTGGTGTTCTGGTTGGAGCGGGTGTACTTGACCAGGTTGTAGATGTCGACACCGACTTCGCCAGCGATGGTTTCGTCGTCATTGACGCGGACCACGACACGACCGGCATCGACGTAGTCGACCTTGCCGCCACGCAGGGCAACGACAGCTGTCCCCGAGTCGACCGCAACGGTGCGTTCGATACCGGTGCCGACCAGCGGCTTTTCCGGACGCAGGCAGGGCACGGCTTGGCGCTGCATGTTGGCACCCATCAGCGCGCGGTTCGCATCGTCATGCTCGAGGAACGGAATCAGCGAGGCGGCGACGGAAACGATCTGGCCCGGTGCCACGTCCATGTACTGGACACGTGACGGCTCGGCCAGGATGGTTTCACCCTTTTCGCGACAGGTCACGAGATCGTCGGACAGGCGGCCCTCACCATCGAGTGCGGCGTTGGCCTGGGCAACGACGTAGTTGCCTTCCTCGATTGCCGACAGGTATTCGATGTCGTTGGTCACCTTGCCGTCAATGACCTTGCGGTAGGCGGTTTCGATGAAACCGTAGCTGTTGACGCGGGCGAACAGGGCCAGCGAGTTGATCAGGCCGATGTTCGGGCCTTCCGGCGTTTCGATGGGACAGACACGGCCGTAGTGGGTCGGATGCACGTCACGCACCTCGAAACCGGCACGTTCGCGGGTCAAACCACCCGGGCCAAGAGCCGAAACGCGGCGCTTGTGGGTGATTTCCGACAGCGGGTTGGTCTGGTCCATGAACTGCGACAGCTGGCTGGAGCCGAAGAATTCCTTGATCGCGGCGCTGATCGGCTTGGCATTGATCAGGTCGTGCGGCATCAGGTTATCGGATTCTGCCTGCGACAAACGCTCCTTGACAGCGCGCTCGACGCGGACCAAACCAGCGCGGAACTGGTTCTCGGCCAGTTCGCCCACCGAGCGGACACGACGGTTGCCGAGGTGATCGATATCATCGATATCACCGCGCCCGTTGCGCAGTTCGACCAGGATACGGATCACATCAACGATATCGCGCGGCGACAAGGTCAGTTGCTCGCGAACTTCGACGTTTGCACCCAGCGGCTTGAGCTTGGCTGCGAGGGCCTCGGCTTCCGCCAGCGTGGCGTTTTCGATCATGGCCCGCGAACCGAAGGGCAGCAGGCTGACCATGTCCTGAATCGCGGCGAGCGGCTGACCGGCCGCCTCGGCCAGGTTTTTCAGGGCCGCTTCGGCCTTGGATGCCAGCCCCTTGACCATCACCTTGTATTCGATGACGTCCTGACGGGACAGGCGGCGGTTGAACTTCATGCGGCCGACGCCGGACAGATCGTAGCGCTCGTCGGAGTAGAACAGCCCGTTGAACAGGATTTCGACCGCTTCTTCCGTCGGCGGCTCGCCCGGGCGCATCATGCGGTAGATGGCGATCCGGGCAGCCTGCCGGGAGGCGGTTTCATCGGCACGCAGGGTGTTCGAGATGAACGCGCCGCGATCGAGTTCGTTGGTGTACAAGGTTTCAACGGTGGAAATACCGGCTTCACGCAACTTGGCGAGCAAGGTCTCGGTGATTTCGTCGTTGGCGTTGGCGACAACTTCGCCGGTTGCCTTATCGATGATGTTCTTGGCGATCACACGACCAACCAGGAATTCGTCAGGCACAGCGATCTGCTTGATACCAGCAGTACCGATATCACGAATATGTTTGGCGGTAATCCGCTTGTCCTTGGCAACAATCAGCTTGCCATCCGGCCCGACGAAGTCGAAACGGGCCACTTCGCCGCGCAGACGCTCAGGAACCAGCGCGAACTCGACCTTCTCCTTGCCGAGCAGGAAGGTGTCGAACTCGAAGAACTGCTCCAGAATCTGCTCCGAGGTCATGCCGATGGCCTTGAGCAGCGTGGTGACCGGCATCTTGCGACGGCGATCAACCCGGAAGAACAGGGTGTCCTTCGGATCGAATTCGAAATCCAGCCAGGAACCGCGGTAGGGAATCACACGGGCAGAGAACAGCAGTTTGCCCGAGCTATGGGTCTTGCCCCGGTCATGCTCGAAGAAGACACCCGGCGAGCGGTGCAACTGGGAAACGATGACCCGCTCGGTACCATTGATCACGAAGGAGCCATTGGTCGTCATCAGGGGGATTTCACCCATGTAGACTTCCTGCTCCTTGACCTCCTTCACGGTATCCGGTGCTTCGCGATCCATGATCACCAGGCGTACCTTGGCACGCAAGGAAGACGCGAAGGTCAGGCCACGCTGGTGGCATTCAGTCACGTCAAAAGCGGGCTCGCCGAGCATGTAGCTGACGAATTCCAGACGGGCATTGCCGGAATGCGAAACGATCGGAAAAATCGAGGTGAACGCAGCCTGCAGGCCTTCGTTTTTCCGCGTCTCGGGAGGGACTTCATCCTGCAGGAAGTCCTTGAAGGACTGCAGTTGGGTCGCCAACAAGTACGGAACGTCCAGCACGCTGGCGCGCTTGGCGAAGCTCTTGCGGATGCGTTTCTTCTCGGTGAAGGAGTAAGTCATGGTAACTCCGTGAGGATGAAATCAAACAGGGAACCTGCGGAAACAGGCAAACGCAAACAGACTTCTCTCCCCAGGCTGAGAGAGAAAAGATCGGTTTGCGTTTGCCGGCTGGCGATTGTCAATTGACTGGTGGTGGGTCTATTAACCTGTTTTACAAAGCACAAAAGGGCTGGTGGCGAAACACCACCAGCCCATTGGGCAGGACTCGATTACTTGAGTTCGACCTTGGCGCCAGCGTCCTCGAGTTGCTTCTTGAGGGCTTCGGCGTCAGCCTTCGGCAGGCCTTCCTTGACCGGCTTCGGAGCACCGTCGACCAGATCCTTGGCTTCCTTCAGGCCCAGGCCGGTAGCGGCACGAACGACCTTGATGACTTCGACCTTCTTGTCGCCGGCAGCAGCCAGAACGACGGTGAAGTCGGTCTTTTCTTCAGCGGCCGGAGCGGCAGCGCCAGCCGGGCCAGCGACGGCGACGGCAGCGGCGGAAACGCCGAACTTCTCTTCGAATGCCTTGACCAGGTCATTCAGTTCCATAACGGTCAGGGAGCCAACGGCTTCCAGGATGTCTTCTTTGCTAATTGCCATTTCAAACTACTCCTAATTCAGTTCGTATGCGGTAGGGATCAAGCAGCGGTTGCTTCTTCTTCGCGCTTCTTTGCCAGTGCATCCACGGCGCGGACGAAGCCGGCGACCGGAGCCTGCATGACGTACAGCAGCTTGGAGAGCAGCTCTTCGCGGCTCGGGATGGAGGCAAGTGCCTGCACACCGGCTTTGTCGAGCACTTTGCCGGCGTAAGAACCGGCCTTCAGTACCAGCTTGTCGTTGGTTTTTGCGAAGTCATTGAGAACCTTCGCGGCTGCCACGGGATCGGCGGAGATGCTGTAGATCAGCGGACCGACCATCTGGTCAGCCAGACCGGCAAACGGGGTGCCGGCTACCGCGCGACGCACCAAAGTGTTTTTCAGCACGCGCAGATAAACGCCAGACTCGCGCGCCTTCTTGCGCAGCACGGTGAGATCACCCACCTCAATGCCACGATATTCGGCAACTGCGATCGTCTGGGCGTTCGCCACTTGTGCGGACACCTCGGCTACGACAGCTTTTTTGTCGTTCAGATTGAGACCCACAGGTCTTTCCTCCTTTCAAGTCATAACACGATGAAGGAATCTCCATCGCACCTACGGCGACCTGAACCAGAAGCTATGCTGCCTGTTGCCAGTCAGCAGAAAATCTTGTTCGGGGACACCGTCTGCGCAGGTTGCTTTCGCCATTAAGCCCCGTTACCGGGGCGCCTGCGGTCTTTGACGATCCATGGCGAATGCCGAAACATCCGCCATGGCCCAAAGTACTTTTAGCCAGCCAGAGAAGCCTGGTCGACGCGAACGCCGGGGCCCATCGTGGCGGAAACAGCAATCTTCTTCAGGTACTGACCCTTGGAAGAAGCCGGCTTGGCTTTTTGCAGCGCATCGATCAGCGCCTTCAGGTTGGTTTCCAGATTCTCGACAGAGAAGGAAGCACGACCGATGGTAGCGTGAATGATACCAGCCTTGTCGGTACGGTACTGAACCTGGCCAGCCTTGGCATTCTTGACGGCCGTAGCGACATCCATGGTCACGGTGCCGACCTTCGGGTTCGGCATCAGACCGCGCGGACCGAGCACCTGACCGAGCTGACCAACAACCTTCATCGCGTCCGGCGTGGCGATGACCACGTCGAAATTCAGATTACCCGCCTTAATATCGGCGGCCAGGTCGTCGAAACCGACGACTTCGGCACCAGCAGCCTTGGCGGCTTCCGCCTTTTCACCCTGGGCGAATACAGCGACGCGAACCGACTTGCCGGTACCGGCCGGCAGAACGACGGAACCGCGAACAACCTGGTCGGATTTACGTGCATCAACACCGAGGTTGACAGCGACGTCGATCGACTCGTCGAACTTGGCCGTGGCGGTTTCCTTGGCCAGAGCCAGGGCTTCCTGCAACGGATAGAGCTTCTGGGCGATAACCTTCTCGGCCAGAGCCTTTTGCTTTTTCGAGAGCTTAGCCATGATTACAGACCCTCCACCGTGATGCCCATCGAGCGGGCGGAGCCGGCGATGGTGCGAATAGCTGCTTCCATATCGGCAGCGGTCAGGTCAGGCATCTTGGTCTTGGCAATTTCCTCGCACTGGGCGCGGGTGATCTTGCCGACCTTGTCGGTGTGCGGCTTGGCGGAACCAGACTTGATGCCAGCAGCCTTCTTGATCAGGATGGTTGCCGGCGGAGTCTTCATCACGAAGGTGAAGGACTTGTCCGCGAAGGCGGTAATCACCACGGGAATCGGCAGGCCCGGCTCGACGCCTTGGGTTTGGGCGTTGAACGCCTTGCAGAATTCCATGATGTTGAGACCGCGCTGACCCAGCGCGGGGCCGATCGGGGGCGACGGGTTCGCCTTGCCGGCCGGCACTTGCAGCTTAATATAGCCGATGATTTTCTTGGCCATGTATTGCTCCTAGATAATGAGTGGTAGCGCGCCCTTATCGGTTGTACACCGACTACCGACGCTCCTCTTGCCGAATTCAGGGCTTCGGCTGGCCCTCAATCCATGGTCAGGACTTTTCGACCTGACCGAATTCCAATTCAACCGGCGTAGCGCGACCGAAGATGGTCACCGAAACGCGCAGTCGATTCTTTTCGTAATTGACGTCTTCCACCGAACCGTGGAAATCGGTGAACGGACCTTCCTTGACACGAACCACTTCGCCGACCTCGAACAGCACCTTGGGACGGGGTTTTTCTACCCCTTCCTGCATCTGCTGCATGATCTTGTCGACTTCTTTCTGGGAAATCGGCGTCGGCTTGGTAGCGGTTCCACCAACAAAGCCGGTCACCTTGGGCGTGTTCTTGACGAGATGCCAGGAGTCATCATCCATCTCCATTTCGCACAGCACATAGCCCGGAAAGAACTTGCGCTCCGAAATAGCCTTCTGACCACCCTTCATTTCAACCACTTCTTCGACCGGCACCAGGATGCGGCCGAATTTTTCCTGCATACCCAAACGGTTGATGCGCTCCTGAATGGCGCGCATCACACTTTTTTCGAAGCCGGAGTAGGCGTGTACGACGTACCAGCGTTTGCTCATGATTTCTTCCAGCCCAGCACCCATTCGTACAGGACTACTTCGAGGCTCTTGTCAGTCAGATACAGGAAGATCGCCATCACCACGACAAAAGCGAAGACAGCACCCGTTGTCTGCAGTGTTTCCTTGCGGGTAGGCCAGACAACTTTTTTGGCCTCGACAACCGCTTCATTGCCAAAGACAAAGAAGCGCTGACCCGGCTCAGTTTTCCATGCAACAGCAACTGCCAGCGCCAACCCAACGAGGACCGCCAGGACGCGCAAAATCATTGCCTGCTCGGAGAGCAGGTAGAAACCAGCCACGCCGGCAGCCAGAATAACCAGCGCCAGCGCAAACTTGATCTTGTCAGCCATGACGTTCGCGATCTTTAAAGAGAGTGGCAGGGGCGGAGGGAATCGAACCCCCGACCTTCGGTTTTGGAAACCGGCGCTCTACCAATTGAGCTACACCCCTGCTGCAGAGACACTGAAGCGCCCCGGTTACCCGGAGCGCTTTTGATGCGTTGTTGCGATCGATTACTCGATGATCTTAGCGACGACGCCGGCGCCAACGGTACGGCCGCCTTCGCGGATGGCGAAGCGCAGACCTTCTTCCATGGCGATTGGGGCGATCAGCTTGACGGTCATCTGGACGTTGTCGCCCGGCATGACCATCTCAACGCCTTCCGGCAGCGAGATGGCGCCGGTCACGTCGGTCGTACGGAAGTAGAACTGCGGACGATAGTTGTTGAAGAACGGGGTGTGACGACCACCTTCGTCCTTGGACAGAACATAGACTTCGCCGGTGAAGTGGGTGTGCGGGGTGATGGAGCCCGGCTTGCACAGGACTTGACCACGCTCAACGTCTTCACGCTTGGTACCACGCAGCAGGGCACCGATGTTGTCGCCAGCTTGACCTTGGTCGAGCAGCTTGCGGAACATTTCGACACCGGTACAGGTGGTCTTCTGGGTCGGGCGGATACCGACGATTTCGATTTCTTCGCCAACCTTGATGATGCCGCGCTCGACACGACCGGTGACAACGGTGCCACGACCGGAGATCGAGAAGACGTCTTCAACCGGCATCAGGAACGGCATGTCAACAGCGCGCTCCGGGGTCGGAATGTAGGAGTCCAGGGCGTCAGCCAGACGGAAGATGGACGGCTCGCCGATTTCGGACTGGTCGCCTTCCAGGGCCTTCAGTGCGGAGCCGTGGATGATCGGGGTGTCGTCGCCCGGGAAGTCGTACTTGGAGAGCAGTTCGCGCAGTTCCATTTCGACGAGCTCGAGCAGTTCGGCGTCGTCAACCATGTCGCACTTGTTCATGTAGACCAGAACGTACGGCACACCAACCTGACGAGCCAGCAGGATGTGCTCGCGGGTTTGCGGCATCGGGCCGTCAGCAGCGGAGCAGACCAGAATGGCACCGTCCATCTGGGCAGCACCGGTGATCATGTTCTTGACGTAGTCGGCGTGGCCCGGGCAGTCAACGTGGGCGTAGTGACGGTTGGCGGTTTCGTATTCGACGTGGGCGGTGTTAATCGTAATACCGCGGGCCTTTTCTTCCGGCGCAGCGTCGATTTCGTCGTATTTCTTGGCCGAGCCGCCGAACTTGGCGGACAGCACGGTGGTGATCGCAGCGGTCAGCGTGGTCTTGCCGTGGTCAACGTGACCAATCGTGCCAACGTTTACGTGCGGTTTCGTACGCTCGAATTTTTCCTTAGCCATTCCAGTTCCTCAATAATCAGATAAATAAAAATCCAGAATCCAAGCTAATCGGTGGTGCCCATGGGCAGGATCGAACTGCCGACCTCTCCCTTACCAAGGGAGTGCTCTACCACTGAGCCACATGGGCCTACCTTAAAACTCCAGCCGTACCGTGTCGTGGAGCGGGTGAAGGGAATCGAACCCTCGTCTTAAGCTTGGAAGGCTTCAGCTCTACCATTGAGCTACACCCGCAAAACCCTACGCCCGCAGCACTGGCCGCTACAGCATTCAATCTGGTGGAGGGAGAAGGATTCGAACCTTCGAAGGCTGAGCCGACAGATTTACAGTCTGTTCCCGTTGACCGCTTGGGTATCCCTCCGGAAGAACCCGAGATTATCCGGACGACTCCACACCCTGTCAACACCCAAAAACATAAAAGCCGGCATATAGCCGGCTTTTATGCGAAAACAGGGCTGGATTACTTCAGCGCCAGAACCCAGGCAGCCAGTTTCTTGGCTTCGTCTTCGGTGACGTTGTTCGGCGGCATCGGGATTTGACCCCAGGTACCCTTACCACCAGCCTTGATCTTGGCAGCCAGCATGGCCGGAGCCTTGGCGTCGCCCTTGTATTTGGCAGCGACATCCTTGTAAGACGGGCCAACCAGCTTCTTGTCGATGGCGTGGCAGGACATGCAGTTCTTGGCCTTGGCCAGGGCTTCATCAGCCTGAGCCTGACCGGTCATGACGATACCAGCAGCAGCCATCATGGCAACATAAACAGCTTTCATTCTCTCGCTCCGTTTGTCGGGTTGGTGATAAGTACGGCTCCGGATGATAAAACCCTTTTCTATCCCTTGCAAACCAAGGCGGAAAGCCCGGCTGGTTGCTGCATCCGTGAACGGGTAACGCGTCGCCCCGATCGCCGGTTGACGGCGAATGCTCATCCCGGTCGTGACGATACCGCCAGCAGCGCACCCGCCGAAACGAACAGGCCACCGAACAGGCGGTTCTGCTTGCGAACGGCCTTTGGATCCCGCAACCAGCGTCCAAGGCGAGATGCTGCCAAGGCATAACAGGACATCACGGCAATATCGGTGCCACACAGAGTGAGTGCGACCAGGAGATATTGGGGCAACTGCTCGGCGCCCGGATTGATGAATTGCGGCACCAAGGCACCCATGAAAATAATCGCCTTCGGATTGGTCAGGTTCACCAGCACTCCCTGGATGAACAGCCCCTTGCGGCGAACCTCCGGCGCATCGACGTCAAGCGGTGCGGCCGGGGTTCGCCATTTCTGGATACCCAGCCAGACAAGGTAGGCAGCACCGAAGAACTTGACGGCGAGAAAGGCGGTTTCCGAAGTGGCGAGCAAAGCGCCAAGGCCCATTCCGACAATCGCCAACTGGATCAGGAGCGCCGTCTGCAGGCCCAGAATGGCCGTGAGCGCTGCCCAATAGCCGTGCCGCATGCCTGTGCTCATGCTGATTACGGCTCCCGGTCCCGGCGTGACCGCGATGACGATCGCGGCCACCAGGAAGCCGAGCCAAACGGCGAGGGTCATTTCCGGCGCTGAATCTGCTTGACGTCGCGCACCGCCCCCTTGTCCGCCGAGGTAGCCATCAGGGCGTAAGCCTGCAGCGCAGCCGAGACGACGCGTTCCCGGCTGGCCGGTTTCCAGGCAGCATCGCCCTTGGCCTCCATGGCAGCGCGCCGGCGGGCGAGTTCGTCGTCGGAGACGGCCAAATGGATGCGGCGGTTCGGGATATCGATCTCGATGCGATCCCCCTCCTCCACAAGGCCGATGGCTCCACCGTCCGCGGCTTCCGGCGAAGCATGGCCGATCGACAATCCGGAAGTGCCCCCCGAGAAACGCCCGTCGGTGAGCAGCGCACACTCCTTGCCGAGCCCCATGGACTTGAGATAGGAGGTCGGGTAGAGCATTTCCTGCATGCCCGGACCGCCCTTCGGACCCTCATAGCGGATCACGACGACGTCGCCAGCGACAACCTGTCCGCCGAGGATGCTCTCGACGGCCGTATCCTGGCTTTCGAAGACGCGGGCGCGACCAGTGAATTTCCAGATCGACTCGTCGACACCGGCGGTTTTGACGATGCAGCCGTCGAGGGCGATGTTGCCGTAGAGCACGGCCAGACCGCCATCCTGGGAGTAGGCATTGGCCTTGTTGCGGATACAGCCGTGGGTGCGATCGAGATCGAGCTCTGGATATTGACGGCTCTGGGAGAAAGCGGTTTGCGTCGGCACCCCGCCCGGAGCGGCCTTGTAGAAGTCGTGCACCTTGACGTCGTGCTCGCGCACGACATCCCAGCGGTCGATGGCTTCGCCGAGGGTCTTGGTATGCACGGTCGGCACGTCGCGGTCGAGCAGACCGGCACGGTCGAGTTCGCCAAGGATGGCCATGATGCCGCCGGCCCGATGCACGTCCTCAATGTGGTACTCCTGCGTGGCCGGTGCGACCTTCGCCAAGCAGGGCACCTTGCGCGAGATGCGGTCGATATCGGCCATCGTGAAATCGACACCGGCCTCCTGGGCGGTTGCCAGCAGGTGCAGCACGGTATTGGTCGAGCCGCCCATCGATACATCGAGGGCCATCGCATTTTCGAAAGCCGCCTTGCTGGCGATGGTGCGCGGCAGAACCGAGGCATCGTCCTGCTCGTAGTAACGCCTGCACAACTCGACCGACAGGCGGGCCGCGCGCAGGAACAGTTCCTTGCGGCTGGCATGGGTAGCAACGATGGTGCCATTACCCGGCAGCGACAAGCCCAGCGCCTCGGTCAGACAATTCATCGAATTGGCGGTGAACATGCCGGAGCACGAACCGCAGGTCGGGCAGGCGGAACGCTCGAAGCTTTCCACCTCGGCATCGGAAACCGTCTTGTCGCCAGCCTTGATCATGGCGTCAATGAGGTCGACCTTGATCGTCTGATCCTGCCACTTCACCTTGCCAGCCTCCATCGGGCCGCCGGAAACGAACACCACCGGGATATTCAATCGCATGGCGGCCATCAGCATGCCCGGGGTGATCTTGTCGCAGTTGGAGATGCAGACCATCGCGTCGGCACAGTGGGCATTCACCATGTATTCGACCGAGTCGGCGATCAGGTCGCGACTAGGCAACGAGTAGAGCATACCGCTGTGGCCCATGGCGATGCCGTCATCAATGGCGATGGTATTGAATTCCTTGGCAATGCCACCCGCCGCCTCGATCTCCCGCGCCACCAACTGCCCCATGTCCTTGAGGTGCACATGGCCCGGAACGAACTGCGTGAAGCTGTTGACCACAGCGATGATCGGCTTGCCGAAGTCGCCATCCTTCATGCCGGTGGCGCGCCACAGGGCACGGGCGCCGGCCATGTTGCGGCCATGGGTGGAGGTACGGGAACGGTATTGCGGCATGACTTTCTCTCCGTCTGAAACTGGACGCCTCGATGCTGTCACCGGGCGCGAACTATAATCGGTTAATTCTAGCCCACTCTGCGCTTACGATGCTTCTTCACCCGCAGTTCGATCCTGTCGCTTTCTCCATCGGGCCGCTGGCGGTGCGCTGGTATGGTTTGATGTATCTGGTTGCATTCGTTCAATTCATTTTGCTCGGCCGTTACCGCATCAAGACCCGGCCCGGCCTGCTCACTCTCGAGCAACTCGACGACCTGCTGTTCTACGGCATGCTCGGGGTGATCCTCGGCGGGCGACTGGGGCAGGTTTTGTTCTACGAGCCGGCGTATTACCTAAGCAATCCCCTGGAAATCCTGGCGGTCTGGAAGGGCGGCATGAGCTTTCATGGCGGCTTCCTCGGCGTGCTGGTCGCCATGGGGCTATGGACGCGAAAACATGGCAGGCACTGGTTCGACGTGATGGATTTCATCGCGCCACTGGTACCGCTGGGGCTCGCCGCCGGGCGGATCGGCAACTTCATCAACGGCGAACTCTGGGGCCGGGCCGCCGACCCCGGCTTGCCGTGGGCGATGATCTTTCCGCAATCTGGCGACATGCAGCCGCGCCATCCCTCGCAGCTCTACCATGTTGGACTGGAAGGCCTGGCGCTGTTCGCCATCCTCTGGTTCTACAGCCGACGAGCCCGCCCGCGGGCGGCCGTATCGGGCGTGTTCCTGATCGGCTATGGCGCCTTCCGCTTCATCACCGAATTTTTCCGCGAACCGGATGCCGGAATTTTCGGTCAGTCCTACACGATCAGCATGGGCCAGTGGCTATCGCTGCCCATGATCCTGATCGGCGTCGCCATGGTCGTCTTGGCCTACCGGAAGAAGCTTCTATAATTATGGATTACGTTCAACCTCCTACAGGAATACAGTCATGACGCGTCCGTTCAAGGTTCTCGGTATCCAGCAAATCGCCATCGGCGGCCCTTCCAAGGAAAAACTGCGCACCCTGTGGGTCGACATGTTCGGCCTGGAAGTGACCAGCACCTTCGTATCCGAGCGCGAGAACGTCGATGAGGACATCTGCGCCATGGGCAGCGGCCCGTTCAAGGTCGAGGTCGACCTGATGCAACCGCTCGATCCGGAAAAGAAGCCGGCCGTGCACACCACCCCGCTCAACCACGTCGGCCTGTGGATCGACGACCTGCCGAAGGCCGTCGAATGGCTGTCGGCCAATGGCGTGCGCTTTGCGCCGGGCGGTATTCGCAAGGGTGCGGCCGGTTTCGACATCACCTTCCTGCATCCGAAGGGCAATGAGGAATTCCCGATTGGCGGCGAAGGCGTGCTGATCGAACTGGTGCAGGCGCCGAAGGAAGTGGTGGACGCCTTCGCCAAACTGGCCGGCAACTAGGAAGAGATGGCCGACATTCCGGAGGACGACCTCGCGGAATCCCGGGCGGCGCTCGCTCCCTTGCTGGAGGCGACTGCCGCCATCCTGCCCTGGCTGGCCAAGCCAAAGCCGCCTCGCTTCGCCCCCCGGCTGAACGAGCGCTGGATCTCGGCCTGCCAGCGGCTCCATCAGGCCTGGCAGGAACGCCATGGCCACACCAGCGACGTACGACCGGCCGTCTACAATCTCTACGCCATTGCGCTGGAAACCGCCGATGCGGACTGCCTGCGCCTCGGCGAAGCCCTGGCCAGTGCAACCGACCGCCTGGACGACGAAACACCCCCAGTCCGCCTGATCGCGGCACTCAGCGCCAGCATTGAAACCTTGCGTGAGCCGGACGGTCTGGAACATGAAGCCTTTGGCGAACGGGCCCGCCATTTTGCAGCCCGGCTGGAAAATGCAGCTGCCGCAGGTGAAATCGGCGAACGCTCGACCGTGCTGGACCAGCTGTTTGTCGACGAGGCGCGCGAGCAGCTTGAACTGCTGCGCGATGCGTTGGCCGCCCTGCCGCCAGATGCCTACGTCCTGACGACGGAAGCCCTCAAGCTGGCGCAGCAGGCCGAGACACTCGAAATATGGGGCATCATGCACCTAGCCCGGCAACTGGCCGACTGTATCACCCGGCACGGTAGCGAACTCGACCAGCCGGCAGTCCGTGCCAAGCTAACAGACCTGCTGCGCGGCCTCGAAGCCGGCATCAACGCAGTCGTCATCTAGCACCGGGGCAAGGAGCCGGAGCTACCCGGCCCTCCTGCGGCACGGCAGAATCAAAGCAGCGCGGGCGCCATGAATTGCACTGCGCCGTGCCAACGCCATGACGCGCTCCCCGATCACTCCGGACCGGGGGTCGTCTTGAAGACGAAGGCCGCCTTCTCTATGTCAGTGATCCACACCAGACCGTCACCGTAATGACCGGTCTGGGCGACATCCGTGATGCGCTGGAAGATGGCTTCCGCCACATCGTCGGGCGCGACGATCTCGACGCGCACCTTCGGGGTGTAGTCAGTCAGCTCGTCTTTGATCTTGACCTTGGCCGGAATGTGGCGGGTCGGTGCGCTGCAGCCCTCGACCCGGGTCACCGTCATGCCGGGAAAACCCGGCAAGGCGACCAGGGCATCACGCAGGACGGGCAGTTTGTTGGGGCGGATGATGGCCTTGATTTCCTTCATGCTTCAACTCCCTCTTCGTCGAACCAGCGATAGATGGTGGGCAGCATCACCAACGTCAGCAGCGTCGAGGTGATCAGACCGCCGATGACCACGATGGCCAACGGCCTCTGCACTTCGGAACCCGGCCCGGTCGAGAACAGGAAGGGGATCAGGCCGAGCATGGCGACGGTCGCGGTCATCATCACCGGGCGGAAGCGCAGGGTTGCCCCTTCGACCACGGCTTCCCGCACGCTGCGCCCCTCTTCGCGCAGACCACGAATGTACGATACCAGCACCACGCCGTTCAGCACGGCGATACCCCACAGGGCAATGAAGCCGACCGAAGCAGGAACCGACAGGTATTCGCCGGTGACGAACAGGCCGACCACACCGCCGATGGAGGCAAAAGGCAGGACGGTGATGATCAGGGTCGCGAAGCGCAGCGAGTTGAAGAGCAGGAAGAGCAGGAAGAAGATCGCCGCGATGGTGATCGGGATAATGATCTTCAGATGCCCCAAGGCACGCTCCATGTTCTGGAACTGCCCACCCCATTCCAGGTAGTAGCCCTCCGGCAGCTTGATCTGGGCCTCGACCTTCTTCTGCAGCTCAGCAACGAAGCCACCCAGGTCGCGATCCTTGACGTTGACGCCGATCACGATGCGTCGCTTGCCGAGCTCGCGCGAAATCTGCGCCGGGCCATCCAGAACGGCGATCTTCGCGACGTCCGCCAGGCGGGCCTGGGCGCCGTTCGGCGAGGTGATCAGGATGTTGGAGATGGCCTCGACGTTGTTGCGGAAGCGCTCCGGCAAGCGGACAACGCCCGGGAATCGGCGCTCGCCCTCGAAAATTTCGGTCGCCACCTTGCCGCCGACCGCCGTTTCCAGCAGGTCGTTGACATCGGCGACGTTGATGCCGAGCCGGGCGATCGCCTGGCGGTCGATCTCAATCGACAGATATTGCTGGCCGCTGATCCGCTCGATACGCAAATCCTGGGCACCCTGCAGTGACTGGGCGACCTTGCCGATCTGGCTGGCCAGCTTGCGCAACTGTTCGAGGTCATCGCCAAATACCTTGACCGCGATGTCGGAACGGACGCCGGTCACCATTTCGTCGACCCGGTCCGAAATCGGCTGGGCCATCACGATCTGCACACCGGGCAAGGCCTTCAGCTTGTCGCGCATGGCATCCTGGATGTCGTCCTGCGTCCAGCCGGACGGCCACTCGCTACGCGGCTTCAGGCTGACAATGGGAGTCGATTCGTTCGGCCCCTGCGGGTCAGCCGGCGATTCGCCACGGCCAACGCCGGACACCGCCGACTTGACGCCCGGCACCTGCATGACCAGGCGCATGGCCTCCATCTCCATCTTGATCGATTCGTCGAGCGAGATGTTGGGCACCCGGTTGATGCCGGGCACCACTGAACCCTCCTTCATCTCGGGGATGAAGGCGGTGCCGAGCAGGGGAACCATGCCGATGGCCAGCACGAAGGCGCCGACCGACAGGGCGACGGTCTTCTTCTCGTTGCCCAGGGCCCAGTGCAACATCTTCAGGTAGCGCGCCTTCATCGCCGCGATCAGCCGGGTATCGTGGTCGCCGTCGTGCGCTGGCGGCTTGAGCAGGTAGGTGGACATCACCGGGGTCAGCGACAGCGAGAGAATCAGCGAAATGCCGAGGGCGATGGCGATGGTGTAGGCGAGCGGCGCGAACATCTTGCCTTCCATGCCCTGCAGGGTCATCAAGGGCAGGAAAACCAGAATGATGATGCCGACACCAAAGATCACCGGGGTCGCCACTTCGACCACGGCACGCAGGATCACCCGCGTCTGGCTCTCGCCGGACTTCGCCGTACGGCCCAATTGCAGGAAGGCGTTCTCGACCACCACCACCGAGCCATCCACCATCAGGCCAATGGCAATCGCCAGGCCACCGAGCGACATCAGGTTGGCCGAGATACCGAGATGGTTCATCGCCATGAAGGTCAGCAGCGGCGTCAGGACCAGCGTACCGACCACGATCAGCGACGAACGCACATCGCCGAGGAAGAGAAAGAGGACGATGACAACCAGCACAACACCTTCGAGTAACACCTTGGTCACGGTCCACAGTGCGGCATCGACCAGTTCAGAACGGTCGTAGTAAGGCACGATCTTCAGGCCGTCAGGCAGCATGCCCTTGCGGTTGATTTCGTCCACCCGCTCCTTGACCCGGCTGACCACCTCCTTGGCGTTGCCGCCGGCGATCATCATGACCACACCACCCACCGCTTCCGTGACGCCGTTCTTGATCACCGCACCTTGCCGGACCTCATGGCCGATCTGGACGTCGGCCACGTCGCGGACGTAAACCGGCACACCGTCCTTCTCCTTGAGCACGATGGCGCGGATGTCCTCGACATCGCGCACCAGGCCAATGCCGCGAATCAGGTACTGCTCGGCATACTGCGGCAGCACGCCGCCTCCGGCGTTGGCATTGTTGCGGCCGACCGCCTGATAGACATCACCCACCGTCAGACCGAAATGGCGCAACTTGTCCGGATTGACCAGCACCTGATACTGCTTGGCGAAACCGCCCTGCGAATTGATTTCGGCGACCCCCGGAATCGAGCGCAGCAGTGGCCGGACCACCCAGTCCTGCGCCACGCGACGCTTCATCAGCTCCTCCTCGCTGAGCGATCGGTCGCCATCGTCGGAACGTTCCAGGGTGTATTGATAGACCTCGCCAAGCCCCGTGGACACCGGACCAAGCACCGGCGTGATGCCTTCCGGCAAGCGGGAGCCGACCTCCAGCAGGCGCTCCATGACCAGCTGACGGGCGAAATAGACATTGGTCTTGTCGGTGAACACCAGGGTGATCAACGACAGGCCCGGCTTGTTCAGCGAGCGCATTTCCTCCAGGCCGGGCAAGCCGGTCATCGCCACTTCCAGCGGCACGGTGGCGAAACGCTCGACCTCTTCCGGCGAACGGCCAGGCGCCTCGGTCGCGATCTGGACCTGGACGTTGGTGACGTCCGGGAAGGCATCGACCGACAGTTGCTGCGCGGCGTTCAGGCCGAAGAAGAAAAGGACCGCGGCGACAACCGCGACGACCAGGCGCTGCTTGAGCGCGGCACGGACCAGGGACTCGATCACGATCCCTCCATTTCCTTGCGGTTACGCTCGTTATTCAGATGGAAAGCCCCGTCGACCACCAGTTTCTCGCCGCCCTTCAGGCCGCTCAAGGCAGCGCGCACGCCGCCCTGCTCGGGGCCGAGCTTGACCTTGACCAGCCGGAAAACCCCATCGCCCGCGGCGACGAAGACATGATCCTCGTCGTTCTGGCGGACCACGGCGCTGGCCGGGACGACGACGCGCTCGACCGGCTTGGCTTCGATCAGCATGGAGGCCAGCATGGCCGGTTTCAGGCGGCCGTCTCGATTGTCCAACTCAGTACGGACAAGCACCGTGCGGGTTTCCGGGTCAATGGTCTGGCCGACAAAGATCAGCTTGCCGGTCAGTTTTTCGTTGCCCAGCGCCGGCACCTCGATATTGACCGTCTGGCCGGCCTTGACCAGACCGACCTGCTGTTCCGGGACCTGGGCGACGGCCCACAGCCGGGACAGGTCAGCCACCACGAACAGGCTGTCGGCCGGTTGCACGACCTGGCCCTGGGCCAGTTTGCGCTCGACGACGACCCCACTCATCGTGGCCACCACCGGCGTCACCGAATTGACCTCGCCCTGTTTGCCGAGCCGCTCGATGGCCGCCGGGCTGACACCCAGCAACTGCAACTGATCGGAGGCAGCCCGTGTCTCGGCCTGCGAGATCTTGTACTCGCTCTCCCGGCGCTGCAGTTCGGCGGCACCAATGACGTCGGCCTCAAACAGCGCCTTCGCCCGTTCTGCATTGCGGCGGTTCAGTTCAAGCTGGGCACGCGCCTTCAGATAGGCCAGTTGCTGTTCGGAGAGTTCGCTGCTGTTCAGGCGGGCGAGCACATCCCCCTTCCTGACTTCCTGCCCCAACCAGGCATCGATTTCCGTCACGCGGCCGGTGATGGTCGCGCCGATGCGAGCCAGGCGATGTTCGTCGAAATCGATCCGGCCGGCGACACGCAGATTTTCTACCAGGGGCCGGGACCGCGCATCGTCGAGCTTGAGCTGGGCCAACAGATCGGGCGACGGCGCAACCACCATCGGATCCTGCACCTGCTGGGCCGCCACGTCCTTGCTCTCCTTGTTACAGCCCAACAGGAGGGCGCCCACCAAGGCAAATACCAGGGCATTCTTCATTCGTACGTCTTTCATTCCCGATTTCCTCCCGGGGTGGCCCGCAGTCGCTCGATGTCAACCCAGGCGGCGGCCAATTCGAAGCGGGCAGCAATCAACTCGGCGCGCGCGGCCCGGAAAACCCGCTGCGCGTCGAGCACTTCCAAGAAACCTCTCTCCCCGAAACGGTAGGCCGCCTGGGCAATCTTCAGGGCATTTTCGGCCTGACGGACGATGCCCGACTCCAGCGCCGTAACCTGGGCGGCGGCAATGTCATACTGCTTGTAGGCCACCGCCAATTGCTGCTCCAGGGAAAATTCCTGGGCCGCCAACTCATGCCGGGAGCGGGCCAGGTTAGCCGAGGCCTCACCAACCGGGCCGCTGCGTCGATCCCAGAGCGGTACCGTAACCACCACGCCGAGACGCGAGGTCCGCATGTCCGGGTCCTCATCGTAGCCCCCTTTCAGCGCCAGCCGCGGCCAGCGCTGACGGCGCTCCAGGTCAAGCTGGTGTTCGGCCCGCGCAACTTCGGCGCGCGCCCGGGCAAGCAGCGGATTGCTCCCCGACAAGGACTGGCGGACGACGTCGATCGATGCCACCTCCGGCACATCGCGCAGGGAGCCGATCAGAGCGTAATCGACCGGCAGGTCGGCACCGACGCTCTGCCGCAAATACGAGCGCGCCTGCTCGGCACGAAAACCGGCTGCCTGCACTGCCTTCTGGGCGTTGAGCAGTTCGGCATCGGCCTTGACCAGTTCGAAACGGGCCGCCTCGCCGGTCTCGACGCGCAGCGCGATTCGCGACCGGGCGCTTTCCAACAGGTTCACGTCCTCCCGGGCGTTGCGCAACTCGGCATTCCGCCGCAGCACCTCGAAGTAGCGCAGGCGAACATGAGCAACTGTATCAGCCTCAAAGGATTTGACGGTCGCTTCGCTGACCTGCACCCCGGCCTCCGCCGCACCGATGCGCGAACTACGCACCCAGGGCAGATCGAGCGGCTGGGTCAGTGCCGCACTACGCGCATCGCCCGAGCCACCGCCCGCTGCGCGAGAGCGCTGGGTACCGGCGAGGTATTCGATTTCCGGGTTGGGGAAGGCCCCGGCGCTGCGCACCGCATGACGCGCCGCGACGGCCTGCTCGCGCACAGCCATCACGCTGCGGCTGGAATCGAGCGCCAGTCGTTCCAGGTCAGCCAGCGTGTAATCCTGGCCGGCAGCCTGAACAGTGGCCGCCAGCAGCAGGCTGCTCAGGAGGGTGAGTAATTTATTGCGTCGCAACATGACCTATTTTCAGCAAGCGATGTGCCACCGATACTTGCAGCACCGTCCATCGACACGGGATTGGCTTCGAGGCAGTCTTCCGACAAGGCAAAGCATATTTAACCGAGTGGAATACCGCATTTTATAAGGTTATTTGAACCTGGGCGTTGCACGAAGTTGCATCAATCTTGTGCAACGCACCAGGCGCGGACTATAACAGCTTGTCAGTTTCGCGTCAGCTTCCAGTCAGAATGCAGTCAGCTTAGCGGTTAGCAAGGGCTGCAATACGCTCCTCCAGGGGCGGATGGGTGGCAAACAACGCCATGACCCCTCCCTTGCTGCCAGCGATCCCGGAGGCTGCCATGTTCTGCGGCAAGGGTTCGGTATGAAGATTGCCCAGGCGACGCAAAGCGTTCTGCATCGGTACGGCCGAGCCCATCAGACTGGCGGCGCCGGCATCGGCACGGAATTCACGCTGCCGCGAGAACCAGGCGACGATGATGCTGGCCAGGACACCGAAGACGACTTCGCAGATCATGCTGGTCACCAGATAGCCGATGCCCGGACCGCTGCTTTCCTCGTCATTGCGGCGCAGGAAGCTGTCGACGACATAACCGACGATGCGCGACAGGAAGACGACGAAGGTGTTCACCACACCCTGGATCAGCGTCAGCGTCACCATGTCGCCGTTCGCGATGTGGGCCACTTCGTGGGCCAGCACCGCCTCCGCCTCCTCGCGCGTCATGCTCTGCAGCAGGCCGGTCGACACGGCAACCAGCGAGGCGTTCTTGGTGGCACCGGTCGCGAAGGCATTCGGCTCGCCATCGTAGATCGCCACTTCCGGCATCGGCAGGTTGGCGCGTTTAGCCAGTTTGGCGACGGTATCGACCAACCACACTTCGGTCGAACTGCTCGGCTGCTCGATGACCCGCGCCCCCGTGCTCCACTTGGCCATGCTCTTCGACATGAGCAGCGAAATGAATGCACCACCGAAGCCGATCACCGCTGCAAAGACGAACAGCATGCCGACGTTCAGGCCATTGGCGGTCAGGAACTTATTGACGCCGAGCAGGCTGGTCACGACGCTGAGCACCAGCATCACGGCCAGGTTGGTCAGCAGAAATAAAACGATGCGTTTCATTGATCTATCCTCCACAGGGAAACGGACTGCATGCTAGTCCATTGCACCACCCGCAAAAACCGGAGCAAAATTGAGCATTACTTCGATTTTTTCTACCGAACACCATGAGCCAACTCAACTACAAACACCTGCACTACTTCTGGGTCGTTGCCCAGGAAGGCAGCATCACCCGGGCCGCCGAACGTCTCGGCGTTGCCATCCAGACCATTTCCGGCCAGCTTTCCCTGCTCGAGCGGCAACTCGGCAAGGCCCTGTTCAACAGCCAGGGACGCGGCCTGGTGCTGAGCGATGCCGGCCGGGTCGCGCTCGGTTACGCCGACCAGATTTTCCAGCTTGGCGACGCCCTGGTCGATGCCGTCCAGCATAGCGACAGCGGCGCCACACTTCGTCTGCGCGCCGGTATTTCCGACGGTATCCCGAAATTGCTGGCCTACCGCCTGCTCTCGACGGTCACCGAAATGCCGGCCGATGTCCGACTGATCTGCGACGAGGGCGAATTCGAAAGCCTGCTGGCCGAGCTCGCCCTGCACCGCCTCGACGTCGTGCTGACCGACCGCGCCGCGCCGGTCGGCGGCAACCTGAAAGTATTCAGCACCCGGCTGGGCGAATTCGCGACCGGCCTGTTCGCGACCCGGGGAATGGCCGAGCGCTATCGCAGCGATTTCCCCCAGAGCCTGGATGATGCCCCACTGCTCCTGCCCACCCGGCACAATGCCCTGCGCGGTCGCATTGACCGCTGGCTGGAGCGCACCGGCATTCGGCCGAAGATTGTTGGCGAGTTCGAGGACAGCGCGCTGCTCACGACCTTCGGGCGCGGCGGGCTGGGTATCTTTCCGGCGCCGCTCGCCCTCGCCGAGCAGATCGCCGCCCAACTCGATGCCGAACCCATCGGCGCGATGTCCGGTGTCAGCGAGCAGATCTACGCCATCTCCAGCGAGCGACGCATCCACCATCCGGCCGTCGAGGCGCTGTGCGCCGCGGCGCCGCAGGCCGCTGCAGAGCCGGGGGTATAATTTCCGCCCCCAACGCAAAATAAAGAAATCTCCCCATGTCGCTGTTCCGCAAGACGCTTCTCCTTCTTGTCAGCATCGCCCTCACCGGCCAGGTGCTGGCCCAGCAACTGCCCGTCCCCCCCTCGCTCGCCGCCAAATCCTGGCTGCTGCTCGACATGAGCTCCAATCAGGTGCTCAACACCGAAAAGCCGGACGACCGCATCGAACCGGCCTCGTTGACCAAGCTGATGACAGCCTACCTGACCTTCGCTGCCATCCACAAAAAGACGCTGGCGCTCGACCAGCCACTGCCGGTTTCCGAAAAAGCCTGGCGCACCGGCGGCTCCAAGATGTTCGTCCGCGTCGACACGCAGGTAGCCGTCGAAGATCTGATCAAGGGCATGATCGTCCAGTCCGGCAACGACGCCTGTGTCACGCTAGCCGAAGGCATCGCCGGCAGCGAGGAGAACTTCGCACAGATGATGAATCGCGAGGCCCAGCGCCTGGGTATGAAGAACAGCCATTTCACCAACTCCACCGGCCTGCCCGACCCCAATCTCTACACGACGGCACGCGACCTGTCGCTGCTCGCCTCGGCGCTGATCCGCGACTTTCCCGAGGAGTACAAGAAGTACTACTCGATGAAGGAGTTTCGCTACAACAACATCACCCAGCCGAACCGTAATCGCCTGCTCTTCATCGACCCCACGGTCGACGGCGTCAAGACCGGTCACACCGAAGCCGCTGGCTATTGCCTGATCTCCTCTGCCCTGCGCGACAAGCGCCGCCTGCTTTCTGTCGTGCTCGGCACCGCCTCCGACAATGCCCGCGCCAGCGAATCGCAGAAGCTGCTCAACTGGGGATTTATTTCCTATGACGCCGTTGCCGTTTTTGCCAAGGACCAGGAAGTGGCCAAGCTCCGCGTCTGGAAAGGGGCGCAGAGCGAAATCACCGCCCGTTTACCGAACGACTTGAGCGTTGCCGTACCGAAGGGCTATGCCGACAAGGTGAAGTCTGAATTCGTCGCCGAACCGCGTCTGATCGCGCCGATCGAAGTCGGCCAGAAATTGGGCGTCGTCAAGGTCAGCATCGAGGACAAGCCCTATGGCGAATACCCGGTCACAGCCCTTGAAAAAGTCGAACTCGGCAATATCTTCATCCGTATCATCGACACCATCCGCCTGTGGTTCGCCTAAGACCATGACCCCCTACGTCGCCGACCCGGTTTATCTGAATGGCCGTTTCCTGCCGCTGGCAGAAGCGGCCATTTCGCCGCTCGACCGTGCCTTCCTGTACGGAGACGGCGTCTATGAAGTCATTCCGGTCTATTCACGCAAGCCTTTCCGCATTGACGAGCACCTGAAGCGCCTGCAGGCGACGCTGGACGGCATCCAGATGGCCAATCCACTATCCGCCGGGGCATGGCAAGCCGTCATCTGCAAGCTGATCGAAGCTGCCCCTTGGGACGACCAGTCGATCTACCTGCAGGTCACCCGCGGCGCCGACAACAAGCGCGACCACGCCTTCCCGCCGGCCAGCGTGCCACCGACCGCCTTCGCCTTCGCATCGCCGCTGGTCACCGCGCCGGCCGACGTGCGCGCCAAGGGCGTCGCCGCGATCACTGTGCCCGATCTGCGCTGGTCGCGCTGCGACCTCAAGGTCGTCTCGCTGCTCGCCAACGTGCTGGCCCGCCAGCAGGCCGTCGAACAGGACTGCGCCGAGGCCCTGCTGATCCGCGACGGGTTCATGAAGGAAGGTGCCGCTTCCAATATCTTCATCGTCAAGGACGGCGTACTGATCGCCCCGCCCAAGACCCACCTGATGCTGCCCGGCATCACCTACGACGTGATTCTCGAACTGGCTGAGCAACACCAGCAGCCACTCGTCGTACGTGAAATCAGCGAGGCGGAACTTCGGGCCGCCGACGAGGTCTGGATGACCTCATCGACCAAGGAAATCCTGGCCATCACCACCCTCGACGGCAAGCCGGTTGGCACCGGAACACCCGGCCCTTACGCAGCACAGATGTGGCAGTGGTACCAGGATTTCAAAAACACCGTAATGCGCAAAGGCTGACATGGCTTCGTACAAGGACACCCTGCTCGAATTCCCCTGCGACTTCCCGCTCAAGATCATGGGCAAGGCGCACGATGAACTCGCCCAGGCGGTACTCACCATCGTCACCAAGCACGCCCCCGATTTCGATGGCGCTACGATGGAAATGCGCGCCAGCTCCGGCGGTAATTACCTGAGCCTGACCTGCACCGTGGTCGCCACCTCCAAGCCACAACTCGATGCGCTGTACATGGACCTGACCAGCCATCCGTTAGTCAAAGTCGTCCTCTAGGTGATCCTCATCGTCAAACGCCTGGGCCGGGTCGACTATGCGCCGACCTTCCAGGCCATGCAGGATTTCACGGCCAGCCGCACGGCTGAAACGCCGGATGAACTCTGGGTCGTCGAGCACCCGCCGGTCTACACCCTCGGCCAGGCTGGCAAGCCGGAACACATCCTGCGCGATGTCGGCATCCCACTGGTCCAGATCGACCGCGGCGGCCAGGTCACCTACCACGGCCCTGGCCAGGTAGTGATCTACCTGCTGCTCGACCTGCCGCGCCTGAAGGTCAAGGTGCGCGAACTGGTTACGGCCATTGAGCAGGCGGTGATCGACTTGCTCGCTGAATATGGTGTCACCGCCGAACGGCGTGATGGTGCACCCGGCGTCTATGTCGGCGACGCCAAGATCGCCGCTCTCGGCCTGCGCATCCGCAACGGCTGCTCCTACCACGGCGTCTCGCTCAACGTCGATATGGATCTTTCCCCATTCGACGCGATCAACCCCTGCGGCTATGCTGGCCTGCGGGTGACCCAGACCAAAGACCTGAACATCCCGCTCACCGCTCACGAGGCCGGCGAGCAACTCTCGCAACACTTGCTACAGCAACTGGAAAAATCGCATGGCTGATACCGAAAACCCGAGCGGCGCAAAGCAAAAGGGCGTCAAACAAAAAGGCGAACTGAAGACCGCCCGCATCCCGATCAAGATTGTCCCGGTTGATGAACCGCTGCGGAAGCCGGAATGGATTCGTGTCAAGGCTGGCAACAGTGCCGGTCGCTTCGGCGAAATCAAGTCGATGCTGCGCGAGAAGAAGCTGCATACCGTCTGCGAGGAAGCCGCCTGTCCGAACATCGGCGAATGCTTTGGCCGCGGTACGGCCACCTTCATGATCCTCGGCGACATCTGCACCCGTCGCTGCCCCTTCTGTGACGTTGGCCATGGCCAGCCGCTGCCGCCCAACCCGAACGAGCCGGCCGAACTGGCGGCATCGGTGTCGGCGCTCAAGCTGAACTACGTGGTGATCACCAGCGTCGACCGCGACGACCTGCGTGACGGCGGCGCCCAGCACTTCGTCGATGTCGTCCGCGCCGTGCGCGAAGCCTCGCCGAAGACCACCATCGAAACGCTGGTTCCTGATTTCCGCGGCCGCATGGACATCGCCCTCGACATTCTCGGCAACGGCCTGCCCGACGTGCTCAACCACAACATGGAAACCGTGCCCCGCCTCTACAAGCAGGCCCGCCCGGGCGCCGATTACGCCCACTCACTGGCCCTGATGAAGCAGTTCAAGGCGCGTTATCCGCAGGTCAAAACCAAATCCGGCCTGATGGTCGGCCTCGGCGAAACCGACGAGGAAATCCTCGAAGTCATGCGCGACCTGCGCGCCAACGACGTCGAAATGCTGACCATCGGCCAGTACCTCGCCCCCTCCGGCCACCACCTGCCGGTCAGCCGCTACGTGCATCCCGATACCTTCAAGATGTACGAAGAAGAAGCCAAAAAAATGGGGTTCTCCGGCGCCGCCTGTGCGCCGATGGTACGTTCGAGCTACTGGGCGGACCAGCAGGCCCATAGTGCCGGAATGCTATAAAAAAAGCCCCGTAAAATTACGGGGCTTTTAACCACTCGAACGATCGGCTGATCAGGGCATTAAGCAAAGACCATCTTTTGAGCTTGGCCGGACTTTGTCCGACGACGCAAACCAGCAAGGCCCGCCATACCCAAACCCATCAGGGCGAGAGAGCCCGGCTCTGGAACATTCCCTCCTTGGCACTCTGGAGCAGTTGGGTTAGCCGTACAGAAATCAATGGTCTCTTGCAGCTTGCTATTAGCAAATGCAGTGACAAAATTTTGCACAACCGTTTGATTGGTCGACCCCAATTGGGTCAGATCATACAAATTCCCACCGTGGGCATTGTAGAGATCATCATATGAAGCAATTGTGTTTGCCCCGCTAAGTACCGCATTGAACAAGGCATTCGCGGTCGTCAAAGCTGCATCCGCAGTTGCTTGGGTAGTACCTGACGGATCTCCATTAGAAGGCTCGTCAGTGAAGATGATCAGGTTTTTCACAGCATTGCTGCGCCACGTCAGAGTAGGCGAAGTCAGCGCAAATTGAATAGCAGCATAGCCAGGCTCCGTGCCACCAGATGCAACCAAGCCATTAGCTGCTGTCGCAAAGCCTGCTGCATCGGTGAAATTTGTCATGGTTCTTGGCAAATAGTTAGAGCTGCCGTAGCCAACCAAAGCAAAACGAACATCCAACCCACCTGCCTGCAGGATGCTTGCAAACGTTGAAATGTTGTTGCGCAGATTAGCCTGCACAGTCCCCATGGACCCGGATTCATCCACCATCATGACGATGTCCGAGTAAATTACCGCATGGCCAGCAGATGCAAATGTCAAACCGACGGTTGCGATCAAAGCCGAGAGAGTTTTTTTGAGTTTCATCATGGTCCCCTAACTAAGGAATTTCAGTAACCGAACTACTGCCAGAATAATCAGCAATATTCAGACCATGAAAAAAAACACTAATAAATCAATCAATTAAAAATCAACAGCTTTCTCGATAACTCCTAGCCAAATACTTTTGTCAAAAAATGCGACAGCTGATTCTAAGCATCAACCAATGAACTATCGCCGCCCTGAACTACTTTGACCCGCCAGGAGGTGGCGGTGGCGCCCCCGGAGGCGGGGGGGGAATGCTCGGGTCCCGGGGTTGGCTTTGCACCGGCGAGCGAACCGGTGCGGAATAGCTCATATTGGCCGGCACCGGCACGCGGTGCCCCTTGGCGTACATGCACTGGATATAGGCGTTATCGTACTGACGCTGGGTGCCGACGGTCGAGGCGCGCGAGGCATCGGTACCGGTGGCACTACCCATGAGCAGGCCGGCGCCGGCGCCGATGGCGGCCCCCTTGCTGTCGCCGCCGATGGCTGCGCCAGCCAGCGCACCGACCGCTGTCCCGACCGCCGCGCTGGTGACCGCGGATTCCTTCGCCGCATCACCGGCGGTCTTGCCACCGATCTGGTACTGCGCGTACTGACGACATTCCATGTCGTCAGCCCGGAAACGCTCGAAGGGCTGGCCGGTGCCGGGCAGGACCATGACACTTGGTCCGGTCGGGATCACGGTGCAGGCACCCATCAACAGGGCCGCGCCGAGCAGGCCGAGTTTCGGCAGGTATCTTTTCTCGCTCATTTCATTGCTCCGGTTGCGGCAAAACTTTCTGCCAGCCATCAGGACATTCCTTGACGTAGGGATAATAGCCCTTGCCGCTCTTGCAGTAGTACCAGTAGTGCTGGGCCTGGACAGGCTGCGCCGCCGGTTCGGACTGTTCGATATACACCGGCGGCTGAGCCGGTGGCACAACAATGACCTGCGGTGGGTAGTAGTAAGGTGGCGGGTACCAGCCCGGTCCCCACGCCGGTCCCCACGCCGGTCCCCAAGCAGGCCCCCAGACGGGACCGCCGACGCCGACATGCACGCCAAGGCGCACACGACCACCATGTGCCCAAGCACTGGAACCGATGCCAGTCATCAACACGGCCAACAGCAAAACGAGAAGATTTCGATATTTCATGGCGATCGCCAAACGGGGCATTTACTCGCTTTAAAGATAGCGAATAAATGCCCCGTCGGGAAAAACTAAATTGCTACAGTTTGTAAGCAGCGATCAGATCAGCTTGAGCTTCCGGGCCGCCTCGCGCAATTCACCCCGGAAATCCGGGTGGGCGATGCCGATCAGTGCCTCGCAGCGCTGCTTGGCAGTTTTTCCACGCAACTGGGCGACACCGTATTCGGTGACCACGTAGTTGATATCGTTCTTGCTGGTCGACACATGGGTACCCGGCGACAGGGTGGGCACGATGCGGGAGATCGTGTCATCCTTGGCTGTCGACGGCAGCACGATAAAAGCCTTGCCCCCCTTGGAACGATTGGCGGCGCGCACGAAATCGGACTGGCCACCGGTACCGGAATAAGGAATTGGCCCCAGGCTTTCCGAGCCGCACTGACCGAGGAAATCGATCTGCATGGTGGCGTTGATGGCGTGCAGGTTGTCGTTCTGGCCGGCCAGGAAAGGATCGTTGGTGAAATCGACCGGGTGCATTTCAAGCGCCGGGTTGCGATTCATGAACTGGTACAGCTTCTTCGAGCCGAGGGCGAAGGTGGCCAGCATCTTGCCGTGGTGATAATTCTTCTTGCGGTTGGTCACCACGCCAGCCTCCACCAGGGTCATGATGCCGTCGCCAACCATTTCGGTGTGGATACCGAGATCGTGCTTGTCGGTCAGTTGCATGACCACGGCGTCGGGAATGCCGCCATAGCCGATCTGCAGCGTGGCACCGTTGGGAATCATCTCGGCGACGTACTTGCCGATGGCTTCCTGGACAGGGCCAATTTTCGGCAAGCCGACTTCGAGGATAGGATCCTCGCTTTCACACAGCGCAGCGACCTGGGAAATGTGGATGTGGCAGTCGCCGTTGGCGAACGGTACATTCGGATTGACTTCAAGCACCACGACACGGGCCTTTTCGATCGCGGCCATGGTGTAGTCGGCAGCCAGGGACAGCGAGAAGAAGCCATGCTCGTCCATCGGCGAAGCCATGCTGAACACCACATCGACCGGCATCAGGCCGCGCTCGATCAACTGCGGCATTTCAGAGAAATAGGCGGGAATGAAATCAACCCAGCCATCCTTGCCGCCCGGACGGGTGGCACCGCTGTAGAAATAGGCGGTATGGCGGACGTGCTCGACGGTTTCCGGATCAAGATAGCCGTACTTGCGCACGGCCAGAATCTGCGACACCGTCACATTGTGAAAATCGCGACGGGCGTCGGACAACGCCGTCAACAGGCTGGGCGGCTCGCCGACGGCGGTGGGCACGACGATGGTGTCACCGTTCTTGACGACACGGATGGCGTCGGCGGCAGACATGCGTTTTTGTTGGTATAGAGCCTGAACTGACATGCGCTTCTCTCCTCTTTTTTTATGGAAAAATTGATATTCACATATTGGTCAGACCAAAAAGCTGACCAATATCAAATTCAAATGCTTATTGCGACGCAACATTCGCCCCTTTGCGATTGCTCCCGGCAACCATGCGGATTTCGAATAGGCGGCACTCCAGCGGCCCGTTGAACAAGGGCGTCTTGCGGCTGGGCTTCAGGCCGACCAGCTTGGGCAGGCGCAGGTCGGCGGTGAAGAAGAAACAGTTCCAACCCGCCCAGTTGCGCTTCAGCGCCGTGCCGAGTTGCGGGTAGAAGGCGGCCAGTTCATCCTGTTCGCCGATGCGCTCGCCGTAGGGGGGGTTGGCCAACAGGATGCCGTGGTCGGTCAGCGGCTGGGTGTCCAACACATCGCCGCGATCGACTGTGACGATCCCCCCGAAACCGGCTTCCTGCAGGTTGCGTCGGGTCGCTCGCACGGCACGTTCGTCGATATCGTAGCCGCGGATATCCAGCGGTTCGGCCGGCTTGACGCGGGCTTCGGCGGCAGCCCGGATGCTGGCCCAATTCAGCGCCTCGAAATGCTTCAGGCGCTCGAAGGCGAAAGTACGATCCAGCCCGGGAGCGCGGTCCAGCGCCACCTGCACGGCTTCGAGCAGGAAAGTTCCGCTGCCGCACATCGGGTCGATCAACGGCGTACCGGGTTGCCAGCCGGTCATTTTCAGAATGCCGGCCGCCAGGTTTTCCTTCAGCGGTGCATCGACGCTGGCCTTCCGGAAGCCACGCTGCCACAAGGGCTGGCCGGAGGTATCGAGATACAGGGTGCACTCGTTCTCGGTCAGGAAGACATGGACGCTGACATCCGGATTGCGGGTATCGACATCGGGACGCTCGCCGAGATCTTCACGGAAGCGGTCGCAGACGGCATCCTTGACGCGCAGGGTGACGTAATCGAGCGATTTGAGGGGGCACTTGATGGCTGTCGTCACGACCCGCATGGTCGAGCTCACCGCGAAGTGGTTGGGCCACAACTGGCGGACGGCCAGGCGGTAGATGTCATCTTCCTTGGCGTACGGCCCCTTGACGATGTGCCACAGGATACGCGTTGCGATGCGCGATTCGAGGTTGGCGCGGTAACAGGTGCTCCAGTCGCCGGCAAAAAAGACGCCGCCGTGCACCGCCGTGATCTCTTCGCCGCCGATACCCCGGAGTTCGTCGGCGAGCAGTTCCTCCAGCCCACGTGGGCAGATGGCAAAGTACTTGTTCATGTCAGAAGGGTTTGAGGACGACGAGGAAAAGGACGATGAGCAGGATGACGACCGGCAGTTCGTTGTAGAAACGGAACCAGACGTGGCTACGGGCATTGCCGCCGGCCCGGAACTGCTTGAGCACCCGCCCGCAATGCCAGTGATAGACGACCAGGATGGCGACCAGCGCCGTCTTGGCATGCAGCCAGCCACCGGCAAACCCATAGCCGAACCACAGCCACAGGCCGAGTACGACGGCGAGGAAACCGAGCGGCGTCATGAACTTGTACAGTTTGCCCGCCATCAGCAGCAGGCGGTCGCGCTCGGCATGGCTGTCGGCCGGCACCATGGCGAGGTTGACGAAGATGCGCGGCAGGTAGAACAAACCGGCGAACCAGGATATGACCATCCAGATGTGGAGCGTCTTTACGACGAGCATGCGTTTCTCCTTGCGCTCGCAATACCCTCGATCACGGTCGGATAAGCGAGTTTTAGTTTTAATTCGTTTTTCAGGCGACGATTGCCGATACGCCGTGACTCGCGCATGAACGACATCTGCACCGGCGAGAGGACTTTCCCGGCCTCGCTCCGGCTCAGGCGCGGCGCTCTCGGCAGTCCGAAGGCATCGGCAACGCGGTCGAAATAGTCGGCCATCTTCAAGTCGGAATCGTCGACCACATTGTAGGCGCGATTGGCCTGCCCGTAGCGGATGGCGGCCAGGCAGGCAGCGGCGAGATCGTCGGCGTGGATATGGTTGGTGAACACATCGTCGGCCTCGATCAGCGCCGGTGTACCACGCTGCAACCGCTCGACCGGCAAGCGGTCGGCAGCATAGATACCAGGGGCGCGCAGGATGCTGACTGCGACACCGTTGCGGGCACCCCAGGCACGCAACATGCGCTCGGCATCGACCCGCCGGCCGGCACGGGCGCTCTCCGGTTTCAGCTTGCGGGTTTCGTTGATGGCGGCGCCGGCACAATCCCCGTAAACCCCTGTCGTGCTTACGTAAATCAGGCTGCGTGGTAGACTTTTGCCCTTGCCCAGCGCGGCCAGCAGATGGCGGGTTCGCGTGTCGCGTTGCCCGTCGCCCGGCGGCGGAGCCAGATGCAGGACGACGTCGGCCAGGCCGGCCAGGCGGTCGAGACTGCGCCGGTCATCGAGATCGGCGATAACCGGCGTCGCACCGGCGGTTCGCCAGCTTGCAGCACGCCCGGCATCACGCAACAAGGCGAAGACGCGGGCATGCGGCAACAGGTGGGAGAGAGTGCGGCGGGCGACGTCCCCGCTGCCGACGATCAGGATTTTTTGCACGCCGGCATTGTAGCCGAGCACGAAGGGGAACCGATGAGCTACCAAATCACCGTCCAGCCAAGCGGCCGCCAGTTTGTGGCCGAGGCCGATGAAACCATACTCGACGCTGCACTGCGCCAGGGTCTGACCATGCCCTACGGCTGCAAGGACGGCGCCTGCGGCGCCTGCAAGGGTCACGTCCAGTCCGGCAGCGTCGATCATGGCAAAGCCCAGCCGCATGCCTTGAAGGATGATGAAAAAGCGGCCGGGATGGCGCTGTATTGCTGCGCCAAGCCACAAACCGACCTGGTCATCGAATGCAAGCAGATCACCTCGGGCAGCCAGATTCCTGTCAAGACGCTCCCTGCCCGCATCGAGAAACTGGAACGCCTGGCACCGGATGTCATTGAACTGCAACTGCGCCTGCCGGCCAGCGAGCGCCTGCAGTTTCTCGCCGGGCAATATATCGACATCCTGCTCAAGGATGGCAGGAAACGCAGCTTCTCACTGGCCAACGCACCGCACGACGACGCGCTGCTGCAACTGCATATCCGTCACGTGCCGGGCGGCCTGTTCACCGACCAGGTATTCTCGACCATGAAGGCACGGGACATCCTGCGCTTCAACGGCCCGCACGGCAGCTTCTACCTGCGCGAGGATTCGACCAAGCCCATGATCCTGCTCGCCGGTGGCACGGGTTTCGCGCCGATCAAGGCCATCATCGAGCATGCCATCGCCGAAAACTGCCCACGACCGATGTTCATCTACTGGGGAGCCAAGGCGAAAGCCGACCTCTACATGGATCGCCTGCCGGCCCAATGGGCTGCGACGCACAGCCATATCCGCTACGTCCCCGTCCTCTCCGAACCGGCTGCCGACGATGCCTGGTCCGGCCGTACCGGCTTCGTGCATCAGGCCGTGCTGGCCGACTTCCCCGACCTGTCGGGGCATCAGGTCTATGCCTGCGGCGCACCCGCCATGATCGAGGCGGCAAAGCGGGATTTCATGGCCCGCGGCCTGCCGGAAGAAGAGTATTTCGCCGACGCCTTCAGCTTCGCCAGCAACTGAGCGCCGGGCAGGCTGCCGGGCTCGACCGGCAGCCCGAGAACGGCTTAGCGCTGCCAGGCGCAGCCGTTCAGTGTTTCGCCGTTGACCGTCACGCGAGCCGTCCAGCCGAAGACGACATTGGCCATCGTATCGTGACAGAGCTTGCGCTCGAAGCGCAGCGAAAGATTCTGGCTGTCCTTGCTGGCCGAGAAGGTGGCCAAGCCCGGTGCCAGAGTGAGCGGGGCCGCCGGCACGACAACCTCCGGCTGCCCGCTCCGCTTGACCTGGACGAATTCGGCACCGAAGGCCAGAACCCAGGCAGGTTCGTTGCCGGACGCACGCCACACTTCGGCCTTGCCGCCCGGCATCTGGCAGCGCCCATCGGTCTGGGCGAAATTGAGATCGGTCGCTTTCAGCGCATCGCCTTCACGGATGCCGAGCACTTCGACATAGAGCTTCTTGCCGGCTGACAGGCCCAACTGGTCGAGCACCTTGCCGATATAACCATCGCGCGACGCATCCTCGAACTGGGTGAAGCTACGGTCACGACAGGGGGAAAAAACCGTCTTGCCGCCGTAATGGATCATCTGGCCATAAGCCAGCCTGGGCGTGCTGTCGGCGACCCGCGTGGCTGGCAAATCGCTGATGTTCATTTCTTCGGCCTGGGCAACTGTCGCCAACAGGGCAAGGGAGATAACGCTGGCTGCTTGATGAATCTTCATGGCGTTCAATGGCGGGAGGTCGACGGGGCTGCATTGTTGCCCATACCGCGGGCAAAAGGTTTGATTCAGTTGAAAAAGCTGGGCCGCTCATTCGCCCAGGTAAGCGGCACGCACCTTGGGATCATCGAGCAGTTGCGCCGATTCGCCATGCAGCGTGATCTCGCCGCTCTCCATGACGTAGGCGCGCCGGCTCGATTCAAGCGCCAGCTTGGCGTTCTGCTCGATGAGCAGGATGGTCATGCCCTCGGCGGCCACGGCGCGTATCACCTCGAAAATCTTCTGCACCATGATCGGTGCCAGACCCATCGACGGCTCGTCGAGCAGCAACAGCTTCGGCCGGCTCATCAGCGCCCGACCGATGGCCAGCATCTGCTGCTCACCACCGGAGAGGGTGCCGGCCAGCTGGCGCTCACGCTCCTGGAGGCGGGGAAAATAAGCCAAGACCTTCTGCAAATCCTGCTCGATGCCGGCGTTGTCCGCGCGCACGAAAGCGCCCATGCGCAGGTTTTCCTGAACGGTCAGGCGGGGAAAAACGCCCCGCCCTTCCGGCACCAGCGCAATGCCCTTGCGGATGACATGGTGTGGCGCGATCCGGCTGATCTTCTCGCCGCAGAAATGCACATCGCCGCCCACCGCGTCGAGCACGCGCGAAATGGCCTTCAAGGTGCTGGTCTTGCCGGCGCCGTTGGCACCGATCAAGGCCACCGTCTCGCCCTCGTTGACGTGGAAGGTGATGCTGCGCACCGCCTGGATGCCGCCGTAGGCGACGTGGAGTCCGGTTACTTCAAGCACCTAGGTAAGCCTCAATCACGCGTTGATCTTTCTGCACCACGGCGGGCACGTCCTCGATGACCAGGGCGCCGTAGTCGAGCACGGCGACGCGGTCGCACAGGCCCATGACCAGTTTGACATCATGTTCGATGAGCAAGATCGTGGTTCCATCGCGCCGGATACCCTCGATCAGTTCGCGCAACTCCGCCGTTTCGGTGGCGTTCATGCCGGCGGCCGGTTCGTCCAGGCAGAGCAGCTTGGGCTCGCTGGCCAGGGCGCGGGCAATTTCCAGCCGGCGCTGGTCGCCGTACGAGAGGTTCTTGGCCAGGTCGTCGGCGCGGTCCTCGATGCGGACGTAATGCAGCAGATCCATCGCGCGCTGGCGGATGGCCGCCTCCTCGGCGCGGGTCGCCGCATTGTTAAGCATGGCACCCAGCACGCCAGCCCGGGTCCGCACATGGCGGCCGACCATCACGTTCTCCAGCGCCGTCATGTTGCCGAACAGGCGGATGTTCTGGAAGGTACGGGCGATGCCGCGTTCGGCCGCCTGGTGCGGCGCATCGGCGACCAGCGGAACGCCATCGAAGACAAAGCCACCGCCATCTGGCACGTACAGCCCGGTCATGCAGTTGAAGAAGGTCGTCTTGCCGGCACCATTCGGGCCGATCAGGCCGTAGATTTCGCCGCGCCGGATCGTCAGCGACACGTCGCGCAAGGCCTTGACGCCGCCGAAGTGCTTGGCGACCGCCTTCGCCTCGAGCAGCGTTGTCGGCACATTCGCGCTCATTTGGCGACCTCCATCCGCTTCTCGCCCAGTTCCCGCTTGCGTTCCGGCGACGGCCACAAGCCGGCCGGCTTGAAGCGCATGACGAGCACCAGCGCCAGCCCGAAGACCAGCATGCGCAGGCTCTCCGGATCGACCAGCTGCTTGCCGAAGAGCGCCATCTGGGCTGGTCCGACGCCGTAGCGCAGGGCTTCCGGCAGGATGCTGAGCAGCACGGCGCCAAGGATGACGCCTGGGATATGCCCCATGCCGCCGAGCACGACCATGGCCAGGATCATGATCGACTCCATCAGCGAGAAGCTCTCCGGCGACACGAAGCCCTGCATGGCGGCGAAGACGCCGCCGGCGATGCCGCCGAAGCTGGCGCCCATGGCGAAGGCGAGCAGCTTGATGTTGCGCGTGTTGATGCCGACCGCCTTGGCGGCGATCTCGTCCTCGCGGATGGCCTGCCAGGCCCGGCCGATGCGCGAATGCTGCAGGCGCAGGTTGATGATGATGACCAGGATGGCCAACGCGACCAGCAGGTAGTAGTACTTCATCGGGCCGGTCAGGGCGTAGCCGAAAACCTGCGTCGTGCCCGAAAACTTGAAACCGCCGAAGGCGACCGGGTCGATCAGCGTGATCCCCTGCGGGCCGTTGGTGATATTAACCGGCGCATTCAGGTTGTTCATGAAGATGCGCACGATTTCGCCGAAACCGAGGGTCACGATGGCCAGGTAATCGCCGCGCAGCTTCAGGGTCGGCGAACCGAGCAGGACGCCGGCGATGCAGGCCAGCCCGGCACCGATGGGCAGGATGACCCAGATCGGCAGGTGCAGGCCGAAATGCGGACTGGCCAGCAAGGCCCAGGCATAGGCCCCGACGGCATAGAAGGCGATGTAGCCGAGATCGAGCAGGCCGGCAAAGCCGACCACGATGTTCAGGCCGAGGGCCAGGAAAACATAGAGGATGGCGAAATCGAGAATACGCACCCAGGCCTGCCCCCCCATCGCCGCGACGAAAGGCAGGCCGAGCAGGGCCACCACGATCAGCGTGATGCCGAATGCAGAACGGGGACTCAACCATTTGTTCATGCCCGGTCCCCCGTCTTTTCGCCGAACAGGCCGCTCGGCTTGAACATCAGCACGACGATCAGCACGATGAAGGCGAAGATGTCCTGATAGTGGCTGCCGAGGAAGCCGCCGGTCAGGTCGCCGATGTAGCCCGCCCCCAGCGCCTCGATGATGCCGAGCAGCACGCCGCCGAGCATGGCGCCGGCCAGGTTGCCGATGCCGCCCAGCACGGCTGCCGTGAAGGCCTTGAGCCCCAGCATGAAGCCCATCTGGTAGTGGGCGATTTCGTAGTAGGTACCGACCATGACGCCAGCCAGCGCGCCGAGCGCCGAGCCGATGACGAAGGCGGCGGCGATGACGCGGTTGATATTGACCCCCATCAGGCTGGCCACTGCCGGGTTCTGGGCCGTGGCACGCATGGCCATGCCGAGTTTGGTGCGGTAGATCAAGCCGAGCAGGCCGGCCATGGTGGCACCGGAGAGCAACACGATGACGACCTGGATGAAGGTGAAATGCGCCCCGGCCAGTTCGAAATTCACCTTCGGCAACAAGGCCGGAAAGGTCAGGTAGTTGCGTCCCCAGATCATCATCGCCAGATTCTGCAGCACGATGGACATGCCGATGGCGGTGATCAAGGGTGTCAGGCGTGGTGCGTTGCGCAAGGGCCGGTAAGCGATGCGCTCCAGCCCCCAGCCAAGCGCCATGCAGAGCAGCAGCGAGACACTCAGCCCGGCCAGGGCGGCCAGTGCGACCGGCATGCCGGCCTTGATCAACGAGCCGGCAACCGTGATGGTGACCAGGGTGCCGATCATCACCACTTCGCCGTGGGCGAAGTTGATCAGGCCCATGATGCCGTAGACCATCGTGTAGCCCAGCGCGACCAAGGCGTAAATGCTGCCCTGGACGAGGCCGTTGACGATCTGCTGCAGAAAAATATCCATTTGGGTTTTTCTTGTCGGAACATAAGGAAACGGCACCTTGCGGTGCCGTTTCGTGGGTGTGGAATGCTAGATCACTTCTTCTCGACTGCGGCCTTGGCCGCGTCGGCCGCCTCCTTGACGGCCTCAGCTCCCGACTTGACGGCCTCGGCCCCTGCCTTGACGGCCTCCGTACCCGCCGCCGTCGCAGCCCCTGCCACCGCCTTGGCAGCTTCCTTCACTTCGGCAACGGCCTCCTTGACGTCCGCCTTCACCGAGTCGGCCGTCGTGCCACCCAGGGTTTCGACATAGGCCAGCTTGCCGCCCTTGTACTGATAGATCGATATCGCGCCACCCTTCAGATCGCCCTGCGGGTCGAACTCGATCAGCGCCGTCACGCCATCGTATTTGGCCTGACCGATAACCGGCAGGAACTTGGCCGGATCAACCGAATCGGCTCGCTTCATCGAATCCGCCATGACCATCACGGCATCGTAAACGTACGGCGCATAGAGTTGGATTTCGGCGTTGAACTTCTTGGTGAACTTGTCACGGAACTCCGGGCCCTTGGCCAGTTTTTCCAGCGGCATGCCCGGCAGGGAGCAGTAGTGACCTTCCGCCGCCTCGCCCCCCAGCTTCATGAACTCCGGCGTACACACGCCATCACCGCCGAGGAACTTGGCCTTGATCCCCAGCTCCTTCATCTGCTTGGCCATCGGGCCGCCCTGGGCATCCATGCCGCCATAGAAGACCAGTTCGGCCTTGGTGGACTTGATCTTGGTCAGGATGGCCTTGAAATCAGTGGCCTTGTCAGTGGTGTATTCATTGGCGACAACCTTGATGCCGGAAGCCTCGGCAGCCTTCCGGAACTCGTCGGCCAGGCCTTGGCCGTAAGCCGTGCGGTCATCGACCACGGCCACCGTCTTGATCCCCTGCTGCGCCGCGAACTCGCCGAGCACCTTGCCTTGCTGGACATCGTTGGCCATCACGCGGAAGGCCGTCTTGAAGCCTTGCTGGGTGTACTTCGGATTGGTTGCCGAGCCGGAAATCTGCGGGATGCCGGCATCGGCATAGAGTTTGGAGGCCGGGATGGTGGTACCCGAATTCAGGTGGCCGATGACGCCGTTGACCTTGGCATCGACCAGTTTCTGCGCGACAACGGTTCCCTGCTTAGGATCGGCCGCATCGTCCTCGGCCAACAGTTCGAACTTGACCTTGGCGCCGCCGATTTCCACGCCCTGGGCGTTCAGTTCCTCGATGGCGAGGCGGGCACCGTTTTCGTTGTCCTTGCCCAGGTGGGCCTGCGGACCGGTCATCGGGGCGACATGGCCGAGCTTGACGACAACTTCCAGTTTGCCGGCCGACGCGGCAGCGGGCGCAGCGGCCGGTTTCGGCTCCTCCTTCTGCCCGCAGGCAGACAGGGCAAAGGCGGCGACAACGGAGAGGGCAACTACGGAAAGCTTCGCTTGCATCGGTTTTTCTCCTGAATTCTGGCGGGATGGTGTGGTACGCGCCGATTGTGCGGAGGCGCTTAGACCATGTCAATAATTAGGTGTATGATCAAAATCAGACAATTCTGGACGAGGGTGCTCAATGCCGGCATTTGCCCGAATGCGCTTTTTGCTCACCCAGGCGGCTCGCAAGCTGTTCTCGATGCTGCCACAAAAGAGCCGCCACGAGGTCTACCGCTCCTTCGTCGACTGCCGCGAGCCGAACCAGCGCCTCGTTCTGAAAATCGCCGAAACCCAGGAAGAACTGGAAGCCTGCTTCACGCTGTTGCACGATGCGTATGTCAGCAGCGGCTTCATGACCCCCGACCCGTCCGGCATGCGGGTCACCATCTACCATGCACTGCCCACCACCACGACGTTGTGCGCCAAGATCGGCGACCAGGTGGTCGGCACGCTGTCATTGATCCGCGAGAGCGCGATCGGCTTCCCGCTGCAACGCATCTTCGACCTGACCGACGTCCGCGAGAAGGAGGGCCAGATCGCCGAGGTTTCCGCGCTGGCCGTACATCCGCGCTACCGGCGCACGGGCGGGACCATCCTCTTCCCGCTGATGAAGTTCATGTATGAATACTGCACGACCTTCTTCGACACCCGGCATCTGGTCATCGCCGTCAATCCGCGCCACATCGAGATGTACGAGTCGCTGCTCTTCTTCAAGCGGCTGACCGCCAACGTCGTCGAGAACTACGATTTCGTGAACGGCGCACCGGCCGTCGGCGCCACGCTGGATCTCAAGCACGCGCCGGAAATCATGCGCAAGGCGTATGCGAAGAAACCGCCCAATCGCAACCTGCATCGCTATTTCTGCGAAATCAAGCTGCCCAACATCCAGATTCCGCACCGCCGTTTCTTCACCACCAACGACCCGGTGATGACGCCGCAGCTGATCGATCACTTCTTCAACAAGCGCACCTCTGTTTTCGCCGAGCTGAGCGACCGCAAGAAGGCGCTGTTGCACCTGATCTACGATCTGCCGGAATACAAGAAGGTGCTGCCCCCCCTGCCCAGTGACGGCGTCGTCCGGCAGATTCGCCAGCACCGGCGTTTCTCGGTCAAATGCCCGGCCCGACTGGCCGACAGTAACCCGCTGGCGAGCGGGCCGATCCAGGTCGAGGTCAATGAGGTATCGCGCTACGGGTTCCGGGCCCGCGTCGCCCAGCAGATTCCGGCCAACGTGTGGCTCAAAGCCACCGTGCAACTCGGCCTCAATGAGGTGTCGCGGCTGACCGTCCAGGCGGTGCAGGAAACCGAGATGAACGATCAGCATTACTGCGGTTTTCGTATCGGCGAACCCGACCTCGTCTGGCGAAAATTCGTCACGGCACTCTATGAAGGGCATACTCACACGGATCTTGACCAAGCAACCCGATTCCTGACGTGAGCCAAGCCCTTCCCTCCTCCCTGATCCAAGCCCTCCAGCAACAGTTCCAGCAACGTTTCACCCTCGGCGAATCGGCCCGCCTGCAGCATGGCCGCGACGAGTCGGTACATGCCCCGCAGCCGCCCGACGGCGTGGTGATGGCGGAAAGTACGGAAGAAGTCGCCGCCGTCATCCGCCTCTGCGCCGAGCAGGGCGTGCCGGTCATTCCCTACGGTGTCGGCAGCTCGGTCGAAGGCCATGTCCTGGCACCACGGGGCGGCATTTCCCTCGACCTCTCCGGCATGAACCAGGTCCTCGCCATCCATGCCGACGATGGCGACGCGGTCGTACAAGCCGGCGTCACCCGCAAGCAGTTGAACGATGCCCTGAAAGGTACTGGTCTCTTCTTCCCGATCGACCCCGGCGCCGATGCCACCCTGGGCGGCATGGCGGCCACCCGCGCCTCGGGCACCAATGCCGTGCGCTACGGCACGATGAAGGATAACGTGCTGGCCACCACGACAGTGCTGGCCGACGGCCGGGTGATGAAAACCGGCGGCCGCGCCCGCAAGTCCTCGGCCGGCTACGACCTGACCCGCCTGCTGGTCGGCTCGGAAGGCACGCTGGGGGTGATGACCGAACTGACCGTCAAGCTCTATCCGATCCCGGAAGCCATCTCGGCCGCCGTATGCACCTTCCCGAGCATCGAAGCAGCGGTGCAGACGGTGATCCAGACCATCCAGCTCGGCGTGCCGGTGGCGCGCATCGAACTGCTCGATGCCCTTTCCCTGAAGGCCATCAACCAGTTCAGCAAGACCACGCTGGCCGAAGCGCCGACCCTGTTCTTCGAGTTCCACGGCAGCCCGGCCGGTGTCGAGGAACAGGCGCAGACGGTGCAGGCCATCGCCGATGACCTGGGCGGGGCCAACTTTGCGTGGGCCACCCGGCCGGAAGACCGCAGCCGCCTGTGGCAAGCCCGCCATGACGCCTACTTCGCCTGCCTGCAATTGAAGCCCGGCTGCCGCTGCTTCCCGACCGACGTCTGCGTGCCGATCTCACGCTTGGCCGAGTGCATTGCCGAAACGCAGGCCGACATCGCCCAAGTAAGTATTCCGATTGCCCTCTTCGGGCATGTCGGCGACGGCAATTTCCATCTTGTCGTGCTGGTCGACACCGACAACCCGAAGGAGATGGAAGAAGCCGCGTGGATCAGCCGGCGGGTAGTCGAACGGGCGATTGCGATGGAAGGTACCTGCACCGGGGAGCATGGGATTGGGCTCGGGAAGAAGAAATATCTCGTCGCTGAGCACGGAGAGGTGGCGGTGGATGTCATGCGGGCGGTGAAGGCGGCGCTTGATCCGCGGGGGTTATTGAACCCGGGGAAGGTTTTGCCCTGAGGCTGAGGGGTGATGTGCACTCCGGGCGCTTCGTAGTTGACCTTTTTTTTCGCGCTTGCAGCGCGACAGCCCCTAACCGAACACACGAAGCGCCCGGGGAAATCCCCCACTTGCCAGAACCATCCCCACTCCCCAATACTCAAATCTCCAACCCCGCCCGTCATCACCCCCGACGAGCGGGCAACACACGAACCGGCCCACAAGGCCGCATAAATGGAGACAAAAATGGGCAAACCCGATTTGCCAGCCGCGCTATCCGCGACGCTGGACGACAAATACACCCGCACGGCCGGCCGCGTCTTCCTGACCGGCACCCAGGCGCTGATCCGCCTACCCATGCTGCAACGGGAACGCGATCTCGCCGCCGGACTGAATACGGCCGGCTTCATTGCCGGCTACCGCGGCAGCCCGCTCGGCAATCTCGATCTCGGGCTATGGAAAGCCAAGCAGCACCTCGCCGACCATCACATCACCTTCCAGCCCGGCGTTAACGAAGATCTTGCCGCGACGGCGGTCTGGGGCAGCCAACAGGTCGGCCTCTTCCCCGGCGCGAAATACGACGGCGTCTTCGGCATGTGGTATGGCAAGGGCCCGGGCGTCGACCGCTGCGGCGACGTTTTCCGCCACGCCAACGCCGCCGGCACCGCCCGGCACGGCGGTGTGCTGGTCATTGCCGGCGACGATCATGCCGCCAAGTCGTCCACCCTGCCGCACCAGACCGAGCATGTCTTCAAGGCGGTGATGATGCCGGTGCTCTACCCGGCCAATGTGCAGGAATACCTCGATTTCGGCCTGCACGGCTGGGCGATGAGCCGCTATTCCGGTTGCTGGGTCGCCTTCAAGGCCCTGGCCGATACGGTGGAAACCTCCGCTTCGGTCACGATCGATCCCGCCGCCGTCCGCATTGTCATTCCCGGGGATTTCCCGCTGCCGGCAGACGGCCTGAACATCCGCTGGCCCGACCCGCCGCTGGTGCAGGAAGCCCGTCTGCTCAACCACAAGCTTTACGCCGCGCTCGCCTATTGCCGGGCCAACCGTCTCGACCGCCTGGTAATCGACTCGCCCGCCCCGCGTCTCGGCATCCTGACGGCGGGAAAAAGCTATCTCGACGTGCGCCAGGCGCTGGACGAACTCGGCATTGACGAGCCGTTGGCCGCCGAGATCGGTATCCGGCTGTACAAGGTCGGCATGGTCTGGCCGCTGGAGCCGGAAGGTGTCCGCCAGTTCGCCGAAGGGCTCGAGGAAATCCTCGTCGTCGAGGAAAAGCGCCAGCTGCTCGAATACCAGCTCAAGGAGGAACTCTACAACTGGCGGGAAGACGTACGCCCGCGTGTCATCGGCAAGTTCGACGAAATCGGCGAGTGGAGCGAGGGCAACTGGCTGCTGCCCGCTGCTGGCGAATTGCCGGTAGCGAGCATCGCCCGCGTCATCGCTGAACGCATCGGCCGCTTCTTCACGTCGTCGACCATCGCCGCCCGCCTGAACATCATCGCCGCCAAGCAGCAGGCCGGCAAAACCCCCATCGTGCTGGCCGAACGCAAGCCGCACTTCTGCTCCGGCTGCCCGCACAACACCTCGACCCGGGTGCCGGATGGCTCACGCGCCGTGGCCGGTATCGGCTGCCATTACATGGTGACGTGGATGGACCGCTCAACCTCAACCTTCACCCACATGGGCGGCGAAGGGGTGCCCTGGGTCGGCCAGGCGCCCTTCACCGAGGAAAAGCACATCTTCGCCAACCTTGGCGACGGCACCTACTTCCACTCCGGGCTGCTCGCCATCCGGCAGTCCCTGGCTGCCCGGGTGCCGATCACCTACAAGATTCTCTACAACGATGCCGTGGCGATGACCGGCGGCCAGCCGGTGGACGGTTCGCTGAGCGTGGCCCGCCTCACCCGCCAGCTCGAAGCCGAAGGCGTCGAGAAAATGGTCATCGTCGCCGCCGCACCGGACAAATATGCCGAAGTGACCGATCTCGCCCAACCCGGTGGCAAGGCGATCCCGATCCGCCACCGTGACGAGCTCGATGCGGTGCAGCGCGAGTTGCGCGAATACCCGGGTGTCTCGGTGCTGATCTACGACCAGGTTTGCGCGACGGAAGCACGGCGCCGCCGCAAGCGCGGCAAGATGCCCGCTGTCACGCAGCGCGTCGTGATCAACGAAGCGGTCTGCGAAGGTTGCGGCGACTGCTCGGTGCAATCCAACTGCCTGTCGGTCGTGCCGGTCGAAACGCCTTTCGGCACCAAGCGCCAGATCGACCAGTCGGCCTGCAATCAGGATTTCTCCTGCCTGAAGGGCTTCTGCCCGAGCTTCGTGACGCTGGAAGGCGCCCGGCCGAAAAAGGCCGCGGCTGCGGCCGACGATACAGACTGGCCGATCCTGCCGGCCCCCGCCCTGCCGGCGACGGTGCAACCCTACAACCTGCTGATCACCGGCGTCGGCGGCATGGGCGTCATCACCCTCGGCGCCCTGCTCGGCATGGCCGCCCATCTCGACGGCAAGGGCGTTTCAGTGCTCGACATGACCGGCCTCGCCCAGAAATACGGCGCCGTCTTCTCGCATCTGCGCATCGCCGACCGCCCGCAGGACATCCACGCCGCCCGCATCGCGACCGGCGAGGCGCATGCCGTGCTGGGTGGCGACCTGGTGGTCAGCGCCAGTAGCGAAGCCCTGTCGAAGATGCTCGAGGGCCACACCCGGGCGGTTGTCAGCTGCACCGACACGCCGACCGCCGAATTCACCCGCAACCGCGACTGGCGCTTCCCGCTCACCGGGCTGCAAGGCCAGCTGCGCGAAGCCCTGGGCGCCGATCAGGTGCAGTTCATTGATGCCCAGCACCTGGCGACCCGGCTGATGGGCGATGCCCTCTACGCCAACATGCTGCTTCTCGGCTACGCCTGGCAGCACGGTCTGGTACCGGTATCCGGTGCGGCTCTGGAGCAAGCCATCGAACTCAACGGCGCCGCCATCGAGGCCAACCGACTGGCCTTCGCCTGGGGCCGGCGAGCTGCCCTCTACCCGGAACGGGTTGCCGCGCTGGCGGGCCCTCTGGCGGGCGAAACCCGGGCGACCCCCTCGCTCGACGAACTGATCGCCCAGCGCAGCGCCCATCTCGCCGCTTACCAGGATGACGCCCTGGCCGAGCGCTTCCGCCGGCGCATCGCCGCTATCCGTACACTCGGCGACGCTGACCTGAGCCGCGGCGTTGCCACCCAGTACGCCCGCCTGTTGGCGCCCAAGGACGAGTTCGAAGTCGCCCGCCTGTATGCCGAAAGCGATTTCCTGGCCGGCCTCCGGCAACAGTTCGACGGCGATTTCCGCCTCGCCTTCCATCTCGCCCCGCCCTGGCTGGCCAAACCGGGGCCGGATGGCCGTCCACGCAAACGGCGTTTCGGCCCGTGGCTACTGCCGGCCTTGCGCCTGCTGGCACGTGCAAGGCGGTGGCGCGGCACCTGGCTCGATCCGTTCCTGCGCAGCCCGGAGCGCGCCCTCGACCGCCGCCTGCTGGCCGATTATGAAGCCGATCTCGACCTGCTGCTCCAGGCTGGCCAGGGTGGCCCGGCTGCCCAGGCGCTCGCCAACTGGCCGGGCGATGTACGCGGTTTCGGCCCGGTCCGCGAGGCGGCCGCCGAACGCGCCCTGCGCCAACGGGAAGCGGCGCGCGAGAAGCTCCGGGCGATGACCTGAGCCCTTGCAGGGCTGTCCCCCAGATTGTCCCTGCGGGCCGGCACGCGCGCTGATGCGCAATCCGGGGGGACTATCGAAAACCCACCGCCGAGGTTCACCACGAAAACACCCGGCCGGAATAGCTCGCCCCCTGCGCTGGATCTCCTTTGCGCTAGCTGGGCGCCGGGTGGCATGTGTCTTTTACCGGCCCATCTTTTTCCAACCTCCTGATCTCGTACCCTGGCGAACAATCCGGGATAATCGCGGGATGTTCTCGCCGCCGCTCCGCCAGCTCGCCCTGCAGGGCGCCGCCGTCATCCTCGTCCTTTCCCTTGCCTGGCCCTATTTCGGCGTGCAGGGCGAAGCCCTGCCCTGGCGGGAGACCAGCCTGGCGATCGGCGGCGTTGCCCTGCTCTTCGCCACACTGTCGCGCCAGGCATGGTGGTGGCGGCTGATCCACGCCCTCTTCATGCCGCTGGTCTGGGCGACTTACCAGCTGGCCATCGACCCCGGCTGGTTCCTGCTCGCCGCCATCTTGCTGCTGCTCGTCTATCGCGGCGCGCTGAGCGGGCAGGTGCCGCTTTATCTGTCCAACCGGCAGACGGTGCAGGCACTGGCTGAACTGCTCGCCGAGCGCGGCCCCTGCCGCTTCATCGATCTCGGAGCCGGACTGGGCAGCACGGTGGTACCGCTGGCCGACAACCTGCCCGAACACCGCTTCACCGGCGTCGAAAACGCCCCGCTGACCTGGCTTGCCGGCCGCCTCCTCGGCATCGGCCGGCCGAATCTGGCGTGGCGCTGGGGTGACCTGTGGCAGGCCGACCTGGGCGAGCACGACGTGGTCTATGCCTTCCTGTCGCCAGCCCCGATGTCTCAGCTGTGGGAGAAGGTGCAGGCCGAAATGAAGCCGGGCAGCCTGTTCATCAGTAACAGCTTCCCGGTTCCCGGTGCCACGCCGGAACGCATCATCGAAGTGGATTGCGTCCCGCCGCGACCGCTCTATTGCTACCAGCGCTAGCCCGGCATGCCCGCCCGCAAGCCCGAAACCCTGGCACTGACCGTATCGCTGATCGGTACGCTGATCGTGCTGCTGGTCTTCCTGGCCGACCTCGTCGTCGCCCGCCACCGCGACCTGGATGCCGGCGAACGCCGGCTGCAGCATTTCGGCATCATGATGGCCGAGCACACGGCACGTACCTTCGAGGCCGTCGATGTGCTGTTGCGCGAGACGGCGACCGACCTGTCGCACAGTCGGCGCGACTGGGAAAACTGGGAGGCGAGCAAGGGCTGGGAATACATCGCCCAACGCCATTCCCGGTCAATGCCGCAATTGCGCGACCTGATCATCTTCGACCGGCTGGGCAACCAGCGTTTCATCTCGACCTATTTCCCGGCGCCACAGATCAACGTCCGCGACCGCCCCTACTTCGCCGCCCTCGAAGGCGGTGCCGAGGGAGCCACCTTCGGCCCCTTCATCGGGCGCAATTCGGCCCGTTACACCTACGCCATTGCCCGCCGGCTGACCGGCGACAACGGCCATTTCAACGGGGCGGTGTTCGGCGCGATCGAGCCAGCCTTCATGCAGGAATTCTGCTGGTCGAACCGCCTCTCCGACGATTTCGAATCGGTCCTCGTCAATGCCCGCGGCGAGGTTGTCGCCTCCTGCCGGCCGACCGATCTCAGCCGGCAATCGCCGGTGATCGGCGCCCTGGCTGAACTGGTGCTGTTCGAGGGGAAGCTGCGCGGTGCCCTGCCCAACCAGGGCCTGCTCACCGTCAACGGCCTGCTGGTCGCCGCTGCTCCGGTGCCGGGCTTTGCCGACCTGCGCATCCTGAGCGCGATTCCGGAAAGCACGCTGCTCACCAACTGGCAGAACCGCCTGTTCGAACTCGGCACGCTCGCCACGCTGGTCACCGTCGTCCTGCTCGTCAGCGCCGCCCTGATCCGCCGCCAGGTACGGGAAATGGCCCGCATGACCATCGAACTCGCAGCCAGCCACGAGCATCTCGAAGAGCGCATCAAAGAGGCAACGCTCGAACTGGCCGGGCAGAAGGACGCGGCGGAGCGCGCCAATACCGCCAAGAGCCGCTTCCTGGCAGCCGCCAGCCATGACTTGCGACAACCCCTGCATGCCCTGTCACTGTTCGCCACCGACCTGCAGCGCCAGGTGCGCAGTAGCACGCCGCAGGAACTGCCGCGCCTGGCTGAGCAGATCGCCGCCTCGACCGCCCTGCTCGGCGAATTGCTCGATTCGCTGCTCGACATCTCCCGGCTCGATGTCGCCGGCATCAAACCGGATAGCCGCCCATCCGGACTCCAGCCGATCTTCCAGCGCGTCGCCGACTCCTTCCGGCGAGCGGCAACCGACCGTAACCTGACCCTGCGCTGCCGGCCGAGCAAGCTATGGGTCGATACCGATCCGGTAATGCTGGAGCGGATGATCGCCAACCTGGTCTCCAATGCGCTGCGTTACACCCCGGCTGGCGGCCGTGTCCTGGTTGCCGCCCGCCGCCGCGGCGGGCGGGTCGCCATCGAGGTCAGGGACAGCGGCATCGGTATCGCCAAGGAACACCAGGCGGCGATCTTTGCCGAGTTCTACCAGGTCGGCAACGCGGCGCGTGAGCAGAACAAGGGCCTCGGCCTCGGTCTCTCCATCGTCGACCGGCTGGCCAAGGCGCTCGATATCCAGGTGACGCTGAAGTCACGCACAGGCGAAGGCACCCTGTTCACCCTCCTTGTCCCGGCCTGTGCGCCGCTGGCAATGGAAGCCCGTACCGAAACCGGCACACCGGCCGGCAAGGTGCATTGCATCGGCAATTCCGACGATTTGCGGGCGAGCGCCGAACTGCTCGGACACTGGGGTTATGAAGTGGTTTGTCGGCCGAGCGGCCATGCCGGCCGCGAGTTGAAGGACAGCGTGGTCATCGCCGATCAGGACGCGCTCGGTGCGCTCTGCGGCGGCCAGGCGCCCCCCATGCCGGTCATCGTACTGGCCCGCGAGACGCCGGGCAAGCTGCCCGAAGGGGTGCATGCCCTGCCGCTGCCGCTACGGCCCGCCAAGCTGCGGGCCCTACTCAGCCAGCTTCAGAAAGCGCTTTCGAAGTCGATGCCGTAGCGCGCCACGGCGACCAGCGCCTGGGTCCGGCTGCTGACGCCAAGGGTCTTGAAGACGGCGGTCGCATGAATCTTCACAGTCCCTTCCGACAGGCCGAGCTGGTCGGCAATATCGCGATTGGTCAGGCCGCGCACCATCAGGGCGAGCACTTGCGCCTGCCGCTCGGTGAGCCCCACCTCATCCGGTCTGACACCGTTCTTGGCCGGCGGGATCGGCGTTTCGGCATCGAGCGTCGGAGCGGCCGACTGGCCGCTCGGCCGGAAAATGTTGCCAGCCAGCACCGCGCGCACCGCCGAGAGCAGCGCCTCGCCGGAAAAAGCCTTGGGAATGAAGCCGGATGCGCCGAGATTGAGCACGCGGGTGATGGTCGGCGTGTCATCGAATGCCGACACGACGGCGACCGGCATTGCCGGATAACGGCGGCGCAGGATGTCGAGGCCGGCGAAACCGTCGATGCCCGGCAGGGCCAGGTCGAGCAGGACGAGATCGAACTCGCCCTCGCCATCCAGCACGTTGAGGGCCGATTCGAAATCCGGTGCTTCGAGCACCACGGCGCCGCGCTCCAACTGGCCGAGCAAACGGACCAGGCCTTCGCGGACCAGTGCATGATCTTCCACCACCAACAGCTTGAGCATACCCACCCCTCCTTCGACAGGCCGCTAATTTAGCATTTTGCATAGCCGCTGGGTTGATGCAGATCAGGTACCCAATCGCCCGAAAACCGCGCCTTGGGCACGTAACCTTGCCCCTGCTCGGGCATCCGGGTTTAAGATGTCAGCATCCAACCGGAAGGAGACGACAATGGCTGACGAACAGGTTAACGACCCCCTCAATTTCATGCGCAACATGTGGGGCAACATGGGTTTCTCGCTCCCCGGCATGGTCGCACCGACCTTCGACATCGACGAACTCGACAAGCGTATCAAGGACATGAAGGCCGTCGAAGGCTGGCTGCGCATGAACCTGTCGATGCTGCAGATGACCATCCAGGGTCTCGAAATGCAGCGCACCACGGTAAGCGCCGTGCAGACCATGGGCAAGATGGCCGCCGATGCGGCCAAGTCGATGACGCCGGAAGCAACCGCCGAGGAAGCGGCGCCGCCCCCGCATTTCTTCCAGGGCGTGGCCGACCCAGCCAAGGGCTCCCTGTCCGACGCTGCGATGTGGCCGTGGCAGATGATGCAGCAGATGCGCGACCAGATGCAGCAACATGCCGACGCTGCCGCGCAGGCGACGCAGGCCGCGGCAGCGGCGCCCCCCGCGGCCAAGCCGAAGACGACCCGCAGCAAGAAATAAGACGAACAACGACGCCGAGCGGCTCGCGCTGAGGCTCAGCGCAGCAGCCAGGCGGCCCAGAGCGGCAGGGTCAGCATCGAGCCGAGCGTCGTCGCCGAGATCAACCAGGCGACGCTCCTGCCGTCGCCCCCCATGCGCATGGCCAGGATATAGGCCGAGGATGCGGTCGGCAGCGCCGCAAAGAGCACGACGACCTGATAGTTCAGGCCGCTCAGCCCCAGCCAGCTGCCGACAGCCAGCGCCACCAGCGGCAGGGCAAGCAGTTTGACGGCGATCAGCCAGACGGCGAAGCCCTTGACTCCGGCTGTGCCGTCCAGGCGCAGTGCGGCGCCGACGGTGATCAGGCCAAGCGCGATCGAGGCATCGGCCAGGCGCCCCAGGAAGGCCTGGACCGGCGCCGGCGGCACGAACCCGGCCAGGTTGAGCAGAAAGCCGAGGCTGGTTCCCCAGATCAGCGGATTGCGCGCCAGTTCGCGCCACAGGCCGGCATCGCCATGCCGGGCGAGCATCCAGACCGAGACCAGGTTGGCGACCGGTACCGCGGCGCCGACGATCAGGCCCATGGTCGCGATGCCCGGCGCGCCGAACAGCATGCCGGCGACAGCCAGCGCGATGTAGGAATTGAAGCGGTAGGCGCACTGGAACATCGAGGCATAGGTCAGCGCCGGGATTTTCATGAACACCCTGGGCAGCAGGCCGAGCGCCATGCCGCCGGCCATTGCCGCGAACGCCGTGGCGAGCAGGGGCAACGCCGCCGCCAGATCGAGGCGGGTGCGCACGATGGCGTTGATGAGCAAGGCCGGGAAGAGGATGAAATAGACCAGCTTTTCCACCCCCGCCCAGAAATGATCACCGAGGTGCATCCAGCGCCGGATGGCGACGCCGAGCAGGATCAGGGCGAAATCGGGGAGCAGCAGGAGGGCAGTGTTCATCGACGCATTCTAAATCCGGCTGCGCCCTCGCCCTATCCGTACTATCCGACCCCGGCTTGACCCTCCGGGGCAAACCCGAAATACTGCCTCTGCCGGCCTGCCGCACAGCGTGCGTAGCGGGCCACGACAAGGAGAATGACATGCAACTCGAATGGTGGGCGTGGATCGTCGGCGGCATCGGGCTCATCGTGGCCGAGCTGGCGATTCCGTCGTTTTTCGTCATCTGGTTCGGGCTGGGCGCCCTGCTCGTCGGCCTGCTCATGCTCGGGTTGCCCGAGTTGTCGCTGACCGCGCAGCTGGCCATCTGGACGGCGGCCTCGCTGAGCATGGTGGTGCTGTGGTTCCGCGTCTTCAAACCCGGCTTCCAGAAAACCCGCATCGGCACGGCAGCCGGCGAAGCCATCGGCGAGATCGGCCTGCTGGTCAGCGCCGTCGCCCCGTTCGAGCGCGGCAAGGTACGTTTCCAGCGTCCGGTGCTCGGCTCGGAAGAATGGGTGTGCATGGCCGACAGCCCGATCGCCGCCGGCGAACGGGTGAAGGTCGTCGCCATTGAAGGTAGTTTCCTGACCGTCAGCAAGATTTGAGGAGCAGAGCATGGAAGCAAGTCCCGGATTCATCGTCGTTGTTGCCGTTCTGGCCTTTGTTGCCGTCACCATCGCCAAGGGCGTGCGCATCGTGCCGCAGGGCGAGGAGTGGATCGTCGAGCGGCTCGGCAAATACCACGGCACACTCAAGCCCGGCCTGAACATCGTCATCCCCTATCTCGACAAGATCGCCTACCAGTTGGTGACCAAGGACATCATCCTCGACGTCCAGGAGCAGGAGGTCATCACCCGCGACAACGCCGTGATCCTGACCAACGCCATCGCCTTCATCAAGGTTACCGACCCGGTCAAGGCAGTCTATGGCGTGACCGATTTCTCGGAGGCGATCCGCAACCTGATCATGACCACGCTGCGCTCCATCGTCGGCGAGATGGAACTCGACGAGGCGCTGTCGTCGCGCGACAAGATCAAGGCCCGGCTGCGCGAGAGCATCGCCGACGAGGCAGTGGACTGGGGCCTCACCGTCAAGTCGGTGGAGATCCAGGACATCAAGCCCTCGCAGTCGATGCAGAAGGCCATGGAAATGCAGGCCGCCGCCGAGCGCGAGCGCAAGGCCGTCGTCACCCGCTCGGAAGGCGCCAAGCAGTCGGCCATCCTCGAAGCCGAGGCGCGCCTCGAATCGGCCAAGCGCGATGCCAATGCCCAGGTGATGCTGGCCGAAGCCTCGGCCGAGGCAATTCGGAGGGTGACCTCGGCCATCGGCGAGCAGAGCGGCCCGATGTCCTACCTGCTCGGCGAGAAATACATCGCCGCGCTGGAACGGATGGGTGAGAAGGACAACGCCAAGGTCGTCGTGTTGCCGGCCGACCTGCAGGAAGCCGTGCGCGGGCTGTTCGGCCGCAAAGGCTGAGCACAACCATCTCGCCGCCGGCCAGGGCTGCTGAATTCAGCGCATTCCGTCACATTGCGAAAGGATCACGACGGAATCACGCTGCCAGCCTCCGTCCTGTCTATTTTTCCGCGCTGTCGTCGTATTGCCGGCGCAGGCGATTGAGGCCTTGCTGGAAGGCCTCGGCATCGCCGTAGTCGAAAAATTTCGGATAGTGGTCGTGTGCCGCCTTGACGCGCCGGGCGTGCTTGATCGGGCACCAGTACTGCTCGGTCCGCGCCGCCACCTCGCGGAAATAGGCCGCCACCCCGTTGCCGTAGGAGCAATAGAAGCAGTTGAATTTCTCGATCGCGTTCAGGTAGGGCAAATCGGCGCGATCGAAAACCAGATAGTCACGCCGCCGCACCTTGGGAATTCGGTAGATCGGGAAGCAGATGGCCTGGTACACCGTGACGAACAGATCGAGGAGCAGGAAGGGAATCCAGCCGGCGTAGATGACCGGGGCACTAAGGATGACCAGCAAACGGCTGCGCAGCAGGAAACGGAACAGCCCCGTCTTGTAGCGCCGCTGCTGGCGCAGGAACTCGTCAGCCAGCTCCTGCTTCTTCTGTTCCCAGTCTTCCCGCGCCTGGCGGTATTCCTCCTCCAGTTCATTTTGCAGAGCCTCGATACGGGCGAGCAGTTCGTCGATGTGCTGCTTCATGCACGGTGTCTCCGGAGGCCGATGGGTATCGGCAAAGGGCGGATGATGCCCGATGCCGGGAGCGGCGTCACGCCGCCGGTGAATCAGCCGAGGGCGCCACTCGCCTCCAGACGGGCGATTTCCGCGGCATCGTAGCCGGCCGCCGCGAGGATGGCCGCGTTATGCTCGCCGACCCGTGGCGCCGGCTGTCGGACGGTAAAGTCGAAGCCGGAGAGCTTGAGCGGCGGGGCGAACTGGGTCAGGCCCGCCCCTTCGATGATCATGCCGCGCGCCTGCAATTGCTCGTTGCGTAGCGCCTCCTCCGGGCTGAGGATGGGCGTCACGCAGCAATCGGTCGGCAGGAAGCGCTCGGCCCAGTCATCGCGCGGCCGGGTGGCGAACAGCGCCGCCATCTCGCTGCGCAGGCCGGCATCCCACTGACGGGCCACCCAGTCGGGGCGCTCCAGCGTGGTGCAGCAAATCTTCCAGAACTTCCCTTCCAGTGCCCCGACCGCCATGTACTTGCCGTCGGCACAGCGGTAGGTGGCGTAGCAAGGCAGGCCGCCGGACAACAGGTCGCTGCCGCGCGGCACGGAATGGCCGGCGTCGTTCAGGCGCAGCATGGCGAAATAGGTATGGGCCAGCACACTGTCGGTCATCGACACGTCGACGTAGCGCCCCTGGCCAGTGCGCTGCGCCTCGACGACGGCCGCCAGGATGCCCATGACACCGGTCAGCGCACCGCCCAGCAGGTCGGCGATCTGGAAATTGGGAACGGCCGGCTGGCTGCCTTCGATACCGATTTGCTCCAGCACGCCGGCGTAGCCGAGGTAGTTGATGTCGTGGCCGGCCAGATTCTTGTACGGCCCGTCCTGGCCGTAGCCGCTGATCGCGCAGTAGGCAATCTTCGGATTGATCGCCCTGACCGTTTCGTAACCGATACCCAGCTTGTCCACCACGCCGGGGCGAAAGCTTTCGACGATGACATCCGCCGTTGCCGCCAGACGCAGGAAGACCTCGACGCCTTCCGGCTTCTTCAGGTCGAGCACCATGCCCTGCTTGTTGCGGTTGATCATGCGGAAGTAGGCACTGTCCTCACCCGTGCCGGTGCCCAGCGTACGGGCGTAATCGCCGATCTGCGGGTCTTCGATCTTGATCACCTCGGCCCCCAGATCGGCCAGGTGCAGGGTGGCGACCGGCCCGGGGAGCAGGCGGGTGAGGTCAAGCACCTTGATGCCGGCGAGCGGTGCCGGGCGGCTCATGACTTGCACAGGCCGAGCAAGTCGGCTTCCAGTTCGATTTCCATATCCTTCTTCAGCTTGCGGTCGATGAACATGCCGCGGTAGAGCCGGCCGGCATTCTCGGCCTTCCTGGCGTGCGGCGTTTCCCAGTCGGTGACGCGCAGACGGACGATGCCGATCTGCTCATCACGCGCCACCCCCTTCGGCCCGACGCAGGGATGGGCCAGCACGTGGCGGTTGAATTCGTCGCGGCTGTACTGGTTCAGTGGCTTTCCCGGCATCGGCGGGCACTTGCCGACCTGCCGGGTACGCACCTCGGCGGCCAACACCTCGCCCTTCAGGAAATAGACCGGCTCGGTCATGACCCAGCCGGCACCACCCTCCTCATAGCGCACGCACTGCCCGGTGCGCAGCATCTCGGGCTGCTTGAACAGCAGGTGGGCCGATGGGCGCAGGGGGGCTTCGTCGGCCTGGACAGCACAGGCCAGGCCGGCCAGTAATACAGCGAGAAAACGCATGGAAAATACCCGGATCAGTAAATCCGGATATCTTCGATGACCTTACCGTCGTTGGGCAAGCCCCCGGGAGCGGTGAAGGCCACTTCGCCGCGCAGCTTGGTGATGTCGCGCAGGCTGGCGACCAGCGCCTTGTCGAGTGCCTCGCTGCCGGCCTCGATCTCGCAATGCAGCACCATACGGTCCTGGCCACCGGGGTTGTCGACCACCAGGCGCATGCGCTGGATTTCCGGGTGGCGCACGGCGATCTCGGCGACCTGCTCGGGGTGGACGAACATGCCCTTGATCTTGGTCGTCTGATCGGCCCGCCCCATCCAGCCCTTCAGGCGGACATTGCTCCGGCCACAGGACGAACGCCCAGGCAGCATGGCCGACAGGTCGCCTGTGGCAAAACGAATCAGGGGATAGTCCGGGTTGAAGGTCGTCACCACCACCTCGCCGACCTCGCCCGGCGCGACCGGGTCACCGGTGCCGGGGCGGACGATTTCGACGAGCAGTTCCTCCTCGACGACCAGGCCTTCCTCGGCCTCGGTTTCGTAGCCGATAACGCCGATATCAGCCGTCGCATAGCACTGGCGCACCGTGATGCCACGTTCGCCCAGCCAGTGGCGGGTGACGCCGGGCAGTGCCTCGCCGGAGACCAGCGCTTTCTTCAGCGAAGAAATATCCGCCCCCATTTCCTCGGCTTTCTCGACGATGATCCTGAGGAAGGAAGGGGTGCCGACATAACCGTCCGGCCGCAGGTCGACCATCGCCTGCACCTGTTGCTCGGTTTGCCCGACACCGCCCGGGAAGACCGCACAACCGAGCTTGCGGGCCCCGCCCTCCATCATGAAGGCACCGGGTGTGAAATGGTAGGAATAGCAGTTATGGATCACGTCGCCGTACCGGAAACCGGCGGCGTACAGGGCCCGAGCCACGCGCCAGTGATCCATCTCCATACCCTGCAACTCGTAGATCGGCCCGGGCGATGCGAAAACCCGCTTGGCCTTGCCGGATGCCAGGGCGTTGAGGCCACCGAACGGCGGGTTTTTCTTCTGCAATTCGATCAGGTCGCGCTTGCGGGTCAGCGGCAGCTTGGCCAGTGCCTCGCGCGACGTGCAATCGCCGGGATTCACCCCGGCCAGAACCTGGGAATAGTAAGGCGTCGTCTCCCGGGCGTGCGCCACCTGACGGGCCAGCTTGTCCATCAAGTCCGCCTCGCGCTCTTCCGGATCGCGGGTTTCGAGCGGATCGTAATAGCTCATTTCAATGTTCTCCGTTTGTTCCGGTTGGCCGTGGCGGCCCTTCCTGCCGCTCCCTGGAACGGCAAAGTAGCCACGTCGGGCACGGCGGAGGCGGGCGCCGTTGACTCCTGCCAACAAGCCCGCCGACAACGCCGCCATGCGCGGCGCACTGCCGTTACGACAGCCAGCGCTTGCGGCGGCGGTAGTGTTTGACGTCCTTGAAGGACTTGCGCCCGGCCGAAGACAGCCCGAGATAAAACTCCTTCACGTCCTCATTGGTCCGCAGCCCCTCTGCATCGCCTTCCATCACCACCCGGCCGTTTTCCAGGATGTAGCCGAAATCGGCGTACTTCAGGGCGACCATGGTGTTCTGCTCGGCGAGCAGGAAGCTGATGTTCTCGCGGCTGTTCAAGTCTTTCACGATCTCGAACACCTCTTCGACGATCTGCGGCGCCAGACCCATCGAGGGTTCGTCGAGCAGCACCATCTCGGGGTTGGCCATCAGCGCCCGGCCGATAGCACACATCTGCTGCTCGCCGCCGGAGGTATAGCCGGCCTGCGAGGTGCGCCGCGTCTTGAGGCGCGGGAAGTAGTGATAGACCTTCTCGAGGTTTTCCTTCAGCTGGCTGCGCGAGATGCTGCGCGTGTAGGCACCGGTCAGCAGGTTCTCCTCGATGGTCAGGTGGCCGAAGCAGTGGCGTCCCTCCATGACCTGGATGACGCCGCGCTTGACCAGTTCGTTCGGGGTCAGCTGGTCGACGCGCTGGCCCTTGTACTCGACCGAGCCCTTGGTCACGTCGCCGCGTTCGGCGTGCAGCAGGTTGGAAATCGCCTTCAGCGTCGTCGATTTGCCGGCGCCGTTGGCACCGAGCAAGGCGACGATCTTGCCCTTCGGCACGTTCAGCGACACACCCTTGAGCACCAGAATCACGTGGTCGTAGATGACCTCGATGTTGTTGATGCTCAGGTAGTTGTCGGGCACGGCAGCGGCAGTTTGTGTATTCATCATCGTTTCCGATTCATGGGACGGAGAGAAAGAGCGAGGGCTCACGCCCCCACTCCTTCCTCCTGGCGTCTCATTTTTCCTTGGAGCAATCGCGCGGCGTAATGCCCTTTTCCTTGGCGTACTGCTTGGCAGAAGCCTGGAACAGCGGGTGGATCAGCGCCTTGTTGCCTTCGATCCAGTCGGACACCGGCACCCACTTGGCACCGTCCCACTGCTGGATCTTCACCTTGCCGGAACCTTCGTGGTTGTCGCAGGAGGTCTTGATCTGCGGCAGCAGGTTGGTGGCGCCGATCGCCTTCAGGCGAGCATCGGTGATATCCAGGTTTTCCAGCGCCCAGCGGGTTTGTTCGCCATTCAGCGCCTTACCCTTGCCGTACTTCTCCTGGCCCTTGCGGATCGCCTCGACCGACAGCACGGCAGCGGAAACGCCGCGGTTATAGAGGATGGTGCCGATCTTGGACTTGTCCTGCAGGTTGCCCTTGCCGGCGCCGTACACCACCTTCTCGATATCGGCGATCACCGGCACATCCTTGCCGGCGACGTTCCAGGTGGCGGCCATGTAGCCCTTGGCGGCATCGCCAGCCGGCACGACATCCTCTTCCGAACCGGTCCACCACGAACCGATCATCTTGTCACGCGGATAGCCGACCTTCTGGGCGGCCTTCAGGGCGGTCTGGTTCATCACGCCCCAACCCCAGAAAACGACGAAATCCGGCTTTTCCTGGCGAATCTTCAGCCACTGGGCGCCCTGCTCGTTGCCCGGGTGAGCGACCGGAATCTGCACCAGCTGGAACTTGTTCAGCGAAGCCTCGGCTTCCATCGCGATGATGGCTTCCTTGCCATAGGCGGAATCGTGATAGAGATACACGATCTTCTTGCCGGCCAGGTTGCCGCCATTCTTTTCCTTGATGAACTTGACGATGGCGGAGGCCTGCATCTGGTAGGTGGTGACCAGCGGGAAGGCATACGGGAAGACCGAGCCATCGACTGCGTCGGTCCGGCCGTAGCCCATCATGGCCAGCGGCAGCTTGTCCTGGGCCGACTTGTCGATCAAGGCGTAGGAAATGCCGGTGGACATCGTGTGGATCGGGCCGGCCGACTTGGCCGCCTTGCTCTTCAGGCGCTCGTAGCACTCGACGCCCTTGGCGTTGTTGTACTCGGTTTCGCACTCTTCGTGAGTCAGGGTGACGCCGTTGACGCCCTTTTCCTTCAGGTTGACGTAGGTCAGGTAGTCGATGAAACCGCCATAGAAGGACTGGCCGTTGGCGCCGTACGGACCGACGCGGTAGCCGGGAATCGGGAAGAACTGCTCTTCGGCAGCGACTGCGCCTTGAGACAGCATGGCGACGGACAGCGCGACGGCGGTCAGGGCGGGTTTGATGCTTTTAATCATGATTTTGTCTCCTTTAGTTATGAATGCGTGGTAGCCCGGTTTAATGCGGGAACGGCCACAGGCGCAGCTTCTCCTTGGCGATCTGCCACAAACGGGCCAACCCGTGCGGCTCGACGATCAGGAAGAACATGATCAGCGCACCGAACACCAGAATCTGGATGTGCGACACGGTGGCGCTGGAAAAAGGCAGGCCGAACAGCTCGGCGAAGAAAGGCAGCAGGATGTCGAGGAAGATCGGCAGCAGCAGGATGAAGGCCGCCCCCAGGAAGCTGCCCATGATCGACCCGACACCGCCGATGATGATCATGAACAGGATCTTGAACGACATTTCCAGCGAGAAGCCGTCCGGCTCGACCGAGCCGAGGTAGCAGAAGGCGTACAGCGCGCCAGCGACGCCGCAGTAGAAGGAGCTGATGGCAAAGGCGAGCAGCTTGGTCGGCATCAGCTTGATGCCGATAACCGAGGCGGCCACGTCCATGTCGCGTACCGCCATCCAGGCGCGGCCGGTGGAGGAGCGCACCAGATTCTTGGCCGCCAGCGCCAGCACCACGACGATGCTCAGCACCAGCAGGTACTTCTCGACCGGCGTATTGAATTCGTGGCCGAAAATGATCAGCTGTTGCGTCGAAATCACGCCCGACGAGGAATTGTTGGACAGCCAGGGGAACTTGGTCAGGCACCAGACGATGAAGAATTGCGCCGCCAGCGTTGCCACCGCCAGATAGAAGCCCTTGATGCGCAGGCTGGGCAGGCCGAACAACACACCGACACCGGCTGCCGTCAAACCGCCACAGATGAAGGAAACCAGGATCGGCATGCCTTCGATGCGCAACTGGAAGTTGTAGGCGGCGTAGGCCCCGACCGCCATGAAGGCCGCCGAACCGAGCGACAACTGGCCGGCGTAGCCGGTCAGGATGTTCAGTCCGAGCGCCGCCAGCGCAAAGATCAGGAAGGGAATCAGGATGGCCGAGAACCAGTACTCGCTGGCAAACAACGGCACGCCGAGGAAAGCCACAGCGAGCAGCACGAGGATGCCGATCCGGTCCTGACGGATCGGGAACAATTGCTGATCGGCGGCGTAGGTGGTCTTGAATTGACCGGCTTCACGGTAAAGCATGTTGTTCTATCCCCTCTTACACGCGGTCGATGTGTTTTTCGCCGAACAGGCCTTCCGGGCGAACCAGCAGGAAGAGCAGCGCCAGCACGTACGGGAACCAGCCTTCGATACCGCCGAAGTTGCCGCCGAACAGGTCCTGCATGACCGGCGGGATGTAAATTTCGGCCAGCTTTTCCGAGGCGCCGATGATCAGGCCGCCGACGATGGCGCCCGGCACCGAAGTGAAGCCACCGAGGATCAACACCGGCAGCGCCTTGAGTGCCGTGAAAGTGAGCGCAAACTGCACGCCATTACGGGCACCCCACATCATGCCGGCAACCAGGGCGACGAAACCGGCCACGCCCCAGACGATGGCCCAGATGTTCTGCAGCGGAATGCCGATCGACAGGGCGGCCTGATGATCGTCCGCCACCGCCCGCAGGGCGCGGCCGACCCGGGTGTATTGGAAGAACAGGGCCAGCGTGGCGACCAGCACGGAAGCGACCGCCGCGGCGACCAGATCGAACTTGGAGATCACCATGTTCCACTCATCGAGGAACCAGGCGATCGGCTCATCGACGATACCGATATCCAGCGCCCGCGGCTCGGAACCGAAGATCATCGGGGCCAGGCCTTCGATGAAGAACGCCAGGCCAATGGTCGCCATGAACAAGGCAATCGGTGGCTGGTTGACCAGCTTGCGCAGTACGAACTTTTCAGTGGCGATACCGAAAGCGGTCATGATGGCGAAGGCGAGGATGATGGCCAGCCAGAGCGGCGCCCCCTTCTCCATGCAGCCAACCACCGACAGCGCGGCCAGATAGACCATGGCGCCCTGGGCGAAGTTGAACACCCCGGAGGCCTTGTAGATCATCACGAAACCGAGGGCCACCAGGGCGTACATGACGCCGGACAGCAAGCCGCCGATCAGGACTTCGAAGAAGAAATTCATGCGACCTCCCGACGGTTGCGGCGTGCCGATTCGGCAACACGGCTATGAACCTTGGCCAGGCTGAGTGCCCGGCGCGGCACCAGGCCCCACATCAGGGCCGACATCAAAACTGCGGCAATAACGAATTCCATGCCATCGCTCCTCAGTGCCCTGCGCCGAGATAGGCGCGGATCACGTCTTCGTTGTTCTTCACTTCATCCGGCACGCCGTCGCCGATCTTCTTGCCGTAGTCGAGCACGACGACGCGGTCGGAGATATCCATCACGACGCCCATGTCGTGCTCGATCAGCACGATGGTGGTGCCGAACTGGTCATTCACGTCGAGGATGAAGCGGCACATGTCCTGCTTTTCCTCGACGTTCATGCCGGCCATCGGCTCGTCGAGCAGCAACATGGACGGCTCGGCGGCCAGGGCGCGGCCGAGCTCGACGCGCTTCTGCAGGCCGTAGGGCAGGCGGCCGACCGGCGTCTTGCGAATGTGCTGGATTTCCAGGAAGTCGATCACCTCCTCCACCTTCTGGCGGTGCTCCAGCTCTTCCTTCTTGGCCCGGCCGAACCACAGCGCATGCTCGATGAAGTTGGACTTCATCTTGGTGATGCGTCCGGTCATGATGTTGTCGAGCACGGACATGCCCTTGAACAGCGCGATGTTCTGGAAGGTACGGGCGATGTTCTGCTGGGCCGCCATGTGCGGCTCCATTTTCTTGCGCTCGTTGCCGTGCCAGAAGATCTTGCCTTCCTGCGGGTGATAGACCCCGTTGATGACGTTGAGCATCGAGCTCTTGCCAGCACCGTTCGGGCCGATGATGGCGCGGATTTCATGCTCCTTGACGTTGAAGGAGATGTCGGTCAGCGCCTTGACGCCGCCGAAGCGCAGGGAAATGTTCTGCAGGTCGAGAATGACGTCGCCTATTTTCTTGGACATGTTCAGGCAGCCTTTTTCACGATCGGGAAGGTCTTGGCATCGATGATCTTCAGGTCGGCGGCAACCTTGCCGCGCCGGCCATCCTCGAACTTGACCTCGGTTTCGATGTACTGGTTGGACTTGCCGGCATACAGCGCGTCAATCAGCACCTTGTATTTCTCGGCAACGAAGTTGCGGCGCACCTTGCGGGTACGGGTCAGTTCGTCGTCGTCCGGATCGAGTTCCTTGTGCAGGACGAGGAAGCGGTGGATCTGCGAATCGGCCACCATGCTGTCGTGCACCAGGTCGGCATTGACCTGCTCGACGCATTCGCGGATCAGTTCCAGCACTTCCGGCTTGCCGGCCAGGTCGGTGTAGCCGGCGTAGGCGATACCGCGCCGCTCGGCCCAGTTGCCGACCGCGCCCATGTCGATGTTCACGAAGGCGCAGACCATGTCGCGGTCGTGACCGAAGCAGACCACTTCCTTGATGTGCTGGAAGAACTTGAGCTTGTTCTCAATGTAGTTGGGGGCGAACATCGCGCCGTTCGACAGCTTGCCGACGTCCTTGGCGCGATCGATGATCTTCAGGTGGCCGTCTTCGTCGAGGAAGCCGGCGTCGCCGGTCATGAACCAGCCTTCGGCGTTGATCGTCTCGGCCGTGGCATCCGGGCGCTTGTAATACTCCTTGAGCAGCATCGGCCCCTTGACCAGCACCTCGCCGTTGTCGGCGATCTTGATCTCGACACCGGGGGCCGGCTGGCCGACCGAATCGAACTTGATCTGGCCATCCGGCTGCAGGCAGACGTAGGCACAGGTTTCGGTCTGGCCGTAGAACTGCTTGAGGTTGATGCCGATCGAGCGGTAGAACTTGAACAGGTCCGGGCCAATCGCTGCGCCGGCGGTATAGGCCACCTTGATGCGACTCATGCCCAGCACGTTGCGCAGCGGACCATAGACCAGCAGGTTGCCGAGCCAGTACTGCAGGCGGTCGCCGAAACCGACCGACTTGCCGTCCAGGATGTCGGCGCCGCAACGCTTCGCAACCCCCATGAAGTGATGGAACATCTTGTACTTCAGCTTGCCGGCGTCTTCCATGCGGATCATCACGGACGTCAGCAGGCTTTCGAAGACGCGCGGCGGGGCGAAATAGCACGTCGGGCCGATTTCGCGCAGGTCGGACATCACGGTGTCGCCGGATTCCGGGCAGTTGATGGTGAAACCGGCGACCAGCGCCTGGGCGTAGGAGAACAGGTGGTCGCCCACCCAGGCCATGGGCAGGTAGGACAGGATGTCGCCGTCGGCGCCGAGGTTGTCGACCTGCACCCCGCCCTGGGCAGCGGCAATGAAGGCGGTGTGCGTCTGACAGACGCCCTTCGGCTTGCCGGTGGTACCCGAGGTGTAGAGCATCACCGAGGTATCGTCGAAATGGCCTTGCTCAACTTCGGCATTCAGGAAATCCGGATGGTTCCGATCATGAATCCGACCCATTTCCATCAGCTCGTGGATATCGTGCAGGAAGGTCTGCGAATAGTGGCGCATGCCGCGCGGATCGTCGTAGATGACGTGTTCGAGCGTCGCTACCTGATCCTTCACTTCGAGCATCTTGTCGACCTGCTCCTGGTCCTCGACCACGACGAAGCGAACTCCGGCATCCTGCAGCACGAACAGCATTTCGTTGGCCACCGCATCCTGATAGAGCGGTACCGGCACGCCACCCAGGCACTGGGCGGCGGTCATCATCATGTACAGATGCGGCCGGTTGTCGCCGATGATCGCCAGGTTGTCGCCGCGCTTGAAACCGAGCGCCGCCAGGCCGCAGGCCAGGGCGCGCACGCGATCAGCAACGTCGGACCAGGTCCAGGTTTGCCAGATACCCAGGTATTTCTCGCGCATGGCGGGCGCATTCGGGCGCACCGTCGCGTGATGGAAAAGCAAGCGGGGAAAGGTGTGCAACCCATCCACCGCGGCGTATTTCGCCTGCGTGGCCATTTCTTTGTCTCCTCTGCCGCGACTCATTGTTCGCGATCTAAGCTTCGTACGAACGATTGTGGCGCCTGCCGGCTTACGCCAGCCTTGCAGCGGGCACCCAATCGCTCACCGTTGCAGGGCAGTGTAGGGAGTTGGCCGACGTATAATTGTCGTTCGGCAGACAATCCGGAAAATATTTTGAAAAACGCTGAGGAACTGCTGCGCTCGTCCAGCTGGGGCAAGGCCCTGACCGAGGAGGAATTGGCGAAGGCGCTCGCCGGCACGACCGAGCGCAGCTATGCGCCAGGCGCCTTCATCTGCATGAAGGGCGAGCCGGTTGAATTCTGGATGGGCATCATCGACGGCCTGGGCAAGATGGCCAGCCACTGGACAACCGGCAAGACCACCTCGCTGACCGGCATCAGCACCGGCGGCTGGTTTGGTGAAGGCTCGCTGCTCAAGCGGGAGCCGCGCCGCTACGACGTCATGGCCATCCGTGAAACGCGCGTCGCCTTCATGAACCGCAGCACTTTCCTGTGGCTGCTTGACCACAGCATTCCCTTCAACCGCTACATGATCGAGCAGTTGAACGAGCGCCTCGGCCAGTTCATCGGCATGATGGAAAACGAGCGCCTGCTCGACATCGATACCCGCATCGCGCGGGTGCTGGCCGCCCTGTTCAACCCGGTGCTCTACCCCGGCACGCAGCGTTTCCTGCACATCTCGCAGGAGGAACTGGGCTACCTGGCCGGCGTCTCCCGCCAGCGCGCCAACCAGGGCCTCAAGGTGCTGGAGGATGCCGGGCTGGTGAAAAGCGAGTATGGCGGCATCCACGTCCTCGACCTGGACGGACTGCGCACCTTCGGCGACTGAGCCCCCGCCCCGCCGCATGACAGCGGGGCCCGGCCTTCCTATTTGACGTAACCCCAGCCACGCAGGCGGCTGTAGGCATATTCCGCCGCCTGTCCCTTTTGCGTGCGCTTCAGGTAGGCGGCGTACTGGTTGGCGGCTTCCTGCCGGCGCCCCATGCCTTCCAGCGACACGCCCTTGAGGAAGGTGACGCCGGCATCGCCCGGCATCAGACGGTCATAGCGGTCAAGATGCTCATAGGCGGTTCCCGGATCCTTTTGCGCCAGGGCCAGCACGCCCACCAGCTTCTGGGCCTGGGCCTCCTGCGGATAGATGGTGGTCGCTGCCCGGGCGTACTCCAGCGCCTGCGCGTCCTTGTCCTGGGCCGACAGGCACTTGGCGAACAGCAGGTTGGCTGCGTAATCGCGCGGCGTCGCCTTGAGCGCCGTGCGAAAGCCCTCCTCGGCCTTGCCGTAATCCTTGCGCGACATGGCGACTTCACCTTTCTGACAAGCCTCGATGGTCGGCTTGATGCGGCGCAGCGAGGCGGTGTTGTCCATGAAGCGCTCGCGCCCCTTGTCGCGGCCGTTGCTCGCCGCGTACTTCGTCTCGGCCAGTTGCTTGGCGGTATCGCGCCGTTCGCGGCTCATCGGGTGGGTCGAGAACATGGTCTGCAACATGCCCGGCGATTCCTTTTCCTGATTGACCAGCAACTGCTGCAGGCCAACCATGCCGCTCGCCGGGTAGCCGGCGCGCACCATGTACTCCTGACCGAGGGCATCGGCCTCGCGCTCGTTGTCGCGCGAATAGCTGGAGAGCAGTGCGCTCGCCCCGAGTTGCGTGCCGATGTCGGTCAGCCCCCCGAAGCCGGCGGCCGAACCGATGATGTTGATGCCGGTCGCCGCCACCGAGGCGACCATCGCCTGTCCCTGGCGTTGCGCGGCATGACGGGCGTTGACGTGGCCCAGTTCGTGGCCGAGCAGGGCGGCCAGCTCCGCCTCGTCGTCCAGATCGACCAGGATGCCACGCGTCACGCCCATCGCCCCACCCGGGAAGGTGTAGGCATTGACGTAATTGGCATTGAGCACCCGGTAGGAATAGGGCATCTGCGGCCGGTGCGACTGGGCGTGCAGTCGCCGCCCCACGTCACCGAGATACTGGTTGAGCGGTGCATCCTGCACCGGGCCGAGATCCTGCGAGAACTGCTGCGGCGCCACCTTGCGGTCAACCGCCTTTTCCTCGTCCTCGCTCATGCCGACCAGGATGGAGCCGCTGCCGACCGGCGAGGTGGCGCAGCCGGAAGCGGCGGAAAGCGCGCTGGCACCGAGCAGCCAGAGCACCTGGCGGCGGGTGATGCGGTTGTGAAACAGATCGCTGGCGAAGGCTTGGTGATCCATGAAACGCCCCGGCATTCAAAATTGACGTAGGGCTTCATTCTGCGTCAAAGGTGGCGCAAACAAAAGAACCGGAGATCGCTGTCACGATGGTTCCCGTAACAGCTGACGATCGGTGTTTCGCCCCCCCGACAGCGGTAACGCCGCAAGAAAACAGGGGGCAACCCACTCGAACGTCGGGTACGCGATTGACGTGTCGCAACCTGCTCCAATGAAAACGGCGAGGTACTTGGCCTCGCCGTCGTTTTACTCCTCCGCCCTTTCGGGTCCGGGTTGCTGTTCTCCCGCTGAGGAATCCCTTACATCGAACGGCGGTACTGGCCGCCCACTTCGTACAACGCCGAGCTGATCTGACCGAGCGAGCAGACCTTGACGGCATCCATCAGCACGGCGAAGACGTTGCCGTTGTCGATGACGGTCTGCTTCAGTCTGGCCAGCATGGCCGGCGCCTGATCCGCGTTGCGGGTCTGGAAGTCGCGCAGGCGCTGGATCTGCGACTGCTTTTCGTCATCGGTCGAGCGCGCCAGTTCGATTTCCTGCTGCGCCATACCCTTCGGATTCAGGAAGGTATTGACGCCGATGATCGGGTACGAGCCGTCGTGCTTCTTGTGCTCGTAGTACATCGACTCTTCCTGGATCTTGCCGCGCTGGTAGCCGGTTTCCATGGCACCCAACACGCCGCCACGCGAGGCGATGGCTTCGAACTCCTTCAGCACGGCTTCCTCGACCAGGTCGGTCAGCTCATCGATGACGAAGGCGCCCTGGTTCGGGTTCTCGTTCTTCGAGACACCCCATTCGCGGTTGATGATCAGCTGGATGGCCATCGCACGACGCACGGATTCCTCGGTCGGCGTGGTGATCGCTTCGTCGTAGGCGTTGGTGTGCAGCGAGTTGCAGTTGTCGTAGATGGCGATCAGGGCCTGCAGCGTGGTGCGGATGTCGTTGAAGTCCATCTCCTGGGCGTGCAGCGAACGGCCGGAGGTCTGGATGTGGTACTTCAGCTTCTGGCTGCGCTCGTTGGCGCCGTACTTGTTCTTCATCGCCACGGCCCAGATGCGGCGGGCGACGCGGCCGATCACCGAGTATTCCGGGTCCATGCCGTTGGAGAAGAAGAAGGACAGGTTGGGCGCGAAGTCATCGATGTGCATGCCGCGCGCCAGGTAGGACTCGACGTAGGTGAAGCCGTTGGACAGCGTGAAGGCGAGCTGGCTGATCGGGTTGGCGCCGGCTTCGGCGATGTGATAGCCGGAGATCGACACCGAGTAGAAGTTCTGCACCTGGTTATGGACGAAGAATTCCTGGATGTCGCCCATCATCTTCAGCGCGAACTCAGTCGAGAAGATGCAGGTGTTCTGGCCCTGGTCTTCCTTCAGGATGTCGGCCTGCACCGTGCCGCGCACGGTCTTCAGTACCCACTCGCGGATCTTCTCGGCTTCGTCCTCGGTCGGCTGGCGGCCGTTTTCCTGCTCGAACTTGGCCAGTTGCTGGTCGATGGCGGTGTTGAAGAAGCAGGCCAGGATGATCGGCGCCGGGCCGTTGATCGTCATCGACACCGAGGTGGTCGGACAGACGAGGTCGAAGCCGTCGTAGAGCACCTTCATGTCGTCGAGCGTGGCGATCGAGACGCCGGAGTTACCGATCTTGCCGTAGATGTCGGGACGCTCGTCCGGGTCGCAGCCGTACAGGGTCACCGAGTCGAAGGCGGTCGACAGGCGGTGCGCCGGCATGCCTTCGGACACCTTTTTGAAGCGGCGATTGGTGCGGAAGGCATCGCCTTCGCCGGCAAACATGCGGGTCGGGTCTTCACCCTCGCGCTTGAAGGCGAACACGCCGGACGTGTAGGGGAAGGAACCCGGCACATTTTCCTTCATCAGGAAGCGCAGGATTTCGCCGTCGTCGGTGTACTTCGGCAGGATGACCTTGCGTATCTTGGTACCGGACAGCGATTCGGTGGTCAGCTTGGTGCGGATTTCCTTGTCGCGGATTTTCACGACATATTCATCGCCGGAATAGGCTTCCAGCGTCTGCGGCCACATGTCGAGCAGCTTCTTGGCCTTCGGGTCCTGCTGGCTGTCCTTGAAAGCCTGCAGCTCGTCGAAGTCGGCAACATTCTTGTCGCAGCCGGCGAAGACGTTCTTGGCGATACGCAGCGACTGGCGCTCGCGGGCGATCTTCACCTGCTCTTCGGTATGCGCATGGTAGCCGCGCACGGTGTCGGCAATCTCGGCCAGGTAACGGACGCGGGCGGTCGGCACGATGGCGCGGCTGGCCGACGACTGCTTGACAGTGACCAGCGGCAGCTTGCCCGACTTGAGCTTGAGGCCTTTTTCGGAGAGGGCGGGCACCAGCGCCTGGTACAGCGCGGTGACGCCGTCGTCGTTGAAGCGGGCGGCCATGGTGCCGAAGACCGGCATATCGTCGGTCGGCGTCGTGAACAGTTCGCGGTTGCGCTGGTACTGCTTGCGCACGTCGCGCAGCGCGTCTTCGGCGCCCTTGCGGTCGAACTTGTTGATCGCCACGAAGTCGGCGAAGTCGAGCATGTCGATCTTCTCCAGTTGCGAGGCGGCGCCGAACTCGGGGGTCATGACGTACATCGAGACATCGACGAAGGGCACGATGGCCGCGTCGCCCTGGCCGATGCCGGAGGTTTCGACGATGACCAGATCGAAGCCGGCCAGCTTGCAGGCGGCGATGACTTCCGGCAGCGCGGCGGAAATTTCCGAGCCGGTGTCGCGGGTGGCCAGCGAGCGCATGAAGATGTTCGGATGCTCGATGGCGTTCATGCGGATGCGGTCGCCGAGCAGCGCGCCGCCGGTCCGCTTGCGCGACGGATCGATCGAGATCAGGCCGATCTTGACGCTGTCTTCCTGGTCGAGGCGGAAGCGACGGACGATTTCGTCAGTCAGCGAGGACTTGCCGGCGCCACCGGTGCCGGTGATGCCGAGGACCGGGATGGCGGTCTGCGCGGCAGCCTTGAGCAGCGGCTCCTTGAGGGCCGGCGCGGCGCCGTTTTCGAGCAGCGTGATGACGCGCGACAGCAGGCGCTTGTCGCCCGCCTTCAGGCCGGCCAGCACCTGCTCGGCGCTCGGCACGCCCTCAGCCGCCAGGTCGTAGTCGGATTTCTGCACGACATCGTTGATCATGCCCTGCAGGCCCATGTGCACGCCGTCTTCCGGGGCATAGATGCGGGTCACGCCGTACTCGTGCAGTTCCTTGATCTCGGTCGGTACGATGACGCCGCCGCCACCGCCGAAGACCTTGATGTTCTCGCCGCCGTTCGCCTTGAGCAGGTCGATCATGTACTTGAAGAATTCGACGTGGCCACCCTGGTAGCTGGTGATGGCGATGCCCTGCACGTCCTCCTGCAGCGCGGCATTGACGATTTCCTGCACCGAGCGATTGTGGCCGAGGTGGATGACCTCGGCGCCGGTCGATTGCAGGATGCGCCGCATGATGTTGATCGACGCATCATGGCCGTCGAACAGCGATGCCGCGGTCACGAAGCGGACCTTGTTCTTCGGCTTGTACGGAGAGAGCTTCTTGGCAACGGACAGATCGGTCATGGCACCAGCCTCATCGAAATAGATGGAAAGGCGCCCATGGTAGGCCGCTTCAACCCTCGCGCCATTGTGGGCAATGACGATAATCGTGCAAATTCCGCCAAGGTGGTAGGCTATGGTCTGTAACCTGAGGAAAGACCGAAAAATGGTGCACCGCAAGATCGACAGTCCGCCCGCCCGCTCGCAAGCCACTGTCGCCATGGGATTTGTTACCGGGATGCTGGCCGGCATGACACGGCACGGACTCGACCCGGCCCCCCTCCTCAACACCCTGGACATTGATATTGCAGACACCGCCAGCCGGATTCCGCTCGAGCGCTACGCGGCACTCTACAACCGCCTGAATCGCCACCTGGACGATGAAGGTTTCGGGCTGTTCGCCCAGCCGATGCGCGTCGGCAGCTTCGAGTTCCTCTGCCGCGGCTGTCTCTCCGCCCCCAACCTGGCCGAAGCCCTGGCCCGGGCCAGCCGCTTCCTGCATATCGTGCTGCCCGATCTCGCCGTCAGTGTCCGGCGCACGCATGGCCACGCCGAACTGGTCATTGCCGAAACCTGCAAGCTCGCGGCCGATACGGACGACCCTGGGCGCGTCTTCGCCTTCGAATGGCTGCTCCGCCTGCTGCACGGCCTGGCCTGCTGGCTCGCCGGCCGCGGCATCGCACTCGACAGCGTGATCTTTCCCTACCGCAAGCCGCCCCACTTTGCCGACTACGCGCTGATCTTTACCGAGGACTCGCGCTTTGCACCGACCGTACCAGGCGGTACCGGCACGCTGGTCGCGTCGTTCAACGCCAACCTGCTCGACCTCCCCATCCGCCGTGACGAGGCGGCACTGACCAGCTTTCTCGACGGCGCCCCGGGCAAGATCACCCTGCTGTACCGGCGCGACCGCGAAATGGTCATCCGCGTCCGCGATCTGCTGCGCGCCGCCCTACCGGCAACGCTCAGCCTCGACGACGTGGCCGATCGCCTGCATCTGAGCCCGCGCACCGTGCATCGCCGTCTGGAGGATGAAGGATCCAGCTTCCGCGGCATCAAGGACGCCCTGCGCCGCGACATGGCGCTGGCCCGCCTGACCAAGACCAGGGATTCCATCGCCAAGGTCGCCGCCGACCTTGGCTACGCCGACACTTCGGCCTTCTACCGCGCCTTCGTCGAATGGACCGGCATGGCGCCGGCCCATTACCGGCGCCGGATGACGGCACCCAGCGGGTGCTGACCACCAGGCAGCACATGACCCCAAGCTTTATAGGGATATAATGGTGCCGAATACCATCTGCACCAAAAACACCCAAAAAAGCCACCCTGATGCCCCACCTTGCTTACCATTTCTTATTTCTGGTGTTTTTGGGGTTATTTGCCCTTCTATCCCCCCGCGCCAGCCAGGCCGACGAAACCGTCTATCGCTTCGGTGTCGTTCCACAGTTCGAACACCGCAAGCTATTCGCCATCTGGAAGCCGATCATCGACGAAATTTCCCGTCGTACAGGAATCCGCCTTGAGCTGGCTGCGACGCTGACGGTGCCGGAATTCGAACGGGCGTTGTCGGCTGGAAACTACGATTTCGTTTACGCCAACCCCTACCACATCCTGCGCGAATATACCCACCAGGGCTACCTGCCGCTGGTGCGGGACGACAACCCACTACGCGGCATTCTCGTCGTGCACCGCGACAACCCGGTTCGCTCGCCGGTCGAATTACGGGGGCAAAGGCTGGCCATCCCCTCCTTCAATGCCGTCGGCGCCAGCCTGCTGTTGCGGGCTGACCTCGAAGACCTGTTCAAGGTCGAGATGATTCCGGTTAACGTCAAGACGCACAGTTCGGCCTATTTGCAGGTTGCCAGCGGCCAGTTGCCGGCGGCAGGCGGCGTCGAAAAAACACTGCAGGAGCAGGACGTCCGGGTCCGCGACCTATTACGGGTCATCTACACCACCCGCGACATGCCTTCCCATCCGGTTGCCGCGCATCCCCGCGTGCCGCCCCGCCTTCGCCAAGCCGTCCAGCAAGCGATCCTCGATCTCAATGGAAGCAAGGCCGGTCATGAATTACTGGCTCATGTGCCGATTCAACGGGCCGTCGCCACCAGCATGCAAGATTACCTGCCGATGCGACAGTGGGGCCTCGACCGTTTCTGGGCCGACTGAGCCATGCCGCTCCGTCTAAAACTCATCCTGCCACTGGTCCTGATCACCGGCCTGATCGGCGCGATATTGCAATTTGTCTGGATTCCACACGCGATCGAGCACGCCGAAAAGGATCACCTGGCAGTCATCGGGCGCCACCTCGAAAGCGTTGCCGAAAGCCTGGTCACGCCGCTCCTGGCCGGTCAGCTGGCGGGGGCCCATGAAACCCTTGAGGCGCTGCAGGCAAAGAACCCGAATTGGCGCCAGGTACTGGTCACCGACCCGGAAGGCGAGCGTCTCTACCCGCTCCTGCCACCGGCTGAACGCCCCTCCCCCCCCAGCGTCCATCGCATGGCGCTGCCCATCCGCTACCACGACATCGAACTCGGCACACTGGCCGTGGCGATCGACCTGGATGACTTCATCACCAACAACCTGTCGCACCATCGCGCCCTGCTGGCAACCCTGATCGTCATCCTCGCCGTGCTGGCCGTCAGTGTCGCCCTGATCGTCGAACTCACCGTCATTCGCCCCCTGCGCCGACTCTCGACGGCCAGCGGAAAACTGGCCGAAGGCGATTTCACCGCTCCCCTGCCCACAGCTAGCCGCGATGCGGTCGGTGACCTCGTACGCAATTTCGCTGCCATGCGACAAAGCCTGCAACAGGCCAACCACGCGCTGCGTGCCGAGATTGAGGAACACCGGCAAACGGCGGCTGCGCTCGCCGAACACAAGGCCCACCTCGAAGACGAAGTGGCCGATCGGACCCGCGAACTGGCCCGCGCCCGCGACCAGGCCGAAATGGCCAATCGGGCCAAGAGCAGCTTCCTGGCGAACATGAGCCACGAAATCCGTACGCCGCTGAACGCCATCATCGGACTCAATCACCTGCTGCATCGTGACGCGACGCCGACCGCGAAGAAGCAACTCGACAAGGTGGCGCTAGCGGCCCGGCATCTGCTCGGCATCATCAACGACATTCTCGATTTTTCAAAAATCGAGGCTGACAAGCTGACCCTTGACCCGACCGATTTCGAACTCGACCAGATATTCCGCCAAATCAACGATTTGATTGGTTTGCAGGCTCAGAACAAAGGGCTCGAAGTCGTCGACCGGATCGATCCTGACATTCCGCCGATGCTCCATGGCGACAGCATGCGCCTGGCGCAATTGCTGACCAATTTCGCGACCAATGCCGTCAAGTTCACCGAGCACGGCAATATCGTCCTCAGCGCCCGCCTGTTGTCTGGGGGCATCGATACGCTGCGCATCCGCTTCGAAGTGGCCGATACCGGCATCGGTCTCTCCCCCGAGCAAAAAGCGCGAATTTTCCAGCCGTTCGAGCAGGCCGACGCGTCGACGACCCGGAAGTACGGCGGCACCGGACTCGGACTGGTCATCACCCGCCGCCTGGCGGAACTGATGGGTGGCCAGGTCGGTGTAGACAGCGAACCCGGCAAGGGCTGCACCTTCTGGGCCGAATTACCCTTCCGCCGCGCCAGCGACGGCAGTTTCCCTCGCCAGCGCCTGCCGTTGCCCGACAACTTGCGTGTCCTCATCATCGATGACGATGCCAACGCCCGCGAAGCATTCAGCCACATGTTGCACGACAGCGGCGCCGACATCACCGTTGCCGAATCCGGCGAGGCCGGCTTGCGCTACGTCGAGGCCGCCCATCGGGCTGGCCGCCCCTACGACATCGTCCTCACCGACTGGGCCATGCCGGGCATGGATGGCATCGAAACCAGCCGCCGCATCACGCTGCTTGCCGAACCACGGCCACGGATCATCCTGATCACCGCTTACGGTCGTGACTGGCCACTCGAACGCCTGCGCGAATCAGGCATCGTGCACCAGATCAACAAGCCGGTGACACCCAGCGACCTGCAGGAAGCCCTGCTCGACGCCCTGCTTGGGCAACACGATGCGGTTGGCAAACCGGCCGGGCAACCGCCTGCCTTCGATCCGTCCGCCTTGCGCGGCCACCGCGTGCTGCTCGCCGAAGACAACCCGGTCAATCAGGAAGTCGCCAGCGAACTGCTGCGTAGCGTCGGGCTGCGGGTCGATGTCGTCAGCGACGGCCGGCAAGCCGTCGACTATGCCGCGCAGGCCGACTACGACGCCATCCTGATGGATATCCAGATGCCGGTCATGGACGGCATCGAAGCAAGCCGCGCCATTCGCGCCCTTCCCGGGCGAACGGCCATACCGATCCTGGCCATGACGGCCAACGCCTTTGCTGAGGATCGCGACGTCTGCCTGGGTGCCGGCATGAATGACCACATCGCCAAACCGGTCGATCCGGATAGCCTTTACCAGGTTCTGCTGCATTGGATACGCCCGAACGGCGGGGGTAAGGCCGTTCCCCCGGCGGTAGCGGCCGATGACACGTTGACTGAACCTGGCCACAAGAACCTGAGCGGCATCGATGGGCTGGACACCGTTGCGGGCCTGCGCGTCGTTTCCGGCAAATGGCCGGCCTACCTGCGGGTCCTGCAACTCTTCGCCGTCACTCACCGCGACGATCATCGCCGGCTCAGCGAGGCGCTGGCCAGCGGACAGGCCAACGTGGCCCGCAATCTCGCCCATGCGCTCAAGGGCAGTGCCAGCAATATCGGCGCAACACGCCTGGCCAGCCTGGCGGCCGAGATCGAGTTGCCGATCAAGCAGCAAGGCACCGTGGCGACCGGACAGTTCGATATGCCGCTGCGCGCCCTCGGTGAGGAACTGGGGCATCTGGTCGATGCCCTGGAGGCCGCCCTGGCTCCCACCGACAGCACTGCTGCGCCCACCAAACCGGAAGACGTCGCAAGCCGCCTAGAGACCTTGCGCCAACTGGTCGCGGAAGATGACATCCGGGCCGAGCACTATTTTGACGAACACCGCGCGGCCCTGGAACAAGTGCTCGGGCGGGAGCAGACGATGCAGCTTGAACACTACCTGGCTGAATTCGATTTCGTTGCAGCACAGGCCTGCCTGGGCACCCCAACCGCCGTGGAGCCGTACGTCTGAACGACAGGGTGTGCGGCTTGGCGAGACCCTCGCTTTGCCAGAAAATGAAGGGCCCGGAATCCACGCCCTCCCCATGCCACTCCGCCACCTTGCCCACGCCCTGCTCGCCGTTTCCTTGATGCTGTTCGGACCTGCCACACCGGCGGCCGGTTTTCTCGAAAAGGAAATTCACTTTTCAGAAGCCGACGTGCAGGCCCAGATCGACCGTAACGGGTCGCTCAAGAAAAGCTACGGTAGCGGCACCATCGTCATCACCCTCGACGAATCGCCCAAAATTCGCCTGGGCGAACCCGCCGGGCAGACCACGGTCACGGCCCGCTTGCGTGTTTCCCTGCTCGGCCAACCGGCTGTACCGGTGGACATGCTCGGCACCTCCGGGCTGCGCTACGACGACGGCACCAAGGCCTTCTTCCTCGACCGCCCGGTCGTGCAGTCGATTCAGTCAGCCGCTTTGTCCCGGGACTACGAGCCAATCGCCCGCCAGGCGATCACCCAAATGATGGCTAGCTACTTCCGGAACCGGCCAGTGTACGTGTTACGCGAGGACGGCAGCCTGCAGGAGCAAGCTGCCCGCTGGCTGCTGCGCTCGATCCGTATCGAGCCAGGCCAGGTCATCGCCGTGCTGTCGCCGGTCTGACCCTCAGTCGGCGTTGAACTCCCGGGCGTAGGGCTCACGCAGGTCGACCGGCCTGGCCGCTTTCTTGCGCAGGCGGATGTTGAGCATCTCGACCGCCACCGAGAAGGCCATCGCGAAGTAGATGTAGCCCTTCGGCACGTGGTGGCCGAAACCGTCGGCGATCAGCACGACACCGACCACGACCAGGAAGGACAGGGCCAGCATCTTGATCGTCGGGTGATTCGAGACGAATTCGCCGATCGAACGGGCGAAGAGCATCATCAGGCCGACCGAGGCGATGACGGCAGCGATCATCACACCGACCTGGCTGACCATACCGACTGCGGTGATGATCGAATCGAGCGAGAAGACCAGGTCGATGACGATGATCTGGGCAATGACGCCCGCAAAGGAAGAAGCCACCTTGCGCGACTCGCTGCCCTCCTCGCCTTCCAGCAACTGGTGCACCTCGCCGGTGCTCTTCCAGATCAGGAACAGGCCGCCGGCAATCAGGATGATGTCGCGCCCGGAAATGCCGTAGCCGAACAGCGTCAGGACCGGCTCCGTCAGGCCGACGATCCACGACAGGACGAGGAGCAGGGCGATGCGCATGAACATCGCGAGGAAGAGGCCGATACGCCGCGCCACCTCCTGCTTTTCCTTGGGCAGCTTGTCGACCAGGATGCTGATGAAAATGATGTTGTCGATACCCAGCACCAGTTCCAGTGCAGTCAGCGTGAAAAAGGCGATCCAGATTTCGGGGGAGAGGAGGAATTCGAACATGAAAGCAAGTCGGCAAATGAACAATCGCGGCAGTATAGGGAGCGACCGGGCGAGGCACCAGCAGGCCCGGCTTAGCAACCCTACGAAGAAACCGAAACGTCGCGCCGAAACGGCACGGCGGCTCAATACGTCGGCATGACCGAGCCGAGCGCCGCGTTTTGCACCGGCTTGAACAGAAAATCGTTGAACCCGGCCAGGCGCAGGTGGGCCACCCGCTCCACCTGGTGCCCTGCAGTGAAGACCACGACGGAGAGATCAATCAATGCCAGGTCGTTGCGGATGATCTGGCACAAATCGATACCCGACATGCCCGTCTATATGACATCGAGCATCAGCAGATCAAAGCGCTCCTGAGCCAGGCGCTCCAGCGCGACCTCGGCCGACGCCGCTTTGCACACGTCATAGCCACGCTGGATGAGCATGCTCGCCAGTATATTGGGATTAGCTCTTCTCCTCCGCCCCACCTGGCGCGCCGTCGCAAGTGCCCCGGGCGCCGGCGGAATGCGACGGCCGGGGGTGGCTCAGGTCTAACGGACGACGAGCAGGCTGTCGTCCCACGCCGCGTGCTTCCCGAAGCCGAGCAGGTTGGCAACGGTAGCGGCGATATTCGACAGGCCGCAGGTTTCGGTCTGCTGCAGGCCCAGCTTGCCGCCCGAAACGTTGTCGTAAAGGATCAGCGGCACCGGGTTCAGGGTGTGCGCCGTCTTGGCCTTGAAGCTGCCGTCCTTATTCAGGGCAGGCTGCTTGGTCTTCTTGTCCAGCTCGAACATTTCGTCGGCATTGCCGTGGTCGGCGGTGATCAGCGCGACGCCGCCCGCAGCATCGACCGCCTTGAGCAGGCGGCCGAGCGACAGGTCGACGGCCTCAATGGCAATGCGCGCCGCGTCGAAATTACCGGTGTGGCCGACCATGTCGCCATTGGCGAAGTTGCAGCGCAGCACCTGGTACTGGCCGGACTGGATGGCGGCGATCATCGCGTCGGCGATCTCGGCCGCCTTCATCCACGGGCGCTGCTCGAAGGGCACCACGTCGCTCGGCACTTCGAGATAGGTTTCACCGTCGAACTTGCCGGAGCGGTTGCCGTTCCAGAAATAGGTCACATGGCCGAACTTCTGTGTCTCGGAACAGGCGAACTGCGTGATACCGGCCTTGCTGAACCACTCGCCCGACGTGTCCTTGATCGCTGGCGGCGCCACGAGAAAGCGCTTGGGCAGTTGCAGGTCGCCGTCGTACTGCAGCATGCCGGCGTAGGTCACTTGCGGGAAACGCACACGGTCGAACTTGTCGAAATCTGCCTCGACGAAGGCACGGGTGATCTCGATGGCACGGTCGCCACGGAAGTTGTAGAAAACCACGGCGTCGCCATCCGCGATGGTGCCGATCGGCTGGCCATGCTCGGCAATGACGAATTCCGGCAGATCCTGGTCGATGGTTCCGGGGTGCGCGGCACGCAAGCCGTTGACCGCCTCGGTGGCGTTGGCGAACTGCGCGCCTTCGCCGAGCACGTGCGTTTTCCAGCCCTTCTCGACCATCGCCCAGTTGGCATCGTAGCGATCCATCGTGATGTACTGGCGACCGCCGCCCGAAGCGATACGGGCGTCGAAACCATCGGTCGAGATCTCCTTCAGGAAGGCTTCGAAGGGGACGACATAGTCCAGCGCACTGGTTTCCGGCACGTCGCGACCGTCGAGCAGGGCATGGATGCGCACCGTCTGAACGCCTTCCGCCTTGGCCCGCTCGACCATCGCCTTCAGGTGATCGATATGGCTATGCACGTTGCCGTCGGAGAACAGGCCGATGAAGTGGAGCACGCCCGCTTTTCCGTTGATTCCGGCCTTGGCGCCGGCGACGATGTGCTGCCAGGCCTCACCCTGCCAGATGTCGCCGGAGGCGATGGCGTTCGATACCAGCGCCGCCCCCTGGGCATAGACCTGGCCGGCGCCGATCGCGTTGTGGCCGACCTCCGAATTCCCCATATCGTCGTCGGACGGCATGCCGACCGCCGTGCCATGGGCACGCAGGCGGATGTTCGGATACTCGGCGAACAGGCGGTCGAGGGTCGGCTTTTTGGCGGCGGCAATGGCGCTGCCGACATCGGTCTTGGGCAGGCCGTAGCCATCCAGTACGATAACGACAACCGGCCCGGCAACACCGGCGAAAGAGGAAAGCTTCTGCAACATGGCGTATTCCTGCAAAAAGGCCGGCCCCGACAGGGCGGCACGTTGGTAAAGCATCTATTTTACCGCGCCCACCCCGCCCCCCGCCTGCTCGAGACGCCGTCCGGCCGCCGCTCAAAGCCCCGACACGCTTCGAAACATCCGGGTCACACAGCGATACACAAGCTCACATTCCTGATGACATCCGGTGCGCAACCCGCCGCGTTATTCGGCACAAGGCGCTGCACTGTCGCAGCACCGATCGAAGAAACAACCCACCCTTTCAGGAGATTCAAAATGATCAAGACCGTTATCGCACTCGCCGTTGCCGCTGGCTTCGCTTCCGCTTCCTTCGCCCAGGGCGCCGCGGCCCCGGCACCGGCTGCCGCTCCGGCTGCCAAGGTCGTCGCAGCTGCGCCGGCCGCAGCGGAAAAGAAGACCGAGGCAACGAAAGCCGCCGAACCGGTGAAGGCCGAAGCCGCCAAGGTCGAAGCCAAAGCGGAAACCAAGCATGAGGCTCACGAAAAGCACGAGAAGCATGAAAAGCAGACCAAGAAGGCGAGCAAGGCCGCCAAGTCCGAAGCCGCTCCAGCAGCCGCAGCGCCGGCCGCGGTAGCACCGGCTGCTGCCCCGGCCGCCAAGTAAGCGCCTGACACAGCACGACGCCCCGGGCCTACCCGGGGCGTTTGTATTTCCGGCCCCGCCGTCACGCAATTGAGACGAGGCGCCGCATGGCCTGTGGGATAATGCGTTCCCCTTCGCAGTACCGCAGCAGGCATGGCCAAAGACTCACCCATCCAATTCAAGGGCACCGCGCTGAAGATCATTCAGGCGCAGGTGCGTACCACCGACCTCGCCGTCTTGCACGCCGCGCTGGCCGACCTGACCGGCAACAGCCCGGATTTTTTCGAGAACGATCTGGCGGTGCTCGACTTCAGTCAGGCCGGCGATTTGCCGCAAACGGCCGACTGGGCGGCAATCCGCCAGTTGCTGCGCGCCTCCGGCCTGCATGCCGCGGCAACCCTCGGCCTGCCGGATGGGCTCGCGGCCGCGGCCGAAGCGGCCGGACTGCCGGCGATCAGCGCCGATGCGCTGAGCCGGCCGAGCAAGGCGCGCCCAGCGGAAGCCGCGCCGGCTCCTGAGCCACAGCCGGCCCCGGTCGTTGAGACTCCGCCGCACCCGGCCCCGCTTGCCGCCGCACCCGCCGAGCCACCGCCGCGCACGATCACCCTCGACAAGCCGTTGCGCTCCGGCCAGCGCTTCTATGCCAAGGGTTGCGACCTGATCGTCACCGCCATGGTCAGTGCCGGGGCCGAGGTGATCGCCGACGGCAACATCCACGTCTACGCCCCGCTGCGCGGTCGCGCCCTGGCCGGGGCGAGCGGCGACAAGGCGGCGCGTATCTTCACCACCAGCCTGGAAGCCGAACTGGTTTCCGTGGCCGGCCTCTACCGCACCTTCGAGTCCGGCGTGCCGGCCGACCTGGCCCGCCAGCCGGCCACCGTATCGCTAGCCGGCGATGGCGAACAGCAGCGCCTGCACATCGCGCCGCTGGCACTCAGGTAAAATCCATTCCAATTCAATAACCTCCCCAGCGAGAACCCAACGTGACCCGTATCGTTACCGTGACTTCCGGCAAGGGCGGCGTCGGCAAGACGACCACCAGCGCCAGCTTTTCCACCGGCCTCGCCCTGCGCGGCTTCAAGACCGCCGTCATCGACTTCGACGTCGGCCTGCGCAACCTCGACCTGATCATGGGCTGCGAACGCCGTGTCGTTTATGACCTGATCAATGTCATCAACGGCGAAGCGACGCTCAACCAGGCGCTGATCAAGGACAAGCACTGCGACAACCTGTTCGTGCTGCCCGCCTCGCAAACGCGCGACAAGGATGCGCTGTCCGAGGAAGGCGTCGAGAAGGTCCTGAAGGACCTGACGCACATGGGCTTCGACTACATCATCTGCGACTCGCCGGCTGGTATCGAACATGGCGCCGTGATGGCGCTGACCTTCGCCGACGAAGCCATCGTCGTCACCAACCCGGAAGTGTCCTCGGTACGCGACTCGGACCGCATCCTCGGCATCCTGCAGGCCAAGTCCCGCCGCGCGCTGGAAGGCCGCGAAGCGGTCAAGGAGCACCTGCTGATCACCCGCTACAACCCGGCCCGTGTCGAAGCCGGCGAGATGCTCTCGTACAAGGACATCCAGGAAATCCTGCGCGTCGAAATCCTCGGCGTGATTCCGGAATCGGAAGAAGTGCTGCAGGCTTCCAACCAGGGCTCGCCGGTCATCCACCAGAAGGAAACCGATGCGGCCGAGGCCTACCAGGACGTCATCGGCCGCTTCCTTGGCGAGCCGAAGCCCTTGCGCTTCGTGGACTACGTCAAACCCGGCCTGCTGAAGCGCCTGTTCGGAGGCAAGTGAGATGTCGCTGCTCTCCATGCTCTTCGGCAACAAGCCGAAAACCGCTGCAGTGGCCAAGGAGCGCCTGCAACTGATCATCGCCCACGAACGCGACGGCGCTTCCGCCGTCAACTTCCTGCCGCAGTTGCAACGCGAACTGATCGAAGTCATCTCCAAGTACGTGAAAGTGAATCCGGACGACATCCGCGTCTCGCTGGAAAAGCAGGATCGCTACGAAGTGCTGGAAGTGAAGATCGAACTGCCCGAAAAGGGCTGACGCAAAAGCGCCGTGGGCGCCTTTACCGGCCGGTGCAAACCGGCATAGCATCGGGGCATTACCGTCAAGGAATGCCCCGATGTCCATTCAGCTCAAGCCCAGTGAAATCGTCGCCCGCCTCAACGAGCACGTGATCGGCCAGGAAACCGCCAAGAAGACATTGGCCGTCGCCGTTCATGGGCATTTCCGGCGCATGGCACAGAACCTGGGGGGCGAGGTCGAGCTGACCAAGAGCAACATCCTGCTCATCGGGCCGACCGGCAGCGGCAAGACCCTGCTTTGCGAAACCCTGTCGCGCATCCTCGACCTGCCCTTCGTCACCGCCGATGCCACGTCGCTGGCCCAGACGCAGTTCGTCGGCGACGAGATCGAGGCCATCCTGCACCGCCTGCTCGACCGGGCCGGCGGCGATTTGCGCAAGGCCCAGCGCGGCATCGTCTTCGTTGATGAAGTCGACAAGTTGAAGGCGGTGGACGGCCAGGCCCGCGCCACTTCCGGCGAAAGCGTGCAGCACGCCCTGCTCAAGATCATGGAAGGCGCGCCGGTCAAGCTCAAGAACGGGCAACTGATCGACACCACGCAGATCCTCTTCATCTGCGGCGGCGCCTTCGTCGGCCTCGACCACATCCTGACCCAGACGCACACCTTCGGCTTCATCGCGACACAAAGCGGCGACGATCAGAAAATCCTCGAACGCCTGAACGCCCGCATCAAGCCGACCGACCTGCTGGAATTCGGCCTGATCCCGGAGTTCGCCGGCCGCCTGCCCATTGTCACCCGTCTGCACGAGCTGACCCAGGACATGCTGGTGCGCATCCTGACCGAGCCGAAGAACGCCCTCTACAAGCAGTTCCAGGCCATGCTGGCGGCCGATGGCGTGGCGCTCGTCGTGGCGCCGCCGGTCTTCGAGCAGATTGCCGAACTGGCGATCGAATACAAGGCCGGTGCACGCAGCCTGCGGGGCATTTTCGAGGAGATGATGCTCGATGTGATGTACGCCGTGCCGGATCATCCGGCCATCAAGCGGGTGGAAATCCGCTCGCTGTTCGAGCCGCCACGCCTTTCCGGTTAAGCCAGCACCACGTCACAGCAAATTCGAATATTCAAGTAATCTAATGGTTTCAACAAGATCAGGAGGAGGAACCATGAAACGCTTCATCGCCGCAGTTACCCTCGGCTTTCTAACCCTTGCCGCCCACGCCACCGAGCTCGGCATCTCGGCCAAGGAGGCCTACGAGAAGGTCAGGCAGCCCAACACCAAGGTGCTGTTCATCGACGTGCGGGACCCGATCGAAATCATGTTCGTCGGCTTCACCGATGTGGTGCATGCCAACATTCCCTACCTGATCGTCGACCGCACGACCTGGGATGACAAGCGCGGCAATTACAAGCCGAACTACAACCCGAATTTCGTCGCCGACGTGAAGGCCGAACTGGCCAAGCGCGGCTGGGGCGAAGACACCGAGATCATCACGATGTGCCGCTCGGGCAGCGAGCGCGGCCAGCCAAGCGCCGAATACCTGCGCGACAACGGCCTGGTCAACGCGCGCTACGTGATCAACGGCTTTCAGGGCACGGTGATCAAGGAAGGCCCGCAGGCCGGTTTCCGCCTGCAGAACGGCTGGCAGAACAGTGGCCTGCCGTGGAGCAACAAGATGAACAAGGACAAGATGTACGGCTGGACCAATAAGTAGGCTGCCGGTCAACGACAAAGGCCGCCCCAGGGCGGCCTTTGTCGTTTCTGCAGGGAGGCCTCAGAAGAACTCGGCCTCGGCGCAGACCTGTTCCTGGAAGACGCCGGAGGCCAGCAGGTCGTGGTAGGAATAGGTGCGGTTGCGACCATCCTGCTTGGCCTGGTACAGACTGCGGTCGGCCCGGCTGAGCACCTCGACCGGCAGGACGTCCTGCACGGCCTGGCAATAGCCGATACTGATCGTCAGGCGCTCGATCTGCGGGAAGACATGCGCCTCGATGGCCAGCCGGACGCGCTCGAAGACGTTGCGGGCGATCTTGGCATTGTCGGCGGCGATGATCGCGACGAACTCCTCGCCGCCATAGCGGTAGAGCAGGTCCGAACTGCGGAAAGTCTGGGTCATCAGGCGGGAAACGAGGAGCAGGATCTCGTCGCCGACCATGTGGCCAAAACGGTCGTTGATGCTCTTGAAGTGGTCGATGTCGATCACCGCCAGCCAGTAGTTTTCGCCGGGCAGCGTACGACGGCCATCCTCGCGTTCGGCAAAGTGATCGGGCCGGCCGAGCACGCGCCAGATGCGCTCGAAGCTGCCCTCCAGTGCCTGGCGATTGAACAGGCCGGTCAGGCGGTCGCGCTGGCTGATGTCGAGCAATGCGTAATAGTTGGAAAACACCTCCAGGACGCCGCGGATGGTCGCGTCCTCAGCCGCCTGCACCTCGCGGTCGCGCTGGAAGACGAAATAACCGCAGACATCGTTGCCGCCGAACAGCGGATAGGCCACCAGCAGTTCCTTGCCCACCTTGCGCGTGCAGGGCTTGCCGAGCAGGCGCACATTGTCGGTCAGGGCAATGACTTCGGCCGGCAGATCGTTCAGGCGCGACACCTCCTCGACCCGCTCGACCATGCGCGCCACCCCGTCGGCCTCGATCACCTTGGAACGATGGTAGTTGATGACGCGCACCATGTTCTGCTGTTCGTCAGTACGGTACAGCGAGGTATCCAGCACGCCGAGCAACGGCCCCAGCGTGCGCAACAAACTCTGCTCGAGCACCTCGGTGTCGCGGATCGAGGTCATCTTGCCGAGCTTGCCCAGCAACCCGGGCAGCCGACTGTTTCCAGCTTCAGCCATCTTTTCTCTCACGTCGGTGATTGGGAGTTCACTCATGTAGACTGCATAGGATATCGCAAAATCGATTGCAGAATTAGTAATAGTTGCCAAATCTACACAAATGTCATAGCAGCTGAAAAAAAGGGAGCCCGAAGGCTCCCGAAAAGGAACGAGACGACGGTGCTGTTCTCCGAAGTCTCACCCGCAGAGTGGTTTAGTGTGCATGCGCGCCAGCGGCACCGAGGCCGGTCTGGGCACGGATGAACTGCTCCTCGTACGCTTCGGCTTCCTTCGCTGCCCGAGCGCTCTTGTCGGTAACCGACATCAGCCAGGTCACGAAGAAGGCCAGCGACATGGAAACGATGGCCGGATGGTCGTACGGGAAGATGGCAGCCTTGTTACCGAGAATCTTGACCCACACGGTCGGCGACAGGATGACCAGACCGACCGCGGACACCAGACCGGCAATGCCGCCCCACAGCGCGCCACGGGTGGTCAGGCCCTTCCAGTACATGGAGAGGATCAACACCGGGAAATTGACCGAGGAAGCGACGCCAAAGGCCAGCGCGACGAGGAACAGCACGTTCTGGTCCTTGAAGGCGATACCCAGGCCGATGGCGGTGAGGCCAAGGAAGACCGACGCATAGCGGGTCACCTTCATTTCCTGCTGGCTGGATGCCGTCCCCTTCATGATCACGCGGGCATACAGGTCATGCGAGATGGCGGATGCACCGGCCAAGGCAAGACCCGACACGACGGCCAGGATGGTGGCGAAGGCCACGGCCGACAGGAAACCGAGGAAAACGTCGCCGCCAACCGCCTTGGCCAGGTGCATGACCGGCATGTTGCCGCCACCGATCAGCTTGCCGCCGACCTGACCGCCCTCGAAGAAGGCCGGGTTGGTGCCGACGATGGTGATCGCACCGGCGCCGAGGATGATGGTGACCAGGAAGAACAGGCCGATGAAGCCGGTGGCGTAGAACACCGATTTGCGGGCTTCCTTGGCGTTGGGCACGGTGAAGAAGCGCATCATGATGTGCGGCAGGCCGGCGGTACCGAAGAGCAGGCCGAGCGACAGCGAGAAGGCGGAAACCGGATCGGCCATCAGCGAACCCGGGGCCATCAGCTTCTCACCCATCTTGTGCGATTCGATCGCCTTGCCGAACAGGGTGTCGAGCGACCAGCCAAACTGGGCCAGCGTCAGCAGCATCAGCGAGATGCCACCGCCGAGCAGCAGGCAGGCCTTGATGATCTGCACCCAGGTCGTTGCCGTCATGCCGCCGAAGGTGACGTACACCATCATCAGGATACCGACCACGGCCACCGCCACGTTGTACTCCAGGCCGAAGAGCAGCTGGATCAATTGGCCGGCGCCGACCATCTGCACGATCAGGTAGAAGCAGACCACGGTCAGCGAGCCGATCGCCGCAAAGGTGCGGATCCGGTTCTGGTCGAGACGGTAGGAGGCGATGTCGGCGAAGGTGAACTTGCCGAGGTTGCGCAGGCGCTCTGCCATCAGGAAGAGGATGATCGGCCAGCCGATGAAGAAGCAGACGGCGTAGATGAAGCCGTCGTAGCCCTTGAAATAGACCATCGACGTAATGCCGAGCAGGGTCGCGGCCGACATGTAGTCGCCCGCGATGGCCAGGCCGTTCTGGAAACCCGTGATGCCGCCGCCGGCGGTGTAGAAGTCAGCCGTCGACTTGGTCTTGCCGGCCGCCCACTTGGTGATGCCCAGCGTGGCGATGACGAAGACCAGGAACATGGCGATGGCGCTGACGTTGACCGGCTGCTTCTCGACGCCTTCGATGGCCCCCGGCCCCGCAAAGACAGCAAAGGAGACGGCCAGCAGGCTGCCGGCGATCAATGCACTGATCGAACGCTTCATTTGCGGGCCTCCTTCAGGATTTCCTCGTTGAGACGATCGAACTCGCCATTGGCACGACTGACATAAACCCCGGTCAGCAGCCAGCCGACGACGACGATCAAGGCGGCAACCGGCCAGCCGATGGTGATCACGCTACCTTCGCCGATCTTGGTCGCAAACACCTGCGGCTGCAGGGAAACCATGGCCATGTAGGCGTAGTACGGCACCAGCACGATCAGCGACAACAAAACCGCAAAGCGCGTGCGCTTGCCGACCATTTCGGCAAACTTCGGATTATTCCGAATCTTCACCTGGATACTTTCTTGAGACATGAGACCTCCTGGAAACTCCGATTGATTTGAAGCTGCGCTGCTCTCTGGTTCTGCTTTTTAATGCTGCGCCCGGCCTGAGCAAGGCCCGGCCGGGCGTCAGGTGTTCTTACATGTTGGGATAGTTCGGCCCGCCGCCGCCTTCCGGCACCGACCAGTCGATGTTCTGGGTCGGGTCCTTGATGTCGCAGGTCTTGCAGTGCAGGCAGTTCTGCCCGTTGATCTGCAAGCGCGGCCGGCCCTCTTCCTCACCGAGGATTTCGTACACCCCGGCCGGGCAATAGCGCGTTTCCGGTGAACCGAACTTCGCGTAATTGACCGATATCGCCACCGACGCATCCTTCAGGCGCAGGTGGCAGGGCTGGTTTTCCTCATGGTTGGTCGCCGACAGGAAGACCGACGACAGACGATCGAAAGTCAGCTTGCCATCCGGCTTCGGATACTCGATCTTCGGGTAGGCCTTCTTGTCGCCCAGTTGGCTGTGGTCGTCGTGGTGACGCAGGGTCCACGGCGCCTTGCCGCCGAACAGGAAGGTATCGACCGCCCCGTAGGCCAAGCCGCCCCACAAGCCCCACTTGAAGGCGGGACGGATGTTGCGCACCTGGTGCAGTTCGGCCCACAGCCAGCTCTGCTGGATCTGCTCGGCGTATTCGGTCGCTTCCGCCCCGGCATTTTCCTTCTGCAGATGCTCGAACACCGCCTTGGCGGCGACGATGCCGGACTCCATGGCCATGTGCGTGCCCTTGATCTTCGGCACGTTGAGGAAACCGGCCGTATCACCGACCAGTACGCCCCCCGGGAAGGTCAGCTTGGGCACCGACTGGAAACCGCCTTCGGACAGCGCCCGGGCGCCATAGGAAATGCGCCGTCCTCCCTCGAAGAAGCCGCGGATGGCCGGGTGCGTCTTGTAGCGCTGGAATTCCTCGTACGGCGACAGCCACGGGTTCTTGTAGTCGAGGCCGACGACGAAACCGACCGCCACCAGGTTGTTTTCCAGGTGATAGAGGAAGGAACCGCCGTAGGTGTCGCTCTGCAGCGGCCAACCCACGGTGTGCATGATCAGGCCCGGCTGGTGCTTGGCCGGATCGATTTCCCACAACTCCTTGATGCCGATGCCGTAGGTTTGCGGATCGACGCCGTCGCGCAGGTTGAACTTCGCCCACAGCGCCTTGGTCAGCGAACCACGGCAGCCTTCGGCAAAGATGGTCTGCCTGGCATGCAGTTCCATGCCCGGCTGGAAGTTGGCCGTCTGCTCGCCTTCCTTGCCGACGCCCATGTCGCCGGTGGCGACGCCCTTGACCGAGCCATCCTCGTGGTAGAGCACCTCGGCGGCGGCAAAGCCCGGGTAGATCTCGACGCCGAGTGCCTCGGCCTGCTCGCCCAACCAGCGGCAGAAGTTACCCAGGCTGATGATGTAGTTGCCGTGGTTGGCCATCTGCGGCGGGGTCGGCAGCTTGAACGAACCGCCCTCGGTCAGGAAAACCAGGCGATCGTCGGCGGCCGGGGTGTTGAGCGGCGCGCCGCGCTCCTGCCAGTCCGGGAACAACTCGTTCAGCGCATGCGGCTCGATCACCGCGCCGGACAGGATGTGGGCGCCGATCTCGGAGCCCTTCTCCAGCAGGCAGACGGACAATTCCTTGCCAGCCTGTTCGGCAAGCTGCTTGAGCCGGATCGCGGCAGACAGCCCCGAAGGGCCGCCGCCGACGATCACGACGTCGTATTCCATCGCATCGCGATCAGTACGCATGGTCATGGCCTTAGAACAGCGGCTCGGCCAGGGCTAGCGTCGACGCACCACCGCCGGTCACTTCGGCCGCGTAGGCGGCGGCGAAGGGCAGCTGGTGGGCGGCGAAGTAAGCAGCCGTGGCCAGCTTGGCAGTGTAGTAGCCGTCGCTGCTGCCTTCGGCGATACGCTGTGCGGCAACCAGGGCCGACTTGCCCATCAGCCAGCCACCGACGACGATGCCGGTCAGCTTCAGGAAGGGCACGGAGCCGGCATGCACGGCGGCCGGATCGGTCGCGTAGGTGGCCAGAATCCAGTCGGCGGTGCTGTTCAGCGCGGCGATGCCGGCCTTCAGGTTGGCGGCGATACCGGCCAGCTGGGCGTTGCCGGCGATGGCTTCGGCATCGGTGCTCATCTCGGCGATCAGCGCCTTCATGGCGGCGCCCGGCACCTTCTCGCGGGCCAGCTTGCGGCCGACCAGGTCGTTGGCCTGAATGGCGGTGGTGCCTTCGTAGATGGTGGTGATGCGCGAATCGCGGTAGTACTGGGCGGCGCCGGTTTCCTCGACGAAGCCGACGCCACCGAAGACCTGCAGCGCGGTCGAAGACAGTTCGACACCCTGCTCGGTGCTCCAGCCCTTGACCACCGGGGTCAGCAGGTCGATGCGGGCCTGGGCGCCGTCGATGCCGGCCTTGGCCTTGTCGATCTGAGCAGCCGCGTAATAGGCCAGCGTGCGCATGGCTTCGGTGCGTGCCTTGCACTCCATCAGCAAGCGACGGACATCCGGGTGGTGCAGGATGGTCTTCTTCTCGCCGGACTTGTCACCGATGATGGCGCCCTGCACGCGCTCGCGGGCATACCACAGGGCATGCTGGTAGGCGCGCTCGGCGATGCCGACACCTTCCAGGCCGACGTTGACGCGGGCGTGGTTCATCATCGTGAACATGTAGCCGACACCCTTGTTCTCCTCGCCGATCAGGTAGCCGACGCAATTGTCCTTCTCGCCGTAGGACATGACGGCGGTCGGGCTGCCGTGGATGCCGAGCTTGTGCTCGATGGAGGCGCAGATCAGGTCGTTGCGGGCGCCGAGCGAACCGTCGTCGTTGACCAGGAACTTCGGCACCAGGAAGAGCGAAATGCCTTTCAGTCCCGGCGGCGCATCCGGCAGGCGGGCCAGCACGAGGTGGACGATGTTCTCGGCCACATCGTTTTCGCCCCAGGTGATGAAGATCTTGGTGCCGGACACGCGATAGGTGCCGTCGTCCATCTTCTTCGCCTTGCTGCTGATCGCGGCCAGGTCGGAGCCGGCGGCCGGCTCGGTCAGGTTCATGGTGCCGGTCCAGGTGCCTTCGACCATCTTTGGCAGGTACTTCTGCTTCAGCTCGTCGGACGCGTGGTGGGCGATGGCTTCGATGGCGCCGCCGGTCAGCATCGGGCACAGCGCGAAGGCCATGTTGGCCGACTTCCACATTTCATTGACCGCCATGGTGACGGCTGCCGGCAGGCCCTGGCCGCCGTATTCGGCATCGAAGGGCATGGCGTTCCAGCCGTTGTCGCGGAACAGCGCGTAGGCGTCCTTGAAGCCCGGCGCGGTGGTCACCACGCCGTCCTTGCAGACGGAGCCGACGGTGTCGCCACCGCGGTTGATCGGATCGAGCACGCCGCTGGCGAACTTGGCGGCTTCTTCCAGGATGGACTCGGCCAGATCGACCGACATTTCCTCATTACCCGGCAGGGCGCAGATTTCTTCCAGGCCGGCGATTTCCTTCAAGACGAACTGCATGTCGCGCAGCGGGGCGGTATAGGTACTCATGGGCGGGTTTCCTTTAATTGTGTGGGCGCTGTCGCTAGTCGTCAGCCATGGCGAGCTAACAAGCGGCGACTAGCGACTAATGACTACTCGATGGCCAGGGCCGACTGGGCGTGCTGGCGGAGGACGTACTTCTGGATCTTGCCGGTCGAGGTCTTGGGCAGTTCGCCGAAGACGACCTGCTTGGGCACCTTGAAGCGGGCCAGGTGGCCGCGGCAGTGCTCGATGATCTCGGCTTCCGTGCACGTTGCATCGGCCTTCAGCTCGATGAAGGCGGCCGGCACCTCGCCCCACTTCTCGTCGGGCTTGGCGACGACGGCGGCGGCGACGACGGCCGGATGGCGGTAGAGGACATCCTCGACCTCGAGCGACGAGATGTTTTCGCCCCCGGAGATGATCACGTCCTTGGAGCGATCCTTGATCTTCACGTAGCCGTCGCTATGTACGACGGCCAGGTCGCCGGTATGGAACCAGCCGCCGGCGAAGGACTCCTCGGTAGCCTTCTCGTTCTTCAGGTAACCCTTCATCACCAGGTTGCCGCGGAACATGATCTCGCCCATCGTCTCGCCATCCCAGGGCACCGGCTCCATCGACACCGGGTCGAGGACGGTGATCGCCTCCTGCATGTGGTAGCGCACGCCCTGACGGCCGTTGCGAGCCGCCTGCAGGTCGATCGGCAGGCGATCCCATTCCGGCTGCTTGGCGCAGACAGCGGCCGGGCCGTAGGTTTCGGTCAGGCCATAGACGTGGGTGATGTTGAAGCCCATGCGCTGGGCGCCTTCGATGATGGCGGCCGGCGGGGCGGCACCCGCGATCAGGCCGTTGACCTGATGCTCGATGCCTTGGCGCAGGCTTTCCGGGGCGTTGATCATCATGCCGTACACGATCGGTGCGCCGCACATGTGGCTGACCTTGTGCTCCTTGATCAGGTCGAAGATCAGCGCAGGATCGACCTTGCGCAGGCAGACGCTGGTACCGGCATTGGCGGCCAGCGTCCACGGGAAGCACCAACCGTTGCAGTGGAACATCGGCAACGTCCACAGATAGACTGAGTGCGGCGGCATGCCCCAGGAAATGATGTTCGAGGCCGAATTCAGGTAGGCGCCGCGGTGGTGGTAGACGACGCCCTTCGGGTTGCCGGTGGTGCCCGAGGTGTAGTTCAGCGCGATGGCATCCCATTCGTCTTCCGGCAGCTGCCAGGCGAAGTCGGGCGAACCTTCGTTGAGGAAGGCCTCGTAGTCCTTCTCGCCCAGCGACTCACCTTCGGTATAGTCCGGATCGAGGCTGTCGATGACCAGCGGCTTCGGCCCTTCGAGCAGTTCCAGCGCGGCCTTGATGACCTTCGAGAATTCCGGATCGGTGATCAGCACCTTGGCTTCGCCATGGGTCAGCATGAAGGCGATGGCCTCGGCGTCGAGGCGGGTGTTCAGCGTGTTGAGCACGGCACCGACCATCGGCACGCCGAAATGGCACTCGAACATCGCGTTGGTGTTGGGCAGCATCACGGCGACGGTGTCGCCCTTGCCGATGCCACGCCCCTTCAGGGCAGAGGCCAGCTGGCGGGAGCGGTCGTAGCTATCCTTCCAGGTGTATTGGCGGGCACCCTGGATGACGGAAACGCGCTTCGGATAGATGAAGGCCGACCGTTCGATGAAGGTCAGCGGCGACAGCGGGACATAGTTGGCCGGATTCCGGTCCAGCCCTACGGTGTACGGGTTAACCAAGGTAAATCTCCTCACGTTTGCTTGCCGAGTGTGCTGTTCTCGTTGGGGCAAGTTGTTGCCCGGCCCAGGCGAACGTCTGCGGTGCGCGCCCATTACCGTGCTTATGTTTTCGAGGAGAATGGCAAAACACCCTTGCGCAACTATTGGCAGAATGTAACGAATCGTTACGCTCCAGATTGCATCGTTTCGCCTGCACTAGAATCGCCCGATGCCGCCCGAAACCACCGCCACCGACCCCAGCCAGCGCTATGACATGCTGCAGGCCGGCCTCGACCTGCTCGACCAGGGCATCACCGTTTTCGACGGCGATCTGCGGCTGGTGGCCTGGAACCGGACCTTCCTCGACCTGCTTGAATTCCCTGACCAGCTGGCCTATGTCGGTGCGCCTTTCGAGGGCTTCATCCGCTTCAACGCCGAACGCGGCGAATATGGCCCGGGCGACAAGGAAATCCAGATCGCCCAGCGCGTCGCCGCCGCCCGCAATTTCGCGCCGCATGTCACCGAGCGCCAGCGGCCGAACGGCAAGGTCTTGCTGCTGCGCGGCGAACCCCTGCCGCACTGCGGCTTCGTTACCTTGTACAGCGACGTCACCGAGCAGCGCTACATCGAGCACCTGACCGAGCACCAGAACATCCAGCTCGAGGAGCGCGTCCGCCGACGTACCGCCCAGCTTGAAAACACCTTCGCCAACCTGCGCAAGGCCAACGAGGAAAACGAACGGATCGCCGCCGCCCTGCGCCGCAGCGAGGCCCGTCTGCGCCTGATCAACGACACCATCCCCATCCTGATCGGCTACGTCGACAAGGACGAGGTGTATCGCTACGCCAACAAGGGCTATTCGGACTGGTACGGCCATCCGGAAGGCGGCGTGACCGACCGCGGCGTCCTCGACGTGATCGGCCCCGAGGTCTATGGCCAGGTGAAGGATTCCGTCAAGCGCGCCCTCTCCGGTCAGCAGGTCACCTACGAGTACCAGATGCAGCGCCAGGGGCAGACCGTCCATGCGCAAAGCACCCTGGTCCCGGAAATCAGCGCCGAGGGCGAAACCCTCGGCTTCTTCGTCTTCTCGCACGACATCACCGAACAGAAGCGCATGCAGGCGGCGCTACTCCAGGCGCAGAAGATGGAAGCCATCGGCCAGCTGACCGGCGGCCTGGCCCACGACTTCAACAACCTGCTCACCGTCGTCATCGGCAACCTCGCCGCGCTGCAAGACCACCGGCCGGACGATGCCGAGCTCAACGAATTCGTCGAGCCCGCCCTGCAGTCGGCCCGCCGCGGCGTGCAGCTGATCAAGCGCCTGCTCACCTTCTCGCGCCAACAGCCGCTGGAACCGCAGGTCGTCGATATCGGCCAGCTGATCGGCAGCCTGGCCAAACTGGTGCGGCGCTCGCTGCCCGAATCGATCAGCGTTTCCACCGATCTCGGCGGAGCCAGCATCCACACCCTGGTCGACCCCGGGCAACTGGAAAGTGCCCTGCTCAACTTTGCGCTGAATTCGCGCGATGCCATGCCGCAAGGTGGCCGCCTGCACATCGCGGCGCGTGCCGTCGAACTTGACGCCGATGCCACCGCCTTCGACGTCAAGCCCGGCCGCTACGTGCTGATCGAGGTCGCCGACAACGGCTGCGGCATGGATGCCGAGACGCTGGCCCGCGCCTGCGAACCCTTCTTCACCACCAAGCGCCTCGGCCTGGGCAGCGGCCTCGGGCTGGCCATGGCTTACGGTTTCGCCAAGCAATCGGGCGGCGGCGTGACCATCCACAGCCAGCCGGGCCAGGGAACGACCGTGCTACTCGTCCTGCCGCAGGCAATCCCGGAACCGGAGGCCAACCTGCCGGGCGAGGACAGCGATCTCCCGCACGGCGGCGAACTGGTCCTGCTGGTCGAGGACGAACCCAACGTCCGCCGCGTCGTACGGCAGCAGCTGATCGACCTCGGCCACCCGGTGATCGAGGCCGAGAACGGGCGGCAGGCACTGGACATGATCGACCAGATCCTCGACATCGCCATCGTCGTCAGCGACGTCATCATGCCCGGCGGCCTCAACGGTCGGCAGCTGGCCGAAACCGTGCTGGAACGCCACCCGGCGATGCGCATCGTGCTGATGAGCGGGTATACCGACGAGGCCGCCGCCGAGGGGGCCAACGACCTGCCCGTGCTGGCCAAGCCCTTCGTCCGCCAGGACCTCGCCCACGCCCTGCAGCGCGCGAAACGGGAACGGACATGAGCACGACCTTCACCCCGGGGCAAGGAGGCACCCGGCGGAACGACCGGGTTTTTGCCTTGCTCTGCCCTCCTCCGCCCACTCTGCGGTGAAATAGACCTTCAGGATGAAAGAAATGGAAACCACCAAGCTGATCGCCATCGTCGAGGACGACCCGGATGTCGCCAAGATCATCGAGCAGGTACTCGGCGATTTCGGTTTTCGCACCGTGTGGTGCCGCAGCGCCGGCGACCTGCTGCGCCGCCTGCGCGCGCTGGCCCCCGACCTCTGCATCATCGACCTCGGCCTGCCCGACATGGACGGCCTGGAGGCCATGCAGCGCGTCAAGGCGCAGTCGGCCTGCGGCATCCTGATCCTGACCGGCCGCGCCCATGTCAGCGACCGGGTCATGGGCCTCGAACTGGGCGCCGACGACTACGTGCTGAAACCGTTCGAACCGCGCGAACTGGTCGCTCGGGTGCGCAGCATCGTCCGCCGCCGCGAAGGCAGCGAGGCCCCGGCCCGCCAGATCGCCGAGTTTGGTGGCTGGCGCTTCAATCTGGCCAACAACCGGCTGACTGCGCCCAGCGGCGAGGAACATGCGCTGAGCACCGCCGAATCGGAACTGCTCAAGGTTTTCGTCAATCACCCCAATCGCATCCTGCAGCGCGAGAAGCTGATGGGCACCCGGGACCTGGCGCCAACCGACCGCGCCATCGACGTCCGCATCTCCCGCCTGCGCCGCAAGCTCGAACCCGATGCCGACAGTCCAGCCTTCATCAAGACGGTCTATGGGGCCGGGTATCTGTTCCTGGCCACCGTCACTTGGTCCGGCGACAGCGCCTGAAACCAAATCGCATAAATTTGACAAGCAAATCACCACAGATTAATATTTTTGGCACTTAAATAGCCTTTTAGTGATTTGCCAGGCCACGCGTCGTGTCCGGGCCAAACTGCGGGAATAGCCACAGCCATGCACGGCAACCGGCCGGTCACCGGCCATGAATTCATGCTGCGGGATGACCATCTGATCATCTCGCGGACCGACTGCGACGGTCGCATCGTCTTCGTCAACCCGGACTTCGTCGAAGTCAGCGGCTACAGCGAAGACGAGGTGATCGGCCAGCCGCACAGCATTCTGCGCCACCCCGACATGCCGCGAACCGTCTTCGCCGATTTCTGGCGCGACATCACGGCCGGCCGTCCATGGGTGGGCCTGCTCAAGAACCGTCGCAAGAATGGCGATTTCTATTGGGTCGAAGCGCATGTTTCGCCCCTCCGGAACGGTGATCAGCTGGTCGGCTACATGTCGCTGCGTCGCAAGGCGAGCTGCGAGCAGGTGGCCGCCGCCGAAGCCGATTACGCCGCACTGCGCGACCCGACACGCAACGATCTGAAGTTCGAGCACGGCAAGGTCATCCGCTACCGACCGCTCGATTTGCTGCTCGGCCGACTGGTCAATGCCTCGCTCGGCAGCAAGTTCCTGGTGGCTTCCCTGCTGTCCGCCATCGTCGTGCTGCTCATCGCCAGCTATCTGATCGGCAGTCATCTGACCCACATGCTCGACGATAACGCACGGCGGCAGCTGACTCACGAGGTCGCCCTGCTCCGCGCCGCCGTGTCGTCACGTATCGAGAGCGCCCATGTCGAGGTCGGGGAACATTCGAAAATCATGCTTGAGCTGATCGGCCGGAGTTTGGGCAGCACCCGGCAAAGCCCCCGCCGGAATCTCGACACCCTGTTCGACGATCCGGAGCGAACCGCTGAAATCACACGCTACCTGAAGGGGTTCCACGGTTTTGGCACTCTCTTCCGGCTGACGCCCGACGGCTTTGAACGCCGCTTGAGCACGGTACACGACGAACAGGGGAATCCGGCCACCGGCACCCTCCTCAGCACCAGCCACCCGGCCCACGCTGCGTTGCTGGCCGGTCAGCCCTACGTCGGGCAGATTGCGGTCTTCGGTCGTCAGTACCTCACGCGGTATACCCCCCTCGTCAGCCCAAGCGGCGAGGTGATCGGCGCCATCGGTATCGGCATCGACATCGACGAGCAGCTCGCCCCGCTCAAGGCGCAGGTGCGCACCCTGCAGGTTGGCAACAGCGGCTATTACTACATCATCGACGCCACGCCAGGCGAACACTTTGGCCAGTTGCTGCTGCATCCCTTCAAGGAAGGCCGCAACCTCCGTGAATTCCGCATCGACGGCAAGGAATACCTGATGGCCGAGATGCTCCGCGTGCGGCAAGGTGAGATTGAATATGCCTGGCAGAATGAGGAAGCCGGCGAAACGGCACCGCGTCGCAAGCATGTCGTCTTCGAAACCCTGGACACGCCGCGCTGGATCATCGCCGGCGGCACCACCGTCGAGGAATTCACCGCCCTGACCCAGAGCGTCATCTGGGCCGTCATCCTCGGCGGCTTGCTGCTGACCGGCATCATCCTCGCCATCACCCGCCATCTCTTGCGCCGCCTCGTGCTCGCCCCGCTGAACAGGCAGGTGCTGCCGACCTTCGAGGCGATCTCGGCCGGCCGCTTCGACTCGCCACTCGACGTCCGGGGCAGCGACGAGGTCGCCCAGCTCATCCACGGCCTGGAGATCCTGCGCAACCGCCTGGCCTTCGACCACGATCGCGATCGCACGCTGGCCCGCATGCGCGAGGCAGCCCGCCTCGAAGCGGAGGCGATGGCCCAGTCCCGTACCGACTTCCTGGCCAAGATGAGCCACGAGATCCGCACGCCGCTCAACGGCGTCATCGGCCTTTCCCATCTGCTCCGGCAAAGTCCCCTGCCACCCCGTGAAATGGAATACGTGCGGCGTATCCAGGGCGCCGGCAAGCTGCTGCTTGCCCTGGTCAACGACGTGCTCGATTTCTCGAAAATCGACGCCAGCGGCATGCAGCTGGAAGTCGCCGATTTCGAGCTGGATGACGTACTCGACAACCTGTCGAGTCTGATGCGCGGCCGTGCCCAGGAGAAGAAGCTGGCCCTCGAGTTTGTCGTCGCACCCGACGTGCCGCCGAGCTTCCGGGGCGATGCGCTGCGCCTCTCACAGGTACTGATCAATCTGGTCGGCAACGCCATCAAATTCACGGCAGAGGGTGGCATCACGCTCTACGTCGATTGCTACCACCGGACGGACGGCAAGGCCGAACTGAGCTTCCGTGTTCAGGACAGTGGCATCGGCATGAGTCCCGAGCAGCAGGCCGGTCTGTTCCAGCCCTTCACCCAGGCCGACAACTCGGTGACCCGGCGCTTTGGTGGCACCGGCCTCGGCCTGGTCATCACCAAGCGTCTGGTCGAACTGATGGGCGGCAGCATCACGGTCGAAAGCACACCGCAGGTCGGCTCGACCTTCCAGTTCAGCATCCTGCTCGACATCGGACAGAGCGCCGTGCAAACCAGCCGGGCGATCAACTACCGGGTGCTGGTCGTCGACGACCAGAGCCTCGCCCGCACCGTGCTCAGCCGTCTGTTGCAGAAACATGGCTGCGCGGTCGAAACCGACGACTCGGGCAGTGCCGCCCTGGCCCGCCTGCGTACCGAGGCCCATCCCTTCGACTGCGTCATGATCGATCTCAACATGCCGGGCATCGACGGCCTCGCCCTGGCCGGCATGTTGCGTTCCAAGCTCGGCGACAGCACCCGCCTGGTCATGGTCACGTCGGATAACCCACATGCCGCAGCCGCCCGTGGTTCACTCGATGTATTCGACGAAATTATCGAAAAGCCGGTCACCTCGACCCGCATCGGCGAACTCCTCTGCCATCTGCACGGCCAGGCCGGCTGTACCCAGGCCCCGCCCGATGCCGTTGCGGCCGCGCCGCTCGCCGGTCTCAACCTGCTGGTCGCCGAGGATGTCCCAACCAACCAGCTGATCATCCGCGACCTGCTCGAATCGCTGGGCGCCACCGTCCTGCTCGCCGACAACGGCCGCCTCGCCATCGACGCCCTAGCCGCCAATGCGACGGCCATCGACCTGATCCTGATGGACATCCAGATGCCGGAAATGGATGGTCTGGAAGCGACACGCCGCATCCGCAGCGGCCCGGTCCGCCCGGACATCCCGATCATCGCGCTCACCGCCCACGCGCTCGAGGATGAGCGGCAACGGGCGAGTCAGGCCGGCATGACCGGCTTCCTGACCAAGCCGATCGAGCCCGATCAGCTGCTGGCGACGATCCAGCACCATGCCGAGCGACGTGGTGGCAAGCTGGCCGCCCCGCCCATTCCGCCCGCCGCCGGTACGACCGCCGACACCTCCGACAGACTGCCGTCCGTGCCGGCCGCCTTCCCGGCGATCGCCGGCATCAACGTGGTGGATGGGCTGCGCCGCATGCTGAACAAGGCGCCGCTCTACGAAAAGGTTTTGCGCGACTTCCACGCCCGCTTCATCGGCGAACCGGAACGCATCCGCCAGGCCCTCGCCGCCGGAGAACGCGATGCGGCAGCCCGCATGGCGCACAGCCTGAAGGGCACGGGCGGCACGATCGGCGCCCGCGACCTGTCACTCGTTGCCCAACACCTGGAAGAAGCGATCAAGGCGGCACACCCCGATCAGCCCGAACGCCTGGCCGCCCTGGAAAACGAGCTGGAAAAGGTACTGGCCGGCATCGCCGTCGCTTTTCCGGCGCGCTGAAACCGCAAATCGATTGACCGCTGAGGCGGAACGGACGCCGAGGTCCGCAGAGAAAAGCCCTGTCGGCCTTTCCGCTGCCTTCCCCCACGCCCGCCGCGCCTCTGCGGCAGGCTCTGTTACTCGTCCTCGTCGTGCAGCTGGAACTTGCTCGCCATTTGTTGCTGCACGTTGGGCGGTACGGCGGAATAGCGGGCAAACTCGATGGTGTAGCTGCCTTGGCCGCCAGTCAGTGACTTCAGGCGCGACTGGTAGTCATTGAGTTCCGCCAGCGGCACTTCCCCGGTGATCGCCGCCATGCCATGGCCACGCCCGTCGGTACCGGTGATGTGGCCGCGCCGGCCGGCCAGGTCGCCGGTCAGGTCGCCGATGGCGCTTTCCGGCACGACGATCTCGATATTGACGATGGGTTCCAGCACGATGGGCTTGGCGTTGCGCACCGCCTCGATGACCGCCTTACGGGCGGCGATGGTGAAGGCGACCTCCTTGCCATCGACGGCGTGCGTCTTGCCGTCATGGACGGTGACCTTGACGTCCTCGACCTCGTAACCGGCGACCACGCCGCCTTCCAGGCCCTGCCGGACGCCCTTCTCGACGGCGGCCATGAAGACCCCCGGGATCACGCCACCCTTCACCGCATCGACGAACTCGAAACCCTCGCCCCGCCCCTTCGGTTCGATGCGCAGATGCACCTCACCGAACTGCCCGGCACCACCCGACTGCTTCTTGTGACGATACATCGCCTCGGCCTGGCCGGTGATGGTTTCGCGGTAGGGAATGCGCGGCGGCTGGGTATCGACTTCCAGCTTGTACTGGCCGGCCATCTTGGCCAGCTTGGCCTTGAGGTGAATTTCACCGAGGCCGCGGATGACCGTCTCATTGCTGGTCGGATGGCGCTCGACGACGAAGGTCGGGTCTTCCATGGCCAGCTTGCCGAGGATGTCGAACAGACGCTGCTCGTCCCCCTTCTTCTTCGTTTCGACGGCCAGGCCAGCCATCGGCTTGGGAAATTCGAGCGGCACGAGGTGGATGTGGTCTTCATCGTGCGAATCGTGCAACACGCTGTCGAACTCGATTTCATCGACCTTGGCGATGGCACCGATGTCGCCCGGCAGCAGTTCCTCGACCTCCACCGTGTCCTTGCCCAGCAATTGGTAGAGATGGGCCACCTTGATCGGCCGCTTGCCGTCGCCGACGAAAAGCTGCATGTCCTTCTTCACCGTACCCTGATGCACCCGGAAGACGCCGATCTTGCCCATGTAGGGGTCGGCGACGACCTTGAAGACATGGGCCAACACATGCTTGTCGGCATCCGGCACGGCCTGGAAGGCTTCCGTCGCGCCCCCCGGTTCCCCCTTGTAGAAGGGCGGCGGGTTGCCTTCGGCCGGATTCGGCGCCAGGGAGGCCAGCACGTGCAGCAGTTCCTTGATGCCGGCACCGGTCCTGGCCGAAGTAAACAGGATGGGGATCAGATGCCCCTCGCGCAGCGCTTTCTCGAAGGGCGCATGCAGGTCGGCGGTGCTCGGGTCGGCACCATCCTCCAGGTACTGGGCGAGCAGGTCTTCGTCTTCCTCGACGATCTGGTCGATCAGCGCGCGGTGCGCGGCGGCCACCGAGGCGAAATCGGCATCGCCGCTGTCGTGTTCGAGCACTTCGACGACATCGGCCGCGCCGTGGGCCGGCAGGTCGAGCAGCATGCACTGCTTGCCGAAGCGCTCGCGAATATCGGCAACCAGCCCCGGCAAATCGAGGTTGTCGGCATCGATCTTGTTGATGACGATCATCCGGCACAGCTTGCGCTCAGAAGCGTAGCGCATCATGCGCTCGGTCATCAGTTCGATGCCGGTCTGGGCGTTGATCACGATCAGCGCCGTATCGACCCCGGCCAGCGCCGCGATGGCCTGGCCGGCGAAATCGGGATACCCCGGTGTGTCGATCAGGTGAACGTGCGTCTCTTCATAGCCGAAGTTCATCACGGCCGACGTCAGGGAGTGGCCGGCTTCCTTTTCCTGGACATCGGAATCGCCCACGGTGTTGCCTTTTTCAACGCTGCCCTTGGCGGTGATGGCGCCGGTCGCAAACAACAGTGCCTCGGCCAGGCTGGTCTTGCCGGCGGCGCCGTGGCCGACCAGGGCAACGGAACGAAGCGCCTCGGTTGTGTATTTCGACATCTTGTTCTCCCTGAACAAATGAAAATCAGCGATGAATCAGCGGTTCCTGGCGGCCTCGATGGCTTCGGCAACCAGTTTTTCCGCAAAGTGGGGCCCCAGCCCCAGGATCAGGCCGCCGGCGATGGCGACCAACAGCAAACCGACGATCAGCTGGAGGGCGGCGCGGCGAAACGCCGGGCCGCGATTCAGCGCAAACCAGACCGGTCCGATCACCGGCAACAACAACACCGGTAATCCGGTCTTCAAGCCGTCGTTGAAGGCCGCCGGCACGGTGCCAAGGTAGCCGGCAATGAGCAGCACGCCACCCGCTGCCAACGACAGCGTCGACGCCACGGCGAACGCGATGAATCCCCAATCCATTATTTCTTGACCTTCTGCGGTCGTTGCCAGCCGGCCAGACTCAGCTGCTTGGCACGCGATACGGTGAGCGTTTCCGGCGGTGCATCCTTGGTCAGCGTCGTACCGGCGCCCAGCGTGGCACCACGCCCGACACGCACCGGTGCCACCAACTGGGTGTCGGAACCGATGAAGACATCGTCCTCGATCACCGTCAGGTGCTTGTTGGCACCGTCGTAGTTGCAGGTGATGGTACCGGCGCCGACATTGACGCGCTGACCGATCTCGGCGTCGCCAATGTAGGCCAGGTGGTTGGCCTTCGATTGCGCCGCGATCCTGCTCTTCTTGACCTCGACGAAGTTGCCGATATGCACTTCGGGGCCGAGTTCGGTGCCCGGCCGCAGGCGGGCATAAGGGCCGAGCACGCCGTCCGGGCCGATCACCGCATCCTCGAAATGGCAGAAGGCGGCAATGCGCGTACCGGCACCGACCTTGACGTTCTTCAGCACGCAGTAGGGGCCGACCTCGACCGCATCGCCCAGTTCGACCTTGCCTTCGAAGACGCAGCCGACATCGATCGAGACATCGCGACCATGGCTCAGCTCACCGCGCACATCGATCCGGGCCGGGTCGGCCAGGCGGACACCGGCGACCAGCAACTGGTCAGCCAGGTTGCGCTGGTGCTGACGCTCCAGTTCGGCCAGTTGCACCTTGCTGTTGACGCCCAGCACCTCCCATTCCCCTTCCGGCTGCGCGGTACGCACCGGCAGGCCCTCGGCGACCGCCAGCGCGACGATATCGGTCAGATAGTACTCGCCCTGGGCGTTGTCGTTCTTCAGCTTGCCCAGCCACTCACCCAGGCGGGCCGTCGGGATGGCCATGATGCCGGTGTTCACCTCACGGATTGCCTTCTGCTCGGTCGTTGCGTCCTTCTCCTCGACGATGCTGACCATGTTGCCCGCCGCATCGCGCACGATGCGGCCATAGCCGGTCGGGTTGTCGAGATTCACGGTGAGCACCGACAGGCCGTCCTTGCCGGCCTGCAGCAGGCGCTTCAAGGTATTCACGGTAGTCAGCGGCACGTCGCCATAGAGCACCAGGGTCTGCCCGGCGGTTCCCAGTTGCGATACGGCCTGCGCCACCGCATGGCCGGTGCCCAGTTGCTGCGCCTGCTCGGCCCAGGCAATGTCGTCGGCCTGCAACATGGAGCGGACGATCTCGCCGCCATGGCCATAGACGACGATCAGTTTTTCCGGATCAAGACGGCGGGCCGTGTCGATCACATGTTGCGCCAGTGGCTTGCCGGCGATCGGGTGAAGAACCTTGGGGAGATTGGAGTGCATGCGCTTGCCTTGGCCGGCAGCGAGGATGACGATATTCATGATGGTTTTTCGGGTTAAGGCCGGTGGCTGCCGGCAGTTCAGGCGATCTTCTTCTGCTCCTGGCCGCTCAGGATGTCGGCGAGCAGGCCCTTGCCGCGCGCCGAAACGAACCAGTGGAGGACGTTCTTTTCGTTGATGCGGGTCTCGATGACCCCCATCGCTTTCATGACGGTCAGGCGCTGGCTGACCAATTCGCGGGCCAGACTGGTCGTTTCGCAAATCGATGCCAGGTTGCCATAGACGAAATTACCGTCGGCGAGCGCACGCAATATCTCCACATCGTTGTAGGACAAGGCTTCGCGCGGATCCGGCTCAGCCGGCCTGGCCGGCTCGACCTCGCTCCGCGGTGGCGCAAGGAGCGGCTCCTCGCGCTGTTGCTGGCGAATCTGGCCGACATCGCGCCGCACTTGGTCGATCTGCCCCATCAGGCGCTGCACGATGTTCTCGAACAGGCGGCGGGAAGCGACGACATAGAGCAGGCAGAAGCCAGCGAAGACATAGTAGTCGATCGGCTTGGTGCGCGCCCCTTCGAGCAGCGTACTGGAAATCATGTTGAGGAACATCGGCACGGTCAGCGCCGCGACGACGCCGAATACGGGATATTTCACCCAGTCCCGCCGGCCGGGCTCACCCTGGCGGTCGGCCAGATACAGATTGGCGATGCCGCCCAGTACGCCGGTCACAATCATGATGCCGAGGATCAGCAGCATGTGTCCGTCGAGCGCGCCGTGCGGCGTGGTCACCTGCAGCGCAGGTTGCAATTCAGCTGACATTGTTTCCCCCTGTGATGATCCGTCATTCTCACACGATTGCCCGAGACTGTCGAAGGCACTGCTTGCGCTGAACAGGAGCCCCCAGCCAGAGCCGGATCATGGCAACAAAAAACCCGCCGGCTTTGCAGCGAGCGGGTTTTTCGGGTCAAGACGACGATCAGCGCGGCAGGGTCGTCGAGCCCATCAGGAAGGCATCGACTTCGCGCGCGGCCTGACGGCCCTCGCGAATCGCCCAGACGACCAGCGATTGACCGCGACGCACGTCGCCGGCGGCGTAGACGCCGTCGACATTGGTCTTGTAGCAGCCCTCACCGTCGGTCGTCGCCTTGGCGTTGTTGCGGGCATCCTTTTCGACACCGAAGGCATCGAGCAGGCTGCCCACCGGGTTGGTAAAGCCCATGGCCAGGAAGGCGGCATCGCACGGCAGTTCGAACTCGGAACCGGCGACTTCCGCCATCTTCCCATCCTTCCATTCGACCCGCACGGCCTTCAACGCCTTGACGTTGCCCTTGCCGTCGTCGATGAAGCACTTGGTCGCCACGGCGAATTCGCGAACGGTCTCGCCTTCCTTGTGGGAAGAGGAGGTACGCATCTTGAGCGGCCAGTACGGCCAGGTCAGCGGCTTGTTCTCCTGCTCCGGCGGGGCCGGCATCAGTTCGAACTGGGTGACCGAGGCCGCGCCGTGACGGTAGCTGGTGCCGACGCAGTCGGAACCGGTATCGCCGCCACCGATCACGACGACGTGCTTGCCCTTGACGTTGATCGGGTTCTTGATGCCCTGCTGAACTTCCTTGTTCTGCGGAATCAGGAATTCCAGCGCTGCGTAAACACCCTTCAACTCACGGCCCGGCACCGGCAAATCGCGCGGCACTTCCGAACCGGCGGCGAGGATCACCGCGTCGAAATCCTTCTTCAGCTGTTCGGCGGAAACCGTCTCGGTCGCATCGCTGTTGATGCCGGCCGGGATGGCCTTGTCACCGACGATGACCTTGGTCTTGAAGGTAACGCCCTCGGCTTCCATCTGCGCCACGCGACGGTCGATCACCGACTTGTTCAGCTTGAAGTCGGGGATGCCGAAGCCGAGCAGGCCGCCGATGCGGCTGGACTTTTCGAACACGGTCACGTCGTGGCCGACGCGCGCCAGCTGCTGCGCAGCCGCCAGGCCGGCCGGGCCGGAACCGACGATGGCGACCTTCTTGCCAGTCTTGACGGCGGCCGGTTGCGGCACGACCCAGCCCATTTCCCAGCCCTTGTCGATGATGAAATGCTCGATCGACTTGATGCCCACCGGCGCGGCATTGATGCCGAGCGTACAGGCAGCCTCACACGGTGCCGGGCAGATACGGCCGGTAAAGTCCGGGAAGTTGTTCGTGGAGTGCAGCACTTCCAGGGCCTGCTTCCAGTTGCCCTTGTAAACCAGATCGTTCCAGTCCGGAATGATGTTGTTCACCGGGCAGCCGTTGTTGCAGAACGGGATGCCGCAATCCATGCAGCGCGCACCCTGCGTCTTGGCCTGGTCGTCAGACAAGGTCTGGACGAACTCCTTGTAGTGCGTCAGGCGTTTCTCGACCGGTTCGTAGCCTTCTTCCAGGCGTTCGAACTCGAGGAATCCAGTCGGCTTGCCCATTATGCGGCCTCCTTCTGTGCAGCAGCGGCCAGCTCGGTGAGCGCCCGCTTGTACTCGTGCGGATAGACTTTGACGAACTTCTCGCGGTAGGCATCCCAGTTGGCCAGGATGGCCTTGGCGGTCTGGCTGCCAGTGTATTCGGCGTGACGGGTGATCAGTTCCTTGAGCTGGGTCTCGTCAGCCATGCCGCAGTGCATCGGCTCGTCGGTGGATTGACGATTGGCCGGCAACACCTTTTCGAGCGCGACCTGCGCTAGGTTGCAGCGGTTCTTGAACGAACCGTCCTCGTCCAGCACGTAGGCGATGCCGCCCGACATACCGGCGGCGAAGTTGCGGCCGGTCATGCCGAGAACCACGACCGTGCCACCGGTCATGTATTCGCAACCGTGATCGCCGACACCTTCGACGACCGCCGTGCCACCGGAGTTGCGCACGCAGAAGCGCTCGCCACCGACGCCGGCGAAGAACGATTCACCTTCCGTCGCACCGTACATGACGGTGTTGCCGCAAATGATGTTCTGCTGGGTATCGCCACGGAAATCCGGGCTCGGCTTGATGATGATGCGACCACCCGACAGACCCTTACCGACGTAATCGTTGCCTTCGCCGGTCAGTTCCAGCGTCACGCCGCGCGCCAGGAAGGCGCCGAAAGCCTGGCCGGCGGTGCCGGTCAGCTTGACGTGGATGGTGTCGTCCGGCAGGCCGGCATTGCCATAGCGACGGGCAACCTCGCCCGACAGCATGGTGCCACAGGTGCGGTTGACGTTGATGATGCGCGTCTCGATCTGGACCTTCTGGCCCTTTTCGAGGGCCGGCTTGGCCTGTTCGATCAGCTTGTGATCGAGCGCCTTTTCCAGGCCATGATCCTGGCCTTCGGTGTGGCGACGCGGCACGTCGGCCGGCACGGCAGGCTGGTAGAAGACCTTGGAGAAATCCAGGCCCTTGGCCTTCCAGTGGTCGATACCGGCACGCATGTCGAGCAGGTCGGCCCGGCCAACCAGATCGTCGAACTTGCGGATACCGAGCTGGGCCATGATCTCGCGCGCTTCTTCAGCGACGAAGAAGAAGTAGTTCACGACATGCTCAGGCTGGCCGGAGAAGCGCTGACGGAGCACCGGATCCTGGGTGGCAACGCCGACCGGACAGGTGTTCAGGTGGCACTTGCGCATCATGATGCAGCCTTCGACAACCAGCGGCGCGGTGGCGAAGCCGAATTCGTCGGCCCCGAGCAGGGCGCCGATGACGACGTCGCGGCCGGTCTTCATCTGGCCATCGACCTGGACACGGATACGCGAACGCAGACGGTTCAGCACCAAGGTCTGCTGGGTTTCGGACAGACCGAGTTCCCACGGCGTACCGGCATGCTTGATCGAGGATACCGGCGAAGCGCCCGTACCACCGTCGAAGCCGGCAATCACGACGTGATCGGCCTTGGCCTTGGCGACACCGGCAGCCACCGTACCGACGCCGACTTCCGACACCAGCTTGACCGAGATCGAAGCCTGGGAATTGGCGTTCTTCAGGTCATGGATTAGCTGGGCCAGATCCTCGATCGAGTAGATGTCGTGGTGCGGCGGCGGCGAGATCAGGGTAACGCCCGGCACCGAGTGACGCAGCTTGCCGATGTACTCGGAAACCTTGGTGCCCGGCAGCTGGCCGCCTTCGCCCGGCTTGGCGCCTTGGGCCATCTTGATCTGGATCTGGTCGGCATTGACCAGGTATTCAGTGGTCACGCCAAAGCGGCCGGAAGCGACCTGCTTGATGGCGGAACGCAGCGAATCGCCTTCCTTGAAGGTGTAGTCGCGCTCGATACGCGTCTTGCCGACCACTTCCGACAGGGTCTGACCAGCCTTCAGCGGCATGAAACGCTTGGCATCCTCACCCCCTTCACCGGTATTCGACTTGCCACCGATACGGTTCATGGCGATAGCCAGCGTGGTGTGTGCTTCGGTCGAGATCGAGCCGAGCGACATCGCGCCGGTAGCGAAACGCTTGACGATTTCCTTCGCCGGTTCGACTTCGTCGAGCGGGATCGGCGCGCCTTGCGGCTTGAACTCGAACAGGCCACGCAGGGTCAGGTGACGCTTGGTCTGATCGTTGATCAGTTTGGCGTATTCCTTGTACGTCTCGTACTTGCCGGAGCGAGTCGAGTGCTGCAGTTTGGCGATCGAATCCGGCGTCCACACGTGCTCTTCGCCACGGATACGGAAGGCGTATTCACCGCCGGCGTCGAGCATGTTGGCGAGCACCGGATCAGCCGAGAAGGCCTCGTTGTGCAGGCGGATGGCTTCTTCGGCGACTTCGAAGACACCGATACCCTCGATGTTGGACGGCGTGCCAGTGAAGTACTTCTCGACGAATTCCTTCTGCAGGCCGATCGCTTCGAAGATCTGGGCGCCGGTGTAGGACATGTAGGTCGAAATGCCCATCTTGGACATCACCTTGCAGAGCCCCTTGCCGATGGCTTTGATGAAGTTCTTGACGTACTTCTCGGCCTTTTCGGCATCACCCTTGGCCAGCGATTCGATCGTTTCCAGGGCCAGGTACGGATGCACGGCTTCGGCACCATAGCCGCCGAGCAGGGCGAAGTGATGCACTTCACGGGCGGAACCGGTCTCAACGACCAAACCGGTGCTGGTGCGCAGGCCCTTCTTGACCAGATGCTGGTGAATGGTCGAGGTAGCCAGCAGGGCCGGGATGGCAACGTGCTCGGCATCGACCTTGCGGTCGGAGACGATCAGGATGTTGGCACCCGAACGCACAGCGTCTTCGGCATCGGCAGCCAGCGAAGCGAGGCGGGCTTCGATGCCATCCTTGCCCCAGGCGACCGGATAGCAGATATCCAGTTCGAAGGAGCGGAACTTGCCCGAAGTATATTTCTCGATATTGCGCAGCTTCTCAATCTCGGCGCAGGTCAGAACCGGCTGCGACACTTCGAGACGGATCGGCGGATTGATATCGTTGGTGTTGAGCAAGTTCGGCTTGGGGCCGATGAAGGACACCAACGACATGACCAGTTCCTCGCGGATCGGGTCGATCGGCGGGTTAGTCACCTGGGCGAACAGCTGCTTGAAATAGGCATACAGCGTCTTGTTCTTGGCCGACAGCACCGGCAGCGCCGAGTCGGTACCCATCGAGCCGGTCGCTTCTTCGCCGCTCTGAACCATCGGCTCGAGAATGACCTTGACGTCTTCCTGGGTGTAGCCGAAGGCCTGCTGGCGATCGAGCAACGAAGCCTGGGCGGCGACGCACTGCTCTTCAGCGGACGGTACTTCATCGAGCTTGATACGGATCTTTTCGATCCACTCACGATACGGCTTGGCGTTGGCCAGCGAATCCTTCAGTTCCTTGTCGTCGATGATGCGACCTTGTTCCATGTCGATCAGGAACATCTTGCCCGGCTGGAGACGCCACTTCTTGACGATCTTCTTTTCCGGAATCGGCAGCACGCCGGATTCGGAAGCCATGACCACGAGGTCATCGTCGGTTACCAGGTAGCGGGCCGGACGCAGACCGTTACGGTCCAGCGTGGCGCCGATCTGGCGGCCGTCGGTAAAGGCCACGGCGGCCGGGCCGTCCCACGGCTCCATCATCGCGGCATGGTATTCGTAGAAGGCACGACGGTTCTCGTCCATCAGCGCATGCTTTTCCCAGGCTTCCGGGATCATCAGCATGACGGCCTGGGCCAGCGAGTAGCCACCGCCCATGACGAGCAGTTCCAGCGCATTGTCGAACGAGGCCGAGTCGGACTGGCCGGGATAATGCAGCGGCCAGATCTTCTTCAGGTCCTCGCCGAGGATGGGCGATGAAATCGCCTGCTCACGCGCCTTGAACCAGTTAACGTTGCCGCGCACGGTGTTGATTTCGCCGTTGTGGGCAATATAGCGGAAGGGGTGGGCGAGATCCCAGGTCGGGAAGGTGTTGGTCGAGAAGCGCTGGTGCACCAGGGCCAGGGCAGAAACGGTGCGCTTGTCCTGCAGGTCGAGGTAGTAGACACCAACCTGGTCAGCCAGCAGTAGGCCCTTGTAGTTAACCGTGCGGGCCGAGAAGGACGGCACGTAGAATTCCTGGCCGTGCTTGAGCTTCAGCGACTTGATGGCATTGGCGGCGCGGCGACGGATGACGTACAACTTCCGTTCCAGCGCATCCGTCACGAAAACATCCGGGCCACGACCGACGAAAACCTGCTTGATGACGGGTTCCTTGGCCTTGACCGTCGGCGACATCGGCATGTCGCGATTGACTGGTACATCGCGCCAACCCAGGATGACCTGTCCTTCGGCCTTGACCGAGCGCTCGATTTCCTCGATGCAGGCATGGCGGGAAGCGGCTTCCTGCGGCAGGAAAACCATGCCGACGCCGTACTCGCCGCTCGGCGGCAATTCGACGCCCTGCTTGGCCATTTCTTCACGATAGAACTGATCCGGGATCTGGATCAGGAGACCGGCACCATCGCCCTGCAACGGGTCGGCGCCGACGGCACCACGGTGATCCAGATTTTTCAGGATCAACAAACCCTGCTCGACGATATTGTGGCTCTTCTGGCCCTTGACGTGGGCGACAAAGCCAACGCCGCAAGCGTCGTGCTCGTTGGCGGGGTCGTACAAACCCTGCCGTTCAGGTACTGCCGGTTCCATCACACGCATTCCTTCAAAGAACATGACCCTCCTGCATCAGGGTCAACGATGAAAAAAGCCGAGCGTCATATTCGACGAATCGGCCTGTACGAAAATTAGAGGCAACCATTAAATATACTGGCAAACCCCTGTTGAATCAAGATGCTGCAACGCACCAATCTCGCCGGCAAGACCTCAGATATTCCCCATTTTGGTGCATCGCACCTCAATGGCTTCGGCAATTTGCGCCCCCGTCGCCACGTCAGAGACCACGGCCTTGCCTATGCGTTGCAAGAGCACCAAACGCAACTTTCCATCCAGCACTTTCTTGTCGTGACTCATCAGCTCAAGATAGCGATTGACGCCAAGGTGGGGTCCCATTACCGGCAGACCAGCCCGAACGAACAGCCTTTCGATACGGGCCACGGTCCCGGCGTCAATCCATCCCAGGCGACAGGAGAGTTCCGCAGCAATTAGCGTGCCGGCCGCTACCGCCTCGCCATGTAACCATTCACCATAGCCCAAGCCGGTCTCGATGGCATGGCCGAAGGTATGCCCCAAGTTGAGCAAGGCGCGCTCACCACTCTCCCGCTCGTCGGCCGCCACCACCGCCGCCTTGTTGGCACAGGAGCGCTGCACCGCATGAACCATCGCCATCCGATCCCGCTTTAGCAGCTTATCGAGATTGATTTCCAGCCAGTCGAAGAATTCCGGATCACGAATCAAGCCATATTTGATGATTTCCGCCAGACCGGCTTTCAGTTCGCGATCCGGCAATGTATCGAGCGTCGAAATGTCGGCAAGGACCAATTTGGGTTGATAGAAGGCGCCGATCATGTTCTTGCCCAGCGGGTGATTGATCGCCGTCTTGCCGCCGACGGAAGAATCCACCTGCGACAACAAGGTGGTTGGCACCTGGATGAAAGGCATACCCCGCTGATAGCAGGCTGCCGCGAAACCGCCCATATCGCCAATTACCCCACCTCCCAAGGCAATCAACGTCGTGTTTCTTTCACAAAGGGCCCCCAGCAGGGCATCGAATACCCGGTTCAGGGTCTCCCAGTTCTTGAATTGCTCCCCATCCGGCAGGATGACCGGCAGTACTTCAACACTCCCCGAGGACAAGGTTGCGCACAAGCGCTGGAGATAGAGAGGCGCCACCGTTTCATTGGTCACCACGACCGCTTTCTTCTGACTGAAATGCGGCAACAGCAGATCCGCCCTTGCCAGCAGGTCAGGGCCGATATGTATGGGGTAGGAACGCTCACCCAGAGCGACCTCCAGCGTTTCGATCATGCTTTGCATAAGCGGTTGAATTCCCTCATTAGATGCTGAACGATGCCGGCCGCCACCAGATGGGAGCCATCAACCACCAGGTGGGCTGTCTCACGATACAACGGATCTCGTGCAGCATGTAGCTCCTCCAGCTTCGCCAATGGATCACCGACCTGCAGCAAGGGGCGATTCCGGTCATGGCGGGTACGTTCATACAACAACCTCGGCGGCACATTCAGGTAAACAACCCACCCCGTATCGTGCAGGCGACTCCGGTTATCCGGATTCATGACAACTCCGCCCCCCGTCGCCAGCACCAAGTCAGAACCGCCGGTCAGGTCATGGATGGTCTGCGCCTCACGACGCCGAAACCCTTCCTCTCCCTCAATCTCGAAAATCGTCGGAATCGGGACGCCCGTACGCTCGACGATTTCATGATCGGAATCGAGAAACTGACGCCCGAGCCGCTTGGCCAGCATCCGCCCAACTGTCGTCTTGCCAGCCCCCATCAGACCGACCAGATATATGTTTCGATGTTCTTCCACGACCGAATTCTAGCCGAGTGTGCGATTGAGACAAAAAAAGCCGGCACTAGGCCGGCCTTTTCAAGGATTCAGGGTTGCATCAATCAATGCGCATCTTGTCGGATATCACGCGTGGAGTGATGAAGACCAGAAGTTCGCGGCGTTCGCCTTTATCCCCCTTGACCTTAAACAGCCAGCCAAGGAAGGGAATATCACCAAGGAACGGAACCTTCTCGACCGTATTTTCCGTTTTGGTCATGAAAACTCCACCAATCACGACGGTGCCACCGTTCTCGACGAGAACATTAGTCTCAACCACTGAACTCTTGATTGGTGGATTGAGGTAACCGTTTGCGCTCACCGCCTTGGTCCAATCCGGCTCCTCCTTCTTGACAATCAACGCCATTCTGACGGAACCCTCGGGGGTAATCTGCGGCACGACCTCCAACGAAAGTTTGGCTGGCTTGAAGTTAACAGTCGTGGTTGTTGTACCGCCCGACGAGCTGGCCGTGATATAGGGCACTTCGGTGCCATCCTCGATCTTGGCCTTCACGTTATTTGCCGTAATGACGCGCGGGCTGGAAATTATCTTTCCAATACCATCCGATTCCAATGCGGCCAATTCAAGATTGAGGAACTTGGTCAGATTGGAATTGAAGAGCGACAAGGCCAAGGTGCCTCCCGATGAGGAAAAGGCAGGCAAATTCACCCCGATGGTCTGCGGCGTCGCCTGTGTTGCGGGAGTGAAGCTGGTTGTCGTCGTCCCATTCGAGGTAGACGAAGTACTCGTCGATGGGGTTACCCTACCACCGGTGATATTCCAGCCGCTTCCACCAAGGACATTGGTCTTTTGATTCAAGAAATTAAGCTTTGCGCCGAGACTCCTGTTGAAACTATCGCTGGCCTCAACCACACGCGCCTCGATCAAGACTTGACGCGCACCGATATCGATTGCCCCGATAAAGGATCGAATTTCCTCCAACTTGCTCGGGATATCGTTCACAAACAGGATATTCGATTGAGGATCGGCTACTGCGCTGCCTCGCTTACTCAGGATCCGTTGGGCAGCGACGTTTACGCCCGGCGTAGCAGGAACCGGCATCCCTCCGGGTCCCAGTGGTGGCAAACCAGCCAGCAGGCGCGCCACATCAGCTGATTTCTGGTAGTTCAGCTGGAACTGCTCCAGTTTGAGCGGCTCCAATTCATTGATCTGTTGCTTCGATTCAAACTCAAGTTTTTCACGAGTCGCAATTTCATCACGAGGAGCAATCATGATGATATTGCCTTTCTTGCGCATATCCAGCCCCTTCTGCTGGAAGATGATGTCGATCACTTGATCGGCAGGAACATCCTTCAGAACCAGAGTCGTTGTTCCAGTTACGGTTTCACTGATAACCGCATTCAATCCCAACTCTTCGGCCATCAGGCGCAACAGGGCACGCACATCCCCATTCTGGTAATTGATGCTGACTCGCGGCCCTTGATAGCCAACCTTGGCTCCCTGAACGAGCTTGTTCGGATCCTCGACAATACGCTTCACTTCGACGATGAACTGGTTGTCACTCTGGTAGGCATTGTGCTCCCACAAGCCCTTCGGGGTGATTACCATGCGTACGTTATCTCCGTTGGCGCGGGTTTCCACGGCAGTTACCGGCGTCGCGAAATCTGTGACATCCAATTTACGGCGCAAACGATCCGGCACAGTCGTTTTCATGAAATCGACGATCAGATTCGAGCCCTGTTGCCGAATATCAATCCCCGTCCCGGAATCACTCAAATCGACGATGATGCGTCCCTCGCCATCCTTACCACGACGAAACATCACGTCATTCACCGAATGCCTCGTTCCCACGAGGCTCTCTTCGGCGAAACGAGTTGAACGGGTTGCTGTCGTATCGGAAACGCGCTCAACGGGGGACAGAGTCACATACAGCGACTTTCCCTCAAGCCTCGTCTTGAAATTGAGATTTTTCACCAGGTTCAGAACCAAGCGAGTACGGTCACCCACCTGGACAACATTCAGGCTGCGCAAATCACCTTGGTTGATTACCTGACTATTTTTCCCCAGCGCATTGGCTGTCGATTGAAAATCCAGAGCAATTTTGGCCGGGTTGGCAACACTGAAGCCTGGCGGAGGAGATGCCAGCGGTTCCTTCATGTCGATGCGCAACGAAATATCATTTCCTTGCTGAGCTACATTGACGGCCTCAATCGCATTTGAAGGCTGCGCCTCGGCGCGAACGCTTGGCGACAAAGCAAGACACACTACAAAAGCGGCCATTGCGTGTTTGATGAATTTCATTTCTTGCTTCCCTCCTTGCTCTGCAGGTAGAGCGAACTCTTGCGTTCAGTCCAGTCTCCGGCAGAATCCTGTATCAATTCCCGCAACTGCACTTCGGTATCCGTGACCTGGGTCACCATGCCAAAGTCGAGCCCCATGTAATCCCCCACCTTGACCTGCTTGATCTTGTCTTCAACTTGAATGACAGCCATCGGTTTCCGGTTGACATTCATGAAACCGATCATTTTCAGCGACTCGATCGGGTACTTCTCCAGCAAGCTATTGCGAATCTCTCGTGCTTCGAAATCTGGCATGAACGCACCGCCCTTGCCGGCCAGTTGCTTGTACCTCGACTCCGGCTCGATCTTGTTTGGTTTGAAGGGATCAAGCGTCCCGTCCATTTCATAAGGAACAGGCTCGTAGGGTTTGACATCAGGTAACTTCGGAACGCTTCCCCGCATATCCTTGGTGTTGTCGGCCATCCATTGTTTGAGATCTTCGTGATCTCCACCCGTGCATGCCCCCAGCGCACCACAGAAAGCAATGAGCAATAGACGTTTCACTTTTTCGCTCCTTGCGCAGCCTTCTTCTCTTGCTCAGCTTTCTTCTGCCGGGCCACCTCTTCTTCATCGAGATACCGGAAGGTCTTGGTTGTCGCATCGAGAGACAATTGCCCCCCATCCTTGATGGGCGCTATGGATATGTTGTTCAGAGTCACAATGCGCGGCAGCTTGGCGATATCAGCCGCGAATGCCCCGAAATCGTGATAGCCCCCGTTGATCTTGACGGCAATCGGCAACTCGGCATAGAAGTCCTTGATTTGCTCCTGTCCCGGCTTGAACAATTCAAACTGCAGGCCACGACCCAGGCCGGCCTGGTTGATCTCGATCAGCAGCGCCTCGATTTCGGACTTGTCCGGCAGCTGCTTGAGCAGCGCGCCGAATGAGCGATCAATTTCCGCCAACTGTTGCACGTAGAGGTCAAGATTGACGGCCTGACGCTTCTTGTCGAGATACTGCTGCTTGAGCGTCTCCTCTTCCCGCTCCTTGGTTTCGAGATCAAGTAATTGATCGCTCCAGACAAACCACCAACCGGCAGCGACGATGGCGACGAACAACCCGACCAGAACCGTTATCTTGGGTATCAGCGGCCACGCACCCGGATCATTCGGGTTCATGAACCGGAAATCATCCGCGATGGACTGGAAGTCCACTTTCGGCAAGGAGATGGATTTCGCGTTCACTACTTTTTCTCCTTCACGTCATCTGGCTTAACCCGGGTCAGTACGAAGTTCATGCCGAACTCGTAGACACGGCGCCCGTTGACGACCACCGCCTTGCTCTCGACCAACTGCGGCTGCTCAAGCCATGGCGATGCTTCCAGATTGCGCATCAGAGCGGAAATCCGGGCATTCGACTGGGCATGACCGACAACGCCGACCTTCAGCCCGTCCTGTTTCAACGACTTCAGATAGATACCCTCCGGTACCTGCCTGACCAGTTCGTTCAGCAGATAAACTGTTTCACCACGGTCACGCTGCAGATTTTCAATGACCTGCTTGCGTGCCAGCAAAGCCTGTGTCTGCTCCTTCAGACGCTTGATCTGATCCAGCTGCTTGTCCAGGACGGCGATTTCCCGCTTGAGAAATTCGTTGGAGTTCTCCTGGTTGCTGATCGCATTGCCGATCAGCGTGTAGCCGGCGAAAACGACGAGTGCGGCAAGCACAAACACAAGGCCGGCAAGAACCATGAACTGTTCACGCCGGGCTTTCTTGGCTTCCTCGCGATGCGGGAGGAGGTTAATGCGAATCATGATGGATCGAACCTCCGCAGTGCCAGGCCGCACGCCACCATCAGCGAGGAGGCGTCAGCCAGCAGGCTCTTGGCGCGAACACGATCGGACAACACCATGTTGGCGAAGGGATTGGCGATCAGGGTATTGACCTGTGTCCGGGTGGCGACCACTTCATCGATGCCGGGAATGACGGCACAACCACCCGCCAGAACAATGTGATCGACCTGGTTGTACTGGGTCGACGTAAAGAAGAACTGCAAGGCACGCGACACTTCCAGCGCCAGGTTTTCCATGAACGGATTGAGCAACTCGACCTCGTAACCTTCAGGCAAATTACCCGCCCGCTTGGCGGCTTCGGCATCCTCGATGCTCATGCCGTAGTGTCGCGCGATATCCTGCGTCAGTTGGCCGCCACCGAAAGCCTGCTCTCGGGCATAAACCTGCTGGCCGTTACGTAAAACCGTCAGATTCATCGCGTTGGCCCCGGCATCGATCAGTGCGACGACCTGATTCTTGCCTGCCTCGGGCAACTGGCGCTCGATCAACTCGAACGCAGCCAGTGAGGCGAAGGATTCGACATCGATAACAACGGCCTTCAGCCCTGCCGCATCAGCAACCGCCACACGATCCTCGACGCGCTCCTTCTTGGACGCCGCGATCAGCACCTCGAGTTCGTCTGGTACAGCCGGCGCCGGACCCAAGACCTGATAATCCAGATTGACTTCGTCGATGGCGAAGGGAATGTACTGATTGGCTTCTGTCTCAACCTGCCCCTCGAGTTCTTCCTCGCGCAAGCCTGCCGGGACGATGATCTTTTTCGTAATGACCGCAGACCCCGGGAGCGCCATGGCCACGTTGCGTGTCGAAGTGCCCATGCGCTTCCAGGCACGCTTGACGCAATCAACGACCCCGTCCAAGTTAGCGATATTGCCATCGGACACCGCATCCTTGGGCAACACCTCGATGGTGTAGCGCTCAACGCGATAGCCGTCTTTCCCATTGGCAGTCAGCTCAACCATTTTGACGGCAGAGGAACTGATGTCCAGGCCGAACAGGGAGCGTGCCTTAGGATTTAACAACGCCGAGATATCGAAGCCCACCAGACCCCCAAAAAGTCCTTACGGATTACGAAGTTACAAAAACAACCAATAATTCACTTCAGATGCTAGCAACAACCTATAGGCATGTAAAGCATTTTCACGACCGGAAAATGGCCCGGCGTATAATCGCCACAACGTCAATTTCACCCCACGCTGATCGTGCCTTCACTGCCCCTTACGCTACGCCTGATTCTCTATCCTGTCATATTCCTTTTCGGGCTGGCAGCAATCGGGGTGGCCATGGTGCTAATCGTCCTGATCCTGACCTATCCGAACCTGCCCTCGCTCGAGGTACTGACGGATTACCGACCAAAGATTCCGCTACGCGTGTATACCTCGGACGGTTTTTTGATTGGCGAATACGGCGAGGAACGCCGGGCCGTGGTCGCCTTCCAGGACGTTCCTACCGTCCTCAAGAATGCCATCCTGGCTGCCGAGGATGATCGCTTCTATCAACATGGCGGCATCGACTACACCGGCATCCTGCGGGCAGCCGGAGCCAACCTGATCGGTGGCGGCAAGCGGCAGGGCGCATCGACTATCACCCAGCAGGTGGCACGCAACTTCTTCCTGACCGGTGAAAAAACCTACACCCGCAAGTTGTACGAGGCACTGCTGTCTTTCAAGATCGAGAGCAACCTGAGCAAGGACCAGATATTCGAGTTGTACATCAACCAGATCTTCCTCGGCCAGCGCGCCTACGGCTTTGCCGCCGCCGCTCAGATCTATTTCGGCAAGCCGCTCAAGGATATTTCCATTGCCGAGGCTGCCATGCTGGCCGGCCTACCCAAGGCGCCATCGGCCTACAACCCAGTCGTCAATCCGAACCGGGCCCGGATCCGGCAGCAATATGTCTTGCGGCGCATGCACGAGCTCGGCTACATCAACGACACGCAGCATGCCGCTGCATTGAAGGAACCGCTGGTCGTCAAGCGCGAACTGGCGGGCTATGCGGTACATGCCGAATACGTCGCGGAAATGGCCCGGCAGATTACCGCCGAGCGCTTTCCGGAAGAAGTCTACTCGCGCGGCATGAAGGTCTACACGACCATCATCAAGGCTGAGCAGGAAGCGGCCTACCTCAGCCTGCGCAAGGGCGTGATGGATTACGACCGGCGCCACGGCTATCGCGGCGCCGAATCCTATCTCGACATGAAGGATATCCAGTCCGACCAGGACGAGGCCATCGACGAAGCGCTGCAGGAATTTCCCGATGCCGGCGACCTGATTCCCGCGTTGGTCCTGGCGGCCGATGCCAAGCAGATCAAGGTTTACCGCAAGGGTGGAGAAGTCGTGACGCTGACCGGCGATGCGATCAAATTCGCAGCCCGCATGCTGGACGACAAGGCGCCGCCCAACAAGCGTCTGAAGCGTGGCGCCATCGTTCGCCTGCTCAAGGACGACAAGGGCAGCTGGCAGATCAGCCAGCTGCCGGAAGTCGAATCCGCCTTCGTCGCCGTCGATCCGCGGGATGGCGCCATCCGGGCGTTAGTCGGCGGCTTCGATTTCAACCGCAACAAGTTCAACCACGTCACCCAGGCCTGGCGCCAGCCAGGTTCCAGCTTCAAACCCTTCATCTACTCCGCATCGCTCGAAAAGGGCTACAACCCGGGCAGCGTCATCGCCGACGAACCGATCGTCATCCCGGCCAGCCAGACCGGCTCCCAGGCCTGGGAGCCGCATAACTACGACGGCAAGTACGAAGGGCCGATGAAGTTGCGGACGGCGCTGGCCAAGTCAAAAAACATGGTGTCGATCCGCATCCTGCAGTCGATCGGTACGCATTACGCCCAGGACTACGCCGGCCGCTTCGGTTTCGACCCCGCCAAGCACCCCCCCTACCTGACCATGGCACTGGGTGCCGGCTCGGTCACGCCTTGGCAGATGGTGACCGGTTACGCCGTATTCGCCAACGGCGGTTACAAGGTGAATCCCTTCGTCGTGCGCGAAATCCGCGACGAACGCGATCAGGTCGTCGCCCGCTCGGCTGAAATCGAGGCCGGCAACGAGACAATTCGCAGCATCGACCCGCGCAACGCCTTCATGATGGACTCCATGCTGCGCGATGTGACCATTTACGGTACGGCCGCCAAGGCCTCGGCCCTCCTGAAGCGTCAGGATCTGGCCGGCAAGACGGGAACGACCAACGAATATGTCGATGCCTGGTTCTGCGGCTACCAGATGACAGTCGCCGGCTGCGCCTGGATCGGCTTCGATCAGCCGCGCAAACTGGGCGACCGGGAAACCGGCGGTGCCGCGGCACTACCCATCTGGATCGGCTATATGGGGCGTGCCCTGAAGGATGTTCCGGTCCAATTGCCGTCCATGCCGGAAGGACTGGTCGCCTACGGCGAAGGACGCGAACGGACGTATGTTTACGCTGAGAACGTCCGCACGCAGCCGGACGGCGAAGGCGAGGCGCCCGACACCAGCCCACTACCCAAGCCTGACCTCAGCACACCGCCCAGCGACTGATCAGGCGAGCGAAATGGCCTCGCCTGCCTGCTGGCTGGCGAGGGTGGAGAGTTTGGCCAGCAGTTCGGCGTTGTCGCGGGTATCTCGCCAGGCAGCACCATCCCAGCGGAAATGAAAGCCGCCTGCCTTGGCCGCAACCCAGATCTCTTGGGAAACGCCATGGCGATTGATGATGATCTTGCTCCCGTCGGCAAATTCGATTTCCAGAATGCCGCCCGGGGCCAATTCGAAGTCGATATCCGCCTCACTGGCCTCAAGGGCCGCCTCGATCCGCGCCAGGGTCTGGCCGGCCAGAGTGTTGAATTCGCTGTCTTCCATGGTGTGCTACCATCCCGCTCTTCGCCGACAGCGCCCCGAACATGTCCAGAATCGCTGCCTTACTGATCACTCTAGGCCTTGCCGCCTGTGGCATGAAAGGCCCGCTCGAACGACCGTCCGGCCCGGCGCCGGAACCGCTGTTCGGCAACCCGAAACCCGCTCCGTCGACCAAGGTCCAGCCGGTCAAAACTGGCCAGGATGTTAGCACGGACACCCAGACCCCGAAGCCATGAGTTCCTTTGCCCTGAAGAACGGCGTCCTGCACGTCGAATCCGTTGCCCTGTCCGCCATCGCCGAACGATTCGGCACGCCGGCCTACGTTTATTCGCGGGCCGCACTGACCGCTTCGCTGCGCGAATTCCAGGATGTGTTGACCGCGCACCCGGCCGGCCAGGACGCGCTGGTCTGCTATGCCGTCAAGGCCAATTCCAACCTCGCCATCCTGAACCTGTTCGCCCGCCTTGGTGCCGGCTTCGACATCGTCTCCGGCGGCGAATTGCAGCGCGTGCTGGCGGCGGGCGCCGACCCGAAAAAGGTGGTCTTCTCGGGCGTTGGCAAGACGGCTGCGGAAATGAAGCTGGCACTGGATGCCGGGATTTTCTGCTTCAACATCGAGTCGATCCCGGAACTGGAGCGCCTGAACGAAGTCGCCGGCCAGTGCGGCAAGCAGGCACCGATCAGCCTGCGCGTCAATCCGAACGTCGATCCGAAGACCCACCCCTACATCTCGACCGGCCTCAAGGAGGCCAAGTTCGGCGTCGCCTACGAGCATGCACTCGATCTCTATCGCCGTGCCGCCGCCCTGCCCCATATCGCGGTGGCCGGCATCGACTGCCACATCGGTTCGCAGTTGCTCGATCCGTCGCCCTTTGTCGAGGCACTGGAGCGCATCCTCGCCCTGATCGACCAGTTGGCCGATGAAGGCATCACGCTGCACCACATCGATCTTGGCGGCGGCCTGGGTATCAAGTACAAGGCCGAGCAGGTGCAACCCACCGTTGCCTCCTACCTGAACCCGCTGCTCGACAAGCTCCAGGGCCGCGGCCTGCAGGTCGTGCTCGAACCGGGCCGGCGCCTGGTCGGCAATGCCGGCCTGCTGCTGACCCGCATCGAGTTCCTGAAGGAAGGCGAAGGCAAGAATTTCGCCATCATCGACGCCGCAATGAACGACCTGATGCGCCCGGCGCTGTACGAAGCCTGGCACGACATCGAGCCGGTCGAACCGCGCGACGGGGCGACCCGTGACTACGACGTGGTCGGTCCGGTCTGCGAAACGGGCGATTTCCTCGGCCAGGCCCGTCCGCTCTGCGTCCAGCCGGGCGACCTGCTGGCCGTCATGTCGGCCGGCGCCTACGGCATGGCGATGGCCTCCAACTACAACACCCGGCCGCGTGCGGTCGAAGTGATGGTCGATGGCGATGCCGTGCATGTCATTCGCCAGCGCGAAACCGTCGAACAACTCTACGCCGGCGAATCCATCCTTCCGCAGTGAGCGGCATCCGGCTCGACAAGTGGCTGTGGGCGGCGCGTTTCTTCAAGACGCGCTCCCTGGCCACCGATGCCGTCAGTGGCGGCAAGATCAAGTTGAATGGCGCACCGACCAAGCCGGCGCGCGAGATCAAGGCCGGTGATCGGCTCGACATCTTCAACGGCGATACGCGCTGGGAAGTCATCGTCCTGGCCCTTTCCGAAAAACGCGGTCCGGCCAGCGAGGCGCGTCTGCTCTACGAGGAAACGGCGGAGAGCCGCGCAGCGCGCGAGGCCGAGCAGATGCGCCGCAAGTTCGAGGTCGAGCCGGCTGCCGACATTCACGGTCGGCCGACCAAGCGCGACCGCCGGCAAATGGACCGTTTCAGCCGCTAAAGAACGAGCGCCAGGGCGAGCGGCAGGAAGATCAGCGCCGCCAGGTTGCCGATCAGCACGATGGACGCCACACGCTGCGGCTCCTGCTTGTAGCGTTCGGCAAACAGGAAATTGAGCACAGCCGGCGGCAAGGCGCCGAACACCAGCAGCATGGCTGCATCGCGCCCCTGCAGCCCGAGCAGGGCGATCACACCATAGGCGATAGCCATGCCGGCGAGCGGTCGTAGCAGGGCACTCCCGACGGCTACCTGCCATTCGCGGAAATTGACATCGGTCATCCGGACGCCGAGCGAGAAGAGCAGCAGCGGCACCGATACGTCGCCCAGCATCTTGATCGCGATGACCAGCGGCTGCCATACCGGAATCTTCAGCAAGGCCACAGCCAGCCCGGCGATGGCGGCGGCGACAACCGGGATGCGCCAGAGCGTCAACAAGCGCGTCGTCGGATCGAGCAGGCGGGCGCCAAAGGAAAAGTGCAAGGTGTTCTCGACCATAAACAGGATGACCGCGGCCGGCAACGCATCCTCGCCCCAGGCCAGCACGGCGAGCGGCAGGCCGATGTTGCCGGAGTTGTTGAACAGCATCGGCGGCACCAGGGTTTTCGGCTGCATGCCGATCAGGCGCGAGATGGGCCAGGCCAGTAGACCGCAGGCCGCAAGGAGCAGGAAACCGCCCAGCGCCAAGGGCGCGTAGGCTGCCAGATCGAAGGATTTGCCGGCCATTGCTGCAAAAACCAGGGCTGGCACGAAAACATCCATGTTCAGCCGGTTGGCGACCGCCATTTCCGGCTTGTGCTTGCGACCATAGAAATAGCCGGCCGCAACGATGCCGAAAATGGGAAACAGGATGGCCAGCAGGCGGAAGCTCAGGCTTTGCTCGTCCAATGGGCGCTTTCTGGGGAATAGAAGTGGCCGGATTGTAGCGGGGTGCCGCCGGCCGGACTGTAGGGGCTTCCCCTAGCCCGGCCGCCGCAAATTACAGCACGTAGCGCGACAAGTCCTCGTCGGCCGCGACTTCGCCGAGTTTCTCATTGACATAGGCGGCATCGACCACCACCTTGTCGAGCCCGATCTTGCCGGCCTCGAAGGAGACTTCCTCGAGCAGTTTCTCCATCACCGTGTGCAGGCGGCGGGCGCCGATGTTTTCGGTCTTTTCGTTCACCTGATAGGCGATCTCCGCCATGCGGCGGATGCCGTCATCGGCAAATTCGACGGCAACGCCTTCCGTCTCCAGCAAAGCCTGATACTGCTTAGTCAGGCAGGCATCGGTCTGGGTCAGGATGCACTCGAAATCAGCCACCGACAGCGAATCCAGTTCGACGCGGATGGGAAAACGGCCCTGCAGTTCGGGGATCAGGTCGGACGGCTTGGAGAGATGAAAAGCGCCCGAGGCGATGAACAGGATGTGATCGGTGCGGATCATGCCGTACTTGGTCGATACCGTCGTCCCTTCGACCAGCGGCAGCAGGTCGCGCTGCACGCCCTGGCGAGACACGTCGGCACCTTGTGCATCGGAGCGCCCGGTCACCTTGTCGATCTCGTCGAGGAAGACGATGCCGTTCTGCTCGACGGCCTTGACTGCCTCCAGCTTCACTTCCTCGTCATTGACCAGTTTGGCCGCTTCCTCGTCGGTGAGCAGCTTGAGCGCTTCCTTGATCTTCAGCTTGCGCGACTTCTTCTTGCCGCCGCCCATGTTCTGGAACATGCCCTGGATCTGCTGGGTCAGTTCCTCCATGCCGGGCGGTGCGAAGATTTCCGCCTGCATCGCCGGCATGGCAACGTCAATGTCGATTTCCTTGTCGTCCAGTTCACCCTCACGCAGCTTCTTACGGAACTTCTGACGGGTAGCGTTCTCCTCGCCGCCCGCCGCATTGTTCTCGGCGAAGAAACCGGGACTGCGGGCTGGCGGCAGCAGGGCATCGAGCACGCGCTCCTCGGCGGCATCCTCGGCCCGGGCACGCATGCCCTTCATGGCCCGTTCCCGCCCCGACTTGATGGCCATCTCGACCAGGTCGCGGATGATGGTCTCGACATCGCGGCCGACGTAACCGACCTCGGTGAACTTGGTTGCCTCGACCTTGATGAAGGGCGCATTGGCCAGGCGGGCCAGGCGGCGGGCGATCTCGGTCTTGCCGACGCCGGTCGGGCCGATCATCAGGATGTTCTTGGGGGTGATTTCCTGGCGCAACGGCTCGGCCACCTGGGCGCGCCGCCAGCGGTTGCGCAGGGCAATGGCCACGGCCTTCTTGGCGTTGTTCTGGCCGACGATGTGCTTGTCGAGTTCGGAGACGATCTCCTTCGGCGTCATGGTCGTCATTCCAGCGTCTCCAGCGTGAAGTTGCGGTTGGTGTAGATGCACAGGTCGCCGGCAATTTCCAACGACTTGGTGACGATGTCGAGCGGCGGCAACTCGGTGTTTTCGAGCAAGGCGCGGGCTGCAGCCTGCGCATAGGTCCCCCCCGAACCGATGGCGACGATACCCTGCTCCGGCTCCAGCACATCGCCGTTGCCGGTGATGATCAGCGAGGATTCACGGTCAGCGACCGACAGCATGGCCTCCAGGCGGCGCAGGGCGCGGTCGGAACGCCAGTCCTTGGCCAGCTCGACGGCCGAGCGCACCAGATTGCCCTGGTGCTTCTCCAGCTTGGCCTCGAAACGCTCGAACAGCGTAAAGGCATCGGCCGTGCCGCCAGCAAAACCGGCCAGGATGCGCCCCTGATAGAGGCGGCGCACCTTCTTGGCGGTGGCCTTGACGACGATGTTGCCGAGCGTGACCTGGCCGTCGCCACCCATCGCGACGCGATTGCCCCGGCGCACCGACAGGATCGTGGTGCCGTGATATTGCTCCATGTTTCTACCTTAAGACTTGGGAACGATGATGCGTGCCTGCTTGTTGAGACCGACGACGGCCATCAGCTCGGCAACGAGATGGTTCGGACTGCGGATGACAACTTCGCGCCCGGCCGCCTTGATCGGCGCCAAGCGATTGACCAGTTGCCCGGCCGAAATGAAATCGAGGCGCGTGACCCGGGAGAAATCGAGCACCGGCTGCGCCATGCCCTCGACGATCTGCGGCAAATCCTCGAAGCGGCAGCCTTTCAGTTCGCCCACCAAGTAATGGGCATCGTCCTGCTTCCCGTTGCCCCCGGCAGCCGCCATGGCCGGCGCGGCCGGCAAGGGCTCCCAGGAGGGCGGCGACAGTTCGAAGGTGATGGCGTAATCGACCGCCCGCTCCTCGAATTGCTCCTGTGTTCCATGCCGCTGCAGCAATTCAAGCAGCAGGCGCCAGCTCGCTTCATGACTGGAGTCACCAGCCACCAGGCGGCTATTCAGGCGCTCCATGAAAGGCTCGACACCGAGCAGGCTGACACCCAGCCGCAGCTTGCGCGCCCTGGTCAACAGGTCGGCCAACTGGGCAGCCACCTCGTCATCGCAACCGATCAGCTTGGTGCAATCGACGCAGACATCGGCCTTCTGGCCGACCAGGCGGGTCAGTTCGGCGACCGGTAACGCGCTTTCCGAGGTCAGCACCCCTTGCAGGAAAATCTTGTTGGGGCCGAGCCCCCCGGCCATCGGCTGGGTTGCGGGCAGATGCGTCGACCAGGTCGGCGGCGAGGTTTCGCAGGCCTCGGCATAGTCGACGCCGAGTTTCTCAAAGGCGGCGCGGTCGCCGCTGATCTGCAGCAAATCAAAAAGCAGCAGCCAGAAACGCTTGCCTTCTACGCCGTGGTAGGAGCGGACAAAGGTCTCAAGCAGCGAACGGGCGGCACCATCCTGACCATTGGCATAGAGGACGACGACCTGCTCGACGCAGGCCTGCAGCGGGTCGACGTCATGATCGACATCGATGCCCATGACGCTGGAGTTGGTGAACTGGCTGTCGAAATCGTCGAAGGTGAAATCGTCTGCGGGTACCACCGGGGTCGGTGCGGCAGCAGCAACCGGTGCCGGTGGACGGCTCTCGGCGGGTGCCTCGGCGAGGGGACGGCTGGCCGTGAACTCAAGGTCTGGCAACGGCTCCGGCAAGGGCCTGGATTGCTCTTCGGCTTCCGTCTGCTGCGGCTTGGCCTCGGATACCGGCGTAACCGGGCGCGGCTTGGCGGCCGGACGCTCGGGCATCTTGTTGGGCTGCTTCTTGAAAAACGAAAAAACCATGACTACTCCGCATGCAGAGTCGAACTTTTAGCATGCCGCCCCGCTTCATGCAATGATCAAGCCGATCCCGACGAGCAGGAGGGCAAGAATCGGCCCGAAGGGTTGATCCAGCCACAAGGCCACGCCAAAGGCACCGAGGTAGGCGGCCAGACCGATGACCAGCGCGCGCCACAAGCCGCCCCGCCAACTGGCCGCCCGCCGGAAAGCCAGCCAGGGCGGGATGAAAACGAGGGCGAAGGCCCCCATCACGCCGAGACTCATGGTCGCGAGGGCGAGGCATAGGGCCGCCAGCACATCGAAGCCAAGTTGTATGGGCCAGGCGCGCAGGCCGCGAATGCGGAAGAAATCCGGGTAGAGATGGGCCAGCAGCAAACTGCGCGACAAGGCGCGCAGCGCCAGCAGCGAGATGGCCCCCCCGATGGCAACCAGGGCCAGGGTAGCCCCATCGGCAAAATAGAGCTGGCCATCGAACAGGGCATGCCCCAGGCGCTCGGCCAGCGGATGGTTGGCAGCCAGCAGGACGGCGACCGACCAACTACCGAGCAGGAGCAGGGCATAGCTTGCGCCGCCACTCAGGCGGGCGGCGAAAAACCGCTTGCCGGCGCCTGCCGCCAGCGCGGTGCCGATGCCACCGGCAGCGGGCGGCAGACTGGATACCAAGGCGAGCAAGGCGCCAGCCGCGGCGATGTGGGCATAGGAAAGCGCGGCGAGCCATTCGTCGCGCAAGCGCAGGTAGGCGCCGAGCAAGGGCAGAACGATGGCCAACGCCAGGCCGGTCAGGAAAGGCAGCAGAAACAGCTCATTCCACATCGCAGGGCTCCAGGGTGACGACACGGTCGCAGGCTGCCGCGACGAAGCCGGCATCGTGGCTGACGACCAGGATGCCGCGCCCGCCGGCCGCCAGATCGCGCAGGTGGCGAGCGAGGTGGGCGACGCCAGCCCGGTCGAGATTGTTGGTTGGCTCGTCGAGCAGAACCAGGTCGGCCGGCGTGTCGAGAACTGCCCACAGCGCCAGGTAGTGGCGCTGGCCGCCGGACAGGCGATCGAGTCGCTGGTCGAGGCGGTCGGCCAGCCAGGGCGGCAGGCCGATCGGACTGGCCCCGGTCAGGGCGAGCAATTCGCGGCCGGACAAGGGCACACCGACGACCGGCGGAACGTCCTGCGTCTGCAGGGCGAGGCGCAGCCCGGCCGGGCGCGTCAGGCGACCGGAAAACACGCGGGCGCGGCCAGCAATGGCGGCCAGCACGGTGCTCTTGCCAACGCCATTCGGGCCGGTCAGGCCGACGATCTCGCCAGCCGCCAGGGACAGCTCGACCGGCCTGGTGGCCGGCTGCTGCCAGCCGGCCACCAGGCCCTCCAGATGCAGCAGGACGCTCACCGAACCGCCTGCAGCAGACGTTGCAGCGTGTCGTCGAACAGGCCAACCAGATCCTTGGCCGCTGGCGTGCCGCCCACCGTGTAAGGCAACAGCACGGCCGGCGTGCCGCTCTTGCCGGCGATCCACTGGCTTGGTCCCTCCGGGTTGTAGGCCGTGCGCAACACCATACGGGCCGGCGCCGCCTGCTGGCGGGCGAGCAGCCCGCTCAACTGGCCGCTGGTCGGTTCAATGCCCGGTTTCGGTTCAAGCGTGCCCAACTCCTTCATGCCCAGCCAGTGGGTCAGGTAGGTGAAGCTGGCATGATGCACCAGCACGCCGACTCCTTTCAGGGGCGCGCCCTCACGCTCCCAGCGGGCAATGGCGGCCTGCCACTTGCCGGAAAAGGCCTTCAGGTTGGCCTGGTAGGTGGCGGCGTTCGGCGCGTCAACCTCGGCCAGGCGGGCCGCCAGTGCCTCGGCCACCTTCTGTACCCGGTGCGGATCGAGGTGGATGTGTGGATTGCCGGCGGCATGCACATCACCGTGCGCCCGATCGACGACGCTCGGTACCTCGAGACGATCGACACAGGCCGCCGCCTCGAAATACCCCGGTCGCCCGGGCTGGATCGCGGCATTGCCCGAATCGCGCAAAACCAACGGCAGCCAGCCAACCTCCAATTCCGCACCGGCCGCGACAACCAGGTTCGCCTGCCGCGCCTGGGCGAGCAGGGAAGGCTTGGCCTCGATGCGATGCGGGTCCTGGAATGCGCTGGTCGCACTGTAGACCTTGACCCGGTCACCGCCGAGTTCGCGGGCCAGCGCGGCCCACTCCGGCACCGTGGCGAAGACCCGCAGTTCAGCCTGCGCCCCGCATGCCAGCAGCAGGGTGAACAGGGAAAATACGAAATGTCTCATGCAGCCTCCTAGAACTTGTGGGCGCCGTGGGCACCGAGACTCATGATGTACTGCACCGTCACCTGATTGTCGGTGATGCCGAACATCGACTTGTCCTGGGCGTACTGCAGACGGACACGCGAAAACTCGCTCCAGCTGTAATCGATCATCGCCGAGGCCTTCTTCGGACGATAGCTGTCGACAACCAGATAGGCTGCGTTGTCACCGAAATCCCGCCGGCCGCTGTCCAGCTGCTCGTAGCGCAAGCCGGCCCGCCAGTTCGGTGTGAATTGATAGACACCCTGGGCATACCAGCCGGACTGACGGGTACGGTAGGCGGATAGCATGCCATCGCACGCAACCGTCGCAGCAGCACCTTCGGGGGTTGCGCAGGTCAGATCGCCCTTTTCACGGCGCTGGAAATACTCGGTCTGGAACTTGAAATTCTGGTATTTCGGATTGCCGTTCGGCGCCCATTTCCAGACAAGATCAGCGATGAAGTTCTGCGATCGACCATCGAACAGCCCCTCGACTTCGTCATCCACGGTACCCGCAAAATGGGCGGCACGCGACTTGGCCTGCGTCGTCAGGTAGGAAACTCCGGCCCGCCAACTGTTCGAAACACCGACTTCGCCACCGACATGCGCAAACACGGCCGCTGCACCGCTGCCGTTCTTGTTGCGGTCGGTGCCCGGGAAATTGGCGCCACGCCCCATTTCGGCCCCCAGTTCGATGAAGGTATCGGTCGGCGCCAGCCATTTCAGCTGCACGCCGTCGTTGGTGTAACTGCCGTGATTGCCGAACAGCGCACGGTACATCAGCGGCGCATCGGCAAAATCCCACATATGCGGATGCTGCTCGTTCAGATAGCCGATACCGGAACGGAAACGGCCGCCCTTCAGGCCAATGCCGTGACCAAGGCCAAGCGACTGGAACCAGGCCTCCTCAACCTCCGCCGTGCCATCGATAGCGGCAATGATGGCCTGGCCGCGCCAGTAAGGGTCGATATTGGCGGCCAGCACCAGCTCAGTGTGATCGACCGAGAAACCGCGCTTGCTGATGCCCTCGATCGCCCCCTCGCCGTGATCGTGGCCACCGGCCGGCCAGAACCCGGTGATGCCGCGCTCCGGGACATCCTTCATGTTCTTGTACTGGCCTTGCAGGATCAGCGAAACCTCGGGGTTGAAACCGCTCGCCGGGCCGGCCGCCGGGCGGCGGCTGTCGGTACGCTCGGACTGCACCGTAGCAGGTGCCGGCTTGGCTGCCGGGCGGGATTCGGCCTGGGCAAGTTTCTGTTCGAGAGCGGCGATGCGCTGCTCGTAGGCCCGCTTCATGTCGTCGATCTGGGCACGGATGGCAGCGAGTTCGGAATGATCGGCGGCCTGCGCGCCAAAGGTGGCAGCCAGCATGGCAGCCATGGCAATACGTTTTTGCATGGAATACTCCTGAAAATTGCATGACGAGCGGACGCCACCATCCGGTCGCATCCACTCGGAAACAAGAGGCAATTTTCAGGTGCGGGGCGGACCGCGCTGGCAGGCGACGGGCGACGGCCAGTCCGCCCGACCGGGCGAAGTCAGGTATTCCGGCAGCCAGGCAGGCAGCACGACTGGCGGCAAGCTGGCGACCGAAGGCAGCGCGGCGCTGAGGTCGTGTGCCGCCAGACAAAGCTGGCAGGTGTGCGTCGGCAGCCCCTCCTCCCGGCTCGCCGCATGCTCGACGGCATGCACCCCGGTCAGCAACTGACCAAGGACAAGAGCGACAACGAGAAGAAGGTGACGCAGCGGATTCACGGGAAAAAGGGATCAGTCGACCTGGACGAGCAGGCCTTTGAGATATTCGCCTTCCGGAAAGTTCAAGGCTACCGGATGATCAGCCGTGCCGGACAGGCGGCGCACGATGCGCGCCTCGCGCCCGGCATCCAGCGCCGCACCGGCGACGATCTTCTGGAACAGTTCCAGCCCGATGCCGCCCGAGCAGGAGTAGGTCATCAGCAGGCCACCCGGCTTGAGCAGGCGAAAGCCGAGCAGGTTGACATCCTTGTAGGCGCGTGCGGCACGATCGGCATGCGCCGCCGACGGAGCAAACTTGGGCGGATCGAGAACAATCAGGTCGAACGTCCGCCCGGCCTTGCGAAAATCGCGCAGGGCCTGGAAGACGTCGGCCTCCAGCCACTCGGCACGCTCGGCCGGTAACTGCGGATTGAGCCCCAGGTTAGCCCGCGCCTGGGCCAGCGCCGGACCGGACGAATCGATGGACAGCACATGCGCCGCGCCACCGGCCAACGCCTGTAGCGAGAACCCGCCGGTGTAGCAGAAGCAGTTCAGGATGTCCTTGCCGGCCGCCACGCTGCGCAACCAGGCGCGGTTGTCGCGCTGGTCGAGATAGAAACCGGTCTTGTGGCCACCGACGACGTCGACCGCCAGCTGCACACCATTCTCGTCGATGCTCAACCCCGCGGTCGTCGGCTCACCGTACAACCAGCCGGTCGTCGGCTCCAGGCCTTCCAGGCCGCGCACGTCGGAGTCAGAGCGCTCATAGATGCGGGCACAGCCGGTCGCCTTGACCAGCCCGGCGACGATGGCCTTGCGCCATTTGTCGGCACCGGCCGACGTCAATTGCACGACCACCGTGTCCCCGTACTGGTCGGCGACGATGCCTGGCAGGCCGTCCGATTCGGCGTGAATCAGGCGCAGACCCTGCTGCCCCTTCAGCTCCGGCAAGGCCTGGCGACGCGCGACCGCAGCGGCGATGCGGCGCTTGAAGAAGGCATCGTCGACCGACTCTTCCGGGTCGAATGTCCAGAAGCGCGCCCGAATCTGCGAACGCGGGCTATAGGCCGCCCGCCCCAGCACCTTCAGGTCGTCGGACAGCACCTCGACGGTATCGCCCGGCCGCGCCCGCCCTTCCAGCCGGCCGACCGAGCCGGCGAACAGCCACGGATGGCGCTTGAAGGAGGAGCGTTCCTTGCCCGGCAGCAAAATCAGCTGAGCCATGTTTTTCCTGAAATCAGAAGTACAAAGCCCCGGTTACCTTGCAGCAACCGGGGCCCGCTGAAACCTTTTAACGCTTAGGCGCCCAGGGCCTTGCGGTTGCGCTGGTGGCACTCGGCAGCGTACATGGTCTTGAACATGGTCTTGCCGTCGCCCTTGAACAGGCGCTTGGTGGACTTGGAAACGCAGCGGCGTTCCAGGGAAGAACGGCGGTTACGGTTGATGGCCATGAAAACTCCTTGAATCCGGCGATTTTTCGAAACCGTGAATCATAGAGGCTGGTGGAAAAATCGTCAACGAAGCCTTGATTTTTCGGGAATTTTGCTCTTGCCTGCCACCACGCTACAGAACACCGGCCGATTCCACGACCGGGACACGCGCCGCCAGGGCCTTCAAGGCGATCACATGGATCATCTGGCTCACCGATGCGCAGCAGTCGCCCAGCACCGCCACCCGGTATTTTTCAGCCGCTTTCGAGATGGCGGTATGGGTGACGCAGTTCTGAGTCATCATGCCGCAGATCAGCAGTTCCTCAACACCAAGTGCGGCCAGCTTTTCTTCCAGCGTGGTATTCAGAAAACTGTCAGCCTGCGCCTTGGTCACCACCACGGCATCCGGCGCGGCGGCGAGGATGCGGGGGTGCAGTTCGACACCGCGCGTTCCGGCATTGAAAAACGGTGCCGCGCCGTTCGGGGCATCCGCAATGTGCTGCACCAGGATGACCGCCACCCCTTGCGCCCGCGCCCGGGCAATGGCCGATTCGACCTGGCCAAGCACCGCCTCGGTATTCCACAACGGGAATTTGCCGTCCGGGAAATAGTCGTTTTGCAGATCGATGACAATCAGCGCGCGTTGCGAGGTTGCAGCCATGAGGGAGCTCCTGAGAGGTGACGAAGTTTCATTCTCCCGCCTTTCCCGCTCCAGCCAAAGTCACCCACGCGGCTTGGCCTTGGCCCGCGGATGCGCGGCGTCGTAGACCTTGGCCAGATGCTGGAAATCGAGATGGGTATAAACCTGCGTCGACGCGATGCTGGCATGGCCGAGCATTTCCTGTACCGCGCGCAGGTCGCCTGAGGATTGCAGGACATGCGAAGCGAAGGAATGGCGCAGCATGTGCGGATGGACGTGGGTCGGCAACCCCAGTCGCTGGGCGCGCCGTTCCAGCCGGGACTCGACCATGCGCGGGCTGATCCGCCCCCCGCGCACGCCAACGAAGAGCGCCCTCTCGCCCGGCAAGGCTAATTCGCCCCGCATGGCGGCCCAGACGGCGAGCGCCTCGCGCGCCTTGCTGCCCACCGGCACCAGACGCAACTTGCTGCGCTTGCCGAGGACGCGGATTTCACCCTCGTGCAGGACGGTATCGAGCACATCGCAATCGAGGGCGACCAGTTCGGCCAGGCGCAGGCCGGAGGAATAGAACAACTCGAACATCGCCAGATCGCGCGCCGCCTGAACGGGATCGCCATCCTCCACCGCGTCCAGCAGACGGGCCGTTTCGTCCACTGACAGCGCCTTGGGCAGCAGACGCGGCGACTTGGGCGGCCGGATGCCATCGCAGGGATTGGCTTTCACCAGCCCGCGCTCGCCGAGCCACAGGAAGAAGCCACGCCAGGCAGAGAGCAAACGGGCCAATGAGCGGCCGGACAGCCCCCGGCCATGCAACTGGGCGACGAAGCGCCGGATGTGATGCACCTGCAAACTGGCCAACGGGATATCACCCGACAAGGCCAGCAGCTTCTCCAGGTCACGCCGGTAATTGCTGATGGTGTGCGGCGACATCCGCCGCTGATCCGACAACTCGGCCAGGTAGGCAGCCAGCGGGGAATCGGCCGCCGGATCGGTCACAGCACGCTCTTGGTCACCCGGGCCAGTGCGGCGGAAACCATCTCGCCCAGACGTTCGAGATACAGGGTGCCCATGTCGGCATAGAAGCGCTGGTTGTCTTCGCTGCCCAGCGCGATCATGCCGATCGTGCCGCCGCCGTTGCGCAGGGCGATCAGCGCCTGCGAACGGATGTGTGCGGCATGCTCGCCGAACCACGAAGCCGTACCGAAACCAGCCGTCGAGCCGCAGTACGGGCGGGCCAGGGTTTCGGCAAAAACCTGCAGTTCTTCGCTTACTGCGGCGAATTCCGGCAGATCCTCGACACCTTCCGGCTTGTCCCACAGGCGTAGCGCAACGTGCGGCACCGAGAAATCGTCGCGCAGGTGGAAATTGAGCAGGTGGATGACGGCCTGGAAGGTCTCGGCCGCGATCAGGGCCACCGCCAGACGATGTACCTTTTCGCTGATTGCGTCGTTTTCCTCGCCGAAGGCGATCAACTCGGCCAGCTTGGATTCGGTCGCGCGGTTTTTCTCGCGCAGGGTCAGCATCTGGCGCTCGGCCAGCGACACAGCGCGCCCGCCGTGCGGATGCGGCACGAAAATCTGCGCCATCAGGTCGGCGTACTGCTCGAAGAAGCTTGGATTGTTCTTCAGGTAGTCCGCAATTTCTTCGGGAAACATGGCGCTCATAATTCAATTTCTCCAGTGAATACGGTAACCGCCGGGCCAGTCATCAGGACCGGACGCCCCGGGCCGCCCCAGGCGATGTTCAGGTCGCCGCCGCGCGTCATGACCCGCACCGGCGAATCGAGCAAGCCACGGCGGATGCCGGCCACTGCCGCCGCACAGGCGCCGGTGCCACAGGCCAGGGTTTCGCCCGAGCCGCGCTCATAGACGCGGAGCTTGATGGCATGGCGGTCGATGATCTGCATGAAGCCGGCGTTGACCCGCTTCGGGAAACGTGGGTGTCGTTCGATCAACGGGCCGTGCTCGCCGACCGGGTGGGTATCGACATCGTCAACCACCTGCACGGCATGCGGGTTACCCATCGACACCACCGTGGTTTCCAGCGTCTCGTCCGCCACGTCGAGCAGATGGATGATCACGTCGTCGTCGGCCAGGAAGGGAATTTCGGCCGGGAGGAAGCGCGGCTCGCCCATATCGACGGTGACATTGCCATCGGCTTCGAGGCGCGGTTCGATGATGCCCTTGAGGGTCTCGACGCGGATCTGCCGCTTGTCGGTCAGTCCCTGGTCGTGCACGAAACGTACGAAGCAGCGGGCGCCATTGCCGCATTGCTCGACCTCGCCACCATCGGCATTGAAGATGCGGTAGCGGAAATCAACGCCGGGCTGGCTCGGCGTCTCGACCAGCAGAATCTGGTCGCAGCCGACGCCAAAATGGCGGTCGGCCAGATAAACCAGCTGTTCCGGGCTCAGGGAAACCTGTTGGCGCACGCCGTCGAGGACAACGAAATCATTGCCCAGACCGTGCATCTTGGAGAATTTGAATATCACGTGCCGCTCCGCTGTTTGACTCGGAAAATCATAGCAGAGACAGCACTTTGGCCCAAAATCTTAAAGTTTCTTCTCCATCACGTAATCATCCATCACGTAGCCGCCGCCGATGTCATCGACGGTGACTGTGCGCACCTCGAAGCCATACTTCTTGTACGAGTTGATGGCATTCACGTTGCGCTTGTTCACCTGCAGGATGAGACAGGGATAACCCTCACGCTTCGCCCGCTCGGCAACATGGGCGATCAATTGCCCGCCGACACCTCGGCGCTGCACATCGGGATGGATGTAGAGCTTGTCGAGCTTGAACTCGCCCTTGTAGATTTCACTGAAGGCGAAACCGACACGGCGCCCGTCATGGAAAGCCTGGTCGAGCCATTTGTGCAGGTCTTCCAGATCGTCGTACAGGCGCTCATGGCCGTAACGCTGCTCAAGCATGAAGTCGATCTGCTCCTGGGTGATGATGCCAGGGTAGGTCGCCTGCCAGATTTCACGGGCCAGCGCGGCGATGGCCGGCACATCGGGCGGCGTGATCGGGCGAATATCCACCTTCAGGTTGTTGTTCATTTGTAAAACCTCTGTTCTCCGGGTGGCCGGGTCTTGAAGCGTTTGTGCAACCAGAAGTACTGCTCCGGCATGCGCAGCACCTGCGATTCGATAAAGCGGTTCATCTGAGCCGTATCTGCCTCGACGCTGTCGCCGGGGAAGTTTTCCCAAGCCGGCATGACCTCGATCTCGTAGCCATCCGCGACCTGGCGGCAAATCACCGGCACGACACGCGCACCGGTCAGTCGCACCAGGCGCGACAACGCCGGGATGGTCGCTGCCTGAACGCCAAAGAAAGGCACGAAAATCGACTCCTTGGGCCCGAAATCCATGTCCGGCAGATAGTAGAAGGGGTGCCCCTCCTTCATCGCCTTGACGATCTTGCGCATGCCATCCTGGCGCGACAGCAACACTGCCTTGTTGAACCGCATCCGGCCATCATAAAGCAGCTTGTTGAGCACGGGGTTCTTCTGCATGGAAAAGACGCTGCAGCCAACGACGTGCATCGATACCACCGTACCACCCGCGTCGAGGCCAACAAAGTGCGGCGTCAGCATGATCACCGGCCGGCCAGCCGGATCTTTCAGATGCTCGACGCCATGGATGCGGATGATCCGCTCCAGCCGCTCTCTCGACGCCCACCAGCCCAGGGTGCGGTCAAGTACGGCTTGTGCGAAGGCGACAAAATGCCGACGGGCGATGTCCTCACGTTCGGTTTCCGTCTTCTCCGGGAAACACAGGCGCAGGTTGGTCAGTGCGACCTTGCGCCGCTCGCGGCCCACGGCATAGAGCAAGCGGCCAAGCCCCGCCCCCAGCACACGCAGGACAGGCAGCGGCAGCCAGTGCAACAGCCACAGGAAGCCGACCAGCAGCCAGGTCAATGCAATCTTCACGCTTTACTCCACCGGCGGTGGCTCAGCGCCACCCGGCCGCTTGTAACGGTTGTAGCCCCACAGGTACTGGGTCGGACACTGGCGGATCAAGGTTTCGACCTCATGATTGATCTGCTGTGCCCGCTCGACAGTCGTCCCCGACAACGGCGTCTGTGGCGGCAGGAAATGGATACGGTAGCCACGCCCGCCCGGCAGGCGCTCACCCCAGGTGAGCAGCGACATGGCGCCCGTCTCGGTCAGTCGGGCCGCCAGCGTCATGGTGTAGGCGTAGCGTCCAAAGAACTTGAGCCAGACACCCTCGCCGGTCTTCGGCGCCTGGTCGGGCAGCATGCCGACCATCTCGCCCTTCTTCAGCGCCTTGATCAGCGCTCGCACACCGGACAGATCAGCCGGCGCCAGATGCAGATGCGCGCGCTTGCGCCCCATCAGGATCAGTTCATTGGCGGCGGCCGATTTGGGCTCGCGGTAGAGCACCGTGATGTCGCCAAACGAGGACAGATACTGGGCCGTAATCTCGAAACAGCCGAGGTGCGGCGTCAGGAAAACGATGCCCTGGCCAGCCTGGCGAGCCGCCTCGACATGCTCCCAGCCGGTGACTTCGGCGACCAGCGGCACCGCCTCTTCCAGCGGACGCATCCAGATGCGCGCCAATTCGATCATCTGCTTGCCGGTTTCGGCGGCCACGGCACCGTGCAGGGCAGCATCGATACCGGCCTGCGCCATGTTTTCCTGCAAATGCCGGCGATAGGTCGGCGACAGCCAATAGACCAGCCGGCCGAGGGCACCGCCCAGGGCGTGCAACAGGCTTAGCGGCAACAGGGAAAGCAGGCGGAAGAGAAAAACCATGAAGCTCCGGGGGTTGATTCCCCCTGAGAAAAGATTACTATTATCCGATCGCCGAGTTAAACAGACAACTTGCGGGGCGATTCACAAATTCTGCTAAAGCGTCGCCCGCTCGTGGTCCAAGGCAGGTAACGCCGGATCATAGGACCACTGGAGCATGCTTTGAGCGATTATCTCTTCACTTCGGAATCCGTTTCCGAAGGCCATCCCGACAAGGTCGCCGACCAGATTTCCGATGCCATCCTCGACGCCATCCTGGCGCAGGATCCGCATTCGCGCGTCGCCGCCGAAACCCTTTGCAACACCGGCCTGGTCGTGCTAGCCGGTGAAATCACCACCAACGCCAACGTCGACTACATCCAGGTCGCCCGCGACACCATCAAGCGCATTGGCTACGACAACACCGAATACGGCATCGACTACAAGGGTTGCGCCGTGCTCGTCGCCTACGACAAGCAGAGCCCGGACATCGCGCAGGGCGTGAATAAGGCCTACGACGACAACCTCGACCAGGGTGCCGGCGACCAAGGCCTGATGTTCGGCTACGCCTGCGACGAAACCCCGTCGCTGATGCCGCTGCCGATCTACCTGTCGCACCGCCTCGTCGAGCGCCAGGCCATGCTGCGCAAGGATGGCCGCCTGCCGTGGGCGCGCCCCGACGCCAAGTCGCAGGTCACCATCCGCTACGTCGATGGCAAGCCGGACTCGATCGATACCGTCGTCCTGTCGACCCAGCACTCACCGGACATCAGCCTGGAAGACCTGCGCGAGGCGACCATCGAGCAGATCATCAAGCCGGTGCTGCCGAAGGAACTGATCAAGGGCGATATCAAGTATCTGGTCAACCCGACCGGCCGCTTCGTCGTCGGCGGCCCGCAGGGCGACTGCGGCCTGACCGGCCGCAAGATCATCGTCGACACCTACGGCGGGGCCGCACCGCACGGTGGTGGCGCCTTCTCCGGCAAGGACCCGTCCAAGGTCGACCGTTCCGCCGCCTACGCCGGCCGCTACGTCGCCAAGAACATCGTCGCCGCCGGCCTAGCCTCCAAGTGCCTGGTACAGGTGTCGTACGCCATCGGCGTCGCCCACCCCACCTCGATCATGGTCGAGACCTTCGGCACCGGCAAGGTCAGCAACGAAACCCTGACCGCACTGGTCAAGAAGCATTTCGACCTGCGTCCGAAGGGCATCGTCAACATGCTCAACCTGCTCCGCCCGATCTACCAGAAAACTGCCGCCTACGGCCATTTCGGCCGCGACGAGCCGGAATTTACCTGGGAAAGCACCGACCGGGCGGCGCTGCTACGCGGCGACGCCGGACTGTAAGCACACAACAAACCGGTAGCACGGCTGCCAGGCTGTAACACTTGCTTGGCACTGTGAAGATTTGAAAAAGGGGAGCCATTTCGGCTCCCTTTTTCGTTAAAATCGGCAAATATGCTGAAGAAAATTCCTGTTGAACAACTCACGCTCGGCATGCATCTGGAAGGTTTTTGCGGTGCATGGCTGGACCACCCGTTCTGGCGAACCAAGTTTGTTCTGACCGACCCCAACGACCTGACCCTGATCGCCGAAAGCTCGATCCGGGAGGTATGGATCGACATTTCCAAAGGGATTGACGTTGCCGCCTCCCACGCAGAAGGGAGCCAGGCCGCCCTGACCGCCCTGGAAATCCCGCCAGAACCGCCCGTCGTGCAGGAACGGGCGACATTCAGCGATGAAATCAAGCGGGCCACAAAAATCGTCGCCAAGGGCAAGGAAGCCGTGGTGTCGATGTTCCAGGAAGCGCGCATGGGCAGGGCGATCGAAGCCGAGGCCGCCGCGCCATTGGTCGAGGAAATATCGAATTCGGTCATGCGCAATCCGGGCGCCCTGATCAGCCTGGCCCGGCTCAAGACAGCCGACGACTACACCTTCATGCATTCGGTCGCCGTTTGCGCCCTGATGATTGCGCTGGCCCGCCAGCTTGGCCTCGACGAAACGCAAGTCCGCGAAGCCGGCATGGCCGGGCTGTTGCACGACCTGGGCAAGGCGATGATCCCGCTCGACGTGCTGAACAAACCCGGCAAGCTGACTGACGAGGAATTCGACCTGGTCAAGACCCACCCCGAGGAAGGCCACAAACTGCTGCTCGAAGGCAGCAGCGTCAGCGATATCACCAAGGACGTCTGCCTGCATCACCACGAAAAGATTGACGGCAGCGGTTACCCGAAGGGGCTGAACAGCGAGACGATGAGCCTGTTTGCCAAGATGGGGGCTGTCTGCGACGTCTATGACGCGGTGACTTCCAACCGTCCGTACAAGGCCGGCTGGGATCCGGCCGAGTCGATCAAGCGCATGGCCGAATGGAAAGGGCATTTCGATCCGCTGGTCTTCCAGGCCTTCGTCAAGAGCCTCGGCATCTACCCGATCGGTTCGCTGGTCAAGCTGGCCTCCGGCAAACTCGGCGTGGTCATTGAGCAGGGCGAGCAATCGCTGCTCAAACCCAAGGTCAAGGTGTTTTTCTCGACCAAGTCACAGGCCTACATCCAGCCGGAAATCATCGATCTGGCCCGCAGCGCGGAAAAGATCGCCGGGCGTGAGGATGCCGCCAAGTGGGGCATCAAGGATATCGACCAGTACTGGGCTGGCGACAATGGCTGATTTCCGGCCGAAAAACGGTTTATAATCCGCAACCTACCGAGGGGCGCTGCAGGGGATATTTCTCTCAGGCTCGGTTCTAAACGGCGCTCACTGTTCAACCCTGCCGGGCGCAGGGGTTACCGGTGAGCTTTCACGCCGTCCCCCTCCCCGGTCACAGTTACTTAGGAGCTTACTGTGGCTGAATTCAATGACTACGTTGTTGCCGATCTGAGCCTTGCCGACTGGGGTCGCAAGGAAATCCGCATTGCCGAAACCGAAATGCCGGGCCTGATGGCCATTCGCGAGGAGTTCGCGAAGACCCAGCCGCTGAAGGGTGCGCGCATCACCGGTTCGCTGCACATGACCATCCAGACCGCAGTGCTGATCGAGACGCTGACCGCGCTCGGCGCCGAAGTCCGCTGGGCCTCGTGCAACATCTTCTCGACCCAGGACCACGCCGCCGCCGCCATCGCCGCCGCCGGCATCCCGGTCTTCGCCGTCAAGGGCGAATCGTTGCCGGAATACTGGGATTACACCCACCGCATCTTCGAATGGACCGACGGCGGCTACTCGAACATGATCCTCGACGACGGCGGCGATGCCACCCTGCTGCTGCACTTGGGCGCCCGCGCCGAGAAGGATCTGTCGGTGCTCGACAATCCGGACAGCGAAGAAGCCACCGTGCTCTTCGCCTCGATCAAGGCCAAGCTGAAGACCGACCCGACCTGGTACTCGACTCGTCTGGAAAAGATCAAGGGCGTCACCGAAGAAACCACCACCGGCGTGCACCGCCTGTACCAGATGCACGAACGTGGCGAACTCAAGTTCCCGGCCATCAATGTCAATGACTCGGTCACCAAGTCCAAGTTCGACAACCTGTACGGCTGCCGCGAATCGCTGGTCGACGGCATCAAACGCGCCACCGACGTCATGGTCGCCGGCAAGATCGCCGTCGTCTGCGGCTACGGCGACGTGGGCAAGGGTTCCGCCCAGGCCCTGCGCGCCCTGTCGGCCCAGGTGTGGATCACCGAAATCGACCCGATCTGCGCCCTGCAGGCCGCGATGGAAGGCTACCGCGTCGTGACCATGGATTACGCCTGCGACAAGGCCGACATCTTCGTCACCGCCACCGGCAACTACCACGTCATCGACCACCACCACCTGGTCAAGATGAAGCACAACGCCATCGTCTGCAACATCGGCCACTTCGATTCCGAGATCAACGTCGCGTCGATCGAAGGCTACCCGTGGGAAGAGATCAAGCCGCAGGTCGACCACATCACCCTGCCGTCGGGCAACCGCATCATCCTGCTCGCCAAGGGCCGCCTGGTGAACCTCGGCTGTGCCACCGGCCACCCGTCCTACGTGATGTCCTCGTCGTTCGCTAACCAGACCATCGCCCAGATCGAGCTGTTTACCAAGACCGCCGACTACCCGGTGGGTGTCTACACGCTGCCGAAGCACCTCGACGAAAAGGTCGCCCGCCTGCAGTTGAAGACGCTGAACGCCGAGCTGACGACGCTGACCGAGGCTCAGGCCAGCTACATCGGCGTGCCGGTCAATGGCCCGTACAAGACCGACCACTACCGCTACTAAGGCCGTTGTTAGTTGCCAGTCCCTTGTCATTAGCGGGAAGTCAAAAGCGCCTCCCGCTTTTGCTAACAACTGGCAACTACCAACTAGCAACCAATATGAGCATGAACTCCTTCCACGCGCGGCAGAAAAAGCCGCGCCCGGTTCGCGAGCCGTCTTACGAACGGCCGGCTGGCGTATCGCGGGCGGATGCCCTGCTCGTTGCCCAGAAACTGGCGCCATCGCGGACGGCGGCACAATGGCTGATCAAGCAAGGCCGCGTCAGCTGGGCCGGCGGCCCGATCAGCAAGCCGGCGATGGACCTGCCGGATGACACGCCGCTGATCGTCGCTGCCGACCCGGACGCCCACTATGTCTCACGCGGCGGCCAGAAACTGGCCGGTGCCCTGGCCCATACCGGGCTGAGCGCCAGCGGCAAGGTCTGTCTCGATGTCGGCCAGTCGACCGGTGGCTTTACCGACTGCCTGTTGCAGAACGGCGCCAAATACGTCGTCGGGGTTGATGTCGGGCATGATCAGTTACATGCCCAACTGCGCGCCGATCCTGCCGTCACCTGCCTGGAAGGCATCAACTGCCGTGCCCTGAGCGTCGCCGACCTCGGCGCCGCCTTTCCGGAAGGCGGCTTCGACCTGATCGTCGGCGACGTCTCCTTCATTTCGCTGACCCTGATCCTGCCGCAGTTGCCGGCACTGCTTGCGCCTAGCGGCGACATGCTGCTGCTCGTCAAGCCGCAGTTCGAAGTCGGCCCCGGCAACATCGGCCGCGGCGGCATCGTCCGCGACCCGGCGCTCTACCATGAGGTCGAGCGCAAGCTGCACGATTGCGCCCAGCAGCTCGGCCTGACCGTCCGCGCCTGGCTGGACAGCCCGATTACCGGCGGTGACGGCAACCGCGAATTTTTCATCTGGTTGAATAAATGAAACCCGAAATCTCCATCGAATTTTTCCCGCCCCAGACCCCGGAAGGCATCGAAAAGCTGCGCGGGGTCCGGGCCGAACTGGCCAAGCTGCAGCCCCAGTTCTTCTCGGTCACCTACGGTGCCGGCGGCTCGACCCGCGAACGCACCTTCGCCGTGGTCAAGGAAATCGCCGCCGAAGGCTTCGACGCCGCACCGCATCTGTCTTGCATCGGCTCATCCCGCGAATCGATCCGCGAAATCCTTGCTGAATACAAAGCCGCCGGCATCAAGCGCACTGTCGCCCTGCGTGGCGACCTGCCTTCCGGCATGGCCGAAGCCGGCGAATTTCGCTACGCCAACGAACTGGTCGAATTCATCCGGGCCGAAACCGGCGACTGGTTCAGCATCGAGGTTGCCGCCTACCCGGAATGGCACCCGCAGGCCCGCAGCCCGCAGGACGATCTCGAAGCCTTCGCCCGTAAGGTCAAAGCCGGTGCCAATTCGGCCATCACGCAATATTTCTACAACGCCGACGCCTATTTCCACTTCGTCGACGAAGCCCGGACACTCGGCGTCGATATCCCCATCGTCCCGGGCATCATGCCCATCGCCGGCTTTACCAAGCTGGCCCGCTTCTCCGATGCCTGCGGGGCCGAACTGCCGCGCTGGATGCGCAAGAAATTCGAGAGCTTCGGCGACGACAGCGACTCGATCCGCGCCTTCGGCCTCGACGTGGTGACCGAGCTGTGCGAGCGCCTGCTCAAGGGCGGGGCGCCGGGGCTGCATTTTTATGCCATGAACCAAGCGAGTTTGACGACCGAAATCTGCCGACGCCTTGGCTTGCGAACCTAAGCCAATCGCAAACATCTGACGTTTTCGTTGACGCCCCCCGGGGTGGTCTATATAATTCGCGCTCCTTTGAGCGGGTCGGTAGCTCAGTCGGTAGAGCAGCGGACTTTTAATCCGTTGGTCGCGAGTTCGAATCTCGCCCGACCCACCATTATCAAAGGATTCTGGGTCGTTAGCTCAGCTGGTAGAGCAGCGGACTCTTAATCCGTAGGTCCACAGTTCGAATCTGTGACGACCCACCAGAATTCAAGCACTGGCCTCGGCTTTTGCCGGGGCTTTTTGCTTCAGTAGTACCCGGTTCGTTTCGACGAATCACCACCGGACGCGGGGTGGAGCAGTTGGCAGCTCGTCGGGCTCATAACCCGAAGGTCGCAGGTTCAAGTCCTGCCCCCGCAACCACAGCATGCCAGCAAAAAGGCCAGTCGATCGACTGGCCTTTTTGCATTTGCCGGGCGCTATTACCTCGCCATTACCTATTTCCGGCTGAATTTCTCGGCCAGGGCCGTCAGCTTTTCCTGGCGACGCTGTTCGGCCTTGGCCTCGGCAGCAGCAGCCTTGCGCTGCTCAGCCTGCTTCTTGAAACGCTCGCGCAGCAATTCGGCGGCGTGCTGACGATTCTCGTCGGTCACTTCGCCAGCCGGCGTCCCATCGAGATTGAGGCGCACCGTCCCCTTTTCCATTTCCTTCAGGTAACGCGTCGAGATGGTATGGCTGCGCATGGCCAGGCGGAGGGCCTTCTTGCTGACATCCGGCAACTGGGCGAAAACCTGCTTGTCGATACCGATGGCGAGCGGGCTGAACGAGCGGAAAACGTCAAAACGGGCCTGCAGGTCCTTGAGCAGGGCACGCGGATCGACGGCTTTCTCGGGGGTGGTTTCTGTGGTCATGATGAAACAGGATCAGGGTGAGGCGCGAAGGTTAGCACGAAGGGCGTTGTTTTCGCCCCTCCACCCCGCATTCAGACGCCGTTTTTACGGAACCAGGCGAGCATGCGTTGCCAGCCGTCCTCGGCCTCCGCCTTGCGGTAACTCGGCCGGTAATCGGCATGGAAGGCATGCGGCGCGTTGTCGTAAACGTGGATTTCGGAGGCTTTCGCGGCAGCACTGCCTTGCTGCAGGGCCTGCTCCATGGCCTCGACCGTTTCCAGCGGAATACCGGTATCCAGTCCGCCATAGAGACCCAGCACCGGCGCCTTCAACTCACCGACCAGTTCGGTGGGATGCTTCGGCGTTACCGCATTGACCGTGCCGACCAGGCGGCCGTACCAGGCGACGCCAGCCTTCACGGCAGGGTTGTGGGCGCAGTACAACCAGGTGATGCGACCGCCCCAGCAAAACCCGGTCACCGCCAGCCGGCGGGTATCGGCGCCCTGGGCGGCAGCCCAGGCGACGCAGGCATCGAGATCGCTCATCACCTGCGCGTCGGGCGTCTTGTTGGTGATTTTTTCGAGGATTTCCGGAATGCTGGCAATCTGCCGCGGATCGCCCTGGCGAGCAAACAGGTCGGGGGCGATGGCGCAGTAGCCGAGCTTGGCCAGGCGACGGCAGGTGTCGCGAATGTACTCGTGGGCACCGAAAATTTCCGACACGACCAAAATAACCGGCGGCTTGCTCAAACCGCCCGGAGCCGCCCGATAGGCGACCAGCTCGCCATCCTTGACCGGCACCTTGATTTCCCCGGCAAGCAGACCGATCTCATCGGTCCTGATCGCCGTCTGGGCGATGACCGGCTGGGTGGCGACGGCAAAACCGACGCCCAGGCTGGTCGCCAGGAAGCTGCGCCGGTCGAAGCTTTGCGCCGGCACCAGACTGTCGAATTCGGGTTCTGTTTTCATGGTTTGTCTCCTCTGTTGGTGGGGGGTATTACATCAACACAATGTCGTATTGCTCCGGTGAGTAACTCGGCTCTGATTGCAGCGACACCGATTTGCCGATGAAATCGGAGAGCATGGCCAGCGATTGCGATTCCTCGTCAAGGAAGAGATCGACAACCGCCGGGCCGGCCAGGATGCGATATTCGCGAGCATTGAACTGACGCGCTTCGCGCAACAGTTCGCGCAGGATTTCGTAGGCCACCGTGCGCGCCGTCTTGACTTCACCGCGACCGCCGCAGGTCGGGCAGGGTTGGCACAGCACGTGAGCGAGCGATTCGCGGGTGCGCTTGCGGGTCATCTCGACCAGACCGAGCGCCGTGAAACCATTGACGGTCAGGCGGGTATGGTCGCTGGCCAGTGCCTTGTTGAACTCATCGAGCACCGCCTTCTTGTGCTCTTCGTTTTCCATGTCGATGAAATCGACAATGATGATGCCGCCCAGGTTCCGCAGCCGGAGCTGGCGGGCGATGGTGACCGCCGCTTCCAGGTTGGTCTTGAAAATGGTGTCGTCGAAGTTGCGCACGCCGACGAAGCCGCCGGTGTTGACGTCAATGGTGGTCATCGCCTCGGTCTGATCCATGATCAGGTAACCGCCGGACTTCAGGTCGACGCGGCGTGCCAGCGCCTTCTGGATTTCCTCCTCGACGCCGTGCAGATCGAACAGCGGGCGCTGCCCGGTGTAGTGTTCGAGCAAGGGCAGCACGGCCGGCGTGTATTCCTCGGCGAAGGTCGTCAGCTTCTGGAAGTTCTCCCGGGAGTCGATGAAGATGTGCGTCGTTTCCGGATTGACGAAGTCGCGCAGCACCCGCTGACCCAGCGACAGTTCCTGGTAAAGCAGGGTCGGCGGCCCGGATACGCGGGCCTTGTCGCGGATGTCGGCCCAGGTTTTCTTGAGGTAGGCGATGTCGGTGGCAAACTCCGCCTCGCTGGCGTTCTCGGCCATGGTGCGAACGATGAAGCCACCCTTCTCGTCTTCCGGCATCAGTTTGGTCAGCTTCTCGCGCAGCGCCTCGCGTTCGGCTTCGGACTCGATGCGCTGCGAGATGCCGATATGCTTTTCCTGCGGCAGATAGACCAGCATGCGACCGGCGATGGAAATCTGCGTCGACAGGCGCGCCCCCTTGGTACCGATCGGATCCTTGACCACCTGCACGACGATGCTCTGCCCTTCGGCCAGGATCTTCTCGATCGGCCGTTCGGTAGCCGTCTCGCGCGGCTGCCAGATATCGGCGACGTGCAGGAAGGCGGTGCGCTCCAAACCGATTTCAATAAAGGCCGATTGCATACCGGGCAGGATGCGGCAGATGCGGCCCAGATAAACATTGCCGACCAGACCGCGGCTGGCCGTCCGCTCGATATGCAGCTCTTGGACAACCCCCTGTTGCATGACGGCAACGCGGGTCTCCTGCGGCGTGAAATTGATCAGGATTTCTTCGGTCATACGCTCTACAATTCGCGGTTTTTCTTGGATTCTACTATGCGCAAGGCGCCCGAACTTCTCGCCCCGGCCGGCTCGCTCGACATGATGCGCACCGCCTTTGATTTCGGCGCCGACGCGATCTACGCCGGCCAGCCGCGCTACAGCCTGCGCGTCCGCAATAACGAGTTCGGCACGCTGGAAAAGCTCGGCGAAGGCATCGCCGAGGCCCATGTCCGCGGCAAGCAGTTCTTCGTCGTCAGCAACATCTTCCCGCACAATGCCAAGCTCGCCACCTACCTCGACGACATGGCGCCGGTCATCGCCTTGCAGCCGGATGCGCTGATCATGTCCGACCCCGGCCTGATCGACATGGTGCGTGAGGCCTGGCCCGAGCAGGCCGTCCACCTCTCGGTGCAATCGAACACCGTCAACTGGGCCGCCGTTCGCTTCTGGAAGAAGCTGGGGCTCACGCGCATCATCCTGTCGCGCGAACTGTCGCTCGACGAAGTGGCCGAAATCCGCCAGCAATGCCCGGATATCGAACTCGAAGTCTTCGTCCATGGCGCGCTGTGCATCGCCTATTCCGGCCGCTGCCTGCTCTCCGGCTATTTCAACCATCGCGACCCCAACCAGGGCACCTGTACCAATTCCTGCCGCTGGGACTACAAGGTGCACACCCCGGCCGCGCAGCCCGTGCAGTTCATGGACCGCGATGCCGAAATCCTGCTTGAGGAGAAGGAGCGCCCCGGGGAACTGATGCCCATCGAGGAAGACGAGCACGGCACCTACATCATGAACTCGAAGGACTTGCGTGCCATCGAACATGTCCATCGCCTGGTGGAGATCGGCGTCGATTCGTTGAAGATCGAGGGTCGCACCAAGAGCCCCTACTACGTCGCCCGCACCTGCCAGGCCTATCGCCAGGCCATCGACGACGCCGTGGCCGGCCGCCCCTTCGATGCCCGCCTGCTCGGCGAACTGGAGAACCTGGCCAATCGCGGGTACACGGACGGTTTCTACCAGCGCCACCACGATGCCGACTACCAGAATTACCTGCGCGGCCACTCCGAATCGGACAAAAGCCAGTACGTCGGCGATGCGGTCGCCTTCGATCCGGACCGTGGCCTGATGGAAATTGCTGTCAAGAACCGCTTCGCGCTGGGTGATACCGTGGAATGCGTGCATCCGGCCGGCAACCACGTTCAGCGTATCGGCCGCATGGAGAACGCAGCCGGCGAAGCGGTCGACATCGCCCCCGGCAGCGGCCATCGTGTCTGGATTGATTTGCCGGCCTTGTACACCAAATCCTTCGTCGCGCGTTTCTACTAGGACAAGATCGCCAGAAACCGCCCCCGCCTGGGTGCCCGGCACCCAGGCAAGCAACCGCCCCTATGCGCAACAATTCGAATCGTATGCTGCTGATCGACGCCCTCAAGGCAATCGCGGCACTGCTGGTGCTGACCCACCATTTTTCATCCTACGGCCCCTTGGCCGAATCGGCGCGCCACCATTTCCCCGCCGTCTTCGACTGGCTGTTCGCCTACGGGCGCATGGCAGTCCAGGTGTTCCTGGTGATCGCCGGCTTCCTGGCGGCCCGGGGCCTGGCGGCGCAGGGCCAGGCCCTGTCGGCATCCCCCCTGCCCCTGATCTGGAAGCGCTACCTGCGCCTGGTCGTGCCTTACCTGGCTGCCATCGGCCTGGCCATCATTGCCGCCGCCATTGCCGATCGCTGGCTGGACGACGAGGCCATTCCCGCCCGCGCCACCTTCAAGCAATGGCTGGCCCATGCCGCCCTGCTACACGGCCTGCTCGGCATCGATGCGCTGTCGGCCGGCGTCTGGTACATTGCCATCGATTTCCAGCTGTTTGCGCTGATGGCCATCCTGCTCTGGGCCGGCCGGCGGCGCCTCGTCGCGCCGGCGCTGGTGCTCGCCGTCGCCACTGCCTCGCTGTTCTGGTTCAACCGCGATGCCACCTGGGATAACTGGGCGATCTATTTCTTCGGCTCCTACGGTCTCGGTGCCGCCGCCTGGTGGGCTTCTGAACGCCGGCAGATGTCGGCCTGGCTGGGCGTCATGGTCTGCGTCACCGTCGCGGCCCTGATCGTCGATTTCCGCCTGCGCATCCTGCTGGCGTTGACCGTCGCCCTGCTCCTCGGTTTCGGACGGCGCTCCGGCCTGCTCGAACGCTGGCCGGATGTCCGGCCGCTCGCTTTCCTCGGCCAGATTTCATACTCGATCTTTCTGGTGCACTTCCCCGTGCTGCTACTGGCCAATGCGCTGTACGCCCAGGCCGGTTACGACTCGCCGCTCGCCACGGGACTTGGCCTCGGCTTGTCATGGGGCGCCAGCCTGCTCGCCGCGATGCTCTTCTACCGCTGGATCGAAAGCCCGGAAGCCAGCCGGCGCATCACCGGGGGACTCGCCTCCCTGCTCGGCCTCGGCCGGAATCTGGCCGGCCGGATGCCGCTGATCGGCTCCCGGCTCGGCCCCTAGTAGCGTCGGGTCTAGTCGACCCCGGCCCTACTCCGCCAGCTCCTGGCGGCTGCGGAAGAAAGCCAGCGCCTCGGGGTTGGCCAAGGCCTCGACATTCTTCACCGGCCGGTCATGCACGACGTTGCGCACGGCCAGTTCGACGATCTTGCCGGACTTGGTGCGCGGAATATCCTGCACCTGGACGACCCGGGCCGGCACATGGCGTGGCGTGGTGTTGTCGCGGATCTGCTTCTTGACCCGGTCGATCAATCCCGCATCGAGCGTATGCCCCTCCTGCAGCTTGACGAAAAGCACGACGCGCACGTCGTCGTTCCTGCCCGGCGGCCAATCCTGCCCGATGACCAGTGACTCGAGGATTTCCGGCAGTTTTTCGACCTGGCGGTAGATTTCCGCCGTGCCGATGCGCACACCGCCCGGATTCAGCGTCGCGTCCGAACGGCCGTAAATGATCATGCCGTCGTGCGCGGTGAGCTCCGAGAAATCTCCGTGGCACCAGACGTTCGGGAAACGCTCGAAATAGGCGGCACGGTACTTGGCGCCGTCCGGGTCGTTCCAGAAACCGACCGGCATGACCGGGAAGGGCTTGGTGCATACCAGCTCGCCCTTCTCCGAACGCACCGGCTTGCCGTCGTCGTCGAACACATCGACCGCCATGCCCAGCCCGCGGCACTGGATTTCGCCGCGATAGACCGGCAGCACCGGGTTGCCGAGCACGAAGCAGGAAATGATGTCGGTGCCACCGGAGATCGACGCCAGCAGGATGTCCTGCTTGATTTCGCGATAGACCCAGTCGAAGCCTTCCGGCGACAGCGGGCTGCCGGTCGAGAACACGGCACGCAGGGCGGAAAGGTCATGCGTCTTGCCCGGCGTCAGACCCATCTTGGCAGCGGCGTCGATGAACTTGGCCGAGGTGCCGAAATGGGTCATCTTTTCGGCCTGCGCCAGATCGAACAGCACCTTGCCCTGGTCGGCAAAGGGCGAGCCGTCGTAGAGCAGCAGCGTGGCGCCGCAGGCCAGGCCGGAAACCAGCCAGTTCCACATCATCCAGCCGCAGGTGGTGAAGTAGAACAGCCGGTCGCCGGGGCGCACGTCGCTGTGCAGCTGGTGCTCCTTGAGGTGCTGCAGCAGCGCACCACCGTGGCAATGGACGATGCACTTCGGCACGCCCGTGGTGCCGCTGGAATACATGATGAACAACGGGTGATCGAAGGCCACGCGCCGGATGCTGACCTCGGCCCCCGGCGCGGGCAACGCAATGTCCTGCCAATGCACCGCTCCGGCGATGCCCTCCAGTGCCGGCCGGGAAGCAAGGTAGGGAACGACAACCGTCTTGACCAGAGAAGGCATCTGGGCGACGACTTCGGCATTCTTCGGCAGACAGTCGACCGGCTTGCCGTTGTACCAGTAGCCATCGACGCAGACCAGCACCTTGGGCGCGATCTGGCCGAAACGGTCCAGCACACCCTGCACGCCGAAATCCGGCGAGGCTGACGACCAGATGGCGCCCAGTGCCGTCGTGGCGAGCATGGCGATCAAGGTTTCCGGCAGGTTGGGCAGGTAGCCGGCCACCCGGTCGCCTTCGCCGACGCCAGCGTCAACCAGGAAGCGCTGGAAGCGCGCCACCTCGGCATACAACTCGGCCCGGCTCATCCGGCGCTTGACCTGGTCTTCCCCCCAGAAGACCAAGGCCTCGCCCTCGCGCCGCTGCAGCAGGTTCTCGGCATAATTCAGCCGCGCCTCGGGGAACCAGCGGGCACCGGGCATCTTGTCGCCATCGCGCAGCACCGTTTGCCCCTTGTCCCCGACCGCACCGCAAAAGTCCCACAGCCTGGACCAGAAGGCTTCCGGCTGGTCGATCGACCATTGCCAGAGATCGGCATAGCGGCCATGGCCCATGGCCTGCATGAACATGGCCATGCGGGTGTCGCCGACGGTATTCGGATTGGGCTGCCAGAGCGGCTGGGCTTCGATGGCGTAGGTCATCTCGTCTCCTCTGTGGTGTTGATTTTGGGTGACAGGATAGCAGGTTAACGTTAACGTCAACTGTCGCCTGCCGGACAAACCCCAAACCGTAGAATGACCGGCACAACCGCTTGCCCGCAATACAGGAGAACCCGCATGAGCACTGTCGTCCTCACTGAAATTCACGGCCGCGTCGGCCTGATCCGCATCAACCGCCCGGAGGCGATGAACGCCCTGAACAACGAGGTCGTCGACGGTATCGGCGCCGCCATCGACGCCTTCGAAGCCGACGAGAACATCGGCTGCATCGTCATCACCGGCAATGAAAAGGCCTTTGCCGCCGGCGCCGATATCGGCTTCATGAAGGACTTCGACTACCTGCATGCCTACAAGACCGACTTCATCACCCGCAACTGGGAACGCATCAAGACGGCCCGCAAGCCGGTGATCGCCGCCGTCTCCGGCTTCGCCCTGGGCGGCGGCTGCGAGATGGCGATGATGTGCGACATGATCTTCGCCGCCGATACCGCCAAATTCGGCCAGCCGGAAATCCGCCTCGGCACCTTGCCCGGCGCCGGTGGCACGCAACGCCTGCCGCGCGCGGTGGGCAAGGCCAAAGCCATGGATATGTGCCTGAGCGCCCGCATGATGGACGCGCCGGAAGCCGAGAAGGCGGGGCTGGTCGCCCGCATCTACCCGGCTGACCAGCTATTGGATGAAACCCTGAAGGCAGCGCAGACCATCGCCGGCTTCTCGCTGCCGGTGGTCATGATGATCAAGGAATCGGTCAACCGCGCCTTCGAATCGAGCCTCAACGAAGGCCTGCTCTTCGAGCGCCGCGTCTTCCACGCGGCCTTCGCCGTCGAGGACCAGAAAGAAGGCATGGCCGCCTTCGTCGAGAAGCGCAAACCGGCTTTCAAGCACCGCTGAGTGCATCTTTTTGTCGACATCTTCAGCTACGGCTACGGGCACCTCGCGATTACCGCGCCGGTGCTCAATGCCCTGGCGGCCAATCTGCCCGAATTGCGCCTGACGGTGCGTAGCGGGCTGCCGCCAGCCAAGCTACGCCAGCGCATACACGTCCCGTTCGAGCTGCTGCACGGCAGTACCGACTTCGGCTTCGTGATGGTCGATGCCACCCGCATCGACCGCGGTGCAAGCGCCCTGGCCTACCGTGCAGCCCATGCCGGCTGGACGAACCGGGTAGCCGGCGAAAGCGCTTTTCTGGACGAATTGCGACCGGACGTTGTGTTGACCAACGTCAGCTACCTGCCGCTGGCCGGTGCGGCAGAGGCCGGCATCCCGGCGGTTTCGCTGTGCTCTTTGAACTGGGCCGATCTGTTCGCCCACTATTTCGGCAGCGAATCCTGGGCTCTGCCCATCCACGAGCAGATACAGGACGCCTACCGCTCAGCCCGGCATTTCCTGCGCGTGACGCCGAGCATGGCCATGGAAAGTCTCGACAACATCGCCCCCGTCGGCCCGATTGCCGCGCTTGGCCAGAAGCATGATCTGGGGCTGGGTCAGGACAAGGCCGTACTCATCGCCATGGGCGGCATTGCCCACCTTCTGCCGGTCGACCACTGGCCCCGCCTGCCCGGCATTCGCTGGCTGGTGGCCGAAGCCTGGCAATGTCGGCACCCCGATGCCTTGGCCTTCGAGTCCTTCGGACTGAGCTTCACCGACCTGCTGCGCTCGGTCGATGCCGTGATCACCAAGCCGGGCTATGGCACCTTCACCGAAGCCGCCTGCAATGGCACACCGGTCCTCTACCAGCGCCGAGTGGACTGGCCGGAGCAGGATTGCCTGATTGAATGGCTGACACAGAATGCGCGCTGTGCGGAAATCGCCGAGGACAACCTGCATGCGGGTCGCCTCGGCAAGGCGCTCGAACACCTGTGGCAGTCACCAGCCCCGCCGCTGCCGACGCCCAATGGCGCGGCACAGGCTGCGGCGCTGATCAGAGCGGTCGGAAGCCGAACTTCTTGAGCAGTTCGCCGGTTTCACAGACCGGCAGGCCCATGACGCCGGTAAAACTGCCGGTGAGGTGCTCGACGAACAGCCCGGCCCGGCCCTGGATGCCGTAGGCCCCGGCCTTGTCCATCGGCTCGCCGCTCATCACGTAATGACGGATTTCCTCGTCATCGATGGCACGGAAACGCACCTCACTGGTCGACAGCACGTACTCGATGCGGCCCAGATGATTGATTGCAACGCCTGTCAGCACGCGGTGCGTCCGCCCGGAAAGGCGCTTCAGGATGTGCGTTGCATCGGCCATATCGACCGGCTTGCCGATGATCTCGCCGTCGAACTCGAGGGTGGTATCGGCGGCCAGCACCGGCCGCATCGGCAGGCGGCGCTCCTCGACGATCTTCAGGCCATGCGCCGCCTTGCTGCGGGCGATGCGTTCGACGTACGCGACCGGATCTTCGTTGACCAGCGCCGTTTCATCGGTCTCCAGGTCGGCGCGCATGCCGTGACGGAAGACGACGGTGTCGAAATCGATGCCGATCTGGTGCAGGAGTTCACGGCGGCGGGGGCTGCGGGAAGCAAGATAGAGGCGCATCATCCCTCTCGATGGTACGGATGGTTTTTCAGGACGCTGACGGCGCGGTAAAGCTGTTCGCATAATAGCAGCCGGGCCATGCCGTGCGGCAGGGTCAGGCTGGACAGGCGCAGCCGGTCGTCGGCCTGCTGCTTGAACTCCTCGTCCAGCCCGTCGGCGCCGCCGATCAGCAAGGCCACATCGCGGCCGTCCTGCATCCAGGTTTCCAGCCGCTTGGCGAGTTGCAGGGTGGTCAGGTCGTCGCCCTTCTCGTCGAGCACGACAAGGCGGCAACTGCCCGGCATGGCCTCGCGCAGACGAGCCCTTTCGGCCGCCAGCAATTGTTCGCGGGTCTTCGAACCGCGTGGCTCCGGCTTGATCTCGGTGACGCTGGCCGCCAGTTCGCGCGGCATGCGCTTGAGATACTCGGCGCAGCCCTCGCTGACCCAGCCGGGCTGGCGATGACCAACCGCCAGTATCGCCAGCTTCATTCGGCGGCGGCCTGCTCCGCCTGCTGCTTGCGACGCTGGGCCGGCGTGACCTGCCACAGCTCTTCGAGATTGTAATAGGCGCGCACCGAAGGCTGCATGACATGGACGACCACGTCACCGATGTCGACCAGCACCCATTCGCCGGCATCCTCGCCTTCGACCGAGACGATCTCGGCGCCGGCTTCGCGCACCTTGTCCTGCACGTTGCGCGCCAGTGCCTTGACCTGGCGGTTGGAGTCGCCAGTCGCGATGACCAGGCGATCGAACAGCGAGGTCAGCTTGGTGGTGTTGATGACTTCAATGTCTTTGCCCTTGATGTCTTCGAGGGCGTTGACGACGATTTTTTGCAGCTTGCGGATGTCCATCAGGGATTTCTGTAAAGGGAATGGGTTTGAATATAGTCGAGAACGTCATCCGGCAGCAAATAACGGGCCGACAGGCCGTTGGCCAGCAGCTTGCGGATCTGCGTCGCCGAGATGGCGAGTTGGGTCATCGCGAAAGTGACGATGCCGCCGGCCGGCGCCGCGCGCAGTGCCGAGACATCGGCCAGCCGGCGATCGGCGAATTCAGTCGCCAGCTCGTGCGGCAGGCTGGCCGTTTCCACCGGAAAACCGGGGCGGTGCGAAACGGCAATATGGGCCAGGGCGAACAGGTCGCGCCAGCGATGCCAGGCAGCGAGCCCGGCGAAAGCATCGGCCCCGACCAGCAGGACAAGCGGCTGTGCCTCGCCCAGTTCACGGCGCAGGCGTTCCAGGGTATGGACCGTGTAGCTTGGCGCAGCAGCTTCCACCTCAGCGGGATCGACCGTGAAGCAGGGGTTGCCGGCCGTTGCCCGGCGCACCATGTCGAGACGCTGGCCGGCGGTCACCTGCGGCACGCCACGGTGTGGCGGCTGGCCGGCCGGCAGCCAGCGCACGCCGCCCAGGCCGAGGTGGGCGATGGCCTCCTCGGCCAGGCGCAGGTGGCCGAAATGCACGGGATCGAAGGTGCCGCCGAACAGCCCAAGCGGCAGCAGGCTGGCGTCAGACAATTTCGGAAATGCCGAAAATGTCGCGATAGCTGGCGTAGAAACTGGCGAACACCGTCGGCGCGACGACCAGCATCATGGGCAGCGTGACGATGGCGGTGATCAGGTTGGCCGCCCCCGGAACGATCAACAACAGGATGCCGAGCAGCAGGCCGGGCAGGACGCCGGCGACGACAACGAGACCCAGGCCGTAGGTCAGGAAGGGCCGCCAGTTCATCCAGCAGGCGACGAAGCTGAAGAACAGCGCGCGGCCGACCGACAGCCGGTGCCAGGCGGCGAGGACCGGGGCGAACCACCAGGCCATCAGCACCGGCGTCATCAGCAACATGACGAAGAGGGCCGACAACGTGAAGTCGGCATCCTCGACCACCGCCCGCTCGGTACGGTTGCCGGCCAGCATGAAGCGGAGCAGATCGCCGCCGTCCACCAGCGAAGACAGGCCGAGGGCGCCGAGCGTACAGCAGAGGTAGAGTGCGCCCAGGATGGCCAGCGTACGGCCGTTTTCCCTCAGGCTGCCGTACAAGGTCTGCAGGCCAACCGGCTGGCCGCGCTCGACGTTGCGCGCCGCCTGCATCAGCCCGACCGACAGGCCGGGGATGGCCAGCGACGCGATCAGGACGCCCAGGACCGGCACGATGTTGAGGAAAAGCACGGTGAACCAGTAGGCGACGACCAGCAAGCCGAGCATGACCGGATTGCGCCGGAAGATGGCGAAACCGCCCATGATCCATTGCCAGCCCGCGGCCGGCGGCAGGGTTTGTGCCCGCATCGTCAGCTACCCATGAAGATGTCGCGGTACGAGGCGTAGACCGCACCGGAGAAGACCGGCAGCAGGAGCAGCAAGCCCATGCCGACCGGCAGCATTGCGAAGAACAGCGCGACGACCAGGAAAATGCCGAAGATGCACATCGCCAGCCAGTTGCGGGCGCCGGCTGTGAAGCTCGCCTTCATCGCGTCGAGCGGCTTCATGTCGTGAAAATAGACGAGGGCCGGCGCGAACCAGGTCGCCATGATGACCGGCACCGACAACACGAGAACGAGCAGGCCGGCCAGCATGACGCCACCCAACGCGATGCCGAAGCCCCCTACTTTGCCGGTCACCACACCGCCGAGCACGCCGCCGCTGACCAGCAGGAAAGCGAGGAAGGCAATGCCGAAGATGCCCAGCGCGAAGAATACGCCGACCATGACCAGTTGCCCGGCCTGGTGGTGGAAGCCGGCGAAGAGATCGGCGATGGCCGGCTCCTCGTTGTCACTGATGCGCCGGCAAACGCGGAACATGCCGGCACCAAACAGCGGCACCAGCAGGTGGGCGGCAATCTGGCCGAACAGCGGCACGATGGAAATGGCCATCAGGATGACCAGAAGCAGGACCGTGACACCGATCCAGATACCGGGATTGACCAGGAACATGGCCCAACCCTGGCGCAACCAGTCGAAGCAGGCGCCGGCATCGACCTCGCGGCTATCGCCGGAGAACGGGGCTGGCGCCATCGGAAATGCGGGAGTTTCGTTCATGCGCGGATGCTAACGGGGGAGTTCCGACCCGGCAAGGCGCAGGGCAGCCAAAAGCCGACGAAATTCATCGGGATTCTTGATTGTTACCACTTCACCCAGCCGCGGCTGGTGGCGGACTTCCAGTCGCAGCAGCCAGAAACGGAGGGCCGCCGCCCGCCGTACCGCCGGCCAGGCCTGTCTTTCGGCCGGCAACAGCGGGCGCACCGCACCGTAGCCGGCCAGCAGAGCGGCAAGCCCCCTCTCATCGGCACACCAGTCGTTGGCGACGACGGCCAGATCGAACAGCCAGGCATCTTCGCCGGCAAAGTAGAAGTCGAGCAGACCGGACAAGCGGCCGTCGGCCAGCCACAGGACGTTGTCACGGAACAGGTCGGCGTGGATCACGCCACACGGCAGGGCTGACCAGTCCTGGGCGGCCTGGAAGGCCAGTTCATCGGCGAGCAGCTCACGCTCGGTGGCATCGACCAGCGGCAGCAAGGCCTGGCCGACCCGCTGCCGCCAGGCGCTGCCGCACGGATTGGGCAAGGGATCGGGCATTCCGGCCGCGGCCAGGTGCAGGCGGGCCAGCATGTCGCCGAGGGTGCGCAGGTGGTGCATGTCCGGCTGCTCCAGCGCCGCGCCGGGCAGGCAGGTGAGGAGGGCAGCCGGCTTGCCGGCGAGTGGGCGCCAGCGCCGGCCGGCGGCATCGGTCAACGGCTGAGGACAGGGCAGGCCGGCACGGGCCAGGCGATCCTGCAGGGCGAGGTAGAAATCGAGGGCCGCCGGGTCGATGTTTTCGAACAGGGTCAGCACGAAACGACCGGCCGCGGTCGTTACGAAGTAATTGGAGTTCTGCATGCCGGCGGCGATGCCGGCATGATCGATCAGCTCACCGAGCCGGAGCGGCTGGAGCCAGGCGGCGAGTGCATCCCGCCCGACGGGGGTATAGACCGACACTTACCAGCTGTGGATGACCCACATCGGCGGCTTGGTCGGATGTTGGTCCGGACCGACGTCGACCATGATGCCGTCACCCTGGCGATCGACCAGATAGTAGGGTTTGCCGACCGCCGGCGTGACCTTGACCATGTAGAGCTTGCCCTTGACGCGGAATTCCTCGCGGGTTTCCTTCTCGGTCTTGACGATGGTGACCTGCGGCTCGAGGTTTTCGTCGAAGGCTTCCATGCCCGGCGGCGGAGGCGGCACGGCCGGCAGCGGCTGGAGGTCGCCTTTCTGCTGCGCCCAGGCGGGCAGCGCGGCAAGAAGCAGGAGGGGAAGAAGGCGGCGCATGGTGGAATCCTCGAAATCGATAAGCCGATTTTACAGGTTGAGCAGCATCTCGTGTTCGTTGGGCAACGGCCCGAACGGCCTGCCCTCGTAGTGCTTGAAAATGGCCTCGACCACCTTGGCGGGATCATCGATGACCTGGATCAGGTCGATATCCTCGGGATCGACCATGCCTTCGCCGACCAGCCGGTCCTTGAACCAGTCGATCATACCGCCCCAGAAATCGGAGCAGACGAGGATGAGCGGAATCTTGCGCGCCTTGCCGGTCTGGATCAGGGTCAGCGCCTCCATCAGCTCATCCAGCGTGCCAAAGCCGCCGGGCAGTACGACATAGGCACTGGCAAAGCGGACGAACATGTACTTGCGGGCAAAAAAGTGGCGGAAGGTCTGCGAGATGTCCTGATAGGGGTTGGACTTCTGCTCATGCGGCAACTGGATGTTGAGGCCGACCGACGGCGACTTGCCGAAGAAGGCCCCTTTGTTGGCTGCCTCCATGATGCCCGGGCCGCCACCGGAGATGACCGAGAAGCCGGAATCGGACAGCAGGCGGGCGAGTTGCTCGGTCAAGGTGTAGTACTTCGAGTCGGGCGGCACCCGGGCCGAACCGAAGAGCGTGACGGCCGGCTTGATCGCCGCCAGGCGTTCGGTCGCCTCGACGAACTCTGACATAATGCCGAAAATCCGCCACGACTCGCGGGCCGTCGTGTTCTTCAGCAGGGCCTCGGTCTCGACACCCATCACCAGTTTTTCGCTTTCCGTCACGTTATGCCTCTCTTGTTGTTGGTGGACGGTTCGTCCTATCTCTACCGCGCCTTCCATGCCCTGCCCGACCTGCGCAACCAGGCCGGCGAGCCCACCGGCGCGCTGTACGGCGTGCTGAACATGCTACGTCGTCTGCAAAGCGACTACAAGGCAGACTACAAGGCCGTTGTCTTCGATCCACGCGGCAAAACCTTCCGCGACGACTGGTATCCCGAATACAAATCCCACCGCCCGCCGATGCCGGACGACCTGGCCCGCCAGATCGAGCCCATCCACGCCGCAATCAAGGCCGCCGGCTGGCCGGTGATCATGATCGACGGGGTCGAGGCCGACGACGTAATCGGTACGCTGGCCACGCAGGCCGCCGCCACCGACATCGACACGCTGATCTCGACCGGCGACAAGGATTTGACCCAGCTGGTCGGCCCAAAGATCCGCTGGTACAACACGATGAGCAATGAATTGCTCGACGAAGCCGGCGTGGAGGCCAAGTTCGGCGTGCCGCCCGAGCGTATCGTCGATTACCTGGCGCTGGTCGGCGACGCCGTCGACGGCGTGCCAGGCGTGCAGAAGTGCGGCCCGAAGACGGCCGTCAAATGGCTGACCCAGTACGGCACGCTGGACAACCTGGTGGCGAATGCCGATGCGGTGAGCGGCGTGGTCGGCCAGAACCTGCGCGACCACCTCGGCTTCCTGCCGCTCGGCAAGAAGCTGGTCACCGTCGTCTGCGACCTGCCCGACCTGCCGACGCCGACCGCGCTGACCGCCACGCCGCCGGACATCCCGACCCTGCGCGAGCTGTACAAGCGCTACCAGTTTCGTTCCTGGCTCAATGAAATCGATGGCCCGGAGGCGGCCGCCGGTATCCCGGCGCAAACGATCGGCGTCGTCAGCGACGCGCCGCCGCCCCCGAAGCTGGCGGTGAGTTACGAAACGGTCCTGACTTGGCAACAGTTCGATGCCTGGCTGGCCAGGATCGAGGCCGCCGAGTTGACGGCGCTCGACACCGAGACGACCAGCCTCGATTCCTTTGAGGCCCGCATCGTCGGCGTTTCGCTGTCGGTCACGCCGGGCGAGGCCTGCTACATCCCGCTTGCCCACACCGCCCCCGGGGTCGCCGAGCAGTTGCCGCGTGAGGAAGTACTGGCGAAACTCAAGCCCTGGTTGGAAGCAGCCGACCGGAAAAAAGTGCTGCAAAACGCCAAGTACGACCAGCACGTCTTCGCCAATCACGGTATCGCACTGGCCGGCATCGCGCACGACACCATGCTGCAGAGCTACGTCATCGAGTCCGACAAGGGCCACGATCTCGGCCAACTGTGCAGCCGCCACCTCGGGCTGGAAACCATTGCCTACGAAGACCTGTGCGGCAAGGGCGCCAAGCAGATCACCTTCGACCAGGTCGATATCGAGCGTGCTGCGACCTACGCCGCCGAGGACGCCGACGTGACGCTGCGCGTCCATCACGTGCTGCACCCGCAATTCGCCAGCGAACCGGGCTTGAGCCGCATCTACCACGACATCGAGATGCCGGCGCGGCAGGTGATCTGGCAGATCGAGCGCAACGGCATCCTGGTCGATGCCGACGTGCTCGCCCGGCAGAGCCACGAGATGGGCCAGAAGATCATGGCGCTGGAAACCCAGGCCTACGAACTGGCCGGCCAACCCTTCAACCTCGCCTCACCAAAGCAGCTGGGCGACATCCTGTTCAACAAGCTCGGCCTGCCGGTCAAGAAAAAAACCGCCTCCGGCGGCCCCTCGACCGACGAGGAAGTGCTGACCGAACTGGCGCTCGACTACCCGCTGCCCAAGCTGCTGCTCGAACACCGCAGCCTGTCGAAACTCAAGGGGACCTACACCGACAAGCTGCCGCGCATGATTAACGCGCAGACCGGGAGAGTGCATACTCACTTCTCCCAGGCGGCCGTTGTTACCGGGCGCCTCGCTTCCAGCGACCCGAACCTGCAGAACATCCCGGTGCGCAGCGAGGAAGGCCGGAAAATCCGTACCGCCTTCATCGCGCCGGAAGGCAGCAGCATCGTCTCGGCCGACTACTCGCAGATCGAACTGCGCATCATGGCGCACCTCTCCAACGACGAACGCCTGCGCGAAGCCTTCGCGCACGGCGAGGATGTGCATAAGGCAACCGCTGCCGAAATCTTCGGCGTCACGCCGCTTGAAGTCGGCCCCGACCAACGCCGCGTTGCCAAGAGCATCAACTTCGGTCTGATCTACGGCATGAGCGCCTTCGGCCTGGCCCGCCAATTGGGGCTGGAGCGCGGCGCAGCGCAGACCTACATCGACCGCTATTTCGCTCGCTACCCCGGTGTCGCCCGCTACATGGAAGAAGCCCGCCAGACCGCCCGCGACAAGGGCTACGTCGAAACCGCCTTCGGCCGCCGACTGTGGTTCCCGGAAATCCGCTCCAGCCAGGCCATGCGTCGCCAGGCGGCGGAACGCGCCGCGATCAACGCCCCGATGCAGGGTACTGCCGCCGACCTGATCAAGCTGGCGATGGTTGCCGTGCAGAATTGGCTGGGCACCAAGGGCATGCAGTCAAAACAGGTGTTGCAGGTGCACGACGAACTGCTGCTTGAAGTGCCCGATGCCGAATTGATGGACGTCCGCACTCACCTGCCCACGCTGATGAGCCAGGTGGCCGCCTTGAAGGTACCTCTGGTCGTCGAGGTCGGTGTCGGCCCGAACTGGGAAGCGGCGCACTAAGTGCCTTCGAGTTCCCGTACCGCTGCCTCGACCTGATCGACACTGATATCGGCCACCGCAAAAGTGGTCGGCTGCAACAGCACATGCCGAGCGCCCCATGGGTACCAGCGGGTGCGCTTGGCTTCGGAATTCTCGAACAACGCCGCTGTCTTGAGGTTGAGTGCGGCCGCCAGGTGCATGGCACCGCCATCGGCGCCGACGAAACCGTCGCATAGCGACAACGCAGCAATCAGTTCCTCCAGCCGTTCGGTGACCACAGGCACCGCGCCCTTGTCGCGGCAGGCTGCCAAGACCAGTGCAGCCTTTTCGTCATCGCCGGGATGCGCCGGATGATCGGCCGGCCCCGGTGACCAGAACAGGGCAAAACCACGCTCCGGCGAGGCCAGGCGTTCGATCAGCTCGATGTATTTTTCGGCCGGCCAGCGCCGGCTTTTCTCGCGGGCACTCAGATGAATGGCCCAGATTTTCCGACCGGACAATTCGGCCAGCTTCGGGCGCATGGCAGCAACAACCTCAGATAGAGGCGTCAGTTGCAGCGCCCCCAACTCGGGCTCAATGCCCAAAGGCACCAGCAGCTTGCCGACCGCCTCGACCTCATGGAAAGGCGCTCCCGGCTTGTCAGCGATGATCCGGCGGGCGCCGACAAGCCTGGCGTAGCGATCGCCCCCCGGCGACGCGACGATGGCGACGTCGATGCCCTTGCAGCGCAGCTCCCACAGCAAACCCGCCGTCTCCAGCCAGATCGCCATCTTGCTTTCGCCCGGCCCGCGGTGCTTGGCCTTCCGATAAGCGAAGACGTCGTTCACATCGGGATTGCCGCGCATCACAGCCACGTTGTACTGATTGACCAGCACACCAATCCAGGCGTTCGGCATGGCCTTACGCAGGGCCGCCAGCATCGGCGTCGTGCATACCAGATCGCCGATGTTGTCGCGACGGATGACGAGGATATTCATTTGCTCTCCACGGCAGCAGCCGACTGTTCATTCAAAGCCAGGCCGATCAGAATGCCGACCAGGGCGCACGCCATGTTGGCCAGACCACCCACCCAGAAACCATTGGCGAAATTGCCGAGCATGTAGGCCAGCAAAGTCGTCAGGAGCACCGCCCGCAGGCGCTGGTTTTCCGGTGCGCCGCGCACCAGCCCCTTCAGGCCCAGCCAGAATGTCGCCAGCCAGAAAGCCAGCACCAGCAGCAGGCCGGGGATGCCGATCTCGAAGGCAACCTGCAGGAAATAGTTATGGGGGTTGACCTTGCCGTAGCTCGCCTTTTCCGTCTCACCCAGGAAATACGCCGCCTTGCCAGGATCGTTGGCTTTCCAGCGCTCGGCATAACCGCCGTCGTTGATCGCCCAAGCCAGTTTCTTCCAGCCGTAGCCGTAGCCGAGCAACGGCCGCGCCTCGATCAGCTCGACGACACCCGACCAGACATCAAGACGCAGGCTCAAGCCCTGATTGGTGACATAGGTATCTTTCTGGGCCAGGGAACGGTACTTCTCGAGGTAGCCGAGATTACTCTGCGACGCCACCCATCCCGCACCCAAAGCGATCACCAGAAATACCGCAGCAAGTGCCTTCCAGGCTCGCAACAAGCCAAACAGCACGATGACCGAAATGGCGACCACCAGCAGGGGACTGCGCGAACCATACAAACCGGTCAGCACAACTCCGAGAATCACAAGCGCTGCCAGCAATGCCCGTTGGCGCAGCGTGGCCGCCGTCGAGACGGCAAACGCGATGATCAGCGGCAGGCAAAAACTGGCCATGGTTGCATAGCCACCCCAGAAAGACTTGTGGGAGCGCGGAATCTGCCCCTCGCTCAGGGAGTGATGCATCAGATACGCGCCAACCTCGAAACAGGACAATACGCTGACGGCCGCAAAACCGGCGATGATCACCCACAATGCGGTTCGTGCCTGGCCGGGATTACGTACCAACAGGCAGCCAACGAGCAGCAACTCGGCCTGCAACAGCAGATCGCGCGGTAAGGCGTGCAGGCTGTCCGCCGAATAGGGACTGGCCACCGATACGGCAATACACCAGATGGCAATAGCCAGAGCGAGAGCGAGCACCATGTTCCTGCTGCGCAGGCGCTGGCGAATGTCGGCACGCATGGCCAGCGGCACCGATGCAATCAGCAAGCCGACCATCAGCAGGTATTTCACCGCGACGAACTTTTCGAAGGGCTGGATGAACAACAGACCGAACCACAGCCCCATGGTCACTTGCAGCAACCGGTCTGTTTCCCGCGGGGCCATGCTCACTGCCTCGCTCATTTCCCGTGCTCCATCTTTTCCAGCACCGCCTTCAGCGCCAGGCCGTTCTTGTTGGCATCGTAGTGCGCCCGCGCATGCGCCAGGCAATGCTGCCCCAGTTCGGCTGCCAGTTGCTTCGACGCGTGGATCGCCCGCAACTTGTCGGCCAGTTCATGGAAGTCTCCCGGCGTGAAGATCAGTTCCTCACGCCCGCCTACCACCTCCGGCAAGCCACCGACCCGCGATACCACAGCCGGCAGGCCGCAGGCCATGGCCTCGGCGACCACAAAACCGAACTGTTCGGCCAGGTTGATGGCCGGCAGCGCGGGCAGCACGAAGGCATCGGATTGCGCATAGATGTCAGGCAGTGCGTCGTATTTCAGGAAACCGGTGAATTTGACCCGATCCTTGATGCCGAGCAGTTCGGCCGCCTGTTCCAATCCCTGGCGCTGAGCCCCCTGGCCGACGAACATCAGTTCGAGATTCGGGATTTCCGACAGCAAGGCTTTGGCGGCATAGAGCAAGGTGTAGCACCCCTTCCAGCTGACCAGCTTGCCGACGAACAGGATGCGGAAGACGTCATCCTGCTTCGGTTGCGGACGTGGCTGGAAGACTTCGGTATCGACGCCCGGATAGACGTGGACGATCTTTTCCTCGGGAATACCTTCGAGCAACAGGACGCGGCGACAGGTGTCGGTAATCGCCACGAACAGGTCGACCTGCGGAAACGCCGCCTGGCGGATGGCCAGCGAACGCGGGTCGAACATGTCGACGAAGGGAATGGTGAAGGGAATCCAGTACACCAGCTTGAACTTGTGCCCTTTCGCCTTCAGTGATGCGAGCGTATGCAGCGAGCGGTCCGAACCGGTCAGCGCGACGTCGAACTCGCCGCTGGCCGCCGAACGTTCGACTTCCTGATAGAAGAAATCGCGCTTCTTGTCGTTGTTGTTTTCCTTCAGGCGGCGCCAGGCCTTGAGCGGCGATTTAAGGTAGTCGCGCAGTTGCTGTTTCTTGGTCAGCAGATGCACCCGGTGCGGCGTGATATTGAGACCGGACTTGTTCTTTTCCGACAGGAAGAAGGTCGTATCAGGAATCGAATCGAAGAGCTGGGCGAAGTAACGCCCGACACCATAGTCCTTGAAAACGGCAAGTTTCATTGTCGACACTCGGCAACGGAATTTTTGGAGGCCAGAATCGCCTCGACCGCCTCGACGACGGCCGGGATGGGCAGTTTGGCAATGCAGGCCCGCGTACCCAGATGACAGGCATAGGGGGCATCGAAGGCGTGCGAACAGGGAGCACAGGGTTCGGCGCTGCGGATCACGACCGCCTGTCGACCGATGGGCCGCTGGTCCTGGTCGTCGGCCGGGCCCATGAAGTCGACAACCGGCACGCCGAGCGCGTCGGCCATGTAGGTGGCGCCGGAATCGACACCGACGAAGCAATCGAGCGTACCGAGCAGGACAGGCAGTTCGTCGAGCGCCCATTGGCCGGTCGTATCGATGGCGCGTCCAGGTGGGAGACTGGCGCAGAGGGTTTCAGCCGCCTCCCGGTCGGCGTCAGTGCCGATCAGCACCAGCGTCGCTACGGTGCGGCTGACAAGCTGGCCGGCCAGTGCCGCGATTTGTGCCGCATCCAGCGCCTTCATGCGATTGCCAGCACCCAGCCCGAGACCGACCAGCGGGTGGTGTAGTTGGGGTGCCAAGGCATCCAGCAGGGCTTTTCCGCTCTCAGCACTGCCGATCTCGTTTGGCAGCGCAAACACGGCTGCATCCACCTTAATATTGAACCCTGCCAAGGCACGCAAGGCGGTTTCGCGGAACAGTTGCCCCGCCCGGTGTGGCTCGCCATGGGTCAGGAAAGGCCAGGCCAGACGGGCGCTGCCTTGCCGGCGGTCGGCAAGGACCGACACCCGTTTCGGCACACCGGCCCAGAACGGCACCAGCAGATTGGTCAGGTTGGGACTGAGGATCAGCACTCCGTCGTAACCCTCGGCCAGTTGGTCGAGCAGCCAGCGTTTGCCGGCCCAACCCTTGAAGCCGTGTTTGGGCAGCGTGACGATGCGGTCGATGCTTTCCAGCTGACGCGCCAGCGGCACATTGACCGGATGCAGCAGCGCGACGATCTCGGCATCGGGCAGGCGATTGCGCAAGGCCCGGAAGACCGGCGTTGTCGCCACGAAGTCGCCAATTTTGGCGGTCTGAATGACAAGGATGCGGTTCGTCCGTTGCGTACCGCGCAAAGCTGCCCGCAGCCACAGCAGCGGCGCCAGCAGCCAGGTCAGCAGCAGGTAGATCACCGTGCCGCCTCGTCGAGCACCTGCATCACGCCGGCGACATAGGCTTCGATCGAATAGCGCTCGGCCACCCGCCGGCGTCCGGCCTCGCCCATACTCCGGCGCAGCTCGGCGTCAGTCAGCAGGCGACGCAGCGACGCGGTCAGCGCCGCCACATCGCCGTAGGTGTAGAGCAAGCCGGTTTGCTCATGCACCACCAGTTCGCGGGTACCGGTCACATCGGAGCCAACCACCGGACTACCCGCCAGCATCGCTTCGAGCACGACGCGCGGCAGGCCTTCCTTGCTCGAACACAGCACGCAAACGTCCATGACCTGCACCCAGGCCAGCGGCAGCGACTGGAAGCCGACGAAGCTGACCTGATCGATCAACCCAAGACGGCTCACGGCACTTTCCAGCTCAGCCCGTTGCGGCCCTTCGCCGAGGATCAGGCAGGTCACGGCCAGGCCTTCCGCCTTCAGGTTGGCTACCGCCTGCAGCAGATGATGAACGCCCTTGCGCGCCGTCAACTGGCCGACCGTGCCGATGACCAGTTCTTTGGCGGAGGGGGGCAACTCGACCGGCGGCGGCAAGGCGATACGGCTGTCGATGGCGTTATAGACCACACGCAGCCGGTTCTCGGCGACGTGTTGGGCCGCCAGTACGTCAGCCACGCCCTGTGAGACGCAGATGATGCGCGTCGCGGTGCGATTGACCACGACCGCCTCGTTGGCCTGCAAGGTCGGTTCGATGCGGCAGTGCTGAACGACTGGCAGGCCGGCTGCCTCGGCCGCCAGATAGCCCTCGAGGTTCGACGACGGCTGGTTGTTCATATATAGCAGGTCGTAGCGCCCTTCTTCCAGCAACAGCTTCAAGGCAGCAACGCGCGGCTTGATCCGCCAGTGCATTTCGATGGCCAGCACCGCGCGCTTTTTCAGGCGCCCCGACCACGACAGCAGGCCGCGGGCCACTTCTTTGGCCAGCTTGGCCCATAGGGGCTGTTTGCGGATTGGCAGCAGGATCAGCGGAATGCCGATGTCGGCCAATTCTTCGGACAACAGACGGCCACTCTGGCCCTTCTTGTAGTCCTTGTAGAAGCAGCAGGTGACGTCGAAGCGCGTGCGGTCGATGCGCTTGAGCAGCTCGAACATGCTGTTGGTGCCGCCGCCCCACTCGTTGCCGGTGTCGAGCAGCAGGACGCGTTTCGGCGCGGGTTTGGGCAAGTTCATGCCGCCCCCCGGCTCAGGATGGTATCGACCGCCGCCACCACTTCCTCGACCGCGATATTGTCCATGCAGATCGGCTCGGCGTAAGGACAGTTTTTCGAATAGCAGGGGTCGCAGGTCCGCCATTTGCGGATGATCACGTGCTTGTCGAGGTCGTAGCCGGGGCCAGAGCGTGCCGGATCGGACACCGCGAACAATGCGACGACTGGCGTATCGACCGTTACCGCCAAATGCATCGGCCCGGTATCGCCGGTGATCAGCAGGCAGGACCGGCGCAGCAGGTCGGGCAAGGCGATCAGCGGCAACTGGCCGGCCGAGGCCCAGGCCCGCGTTCCGCCGGCCAGCGGTGCGGCGGCTTCGATACCGGCGGCAACCTCCTGGCACAGCGCGGCTTCGGCCGGCGAACCGGTGACGACGAAACGCAGATCCGGCCTTGCCTTGACCATCTCGGCCGCCGCCGCAATGAAGCGCGAGCGCGGCCAGCGCCGGCTCATCGTCGAGGCGCCGGGCTGGAAGGCGACGATGGTCGCCTCCTGCCAGCCGCGCTCGGCCAGCGCCTTGTCCAGCGCCGCCCGGCCTTCGGCGTGGGCCGGCACGGTCATGCGGCGATCGAATTCACCGACGGCCCCGGCCAGCTTGGCGACTGCGAGGCGCTGGTCGATGCCATGCCCGAGATCATCCCAACCGAACACCGGCTCATGGTTGCTGAGCAGGAAATTCCAGCGGTTGTTGTTGGGCAGCTTGAAGATGTGGCGGGCACCGGACAGGTAGGCCAGCGGCGTTGCCTGCGGTTCGTTGCCGTGCAGGATGACGGCCAGATCGTAGTCTTTGAGCTGACTGGCGGCGCGGCGGAAGCCCCGCCATTTGCCGTCGTAGGGGATCAACTCGTCCACGTCGGCCAGACCAGTGAAAAGCTGCTGTAGCGACGGATGCACCAGCAGCGTGATGTGCGCTTGCGGATAGGTCTGGCGCAGGGCCCGCAGCCCCGGTGTGGACAGCAGCGTATCGCCCAGCGCCGTACAAGAAATGGCCAGGATGCGGCGAATGGCCGGCGTGCCGAGTTCGCTGGCCGGACGCGGCCGGCGATCCAACGCCCGCTTCAGGCGCAGCCAGCGGTAAAGCAGCGGTTCGCGCAGGCGCAGACGCATCAGCGGCCCTTCCCGCCCGACTTCAGGCCCAGATAGAGGGCCGACAACAGCGGCCGGCCGTAGATTCCCATACGCCCGCCGAACCATTTGGCCGGCTTGTCCTTGATGACCAGACGCGGGATGCGCCCCGGATCGACTTCGCGGCGCACGACCCCATGCTCAGTGGTGTACAGGTGCGTGAAACCGGCGGCCCGCGCCACGCGCTGGTAGGCGACATCGTAATAGCCCTGCGGCCAGCACAGGTGCGGACTATCCACGCCGAGCCGGGCCGCCAGCGTGGCGCGTGAGGCGGCCAGATCGTCGGCCAGCGCCTGATCGCGCTCGGCCTGATCAGCGATCTGGCGGTCCCAGCGGGTATGGGTATGGGTATGCGAATGAAAATCGAAGGTCCCTGCATCGCGCATCGCTTCAACTTCGGACCAGCGCAGGAAAGCCTCATCCAGCTTGCCCTCGGCGGCAGCAGCCATCGCCTGGCCGTGGGTCGGCACCTCCGGCACGCCGGGCTGGCCGGCATACGGGCGAACCGCCCCCTCGCCCATCCAGCCGGTGATCAGGAACAACGTGGCGCGCTGGCCAAATTCCTTGAGCACCGGGTGGGCGTAGACCCAGTTGTCGAGATAGCCGTCGTCGAAGGTGACCAGCACGCTCTTCTTCGGCACCTTACCGGTCGCCAGAACCTGCGTGAATTCGTTGGAGGACAACGTTTTCCAGCCGTTTTCCGCCAGCCACTGCATGTGAGCGCGGAAGTTCTCCGGCGAGCAGGTCACCAGCCCGGGTTTCGGGCTGATATGGTGATACATCAGCACGGGCAGCGGCTGCCCGAAGCTCATTTCGCCTCCAACAGGCGTTCGTACAAGGCTTCCATGCCCTGCGCCATCACTTCGCGGGCGAACTTGCGGCGCACGAATTCGGTGGCGTTGGCGCCCATCGACTGGCGCAGCACCGGGTCGGCCAGCAGGCGGCTGATCGGCTCGATCAAGGCCTTGCCGTCGTGCGCTGGCACCAAGTAGCCGGTCTTACCATTGAGGATGACCTCGGGCACGCCGTCGACGTTGGACGCCACGGCCGGCAGCCCCATGGCGCCGGCCTCGATGAAGGCGGTACCCAGTGCTTCCTGATGCGTCGGCAGCACGAAAACGTCGAGCGAGGCAAGCACATTGGTCACGTCGCGGCGCAGGCCGAGCAGGTGGATGCGACCTTCCAGCCCATCAGCCGTGATGCGTGCCTTCAGGTTGTCGGTCTGTGGGCCGTCACCGGCAAAGACGAAATGGGCATTCGGGAAGCGCTTCAGCACTTCCGGCGCTGCATCGAGAATGTCGGCGTGGCCCTTCTTGGCGCGCAGGATGGCGACCGTACCGACAAGCAACGTCTCGGCCGGCAACCCCAGTTCCTCGCGCAGGTTGCCCTGTACGGTGGAACGGTCGTAGCGCGAGAAATCGACGCCGGTCGGAATGGTGGTAATGCCTTCGCGCGGCACACCAGCCTCGACCAGATAGTTCTCGACATACTTGCTAACCGTCACGACATGATCAGGCAGCACGCTATAGGTGAATTTCGACGTGATGGGCAGCGCCAGGTGGCGGGTGCGGACGATCGCCGGACGATTGATCATCGTCCGGGCCGCCATGCCGGCCAGTTGGGTGTCGCGGCCACTATGCGTATTGACGATATCGGCCTTGAAGCGCTTCATCACCGAGCGCAGGCGGATGATCGCCGGCAGATCGATGGCGCCGCGCATGTCGACGACGAAGGTCTCGAAACCCGCCTCCTTCGCCCGGTCGAGAATGCGTGCTCCGGGCCGGCTGACAACAGCCAGCGTATGGCCCCGATCACGCATCGTGATCAACTCGTTCAGCGTGCGGTTTTCCTGGCCGCCCCAGCCTTTCGACGACTCGGTGTGCAGGATGCGCATCAGACGGCGACCTCTTCGGCCTTCTGCATGCGGTACAGACGGGCGTACAGGCCGTCGTGGGCGAGCAGTTCGGCGTGCGAACCCTCTTCCTGCTTGTGGCCGTGGGCCAACGCGATGATGCGGTCGGCGCGTTCGATAGTCGACAGGCGGTGGGCGATGACCAGCGTGCTGCGCCCCTTCATCAGTTCGTCAAGGGCTGCCTGCACATGGCGTTCGGATTCGGTATCGAGGGCCGAGGTGGCTTCATCGAGGATCAGGATCGGTGCGTTCTTCAGGATGGCACGAGCGATGGCCAGACGCTGACGCTGGCCGCCGGACAGCTTGACGCCGTTCTCGCCGATCATGGTGTTCAGCCCGTCGGGTAAAGCCTCGATGAATTCCAGCGCATGGGCTGCCTTGGCCGCCGCGCGGATTTCGTCAACCGTCGCATCGCGCTTGCCGCCATAAGCGATATTGGCACCGATGGTGTCGTTGAACAGCACGACATCCTGGCTGACCAGTGCGATGTTGTCGCGCAGGCTGTTCAGGCGGATGTTCGGCAGGGCATGGCCGTCGACGCGGATTTCGCCGGAATCGAGGGCATAGAAACGGGGCAACAGATTGGCCGCCGTCGTCTTGCCACTACCGGAGGGCCCGACCAGCGCCACGCATTCACCGGGACGCAGGGTCAATGAAACGTTTTCCAGTGCCGGCCGCTCGGCACCAGGATAAGTGAAGGTCACCCGATCGAACTCGACCAGCCCCTTGGCCCGTCCCAAATCCTCTTTGCCTTGATCCGGCTCGGCATCCTCGTCGATCAGCGAGAAAACGCTTTCCGCTGCCGCCAGGCCGCGTTGAATCGGCGCGTTGACGTCGGTCACCCGCTTCAGCGGCGCCATCAGCATCAACATGGCGGTGACGAAGGAAACGAAGCTGCCCACCGTCGTCTGGTCATTCGACGCCTGCTTGAGGGCGACGCCCATGATGATGGCAACACCGGTGGCCGCAAAGAACTGGACCAGCGGCGACTGTGCAGCCGAGGCCATGGTCGCCCGCATGGCCAGACGGCGCTGCTCGCGGACGGATTTGTAAAAGCGATCCTCCTCGTAGGTCTGGCCGCCAAAAATCTTGACCACCTTGTGCCCTTCGATGGCTTCCTGCAGCACCTGCGTGATCTTGCCCATCGATTCCTGCTGGCCGCGGGCCACGCTGCGCAGCCGTTTGCTGAACACCCGCACGACCACGGCGATGAAAGGCACGACCGACAACGTAATCAGCGTCAACTGCCAGTTCAACCAGAGCAGCCAGATCAGCAGGCCGATGATGGACAGCGAATCCTTGATCAGCGAAGTCAGCGCATTGGTCGCTGCGCCAGCGACGCCAGTCACGTCATAGGCGATGCGCGACATCAGGCGGCCGGACAAATTGTCACTGTAATAACGGGTCGGCAGGCGCACCATGCGGGCGAACATGGCTTGGCGCAATTCAGCGACGACGTTGTTTGACACCCAGCTCATCAGGTAGTCGCCGAGGAAACCGAAAATGGCGCGCACCAGAAAAATGCCCATGATGGCCAACGGGTAGAAAAGCCAGTCCCAAGGACCGTTGGCCTTGGAAAAACCGTCGTCGAGCAGCGATTTCATGATCGCCGGAAAGACCGGCTCGGCCAGCGAGGAGACGCCCATGCACGCCAGCGCGGCAAGAAAGGCCTTCCAGTACGGCCGAACGTAGGTCAACAGCCGGACATACAACTCGCGGCTGGTCATGTCATGAGACATGCAAATCCTTGAAGCGAAAAGTAGAACCCGCGATTATACCCGGCCCGCGTCAGCGGCTCAGCGTACGGTACAGGGCCAGCAGACGGTCGGCCATCGCCGGCAGGGTCAACGGTTCGGCCACCGCGCGTGCCGCCGCCCGAGCCGAGGGGCTGCCGGCCAACCCGGCCAGCGCATCCAGCCGGCCGGCCAGCCCGTCGATATCGACGGCATCGACCACCCAGCCATTCTCACCGGAGCGCACCCACTCCTGCGCGCCGCAGGTCGTCGAGGTGACCACCGGCAAGCCGCTGGCCAGCGCCTCCAGCGCAGCATTGGGGCACGGGTCGTAAAGCGTTGGCAACACGAAGCCATCGGCCGCGCCGTACCAGGGGCGAACATCCTTGAGCGGCCCGGTAAACAGTACGCGCGTGCTCAAGCCGAGTTGCCCGGACAGCTTCCGCATCGCGCTCAGCTTGCGGTCGGCGCCGACGATGACGATGCATGCATCGTCCCGTTTCATGCGTGCCGCCGCCCGCAACAACTGAGGGACGCCCTTGCGCTCGAAGCCACTCCCGACATAGAGCAGGACCGGGGCATCGCTCGGAATGCCGGCCGCCGACCTCGTCGCCAAGCGGTGTTTGTCGGCCAATCCGGGATGAAACGCCTCGGTATCGACCCCGTTGTAGATCACCTGCAACTTGTCCCGGCTAACGCCGTAGTAGCGCTCCACCTCGTCAGCCACCATCTGCGAATTGCAAATGACCGCCTGCAGGGCCGGATCGCCGAACATCGCCTTTTCCGCGCCCAGCACATAGCGGTGATAGGGCGACCAACGCTGCGTCAGCCGCTGCAGCGGGCCGAGGATGCGCGCCCGATGGTCGAGCCAGGCGGCATGCACGCCGTCGCCGGCCCGGAAGATCATGCAGCCGGGAATGCGCTCGTGCGACTGGGTGATGTCGAAGCCCCCCTTCGCCATCTCGGCTTGCGCCGCTGCGGCAAAGCTGCGGTCGCGCGCCGCCCGGCCGCCGAACAGCCGCGAATAGGCCGGATCGCAGGTGATCTGCCGGAAACCGGCGCGCGGCGCACCGTCCCAGTTGCGGGTGATGAGCGTGACTTCGGCCCCCTCGCCGGCCAGCGCCCCGAGCGCGCGCTCGACGAAGCGCTCGGCACCGCCGAACGGGTTGTAGCGCTGGCGAATGATGGCGATCTTCACGCGCCGAGGAATTCCTGGGAGGCCGCCATCACATCGTCGACGGCAATCGTAGTCAGGCAGTCGCTGACCTTGCTGCCGCCACAACCGTCGTGGCCGCAGGGACGGCACGGATGCACGGTGCTGGCCACGACGCGACTGTTGGCGCTCCACGGTCCCCACTGCTTGTCGCCGGATGGCCCGAACAGCGCCACGGTGGGCGTGCCCACTGCGGCCGCAATGTGCATGGGCGCCGAATCGACGCCGATGAACAGCTTGGCGGCCTGGGTCAGCGCCGCCAGTTCCTTAAGCGACAACTGACCGGACAGGCTGAACGCCGGCTTGACCAAGCGCGCCTGGATGGCCTCCAGCATCCTCTTTTCGTCATTGCTCGGCGCCGCCGTCAGCACCACCGTGTGACCCGCCGACTGCAGCCGCTCGACCAGCGCCGCCATGCGCTCGACCGGCCAGCACTTGAAGAACCAGCGCGAGGCCGGATGGACATGAATGAAATCCTTGCCCTGCAGGCCAAAACCGGCCAGATGCGCCGCCACCGCCGCCTCGGCAGCCGCTCCCGGCACCAGCGTCAAACGCCGCTCATCCGGCCCCGGCTGTATACCCAGCCGACGCAGCGAGTCCAGATTGGTCTCCGCCATGTGGCGCAGCGGATTGTGCATGGTCTGGAGGTGCGTGAAGCTCTGTTTCCAGCGCTTCGGCCGCCCCTTCACCGTCGGACCGACCGCCCAGCGCGGCTTCAGCAGCCGGCACAGCCAGGCACCGCGCCAATGCTCGGTGAGGTGGATGATCAGGTCGTAACCCCGCGCCTTGAGCGCGTTGTACAGCGCCAGCTCGGCCTTGAGCTGGCCCATCACCCCCAGCTGCTTCCACTTGCGGTCGATGGTATGCACCTGCGCGATAGCCGGGTGCAACGTCACCATCTCGGCCGTATCGGCATAGACCAGCGCATCGATTTCGGCCTGCGGCGCATGCGCCTTGAGCACCGAGAACACCGGCGAACTGACCAGCACGTCGCCGTGATGGCGCAGCTTGATGACCAGCGCCCGGCGGATTTCTCCGACCGGAATCGCGTCGCGCAAGGGATTGAAGTTTTCCATGCCCGGCATTTTAGCGGGGGACATCAACCCGCGTGCAGGCGCCGTAGGCAAAGTTCAGCGCCGTCCACCGCTCGGGCGGCAAGCCCTGCCAATGCGCCAGCAGCGTGCGGATCACGCCGGCATGGGTGACGATCACCGCCTCCGGCACGGTGAGCGATGCCACGAAATCAAGCGCCCGCCGCTGCAGGTCGCGCGGCGACTCGCCCCCCGGCGGCACATAGCCGGCGATGTCGGCCGCCCAGGCATCCAGTTCGGCACGCGGAATATCGTCCCAGCGCTGCCCTTCCCAAGCGCCAAAATGCATCTCAGCCAGACGATCGTCAATCATCGGCCGGGCATGCAGGTACGCCGCCAATTCGCGGCAACGGCGCAAGGGACTGCTCCATACCGGCAAACCGCAGGGCAATTCGGCCAGCAGCATCCCGGCAACCGACCGCGCATCCTCGGCCGGGCAATCCAGCCAGCCGTAACAAATGCCGCTTTCGATCAAGGGTTTGGGATGACGGACCAGATGGAGACGCATAGTGCTTTTTGAAACGGATGAGCTATCGTGAAAAGGAGGGAGGATACCGTTGAATACTCGTCTCAAGCGCTCGCCACGGCAGCCTGATGATCAATTGACCCTGTCCTTAGCCAGTCTTCCACGTCTTTTCGGCCTCCTGGGGATACTAGCCCTGGCCGGGTGCGCCGCGCCGGAGCGCGTCACCCCGCCCCCTGCGCCAATGCCGATTGCCGAGCACACGTGGCAGCAAGTCGACGCCGACATCGTGGCCGGATCATTGGCCGCGAAAGGCGCGGCGACCGGATTTGTGCGCAGCCAATTGGAGCAGTGGAAATGGCTGGTGACAGAAAAGGGCGAGGCGGATTTCATCCCGTGGTTCTCGCGTTACACGACCCAGCAATGGCTGACCGTCAAAGTCGCCTGGTACCACTTGAGTCACGAAGAAGGGGGGGAGCCTCCGGCCGATCGGCTGGCCGCCTACATCCAGGAGCAATATTTTGATCGCGTGCTAGCGCCGGTCGCCCGGGAAATCGACCCGACATCCCTCGTTGGACAAGGGATACAACGCTACGTCCGCACCCTCAACGGCCACCTGCAGCCAATTCCTCACCGCTACGGCATCCCTGAAGATCAGTTCAAGCGCCGGTTGGCAACCATTCCGGCGATCAAACTCGCGCCACCATCCGCCCACGATGCTTCCCTCGGCGAGATCGTTTCCCTGGAGCGGATCGAGCACTTGCCCGCCTACAGCGCCTTGCTGCACCGCATCCGCGATCGCGGCGGAGAGGACCGGGTCGGATTATCGAAGACACGAGTTTCCCCGGTCGCCCGAAACGTCAGTGAGCAAGTGTTGAATAAGCTAGCCATCAGCAGCGGCACGAGCGCCGCGTCGACGCTGGTCGGCGGCATCACCGGCTCGGTCATTTCGCTGGGGGCGACCGTTTTGGGGGTGATCTGGCATGAGGCCGGGCGGGAAGAAATCGAGACGGCGCTGCGCGAGACCCTCAACGCATCAATCGCCGACATGTGGCAATCCTTGATGGACGACCCGGCAAGCGGGGTGGCAGCAGGGATTTATCACATCGCCGACCACATCGAGAACCACCTGCCGCCCACCTTCACCACCCCGGTCAGGCTCGATTCCCAGCCGGAAGAAACACGCTTGCCGGAACAATCGCCCCCCTTACGGCCACCCGGGATCGAGGGACAAGCCGACGATGGCCAGGACGAATAGCAGCATCCCAGCTCAGCCGGTTTCAACCGACATCACGCGCTCGGCGCGCCCAGATTCGCCATCAGCCCCAGATAAAACAGTACTTCCGTCACCTGCTGTACCGCCCCCAGACAATCCCCGGTATACCCCCCCAGCCAACGCTGGAACTTGGCGGCCAGCCAGGTTGCCGCCAGCGCGGCGAGAACAATGCCGGCCAGCGCCTTGCCCAGCGGCAGCAAGAGGAGCGGCAGCAGGGCGAAGCCGGCGGCCAGGAGCAGCGATGCGAGCGACGGCCGGTGGGTGGCCGGGCGGGACTTGCTGCTCTCGTCATCGCGGGCATAGTCCAGCGTCGCCATGATCAACGTCGCCCCGAAGCGCGACACCGCATGGCCGGCGAGCAGCGCGGCCGGAACGAGCGCGGCATCAATGCCGGAAAGCAGCGCGAATTTGCCGAGCAGCGCGAGCACCAGCGCCACCACGCCATAACTGCCGACCCGCGAGTCCTTCATGATCGCCAGGATGCGCGCCTTGTCCCAGCCGCCCCCCAGGCCGTCCGCCGTATCCGACAGGCCGTCCTCGTGGAAGGCGCCGGTGGCGTAGAGGGTCGCCGCCATCGACAGCAGCACGGCCACCGGCTGCTGCCACAGATGCAGCGCCAGCCAATAGACCAGCGCCCCGATGCCGCCGACCAGCAGGCCGACAGCCGGGAAGTAACGGGCACACTGGCTCAGCGCGGCCGCCGAATGGCCGACCCAGCCGGGCACCGGCAGCCGCGTGAAGAAGCCGACGGCGCCGAGGAAGTAGCCGAGTTCGCGACGGATCATTCCTTGTCCGACACGCCAGCCGACTCGAAGCTGGCCATCTCGTTGAGGAAGGCGACGGCCGATTGGACCAGCGGGTAGGCCAACGCCGCACCGGTGCCTTCACCGAGGCGTAGGCCGAGGTCGAGCAGCGGCTCGGCGCCCATGGCCAGCAGTTGCGTGCGATGACCGGCCTCGGCCGAGCGGTGGCAGAAGACGCAGTAGTCGAGCAGGGCCGGCGCCAGGCGCGAGGCAACCAGAGCGGCCGAGCCGACGATGAAGCCGTCGATGAGCAGCACCATCTTCGCTTCGGCCGCCGCCAGCATGGCACCGACCATGGTGGCGATCTCGAAGCCGCCAAACTCCGCCAGGACCTTGAACGGATCATTGTCGCCGCCGCCGTTACGGTAGCGGACCAGCGCCTGCTCGAGCAGATCCTGCTTGCGGGCCAGGCCGGCATCGTCCAGCCCGGTGCCGCGGCCGACGCATTCGGCCAGCGGCAAACCGGTCAGGCAATGGGTGAGCAGCGAGGCAGAGGCGGTATTGCCGATGCCCATTTCGCCAAAACCGACCACATTGCAGCCGGCCGCGGCCAACCCGAGCACGATGCCAGCGCCCTGCTCGATAGCCTGCGCGCACTGGGCGACGCTCATCGCCGGCTGTTCGATGTAATTGGCCGTCCCGGCAGCCACCTTGACGTCGATCAACCCGTCGCGTTCGCCGCCGAAGTCGTGCGCTACGCCGGCATCGACCACCGACAGGCCCAAGCCGTTCTGACGGGCGAAAACGTTGATCGCCGCACCGCCGGCCAGGAAATTCTCGACCATCTGCCAGGTCACTTCCTGCGGAAAGGCCGACACACCGGCTTTGGCTGCGCCGTGGTCGCCGGCAAAGACCAGCATCTGCGGGTTATTCAGGGCCGGGGTCAGGGTCTGCTGGAGCAGGCCGATCTTCAGCGCCGTCTTTTCCAGCAAGCCGAGCGCGCCGAGCGGCTTGGTCTTGCGGTCGATCTTGCTCTGCAGGGCCGCGGCGATGCCGCGATCGGGGGGGGTAATTTCAAACGAATGCATCCGATTCTCCAAAAAGCAAAAAAGGGCTTCGCGGCCGCGCCTTCCGAACGCCACCGCGAAGCCCTGTCCACAGGCTTCTCACTTGATTTTCCGACAGGTCTTCTGGCTTCCGGATCGTCCTGGCCCTTGCGTCTTCCCGGAAGGTTTGTCTCCCCTCGTAGTGACATGGTGCAACGGCAGTCCCCGGTTACAGCGGCGGGCCCGCCCCGGAATTGAGCCGCGCTCGCACCGGGTTCCGTGATATCGGAGCCGGCGATTATACCGGTTGCCGCCCTGCCCGCCTTCACCCAAAATGCCGGCCATGAGAGAACTGATCCTCGGCGGCGCGCGTTCGGGCAAAAGCCTGCTGGCTGAGCAACGTGCCCGCGACTCCGGATTGAAGGTGACCTACTTGGCCACCGCCCAGGCGCTGGACGGCGAGATGGCCCGCCGCGTCGCCCACCACCGCGCCCGCCGCCCGGCCGACTGGGGCTGCGTCGAGGAAACCCTGCACCTGCCGCAACGCCTGCGCGAACTGGCGGCGCCGGACACCTGCCTGCTGGTCGACTGCCTGACCCTGTGGCTGTCCAACCTGCTCTTCGCCGGCCAGGCAGCGACGCAGGCCGAGGCCGGCGACGCCATCGACTGTCCGCTGTTCCGCGAGCAAACCGCTGCCCTGATCGACACCCTGCCGCAACTGCCCGGCCACGTCATCCTCGTTTCCAACGAAGTCGGCTGGGGCATCGTGCCGATGCATCCGGTTTCCCGCCTGTTCGCTGACGAGCAGGGCCGCCTGAACCAGCGCGTCGCGGCGGTCTGCGACCAGGTGACGCTGGTCGCCGCCGGCCTGCCGCTCAGCCTGAAAACCCCGCCACCGGCGGCATAGCCGGCAAAAAGGGGTATCCTTCCGGCCAAGACACCAAGATGTCACCGGAGAGACGATATGCACACGCTGCTCGATGTGCTGGCTTCCGGCGTCCATGACGCCAAGAACCAGCTCTTCATCGCCGAATCCCAGATCGCCAGCGCCGAAGCCCGGCTCGGCATCGAACTGGGCGAAGCACGCTACGCCATCGAGGCCGCCGCCAGCCGGCTGTCACGCACGCTGGCGGCCTACCACGTACTGCGCAAGGGGGCGACGCCGGCTGTCACACCGGTCATCGTCGGCGACCTGTGCGACGAAGTCGTGCTCGACCAGAAGCGCCACCTGGCCAGCGAGGGCATCGTCCTGACCGCCGCCTGCTCGGTGATCGACGAATGGCCGCTCGACCGCGATCTGGTCACTGACATGCTCAACAATGCCATCCAGAACGCCGGCCGCCATGCCGGCAGCCACGTCCACCTCGACGCCCGCCTCAACGATGGCTGGCTGGTCCTCAGCGTCGAGGACGACGGCCCCGGCTTCGCCACGCTGCCGCCGCCCTACGGCACCGGTCTGATGGTCGCCGAGCGCCTGGCCGGCCTGCACGTCCGCCGAGGCCGGCAGGGCAGCCTGCAGTTGCGCAATGGCGCCGGCCTCGGCGGCGCCCGCTTCGAACTGCGCCTGCCGTAATGAGCCTCTACGTCCAAAAGCGCTTCCTGGTCATCGACGACCAGCCGCAGGCCCGCGAAGCGCTGCGCACCATCGCGCAAACCATTGGCGCCTTCGCCGTCGAATTCGCCTCCAATTACCAGGACGCCCTCTATCGCATCCGCAACAACACGCCGGACGTGATCCTGTGCGATTACGTGCTGGGCGACGGCCGCTCCGGCCAGCAACTGCTCGAAGAGCTGCGCCGCTTCAACCTGCTGCCCGACGAATGCATCTTCATGATGGTGACCGGCGAGCAGTCCTACGAGCAGGTCGTCTCTGCCGTCGAGCTGGTGCCGGACGACTACATCATCAAGCCCTTCTCGCCCGACAAGCTGATCCTGCGCCTCGACCGCATCATGGCCAAGAAGGAGTTCTTCAAGGACTACTACCGCGAAAAGCGCAGCCAGGAGTACGCCAATGCACTGGCCATCCTCGAACAAAAGCAGGCCAGCGAGGCCGGCCGTTCCTACCGCTTCGAAATCCTCCGCCAGCAGGCCGAAGTCAAGCTGATCAGCGGCGACGCCGAGGGGGCCGAAACGGCTTACCGCGCCATTCTCGACAACTACGAATTCCCCTGGGCCCGCGCTGGCGTCGCCCGATCCCTGCATCGCCAGAACAAGCTGAGCGAGGCGCGGGCCGAAATCGAGCGCGTCGTGGCCGACACCCCTCAGTTCTTCGATGCCGCCGACCTCAAGGCCAACATCTGCATGGCGCAGGGCGAAGCCGAGGAGGCGCAGCGGGTGCTCGACGAAGTCGCCCAGAAAACGCCGCGCAACTACCAGCGCAAGCGCCTGCTGGCCGAAGCTGCGACGCTGAACGGCGATGCCGACACGGCCCGCAACGTGCTGGCCGACGTCATCGCCAATGACACCATGCCCGGTGCGGTGACCCCCGCCGATCGCCTGGCCCTGGCACGCAGCCAGGTCGACGCCAAGGATCTGGTCTCGGCCGAGAAAACCCTGGTCGGCCTCAAGGAATCAGAGGTGCAGAACCTCGACCTCGACGCCCAGGCGAGCTATGCCGCACTACTCGCCATCAGCTCGCCGGGACGCGGCAAACCGCGTTTCGCCGGCCTGCGCCCGGCCCTGATGTCCGCCGAACTATCCGCCGCCAGCCGGCTCGACGTGCTGCGCAGCGCACTCAACCTGGGCGACCACGAACTGGCCGACCACCAGGCCGAGGCCCTGCTGGAAGGCGAGGAAGCCAAGAAGAGCTTTGGCGCCATGCGCAAGCACTACGCGCTACACGGCCGCGAGATGGATTTCCGCAATATCCAGAAGCAGGTCGCCCTCAAGCGCATCCGGCACGACACGCCGAGCAGCTGAGGTTCAGGCCGGCAGCCAGGGCGCCAGCTTTTCCCAATCGAGCGCCGCCTCGACCGCATCGGCCAGGCGGTCGAGGTCGGCCGCGCGGCGGGCAGCGAAATCAACCTGCTGTTCCGGCTCGGCCCCCGCCCAGCGAAGCAAGGCATCGAGCGCCGCCGGATGGTCGAAAACCCCGTGGCAGTAGGTGCCGAGCACCTGCTCGTCAGCCGAGATGGCGCCGTCCGGACGATCCCCGGCCAGGTTGACGGCAGGGCGGGCGCAACCGGGGCCGGCCGTCACGCCGAGGTGGATTTCATAGCCGGTCATCGCCGGTCGGCCCGGCAAGGCCAGATGCCCGGCGACGTTGCGCAACTGCTTTTCCGCTTCCAGCGTCGTGTCCACTGCCAGCCAGCCGAGGCCCGGCGTCGAACCCGGGGTGCCTTCCAGCCCCTGCGGGTCATGCACCGCCTGGCCGAGCATCTGGTAGCCGCCGCACAGACCGATCACCTTGCCACCGTAGCGCAGGTGCCTGGCTATCGCCTTGTCCCAACCCTGGCTGCGCAACCAGTCGAGATCGGCACGCACGGCCTTGGAGCCGGGCAGCACGATCAGGTCGGCGGCCGGCGGTGTTTCCCCCGGCCCGATCCAGCGGAAATCGACCTCCGGATGCAGGCGCAGCGGGTCGAGGTCGTTGTGGTTCGAGGTCCGCGGATAGGCCGGGGCAATCACCTTCAGTTTCGTGTTCCGCTTATCGCCGATCGCCGCCGTGGCAATGGCATCCTCGGCATCGAGCAGCAGGCCGTGCAGGTAGGGCAGCACGCCAAGCACCGGTTTGCCGGTGCGTTCCTCCAGCCAATCGAGTCCGGGTTCCAGCAGGCCGATGTCGCCCCGGAAACGGTTGATCACGAAACCGACCACGCGCTGCTGCTCGGAAGGCGACAGCAGTTCCAGCGTGCCGACCAGATGCGCGAAAACGCCCCCCCGGTCGATATCGGCCACCAGGATCACCGGGCAATCGACCGCCTCGGCAAAGCCCATGTTGGCGATGTCGCGATCGCGCAGGTTGATCTCGGCCGGCGAGCCGGCCCCCTCGACCAGGACGCAGTCGTAGGCTGCCGTCAGCCGCCCCCAGGATTCCAGCACGGCGCCCATCGCTCGCGGCTTGTAGGCGTGATAAGCCTTGGCATCGAGGTCGGTCGCCACCTGGCCGTGGATGATGACCTGCGCCTTCTTGTCCGTCGTCGGCTTCAACAGCACCGGGTTGAAATCGGTATGCGGCAGCAGCCCGCAAGCCAGGGCCTGCAGCGCCTGTGCCCGGCCGATTTCGCCGCCATCCACGGTCACTGCCGAATTGAGCGCCATGTTCTGCGGTTTGAACGGCGCCACGTTAACCCCGCGCCGTTTCAGGATGCGGCACAGCGCGGCAACCAGCGTCGATTTGCCGGCATCGGAGGTGGTCCCCTGGACCATCAGGGAATTGCGGTGCATGGGTGGCCCCGGTGTCAAAAAGGCCGTAATTATGGCACCATCGGCCCCGCCTGATTTGGATCAGGCGAGTGTCTCCGGGTGCCGTTCGGCAATGCCGAACGGAGAATCGGGAAGGCGGTGCGAATCCGCCACGTGCCCAACGCTGTGAGGAGGACGTTGGCCGCAAGATGCCACTGGTTTCGGCCGGGAAGGCGCGGCGACGGTTGAATCCAAGTCAGAAGACCGGCCGGGAGACGAAACCGGGCTGCTTGGACAGGCAGTCATCGTTTTTCCACAAGGGGAATTCATGGAAAACCAGAGCGACCACGCTTTTTCCGACACCGAGCGCGCCGCCGTCTATCGCACCATCTTCAACCGCCGCGACGTGCGCGGCCAGTTCCTGCCCGATCCGGTGCCCGACGACGTGCTTGCCCGCATCCTGCTGGCCGCCCACCATGCGCCGTCGGTCGGCTTCATGCAGCCTTGGAATTTCCTGCTCGTCCGCTCGCCTGAAGTCAAACAGCGGGTGCGCGACCTCTTCGCCAAGGCCCATGCCGAAGCGGCGATGATGTTCCCGGAAGGCAAGCGCGATACCTACAGCCAGCTCAAGCTGGAAGGCATCGTCGAGTCGCCGATCAACCTGTGCATCACCTGCGACCGCGAACGCACCGGCCCGGTGGTCATCGGCCGTACGCACATCAAGACGATGGATTTGTATAGCAGCGTGTGCGCCGTGCAGAACCTGTGGCTGGCGGCCCGTGCCGAAGGCCTGGGCGTCGGCTGGGTGAGCATCTTCAACCAGCCGGAGCTGCAGAAGGTGCTCGGCATCCCGGCCAACATCGTGCCCATCGCCTACCTGTGCATCGGCCACGTCAGCCATTTCCACGACAAGCCGGAACTGGAAACGGCCGGCTGGCTGCCCCGGCTGCCCATCGCCGACCTGCTCTACTTCGACCAGTGGGGCCAGACCGACGGCGAACGCCGGGATTCGCTGACCACGACGCTCACCGCCCTGCAGGACGACATCCAGCAGCGGGGCATCTTCCCGGCATGATGCCGGACGGCGCGTTCGCCATGCCGGCCGCCGCCCTGGCGGCCGTGCTGCTCGACCGCCTGCTCGGCGAGGTGCGTCGTTTTCATCCGCTGGTCGGCTTCGGCAACCTGGCGGCCGCCGTCGAGAAACGTCTCAACACGCGCCACCTGCCGGCCGGCCTGCTCGCCTGGGCGCTGGTTGTCCTGCCCTTCGTCATCCTCGCCTTCGCGCTGCGCCCGCTGGCCCCCTTTGCCGTCGATGTCGCCCTACTCTACTTCGCCCTTGGCGCGCAAAGCCTCTGCGAGCACGCTGAAGCCATCGCGAAACCCTTGCAGGACGGGCATCTTGAAGAGGCCCGGCAGCGCGTCGGGTGGATCGTTTCGCGCGACACCTCAGCCCTCGACGAATCGGGCGTCGCCAAGGCCGGCATGGAATCGGTGCTCGAAAACGGTAACGACGCCATCTTCGGCACCCTGTTCTGGTTCGCCCTGCTCGGCGGCCCCGGTGCCCTGCTCTTCCGGCTGGCCAACACGCTGGACGCCATGTGGGGCTACCGCACCGAACGTTTCAACCTGTTCGGCCGCCCGGCTGCCCGCATCGACGATGCGCTGAACTGGCTGCCGGCCCGCCTCACGGCCCTGACCTACGCCCTGCTCGGCCACACCCGCCAGGCCCTGGCCTGCTGGCGCACCCAGGCACCGGGCTGGGACAGCCCGAATGCCGGTCCGGTAATGTCGGCCGGCGCCGGCAGCCTCGGCGTGCAACTCGGTGGCGCCGCGATCTACCACGGCCAGCTCGAACAGCGCCCGCCGCTCGGCACCGGCCCGGCCCCCGTCGCCGCCGACCTCGGTCGCGCCATCGCCCTGATCCGGCACAGTCTGTGGCTGTGGCTGGCTGCCTTTTTCGTGATTGGATTCCTGCATGCTTGAACACGGCGGCCGCCTGCGCCAGGCCGCGGCGCACTACGACATCCCGCTCGCCGACTGGCTCGACCTGTCCACCGGCATCAACCCTCAGGGCTGGCCGGTTCCCACCTTGCCGGCCGCCGTCTGGCAACGCCTGCCGGAAAGCGACGATGGGCTGGAAGCCGCCGCGGCAGCCTATTACGGCAACCCGAACCTGCTGCCGGTCGCCGGCTCGCAGGCTGCCATCCAGTGGCTGCCGGCCCTGCTGCCCAAGGCGGCGGTCGCCTGCATCGCACCGCTCTACGCCGAGCACCCGCAGGCCTGGCAGCAGGCCGGGCACAAGGTCCGCTACCTGCAGAACGCCACGCTGCCACGCGCCCTGGCCGCAGCAACGCCCTACGTCCTGCTCTGCAATCCGAACAATCCGACCGCCGACCGCCACCCCCACGAGCTGGTACTCGATGCCGCCCGCCAGCTGCACAAGCGCGGCGGCTGGCTGATCGTCGACGAGGCCTTCGTCGATGCGACGCCGGAACTGAGCGTCACCCCGCTGGCCGGCACGCCCGAGGCACCCAACCTGATCGTCCTCCGTTCGCTCGGCAAGTTCTTTGGCTTGGCCGGCGTCCGCGTCGGCTTCGTCTTTGCCGCCCCCGAACTGTTGCGCCGGATGCAGGAAGCGATGGGGCCGTGGACAGTCAGCGGCCCGTCGCGCGAGGCTGCCCGCCTGGCACTGGCCGACACCGCCTGGCAGGCCGCCGCCCGGCCGCAATTGCAAGCGGCCGGCGAACGCCTGCACCAATTGCTCGCCCCGCTCGGCGAGGTCAAGGCCACGGCCCTCTTCGCCACGCTCTCCTCGCCACACAGCAACGAACTGTTCGACTACCTCGCCCGCCGCGCCATCCTGACCCGACGCTTCGACCAGCAGCCCCTGCTCCGCTGCGGCCTGCCCGCCGATGAGGCCGGCTGGCAACGGCTGGCCACCGCCCTGAACGAATGGAAACCTGCATGAAACCCAGCCACCTCGCGCTCCTGGCCGCCACCTTCATCCTGAGCAGCAGCGCCCAGGCCGATCTCCGCCTCAAGGACGACACCGGCCAGGAAGTCCGCCTCAAGGCGCCAGCCAAGCGCATCGTCGCCCTTGCCCCGCATATCGCCGAAAGCCTGTTCGCCGCCGGGGCCGGCGACAAGCTGGTCGGCACCGTCGAGTACAGCGACTACCCGCCGGAAGCCAAGAAGGTGCCGCGCGTCGGCGGCTATTCGCGCGTCGACCTGGAAGCCGTCGCCGCATTGAAGCCGGACCTCGTGCTGGCCTGGGAAAGCGGCAACAACATGCCGCAGGTCAGCAAGCTGAAGGCGCTCGGCCTGACCGTCTATGTCTCGCAACCGAACAAGATGGAAAACGTCGCCGACCAGCTCGAACGCCTCGGCCAGCTGGCCGGCAGCGAAGCTGTCGCCAGGCCGGCGGCCGAGCGCTTCCGCCAGCGTCTGGAAGCCCTGCGCAAGGCCAACGCTGGCAAGCCCAAGGTCCGCACCTTCTACCAGATCTGGAAAACGCCGCTGATGACGGTCGGCGGTCCGCAGATCATCAGCGACGCCATCACCCTGTGCGGCGGCGAAAACGTCTTCGGCCACCTCGGCAAGATGGCGCCGACGGTCAGCGTCGAGGCCGTGCTCGAAGCCGACCCCGAGGCCATCATCGCCACCGGCATGGGCGACGCCAAGCCGGAATGGCTGAAGGACTGGGACAAATGGACCCAGATGACGGCCGTCAAGCGCAACAACCTGTTTCACATCAACCCGGACATCATGCAGCGCCACACGCCGCGCATCCTCGATGGTGCCGAGAAACTTTGCGCCCACCTCGATGTCGCACGCAGCCACCGTCCTGCCCGTTAAAGCCATGCCCCGCCTGCCCCAGCGCATCGTCTGCCTGACCACCGAAACCGTCGAAGTGCTCTACGCCCTCGGCGAACAACAACGCATCGTCGGCATTTCCGGCTATACCGTGCGACCGCCCGCGGCGCGCAAGGAGAAGCCCAAGGTCTTCGCCTTCACCAGCGGCGACATCGACAAGATTCTCGCCACCCAACCCGATCTGGTGCTCACCTTCTCGGACCTGCAAAGCGATATTTCACGCGACCTGATCAAGGCCGGCGTGCCGGTCTACGCCTTCAACATGCGCAGCGTTGAGGACATCCTCGGCATGATCGAAACGCTCGGCCGGCTGGTCGGCGCCGAAGCCAGGGCCTTGGCCCTGGTCGACGAACTGGAGGCGCAGATCGCGGAAACCCGCGCCATCGCCGCCGAACGCCATGCCCGGACCGGCCGGAAACCGCGCGTCTATTTCGAGGAATGGGACGAGCCGCTGATCTCCGGTATCCGCTGGGCCTCCGAACTGATCGAACTGGCGGGAGGCGAGGACGTCTTCGCCGAACGCGCCCGTTCGCCGCTGGCCAAGGACCGAATGCCGACGGCCGAGGAAGTCATCGCCGCCGCGCCGGACATCATCATCGGCTCCTGGTGCGGCAAGCATTTCCGCCCGGAACGCATCGCCGCCCGGCCGGGTTGGGAGGACATCCCTGCCGTGCGCGACGGGCGCCTGCACGAAATCAAGTCGGCCGTCATCCTGACGCCGGGCCCGGTCGCCATCAGCGAGGGCTTGCCCGCCCTGCTCGGCATTTTTGATTTGTGAAAAGGCCACTCCCCGGCGAGCCACTATAATCCTCGATCAGCCTCGAGGAACCCGACCATGAAACTCATCGCCCCCCTGCTTGCCCTCGCCCTCTCTTCCCTCAGCCATGCCGCCCTGGCTGCCGATCAAGGCAAGGCCGCGGTCAGCGCGCTCGGCGAATTGAACGGCATCGCCCTGGCCTGCCAGCAGCCGGCCCTGGTCAGCCGCGCCCGCAACATCATCGTGACGACAGCGCCCAAGACCCGCGATTACGGTGAAGTCTTCGAAAACGCCACCAATGCCGCCTATCTGGAGCAGGGCAAGAGCAAGACACCCTGCCCTGACGCCGTCACACTGGCAGCCCGCATCGCGGCGGCCGAAAAGAACCTGCAAGCCGCTTTCCCGGTCGCCCAATGAACCGCCTGCCCGCCCTTCTCGCCGTGCCCTGCCTCACCCTGCTGCTTGCCGGCCCGGCCGCCGGCCAGTCGATGCACAGCCTCGAGTTGCTGCGCGGCGAAGAGGTGGGCATCAACCCGCGCTACCTGCTGCAGGACCCGAATGGCCGGGCCGTTACCCAGGAAGAATTCCGCGGCCGTTTCCAGCTCATCGCCTTCGGCTACACCTATTGCCCCGACATCTGCCCGACCACCCTGGTGGAAATGGCCGAGATCCTCAAGCTGCTCGGCGACAAGGCGGCGAAGCTCCAGCCCATCTTCATTTCGGTCGATCCGGAGCGCGACACCGGGAAGGTGTTGAAGACCTACACCGAGTTCTTCGACCCGCGCATCCTCGGCCTGACCGGCTCGCCAGCTCTGGTCCGGCGGGCCGCCGACAACTTCAAGATCCGCTACGCCAAGGTGCGCGAACCGGACACGCCTCCCGACCGTTACGCCGTCGACCATTCAGCAGGCATGATTCTGCTCGGCCCGGATGGCAACTTCATCAAGAAATTCGCTTTCTCGATGCCGGTGACGGAAATTTCAGCCCAAATCGGCGACTTGCTGAATCAGCGCTGATTTGGCAATTCTGTCATTGCTTTGGCATACCCGTCGTGCGATATTTCGCGGGTGCTCAAGTTAGGACGAATCCTTCCGTTTCTCCTTATATTCCTGGTCTCGCAGGCCTGGGGAGGGAGTCTTGCGCTGATCCTCGGAGAGAATGGCGGCGTTTATGAAGAATTTGCCAGAGAGCTCAATGAAGGGCTGAGCGGTTCGAGCTGGCGTGTCGTGGCGACGACCCAGGCCAGTTCGCCGCAACCCCTGCCAACCGCCGACCTCATCGTCGCCGTCGGCAGCGAGGCGCTGAGCAAAGCCCTCAGCCGGCCCGACAGCCCGCCGATCATCGCCACCCTGCTGCCGCGCCTGAGCTACGAGCGCATCCTGGTCGAAAACCGGCGCGCCGGCCGCATCACTGCCATTTACCTCGACCAGCCGCCGGCCCGTCAGGCAGCTTTCTTCCGCCAGATATTCCCCGACCAGAAACGCTTCGGCCTGCTGAGCAGCGCGGAAACCCGCAGCCTGGCCAGCCAATACCGCCAGGCCTTCAGCAAGGCCGGACTGATCCTCGATGTCGAAGATGCCGACACCGACAAGGCGCTCCTGCCGGCCCTCAATGCCGTGCTCGAACGGTCCTCCGCCCTGCTCGCCCTGCCCGACGGCACGATCTACCGCCGCAACAACATCAAGGCCATCCTGATCACCGCCTTCCGGCTGCAACGACCGATCATCGGCTACTCGCCCGCCTTCGTCACCGCCGGGGCACTGGCCGCCCTGCACACCACACCGCCCCAAGCGGCCCGCCAGACTGCCGAACTGATCATCAACCACGGTACCAATCTGCCACCGCCCAGTGGGCCGGCGCAGTTCAGCATCGCCATCAATCCCAACGTCGCCCAGGCGCTGGGGCTCAAGCTACCCGACGAGGCCGCCATCCGGCGTGCCCTGCTCGCTGACAGGGAAACTCGATGAATCGTCTGACCCTCCGTCACCGTCTGCTGTTGCTGACTCTGCTGCCCAGTGCGCTGATCGCCATCGCGCTGGTCATCTATTTCACCTTCAGCGGCATCCGTACCCTGGAAGGCGAACTGCGCCTCAAGGGACTGGCCACTGTCCGCTACCTGGCACCGATCAGCGAATACGGCATCATCGCCGGCCAGATCGAAAGCCTGCACGGCCTGGCCCAGGCCACCGTTCAGGAATCCGGCGTCAAGGCCGCCATCATCGTCAACCAGAAGGGCCGCACGATCGCCGTCAGCGGGCGCGTCTCGCTATCGGCCGAAGAACTCCGCCAGGCTTTCGACGAACCGCGGCAAGTCGCCGAAACCGGCCAGTGGATCGCCTTCGGTGCGCCGGTCAAGCGCTCGGTCGCCGATACCGACCTGCTCTTCGAAACCGCACCGGCGGCCAGCAAGGCAAGCCCGCCCGAGGTCATCGGCTACGTCTTCGTCGAATACGACAAAACCGATCTGGCCAACAAACAGCGGGAACTGGTCCAGCGTGGCCTGCTCATCGTCCTCTTCGGACTCCTGATCCTTGCCGCACTGGCCATCGCCATGGCCGACAACCTGGTCCGGCCGGTGATGCGGCTGGCCCAGGCCGTCAACAGCATGTCCTCCGGCAAGCTGGATACCCGGGTAACGGCCAGTTCAAGCGGTGAAATCGGCATCCTGGAAAGTGGCTTCAACCAGATGGCCGCCCGCATCGAGGAAGTCCATTTGTCGATGCAGTCGCGTATCGAGGAAGCGACCGCGCAGCTCGCCTTCCAGGCCCGCCACGACGCGCTGACCGGCTTGCTCAACCGGCGGGAATTCGAACACCGTCTGGAAAAGGCCCTGGCCAGCGTGCAGGCCGGCGACAACGAATTCGCCGTTCTGTTCATCGATCTCGACCGTTTCAAGCAGGTGAACGACACCTGCGGCTACCTGGCCGGCGACGAACTGCTGCGCCAGATGGCCCTGCTCTTTCAGGGCCGGCTGCGCGAGGAAGACACCCTGGCTCGCCTGGGTGGCGACGAGTTCAGCATCATGCTGGCCAACTGCAGCGGCGCCCGCGCCCGCCAGGTGGCGGAGGATATCTGCGGCCTGGCCGCAGCCTATCGTTTCATCTGGCAGGACAAGGTGTTCGCGATCGGCGCCAGCATCGGCGTCACCACGGTCAACCGCAAGGTGCACAACATCAACGAGATTGTTGCCGCCGGCGATACCGCCTGTCACCGGGCCAAGGAAAGCGGCCGTAACCGGGTCTGCGAACAGGAGGTCGTGCCCACCCAGGAACGTCGTCACGACACCAGCAACTGGGCCGGCCGCATCGCCAGCGCCCTGGCCGACGACCGCCTGCTGGTCGAAGCCATCCCGCTGCGCTCGCTGCAGATCTCCACCGGCAGCCATACCGTCGCCCTCACCGCCCGCCTCAACGAGCCCGGCCTGCCGCCCGTCACCCTGGCCGCCCTGATCGATGCCGCCGAACGCTACGACCTGGCCCCGGCCATCGACCGGCGCCTGATCGATGCCGCCGTCGAGGCCCTGGCCCGTGCCAAGCGACGGGGTCGCAACCTGCATTGCCTGCTGCCGCTGTCGCGCAGCTCGATCAGCAGTCGGGAAACCGCCGACTACATCGCACGCAGCCTGGCCAGCCACAACCTGTCCGGCGAAAGGCTGTGCCTGGTGTTTTCGGAAGACATCCTGACCCACCTGACCAGCCAGGCCATGGAATTCTCACGCCAGATGCACATGCTGGGCTGCACCGTGGGCCTCGAGGATTTCGGCGGCGGCCTCTCTTCCTTCAGTCACCTGCGCAGCATCTCGCCCAGCCACGTCAAACTGAGCCGCAGCCTGACCCGTGATCTCGGCGGCACCCGGGCCTCCACCGCACTGCTGCGTGCCGTCCAGGAAATCACGTCCGACCTGCACATCCACACGATTGCCGAGGATGTCGACGACCAGGAAACGCTCGACCAGCTGCGCGACCTGGGCATCGACTTCGCCCAGGGCAAGGCCGTCGCCCCCAATGAACCCTTCGAGGTCTGGCTGGAAGGCGCCGTGATGCGGACGGCCTGATCAGGCCGTCACCCGCCGCCTCAGAAATCGAGGCGCAGGCTCAGCCATTGCCGCCGGTCGACGATGCGACCGGTACCATCCGGATCGCTGCCACTCCCGTCGAAAGTCTTGTATTCGCCGTGCGCACCATTCAGCGATTGCACAACATAGGCCAGTTCGCCCCCAACGCTCCCCAAGCGGAAGGGATAGGCCAGCCGCGCATCGAAGCGCCGGTATTTGGCCGACCAGGAATTCTGCGACCACTTCATCTTGTCCTGCCAGTAGCCGGCCAGCGAGAACTGCAGTTTGTAGGGCAAGGCCTGCATCCAGAGCAGTGACGTTGCCCGCCGCGGGGTCGAACGCTCGGTGAGTTGCTCGATGTTACTGTAATCCGTTGGCCGGCTGAGGGTGCCGTTCGGATAGGCCAGGGCCGACGCCAGATAGTCGCTATCAATGTCGGTGAACGTCTGACCGAAAATCAGGCGGGTCGGCTCGAAGGGCTGCCATTTGAACTGGTACTCGATGCCACGAATGCGGACATCCTGAATCGGCATGGTCAGCGACGGCACGCCATCACTTTTGGCGTTGAGGTCGAGGGTATACAAGCGATCCCGGATCGTCTCGTGGAACAAACGGACATCCAGGCTCGCCCGCCAGTCCCGCCAGTCACCCAGATAACCAAGCTCCCAGGTATCCAGACGCTCCGTCGGCATGCTTGGATCTGCCCTGAACTGATATCTACCCGGGCCAGAAAAATAATCCGCCCGATAGTCATAGATGCTCCCCGTCCGATGCGCTCTGGAATAACCGATACGCAGAGTATTCTCGGTATTGAAATGAAAATTTGTGCTGATCCGCGGCGACCACATAAAGCCGGCCAGCGAATCACTTTCCCCAGCTAAACCAAGGTTTGTCGTCAACCAGGAGGCTGGCTTGGCTTCCCAGTTGCCAAACAATCGACCAGTTTCACGCTTTACCGTACCCTGCCCAGGCAATACCCATTCGGAACGCATCGCGTCCTCACGCCAACTTGCCCCCCAAGCCACGCGCCCCACCCCCTCCAATTGCAGGTTGTGCTGAAACTCGAGTTCCTGCCGCTGACCATGATCACCAGTCTGATTGACGCGATAAATCGGAGCTGTCGGTATCTGGCACCGAATATCAATCGAAAAAGCGTCATCGGAGCGATCAGCTGTATAGGAATACCGCAACTGGAAATCACTTGACGGAGATGCAACGTGTCGCAAGGCAATCTGCGCGTACGTGTTTCTCTGCTCCAAACCTCGGATCGGATTCTTCGACTGACCGCAAATCGTATCCGCGCCTATACGCCCGACTCCCGTCACGCCCTCTGTCTGTCCAGCATTGATCTGGAGCGCATTCCGTTCATCGAGCGTGAAGTCGGCCCGTAAATCGACCAAGCGGGAGCGAAAATTGTCGATCCAGTCCCCGCGATCAGCCAGCGCATCGTCGTTCAGTTGCCGGTAGGTCAGCCGGAAGTCACCGACCTCGCCAATCCGGCCGCCCAGCCGCAGGCCCTGATCGCGGACGTTCTGGCTGCCATGGCTGGCCGACACGGAGAAACCACGGGTCAGCGCCGGGTCGATCGTGATGATGTTGATGACACCGAGGAAGGCATTGCTGCCGTAGGACACGCCATTGGTGCCGCGCACGACCTCGATCCGCTCGATGTCGTCGAGGGCGACCGGTAGCGTCGCCCAGTTCACCCCGTTGCCGAACAACGGCGAGTACATCGAGCGACCGTCGATCAGCACCTGGACACGCGGAGAGTAATCCTCGTCGTTCAAGCCATGGTAGCTGACGCGGGCCGGTTCGGTAGTGTGCGGATGGGTCTGGAAGCCCGGCACCAGCCGGAACAGGTCGTTCAGGGTACGGCTGCCGGAAGCACGGATCATGTCGCGGTCGATGACTGTCACGGCAGTTGGCGCATCGGCCAGGCGCTGCGGCAGTCGGCTGACCGATGCGACGACCGGCAATTCGCTGAAATACGCTCCCTCGTCGGCTGCCCATACCACCGCCGGCCCGAGCAGGGCCAACATGACCAGCCGGCGCTTCTGCCTTGCCCCGGTACGCATCCCGATCAAACCCCGCCTTCCCTGAGGCCGGGCATTCCCGGAATGCTCAACGCCTGCGCCCAGGCTTCGGCAAAGCAGGGAGACTGCGCCCCGATCGCCACGCCATGGCGGCTGGTCGCCACCAGGCACAGGGCCAGTCCGGCCTGTTCGACCGCCGTCACGCCTTCGAGATCGATCTCGTCCACCCCCATGCGGGTCAGGGCATGCATGAAATCGCTGCGCAGGATGCCGCACAAGCCGCCGGTGATGCGCATGGTCTTACGCCCACCGAGTTCATGGACCGTCAGGATGGATGCCTTCCCGCTGTTGAGCGCGGCATTGATCGCATCGTCGATCAGGATCTGGCTGATCGGCCCCTGCTGGAAGCGCACGCCGTACAAATCGCATACCCGGCTGACGACCACCGCGGGCACATCGATGACCGGCGACTCGAAGACACTGAACTCGCAGCCAATGTTGTGCGAAATCTCCAGCGGCATTGGCGTACGCAACATCAGCCCGGACAATGACAGGTTCTCGATCACCCCTTCGCCGATCTGGCCGCCAAACCCGATGCTGATTTTCTGCGGCACGGAAAAACGAATGCGCTGATGACGTCTTTGCTCCAACATGGGCCAAACTCTTTTCACAAGGAGGGGATTCGCCCGAGTTTAACAAAAGATGACGACACTTCAGCAGACGCTTAAAGTCTTCGTTTCATTGACTTTTCCATGCCCGCTCGGTATCGTCCCGGAACGCTGAAGTGCTTCAGCCGCGCCGATTTGAGCTCTGATTGCGGGCGCTTATAAATACAGCTAAAACGGGAACCACCCAGTTCGCGTTTTCGGCCAACTGGGTTTTTGTTTTTCAGGAATAGCATGTCAGGACAATCCGTCGGCGTCGTCACGTCGCAACGCGCCCACTTCGATCAGCCGCTCCACCTGCGGAGCGGCGGCGTTCTGCCGGCCTACGATCTGGTCTACGAGACCTACGGCACGCTCAACGCCGCCAAATCCAACGCCATCCTCGTCTGCCACGCGCTCTCCGGGCATCACCACGTCGCCGGCCACTATGCCGACGCACCGAACAACATCGGCTGGTGGGACAACATCGTCGGTCCCGGCCGGCCGCTCGACACCGACCGCTATTTCATCGTCGGCCTGAACAATCTCGGCGGCTGCCATGGTTCGACTGGCCCGTCGTCGATCAACCCGGCCACCGGCAAGCGCTGGGGCGCCGACTTCCCGATCGTCGCGGTCAGTGACTGGGTCGAGGCGCAGGCCCGCCTGGCCGACTTGCTCGGCATCGATGCCTGGGCAGCAGTCATCGGCGGCAGCCTGGGCGGCATGCAGGCGCTGCGTTGGACGATCAGCCAGCCGGAACGCGTGCGCCACGCCATCATCATCGCCTCGGCCCCCAAGCTGACGGCGCAGAACATCGCCTTCAACGACGTTGCCCGCCAGGCCATCCTGACCGATCCCGATTTCCACGGCGGCCACTACTACGAGCACAACACCCGGCCGACGCGCGGCCTGCGCCTGGCCCGCATGCTCGGCCACATCACCTACCTGTCCGACGACCAGATGGGCGAGAAATTCGGCCGCGAGCTGCGCAATGGCTCGTTCTCCTTCGACTACGACGTCGAGTTCGAGGTCGAATCCTACTTGCGCTACCAGGGCGACAAGTTCGCCGGCTATTTCGACGCCAACACCTACCTGTTGATGACCAAGGCGCTCGACTACTTCGATCCGGCCCGCCTCGACAACGGCGACCTGGTCCGCGCCATGGGCCGCAGCCACCCGGATACCGGCTTCCTGATCGCCTCCTTCACCACCGACTGGCGTTTCAGCCCGGCCCGCTCCAAGGAAATTGTCGCCGCCCTGCTCGCCAACGGCCGCAATGTCTCCTACGCCGAGATCGACCTCAATTTCGGCCACGACTCCTTCCTGATGGAAGATGCCCATTACCACGGCATCGTCGACGCCTACCTGCGGAACATCCAGCTATGACCAACACCCTGGGACGCCCCGATTTCGACCTCATCACGGCCTGGATCGAGCCCGGCCACCGCGTGCTCGACCTCGGCTGCGGCGATGGCAGCCTGCTCCGGCACCTGGTGGACAGTCGCGGCGTCCGTGGCGTCGGCGTCGAGATCGACGATGCCAACATCCTGGCGGCCATCCGCAACGGCATCAACGTGCTGCAGGGCAACCTGGAGAAAGGCCTCGACGAATTCGCCGACCAGTCCTTCGACCATGTGATCCTGTCGCGCACGCTGCAAACGGTGCGCCATACCGAGGGCATCCTGCGCGAAATGCTGCGCGTCGGCCGCGAGGCGGTCGTTTCCTTCCCCAACTTCGCCTACTGGAAGAACCTGCGCTCGGTGCTTGCCGGCCGCATGCCGGTCTCCGAAGACCTGCCCTACCAGTGGTACGACTCACCCAACGTCCGCTTCTTTACCCTGCTCGACTTCGAGGCGCTATGCGCCCAGATGGGCCTCATCATCCGCGAGCGCCACGTGCTCGACGAGGGCGGCAACATGGTCGACAACGACGACGAACGCGAGCTGAATTTCCTCGGCAGCCTGGCGGTCTATCGCCTGACCCAGCAGCGCTGATGCCGGCCTGGCTCGCCGCGCTGCTCACCCGGAAGATGCTGATCTGCATCTTCACCGGTTTTTCATCAGGGCTGCCGCTCTACCTGTTGCTCAATTTGCTGCCGGCCTGGCTGCGCAGCGAAGGCGTCGACCTGAAGACCATCGGCTTCTTCGCCCTGATCCAGTTTCCCTACACCTGGAAATTCCTCTGGTCGCCACTGCTCGACCGTTTCTCGATACCAGGTTTCGGCCGCCGGCGCGGCTGGATGCTGCTCACACAGATCGGCCTGCTCCTCGCCATCGGCTCGCTCGGTGGCCTGAACCCGAAGGACAACATCTGGCCCATCCTGTGGCTGGCGACGTTGCTGTCGCTGCTCTCGGCCACCCAGGACATCGCGGTCGACGCCTTCCGCCGCGAAATCCTGAGCGATAACGAACTCGGCCTCGGCAACGCCGTGCATGTGAACGCCTACCGCATCGCCGGTCTGATTCCCGGCTCACTGTCGCTGATCCTGGCCGACCGCCTGCCGTGGAACGAAGTGTTCTGGATCACCGGCGCCTTCATGCTGCCCGGCATGGCCATGGCCTGGCTGGTCAGCGAACCGTCCGTCAAGGGCGCACCGAAGACGCTGCGCCAGGCAGTCACCGAGCCCTTCCACGAATTCATGGGCCGCCAGGGCTGGCGCGGCGCCGCCTTGGTCCTCGGTTTCATCTTCCTCTACAAGCTTGGCGACAGCCTGTGCACCGCGCTGGCCACCCCCTTCTACCTCGACATGGGTTTCACCAAGACCGATATCGGCCTGATCGCCAAGCATGCCGGTCTGTGGCCGGCGGTGATCGGCGCCCTGCTCGGCGGCCTGTGGATGGTCAAACTGGGGATCAACCGGGCACTGTGGCTGTTCGGAGTAGTTCAACTGGTATCGATCTTCGGCTTCGCCTGGCTGGCTGCGCAAGGGCACTATGACAGCATCGGCGCCAGCGAACGCATCGCACTGGCCTTCGTCATCGGCCTCGAAGCGCTCGGCGTCGGCCTGGGCACGGCCGCCTTCGTCGCCTTCATCGCCCGGGCCACGCACCCAGCCTACACGGCAACGCAAATGGCCCTGTTCACCAGCCTGGCCGCCGTACCGCGCACCTTCATCAATGCTTCGGCCGGCTGGCTGGTCGAACAACTGGGCTGGCTGAACTTCTTCTGGCTGTGCGCCGCCCTGGCCGTGCCGGGCATGGTCTTGCTGCTCAAGGTGGCGCCGTGGAACGACACCGTCACCGACGCTAGTCGCCCCGCTTGACGCGGCGGCGGTCCAGCCACCAGGCATAGATCGGCAGAAGCAGCACGGAGCCCGGCAACAACAGGGCGATCAGGTAGGGTGAAAGATGCGCGACCCGGCGCAAATGGGCCAGTAGCTGGGCTTTCTCGGCACTCGTCCAGGTTTCGCCGTTACGCGCCTTCATCAGCAGGGGCATGATGCCCCGCGTTTCCATCAGCTCGGCCAGTACCCGGTTCGCCTCGCGTCGCTGCGACGAAAGCATCTGGCGCCACCACCCGGGCAGCGTGGCCGCCTTGCTCCCCTCGCCCGCCACCCTCAGCGGGCTCCCGCCAACCGGTTCCTGACAGCCTGCCAACCCCGCCAGACGAAGAAGCCCCGCCGAGCCCAGCGCCATGCCCGCTTCGGACGAGCGACAGCCACCGCCGCAACAGCGACGCCAACAGCAACCGGGTGATGCTTCAACCAGTCGACACCATCGAGTACGGCATCGCCCTTGGCCAACGCCGACTCGAGAGGGCCGGCGTGACGCGCCAGTTCGCGTCGCTGCTCGGCGATGCGGGCCTGTAATCGGCCGTGGCGCGTGGCGAGTTCGAGCAGCTTGGGGTTCATTCCGGCGGCTTGCGATGACGACGTAACTGGGCCATGTCGGCCTCCAGCTCCGCCAGACTGGCCTTGAACATCTTGCTCGGCTGGCTCGCCTGGCGCTTCAGGGAGGCGACCAGGAAAAAGCCGCCACTGCCAAACAAGACAGCGAAAATGCCGAAAACGACAACCCGCTGTTCCCAGAAGGCGAGCGCGACGCAGCAAACCAGCATGACGACGCCCAAGGCGAGCAGGAAGGCCGCGCCGATTGCCTTGGCCCACAGCGACATGAGGCGGAATTTCTCCTCCTCCAGCTCGGTGACCAGAAGTTCGGCACGCGTCTTGCCGATCGCGATGAGCGTCGCGACCAGGTTTTTCAGGGCGGCGAAGAGGCCTTCGCGACCTTCTTCATCGCCTCCGGCTTGCGACATGCGCTTAGCGACGGCCGATCAGGACGCCCAGCGCCAGGCCCAATGCGGCGGCGACGCCAACGGCCTTCCACGGCTGCTCATGCACGAAATCGTCAGTCGCCCGGGCAGCCGCCTTGGTCTTGTCGACAACAGCCGCTTCCAGATCGAGCACGCGCTCCTTGGCATCGCGCAGACGAACGCCGAGACGCTCGCGCAGTTCGCCCACCTTCTCGCCGGCCGCTCCCGCCGTAGCACGCAGCAATTCTTCCGTATCGGAAATGACGACCTTCAGATCGGACACCAGTTTTTCCTTGTTGGCAGCAGTCATTTGTTCAGACATTTTGAACCTCGTCATGAGTCGGTTAATCGGGACAGTTCAAGGTTATCCCTTGCTCGCACCGAATGCAATTCACCCCGGCTACTTATTTGTACTCGTAATCGATGATCAACGGCGCATGGTCGGAGAAGCGCTCGGCCTTGTAGATGCTGGCCTCGACAGCGCTCGCCGCGATCCCCGGCGTGGCGATCTGGTAGTCAATCAATCAAAAAACCGACATTCGTAGTCCACAGTAAGCGGAGCGTGATCGGAGAATTTCTGCTCCTTGTAAATTTGCGATTTCTTTGCGGCACAAGCAATCCCTGCAGTCGCAACATGGAGATCAATCCTCCATCCCACATTTTTGGCGTACGCGGCTCCGCGATTACTCCACCACGTATACCCCTCGTCACCCGCCTCGGGGTAGAGGCTACGGTAGACATCCGTCCAGCCGCTTGCATAGATTTTGTCCAGCCATGCACGCTCTTCGGGTAGAAAACCGCTATTTTTTAAATTTCCCTTCCAATTTTTCAAATCGATGGGACAGTGGGCAATATTCCAGTCCCCGCAGACGATGAATTCACGTCCTTCACAGAGGAGTGAGTCGAGGACGGGCAAAAATTCTGCCAAGAACTCAAATTTTGCCCGCTGTCGCTCCGGAGATGACGATCCAGATGGAACATATACTGATACAACAGACAGGTCACCAAAATCGGCTCTTATAAAACGCCCTTCGGCATCGAATCCAGCATGCCCAATTCCTTCAATGACCCTGTCTGGCTCGCGACGGCAATAGATGCCAACGCCTGAATATCCTTTCTTCTCTGCGCAATGGAAGAAACCGCGATATCCACTAGGACTCCTCATCTCATCTGTGAGGTCTGCAGCTTGGGCTTTTAATTCTTGAACACAGACCACATCGGCATTCGAAGTTTTCATCCATTCAAAAAAGCCCTTATTTGAGGCTGATCGGATTCCGTTTAGGTTTGCTGAAATTATTCGGAGCATGTTGAGAGGCAAATTAATATTTGATGGATTCAAAAATCTTGCATTTGCAGCAATGGCGGCAACAAGTCACCGGGAGATTACTGCAATTCGTCCCATCTCATAGCAAGCTTCGCCTCCGAAATAGGAACGCCCGTTACCAGCATCCCGTCGGACTCGTGCAAGCTGGAATCCTCAAGGATTTTGAACAGCAACTCGTTCTCCCGATCATTGAGCAGTATCGGGAAACGACTCGCCATTCTGAGAAAACGGCCAGCCTCGGTGTTGGCCCACGTGATATCAGCGACCGCATCAAGTTTATCAACGGTATCGGAGGTCGCCGTAGCGGTACGAATCACCTTGGACTCCAAGTAATGACGGATGGCGAGCAAGACCGCATCGGTAGTGCTGACGCCATTGGCGCGGGCAATCACATCCAGTCCGTGGCGCAACTTGGCCGGCACCCTCACCGCCACAAGTTGGCTCTTCGTTTCATTTCCGGATTTCAGTTTTGGCATAGCATTTGTTGACATATGTGCAACACCCATCATACAATATAAGTGTTGTCAGTTGCTAATTCGCTTAGTTACTGACTACGCAATTCGTTTGATCGTGATCGTTCCGCACCCGCGTCGGGTACGGAGTTAACCTCCTTTTAAGGAAAAATCATGCGAACGAATTGCTCAAAAACCCCGTGGTCCGCGAAGCCGCTATCCACGGACAATAAGGCGCTGCTTCAGCTAGTCCATAGCGAGGAGATTGCCAAACAGCCTTCGGCACTCGTCCTGCCCGAATGGACCGGCCTCTTTGGTGACCTGCCACAACTGCTGGAATGCTTCCCGAAGCCGACTCGGACGCCCTTCATCCATATTTGCGCTTCCAACCAAATGCTTGAGGGAACGCTGCAACATGCGGAGAAACCCTTCTTGCGACGCAATTGCGTCACCCTCGGCCATTCAGTCGACACATTTTTTTACACAGTAGGAACCGGGGCGACAGGCTACATACTGGCCTTCGATGCCCAACTACCCGAGATTGCCCAAGCTTTCCAGATTTGGAACCGACAAGGGTTCATCCCTTGCTTGATGAATAGCCGCCCGGGAACGGTATTTATTGCCCTACCCCTGCTCAAGGAGCCGGGCTTCACCGATTTTATGCGGGAAGCCCGCATGCACCCGGTCGAGATTTCTCCTCAGCGGCAACAGCTAATCGAATGTGCCGCTCATTCTCCTTACCTGCAAGACAACCTGCCCTTCGAGAATCCGGAGGTCATCGCTGTCTGGCCATCCTCTGCTTTGGTTGGCGGGTTTATCGAAGTCGCGGCTTCGGAAGACGATGACGATGGCCATTAAGACGGCCAGGTTGCCGGTAACTCGGATACCGGCCCGCTGACCTTTCCATCCCCACGATCCCGAGGGGATCTATCGCGCTTCCAGATATCTCCCGGTCTTTGGCCGGGATCACCTCGCGACCACCAGCAGGCCGGACTCCAGTGCTGCTGACCGAAATCATTAGGCTGCCAAGGCAGCCACGAAGGAGAAACCATGACGTTGGACGAACTTATTGCCCGCTATCAACCGATGCCTGAGATGCGCATCATTCGATTCATTGCCTCGACCGAGCTGGAAGCAGACGAGTTGTATTGCGAGGACCTCAGCGTTGCTGGGACTTATCTCATTGCCGTACCCAAACACCTGGACGACACCACAGCGGCAAGTTGTGCCATAGGGGCGTTTCATTCGAGGATTCCCATCAAATACCTTCATGCCTTTGAGTACGAAATGTTCGACGCCGAGAGCGACACGGAACTCTTCGATGACTGCGAGCTGGATTGCTATGAACTCGCCAAACAGGCTGGTGCGGTCATTTGTTTAACAAGGTGTTTCGCCATCGAGGTGGAATCCGCCCTCGTTCCCAGTTAAGCGGGTATTGCCGTAACTCTCAATACTCAGCATACCAATCAAGGAGAACACAATGGATTCAAGCGACAATTTTGCAGGTCAGGTTATTTTTCAAAAATCACCCGTTACCAAATCCCAGACCCGCCTAGATGCCCTGATTCGGGGACAGGTTCACGAAGACACCGAGGGCGTCTTCGAGTTTTTCTGTGAGGCAACCTATGACACAGAAGAGCAAGCATCATCAGTAGTGGTCGAGGTGACGAACCCCGACTGGGGTTACAGCGATGATTCTGACGACGCCGATGAACTGGATTTTTTTGAAAATATGGAACGGGTTGAGATGCGGTTGCAATTGACCCTATCTTCCGAGTTTCGAAAATGGGCACGTGGTGAAGCGTCCATTCTTAATTCCGTACTTATTGAAGTTTCCAACGAAGAATTCAGAGAAATCTTCTAATTTGGATTGACCCAATGCAAGCCCCGATCTACTGATCGGGGCTGAATGGTCATTTCCCATGGAGCGTCCATTGTTCGAACGAATCGAACCTAGATACGAGCATTATTTCCTTGGTCGCGGTCGGCGGATTCTGGGAAGATGAATCTTTGTATTTCGTGATGCAAGCGACCGAAATGGTGGCGGGAAGTCATGTCCCCAGAATGGAATGTACGCCGGAGGCGCTGGCCATCGCGCAAAATGCCGATGACCCAACGCCTTGGCGACATCGGGTGTACACCATTGAAGACCTTGGGCAGGTCATCGAGCCATGGGCGTATGATTTCGCCAGCGTGGATTTCTAGGGTCATCACAAAGGAAAAGCACCTGTTGCGACGGTGCTTTCCCGGACCAGAGAGCGGCCAGAGGTTTGTGAAGCCTCAGGCCGCTGTCACTGCCTGGGTGCGAGATACGTTGATCTGTTCGTTCAGTCGCTGCAACCCGGCCTGTATCTGTGTCTGTAATTCGCGCAAATCAGGATCGCTGACCTCACCATTGGCCGCCCAAGGCAGAACGCGGCCATTTGCCTGACCCGAGCCTCTGATAGCTTGCCATCGTGCAAACTAGCTTCAATGAGCGGAATCAGGGCAACCGCTGCACGTAGCAGGTTGCCTTCCGGGGTTGGGGATAAGGGCATCTTGGACATGACGTTATTTTAGCCAACTCCGAACGGATACCAGCGATATCAGTCCCGTTTCCCCATACAGCCCGAGAAGGATTTCTCAAACCTGAAGGTGCGGCCAATACGTTTCAAATTCCTCCATCAGTAAATGACCCGGAGTTTAATTGGTCGGTCTGCTGACCAAGGTGTGACTTCCCGGTGGTAGTGCAATTTCTCCGGTGCAGCATAAGCGCACCCAGATCCTGACGAGAGATAAACCGTCTTGCTAGACGTCTCGCCACGTCATTCCACGTGGCGGCACGTTGCGACATTGGTGTCGCCGTGCTCCTTTTCCAAGGAGCTGTTTATGAGCAAGTTGCTCAACATCCACGGGCTTGCCGAATCTCTCGGCAGGCATTCCGAAACCAACCCGCTAAAGCGGGCATCTAATCCAGCAGTCCTTCCCTCACCTGCACACCTGTCGGGCCAGGCCAGGAAGGTCATGGATTCAAGGAGGACGCAAGCATGAGTCGCTCCTTCCAACCGCACGAGTTCGCCAAGGCCATGGCGGCCGATGGCAACTACGCCTCCGACCGGAAGCTGATTTACCAATGGACCGACACCCATTGGTCGATGATGGATGAAGACGATTGCGAGGCGATGGCGTATCGCTGGATTGTCGCCGCCCAGGATGTCTTCGCCAGTGACAACAATGCCCGCCGGGCCTTCCGTTCCGCCGCCCTGTGGCTGCCGCCTTTGCCGGAGATGACGGGGGATATCGTGATTCCCTGCCAGAATGGCTATGTCCATGTCGCCGACGGCCTGCATCTGCAAGCGGCGAACCCTGACTTGGGGATTCGCCATGTCCTGGGCTGTGCCTACCAGCCGGAGGGTTCCCTCCCCCAGCGTTTCCTGGCCTTCCTTGGCCAGGTGCTGCCGGATGCCGAGGTTCGGGCGCGCGTCCAGGAGTATGTCGGCTATACCCTGATGTCGGATGCCCGTTATCAGAAAGCCCAGCTCTGGCTGGGTGCCGGGGCCAATGGCAAGGGGGTGCTGGCCAACATCATCCAGGCCCTGCATGGCAACGTCGCGGCCATCAGCCTGGATGCGATGGATGGCTTCAAGCTTTCTGTGCTGATTGGCGCGAGCCTGATTTACGCCGATGAGGTGCCGCGGCAAGGCATCAACGAGCAGTTGTTGAAGTCGATGATTGCCGGGGAGCGCGTACAGGTCGACCGGAAGTACAGGGACCCGGTCAGCATTCATGTGCGCGGCAAGTGGCTGGTGCTGGGCAATCACCTGCCGGCGGTCACCGACCACTCGGCCGGTTTCTGGCGGCGTTGGGATATCGTGCCATTCGACGTGACGATTCCGGAAGGGGCGCGTGACCCATTATTAGCCGAGGCGATTATCCAGCATGAATTGCCTGGCGTGCTCAATTGGGCGTTGGAGGGCTTGCTCCGCCTGCAGCGTCGTGGCGCCTTTGACCCGGCGCTACCGGGGCCGATGCAGCGCTTGCTGCACGATGCCAAGGCCGAGACCAATTCGGTGCTGGCCTGGTTCGAGGATTGCGACATCGAAGCCCCCGCGTCGACGCTGACCACTAAGGACGAGGTCTTTGCCCACTACCAGGACTGGTGCAAGCGTAACGGCATGTCGCCGATGGCGATGACCCGTTTCTGGGGGCGGATGAAGAGCATTGCGCCAATTGAGGAGTCCCGTCGTCGCGAGCAGGGACGCCAGGTTCGCTACTGTAACGTGGGGCTACCCGGTCTCTATGTCAACGATGAATCGCTCGCGGCCGATAGCCCTTCGCCGCGGGGTCACCTGGCCCTGAATGGTGTGCTTGGTTTGTGACCGCCTAGCCGCCAACTGCCCGTCACGCGCCGATCACGCCGTGGCGGGCTTTTTACGGCACTGTGCCGGGTGTGCCGATCAATACTGCGAAACCTTTTATTATGAGGTTTGATATTCCAACCAATTTTCACAAAACGCCCCAGCACACTTGGCACAGTTCCTCCAAACCCTGATGGTGCCTGGGGTTGGCTGAGCCAGGCAGCCACGCTGCCCCCGGCACTGTGCCGGGCACAGCCGGCACAGCGAACAAACGCCAGGCCAAACTTGGCAAAAAAGCGGGCCAGGTGGCCCGCCGGAATGGTGTTTAGTCTTTCCTCGAAGTAATGACCCCGCAGATGGAGAGATGGGGGACGTTCTTGCCAATGGGCAACTCGAGTTCTACTGCGTGCCCCTTCAACCACTCGATACTGCGTATCAGGTCGGCCAGTCGCGCGTCGTAGGGTAGCCTGGGCAATGATTTGCCGTGAGCCAGCCAAGCGTGCAGATACTCGCTTGGGCATTCCAGCGGCAGCGAAATGGTCGGACTGCCCCAACGTGCATTGATATGCAGCGTCAGCGATTGCTCGTCAATAGCAGCCTCCAGGCAGGCCAGGACGGCGGGTTCGGCCAGGTTGGCAATCGTTACGCCCAGGACGTCGCGAATTTGCATGAATATCAGCAGAAAGCTCTGTCCGGTCTGAGTGTCCATCGGTTGCATCGCCAGTCGCACCGCTTTGCCGTTCAATTCGAGGGCGTCGTGGAATGCCATGCTGTGCGTCAGCAGGAAACACGGGCGCTCACCCAGCGGGTTTGGCAGGTTCTGTAACTTGTGCGGGAAGATTACCGTTCCGGAATGCAGTTCGATGGCGAGGGGAGAATGGGTTGTCATAGGGGTTCCTTTGTTCAATGGCCTGGAACCCTGTATAGCGATGCCCACTGAGACGCCAATGAGCAGCAGACCCCGACAAAGAAACCGCGGCGATCAAAGATCACCGCGGCGGAATGAAGTTGTTTCAGTAATACCTGGAGTGCTTCAGGCGGCCCGGGAAAGCGGTTGCTCGGCAATCCGTTGTTCGGCCTCGTCAAGGACGATAGCGGCGTTCAGCAATTCCTCGAGCAGTCCCGGCAGGCGATGGGTTTCCAGGCTGTCATCGACTGCGACTTCTTCATACAGCGACAGCAGGAATTGCTGGACACCGGGTTCGGCTTCCCACACGGCCTGCGGCATCATGCCGCCGACCATGGGGTCGCTGGCCAGGCGCTCAAGGCCACGCCGGATGCGTTCGTGTCCTGCGTCGCCGGCCGGTAGCCAGTCGGCGATGCGAATCCGCCCGGCTATCAGCATGACGAGTATCGGCGGGATGGGTTTGCCGAAGGCGTCCGACAGGTAACGGGCGACCGCACCGGCGAATTCCCGGCTGATGTGCTGGGTGTCACGATGGCCGTGCCGCAATTGGGCAATATAACCATATGTGACGCCGAGTTCCCTCGCCATTTCACCGAGTTGGTGCCCCCGGATATTGGCCGCTTTCAGTAACAGGGCCGTGAACGTCCCGCCCGGAGCATGAAACTCATCGGCCAGTAGGCCAGTCCAGCCAGTTCGACGCCGACGCGGCGTCGATTCGGGATTTGCTTCGGCCGGGGATTGGCTGAGTTCGGGGTTGGTTTGCGTGTCTTGGTTTTCATTCATGGTTGCCTCATACGTTTGACCTGTCACAGGGGAAGTCCTGTAAGTCGTATAGTCACCAGGAATGAAGTGGGTTAGCTGAGGGTCTTGGATCGGCGCTTGCGCGTCCGTCCCACGCCGGCGGTGACCATGGCCGCGAGCAGTTTCGACCATTGGTCACGGGCTTCTCGCGCCATGGAGGAAAGCTCAGGGGTCTTTGGGGGACTGGCGAGGTAGAACTCCGTGGCCAGTCGGATGTAGGTCGCCAGCCATTTGGCGGCGCGGTTTCGAGCTTCACCATCGAGAACCCTGCGTTGTTGGGTCAGGAGTTCTTCTAATTGCTTCAGTTCTTCCTCATTCAGCTTGCCCAGGAGGTCGGGGGATGCGTGACGGTCGGTGGTACTAAGGCAACCCAGGGTAATCGAACGCCCTCGCCCGATGGTCTTGTCGTACTGGTTGCGGATGAGGGTAATGGTGTTCCCGCGTTGGCGGATCTGCATGGTCGGTCTCCAGTTGGTTGTCGGCGGACATTCGCCAACTGGTATAGCAACTGGAGTTTGCTGTATGCGGAATGTGACTATTGAGTTCCTTTGCGCGAATTGGTCGAAATTCCGGATCCCATCCGTCGCGCAAATTCGAAACGAGTCCGGCTGCGCCCGAAGCAATCGGCCATCCCCGGGCTGTGCCAATCCAGATGTAATAGGGCTAGTGCCGAGTGGTTGATTGAGGTCACCCGGTTATGTGGAGAAGCTGGCAAATCCATGGCGCGGGAAAGCGACTCCGCGAGCATAACAATGGCCTGCAAGCCGCTGTCGCAATTGATGCCATTATCATGATGACCTCCCGTGGCCCGCATGATATCTTTCGGAAGTTGCCAGTAGCTCCCTAGCAGTACCCCCGCCTGGCAGTGGTCCAGTCCAAAGGCTTCAACTTCGAGTCGCAGCAGTTCCCCCGCCAAGTTCGCCTGTTGTCTGATATCGCTGTATTTTGCCGCATCATGGACATAGAACACCAATTGCCCTACGTCGTGGAGGATGCCGGCGACGTATGCTTCATTAGGAGAGACTGCCTTGCTGAGGAGGGCAAGTTCGTGGGCGATAATCCCGACCGCCAGCGAGTGCTCGTAGAAAGCCTGCCCCCGCGCCTGGCTGATAAACCGGTTAAGCCCCACGGTAATGATGATCTGGCGGATTTTGTCGAGGCCGATCATCGAGGCGGCCGCAAACAGGTCAGCGGAATCGGCAAGTGCGTGCATGCGCCGGAGCCGATTGGCTGAGGATAGAACCGCGGCTGAAACGATAGGGTCGTTTCGGGCAATCAGGACCAAATGATGCACTGAAAGTGATTCCTCGCGCAGGTAATCAAGGAGTTCCAAAACCACTTTCGGGAAGACCGGCAGGTGTGCAGCCAGATCTGGGATGTGTACAGACGAAATCCGCGTACTCATAAGATCGGCCCCGCTACGACAAGGGCCTCGAACAGCGACTGGCATTCGCCCGTCGGAGACTCATTGTCGGCGCAACAAAAAATCTCCCTTAACCGTGCTTCGTGAGCGAGGCAAAGCAATTCGTACTCGTCCGCCTCTGGCGGATGTTCGTCAAGGATAGCAACGCATTCCACCGACTTGGTGACGATTTGCCGTATCGTATCCGCCGTCAGCGTGGAACCTTCGGCGAACCTCATAGTGGCTATTCCTCTGCCCTCCCCGACAACATCTTTCGCCAAAACCATGCCTGGCAAGAGTGCATCGACTGACAGCCAGCGATGCCTGGGCGCGGAACAGGCGATGCCTCGCCCAGCGATATCAAGAACTTCTGCCATGATAGCCTCCAAGCCAATTCCCAATGTTTCACGGATCCCTTCAGGGAAGGGGCCTCCTTTCCAGACCGGCCGCTCGGCGAGCGCGGTCGGTGCCGGAAGTGAGTCCTTCGCCTTGCTCAGGCGATTCTCCAGAACTGTTCCAGATTCCCGATCCCCCAACGGTTGGCCGACTCACAGCCGACGATGCTTTCCAGGCAGCGAGGGCGAGAGAGGTCCAGTAGTTCTGGCTTAATGTAAGCCTTGGATCGGGTTGAGAAAAACACCCTGACTTTTGGCTTGGTCAGCGAATCCGAGATCTGCTCGGTCACCACGCCCAAGCGGCCGGAAGACAGCCGCACTAGCGACCCGACAGGGTAGATGCCAATAGTTTTGACAAATGCCCGGAAGATGCTTTCATCGAAGTGCCCTTTACTCCATTCAGCCATTTTTCGGAGCGCTTCCCCGGGATTCCAGCCCGCCTTGTAGGGGCGGTCAGAGGTAATGGCATCATATACGTCGCAAACGGCCCCCATCCGGGCAAACAGGCTGATTTCCTCAGACTTCATCCGGTGCGGATAGCCGCTCCCGTCCACCTTCTCGTGATGGTGCAGACAGACATCAAGCACGACATCGCCAACCGCTCGTCCTTCTTCGAGCAGTTTGTGCCCGTCGAGTGGGTGGCGGCGCATGATCTCGAATTCTTCGTCGGTAAGCTTCCCTGGCTTGTTGAGGATATGGCTGGGGGTAAGTGCCTTGCCAATGTCGTGCAGCAGTCCGGCCAGGCCTGCCTCGCGGGTGTCTGCCTCGTCAAGGCCTAGCTGTCGGGAAAGCGCCACCATCAGGGCACATACGGCCACCGAGTGCATGTAGGTGTAGTCATCGGCCGATTTGAGACGGGCGAGGCTGACCAATGCGTCCGGGTTGCGGTGCACCGAGGCGGAAATCTCGTCCACCAGTTCGCCTGCTGCTTTAGCGTCAACCGCCCTGCCCATGCGGACGTGATGAAACATTGCAATGACGGCTCGACGGGATTTTTCGCACAACTTGGCCGCCCGTTGCACCTCGTCGGCCAGATCTACTGGTGCCGGCATATCGCTGAAAATAATGGCCTGCCCCAGAAGTTGGTCGACGGCGGCATTGATAGCCGCCGGGCTTTCGCCGACCTCGAGGTCGCAACCTTTGCCGGTGTCGATCCAAATCTCGGTAATACCGCTTTGGCGAATACGACGGAGATCCTCCGGGTCTTTCAGCAGAAAGTTAGAACGCCAGAAGGGATGTTCCATCCAGGAACCACAGAATTCATGGATATGCATTCCCTCACGCAAATGTTCGACCCTGATTTTTTTGAGCGCCATGAATCTTCCCTTAGAACCCAAGGCTATCGAGCAGATCATCGACTTGCATCTGGCTGACGACAACGTCGACACAATCCTTTGTTTGAATGACAGGACCATTCAGCAAGCCGTTGACCTCTTCATTTCTGACCGACTCAGGGATGATTTCCAACAACACCTGCAGTAGCCCCTTCTCCAGATCCTGTGCCATCATCACCAACTTGCGAATGACTTGTCCGGTGAGATCCTGGAAATCCTGTGCCATCATGATCTCCATCAGCTGTGCACGGGTCTGGCCGATGCGCTCCGGTGCGCTTCCTGTGAAAAATCCCTGCGTCCGGTGCGCCAGGCGCTTGAATTCCTCGACATCCATCTGGCCAGACATCAGCCTTTCCCAATCCTTGCCCAAGGCGACCACATCGGCATCCAGGGCGGCCTGCAGCGGCACGGCGATGTCGGTGGCGTTCAGAACCCGACAGGCGGCCTGTTCGGTCAACTTAGAAATGTAGGCCAAGCGATCCGTGGCGTCGGGGATCGACTGCAAGGTACCTTCCAGCAACTTGTCATAGCCCAGTTCTTTGAGGGCATCGTGCAGTTGGCGGACAAGTCTGCCCACCCGGTCGAAAACTCGGTGGTTTCCCGGGTCAGCTCCGTCGATCGATGCGACTTGCCCTTCCTGGCATGGCGCCTGTCTGCCAGATGGCGATGGCGGTTCCTGTCGGGCAACACCGGTTGCGATGCTGTCGAATAGGGCTTCGAGTTCTGCAGTATCGGTATTGGTACTCATCAGACATCCCCCCTTTGTTCGCGTTTGCTAAATATCTTGCTCAGTTTTTCATGCAAGGTAGCCCCGGTGAACGGCTTGACGATATAACCATCGGCACCGGCTTGGGCGGCGGCGATGATGTTTTCCTTCCTTGCCTCGGCGGTGACGATCAGAACCGGCAAGTTCCGTAATTTCGGTGTTGCGCGTATCTGCTGAAGAAGCTCTAGGCCATCCATGTTCGGCATGTTCCAATCGGTGACGACAAACTGGATATCGCCGGCCTGCAAGCGGTTGAGGGCTAGTCGCCCGTCCTCGGCCTCGCTGACATTGGCGAATCCCTCTTCCTTCAAGAGATTTCGCAGGATGCGCCGCATCGTGGAGAAATCGTCCACCACCAGAAAATGCATATTCGAATCAGTCATGCTTTACTCCGTTCTCACATCCTGCATCGACACACCAGCTATCGATCCGGACTTAGGTCCGTTTTCGCTTCGCCGTCGACCGTCAGCCATCGTCGCAGTACTACAGCCAGACGCTGCGGATCGAACTTGGATATGTATTCATCTGCACCCACCGACAGACCGAGTTTCTGGTTCTGGTTCCCGCATAGAGAGGAGTGCATGATCACCGGCACTCGCTCAAAACGGGGGTCGGACTTAATCTTCCTAGTCAGCAGATAGCCGTCCATTTCCGGCATCTCGATATCGGTAAGCACCAGGCTGATGGCATCGTGGGGGGCGATTCCTCGCGCTTCGGCCTGACGTGCGGCAAGATCAAGGGCTTCCCAAGCTTGGTACCCGTTGTGCGTCTCGACATAACTGACCTGCAGTGCATCCAGCGTCCGCCTGATCTGGGCTCGGGCTACCAGGGAATCATCGCAAAAGAACACAGCCATTCCCTGGTGGCCAACGGGCTGGATATCAAGATATTGGCGATCATCAGCAGGCTTCGCGGTATCGGACAACACCTTTTCGACATCCAACATCATGACGAGGCGGCCATCTTCCAGCTCAGTGACTGCCGTTACCAGCCCCCCGGTATTGTTGAGCAGCATTTGCGGTGGAATTCGCATCTGTCCCCAGTCCAGCCTTAGGATGTGGTCCACAGATTCGACCAGAAACCCTTGCATCTGCCCGTTGTACTCGGTGACGATCAAGATTTCCCGCCGGGCATCGCTTTGCACACCGGCATACTTGGCGAGATCGACTACCGGCAGCAGAGCGCCACGCAGGCTAACCATGCCGGCTACGGTTGATGGCATGTCGGGGGCGACTGTAATCTCCGGGGTCAGCATAACTTCGCGTACCTTGAAAACGTTGATTCCGTACGTCTCGCGCCGCTGCCTTGCCTGATCGAAGCCCAATCCGAAAAGCAGCATTTCCAACTTGTTGGCCCCCGCCAGCCGGGTGCGTGCATCGATATGACTCAAGAAATCCGACATGGCCATTTCCTGTTAACTCAACACACGCAATGCATCATGGTAGAGGTCACCGCCCCTGGGCAGATAATCGAGCATGCGTGCTACCAGCATCCGCAACCGGGCCATCTCGTCTTCGAGACGCTGCAACTCGCCATTCAAGACCACATCAGGCATGACGCAGAGATTGGATGTCGACTTGTGTTCCGCCGACCAATCAGGCTTGAACCACTGCAGCGCCTGTTGCGGTGAGGAGGCCTGGCCAGGACCGATAGCGCCGCAAGCGGCGCATTGGGCCACCCAATCGCCGCAATCGATTTCGAACAGCAGTCCTTCCCGATGGTCGCAGAAGGGACAAATGATGTTATCGGTATTGACACCGTCTTGTCCGAGCATGACTATCTCCTAGCAACAGTCTTATCCATTCTGAAAATAGCGAACAACCTTGAGTTGCTCGCTAGCTTGTCCGTCCAGTTGCTCTACCATGCCGGATATTTCCTCGGCGGTGGCGGCGTTCTGCTGCGTTGCGCCGTCCTGTTGCTGTAAGCCGCTGCGTACCTGGGAAATGGCGGCATCCTGCTCTTGGGAGGCGAGCGCAATTTCCTGGACCAGTTCAGTAGTACGCAGTACCTCTGGCAGCATGGCGGAGAGCAGGGATGCCGCCGTATCAGCCACCGCGAGTCCGCGACCGGAAAATTCCTCGATTTCGGTGGCGACGCTCTGGCTGCGCTCGGCCAAGGTGCGCACCTCGGCCGCCACGACGGCGAAGCCGCGCCCGGCTTCACCCGCCCGCGAAGCCTCGATGGCAGCATTCAACGCCAGCAGATTGGTCTGGCGGGCGATATCCGACACCATCTGCACTTTTTCCGCGATGATGCGCATGGATTCCTGCGCCTGATGCATGGCCGCCACCCCATCTTCGGCGGCCTTCAGCGAAGACGTGGCCATCTGCTCTGTCTGCGCTGCATTGTCGGCATTGCGTTTGACTTTTTCGGCCACCTCGGCCACCGCCGCCGTCATTTCCTCGCTGCCTGCCGCTTGCTCGGCGGTCGCTTGCGACAAAGCCGCTGTTGCGGCGGCAAGGTTCCTGGCGGTACTGGATGAAACCTCTGATGCGTTGTTCGCTGTAGTCATCAGGTCTTGCACCATGACTGTAAAATTGGTCGCAGCAGTGGCCAGTCGGCCGATTTCATCCCTTGTGGCACGATTTTTGCCCCCCCCCCGCAAATCGCCCAAGCAGCCTTGGACCAAGCGTGCCGAAACGCCATCGATCTCGGCTGCGAGCCGCCAGGACATCGTCGTGACTAGGGCGGCCGACACCATGGCTGCCAGCACGCTACCCGCAGCAAAAGATTGGGGCGGCACGACACCGGCCAAGCTCCCCAGCGCCATGCCGAAGACGGGCAGGACGCCGACGGCCGCTGCGGCAAGGAATCGCCGAGCCACGGGCAGATTCGCCCAGCGCTGCCGGAGCGAGAACCTCAGCCTAGCTTTGCCCTGATTCAACAAGGCATAAAACGATTCGGCGGCGGCAATCTGCTCGGGGGTCGCTTGGTGGCGCACCGAGATCGCGCCTGCCAGCTTGCCTCCTTCCATGTGCGGCAGCGCAAAAGCGTCGACCCAGTAATGATCGCCGTTCTTGCAGCGATTCTTCACTATGCCGTTCCACGGCAGGCCTTTCCGCAGACACTCCCACAAATCCTTGAATGCCGCCGGCGGCATGTCAGGATGGCGCACGACGTTATGCGGCTCCCCGATCATTTCCTCATAGGAAAAATTCGAGACGTCCGAGAAAGTCTTGTTGATGTAGGCGATGCGACCTTTCGCATCGGTCGTGGAAATGATGGACTGGCCGGGGGGAAGACGAATTTCGCGGCCGGTGACGGGAAGGTTTTTTCTCATGGGGATTAGAAGCGTTATAGGAAATTCTAAAAACAGGGATCAGAACAACTCGACATGAAAGGCGGGCCGGCGCGCCTGTAAGCGCCGTTCGTACATCGCTTCGGCATGCACCAGTTCCTGCGTGCCGGCTTGGTTGACTGGGGAGCGGCGGCACCAGGCGTCGCCCGTATGGGGATCGAAGTACACCTTTCGCGAGAAATGCCCTAGCGTGTTCGAGGCGATGATGGGGATTCTCTCTCGCTCCAGCCATTCGGTCGCGAAAGCGACATTGCGCTCTCCGATAGCCATGCGAATGCTGCTGACAATGGTGCCGCCACCGAATACCTTGGCGACCAGTTTTTCCTTGCGCGCCCCCTTGGCCAGCATGGCGTTGAAGAGGGTGGCCATGGCTGCATCGCCGGCCAAGACGATATCTGCCGATTCGTGGCTGGTATTCAGGCGGGTCGGTAGCAAGAAGTGATTCATGCCCCCTAGGCGCAATTGTCCGTCATACAGGCAGACGGCCACGCAGGAGCCGAGCACCGTCGTCAATGGCCGCTGCTTCTCGACGCTCCAGGCCCCTGGATTGAGGTTACGCGGCGGCAGGCTGTGCTCCCTTGCTCCAATTAGCATTATTAGCCCCGTTCACTCCATACGGCCTCATCCAGGCGAGAGTGGAAGGCCAAGCGCAAGCCTCCCCAGTGTTGCCCGCAGACGACAATTGGTGCGCAAACCTCCTTCAGCAGCACAATGTTTCCATTGCCCATGTCGCGACGATAGGATTGCAGCAGGAAAGCGCGCGTATTCTGGGCCGAGGTGATACCGGTTTCGTCGTCGAAAATACGTCGATTGCGGCAGTTGGCGGTATTCCAAACCGGATCGGAACCCTGTGGCCGGGAAAAAATGGTATTGTGGGTCGGCAGATAACCAGTTCTGTCCACCGCCGCGCAGAATACGATGTTGCTGTCGGCAGCAATCACGGCTTCCTGAATGGCAGGCAGCACTCTGTCCGTCAGTTCAGTAAACGGCGCTATGAACTGCTGCGGATTGGTTCCTGGGATGGGCTGGTATTGTGTGTCGAACAGGGCAGCCAGCGTAATCTCGCCGCGCTTGACTGCCTCCTCGAAGACTTCCGAGACGCGCCGGGCGTTATCTCGAACGATATCGATATAGCGTACATCTGTCGGAAGAGCCGCTCCCTGACGGACCCGGAAATATACGGCCGTCTGCTGTAATTGGCGCGCCGCAACATCCATGAACCGGGCCTCATCGCCCAACGTTTCGCCGAGCAGCGACGACTGGCTGGCAACATCGTTCAAGGTCCGCATGGCGGAGGCAATCTGTTCGAGGCCCTGCAACTGGCCAGCTGATGCCTGGGTGATCTCGTCGACCAAGGTCGAGGTCTGCTGAATGACCGGCATAGTCATATTGATCTCGGTCCCGGCCTGCTCGGCCATGCGAACCCCGTCGGTAGCAATCCGGCCGATGTCGGCGGAAGCCTCTTGGGCGCGTTCGGCGAGCTTGCGCACCTCGGCAGCCACCACGGCAAAGCCCCTGCCATGGGCACCGGCACGCGCCGCTTCGATGGCGGCATTTAAGGCCAGTAGATTCGTCCGGTAGGCCAGTTCGTCGACGACGCGGACCTTCTCGGCGATACCGCGCATGGCCTCGACCGCCACATTGACGGCGCTGGCGCCGGCCTGGCCTTTTTCGGCCGCGCTGGCAGATAGGCGGTTGGCCTCGGCAGCGCCTTGGGCGTTGTTTTCGGCCGAACTCTGCAGGTCGGACAACTGGGCCGTCGTTTCGGTAATCACAGTTGCCTGACCATCGACGCTCTTCCCGCTTTCAATGGAAGCTTCCTTGAGTTTGCCGCTGATGTCACCGATCTCGCCAGCGACCCTCTGAACTTCGAAAATCGTCTGGCGCAGTTGGGAAACCACCAAATCGACATGGAACATGAAACTGCGGCGATCTCCCTTCCTGAGAGGGAACGTCGTCCCGAATTCGCCACGCGACAGGTCACGCAGGTATTGATAAATCACCGGACCCGGACCACCGAGTTCTCCTTCGATCGCACGTATGGCATAGATGGGCAATGCCATGAACATCATGAATGAGGCAGACGCGGCGTAATTTAGAAGGACAGGGGCATTACCCTGCAGGATTGTCCACCCGGCCCCAGCGAATAGCGGCAGACTAGCGGCAGCCGCAGCCAGGCTGATGCGAGTGGCGCAAATTAATTTCCATTTGCTCATGATTGTCTCCTTTACCGCTCTCGCAGGAGTCGGCTTTTTGGTTGTTACAGAAAATGTTCGATTTCGCTGGCCATCGCCCCCAGCGGCAGGATTTTTTTAGCCGCGCCCAGGCGGATGGCTTCCATCGGCATACCAAACACCACGCAGGTCGATTCGTCCTCAGCCACCGTTTCGGCACCGGCATCCCGCATCTCCTTCAACCCGCGCGCGCCATCATCACCCATGCCGGTCATGATGATGCCAAGCGCATTCTGCCCAGCGGCCTGGGCCACAGAGCGGAATAGGACATCAACCGAAGGCCGGTGGCGATTGACCAGTGGCCCATCAATCACATCGACCACATATTGGGCGCCGTTGCGCTTGAGCATCATGTGGCGCCCACCGGGGGCGATAAGCACTAGGCCATGGATGACACGGTCTCCTGCCTTGGCCTCCCGAACTTCGACGGCGCAAATCTGGTTGAGACGCTGTGCAAACTGCGCAGTGAATTTTTCCGGCATGTGCTGGACCACCACCATACCGGGGCAGACTGCCGGCAGCGCTGTGAGAATCGCCTGCAGGGCCTGCGTGCCGCCGGTCGAGGTGCCGATGGCCACTACCCGGTCCGTAGTCTTGGGCATGGCAACTCTCCCCGCCTGTCGGGCTGCCAGCACAGCATCGGCCGTCAGCTTGGGTGAGGGCGGCAGCGGGACGGCATTTGCTCGGGCCAGGCGGTGCAGATTGGCACGCGCGGCCGCACGCACCGCGCGCACCAGATCGCTGGAAGCGTCGCGCAGAAAATCCCCAACCCCGCTCTTGGGTTTGGTAATGATTTCGACAGCCCCAGCGCTCAAGGCATCCAGGGTGGTTTGCGCCCCCTGCTCGGTCAGGGAAGAGCAAATGACAGTCGGCGTTGGATGTTCCTTCATGATGCGTTTTAGGAAGGAGATGCCATCCATCCTGGGCATTTCCACATCCAGCACGATGACATCCGGCCAGGCTTTCGTCATCTTTTCGAGCGCGAACAGCGGATCGCTCGCCGTGCCGATTACCTCGATATCCGGCGCCTTGCTCAAGGCCTCGCTGGTGACTTGGCGGACCACGGCGGAATCATCGACGACAAATACCCTGATCTTGGTCATTGGACTCACCTTTCAGGCCGCTGGTAAATCGTTGGTTGCACCAAGCGCAGGTCTTCCACTAGGCCATGCAGCGACTCCGAATGTCCGATGATCAGGTAGCCGCCTGGCCGAAGCTTGCCCAAGAGGCGTTGCACCACCTTGCGTTTGGTATCGACATCGAAATAAATCATGACGTTGCGCAGGAAGATCACATCGAAGGTGCCCACCTCGGGCAACGCCGCATTGAGGTTGACCTGCATGAAACGCGTCCGCTCGCGCAAGGCAGGGGCGATCCTGAAGGAGCCCGCAGCGGCACGGACACCTTTCAGGCACCAGTTCTTCAAATGCTGCTCCGGCAAGCCGCGTGTTTTGCTCATCGGGTATTGGCCGCTGCTCGCGGTTGCCAACACCTGGGTACTGATGTCCGAGCCGGTCACCCGCCAAGGACTGGTCAGGCCACGATGCTCAGCAAGCAACATGCACAGAGAATAGACCTCCTCGCCAGTCGAACAGGCGGCGCTCCAGATTTCCAGCGATGAAGAACCCGAATGCCTAGGCAGAATCTGGCGCTTGAGAAAATCGAAATGCGCCTCTTCGCGAAAGAAGTAGGTTTCATTGGTTGTCAGCAAATCCACCATGGTCTGCGTCTCGTCACCGTGCCGATCGGCAGAGAGCAGGTCCAGGTATTCACCGAACCCGGACATCCCGTAATGCCGTAAACGTTTGGCTAAGCGTCCGCAGACCAGCGTGCGTTTGGCGTCGGACAGGCTGATGCCGGCTAGCTGGTAGATTAGTTGGCGAAAGCGGGCAAATTCCTGGTCGCTGATGCCGACGGAGCTGATATGCATGGCGGTTTGCTCAGGTAGCGTCCGCTTCGATGATCTCTGACGAGGATCCCTGTGCAATGCCGGCCAAGGCAGCCATTTCCTCGACCGACAGGACATGGCGGATATCCAGGATGACGACAAAACGTCCGCCGACCTTTCCCATGCCGGCAATGAAATCGGTTCGAATCCTGGCGCCGAACGAAGGTGGTGGCTCGATCTCTCCCGGGGGGATATCGAGGACCTCGCTGACCGAATCGACGATGATGCCCAAGTCCTGGATCTCGTCGCCTTCGCGCACCTCCAGGATGACGATACAGGTGCGCCGCTGGGTTTCCGTGTGATCGCTGCCGAAACGCACCGACAAATCTATCACCGGGACAACCGTGCCACGCAGATTAATGACCCCGCGAATGAACGGCGGCGTCATTGGGATTTCGGTGACACTGCCGAATTCGATGATTTCTTTGACGTTGAGAATGCCGATGGCAAACATCTCTCCGCGCGAAGTGAAGGTCAGGTACTGATTGGCATCTCCAGCGGCAAGGTCCGCATAGCGCTGGGCAAGGGCTGTGGTCGACATGGCGACTCCTGTCAGAAACGTTCGAAATCGCCATCGCCAGCCGGCGCATGGCGCAATTGCGTCAGCGGCCGTGAAGACCTGCTAGGCGCAGCCGGGGCGCGACGGGTGGCCAATGCCGTCGTCTGACTCGGTGCGACTGCTGCGCCGCCTTGGATACGGAAGAACGTCATAATTTCCTGAAGCTGCTGCGACTGCGCATTCATTTCCTCGGCGGTGGCCGCCAGTTCTTCGGAAGCCGAGGCATTCTCCTGGGTTGCCTGGTTCAGTTGCATCATCGCCGCGTTGATCTGGTTGACGCCGGTTGCCTGCTCGCCGGAGGCAGCGGCGATTTCCTGCACTAGGTCGGAGGTCTTGCTGATCGTCGGCACCATCTCGTCGAGTACCTGGCCGGCCAGTTCGGCCACGCGGACGCTGGAAGTGGCGCGCTCGCCGATTTCCTGCGCGGCGACCTGGCTACGCTCCGCCAATTTGCGCACTTCGGCGGCGACCACGGCGAATCCCTTGCCGTGCTCGCCGGCCCTGGCCGCCTCGATGGCAGCGTTCAGCGCCAGCAGGTTGGTCTGATAGGCAATGTCGTCGATGATGCCGATCCGGCCGGCAATGTCCTTCATCGCCTCGACCGTTTCTCGCACAGCAGAGCCCCCCTCGGCCGCTTCCTTGGCCGCGGAAGAAGCCATGCCATCGGTGACGCGAGCATTTTCCGTATTTTGGTTGATCGAGGCGCTCATCTGTTCGATGCTGGCTGTCGACTCCTCGACGCTGGCTGCCTGCTCCGACGAGGATTGCGACAGGGTCTGCGCAGTAGACGCCACCTGCTGCGAAGCAGACGCCAGTGTGTCGGCGGAAATGCGCACCTGGCCGATTACCTGGGATAGCTTGCCGATCATCTTTTGTTGCGATTGCAGCAACTGCCCGACTTCGTCGTTGCCGCGATATTCGATGCGCACCGTTAGGTCGCCATTGGCCATGGCGTCGGCTACTGCCATCGCCTGCTGTAGGCTGCCGCGGATGCCGCGCACGATGACCCAGCCAACGACCAGCGCCAGTATGGCAATCACTGCCACGCCGGCAACCATGAGGGTGCGGATGGTTTCGAAGTGGGCCTTAGCATCAGCATACGCCTGCTGACTGCGACGATCATTCAATTCGGACAGGCGCTCGGCCGCCGGCTTGGCCTGCTGGTAAAGCGGCTGAGTAACCTGTATACGATGTTGCGGGTAGGAGGCAAAGTCGCCTTTTTCCGCCAGGGCGATGGCCCCCAACAGGCCCTGCTGAACGAAGGCCTTCCGTTTTTCGACATATTCTTGGGCCAACTCCTTTAACTCAGCATCGTCGCCCTGCGCGGCCGTGTACTCCTGCCAAATTTCGCCAATGCGGGTTATATTGGCCTTGATGATGTCCACATGCTTTGCGATGCCGTGGTCATGCATCTTGGCTTCCGGCGATTGCGGATGGTGACTGCCGAGCAGCGCGACATTCAATATATTGGCTGCCATCAACTCGTTGATTTGCGCTAGACGATAGCTTTGTTGTAGGCCATCGCGGTACATGTGACCCAGTTCATCGCTCATACGCGACAGCGCATGGATGGCGAAGGCTGCGACCGTGGCAAGAACGCAGATCATGGCCACGGTACTACCAAGCAGGCGGGCACGAATTGTTAGGTGATTAAACATAAGGATTCTCGTCTCGACAGTTGAATTAGGGATTGGAGGTAGCGGCCAACCGTTCGTTTTCCAGTCGGTGGCGCGTTGAACCAGCGTTCTGGTCATGCTCAGCAAGAGTGGCCAGCTGGATCAGGCTCGGCACATCGATGATTAGGGCAACATCCCCAGAGCCCATGATGCTGGAGCCGGCCAGGCCGCGCAGATGGCGGAACAGGTTGCCCAGCGGCTTGATGACTGTGTGGTATTCGCCCTGTAGTTGATCGACGACAATGCCAGCACGCTGGCCACCCGCCTGCACCACCACCACGTTCTGGCGGAGCGGCGCCGCTCCCCCGATTTCGAACAGGTCGCGTAATGCCAGGAATGGCAGGGGCTGGCCCCGTAGATTCAGCACATTGCCCAGAGCTTCGCCTTCCTTGAGTTCCAGGCATTCGACGACGCTATCCAGAGGAATGACATAGGCGCCACCGCCCACGCTGACCAGGAAGCCGTCGATCATCGCCAGGGTGAGCGGGAGGCGCAGCACAAAACGCGTTCCCTGGCCAGGAGAGGAGTGCACATCAATGGTGCCACGCAGTGCGAGGATGCTCTTCTTTACCACATCCATGCCGACGCCCCGCCCCGACAGATTGCTGACCTGCTCTGCCGTCGAAAAGCCCGGCTCGAAAATTAGGTTGTAGATGTCGTTTTCGCCCAGCGTGGCATTGGTGTCGATCAGGCCGCGTTCGACGGCTTTCGCCCGGATGCGCTCGACATTCAGGCCACCGCCATCGTCGGCCACCTCAATGACCACGCAGCCGGTATCATGATAGGCATTCAAGGTGACCCGCCCGGTCACGGGCTTGCCGCGGGCCAAGCGGGTCTCGGCCGTTTCAATGCCATGGTCGATAGCGTTGCGCACCAGATGTAGCAGGGGATCGGCCAGTTTTTCAACGACCGACTTATCCAGTTCGGTCTCCCCTCCGCGCAGTTCGAGATCGATCTGCTTGCCGGTTTCCCGGGCGGTGTCCCGTACCACGCGCTGAAAGCGCTTGAAGGTTTCGCCGACGGTCACCATGCGTAGCTGCAACGAGGCATCGCGCACTTCCTCCAGTAGGCGGCTGAGGAGGGCCATAGCTTCGGTGAGCAGTCCATCGCCGGACTGCCGGGCCAGCAGTTGCGCCGACGATCCGGCGATGACCAGTTCTCCGACCAGATCGATCAGACTGTCGAGCTTCTCAGCTGGCACGCGCACGAGTCGCGTGTCCTGGCCTGTCCGTTCCTTGGCAGCGACAATGCGGCTACCCGGTACCGTAGCACCTCCCGACGAGGATGGCCCATTTTCTACCGTTTTGGTCAGGGTACCGGCAGCCGTTTCAAGGAGTATGTTATCCAGCAGTGAAGCAGCCGATGCGCATGGAGTCAGGGCGCCTGATTGGCCGAAAATTTCAGTCAGTCGCGCAAGGGATTCCGGCAGGGACGCCATCAGTGCCGCATATTCGCTTAGCGGGCTGTGCGGCGGCAGGATGCACAATGCGCACTCATCCTGCACGAACTGAAAAACCTGCTCGAGGTTAGCCTGAGTCACCGGTTCTACATCCGCCTCCAGATCGATTTCATAGCCTAGGTAACAGGATTCGGGGTCCATTTCCTCGGCGAGCGGCATGGTATCGGCGAGGGTGGCGACGTTCCGAAGCCTCCCACATTCGCTAAGGCGCTGCAGGAAGGCTGCCGGGTCCATCCCGTGGCGGAAAGTGTCGCGGCCGAAACGAACCGAGATATGCCAGCAGGGATTGCTCGATACCCCCTCTACCGTCCCAGTGTTACCGAAGGGTCGGGCATCGACACTTGCCTGCGCCTCACCGTCCTGCGCCGTATTTTGCCCTCCTTCCTGGTCGATCCAGGCCCGCATGCTGTCGACCAACTGGGCGCCCTCGTGCGCAAGGGCCGCTTCGAGATCGCTCTGCGGTGAGGCAATGCAGGCTAGTAGCGCGCGGATATGGTCGCAGGCAGACAGAATGACGCTGATCATGTCGCCGTTGGCTTGGAGCTTTCCTTCGCGCAGGCGGTCGAGAAGGTTTTCCAGCACATGTGTGAATTCTTCGATGGCCGTCATTTCGACCACGCCGGCACTGCCCTTGATAGTGTGCGCCGCCCGGAATATTGCATTCAGGGTTTCCTGATCATCGCCTCCCTGTTCCAGGGTCATCAGGCCGGCTTCCATTTCGTCCAGCTTTTCGCTGGCTTCGTGAAAAAATACGCCCAGGATTTCATCCACGGCTTGTCTCCTCCGTTTGCAGTGCCAGGGCGGCGCTGCTTTCCCCAGTTTCTACGCATTGCCTGAGCATTTCGTGCAGACCGAACGCTTCGAGCAGACGCCGCACCGCGTCGCTGCAGGCGATGATTCCGATCCTTGCCCCCAACCGCCCAGCCTCGCGCCATGCCAGCATCAGCAGTTGAATACCGCTGCTGTCGATCTCCGTCACGGCACCAAGGTCGAGTGCCAGCGTGCCGTTCCGGCGGATGGCGGCGAGCAGCAGCGCTTTCAATGCCTCGGCTTGATAAATCGACATTTCGGTTTCGATGCGCAGCGCATCGCCCTGCAGATCGTTGGCAACCTCGGCGAGACTGTCTGTTTGCATCATGGTGACTCCGCGTTAAGTCAGAAAAGCTCAACCGCCGGGGCGGCGGCGCCGCCGCCTGACTCCGACGAATGTGTGCCGCCAAGGACATCCTGGTGTGTCTTGCGCTGAGAGGCCATGACGTAAGCGTCGTAGAACGCTTTCAGTTGTTCTTCAAGCGGGACCAGTTCCAAGGGGCCGACATCCGGATTCTCAAGATGCCGTGCCAGTGCTTCCGCATGAGTTTCAAGAATGCCCAGTCCGGACTGCACCTGCCGAATCTGCTGGCTGGCGATATCCTGGAATTGCATCGCCGAGAGGACTTCATAGAACATGGCGTCGAGCCTCTCGGTTGCATCGCGCACAGCCCTGACTGCATCCGCTTCCCGATCGATCGCCATCTGGAATTCCAGTCCCAGTGTTTCGAGTTGCGCGCTGATTCCCCGCAGGGCATCCCCCTCTTCCCGAAGGCGCTCTTCGGATAGCTTGTTCTTAAACTCTTCGCCGACAGAGGCAGCCACACCACTGATACCGACCTGTATCCGGGAAGCTGCCGAAGCCACCTCCCCCGACAACTTGCGCACCTCGTCTGCCACCACTGCGAAACCCCGCCCGCTTTCGCCAGCACGAGCAGCCTCAATGGCGGCGTTGAGGGCTAGGAGGTTGGTTTGCGTGGCAATCCCCTTGATGACATCTGTCAGCCCCGCCAGGGAATTTGTTTCCTCTACGATATCGCTGGCTCGCCGACGATCCTCCTCGGCAGAGTCGATGCGGTCGCGGATGTACTGATCCAGCGTTGCCAGAACTGTACGATTACGTTCGCCACGCTGAACTGTATCGAGTGTCAATGCTTCGCTGCTTTTCGAGACATCCACCACCAGCCCCTTGAGCGCACTCAAGGTGTCATCAATCTGCTGCAGCTTTGCCGTAATACTGAGGGCGGCGTCGTTGGTTTCGACCGCTACCCGCTCCAGCAAACCATTCTTCAGTTTACCCACGGCATGTACCGAACGCAGTTCGGCAATGACGTGCCGTAGCGCATTGCGCAATGCATCGGCACGGGCATCGCTGACCACTGCATTTTTCTGTGCAAGCACCACCAGATCACGAAAAACCAGCAAGGAGATGCGTCGCGACGCCGCATAGCTCACCAGTACGACCAGAACGACCCCAAGGGAAGATGCAAGCAACTCCGAGAGGCCGACTTTCTCCATCCAATGGACGAACTCGGCACCACCGATGTACACCCCGGCCCCAGCCACGAGAGCAATGAGAGCGAAGACCACTCGCTCTCGACGCAGGTAATCCAGAAATTCCATATATCAGCCCTGCCTGAGCAATGACCACCCTTGGCGGTTCAACGGATAACCGCTTTGATGGTATTGAGCAGCGAATCGGAGGTGGCCGGCTTGACCAGCCAACCCGAGGCCCCTGCCGCCTTGGCCTCGGTGCGGCGTTCTTGCTGGGACTCGGTAGTCAGGAACAGGATCGGCATAAACTTGCAAGCTGGCAGTTTTCGTACCTCACGAATGAATTCGATGCCGTTCATGCCGGGCATGTTGAGGTCCGTAATCAGCAGGTTGGGCTTCATACCCGAATTGAACTTTGCCAACCCCTCCGCTGCACTTGCTGCTGTTTCGACCGAGTAGCCGGCCTTGGCCAGAATGCCCGAAATCGACATCAGAACCGTGGCGGAGTCATCCACCAGAAGTATCGTAGCCATCGTTTTTCTATCTCCAAGATACGGTTGGCGGGTGAGTTATCAAATTTTAGGCAAACAATGAAACAAAAAGCGTCCGCCCAGAGATCTGAACCCCATGCCTGCAGCCTGCTAAATATCCGTTGCATCCATTGCGAACCTCTGCAATCGCTCGACCGGTCCGATAGATTGCCTTTTCATCATTCGCCCCGGGTTTCAGATTGTGACAGGCAAAAATGAAAAGTCAACTGGAATCTGCAATGTTGTTATCAAATTTAGCGTTGAGCAACTCCGCCTGCACCCGCAGTACGTACCTTTGCGCCAAGGGCGCAGCATGAAGAAAGGGAGGGTGGAAGAGGGGTATTCGATAAGATTTCTGATAAAATGAAAACATGAATCCGCGAATTTCCACTTCCAGCGTCGATCACGCGCGGCTCCTGGCGCTTCCTGAGACCTGTTCCACTCAGGAGGTGGCTCGTTCGCTAGGGGTGTCACTACGGACCGTGCAACTATGGGTTGACGGCGGCCTTCTGGATGCCTGGAAAACGACAGGTGGCCACCGCCGGATACCCAAGGATTCGGTTGTGCACCTAATCGGCCAGCTTCACGCCAGGGAGTCAGCCCCTGACGTGCAGAGGACGCCCGTCAGTGACAACCTCCTTTATTTGGCCCATCACCCGATACTCGATCGGCACGGACACCCTATCGGCCATGAATTGTTGTATCGATGCGGTCCTGACCCTGCGTCCTCCCCCATTACCGACCCCGTTCAGGCCACCTCTCATGTCATTCGCACCGCTTTTGGCGAACTAGGTTTCCTTGGCGCGATTGGCGACGGCCTCTGCTTTATCAATGTAGAGGCGACCATGTTGGACGAGAACCTGATTGAACTCCTAGACCCCACGAAGATCGTTCTGGAATTGCCCGGGGATAGCGTGGTTACCGAGAGCTTGTCGGAGCGCTGTGTTGCTTTGAAACGGGCGGGATTCAGGTTGTTGCTGGAAAATTTCGTTCCGGGAAGAAGCGCGGAGGCTCTCCTTCCGTTGGCTGATTTCATCAAGATCGACTTTCGCTCGAATTTGGATTCGCTCTTGATCAGCGGTGCTATGGAGTCCATGTCCGGCCGGGTCAAGCTCATCGGGGGCCGCCTGGAGACACTGCAGGCGTATGACCTAGCCAAACGCATCGGTTGCGACTACTTTCAGGGTTTTTATTTCTCCCGGCCGGTCATTGTTCGGGGGCGTGAGATTTCGCCAGAGAAGGCAGCGCTGTTGGATTTATTGCGCCTGCTTCTGTCTGGCAGTGCCGAGAATGAGGAAATTGAAGGTCGGCTGAAACAGAATCCCGGACTTTGCTTCAGCCTGCTCCGACTGGCCAACTCGGTCGCCGGCGGCTTGTCACGACGGGTCAATAACATTCGGGAAGTTCTGTTGGTGCTTGGGCGCAAGAACCTCACGCGCTGGGTCCAATTGCTGCTTTTCACCGGCAACGAGCAACTTCCCGGGGCTACCAATCCGCTATTGCTGGCCGCTGCATATCGGGGTCGTTTTCTTGAAAGCCTCGTCGCTCAATTAGGGAGTCAGGCTCATCTGCAAGAAAGCGCATTTCTGGTTGGTATCCTGTCCTATGTTGATACCTTGCTAAGCGCCCCTCTGGAACAAGTCATCAGCAAGCTCGGTTTGTCCGATGAAATCGAGGCGGCCCTCCTGACCCGTAGCGGGTCGCTAGGAGAGTTGCTGTCTTTGTCAATTGCGCTCGACGAAGAGGACTTTGCCACAGCCCAATCGCTCATGGAGCGCTTGAGCATCGACCATGACACGATGCTTGGCAAGATGGTCGATTCCCTCGGTTGGAGCATGAGCATCTTGAAAGACTGACTCATCCCATGAGAAAAGCAAAATTTGCATTGGTTGTCGATGACAGCCTCGTTAGCCGCGAACTGGTTGGCCGCGTCTTGGAGAAACTGGGCTGGACGGTGTCCCTAGTTGAAGATGGCTATCAGGCACTGATCCTGCTCCAAAGCCGGAATTACGACATCATTTTTCTCGATTTGAGCATGCCAGGTATCTCAGGAGAAGAGACCTGCAAAAAAATACGTGCCCTCCCCCATGGAAGGGCAAGCAAAATCATTGCTTATACAGCGCATGCCTATGCTGACGATCACCCTCGTTTACTCGCTGAAGGCTTTGACAGGATTCTGATCAAGCCTGTTTCAGTACAGGCGTTCGCGGATGTTATTGTTGATTTAGACAAGAGTGAGCAACGATAATTAGTCGGTGCGGAATCAATCAAGAACCCCCGCCGTTTCCAGCGGGGGTACCTGAACAGTGGCTCAGCATGTCCTGCTGACACTGCTCTACTGCCGTATCGAATACCGGTGCCACCCGGTCGGGAATGGGGTTCAAGCCATTCCCGGATTTTGAATACACCCCATCGCCTGCCACGGCGATTAGACAGCCATTTCAACTGCTCCCGGCTTTCGACAACATGAACATCCGGCTAGTCTGCCCATGTGCTCCGACGCACTCGATTTATCGAGCTATCGCTACTCACCAAGTCTCCCCCGCGTAGCCTCGACGGTGCCACCCGTTTCAACGGCCTTAGCGGTTCCCAAGTTCTCCGACAGGATTTTGATGCTTAGGATGCCTGCTCGGGCAACAACGATTTTCTGCGAGATCATCTCGCTCACCCACGACGCGTTCAACGCCGTCAGGCTTTCGGTGGGGCAAGATTCCAAAACCCCTCACCTACTCCGTTGTGCCTTCATCACAGCTAGCCTGACACCGGTTCCCGGTACCACATCCGTCACATCCCCACAGCCACTTCGAGAGTGGCCGTTACACGCTTGAGCTGTCCAGCGACCCATTCCGGTTGCCCGGAATGGTGCCAGCGTTTCCAGTTCTCCCTCCACGCCCTGCGCCCTTTCGGAACGCCTCAGCAGGCCCGCGTGTGGTCACAGGTTCTACGATCGCTCGCAGCCCCCGGGTAGGATTCGACCTACATTCCCATCGGCAGGGTTGCCCGTTTCCGCCTTGCGGCTTCCCCGGTTGGCCCGTGCCCTTGTCGCCCGACCTTGCCCTAATCGAGTGGAGTCGAAGCCGGGGAGTTGAACCCCGGCAGCGCTCCGTTGCGAGAGCCAAACTCCGTTGGAGGAATTGATGACCCTATTGCCGCGCCAGCGCAATTACGCGCACGCGGCTGCCGCAGTCTGATCTAGCCTAGCGGGGCTAGATGTATCGAGAGATCCCTCTCGGCGCTATCGTGTGGTGTGAGGTTGGCAACCTCACACGGTCCAGTGGCAGGTTGTTTCCCCTCATGTTGGCAGTACACGAGTGTCATCGTGTATAGCGACATCCTCTCCGGGGCTGAATGGATTCGCGCCCAGGTCGCAACCGGACATGACGACTGCCACAACCTCGCGTGCATTGGCGGTCTCGTATACCTCATGTTCCCAGGGGGTGAAGTCGCTCACACCGACCAACGACGCATCCAGCAATTGCAGCTCATCGTCGGACATGCAGTACTGTCCCCAAGAATATTCATGCCGCCATTTCTCGAAACGCTCCATCGAACAATCCCAATCGTCAGGAATGTTGGTCGTGACGCAGTGGGTCTTCTCACCGCAGACGAAGACCACCGGTATTCGGATATCGCCGTCAGCCACTCCCGCCTCGCGCCCCGAACGGACCAAGGCCTCCACGATGTAGATGGGAATTCCAATGCGAACCTGCCCATTTTCTGGTGTCGCCGCTTCGTAGAAAGCAACTGTGTCGGCTTGTGACTCATCCAGTTGAGGAACCAACTCGATTTGTATCGTTCTTTCGAGGTGAATTGGACCAGGTGTCAATTCCGGCGGTGGACAGACTATCAGCGAGTACCGAGAGATAGGGCCAAATCCCATTTCCGTCAAATGTCCGGAGTCTATGACATACGCTGGGCAGCAATATCCCGTACGTTGTCTGTCCGAAGCAGCCGTTTCACCCAGAAGCCAGGCAAGGCTTGGACAGCGCGCGACAAATTCGGCGATGTTCATGGATACGTCAGCGGTTGCCGTATCGGTCTGCGAATCTTGTGGCGTTACCCCGCTGCCGGCGAGATCGCACTCCGCGCCTGGCGTGCTCATTTTGAATGACGGGTCATTGGTGAAGTATTGGAGTGCCTTACCCAGGCGCGTCACTAGGCCGGTGACTAGGGCATTGCCCATCAGGAAGGCGCGCTGACGAGCGGAAATCCCCGAAATGTCGGTGAAACCGCGCGGGAAGCCATTCAAGGCTTCCAGTTCTTCGGGCAGCAGACGGCGCAGGCGTTCATCCTCATGGCGCACGACATGGGTCGTTCGGGAGGGGGAACTGCCGCCTTCGCTGGTGATGATGGTCCGCGCCGGCGCATCCAGGGTGTCGGGGAAGGCCATGGCACCCTCGGTGTAGCAATAGGCATGGCCATTGCGGTTGCGCGGAATGGATTTCGCACCTTTGAGATAGGACCAGCGCTCGAGACTGAACTCCGGGAGAAAGAAGTCCTCCGGCACCACCTTAGTCCCGGCCACCACATCCCAGAGGGTCCTCGGGGTCGGCATCCCTACGAAGGAGGTGAAATCCTCGATGACCGGGGCGGCCAGGTCGCCGGTCCACACGTTACCCGCCAGCATCAGCCCCCCCGACTGGAACTGGCTTTTGCCGTTCAGCGGGGTGTAGTTATTCTGGGTCGTCCATACATCGCCTGCGAGCGTGAATTGACGCAAGGTGGCACCCGACTTCAACTGGCAAGGCAGAGCCGAGGTCATGACCCCAGTCATGGTCAGCCAGTCTAGCGGCTGATGGCAGGCGAGCGCAGCGTGAATCGCCGCATAGGCCGGTGTGCTCTGGTGGTAGGCCAAGATGAAGGCTCGCCGACGCTTTTGCGGATAACCGTAGTCGGCTGCATTGATAATGCGCCACTCGACGGCATAGCCCAGGGCTTGCAGCGAGGCCAGGATGACGGCGAAGTCCCGCCCCCTGCAGATGGATGGACTGGCCAGCAGCCGGTCTACATTCTCCAGCATCAGGTATTTGATGGGCTGACCGACATCCCGACGGTGCTCCAGCAGGGCGTGGATCGCCCACCACAATACGCCCTTCTTGCCGACCAGCCCCTGGGCTCGGTTGGCCGGTTGCGCGACCGAATAGTCCTGACAGGGAAAGCCGCCAACCAACATATCCGGATTCGCGCTATCGATGCGCGCCATGGCATCCGGGTCGGCCAGGACCTCGAAAATATCTCGATTGACCAGGTCGTTGCTGCCCCAGCGGGCCTGATAAACCTGAGCTGCCCATTGTGTCCTGGTCGCAGGTTCCCACTGGTTACTCCAGACAACCTCGAAGGCCGATTGCCCTTGCTCTTCACTGACAGCATTCAGTCCCAACCGGAAACCACCGACACCGGCAAACAATTCCAATACGCGCAACGGTTGCGCTGCATTTTTTTTATCTTCCACTCGTCATCTCCGGAAAAGCCCGGCGATGACGGCGATGAGCGCTGCACACCACGTACAACCTTGAAAACTCAGCGGCGACATTGGCCGGGCTGAGTGGTCTAGGCAGTGGTTTTAGCCTTCAGAAAAAAATGAGGGATCAAGCCTCCTGAATGGAAAAAACCTCTCCGGAGAGAGGCTGAGATAGAGGCCTGAGTACCGTGGATTGTTCGGATCAGGCGACGCTGGTGATATCCAAGCTGTTTTATTCCCGGGACTGGCGTGCGGGAATAAATGACCGGTACCCACTTCACCGGGTATTCATGAGCGATCAACTCATTCGCGGAAGGCGACCGAGGAAATAAAACGACTGGCTAGAGAAGAAAGCGCGGATGTTCCGCGTCATTTTTCTCTCTGGAGTCATTTATGAATACGGTTCTTCCCGCAGACAATCATGTGTCTGCCGCCCCTGCTGCCATCCCCTGTGAACACGAGATGCGGCTCTCGGACAGCGCGATGCTGCAACGCATGCGACGGGCACTGACCAAGCATCTCACCCGCATCTGGCCGACCCGGCATGTCCCCATCTGTCCTCCGGCCAGTGCCGGCCTGGTCTTTCCCTGTGACCTGGATATTCCCCTGCTCAAGGACCATCCCTCGAGCAAGGCGCTGGTGGTGTTTCTGCCGGTGGATTACGCGGAACATCTGGATACCTTGGCTCGGCAGTCGCCGACCATCATGATTCATCCCGATATCGGGATGACGGCACAGGAAGCATACTTGAGCTGGTCCTTGCCGGCCGCCCCCGGAAAGTTACCGGTGACGCTGTGGGTCGATTTGCCAAAGCTGGCAAATGACCTCGAGGAGAATTTGGTCTTCCTGGGGCGTCTGTTGATGCCGATTGTCTTGGTATCCGGGCAACGCGTCGTGCTGGGGGAATTCACCATCAGCCAAGCTGATTTCCGGACCGCCCTCGACCAAGCAGCCTTGGTACCGGCCAACGTGACACCGGCTGAGTTGGCCAAGGCGGCTGACAAGGCCAGCAAATACAGCGAGCGGCCGTGGCGTTTCATGCGTTATGAGTTGAAGCATGGGAATCGCCGTTTTGCGGTGAATTGGGCGCAGGTCTTCTCGATGCATCCGGGCGACCCATTGGCCGACTGACCGGTTCGGCGTTTCGGGTTTCTTGATCCGGGGCGCCGGTTGTTGGTTTCTCATAGAGATGGCCGGCTGATATGGGGCGGTACAGAAAAGCGCAGCCCGGAGGCTGCGCTGGAATGATGCTGGTCGCCATCTCCGGTTTAGTGGATGGTGCGGTCTGCATTAACCTCGGCTTCGATATGTTCGACGGTGCAGTCGGTCAGTGTGATGCGCTCGGGAACCGGCTGCCCATCAATTAGGACCAGCGTACGGTCTTGCAGGAAGCGAACGGCCATCATCGCCATATCGACGGTCCGTTCATAGGCATCTTTGGCCGTGCCATGACCAATCGGCAGGTCGAGGAGATGGGTGATGGCCTCAGGATGGATGGGGAGTGCCGCTTCGGCACCATGGGTTTCCTGGGGGGCGGCGGCGTCCGAAGTCACGAACAGGAAGTGGAGTTTCCCGGCGTTTCCAGCGGCCTGCAGCATGGCGCGGGTCACCGGTACTTCCAAGTCAAAGAGTGTTCTGGATTGTATCGAACCGACCTGCAGGGTGATGGCGAGCAACAGCCTGGCGCAGGGGGACTCGAAGGCCATCACCCGGGTGGTCATCGGTTGTTTCGCCCGCATGGCCTGGATGAAGTCGGGGAAGGCGCCAGCGACGATGGTGAAGCCCTTGGGTTTGCCGGGATTGGGTGCCATGCCGCTGCTGGCCAGACATTCTGAATATTCCGGTTCGCTTAGTATCCGGCCGGAGAACAGTCCGATGCCTTGAAGCATTTGCCGCATTTTTGTGTCCATTTTTTTCCTTTCATGATTGTCCTGGTGCTGCGTATAGCGAACTCGGCATGAAAGGGGGGGGCTGTTGCGGTCGGAAGGCGAAGTTTGATCAGGTGATGACTTTCCTGCTTTGAGTTTCAGCGTTGAAACCAATGGCATGATATCTGGCAAGTCCTCATTGCAGGGACAACCATCCCCGCTTTGGGGAGTGAATGAAATGTAACTACCGCTGGCCGGAAGGAACGTTGGATTCGAAGCTGATTAAGATCCGGAGGTGCTGGCGTTAAGGGGGGCACCGATACTATTCAGTTTCAGTGCTGAAACCGGATAGATCGGGTTGTGTAATGCAGCGACATCAATCTGCAAGTGGCCAATGCAGCTTTGTCAATTGTCGGTTGGGATGACGGCAGTGCGCGGAATTCTGCCGTAGGGCAATTCACACAACTTGCCCTTTGCAGATACTTTAACCATACCGTATCCGGCGCAGAACCGCCTCAATAATCCAAAAGCTCGGCGCAGTGCTCGGGAGGTTTCGTATCCGCCAAGGCGATCGCGATGTTGGCACGGGCTACCAATTCCATCGGCTTCAGCCGGTTGACGTACAGCCCGTGGGCGATCCGGTCCATTCCGGCGCCAACCAATTTTGAGACCGTTCTCAGGCTGCCCGACAAAGCCACGCTGCTGGTCATGCCCCCGTGCAGGATCAGATTCCGCTGGCGGTACAGGCGATGGAATGCGTCCGCTACCAAGTCCTTCGCAGTAATCAGTTCCCGGTTCGGCGCGGCGACCAACGTCCCCATCCTTCTGACCGCGGCTTCGTCCGCCCCGTGGCTGATTCCCAAAGGCTCGTTCGCGACGATCGCCTTGACCAGTCGGATCGCGCGCTGTTTGTTGGTCGCGCAGGCCGACAAGTCCTCCGCCAATGGCCCGATGGCCACCTTGGCGACCTTGTAGGACAGCGCCGTCAGCTCCGCCCGGGGAATCGAGCAGGCTACCAGTGAGGCCAGGTGGTCCGCAGCGACTGATCGGTTGCTCGGTTCACCCAACAGCCCCTCAACGGCTGCCCATCCTCCCGCGATGGCCGCGGTCGGGGAGCTCTGCTCAAGGTGCGCGAGCAGTTCGAAGGCTGCATCGACGCTCTCGGAAACGACGTCCGATGGCTCAGCGAACACCGTTCCGGAGCGGAAGAGTTCCTCGACGCGGACGCCCCTGGATCCTTTCTGAATCGGCAAAGCCTCGTCGGCGCCCTCGACCCAGATGAACGGAAGGGCCCTAAGTCCTTTCCCGGTACCGATGGACAACCGCGCCGAGTACCGGTCAAGCAGGTCCCGCGCCGACTCGGCAGCGCCTTGGGCATCCCGCGCGACCACCGTCCAGACGAACCCGCCGGACGGCCTGACGTCCCGCGTGCTGTGCCCCCTGTCTTTCAACCACCGCGCGATTTCGACCGGACGGATCCAGCCTGGTGGGAATCCGCCCGGATGGCGCGGCGGATGCTCGAACGCAACGAGCGCGCGCCACTCGCGCAAGGGATTCTCCCGCTCCAAGGTCTGAAGTTCTTCGCAAAGTTCCGCGAGCGTGGTTTCTTGGGGGGAAGACACGATGATTTCCCGTAGCTTCGCGTGGACGTGGGCGCTCGAAAATCCTTTGTCCAATAGGTGCGTCGCAACGCATTTGGCCATCCGCTCGGGGGAGAACTGCGCCCCGTTGCGTACCACGGAGCCCCATCGGGAAAGGTAATTCGCGCCGATGCTCCGCGAAAGCTGGCAAATCGCGCTGTACGCTTCCCCGCCTTGCTTCGGAACATCCTTCAAGCGCTCGTTGAGGACGGACTTTTCCTGCGTGGTCAGGGTAGGATCCGCACCGGCCATGCGTTGTATCGATTTGGCGAGCCGTCTCACCGAGACGTCGCTCAACGTGCCAACCTGCATCGCATCGCTGGCTTCGATCAGTTCCTGGAGTGCCAATTCGATTCCGATACCCCACAGGGAACGGTGCCACGGAAGGTTGGCGTCGCACAGTTCAAGGAGACGCAGGGCTGCCAGGCGCTCCGTTTGATTGTTGGATTTCAGCATGTGCTGTATTATGGAGGTAATGGCAGATTCCGTTGCCGACCTTCTAAGGGACAATGACCTGTGACGAGGCGGCGAAAGCCAAATCCGATCAGCTCCACGTCCCTATTCATGTGAAACCCCGTCCGAGCGACGGGGTTTTTTTTGGGGCCAGCAGCCCCGTTTTCATTATGGGCCGGGCAAGCCTGCGGGCACGCAGGGAAGTGGGTGGGTACGGGGGCGGCTACGGCTATTCCGTAACGGCCAACATCGTATCCGCAGTCGGATACGATGTTGCAGTTCGCTCCAAGTATTCGGCAAAAGTGGACAAATTGAGGGCCGTTTCATCGCGGTAGTGCAGACGGTAAGCGAGATCCTGGATGAGGGCGGCGTCTACCGCCCCGCACTCCAGATACGAACGGACAATTACCGCAGCGAATTTTGCGTTGATCGAATAGAGCACCAAATGTATCCTCATCCCGGAATAAGTCAAGGCTGGCAAGTATGTTGGAAACAACGTCAGTTTTTATTGCCAACCGCCTTTTTCGCCGCTTCCTTTTCAAGTTTCGCTATGCCCTCGTCGTCAACGCTCCGGATTACGAGTCCAGCTACCGGAATGCGTTCCCCCTCGCCGGTGTCCATGTGGTATATCAACATGTAACTGCTCGAGCTCAGTACCACCCGGCCATGGTTGGCGTAGGGTTTCACCGGGTCGGGCGAAGTCACCGAGGCACACGTCGCGCCGGTTTCTCCTTTGCCGGTTTTTTCCCCTTTACGTCGGTCACTTCCCGTCACGACGGGAACGCAGTGCTGGGGCTTCAGCACGTATTCGGCAAAATATCCCTGGCCGGCGCCGTAGCCGATAAAGGGAATCATGAGCAGGCAAAGCATGAGTGCGAAGATGCCGGCCAAGCCGGCGACGGGCGCGGAAACTGCTATGGCTAAACACCAAGCGGCAAGGGTGGCCGCCTTCCGGAGGGTCGCGCGGATCGACTCGTTCCCTTCGGGGATTACCTGCGACTTGACCCAATCTCTGCCGAACGTCGGCAGCCGGTCTTTGTTCCGCTGCAGGACCGAGACGAAAACGACTGCCAGGAACGCCATTGCCGCTACTGGCAATGCCTTGCCACTGGAGTCCGCGACGATGGCCCATAAATCGATCTTGTCGAACGCCGCCACAAGCATCAGGACGCCGGGCCAGACGAGGGTCAGGAGCTCGAACGGTCCCCCCAACATGCTCCCGTGGTCGAGATTGATCGCGGATGACACGCCCAAAACGACCCCGTATCCGAAAAGCGAAACGACCGCCCCGACCAGGGCCAGGAATTTCAGGAACCGTTCGGTGACTTCCGATGACGCTTTGGCCTTTTCCGGTTTCACCGACGCTCGATCGCCTTCATCCGAGGTTTCTCCCAAAGGCCTTCCAACGGGATGCCGGAAGGCGCGGATCGGGCTGTGTCCCCACTCGTTACGCCTCCTCTGGTCATGCATGTTCTAGTCCCTTCGGCCTTCCTTCCGCATCCCGCGGATAGTCGTCATCCACCGATTCGAACAGCCTCTCTTATCCGGCTCCATCGTCGTGTTAACGTAGGTCGCCTGCACCCATTCTCCGTTGACGCGCCGGAAGCGAATCTGCTGGATAGAGAAACCGTTCCTGGCGCTGAAGTGTACGTCCAGATCGCAGGCGTTTCCTGACCCCAGGTCAATCGAACCCAGCGGCCGTGCTTGCCGCTCGGCCAGTCCCCGACGCTCTTGATGACGCCTAATGGGAGGGCGCCGGTCTGGGCGGCAGACTGGAACGTTGCCGAATCGACGAGCCTGGCCGTGACGGCGTAAATGGGGTACTTGCCCTGGTGCACTACGGTGAGTGTCGCTTTGTCACTTCCCTGGTCGATCCCCGCGGCCACGTAGCAGAAACTGTCGCCACCAGTCGCATAACTGGCGACGTCCTTAGCTGCCGCTTCCAGATTGCCCACTATCGCCTCAACGCGCTGCTCGATGTTCCCCAGGCCGAACTGGACGTTCTCCTGTTTCCGGATCCGGAACACCTGGCCGGTGAGCCAGCTTACGAGAAAGAAGGTTGGACCGGCGGTTTCGAGCAGTTTCTGGAATTCGATCGGTTTCCCCCACGTGACGTAGGCCGTCCATGCCGGCGTGGCCAGCAATGGGATCCAGAATTCGCGCAGAATCTGCCCTCCGGTCCTTTTCCAGTTTCCAAAATCCATCAGCCGGCCTCCGATAAAGGCCGGATTTTACGCGCATGGCGGTACGTAGTGCTTCCGCGGCCGAGCCATTATTCCTAGCCCGGATTTGCCGGATCTCACCGACGCCCGATTCCGTCCGGCGGCAATGCGGCGCTTCATCAAAAACACCGAACAAGCCCGCGCTCTCGCACAACTCCCGCTCGGTATTGCTTCAACAATTCCCACAGTGGTTGCCCCGCCGAATTACGGTGGTAGTGATCAAGTACGCGTCCTTCGCTCGGAAGTTGGGTCTCGCTAAGGTAATCGCTTGGTGATCAGGGTCAAAGGGACTCCGAACAGTCGCTCACCGCATACCGGAAACATTTCCCCTCATGCAGGCAGAAAAAGAAAAGCCTACTTATACAGGACTCCATCAATCCTTTGGTACCCTGAAATGAGCGCCATTTCCTGCTCCATAGAGAACCTGCTTGACGCTGAAACTGGCCCTCTGTATCACCGCTACCACGATGAACGTTTCTCTCAGGAGGCTTTCGTCCAACTCGATGAAGCGGGGGGATTGCTGTATCCCCCGCTGGAGCGTTTCACCTCAGCTCGATGCTTCCACCTTGGCGACATGCCTTCGTTCGGACGCGCTTCGGCAACTGTATGAACGGGGCTATGCCGGGAATGAAATCCGAGCGAGCAACGGCCATCGGTTCGGCCTCCTGAATGCGGATACGCTGGATGCCTGTCGTGGGGCGAAGTCGCCCAAAAATCTTTGGAATCTTTTTTGTTCGTGACTCGCTAGCGCGTCGCTATACGGTGAAAAGGCCCGCCAATGCTGGCGGTCCTTGTTTGTGCTGCCGCACAAAGGAGCCTTTTCATGCGATACGACCCACTGGTTCTGACGAACCAGGCTGTAGCAATGCAGCGCATTGCGGATTATGTCCGTTCCGGACACGTGTTTTGGACCTCGGGTGAGGTCCCCATGGTCAGGGCGAAGGCCCTGGTGTACAAGTTCGACCGTCTGTATGGCATTGGCCGAACCCGCAATCAGCGGGCCACGGACAGGTCACACGGGGTGGCTGGCGCGACACTGATTCTGTATTGCCCGCATACGTCGGACGAATCACCGCCTACGGGCAAAATCCGTTGGGTGTTGTTGTTGAGTGCCGGTGACAATCCGGCGTATGCGGTCGAGAAATTGCATGATGCGCGTGATCGCGCAACGCGATTACGCTGGGGAGACTATGAATTGCTGCAAATTGCCCGGCCGGGGCAATTGAAACCGGCTTGGAGTTGGCGTCTGCGGCAGCAAGCCTATGATGACTTTCGACATCGCATCATCCAGGCAATTCGCCACCAAAATTCTTTTGAATACGAATCGGTTCTGGACACCCTTTATCGGCTTCCAGGGTTTGCAGGGGTGCGGGTACAGGGGAAAAAATTACTCCACCTCTACGGGGTGGAGTGGGTTCGTAGGTTTGGGGAAAGGGGCCATCTGCAGAAGCGGTTGCGATACGTTCAACGTTTGAAAACTCAAGGTACGAAACTATCTATTTTGGTTAAAGATATCCGTTATCGTTGAATTTTCGGGCGACCTAATTTCGGTTCCAAAATTGCTTTCGGAATATTAGTCATCAAAGTGCTTCCGGATCTCATCGTTGTAACAAAGAATCCATCATTCCATTCAATTTTTGATACAACAGATGCAAGTGACACTGCGAGATTAAGGCGCTCTTTTTCGGCCCCTTTAACATCGATGTACAACTCCGCCTGCTTTGCCATGTCGTAACCGAAGGATTGGTTTTCTGTTGGCAGCCTTTCAAGTTCTTCCTTGGCAATTTGAAGTTCGTTATTCGCGGATTGAAGTTCCTGATCTAAGGTCATCAGTCTCGACAAAAGCAGATGATTACTTCCGCCTTCCTCGATGGCTTTCATAATGTGAGCGACTCGACTTTCCAAGTCTCTGATTTTTTCCTCGGCTTTTGAAAAATCATTACGTGCTCTAGTGGACTTCTCCTTTGGGCTAAATGCATATTGTTCAGCTTGGGCAATATTGGCTAGTAATGGGCCAATTAAAGCTGCTTCAGGCACACTCGGGCATAGTGAGATGCCTGCGATTCGATTGGCGCAGTAATACTTGACTCTACCTCTGCCTTCGCTAGATTTTCCCTTTCGTTCCATGCGCTTTCCGCATTTGCAAAACAAAAGGCCAGAAAAAATATCAGCTCGAATTCCCCTCAGCCTGCTTGGCGAGCTTCTGCCTTGGAGTGCCTTTTGGACCGCTCTCCATTCTTCCTCGGCAATTGCGGCTGGGAAATAATTTCTGATCACCTCTCCGTTCGGAATAAGCTTGCCGGCCACCATTTTCATGGGCTGCCACTCCCCGAGAACGCGCCGATCACGTAACAACCTACTGACGCTTGTATGCTCCCATTGTTCTGTACTCTTGCTTTTAGTTCGCCATGGGAATGCCCAAGATTCACGATTTGCCGATTTGGCTATTGAAATGCCTCCTGCACCACTGGACGCCATTGCAAATGCTTTTCTAACGCTATCTGCCTTTTCTGGAATTAGCTCCCATCCACTCCGGTCACTTTTCGGACGAACCCAGCCCGGACCGTGCATTATGGAAACGACAGGAAGTCCTTGCTCCCGCTTTTTCTGGAAAGCTGCGCTAACGCGTTTTGATTTTGTCGCGCTTTCCTCGTGAGCTCGCGCAAATAAAAACACCGACATCATAAATGATGCGGTATCGTTGATTGTCTCGTTATTCCATTCGAGGCCGTCTATCAAGGAAACGACCCTAATCCCGGCGCGCACAATTGATGTCAGAAGTGCAACTGCATCAGGAATTGCAGTTCTGGTCAGCCGATCCAGACTTTCTACCAGAAGTATTGAGCCAGATGGCACCTTGCCTGACTGAGCTGCTTCAAGAAAGCCCGCAAGGGCTCCTTTTGTTATGTTGTGTCCTTTGTAAGCGGACACACCAAGGTCAGCCAGCACCAATGACTGGTCTAGCTTTAGATTATGTTCTTCGCACCATCTCTGAGCGGAGGCAATCTGGCGTTCTAGACTGTGTCCTGAAGCTTGGCGCCCCGATGAAAATCGTCGATAGGAAAATACCTTGGGTCTGGTCATGGGAGGCATTATAGTCGGCATAATGTGCAACTGACTAATCGATTCGCCACCCGACGTTCTTGGCCCAGGCCTGACCCCGGTTGCTCCACCATGTGTAGCAGGCATCGGTCGCCTCAGGGTATAGCTGGCGATAGACATCGGCCCAACCCAACTCGTCAAATACCTTGCTCAGCCAGGCCCGTTCCTCGGGCAGAAAGCCGGAATTCTTCTGATTCGACTTCCAGTTCTTCAAGTCGATTTCCCGATGGGCGATGTTCCAGTCGCCACACAGCACGATCTCCCGGCCTTCGGCGCGCAAGGCCTGCATCTGCGGGAAGAAAACATCCAGGAAGCGGAACTTGGCTGCCTGGCGCTCCGGGGACGATGAACCGGAGGGCAGGTAAAGCGAAATTACCGACAAGTTGCCGAAATCGGCGCGGATGTAGCGCCCCTCGGCGTCGAACTCTCCACCATCGAAGCCTTCGACGACCCGGTCGGGCTGTTGCCGGCTCCAGATGCCGACCCCGCTGTAGCCCTTCTTCTCGGCGCAGTGATAAAAGGCCTGCATGCCATCCGGCGCCAACATCTCCGGCGTCAGGTCGGCGCGTTGGGCTTTCAACTCCTGCAGGCAGACGATGTCGGCATTCTGGGCGGCGACCCAGGGCAGCACATTTTTGCCCCATGCGGAGCGGATACCATTGAGGTTCAGGGAGATGATGCGTAACATTGTGCTGAAAATTGGCCTTGTTTTCGCGGCCTAGTGGATTAAGGAACTATGGATTTTCGTCAGGATTTCATCGAATTCGCCGTCCGTTGCCAGGTATTGCGCTTTGGCGAATTCAAGACCAAGGCAGGGCGGCTTTCGCCCTATTTCTTCAACGCCGGCCTGTTCAACGATGGCAACTCGCTCGGCAAACTCGCCGAATTCTACGCCAAAGCCGCCGAAGCCGGCGGCGTCCAGTTCGACATGCTGTTCGGCCCGGCCTACAAGGGCATCCCGCTCGTCGCTGCGATCGCCATCGCCCTTGCGCAGCGCGGCCAGAACTTCCCCTTCGCCTTCAACCGCAAGGAAGCCAAGGATCACGGCGAGGGCGGCAATATCGTCGGTGCGCCCTTGCAGGGCCGCGTCCTGATCGTCGATGACGTGATCTCGGCCGGCACCTCGGTCCGCGAATCGGTCGAACTGATTCGTGCGGCCGGTGCGACGCCAGCGGGTGTACTGATCGCCCTCGATCGCCAGGAGCGCGGCCAGGGTGAATTGTCCGCCGTGCAGGAAGTCCAGCGCGACTACGGCATCCCGGTTATCGCCGTGGCCGGCTTGAAGGACTTGATGACGTTTCTCGGCGAGCGGCCCGACTTCGCCGCGCATCGGGATGCCGTCGCCCGTTACCGGGTGCAGTACGGGGTCGATGCGTAAGCTCGCGCTACCGCTCCTCGCCCTGCTCCTGGCCAACTCGGCCCAGGCGGCAAACGAGTTCTATTGCTGCCAGGATCCCGCCAGCGGCCGCCGCGTCTGCAGCGACACGCTGCCCGAGCAGTGCCGGGGGCGTGCCTACCGCATACTCGACAGCGGGGGTAACATCATCAAGGAAGTTGGCGCGCCGCTGAGCCCGGAGCAAAAGGCCGAACAGGCCCTTGAAAACAAGCGGCGCAAGCAGCTTGAGGAAGCCGGCCGCGAGCAGCGGCGGCGCGACCAGGCCCTGCTCGATACCTATGCCACGCCGGAAGATATCGACTTGGCGCAGAAAAAGGCGGAAGCCGACGTCAATACCGCCATCCTGGCGGCAATCGGCCGCATCGACGCAGCTCAGGTCAAGCGCAAGAAATTGGCCGATGAGGCCGAGTTCTACAAGAAAAAGACGCTGCCGCCCGAGCTTGACCGGAATCTGCGTGCCATCGACCACGAGATCCGGCTGCAGCAGGAACTCCTCGATCTGAAGAAGAAAGAGTTCGATACGATCAAGGCAAAGTACGATGCCGATCGCAAGCGCTATTTCGAACTGACCCGCCGGCCACCCTCGGCACCGGCGGTACCCTCACCCCGCTGATCAGCCGGCCAGTTTCGCCTTCAGCAGTTCGTTGACCTGTTGCGGGTTGGCCTTGCCCTTGGCAGCCTTCATCACCTGACCGACCAGGGCATTGAACGCCTTTTCCTTGCCCGCCTTGTACTCCGCCACGTTGGCAGCATTGGCGGCAAGCACCTCATCCACGAGCTTCTCGATCGCACCGGTATCGGTGATCTGCTTCAGGCCCTGCTTGTCGATCACCTCGTCGGCCGTCGCGCCTTCACCGTTCCACAGTGCCTCGAAAACCTTCTTGGCGATATTGTTGGAAATGGTGTTGTCGGCAATGCGCTGGATCAGGCCGCCCAGTTGCACAGCGGAAACCGGCGACTCGACGATTTCCTTGCCTTCCTTGTTCAGGCGGGCCGCCAGATCGACCATGACCCAGTTGGCGCACGGCTTGGCATTGGCCTGACCGGCGACGGCAACGGTTGCCTCGAAATAGGCAGCGATTTCCTGGCTGGCGGTCAAGGTGCCGGCATCATAAGTCGACAGGCCGAGGTCGCGCATGAAGCGCTCGCGCTTCTGGCCCGGCAGTTCCGGCAATTCGCCGCGTACGCGCTCCATCCAGTCGGCCGATATGACCAGGGGCAGGAGGTCGGGGTCCGGGAAATAGCGGTAATCGTGCGCGTCCTCCTTGGTCCGCATGGTGCGGGTTTCGCCGGTATCCGGGTCGAATAGCACGGTGGCCTGCTGGATGGCGCGGCCTTCCTCGATCTCGTTGATCTGCCACTGAACTTCGAAGTCGATGGCTTCCTTCAGGAAACGGAAGGAATTCAGGTTCTTGATTTCACGACGGGTGCCGAACGGTGCGCCAGGACGGCGTACCGATACGTTGGCGTCGCAACGGAACGACCCCTCCTGCATGTTGCCGTCGCAGATGCCGATCCAGCGCACCAGGCCGTGCAGCGCGCGGGCATAAGCCACGGCTTCGTCGGACGAGCGCATGTCGGGCTCGGTGACGATTTCGAGCAGCGGCGTACCGGCCCGGTTCAGGTCGATACCCGACTTGCCATGGAAATCCTCGTGCAAGGACTTGCCCGCATCCTCTTCGAGATGGGCACGCGTCAGCGTGATGGTCTTCTCGTAGGCCTTGTCACCGCTCCCCACCTGCACGGTGATGGCACCGCCCTGGACGACCGGCAGCTCGAACTGACTGATCTGATAACCCTTCGGCAGATCGGGATAGAAATAATTCTTGCGGGCGAACACCGAGCGCGGCGCAACATGGGCCCCAATCGCCAGGCCGAAACGGATGGCGCACTCGACGGCCTTGCGGTTCAGCACCGGCAGTACGCCCGGCAAGGCCAGGTCAACAGCACACGCCTGGGTATTCGGCTCAGCGCCAAAGGCGGTCGAGGCACCCGAGAAGATTTTCGAGACGGTAGCCAGTTGCGCATGCGTTTCGATGCCGATGACGACTTCCCATTGGTTCATAGCTTCATCCGTTCAGAAACATTGGCCGGTCTTCGATTCGACGAGAATCGGCCACAAATAGTCGAATGCCTTGCCTTCGCACGACTTCTGGCAGCTGTTGAAGGCAACGGTAATTTTTTCACTCTGCTCGCGCCACATGCGGACGGTGCACTTGCTGTCCCTGGCATGGCGCAGGAGCACCTGAGGCTCCCTTGCCTCCTGGCGGAAATCGACCAGATTGAAGCGACAACGACCGCGCCCCTTGATCAGGATGTCGGCGTTGAAATCGCTGACCTCGCCATCGCCGACGGTCAGTTTTAGCTTGGTCGCCGTGCCGATTTCGTCAACCCGCGAACACTGCGAGGCGACTGTCACCGGCGAGGTGTCGTGCGGCTTGATGCCATGCTTGGCCAGGGCACGCTGCGCTGCGGCCGACAGCGGAGGCCTGGGCGAGGCCGGCCGACTGGCCGCCTTGGGCGGTCCTGACTCGTCGTCACGCCCGGTCGAGGGGGCCGGATCGGTTGCGCAGCCGGCAAGGAGCAGCAGCCCCCCGAGCAGCGCCAGCCAGCGCTGCATCAGGCAATCGCCGCCGGGCGGCGGGTGTGCCAGTCGGTCGCCTGCTGGAAGCGATGGGCGACATTGAGCAGACGGGCCTCGTCGAAATAGTTGCCGATCAGTTGCAGGCCGACCGGCAGTTCCTCGGCCAAGCCGCAGGGAATCGACATGCCGGGCAGGCCAGCCAGATTGACCGCGATGGTGTAGATGTCGGACAGGTACATTTGCACCGGGTCGGCCGCCTTTTCACCCAGCTTGAAGGCGATGGACGGCGAAGTCGGCCCCATGATGACGTCGCAAGACTTGAAGGCCTCGACGAAATCGTTGGCGATCAGGCGACGGATGCGCTGCGCCTGCAGGTAATAGGCGTCGTAATAGCCGTGCGACAGCACGTAGGCACCGATCAGGATGCGCCGCTTGACCTCGGCACCAAAACCCTGGGCCCGGGTTTTCATGTACATGTCGTCGAGGCTGCCGTATTCCGGGGCGCGATAGCCGTAGCGCACGCCATCGAAGCGGCTCAGGTTGGAACTAGCCTCGGCCGGCGCGATGACGTAGTAGGCCGGCACCGACAGGTGCGAGTTGGGCAGCGAGACCTCGACGCAGGTCGCGCCGAGTTTTTCGTATTCCTTGATCGCAGCCTGGACGGCGGCCATCACCGCCGCATCGCAACCTTCACCGAAGAATTCCCTAGGCAGGCCGATGCGCAGGCCGTTGAGCGGCTTGTCCAGATCGCGGGCGTAATCCTCGGTCGGACGCTCCAGTGAGGTCGAATCGCGCTCGTCGAAACCGGCCATGGTGTTGAGCAGCAGGGCGCAGTCCTCGGCACTGGCCGCCATCGGGCCGCCTTGGTCGAGCGAGGAGGCGAAGGCGATCATGCCGTAGCGGGAAACAACACCATAGGTCGGCTTGAGGCCGGTCAGGTTGCACAGCGCCGCCGGCTGCCGAATCGAGCCGCCGGTATCGGTGCCGGTCGCCGCCGGCGCCAGGCGCGCCGCAACAGCGGCTGCCGAACCGCCGGAGGAACCACCGGGCACGCGGCTACGATCCCAGGGATTCTTCACCGGGCCGAAATACGAGGTCTCGTTGGACGACCCCATGGCGAATTCGTCCATGTTGGTCTTGCCCAGCGAAACGAGACCGGCTTCGGCATGCATCTTGCGGATCACCGTCGCATCGTACGGAGAGACGAAGTTGGCCAGCATCTTCGAGCCGCAGGTCGTCGTCCAGCCTTCGGCGCAGAAGATGTCCTTCTGGGCGACCGGGATGCCCGTCAGCGGGCCGGCCGTTCCGGCGGCGATACGGGCGTCGGCAGCACGCGCCATGGCCAGGGTCTTCTCTCGGTCCACCGTGACGAAGGCGTTGATCTCGGGATTCAGGCGCTCGATGCGATCGAGGAACAAGGCGCTCAACTCGACACTGGAAATCTGCCTTGCAGCCAGGGCTTGCGACAGGTCTTTCAGGCTCTTGTTGATCATTCGATCACCTTCGGCACAAGGTAGAGGCCCGCTTCGGTTTCCGGTGCCACGGCCTGGAAGGCGGCCCGGCGATCAGCCTCGGTCACCGCATCGTCGCGCAGACGCTGGCTGAGATCCTGGGCATGGGCCATCGGCTCGACCCCGGCGGTATCCACCGCCTGCATTTGTTCGATCAACTGGAAGATTCCGTTGAGGTGGCCCTGGGTGGTCAGGGCCTCGTCATCGCTGACCTCGATACGGGCGAGATGGGCGATGCGCTTGACCTGTTCTAATGTAAGCGACATGGGTGCCGAAGACTTATTTTGCAGTGCACAAAGTCTTAAAATGGAAAGCGTTATAAGGTATCATAAAAGTTTTCCCTACCGCACCCCCCAACGCGGAGCTACAGATGTTCGGTTTCCTCAATAAATACTTCTCCAACGACCTTGCCATCGACCTCGGCACGGCGAATACGCTGATTTACGCGCGGGCCCAGGGCATCGTCCTCGACGAACCGTCGGTCGTTGCCATCCGCGTCGACGGCGGCCCCAATGCCAAGAAGACCATCCAGGCTGTCGGCAAGGAAGCCAAGGAGATGCTCGGCAAAGCACCGGGCAGCATCACCGTCATCCGCCCGATGAAGGACGGCGTGATCGCCGACTTCACCGTCACCGAGCAGATGCTCAAGCAGTTCATCAAGAAGGTGCACGACTCCAAGCTGTTCAGCCCGAGCCCGCGCATCATCATCTGCGTGCCGTCCGGTTCGACCCAGGTCGAACGCCGCGCCATCCGTGAATCCGCCCTGGGCGCCGGCGCCAGCCAGGTGTACCTGATCGAGGAACCGATGGCCGCGGCGATCGGTGCCGGCCTGCCGGTGGCCGACGCGACTGGCTCCATGGTGGTCGATATCGGTGGCGGCACCACCGAAGTCGGCGTCATCTCGCTCGGCGGCATGGTCTATGCCGGCTCCGTGCGTGTCGGTGGCGACAAGCTGGACGAGGCGATCATCAATTACATCAGCCGCAACTACGGCATGATGATCGGTGAAAACACGGCCGAGAACATCAAGAAGACCATCGGTTCCGCCTTCCCGGGGGCCGAAGTCAAGGAAATGGAAGTTTCCGGCATCAACAAGGCCGAAGGTATCCCGCGCAAGTTCACGATTTCCTCCAACGAAATCCTCGAGGCGCTGACCGACCCGCTGAACCAGATCGTTTCCGCCGTGAAGTCCGCGCTGGAAAAGACCCCGCCGGAACTCGGTGCCGACATCGCCGAGAAGGGCATGGTCCTGACCGGCGGCGGCGCCCTGCTGCGCGACCTAGATCGCCTGCTGATGGAAGAGACCGGTCTGCCGGTCATCGTTGCCGACGAGCCGCTGACCTGCGTCGCCCGCGGCTGCGGCATGGCGCTGGAAAAGATGGACAAACTGGGCAGCATCTTCGCTTCGGACTGATCCTTACTTGACCCCAGCCAGGCAGGACTGAGCGATGGCCGGCATCGACCACGCACCACCTCCGTTCTTCAAGCGAGGGCCAGCACCGCTGGCCCTTCTGACTTTCTACATCGCCGTTTCGCTGGCGATCTTCGTGGTCGACCTGCGTTTCAAGAGTCTCGAACTCCTGCGCCAGAGCATCGCCCTGGTCGTCGACCCGGTGCAGCGCGTGGCGCAGACGCCGGGCAGCCTGGTCGATTATGCCGGCCAGTACCTGCAGGGCCTGCGCGCCTTGCAGCAGGAGAACGAGGAACTGAAGCACGCCAAGCTGACCTCCGCACCCGACCTGCAGCGCCTGGCCCAGCTGGAAGTGGAAAACACCCGCCTGCGCAAGCTGCTCGACGTCAAGGAGCGGGAAAAGGCCAGCGGCCAGGTCGCCCAGATCCTGTACACCGCCCGCGACCCCTTCTCGCGCAAGGTCATCGTCGACAAGGGCCAGCAGGCCGAGATCGCGGCGGGCTTGCCGGCCATCGACGAAGCCGGCGTTGTCGGGCAGGTAACCCGTGTCTTCCCCTTCTCGTCGGAAATCACGCTGATCACCGACAAGGACCAGGTGGTGCCGGTGCAGATCGTGCGAACCGGGCAGCGCTCGATCGTCTTCGGCCTCGGCAACGGCCAGCTTGAACTGCGCTACATGCCGGCCAACGCCGACATCGAGGTCGGCGACCTGCTGGTCACCTCGGGTCTGGACGACATCTACCTGCCCGGCTTTCCGGTCGCCAAGGTCGTCAATATCGAGCGCGACAGCGCCTACTCCTTTGCCCGTGTTTTCTGCGTGCCGATTGCCGGGGTCGAAAATTTCGGCGAGGTGATGATCCTCGCTCCCCGCCAGGCGAGGCCGGAACGCCCCCCGGAGAGTGCGAGCCGCGCCGCCGGTAACGACGGCCAGCGGGTCAAGAAAAAACGGATACCGAAGAACTGATGCAACCGACCTTCACCTCGTCCCGCATCCTCTTGCCAGTCCGGCCGTGGTTCATCTTCCTGAGCCTGATCGTCGCCGCCCTGCTCAATTTCCTGCCGACAGCCCACTGGCCCGGCATGCCCGACTGGGTGGCGCTCGTCCTGTGCTTCTGGAGCGTGCGCGAATTCCGCCGCGTCGGCATGGGCTGGGGCTTCGTGCTCGGCCTGCTGATGGATGTCGCCGACGGCGCGGTACTCGGCCAGCACTGCTTCGCCTACGTGCTGCTCGCCTACGCCGGCGCCTCACTATCCCGGCGGATCCTGTGGTTCCCGCTCGCCCAGCAGGCCTTGCAGATCATGCCGCTGCTGATTGGCGCACAACTCATCCAGGCCCTGATGCGCCTGGCCGTCGGTGCCGATTTTCCGGGCTGGGGCTATTTCATCGGTCCCTTCGTGGCCACCCTGCTCTGGATTCCGGCCACCTTCATCCTGCTCCTGCCGCAATACCGGCCGGTCGAGCAAGACCCCAACCGCCCGATCTGAGGTCGATCGGACGTGGGTGACTTCAACAATCCGGAAGCCGATCTCGACCGGTTCCGTTTCCGGCTCGGCTTTGCCGCCGTCTTCGTCATCGTCTGCTTCGGCATCCTGATCGGTCGCTTCGTCTGGCTGCAAGTCATCCAGCACGATTTCTACCAGACCCGGGCCGAGGACAACCGCATCGCGCTGATTCCCATCGTGCCCAACCGCGGCATCATCACCGACCGCAACGGTATCGTGCTGGCCCACAACTACTCGGCCTTCACCCTCGAAATCACGCCCGCCCAGGCCGGCAATCTGGAAGAGACGATCAACACACTGGCCGAGATCATCGACATCCAGCCCAAGGACCGCAAGCGCTTCAAGCGCCTGCTCGACGAAGCCAAGAATTTCGAATCCATCCCGATCCGCACCCGACTGAGCGATGCCGAAGTCGCCAAGTTTTCGGCCCACCGCTATCGCTTCCCCGGCGTCGAGGTCAAGGCCCGCTTGTTCCGCCAGTACCCGCTGGGTACCGTCGCCTCCCATGCCATCGGCTACATCGGCCGGATCACCGAACGCGACCTGAAATGGATCGAAGACTCGGAGAAACAAGCCAACTACAAAGGCACCGATCACATCGGCAAGACCGGCCTGGAACAGCATTACGAATTTGAGCTGCACGGCGAGACCGGCTACGAGCAGGTCGAGATCGACGCCGGCGGCCGCGCCCTGCGCAGCCTGAAGCGCATCCCGCCGGTTTCCGGCAACAACCTGCAGCTGACGCTCGACATCAAGCTGCAGGAAATCACCGAAAAGGCCTTCGGTGATCGCAAAGGCGCCCTGGTCGCTATCGACCCCAGCACGGGGGGCGTTCTCGCCTTGGTATCGACCCCGACCTATGATCCCAACCTGTTCGTGGACGGCATCACACCGGAAAACTGGAAGGAACTGAACGACCACCCCGACAAGCCGATGATCAACCGGACGATCAACGGTGCCTACCCGCCCGGCTCGACCTTCAAGCCCTTCATGGCGCTGGCCGCGCTGGAGATGGGCAAGCGCACGCCGCAGCAGGCAATCAGCGACCCGGGCTATTTCACCTTCGGCAACCACACCTTCCGCGATGACAAGAAGGGGGGCCACGGTGTCGTCGATATGTACAAGTCCATCGTCCATTCCTGCGACACGTATTACTATGTCCTGGCCAACGACTTGGGGATCGACAGCATCGCCAAGTTCATGGGCTCCCTCGGCCTCGGCCAGCGCACCGGCATCGACCTCGGCAAGGACGACTCCGGTGAATCGAAGGGGGTGCTGCCCTCACCGGAATGGAAGAAGCAGCGCTTCAAGCGCCCCGAGCAGCAGAAGTGGTACGCCGGCGAAACCATTTCCATCGGCATCGGCCAGGGCTACAACGCCTACACGCCGATCCAGCTGGCCCAGGCGACTGCCACGCTGGCCAACAATGGCGTGATGTTCCGTCCGCATCTGGTACAGAACATCGTCGACACCAAGAGTGGCGAAAAGCGCCCGGTCGAGCCCAAGCCGTTACGCGACCTGGGCTGGAAGCAAAAGAATCTGGATGTGATCCACCGTGCCATGATCGGCGTGAACAAGGAGGGTACCGGCACCCGCGCCTTTGCCGGTGCCCCCTACAGCGTCGGCGGCAAGACCGGGACGGCCCAAGTCTTCTCCCTGAAGGGAGCCCAGTACAAGGAATCGGCCGTCAAGAAGCACCTGCGCGACCACGCCCTGTTCATCGCCTACGCACCGGTCGAGAATCCGAAAATCGCCCTCGCCGTGCTGGTCGAGAACGGCGGTTTCGGCGCCCAGTCAGCCGCTCCGATCGCCCGCATGGTGCTCGACTACTATCTGCTCGGCAAGCTGCCGGCCGGGGCTGCCCAGGAAGACAGCGAAGCCATCGAGGAGGAGCACGAGGAATGATGGATATCGTCGGCACCCTGCGTCGCACCTGGGCCAATGCCGTTGCCCACATCGACTTCCCGTTGCTGCTGATCACCGCCGCCATCATGGCCGTCGGCCTGGGTACGGTCTATTCGGCGACCTACGACAGCACGCACCGGATGATGTCGCAGGCCGGCAACATGGGGATCGCCCTCGTCGTGATGTGGGTCGTTGCGCGCATTCCGCCACAGAAACTGATGAGTTTCGCCATCCCCCTCTACATCGTCGGCGTCGTGCTGCTCATCGCCGTCTTCCTGTTCGGCATCAAGGTCAATGGCGCCCGGCGCTGGCTGTCGATCGGCATCACCCGCATCCAGCCGTCGGAAATCATGAAGATTGCCATGCCGCTGATGCTGGCCTGGTATTTCCACAAATATGAAGCAACATTGAAGCTCAGGCACTATGGCGTCGCCGCGCTGCTCCTGCTGCTGCCCTTCGGCCTGGTCGCCAAGCAGCCCGATCTCGGCACGGCCCTGCTCATCGGCGGCGCCGGTTTCTACGTCATCTTCTTCGCCGGCCTGCCGTGGAAGATCATCATCGGCCTGCTGGCCAGTGCCGCAGCGGCCGCCCCCATCCTGTGGAACATGCTGCACGACTACCAGCAGAAGCGCATCCTGACCCTGATCGACCCGACTACCGACCCGCTCGGCTCGGGTTATCACATCATCCAGTCCACCATCGCCATCGGCTCCGGCGGCGCCTTCGGCAAAGGCTTCCTGAACGGCACGCAAACCCACCTCGAATTCATCCCCGAGAAACACACCGACTTCATCTTCGCCGTCTATTCCGAGGAATGGGGCCTGCTCGGCAATGCCACACTGGTCGCGCTATACACCCTGCTCATCGGCCGCGGCCTGATGATCGCTTCGGCCGCGCCCACGACCTTCTCCCGCTTGCTGGCGGGTGCCATCACCCTCGGCTTCTTCACCTACGCCTTCATCAACATGGGCATGGTCAGCGGTATCCTGCCCGTAGTCGGCGTACCGCTGCCCTTCATGAGCTACGGCGGCACCGCGCTGATCACGCTGTTCCTGGGCATCGGTATCCTGATGTCGATCCAGACCCACCGCATGCTGGTCAAGAAATGATCCGCCTCGCCCTTGCCGCCTCGTTCGCTGTCCTGCTCGCTGCCTGCGGCGGCCCCGGTCCGCTGCGCGAACCGGCCGCCGAACCCGGCAAGGGGGAGGCAGCACGAACCCCTACTCCCACCAAAAAGCCAACCGCCGTCCTCAAGCGCGGCGGCGGCTTCTACAAGGATGACGGCCCGGCCGACGACATCCCGGACGGCCTTGACGACATCCCCGACGCCGAGCCGAAATGGGAACCCCTGCACAAGCCGGCCACCCGGCCCTATGTCGTGCTTGGCAAGGAATACGTGCCGAACACCAGCGTCAAACCTTATCGGACACGCGGCATCGCCAGTTGGTACGGCAAGAAGTTCCACGGCCAGAAGACGTCGATCGGCGAGCCCTACGACATGTTCGCGATGACTGCGGCGCACACCACGCTGGCCCTGCCGTCCTATGCCCGCGTGACCAATGTGCAGACCGGCAAATCGGTGGTGGTGCGTATCACCGATCGCGGCCCCTTCCACGCCGACCGCGTCATCGACCTGTCCTATACCGCTGCCTACAAGCTGGGCTTGATCAACGGCGGTAGTGGCCTGGTCGAAGTCGAGGCGATCATTCCGGGCGAGACGACCACCACGGCCTACGCCCAGGTCAGCCCGCCGCCCCGGCCGATCGCAACGGAAACCGACGATATCGAACAACTGGCGCGACGCATGGCCCAGGAAGAGCGCCCGGTCCAGACGGCGACAATGGCAGGAATGAGCGGCGATGCTGCCACTCAGAAGGGCGTTTACCTGCAGCTGGGGGCTTTTTCCAGCGCCGAAAATGCCGAAAACCTGAAAAGCCACCTGCAACGCGAACTGGACTGGCTAAGCGAACCCATGCAGGTCAATGCCGGTGGCGGCATCCACCGCCTCCACCTCGGCCCTTACGCCAGCCGCAGCGAGGCCGAAAAGATGGCGGAAAAAATCCGCCTGGCACTCGGCTACCGACCGACTTTCGTGACGCGCTGACCCTCTCGGTTCAGCGCTCGACGCGGGCGACGACGACGTTGCCCTTGCCCTGGTACTCCAGCGCCGCAAAACTCATCATTTTCGCCATGGCGATACCGCGGCCATTCGGATCGAAGGCGCGGTCCGGATCAAAGGTCAGGAACTTGCTCCATTCGAAGCCATCGCCCTGGTCGGTAATGGTGAAAGTCACCGCCTCTGGCCCTCGCTCGACCCGCACGGTGGCGAAACGGCCATGGAATTGCGGCAGGGCGAGGCGGCGCTTGATTTCCGCCTCCCAGTCACCTTCCCACTTGAGCAGCGATTTCTCCTGATAGGTGACGCCAAGATTGCCGTGTTCGACAGCGTTGACCATCAGGTCGGACAGCCCCGGCGCCACGATGTCGGGCACCGGACACATGGCGGCAAGTACGGGCACCAGGGAACTGACATCTTCCAGCGTCTCGAAACGGTATTCGACACTGCGGATCAGCGCCTGGGCCTCTTCCAGGTGAGCCGCCCGGCTACGCAACAGGCTGCGTACGCGACGGTCCTCGAGCGCGGCACGGACGATGGAGATCAGTGCTTCCGGTTCGTAGGGCTTGGTCAGGTAATAGTAGGCCCCGGCCTCGAGACCCTCGCGCACCTGGTCCGGCGACGACGCCGCCGTCTGCATGATGACCGGAATATCGGCAAAACGCGCTTCCCGCTTCATGCGACGCAGCAGTTCCATCCCGTCCAGGTCGGGCATCATGCGGTCGAGTACGACCAGCGAAAAATTGCTGTCCGGTGCGCTCAGGCTGGCCCATGCTTCAAGCGGGTTGCTGTGCAACTCCAGCTCGATATCTTCCTGCGCGAGAAACTCCTCGATGATGAACAGGTTCAACTGCTCATCATCCACCACGAGGGCACGTTCCTTGTTCATCGCTCGCTCTCTCCATTACCAGGCGCCATTACCGGCATTCGGCTGGGCACTAATCATACCGCAATGCCGGCCGATGATTTCCTCTGCCTGCCCCTCCGGCCAAGCTACTGCGAAGCGGCAGCAAAACCCGCCCGGCAGCCAGCGTGGCGTGGCGCGCCACCGCGTTTGACCAGGATCAATGGCAGGCAACCTGGGCTGGCTATACTCCCTTTCTTGCTATTCCGGACTCCCTCCATGAGCCCCCTGCCCGATCTCGTCTGTCCGGCCGGCAGCCTGCCGGCCCTCAAGGCAGCCGTCGATAACGGCGCCGATGCCGTCTATCTCGGCTACAAGAACGACACCAACGCCCGCAACTTCGCCGGCCTCAATTTCGACGCCAAGGCCATGGCCGAAGGGATTCGCTATGCCCAGGCCAAGGGCCGCGAAGTGCTGATGGCGATCAACACCTTCCCGCAGGCCGGGCGCAGCGCCGACTGGCACAAGGCCGTCGACGGCGCGGTCGACCAGGGGGTCGACGCCATCATCCTGGCCGACATCGGCCTGCTCGACTACGCCCGCAACAAGCATCCGCAGCAGCGTCTGCACCTGTCGGTCCAGGGTTCGGCGACCAGCTACGAGGCGATCAACTTCTGCCAGCGCGAATTCGGCGTGCACCGCGCCGTGCTGCCGCGCGTGCTGACGCTGGCCCAGGTTGAGCATGTGATCAAGAACACCACGGTCGAGATCGAGGTCTTTGGTTTCGGCAGCCTGTGCGTCATGAACGAAGGGCGCTGCTGGCTGTCGTCCTACGCCTGCGGCGAATCGCCGAACACCGTCGGCGCCTGCTCGCCGGCCAAATACGTCAAGTGGGACAAGAAGCCGGGCACCATGGAAACCCGTCTCAACGGCATCCTGATCGACCGCTTCGGCGACGACGAGCCGGCCGGCTATCCGACCCTGTGCAAGGGCCGTTTCGAGGTCCAGGGCGAAACCTATTATGCGCTGGAGGAGCCGACCAGCCTGAACGTGCTGGAACTGCTGCCGGAGATCATCAAGATCGGCGTCAAGGCGATCAAGGTCGAGGGCCGCCAGCGCAGCCCGACCTATGTCGCCCAGGTCACCCGCACGCTGCGCGCCGCACTCGACAGCCTGCGCAACGGCAGCGAACGCTTCCACGTCAAACCGGCCTGGCAGGCCGAACTGGCCAAGGTTTCCGAAGGCAGCCAGGCGACGCTCGGCGCCTACAACCGGCCGTGGCGCTAAGGACTAGGATATGAAGCTCTCCCTCGGACCCCTGCTCTATTTCTGGCCGAAAGCCGAAGTCATGGAGTTCTACGCCGAGATGGCGCAGAACCCGGCGATCGACATCATCTATGTCGGCGAAGTCGTCTGTTCGCGCCGCCAGCAATTGCGCACCGCCGACTGGATCGGCCTGGCGCGTGACCTGACCGATGCCGGCAAGGAAGTCGTCGTTTCGGCACAGGCCCTGCTCGAATCGGAAAGCGACCTCAAGGCGCTGCGCCGCCTGATCGACGACGCGGGTTGCAAGCTCGAGGCCAACGACCTCGGTGCCGTCAACCTGGCGGCCGGCAAGGATTTCGTCGCCGGGCCGCACCTCAACATCTACAACGAGGAAACGCTGGCCACCTTTGCCCGCTACGGCCTCAAGCGCTGGGTGCCGCCGCTCGAAGCGACGCGTACGCTGGTCGACACCCTGCACAGGACCCGCCCGGCCGGTGTCGAAACCGAGGTTTTCGCGTTCGGCAAAATACCGCTCGCCTTCTCGGCCCGCTGCTTCACCGCCCGCCACTACGGCCTGAACAAGGACGACTGCCAGTTCAAGTGCCTCGACCACGCCGAGGGCCTGACATTGAAGACGCGTGAGGGGCAGGACTTCCTGACCATCAACGGCATCCAGACCATGTCGGCGCAGAGCTACAATTTGCTGCACGAAATCCCCGACATGCTGCAGATGGGCATCGACATCGTCCGCCTCAGTCCTCAGAAGGCGCATTTTGGCGAAATCATCGCTGCCTTCGACACCGCCCGACGCGGCCAGCCGGTACAGGCGGACACCCGCAACTGGAGCGAATGCGGCCTGGTCGACGGCTATTGGTTCGGCGATGCCGGCATCAAGCAGCACCACACGCAGGCCCTGGAAACCCTCGGAGCATGAGCATGAGCGCCCAATTCACCATTCCCAAGTTCAAGCTGCCTGGATTCATCGCCAGCATCGGCCAGAAGCTGCCGCAGTGGCCGCACGCCCTGGCGCTGGTTGCCGGCCTGAATGCCGCGCTGAAAATGAAGCTGCTGCCGGAAAGCGAGCTGGATGCCCTGGCGGACAAGCTGTTCCGCGTCCGCATCCTGGATACCGGCGGCGAGGCCACCTACACCTACCGCAACGGACTGTTCCGCCCGGTCTTCCGTCCCGAGCGCGAGCCCGACCTGGCTTTTGCCGCCAACCTGTCGGCCTACCTGCAGATGCTGGCCCGCCAGGAAGATCCTGACACCCTGTTCTTCAATCGCGAACTGGAAATTACCGGCGATACGGAACTGGGGCTGATCGTCAAGAACATGCTCGACGCGATCGAGTGGCCACAATTGTCAGCCAAGCTGCCGCTGCTCCGCCACTGAGTCTGCGCCACGCCGGTTGTCGGCCGGTATCTCAAGAACAGTCGATGCCCAGCATCGACATGTCGTCGTGGGCGACGGTGCCCTGCAAATAGCGCTGCATCGCCTGGCCCAGCGCCGTAACCATGGTTTCCCCCGACAGAGCGCCTTCCAGCGTGGCAATCAACCGCGCCTCGCCAAAGGCCACACCATCGGTATTGCAGGCCTCGACAATGCCGTCCGAAACCAGCATCAGGCGGGATGGCCGATCCCACGTGAATGACTCGATGCTGCCGGCAATCTCGCTGGCTTTCGATATCCCCAACGGCAGGTTGCTCGACTCGAAGCGTCGTGCCAGTTTGCCTTCGGCGTCGAACATCAGGGCGTTGGGTACGCCCCCCACCCAGATTTCGCCCTGCTTTGCCGGCTCGTCGAGAACGACAAAGGCAGCCGCGACGAAGCGGCCAAGCGCCAGGGAATTGGCCAGCAGGAAGTTGATCGACTCGATCATCACAGCCAAGGGTGTCGACAGATCGACCAGGCGATAGAACTCCTGCACCATCGGCAGCACGCTGACCGCCGCCGACAGGCCGTGCCCCGTGGCGTCGGCCAGGATGGCATACAACCGGCCGGCCGGCGAGCGCGCCGCGAGAACCATGTCCCCCGAGAAATTGTTGGCCGGAATCACCGCATATTGCACGCCGGCCTGGGCCATAAGGTCACTGCGGACCTGGTGCTCGAGAATGCGACGGGCCAGTTCCGTTTCGCGCTGCTGCTCCTCGAAATGCGCCTTGAGCTGGCTGGCCTGCTCCTCAACCTTGATCTGGGCCACATGTTTTTCGGTGATGTCGCGCAGCATTTCGATGACAGCGATCAGGCGGCCGGATGCATCGAACACCGGCCCGGCATCGATCGCCAGATAGAGGTGCTGGCCGCGCCGCGGCATCCAGCACCAGTTCTCGGCATGAACGCCGTAGCTCGGCTCGCCGGGTTTGTCGGCGGCGGCATACAGGGTCGCCATCTGCTCCAGTGCCGACATCGCCACGAGATCGGCCAGGCAGGGGCGTGACTCCTCGTAGAACGCCTTCCAGTGGTTGCGGGTGCCGACGACTTCACTGGACGGAATGCCGGTCAGCCGCTCGCAGGCCCGGTTCCAGATTACAACCTTCTGCTCGGCATCGAGCACGAAGGTAGGCACCACCAGGTGTTCCATCAGCGAGATGGCAAATGCCAGATGGCTATCCGGGCGAGCCACCTCCCGATCGTTGCCGGCCTGCATATCCTGCGCCATGCGCTTGCACTCCATGTAACCGCCTAGGATGGGGCAAGCTTACGCCAAGCCATTCGCTCCACCCCGGACAAATGAAAAGGGAGGCCGAAACCTCCCCTGGAACAACCGTATCAAATCGCCTCAGCTCTGCTTCTGCGCGTCGAGGCGGAACTTCACATAGCTGCCCGGCGCATCTTCAAGCGCCTTGAGCGGGCCGGCATCGGGTTGGCGCGCCTTGACCTTGGCGGTGCCCCCCGGCAGGGCCGTCACCCACTCGTGCCAGTGCGTCCACCACGAACCGGCATGCTGGGTGGCGCCGGCCAGGAAGTCGTCCGGGCTTTCCGGCAGGTTGCCGTCAGTGGCGTCATTGGTCCAGTAGCCATACTTGTTGGCGGCCGGCGGATTGACGATGCCGGCGATGTGGCCAGAGCCGCCCAGCACGAACTTGGTCTTGCCGGATGGCAGGCGAGCGCCCATGTAGGTGCTCTTCCACGGGGCGATATGGTCTTCGATGGTCGAGATGAAGTAGCACGGGGTCTTGACCTTGGTGATGTCGATCTTGACGCCGCCCAGCGTGATGCCGCCCGGTTCCTTCAGCTTGTTCTCGAGGTACATGTTGCGCAGGTAGAAACTGTGCATCGCTGCCGGCATGCGGGTCGAGTCGGAGTTCCAGTAGAGCAGGTCGAACGGGAACGGGTCCTTGCCCATCAGGTAGTTGTTGACCACGAAGGACCAGATCAGGTCGTTGGCGCGCAGCATGTTGAAGGTGCCCGCCATTTCGGAGCCCTCCAGGAAGCCGCGCTTGCTCATCTTCTTCTCCAGTCCCTCGATGGTGCCCTCGTCGAGGAAGACGGAGAGCTCGCCCGGCTCGGAGAAATCGAGCATGGTGGTGAAGAAGGTGGCGGAATTGACGCGCTTGTCCTTCTTGGCCGCCATGTAGGCTAGGGTGGTCATGGTCAGCGTGCCGCCGATGCAGTAGGCGGCGAGGTTGACCGAGTCCTCGCCGGTCTGGTTGCAGACCTGGCTGATCGCCTCGATCGTGCCTTTCAGCATGTAGTCCTCGAAGCTGGTCTGGGCCATCTTCTCGTCCGGGTTGACCCAGGAGATGATGAAGGTGGTGTGACCCTGGTCGGTCGCCCACTTGACCAGCGAATTCTTGTCGCGCAGGTCAAGGATGTAGTACTTGTTGATCCACGGCGGCACGATCAGGAAGGGCTTCTTGTACTGCTCGGTGGTGGTCGGGCTGTACTGGATCAGCTGGAACAATTCGTTCTGGTACACCACCTTGCCCGGCGTGGTGGCGACGTTCTTGCCCATCTCGAAGGCCGCCGTATCGGTCATGCGGATGCGCAGCTGACCGTCCTCGTTCATGTCATGCAGCAGGTTGTTGAGGCCCTTGATCAGGTTCTTGCCGTGGCTCTTGACCGTTTCGCGGAAGACCTCCGGATTGGTCAGCGCGAAATTGGACGGCGACAGGGCGTCGATGTACTGACGGGTGAAGAAATTGACCTTCTGCTGGGTCGACTCGTCGAGGCCTTCGGTGCCGGCGACGGTGTCATGGATGTGGCGGGCGGCGATGAGGTAGGACTGCTTGACGAAGTCGAACAGGAAATGCTGCTCCCAGTCCTCGTCCTTGAAGCGCTTGTCACCCTTGGCCGGGGCAGCGACCGGAGCGGCACCGGGCATGCCCATCATCTTCATCATGGAACCCTGCCACAGCGAGAAGTAGTCCCACATCATGTTCATCTGGGTCTGGGCCAGCTTGTACGGGTTGGCCATCAGGCGGGCCGACAGGTCCATGAAGGCACGAGCGACACCCATTTCGTCACTCGGCGCCTCGACTCCGTCCTTGGCCTTCTTTTCCATGTACTGGGTGATGATGCGCGAGGCGCGCTGGGCGACTTCGGCATAGGTCTTGGCCATTTCGGCCGGATTGGGCAGGTTCAGGCCCTGGTCTTCGGTTTGCTGCGACATCTTCAGACTCCCTCTCTGTCAGTGCGCGGCGGATCAGTGTCCGGCCCGCGAATAGCGAATCACTCCATCGGCACCGCAAACGCGCGATAACCGTCCAGCTTGTTCCAGGTAGTTCAGATGGGCAATCGCTTCCCCCATCGCGAACATCGTTTGGTGTGTATCGAGCTGCCGGTTGAACAAAGTCTCCAGCAATTCGGCTGCGCTCTTCGGCGCTTGATCACAGCTGTTCTCCAGGGCCTGCAGTCTTTCTTCGTGATGTGCGTGCAATGCCGTCACCCTCTCTTGCACCCCAGTGAAGGGCAGCCCGTGCGAAGGCAGCACGAGCGTTTCACCCGGAATTTCCGTCGCCAATTCATCCAGCGATGCCAGATACCAGCGCAATGCATCTGCCTCGGGCGTAGCGGCAAAAACGCTAATATTGGTAGAAATCCTCGGTAAAAGCATGTCTCCAGAAATTAACACGCCAAGTTCGGCACAGTAAAGCGCCACATGTTCCGGGGCATGACCATGACCGATCACGATCTCCCAGCGCCGACCATCGATGCAGACGGAATCGCCTGCCATCAGGCGGTTGTAGTGTTCGGGCAGCGACGGAACGGCCTTGCGGTAGCCGGAACCGCGCTTCTCGAACTTGGCCAGGCGTTCGGCGTCGAGCCCGTGCTGGCGGAACTGTTCCACCATGAAACGGGCGCCATGGCCGCCGACTTCATTCCACACGACATGGGCGGTCAGAAATTCGCCCGTACTCATCCAGAGCGGCGCGCCGGTCCGTTCCATCAGCCAGGTCGCCAGGCCGAGATGGTCGGGGTGGAAATGGGTGACAAGCAGCTTCGTCACCGGCCCGTCGAGCCGGTCGAGGATGCCCGACCAGGTTTCCCGGACGTGATCCTCGGGAAAGCCGGTATCGACGATGACCCAGCCGTCGCCGTCACGCAACAGCCAGAGATTGATGTGATCGAGTTGGAAGGGGAGCGGCATGCGCAGCCAGAAGACGCCGGGCGCAACCTCAGTGAGTTCGCCCGCAGCGGGCGGATGGGGGTGGGGATAATGCAGGGACATGGGGGGCTCGGAGGGGGTGAATCAGCAACTTACCATACGGTAGCGGATTGAAAAAACCCCCCGCTTCTGATTTACTCTGCCGCACCGACAGGAGACAAAATGAGCCAGACCGGCCCCACTTTCGCGATATCCGACCTCGCCCGCGAATTCGACATCACCCCGCGCACGATCCGCTTCTGGGAAGACCAGGGCATCCTGGCGCCGCAGCGTGAAGGCAACAAGCGCATCTTCACCCGTCGCGACCGGGCCCGCCTGAAGATGGCCCTGCGCGGCAAGCGCCTCGGGCTGAGCCTGGCCGAGATCAAGGATCTGATCGGCATGTACAACTCGACCGAGGACGAAACCCCCCAACTCCTCGAATGTCTGCGCGTCATGGAAAAACGCCGGGCCGCCCTGCAGCAGCAGCGCGAGGACATCGAGGCCATGCTGGCCGAAATCGACCAGTTCGAGGCGCAATGCCAGCAGGAACTGGCGCGCCGCGACGCGTGCTGATTTTCTTGCGGCAGCAAGTTGACGTTTACGTAAACGTAAATAAAATCCTGCTACCGAGGAGATGATCATGGCCCCCAAAATTCACGACCCGCAGTTCGCCGACCGCGTTCGCGCCAGCTTCGCCAAGCAGCACGCGATGGATCTGATCCACGCGACACTGCCCGTCGTCGAACCCGGCTTGACGGAAATCCACCTGCCCCACTGGTCCGGAGTCGAGCAGCAGCACGGCTTCGTGCATGGCGGGGTGGTCGGCATGATCGCCGATTCGGCGGCTGGCTATGCGGCGATGACCCTGGTCTCGGCCAGCGCCTCGGTGCTGACGGTCGAATACAAGATGAACCTGGTTGCCCCGGCCGACGGCGAAAAACTGGTTGCCCGCGGCAAGGTCGTGCGCCCGGGCCGCACCTTGATCGTGACGCAGGCCGAGGTGTTTGCCGTCAAGGATGGCAAGGAAACCCTGTGTGCGCTGATGCAGCAGACCATCATGGTCATGCACGGCAAGGTTGAGAAAGGCTAGTTTTCAGTCCTTAGTCGCCGGAAACGACCATGCTGGCGACTAAGGACTGGCAACTAACAACTAGACGGAGACAAACATGAATATTCCCAGCCTCGACTTCGGTCTCGGTGAAGACATCAACCTGTTGCGCGAAGCGGTCAAGGCCTTTGCCGACGCGGAGATCGCGCCGCGTGCCGCGGAAATTGATCGCGTCAACGAATTCCCGGCCGACCTCTGGAAGAAGTTCGGCGACATGGGCCTGCTTGGCATGACCGCCGGCGAGGAATACGGCGGGACCAACATGGGTTACCTGGCCCACATCGTCGCGCTGGAGGAAATCTCGCGCGCCTCGGCTTCGGTCGGCCTGTCCTACGGCGCCCATTCCAACTTGTGCGTCAATCAAATCCGCCGCAACGGCAACGAAGCCCAGAAGCAAAAATACCTGCCCAAGCTGATTTCCGGCGAGCACGTCGGTGCCCTCGCCATGTCCGAGCCGAATGCCGGTTCCGACGTGGTGTCGATGAAACTGCGCGCCGACAAGAAGGGCGACCGCTACGTACTGAACGGCGCCAAGATGTGGATCACCAACGGCGGCGACGCCGACACCCTGGTCGTCTACGCCAAGACCGATCCGGATGCCGGCGCCAAGGGCATGACCGCCTTCATCGTCGAAAAGGGCTTCAAGGGCTTCACCCACGGCACGCACCTCGACAAGCTGGGCATGCGCGGCTCCAACACCTTCCCGCTCTTCTTCGACGATTGCGAAATCCCTGAGGAAAACGTCCTGGGCGGCGTCGGCAACGGCACCAAGGTGCTGATGTCCGGTCTCGACTACGAACGCGCCGTGCTGTGCGGCGGCCCGCTCGGCATCATGGCTGCCTGCATGGATGTCGTCGTGCCCTACCTGCACGAGCGCAAGCAGTTCGGCCAGGCGATCGGCGAATTCCAGCTGATGCAGGGCAAGGTGGCCGACATGTACTCGACCTGGCAGGCTACCCGCGCCTACGTCTATGCCGTGGGCCGCGCCTGCGATGCCGCCGATCACGCCCGCACCCTGCGCAAGGATGCGGCCGGCGCGATTCTCTACTCCGCCGAGAAAGCGACCTGGATGGCCGGCGAGGCGATCCAGACGCTGGGCGGCGTCGGCTACACCAACGAATATCCGACCGGCCGCCTGTGGCGCGATGCCAAGCTGTATGAGATTGGAGCCGGCACCTCGGAAATCCGTAGAATGCTGATCGGTCGCGAACTTTTCGCGGAAACCGCCTAACACGCTCCCGCCGGCGCCCCGGCCAGGGGCGCCACCGGAGTTGAACAGCATGAACGTAAGCATCCGCACCCTCACCGCCAACGATACCGAAGCCCTGGAACAGGTTCGCCAGTACTTCCGCAACTACGCGGCCTGGCTGGGCGTCGACCTGTCGTACCAGAACTTCGACCAGGAAATGGCCTCCCTGCCCGGCACATACGCCGAGCCGCAGGGCCGGCTGTTCTTTGCCGAGGATACGGGCCGTCCGGCGGGTTGCGTCGGTGTCCGGCCGCTGCCGGGCAGCGAGGGGGTCTGCGAAATGAAGCGCCTGTATGTCGATCCGGAGATGCGCGGCCGGGGCATCGGCGCCCGGCTGGCGCTGGCGGCGATCAAGGCGGCCAAGGAAATTGGCTATCGCAAGATCCTGCTCGACACCCTGCCCAACATGCGCATGGCCGTGAAGCTCTACCGCGAGCTGGGCTTCACCGAGGCCCCGAATTACTACGCGACGCCAGTCGAGGGCACCATGTTCATGGCGCTCGACCTCGACAACTGGTCGGAAGAGGAAGTGCGCAACGAGAACCTGTCGCACCTCTTCGACTTCAACCGCGCCTGGGCGCGCCAGATGAGCCAGGTCGACCCCGGCTACTTCGACCGCCTGAACGACTTGCAGGCACCGGAATTCCTGTGGATCGGCTGCTCCGATTCACGCGTGCCGGCCAACCAGATCGTCGGCCTGCTGCCTGGCGAGGTTTTTGTGCACCGCAACGTCGCCAACCTGGTACTGCATACCGACCTCAATTGCCTGTCGGTCATCCAGTACGCCGTCGATGTGCTGAAGGTCAAGCACATCATGGTCGTCGGCCACTACAACTGCGGCGGTGTCGCCGCCGCCCTGCACAAGACGCGGGTCGGCATCGTCGACTTCTGGCTGCACAACGTCCAGCAAGTACATGCCAAACACTCCGCCCTGGTCAACAGCCTGCCGGAAGCACAGCGCCATGACCGCCTGTGCGAGTTGAACGTGCTGGAACAGGTCGTCAGCCTGTGCAATACCCCGGTCGTCAAGGATGCCTGGGCGCGCGGCCAGCGGCTGACCGTCCACGGCTGGATCTATGGCCTGAAGGACGGCCTGGTGCACGACCTCGGCATCACCGTCGACCACCTCGAAGAATTGCCCTCGCGCTACGAGGCGTCCTTGCGCGCCCTCGAATGCCGGGACTGTTGAATAACTAACCACGCATAGGAGAACCCTCATGTCCGATCCCATCGTTATCGTTTCCGCCGCCCGTACCGCCATGGGCTCGTTTCAGGGAGGGTTTTCCGGCCTGACCGCCGCCAACCTCGGTGCCGAGGCAATCAAGGCCGCCATTGCCCGTGCCGGCCTCGACACCCACCTGATCGAGGAAGTGCTGATGGGCTGCGTGCTGCAAGCCGGCCAGGGCCAGGCCCCAGCCCGCCAGGCCGCATTGCAGGCCGGCCTGCCGCTGACCGCCGGCTGCGCCACCATCCACAAGGTCTGCGGCTCCGCCATGAAGGCGACCATGCTCGGCCACGACGGCATCCTGGCCGGTTCCTACGGCGCTGCCGTGGTCGGCGGCATGGAGTCGATGACCAACGCCCCCTACCTGCTGCCCAAGGCCCGTGGCGGCTATCGCCTCGGCCACGGCCAGCTGATGGACCACATGTTCCTCGACGGCCTGGAAGACGCTTACGGCAAGGAAACCCGCGGCCGCCTGATGGGTACCTTCGCTGAGGAATGCGCTGCTGCCTACGGCTTCACCCGCGAAGCGCAGGACGAATTCGCTGTCCGTTCAACCACCCGCGCCATCGAGGCCAGCAACAACGGCAGCTTCGCCTGGGAAATCACCCCGGTCACCGTCGCCGGCCGCAAGGGTGACGTCGTGATCGACAAGGACGAAGGCCCGTTCGCCGTCAATGTCGACAAGATCCCGACCTTGAAGCCGGCTTTCAAGAAGGATGGCACGGTCACCGCCGCCAATTCCTCGTCGATCTCCGACGGTGCTGCCGCCATGGTCTTGATGCGCGAATCGCAAGCCGCCAAGCTGGGCTTGAGCCCGGTTGCCCGCATCGTCGGCCACACCACCCATGCCGGCATTCCTGCCCAGTTCCCGTCCGCCCCGGTCGGCGCGATGCAGAAGCTGTTCGCCAAGACCGGCTGGACGGCCGAATCGGTCGATCTGTACGAGATCAACGAAGCCTTCGCCGTGGTCACCATGGCGGCGCTGCATGACCTCAAGCTCGACCCGGCCAAGGTCAACATCCACGGCGGCGCCTGTGCGCTGGGCCACCCGATCGGCGCTTCCGGCGCCCGCATCGTCGTCACGCTGCTCGGCGCGCTGAAGAAGTACGGCCTGAAGCGCGGCGTCGCCTCGCTGTGCATCGGTGGCGGCGAAGCGACCGCCCTGGCTGTCGAGATGCTGTAAGTGCCCGAGCAGGCCCGGACAGTTACCTACGTCAAGTTGATCGCCGCCATGGCCATGTGGGGAGGCACCTGGATCGCCGGGCGCGTCATCGCCCAGGAGCTGAGCGCGCCGCTGGCTGTCGCCGCGCTGCGCTTCGTGCTCTCCGGACTGGCCGTCGGCGGCTTCATGCTGCTTTCGGAAGGCCGCCTGCCGGTTCCGCAGAGCAGTCGCGACTGGGGGCTGATCTGGGCCCTGGGCTTTTTCGGCATCTTCCTCTACGGCCTGTGTTTCTTCTTCGGCCTGCAGCGCATTCCGGCCGGACGCGGAGCACTGGTCGTCGCCCTCAACCCGGCAGTGATCGTCATTACCGCCTGGCTGATCGGCAAGGAGCGCATGACGCCGCGCAAGGCCGTCGGCAGCCTGATCGCCCTCGCCGGTTGCCTGACGGTGATCGGCAACGGCGATCCCCTGGCACTGTTCCAGGGTACCGTCGGACTCGGCGAATGGCTGATTGTCGGCTGCGTACTGAGCTGGACGGCCTACACCTTCATCGGCTGGCAAGCCACCGGCCGCTTCTCGCCACTCGCCACCACCTTCTACGCCAGCCTTTCCGGGGCCATCCTGCTCGGCCTGGCGGCACTGCTCCAGGGCGACATCGATCCGGCCGCCTGGTCGTGGCGTGTCTGGAGCGGCATGGGCTTCCTGGCCATCTTCGGCACGGCCATCGCCTACACCTGGTTTACCGACGCCGTGCATCGCCTCGGCGCCGGCCACGCCTCCATCTTCATCAATCTGGTGCCGGTCTTCGCCGTGCTGCAGGCTGCCCTGCTGCTCGGCGAACGGCTCGGGCTGGCCGTGCTGGCCGGCGGCACGCTGGTCATCGCCGGTGTCTGGCTCACCAGTTACCAAAAGGGAAAAACAGCATGATCCTCACACAAGAACAGGAAATGATCCGTGACGCGATGCGCGCCTTCGCGCAGGAGCGCCTCGCCCCCTTCGCTGCCGAATGGGACAAGCACCACACCTTCCCGGCCGACGCGCTGAAGGAACTCGGCGAACTCGGCGCCATGGGCATGTGCGTGCCCGAGGAATGGGGCGGCGCCGGCATGGACTATATGTCGCTGGTGCTGACCCTGGAAGAAATCGCTGCTGGTGACGGCGCCACCTCGACCATCGTCTCGGTGCAGAATTCGCTGGCCTGCGGCATCACGCAGAAATACGGCACCGACGCGCAGAAGGAAGAATGGCTGAAGCCGCTCGCCCGCGGCGAGAAGCTCGGCTGCTTCTGCCTGACCGAGCCGCACACCGGCTCCGATGCTGCCGCCATCACCACCCGCGCCGACCGCGACGGTGACCATTTCGTGCTGAACGGCGTCAAGCAGTTCATCACCACCGGCAAGCACGCCCACATGGCCATCGTCTTCGCGGTGACCGACAAGGCCGCCGGCAAGAAGGGCATTTCCTGCTTCCTGGTGCCGACCGACACCCCGGGTTTCATCGTTGGCCGCACCGAAGACAAGATGGGCCAGCATGCGTCCGACACCGTGCAGATCATTTTTGAAAACTGCCGCGTGCCGGCTTCCGCCCTGCTCGGCAAGGAAGGTGAAGGCTACAAGATCGCGCTGTCCAACCTCGAAGCCGGCCGCATCGGCATCGCCGCCCAGAGCATCGGCATGGCCCGCGCCGCGTTTGAAGCCGCTGTCCGCTACGCCAAGGAACGCGTCACCTTCGGCCAGCCGATCATCGAGCACCAGGCCGTCAATTTCCGCCTGGCCGACATGAACACGCTGCTCGATGCCGCCCGCCTGATGGTCTGGCGCGCCGCCCAGCTGAAGGACGCCGGCAAGCCCTGCCTGAAGGAAGCCTCGATGGCCAAGATGTTCGCCTCCGAAGCCGCCGAGAAGATCGCCTCGGACGCCATCCAGATCCACGGCGGCGTCGGCTACACCAGCGACTTCCCGGTCGAGCGCATCTACCGCGACGTGCGCATCAGCCAGATCTACGAAGGCGCCAACGACATCCAGCGTCTGGTGATCGGCCGCACGATCGCCAGCGAGTAAGCCCCAACCGCGCGGCCGACCGGAACAGCCCAGAAATTCCGGCGGCCGCTGCCAACAGAGAAACGAGGAGACAACCATGACTGATAGCGACAAGGCACCGATCGATTTCTGGTTCGATTTTTCCAGCCCCTACGGCTACCTGATGAGCGAGAAGATCGACGCGCTGGCCGCCCAGTACGGCCGCAAGGTGCGCTGGCATCCGGTGTTGCTCGGCGTCATTTTCCAGGCCACCGGCTCGCGTCCGCCGGTCGACGGCACGAGCAGCAAGGCGACGTACATGCTGCACGACTTCCACCGCTCGGCGCGCCACATGGGCATCCCCTACAACCCGCCGAGCCGCTTCCCGCTGCCGACTCAGAACGCCGCCCGCGCCTACTACTGGCTGCACGGCCAGGATTGCACCCTGGCTCGCCAGTTCGCGCATGCCGTTTATCGCGGCTTCTTCGTGAACGATCTGGACATCTCGTCGCCCGACACGGTGCTCGACATCGCTGCCGGACTCGGGATCGACCGCGAAAAGCTGGCTGCCGCGCTGCAGGCCCCCGAGATCAAGGCCCGTCTCAAGGACGAATGCGACAAGGCACTGGCCGCCGGCGTCTTCGGCTCGCCGCACGTGATCATCGACGGCGAGGCTTTCTTCGGTGCCGACCGCCTGCCGCAGATCGAGCACTGGCTGGCAACGGGCGGCTTCTGAGCGATATTTCCAGGACACCATGAAACGAATCTGCGTCTTCTGCGGCTCCAACGCCGGCAATAATCCGATCTACCGGGACGAGGCGGAAAGGCTCGGCCACCTGCTCGCCGCGCGCGGCATCGAACTGGTCTATGGCGCCGGCAACATCGGGCTGATGGGCGCGGTGGCCGATGCCTGCCTGGAAGCCGGCGGCACCGTCCTCGGCGTCATCCCGGAAGCGCTGATGGGTAAGGAAGTGGCTGGCCGCGCCGTCGATCACCGGGCGCTGACGCGCATCGAGGTGGTCGATTCGATGCACACGCGCAAGGCGCGCATGGCCGAGCTGTCCGACGGCTTCATTGCCCTGCCCGGCGGCTTCGGCACCTTCGAGGAGTTCTGCGAAATTCTGACCTGGGGCCAGCTCGGTTTCCATACCAAGCCGATGGGCCTGCTCAACGTCAATGGTTTCTACGACCCGCTGCTGGCCATGTTCGACCGCGCCGTGACCGACGGCTTCCTGCGCGCGCAGAACCGCGCGATGGCGCTGGCCGACACCGAAATCGAAAACCTGCTGGCGCAGATGGCGGCCTATCGGGCCGAGCCGGTCAGCAAGTGGCTGAAAGAGGAAAAGCAGTTGTAGCAGCATTTATTCACCCGATTTTTCAGGCAACGCACACAGAAAAGAAGCGAGGAGACATGACCATCCTGAAATCCCAACTCAACCCGCGCGGCGCGGACTTCCAGGCCAACGCATCGGCCATGCGCACGCTGGTCGACGACCTGCACGAGAAGGTCGAGAAAATCGCCCTCGGTGGCCCGGAAGCGGCACGCCAGAAGCACCTGGCCCGCGGCAAGCTGTTGCCGCGCGAGCGGGTCAACGGCCTGCTCGACCCCGGCACGCCCTTCCTCGAAATCGGCCAGTTCGCCGCCTACGGCATGTATGGCGGCGACGTGCCGGCCGCTTCGGTCATCGCCGGCATCGGCCGCGTCCAGGGTGTCGAATGCATGGTGGTGGCCAACGACGCCACCGTGAAGGGCGGCACCTACTACCCGCTGACCGTCAAGAAGCACCTGCGCGCCCAGGAAATCGCCCTGGAAAACCGCCTGCCCTGCGTCTATCTGGTCGATTCCGGCGGTGCCTTCCTGCCCATGCAGGACGAGGTCTTCCCGGACAAGGAACACTTCGGCCGCATCTTCTTCAATCAGGCCAACCTGTCGGCCAAGGGCATCCCGCAGATCGCCGCGGTGATGGGTTCGTGCACGGCGGGCGGCGCGTACGTCCCCGCCATGTGCGACGAGTCGATCATCGTCAAGAACCAGGGCACCATCTTCCTCGGCGGCCCGCCGCTGGTGAAGGCGGCCACCGGTGAAGTCGTTTCGGCCGAAGACCTCGGCGGCGCCGATGTGCATACCCGTATTTCCGGCGTGGCCGACCATCTGGCGGAAAACGACGCGCACGCGCTGGCTATCGCCCGCCGCATCGTCAAGGATCTGAACTGGCAGAAACAGCCGCCGGTCAGCCTCGCCGCGCCGGCCGAGCCGCTCTACGCCGCCGAAGAACTCTACGGCGTGATCCCGACCGACTCGAAGAAGCCCTTCGACGTGCGCGAAATCATCGCCCGCCTGGTCGACGGCTCCGATTTCGACGAATTCAAGGCCCGCTACGGCAACACGTTGGTTTGCGGCTTTGCCCGCATCTACGGCTATCCGGTGGGCATCGTCGCCAATAACGGCATCTTGTTCAGCGAATCGGCGCAGAAAGGCGCGCACTTCATCGAGCTGTGCGCCCAGCGCGGCATCCCACTCGTCTTCCTGCAGAACATCACCGGCTTCATGGTCGGCAAGAAATACGAAAACGGCGGCATCGCGCGCGACGGGGCCAAGATGGTGACCGCCGTCGCCACCGCCAAGGTGCCGAAATTCACCGTGGTCATCGGCGGCAGCTTCGGCGCCGGCAACTACGGCATGTGCGGCCGTGCCTACTCGCCGCGTTTCCTGTGGATGTGGCCGAACGCGCGCATCTCGGTGATGGGGGGCGAACAGGCCGCCGGCGTACTGGCCACGGTCAAGCGCGACGGTCTGGAGGCCTCCGGCAAGACCTGGTCGGCCGAAGAAGAAGCCGCCTTCAAGGCGCCAATCCGCGAGCAGTACGAAACCCAGGGCCACCCCTACTACGCCTCGGCGCGCCTGTGGGACGACGGCATCATCGACCCAGCCGACACCCGCCGCGTACTCGGTCTCGGCCTGTCGGCCGCGATGAACGCCCCGGCCGAAGAAACCAAGTTCGGCGTCTTCCGGATGTAAGGAGCCCACCATGTTTACCGCCCTCGAAATTGAACTGAACGGCCCGGTCGCGACGATCTGGATGAACCGCCCGGACCTGCACAATGCCTTCGATGAAACCCTGATTGCCGAACTGACCGCCGCCTGCGTCGCGCTGGACGACGATGCCGACGTGCGCGTCGTCGTCCTCGCCGGTCGCGGCAAGAGCTTCTCGGCCGGTGCCGACCTCAACTGGATGAAGCGCGCCGCCAACAACGGCATCGACGACAACCTCAACGATGCCCGCACCCTGGCCCGCATGCTGCGCACCTTGGCCGAGATGAAGAAGCCGACCATCGCCCGCGTGCAAGGCGCGGCGCTCGGCGGCGGCATGGGCCTGGCTTCGGCCTGCGACGTTGCCGTGGCCTCGACCAAGGCGGTGTTCGCCACCTCCGAGGTCAAGTTCGGCATCATCCCGTCCGCCATCTCGCCCTACGTCCTGCGCGCCATCGGCGCGCGTCAGGCCACCCGCTATTTCCAGAGCGCAGAACGCATCGACGCCGCCCGCGCCCGCGAAATCGGGCTGGTGCATGAAACGGTCGAACCGGACGCGCTCGACGCCAAGGTGCAGGAAATCGTCGCCAGTCTGCTGCAAGGCGGGCCGCTCGCCCAGGCGGCGGCCAAGGATCTGATCCGCGCCGTCAATCACCAGCCGATCAACGAAACCCTCGTCGAGGAAACCGCCCACCGCATCGCCCACCTGCGCGCCACGCCGGAAGCCCGCGAAGGCATCGCCGCCTTCCTCGACAAACGACAGCCCAGCTGGATGGGGGAATAAATACATGTTTACCAAGATTCTGATTGCCAACCGGGGCGAGATCGCTTGCCGGGTGATTAAAACCGCCCGCCGCATGGGCATCCGTACCGTCGCCGTCTATTCCGAGGCCGATGCCAACGCCCGCCATGTCCGTCTGGCCGATGAGGCCGTGCTGCTCGGCCCGGCCGCGGCGCGCGAGTCCTATCTGGTCGCCGACAAGATCATCGAAGCCTGCAAGCGCACCGGCGCGCAAGCGGTACATCCGGGCTATGGCTTCCTGTCCGAGAACGAGGAGTTCGCCGAGGCGCTGGCCGCCAACGGCATCACCTTCATCGGCCCGCCGGCCTCGGCTATTCGTGCCATGGGCTCGAAGTCGGAAGCCAAGAAGCTGATGGGCAAGGCCGCCGTGCCGCTCACCCCGGGCTACCACGGCGATGACCAGACGCCGGATTTGCTGCACAAGGAGGCCGACCAGATCGGCTATCCGGTGCTGATCAAGGCCGCTGCCGGCGGTGGCGGCAAGGGCATGCGCCTGGTCGAGAAATCGGCCGATTTCCCCGACGCGCTGGCCTCCTGCAAGCGCGAGGCGATTTCCAGCTTCGGCAACGACCATGTGCTGATCGAGAAATACATCACCAAGCCGCGCCACATCGAGATCCAGGTTTTCGCCGACACGCTGGGCAACTGCGTCTATCTGTTCGAGCGCGACTGCTCGGTGCAGCGCCGCCACCAGAAGGTGCTCGAAGAAGCCCCCGCCCCCGGCATGCCGGAAGAACGCCGTCGCCAGATGGGCGAAGCGGCCGTCGCCGCGGCCAAGGCGGTCGGTTACGTCGGCGCCGGCACGGTCGAGTTCATCGCCATGCAGGACGGCACCTTCTACTTCATGGAGATGAACACCCGCCTGCAGGTCGAGCACCCGGTCACCGAAATGATCACCGGCCAGGATCTGGTCGAATGGCAACTGCGCGTCGCCGCTGGCCAGCCGCTGCCGCTCAAGCAGGAACAGCTGGAAATCCGCGGCCATGCGCTGGAAGCGCGCATCTACGCCGAAGACGCCAACAAGGGTTTCCTGCCCGCCACCGGCCAGCTGATCCGCCTCGCCCCGCCGGCCGAATCGATCAACGTGCGGGTCGATACCGGCGTCGAGGAAGGCGACGAGATCACCCCCTTCTACGATCCGATGATCGCCAAGCTGATCGTCTGGGACGAAACCCGCGACGGCGCCCTGGCCCGCATGCGCCAGGCGCTGGCCGACTACCAGGTGGCCGGCCTGACCACCAACATCGACTTCCTGTCGCGCCTGGTGGCCTGCCCGGCCTTCGCCGGGGCCGACCTCGACACTGGCCTGATCGAGCGCCAGAAGGACTTCCTCTTCCCGGCCGCCCAGCCGGTGCCGCGCGACGCACTACTGGTCGCCACGGTTGGCGAACTGCTATGGGAGCAGCATGCGGCCAAACTGGCCGCGAAAACCAGCGGCGACCCGCATTCGCCGTGGCACGCCCGCGACGGCTGGCGCATGAACCTGTCGTCGGCCCGCACCATCAGCTTCAAGGATGGCGAGACGCTGGTCGATGCGCAGGTGCGCTACCGCCGCGACCATTGGGCGATCACCGTCGCCGGCGAAACCACGCTGGCCCGCGGCAAGAAGCTGGAAGGCGACCGCTTCGCCGTCGAACTCGACGACCGCCGCCTGATCGCCTCGGTCGTGGCCGTGGACGACAGGCGCAGCATCTTCCTCCAGGGCAGCACCGTCACCCTGCTCCGTGACGACCCGCTGCACCGCGTCGATGCCGGCGACAGCCACGGCGGCGGCCTGACCGCGCCGATGCCCGGCAAGGTCGTCGCCCTGCTCGCCCAACCGGGGCAGGCCGTGGAAAAAGGCACGCCGCTGCTGATCCTCGAAGCGATGAAGATGGAGCACACCATCACCGCGCCGGCCGCCGGTGTCGTCAAGGCCTTCTGCTACGCCGCTGGCGAGCAGGTGGCCGATGGCGCCGCCCTGGTCGAGTTCGAAAACGCCGACTAAACGCCGGCCGGCGCGCTACTCCTGATGATCCTCCTCGTCCGACGCCTTCAGCCACCACAGCAGGTCACTGCCCTGCAGGGGCGTCGGGACGATCTGGTTGCTGCTCCACTTGAACACCGGGCCATAGGGCAGGTAGCGCGCCATCATTTCGCCGCGTTCGGTGATGCCAAAGAACGGCACGCCGAGCCGGATCGAATCGCGGATTTGTTCGTCGGTCATACTTTCTCCTTGGCTGAACGGGGCTTTATGGAACACGCTACGCCCATCGCCCGGTGCCTGCAAGGGCGCCGCCCCGTCTGCCGCTTTTCCCTGCCGGATCGCTGATCATGCCCCTCCCCTCCCACGTCAAGATCGTCGAAGTCGGCCCGCGCGACGGGCTGCAGAACGAAAAACAGGTCGTCCCGACCGAAATCAAGATCGAACTGATCGACCGCCTGGCCGATGCCGGCCTCAAGGTTATCGAAGCCACCTCCTTCGTGTCGCCCAAATGGGTGCCGCAGATGGGCGACAACAGCGCCGTGCTGGCCGGCATCCAGCGCCGGCCGGGCGTCACCTACACGGCGCTGACCCCCAACTTGCAGGGCTTCGACGGTGCTGCCGCGGCGCAGGCCGACGAAGTGGCGATTTTCGCTGCCGCGTCGGAGAGTTTTTCGCGCAAGAACATCAATTGCTCCATTGCCGAGAGCCTGAAGCGCTTCGAACCCGTCGTCTCAGCTGCTTCAGCGCTGGAAATCCCGGTGCGCGGTTATGTTTCCTGCGTCGTCGGCTGCCCCTATGAAGGCGCCATCGCACCGGAACAGGTGGCCAGCGTGGCGCAGACGCTGTTCGACATGGGCTGCTACGAAGTGTCGCTCGGCGACACCATCGGCGTCGGCAACCCCGCCTCGGTGCAGCGCATGATCGAGGCCTGTGCCCGGCGCATTCCGATCGGCAAGCTGGCCGGCCATTATCACGACACCTACGGCATGGCCATCGCCAACATTCATGCCTCCCTGCAGTCAGGCATGGCGGTATTCGACGCCTCGGTCGCCGGCCTCGGTGGCTGCCCCTACGCCAAGGGCGCATCCGGCAACGTGGCGACGGAGGACGTGGTCTACCTGCTCGACGGACTGGGCATTGAAACCGGCATCGATCTGGCTAAACTGGCAGCCATCGGCGACTGGATCTCCAGTGCCATCAACCGCCCGAACGGCGCCAAGGCCGGCCGGGCCCTCTGCGCCAGGACCTTGTGAACCTTTTTTCCGCCGTTGCCGATTTCCTGAAACCTCCGCCGCCGCCCGATCCCGTCGTCCTTCAGGCGATGGAGCGGGTGTGCGAACTGGTCGACCCGATGCTCAAGCACGCCTCGGGTTTCGAGAAGCAGTTGGCCGGCCCGGTCCAGCATGCCCTTGGCTACTGCGCCGGCCTCGTCGCCTCGCTGCCCGGCCCGATCGACATCAACCGCCACGCTTTCGCCAACGACCCGCTGGTGCACGCCCTGTTCGCCACGGCCGACGACATCGACCAGATGCTCGGCCGCAGCCAGGCGGTACGGGATTTCCTGGCCGAGCCGTGCAGTTGGGAAAGCGACCACTTTTACGCCATGTTCGCCGCCCGCCGGCAGGAAAAGAAGCAACTCGGCATGGAACAGCAGGGCGAGGTGATTCGCAACGACGTGCCGCAGCGGGTGCTTTATTTTTCCGGCCAGACCCTGATCGAGCCGAACTGCCAGCTTGAAAACACCTTGCAGGGCCTGCGCTGCAAGGCGCTGGAGAGCCTGGCCCGCACCTTCCATGCCCACGTTGAAGTTCTGCGCCATGAACGGGAAGGCCTGCGCGTCGATGCGGCACAGGAGCGCGCCCACCTGACGGAATTGCGCGGCAGCACGGGCGGCAGTGCCTACGAGGTCGGCACCCGCCATCTGGCCGATCTCGACGGCAAGCTGCGCCAGCACGCCGAGGCCCTGATGCCAGAGCACCTGCTCGCCGCACTCGCCGACTACCTGCAATCCCCCGAACCGGCCCTGCACCTGACGCCGGTCAGCATCACCGTAGACCGCCTGGGCGTCGTTCGCGACCCGGTTGCCGCCGATTTCAGCACGCACACCCTGAATTTCCCGGAACTAACCGCCCGCGACCGGCGTCTGCATCTGGCCATGCTCGCCAGAATCCGCCGCGACGAAGCCCTCGAAGCGGTCGAAATGGTGCGCGACCAACAACATCGCTTCATGCTCATCTGAATGGTTCGTTCTCCCTGCATCAATGTCTGCCAGATGGATGCCGCCACCGGCCTGTGCCGCGGCTGCTCCCGCACGCTCGACGAAATCGCCGCCTGGTCGCGTCTCGACGACACGGCGCGCCTGGCGATCCTCACCGCCGTCGCGGCGCGACGCAGCGCGCCGGCGGCGACATCCCGTAATGACCCGGCTCACCATGTCTGAATCCAGCGAAGACCTCTACCAATGCATCGGCGTCTGCATGGCCGACCCGGAAACCGGCGTCTGCATGGGCTGTGGCCGGCCGCCACTCGGCGGGCCGGATGTCGCCATCGAGCTCGTCCCGCCCCCACGCGACCCGCCCCGCCCGACGGCTGACCCGGACACCCCGGAATGACCGCATCCCTGCCTGACAGCCTGCTCGTCCTCGAACGCGGCTGGCTGTCGGCCAACAACATCCTGTGCTTCGACGGCGACCGGGCAACGCTGGTCGATAGCGGCTATGTCACCCATGCCGCGCAGACCGTCGACCTCGTCCGCCACACCCTCGCCGGCCGCACGCTGACCCGCCTGCTCAACACCCACTCGCACTCCGATCATATTGGTGGCAATGCCGCGCTGAAGGCCGCCTACAACTGCGAGATCATCGTTCCCGCCGGCCTGCACGCAGCCATTGCCGATTGGGATGAAGACGCCCTGCTCCTCTCCCCGCTCGGCCAGCAGAACGCCCGTTTCCAGCACGACAGCCTGATCGGCGCCGGTGCCGAGATCGAAATGGGTGGCCTCAACTGGCAGGCCCTCGCCGTACCCGGCCACGACATGGAAGCGCTGGCCTACTACAACCCCGAAAAGCGCATCCTGATTTCCGGCGACGCGCTGTGGGAAAACGGTTTCGGCGTCATCTTCCCGGAACTGCTCGGCGAAGCCGACGGCCTGCGCCATACCCGTGCGACGCTGGAAATGCTCGCCCGGCTGCCCATCGACCTCGTCATCCCGGGTCACGGCCGGCCTTTCGATACGGTGGACGCCGCCTTCGAACGCGCCTTCCGCCGGGTCGACCAATTCACGCAAAACATCCCGCAACTCGCCTGGCATGCGATCAAGGTCATCGTTTCCTTCGCCATGCTGGAAAAACAACAGATCGCGCGGGCCGGCTTTGCCGACTTCGTGCTCGGCCTGCCCTTCGCGGTAGACGTCAATGCCCGCTTCCTCAACCTGGCCGACGATGCACTGGTCGCCAAGGTCGAGCGCGAGCTGCTGCTGGTCAACGCCCTGCGTCTGGACGACGGCAAGCTGATCGCCGGCTAGGCGTGTAGCATGCGGTTGCTACCCGCCTGACATCGCGGGCATGCACAATCGGTCGCACCACCCCAAACCCGAAGGAGACGACGATGGCTGCCAAGAAGATCCTGATGATTACCGGCGATTTCACCGAAGACTACGAAACCATGGTGCCCTTCCAGGCGCTACTGATGATCGGCCACACCGTGCATGCGGTCTGCCCCGGCAAGCAGGCCGGCGAGCAGGTCAAGACCGCCGTGCACGATTTCGAGGGCGACCAGACCTACAGCGAGAAGCCCGGCCACCATTTCACGCTCAACGCCACGTTCGCCGACGTGAAGCCGGCCGACTACGACGCCCTGGTCATCCCCGGCGGCCGTGCCCCGGAATACCTGCGCCTGAACCCCGAAGTGCTCGCCGCAGTCCGCCACTTTGCCGAGGCTGGCAAGCCGATTGCCGCCATCTGCCACGGTGCCCAACTGCTGAGCGCCGCCGGCGTGCTGACCGGCCGCTCGTGCAGCGCCTACCCGGCCTGTGGTCCGGAAGTCGTCGCCGCCGGCGGCCGCTATGCCGACATTCCGGTCGACCAGGCGACCGTCGACGGCAACCTGGTCACCGCGCCGGCCTGGCCGGCCCACCCGGACTGGCTGGCCAAATTCCTGAAAGTCCTGGGCAGCCGCATCGAAGCCTGATCCAGCCAACGCGAGGTGTCCCATGTGCGAGATCTACGTCAAGGCCGACCCGATGCTCTACGAATCGCGCTCGCGTTCGCTGCGCATTCATGGCTGTGTCACCAAGATCCGGCTGGAAAACCACTTCTGGGACATCCTCGCCGAAATCGCGGCAAGCGACGGCTACACGACCAACCAGCTGATCGCCAAGCTGTACGACGAACTGCTGGAGTATCGCGGCGAAATCGACAATTTCGCGTCCTTCCTGAGGGTCAGCTGCCTGCGCTACCTGACCCTGCGCAAACCGGCGGAACGGCCGACCCTGGCCATTCTTGAACGGAGCGCGGCGTAAGGCCGTTCGGCCCTGGTTTTCCTAAGGCAATGCGTGGCGTAAGACGCCACGCACCGTCACGCCGGGCGGCCCAGCCAGCGCCTGACCAGGTGCACCCAGTAGCTCGCGCCCAGGGTCAGCAACTCGTCGTTGAAGTCGTAATGCGGGTTGTGCAGGGTGCACCCGCCAGTCCCCGGCCCGTTGCCCAGCCAGACGTAGCAACCGGGTTTCTCGCGCAGCATGTAGGCGAAATCCTCGGCCCCCATCGACGGCAGGATATCGGTCAGCACCTTGTCGGCGCCGAACACCTCGGCCGCCACCTGCTGGCAGAACTTCGCCTCGGCAGCACTGTTCACGGTCGGCGGATAGCGGTGGTCGAACCGCACGCCGATCTGCGCGCCGTTGGCCGACGCCACGCCGCTGCACAGACGCTCGATGGCCCGCTCGACGGTTTCCTGCACCTCCGGCTTGAAGGTGCGGATGGTGCCGCGCAGCACGACCTCTTCCGGAATGACGTTCCACGCCTCGCCGCCATGGAATTGCGTCAGGCTGACGACGGCCGATTCGCAGGGATGCAGCGTGCGGCTGACCACCGTCTGCAGCGCCTGTACCAGTTGCGCCCCGGTGACGATGGCGTCGATGCCCTGGTGCGGCATGGCGGCATGGCAGCCGTGGCCGCGCACGGTGATCTCGAAGGCGCAGGTGCCGGCCATCACCGGGCCGGGCATGGCCATCATCTCGCCGACCGGAATGCCCGGCCAGTTGTGCAGGCCGAACACCGCCTCGACCGGGAAGCGCTCGAACAAGCCGTCCTCAATCATCACCGCGGCGCCGCCTTCCGACTCCTCGGCGGGCTGGAAAATGAACACCGCGACACCGTCGAAATCCGGCTTCTCGGCCAGGTAGCGGGCCGCCCCGAGCAGCATGGCGGTATGGCCGTCGTGGCCGCAGGCGTGCATTTTCCCGGGATGTTTGGAGTGATGCGGAAATTCATTCAGTTCGGCGACCGGCAATGCATCCATGTCGGCGCGCAGGCCGACCATGCGCGGCGAGGTGCCGGCGCGCAGCACGCCGACGACGCCGGTCTTGGCGATGCCGCGATGCACCTCCAGGCCGTAGCGTTCCAGTTCGCGCGCCACGATGTCGGCGGTGCGATTCTCGTTGAAGGCGAGTTCCGGATGGGCGTGGATATCGCGGCGCAGGGCCGTCAGTTCGGCCAGGAAGGGCAGATCGAGCAAGGGGATGGTGTGGGGCATGGTTCTCTCCTTTTTGCGGACTATTATGCCGCGGCTTGCTGGCATGCGCCGCCTTGATTATGCTCCCGCCGATGGAACTCATCCTGATTAGCGGCCTGTCCGGCTCCGGCAAGTCCGTCGCCCTGAACCTGCTGGAGGACTCCGGCTATTACTGCGTCGACAACCTGCCGGTGGTCATGCTGACGGTGCTCGCCCGCATGCTGAAGGAAGAGACCGTCCGCAAGGTCGCCGTCGCCATCGACGCCCGTTCCGGCCACGGCATCGAACTGCTCGCCGCCAAGATGGCCAGCCTGCAGGAATCCGGCATCAACCTGACCTTCCTCTTCCTGTACTCGAACGAGGAAACCCTGCTCAAGCGCTATTCCGAATCGCGCCGCCGCCATCCGCTGGCCAGCGCCGACCAGACGCTGGTCGAAGCCATCCGCGCCGAGCGCGACATGCTGGAGCCGATTTCCGGCCTCGGCCACCGCATCGACACCAGCGGCATGAAGGCCAACGGCCTGCGCGAATGGGTGCGCCAGTTCATCGAAGCCGAACCCGGCCAGGGCCTGACCCTGATGTTCGAATCCTTCGGCTTCAAGCACGGCATCCCGCTCGACGCCGACCTCGTCTTCGACGTACGCTGCCTGCCCAACCCGCACTACGACCCCGACCTGCGTCCGCTGACCGGCAAGGACCAGCCGGTCGTCGCCTTCCTCGAAGCCGAGGCGGAAGTCCGCCGCATGCGCGACGACATCGCCCGCTTCGTCGATACCTGGCTGCCCTGCTATATCCGCGACAACCGCAATTACCTGACGGTGGCCATCGGCTGCACTGGCGGCCAGCACCGCTCCGTCTACATGGCCGAATGGCTAGCCCGGAAATTTGCCGACCAGGCCCGGGTGCTCGTCCGCCACCGCACGCTGGCCGGCAGTTGAAAGCGTGGCTGGCCCTGACCCGGCCAGGCGACTGGCTGGTCTTCCTGGTCAGTGCGGCGCTGGTCGGGATCAGCATCCCGCACTTCTGGCAGGGCGGCTTGGCCGACCGCGCCATCGTGCGACAGGAGGGCAGGGTGTTTGCCGAGCTCGATCTCAAGGCCCGCCGGCAACTCGCCGTCCCCGGCCCGCTCGGTACCACACTGATTGCCATCGAACCCGGCCGCGCCCGCGTTGTGGCCGACCCCGGTCCACGCCAGTACTGCGTCCGGCAGGGCTGGCTGATGCGTCCTGGCGAAATCGCCATCTGTGCCCCGAATCGCGTCAGCCTGCAGATCACCGGCCGCACCAAGGTCTATGACTCGATCAGCTATTGACCGGGCGCCTGACGCAACGGACGCCCTGCAGGGCAAGTTGAACGGAACAGGCGCAGCCAACCCGCAGCGAGGCGGCCCCGGGCTTCAACCCGGGGTGGTTCAGCTGCAGGTCACCGAAGAAGACCGCCGCGTCGCCTGGCTGGCCACGGCGGCGGTCGGCCTGTCATTGGTCGATGCGGCCATTCCGTCACCGCTGCCCGGCGTCAAGCCGGGGCTGGCCAACATCGTGACCTTGGTCGTGCTGCTGCGCTACGGCTGGGGTACGGCAGTCTGGGTCAGTGGCCTGCGCGTGCTGGCCGGCAGCCTGCTGCTCGGTTATTTCCTCGCCCCCGGATTCTTCCTGTCGCTCGCCGGCACGACGCTCAGCCTGCTCACCCTCGGCGCCGCCCGGCATTTGCCGAAGCGCTGGTTCGGCCCGGTCAGCCTGTCCATCCTCGCTGCCTTCGCTCACATCGGCGGCCAGTTGCTGCTCGCCCGTGCCTGGCTGATTCCGCACGATGGCGTCTTCCTGCTCACCCCGGTTTTCGCCGGAGCAGCCCTCGTCTTTGGCACCCTCAACGGCCTGATCGCGGCTAAACTGCTGGCTGAAACTCCGCCTTCGGAAACCGCCGATGTCTAAATCCGTCTGCCTCGCCCTGACCGGTGCCTCCGGCATGCCTTACGGCCTACGCCTGCTCGACTGCCTGCTCGCCACCGACTGCCAGGTGCAGGTACTCTACTCGCAGGCTTCCCAGGTCGTCGCCCGACAGGAAATGGACTTCGACCTGCCCTCCCGCCCGGCCGAGGCCAAGGCCGCCCTGCTTGCCCGCTTTCCGCACGCCAACCCGGCCAAGCTGGCCGTCTACGGCCGCGAGGAATGGTTCGCCCCGGTCGCCTCCGGCTCCAACCCCCCGGATGCGATGATCGTCTGCCCGTGCAGCATGGGCACCCTGGCCGCCATCGCCCAGGGCCTGGCCGACAACCTGATCGAACGCGCCGCCGATGTGGTGCTCAAGGAAGGCCGCAAGTTGGTGCTGGTGCCGCGCGAAACGCCGTTCTCGGCCATCCATCTCGAAAACATGCTGCGCCTCTCGCGCGCCGGCGCCGTCATCCTGCCACCCAGCCCGGGTTTCTACCACCACCCGCAAAGCGTCCAGGACATCGTCGACTTCGTCGTCGCCCGCGTCCTCGACCAGGTCGGCATAGCGCACCAACTGATGCAACGCTGGGGCGAGGCGCGCTGATGGGCTGGTTCGATTTCATGCGCTCGCCGGGCGGCACCTCGATCGAAACGCTGAGCATCCCGCTCTTTCCGCTCAATACCGTCCTGTTCCCCGGCGGCCTGCAGCCGCTCAAGATCTTCGAGCAACGTTACCTCGACATGGCCGCTGCCTGCCTGAAAGACGACCGCCCGTTCGGCATCTGCCTGATCGACAAGGGCGGCGAAGTCGGCCAGGCGGCCACGCCGCACGCCGTCGGTACGCTGGCCAGCATCGCCAACTGGGAAATGGAGCAGCTCGGCATCCTGATGATCACCGCCCAGGGTGGCCGGCGCTTCCGCATCATCGACAGCCACATCGGCCCCGGTAACCTGCTCGCCGGCACCGTCGAACTGCTGCCCGAAATCCCGACCGTGCCGCTGCCGCAGGAACGCGAACGCCTGTTGCCCCTGCTCCAGCGCATCGTCAGCGATCTCGGCCCGGAGCGCATCCCGCAGCCTCATCGCTACGACGACGCCGAATGGGTCGGCTACCGGATCACCGAAGTCCTGCCCATCCAGAACCTGGCCAAGCAGAAACTGCTCGAACTGGACGACCCGCTCGTCCGGCTGGAGATTCTGGAGAAATACCTCAGTCAGCGGAAACTGATCGGTTGAGCAGTCCGGCCTACGCCGCCCCCAGCCGCTCGCCGTCAACCAGCAGGCGCAGGGTGTTGCGCCCCCCTTCCTTGGCCGCATACATGGCCTGATCGGCGCGCTGCAGGATAGCGTCGATGTTCTCATTGTCACGCCCGAACAGCGTCAGGCCGATACTCGGGCTGCTGTGGTGGATGACGTCACCCAGCAGGTAGGGGCTATTCAGCGCTCCCAGCAGCTTCTCACCGACCATTTTGGCGCTGTTGGTTGCCGCAACGGCGTCCGCCGGCAGGGCTTCGAGGAGCACGACGAACTCATCGCCCCCCAGCCGCGCTACGGTATCCTGCTCGCGCACGCAGCCGGACAGTCTTCCGGCAACTTGAATCAGCATGGCATCGCCCATCGCATGGCCATGGGTGTCATTCAGTTGCTTGAAATGATCCATGTCGAGAAAGAGCAGCGCCCCACGGGTATTATTCCGGACATTGCGGATGATGGCCTGCTGCAGGCGGTCCATCAGCAGGCGGCGATTCGGCAATTCGGTCAGGGGATCGAAGAAGGCCAGCCGCTGGATATCCGCCTCGCTGCGCCGCCGGTCATCGATGTTCTTGATGCAGCCGACCATGCGGCTTGCCTTGCCATCCCGGTCACGATCGACCACCTGACCGGTATCCGAAACCCAGAGATAGTGGCCGTCGCCATGCCGGATACGGTATTCGACGGTGAATTTCGTGTTGCCCTGCGCACTGTAGTCGAGCGCCTCCTCGACCGCCGCCAGGTCTTCGGGGTGAACGCGCTCGACATAGGTCGCGATCGGATGGTGGAGAAAGCTGCTGTCCAGGCCTAGCATGTGGCACCAGGCCTCGTTGTGGCTGATCTGATCAATGTCGATCTGCCAGTCCCAGATCCCGTCACCCGTCGCTTCCAGAACGAAGCGCATGCGCTCCTCGCTGGCGCGTACCTCCCGGTTGAGACTGACCAAACGGAGCGTGTTGCGGATGCGCAGCTTGACGATGTCGAGGTTGAAGGGCTTCGTGATGTAGTCGGCCACGCCGAGGTCGAGCCCTGCCATTTCCGATTCAACGCCGGTCAATGCGGTCAGAAAAATGACGGGCACGGCGGCCAGGCGAGGATCTTCCCGAAAGCGGCGGCAGGTTTCCAGGCCATCCATGTCCGGCATCATGATGTCGAGCAGGATCAAATCCGGCACCGATTTCCGGGCCATGGCCAGCCCCTGGCTGCCCGAAGTGGCGATCTCCAGATCGAATTCGCTGACCAGCGCGGTGCCCAGTGTAAACAGGTTGCCCGGCGTGTCATCAATGGCCAGGATACGGGGCTTGATTGGCTGCATGGTGGGTCTTTCTCGGTATCAGTCATTGATAAGGGCGCGCAGGCGCCCCAGGGCAATCTCAAATTGAAAGGTCTTGACCAGATCGGCGATATCGTTGATTTCGGGCGCGATATCGGTGTTGGCCGCCTGGCGCTGCAAGGCATCGAAATGCTGCAAGGCATCGAACTTGCCGGATTCGAGGAGCGGGGTGAGTGCCTCGATCGCCGTCCGCAAGGCGACGCGATCGAAGGTTCCGCACTTTTCGACCGCCTCGCCCGTTGCTCCGTCGGCCGGTAGCGCCGCGTTCAATCGCTCGGCCAGCATCTGGCGCAGATCGGAAACGACAACCGGCTTGGGCAGAAAGTGATCCATGCCACTTTCCAGGCAGCGCTGCCGATCCTCTGCAAAAGCCGAGGCGCTGATTGCGGCGATGGGGACGCGCGGCAGCCCGGTTGACGACTCCCATGCCCGAATCTTTCGGGCTGCGCTGTGGCCATCGAGTTCCGGCATCAGGCAATCCATCATGATGAGATCGGGACGAGGGTGTGCGATGGCCGCGTCGAACGCCTCGTAGCCGTTCCTGGCGAAAGCGACCTCGAGGCCCAGGCGGGTCAGCACGGTGCCGAGCACCTTGCGCTCCAGGGCATTGTCCTCGACCACCAGAACCCGCCCCTGGAAACTGGCAACGAGCCCAGCTGCTTCCAACTTGCCGGGCACGGCTGTATCCCCCGGCACAGCGCCCGCCACGGGAACGAGACAGACGCGGAACCACAGGCGGCTGCCCCTGCCCTCCTCGCTCGTCAAGCCGACCTCGCCGCCCATCAGCTCCGCCAGGTGGCGAACGATGGACAAGCCCAGCCCGCTTCCGCCGAAGCGCCGGGTCGTCGAACTGTCGGCTTGCGTGAAGGCCTGGAACAACGAGGCTTGCTTGTCACGGGGAATGCCGATTCCCGTATCGGTCACGGCGAATTCGAGCCTGGCACCCCGTTCATCGCGTCCGATTTCGCTGATCTGAATGGCGATCGAACCGCTCGGGGTGAATTTCAGGGCATTCGCCACCAGGTTGGCGAGCATCTGTTGCAAGCGGAAGGCATCCGCCAGATAGTGCTGCGCCGAAGGGCCATCCCACACGGCGCTCATCGCCAATCCCTTGGCGTGCGCATTGCCCTGGAAGAGACCCTGGATGTCCTGCAGCAGCTGTTGCGGCAGCCAGGGCCGATTGTCGAGTTCGATGCGCCCCGCCTCGACCTTCGCCAGGTCGAGCAGGTCATTGAGGATCGCCAGCAGGCCGCTGCCCGACTCGAGGATGACGCGGCCGTAATCCCGGCAGCGGGGGTCGGCCATTTCCGGACTGGCCAGCACCTGGGCCATGCCGAGGATGCTGTTGAGCGGCGTGCGAATCTCGTGGCTCATCGTCGCGAGAAACTCGCTCTTGGCCCGGTTGGCGGCCTCGGCCGCCTGTTTGGCCTGCATGAACTCGGTGATATCGACCCGGAAGCCGACCGTCGAACCATCGGTGGTTTTCCGTTCGCGCACATCCAGCCAGCGGCCATCCGGCAGCTTCTGGATGAAATTGGCCTCGGTCTGACGGTGAGCGGCAAGGCGCCGCTGAATCCAGGCCTCCGGGTCGTCTACCGCCTCCGGATATTGGCCATGGGCGACGCCGTAGCGCACGATCTCCTCGAAGGTCGAACCCGGCGCGAAAGCCGACCCCGAAATGGGGTAAAGCAGCCGATATTGCTCGTTGCACCACGTCAGACGATCGTTCGCGTCATAGACCGAGAACCCCTCCCCGATCGCTTCGATCGCCGAATGCAGCACCCCCTCCAGGTAGCGGCGCTGCTCGTCAGCCTGCTTTTGGGCCGTGATATCGAGGTGCACCCCGTACATGGCGAGCGGCCGGTGCGCTTCGCTCCAGTCGATGACCTTGCCGCGCAACTGTAGCCAGACCCAGTGGCCGTCGGCATGTCGAATACGGTATTCGATCTCGAGGCGCTCGCTGTCACCCGTCAGATGCTCGGCCAGACGGCCCTCGAACAGCATCCGGTCATCCGGGTGTATGCGATCTCGCCAAACCTGCAGATGATCGTCCCCGAACGCTTTCAGCGAACAGCCGACCATGCGCGCGGAGGCATCGTCCAGTATCAACCGCCCGGCAGCGACATCCCACTCCCAGGGGCCGGCCCCGGTGCCGGACAAGACGTTGATCAGCCGGTTCCGGTCGCGGGCGATTTCCTGCTCCTGCTGGCGCAGCGCGGTGATATCCCGCTTGATGGCGACATAGTGCGTCACCTCCCCGCCGGCATTGCGCAGCGATGAGATGCACACCTGCTCGATATACTCGTCGCCCGTCTTGCGCCGGTTGATGAATTCACCTTGCCAAACCTGGCCCTCATCCAGCGCCTGCCACATCGCCTGCTTCGTTTCGGGCGGTGTCCGGCCCGAACCGAGAAACACGGCATGACGGCCCATGACATCCGCCGCCAAGTATCCCGAGGTCTGCGTGAACGCCGGATTGACATAGACGATCCGCGTCTCGCGGTCCGTCATCACAATCGCCTCCGGGCTTTGCTCGATGACCTGCGAAAGGCGTCGCGCCTCCTCTTCGGCCCGATGGCGCGTCGTGATGTCGCGACCGAGCACGATGAAACGGTGGCCAGCTTGCCCGGCGGCATCCTTCCGTGCGACGGAGAGCTCGAACCAGGCATCGCCTTGTACCAAGGGCAGCTTGATCACCTTCCCGTAACTGGTGCCCTGCACCGCAGCCTCGGCCAGTGCCTGAAGCACGATTGTCGCTGCCGGCTCCGGCAGCATGTCGCCCGCCTTGCGACCGAGCAAGTCCTGGCGGGGCGCGATGAGCAGGCCTTCGTCATGGCAGCGGATAGCGAGGAAAGTACCCGCCTCGTCCATCTCGAACAAGGTATCCGGAATAGCGGCCAGGGTTGCATCGAGTTCATCCTGGCTTTGCTTCAGCTGCTGATTCTTGCCGGCCAGATCAGCCGCCATGTCACGCGCCTTCTGCTCGGCATCTGCGGCATTCTTCAGCAACAGATTCTGGACCAGGCGACCAATGGTCAGCAGAACCAGCAGGATCACCGTGACGTGTATGCCCAGCCGGCTCTGGAAGGCATTGGGAAAGCGGTAAAGGATCAGGACGACGGTGAAGGAAAATACGAACAGGGCCCAGCGCACATGGGTTACCGCCAGGGCCAGGATGAAGGGAATCCAGATCGCCTGCGGCACCGAAGAATCGAAGGCCTCTGCTTTCAGGCCCGCCGCCACGGTCACCACCGCAATCAGCGTGCTCAGTTTCAACGCCAGCGCATTGCCCCGCAGGTAGCTCAAGAAAAGCGCCACCGCCATCACGAGACCAAGCAAGACTCCGTAGAAACGGAAATGGAAGTCGCTGCTGCCCACCAGGGGATGGGTTTCCGGGTGGTAATGGGCAATGAACGCGCTGACCACCATGACCCCCACCATGACGGTGAAGAAGCCCAGGGCCGCGAGGTTGTAGCTTCTTTGATCGATTTGGCGAGAAAACAACTTCATGGCTTCCTTGGCTGATCTGGCCGGCGCGAGCCCCCTCTCCAGCCAATTTTCCAGGCACGAATCAGGTCGCCAGCGTAAGTTGCGCTTTCACCCAATATAACAAATTCATCATATTTATACCAGATATTTTATTTTTAGCGTGCGTGCTATTTTGTGCTGCACGAACAATTCACCGCGCCAGCAAAAAGGCTCGCTGCCCATGACAGGTGATAGTTCACGCGGCCAATCCAGCGCGAATGAACATGGGCTTAACCATCACCGGCAACCTGAAAAACGGGAACGCGGACAGGGGTTTCGGTTTCATCACACCGCTCAACGGCGGCCGGGATATCTTCGTGCACATCGCGGCTTACCCGAAACGGGGTAGCCCGCCCAAAGCAAAGGTTTTCCAGCCGAACTGCCCGAACACGGAAAGGGGGGGCGACAAGAACGGAACTCCGTGCGAATCGCAGTGGTGCAAAAACCCGTTTGCCGAGTGAGCCGAGGGTCGGCCAAAAATCTTCCAGGCAGCAAAAAGGCCAACCGGAATGGCTGGCCTAGTCAATTGAAAACACTGGATATTTCAGGATTTTCTGGAGCGGGCGAAGGGAATCGAACCCTCGGCATCAGCTTGGGAAGCTGAGGTATTACCATTATACGACGCCCGCTCTGGGCAAGAAGGCTGCATTCTAAGCGCAGAAGGCAGCCGGTTCAATCACTCCTGATCGGCAGCCAGGCGGCCGTAGCGCCCGGCATGAAAGAGCAGCGGGGCAAGATCGGGGGTTTCGGCAAAGCGTTCGACGCGGCCGATGAAGATGGTGTGATCCCCGCCGGCATGGGCGGTTTCGTTGGCCACTTCGAAGCTGGCGCAGCAACCGGGGAAAACCGGGGCACCGCCACAGCCGGCTTGCCAGGGCAGACCCGCGAAGCGGTCGGCCGGCCAGGTGGCGAAGCGATTGGAAATGTTTTCCTGCTCGGCCGACAGAATGTTGATGGCGTGATGGCTGGCCTTCTGGAAAGCCGCCAGATTGTGCGAGTCGTTGTCCAGACACCAGAGGACCAGCGCCGGGTCGAGCGAGACGGCCGAGAAGGAATTGATGGTCAGGCCGATGGGCTGCCCGTCCGGGTCGATGGCCGTGACGATGGCGACGCCGGTGGCGAAACGGCCAAGGGCATTGCGCAGGCTGCGGCTGTCAGGGGTGGGCTGGGTCATCGGCAAAGGTTGGGCAGGAAAAAAAGAGGCCGTATTATCCGGGCTCCCGCAATTCGCGTCGAGACAGAATTTGGCCGCCCCCCACCGCTTTACCGAACAGTTGATCGCCTGGCAGAAGGTTGCCGGCCGCCACGACCTGCCTTGGCAGAACACGCGCGATCCTTACCGCATCTGGCTTTCCGAGATCATGCTGCAGCAGACGCAGGTTGGCACGGTGATCCCGTATTACCAGCGCTTTCTCGACCGTTTTCCGAGCGTGACGGCGTTGGCCGAAGCGCCTCTCGCGGCGGTGATCGAGCACTGGGCCGGGCTGGGCTATTACGCCCGGGCGAGGAATCTGCACAAATGCGCGCAGCAGGTTGCCAGCCGGTACGGTGGCCAGTTTCCGGCCAGTGCCGAGTTGCTCGCCGAATTGCCGGGCATCGGCCGGTCAACGGCAGCGGCCGTCGCGGCCTTCGCCTTCGGGCAACGGGCGGCGATTCTCGACGGTAACGTCAAGCGGGTGTTGTGCCGGCAGTTCGGCATCGAGGGCTTTCCCGGACAGGCAGCGATCCATCGCCAGTTGTGGGATCTGGCGGAAAGCCTGCTGCCGGCCGGTGACATCGAACCCTACACGCAGGGCCTGATGGACCTCGGCGCCACGCTGTGCACACGCAGTCGGCCACGCTGCGCCGAATGCCCCGTAGCGGCCGGCTGCATCGCGCGGCGCGATGGGCGGCAGGGCGCACTCCCGGCCAGCAAGCCGCGCACCGCAGTGCCGGAGCGCACCTCGACTTTTGTCCTGATCAGTGACGGCGCCCGGCTGCTGCTCGAACGCCGTCCGCCGAGCGGCCTGTGGGGCGGCCTGCTGGTGCCGCCCGAGGGTGAACCGGCCGTCGTGCTCAGCCGCCTTGGCCTGAGCCTGCTGGCAGAACAGCCCTTGCCCGCCTTCAAGCACACCTTCACGCATTTCCGTCTGACCCTGCAGCCGGTCCTGTGCCGTGTGGCGCCGTCAGGCCGGGGGGATGAGCCTGGGCTGGAATGGGTGGCGGTCGAACGGGCCGCCGATGCCGGCGTGCCGGCGCCGATCCGGAAGCTGATCAGGCAGGTTGCCAGCGTAACGGGCTGATGCCCCAGCGCTCGAAGGTTTCGGCGCGCACGATCTGGCCGTAGTGGTTGCCGATCTTGCGCGAGAGATCGATATCGGCCGGCTCGGTCAGGTATTGCTGGCGGCCGGTGTGGTAGAAGACGCGGACGAGCGGCGCCAATATGTTCTCGGGGTTGAGTTGCTCGACGACGCCGAGGTGGCCGCTTTCGAGCAGGACCAGCGTACCGACCGGGTAGATGCCGACCGTCTTGACGAAGGCAGCGACCAGCGCCGGATCGTATTGCGCCCCCCCTTCATCATAGAGCTGGCGCAGGGCATGCGAGGGCGACAGGGCGGCGCGGTAGGGCCGGGCCGAGGTCATCGCATCGTAGGTATCGACGATGGCGGCCATGCGCCCGGCGGTCGAAATGTCGTCGCCGGCCATGCGGTAGGGGTAGCCACAGCCGTTGTAGCGTTCGTGGTGTTCGAGGACGACGGCGACTGAAGTGTCGGAAAGGCGCGAACGGGCGTCGAGCACCGCCAGCCCTTCCTCGACATGGCTCTGGACGATGGAGTACTCGGCCCGCGACAGCATGCCGGGCTTGGCGATCAGGCGGGCGTCGATGGCCGACTGGCCGATGTCCTTGACCATGGTGCCGAGCGCCAGCTTTTCGATTTCCGGCTCGGGCAGCCCCTGCTGGCGGCCAAACGCGATGATCAGCGCCGCCGTGGCGACGGCATGTTCGCTGGCGTAGGCATCCTCGCGCTTGAGGCGGGCGAGCGGCACCAGGGCATCCGGGTTGCGCGTCACCGAGGCCAGCATCTTGCTGACCACCGGCTCGAGACAGGCGGCATCGACCTGGCCACCGGCCCGGGCGGAGAGCATCAGGCCGGTGACCGTATCGCTCGCCTCGCGCAACAGGCGGGTTGCCCGCCGCCGTTCCTCGCCGAGCGACACGGTGCGCGGCATGGCCGCCTTGATCTCGGCCAGCGAGCGGAAGTTCTGCTCGATGGTATTGATCCGCGCCATCGGCGACGGCGGCAGGTCGATGCCCTTCCCCGTGTCAATGCTGACTTCGACGATGCCCTCGTCCTTCAGGCGCCAGATGTGTTCCTCATCGCGCACCTTGAAATGCAGGCGCCAGATCGAGTGTTCCAGCCAGCGTTTGTGCAGATCCACGACAAACATGCCGGGCAGCAACTGGTCGATGGATATCTTGCGGATCATTTCGGGGTGCGGGCTATTTCTTCGCCCCCTCCTGCTTGGCTGCCTCCCGTTCCCGCTGTTCGGCTTCGCGCATCTTCTCGGCGACCTTGCGGGCGTGGGCTTCCTGTTTCTGGCGCAGGCGTTCGGCATCGGCCGCCTTGCGCCGCTCGCCCTCTTCGGTCTTTTTTGCCTTGTCGGCCCGGGTCGCCTCGATCCTGGCCTGCGTCGCCTGGCGGGCCGCCTCGGTTTCCGCCGCACGCGCCTTGAGCTCGGCCTCCTGCTGCGGGGCTTCCTCGACCCGGCGCTTCTCCCGCTCGGCGATCTGCTCGCGCTTCACCTCGCGCTCGATGGCCCTGCCCTCGGTTTCCAGGCGCTGGGCCGCGTGGCTGGCCTTGAGGTATTCCCGGCGGGCTTCCTCGCGACAGGCATTGACCAGGAATTTCTGGTCGCACGCCGAGGTTTTTTCCTCCAGCGTCTGCTTGGCTGCGTCCTTCATCGTTCGGCTTTCGGCCTGCAGGGTGGCGGCCTTGTCGAGCCGGGCGGCCCAGTCCGCCTCCTGCGCGGCGTTGCCGATGGGTTCGGCGATGGCCGCCAGGGGCAGGCAGAACGCGGCCCACAACGCGACGGTCAGGCGGGTAGCCATTGATGGGGATCGATTTTCCATTTTTCGTAACTCTCGCAACTGGCAATGCGGTCCTGCACCTTGGCCAGATCGACGATTTCCGGCGGCACGTAATGCTGCTGTCCGGCGTGGTAGAAGACGCGCACCACCGGCTCCAGCAGTTTGCCTTCGTTCTGCTCGACGACGACGCCCATGCGGTTGCTCTCCAGCCGCACCAGCGCGCCGGTCGGATAGATGCCGACAGCACGGATGAAGGTCTGCACCAGTTGCGGATCGAAGTGGTGCTTGCTCCATTCGAGCAGCTTCTTCATGGCCTGGGTCGGCGGCATTCCGCGGTTGTAGACCTTGTCGGAAGTGATGGCGTCGTAGACATCGACAATGGCCGCCATCTGGCCGTAGAGCGAAATCTCCTTGCCCTGCAGGCGGTTGGGATAGCCGCTGCCGTCGATGCGCTCGTGGTGCTCGGCGACGACCTGGCGGGCGATGGGGCCAACCCCCGGCACGCCATCGATCAGGCGCAGGCTTTCGTTGACGTGCGACTGCATCCGGGCGTATTCGTCGTCGGTCAGCCGGGAAGGCTTGTTGAGGATGGCTTCCGGCACCTGCCCCTTGCCGATGTCGTGCAACAGCCCGCCGATAGCGAGCTGGCGGATGTCGTCCCTGGGCAGCTTCATGGCGCGGCCGAAGGCGATGAGCAGCGCAGCGACGCCGACCGAATGTTCGAAGTTGTAGTCATCCAGGTCCTTGAGGCGGGCCATCGGCAACAAGGCATCCTGGTGCCGGAAGAGCGAATCGACCATGTTGTCGACCAGCGGGTCAATCCGCTCGATACGGATCGGCTGGCCGAGGCGCACGTCGTCGAGGACCAGGCGGGCCAGTTTGCTGGCTTCGCCATGCAGGCGGCGGGCACGGGCTGCTTCGTCCCGCAATTCGACGACGACTGCCTTGTCGGGCTGTTTCCGGGCAATTTCCTGCAGCCGTCGCTCGAGATCGGCATTGACCTCGGCCTGCGGCCGGGCGGTGAAGACATCGGCCCCCTTCAGCGTGTCGATGTACAGCTCGCGGATACCGAGATTGACGATCTTGTCGCAGGTCGCCCGGTCGCGCACATAGAACGCGTTGGACACGAAGGGATGATCGAGCCAGCCACAATTGAGGTCGTGGATGTACATGCCCGGCTGGAGCTGGTCGGTGCGAATCTGCTTGATCATCGGGGGATTCTAGCAGGCTGTCGAAAGACGTAGAGAAATGGCGGGAGAAATCCGGAAACGGCGTGCAACTCCCGGAATATCGGCAACTTTTCCGGAATATTGACCCCCGGCAGTCCGGGTCGGGGCGATGCGCTGGCTTATAATCGCCCGCCTCATGATCGCCCTACGCCAAGTCACCTTCGCCCGCGCCGGCCGCCCCCTGGTGGTCGATGCCTCCGTCCAGATTCACCCCGGCTGGAAAGTCGGCGTCGTCGGCGCCAACGGCTGCGGCAAATCCAGCCTCTTCGCGCTACTTGCCAACGAACTGCACGCCGAAGCCGGCGATGTGGAGATCCCGGCCAGCTGGCACATCGCCCGCGTCGCCCAGGAAACTCCGGCCCTGCCCGACGCCGCCATCGATTTCGTGCTCGACGGCGATACCGAACTGCGCCGCATCGAACGCGAACTGGTCGAGGCCGAAGCCAAGGGCGACGGCGAGGCCATTGGCCACCTGCACGCCCGCTACGGTGAAATTGGCGGCTACTCGGCCAAGGCGCGCGTTGCCGAGGTGCTGCACGGCCTGGGCTTCTCCGATGCCGACTTCCAGCGCCCGGTGGCCGATTTTTCCGGCGGCTGGCGCGTCCGCCTCAACCTGGCCCGTGCCCTGTCCTGCCGGGCCGATCTGCTGTTGCTCGACGAGCCGACCAACCACCTCGACCTCGACGCCGTGTTCTGGCTGGAAAACTGGCTGAAAAACACGCCGGCCACCCTGCTCCTGATCTCGCACGACCGTGACTTCCTCGATGCCGTGGTCGGCCAGATCATCGCCATCGACCTGCAACGCCTGAACCTGACCAGCGGCGGCTATTCCGACTACGAACGCGCCCGTGCCGCCCGCCTGGCCACCCAGCAGGCGAGCTACGAGGCGCAGCAGCGCGAAATCGCCCACCTGACGCGCTTTGTCGAACGCTTCAAGGCCAAGGCCACCAAGGCGCGCCAGGCCCAAAGCCGGGTCAAGATGCTGGAGCGCATGGAAATCGTCGCCGCCGCCCACGTCGATTCGCCCTTCCATTTCAGCTTCCGCCAGCCGACTGCCCTGCCCGACCCGCTGCTGATCGTCGAGAACGCCTCGGCCGGCTACGCTGACCGGCAGATTCTCGACCGCATCAGCATGGTGCTCCGTCCCGGCTGCCGCATCGGCCTGCTCGGCCGCAACGGCGCCGGCAAATCGACGCTGATCAAGCTGCTGGCCGGCACCGTCGCCCAGCAAGGCGGCGAACGCAAGGAAGCCAAGGCGCTGAACATCGGCTATTTCGCCCAACACCAGCTCGAACAGCTGCGCCCGGACGAATCGCCGCTGCAGCACATGAGCCGCCTCGAACCGCTGACGCCGGAACAGGAATTGCGCGACTACCTGGGCGGCTTCGATTTCCGCGGCGACATGGCGACGCGCGCCATCGAGCCCTTCTCCGGTGGTGAAAAGACGCGCCTGGCGCTGGCCCTGCTCATCCGCACCCGGCCCAACCTGCTGCTGCTCGACGAGCCGACCAACCACCTCGACCTCGAAATGCGCGAGGCGCTGACCTTTGCCATGCAGGATTACGAGGGCGGCATGGTCTTCGTGTCGCACGACCGCCACCTGCTGCGCACCTGCGCCGACGAACTGCTGCTCGTCGCCGACGGCAAGGTCACCGAATTCGACGGTGACCTCGATGATTACGCCGCCTGGCTGGCCGCCCAGCGCAGTGCCGCAAAGGCGCCGGAACCCGACGTCGCCGCCGAGAAGGCCGAGCGCCTCACCCAGCGCGCCGAAGCCAAGGCCAACCGGCAGGCGGTCCTCGCCCAGCGCCGCCCACTGCTCAAGGAAATCGAGCAGCTGGAACGCAAGCTGGCCAAGTGGAACGAGGAAAAGGCCGCGCTCGATGCGCAATTCGCCGATCCCGACTTCTACACCACGGTCGACCGGGCGAAGAGCGAGGAAATGCACAAACAGGCCGGCCTGCTCGGCGAGCAGATCGATGAGGCGGAAATGCGCTGGCTGGAAGTGCACGAGGCACTGGAGCGACTGCCTTCGCCGGACTAAGGGCCGATAGGCGATTGCCAGGCGCACAGCCCCTCATGTCCCCAACACGGGACTGCCCCAAATCGAATAGCGGCAGAGTTGCACGCAGGTAGTTCGCCGCCAGCCCCCGACGATGGAACGGTAAAGTTAGCTCTGATCCGCCTCCGCCATGCAATGGTCGGAGAAATCGGGATATTTCAACGCACATTGTCGGGCAATTTCACCTGCCCGCTTACCATCTCCGCTCATTCGCTGGTAGCGAACAATTGCCGGCACCATCTGCGGCGCTCTTCCAAACCGCTCATAACCAGTGTTCATCAGTTGTGCTGCCTCCTTCGGCTTGCCGTTATTGGCCAAGATTTGCGCCAGCTTGTCATAGACTTTGCCAGAGCCTTCCTGGCCCCGGTCCAGCGCCTGCTTGAGCGCAAGCTGTGCCTCCCTGTGCTGTCCCATCGCATCAAGGGACAGCGCCAGGATGAAGGCTGGATAAGCTTGATTACGCGCCGCCCCGACGGTTGCCATTGATTTCCGGTAGGCTGCCTCTACCTGCCCCAACTCCAGCAGTTTGTGCGCCGCCAACGCCCCTTCATAGGCAACCAACATCTTGCGGAAAGTTGTATTGCGGCGAACTTTCTCCCAATTCGACTTCTGATACGAGGTCGCAAGCTGGCTGTCATCATAATGACGGAATAGGTAGGACTGAATCTCGTCGATGCGTACTTCGGCATCCGGGTGGTCATGCCCCCAGATCATTTCCAGTACGCCGATACCACCGTACAACTTCATTCGGTTATCACCTTGGGCAATAGCCATCAATTGCTTGCCCAGCACGTTCCAATCGGGCCCCTTGCGGTTGTTGTCTTCGTTTTGTTTGAGTACTGACAAGAGATTTAACATGCCATCGGGGTTATAACCGGCAGCAATCAGCAGGTCTACACCAAGTAGATCAGCTGCACGCTCCTGAGTGCGCTGCCAGCTGGGGGAAATGACCTTCGTGGCCAACATCGTTGCCAATTGTAAGTCTTTCAGCTGCGACACCTCCCCCTTCCGAACACCTTTCTGAAGGTAGTTGGCAGCTAGATCCCGATTCTTAACGACAATCTCCAAACCGAAGCGGTGGAGCCAACGGGTTTTCTGTACATACTGACCGTAAACATTGGAATCCGCATGGCCAAGCAGGTTATGCGCTAATTCATGGGCAATGACCGCCGCAACCTCGTCTTCGTTACCCAAGTAATGCAGCAGGCTCCAGTTGATAAATATGTTGCCGTCTGGAGTGGTCATTGCGTTCAATGTCGGGTCGGCCGCGACATAAACTCTGCCCGCCACGTTGGCAACCCCGGAGGCCTTTAGCAGGCGGTCGCGGATACCGTTCAGGTAGTTGCTGATCTCCGGCACAGCGATCAGACCATAACTGTCTGCACGCTTGTTCATCAAGTCACGCTCAAGCCCCACTGCCAGCTTACTCGGGACCTGCACGGGTGTCAGGCGGTTGATCAACCGGACATTGTCGCCGTCGTGCTCGACCAACTTCTGCGCGGTATTCTGAACTGACTGGCAACCGGAGAGTAGTGCACCGACGACAACTAGCTTGAAAACCAGGCCACACGCCTGCAATAAGCATCGCTTCATTTGCACGCCTCCCCAACCCCCCGTGTCGCTGCCGATCGAGGCATTGCATCGCCCGGCATCGACCCACAGGTTTCTGCTATACGAATCTGACGATTGGATTTGATCGAGCGTATCAGCACCCAAACTGACATACCGTTGTGATCGACCTGGACAAAGCTGTCACGTACACCCTTTACCAGCTTTGGTGCCGCTTCGAAACTGGTATTCGCCGGCCAGGTATCGAGGACTCGTGCAGCCATATCCGGCGCCTCATACAGCTTTGCTGGCCTTGCCAGTGTGCCGATGACGCTAATTGCCTCGTCGGCGTTTGCCGAAGTCATAGCACTCAACATCGTCATGGCCACCCCAAAAATGATACCTTTCCCCATCACGATCCCCCCCGAGCTTGATTGAGTTCATTGCGATAAATCCAGGGCAATAACAATGCCGCCCCAGCCAACAGTGCCAGACCTACAGCCGTCATGTGAACGGCCAGCAGCCCAACAAAAAACGAGGAAACGCCAAAGGCGTAGGGCATAACTCCAGCGCCGGCTAGCAGCAGGCCAGCTTTCAGCCAGGAGAAGCGAAGCTTCTTGCGCAGCCGACTGACCTTGATTTCACCGGCTAGCCTGAGCAGATGCCGATCAATCAACTGGGTAAAACCGAGGAAAGCGGCAAATGCCCAAAAATTGCGCGGACCAAAGTTCCAAACTTGGAAAACTACGCTGCAAAGCAGCGCCATCAGGGCGACCCAACCATACTCAACCAGTTTTTCGCCAAGCATCAGCCCGATTTTTCTAAGTGGCACTGGCAATCGCTCCCGCCCCTCGTCAATTGCAAGCCCGCCAAAGACAAGTAGCAATACCACAAGCACACCCTGCGCGACAGCGTAGACTTGGCTACCAGCAAGCCAAAGCCCCCCGCCAGCGAATATCGACAAGAATAGGTAAGGCATGGTGAGTCCGGCAAAGCGCCAGCTCTGTTGCCAGCATGTCCCCTGTGTGTATCGGACCCCACCGCTCCCCCCGCGCAAGCGCCTGAAGCGACTGATCAACATATACCATGCGACACCAAAGCCGATGATTGCGGCATCAGCAGCCACTACCCCGAGGCGATCACGACTCAAGGAATGCTCGGCTACCCGCTTGTAGTCGTCTGCAAAGACCAACAGGTTATCAAGCGCCATAGCATGCAGGTAGACACCCGGTATCGTGCCGTGCACTGGCGAGCGCAGCCAATCGTCAGTGCCGAGGAAGGCACCGCCATAGAGGATGTACTTGTCACGAACCAGGGCGTCGACCTCATCACTGCTTTCATTCCATAGCGAGTAGACCGACAGGGTGTTGCTGTAAGGGCAATCTCGCTCTAATGCACGCGGGCCATCCTTAGCCAGGCGCATCGCTGACTGGAGGAGACTGACTGGTTGGCAAGGCGAATCAGAATGTTGGGGGCGCGGTGGCAGAGCCCCCCAGATCAAATCCATCCTGTCCGAAAAGCGAGCCGGGTCTAGCGCCTGCCCGTCTGCATAGAGACTAAGGGCGGCTGACGGCCGAAGGGAATTCTTGCCTCCGCCCTGCAGCAGGGAGTAAGTCTGAACTAGGCCGTTACCTTCCGGGCTGTAGGCGACCGGGACTACGTTAAAGCACCTCCGCCTGGCCTTGCCAGCTGCATTGGCGAATAAATCCTGCCTCAAACCGTGATAAGGCTGCCAAAAATAGAAAGTTGCCAGATAGACGGGTATCCCCTGGTCAGCCAGCTCGCAGATTGCTTCAAGCAGTTCCTCAACGTTGTCACCAGCGCGAACGTCTATGAAAGAAAAATCAATCAATACGGCTCGGGGTGAGCGGTTTCCTAGTGCGTTTAAGGTTTCGACATGGGTTGCGTACGGTACCGGAAAAGGTAATTTTCCGGGCAAACCGGTCTGCGCATCTCGCGGGGCAAGGGAACTCAGGTCCTGCTCACGGAAGAGCAGGACAGTTACTTGGTCGCGACCACTTTCTGGATAGTAGAGGTTAGTAAGCAGCGACACCGTGGCCTGCGACCACGGACTCAGTGTTTCACCGACACCTTTCAGTGAAAAAAACATCACCCCAGCGATAGCGCATAGCAAAAACCAACGCGCCAGCTCTGAGAACCAGGAAACTGAAAGCCGGCGTAGTCGCAATAGAAATTTTGGCATGAGCAAGTTGTCGCTTTTTGGCGACGATTATAGAAGCAAGTTCTGCTGCATTTCGTGATCTTTTTCAGGTTTTTATGAATTTTGATAGTGACGTGATATACCCCTCTAAATGGGCCGTAGGGCAATCAAAGAAATCTCAACCACAGCCACCTTTGCTGATCTAAAGCGGTAAAAAATTAAAGCGCATCAATTATTCCGAACGGTTTTCTGTCACCCGCAGAATCCCAAAAACGATAGCGATGTATTTCGATCGCCTAGTGCGCAGCCCCCATTCGCGCATTGATCATCAGGGCGGATTTCTCGCGTCCGAGGCAATGCTATTCATTCGACTGTGCCGTCGATATTGGCAGGCACCCCGTTCTGCTTCGATAATCCGGCGACCTCCTGCCGGAATCCACCATGCCGCCCGTCGCCACCATCGTTTTCGCCCAACTGCTCGGCACCTCGCTGTGGTTTTCCGCCAACAGCGCGGCCGATGACCTGGTGCGCAGCTGGCAGATCCAGCCGGCCGACATCGGCACGCTGACCAATGCCGTCCAGCTCGGCTTCATCCTGGGCACCCTGGTCTTCTCGCTGAGCGGGTTGGCCGACCGTTTTCCGGCCAGCCGCATCTTCGCCGTCTGCGCCCTGCTCGGTGCTGCGAGCAATGCCGCCTTCGCGCTGCTCGCCGACGATTTGGCCAGCGGCCTTCCCTTGCGCTTCGCGGTGGGGTTCTGCCTGGCCGGCGTCTACCCGCTGGGCATGAAGCTGGTCGTCACCTGGGTACCGGAACGGGCCGGCGCAGCGCTGGCCTGGCTGGTCGGCATGCTGACCCTGGGTACCGCGCTGCCGCACGGCATCCGTCTGGCCGGTAGCGGCCTGTCCTGGCAACTGGCCATCCTCGTTTCATCGGCCCTCGCCCTGCTCGCCGCCGCACTGATCTTCCGGCTCGGCGACGGCCCGCATCTGGCCCGCCGGCACGGTGCGCCCCCCTTGCGCCTGGGTCGCGTGCTGTACACCTTCTCGATACCCGCCTTCCGCGCCTCGGCCTTCGGCTATTTCGGCCACCAGTGGGAGCTCTACGCGTTCTGGACCATCGCACCGGCCCTGATCATCGCCGGCGGCCTCGCCGTCCCCGGCACGGCATCGCTCTCTGGGCTGGCCTTCGCCACGGTCGGCATCGGCGCTCTTGGCTGCGTGGCCGGCGGTTTCCTGAGCCAGCGCATCGGTAGTGCCCGTGTCGCCGCACTGGCCCTGGCGACTTCCGCCCTGTGCTGCGCCGTCTTTCCGTTCACCAGTGCCTGGCCGGACTGGCTGCGCATCGGCCTGCTGTTGCTCTGGGGCTTCAGCGTGGTCGCCGACTCACCGCATTTCTCCGCCCTCTCGGCCCGCGCCGCGCCCCCCGAGATCGTCGGCAGTGCGCTGGCCTTCCAGAACGCCATCGGCTTCGCCATCACCATGGCCTCGATCCACCTGGCGACGCAGTGGATCGGCAACTGGGGACTGAGCATCGCGTGGCTGCTGCTGCCCGGTCCCATGCTCGGGCTGCTCGGTCTGTTCCCGCTCTGGCGGCGCCCGGCCGGCTGATTCCGGCTGTTTCGTTGCCGCCCAAAACCCTGCTGAAAGCGCGGTTAACCCGACCCGCTTCGGGTAAAATCGTGGTTTTCCCGAATCATGCGCAGGAGTTTTACCGTGAAGATCGTCTGTCTTGACCTCGAAGGGGTCCTCGTCCCTGAAATCTGGATCGAATTCTCCAAGCGCACGGGCATTCCCGAGCTGATGCGCACGACGCGCGACGAGCCGGATTACGACAAGCTGATGACCTACCGCCTGGACATCCTGCGTCAGCACAAGCTGGGCCTGCCGGACATCCAGAAGGTGATCGGCGAAATGGGCCCGATGGAAGGCGCCCGCGCCTTCCTCGACCAGCTGCGCGAGGATTACCAGGTCGTCATCCTGTCCGACACCTTCTACGAATTCGCCCATCCGCTGATGCGCCAGCTGGGCTGGCCGACGCTGTTCTGTCACTCGCTGGAAGACGATGAGCAGGGCATGCTGGTCGATTACCACCTGCGCATGCCGGACCAGAAGCGCGAAGCGGTCAAGCGCTTCAAGGAACTGAACTTCCAGGTGGTTGCCGCCGGCGATTCGTACAACGACACCGCCATGCTCGGCGAAGCCCACGGCGGCATCCTGTTCCACCCGCCGGAGAATGTCATCCGCGAATTCCCGCAGTTCCCGGTTGCGCTGTCCTACGACCAGCTGCGCGCCGAAATCGACAAGGCGTTTGCAGTTGCCAGCCGGTAGTCGCCCGTTATTAGCCAAACCCAGCTAACGACTGATCACCAGCCGCTCACAACCATGCATAGAGACCGTTTCTACACCCTGTCCGCTTCCTGCCCCGACCAGGTGGGCATCATTGCCCGCGTTTCCGGTTTCATTGCCGGCAACGGCGGCTGGATTCTCGAATCGAGCTTCCATTCGGACGTGCTGACCGGTCGCTATTTCATGCGCATCGAGATCAAGGCCGATTCGCTGCCCTTCCTGCTGGCCGAGTTCCGCGAGCGCTTCCGCACCGAGGTGGCCGAGCCGTTGTCGATGACCTGGCAGATCAACGACAGTGCGGTGAAGAAACGCGTCGTGGTGCTGGTTTCCAAGCAGGAGCATTGCCTGTACGACCTGTTGGCCCGCTGGCAGGCGAAGGAACTGGATATCGAGATCCCGTGCGTCATTTCGAACCACGACACCTTCAAGGGTTTCGTCGAGTGGCACGGCATCCCCTTCATCCACGTGCCGGTCACGCCGGACAACAAGCAGGCCGCCTACGCCGAGATCCAGCGCATTTTTGACGACGTGCGCGGTGACACCATGGTCCTCGCCCGCTACATGCAGATCCTGTCGCCGGATCTGTGCAACGCCCTGGCCGGCCGCATCATCAACATCCACCACAGCTTCCTGCCCAGCTTCGCCGGGGCCAAGCCTTATCACCAGGCCTACACGCGCGGCGTCAAGCTGATCGGCGCGACCTGCCACTACGTGACGTCCGAGCTCGATGCCGGCCCGATCATCGAGCAGGACGTCATCCGCATCGACCATTCCGATTCGCCGGAAGACATGGTGCGCTACGGCAAGGACATCGAGAAGACCGTCCTTGCCCGCGGCCTGCGCTACCACCTGGAAGACCGCGTGCTGGTGCACGGCAACAAGACCGTGGTCTTCCGATGAGCCTGATCCATCGCGCCGATTCGCTGCTGCTCGTCGTCGACATCCAGGAAAAGCTGGCGCCGGCCATCCACGACACCGAACGGGTCGCCGCCAACAGCGTCCGCCTGCTGCAGGCTGCCGCGCAGCTTCAGGTGCCGAGTTTCGTTTCCGAGCAATACGTGCGCGGCCTCGGCCCCAGCCTGCCGGCCATCCGGGCAGCGGCAGAACATGCCCGGTTTTTCGAGAAGACGCATTTCTCCTGTGCCGCCGAGCCGGGCATCGTCGACCTGCTGCGTGCCAGCGGCCGCCAGCAAGTCATCCTCACCGGCACCGAAACCCACGTCTGCGTGCTGCAGACGGCGCTCGGCCTGCGCGAAGCCGGCTTCGACGTCTATCTGGTGGCCGATGCCGCCTCTTCCCGCACGCCGGAAAACCGGCAGGCTGCCATCGACCGCCTGCGCGCGGCCGGCGTCGGCATCGTGACGACCGAGATGGTCCTCTTCGAGTGGCTGCACCGCGCCGCCACTGAAGAATTCCGCACCCTGCTGCCGCTGATCAAGTAAGCCGCCACCCGGCAAACCTCGGTTGAAAGGGGGCCGTTGGCTCGGCCGGGCGGGCGTGCAGACCCCCGGGCCGTCTCAATCGGGATTCACGCCTCGTAAGGCACGACCGGAGCCCCGGCGACCGGCAGGTAGTGCGAAGACAATGGCCGGCCGGGCGCCAGGTCATGCACCAGCAGACCCGGTGGCTCGGCAGTCCAGGCCAGCGGGCCGTCCACCAGGGCGATCTGGTGCACGGTAGCCGGCGCCGTCAACAGCATTTTTCCGGCAAAAGCGCTCACCACCAGCCGATGCACATGGCCGCACCAGACTGCCTCGACCTGCGGCCGTCCGGCCAGCCAAGCGGCCAGCCGTTCGCCGCCGCGACAGGCGATGCGGTCCATCCCGGCAATCCCGAGGGCACACGGCGGATGGTGCATGGTGACAACCACCCGCCGCCCGGCAGGGCAATGAGCATCCAGCCAGGCCAGGTGGGCGTCGCCGAAATCCCCCCACTCCTCGCCAGCGACCAAGGTATCGAGCAGCAGCAGTGTCAGCTCGCCGCAGTCGACGCGCTGGCACAGCAGGCGGCCGTCGGCCCAGGCCTGGCCCGGAAAAGCGGCGCGCAATGCGGCGCGTCCGTCGTGGTTGCCGGGCAACAGTGCAAACGGCCAGCCAGCTGCAGCCAACGATGCGGCTAGCCGGGCATAGGTCGGCGCGGCCCCGTCGTTGGCCAAGTCACCGGAGAGCAGCAGCATGTCAGGGGTCGGGTCCAAGGCGGCGATGCGATCGAGCGCCGCCTGCCACGCAAGCCACGGATCGACGCCGCTGTAGAGCGGCGCCGGCTGCAAGTGAAGATCGGACAACTGGACGATGCGCATGCTGCAGCCTAGCAAAAAAATGGGCACCCGAAGGTGCCCGAAGGGAGAGACCGAAGCTGCGGCTTAGTGGTGATAGGCGCTTTCGCCGTGCGAGGTGAGGTCAAGGCCTTCACGCTCTTCTTCTTCCGGCACACGCAGACCAATCACGATATCGACCAGCTTGTAGGCAACGATGGAGACGACGCCCGACCAGACGATGACGGTACCGACACCCCACAACTGGCTGATCACCTGCGCGGTCATGTCGTAGGTACCGACGGCGTTGGCGACGTAGTCATAGACGCCGGTGCCGCCGAGGGCCGGGTCGGCGAAGACGCCGGTGAGGATGGCGCCAAGGATGCCGCCGACACCATGCACGCCGAAGACGTCGAGCGAATCGTCGGCACCGAGCATCTTCTTCAGGCCATTGACGCCCCACAGGCAGACGACGCCAGCCAGCAAGCCGATGATGATGGCGCCCATCACGCCGACAAAGCCGGCGGCCGGGGTGATCGCCACCAGGCCGGCAACGGCGCCGGAGGCAGCACCCAGCATGGAAGGCTTACCCTTCAGGATCCATTCGGCAAACATCCAGGACAATGCGGCAGCAGCCGTCGCCACCCAGGTGTTGACCATGGCCAGGGCAGCACCGCCGGAGGCTTCGAGGGCGGAGCCGGCGTTGAAGCCGAACCAGCCGAACCAGAGCAGCGAGGCACCGATCATGGTGAAGGTCAGCGAGTGCGGGGCCATCGATACGTTGCCCAAACCACTACGCTTGCCGATCATGTAGGCACCGACCAGGCCGGCGATGGCGGCGTTGATATGCACCACGGTACCGCCGGCGAAATCGAGCGCGCCCTTCTGGAACAGGAAGCCCGCGGTCTTGCCGGCAGCCTCGGCGGCGGCGGCATCGACGTAGGCATCCGGACCCGCCCAATACCAGACCATGTGGGCCATCGGGATGTAGGACAGCGTGAACCAGATCACCATGAAGACCAGGATCGCGGCGAACTTGGCACGCTCGGCGAAGGCGCCGACGATCAGGCCGCAGGTGATGGCGGCGAAGGCGCCCTGGAAGATCACGAAGATCAGCTCGGAGATGACGACGCCCTTGGAGAAGGTGGCGCCGACGGATTCCGGCGTGATGCCCTTGAGGAACAGCTTGTCGAGCGTGCCGAAGAAGGCGTTACCCTCGGTGAACGCGGCCGAGTAGCCGTACACCACCCAGAGCACGGTGATCAGCGAGAACACCGTGAACACCTGCATGAGCACCGACAGCATGTTCTTGGAGCGGACCAGGCCGCCGTAGAACAGCGCCAGGCCGGGGATGGACATCAGGATGACCAGGGCGGCGCAGACCATGACCCAGGCGTTGTCGCCCTTGTTGGGGACCGGTGCCGCCGCCGGGGCGGCTGCTTCGGCCGGTGCCGCGACGGGTGCTGCCGCCGGGGCTTCGGCCGCCATGCCGGCCGGCGCGACGGCGGTCACTACCGGGGCTGCTTCGGCGGCTTTCTCCTCGGCCCAGGCCGGTGCGCCGAATGCCACGGCGCCGACCAGGGCGAGCAATGCAAATACGCGTTTCATGATGGGCTCCTCAGAGGGCGTCGGTACCGGTTTCGCCGGTCCGGATGCGAATGACCTGCTCGACATCGAAGACGAAGATCTTGCCGTCGCCGATCTTGCCGGTGGATGCGGATTTCTCGATGGCCTCGATGACTTGGTCGAGTTGCTCGTCCTTGACGGCAGCCTCGATCTTCACCTTGGGCAGGAAATCGACGACATACTCGGCCCCGCGGTACAGCTCGGTATGCCCTTTCTGCCGGCCGAAACCCTTCACTTCGGTAACCGTGATGCCCTGCACGCCGATGGCGGACAGCGCCTCACGCACTTCGTCAAGCTTGAACGGCTTGATGATGGCGGTAACGAATTTCATGATGTGTAGTTCCCCAGTTGATTGATATCTGTCCTCCCCCGCCGGCACCGGCCGGTACGCCGACGGGGGAAGTTTTAGGTTGGCTTAGAAGGTCTTGGAAACCGAGAAGACAGCGATGGCACGACCGGCATCCTTCGATTTGGAGCCAAAATTGATACCGCCTGCCGCCGTTTCGGAGTTGGAGTTGGTAAAGCAGTAGAACTGGTAGTCGGAAGCACCCGAGCAACGCCCGGCCGCATTGGTATCGACATACGACAGACCCAGTACCCAGCCATTGATGTCCTTGGTCACGCCAATCTTCCAGTCGGTGTAGTCACCCTTGTAGCCGTTCTTCAGGTTCAGGTGACCGACGTGACCGTTGATGCCCCAGCCATTGCCCAGATCGTAGTTGGCAGACAGGTCGATGTAGGAGCTACCCTTGGTCGACTTGCCGGTGGAGGCGCCCGTCGAATCCCAGCCGCGCAGAGAGAAGTAGTCGTCAAATGCATAGGAATACTTGAGGGAGACGAACTTCCAGGAGGCCCCCAGATAGACTTCCTTGTTATTGACTGCACCTTCTTCGGCATTGGTGCCAAGAACCTTGGCTTGCGTGCCCGGGTAGTAGTAAAGGATGGCGCCGACATCGAGGCCGAAGTCCCCAAAGGTCGTCTTGTAGCCGCCGTAGAAGTCCATCTCCAGGTTGCCATCCGGGAAACCGGCGCCGGACGAAACGTTGGAGTTCCAGTTACCGACATACACACCGCTGGAGTGCGCGTAATCGAAACCACCCTGCAGGGCCGGCTTGCCAAAGGTCTGGTCGATACCCCGGAAACGGTAGCTGGAGAACAGGCCGACGTTGCCGGTCAGGGTATGTTCCGGCGTCGGTGCGGCTTCTTCGGCAAAGGCGGGTGCGGCGAAGACGCCGGCGAGGGTCAGGGCGATGACGGACTTCTTCATGATTTCTCTCCTGTGGGATTGACGAATGCGAATTGAAAACTGTGCGAAACAGCTTTAGCAGAACGCATGCCAGGGGAAATTATTGATACGAATCAAAGGATTCACGATCACCACCCGGAGCACGCCCCCGACTGGCGCACCAAAACCGTGCAGTCACCCCGCGCTACGCACCACGCATGAGCGATCAGCGTGCGGGGGCTCCGCACGCCATCGTGCCCGGATGAACAATCCGGGTTAAACTGCCCGCCCACGGAGGAAACCCATGCTCGACCCCAAGATTCTTGAAGATTTCGGCGCCAAGATGAGCGCCCTGCTCGCCAACACCCCCGCCCGGGACATCGAGAAGAACGCCAAGGCCATGATGAGCGGCTTTTTCGGCAAACTCGACCTGGTCACCCGCGAGGAATTCGATATCCAGGCCCAGGTTCTGGCCCGCACCCGCGAAAAGCTGCAAGCCCTGGAAGCCCGCGTCGACGCGCTGGAAAAGGCCCGCGCGGGCCAGTAAGGCAGCACGATGGCGCTGGCCGTCGCCCACAGTCGCGGACTGGATGGCCTGAACGCGCCGCCGGTCGTCGTCGAGGCGCACCTGGCGAGCGGCCTGCCCAGCTTCACGCTGGTCGGCCTGCCCGATACCGAAGTCAAGGAAGCCCGCGACCGGGTACGGGCGGCCATCGTCAATTCCGGTTTCGAATTCCCGCAGAAGCGGATCACCGTCAACCTGGCCCCCGCTGACCTGCCTAAGGAATCCGGCCGTTTCGATCTGCCGATCGCCCTCGGCATCCTCGCCGCCAGTGGTCAGATACCGGCACCGGCCCTGGCCGATTACGAATTCGCCGGCGAGTTGTCGCTATCCGGCGAGCTGCGCCCGATCCGCGGCGCGCTGGCCATGGCCCTGCAGACCGGTGACGCCGGCAAGGCCTTCATCCTGCCCGAGGAAAGCGCCCGCGAGGCGGCGCTGACCGGCTCGACGCACATTCTGGCCGCCCGCTCGCTGCTCGGCGTCTGCGCCCACCTGACCAACCGGGAAGCCCTGCCCGCCGCCGAAGGGGCCGTCGCGGAGAGCCGGCCGGCTGTCGCCGACCTGTCCGACGTGCGCGGCCAGGCGCAGGCCAAGCGGGTCCTGGAAATCGCCGCGGCGGGTTCGCATTCCCTGTTGATGATCGGCCCGCCGGGTTCCGGCAAGTCGATGCTCGCCGCCCGCCTGCCCGGCCTGATGCCGGATCTCGACGGGGAAGCGGCCCGGGCGTCGGCCGCCGTGTGGTCGCTGGTCGGCCAGTTCCGCCCCGAGGCCTTCGGGGTGCGTCCCTACCGCCAGCCGCACCATACCGCCTCGGCGGTGGCCCTGGTCGGTGGTGGCAACCCGCCACGCCCGGGCGAGATCAGTCTGGCGCATCACGGTATCTTGTTTCTCGACGAACTGCCCGAGTTCGACCGCAAGGTGCTGGAAACCCTGCGCGAACCGCTCGAATCCGGCCGTATTCATATCGCCCGGGCGGCGCGCCATGCCGAATTCCCGGCCGAGTTCCAGCTGATCGCCGCGATGAATCCGTGTCCCTGTGGCTTTCACGGCGCACCGGACGGCAAGTGCCGATGCACGCCGGATCAGATTGCACGCTATCGCGGCAAACTCTCCGGCCCCTTCCTCGACCGCATCGACCTGATCATCGAAGTGCCGGCCCTGCCGCCCGATGCGCTGGCCGGCAAGTCGGAAGGCGAGGCGTCGGCTGCCGTCCGCTCCCGGGTCGAGGCGGCGCATGCCCGGCAGCAGGCACGGCAGCGCAAGCTCAATGCCCGACTGGGCACACAGGAAGTTGATCGCTGCTGCCAGCTGGATGCCGTCGGCAGCAAGCTGCTGCAACAGGCGACGACGCAACTCGACTTGTCGGCACGGGCCTGGCACCGCATCCTGAAGGTGGCCCGCACCATCGCCGACCTCGCCGGCAGCGAGGAGATCGGTGCGCCGCATGTCGCCGAGGCCATCCAGTACCGGCGTTTCGCCCGTGGCTGAGCCCACGCCGCGTAGCACCCGGGGCATAGCCCTCCTGCTCGCCGCGATGTCGGCGCTCGGCCCGTTTTCGATCGACACCTACCTGCCATCCTTCCACGACATCGGCGAAAAGCTGCAGGCCACACCGCTGCAGGTGCAACAGACCCTGTCGGCCTATCTTCTTTCCTTCGCGCTGATGACCTTGTGGCACGGCGCGATTGCCGACCGCTTCGGCCGCCGCAAGGTGCTGCTCGTCGCCCTCGCCCTGTTCGCGCTGGCTTCGCTCGGCTGCATGCTCGCCTCGCGCATCGAGATTCTCTGGTTCTGGCGCGCCATGCAGGGGGTCACCGCCGGGGCCGGCATCGTCATCAGCCGGGCCATCGTGCGCGACTTGTACGACGGGGCTGCGGCACAGCGCCTGATGTCGCAGATCACCATGATGTTCGCGCTGGCCCCGGCCATCGCGCCGGTCATCGGCGGCTGGCTGCAGACGCTGTTCGGCTGGCGCTCAGTCTTCGCCTTCCTGGTACTCGCCACCAGCGCGCTGTGGCTGGCCTGCTGGAAACTGCTGCCGGAAACGCTGGCGCCGGCGAAGCGCCAGTCCCTGCGCCCGGCCTATCTCGGCAGCACGTACTGGAAGGTGCTGACCTCGCCGGCCTTCCTGACTGCCTGCGCCGCCTTGAGCCTCAATTTCGGCGGCTTCTTCCTGTACATCCTGTCCGCCCCGGTTTTCCTGATGCAGCACCTCGGTGTACCGGAAACCGGCTTCCTGTGGCTGTTCGGGCCGGGCATGGGCGGCCTGGTCTGCGGCTCCTGGCTATCCGGCCGGCTGGCCGGCAAGGTCTCGCTGCCCCGTACCATTGCGCTGGGCTATGCGGCGATGGGGGCGGCGGCCAGCATCAACCTGTTGCTCAACCTGGCGCTGCCGCCCGGCCTGCCCTGGAGCGTGCTGCCCATTTTCATCTACACGCTGGGGATGGCGCTGGCCATGCCCTGCCTGACCCTCTTCGCACTCGACCCCTTCCCGGACCAGCGCGGCCTGGCGGCCTCCTGCCAGACCTTCCTGCAGTCCGGTTTCAATGGTCTGGTCGCCGCCTTGCTCGCGCCGGCGCTGTGGGGTTCAACGCTGACCCTGTCGCTCGGCATGGCCGGCTTGATGCTGGCCGGTGCCGGCTTTGCGCAACTCCACCAGCGCCTACGTCTGATACCAGGGTAGGCCGCGGAAGCGCCAGCCACCGAGCGTACCGCGGTGGTAATCGTCGTCGAGGGGCCCCTCGAAACCTTCCAGCACGTTGATCACCTGCGTGAAGCCGGCGGCCTCCAGCGCCAGCCCGGCATCGACCGAGCGGTTGCCGCTGCGGCAGATGAGGAGGACCGGCCGTGTCAGGTCACCCTTGACCAACCGTGCCACCTTGGCGGCGAATTGCGGGTCGATTTCCCAATCCGGCCCCTCCTGCCACGCGACATGCTCGGCGCCGGCCGGATGGCCGACATACATGTGCTCGATTTCCGTCCGGCAATCGACCAGCACGGCCTGCGCATCCTGCTGCAGGAAATCGAAGGCGGCCTGGGGGTCGAGATGTTGCATCGGCATATCCGAAAATTAGGAGGGTCCAATATTATGAAAGCAAGTCCGCGAAGGCGTAAACTTGCCTCAGCCCTTCGCCTGGAGTTCGCATGAAACTGCCCGCCTGGATCACCGCCGCAGCCTCGGCCATCGTTGCCGCCGCGCTGCCTGCCTGCGACTACGTCAATCTCAAGGAAATCACGCCCGGCGTCACGACCCAGGCGGAAGTCCGCTCGCGCATGGGCGAACCCGGCTTCATCCACTGGAACGACGACGGTACGGCGACCTGGGAGTACGCCCGCCAGCCGAACGGCAGCAGTTGCTACATGATCACCTTCGGCCAGGACCATGTCGTCGCCAAGGTAGAGCAGGTATTGAACGACGCCAATTACGCCAAGGTGCGCGAAGGCATGAGCAAGGACGACGTCCGCCGCCTGCTCGGCGCCCCCGGCTCCAAACAGACCTTCAACAACCTGCGCGAGGAAATCTGGGAATGGCGCATCGAAGGCATGCCGCCGATGGACGAAACCTATTTCATGGTGCATTTCGATACCGGCCACGGCGGGGTCAAGAAAACCTCGAAGCGGGTTGTACCGAAAGGCTAAATAAATCAAGGCACTTGGCAGCACACCCGGCCCCCGATAAACTAACGTCTCTGCCGAGGAGCGCTGCGACCCTTAACCGGGGCCAGGCTCGGCAATGATCAACGGCGCTCGCAAACCCAGCCGGTTTGTGGCGCCGTTCGTTTTTGCGGCGTCCCCGGCGTTTTACTGCTTTGCCGAGGTGATCCATGCAGCCCGATCGTACGTCCGAACTCCAGTCCCTGCTCCAGCAACGCCTGCTCGTCCTCGACGGCGCGATGGGCACGATGATCCAACGCCACGGGCTGCAGGAGGCCGATTACCGCGGCGCGCGCTTTGCCGATCACCCGCATGACCTGAAGGGCAACAACGACCTGCTGGTGCTGACCCGACCGGACATCATCGGCGGCATCCACCGCGCTTACCTGGAAGCCGGCGCCGACATCCTGGAAACCTGCACCTTCAACTCGACTGCCGTTTCGCAGGCCGACTACAAGCTCGAAGCCATCGTCTACGAGCTGAACAAGGAAGGCGCCGCGCTGGCCCGCCGCCTGTGCGACGAATTCACCGCCGCCAACCCGGACAAGCCGCGCTTCGTCGCCGGCGTGCTCGGCCCGACCAGCCGCACGGCGTCGATCTCGCCGGATGTGAACGACCCCGGCTACCGCAACGTCACTTTCGACGAACTGGTCGCCAACTACTTCGAGGCCACCACCGGCCTGGTCGAGGGCGGCGCCGACATCCTGCTGGTCGAAACCGTCTTCGACACGCTGAACGCCAAGGCCGCGCTGTTCGCCATCGAGCAGTTCTTCGACGTCGCCGGCCGCCGCTGGCCGGTCATGATTTCCGGCACGATCACCGATGCCTCCGGCCGCACCCTGTCCGGCCAGACCGCCGAAGCCTTCTGGAATTCGCTGCGGCACATCCAGCCAATTTCCTTCGGCCTGAACTGCGCACTCGGCGCCAAGGAATTGCGCCAGTACGTCGAGGAACTGTCGCGCGTCTGCGATTGCTACGTTTCGGCCCACCCGAACGCCGGCCTGCCGAATGCCTTCGGCGGCTACGACGAAACCGCCGACATGCTGGCCGACGAGATCGAGAGCTGGGCCAAGGCCGGCATCGTCAATATCGTCGGTGGCTGCTGCGGCACCTCGCCGGAACACATCGCAGCCATCGCCCGGCGCGTTGCTGCGGTGCACCCGCGTAAAACGCCAAAAATCGAGCCGGCGCTGCGCCTCTCCGGGCTGGAGCCGTTCAATTGCGGCAAGGATTCGCTGTTCGTGAACGTCGGCGAACGCACCAACGTCACCGGCTCGCGCGCCTTCGCCCGCATGATCCTCGAAGGCCGCTTCGACGATGCGCTGGCCGTCGCCCGCCAGCAGGTGGAAAACGGCGCGCAGGTCATCGACATCAACATGGACGAGGCGATGCTCGACTCCATCGCCGCGATGGACAAGTTCCTCAAGCTGATTGCTTCGGAACCGGACATTTCGCGCGTGCCGATCATGATCGACTCCTCCAAGTGGGAAGTCATCGAAGCCGGCCTCAAGTGCATTCAGGGCAAGGGCATCGTCAATTCGATCTCGATGAAGGAAGGCGAAGCCAAGTTCCTCGAACAAGCCAAGCTCGCCCGCCGCTACGGTGCTGCGGTCATCGTCATGGCCTTTGACGAAAAGGGCCAGGCCGACACCTACGCCCGCAAGATCGAGATCTGCGGCAAGGCTTACGAACTGCTGACCGGCATGGGTTTCCCGGCCGAAGACATCATCTTCGACCCGAACATCTTCGCCATCGCCACCGGCATTCCCGAACACGACAACTACGCTGTCGATTTCATCGAATCGGTGCGCTGGATCAAGCAGAACCTGCCGCACGCCCACATTTCCGGCGGCGTGTCCAACGTCTCGTTCAGCTTCCGCGGCAATGACCCGGTGCGCGAGGCGATCCACACCGTCTTCCTCTACCACGCCATCCAGAACGGCATGACCATGGGCATCGTCAATGCCGGCATGCTCGGCGTGTACGACGACCTGGAGCCGGAACTGCGCGCCAAGGTCGAAGACGTGGTGTTGAACCGCCACCCGGGCGCCGGCGAGGCGCTGGTCGATTTCGCCCAAACCGTCAAGGAAGGCAAGAGCAAGGATAGCGGCCCGGATTTGTCGTGGCGCGAACAGTCGGTCGAAAAGCGCCTGGAACACGCGCTGATCAAGGGCATCACCGATTTCGTCGTGGCCGATACCGAAGAAGTACGCGCCAAGCTGGAGGCCGAAGGCAAGCCGCCGCTCGCCGTCATCGAAGGCCCGCTGATGGCCGGCATGAACCACGTCGGCGACCTCTTCGGCGCCGGCAAGATGTTCCTGCCGCAGGTGGTCAAGTCGGCCCGCGTCATGAAACAGGCGGTCGCCCACCTGCTGCCCTTCATCGAAGCCGAGAAATCCCGTACCGGCCTCGGCTCCAAGGGCAAGATCCTGATGGCCACGGTCAAGGGCGACGTGCACGACATCGGCAAGAACATCGTCGGCGTCGTGCTCGGCTGTAACGGCTACGACGTCGTCGACCTCGGCGTCATGGTCAGCTGCGACAACATCCTGAAGGCGGCGCTCGAGCATCGCGTGGACATCATCGGCCTGTCCGGCCTGATCACGCCGTCACTGGAAGAAATGGCCCACGTCGCGGCCGAGATGAAGCGCCACGGCATGAAGCAGCCGCTGCTGATCGGCGGCGCGACAACCAGCCGCGCCCACACCGCGATCAAGATCGCGCCCAACGCCGAAGGCCCGGTGGTTTACGTGCCGGACGCCTCGCGCGCCGTCGGTGTCGCCACCAAGCTGCTCTCCATCGACCAGCGCGATGCCTACCACGCCGAAATCGCCGCCGAATACGAAACCGTGCGCGCCGAACACGCCGGCCGCAAGGGCGCCACGCTGGTTTCGCTGGACGACGCCCGGGCCAATCGTTTCACGTGGAACGAGACCTACACCCCGGTCAAACCGGCCCAGCTCGGCCGCCAGGAAATCACCATTCCGCTCGCCGACCTCGTGCCCTATATCGACTGGTCGCCCTTCTTCCAGAGCTGGGACCTGGCCGGCCGCTACCCGGCCATCCTGCAGAACGAAACGGTCGGCGAAACCGCCCGCCAGTTGTTCCACGATGCCCAGGCCATGCTGGCCAGGATCGTCAGCGAAAACTGGCTGACCGCCAAGGCGGTGTTTGGCCTCTACGCGGCCAAGGGTGAGAACGAGGACATCGTGCTCTACACCGACGAATCGCGCAGCCAGGAAGCGACCCGCTGGGTCGGCCTGCGCCAGCAGATCAAGCAGCCGCAAGGCCGTTTCAACACGGCGCTGGCCGATTTCGTCGGCGAGCAGGACTACGCCGGCGCCTTTGCGGTCACGGCCGGCCTCGGCATCGACGAACACGTCGCCCGCTTCGAGGCCGCCCACGACGACTACTCGGCGATCATGCTCAAGGCCCTGGCCGACCGCTTGGCCGAAGCGGCCGCCGAATGGCTGCACATGAAGGTGCGCACCGAGTTCTGGGGTTACGCCGCTGGCGAAAAGCTCGACAACGATGGCCTGATCGCCGAGCAATACAAGGGCATCCGCCCCGCCCCCGGCTACCCGGCCTGCCCAGACCACACCGCCAAGCGCGAGCTGTTCAAGCTGCTCGACGCGCCGGCCATCGGCATGGGCCTGACCGAATCCTGCGCCATGACCCCGGCCGCTGCCGTCTCCGGTTTCTACATCGGCCACCCGGCATCGAGCTACTTCGCCATTCCGAAGATCGGCCGCGACCAGCTGGAAGACTGGGCCGCCCGCAAGGGCATGGCACTCAAGGAAGCGGAACGCTGGCTGGCTCCTCTACTCTAACCATCGTTCAATCGTCGCCGACTGCCATGGCCAAGCGTTTTCCCCTGCATCCCAAGCACCCCGAGCGTATCTGCTGGGGCTGCGACAAATATTGCGCGGCCACCGACCTGCAATGCGGCAACGGCTCCGGCCGCACGCAGCACCCGGCGGAAATGCTCGGCGACGACTGGTACACCTGGGGAGACTGGGGCATCGAAGTAGACGAGACCAACGATCCCTCCGATCCGGACAAGAAGGCCGAGGCGTGAGCGGACCTTACCGCACCGATGTCGATCTCGGCGCCTTCAACACCCTCGCCCTGCCCGGCCAGGCCGCCCGCTACCAGCGCATCACCGACGCCGCCCAGCTGGCCGATCCAACTCTGGCCAGCGAGCGGCGCTTCGTGCTCGGCGGCGGCAGCAACCTGGTGCTGACTGGCGATGTGGACCGACGGGTGCTGCACATGGCCATTGCCGGCCGCCGCCTGGCCGGCGAGGACGACTCGGCCTGGTACGTCGAGGCAGGCGCCGGCGAGAATTGGCACGACTTCGTGCAATGGACGCTGGCCGAGGGCTGGCCGGGTCTGGAAAACCTGTCGCTGATCCCCGGCACGGTCGGCGCGGCCCCCATCCAGAACATCGGCGCCTACGGTTTGGAGGCCGGCGAGCGGATCACCCGTGTCACGGCCTGGGATTTCACGAAACAGGCCGTTTGCCAGCTGACTCGCAACGACTGCCGGTTCACCTACCGCGACAGCCTGTTCAAGCAGGAAGGCTGGCATCTGGACGGTCGTCTCGCTATCACCGCCGTCACCTTCCGCCTACCCAAGGCCTGGCAGCCCAACTGCCGCTATGCCGACGTGGCGCAGGAACTGGCCACCCGTCAGATCACCACCCCCACACCGCGCGATATCGCCGACGCCGTCATCGCCGTCCGTCAGCGCAAGCTGCCCGACCCGGCCGTGACACCGAACGCCGGCAGCTTCTTTCACAACCCGATCGTTTCCGCCGAACAAGCCGCGGCACTGAAAACCGCCCACCCGGGACTACCTACCTACCCGCAACCGGACGGCCGCGTCAAACTGGCCGCCGGCTGGCTGATCGAGCAAGCCGGCTGGAAGGGCAAGGCGCTCGGGCCGGTCGGCATGTACGAGAAACAGGCATTGGTCCTGGTCAACCTGGGCGGTGCCACGGGCAACGACGTCAAGCGCACCATGGCGGCCGTGCAGGCCGACGTGCTGGCCAGATTCGGCGTCAGCCTGACCCCGGAGCCGATTTTCCTTTAGCCCGCCGCCACGCAAAGGCCATGAAAGGAAGACGGGCATCTTCCGTTCAGAACTCCGAGGGCTACACCAACTGACTGGTTGAAGCCTTTGGATTTTCTCAATAGCGGCCTCTACGAATGCAAAACGGGAGCCGAAGCTCCCGTTTTTGATAGTGTCCAATTTTCTCAAGCGGCTTTTTGCTTGCGGCGCATTGAACCTAAACCCGCCAAAGCCAAACCGACCAGTGCTAGAGAAGTCGGCTCCGGAACAGAAGTCTGCGGGGTATTGATGAACGAATAGACATACCCATAATCTGGAATATAGGTACCGCTATTCGTTCCCACTAACGTGCCGAACCCTGTGTTGATTGTAAAACTGGTTAGGTAGGAATAATTCGCCCCCCAGTTGTCATCCACCAATGCCCACCATGTCTGCCCACCATTGTTATCCCAATGTGATGTGATATCGATGGATGCCGTACCCGCAGCGTCGAATGGCTCGCCATAGGAGTGATCCCACGCCACTTGCTGACTCCACGTTGGATTCGCGGTACTGCCGAGACCAAATACGACATCGTAATCGTCAAAGTAAGGATTCCCCCCGCTCACGCCTACCGTTGCCACGACAGCCGCATTTGCTGTCAAGACTGAACCAGCAAGTGCAATTCCAACAAGGGATTTTTTAAAAAGTGCCTGCATGATCCTCTCCTGATATTGGTATAGACTACGAATATGCCGAATTAAGCATTTTTTGTGCCAATATTTTATTTGTTTGATTATTAATGAATAAATTTAATTTGCGCTTTTGGCTGTAAATAATTCCGGCATTTCTGCAATTACGGCGCGCAGTATCTGGCCCCGCCCCAGATAATCTTCCAAGGTCATACCAAAAGGCCGCAACCGCTGCATTGCTGTCGTTGACCGGAAATAACTGAACAGCACGCACCTTGGCAGCAGTCTTGATGTTTCCCAAGCGCTCACTTGCCGCCCTGAACGCCAGTAGTCGGCGGCACATCCCGCACGAAGAGGCAGGCGGCGATGCCGGTGGCGACGGTATCGGCCATGCGGGCCTGGCGCTCGGGGTCGCGCAGTTCCATTTCCTCTTCTTTGTGCTTGATCACCCCGGCTTCGAAAAGCACCGCCGGCAACGTGGTCCGGTAGAGCACGACGAGGTTGTCGTAATACCAGACGCCATTTGGGGCATCGGCCGCCACATGCTTGCGAGCATGCCAGGTCGAGGGCTCGAAGCCGGCCCGGCGCAGCAGGGCACCGATGGTCGATGCGCAGCGCAGGCTGGTCGCCAGGTCGGGATTCTGGGCCGAGACGAAAATGCCGTAGCCACGCTTGACCTCGGTATGCGTCTGCGGCTGCCCTTCCCACTCCCACGGCAGCAGCCAGGCTTCGCCAATCGAGTCGTGGTGGATGGAAATGAAGAAATCGCTACCGGCTGCCGCTTCCGGACGAGCGGGCAGGCTGGCGATACGGCCGTCAAAGTTGACTTCCCGGACACCCAGGTCGTGCTGGCGCAAAGTGTCGGCCAGCCGGCCGGCGAATTCCCGATTGAACTCGAATTCATGGCGCCCCCGGGCGCTGATTGCGCCACCATCCTGAATGCCGTGGCCAACATCGACGGCAACCAGAGGCGCCGCCGCCAGGGAGTGCGCCGGCAAGGCCAGTAAGAGCACAGCCATGGAAAGAAGAATTTTCATTCCCCGAATTATCCGGGGAATTTAAGATGGCGGCCTGCCTCCCCCCTGACAAGACAAACATGCGACTCCGCACCTTGCTCCTCTTCGGCCTGTCCCTGCCCGGCTTCGCCCTCGCAGCCCAGAGTGGGGCCGATGTCTACGCCGCGACCTGCATCGAGTGCCATGGCAGCGGCAAGTTCCAGGCCCCCCTGTTCGGCGATGCCCGGCAATGGAAGAAGCTGATCCGCGAGGGCCTGAATGATCTCGTGCCAAGTGCCCTGGCCGGCATACGCAAAATGCCGGCGAAAGGTGGCAACCCTGGCTTGAGCGATGAAGAGATCGCCCGTGCCGTGATCTACATGGCGAACGCCGCCGGCGGCCGGTTCGCCGAGCCCACAGGGGCCGATATCGCACGCTGGCGGCAGAAAGCCGATAAACGCCTGAAGAAATGACATGCCCAAACTGACCGTTTTCTCCGCCCGCCAGCCTGCTCCCGTCTTCGACCGCCCGCGCCCCGACCGGCTGCTCGCCGGGAATCCGCAGCGCACGACCTGGGAGCACTTCCTGACCGCCAATGGCGACCTTTCGGCCGGCATCTGGGCCTGCGAGCCGGGCGCCTGGAAAATCGCCTTCCCTGTCGGCAAGGACGAGTTCTTCTGCGTCATCGAAGGGCGACTCCGGATTACCGACCACGACGGCGATGCCGCCGAATTCGGCCCGGGCGACGCCTGCGTCATTCCGGCCGGCTTCACCGGTACCTTCGAAGTGCTTGAAGCAGTGCGCAAGCATTATGTGGTGATAGAACGCCAGACCTGAATTGCGCTATAGTTTTGCCGCTTGAGGAGGGGGTACCCATGACGCAAGAAACCAGCCAGCCACGCGGCACCAGTGCCCACATGCCGGATCTCAACTGGAGCCAGGTTCGAGAAACGGTATTGATGCTCGAACTGGCTGCCGTGCAGATCGAGTCGGCAATGAAGGACAGCAATGCCTCGGTCGAGGTGCTCACCAACTCCTTCACGTCCATGGCCGGCTTCATGCGGATGATCTCCGACACTATCCAGACGCTGCCTGACGAAGGCGAAGTCGGCGCTGCCAAGCAGAACCTGACCGGTGTTTCCGAACACGTCTCCAGCATGGTCCACCAGGCCATCATCGCCTTCCAGTTCTACGACAAGCTGGTTCAGCGTCTGGCCCACGTCGGCCTCAGCCTGGGCGATCTCAGCGACCTCGTTGCCGACCCGCACCGCCTGTTTAACCCGAAGGAATGGGTCGATCTGCAGAACAGGATCAAGACCAAGTACTCGACCCGCGAGGAAATCGCCATGTTCGACGCCGTGATGCAGGGCGTGCCGGTCCAAGAGGCGGTCGACAAGTTCATGGCCGACATGAAGGAAAAGAGCGACGACATCGAGCTGTTCTGAGCGGCCCGTCGCTACCTGACCATGTCACAAGCCCTCCCTGAGCTACCCGGGATTGACCAGGCCGAGGGCCTGCGGCGCATGATGAACAAGCCGCAACTCTACGAAAAGGTTTTACGCGATTTCTACACCCGTTTCGTGGATGAAACGCAGCTGATCCGCGCGGCCATCGACAACGGCGACCTGATCAGCGCCGAACGCCGCGCCCATAGCGCCAAAGGCCTGGCCGGCACGATCAGCGCCCGGCAGTTGCAGGAAGCAGCCAAACAGCTGGAGACGGCCCTGCGCGATGGTGATCCATCACGCGAACGGCTTTTCGCCGAATTCGAGAGCGAACTGAACCGCGTCATGGGCGGCATCGCCCGCGGTTTCGACCTCGACCGCGGTTAATAGGCGGCCGGCAAGGCTCAGAAATCGGCGGCAGCTTCCCAGACGATATTGGCCTTCGGGCCGCTGCGGGCCGTCCGCTCCAGCATGTCGATCAGCGGCCAGGCGCGCTGGCGCAGGCCGACCACGATTTCCTTCTTCTTGCCTTCTTCTTCCTCGTCCTCCTCGGCCGGTGGCTGCGCGGCTTCGGAACGCTGCACCGCATCGCGCAGGGCCTGCGCCGCCGGCAGCATCTGCTCCGGCAGGAAGGCACCGCGGGCGGTGGTTTCCTTGCCCATGGCCTGCAGCAATACCCGCGCCACATCGGCGTACATCAGCACTTCTCCGGTTTCACTGGAGACAAACTGGACCAGCATCGTAATTCCCCTCCTCACTGCCTTTTCCGTTGTCACCCCGGGCAGGCTTCATGCAAAATGAAGCGCAGGGAGACAAAACAATGGACATGACAACACATCTTACCGCCAATCCCCTGGAAACCGGGGGGGACGAGCTGGAGCGCTACGCGCTGGAGGAATGCGTCAAGCGGCAGCGCATCGATCACCGCGTTTCGGTACTGGTCATTTCCGACAAACGCTGCGAAACGGCACCCAAGTTTGCGGCCCTCGGGGCCGATGTGCTGATCGCCGACCTTCCCGAATTCGCCCAGGAAATCGAGGGCCGTATCCTGGCCTCCGGCCGTCGCGAACAGATCGCCTACCTGCCGACGACGCTGCAGACCCTGCCCGCCGAACTGCCCGGCCAACCCTTCGATATCATCTACATCCGGCGCGGCGTGTGCGGCCTGCGCTACCCGGATGCCCGCGAAGTGATCCATGCCCTCAAGCAGCGGCTGCGCATCGGCGGCAAGCTCTACCTTTCGGTCCTCGGCCTGCATTCCGAACTCGGCCATGGCTACGCCGATGCCGTACAACCCATCGAGCAGCGCTTCGCCGAGCTGGCGCCCGCCCTGCGCGAGAAATACGGCATCCGCCAGCCGGTCTGTCTCTATTCCGAACGCAACCTCTTCATGCTGCTGCTCGAAGCCGGCACCAGCGTGTTGCTTACCCTGACCACCACCTACGGCAACGTCAAGGGCATCGCCGTCCGCGTCTGATGCGCCTGGGCATTGACCTCGGCGGGACCAAAATCGAGATCATCGCGCTCGACACCGATGGTTCGGAATTGTTGCGCCGGCGGGTAGCCACGCCGCAGGGCGACTACCGCGCGACGCTGCAGGCGGTGGCCGGGCTGGTTGCCACGGCGGAAAGCGAACTCGGCCGACGTGGCAGCGTCGGAATCGGCATCCCCGGGGCAGAATCGCTGCCCGGCGGCCGGATCAAGAACGCCAATTCGACTTGCCTGATCGGCCAGCCGCTGCGCGCCGACCTGCAGGTCCTGCTTGGCCGGGAGGTGAGGCTGGCCAATGACGCCAACTGCTTCGCGCTGTCGGAAGCCATCGACGGCAGCGGCCGGGATGCCGAAACCGTTTTCGGCATCATCCTCGGCACCGGCGTCGGCGGCGGCATCGTCATTCGCCGGCACGTCCTGGCCGGCGCCAATTCGATTGCCGGCGAATGGGGCCACAATCCGCTGCCCGCCTTGCAACCGGACGACCTGCCCACCCCGCCCTGCTATTGCGGACGGCTGGGCTGCATCGAAACCTATCTGTCCGGCCCCGGGCTAGCCGCCGACCATGCCCGCCACACCGGTGTACAGTTGGATGCGCGGCGCATCGCCCAAGGCGCCGAGCAGGGCGACGCCGCCTGCGAGGCGACGCTGCAGCGCTATGAAGAACGGCTTGGCCGCGCCCTGGCCGGCGTCATCAACATCCTCGACCCGCAGGTCATCGTGCTCGGCGGCGGCCTCTCCAACCTGGCACGGCTCTACCGCAACCTGCCGGCCCGCTGCGCGCCCCATGTCTTTTCCGACAGCATCGCCACCCGCTTCCTGCCGCCGACCTATGGCGACTCGTCCGGCGTACGCGGCGCCGCCTGGTTGTGGGACTGAGCGGGCGCCCCCCGGGTTTTCCAGCGCCCACAATGGCCGTCTGCAATGGCACAATCGGGTGACCATGGCGAATATCTCCCTCTTCATCGGCGGCATCCGGTCGCTCCCCGAATCCGGTCGGCCGACCGGCATCTACAAACAAGCAGCCAGCGGCCCGCTCGAACTCGGACCGGAAGGGTTCATCGGCGACCAGCAGGCCGACCGCCGGGTGCACGGCGGACCGGACAAGGCGGTGCATCTCTACCCGGCCCGCCACTATGCCCAGTTGGCGGCCCGTTTTCCCGCAGCGGCCGGGCTGTTGGTCGCCGGCAGCAACGGTGAGAACCTGTCGACACCGGATCTCGACGAAAACGACGTACGACTCGGCGACATCTGGCGCCTCGGCACGGCGCGCCTGCAAATCAGCCAGCCCCGCAGCCCGTGCTGGAAGATCGACGAACGCTACGGCTGTGATGGCATGGCCCAGTTCATCGCCGAGCAGCGCATCACCGGCTGGTACTGGCGCGTACTGACCCCCGGGGTCGTCCAGCCTGGCGATACGCTCGATTGCGAAACGAGCGATCCACAAGCCTATACCCTGGCCGAAGCGATGCAGCTCTGGCAGGCCCACCGCCCGCCGCTGGCCGATCTGGAACGGCTTGCTGCCTCGCCGGGCATCGCCGCCAACTGGCGACGAAAGATCCTCGACCGCCTGACCTGGCTGCGCACCCACCGCGACCAGACACCGCCGCCGGTGGTCGCGTTCCACGTGAAACCGGACGCCCCGTGAACGCGATTCGCCCCGACGCCGCCTGGCTCAGGCTGTTCCTGCCTTTTGCCGCCGGCTATTTCCTGTCCTACCTGTTCCGCACGGTCAATGCGGTCATCGGCCCGGTCATCGCCAGCGAGCTGGGCCTGCCCGACAATGCGCTGGGACTGTTAACCAGCACCTACTTCCTGGCCTTCGGCGCCGCCCAGTTGCCACTCGGCATGCTGCTCGACCGCTACGGACCGCGCCGGGTCGAATCCGGACTGCTGTTGCTGGCCAGCGCCGGGGTTGCGCTCTTCGCCCTGTCCGACACCCTGGGCAGCCTGGCCGTTGGCCGCGCCCTGATCGGCCTCGGCGTTTCAGCCTGCCTGATGGCCTCGCTGAAGGCCTTCACGCTGTGGTTCCCACCCGAACGGCAAGCCTCGCTGACCGGCTGGGTGATGGCCTCCGGCGGCCTCGGCGCACTGGCCGCCGCCAAGCCGCTGGAAATCGCCATCGGCTTCACCAGCTGGCGAATCATCGCACTCGGCCTAGCCGTCGCCACTCTCCTCGTCGCCGCGCTGATCTGGTGGCGCGTACCGGACAGCGCTGGCGAGGGGCGACACGACGGCATCCGGGCCCAGTTGGCCGGCGTCCGCCAGGTTTTTTCCAGCCGGCATTTCTGGCGTTACGCCCCGATGGGCTTCTGGATGACCGGCGGCTTCATGGCCGTCCAAGGCCTGTGGGCCTCGCGCTGGATGAACGTGCTGGAGGGCATGAACGGTGCCGCCATCGCCGGCCGGCTGACCTGGATCAGCGCGGCGATGCTGGGCGGCTTCCTGTTCATGGGCTTCTTCGCCACGCGCCTGGTTCATCGCGGCATCCGGCTGGACTGGGTCTATCGCGGCGCGATGATCCTCGCCCTGGCTGCCTTCGCGCTGATCAGCCTGCACCCAGGCCTGGCGGGTGGGCTGCTGTGGCCGGTGCTCGGTGCCTGCTTCTCGTTGTCCAACATCGCCTATACGCTGGTCGCCCAGTCCTTCCCGGCCAACCTGTCGGGGCGAGCCAATACCGCGCTCAACCTGCTCGTCTTCGCCGGGGCCTTCGGCCTGCAATGGGGCATCGGCGGCCTGGTCGACACCCTGCAGGCCGGCGGCTGGGCCAGTGATGCCGCCTACCGCACCGCCTTCCTGACTCTCCTAGGCGGTCAGGCGCTGGCCCTCGTCTGGCTGCTGCTGCCCGCTCGCCGGGGATGACACTGCCAGATCGACGTGCTGCAAATGGCCCACCTCGCCGCTCTCGGTGAGGTAGAGGCCGGCGGCACGGATCTGGCCGAGCAGCGCGTTGCCCTCGCCCTTGAGCGTAAACGGGGCATCGACCGCGCCGGTATACAAAGCGCCGACCTGGCGTTCGGCCAGCGAGGCGAAGCCCTCGGCCGACCACACGGCAAGTTGGCGCCAGGCGGTGTCGTTCTCGTCGATCCAGCCGTTATGGTCTTCGTCCAGGCGACTGAGGTCGGCAAAGCCATTGCCACTGGCCACTCCGAACAGTTCGCTGCCATTGTCGGCCTTGCCGTTGCCGTTGCGGTCGAAGACCAGGAAACCACTGGCCGCCCCGAAGGCGGGAATTTCCTCGGCCTTGCCGTCGGCGTCGAGATCGAAGGCGATACGTTCCGCACTCAGCTCGCAGGCCTTGCCGTCGAAGCTGAGCATCAGCGGGTCGCGCAGGGTGAGGGTGCCGCTGTCGTCGAAGGTCGAGACGCGCGTTTCGTCGCGCGCCAGGTGCAGCGAAAAGTCGAAGGCGATCTGCCGCCCGTCGGCGGTCTGCACGCAGCCCGAGCCGCAGACGTTGGTCCGCTCGCTTTCGCTCTGCTTCTGGACGACATGATGGGTCCAGCTGATTTCGCGGCGGTTGGCCGGCGGCGCCGGCTCATCCGGCAAGGGTTCGACAGCGGCAAAGTTTTCCTTGCACTTCTTGCCGTCGATAGCCGCCAGGATGGTATCGAGCAGCGATTGCAGCAGCCGCTGGACCCGTTTGCGGGCTTCGGCCGCCTCGTCACTGGCGGGCTGGGCGAGGTCGGCAAAGATCTGGCGAAAGCTTGTCGTGCGGGTGATTTCGCTCGACCGGGAATAGCTTTCCTCGTGGCTCGCCGTGAGCTGGACACAGGAATCCTGGATTTTCATGATGCGCTCCTTGCGGTGGTTGGGCAGGCAACAGTGCAAGGGACGTGCCGGGTGGCTGGCATCCGTCTGACGGACGGACCGCTGTGCAGCGCCTGCTACAATCAGCCGCTTCTCAATACCGAAACCGCACGCACGGTCGCTGCGCAGGGCGGTTTCAAGCATGGACATATTTCTTCTCGTCATACTCATCTTGATCAATGGCGTCTTCGCCATGTCCGAAATTGCCGTCGTTTCCTCGCGCAAGGCGAGGCTCCAGAACCTGGCGGACGACGGTAGCCTGGGGGCAGAAGCAGCGCTGTCGCTGCACCAGGAACCATCCAGCTTTCTATCCACCATCCAGGTCGGCATCACCTCGGTCGGCATTCTCAGCGGTGCCATCGGCGAAGCGGCGCTGGCCGACCCGCTGGCTGAGTGGCTGGCCGGCATGCCGCTGCTGGCGCCTTACGCCAAGAGCGTGGCGCTGACCATCACCGTTGTCGCCCTGACCTATTTTTCCGTCGTGGTCGGCGAACTGGTACCCAAGCGCCTGGCCATGCTGGCGCCGGAAGGCATCGCTTCACTGATCGCCCGTCCGATGCTGTTCCTGGCCAAGGTGACGCATCCCCTGGTGGTGGTACTGTCCGGTTCCTCGACGGCCATCCTGAGCCTGCTCGGGGCGCGCCGCAAGGAAGAGCCGCCGGTGACCGACGATGAAATCAAGGTGCTGATGGAGCAAGGTGCCGAAGCCGGCGTCTTCCACGAAAGCGAGCAGGAAATCGTCTCCAACGTCCTGCGCCTGGACGAGCAGAAAATCGCGGCGATCATGACGCCGCGCCGGGAAATGTTCGTCATCGACCTCGACGAAGGCGATGAACTGGCTCGCCAACGCATCATCGAAACCGAATTTTCCCGCCTCATCGTTTGCCGCGACGGGCTCGACCATATCCTCGGCGTGCTGCAAACCGGCGACCTGTTGAAGAAAGCCCTGCCCGGGCATTGCATTTCGGGCGCGGACATCGAGTCGGTTCTGCATCCACCGCTGTACGTTCCGGAAACGGTAACGACCACCCAGTTGCTGGAAAACTTCCGGCGCGCCCGTTTGCAGTTCGCCCTCATCGTCGATGAATACGGCGATGTTCAGGGTCTGGTGACCCTGACCGACGTGATGTCCGCCATCGTCGGCGAACTCTCCGAACCTGAGGCGCCGGAAGAGCGCGACATGCTCCAGCGCGAGGACGGCTCATGGCTGGTCGATGGCGATGTCGGTATCGAAAGGCTGAAGTCCGTGCTCGACATCGAGGAAGAACTGCCCGGCGAGGATCAACGCGGCTTTCATACCCTGGGCGGTTTCATCATGCATGTCCTGGGACGCATTCCGGTGCCAACCGACCATTTCGAAGCCGCGGGATGGCGCTTCGAAGTCATGGACATGGACAAGAACCGGGTCGACAAGGTGCTGCTGTCGACGATGGCGCAGTCCACACCGACCACTTCCTGAGCGCCGGGACAACCTGCCCTCAGAACTCCAGCGGATCGACCTCGATGTGCCAGCGCAGCTTCGAGGGCGCCTTGAGGCCCGCGATGGCCTCCCGCCACTGCGGCAGGAAGGCTTGCAGGGCGGGGCGCGACGGCGATTCCGCCAGCAACTGGCCGCGCTCCAGATTGGCCAGGCGGGCCATGCGCATCGGTACCGGATCGTAGATCAACACGTTGGCGTGCCCGGCAACCTCCGGTAGCGCCGCAGCTGCCTTCAGGAAGGCGATGGCGTCGGCCATCTGGGGCGCTTCAGCCCGCAGCATGGCCTGGAAGGCATAGGGCGGGAAACCGGCCTGCTCGCGCTCCTTGAGCTGCCCGGCGGCAAAGCCGGCGTAATCGTGGGCGACTACGGCGGCAAACAGCGGGTGATCGGGGTATTGCGTCTGAATCAGCACCTCGCCCTTCAGTTCGGCCCGCCCGGCGCGGCCGGCGACCTGCATCAGCTGGGCAAAGAGACGCTCCGGCGCGCGGCAGTCAGCGGCGAACAGCGCCGAATCGGCACCGAGGATGCCGACCAGGGTCAGCTTGGGGAAATCGTGGCCCTTGGCCAACATTTGCGTACCGACCAGGATGTCGGCCTCGCCGCCATGGATGCGTTCGAGCACGGCCTCCCACTGCTTGCGGCTTTTCACGGCGTCGCGGTCGACGCGCAGGATGCGGGCTTCCGGGAATTGCTCCTGAAGCCAGCTTTCCAGGCGCTGCGTACCACGGCCAAACGGGTGGATGTCCTGGTTGCCGCAAGTCAGGCAGGCCTTGGGAATGCCATGCTCGAAGCCGCAGTGATGACAGCGCAGGCGACGGTCGGCCAGGTGCAGCACCAGGTTGGCGGCGCAGCGCTTGCAGCGCGACACCCAGCCGCAGGCCGGGCAGGCCAGCACCGGCGCGTAGCCGCGGCGATTCAGGAAGACCAGGCTCTGTTCACCACGCTCCAGGCGTGCCTGGATGGCGGCGATCAGCGGCTCGCTGACCCCTTCCTTGAGCGCGATGCGCCGCGTATCGAGGATCTTGACCGTAGGCAGCGTCGCCTCCGGATTGGCCCGCTCATGCAGGCTGAGCAGCCGGTAGCGTTTCCCTTGGGCATTGGCCCAGGATTCGAGCGACGGCGTCGCCGAACCCAGCAGGACCGGAATGCCCAGTTGGTGAGCCCGGAAAACCGCCACATCGCGCGCCGAATAGCGCATGCCGTCCTGCTGCTTGAAGGACGGATCGTGCTCCTCATCCACCACGATCAGCCCGAGGCGCGGCATGGGCGTGAAGATGGCCAGCCGGGTGCCGAGCACGATATTCGCCTGCCCGGAGAAGGCCGCCCGCCAGTTGCGCTCGCGTGCCGCCTCGGCCAGTTCGCTGTGCAAGGACACGACGCCGGCCTCCGGAAAGCGGGCGCGGACCCGGCCCTCGAGCTGCGGCGTCAGGTTGATTTCCGGCACCAGCAGCAGGACCTGCTTGCCGAGCGCCAGCGCCTTGTCGATCAGGCGCAGATAAACCTCGGTCTTGCCGCTGCCGGTCACGCCATGCAGCAGGCTGGCGGTGAAGCCGGCGGCTGGATCGACGGCATCCACCGCCCTCGCCTGCTCGTCGGTCAGCTGCGGCGGCTCGATCGGCGGCGGCAGCTTGCCGGCCCGGGCGTTGCGCCGGTCCGGCGGATCGAGGCGTTTGAGGCCCCCCGGCAAGGCCTGCAGGATCACTTCACCAAGCGCCGCCTGGTAGTAAGCACTGGCAAACCGGCAAAGCCGGAAGAAATCCTCCGGTAGCGGGGGCAGATCGCGCAGGATTTCGCCGGCCGGCTTGAGTTGCTCGAGCGGCCAGTCGCTGTCGCTCGCCACCTCGACAATGACCCCCAGCTTTTCGCCCCGGCCGAACGGCACCCGGACGCGCAAACCGACATCCTGTGCGCTGGCCGACGCCACGACATAGTCGAACAGGCGATGCAGGGGCAAATCGAGGGCGACGCGCAAGACGGGCATGGACTCAGCGGCCGAAGCCGTCATTTCTCCGGAAAAACAGGCTGGTTCGATTCACGATGGACGGCTTTGGGAGTTGTCCACAAAAACTGTGGATAACTTTGTGAATTACTTCGGGGCGCTTGCGCTAAGTCACGGTCCGGTAAGGAGTTTGTTACTCTGCCGAAATATTGAGCAAAGCACAAAACCCAATAAAATCATGAAGTTAAATAATCACAACGCTGTCAAGGCTTTTTGCCGTGATTTTTGGGGTAACTGGCAAAACTCTGTGCATAAGTCAAGCTTTGCCAGCCCCTTATGGATATTACTTACGTAATAGACGGCTGTGTGCGTGCACAGTCTCGACCAGCGCTGTGACGCTTTCCGGCGGCGTAAACTGAGAAATGCCGTGGCCGAGGTTGAAAACATGGCCGGTATTGCCCGCACCGAAGCTGTCGAGCACCTTCTTCGCCTCGGCGGCGACGATTTCCGGCGCCGCGAACAGCACATTTGGATCCAGGTTGCCCTGCAGCGCCACCTTGTCGCCAACGCGACGGCGGGCTTCGCCAATGTCGATGGTCCAGTCCAGGCCGACTGCATCGCAGCCGATGGCAGCGATCTTTTCCAGCCACAGGCCACCGTTCTTGGTGAACACGATGCTCGGAATGCGCTGGCCGTCCTTTTCCTTCTTCAGGCCGGCGACGATGCGCTGCATGTACTGCAGCGAAAACTCTTCGTAGGCGGCGTTGGAGAGCGAACCGCCCCAGGTGTCGAAAATCATCACGGCCTGGGCGCCGCAGTCGATCTGGGCGTTCAGGTAACTGGTCACGGCATCGGCGGTCACTGACAGGATGCGGTGCAGCAGATCCGGGCGGTTGTAGAGCATGCCCTTGATATGGCGGAAGTCACTCGAACCCTGGCCCTCGACCATGTAGCAGGCCAACGTGTAGGGGCTGCCGGAAAAGCCGATCAGCGGCACCGAGTTGTCCAGCGCCCGGCGGATTTCGGAAACGGCATCCATCACATAGCCGAGATGCTCGTAGGGGTCCGGCGCGGTCAGGTTGTTGATCGCCCATTCCTCGCGCAACGGACGCTCGAAGCGCGGCCCCTCGCCTTCGGCGAAATAGAGGCCGAGGCCCATGGCGTCCGGCACGGTCAGGATGTCGGAGAACAGGATGGCGGCGTCGAGGTCATAACGGGCCAGCGGTTGCAGCGTCACCTCGCAGGCCATGGCCGGCGACTTGCACAGGTTCAGGAAATTGCCGGCCCGCTTGCGGGTTTCGCAGTACTCCGGCAGGTAACGGCCAGCCTGGCGCATCAGCCAGAGCGGGGTGTATTCGGTCGGCTCCTTCAACAGGGCACGCAGGAAAGTATCGTTCTTGGGTCGGCTCACGTCGGGCTCCGCCTGAAAAAATGGGGAAACCGGCATTATCCGACTTTACCCCCTCGCGGTCACTTGTGCTGGATCAGGAAAAAACGATATGGCCTACTTGCGCCAGAAGGCCGGGGTCAGCACAACGAGCAGCGTGAAGATTTCCAGGCGGCCGAGCAGCATGGCGAAAATGCAGATCCAGGTCTGGAAATCCTCCAGCACGGCGTAGGTGGTCGCCGGACCGACCTGGCCCAGACCGGGGCCGGTGTTGTTGATGCTGGCGACGACGGCGCTGAAGGCCGTCACGATATCGAGCCCGGTAAAGGCCATGAGCAGGGTCAGCGACACGATGCACACGATGTAGATGAAGCCGAAGGCGAGCACGGCAAACAGCAGTGGCTGGGTGGCCACCTTGCCGCCGATACGGACGTGGTAGACCGCCGCCGGATGCATGGCGCGCAACAGTTCGCGATAGACCTGCTTGTAGAGCAGCAGGGCGCGAACCATCTTGATGCCGCCGCCGGTCGACCCGGCGCTGGTCGCGAAACTGCACAGGAAGAGCATCCACAGTGCGGCGAACATCGGCCACTGGCCGTAGTCGGTCGTCGCATAACCGGTCGTCGTCGCCACGGAAATGACGTGGAACAGCGCACTGCGGAAGGCGTGGTCCATGTCCTGGAAAACGCCGTCCTTCCAGATGTAGTTTGCGATGATCATCGCACTGAGCAACAGGGTGCCGACGAACCAGGCGGCTTCGACATCGTGCAGATAGCTGCGCAGGGAGCGCCCGCTCAAGGCCAGGAAATGGGTGGCGTAGTTGATGCCGGAAAAGAGCATGAAAACGATCGCGACGTATTCGACCTGGGCCGATGCGAAATGCCCGATGCTCGCATCGTGTGTCGAAAAGCCGCCCAGCGAGACGGTCGAAAAGGTGTGGCAGACGGCATCGAACCAGCCCATGCCGGCCCAGCGGTAGGCCAGGATGCACAACACGGTGATGCCGATATAGACCAGCCAGAGCCCCTTGGCCGTTTCGGCGATGCGCGGCGTCATCCGGGTGTCCTTCATCGGCCCGGGCACTTCGGCCAGCAGCATCTGCCGGCCACCGATCCCGAGCAGCGGCAGGATGGCGACGGCCAGCACGATCAACCCCATGCCGCCGAACCACATGGTCAGGTGGCGCCACAGGTTGATCGACATGGGCAGGGTGTCGAGCCCGGAGAGCACGGTTGCGCCGGTCGCGGTCAGGCCGGAAACCGCTTCGAAATAGGCATCGGTGTGGGTCAGACCGAGTTGCAGCATGTAGGGCAGCGCGGCGAAGGCCGGCAGCACGGTCCACACCAGGACAACCATCAGGAAGCCGTCGCGGATGGCCAATTCACGCTTGCAGCGCCGGTAGCGGTACCACAGGAAAAGGCCGCTCAGCATGGTCAGTCCGAAAGCCTCGTCATAGGCCGTCTGGGCGCCATCGTCGACGACGTAGGAGAGGATCAGCGGCGCCAGCATGGTCAGGCCAAAGAGCATGACGACCATGCCCAGCGCGCGGTATACCGGGGCAAAACGTGTCATGGCTGCCCCTTACAGGAAATGGAAGCCGACCTGGAACAGCTTTTCGACCTTCTTGACCAGCTTCTTGCGCGTGCAGAAGACGATCACGTGGTCCCCGGCCTGGATCACCGTATCGTGGTGAGCGATGACCACCTCGCCATGACGGGTGATCGCCGTCCAGTCATCGGTATGGCCGATCACCACGGCCTGGTCGAAATTGCGGACCAGGGCGGCGACCGTCACGCCATGCGGCCAGTCGATGTCGCCGATGCGTTTGCCGACAATCTTCGAGGTCTTGGCATCGCCATGCGCCACCAGTTCCAGCGCTTCGGCAGCGCCCCGGCGCAGCGAGTGCACTTCCGCCACGTCGCCCTGCCGAACATGGGCGAGCAAGGTGCCGATCGACACCTGGGCCGGCGAGATGCCGATGTCGATCGGCCCCCCCTCGATCATGTCGGCGTAGGCCCGGCGATTGATCAACGCCACCACGCGCTTGCTGCCCAGCCGCTTGGCCAGGCTGCCGGCCATGATGTTATCTTCGTCGTCATTGGTCACCGCGAGGAAGAGATCCATCTCGCCGATGTTTTCCTGCTCCAGGAGTTCTTCGTCGGTGGCGTCACCGTGCAGGACCAGACAGTTGTTCAGTTCATTGGCGATCAACTCGGCGCGCTCCTGGCGCCCTTCGATGAGCTTGATCTCGTAGCGTTCCTCCAACACCTTGGCCAGGCGCAGCCCGATGTTGCCGCCACCGGCGATCATGATGCGCTCGACCGGCGTCATCATCCGCCGCAACTGGCGCAGCACCGGCCGGATATGCTCGGCCGCGGCAAGCAGGAAGACTTCGTCGCCCGCCTCGACGATCGTGTCGCCTTCCGGGAAAACCGGCTGGTCGTGACGGAAGATGGCGGCGATGCGGGCATCCATGTCGGGCGGCAGATGCTCGCGCATCTCCTTGATCGCCTTGCCGACCAGCATGCCGCCTTCGTAGGCGCGCACGGCGACCAGGGCAACCCGCCCCTTGGCGAAATTGAGCACCTGCAGGGCTTCCGGAAATTCGATTAGGCGGCGGATGTAGTCGGTGATGACCTGTTCCGGGCACAGGGCGAAATCGACAGCAAAATTGTCTACCGACAGTAGGCTGTCGTCTTCCAGGAAATCGCGCGAACGCAACCGGGCGATGCGGGTCGGCACGTTGAAGACGCTTTGTGCCAGCTTGCAGGCGACCAGGTTGGTCTGGTCGCTCTGCGTCACGGCGATGATCATGTCGGCATCCTCGGCCCCGGCCTGGCGCAGTACGCTGGGCGTCGCGGCATTGCCGACCACGGCGCGCAAGTCGAATTTGTCCTGCAGGCGCATCAGGCGCGCACCATCGCTATCGACCACGGTGATGTCGTTCTCTTCCGAGACCAGCCCCTCCGCCACGCTGGCGCCGACCTGGCCGGCCCCCAGAATGATGACTTTCATGCCCCTCTCCTCCCATCGTCCGCCCGGCCGTCCCCCGACGGGACCGGGCACCGCTCAGGCTATTCCTCGCCCCGCTTGCCGAGCTTGACGTCCAGTTGTTTCAGTTTGCGATACAGGTGCGTCCGCTCCAGGCCGGAGCGTTCGGCCAGCTTGGTCATGTTGCCGCCTTCGAGTCGCAGGTGATGCTCGAAATACATCTTCTCGAAGGCATCGCGGGCCTCGCGCAAGGGCTGGTCGAAGAGCGGCAGCAGGGACAGCGATTCGGGCCGGTCGACGGCCTCCTGCGGCATCACGCGCAACACGTCGTCGGCACTGATTTCCTCATCCAGCGCAGTCAGCGCCAGATTGCGGACGAGCGCGTAAAGGTCGCTCCAGCTCGATTCCGGCTGGCGCTTCCAGGGTAGCGAACGCAGCGTATTGAGGGCGGCGGTCGAGAAATGGCGCAGCGGCACCTCGCCCCGCGCGACAAAGTTGCCGAGCAACAGGCCGGCGATCTCCGGCAGCTCGTCGCCGTGGCCGGCGAGCGACGGCATCGCCACCCAGACTTCACCCAGGCGGGCGAGCAGCTTGCTGTCCCAGCCTGCCTCGGCCAGGGCCGAGAGCGGCGCGACAGTGGCTGCCACCAGTTGCAGGTGCAGCTTCTCCAGCCGGTCGACGGCGAAGGCCAGGTTCATCTGCTGCATCTTGCCGAGCACACCGAGGTCCGGCACGAACAGGATGCCGCCGCTGATCTTCTCGAGCATCTCCTGGGTCAGTGCGCTGCTCACTGCCGACAGGTCGAGCCAGGGCGCCCGCGGCGGCTGCAGCGTACGAGCGCAGATTTCCGCCATGCCGCCATTGGCGCCCTTGATGAGCAGCACGGGCGCCTTGGCCGCCGCCTGCTCCAGACGGCGCCTGAATTCCTTGACGAAGGCCGAGCGCGAGAAAGCCTCCAGCGTCAGCGCCGGGCGAACCGGCGGCTTGTCGTGCTTGAGAGCCTTCTGCACGGTAGACAGCAATTTCTGCAGGGCGATCGGCTTCTCGAGGAAATCGAAGGCGCCAAAGCGCGTCGCCTCGACCGCCGTATCGATGGTGCCGTGGCCGGACATCATGACCACCGGCATGTTGAGATGGCCGGCGGCGTGCCACTCCTTGAGCAGCGAAATGCCATCCGTATCCGGCATCCAGATGTCGAGCAGAACCAAATCGGGGCGCAGTTCATTGCGCACCTGGCGTGCGGCCGTGGCGTTTTCCGCCAGCCGCACGTCGTAACCCTCGTCGATCAGGATTTCCGACAGCAGTTCGCGGATACCGACTTCGTCGTCAACGACCAGAATGATGGCCATTTTTGGCTTCCTCCTCTTTCACCAGGGGCAGGCGGATAACGATCCGCGCGCCGCCCTCCGGTGCATTGCTGATTTCGATGCTGCCCTGGTGTTCCTCGACAATCTTCTTGACGATGGGCAGGCCAAGGCCGGTGCCACGGGCCTTGGTGGTGACGTAAGGTTCGAAGATGCGCGGCAGCAGCTCGACCGGAAAACCCGGGCCGTTGTCGGCGATCGTCAGCCAGGCATGGCGCAGCCCGCGCGCGGTGCGGATGACGATCCGGGCGTCGTCGCGCCCCTCCAGCGCATCCTCGGCATTGCGCAACAGGTTGTGGATGATCTGCCGCAACTGCGTCGCGTCGCCGAGGACCGGGCCGAGATCGCCGGCCAGCTCGGTGTCGATGGCGGCTGATGAACTTTCATACAGGCCAAGCACTTCGCGGATCAGTTCGTTGAGATCGAGTGGAGCGACCACCGGCGTCGGCAGGCGGGCGTAATCGCGGAAATCGTCGACCATGCGCTTCATCGCCTGCACCTGGTTGATGATGGTCTGCGTGCCGCGCGCCAGCATGTCGGCGTCGCCATTGGCCAGCTTGTCGGCCAGCTTGAGTTGCAGGCGTTCGGCGGAAAGCTGGATCGGTGTCAGCGGATTCTTGATCTCGTGCGCCAGGCGGCGGGCCACCTCGCCCCAGGCGGCACTGCGCTGGGCGGCGATCAGCCGGGTCACGTCGTCAAAAACCACGACATCACCGCCCCCGCTGCTTTCCGGCAGGCGCGAGCCGCGCAGCAGCAGCACCTGCGGCATGCCGTTCGGGCGCTCCAGTTCGAGCTGGGCCTGCCACTCGTTTTCCTCGGTCGCCGCGAACTGTTCGCGAATGAAGGCGCCCAGTACCTGCTGGCGCGGCCATTCATCGACCGCGACACTGACCACACCTTCGAAATCGTCGTTGAGGATGGTCAGCGCGCCCTCGTTCACCGTGCGCAGCACGAAACGGCGGTCGAAAACCAGCACGCCGGTGGACAGGTTGGCCAGGATCGACTCGAGATAGCCGCGCGCCGACTCCACTTCCGCCCGGTGCCGCTCGGTGTCGCGCCGCGCCTCGTCGAGCTGGCGGGTCATGCGGTTGAAGGACTGGGTCAGGACGCCCAGTTCGTCACCGCTGTAGATCGCCTGGCGCGGCGAGAAGTCGCCCTGCGCCACGGCTTGCGTGCCTTCGGCCAGGATGTAGAGCGGCGCGGCGAGGCGGCGGGCCATCAGGTAGGCCAGCGCAAAGGCGCTGAACAAGGCGACGAGTACGGTCAGGGTCAGGGTCAGCGCGTAGATACGGGTCAGACCCTCGCGCGCCAGTTGCAACTCCTGGTAATCGCGATAGACACCCTGCACGGCTTCGGCATCGTCCGCCAGCGCGGCCGGCACCGGTTGCGTCAGCTGCAGGATGCGCGGCTCTTCAAACATGTCGCGAGCCGATACCGGGACCAGCACGCGCAGGTAGAGCTTGCCGCCCTCGCCTTCGACGCTACCGATCGAACGGCTGTTGCGCGCCGCCTTGAGCTGCGCCTGGTCGGGCAGATCGGGCATCAGGTTGGCGAGCTCGCCGGTTGCACTCGACAGCAACTGGCCGCCGACCGAGAACAGGGCGGCCGTCTGGACGCCTTTCTCTTCCCGCAGGCGCAGCAGGGCGGAACGGCGCGAGGCTTCCTGGATGTCGGACAATTCGCTGGCCATGCTGCGCCCCTTCTCGCCAAGGTCAGCCAGCAGGGAGTCAAGGGCCGAACGGCCGAGCTGCAGGCCGGATTCGAGCGCTTTCTCGACGCGGACGTCGAACCAGCTCTCGATCGAACGGGTAACGAACTGCACCGAAACGCCATAGACCAACGCCCCGGGCAACACGGCGATGACCCCGAACATCAGCATCAGGCGCAGCTTGAGGCGGGCGCCGAAAACCTGGGCCTGGTAGTCGCGCCACAGGGTGCGCAACTGCCAACCAACCAGGGCAAGCATGGCGAGCGCCAGCACGACGTTGAGCGCGACGAGCAGCGGATAATTGCGCGAGAACAGCACGGTATCCGCCGCTGTGGAGATCAGCAGCAAGAACCACAGGATGCCGCCGACTGCCGCCGCGAAAGCGCCACCGGCTGCGACGAAACGTTTCACTTGGCCTCCGCCGTCGGCAAGGGTGCCAGGTCGGCCGGCCAGGACTTCCAGTCGGAGGACAGGCTCCAGTCCTTGTTGCCCAGCGCCGTGATCTGGAACGGCCGCGGCAACTGCGCCACGTCGAGACGCAGGCGGACGGCCGCATCGTAGGTTTCGCCCGGCTTGACGCCCTTGTCGCTGCGCTCGATGACCAGCCAGTTGCGCAGGCGGGAAAGAACCAGCACCGCCTCGCTCAGGGTCGTGAAGGACTGGTGCAGACCGCCGGTGGACAGCCGGTACTGCCGGGTCAGCGCGTGGTAGGACAGGCGGTAGGTCTGGTTGCGTGCCGCCAGCTTTTCATCCAGCCAGTACCAGCGCTTGCGGGTCAATTCAAAATCGGCGATGAAATGCAGCACAACCCCCTTGGTCACCGCTTCCTCCAGGCGCGGGTTGAGATCGAACTTGAAATCGGCCGACAGCACATAGCCGTCGTCGACCGGCTGCAGCTGCGGATTCGTGACCTCGATTTCAGCCGCCCAAGCGAGGAAAGGCAGGACGAGGAGAGCCAGCAGCCAGCGCCGCAGGCACACGGCCAGCCGGCGTTCAGGCGCGCTTCTCGAGCAGGCAGTAGAAGAAGCCATCATGTTCGGCAGTCGGTAAGAGCTGTTCCTCGTGGCACGGACGGGCCTGCGGCTGGCGTTCGATGAAACGGGCGATCTGCCCGCCGTTTTCGGCCGGGAAAACCGAGCAGGTCGCGTAAAGCAGTTTACCGCCGGGACGAAGGACCTGCCACAGCGCATCGAGGATGCGCGCCTGCGCCGCGGCAAAGCTGGCAATGTCCGCCTCGCGGCGCAGCCACTTGGCGTCCGGGTTGCGGCGCACGACACCGCTCGCCGTGCATGGCACATCGGCCAGCACCGCATCGAAGGGGCGGCCATCCCACCAGCCGGCCAGCTGGGCGCAATCGGCGACCCTGACTTCGGCCTGCAACTGTAGTCGGGCCAGGTTTTCCTCGACGCGCCGGCAGCGCGCTGCCTTCAGGTCAAGCGCCAGCAAATCCATCTCGCCCCGCTCCAGCAGATGCGCCGTCTTGCCGCCCGGCGCAGCGCAAGCATCGAGCACCCGGCTGCCGGCAGATGGAGCCAGCAACTCGGCGGCCCGCTGCGCACCGGGGTCTTGGACCGAAACGGCACCTTGGGCGAAATCAGGCAATGCCTCGACCACCACCGGTCGGGCCAGGGCAAGACCGGCTTCGCCGACCGGTCGCGCTTCGATGCCGGCCGCCTGCAAGCGAACGAGATAGGCGTCGCGCGTCGTCTGCCGAAGATTGACCCGCAAACCCATCGGCGGCGGCTGGTTGCCAGCCGCGACGATGCGCTGCCAGTCGGCAGGATAGGCCGCCTGCAGCTGCGCCAGCCACCAGTCCGGATGCTGCGCCGCAGCGACCGGATCGGCAGCGACAGCAGCCACCAAGGCGTCCTGCTGGCGCAAGAAATTGCGCAGCACGCCATTGACCAGACCCCGGAACTTGCCGCCCAGCAATTCGCCGGCGGCGAAAACCGCCTGGTCGACCACGGTATGCACCGCCTCCGGCCGGGTTTCGATGCGGTAGAGGGCAACCAGCAACAGGGCGCGGATTTCATCCACTACCAGCGGCCGCTCGAGCAGGCGGGAGAGCATGAAATCGCCCCGGCCGTAGGCACGCAGGCTGCCGTAGACAAGATCCTGCACGGCTGGCCGGGCGACCGGATCGACCCGGCCGAGCAGGCCGTCGGCCAGACTCTGCCCGGCAAACACGGCAGCATCGATGCGGGCAGCCTGCAACAAGGCGTAGGCGAGGGAATTGAGCGGCAATCGGGACATAGGCCACGATTATCGCACGGGGCATAATGCGGCCATGCGCCGATTGCTGCCCGCCCTGCTCTGCCTGCTCGCTTCCCTGCCCGTGTACGCCTGGAATGCCGCCGGCCACCGGCTGGTCGCGGTCATTGCCTGGCAACAACTGTCGCCGGCCGCCCGCGACACCATCGCAGCCCATCTGGCCCGCCATCCCGACCACACCCGTTGGGCTGACAGGGCCCGCTCCTCCGATCCCATCGCCCTGTTCGCCGAGGCGGCGACCTGGCCGGACGACATCCGCAACGACCCGCGGTTTTACGACGAGGGTCGCCAGCCGGCCACCGAGCCCCTGCCCGGCCTGCCCGATACCGCCCGCCACAAGCGCTGGCATTACATCGATCTCGACACCGACGAGCGGGTGCGGGCGGGCGAACTGGACAGCCGGATCGAGCGCCTCACCCGGCAATTGAAAACCAGCCGCCAGCCCGAGCAGATCACCTACGCCCTGCCCTGGCTGTTGCATCTGGTCGGCGACATCCACCAGCCGCTGCACGTCGGCCGGCATGGCGACGAAGGCGGCAACGCGGTCGAGATCGAAAACCCGTTCAACAAGCGCCTGCCTTTCTCCAGCCTGCACCTGTATTGGGACGACCTGCCCGGGCCGCCCTGGCTGCGCGGCAAACGTCTGGCAGAAAACGCCCGCCGCCTGCTCGAACGCTACCCGGCGCCGGAGCAAGGCAATGTCGCCCTGTGGCGGGAGGAAAGCCACCGGCTGCTCGATAGCGCCTACCCCACCGAACCGGGCAGCTTGCTACCCGTGGTCAGCGACACCTTCCACCGCGCCAGCCGCGACACCGCCAACCGGCGCATCGTCGAAGCCGGCTACCGCCTCGGCCGCCTGCTCGACAGCATGTTCAGCCACACCGTTTCACGTGAAACGCCCTAGAATTCCGTCATGAACGGACTGCACCTGATCGCCGACCTGCATGACTGCCGTTGTCCCCCGGGCCTCTTGCTCGACGGCCCGGGGCTGGAAGCCTATTGCGCCGATGCCTGCCAGCGCCACGGCCTGACCGTCGTCGGCCGGCTGTTCCATGCCTTCCGTGATGTTCAGGGCCAGCCGGCCGGCGTCACCGGCACCGTCGTCCTGGCCGAATCGCATCTGGCCATCCACACCTGGCCGGAAATCGGGGCCGTCACGCTCGATGTCTATGTCTGCAATTTCAGCGGCGACAACAGCGGCCGGGCGCTGGCCCTGTTCGCCGAAGTCATCGGCCGCTTCGCGCCGGATATCGTGGAAAAAAAAGAGGTGGCACGCGGCCACCTCGCTTCACCACTGGCTGACTGATCAGCCCCAGCCACCCATCGCCCGCAACCGGGCGATGCGCTCCTCGGTCGCCGGGTGGGTCGAAAAAAGGCTGCGCAGACCGCCGCCGGACAGCGGGTTGATGATCATCATCTGCGCCGTTTCCGGGTGAGCCTCGGCCGGCCCCAGCGGAATGCGCCCCTCGGCGTACCTCTGGATCTTGCCCAGGGCATCGGCCAGGGCGTTGGGGTCGCCGCTGATCTGCGCCCCACCCGCATCGGCCTCGAATTCACGAGCCCGGGAAATCGCCATCTGGATCAGGCTGGCCGCCAGCGGGGCGAGGATCGCGACCAGAATGCCGACAACGGGATTCACCGAGCGTCCGTTCTCGTCGCGCCCGCCAAAGAACATGGCGAAGTTGGCCAGCGCCGAAATCGCACCGGCCATGGTCGCCGAGATGGTCGAGATCAGGATGTCGCGGTGCTTGACGTGCGCCAGCTCGTGGGCCATCACGCCGCGCAGTTCACGCGCCGACAGCAACTGGATGATGCCGGTCGTCGCCGCCACCGCCGCATGCTCCGGATTGCGCCCCGTGGCAAAGGCATTGGGCTGCGCCTCGTTGATGATGTACACCTTCGGCATCGGCAGTCCGGCCTGGCGGGCCAGTTCGCGCACCATGGCATAGAACTGCGGCGCACTGGTTTCATCGACCGGCTGGGCGTTGTACATCTTCAACACCATGCTGTCCGAGAACCAGTAGGAGACCAGGTTCATCGCACCGCCGAAGGCCAGCGCCATCAGCATGCCGGATGTGCCGCCGATCATCCCGCCGACGATACCGAACAGCGCCATGATGGCGGCCATCAGAATCGCCGTTTTAACCCAGTTGAACATGGCTGACCTCCGCCAGGTGATTATCCAGAGCTGTTAACTGGTGGCGTAGCGCGGCAAAATCAAGCCGGGATGTCGAACCGGTCGCCTACCTTGAGCGGATGCCCGGCCAGGAATTGCTGCACCGGCAGACGCTTGCCGCCGGCTTTCTGCAATTCGCTCACCGCCAGGGCACCCTCGCCGCAGGCGATCACGATCCGTTTCTTGTCCACCGCCAGCACGCTGCCGACCGGGCCGCTGCCGGCCACTGGCGTTGCCTGCCACAGCTTGACAGTCTGCCCGCCGAACAAAGCCTGCGCCCCCGGGAAGGGATTGAAGGCCCGGATATGGCGATCCAGCTCGGCTGCCGATTTCGTCCAATCGATCACCGCCTCGGCCTTCTCGATCTTGTGCGCGTAGGTCACCCCCTCGCCCGGTTGCGGTTCGGCCGGCAGCGGCAACTGGCCCAATGCCTCGACGCACAGACGGGCACCCAACTCGGCCAGACGATCGTGCAGGCTGGCAGTGGTATCCGTCGCTGCGATCGGCAAAGCACCGCGCAACAAGACCGGCCCGGTATCCAGCCCGGCTTCCATCTGCATGATGCACACGCCGGTTTCCGCATCGCCAGCCAGCAAGGCGCGCTGGATCGGTGCCGCACCGCGCCAGCGCGGCAGCAGCGAACCGTGGATATTGATGCAGCCAAAACGCGGCATGTCGAGCACCGCCTGCGGCAGGATCAGGCCATAGGCGGCCACGACCATGACCTCGGCCCCTACGGCGGCGATCTTCGCCTGTGCCTCGGCATCCTTCAGGGTCAGCGGCTGGAAGACCTCGATACCGTGCGCCAGCGCCACGTTCTTGACGGCTGACGGCTGCAGCGCCATGCCACGCCCAGCCGGACGATCCGGCTGGGTGAGCACGAGGGCGACCTGATGGCCGGCGGCGACAATGGCCGACAGCGCCTGAGAGGCGAATTCCGGCGTCCCGGCAAAGATCAGTTTCATGCCGTGACGCGCGCCTGCTTAGCCAGCTTGCTCTTGATCCGCCCCTGCTTCAGTTGCGACAGGTGGTCCACGAAGACGATGCCATCCAGGTGATCGATCTCGTGCTGGATGCACACCGCCAGCAGGCCTTCGGCCGCCATCTTCTGCTCCTTGCCGTCGAGGTCCTGATAGTGGATGGTCACCCGCTCGGCCCGCTCGACCTTGTCGTAGATGCCAGGCACCGACAGGCAGCCCTCCTCGCCGATCTGCGCCCCTTCGCAATGCGACAGGGTCGGGTTGATGAAGGCCAGCAGGTTGTTCTTCTCTTCCGAGACGTCGATCACCACGACGCGCTTGTGCACGTCGACCTGCGTCGCCGCCAGCCCGATGCCGGGCGCCTCGTACATGGTTTCGGCCATGTCGGCGACCAGTTTCCGGATGCCGTCATCGATCTTGGCTACGGGTTGCGCGACCTTTTTCAGGCGCGGATCGGGAAAACGCAAAATGGGTAGGAGGGCCATGGTTCAAATGGAATAAAAGCTTGCTCGCTTAGGTTATTACGTGCAGAATCTAAAGCAATTCCGAGGTATGCAAACGCAAATCGCTTGACGCACCTGAGACCGCATCGGCGGCATTGCGTTCCACCGGCACGAGAGGTTACGACTATGGTTCGCATTATATCCGCGCTCATCTTGGCCGTGACGGCCGTCTGCGCATCCGCCGCCGACCCGCTGCAGCTCGTCGACAACCCGCCGGATCGCCACGTCGTCGTCAAGGGCGACACGCTGTGGGACATCTCGGGAAAATTTCTGAAGCACCCCTGGCGCTGGCCGGAAATCTGGCAGATGAACCGTGACCAGATCAAGAATCCGCACCTCATCTACCCGGGCGACGTCGTCCTGCTCGACATGTCGAGCGGCTCTCCGCGCCTGCGGCTGGGCAAGAAGGTCGGCAGCGGCGGCCCCGGCAAGCTGCAGCCGACGGTATACAGTACACCGGTCCAGCAGGTCATCCCGAGCATCCCGGCCAACGCCATCGAGCCCTTCATCTCGCAGCCGCTGGTCATCGAGGACAGCGAACTGGACACCGGCGTCAAGATCGTCGCCATGCAGGAAGACCGCATGCTGGTCGGCACCGGCGATACCTTCTACGCCTCAGGCATCCCGGACACCTCGGTCGAGAAGTGGCACATCTTCCGCAAGGGCAAGCCGCTGAAGGATCCGGCCACGGGCAAGGTGCTCGCCTACGAAGCCTTCTTCCTCGGCAACGCCAAGCTGGTCAAGCCGGGCGAACCGGCCCTGTTGCGCATCTCCCTGGCCAAGGAAGAGATCGCCCGCGGCGACCGCCTGGTCCCGGCTCCCGAGCCGCAGATCATCTCCTATGTGCCGCATCGTCCGGAACAGGAAATCTCCGCCCGCGTCCTCGGCATCTACGGTGGCCTGCGTGAAGGCGGCGCCAATTCGGTCGTTGCCCTCAACGTCGGCAAGAAGGACGCCATGGAAATCGGCCACGTCGTCGCTCTCTACCGCAAGCGCGTTTCGCTCGATGTCGACGAGAGTGGCCGCCGCACCGAAACGCCGGTACCGGACGAACGCTACGGCCTGGCCTTCGTCTTCCGCGTCTTCGACGGCATCAGCTATGCGCTGGTCGTCGAATCCTCCAAGGCCGTCATCGTCGGGGATACGGCAAGGAATCCGTGAGCGATCGCGACAGTCTGGCCGCCTGGCTGCGGCTGACCCTCATTCCCGGCCTCGGCGGCGAGACGCAACGAAAGCTTCTCGCCGCTTTCGGTTTACCCGAAGCCATTTTCGCAGCCGGTCGCCTGGCGGCGCGCAGCGTAGCTGGCGAGCGGGCCGACCGGCTGTTCGACCACGACGCCACGGCTGCCGTCGAGCATGCGCTGGCCTGGGCCGGCCAGCCCGGGCAGACGATCCTCACGCTGGGCGATGACGACTATCCGCCCGCCCTGCTCGAAATCGCCGATCCGCCCACTGTTTTGTATGTGCGGGGCAATCCGGCCCTGCTCAGACGACGGGGCATCGCCGTGGTCGGCAGTCGCAACGCCACACCGCAAGGTATCCAGAATGCGGAAAGCTTCGCCCGCCACCTGGCCGGTCGCGGCCAGTGCATCATCAGCGGCCTGGCCCTCGGCATCGATGCCGCTGCCCATCGTGGTGCCCTTGCCGCCGATGGCGAGACGGTCGCCGTGATCGGAACCGGTGCCGACCGCATCTACCCGGCCCGCAACAAGGAACTGGCGCTGGCCATCGCCGCCCGCGGCGTGATCGTGTCCGAATTTCCGCTCGGCACACCGGCCGTCGCCCACAATTTCCCGCGTCGCAACCGCATCATCTCCGGCCTGGCACGCGGCGTACTAGTCGTCGAAGCCGCCCCCGAGAGCGGCTCGCTGATCACCGCCCGGCTGGCTGCCGAACAGGGTCGCGAGGTATTCGCCATTCCCGGCTCGATTCATTCGCCGGTCGCCCGCGGCTGCCATCTGCTGATCAAGCAGGGCGCCAAACTGGTCGAATCGGCACACGACATCCTCGACGAACTCGTTGATTTTGACGATACGCCGCCCCCGCCAGCTCCGCCGGAATCGTCTGACGAGCCGGCCCTGCTCGCTGTGCTCGGTCACGACCCCTGCGCCCTGGACGACCTGGTGGAACGCTCCGGGCAGTCCGCCGACCAACTGCTGCCGGAGTTGCTGAGCCTCGAACTGGCCGGCCGCATCGCGACACTACCCGGTAACCGCTACCAGCGACTGCGCTAGCGATCCCCCTACTTATTGACGGCTTGCCAAGCCGCTCGCGGGACACTTATCATGCCCCGGCACTCCAACAGGTCAAACCATGTCCAAAAAGCTGATCATTGCCGAAAAACCCTCTGTCGCCGCCGACATCGCGCGGGCGCTGGGCGGCTTCACCAAACACGACGATTACTTCGAAAGCGAGGAATACGTGCTTTCGTCGGCCGTCGGTCATCTGCTGGAACTGGCCTGTCCGGAAGAATTCGAAGTCAAGCGTGGCAAATGGTCCTTCGCCCACCTGCCGGTCATTCCGCCGCACTTCGCGCTGAAGCCGATCGAGAAGACGGAATCGCGCCTCAAGGTGCTCAACAAGCTGATCAAGCGCAAGGATGTCGACGGCCTGATCAACGCCTGTGACGCGGGACGCGAGGGCGAACTGATCTTCAATTACATCGCACAGGCCGCCAAATCCGGCAAACCGGTACAACGCCTATGGCTGCAGTCGATGACCCAGGGGGCCATCCGCGACGGCTTCGCCCGCCTGCGCCCCGGCCGCGAAATGGAAGGTCTGGCCGACGCCGCCGTCTGCCGTTCGGAATCCGACTGGCTGGTCGGCATCAACGGCACACGGGCAATGACCGCCTTCAACTCGAAGACCGGCGGCTTCCATCTGACCACCGTCGGCCGCGTGCAGACGCCGACGCTGGCCATCGTCGTCGAGCGCGAGAAGAAGATCCGCGAATTCAAGCCGCGGGATTACTGGGAAGTCGAGGCTGAATTCAGCGCCAAGGCCGGCAGCTATACCGGCAAATGGTTCGACGAGGGCTTCAAGGGCAAGAACGACGACGAACACGCCCGCGCCGACCGCCTGTGGGAAGTCGCCCGCGCCGAAGCCATCCGCGCCGCGACGCTCGGCAAGCCTGGCGAGGTGACTGAAGAAGCCAAGCCGGAAACCCGCCTGTCGCCCGGCCTGTTCGATCTGACCACGCTGCAGCGCGAAGCGAACGCCCGCTTCGGCTTCTCGGCCAAGACCACACTGTCACTGGCCCAGGCGCTGTATGAAAAGCACAAGGTGCTGACCTACCCGCGTACCGATTCCCGCCACCTGCCGGAAGATTACCTGCCAACGGTCAAGGAAACGCTGTCCATGCTGACCGGCGAGGGCGCCGGCAAGGGCCACGACGAAGTGCTGCTCGCCCGCTACGCCCCGTTCGCCCATCAGGTGATGGCCCGCAACTGGGTGCTGCCCAACAAGCGCATCTTCAACAATGCCAAGATCAGCGACCACTTCGCCATCATCCCGACGCCGCAGGCCCCGAAGAACCTGAACGAACTGGAACAGAAGCTCTACGACTTCGTCGTCCGCCGCTTCCTGGCCGTCTTCTTCCCGGCCGCCGAGTATCTGGTCACCACCCGCATCACCCGTGTCGAAGGGTACCCCTTCAAGACCGAGGGCAAGGTACTGGTCAATCCGGGTTGGCTCACCGTCTATGGCAAGGAAGGTCAGGAAGGCGAGGAAGGCAATCTGGTCGCCGTCGAACCCAAGGAAAAGGTCAAGACCGACGAGGTCACCATCAAGGCCAACGCTACCAAGCCGCCGCCGCGCTATTCGGAAGCCACCCTGCTCTCGGCCATGGAAGGCGCCGGCAAGATGGTCGACGACGAGGAACTGAAGGCGGCGATGGCCGGCCGCGGCCTCGGCACGCCGGCCACGCGCGCCCAGATCATCGAGAACCTGCTCGGCGAGCAATACATGCACCGCGAGGGCCGCGAACTGATCCCGACCGCCAAGGCCTTCTCGCTGATGACACTGCTCAACGGCCTCGGCATCAACGAACTGACCCAGCCGGAACTGACCGGCGACTGGGAATGGAAGCTCGGCCGCATCGAGAAAGGCGAATTCACGCGCGCCGAATTCATGCGCGAAATCGCCGAAATGACCCGCCACATGGTCGAGCGCGCCAAGCAGTACGAGGCCGACACCATCCCCGGCGACTTTGGCGTCCTGCAGGCGCCCTGCCCCAAGTGCGGCGGCCAGATCCGCGAGACCTACAAGAAATTCCAGTGCGGCAGCTGCGACTATGCGCTGTGGAAGATCGTCGCTGGCCGCCAGTACGAACCGGCCGAGATCGAGCAGTTGCTCACCGAACGGCAGGTCGGCCCGCTGACCGGCTTCCGCAACAAGATGGGCCGCAGCTTTGCTGCTGCCATCAAGCTCAACGACGACCTGCAGCCGGAATTCGATTTTGGCCAGGACAAAGCCAGCGAGGAAGGCGAGGCGGAAGCTGTCGATTTCTCCGGCCAGGAAGCCCTCGGTCCTTGCCCGAAGTGCAGCGCCAACGTGTACGACAACGGCAACAACTACGTCTGCGAAAAGGCCGTCGGCACAGCCAAAACCTGCGACTTTCGCTCCGGCAAGATCATCCTGCAGCAGCCGGTCGACGCCGTCCAGATGAAGAAACTGCTGGCAGACGGCAAGACTGACCTGCTCAAGGAATTCGTTTCCAACCGCACGCGGCGCAAATTCTCGGCTTATTTGGTGAACCAGGGCGGCAAGGTCGGTTTCGAGTTCGAGAAGAAGGTCGCCAAGCCCAAGGCACCGGCCAAGAAAAAAGCCGAAGCCTGACCGCTCCCTTCGAATTGCCCGGAAACAAAAGACCTCGCACTGGCGAGGTCTTTTTTCATCGGCTGCCGGCTTTACCAACCCGGCGTTTCACGTGAAACCTCAGCGCACGGCCGTGGCGCCCGGCAACTGGCAGGAGAGCAGCGCGGCGCGCACGGCATCGATCGCCTGCGGCCGCGGGAAGGTAACCCGCCAGACCAGGCCGACGGTGCGCTTCGGCTGTACCCCGGAAAACGACAGCACCTTGACCATCGGTTCCTTGGTAATCAGCGGATCGGCAGCCGTGCTCGGCATCACCGCCACCCCGGCGCCGCTCGCCACCATGTAACGGATGGTTTCCAGCGAACTGCCTTCGATCGAATGGTCCAGCGCGTCATGCCCCGTCAGGCGTGGGCAGGATTCGAGCACCTGATCGCGGAAACAGTTGCCCTGGCCGAGCAGCAGCAGGTTCTGGCCATCCAGCTCGTCGGCGCTGACCGTGTCGCGCGACGCCCACGGATGACCAGCCGGCACAACGACCCGGAAAGGTTCGTCGTACACCGGCTGGGCGACCAGGCCGGGCTCGCTGAAGGGCAGTGCGATGACGATGACGTCCAGTTCGCCGGATTTGAGTGCGGGAATCAGGTTGCCGGTGAAGTCTTCCTTGAGGAACAGCGGCATCTTCGGTGCTTCGTGGCTGAGAGCCGGAATCAGCTGCGGTAGCAGGTAGGGCGCGATGGTGTAGATGATGCCGACGCGCAACTGCCCGGTCATCGGATCACCGGTCGCCTCGGCAATTTCCTCCAGCTTCACCGCCTCGGCCAGGACGCGCCGCGCCTGTTCGACGATGCGCTCGCCGAGCGGCGTGATGCGGATTTCGTTCGTGCCGCGCTCGAACAACGGCGCCCCGATCTGCCCCTCGACCTTCTTCAGGGCAACCGACAAGGTCGGCTGGCTGACATGGCAGGCCTCGGCCGCCTTGCCGAAATGGCGCTCGCGCGCCAGGGCCACGACATACCGCATTTCCGTCAGGGTCATTTCGCTTTCACCAGTTGGTCCAGATCGGCCGGCGTCAGCCAGCACCATTCGCCCGGTTGCAGGTTGCCGGGCAGGGTCAGTTCCCCCACCGCCTCGCGGTGCAGCGCTTCAACTCGGTTACCGGCCGCCGCCACCATGCGCTTGACCTGGTGATACTTGCCCTCGGTCACCGTCAGGCGCAGCAGATTATCGCCAACGATTTCGGCGCCGGCCGCCGCAATCGGTTCCGGCTCATCGTTGAGCAACACGCCGGCGAGCAACTGCGCGATCTGTCCCTGGTCGAGCGGATGCTTGGTCGTCGCCAGATAGACCTTGGGCACCTTGCGTTTGGCCGAGGACAACTGATGATTGAGCTGGCCATCGTCGGTGATCAAGAGCAGGCCGGTGGTGTCCTCATCGAGGCGACCGATCGGCTGCACGCCGCGCTCGCGCAGCGGCAGGGGCAGCAATTCGAGCACGGACGGATGATGCTGTGGCTTGCGCGAACATTCGTAGCCGGCCGGCTTGTTGAGGATGATCGTGGCGAATTCGCGGTAGGGCCAATCCACGCCATCGACCGAAAAGACCAGGTTGTCGGTCGGAATATCGGCGAAAGGATCGTCGCAAATGGCGCCATTCACCGCGACCCGTTCGTTGCGGATCAAGGCCCGGCAGCCCTTGCGCGTGCCGAAACCGTGTTTCTGGAGGAGTCGTTCAAGTTGCATGGGCAGGATGCTAACATCGGGCCATGAATTTCGAACATCTCATCCAGATCAACGACCTGCAGAACCCGCTGGTCGAAACCCTCAGCCGCGACCAGGTCTGGCAAGGCCTGCTGCATCGCGTCGAGGACGCCACCCCTTTCCTGCCCGGCCTGGAAAGCTGCACCGTTGTTGAGCGCCATGCCGACCACCTGCTGCGCAAGCTCGATTTCGGCGCTGCCGTCATCCACGATCGCGTCACGCTGCACGCAAACCACTGGGTCCGCTTCGACATCCTGCCCAGCGAGCAACATGCCGGCGGCAGCCTGACCATCACCATCGAGGAGCCGGAACCGGCCGCCCTCTTCCTGCGTTTCGCCTACGCCACCACTTTCGCCAGCGACCCGAATTCGGAAGAGCGGGCGTATATCGACTACATCAAGTCCGCCTATCACCAGTCCGACATCGATTGCGTTCGCATCATCCGCACACTGGCTGCCGGCGGCTCCCTGCAATAACACCAGGGCTCTCCATGGACAAACTGGACGCCGAACTGCGTCGACTCCATCTCTCCCCGGCCGAGCCCCCCGCAAGCGGCGGTCAGGCCTTGTGCCTCGGCTTCCGGCGAGCCGCCGACTGGGAATCGGTCGCGGCGCTGTGGCACGCCGCACAGGCAGAACTCGATTTGCCGGCGCCCGCCATGTCCATCGACGGTGAAGGCTATCGCCTGTGGTTTTCGCTGGCTGAACGCGTCGCCGATGAAACGGCCAGACGTTTCATCGATGGCCTGATCCGGCGTTATCTGGCCGAACTGCCCGACGCACGACTGCACATCGATTTCGCCGCCTCGCCCCCACCTGCCGAACTGATCCCGGACGAGCGCTGGGCGGCCTTCATCGACCCCGGGCTCGGCAGCATGTTCGCCGCCGAACCCTGGCTCGACATGGCCCCCAACCGCAACCAGCAGGCCGATCTGCTGGCAGCCCTGCGCAGCATCCGCCCGGCGGAACTGTCCTACGCCCTCGACCGCATGCTGGCGCAAACCAGCCCGGCAGCCGCTCCGGTGGCCCTTGAGACACTCTCCCTGAGCGGACCGTTCACCCATCCCCGGGATTTTCTGCTCGCCGTGATGAACGACCCACAGGCCGGCAGCCTGGCGCGCATCGAAGCCGCCAAGGCCTTGCTGCCGTATTTCGAGAAAGCCCGGTAAGCGGGCACAAAAAAGCCGAAGGCCTGGCCTTCGGCTTTTTCGGTAACCGGCAGAAGCCGGTCGTCTTACTCGACGCCCTGCGAAGCCAGGTAATCCTCGTAACCGCCCAGGTAATCGACGATCTTGCCGTCCCCCTTCACTTCGAAGACGCGGGTCGCCAGCGAGGAAACGAATTCGCGGTCGTGCGACACGAAGATCAGCGTACCGGGGAATTTTTCCAGGCCACTGTTCAGGGCTTCGATCGATTCCATGTCGAGGTGGTTAGTCGGTTCGTCCATGACCAGCACGTTCGGCTTGGACAGCATCAGCTTGCCGAACAGCATGCGGCCCTGCTCGCCGCCGGAGATGACGTTGACCGGCTTCTTGACTTCATCGCCGGAGAACAGCAGGCGGCCGAGGGTGCCGCGAACCAGGGTTTCCAGGTCGCCGCCGTCTTCCACCGAGGCGCGGGCGTAACCGACGATCCATTCGGTCAGGCTCTGGGTGCCGGCGAATTCGGCACTGTGATCCTGCGCGTAATAGCCCGGATTGGCCTTCTCGGCCCACTTCAGCGTGCCGTAGGACGGTTGCAGCTCGCCCATCAGCAGCTTGAGGAAGGTCGTCTTGCCGACGCCGTTCTCGCCGATCACGGCGATGCGCTCGCCGGCGTTGATGGTGATGGTCAGGTTGTCGAAGATCTTGCGGTCGCTGCCTTCGTAGACGAAGGTCAGGTTCTCGATCTCGACGGCCTGGCGGTGCAGCTTCTGCTTCTCGTCGTAGTCGAAGCGGATCCACGGGTACTGGCGGGAAGACGGCTTGACGTCTTCCGGCTTCAGCTTGTCGATCAGCTTCAAACGGCTGGTCGCCTGCTTGGCCTTGGACTTGTTGGCCGAGAAGCGGCGGACGAATTCCTGCAGCTCGGAGATGCGCTCCTTGGCCTTGCTGTTGGCGGCCTGCTGGCGGGCGCGCGCCTGCGCCGAGGCTTCCATGAAGTCGTCGTAGTTGCCCGGGTAGATCTGGATCTTGCCGTAGTCCAGGTCGGCCATGTGGGTGCAGACCTGGTTCAGGAAGTGGCGGTCGTGCGAGATGATGATCATCGTCGAATCACGGTTGTTCAGCACGTCTTCCAGCCAGCGGATGGTGTTGATGTCGAGGTTGTTGGTCGGTTCGTCGAGGAGCAGGATGTCCGGATTGGCGAACAGCGCCTGGCAGAGCAGGACACGCAGCTTCCAGCCGGGCGCCACCTGGCTCATCGGGCCATTGTGCTGTTCGGTCGGGATGCCGACACCGAGCAGCAGTTCGCCGGCTCGCGCCTCGGCGGTGTAGCCGTCGTATTCACCGACCTTGCCTTCCAGCTCGGCGGCACGCATGTAGTCGTCTTCGGTCGCTTCCGGGTTGGCATAGATGGCATCGCGTTCCTGGATGGCGGCCCACAGTTCCTCGTGACCCATCATCACCACGTCGAGGACGCGCATGTCTTCGTAGGCGAACTGATCCTGGCGCAGGTAGGCCATGCGCTCGGTGACGTCTTTCGAGACGTTGCCGGCCGAGGGTTCCAGCACGCCGGACAGAATCTTCATGAAGGTCGACTTGCCGGCGCCGTTGGCACCGATCAGGCCGTAGCGATAGCCTTCGCCGAACTTGACGTTGACGTTTTCAAACAGGGGCTTGGCCCCGAACTGCATGGTGATATTGGCGGCGACGAGCATGAAAATCCGTTCTGCTGGCTAGCGATGAAACAAAGGGGTGAATTTTACCTTTTTTCAAGCACTTGCCGCCATGCCAGCCGCCTGCGCGACGGATTGTGCTGCGCCAACCGGCACCGAGGTGGTCGCCCGCATGCTGGGCGCGAGCCGTACCAACGACCATCCGTGACCCGGTCCATGGCGCTGCGGTGTAAGATTTGCGGCCACCCCACTGACCGCCGACTGAGAAACAGCCCATGGTTCCGCACCTCACCACCGCCCTGACCGGGCCGCTCCTCGAACTGGAACGCCGCTTCCTCGCGGCCAGTCCGCAGATCGAACACTGGCTGCGCGGCCAGTGGCAGGAACACACGCCACCCTTCTACGCATCGTGCGACCTGCGCAATTCCGGCTTCAAGCTGGCACCAGTCGATACCAACCTGTTTCCCGGCGGCTTCAATAACCTGAACCCGGCCTTCCTGCCGCTCTGCGTGCAGGCAGCGATGAGCGCCATCGAGAAGTTCTGTCCGGAAGCCTGCAGCCTGCTGCTCATCCCGGAAAACCACACGCGCAACCAGTTCTACCTGCAGAACGTCGCGCAGATTGCCGCCATCCTCAAGCAAACCGGCCTGACTGTCCGGATCGGCTCCCTGCTGCCGGAAATCAACCAGCCGACAAACATCGACCTGCCCAACGGCCAGAGCCTGCTCCTCGAACCGCTCGTCCGCACCGCCGACCGGCTCGGCCTGGACGGCTTCGACCCCTGTGCCATCCTGCTCAACAACGACCTGTCGGCTGGCATCCCGGCCATCCTGCAGGGCCTGCGCAACCAGGTCGTGCTGCCGCCGCTGCACGCCGGCTGGGCCGTGCGCCGCAAGTCCAACCACTTCGCCGCCTACGACCAGGTCGCCAACGACTTCGCCAAGGCGATCGGCATCGACCCCTGGCGCATCAACCCGGCTTTCTCAGTCTGCCGCAGCATCAATTTCCACGAGCGGCAAGGCGAGGAATGCCTGGCCGCCAACGTCGCCGCCGTACTCGACATCGTCAAGGAAAAATACCGGGAATACGACATCGACGAGACGCCTTACGTCGTCGTCAAAGCCGATGCCGGCACCTACGGCATGGGCGTCATGACCGTGCGCAACGTCGATGAAGTCATCGCGCTGAACCGCAAGCAGCGCAACAAGATGAGCGTGGTCAAGGAAGGCCTCGAGGTCAGCGAGGTACTGATCCAGGAAGGCGTCCATTCCTTCGAGACGGTGAAGGACGCGGTGGCCGAGCCGGTGATCTACATGATCGACCGCTACGTGGTCGGCGGCTTCTACCGCGTGCATACCGGGCGCGGCAAGGACGAGAACCTCAACGCGCCGGGCATGCACTTCGAGCCGCTCGCCTTCCAAACCGGCTGCAACCTGCCCGACTACCGTTGCGGCAATCCCGATTCGGCCCCCAACCGCTTCTACGCCTACGGCGTGGTCGGCCGCCTGGCCTGCCTGGCCGCCGCCATCGAACTGGAGCGGACAGCGCCGGAAACGAACGAGGCATAGGGCTTGGCCCAACAGCTGCATTTCGAAAAGCACCTGCTCGGCGGCAGCAGCCAGTCGCTGAAGCTTGCCTTCATCGTCGATCCGCTCGACCACCTGAAAGCCTGGAAGGATTCGTCGGTGGCCATGATGCGCGCCGCCGAAAAACACGGCCACGAAGTCTATGCCATCGATGCCGCCAGCCTCGGCTGGCGCAAGCCGGAAGCCGCACGCGGTGGCGTCTTCGGCGAGGCACTGCACCTCCACCTGCGGCCGGACGACCATGACTGGTATCGCGAAACCGGCCGCGAGTGGATGCCGCTCAAGGCTTTCGATGCGGTGATCATGCGCCGGGATCCGCCCTTCGATTTCGAATACCTCACCGCCACCTGGCTGCTCGAACGCGCCGAAGCGGATGGCGTGCGCGTCTTCAACCGGCCGCGTGCCCTGCGCGAGCATTCCGAAAAACTGGCGCTGATGGAATTTGCCGAATGGGTGCCGCCCACCCAGGTCAGCCGCAACATGCCGCAAGTCCAGCATTTCATCGACGAGCAGCGCGACGTGATCCTCAAGCCGCTCGACGGCATGGGCGGCAGCCAGATTTTCCGCGTCCATCGCAACGACCCCAACCGCAACGTCATCGTCGAGACGCTGACCCACAACGGCGCCCGCACCATCATGGCGCAGCGTTACCTGCCCGAAATCTCGGCCGGCGACAAACGCATCCTGCTCATCGCCGGCAAGCCGGTGCCCTGGTGCCTGGCGCGCATCCCCAAGGCCGGCGAGACGCGCGGCAACCTGGTGGCCGGTGGCACCGGCGTTGCCCAGGAGCTGTCGGCCCGCGACCGGCAGATCGCCGAGGCGCTCGGCCCCGTGCTCTACCAGCGCGGGCTGATGCTGGTCGGCCTCGACGTGATCGGCGACCATCTCACCGAAATCAATGTGACCAGCCCGACCTGCATGGTCGAAATCCGCCAGCAATCGGGTTTCGATGCGGCCGGCGCCTTCATCACCGCGATCGAGCACGCATGCGGACTTGCCTGAGCCTGTGCCTCGCCATCCTGTTCGTGCTCGTCGCCGGTTGCGGCCGGACGCCGCTCCAGGAGCAGCAGGCCTACGTCTTCGGCACCCGGGTCGAGGTCATCGTCGTCAGCGAGCAACCGGAACAGGGGCGGCAGGCCATCGCCGCCGTGCTGCGCGAATTCGACCGCCTGCACCGTAGCTACCACGCCTGGCAGCCCTCCGAACTGAGCACCCTGAACGAGGCCATCGCCGCCGGCCGGTCGCATCCGGTCAGCCCTGAGCTGGCCGGCTTCATTGCTCAGGCGCAGGCCCTGGCCCGGCAGGGCGATAACCTGTTCGACCCCGGCATCGGCCGGCTGATCGCGCTGTGGGGCTTCCAGGCCGACGAATTCAAGGCCGAACTACCGGCCGCTGCCGACATCCAGGCCTGGCGGGCAAGCCAGCCGTCCATCGCCGACATCACGATCGACAACACCACAGTCCGTAGCCGCAACCCGCGGGTTGCCCTCGATTTCGGCGGCTATCTGAAGGGCGTCGCGCTCGACCGGGCGGCCAGCATCCTGCGCGGCATGGGTATCCACAACGCGCTGATCAACATCGGCGGCAACGTAATGGCGCTGGGCAGCAAGGAAGGCCGGAAATGGCGGGTCGGCATCCAGCATCCGCGCCAACCCGGGCCGCTCGCCACGGTGCTGCTCGACGACGGCGAAGCGATCGGTACCTCCGGCGACTACCAGCGCTTCTTCGAGGTGGACGGCAAGCGCTACCCGCACCTGCTCGATCCGCGCAGCGGCTATCCGGCCAGCCACACGCAGGCGGTGACAGTGCTCATCCCGGCCGGCGCACAGGCCGGCACCCTGTCGGACGCTGCCTCCAAGCCGATCTTCATCGCCGGCCCCGAGGCCTGGCGCGACATGGCCCGCCGCATGGGTGTCGGCCTCGTCCTGCGCATCGATGGCGAGGGACGCATCCAGGTCAGCGAAGCCCTGCACAAGCGTCTGGAATTCCTCGGCAAGACGCCGGAAATCACCATCCATCAATAGCTTCTCGGCATATTGGCTTGACACGCCCCGGCGCCAGCCGTATATCCTGAACACCGCTGCGCCCCAATAAGAAAAATCTCACCGAACCGGCAGCGTACCGTCACCAAGCGAGGGAGGAGGAATGCTGCACGGCGTTTCCTTCAGACAACCGGGCTTTGCCAACAGTCTGATACTGCGTATCGGCCTGCTCATCCTGTTCGCACTCGCCGCCTTCGCTGCCGCGCTCTACCTGTTGATCGGCCAGCCCACCGTGGACCGCCTGGCCCGCTCGCAGATGGAACGCGCCGCCGAGCAACTCGAGGTGCGCTTCAGCCGCCTGCTCAAGACCGTCGAAATCACGCTGCGCACCAGCCAGGGCTGGGGCAAGGCTGGCGATCTCGACCATGACCAGCTGCTGCGCTTCAACGAATTCTTCTTTCCCATCATCGCCAATCACGGCGAAATCACCTCGGTCATCTTCGCCCATGAATCAGGCCGGGAAATCCTGCTGCTGATGACCGATGACGGCCGCTGGATCAACCGGATATCCGATCCGGCCGACAGGGGCCGGCAGACCTACTGGATCACCTGGAATGCCCGGCGGCAGATCGAAAGCGTCGAGATGCGCGAGCGCGATTACGATGCCCGGGAACGCCCCTGGTTCAAGGGTGCCATGGCCCTGCCCGACGACCGTTCGGTGTTCTGGACCGAGCCCTACATCTTCTTCACCACCAAGGAACCCGGCATCACCGCAGCCATGCGCTGGCAGGGCAGCGACGGTTCGCACTATGTCATCGGCCACGACGTGCGCCTGATTGACATGGCCGAATTCACCAGCCACCTCGAATTCAGCCCGCAGGGCAAGGCGGCATTCTTCCTCAAGGAGGGCCGACTGATCGCGCCGCCGCGCGATCCGCGCTTCACCCACCGCCAGGCGATCAACGACGCCTTGCTCAAGACCCCGGAGGACCTCGGCCTGCCCGAGCTGGCACGCGCCTTCCAGGCCTGGCAGGACAACCCGGCACCCGAACACGGCCTGCACGATCACACCCTGGACGACGGGCGCTGGCTCAGCCTGTTCAAGCCGATCAAGGGCAACACGAGCGGCATCTGGCTTGGCATCGTCGCGCCGGAGCGTGATTTCGTCCCGATCAGCAGCAACGACCTGTTGCTGCTCGGCCTGATCAGCCTGTCAGCCCTTGCCCTCGGTCTGATCGTCGCCATCCGCATCGCCCGGCGTTTCGGCGAGCCGCTGATGGCGCTGGCCGAGGAGAGCGCCCGGATCGGCGCCCAGGATCTCGACACTCCGGTCTCCTGCGACGCCACGTGGCAGGAAGTGAGCCGCCTGGCCAGCGCCCTCGACGGCATGCGGCAGCACCTGCGTCAGGCGCGCAACGACATCCAGCAAGCCAACGCCAACCTGGAACTGACTGTCGCCCGGCGCACCCAGGCCCTGCGCGAGAGCCAGGACATCCTGCAAAAGCGGGAAGCCTTCTTCCGTGCCATTTTCGACAATGCGGCGGTGGGCATCGTCAGCCTCGATCCGCAGCGCCGGGCGGTGCTGATCAACCCGGCCTTCGCCCGCTTCATCGACCAGCCGATCGACCGCCTGCTGGCCCATCCGGAACGCATCGCGCTGCCCACCGAGTTACTCACCCGCATCGACGACCTGCTGCCCGGCGAGGGATCGGGGTCAGTGCCGACGCACAGCCTGCGCCAGGAAATCCAGTTCGGCGAAGCGCCCGAGGCGGGCCGCTGGGGCGACGTGCAGATCGCCCCGGTATTCGGTCCCGATGGCAGCCTCGACTCGATCCTGATCACCGTGCTCGACGTTTCCGAGCGCCGCCACATCGAAGCCGAGCTGATCCGCCAGTTCGCCTTCCTGCAGGAGTTGCTCGATACCATCCCGAATCCGATCTTCTACAAGGGTGCCGACAGCCGCTTCCTCGGCTGCAATGCCGCCTACGAACGCTTCTTCGGCATCCGGCGCCATGATCTGGCCGGCAAGCGTGTCCTTGATCTCGACTACCTGCCGATGGCGGCCCGGCTGGCCTACCAGGCCGAGGATGAACGGATCATCGCCGAGTGCGGCCGGGCATCGCGCGACATGCCGATGCCCGATGCCGACGGCCACTGGCACGACACCCTGTATTCCGTCACCGGCTTCCGGGCACCTGACGACACACCGGGCGGCCTGATCGGCGTCATCGTCGACATCTCCGCCCTCAAGGAAGCCGAGCGGGAAGCCGAACGCGCCCGCCGGGCCGCCGAGTCGGCCGCCGCCGCCAAGGCCGATTTCCTGGCCAACATGAGCCACGAAATCCGCACGCCGATGAACGCCATCGTCGGCATGACCCATCTCGCCCTGCAGACCGAACTGACGCCGCGCCAGCGCAACTACCTGGCCAAGGTCGACAACGCCGCCAAGAGCCTGCTCGGCATCATCAACGACATTCTCGACCTGTCCAAGATCGAGGCCGGCATGATGCGCTTCGAGCAGGCACCGTTCAGTCTCGACACGGCCTTCCGCCACCTCAGCGACCTGTGCGGCATCAAGGCCCGCGAACGCGGCCTGGAGCTGATCTACGACATCGCACCGGAGGTGCCGGACCAGTTGCTCGGCGACTCGCTGCGCCTCGGCCAGGTCCTGCTCAACCTGGTCGGCAATGCCATCAAGTTCACCGAGGCGGGCGAAATCCGGGTCGCGGTGAAATGCCTGACGCGCAGCGAGAGCCAGGTCGAACTCGGCTTCGAGGTCATCGACAGCGGCATCGGCATGGATGCCGAGCAAATCGACAAGCTCTTCTCCGCCTTCACCCAGGCCGACACCTCGACGACGCGCAAATACGGTGGTACCGGGCTGGGCCTGTCGATCTGCAAGCGCATCGTCGACCTGCAGGGCGGCGAAATCGGCGTCACCAGCCAGCCCGGCGTCGGCAGCCGCTTCACCTTCCGCCTGCCCTTCGGCCTGCCGTCCGAGCAGGCACTCACCCCGCAGCACATCGGCCTGCCCGAGCCGTTGCACGCCCTGGTGGTCGACGACAGTCCCGGCGCCGCCGAAGTTTTCCTGCACATGCTGACCCTGCTCGGCATCGACGCCAAGGCGGTCGGCAGCGGCGAGGCAGCGCTGCGCGAACTGGCCGACAACGCGCGCTACGGCCTGTTGATCATCGACTGGAAGATGCCCGGCATGGACGGCGTCAGCCTGCTGCGTCGCATCCGGCAGGAACATCCCGGCCATGCGGCAGCCGTCGTCATGGCCACGGCCAACGATCCCGACGAACTGCACAGTGCGCTGGGCAATCTCCCGGTCGGCGCCATCCTCGCCAAGCCGGCAACCCCCTCCTCGCTGTTCGACAGCATCATGCTCGCTCTCCATCGCGAGCAGGGCAGACGCCTGACGCCATCCCCGGCCGGCAACCGGCCGGCTGCCCGCTTCACCGGCCAGCGGGTACTGCTCGTCGAGGACAACGAGGTCAATCGCGAACTGGCGGAAGAGATGCTGACCAGCATCGGCCTCACCGTGGACTGCGCCGCGGATGGCGAGCAGGCGGTCGCCAGGGTCCGCCAGGCAGCCTACGACCTGGTGCTGATGGATTGCCAGATGCCGGTCATGGACGGCTATGCCGCGACCGGCCTGATCCGCGCCGACCCGGCCCTGGCCGGTCTACCCATCGTCGCGATGACGGCCAACGCGCTGGCCCCCGACCGCCAGCGCTGCCTGGATGCCGGCATGAACGACCACATCCCGAAACCGATCGACGTCTCCGTCCTGCATGCCACCCTGGCGCGCTGGTTGGGCACGCCGCCCGACATACCCGCCCCGCGCCCGGCGGAGGAGCGCACCACGCTAGCCGGAACAGCGGCCATCGACGCCGGCGAAGCGCTCGCCCGATTCGCCGGCAACCGGGCGATGTACGGCCGCCTGCTCAGTCGTTTCTGCACCAATCAGGCCGATGCCGCCGAGCAGCTACGGGCCGACCACCGGCGCCAGGACAGGGCAGCCATGATCCTGCGCGCCCACACCCTGCGCGGCCTGGCCGGCAATATCGGTGCCGCCGCCCTGGCCCGCCTGGCCGGCGAGCTGGAGGCATTGCTCAAGCAGGAACCGGCCGCCCAGGAGACAACCATCGCCCGTCATCTTGCCGAGTTGCAGGGCTGCCTGCCGGATATCGTCGCCCAGGCCGAAAACCTGGCCGCCGAGATGAGTACACCACCGCCCACCGTGCCCGGCACCATGTCGAACGAGGCGCTATCCGATCTGCATCGGCTGCTGGATAATGCCGATGCATCGGCCGTCCGTCGCTTCGAGGAAATGTCCGGCCAGCTCACGCAGGTTTTCGGCCCGCATCCGGTCGATCAACTGGCCCGCCACATCGGCCAGTACGATTTCGACGAAGCCAAGGAACTGCTCGAGCAGATGATTGCGCAACGGCAGCCCACCTGATCACCCGAATGAACCGATAGCCATGTCCACCCTCTTGCCCAAGCAATGCGTCCTGGTCGTCGATGACAGCCCCGACAACATCGACCTGCTCAGCGAAATCCTGCGCGACGAATACCGCATCCGCATCGCCACCTCGGGCGAGAAGGCACTGAAGATCGTCTATTCCGACGAACCGCCGGATCTCATCCTGCTCGACATCATGATGCCCGGCATCAGCGGCCTGGAAATCTGCCGCCGTCTGAAGGCCAACCCCGACCGCCGGCGTATTCCGGTCATCTTCGTCACCGCCATGACCAGCCCGGAGGACGAGCGGCGCGGCCTGGAAACCGGCGCCGTCGACTACATCACCAAGCCGATCAGTCCGCCCATCGTCAAGGCCCGGGTCCGCACCCACCTCGCCCTCTACGACCAGGCGCGCGAATTGGCCCGCATGGTGCAGCAGCGCACCCAGGAACTGCTCACCACCCGCCAGCAGATCATCCGCCGCCTCGGCCGGGCCGCCGAGTTCAAGGACAACGAAACCGGCAACCACGTGCTGCGCATGAGCCACTACGCCCGGCTCATCGCCCTCGCCCACGGCCTCGGCGAGGAGGCCGCCGACATCATCTTCAACACGGCGCCGATGCACGACATCGGCAAGATCGGCATTCCCGACGCCATCCTGCTCAAGCCCGGCAAGCTCGACGCGGCCGAGCGGGAGGTCATGTACCAGCACCCGATCATGGGGGCTGAGATCATCGGCAAGCACGACAACGAACTGCTCGAAACCGCCCGCATCATCGCGCTGACCCATCATGAAAAGTGGGATGGCACCGGCTACCCGCAGGGCCTCAAGGGCGAAGCCATCCCGCTCGAAGGCCGCATCGTCGCCGTGGCCGACGTCTTCGATGCGCTGCTCTCGGTTCGTCCCTACAAACCGGCCTTGCCGCTGGAAACGGCCCTGCAGTATTTCGACGACCAGTGCGGCCGCCATTTCGACCCGGCGCTGGTCGAGGCATTCCGCCAGGCACTGCCGGAAATCCTGCGCATCAAGGAAATCTACGCCGACGAAAACGGCGCACTGACCGACCTTGAATTCCATATCAAGGAAATATACGACCACAAGGACGATCCGCTGGGCTACCCACAGATCATCGCCAGCACCGACAGCGGCCTCTGATCGAGGTCAACGGCATGTCCGACCCCGCCTTGCCGCTACGGCGCGCCGCCGACTGGCTGCGCGCGGCCGACGCCCTGCTCATCACGGCCGGAGCCGGCCTGGGCATTGATTCCGGCCTGCCCGACTTCCGTGGCCCAGCGGGTTTCTGGGGGGTCTATCCGGCCCTCGGCCGGGCCGGCATCGCCTTCGAGTCGATCGCCAACCCCGCTGCCTTCGCCCGCGATCCGCAACTCGCCTGGGGTTTCTACGGGCATCGCCTGAACCTCTACCGGCACACCGTGCCGCACGCCGGCTTCCGGCAATTGCTCGGCCTGGCCGCCGACAAGCCACACGGCGCCCGGGTATTCACCAGCAATGTCGACGGGCAATTCCAGAAAGCCGGGTTCGCCAGCAACACCATGTGCGAAATCCACGGCTCCATCCATCATCTGCAATGTATCGACAACTGCCGGGGCGGGATCTGGCCAGCCGACGACTTTCAACCGCTGGTCGATGCCGAGCACTGCCGCTTGCTGAACGACGCACCGCGCTGCCCGCATTGCGGCGGCCTGGCGCGGCCCAACATCCTGATGTTCGGCGACAGCGACTGGGAGGAGCGGCGCACCGCCCTGCAATACCGGCGGCTGACCGAATGGCTGGCCGGGACCGAGCGCCTGTTGTGCATCGAGATCGGCGCCGGCAGCGCCATCCCGACCGTCCGCCGCTTTTCGGAACACTACGGCTGGCGGCTGATCCGCATCAACCCCCACGAGGCGCAGGTGCCCGATCCACAAACCGGCATCGGCCTGCCACTCGGCAGCCTGGCCGGGCTCGAACAACTCGGCCAGGCGCTCGCCGCCGGCTGAACCGGGCTATTCCGGCTGGCGGGAATCGATGCTCAGCGTCACCGGCCCGTCGTTGATCAGCGCCACCTGCATGTCCGCGCCAAATACGCCGGTCGGCACCGGTTTGCCCAGTTCGGCCGACAGTTTGGCGACAAAGCGCGCGAACAGCGGCCCCGATACCTCGCCCCGCGCCGCCCGGCTCCACGACGGCCGGTTGCCCTTCTTCACCGAGGCGTAGAGGGTGAACTGCGAGACGGCAAGAATGTCGCCGCCGACTTCCTGCACGCTGCGATTCATCACGCCGTTTTCATCGGCCATCAGGCGCAGACGGACGATCTTGCCGGCCATCCAGTCGAGATCGGCCTCGCCATCGTCCGCCTCGAAACCGGCGAGGACGAGCAGGCCGGGCCCGATGCTGGAGACGACGCTCCCCCCGACCGTCACCGACGCACTCGCCGCCCGCTGCACAACAACCCGCATGGATTCGCCCCTTCGCTCAGAGAAGGGCGAATTCAAGCATGGAACTGGCCAGAAGATCAAAAACGCTAGTGCTGCCGGCTAATGCTGACAACCGGTTTGATGCACGAAATGCTCCAGACACCCGTTCTTGCCAAGCAGCAGCATGCGGGTATGGAACGCCTCCCGCATCGTCGGTGACACCTGCCGGCCCAGGACGCGCAGCCGTTTGTCATGCAACTGCACGTAGTAAAGCGGGTAATCCGCTGCCAGCGAATGCCACAGTGCATGCGATGCCGGCGACTGGCGCACACCGGTGATCAGATTGCGACCACCATCCAGCCACCAGCGATAGACCAGCGAGGCGATGCCCTGCCGCCGGTAAGGCGGAGCGTACTTGGAATGCGGCGCGCGCAAATGCGGATCGGTTCGCTTGTTCACCTCGATCAGGCGGTTGAACACGGTATAGCCGGCCAGGCAGGCGCCGGCCGGGTCCTCGGCATAGACGTAATGCTCGCCGTCCGCCTCCCGGTAGCGAAAACGCAGGCGGGGATGTTCGATATCGATCACCGCCATCGCATGCATCGGATCGACCGGCCGCTGCATGCGGCGATACAGTTTCTTCAACTCCAGGGCGATATCGTCTTCAGGCAACGCGACATCGATGCGCAATTCCGACAACCAGCCGACGATCCATGGCGGGAACGGAGAGATATTCATGGCCAACATGGCAAACTCCGGCAAGGGAAAAGGTAATCAGGCGCACGCGGCTCAGGATGCCGACGAACCGCGCCAGTGGCCGCTGAGCAAGCGGCTGGGCAGTGCCCGGGCACGCACCCAGGCACTGGCCTCCCAGACATCGACCGGCACGTTCAGCCCGGCATAAATGCCATAGCCCTCCCCCGCCGTGATGAACTCCCCGGCCTCCAGGCTCTCGCCCGCCTTGATCGCACCGCCTGCTGTGATCGACTCGCCCGCGACGATTCCCCAGCAAGCTTCCAGGTGATCCCGGACAGCGATGCCTTCGCGGACTTCGATGCCCTGCCCGGCCCAGGCATTGCCGCGAACCTTCAGCCCGCCCCGGATACGAAGATGGCTCAGGCACTCCATGTTGCCACCCACCGAAACATCGCCGCCAACAGCGGTCTGGCCACCAACCCGGCAGCCGGCGCCGACCTCGATATCCCGGCCGACGCGCAGATCACCGCCGCAATCCAGGCTCTCCTCGACGAGCAGGCTCCAGTCGGCGCGCACATCGCCATCCACCTTCAGCTTACCCATGGCGAGGATGTTGCCAGCTGCCCAGAGGTTTTCGCCGATTTCGACGCGACGGCCGACGCGCAAGCCGGAATCGGCCCGCAAACTGCCACCGACACGCAGTACGGTGCCGATATCGATCGGTCCGCGCACATGCAGGCTGCCGGCAAACACCATGGCATCGACGTCCAGCGCATCGACCTCGAGAACGCTCTTGGTCGGGCCGAACTGATCCATCAGCCAGCAGGCATCCGATACCCGTCCGGCATCGACCAAGGCATCGAGCAGCGGCTGGTAATCCGATCCCCTTTCGAAATGCCGCAGGAACCAGCGAAAACCTTCGGCACAAGGCTGCTTTTGCCGAACGAACTGACGCGAGATATCCATCGTCACCGCCCCTTTTCCGGCTGCAGCAAGGTTTCATCCACCACCCGCTCGACCGGCACAATCAGCGCCGCGCATAGCGACTCCCGCAACAGATTCACCACCATGCGCTCGCGCAACCAGGCCGACAGGCCCGACCGCCGATGCCAGCCGAGTACCAGCAGCGATGCACCGCTATCCGCCAGATGCTGCCGGATCCGGCTGCGTACATCGCCATGGACCATCGTCAGGCGCACCTCGACATCGGGCAGCGGCCGCACAGCACTCCCTGCCGACTCGAAGCCGGCGTGCACGGCCTGCCATTTTTCCTTGAGGTAGTCGGCCATCACACCGGGGGGCACATCGCCCAGCCGGGGCAGCGGGGTTTCCGGGTGGCGTGTGATATGGAGCAATTCCACTGCCTCCTGCGGCCCGAGACGGGACAGGGCAGCAAATTGCGTCTTGAGTGCACAGCGGGTCTTGGCCGCGAGCAAGGTCCGGTCGGCGGGAAGACTGCCATCGCCGGTCAGGGCCAGAACCTGTGCCCGAGCCTTGTCCAACAGCAGGCGAACCAGATTGGCGCGCCAGATCGGGTTGCGGTACAGCAATTGATCGCGATGCACGCACACCAGATCGTGCCTGGCAGCGAATCGGGCCAGATCCCGATCGCTCAGCTGGTGGTAGGCCGGTACTTCGACCGGTATCTCGAACGCATTGCGCAAATGGCGCGCCCGTCTGATCAGCCGGACGATGGCCTGGGTGCCACTCGGGCCACCCTTCTGGTTGTAGTAGGCGATAGTCAGCGCAATGCCATTTGCCTTGGCCAACTGTGCGGCCTTTTCAAGAACGGCGTCGGCATCCTGCTGCAGATCGGTGATGGCCAGGATGGAACGGAGGGCCGACGACGCCGGGGAAGGGAGATTGACGACCTCCCTCGCTGCTGCCGCCGGTGCCAGCCGCGCATCAACCGGCCGGGCTGGATTCGGGGAAAGCGTGGAAACCGGCTGCTCCGGAGGCGGCCAGATGCTGTGGTAATTGACGTTCATAAAACTCCTCGATGGCACGTGTCATCCCGCACCGTCCGGCGCGAGACAAAGGGAAAACAAGAAAATCCGCCCGATCTGCACGGCGTGCGGGCACCGGCTCCAGCCGGCGGGATGAACCGGGCGACGGAAAGCCGAAATGCCGCACGAGCGCGAACTCGATGCGAGGCAGGAAAAACAGGAAAAGTCCTCAAGGCGCGGCATCCCGGTGTGAGAGCCGCAATCGCGCTTCAGTTGAGCCCGGCGATCGTTTGTGTAGCGCTAAAAGGGGAAAAGCGTATCGCCGGGCTTAGGAATCTGCGGCGAGCGCGCCGATTCCTTCTCGGTCCGGTCTGAGCGACGCGGCACCACCCATCCGCACAGCAGCGCAGGTTGCGAAGGCAAACAGGGTGGAAACCGGGAATTGAGTCATCCGGCGACTATAGTCCGCCAGTTGGAGGGCTGTCAAACCTGCCCTCCAATGGGCGGGATCGGCAGGACCGCCAGTCAGCCGGCGGCCAGCGCCTGCCGCAATTGCGCCGCGTAGGCTTCCAGCTGGTCGCGCGCCGGGTCCTTGCGCGGCCACGAGAGGCCGACGCCATCGTCGACATGGCGCGGCACGACATGAATGTGAAAATGAAAGACCGTCTGGTCGCCAGCTTGGCCATTGCACTGCAGCAGGGTCAGGCCCGGTGGATCGAAAGCCTTCTTGACCGCTTGCGCAACGCGATGCGCCGTGCGCATCGCCGCCGCCGCCTCGTCAGCAGTCAAATCGAGCAGGTCGGTCGCATGGCGCTTGACGGCGACCAGCGTGTGTCCCGGATTGACTTGCCCGAGGTCCATGAAGGCCAGCGTCTGCTCGTCTTCATAAACCCGGGAAGCCGGAATTTCGCCGGCCACGAGGCGACAGAAGATGCACTGGCCGGCCGGGGAGGTATCGACGAAACCTGTAGGTTCCGGTTTCCGCTGAAAACCCGAACTCAACAAAATCAATGACTATCTAGCTGTGAAATGGACCTCGGTCATCAGCCAGGAGTCTTTTTTCGGATTTCCCTACTTTTCGCACAGCACTGCCTGTCGGCGTCAGTACAAAATCTTGGGACTGGCCTGATTCTAATATGAACGATTCGAGCTCCGGCGTTCGACGGTAAAGCAGCTTTTTCGCACCATCCACGCCGGGACCAGAAACCGGCATGATCGACTGCTCCTCCAGTCGCTTCCTGGCCACGATGGACATCACGCCTATGCGAGCGCCAATCTCACTCGCAAAGACATAGTCTCGAAAAAACGCTTCTATCGCTTTCCGGCTAAGCCACCAGCCGCCATGGCGCATATTCGGCAAGCGCTCTGCCTTGATGAAATCAAAGGTCACGAGTTCATAGGCCACCTGCTGGGACAGCGAATACTCGATGGCAAACTGGGGGCAAGTCAGCCATTGCCCGACACCTCTGGCGTTCGACTCAAACCAGTGTTTGAGTGCCGCTTCCTCAAATACCAGGCTGGCTACACCTCTGGCCGTATCGATCCGGGCTACCGGCCGCAGTTCTTTCGCCATGGCGGACTCTATTGCCGCCACGATATCGAGACTCCGCCAGGTCCAGTACCGCAGGATGTGACTGACCGATACGCATCCCTCATCCGGAATACTCACAACCGGGAGGTCTTCGGTAAGCGCCAGCACCGCTTCGACGTCGGAACGCGGCACAAACCAGACACTACCTGGCAAATCCGACGATTTCGACGCATTCGGAAACAGCAGCTTCAACATGCTGCGCATGCGCCGCCTAGAAAACCCAAGTAGTTCTGCGGCCGAAAGCATATCCATTCCACCGGACAGCTTTTCCTTTGCCTGGACCAGTTGATCGCGACGCACCATGCAGAACTTCCGGCCGCTATCACTGACGAAAGACTCGCTGTCGAGCACACCTTCACGGATCAGGCGTTCCAGCCGTGGCTGCGAGATACCCAGTTCATCGCGGGCAATCTTGGCCGGAATCCAGACAGCCCGGTTCATCATCATGGTGGCCAGCCTGCGGTTGCGTTTTGCCACCCCACCTTTCCAGCGCGTACTGACCCACTCCCCAAACTCATCCCGAATGACGTCGAACCCGTTGCCCTTGAGCCCCCGGAACAGATACTGATAAACCCAGCCGAAGGTTGTTTTCAGGGCATGGCCCTCTGCATCCACGACCTTCGACTGCAACTGGTCAAGGATCTGGTGGAATGCCGCAGGCCAGTCCATCAGGATTGCTGCGGCGGCCGAGGTGACTGCCCAGGAGATCTTCATGGCGCCCGAATCGGGAATCTTGAGTGGATGCCTGCCTTCCGTATTGACCGTGCCGGCCCCGAAAAACCGGATCAACTGCTGCATCTGGCCAAGACTCAAGACCTTCAAAGGCAACGGGACATTCTCGGCAGGCTGGCCAAACAACTTCGCCCTCAGAATCTCGGCCATCCTGACAACATCCTCCGGGCAGGCTGCCGCAACCTCCCGGCGCAGATCGGCGCCACAGTCACAACGGATAATCGATTTCCGGTGCCATGAAACCGGTTGCTGGCAGGACGAACAGTGATCCACCAGCCAAACCCGATGTTCCGGACAGGCATCCTGAAAATAAAGCTCCCAGTCTGCGTGCCAAACGGGCTCGGCAGCCAGACATTCCGGACAGAATCTGGAAAATCGGTGGTTCCATAAGCCCTTTTCCGTATTCCAGAGGGCAGAAGTCCGGCGAATACGCGCAGATAGCTCCGGCTCGACCCTCGGATCAGGCATCAAACCATGTCTTTGCAGGTTTTCTGCTTCGAAATGGATGTTCAGTCGGCCAATATCGTACAAAAGCAGATGATTCTCGGCAGCAAGACGCAGGAGATAGCCCTGCGGGCCTTCCATTGATCCGGGATGAGGATGAAACAGGAGGGATGGCAGGTTAGACATGAGCAATCCTCCTCATTTCATGGATGAGGCCCAGCCGCTTGGCGACCGGAGAACCGATCAGCGTGGAATTACCACCCTCTTCAAACGGCTCCCTGGCCTTGACCAGGGAGCGCTGAACGGCATTCGGCGAAAACGGATTCAGGCGCTCGGTGACATCGGCCCATACGGTTTCCCGGAATGCCCGGGCATACAGAGGCAAATCCAGCGTATCAAAGCCGGTCGCGCCGGCAACGGAAACCGCCCCTTCCAGAACTTTTCTCACGAAATCCAGCCGGCCATCGCTCCCAAACCAGAAACGACGGGCCAGATTCGCCTCATAAAGGGGAGTCACGACTGGCAATGGCAGACGCTCCTGGAATCCGCGAAGAACCGACCGGAACTCCGCAAAATCCTCGGCGTCGTTCAACTCGAACGCCGAATACGTGATCCGGGAACTGAACCGGCGCCATAACTGGGGATTGGCCCGCACCACATTCTCACACTCCGGCAGGCCGGCAAGAACGAGTGCTACCCGGGTCGCATCCATCAGGCCCTTCAGCCAATCGGAAATGTGCCGGAAATCCTTGAGGGTCTGGGCATAGAAGAAATGCTGGAAGTCATCGAGAACCAGGACCTCCACCTGGCAGCCACCGAGAAACAGGTGGATCCGCTGGGTTTTCTCCTCGGCCGAACCCCGATGGGCTGCAGGATCCCCCAGCGCCACCAGGATCGCCTGGGCCAGATTCTTGACAGTGGGGCCGGCTGGCGTGCCCACGCTCAACACGGGAATGCGTGTCCTGCCAGCCTCGCTAAGGCGCGGAAAACGATCCTGATAATGTTCGAGCAGCGTTGATTTACCGACCCCGCTCGGGCCTACCACCACAAGGCCGGTACTCACACCATTGGTCCGGCTGTAGTGATGCTGTTCAGCCATCCGGCTGATGGCCGATACAAACCGGCGATGCGGAAACAGGTGCTTTCTCAAGGAGAATCCCTCGAAGGCATGCGCCTGCCCTCCCGCGCGATACTGCCTGAGCACATCGAGCGGCGTATTCATGATGCCCCCCTCCTGCTCGCACCCAGTTCGATGGACTCCAGCATCGGCAGGTCATCATCGAGTCCTTCCGGCAGATCCTCAAGGGTCTCGCAAACCATGGAGTCCACCGGCTGGCGGGCAACAGCCAGCGGATCCTCATTACGAAGTACGGACTCGCTATCAGTATGGAGCAAAGAGGCCCCGAGTTTGCGGCTGGCCATTTTCTTGTAATCAAGGCTCGCCCGGATCTTCTCCTCGATGGCTGCCCGGGCCTCTTCTATCTGGGCAATCGAATACTGCTCACCAAACGTGCGCCGGGCATGCTCCCGAACGAGCCTATGCACCCCTCGTGGCAGGCCGGAGGCGTAATCGCTGTTGATGGCCGGCACACGGATGTACTCCCTGGCATGGTCATCATAGACATGCACATACTCGACACTGTCCTCGTAGAACTTCAGGGCAACCTTGCGGTTATCCCCGGTCCGCCGCCGCATTTCCTGCAACTGCCGGGAGTTGTAGTGAAGCCCCTCAAGTTCAATGCCGTAGTGAAACAGGGTTCGGGTTGCCGGGATGCCGGTGATCACGGCCAGTTGTTCCGGGTAGGCCGGCAACTCAATCACGCGCTGCATGGCTGACTCCCGCCATTTGAGGAGCGGCGTGGTCCCCAGACCGCGATGGTAGGTCACGCTGTAGATATCAACGATCCACCGGGTAATGACATGGGTCAGGGTTTCAAAATCAATGGCCGCTATCTCTTCAGCCGGATAATCCCCTCGCTCATCGACGGAGGAGAACACCGTTCCCGGCAGACGATGGATCAGTCCCTTGGCCAGCGTTCGGAAACAGCGCTCGACAGCCCCCTTGAACTGGGGACGGGCCGCCGGGCAGAACAGCTGCTGAATGCCGAGTTCCTGACAGGAGCGCTCCAGCGCCTCCGAATGCAGATCCATCCCGTTGTCGAGAGCGATGAGATCCATGATCCCGCAGGCCGGCCATTCCCCCTGAATGTCGGGGAAACGGGCCAGCCATTCAGCCTTGGGCAGGATCGCCTGGCGCAGGCATTGCAGCACCGAATAGCTGGACGGCGCATGGAACGACAGATAGAAACCGACGATCATCCGGCTATACCGGTCAATCGCCAGCGTCATCCAGGGGCGCCCGAGCGGAATCGTCGTGTTTTTGTCGATCACGATGATGTCGAGCGGCGTATGGTCGATTTCGATGCGCTCGAGGATGGCGCCGACCTTTAAGGTTCCGGTCACCATCCGGTATTTCACCCGGGCAGCCTCGGCCCCCAGCCGGGAGGAATCCACGACATCCTGCCTGAGATTGTCGATCCACTTGAAAATCGTCGTTCTAGCAGGCGGTTTGATCTGCTCATCCGGCCCGCGATTCGCATTCATCGCCAGAATCCTCTTCCGGACAGTGTCGTGAATCACGGTTTTTGGGAGCCGCTGGGCCGTCAGATACGACTCGGCAATCGTCTCCTCAAAGATCTGGAAGCGTGGATCGATGTTCTTCGGCTTTCCACCGAACACCTGCGGGATCAGGGTCATGATCGACCGGGTATTGCGGTAGCGCTTCCACCAGGCATGAACGCTGGATGGGCAGGGAGGCTTCGGATCATTCATGATAGTCGCCGCTTCACGGATCCTTTCTGCCCACACTGGCCGCTGGAAAGGCGTGTTATCCGGGTCAACATAGCGGATATAGCGCTCACGACGCCTGGCCACAGCCTGCCAATGTGCAGGATAGGTGGCGAGATCACGTGGCGTTGCCAGATAGAGGACGTCCGCTGCAGAACTGAGGCTTCCCTCGTCGATCACCCACTGACCTGACTGCCATTTGGCGAGCACTTCCCTGTCATCGAAGTTTTCGATTTCCCCGGTATCACGCTCGAACTGCAACTTCCCGGTCGCCAGGCGCCGTGCAAGTTCGCGCACGGTCTGGTTCTCCAGAAAACGTAGTCCTTTTTTAAAACAGAACCTGATCATGATGCCCCTCCTCCGGAATGCTGATTTGAGACTCCTGTGTCAGGGGCGAGGTCAGGTCGCAATGCACATGACCCCAGGCGATCAGGCGGTAGGCAACTGGAGATCCGACCCGCTCGCAAAGCGCACTCAGAGGCTGCCCGCCACTGGCCAGCCACTGCCCGACGTCGGATAGCACCTGCTCGACCGAGTCATCACGCCGCTGGTAACGGGCGAGAATGGCAAGATTCTGATGCAGGGGTTCCCGGCGGATGCTGCACTCAGTCAAGATCCGATAATCCCAGCCCAGCCGCCGGTAGTGATCAGCGACTGCGCGCAGTTTCCGGGCAACATCGGGCCTCGCCAGCATGGCTTCCGGTTTAACTTCCAGATGGATAACTCGACCGCTATTTCCGGTGATCTCGAAATCGGGGTAGTAGCGTCGCGTGGTCTCCTGATCCACGTAGCCGATCTCCTCGGGCTGCGCCCGGAATGTCCTCACCCCGGGTGAAAACTCGAACAGAAGGATGGCATCCCTTTCCAGAAGGGACTCCCAGGGCACCATGTGCCCCATTTTCAGGGACGGAAAATGGCCCCTGATCTTGCGACCGCTGCGGGTCACGACTTTGCGCGAAAGCATCTGCATCTCCAGAAATCCAGGCAACAGAAGTCCCTGCTAGCCCGGCATTCATGTTTTTTGAGGTGCCCTTCACCCGAAATGAGGAAAAAACTTCTCTCTCAGGCCGTAAAAATGGCCTGATGCGTCGGGAAAAGGATGGGGAGTTGGCTTGACGCCCGGAGGAGAGATGCTGATACTTGGCTTGTCCAGAGCCGTATCAGCAATACCCATGGGGGCAAGCCGCGAGGTTTGCCCTTTTTACATGGTGGCTCTCCTTTCATGATCGCCATCGCTTGAACAGCAATGCGTCGGCGCAAAGGCCTGGAGTAAACCGAGGATTGACTGAATCTGACGGGTATCCAGGCGTCCGCTTAGATCACGGAGCTCGTGCCAGAGGGCATATTCGTCAGGGGAGGCATTGGTGGGCAGCAGCACACGCCGATCAGAGCATTTCAATGCCCGATCAAGCTCAGCCACTTCTTCGCTATTCAGGGCCAGCCGGCTGATCAGCCGATCAATGAACGCCCGCCGGGGGAGTCCCTTCAAGCCCTTTTCCAAGGACGACAGATAGCTCTGCTCGTATCCGAGCAGTTCTGCGACCTCCTTTTGCTTCAGGCCGCGCCGTTGTCGAAGTTCGCGCAAATAGCTCGCGAAGGGGCTCATGGTGATATCCGGTGAATCACTACCCGGATAATAATCGGCGGAGATACAAGAAACAAACGTAACCTATTGATATATATGTGAATACAAAATCAACGGGCTTTGGCTGAAAGCGGGGACGATAGGCAGGTCGGAAAAACTACGTTTGCTGATTTTGAAGTAATGAGCATTCTTATTTTTCTCTTGCAATAACCAGCTTTCTGTCGATTAGTCGATTTACTTGAATCGTGAATGGTTTCGTATTTTCCGTGTACGATACCGAGGGTTGATTTGGCGCACTTTTCGAATACAAAGTGATACCCCCACCCATGGCCGAACGAAAAAAATCCCGCCCCGTTTTCTCTGCCGAGCAGAAGCTGGCCATCCTGCACATGCAGCCGTTGCTGTATCCCGAGATGCCGATCACGGCACTCTGCAAGCGGGTTGGCATCACACCCAAAACCTATTACGAGTGGGAAAAGGCGTACAAGGCTGACGGACTGGAGGGATTAAAACCAGTCATTCGTACCCCCTACAGCGCTGCGATAAGCAGCCCGGAGGTGATCCAGGGGATTCTGGCCCTGACCAAAGAACATCCGCAGTGGTCCTGTACGAGATTGCACAAGGAAATACAGAAACGTGGGGTAAAAACCAGTCGCTATGCTTTCGAAAGAGTCCTGGCCAATCACGGACTACTGACTGTCGAATCTCGTGTTGCGGTTGTTGAGCAGGCCATTATCAAAGGCGAGATTTCGCCTAACTCCGAAGAGCTGGAATCGGTGTTCAACATCAATCCCTGTCTGGCTGACTGGTATCGGATGGGAGAACGACCTCGTTATCCGATAGGTATTGAAGCCGTCTCCTTGGGCCAGAAAAACCGGGCGCTACGGGGTCACTACCTCGTTATCACCGTGGATTTCGACAGCCTCTATGTTCTCGGAATACTGGCAAAGGCCAGGGACTATTTGTCAGTGAAGAGACTCGTCAAACAATCACAGTCACTGTTTGCCAGACCACGCGGGTCGCCCGAAGGGCTATTCATATTCGGCAGCATCTCGGAATCGATCCTCACGGAGGCCTATCAGTGTGAAATCTCGATCTACCAGGAAAGCAACAAATATCTGATGAGCACCTGCTTGGGCAGGTCGGAAGGTGCGCTGTCGGTGATCAGGCAAAAAATCAAAGAAACGCTTCTGCCGAAGCTCAAGGAAGCGAGCTCACTTCAAGCCGGCGAAACCCTCTTGGCCTCTTGGCTTGATGAGCATAACAAGGAATCCGGATATCCGATGTATCCGACTTTTGGACGAAAATCTATTGATCTGCTTTCTGTCCATACTCGACCTCTCGTGCGCAGCATTTCTGAAGCGCTTTCGCTCTTGAATAGCGGACGGGATTTTCGGAATCGCAAGCGGACCGTAATGAATCAATAGGCTGGTATTCGGCCTTTGCCGCCGTTGGCTGATCGGTCAATGTTGGTCAGCAGTCTGGCAGTAAGCTGCCGTTGAGGCACGCATCACGGCGACCGGCAGCTAGCCGCCTAATTCTGGACCAATGTACAAGGTCGGCTCTGGCCGAGCTCCGACCTCATGCCAGTAGCAACAGGCAATGGGTCGGCTAATCCGGCCCCTCTCCTGCCTATTTGAGAAAGTCCCCAATGAAGCCAATAGCAGATGATGCTGAATGTGAGCGAATGAGCACTTTGTGATCCGAGTACCAGTATTTTTTCGTTACCACTTGCATCCCGTCACAACCAAACCAAAGGCAACGACGGATGCTCCAATCAACCGACGCTTCCAGTCCTGCTGCTCCTTGAACCAGGTTACGGAGAGAATGCTGGCAATGACGATGCCGGCATTGGTGTAGGTGACGACCTCTGCGGCTGGGAGCGTTCGCATTGCTTGAATCACCAAGGCATAGGCAGTGCCTATGCAAAGCCCGCCGACGAACATGGCTCTCACGTCGATTCGTTTTTCTGGCAACCAGCGGCCCGTTTTGCGTTTAAGCTCCCACGAAATGCTGAGCCATGCGGCGAGGTAGCCGACGGAGATGAAGCCGATCAATCCAGCAAAGCCAGGAATGCTCCCGGTTGCAGACTTGTCGCTCAAGGAGTAAACACTGGTTGCCAGCATCGCCACGACAGCCCAGGGCAGCGCTTTCCGGTCATGTGCGTTACGCAGCGCGCTCCAGGAAAGCAGCCAAAGCCCGAAGGCACTGATGCCGATTCCCAGCCAGGCGTTGGCGCTCAAAGATTCCCCTGTTAGCAAAACGCTCCACAAGGCAATGAGCAGAGGGGAACTGCGAACCAGCGGGTAAACCAATGCAACGGGTGCATGCTCGTAGGCCTTGCGAAGCCCCCAGAAATAAATGACGTTGGCCGTTGCCGACGTGATGAGCAGGAGCGTAAAACTGAAGGTCCAGGTTACGCTCGTGATCAAGGCGGGGAATCCGATTGGGCCTAGCAGGATCAGATGTGTCAGCAACACCCACCATAAGGGGAATGCATCGCCAGGTTGCCGTCGGGCGATGAGATTCCAGGCGACATGCATCGCCACCGAGGCTGCTACGGCCAGTATTGCCTCATTCATTTCCCGTGCCCAGTTCTACGGTTTCACCATCTGAGGCGATAGAAACTCCCATCGGTGGCACTTGGCTTTCGTCAGAAAGTCTCCAAGCGTCGAAAGTGTGGCCAATATGCGTCAGCCAAGCATGTGCCGGCTGCACGCGTTCGATGATTTCCAGTGCCGCCGTCCAGTCGTTGTGGTTTTTCGGTATGCCGCCCGGCGGAAAGGAGCAGTCGATGGCCAGATCGTATTTTCCCCAGCGACGCAGCCATGCCTCCGTTTTGGGGGGAAGGCCGAGGGTGTCGGTGAGATAGGCGAAGCGGCAGCCGTCTGAACCTTCAATGGCATAGCCGACGGTTGGCTTGGAATGGATCAGAGGCAAAGGGGTGACGAAGCAATCGCCTACTTGAAACCCTGTGAACTTCTCAACGGTTTTGAAGTTCAGTAGTCCAGGATTCCGATAGAGGTCTGCGCAGCCTTCGGTATCAGGAGGCCCCCAGACTTGGATAGACGCACCGACACCCCATCGGAGGTGAAACAATCCCTGCACATGATCCGGATGGAAATGGGTCAGCGCGATTGCATCCAGGCTTCCCGAAGGAAAACGGTGATCCAGATCCATCAATCCGGCATCGAGCAGAATGCGGGTCGTGGCAGTTTCGATCAGGGCGCAGCAGGGCCGCCGAATGGCCTCTGGCTGCGTTCTAGCTCGCTCACACGCAGGGCATCTACACCCGTAAAGCGGAACGCCACCGGCAGCACCGGTGCCGAGGAAGGTCACGCGCATGCCAATGCCTTGCTATGAGCCTGGATCAGACTGATCAGTGCTTCCCCTCCCGTTTCAAGGGTGTCTTCGTTGCGGATGATTTGAGAAAAGCTCCCACTCAATCGCAAATCACGATTGCGTTGCAGGCGTTGTTCGATTTGTTCAGCCGTCTCGCGGGAGCGGGCGCTCAGGCGGTCGCGCAACGTCGTTTCGGAAACCTCGACCAGCACAGGCAGCAGTTCGGGATAGCGCTGACGCGCCATGGGCAGGTATTCGCGCGAACCGTTGACCACGACAGTTACCCCCTTAGCCAGCCATTGATTGATCTCGATGCCGATACCGTAGGAAAGTCCATGGCTTTGCCAGTACAGGGCAAACAGGTTCGCCTGAGTCCTGGCGGCAAACTCGTCTGTCGACAGGGCGATGTGATTTTCCCCGCCGGCATCGGCCGGTCGGGTGATGTAGCGATGTGCGAAGCAGATGCCCGGATGCTTCGCCAGTCTTTCGCGGGCGTATTGCATCAGGCTGTCCTTACCGCTGCCGGAGGCACCGACGACATAGATCAGGGGGGCTGGCATCGGGCATCTCCTCAAGCGTGGTCGAAATGGGCGGTCAAGGCCGGCTTGCCGCCGGACCACACCCGCTCGGCCTGTGGCAAACCGCCCATCTGCTTGACGGCGATCAGGTCAGCCCGCTTTCCGACGGCGATTTCTCCGCGATCCAGCAAGCCAGCGGCGCGTGCCGGGTTGCACGTGACCAGGGTGACGGCCTGGGGCAGCGTAATGCCGGCCAGCTCGGGCAGGCGCATCACAGACGGCAACAGGGCCGCCGGCGAATAATCGCCACAGAGACAATCGGCCACCCCGGCCAGAACAGCGTCGAGGGCGCGCATATTGCCTGACTGCGACTTGCCGCGCAGGATGTTGGGCGCACCGAACAGGGTCGCCAGTCCGGCAGATCGTGCCGCTTGTGCCGTTTCCAGATTGATCGGGAACTCGGAAACGACGGCGCCGAGCGCCTTGACCGCTGCGACTTTAGTCGGCGAATCATCGTCGTGGCTGGCAATGGCCACGCCATGCATCCGCGCTTCGTCGGCCAGCACCTGCATGCGAGCTAGGGCGCCCTGGGCTGCCTCGGCCTTGCGCTGCAGAATCTCGTCGAGGGCAGCTTCGTCTGTTTTATAGGTCTTCGCGAGGTACTGGCGATAAGCCTCGACATCGCGAAACTGGCCCTGGCCCGGGCTGTGATCCATGAATGAAATCAGGTGGGCCAGCCCGTCGCGCAAAAGTCCCGAGAGATACGGAGGTGCGGTCTCGTCGGTGATCTCGTAACGGGCGTGCACCCGGTTGTCGATCAGGGCGTGCGGTTGCCAGTCGTGAATCCCCCGGGCGATTTCGGCGGCAAAGGCATTATTCCTGACCCCCAGTTCGTGATTGGCAAAGGACAGCGCATGAAACACGGTGGTGATGCCGGCAGCGGCATTACGCTTGTCGGCCTGGGCGCAGGCGAAATCCAGCGGGAAATGCACCCCAGGACGGGGTTCGACCTCCTTTTCCAGGGCATCGCAATGCAGGTCGATCAGGCCGGGCATCAGGAGGCGACCGGCAAGGTTCATTTCAAGCGCCCCGGTCGTTGTTTCGGGGTCGATGGCTACGATCCGTTCGCCTTCGATCAACACTGCAAGATCGTCGCGGACTTCATCGGCCAGCACGACGCTGGCGTGTGTGAGCAAAATACGTTTCATGAGGCACAGGTCTCCAGAATGTCGGATACGGCCACAGGAGGGGCCAGTTCGATGACACGGTCGCCCAAGCGGCGAACCAGGTCGGGATGGTGAAAAATGGCGAGCATGGCGACGCCTTCGTGCTTGATGGACTGCAGCAGATCCACGACTCGATCCGTCGTGGCAGGATCAAGGCTAGCCGTCGGTTCGTCGAGCAGCAGCAGGCGTGGCCGGGCGATCAGGCCGCGTGCCAGATTGACGCGCTGCTTCTCGCCACCGGAAAAGGTCGCCGGCGGCACGGCCCACAGGCGCTCGGGCACGTTGAGCAAGGCCAGCAGTTCGCGCGCCTTGGCCTGCGCGGCTTCCCGATGTTCGCCGCGGGTGATCAAGGGCTCTGCCACCACGTCGAGAGCCGACTTACGCGGCAGGCAATGCAGGAACTGCGTTACGAAGCCTATCTCGGCATGGCGCAACTGAAGCATGTGGTGTTCAGAGGCCTGGGCCAGGTCGATCCTATGGCCGCCGGCATCGCGGTAGAGAATGCGTCCGCCGCTGGGCAAATAGGTGCGATAGACACATTTAAGCACGGAGGACTTGCCGGCGCCGGTCGGGCCGACCAACGCGGTCAGCTGGCCGGCATGAACGGATAGGTCGACATTGGCACAGGAGGGAATGAGCTTGTTCTGGTCATACAACAGGAAATGCTTGCTCAGCCCTTCGATTTTCAGAATGGATTCCATGGCCATCTCCTTACAAGGCCGAAGCCACCAGCCGCTGGGTATAGGCGTGCTGGGGGTCTTCGAGAATCTGGTCGGTGAGGCCGGACTCGATGATGCGGCCGTATTTCATAACGATGGTTCGTCCGGCGAGTAGGCGAATAACACCCAGGTCGTGGGTCACGACGATCATGGCCGTGTTCAGTTCCTGCTGGATTTCGAGGATCAGGTCGAGAATGCGGGCTTGTACCGAGAGATCCAGGCCGGTTGTCACCTCGTCCAGGTAGAGCAGAGGCGGTTGTGTCGCCAGCGCTTTGGCAATCTGTACCCGCTGCTGCATCCCGCCGGAAAACTTCTTGGGCGATTCGTCCATCCGCTCAGGCAGGACTTCCGTGCGTTCCAGCAGGCGACGGGCGCGTTCACGGATTTCCCCGTAATGGGAGAGATCGCTCATCAGCAGGCGCTCGGCGATGTTGCCGCCGGCGGAGACATTGAAGTTGAGTCCCAGATGCGGGTTCTGATAGACCATGCCTAGCCGGTGATTACGCAACCATCGCTGTTCGGCGGCATTCAGGGAGAACAGATTCCACTGCCGCGCCTCGTCGAAGACGATAGCCTCGCCTGCGCTGGGCGCATCATCGAAATACAGGGTTTTGACGACCGTCGATTTGCCGCTGCCGGATTCACCCATGATGCCGAGAATCTCCCCCGCATGAAGGTCGAAGCTCACGCCATGGGCAGCGACCACGGAGCCACAGTGCGGGCAGATATTGGTATCTGCCTCGGGGCCGGTGCTGTCAATGCACTGCGGGCAGCCACGGCCGTGAATCTTGGTCAGGTTGCGGACTTCCAGTATTTTCTTCATGCGCTCACCTCGTGGGAAGGCTCAGCTAGACGCTGGTTGCAGTAATCGGAATCGGAGCACTGCCAGACCTTGCTACCATCGTCGGCGATTAGTTCGTCGAGGAAACTATCGTCGGCACCGCAGCGCCCGCAGGTACGTCGAGCCCCGTGTTCGTCACTAAAGTCCTCGGTGCGGAACGGCACGTCGTCGAAGGCCAGTGGCGCGGCCACGGTGTAAGGTGGCACGGCATAGATCTTCTTTTCCCGGCCGGCACCCAGCAGAACCAGCGCCTTCGAACGATGCAGGCGTGGAATGTCGTAGCGTGGGATCGGGCTGGGGTCGATGACGTAATGGCCGTTGATCCGCGTCGGATAGCGGTGCGAGATGGTGATTTCGTCAAACTGCACGATGTCCTCGTACAGTTTGGTCAGCAGCCGTGAATAGTCGCCTTCACCGTGCATTACCTTGCGCTTGGCTTCGGAGGGTTCAATCACAACTAGCGGGTCGGGATAAGGCACCTGCAGGATCAGCACTTGCGATTCGGACAGTTCAACTTCCGGAATGCGGTGACGCGACTGAATCAGCGTCGCCTCCGACGTCCGTTCCGTGGTATCGACGCCCGGGCAGGTCAGTTCGACGAAATGGCGCAGGTTGACCGCATTGACCGAGTCGTCCGAGCCTTGGTCGATCACCTTCAGCGTATCGTCCTGGCCGATCAGCGATAGGGTCAGTTGCAGGCCGCCGGTACCAAATCCGCGCCCCATCGGCATTTCGCGCGAGGCGTAAGGCGTCTGGTAGCCGGGAATGGCAATGGCTTTCAGGATGGTGCGCCGGACTTCGCGCTTGGCGAACTCGTCGAGAAAACCGAAGCTGTAGTCGGCCTCGTCGAGCGGTAGTTCATAGTTCGGATTCACGCGTTTTCTCCTTGACGCCGGGGCTGGCTTTCTTGCGCGCACTGAGCAGCCTTGGCCTGGGTTGTCCGCAGGCGATCCATGTCGGATTGGAAGGTGACGTAGTGCGGCATCTTGTAATGGCTGGCGAAACCCATGGAATCGACGCCATCGACGTGCAGCAGGACAAACTCAGGATCTTCTGAGGGGTTGCGTGGCCCATCGCGCATTCCCTTTTGCAGGGCACGATCAAGGATGGCCATGGCAATCGCCTTCACCTCGTTGTGACCGAAGCAGGCACCGTAGCCCAGCGTGAAGACAGGAGGCCCGTCGGTGTCGGTACCTTCATACATGGCCACCACCTCGCACTCGGTCATCAGGACTTCACCCGCTTCGATGGGTTCTCCCGTTACCGGATGCGGCAACATGATCGGCAGATAACCGACGCGCAACTCGGCGATGGTCGGATGCACATCACCATAACCGCGCATGTTGGAATAGGCGATGGCCAGCAGGGAACCTGTTTCGGCGCGTGCCATCGTGGCCAGCGCGGCTGAGCGTGCGACCGGAAAGACCAGCGGATCGCGGGTAATGTCGAAAGGCGTTCCGGCCGGACCGTTGAGGGCGGGCAGCAACCCTTCGGCGCGCAGGGCGTCGACGACCTTCGGAAAGCAGTCGGGCAGATCGGTTTCCGGGGTGTTCGCCATGAAGTGACGGGCCACATCGCGGAAGGATTCCGGCGACTCGTTCGCCAGGTCGAGACGCATCAGGCGCAAGGCGTAATCGTTGGTCGGTCCAAGCATCTGGCCACCGGGAATGTCCTTGAAGGCACTTGATATGCGCCGGATCAGGCGCATTTTCCCGCTGTCCTGGATGGGGGCTTCGAGCAGTCGGGGTTTGGTCGAACGATAGGCGCGTAATGCGAAGGCCGCCTCCAGCGTGTCGCCCTGCATTTGCTTGACAGCCAGCGCCGCCAGACGTGGGTGATACAGCCCACCCTCGGAGACGATGCGTGAGGTAAGCAGTCGCAACTGGTTTTCGATGGTCGATAGCGACAGCGGTGTGCCGGTATCCCCCTCGGCGGTGCGCAGGGCTTCCAGGGCTGCTTCGGCGCCACGGATCGCACGGCCGCCGCCCTTGATGGCAACGTAACCCATCAGTTCGCTCCTTTCAGGTCGATGCGTGTGGTTCGGGGTAGCGCCAGCACCTGGCGTTCAGCCACGACGATCATGTCCACACCCAGCGGAAAGCCGGCATTCCATTGCTCGCGCTTCTGCCACCAGACAGGATCGACGCCCTGGACGGCAACCGTCGCAGTGCCGTCGATACCCGGCCCGCTCAGGTGAAGGCTGGCACCGGTGCCGAGACGTTCAGCAACGACGATCAGGGTGGCACCTTGTTCGGGGTTTTCTAGGCTACCCAGGATGGGCTGGAAATCAGGGGGGAGAACGCCAGGCTGGACGACGAATTGCGCCATTTCCGGTGTCCCTGAGTTGGCGCCCAGGCGGCGATGCTCGTCGTCGTCCAGTAAGCGATGCGGGTCAGCCAGGCGGTTGCTGCGGTCGACCAAGGTTGCCAGCAGAAGTGGCAGGCCATGCTTCGCTTCAGTCGCTAGTTGGCCCAGCCGGCCAGGATAGGCGAAGCAGTTCATGATCTGGCGAAATGCGCCCTGTTGCGCCACAGGTTGCCAGTCGGTACCCGCGGAACGGATGTGATCAGGCATCGTCATCCTCCTCATCAGTTGTTCCGAGCAGGGAGAAATCAACGCGGGTCGCCGCCATCAGCTTCTGGCGGTCGACGGTGATTTCGCGGATTTTTTCAGCACCCTCGTTAAGCAGGGTGCGGGCCGTTTCGAACCCAGGCAGACCGGCGGCCAGAACACCGTCGAGAATGGCCAGCGAACGGGCCAAGCGGGCGCGGTCGTCCATGATGATCGCGCCACCTTCAACAGCCTTGCCGGCACCGTCGGCAATACGGACATGGGCGCGGGCCAGTGGGATTTCTCCGAGGTAATACGCCTCGCCGAGCGCCCCGTCGTTGAGCGGTAACAAGCCGAGGCCCGACTGCGGCAGTTCGATATCTTCGACAACGTAGCGCTTGCTCAGCTCGTCGGCCGCAGTTCGAACTCGGTCGGCCGGAAGAGCCGTCCATAAACGCAGCCACTGGCTACGCGGTAAATCAGTGTGGGTCAGCATGACCATGGAACTCCTATAGACTTCGATTTATCTGGATGTCTAGACGTGTTTGTTTGTGCTTGGCAAAAATGAAGCCAATGCTTAGATCAGCTTGTTGCGGATGCGCGCCGACAGTTGATCAAGGATGAAAACGAAGATGAAGATGGCGATCAGGATGGTCATGACGTGGCCGTACTGGAACATGTCGAAACGCCCCTTTAGTTCCTGCCCGATGCCACCCGCACCCACCAGACCAATGACGGTTGCCATACGCAGATTGCGATCCAGAATGTAGGCGGTGTAGGCTATGTACTGCGGCAGCACTTGCGGTACGACGCCATACCAAAGCGTTTTCAGCTTGCCGGCACCAATCGCTTCGAGCGCCTCCTGCGGCTTCTTGTCAGCGTTCTCGATGTCTTCGGCGTAGAACTTGCCGAGAAAACCCGCCGCATGCAGCCCCAGGGCCAGCACACCGGCAATCGGCCCGAAACCGTAAGCCAGCACCAAGAAGAGTGCGACGATCAGTTCCGGAGCGGAACGCAGCAGACTGATGAAGCCTCTTGCTGCGGTGTAGCTCGCCTGGTTCGGGCTATAGTTGCGGGCCGCGAAGTAAGCGAGCGGCGCGGAAAGGATGACTGCGATGATCGTTCCCCAGAGAGCGATTTCCAGCGTTTCGATCATCTTGATGAACACCGACACTACATAGCCGACGGGTTTGACCAGCACCTCGACCGATTCTGAGTGTGGTTCCAGTTGAAGCGTTTCAGTGTTCATGCGTTGCTCAACGCGCTCTTGAACTTCGATGCGCGAGAGAATCGGAAGCTGATCGCGTTTGAACTCTGGCAGGCGGGAGATTTCCTCCGTTTCACCGAGCACAGGCGGCCACATTGAGGTGGCAACCCGGGAGAGACCTCTTACCACCTGGGAATCGTCGGCAACGCCAAGCAACTTGCCAGCGGCCTCGGTCGTCATCATGACCATCTTGTCCATCTCGGTTCTCTGCCCCGTGAGGATTAGTACGATCAAGATGGCGGCAATGATCAGGAGATGTCTCAACGAATAAGGCGCATCAAGATGCCAATGCACCTGGCTGCCCGGCGCGGGAACGGGAATGGGTTTTTGCATGGCAACCTTAGACATGTGCGAGTTCAAAACCGGCGGCTTCCGGTTCTGCCTTTTTGGGCGGATCTTCCCAATGTGCGCCGTGATACAGGGCGGATACGCGTTCATCGGTGAACTCAGCGGGCGTGCCGTCGAAAACGATCTTGCCGTCACGCATGCCAACGATGCGGTCACCGAACTCCCGCGCCAGATCGATCTGGTGCAAGCTGCACAGCACCGTCGTGTTGTGCTCACGTGCTGCATCGCGAATCAGCGTCAGGATGTCGCGTGAAATCTTGGGGTCGAGACTGGCCACCGGTTCATCAGCAAGAACGACCTCCGGATCGAGCATGAAGGCTCGGGCAATACCGACCCGTTGTTGCTGGCCGCCAGAGAGATCGCCAGCACGGCGTTTCAGGTGGGTCGGTGCCAGCCCGACCCGTTGCAGCAATCCGCAAGCCTTGCGGCGGTGCTCCGACCGGAACCAGCCTGTCAGGGCGCGGGGTGTGGAAACTACCGGCAGCAAGCCCGACAGAACATTGGCGGCAACACTCAATCGCGAGGTTAGGTTGAAATGCTGGTGAATCATGGCAATGCGGCGGCGTAACTGCTTTTGGGTGGCGTGTGTCAGTGCCGTGCCGTCGATGCGCACCTGGCCTTGCGTTGGGTGCATCAGACCATTCACCGCACGCAGCAGGGTCGATTTGCCGGCACCCGAGGGGCCGAGGATGACGCAGAACTGACCGCGCGGAATATGCAGTGAAATGTCGCTCAGCGCTTTGGTGCCGTCTGGCCACGCTTTGCCGAGATTGTCGAAGTGGATCATGGCTTCGCCTTTCAGAATCCTGTCCGGCACGACCGGAGTCGTGCCAGTTTTGTTATAGGCAAGGCGGATCAGCGGGTGCTGGCCTTCTTCATGATGTCTTGCTTGACTTGGTCGGTGACCAGTTCAAACATCTTGCCGGCCTTTGCCATGTCGCCTTCGCTGACATTTGCGGTATAGCCGTCAACCTTGCCACCACCATAGCCACGGATCTGATCTTTGGTGATGCCAGGCAGCTTGTCGACTTGGTTGAAAGCGTCCTTCAACTTGCCCTTGATGCCGGCATCGACCTTCGGGTGAATAGCCAGCGGCGGATAGGGAATCGGCGAGCTCTTGACGATGACTTTGACCTTGCTCGGATCGATTGCCTTGCTGTTGACCGCTTTCTCAAAGGAGTCAAAAGAAGCGCCGCCAGCGTCGACCAACCCTTCGGCCATTGCCTTGAGAACGTTGGCGTGGCTGCCGGCCATGTTGATGCCGCCAAGGTCGCGGGCGGGTTGCAGGCCACTCTCGATCATCATCGCGACCGGTACGTTGAAGCTGGATGTCGAGTTCACGTCACCCAGGGCGACTTTCTTGCCCTTGAGGTCGGACAGCTTGTTGATGCCGCTATCGGTACGGGCAAAAATGCCGGAGTAGTAAACCGAGTCGCCATGACGAACCGCCAAAGCCAACAACTCGGCGCAACCTCGCCCCTTGGCCTGAAGATAAGAGGCCGGGCCATACCAGGCAATATCGGCAGCGCCATTGCACATGGCTTCAACGACAGCCGAATAGCTCTGACCAACCTTGAGATCGAACTTCAGGCCGGTGGCCTGCTCGATGGCCGAGAAAATCGGCTGAAAATCCTTCTTGGTGCCGTCTTCCGTACCACCGTCGGCTGGAATGAGGATGACGCGCAGCGGCTTGGCGGCGCTGCCATCGTGCTGGACTTGGGCAAAGCCGGTGATCGGCAGTGCCGCAGCGGCGGCCATGCCAAGCGCCAGCAACTGGCGGCGAAGGGTGGATTTCAGATACATTATTCAGGCTCCTGCAAGTGGGGTGACAAAAGGTGAGGTTTGAGCGACCTTCAGGGATTGATGCGCAGTTGGATCCGGTCTGCACGGAACCGGGTAATCGCGTATTCGACCGGGGCTCCATCCCGGTCGTCTACGTTGACACTCTTGACCCGCAGCACCGGCCGGTTCTGCGGCATTCCCAGACACTTGGCGTCATCTCCTTGCGGGAGCACCGCCGTCACCAGACTCTCGATGCGACGTAGCTGGCAGCCATACTCGGCGGCGAGAAAGGCATGCAGCGAATCGCCGAGGTAGCGCGACAGCAGGTCAGGGAAGCGTTCTGCGGGAATGAAATGGGAAATGACGCACATGGGACGTTCGTCGACCGTGCGCAGCGTCTCGATCCAGTGCACCGGGTCGCCTTCCCTAATGGCCAGTCGCTCGGCTACCCTCTTGATGGCAGGCAAGGTCTGTTTGCGGAGAATCCGGTTGGCCGTGAACATGCCGAGGGCTGCCAGGTTTTCAGTGAAACGGGTGCCTGTACCAATCTGGTAGTCCAGTTGGCTATCCAAAACGACTACTCCCTTGCCATGACGGCGCTCGACCATCCCTGTATCGACCAGTTCGTCGATAGCTCGGCGCAAGGTATGGCGATTGACGCCAAATCGTGCTGCCAGATCACCTTCCGAAGGGAGGAAATCCCCGGGCGCGTACAGTCCGGATACTTCCTGTTCCAGTTGCCTCGCAATCTGGGCGTACAGGGCTTCACCGGATTCACGGGTGACGGCGTAAAGGCTCATGTGTAGTCATCTAGATAAGTGGATGACCGGCACGATACCTATTGAGTGTTACGCTGATATGACGTTGCCGCGACAAACAGGTACTGCACAGGAGGAATGAGAACCAGGCGAAAGCTGAGCTGATCTAGGTCTGTTGACTGATGAAAATCGCTCGTTCTTCAGAGTCAGACTCAACGGCCGGATTGGCCGAGAAGCAGAAGGTAAAAAAGCCGACCTGGGCGGTCGGCTTTTCAAATCCAGCTAAATCCAGAAAAACTGGAAAAATCCAGACTTAAGCTGGATCCTACAAAACCCGGCATCAGATGTCGATCCGTGCGTTGAGCGCATTGGTTTCGATAAATTCGCGGCGCGGCTCGACATTTTCGCCCATCAGCGTGGTGAAGATTTCGTCCGCAGCGATCGCATCGTCGATCTGCACACGCAGCAGGCGGCGTACCTTGGGGTCCATGGTCGTTTCCCACAACTGCTCGGGGTTCATTTCGCCCAGACCCTTGTAGCGCTGCTTGCTGATGCCGCGTTCGACTTCGTTGAGCAGCCACTTCATCGCATCGCCGAAATTACCGACAACCTGCTTCTTTTCGCCGCGCGCCATCACCGCCCCGGCGCCGAACAGGCCGGCCAGGGTTTCGGCCGTCCGCTTGAGTTGCAGGAAGTCACCGGAGAGCAGCAGGTCCTCGTCGATCAGGCCGACCTTCAGGTTGCCGTGGTGCATGCGCTCGATGCGCAGGATCCAGCGTTCCTGAATGTCGTCGAACTTGGGCACGATGCGCGTGCCGGCCGAAATGTGGGCGGCGATCAGTTCGCCACTGGCCCGCGCCTTGTCCTCGCTGGACAGGTCGATGGCCAGGTTGTGGCGGACGATGGCGTTGAGCACTTCGGGGTTGATGATGTGCGACAAGCGATCGATCACCGCCTCGGTCGCCAGCCAGGAACGGGCCAGGGCTTCCAGGGCCGGACCGCTGATGCCGTCAGCCCCGGCGCGCGGCGTCAGTACCGCCTCGTCGAGCGCCATGTTGAGCAGGAACTGGTTGTATTCCTGGTCGTCCTTCAGGTAACGCTCCGTCTTGCCGTGCTTGACCTTGTAGAGCGGCGGCTGGGCGATGTAGATGTAGCCGCGCTCGACCAGTTCCGGCATCTGGCGGTAAAGCAGCGTCAGCAGCAGGGTCCGGATGTGGGCGCCGTCGACGTCCGCGTCGGTCATGATGATGATGCGGTGGTAGCGCAGCTTCTCGACGTTGAAATCATCCTTGCCGATGCCGGTACCGAGCGCCGTGATCAGCGTGACGATCTGCTCGGAGGAGATCAGCTTGTCGAAGCGGGCCTTCTCGACGTTGAGCACCTTGCCGCGCAACGGCAGGATGGCCTGGAACTTGCGGTCGCGGCCCTGCTTGGCCGAGCCGCCGGCGGAGTCACCCTCGACGATGTAGATTTCGCACAGCGCCGGGTCCTTTTCCTGACAGTCGGCCAGCTTGCCGGGCAAACCGACGCCGTCCAGCACGCCCTTGCGGCGGGTCATTTCGCGCGCTTTGCGGGCCGCTTCGCGAGCCCGGGAGGCTTCGACGATCTTGCCGCAGATGGTCTTGGCATCGATCGGATTTTCCAGCAGGAAATCGGCCAGCTTCTGGGCAACGACTTCTTCGACAGCCGGACGGGCTTCCGAGGAGACCAGTTTCATCTTGGTCTGCGAGGCGAACTTGGGGTCCGGCATCTTGACCGACAGCACGCAGGCCAGGCCTTCGCGCATATCGTCGCCGCTGATGTCGACCTTGGCCTTCTTGGCGATCTCGTTTTCGTCGATGTACTTGTTGATGACACGGGTCATCGCGGCGCGCAGGCCGGTCAGGTGGGTGCCGCCGTCCGACTGCGGGATGTTGTTGGTGAAGCAGAGCACCTGTTCCTGGTAGGAATCGTTCCACTGCATCGCCACTTCGACGCCGATGGTCACGCCAGTGTCACCGACCTTGGCTTCGCCCGACGAGTAGAAGATCTTGGGGTGCAGGACCGACTTGGTGCGGTTAACGTACTCGACGAAGCTTTGCACGCCGCCCGCGAAGGCGAACAGTTCTTCCTTGCCGGAACGCTGGTCGACCAGCTTGATGCTGACGCCGTTGTTGAGGAAGGATAGCTCGCGCAGACGCTTGGCGAGGATTTCGTAGTGGAATTCGACATGGCCGAAGATTTCCTCGTCGGCCAGAAAATGCACTTCGGTCCCGCGCTTCTCGGTATCACCAAGGATTTTCAGCGGCGAGATCTCAAAACCGTCACGCGTTTCGATGACGCGATCGACCGGCACGCCCCGGCAGAATTCCATGAAATGCTTCTTGCCATCGCGGCGGATGGTCAGGCGCAGGAATTTCGACAGCGCATTGACGCAGGAAACACCCACCCCGTGCAGGCCGCCCGACACCTTGTACGAGTTCTGGTTGAACTTGCCGCCAGCGTGCAGTTCGGTCAGCGCGATCTCGGCCGCCGAGCGCTTTGGCTCGTGCTTGTCGTCCATCTTGACGCCGGTCGGGATACCGCGACCGTTGTCGGAGACAGAAATCGAGTTGTCGGTATGAATGGTGACCACGATGTCGTCGCAATGCCCGGCCAGAGCTTCATCGATCGAGTTGTCGACGACTTCGAAGACCAGGTGATGCAGGCCGGTGCCATCGGACGTATCGCCGATGTACATGCCGGGACGCTTGCGCACGGCTTCCAGTCCCTCGAGGATCTGGATGCTGGATTCGCCGTAGGCCGGCGCGGCGCTTTGCGGGACGTTCTCTTCACTCATTGTTTTGGTTCCACGTGAAACTGCAAAAGGTCTGCCCGGCTGGACAGACCTTCCAGGGATGCTGCTCGGACAATCAGATGCGCATCGGCATCACGACGTACTTGAAGCGCTCGTTACCCGGCAGGGTAATCAGGGCGCTCGAATTGGCGTCGTTGAAACTCCACTGGATTTCATCGGCATGGACGTTATTCAGCACGTCCAGCAGGTAGCCGACATTGAAGCCGACATCGATGGTTTCCCCGGTGTAATCGACTTCGATTTCTTCCTGTGCCTCTTCCTGCTCGGCGTTGGCGGCGATCAGCTTCAGGCTGTTCTCACTGAGCACGACACGCACACCACGGAATTTCTCGTTGGTCAGGATAGCAGCGCGCTGCATGGCCTGCATCAGGGTCTGCCGGCCAACCTTCATGTGGTTGCGCAGACTGGCCGGTACGACGCGCTCGTAGTCCGGGAACTTGCCGTCGATCAGCTTGGAGACAAGGACGATGTTGCCAAAGGCGAAGCGGACCTGATTGGCCGTCAATGTGATGTTCAGCGCATCGTCGGTATCGACCAGCAGGCGGTTCAGTTCGAGCACAGTCTTGCGCGGCAGGATCATTTCCTGGCGCGGCAACTCGGCCTCGATACCGACGCTGGCGAACGCCAGGCGATGACCGTCGGTGGCCACGGCGCGCAGTTCGGTGCCTTCGACCAGCAACAGCAGGCCGTTCAGGTAATAACGCACATCCTGCGCCGCCATGGCGTACTGCGTCTTACCCAGCAACTGGCGGAAAGCTTTTTGCGAAATGGAGAACTGCCTGGTCTCGCCTTCGCTGATCGTCATGCGCGGAAAATCATCGGCCGGCAGGGTCTGCAGGCTGAAGCGGCTCTTGCCTGCACGGACCTGCAGACGCTTGTCTTCGAGCACCAGGCTGACGTCGTTCGTATCGGGCAACGAGCGAAGGATTTCCTGCAGTTTGCGGGCGCCAACCGTCACTGCGCCGTCACCCTCGCCGCCAGCCCCTTCGGTCGTCGTGGTGATCTGGATTTCAATGTCGGTAGCCAGCAGCGTCAGGCGCTCGCCCCGCTTTTCCAATAGCACGTTGGACAGGATGGGCAGGGTGTGGCGACGCTCGACGATTCCCGACACAGACTGCAGCGGGGCCAGAAGCGTGTCTCTTTGGGTTTTAATAAGAACCATAAATTAAATTCCTTTATAGACTATATCGGGAACAATTCTGTGGATAACTGAAATTTTTCGTTTTACTTCAGTGTCTTGAAATCAAAAATTCGGTCTGCGAAAGTCTCTGGAATGCCTGTGGATGAAATCCGGATAATTTTCCCACAAAGCCGCTTTCGCCTGATGATTCACAAAGCGCCGACAAGTTCTGCACAGGTTTATCGACAGCCCTAGCCTTTCAGTACTTGCAACAACACGTGCAAATCGTGGTTCAGCTCGTTTTCCTTGCTGCGTAGGCTATCGATGGTCTTCACTGCATGGATCACCGTCGTGTGGTCGCGCCCGCCGAAGGCATCGCCGATTTCCGGGAAGCTGTGCGAGGTCACTTCACGACATAGCCACATCGCCACCTGGCGCGGCCGGGCGATGGCCCGTGTCCGTTTCTTGGAGAACAGGTCGGCGACCTTGATCTTGTAATAGTCGGCCACCGTCTTCTGGATATTGTCGATGCCAACGTTACGTACCGAGCCGATGACGTCCTTCAATGCTTCCTTGGCCAGGTCCAGCGCAATGGCCCGGCCGTGGAAGGAGGAATAGGCCAGCACCTTCTTCAGGGCGCCTTCCAGTTCGCGCACATTGGAGCGCAGGTGCTTGGCGATGAAGAAGGCGACTTCGTCGTCGAGCTGGATGCCCTCCGCCTCGGCCTTCTTCTTCAGGATGGCGACACGCATCTCCAGTTCGGGCGGCTCGATCTGCACCGTCAGGCCCCAGTCGAACCGGGTGACCAGGCGGTCATCCAGGCCGTTGATATCCTTCGGATAGGTGTCGCAGGTAATGATGATCTGTTTGCGGGCCTCGATCAGCGCGTTGAACAGGAAGAAGAACTCCTCCTGCGAGCGGTTCTTGCCGTTGAAGAACTGCACGTCGTCAAGCAGCAGTACGTCGAGCGAACGGTAGTTGCGCTTGAAGCTGTCAAAGGATTTCTGCTGGTAGGCACGCACCACGTCGGAGTAATAATCCTCGGCATGGACATAACGGACGACCTTTTCCGGGTTCTCGGCCAGGATGGTGTTGCCGATGGCGTGGATCAGGTGGGTCTTGCCAAGCCCGGCACCGCCATAGATGAACAGTGGGTTGTAGGCACCCCCCGGGTTGTGGGCGACCTGCACGGCAGCGGCGCGGGCCAGGTCGTTGGCCTTGCCGACGACGAGGTTGTCGAAAGTGAAGGTCGGAAAGAGACGGGATTTTTCGTAGTTGTTCTTGCGGGTCCCCGGTTTTTCCTGGGCACTGCCCTTGCGCTCGACCGGCGCACCCGGCTTGGCTGGCTTGCTCTCGGCGACTTCCGGGGTCGTTTCGGCGCGGGGCGGTGCGACCTTGCCACTACCGATGACCAGGGCGATGGTGACCGGGCCGGCAAAGAAAGTCTGGCTGTAGTCCTCGATGCGTGACAGATAGCGGTCGCGCACCCATTTCAGGATGAAACCGTTCGGCGCCACCAGACGCAGCCCGCTTTCCAGCGCCGTGCTTTCGCCTTCAAGACGCAAGGGCCTGATCCAGGTGTTGAATTGCTGCGCGGGCAGTTCCTGCTCGAAGCGTTGCAGACAGGATTCCCAAAAACCGGCCATCGACGAAAACACTCCTCCCCGCGCATCCGATTCCGATTCGATGGCGGTTAATAAATCTATGATTTGTATAAAATATTTTGGATTCGTCAGAAACCGTCCGATGCCTGACGAACAGATGATTTTACCCGCCATCCGGCGAGTTATCCACAGCTTTGCGAAATAAATGGCCTTGACAAACCTGACCGGGACAAGGTCTAATCGCGTGTTTTTCTTAGCACATCAAGGGATTACGACATGAAACGCACGTATCAACCGTCGGTCGTGCGCCGCAAGCGCACCCATGGCTTCCTGGTTCGTTCGCGCACCAAGGGCGGCCGTGCCGTTCTCGCTGCTCGCCGCGCCAAGGGCCGCAAGCGCCTGGCTGTATAAGCCGGAATCCGGCGAGGTGGATCAAAGCTTCGCCAGACGCTATCGCCTGACCAAAACGGATGAATTTTCATCCGTTTTTGGTTTCAGGAGGGCGATTCGTGGCAAGTTGCTGATGCTACATTATCAGCCGCGCGCCGCAGGCATGACCGATGCCAGGCTCGGCCTGGTGGTCGGCAAGAAGTTGCTCAAGCATGCGGTAGACCGCAACCGGCTGAAGCGTATTGTGCGCGAACAATTCCGGCTGCGCCGGGCCAGCCTGCCGGTGATGGATATTGTTGTCCGGCTGGCGGTCAAACCCGCTCCGCTCGACGGTAAGCAGATTGCCGACGATATCGTCATGCTGTTCGACAAGCTGCAACGGCCACGGCCGAAGCGGGAGAATGAATGAAGCGCCTGCTGGTCGGCCTGGTGCGTATCTATCAGTACGCGATCAGCCCCTGGCTCGGGCGCCGATGCCGGTATTTCCCGAGCTGTTCGGAATATACCGTCGAAGCAGTACAGAAGTACGGTGCCTGCAAGGGTGGCTGGCTGGGCGTCAAACGTGTCTGCCGCTGCCATCCCTGGCATCCTGGCGGGTATGATCCTGTACCCTGATTCAAGAATTTTTGCGTAGGCTGTTCATGGATACTCGACGCCTGATACTGGTTTTGATCTTCACGTTCTCCAGCTTCATGCTGTGGGAAAACTGGCAGAAGTACAACCAGCCGAAACCGGCTGCAGAAGTCGCGGCGGCCGGCCAGGCAGCGGGCGCTGCGCCAGTGCCGTCGGCCACCTTGCAGGGCAAGGCTGCGCCTGTCACGCCGACTGTCGCCGCTCCGGCAAGTACGGTCGAAACCTTCACGGTCAGTACCGACCTGCTGAAGGCGACCATCTCGGCGCAAGGCGGGGACGTGGTCAAGCTGGAACTGCTGAAATACCGGGAACACGACAAGAAGGACCAGAATTTCGTCCTGTTCGATGCACAGCACCAGTATTTTGCCCAGTCCGGCCTGATTGGCGAAGGGTTGCCCACCCATCGCACGCTCTTCACCCGCATCGCCGGCGCTTCCGAACTGGCCGAGGGCAGCAATGAGCTGAAAGTGCGTCTGGAAGCCGAGCAAAACGGCATCAAGGTCGCCAAGCTGCTGACCTTCAAGCGCGGCTCCTACCTGATTGACGTCAGCTGGGAAATCGCCAACGGCAGCGACAAGGCCATTGCCCCCCACGCCTATTTCCAGCTGCAGCGCGACGACAAGGCACCGGCCGGCGAAACCGCGATGGTGTCCACCTTTACCGGCCCGGCCGTGTATACCGAGGCCGAGAAATATCAGAAGGTGGATTTCGGCCATATTGCCGATAACAAAGCCAAGTTCGCCAAGACCGCCGATAACGGCTGGCTGGCCATGGTCCAGCACTATTTCGTTGCGGCGTTCGTACCCAAGGACAAGACGCCGCGCGAGTTCTACATGCGCAAGCTGGAAGGTGGCAATGTCTTCCAGACCGGCGTGATCGTGCCGGTGGCCGAAATTGCGCCGGGCGCCAAGGGGGAATCCGGTGTCAGTCTGTATGCCGGCCCGCAGGAACAGACCGCCCTCAAGCAGGTTGCCCCGGGTCTCGACCTGGTGGTCGACTACGGCTGGCTGACCGTCGTCGCCGCACCGATCTTCTGGGCGCTGGAAGCCATCCACAAGCTGGTCGGCAACTGGGGCTGGGCGATCGTCGTCCTGACCATTGGCATCAAGGCTGTGTTCTATCCGTTGTCTGCCGCGTCGTACAAGTCGATGGCCAAGATGAAGCTGCTCACGCCGCGCCTGATGCAGCTCAAGGAACGTTTCAGCGACGACAAGCAGCGCCTGAACCAGGAAATGATGAAGCTGTACCAGACGGAGAAGGTCAATCCGCTCGGCGGCTGCCTGCCCATCCTGATCCAGATTCCGGTCTTCATCGCGCTCTACTGGGTGCTGCTCGGCGCGGTCGAAATGCGCGATGCGCCGTGGATCGGCTGGATCACCGACCTGGCTTCGCCGGACCCCTACTTCATCCTACCAGTCATCATGATGGCGTCGATGTTCATCCAGACCAAGCTCAACCCGACGCCGCCGGATCCGATTCAGGCCAAGGTCATGATGGCCATGCCGCTGATCTTCGGTGTGATGTTCTTCTGGTTCCCGGCCGGTCTGGTTCTCTACTGGGTGGTCAACAACGTATTGTCCATCGCCCAGCAGTGGCAGATCACCCGCATGATCGATGCGGGTGGCAAGGCTGCCAACGATGCGAAAGCCTAAGGTGTGAACAAGGGCACCATCGCCGCCATCGCCACGGCCCCCGGTCGTGGTGGTGTCGGCGTCATCCGCATCTCGGGCAGCAATTTGCTGCCCTTTGCTTTTGCGCTGACCGGCAAGTCACCCAAGCCCCGTTACGCGACGCTGGCCGACTTCCTGGCGGCAGACGGCAGCACCATCGACACTGGCTTGCTGCTCTACTTCCCCAATCCCCATTCCTTTACCGGCGAGGATGTCCTCGAACTGCAGGGCCATGGCGGCCCGGTCGTCCTGCAACTGCTGCTTGCCCGCTGCCTGGATCTTGGCGCCCGGCTGGCCGAACCGGGTGAATTCAGCCGGCGTGCCTTCCTCAACGGCAAGATGGACCTTGCCCAGGCCGAGGCGGTGGCCGACCTGATCGACGCCGCGACGGCCAGCGCTGCCCGTTCGGCGGTGCGTTCGTTACAGGGCGAGTTCTCGCGCGCCATCGGCGAACTGAATGAGGAATTGATCAACCTGCGCATGCTGGTCGAAGCAACGCTCGACTTCCCCGAGGAAGACATCGATTTTCTCAAGGCCGCCGATGCCTTTGGCCGCCTGGAACGGCTGCAACGGAAGCTGGCCGAGATCTTCGACCGGGCCGGCCAGGGCAAGCTGCTGCAGGCGGGTCTTCATGTCGTGCTGGCGGGCCAGCCGAATGTCGGCAAATCCTCGCTACTCAACCGCCTGGCCGGCGATGACCTGGCCATCGTCACGCCGATTGCCGGCACGACACGCGATGCCCTGCGCTCAACCATCCAGATCGAGGGCATCCCGCTGCACATCATCGATACCGCCGGTTTGCGCGAAACAGACGATGAAGTCGAGCGAATCGGTATCGAACGCAGCTGGAAAGAAATCGAGCGCTCCGACGTCGTCCTACTGCTGGTTGATTCCCGAACCGGCGTAACCGAGGCCGACCGTGAAATTCTTGAGCGGCTGCCGAAAAACCTGCAACGCATCACCATCTACAACAAGATCGACCTCGCCGGACGCCCGTCTGAAAGACATGACGAAGCCGATGGTGTTGCCATTTCGCTATCGGCCAAGGCCAATCAGGGAATCGACCTGCTGCGCCAGGAATTGCTGCGTATCGCAGGCTGGCATCAGACCGAAGATGTGTTCATTGCCCGCGAACGACATTTGCGTGCCCTCGCTACAGCTCAGGAACACGTTGCCGGGGCCCGCAGCGTCGTCGAGGGCGTTCTGCCTGCCCTTGAACTCTTTGCCGAGGAACTGCGTCTGGCACAACAGGCACTGGGCGAAATCACGGGTGAATTCACTGCCGACGACCTTTTAGGCGTCATTTTCAGCCGTTTTTGCATTGGCAAGTAAGCCACTGACGGCTTGTCGATAAGCCTGTGCACAACTTGTCCATGCAATGTGGGCAAGTCACTAGTTCCAGAAAATTGAAAAATTGTCCCGATTTCATCCACAGGCGATCCAGAGCCTTGCCAAGCCTGTGGATGAATCGATAAACAACTGATTCGTTTCGTTTATTCTGACTTATTCACAGACTTGTTAACGCTGTATTATCAGTATTAACCGTATACACGGTATTTATAAAAAGCTGTGTACAGCACATGCCGCCCTCCAGGCCGGCATTCAGGCTTCCTTGTTGCGTTCTGCTTCGAGGCGGTTACGCCGAACGATGGCACTGGCGATTTCCCGGCTCAGGGTTTCCGCGTCGGGTAATTGATTCGGGCGATAGACAATCAATGGAATGCCGAGACTCTGCAGGGCATGCCGCTTTTCTTCCTCGGGCGAATTCTCGCCAGTACTGTCGGTTGGCCAGGCCAGTTCGATGGCGGCGATGATGGCAAATTCGCTATCGCAGACAATGAAGTCAACGCCGCGCCCGGCCATCCGGCTCAGGCGCTTCGCTTCCTGGCGGCCACGTAACTGGGCGAGTTGGGCCACGCCAACCTGAGCGAATATCAGCATGTTGGGCATTGCCTCGCATAGCCGGCAATAGAGGATCTGCTCGGCATCGTTGAGCAAACGATACTGCTTGCGACGCGAGGTGTCGGCCAGACGGGTTTGTGGATCGAGCTCGATGATGGACGGCTGATTCTTGCGCAGCCGTGTCCGGCTCGGCACGGCGATGATGGAATCGCTGCTGCCGGAATCGGGCGAATACCGGTTGCGACCACGCAACAGCACGACGGCCAGAACAGCCGTGGCGAGCAGGATGGCGATGATCAGAAGGTCCATGTAATGGCCCAGGCGGAACGAGGGGTCATCATCATGGCATAAAAACGGCCATCAATCGTTTGTGGTAAACCCCATTGATGAATCTTTCAGCCAACCGCCGTATCGACGTTCGGGCAGAAAGGCTGGCGAACTGCGGAATTCTAATAAAATCACGGCACTTCGTTCGGACAATTGTCATGCGCATTACGCTCGTTCATCCGGCTGGCTTCAATTTTGTTCCGGGGCAGCCGGATTTTTCGGTACTGGCCAACCGTATGCCGCCAATCGGCATCATGCAGCTCGCTTCCTGGCTGGAAAAATTCGGCCACTCGGTGCAATTGCACGATTGCCTGGGGCCGTATGCGCCGCCGACGACAGCAGAAAACGCCGAGATCGTGCTGGCCACCGAGCCGGACATGGTGGGTTTTTCGGCAACGACTTCCGGTTTCATGGATGCTTTCGAGATCGCCGCACATATCCGCCAGCGCCGGCCGGACATCAAGATCGTTTTTGGCAACGTGCATGTCTCGTCGCTGGGCGCGCCGATCCTGGAAAAATTCCCGGAAATCGACTACCTGGTCATTGGCGAGGGCGAAGGGGCGATGCTCGAACTGGCCGACGGCAAGCCTTTGGCCGAGATTGGCAACCTGATCTGGCGGAACGAAGCCGGGCAGATCATCGTCAATCCGCGCCGCGACCGTATCGTCGACCTCGACGAACTGCCCTTCCCGGCCTACGAAAAGCTGGCCGGTTTTCCGCATGATTACCACCTGCCGCTGTTCGCCTACGAGAAGCGCCATGGCGCGACGATGATCACCTCGCGTGGTTGCCCCTACACCTGTTCATTTTGTGACCGCACGGTGTTCGAGCGGCTGTACAAGACCAACTCGCCGCAGTACATCTACGATCACATGAAATACCTGCGGGACAGGTTCGGCGTCTGGCATATCAACATGTACGACGACCTGTTCACCGCCAAGAAGCAGCGGGTGATGGATCTGTGCGATCTGTTGATCGAGAAGCCGCTCGGCATGCAGTTCAACTGCGCCATCCGGGCCGGGCATACTTCGGACGAGATGCTGCACAAGCTGAAGCAGGCCGGCGCGTTGATGGTCTCGCTCGGTATCGAGTCGGCCGATCCGGCGATGATGGAACGTCACAAGGCCGGCGTGACGCTCGATACGGTGCGCGATACGGTGCGCCAGATCCACGCTGCCGGACTGCGCGCCAAGGGTCTGTTCATTTTCGGCATGCCCGGCGAGACGCCGGAAACGGTCCGCACGACCAGCGATTTCATCCTGTCGCTCGGGCTGGACGAGATGAACATGACCAAGTTCAGCCCGCTGCATGGCGCACCGATCTGGGACGAGTGCGTCAACGATCCGAAGGGCGACTTCATCGAGGACTGGCGCCTGATGAATTGCCTGAACTTCGTTTACAAACCGGAAGGTTTCGAAACGCGCGAGGAGATGGATGCGCTGTACAACTGGCACGTCAAACGCTTCTACGACAGCAAGGGGTATCGCCGACGCTTCGCGAAACGCCTGTGGCAGCACCGCTGGAGTTTGTGGCACGTCATGAAGCACCTGCCGGAAACCATCGCGGCGGCGCGCTATTTCAGCGCCAACAAGGCACAACTGGAGAAGGCCAAGCGGGAGTTCAAGCTGCATCCGCGCCAGCCCCTCGGCCTGAAGCCGCAGCTATCGACCGACCTGCAGATCGACAACATCGTGTCGATGTCGCCGATCAAGCTGACCCGGCGCGAAGCGGCCAAGCGGATCATCCCGGTCGCCTACGACAGTGCAGGCTGCGGGGCAGCGGTATAATTTTCGGTCTTGCGCCGCAAGAACCGGGGGTCGGGCGTGGGTAGACCAGCCGGGAGCCCTGGCACCCCTGACCGATTGCGGCCATTGACCCAGGTCATCGCCACACCGGAAATCAACAAAAGGTTGCAATGATGGAACAGCAGGCAAACAGGATCGAACGTCGGCAATGCGACGTGCTGGTCATCGGCGGCGGCCCGGCCGGCTGCACCGTGGCGCCCTTGCTGGCTGAGCAGGGGCATCGCGTCGTGATGCTGGAAAAAGCCCGCCATCCGCGTTTCCATATCGGCGAATCGCTGCTTCCGGCCAACCTGCCGCTGTTCGAGCGCATGGGCATTGCCGACGAAGTGAAGGCGATCGGCATGCTCAAGCCAGGCGCCGAATTCGTTTCGCCCCACCACGATGCGTCGTCGGTCTTTCATTTTGCCGAAGCCTGGGACAAGACGATGCCGTTCGCCTACCAGGTCAGGCGCGACGAGTTCGATACCATCCTGATCCGCAACGCGGCGCATCAGGGCGTCGAAGTCCATGAAGGCTGCAAGGCCAGGGGGGTCGATTTCCTGCCCGACCGGACGGTTCTCGTGCGGGCCCGCCACGACGATGGCAGCGAGATCGAATGGCACGCCCGTTTCCTGGTCGATGCCTCGGGCCGCGATACCTTCCTCGCCAACCGCTTCCAGATCAAGCATCGCAATCCCCGCCACAACAGTTCCGCCATTTACGGCCATTTCGCCGGGGCGAAGCGCAACCCGGGGCAGGCGGCCGGCAACATCACCATCTTCTGGTTCGAACACGGCTGGTTCTGGTTCATCCCGATGCGCGACGACGTGACCAGCATCGGCATGGTGACCTGGCCGTACTACATGAAGACCAAGGGCGAGCGCAGCCTGGAGCAGTTCCTGCGCGACGGTATCGCGCAGTGCCCGAAACTGGCTGAACGCCTGGGCGAAGCCAAGCTGATCAACGAGGTCGAGGCGACCGGTAATTTCTCCTACGTTTCCGAGCGCAACCACGGGGACAACTACGTGATGCTCGGCGACGCCTATGCCTTCATCGACCCGGTGTTTTCGTCCGGCGTGTTGCTCGCAATGAACAGCGGCGTGATCGCCGCCGAGGCGATCGACACCTGTCTGAAGACGCCGGCCAAGGCGGTAGCGGCGCTAAAGAAATTCGATGCCTTGATGAAGCACGGGCCGAAGGAGTTTTCCTGGTTCATCTACCGGGTGACCAATCCGATCATGCGCGACTTCTTCATGGGCCCGCGCAACCTGTTCCGCACCAAGGAAGCCGTGCTCTCCATGCTGGCCGGCGACATATTCGGCAAGACGCCGATCTGGTCGTCGATCCGCGCCTTCAAGATGCTCTACTACATCGCCAACATCCTGCAGCCCCGGCGCGCCTATCTGGGCTGGAAGCGGCGCCGTTTCAACATTCGCAAGGTCGACGACGACGTCGTTTACAACGCCTAGTGACGCTGCGACTCGTTTCTTCCCCGTCCGCCGTCGCCCGGCAAGCCGGTCACGAACTCGGCGGTGCGTTGCTCGGCGAACTGCCCGACGGTGCCGGCCCGGCTTGGCCAGTGCAGCGCATCTGCGCACCCCTGCTCGGCACCCGAGTGCCGGCAATGCACGAAACCTGGCTGAGCGATCTGCCGCTGCAGGCCGGGTGCAGTGAGGGTATCGCCTGGTGCCGGACGGACGGCGTGCTCTACGGCGTACTCGAACTGGACGAAGCCGATTTTCCCGGAACGTCCGGCCGCTCGGCTTTGCAGGCGGCCAGCGCCGAAGCCTATCGCCGCCTGTTCCGCCTGCTCGACACACAGAACATGCCGCACCTGTGGCGGGTGTGGAACTACCTGGCCGACATCAACCTGGAAACCGGCGGCCTGGAACGTTATCGTCAGTTCAATATCGGCCGCCAGGATGCCTTCCTCGCATGCCGGCGCGGTGCCACCGGCAACGTGCCGGCCGCCTGTGCCATCGGCCTGGCCGGCGGGCCGCTCAGCATCGCCTTCATGGCCGGAACGACGCCCGCCGTGCCGGTCGAGAACCCGCGCCAGGTCAGCGCCTACAACTACCCGGCCGACTACGGCCCGCGCAGCCCGACCTTTTCCCGCGCTGTGCTGGCCTACCCGGCCGGTCAGGAGTTGCTGTTCGTTTCCGGTACGGCGAGCATTGTCGGGCACCAGACGGTGCACCCGGGCGACGTAGTCGCCCAGTGCCGGGAGAGCATGGCCAACATTGCCGCTGTCGTCGCCGAGGCCAACCGCTACTGCCGTTCGCCGGCCTTCGGCCTGGCTGCCCTGGGCTACCGGGTCTATGTCCGCCACGCCAACGATTTCGCCCGGGTGCGCGACACGCTGCAACCACTGATCGGCGGGGCCGAGGTGATTTATGTGCAGGCCGACATCTGCCGGGACGACCTGCTGCTCGAAATCGAGGCCTTTGCCTCGCATGCGCTGGAGAACTGACATGGCTGGAAGGTGGATGACCGGCAAAGCGGCTGTGCTGCTTGCCCTGACCGGAATGATGGCGGCGGCCCAGGCAGCGGAAGACAAACCGCTGTGGGAACTCGGCGCCGGCGTCGCCGCCTTCAGTTTTCCGTCTTATCGCGGTTCGGACCAGAGCAACAATTTCCTGATGCCGGTGCCGCATTTCACCTACCACGGCCAATTCCTGAAGGCGGACCGGCATGGCGTGCGCGGCAGTTTCTTCGATTCCGACCGTCTCGACCTGACGGTGTCCGCCGCCCTGTCGCCGCCGGCAAACAGCGACGACATCGCGGCGCGCACCGGGATGCCGGACCTCAAGGCAACCTTCGAGATCGGTCCGCAGATCGACCTCACCCTGTGGCGCTCGGCCAGCCGCGCCCGCTTCGTCAAGCTGCTGCTGCCCCTGCGCGCCGCCTTTACCGTCGAGGGTTCGCCCAAGGACATCGGCTGGGTGTTCCATCCCAAGCTGAACCTGGACATCACCGACCTCCCCGGCCTGCCAGGCTGGAATCTGGGCCTGCTGGCTGGCCCGCTGTTTGGCGACCAGCGCCAGCATGCCTACTACTACTCGGTCGCCCCGCAATACGCCAGTGCTGCCCGTCCGGCCTACGAGGCGGGTGCCGGCTATGCCGGCATGCAATACCTGGCGGCCGTTTCCAAGCGCTTCCCGAGCTACTGGGTCGGTGCCTTCGTGCGCTACGACAACCTGGGCGGTGCCACCTTCGCCGACAGCCCGCTGGTTCGCCAGAAGGACTACGTGGCCGGCGGCATCGCCATCACCTGGATCCTCGGGGAATCCTCGACCCGCGTGAAGGTCGATGACTGATCGCCGCCCGGGCGGCAATCCGCTGTGGGCTGTGTACGAGACCATCGCGATGGTCATCGGGCTGGGCACGCTGGCGCTGATCTGCCTGGGCTGGCTGCCCTTTGCCCTGCTTCTGCGTCCGCTGCTGCCGCGCCGCCGGGCGCAGGCCATCGGGCGTGGCTTCATCGCGAACGGTTTCCGCTGCTATCTGCGCATCCTGGAAATCTGCTGTGCCTGCCGTTTCGATCTGGGCGAACTCGATCGCCTGCGCGATGAGGGCCCGCTGATCGTTGCCGCCAATCACCCCTCGCTGCTCGATGCGGTGATGATCGTCTCCCGTCTGCCCAATGCGGTGTGCGTCATGAAGGCGTCGCTGATGGACAACCTGCTGTTCGGCGCGGCGGCCCGCCTCGCCCGCTACATCCGCAACGACGCGCCGCTGGCGATGATCCTCAATGCCCGCCAGGCCTTGCAGGACGGCGCCCGGCTGGTCATCTTCCCGGAGGGGACGCGCACCGGCAACTTCCCGCTCGATCCCTGTTCGCCGAGCACCGGCCTGATCGCCAATCGGGCGCGGGTGCCGGTGCAGACCGTGCTGATCGAGTTCTCGACGCCCTATCTCGGCAAGGCCTGGCCGCTTTTTCGCCGGCCGCAACTGCCGCTGACCTGCCGCATTCGCCTTGGCCGCCGGTTTGCGCCGCCAACCGACGTGCAGGCCTTTACCGGCGAACTGGAAGCCTATTTCCGGGCCGAACTGGGCGACAATGGCGGCTCGCCGGCCTGCCGCCCCGCCTGAATCCCGCCGCCATGCCCGTCCGTTCATCGACCCATCTCGTCCTGATTCCCAGCTACAACCCCGGCCTGCCGGTGCTCGACACGGTGCGCGCCGCCCGGGCGCAGTGGGCACCGGTCTGGGTCGTGGTCGATGGCAGCACCGACGGCACGGCCGAGCAGTTGCAGGCCCTGGCGGCGGGCGACGACGACCTGCGGGTGATCGTGCTGCCGGAAAACCGCGGCAAGGGCGCCGCCGTGCTCGAAGGCATCACGCAGGCTGCGGCATTGGGCTACACGCACGCCCTGACCATGGATTCCGACGGCCAGCACCCGGCCGAGTTGATCCCCACCTTCATGGCCGCGTCGCAGGCCGCGCCGGAACGGATGGTGCTCGGCAAGCCGGTCTTCGGGCCGGAGGCGCCGGCCCTCCGCGTCAATGGCCGCAAGGTGTCGAACGGCTGGGCCAACCTCGAAACGCTGTGGATGGGCATCGGCGATTCGCTGTACGGCTTTCGCGTCTATCCCATCGCGCCGCTGGTCAGCATCATGCGCGGCAACCGCTTCATGCGCCGCTTCGACTTCGACCCCGAAGCCGTCGTCCGCCTGTGCTGGGCCGGCGTGCGGCCGCTCAACCTCGACGCGCCGGTACGCTACCTGTCCGCGGCGGAAGGCGGCGTCTCGCACTTCAAGTACCTGCGCGACAACGCACTGCTCACCTGGATGCATACCCGGCTCTTCATCGGCTTCGTGCTGCGCCTGCCGCGCCTGCTGATCCGCTACCTGATGGCCGGCACCGAATGAATACGACGGAAATCTTCCTGATCGCCATGACGATCATCTTCACCGTTCCCTGGCTGATCTGGCGCCTCGGACGGACCGATTACTACGCGCCGCTCGTCGTCGTCCAGATCATCACTGGCATCCTGCTCGGGCCGGGCATCCTCGGCAAGGTCTTCCCCGACTACTACGGCTTCGTCTTCAACCCGGCCGTCGTCCAGTCGCTGAACGGCATCGCGTGGTGGGCGGTGATGCTGTTCGTGATGATCGCCGGCGTCGAGCTCGACCTCAGGAAGGCCTGGGCGCATCGCCGCGAGAGCGGCATCACCGCTGGCCTGGCGCTCGGCACGCCGCTCCTCTTCGGCTGTCTGGCTGCCGCGCTGCTGCTCGGCTTCGATGGCTGGATGGGGCGGCAGGCGCAGACCTGGCAATTCGTCGTCGGCGTCGGCATGGCCTGTGCGGTGACCGCGCTGCCCATCCTGATCCTGCTTATGGAGAAGCTCGACATCCTGCGCCAGCCCATCGGCCAGCGCATCCTGCGCTATGCCAGCCTGGACGACATTGCCATCTGGGGCGTCCTGGCCCTGATCCTGATGGACTGGGAGCGCATCGGCCGGCAGGGGGCTTTCCTCGTCGCCTTTTCCGTCGCCGCCTGGGGTTTTCACCGGCTGATGGTCCGGCTGGCCGAGCGCGACCGCTGGTATATCGCGCTGATCTGGCTGGCCGCCGTGGCCTTCGGCGCCGACTGGGCCGGGCTCCACTTCATGGTCGGCGCTTTCCTGGCCGGAGCGAGCATGGAAGCCGAGTGGTTCGACCAGGAGAAGATGGACCTGCTGCGTCACCACGTGCTGCTCGTCATCATGCCGGTCTTCTTCCTGAGCACTGGCCTGCGGACCAACTGGGAGGTCGGCGGGGCCGCCGTCTTCGTCGCCGCCGGCCTGCTGCTGGTTGCCTCGATCGCCGGCAAGCTGCTCGGCGTGCAACTGGCCGGCCGCATCCTGAAATGGGAAGCGGGTGAGGCGGGTATCATCGGCTGGTTGTTGCAGACCAAGGCGCTGATCATGATCATCTTTGCCAACATCCTGCTCGACAAGCAGATCATCACCAGCGAAACCTTCACTGCGCTGCTGCTCATGGCGGTGGCCAGTACCATGCTCACCGTGCCGGTCGTCGCGCCGCGGCTGGCCCGCCTGCCATCGCTGATCCGGCGCAGCGCCTGAGGAGGAACGCATGCCCTATGCACCGGAAACCCTGAGCCGCGCCCAGGTGGACGCCCTGCCCGGCCCGACGCTGCTCGAATTTGGCGCCAACTGGTGCGGCCACTGCCAGGCGGCGCAGGCACCCATCACCGCAGCCCTGCAAGGCCTGGCGGGCCTGCGCCACATCCGGGTCGAGGACGGCCCCGGCCGGCCGCTCGGGCGCAGCTACCGCGTCAAGCTGTGGCCGACGCTGATCCTGTTGCGTGACGGGCAGGAGATCGAGCGCCTGGTGCGCCCGGCGGATGCCGCAACGATTGCGACAGCCCTCGCCCGCCTGACTGGCGTCTGAGACTCAGGCCGGCGGGCGACGCGCCTGCCAGGCCGCCAGTTCGGCCGGATCGATGAAGGTTTCCAGCCGGTTGATATTGCCCGGCAGCTGGTTGCCTTCCCATTGTTCCGTCGCCCAGCGCTTGACGTTGGCGTGCAGGTCGCCGTGTTCGATGGCATGGGCGAGTTCGACTTCGATGGCGTGGATGTCATCCGCTGCCGAACTCAGGGATTTTGCCGCGTCATGCAGGCTCAGCTGGTTTGTCACATTCATGATGCGCTCCTTGCCCGATCGGGTTCAGCCACTGTAGCAGAGTGGCTGGTACCCGCCGAGGCCGGGCTCAGTAACGCGGATAGCGGGCGTTCTCGGCCTCGATGCGGCGCAGCGTCGCCTTTTCCTGAGCTAGCCGGCGCTCGGCTTCGTACACGCGTTGCTGCTCCTCGCGCAGGCGTTCCTGTTCCTGGCGCTGTGCCTCACGCTGGCGTTCCCTTTCAGCCTGCTGCTCGGCGCGCTGCACGTCACGCGATACCTGCCGGCCGTAAGCCAGGTCGCGTTCATGTTCGAGCCGGGCCCGGGCTTCCTCGCGCTGGCGCTGGTATTCCGCATCGCGGGCTGCCCGCCGGTCGCGTTCGGCCTGTTCCCGTTCCTGCTGGGCGGCGATCTCGGCCTGCCGGACGGCAGCCGCCGCAGCCGCCTGCTCCCGTTCAAGGGCAGCCCTCTCGCGGTCGGCCTGGTATTTGGCGTAGCCCAGGCCGCAGGCACCGATCAACACGGCGAGCACAGCCAGGCGCAGGCGCGGCGATACGGCCGGTTCCGGTGGACCGTCATCGGCCGTACGGGCAGCGAGCCGGGCATCGTAGGCCTGGCGGCGGACCGGGTCGGAGAGCGTGGCGTAGGCCTCGCGCAGGGCGATCAACTGGTTGGTGGCATCCTCGCCGCGCTCCGGGTCGCTGACCAGCGCCGCCTGGGTGTCCTGCAAGCGCCGATAACTGGCCGCGATGCTCTCCGGGCTGGCCGTCTGGCTGACTTCGAGCAGGTCATAGAGGGTCTTTGCCATGGCGGTTCCTCAGCGCGGGCGACGCGGGATATCCGCCGGGCTGGCCGGGCCGGGGACGACCAGCACGCCACCCGGCGTCCGCCGGTCGCGTTCGGCCTTGTATTCGAGTTCCTTCAACTGCGAGTGATTGCGCATGTGCTGCACCTCCGCCTGCCGGAGCTGGCTGCGGCTCACCCGGTCGGCCTGATGGTCCACCCGGTTGGCGTCGGCGGCGCAGGGCAGGTCGGAAATGATCGTTTTGCCGGCCTGCGTGCACTTATAAGTGGCGGCTGCCGCATTGCCGGTGAGCAGGCAGGCGGTCAGCGCCAGGGTACAGCCAATATGGATGCGCATTATTCTCATTTACCCAAGATGATTTGGCGCGATTCTAGAGATTCCCGAGCGGGTCGGCAATCGGTGGCTGAACGTCAGATCATCCCGCCGTTGATCGAAATTACCTGCCCGGAAATGTACGCCGCCCGGTCGGAGGCGAGGAAAGCAACGAGGTCGGCGACTTCTTCCGGCTGGCCGGCGCGTTTCATCGGCACCAGTTGCTTGATGGCATCGGTGTCGAAGGCGTTTTCGCTCATGTCGGTGGTGATGATGCCGGGAGCGACGGCGTTGACCGTGATGCCGCGACTGGCCAGTTCCAGGGCCAGCGATTTGCTGGCGGCGTGCAGGGCGCCCTTGGCGGCCGAGTAGTTGACCTGGCCGCGATTGCCGGCCAGGCCGGCGACCGACGTAATGGTGACGATGCGGCCCCAGCGGGTGCGGATCATCGGCATGGTCAGCGGTTGCGTGACGTTGTAGAAGCCGTTCAGCGAGACAGCGATGACCGAATCCCACTGCGTGCCGGACATGCCGGGGAAAACGGCATCGGCGTGGATGCCGGCATTGTTGACCAGGATCTGGATGGCACCGCTTTCGAGCAGTTTTTCCAGCGCGGCGGCGGTGGCGGTGCGGTCGGTGACGTCGAAGGTGACCGCTTCGGCGCTGCCGCCTGCTTGCCGGATGGTGGCGACGACCGCTTCGGCTTTATCCAGGCTGCGGTTGGCGTGCACGATGACGTGATGGCCGTCGGTGGCGAGGCGCCGGCAGATGGCGGCACCGATGCCACCGCTACCGCCGGTGACGAGGGCGCGTTTCATGGTTGCTCCTGGCTCAGGACCGTGGCGTCGAGGACGACGGCGGCGCGGCCTTCGAGCAGGCAGCGGCCGGCGTGGCTGACGGAAAACTGGTAGAGGATGTGGTTGGCGTCGCCGGACAGGCGCTCGGCCGCGACCCGCAGTTCGTCGGCCAGATCGTCGAGGCGGGCGACATGCAGCGTCACGCCGCGCACGCTGGTCAGGTAGCCCTGGCGCGGTGTGCCGTCATCGCCGGCGAGCAGCGCGCCATGCACGGCCATGGCCTGCGCGGCGTATTCGATGCCGTTGGCGGCGCCCAGGCGGCCGTCGGCGCGCAGCGGGTTGGCCGGGTCGGCATGGCTGGTGGCGCGGCAGGTGATGCGCGCGTCGTCCCAGTCGAGCACCGCATCGAGCAGGCACATGCTGCCCTGGTGCGGGATGCGGGCGGCGATTCCGGCGCGGTCTAGCACGGTTGCAGGGCGATGCTCAGTTGCATCGGCGGCAGATAGTCGACGACCAGCGAGCCGCCCTCGCCCAGCGCCAGCCGGTGCAGCAGCGGCAAGGCACGGAGGGCCGGGATGGCAATGCGCAGGGTTTCCAGCGCCGCGTCGGCCAGCGGTTCGGCAACGGCGGCGGTCGGACGGACGGTGATCTGCGCCAGCGAGCGCGGCGTGCGATCCGGCGCCAGAACCAGCCCAATGCCGGCGCAATCCGGCACGGGGCGCGTCGCGAACAGGGGTTCGGGATATTCGCTGTCGTAGGCGATGAGCAGTGTCGTCTGCCGGTCGACGACGACCTGGCCGAGCGCGTCGAGCAGGCCGGCGCCGAAGCTGGCGTCGTAGGCGCAGATGACCTGGCAGGGCGCCATGGCGCCGGTGGCGATACCCCAGTAGCCGGCGGCGGCGTTGTGCACCGAATTGTGGAAGCGGGTCGGCGAAATCTGGCGGTCATCGCTGGCCAGTTGTTCGCACAGGGCGTGGCAGTTGTGGCCGTCGGCACCGGAGGCGGAAAAGACGGTAGCCAGTTGGGCGACATCGGCGCCAGCTTGGGCGACATCGGCGCCAGCTTGGGCGGCGGCTTCCAGCCCGACGGCGAGGGCGAGCTTGACGACCCGGCTGGCGCGGCGTCGTTCGGCCGGCGGCAGGATGGCCGGGGCGGGCAGGACGGTCGGCACATGGGCGTACACCTGCTCACCGCGCAGCACGGCGCGGGCGGTCGGCCAGTCGGGCAGGCCGGGGGCGAGACAGCCGACGCCTTCGAGCCAGGCGGTCAGGGGCGGGTTCATGGTGCGACTCCGAAGATCAGGCTGCAGTTGCTGCCGCCGAAGCCGAAGGAATTGCTCAGCACATGACGGGGATGGGCGGGCCGGCCCTGCAGCAGGTAGTCGATGGGCAGGGCCGGATCGCGGCGGTGCGTTCCCGGGCTGCCGGGCAGGAAGCCGTCGGTCAGCGCCAGGGCGCAGATCACCGCTTCGACGGCCCCGGCGGCGCCCAGTGTGTGGCCGGTGGCGCCCTTGGTCGAACTGCACGGCACGCGGTCGCCGAACAGCGCGGCGACGGCCTTGCCCTCGGCTGCGTCATTGGCTGGCGTGGCAGTGCCGTGCAGGTTGATGTAGTCGATGTCGGCGGTGCCCAGGCCGGCCGAGCGCAGTGCGGCCTGCATGGCCAGCCTGGCACCCAGCCCTTCCGGGTGCGGCGAGGACATGTGGTAGGCGTCGCTCGATTCGCCGGTGCCGAGCAGCAGGACCGAGCCGGCTGCCGGCGTATTGGCAACCCCGTCGGCGCGTTCGAGCAGCGCGAAGGCGGCGCCTTCGCCGATCGAGATGCCGTCACGTTCGGCGTCGTAGGGGCGGCAGGGTTGCGGCGAGGTCAGCTGGAGCGAGGCGAAGCCGTACAGCGTGGTCAGGCACAGGGTATCGACGCCGCCGACGATGGCCGCGTCAATGCTGCCGAGTGCCAGCTGGCGGGCAGCGGCGGCGAAGACCTTGGCGCTCGACGAGCAGGCAGTCGAAATGGCCATCGCCATGCCGGTGAGGCCGAAGTAGTCGCGGGTGAATTCGGCCAGCGAGAAGGAGTTGTGCGTCGTCCGGTAATGGAAGTCGGCGGGTAGCGCGCCGGTTTGTGGATCACGGCGGCGGTAGGCCAGTTCGGTCTGCAGGATGCCGGCCGTGCTGGTGCCGAGGAAGATGCCCACCCGGTCCCGGCCGTGCCGGGCAATGGCCTGACGCACCCGCTCGGCGAAACCGTCGGTTTCGAGCGCCATCTGCGTCAGGCGGTTGTTGCGGCAGTCGTAGGCGGCGAGCGGGGCCGGCAGGCGCTCGTTGTCGACGCCCGGTACCTCGCCGATCCAGGTGGCGAGCTCGACCGTCTCGAAGGCGCACGGCGCCAGCCCGCTACGGCCCTCGCGCAAGGCTGAGCGGGTGGCGGCAAGGCCGCGCCCGAGGCAGGTCGTCGCGGTGGTGGCGGAAAGAAGCAGCGGGGTCACGGTTCCGGTCCGTTTCGGTAAAAGGCGATTTTAACAGAGCCCCCCGGCCCGGCTCCCTGCCCCGGATGGCGCCCAGCGAGCCGCTGGCGAAGGGGGGCCGTTTAGCGGAAGTTGCCCCGCCCGAGGCAGGTCTTGTAGCGCCCCTCGACCCGGCGGGCGAACCATTCGGTGGTCAGCTTGCGGCTGATCTTCGGGCTCTTCAGGTCGATCTGCGGCATGGCCTGGCGGGGTAGCGGCTTGCCCGCCTTGTCGGCCAGCGCGAAAACCCGGGTGAATAGCGGGCTGCGGCTGAAGGCCGCCGTCTTTTCGAGCAGCAGGTCGCGGCGGATTTGCGGCCGGCTCATCTCCAGCTGGTAGGCGATACCCAGCGCTGCATCCTCGACGCTGCTCGCGACATTGGCCGGCAGGCCGTTCTCATAGCGCAGCAGGTCACCGTCCGGTGCCAGCGGCTTGCCGCTGACCTTGCCCAGGGCGATCTGGAAAGCGGCGTTGCGGCTGCTGTAGCGGCCGGCGTTGAAATCGGCGAAGCGATAGACGACCTGGTCGTAAGGCACTTCGTAGTCGAGCAGGATGGCGCTGCCGAAATAGATGCCGCCGCGCCGGGTGAACACCTCGTTGCGCAGTTTTTTGGCGATCGGATACGGGTAGCTGCGTTCCTTGACGTGCTGGCTGGCGAATTCGATGCTGACCTGCATCGGGCCGCCGGTGCGTACCGGGTTGTAGTCGGCGAAAAGCTGCCGGCCGAAAGGCAGTTCGCCGATCATGTCCTCGAACAGGTCATTGAGCTGGGTTTCGGTCTTCAGTGCGTCGATCCGCTCGTTGTAGGTCTTGCCAGTCGGCGAGGTCTTGCTCAGCGCGGCGGTGACGAGCAGCGACGGCACGGCGAAGCGCCCGGCGCGCGCCTCCAGTTCCTTGCGCACGATGGCGGGCAGGCCGGGTACCACCGGCTCGGCCTGGAAGCTCGATTCCTGCTCGATGATGGCCATGGCCGCGCAATAGGTCTGCGTCGCGTGCGGCACGTCCAGCGCCTTGAAGGCGGTGTACAGGTCTTCTGCCCAGCCGGCCTTGTCCTTCACCGCCGCCGGCAGCAGGCGAACGATGCGCTTGCGGACTTCCGCCTCACTCAGTGCGGTCGGCCAGGCCCTCGCCGTCTTGCCGTCTGCCCGCCGCGCCATGTCGGGCGGCAGGGGCGGCCCTTCACCCTCGCCCTCCTCGAAGGTCGAACAACCGGCGAGCAGGAGGGCCGTCAGCAGGGCCGGGAGGAGCAGGCGGCGCATTGGATCAGCCCGGAACGCGGCAAACCAGCATGACGTTGGCGAAGGGCTTGCCTTCGTTCATCGGGTCGGTTTCCACCGTGAAGCCATGGCTTTCGAGAAGTGCCACCCAGTCGGCGAGCGTCCGGCAGTAAAGACGCGGCAGGCGGTGGCCGCGGACGAAGGTGACGGCATGGTCGACCCAGTTGCACAGGTGGTAGGGCAGCCCGGCCGAGGCGTCGCCGACGCGGGTGAGGAACAGGCCGCCCGGCGGCAGGGCGGCGCGGATGCGGCGGATGACGTCCGTCTGGCGGGCGTGGTCGAAGTAATGCAGGGCGTCGAGGATGGTGATCACGTCGGCGTGGCCGAAATCGGCCGTCGTCATGTCGCCCTGCTCGATGCGGACGATCGGGTGGTGCGCTCCGAAGGCCAGGGCGGCGCGGTCCACGTCCTTCTGCATCAGCTCGATGCCATGCAGCAGCAGCGGCTTCGGGGCGGCCGGCCAGTCCTTCGGCCAGTGGCCGGCTTCGTACAGCTGGCGGGCGGCGAGCAGCCAGGCGAACAGGCTGCCCTGGCCGCAGCCGAGGTCGAGGTAGCGGCCCGGCGCGGTGAACAGGCCGCGCTTGAGGATTTCACGGAAGATGCTGTCGGAGGACAGCTTGCCGCGCGCGTAGTGGTAGGCGAAATGGCCGCCGGGGCGGAAGGGGCGGCTGGCTTCGTCGAGCAGTTGGTTGAGGAAACGCTTGGTCATGAAATGGCTTGGTTCAGCGTGACGGGGTTGAGTTCCTTTTCGCGCAGCACGGCGAGCAGGCGGGGTAGCACGGCGAGGATGACCGGCTGGCCGTCCGCCGTGCGGGCGGCGTGGCCGTCGTGCAGGAGCAGGATGTCGCCGGGGGCGAGATCACGGGTCAGGCGGGCCAGGACGGTGTCCGGGTCGCCGCAGCGCGTATCGTAGGGGCGGCGCGTCCAGGCGGCGAGCCGGATGCCGAGCCGGTGCAGCACCGGGTCGAGGAAGGGGTTGCGCAAACCGGCGGTGGCGCGGAAATAGCGCGGCGGTTGGCCGGTGATGCCGGCCAAGGTGGCCTGGCCGGCGGCGATGTCGGCCCGCATGCGGCGCGGCCCGAAAAAAGCGAAGGCCTTGGAATGGCTGTCGCCATGGTTCTCGACCTGATGGCCGCGGGCGACGATGTCCCGGCACAGGGCCGGATTTTCGCGGGCGCGCCAGCCGATGCAGAAGAACGTGGCGCGGGCACCGGCTGCGTCGAGGATGTCGAGCACCTGCGGCGTGACGTCCGGGTCTGGTCCGTCGTCGATGGTGATCGCCACCTCGCGCAGCGCGACGGAAGCCGGCGGCAGGCGGGTCAGGTTGGGGCCGAGCAGGGTTGAGCGCGGCAGCAGGCCGGCGACGGTGATCACCGCATGGTTGATGACCAGCGCGCCGAGTGCCCAGGGCCAGATGGCCGGCGCGAGCAGGCAGCCGACTGCGGCGCCGGCGTGGATGGCGAAGGTGGCGCGGAGGGCGGGCGAGGGTTTCCAGCGGTTCGGCATGCTCAGGCAGTCAGGAGGCTGCGGTCGAGAAAATGTTCCCACAATCGGCCCCAGGCCGGCCAATCGTGGCCGCCGGCCACCACCTGCCGGGCAGCCGGCGGAAAGCGGTCGGCGATGGCCTGCATGCCGGGCGCGAAGCGGTCCTCGCGGCCATGGCCGACGAAAACCGGCAGGTCGGCCGGTGGCGCCTTGAGCCAGCGGTAGGCGCGGAATTCCGGGTCGGCCAGTTCCGCGGCTGTCGGCGTCCAGGCGTCCAGTCCGCCGGCCCGGGCGATGGCATTGGTGGTCAGCCGGCTGCCCGGATACGGTGCGATCAGGCACAGGCCGTCGGCCAGGCCGGGGTGGTCGGCATTCAGGCAAAGGGCGAGCAGGCCGCCGAGCGAAATGCCGCCCAGCCAGAGCCGGGCGTATCGGGCGCGGGCCGGGCGGAGAATCTGGTCGACGACGGCCGGGATCGCTTCGCCGCTGGTCACCGCATCGACGCCGAGGTCGATGGCCTGCAGGTCGACCGCAAGGCGGCGGGCGGCGACGGTCGGGAAGCAATGCTCGGCATAGTGCTCGGGCGTCATGTAGGCGCCCGGTAGCAGGACGAGCAGCGTATCGCCGCCGGAGGTCTGATGCAGGCTGCGCAGGGGCTGGCTCATGCCTGCTCCGGCCGGCTGACGAAACAGGCGGCGAGCAGCAGCGCCAGGATGGCGCCGGGGCCAACCGTGGCGCCGACTGCATGCAGCACCGGCACATCGGACAGGGCCAGCGTGCCGAAGCCGATGGCCGTGGTCAGGTTGGCGACGACCATCGAGACCAGCGTCGCGTCGTCCAGCTCACCGGTCTGCCCGGCATGGTCGAAGAACAGCGCGTAGTTGGAGCCGACGGCGACGATGAGCAGCATGCCGATCAGGTGCAGCAGGTGGAGTTGCTCGCCGGCCAGGTGCAGGCTGGCGATGACCAGGGCGACCGAAGCGAGCAGCGGCAGGAGCAGGCGGCCGAGGCGGCGGGCCGAGCGCAGCGTGGTGGCGAGCAGGCCGACGATGGCGACGAAGCCGGCCAGCGAGAGCAGCGTCGCTTCGTCCAGGTAGTCGTTGTACAGCGTGTCGAACTCGTGCTTCATGTCCACGAACAGTGCGCCGGAACCGGCCAGCGCGGCGCGCACCGGCTCGATGGCGATATCGACGCCCTGCTCGCCGCCCGGCGGGCGCAAGGGCAGCAGTACGCTCCAGCCGGTCGACCGCTGCAACAGCAGGGAATCGACGGCCAGCGCCAGGCCGGTGCCGTCCAGCGTGGCGCGGTCGATATGGCCGTGCAGCCGGGTCTGCTCGAGGTCGGCGAGGAAGCCCCCCAGCTTGTGGGCGGCCAGCGGCGAATCGGCCAGCGCGGCCTTCAGGCGCGGCTGCAGCTCGGTCGTGGGCGGCAGGCTGGCGCGGCGTTCGGCCTGCCGGGCAGCGGAGGGCAGGAAGCGGGCCGGACTGTCGTAGCCGCCGATGAGGCCGGTAGCGATCAGGCCATCCAGCTGCTCGCCGGCCCGCTCGGCGGCCTGCAGGGCCGATTCGCGGTCGGCGGCGGTGATCACCACCATGTAGCGGGCATCCGGGGCGGAAATGTCGGCGCGCAAGGCCTGGTCGATGGCGCCATCCTCGGCGCTGACCGTGCTCAGGGCCGACAAGTTGGGGTGCCACAGGTGGTCGCGGTTGACGGCAAGCAGTATGGCAGCAGCCACGGTGAGCGCGAGTACCGGCCAGCGCAGGACCTGGAGCAGTGCAATGCCGCGCTTGAGGACGGGACCGAAATGGCTCAGGTCGCGCAGCCGGATGTCGCTGCCGGCCAGCGGTGGCAGGATGTAGCGGGTGACCAGCGCGGCGGTCAGTACCCCGCTCAAGGCGTAGAGGCCGAGCTGGGCGAGTCCGGGAAAACCGGAAAAAAGCAGCGCGGCGAAACCGCCGACCGAGGTCAGTACGCCGAGGCGGATGGTCGGCCAGAAGCGCGCCCGCCACGGGTCGACGCCGAGCCGGCCAGACTGCACGAAATAGTAGATGGAGTAATCGACCGCCTCGCCGATCAGGGCCGAGCCGAAGCCGACCGTGATGCCGAATACCGTGCCGTAAGCCAGGCTGACGGCGACGATGCCGGCCAGCGCACCGCTCACCACCGGCAGCAGGCCGAGGGTCATCAGGCGCGGCGAGCGATAGACGAAGAACAGCACGGCGACGATGGCCAGCGTGCTGATCAGGGTCAGGCGGCTGACTTCGTGCTGGATGGTCGTCCGCGACTTGACGGCGAACAGGCCGGGACCGGAGAGCTGCAGGCGGAGTTCGCCGGCCGGGGCAAGGGCGGCGAAGGTGCTGCGGATCAGGCCAATGGCCCTCTCCTGGCCGTCGGTGTCGGAGCCGAGCGCCGCGGTCTGGATGAGCAGCATGGCCCGCTCGCCATCGCGCGAAGCCCACACGCCGTCCCGCACATTGGGCTGGGCGCCGGCGTTGAGGCCGGCGATCATCTCGACCAGTTCGCCGGTCGGGTCGCGCGGCAGCAGCGGCTTGAGCATCAGGCCGGCCGGCGAGGCGAGCAGGTCGATGCTGTTGGCGACGGCCGCGCGCAGGCCCTCCTCGGTGAAGCGCGCCGGGGTGACGGCCGGGCTGAGCAGGTAGCGGTGGGCAAACAGGAAATCGCGGTCGGCATCCTGGCTGCCGCTTTCGCCGTTCTGCACCGAAACGAATTCAGGCAGGGCGCCGAGCCGGGCGCGCAATTGGCGGGAGGCGGCCGCCCGCCCGGCCGGGTCGCCGCCCTCGACCGCCACCATCAGCAGGCGCGACACGACGCCCTCCTTCAGCTGGTCGACCAGGACCTGCTGCTCGGCACTCGGCCTGGCGGGCAGGAAGAAGCTCATGTCGGCCGAAAAACGGCTGTGCCAGACGACCAGCGCACCGGCGGCCATGGCCAGCAGCCAGAGAAGGAAGGCGCGTGTCGCCGGCCGGGTCATTGGGTTTCGACCGGGTCGATGTTCAGCACCGCCCGGTCGCCGTCGGCCTGCAGGTATTCGATGACGCGCACCTGGTTCTTGCTGCCGCTGACCGTGATGCGCTGCACCAGGCTGGCGATCTTCTGGTCGCTGGGCAGCAGGGTGAGCACCCATTTGTCGCGGTTGCCGGCCAGGTGTAGCGCGTAGTTCTTCTCCAGCGCCGCCCGGTTGCCGGACAGCGTACCGCGGATGCTGTCCACGAAGGCGAGTGCCTCGGGCTGGTTGGCCAGGTTGATCGACAGCTTCTGCTTGTCGCGTTCGATGGACAGGATGTCCTTGTCGAGAATCATCGTTTCGACCTTGGGGGTCAGCGTCCGCTTCTCCAGACGGTCGGGCGCCGTATAGGTCATTTCGCCGGTGGCGACGACCGGCTTGTCGAGGATGGCGAAGTACTTCTTCTCGACGAACTTCGCCTTGCCGCCCTTGTGGCGGGCCAGGTCGCCCATCAGCTGGCCGATGTCGAAGGCGGCGCTGGCGGTAGTGGCAATGGCGAGCAGGAACAGGCAGCCGAGCAGGCGTTTGATCATTTTTTCAGCCAGAAATCGAAGAAATTGAACCAGTTGTAGGGCGCCTGCCGGCAAAAATGGCTCAGGCGGTCGGCGTAGCGTTGCATGGCGGCGCGGATGGCGGCATCGCGATCGGCGCGCGGCGTCTGTGAAAAATCAGCCAGCGGCTCGAAGTGCAGGCGGTAGCGGTTGCCGCCGAGGTAAAGCCCGGTCATGAAGAAGACCGGCCGGCGCAGCAGGGCAGCCATCCGCCAGGGGCCGACCGGGAAGGGGGCCGGCTGGCCGAGGAAATCGCAAGGGATGGTCGCATCGTCGCCCAGGCTGCGGTCGGCCAGCATGCCCACCGCGTAGCCGGCTTCCAGCTTGTCGCGGGCCTGCAGCATGGAATCCATCCGGCCGAGCGGGATGATGTCCTGGCTGGCCGCCGGGTTGATTGCTTCCAGCGTGGCGTTGATCTTGCGGGCGTTTTCCTCGTACATCAGCATCGCCACCGGCAGCCCGCCCTGCCCCCGGCCGACGGCGCGCAGCGCCTCGAAGCTGCCGAGGTGGGCGCCGATCAGCAGCACGCCGGGCTGGCTGCGGGCTGCCGCGCTGACCGCCGCTTCGCCGATCACCTCGATATCGAACAGGTCGAAACGGTCGTTGAGCAGGTAGATGCGGTCGTGGATGGTGCTGGCGAAGCTGAAGACATGGCGGTAGCCGTCCGACCATTCGGCCCAGCGGCCGAGCGCCCGGTGCAGGTAGTCGCGGCTGCAGCGGCGGGCCTTCGGTGAAAAGAGCACGAAATAGGCGGCAATGCCGTGCAGGACGAGGCGGCCGATGGCGCGGCCGAAGGTCAGCGAGATCCAGACCATCAGCTTGAGGATGGCGAGATTGCTGCGTTCCTGCTGGCGCCGCCAGTCGGCTGCGGCGGGTTTTCCCGGGTTCATGGCGCGGGCGGCGTCAGGCTGCCGGCGGCGATGTCGCGGCCGGCAGCCTGCACGGCGAAGGCAATCGCCCCGCTGGCTTTCTGCTGCAGCGCGAACGTCAGCGTTTCCCCGGGGCCGACCGGGCTGAAGAACTTGGCGTTGCCAACCTGCCAGGCCAGCCCCGGGCGACCGAGCAGGATTTCGGCAAAGTGGATCGCCCGGTCAAGCAGCACGACGCCCGGCACGATGGGGCGGCCCGGGAAATGGCCGGCAAAGGCCGGATGGTCGGTCGGCACGTGCCAGGCGAATTCAGCTTCGGCCATGCCCTGCCCTTTCCACGTGCTCGGCATAGAGCGTCTGCAGGCCGCTGCGCGGCAGCTTGCCGGTGCTGTTGCGCGGCAATTCATCGACCAGCACCAGCGGCCGTGGCAGGAAGATGGCTTCGATCCGCTGGCGCAGCACGACGGTGATCTGGCGGGCCGTCAGGCCGGGGGCGACGACGAAGGCCGCCAGCCGGGTAATGCCGTCCGGGCTTTCCTCGTCGGGCAGGAAGAAGGCCCCGTCCGCCACGCCCGGCACGGCAGCCAGCTGATGGTTCAGGTAGGCGAGCGAGGTGCGCTTGCCGGCGATGTTGATCAGGTCGGCATGCCGGCCGTGCAGCAGGAAACGGCCGTCAGGCAGCAATTCGATGACGTCGGACAGCGCGACCCGCCCCTCGACATGGCCGGCACAGGCCAGCGTGTGGTCGCCGTCCTGCTCCAGGCGCACGCCGGGCAGCAGGGTCCACGTCGCCCCGTCGGTCGTCCGCCGGCTGGCCAGCTGGCCGGACTCGGTCGAGCCGTAGATTTCGAGCAGTGGTGCGCCAGTCCGCGTCTCGGCCTCGGTCGCCAGCTTGGTCGATAGCGGAGCGGTGGCGGAGAGCAGCAGGTCGACGGCCGGCAGATCGATGCCGGCGGCGAGCAGCGCCGACAGGTGGAAGGGCGTCGTGACCAGCAGGCGCGGTTGCGGCACGGCGGCCAGCGTACTGGCGATGTCCTGCGGGTAGAAGGGTTTGCCCGACCAGAACGGACAGCCGCCGTGCAGGGCGAGCAGGAAGGTCGATTCGAAGCCGTAACTGTGCTGCACCGGCACGGTGCCGACCAGGACATGCGGCCGACGGTCGAGGCCCAGCGCCTGGGCCCCGGCCCGGCCGTTCAGCACCAGCTTGCCCCAGGTTTTCTTCTGCGCCTGCGGCAGGCCGGTCGAACCCGAGGTGAACAGGATGGCGGCCAGGTGGTCGACGGCAATCTGCGGGATGGTCGGGGTGCTCCGGCCACGGACCAGGAGCGGGAAGTCGAAACGTGACAGCTCCGGCGTCTCGACCGGGTCGTCGCACAAGGCAACCAGATCGGGGAAATCGGCGGCCAGGCGGCGGAAGGTTTCCGGTGATTGCGACGAGGGCTGCAGGCTGGTCATGCCGCGCAGCAGGCCGGCCGCGAAACCGACTGCGAAGCGGTAGCGGTCGTGGCACAGGTTGAGCAGGTGGCCGGTGGCCGGCAACCGTTCGGCCAGCGCATGCACGTCGGCCAGGTAGTCGCCGACGCTGACCGGGCCTTCCGGGCGCCAGGCGAAGACGGCGGCGAGGTCGTCGCCGGCGAGCAAGGGGAGGCGATTCATGACGGATTGGCCGGCGGTGTCTGTTTGCTGTGCAGGCGATAGGCGCGGGCAACCTGGGCCAGGCTGGGCCTTTCCTCCGGCGGCAGGACGATGAGGCGCCAGATGTGCTCGGCGGCGAACATGGCGGCGAGCAGCGGCATCGACAACAGGTTGGCGTAGATCGACCATACCGATGGCGGTGCGAACAGCCAGAGGATGACGGAAACCAGCGCGTTGCCCAGGAAGAACAGCGTCCAGGCCAGCGTTGCCTGGCGGGTATGGCGTCGCTTGCGCTCGGACAGCGCGCCCTGATGGACGGCGCGCGCCAGCTGGGTGATCAGCGCCTCGCCGCCGCCGAGCAGGCTGCGTCCGAACAGGGTGCCGAGCGCCAGGTTGGTGCCGAGGTGCTGGACGAAGAACAGCAGGGCGACGTTCTGGCGCAGGGTCGGCCACAACCAGACGATGGCGCCGAGCATGGCCAGGTTGCCGCCGCCGGCCAGCAGCGGGTAGCGGCTGCGCCAGAGGAGCAGACCGACCGCCGCCATGATCGGCGTCACACCGAGCAGGACCGACAGATCGGCCGAGCCTTCGCCGGCGCTGCCGACGTGGGCGAGCAGTGCCCAGGCAACGAGAAAGGCGACCACGGCCAGGCCGCGCAGCAGCTGGGCCGGGGTCACGGTCATTGCGTGCGCTGGCTGGCGATATGCGTCGCCAGGGCGCGCAGCGACGAGAAGATGCGGACGTTGTCCTGATTGTCCGACTTGAGCTGGAAGCCGTACTTCTTCGAGATGACCAGGGCGATTTCCAGCACGTCGATCGAATCCAGGCCGAGGCCGTCGCCGAACAGCGGCGCGTCGGCCTCGATTTCGGCCGGGCTCATGTCGAGGTTGAGGGCCGTGACGATCAGGTCGGCGACTTCCGGCAACAGGGCGTCGACGGCTTCCGGAGAAATGGCTTGGGACATGACGGAATTTCCGGGAAATTACGGCGCGACGGCGCGGAAGGCAAGGACCGCGTTGCTGCCGCCGAAGGCGAAGGAATTGGAGAGGGCGGCGCGCAGCGGCTGGCGGCGGCCGGTGGTGACATGATCGACGCCGGCACAGGCCGGGTCGAGCTTGCCGTCGAGGTGGGCGGTGGGTGGCACGACCTGCTCGCGCAGGGCCAGCACGGTGGCAATCGCCTCAATGGCGCCGGCCGCGCCGAGCAGGTGGCCATGCATGGATTTGGTGGCGCTGACCGGCAGCTGCGCGGCGCGCTCGCCGAAGACCTGTTTCAGCGCCGCGACCTCGACCGGGTCGCCTTCCGCCGTGGCCGTGCCGTGGGCATTGACGTAGTCGATGTCGGCCGGTGTCAGGCCGGCGTCGGCCAGGGTCAGGTGGAGGGCGCGTACCTGGCCGGCGACTTCCGGCTTGACCAGGTGGCTGTGGTCGCAACTCGTGCCGTAGCCGACGATTTCGCCGTGGATCGTGGCGCCCCGGGCGACGGCATGCTCCCAGTCTTCGAGTACCAGCGCCGCGCCACCCTCGCCGAGCACTAGGCCGCGGCGGTCGGCGGCGAAGGGGCGGCAGGCTTGCGGCGAGGTGTCGGCATCGCCGGGGGCCATGACGCGCAGGGCTTCCCAGGCGCGGGCGACGCCATAGGCCTGCGGCACGTCCGAGCCGCCGGTGACCATGATCGTCGCCTCGCCGGAACGGACGCGGCGGAAAGCTTCGCCGATGGCGATGGCCGACGAGGCGCAGGCCACCGTGTGGCTCATGCTGATGCCGCCGAGACCGAGCTGGATCGAGATGTGGGCATTGGCGGCATTGTTCATGCCGAGCACGACGGCGAGCGGCGAGAGGCGCTCGCGGCCCTTCTGCCACAGTTCGCGGTAACCCTTTTCGTAAGCCAGCGTGCCGCCCAGCGCGGTGCCCCAGGCAACGCCCCAGCTGTCGCGCGATTCGCCGTCGGTCTGGCGCGGCAGGCCGGCATCGTCCCAGGCGGCGAAGGCGGCCGCCATGCCAAGCTGGGCAAAGCGGTCCATCATCGAGGCGAGCGGCTTGCCGAGCGCGGTGTCGGCATCGAAGGCGGGACAGCTGACGAAGGGGATGGACAGCGGGCGCGGCTGGTCGTCGGTCAGCAGGTAGCGGATGGCCGATTCGCCGGCGCTCAGGCGAGCGAAGAAGTCGGCCAGGCCGCCGCTACCGTAGGGATTGACCAGCCCGAGGCCGGTGATCGCAACCCGCCGCTGGCTCATGGCTCAACTCTGGGTGGCGGCGATCAGGCCGTCCATCAGGGACACCATGTCGCCGACGGTTTTCGGCGCGGTGGTGTCGTTGGACAGCTTGATGTTGAAACGGTCCTCGAACTCGAACATCAGTTCAAGCATCATCAGGGAATCGACCCCGAGCTCCGCCAGCGCCGCTGCCGGAACAACCCTGTCCGGTTCAACGCCGAGGCGGTCCTTGAGAAATTCGCGAATCAGGCCAATGGAATCCATGGGCGCGAATTTTAGCCGAAAGCCCATGATTTCCAAAGGTTTCTGCCCGATGACAAGGGGTTGGGGAGGAAACCGACGGCCGGCCGGTGTGATTTGCTACCATGGCGCTTCCTTTTTCATTTCCCCGCCACCGACGCCCGATGTCAGCTTCCGAACGACCGCACTGGACCCGGCAGATCGTCGCCCGTCTGCTGTACCTCGTGCCGCTCAAGGCATTCGGCACCATGGCCTTCATGGCCCTGTTCTTCTGGGGGTATTTCGGCGTGCTGCGCTTTCCGCTGGCGCCGGCGACGGTCATGCCGCAGATCGCGGCCGATGCCTGGATTCCCTTCACGCCGCTGGCTTTTCCGGCCTATGTCTCGCTCTGGGCCTATGCCTCGCTGCCCCCCGCCCTGCTCCGCGAATTCCGTACCCTGGCCCTGTTCGGCGTCTGGATCGCCGCCATGTGCCTGTTCTGCCTCGGGCTATTCTGGCTGTTTCCCACCGCGGTGCCGCCGTCCGGCATCGACTGGAGCCTGTATCCGGAAATGGCGGTGATCAAGACCGTCGATACCGGCGGCAACGCCTGCCCGTCGCTGCATGTCGCCGCTGCGGTCTTCACCGCGCTCTGGCTCGACCGCATCTGCCTCGCCATCGGTAGCCCGGCCTGGCTGCGCTGGCTGAATGCCCTGCAATGCCTGGCCATCCTGTGGTCGACCGTCGCCACCCGCCAGCACGTCGTGCTCGATGTCGTCGCCGGCCTGGTCGTCGGCCTGGCCTTCGCCCTGCCGGCCTTGCGTCACGCCACCGGCAGCCTGCGTGCCGAGCGGATTTAGCCGGCGCTTCCCAGCCGGGCCAGCGTGTTCTGGAACTGCGCGGCGTCTTGGAAGCCGACGATGCGCACCGCCGTGTTTTCCCGGCCCTGGGCGTCGAAGAAGATGATGCCCGGTGGGCCGAACAACTTGAAGCGGGCGAGCAGCGCCTTGTCATCGGCCGAATTGGCCGTCACGTCGGCCTGCAACAGCCGGTATCCGGCCAGTTTGGCCTGTACGGCGGGGTCGGCGAAGGTGAATTTCTCCATTTCCTTGCACGACACGCACCAGTCGGCATAGAAATCGAGCATCACCGGCTTGCCGGCGGCGGCGATCTTGGCTTCCAGGTCGGCCACCGAGGTCACGCGCTCGAAAGGCAGATGCTTCGTTTCGGCCGCGATGGCCGTGCCGCGCAGGCCGGCCAGCGGCTGTAGCGGGTCGCGGCTGCCGGCCAGGGCGCCGATGAGCAGCGCGGCGCCGGTGAGCAGCATGACGATGCCGATGCCCTTCCAGAAGCGTTGCCAGCCCTTGGCGTGTGGCGGCAGCGGGTCGAGGGCGTGCAGGTAGATGGCCGGCACGATGAGCAGCAGCGCCCAGGCCAGCATGCTGGCAATCGGCGGTACGACCGGCGACACCAGCCAGACGGCGGTGGCGAGCAGCAGCACGCCGAAGGCCTTCTTGACACCTTCCATCCACGGCCCGGTTTTCGGCAGCAGCGAGCCGCCGGCCACGCCGACGGCGATCAGTGGCGCGCCCATGCCGAGCGCCATGACGAACAGCGCCGTGCCGCCGAGTACCGCATCGCCGGTCTGGCCGATGTAGAGCAGCGCGCCGGCCAGTGGGGCGGCGACGCAGGGGCCGACGATCAGCGCCGACAGCGCGCCCATCAGGAAGACACCGATGCCGCGCCCGCCCTGCAGGTGGCCAGATTCTTCCGATAGCTTGCTCTGCAGGGAGGTCGGCAGCTGCAGCTCGTAGAAACCGAACATCGAGAAGGACAGGATGACGAAAACCAGTGCGAATCCGCCGAGTACCCAGGCATTCTGCAAGGCACTGGAGATCAGCGTGCCGGTCAGGCCGGCGGCGACACCGGCGGCGGCATAAGTGACGGCCATGCCCAGTACGTAGGCCATGGACAGCGCGAAACCGCGGGCATGCGAAGCCTTGTCGCCCTGCCCGGCGATGATGCCGGAGAGGATCGGAATCATCGGGAAGACGCAGGGGGTCAGTGACAGGCCGAGGCCGGCAACGAAGAAGAAAGCGAGAATGGCCCAGAAACCGGCATCCTTCAGGGTCGCCGCAATCATGCCGCTCTCGTCGCCCTCTCCGGCACGGGCCGCCGCGGTGGCGCTCGGTGTGGTCGCCGGGTCGGGCAGCGTGACGCTCAGCGTCTGGGTCTGCGGCGGGTAGCAGACGCCGGCATCGGCACAGCCCTGCGAGGTGACCTTGACGTTCAGCGTCAGCGGCCCGGACGCGTTGCGTTCGACCGGTACCCGGACGACGGCCTGCTTGTAATAGACCTCGACCTTGCCGAAGTTGTCGTCGTTCTTCTCCTTGCCCTTCGGGAGGCTCGGTTCGCCGAGCGTCGCGGTATCGCCCTCGGCGACGAAGCGGAATTTTTCCCGGTACAGGTAGTAGCCCTTGGCGATCTCGTAGCTGACTTCAAGGGTCTGGCCATCGAGGGCGCGCACGCTGGGCTTGAAGGCAACGGCCGGGTCGAGGAATTCCTCGGCGTGGGCCAGGGAAACAAGCAGCGAGAAGAGGAAAAGGAGGATACGCATGGTCATTGGCGTGTTTCGGCGGCCAGCCAGTTCAGGTAGGCCGGCAACCCGGCGGTGATCGGCAGGGCGATGATTTCGGGGACGTCGTAGGGGTGGCTTTCGCGGATGGCGGCTTCGAGGGCCGGGTAGGCCGCGGCGGTGGTCTTGATCAGCAAGGGCACTTCAGCTACCGATTCGACCGCGCCTTGCCAGCGGTAGATGGACTGCACGCGCGGCAGGATGTTCACGCAGGCAGCGAGTTTTGCCTCGACCACGGCCAGCGCGATGCGGTTGGCCGTTTCTTCGTCCGGGCAGTTGGTGATGACGAGGCGGATATCCATAAGCGAATTCTACTTTAGCAGGCGGCGCCGGGTCAGGCGCAGGGCGATGGCGAAGGCTACGGCGGTGGTGGCGAGCAGCGCCATGATGTGGATCAGGGCGTCGGCCGGCACCTGCCCGGCGAGCAGCGGACGGATCAGCGCGACGCCCTGGGCGAGTGGCAGCCACTGGCCGACGGCGGCCAGCCAGCCGGGCAGCTGGTCAGTCGGGAAGAAGACGCCGGAAATCAGCGTCATCGGCGTGATGAACAGCGTGAAGTAATACATGAAGAAATCGTAGCTCGGCGCCAGCGCGTTCCAGATCAGGCCGAGCGCCGCAAAAGCGAGGCCGGTCAGCACGATGGCGGGCAGCGCCCACAGGGCCAGCGGGCCGTTGGTCAGGCCCATGCCGGTGATGACGATGAGGATGGCGGCGCCGGAGAACAGCGACTTGGTCGCCGCCCAGAACAGCTCGCCGGCCACCACGTCGGCCAGGCCGAGCGGCGTGTTGAGGATGGCGTCCCAGGTCTTCTGCACATGCATGCGGGAGAAGGCCGAATAGAGGGCCTCGAAGGTGGCGGCATTCATCGTCGAGGCGCACACCGTGCCGGCGGCGAGGAAGGCGACGTAGGGCTGGCCGTCGATGCTGGGCAGCATGGCACCCAGGCCGTAGCCGAGGCCGAGCATGTAGATCAGCGGATCGGCCAGGTTGCCGAGGATGGAGGGCAGCGCCAGCTTGCGCCAGACCAGGAAATTGCGTTGCCAGACGGGCAGGAAGCCGAGCGGATTCGGGCGATGGGCGGGCAGCGTGGCGGACATCGGGCGATGGCGGATGGGCGGCAGGGAACAGACCGCCATTCTAGGGCCAGCCGGCCCGCCCGGTCGTAATGCTTTGTGACGCCGCCGGGGCGACTCAGGTGGCGGTGGCCGGCAGGCAGGCCTCGGCCAGCGCCGGCAGATCGTCTTCCCGCAGGTCGAGGCAGGCCAGGCAGGCGCTGCCCAGCTTCTGCCATTCGCTGGTCTGGGACTGGGCGGTCCTTTGCTGGATCAGGTATTCGGCCAGCTGGGCGATGGCGATCAGGCGGCGGGCGCGGAGCGATACGTCGTGTTCACCGTCGAGCACCGCCCGGTCGTGATGATGGCGGATGGCGAGGCAGGTGTCCCGCTGCAGCAACCAGTCCTCGGCCAGTTCGGCGCCGACCAGGGCATGGTTGAGCCCGATCGCCTCGTCCTCGACGGCGGTGAACGGCCGGCTGGCTTCCTGATTGGCGCTGGCCAGGATCTCCCGGTATTCCGGGAAGGGAATCATCAGCATCGGAATGCCGCAATCGCGGAACAGCGCGAAGGTGTGGGCGTCCGCCGGGCGTAGGCCGAGATCGCCGCCGATTTCCCGGACCAGCATGGCTGACGTTTCCGCTGTCGCGGCCGAGGCATCCCAGAAGCGTTCCATGTTCGGCACATGCTGGAAAGTCTGTCTCAGGGCGAGGCCGGCGATGGTGTTGACGACCAGTTTGAGGCCAAGGACGAGCAGCGCTTCCTGGACCGTCGGGATCTTCTTGCGGAAGGAGAAGAACGGGGAATTGGCGACCTTGATGATGCCGGCCGACAAGCCGACATCCTGGCTGAGCAGGCGGGCGAGATGGAGGAAATCCGGCTCGTCCTTCGCGGCTTCCTGCTCGATCTGGCTCAGGATGGTTGGTCGCGGCGGAATGCCGATGTCGCGTACGGCGATTTTCATGCGTGCCTCGACGGTTTCGGCCGTCGGCTTATGCGGGGCGCCGGGTGAGTGCGGGCTGGCTTCCATGTTCGATACGGGCAGGTTGGGTGCAGAGGATTATAGGACGTGCGTCAGCGAGGCTGCACTGTAGCCGGGCCGGTTCGGCCGTTCCTTGATTTGTCGCACCCAGGGCCCGGGCGGAAAGGAAAATGCCCCCGCTGTCGGCTATGCGCCGACAGCGGGGGCATTCGTCGATGGCCGGGCTGGCCGGCCCGGGGGGATCAGCAGCCGGAAGTACGCTTGAACGACTTGCTCTTGTTGCCGTTGCTGTCGTATTTGGCGCGGATCTCGTCACCTTCCTGGATGCGCTTGTCCTTGAACTTGTCGAGGGTCTCGTCATCGTTGATGTTGATGGTGACGGAATTGCCGGACTTGACGTCCTTCAGGGTGGCTTCGGCCGACTTGCCGTCGCCGGCGACCTTCAGCTTGGTGATGGTGCCGACCATCTTGATGTCTTCGGCCGAGGCAATCGGCGACATGGTCAGGGCGGCGGAAGCGAGGGCGATGGAAACGAACAGCTGGGTGATTTTACGCATGGGGTTCTCCTGTAGATGATGAAATGATCAGAATCTGACCTCGAAAGTCGCATAGGCGTTATAGGCCTTGGACAGCGGCGTCATCGGCAACACCGTCGAGGCGCTTACGTCGGACAGCCTGATCGGGGCGCCCATCCAGTTGTTGCTGCCGGTGTACTGGAAATCGTAATACTGGAAGCCGAGGCGGAAGAAGGCCTTGGCCAGGCGGGACGAGATCGGCTTCTGGTCGAGTTCCTGGATGGCGTAGATCTCATAAACGTTGCCGCGCGTGCCGACCTTGGAGGTCCAGGCATCCGACGACGCCGGCGAGAAAGTGATCCAGTTCTTCGAGCCGTGGTTGTATTCGACGCCCAGCTTGGTCTTCGACGGCAGGTCGTAGCGCAGGCCAAGATAGACGGCGGTGCCGGTCTTGTCGGTGGCGCCTTCGGCGACGCCGACCTGGCCGGTCAGCAGGCCCATGTTCAAGCCGTTGCGGTTGTCATTCGGATGCGTCTGGCTCAGGCCGAAATCGGCAAACCAGTTGAGTTCGCCCGGACCGACGCGTTTGATGGTGCCGAGCGCACCGACGCCATACCAGTCGATATCGCCCACATTCGTTCGCGGCGACATGCTGGACATGCCGAGGCTGGCAAAGTGCGACGCGTAGAGGCTGGGCGAATCAAAGACGTTCATGCCGCGGTTCCATTGCAGCCAGAAACGCAGCTGGTCGGTATCGATCGGCACGATGGAGACGCCGAGCATGTCGGTATCCTTGAGCGAATTGCCGGTCACCCGGCTGAAACCGCTCTCATAACCCCGGCCATAGCAGATCTTGGCGAAGGCGCCGGGCAACGCGTCGATATCCGGCGCCCAGCCCAGGGTCATGCCGTCGAAGGCGTAGTCGACCAGTAGGGCCGGCGCGCCGCCGGTACCAGGGCGTGGATCGTTCTGGCGCAGGTGGGCCGGGGTGCCGTTGGTGGACGGACGACGACCGACCGAGAACCAGATGCCTTCGTCGGCGATGTTGTTCCACGAGGCATAGACGCGGTCGACATTCAGGTAGTTGCTCGACGGAATGTGGCCGATGGTGCCGTCGAAGACGCCGAGGCGATCGGCGAAGAACGGGCCGGTGGAGGCGCTGTCGTCGTTGTTGCCGAAGGTCTTGTACATCATCAGGCGGGCGGTGACCGAGACGTTTTCCGTTGCCTTGGCATTCAGGTTCAGGCCGAAACGGTTGGTGTACATCGTTTCGTTCTTCGGCTTGTAGCCGGGCATGGCGGTGTAGGTCGGATTGCCGCTGCTGTCCATGCCAAGCTGAGTGTAGGCCTTGGTCTCGCCGCTCAGACTATCCATGCGGAACTGGTAGTCGCCGCTGACGGTGAGCCACTTGTCGAGGGCCTTGTCCTCGTTCTTTTTGACCTTGTCCTTGACTTCGCTGACGGCGGCGACCGCCTGCTTGCTGGCTTCCTGGCTGGCCTGGACCTGCGATTTCAACTGCTCCAGCTGCTGCGTCAGGGCTTCGATCTTTTTCAACAGTTCGGCGTCGGCGGCCTGGGCGCCGAACGGAATGAAGAGGCTGGCGACCAGGCCGGCCAGCCGCGTGCGCGTGATGAATGGGCGCGTCATGGTGACTATTTCCTTGAACAATGCGTTAGCGGCTCTTGGCAGCTTGCGGCTGGTGATGGTCGTCTTCTTCCTCCCAGCCGGTGATCATCGCCTTGATGTGGGCGAAGACGGTGTGGCCGGTGGTGGTCAGGTAGACGTGGATGAAGAAGAAGGCGGTGATCATGTAGGCCCCCAGCACGTGCAGGCTGGCGATCACCTCGAGCGACAGGCTCTTGTCGATGCCGAGGCGGGCCCAGTCACCGTAGAACAGGTAGAACAGCCCGCTGCCCCAGATCAGGGGCGAAATGAAGGCGAGCAGGGCCAGGTAGGCCAGGCGCTGCAGCGGATTGTGCTTCTGGCTGACCGTCTTCTTGAACGGGTGCGGCGCGTTGGTGAAGATGCCGACCGTGTAGTACTTGATCATCGCGCCGACATTCTTCAGCGAGGGCAGGTACTGCCGCCACTCGCCGGTGGTGAATTGCCAGAAGATGGTGAAGGCCCACAGCGTGAGCAGCGTCCAGGCGGCCAGGGTGTGCAGCTGCACGGCCTTCTTGAAGCCGAGCAGCAGGTAGCTGCCATGCACCTCGAAGCCGGTGATCATCATGGTGATGATCAGCAGGGCCTGCGACCAGTGCCAGAAACGCTCATAACGCTTGTAGATGTAGATGCGATTGCTCATGTTCATTTCTCCTTGCGACGGGTCGCGATACGAACCACGCCATGCAACAGGCCACCGCCGATGGCGCCGGCGATCATCAAGCCGCCGAGCAGGTCGAGCCAGCCCTTGGTGTCGCGGCCGGGGATATAGACGCCGGTGATCGACTTCAGGCGGCCGTCGTCGGCACGGGTATGGCATTCCTGGCAGGGAACGGCCTTGTCCTTGGGGGCGACCATGTGGGTGATCGGCCACATGCCGCGTGTCTCGATGAAGTCGTACTTGCCCGAGAAGGTCTTGCCGACCGATGCGGCACCGGCATGCAGCGCCTTCGGCCAGTCGAGGTTGGTCCAGTAGGCGCTGTCGTCGGCACCGGCCAGGTGATTGGTGGTCAGCGTCTTGTTCTCGACGTCGTACGGCTGCTTTCCCTTGAAAACCTTGACCGGCCAGATCATCGACTTGCCGTCATCCGGGCTGCCTTCGAACTTGTTGATGAAGATCGGCTCGTTGGCCTTGTCGATCTTGTCGTCAGCCAGCGTGTACTTCACGGTGCCGTTGAACCACAGGTACTCCGGACGGACGTTCTCGCCATAGACGAAATCCCCCTTGGTGCCGATGTAGGTGGTGTGACCCTCCTCGTTCTTGATGACGAGCGGCTTGCCGTCCTTGTCGCGCTTGCCGGCGGTGGACCAGTCCCAGGACATCTTGGTCGGCACGTCGCCGCGGGCGAAGGCCGGGATGTGGCAGGTCTGGCAGGCCACCTTGGCGGTGTGCGTGTTCAGCTTGGCTTCCTTCTTGTGCGGTGCCTGGCCGTGGCAGGACTGGCAGGTGCTCGGGTTGTCGTGGCCATGCTTGCCGCGTATCTCCGGGCTGCCCTTGTCCATCGCCGTCGGCGCGTAGCGGCTGCCCGGCACCTGGTGGCCGTCCGTCTTGTGGCAAGTGGCACAGGTGAAGTTGCCCCCGTCGGCCGACATGTGGACGTCGAGATCCTTGTCCGGGTTGTCGAGCGTGCTGTCGAGATCGCCGTGCTTGACGCCGTCGCCGCCGCCGCCGTTGTAGTGGCAGCCGCCGCAGTTCTGACGGCGGGTCTTGCCGATCTTCTGGGCGATTTCGGCCAGGTTGATGCCCTTGACGATCTTGCCGGAGCCCGGCGGGAATTCGGTGTCCTTGGCAACCGGGCTGCCGAAGAAGCCGGAAGGCTTCTTGTACTTGCCGGTCTGGTCATGGCAGACCAGGCAATCGACGTTCGTTTCCGAGGTCAGGTCGAAATGCTGGTTCTCGGTGCCGTAGCCGATGTGGCAGGTGGCGCAGAAGCCGTAATTCGATGCGGTCGACGTGCAGAAATTGTTGATGACGTGCTTCTTGCCGAGCAACTGGTTGGTTTCCGGGTTACGGTATTCCCAGGTCCAGTGCTTGGTCATGTGCACCTGCTTGGCTGCCTCGGTGTGGCAGGACAGGCAGACCTTGGTCACTTCCGGACCGGAGTTGAAGGTCTGTTGCAATTCCTTGAACTTGCTGTGGTCAGCGGTGGACTTCAGCAGTTTCGGACTCGGTTTCGGATTTTCCGGCGCATTGTTGGCCTGGGCTGGCGCAATCAGTGCCAGAGCGGCAATGGTCGCCAGCGTGTACTTGATGAAATTCATATCTCTCCCCCTTCCGGACCGTCGTCCGGCACCCCTTGTGTCGACAAAAGACACAATCCTGACGCTATATTAGCGACCGGTAATTTACTGATGTTGATCGAGATCAATATCAGTAAACTCTTACGGACTAGTCCTTTGGTGATAGGGGAGGCGCTTTCCCCCGGCCTGCGGTCAATCCCGCAATTCGCGGCCGGTCAGCTTGATGAAGACGTCTTCAAGGTTGGAGGCACGATGCACGTAGCGCAGCCCGTCGGCCTCGGCCAGTCTGGCGAGCAGCGGCTGCGGCGCACGGCAATAGAAGAAGGCGGTTTCGCCGCTGGTTTCGACGCGCTCGGCCAGGCTGCGGTGGGCGTCGACGAAAGGAGCGAGCTGGCCGCGCAGTTCGTCGAAGACCTCGATCACCTGCGGCTCGATGTGTTCGGCGATCAGGCCGCGCGGGCTGCCCTCGGCGATCTTGCGGCCGTGGTCGATGACGATCAGCGTGTCGCACAGGCGCTCCGCCTCGTCCATGAAATGCGTGGTCAGGATCAGTGTCTTGCCGGCCGCCTTGAGCTGCTTCAGGCGATCCCAGATCAGGTGGCGGGCCTGAGGGTCGAGGCCGGTGGTCGGTTCGTCGAGAAAGACGATGTCCGGGTCGTTGACCAACGCCCGGGCCAGGGTCAGGCGCCGTTTCATGCCGCCGGAGAGCGTCGCGATGCGGGCGTCTGCCTTGCTGCCGAGGCCGGCGAAATCGAGCAATTGCGGGATGCGGCCCTTGATGTCGGCATCCCGCAGGCCGAAATAGCGGCCGAAGACGAGCAGGTTTTCGGCGCAGGTGAAGTCCGGGTCGAGGTTGTCGAACTGCGGCACGACGCCGACCCGCGCCCTCGCCTGTTGCCCATCGGCCGGAATGGCAAAACCGTTCAGCGTGATGCGGCCACTGTCCGGCGCCGTCAGGCCGAGGCAGAGGCGCAAGGTCGTCGTCTTGCCGGCACCGTTCGGACCGAGCAGCCCGAAGCAGGTGCCCGGTTCAACGGCGAACGACAGACCGGCGACCACGGCCTGGTCGCCATAGGTCTTGCGCAGGTCGCGGACGTCTAGTGCCGCCATGCCCGGCTGATGATGTCGCGGATGACGTGCAGGCGACGGTGGAAGAAATGGTCGGCACCCGGCACGACGACGACCGGCAGGTCGAGCGGCAGGGCCCAGTCGAAGACGTTGTCGAGCGGCACCGTCTCGTCCTTGGAACCGTGGATGACGATGGTGTCGTGCGGCACGGCTTCGGTGTCGTATTGGCGCGTGCCCTCGACGAAGCCGGCGGCGGTACCGACCAGCACCAGGCGCTGCGCCGGATGGCCGGCCTCGGCCAGGCGCTTGGCGACGCGCGTCTGGCAATAGGCGCCGAAGGAGAAGCCGGCCAGGGCGACCGGGATGTTGCCGCAGCGGCACTTCGCATCCTCGATCACGGCCAGCAGGTCGTCGGTCTCGCCCCGCCCTTCGTCATGCACGCCTTCGCTGCCGCCCACGCCGCGGAAATTCGGGCGGAAGGCGGCATAGCCGAGGTTGGTGAAGGTCTTGGCCAGCGTGTAGGCCACCTTGTTGGTGTTGGCGCCGCCGCCCAGCGGGTGCGGATGGGCGATCAGCGCGATGCCCTTCGGCGCATCCGGCCGCTCCATGATGACCTCGATCTTGCCGACCGGGCCATCGACCAGAATCTTCTCTTCGACGACGCGCATGGTTCAGATCTTCAGACGCTCGACGACTTTGCCGCCGATCAGGTGCTGGTCGATGATTTCATCGACATCGTCCTTGTCGATGAAGGAATACCAGGTCTCCTCCGGGTAGACGACCATCACCGGACCGTTGTCGCAGCGACCGAGGCAGCCGGCCTTGTTGATGCGGACGGCACCCGGGCCGTTCAATTTCAGGGCGCCGATGCGGTCCTTGGCATAGGCAAACATGTCGCCGCCGCCGAGGTTGTTGCAGCACTGCTCGCCAGCCTCGCGCTGGTTGGTGCAGACGAAGACGTGGTGTTTGAAGTAGCTCATGCGGATTCTCCTTTCAGGAGCGTGATTATAGGCGCGGCAAGTGACTGGCGCAGAAAGCAAAAGCGCGCCGGGTGGCGCGCTTTGTGTCGGGCTGGGCTTGCGTTTACAGCGTCAAACCGGAAATCGCCTGCAGGCCTTGTTCGATGTTGGCCTTGGCGGCGCGTTCGACGGCCAGCCGCAAGCGGGTGACGGCGGCCGCTGCATCGCTGAAGCTCGCCGTGCTGGTCGACTGAATGCTCTTCTTCAAGACGATGCTCTTGTCGGACTGCTTGACGAGTACCCAGGTCGCCTCCATGTCGACCGTAAAGGTCAGTCCGAAAATCGGCTTGTCGAGCCGGACGATGCTGACCGCCAGGTCGTAGTCGCCATCCTTGCCCTGGACGACCGATTGGAAGAGTCTGCTTTGGATGATCGATTCCTCGATGGCGGCTTTCAGGTCGGCGTCGGCAATATTGCTGCTGTCCATCGCCGTCGTCTCGGCGCCGCCGGCAGTCCGGACAGAGACGCTACGTTCATGCTTCTTCAGTGTTTGCAGGTTGGCAGCAACCATCGCGTCCTTGTTGGCCGACGAGGCGCAACCGGCAAGACCGATCACGAGCAGTGCCGAGCAGGTCAGGGTGATGCTCTGACGGAATTTCATTTTTTCCCCTCGTTGAAAATATTGCCCATGACTTCCTCGACCATTTCCGGTGCCGATTTGCGGGTCAGCGAGCCATGCAGGGAGTTGCCGGAGGCCATCGGGAACTCCGTTTTGGCATCGCGAATGGTGATCGTCAGTTCCAGCAGGTACATGGTGATGTCCCACATCCAGCGGTCAACGTAGGTCACCACGGCATCCACCGTGCTGACTTTCTCGGTGCTTTCGCTGACGGTGTAGCCGCGGCGGCGCAGGTCGTCGGCGATCAGCGTGCTGATGCCGGCTGTTTCGTTCGGTATCTTGACGACGTGCATGGTCTTGAGCGACTTCAGGTCGGCAGACGGATCGACCCGGGCGCTTGCCCGGTTGGCGCAACCGACCAGGCTGAGTGCCATGATGGCCGTGATGATCAAAGTGATAAAACGCTGCATTTCCCCTCCAGATGGGCGTTTCAGAGTACGGGATGGTGGCATTGTCATACCGTCCGCGTCAATTCCCGGGCATCAATCGGTTGCCTCTGGCGTCTCGCGATGCGCCTGTTCCATTCCCGCGTTCGCTTGTAAAGTAGGAAGCAGCAGTCATTGATTTCCAATGAAAGGAGTACGCAATGCGCAAGATCCTGTTGCCGGTTGATGGTTCGCCGCATGCCTTCGAGGCTGCCTGTTTCGTGATCGGCCTGCAGCGCCGGATTGCCGAGCTTGAGGCGCATGTCGTGGCGATCGAACCGAAGCCGATGGATTGGCAGACGCATGGCATGGAGCCCGAAGCCATCCACAGCCATCTGTCGACGCGGGCGATGCTGGCCATGAAGCCCGTCCTGCATGCCCTGAGCGAGGCGGGCGTGACGCATCACGCGCATGTCCGACTGGGCGATGCGGCGGAAAGCATCGTCGAACTGTGCGACGCACTGGGCTGCGACACCATCGTGATGGGAACGCGCGGCCTGGGTCGCGTCGCCTCGTTGACGCTGGGCTCGGTCGCCAACAAGGTGCTGCACCTGGCCAAGGTGCCGGTGGTTTGCGTCAAGGCACCGGCGGCCTGAGGTTCACGCGATAAAACCGACCGTCAAGGCGCGAAGACGGAAAGACCCCACCAAGGGAAGCTGCGGTTTTTCCCCTGATTTTTTTGCGGTGGATTGGACCATTTCACAAGCCTTCAGCCGGCTGGGCGGCGGGAGATGGTCAGCCATTTCTCCAGTCCGATGAGCAGCGAGCTGAACAGCGCGAAGGCGCCGATCTCGGCCCAGGCCTGCAGGCCGATCGGTGCCGTGCCGAAAGCGGCGTTCATCGCCGGCAGGTAGGTCATCGCCAGTTGCAGGACGAGCATGGCGCCCAGTCCGCCCCACACCCATAGATTGCTGAACAGACCCTGCTGCCAGAAGCCGCGACTCAGCGAGCGGCAGTTGAACAGGTAGGCCGCCTCGACCATAACGAAAAGATTGACGGCGACGGTGCGCGCCTCGGCCAGCGTGTGGCCCTGCTGCAGTTCGCGCAGGAAGAGGCCGAAGGCACCGGCCAGCAGCAGGCAGGAAACCAGCACGATGCGGCGGATCAGGGCGCCATCGAGCACTGGTTGGTCGAGCCGGCGGGGCGGGCGGCGCATGATGCGCTGCTCGATCGGCTCGAAGGCGAGCGGCAGGCCGAGCAGCACGGCAGTGGTCATGTTGATCCAGAGGATCTGCAGCGGCGTGATCGGCAGCGTCGCGCCGGCCAGGATGGCGGCGACGATGACCAGGCCCTCGCCGAAATTGGTCGGCAGCGTCCAGGTGATGAACTTGACCAGGTTGTCCCAGACGCCCCGGCCCTCCTCGACCGCCGCCTCGATGCTGGCGAAATTGTCATCGGTGAGCACCATGGCGGCCGCTTCCTTGGCCACCTCGGTGCCGCCCAGTCCCATCGCGACCCCAATGTCGGCCTGCTTGAGGGCCGGCGCATCATTGACGCCGTCGCCGGTCATCGCCACCACCTCGCCCTTGCCCTGCAGGGCGCGCACCAGGCGCAGTTTCTGTTCCGGTTCGACCCGGGCGAAGACATCGACGGCCAGCGCGGCTTCGGCCAGCGCCGCGTCGTCAAGCCCGGCCAGGTCGCGGCCGGTCAGCACCCGTTCGGCGGCGAGGCCGATCTGCCCGGCGATGGCCTGGGCGGTGATGGCGTGGTCGCCGGTGATCATCTTGACCCGGATGCCGGCCGAGTGGCAGTTGCGGATGGCGGCGATGGCTGCGCGGCGCGGCGGATCGATCATGCCGACCAGGCCGATCAGCGTCAGGTCGGCCCGTACCGCGTCGGCGAGCGAGGCATCGGCGGCGATGTGGCGCCGGGCGAGGAGCAGTACGCGCATGCCCTGTCCGGCATAGGCGCGGGCGGCCTGTTCGACGGCGTTGCCATCGAGCGGCACCGTATCGCCATTCGTCGCCAGTTGGGCGACGCACAGGGGCAACAGGCGTTCGAGGGCACCCTTGATGTAAAGCATGTTGCCGCCGTCGGCGCCATGGGCGGTCGCCATGTACTGCCGGCAGGCGTCGAAGGGCAGCACGTCGTGCCGCGGGAACAGGGCGGCCAGCGTACGCTCGTCCAGCCCGCCCTTGCGTGCCGCCACCAGCAGCGCCGCCTCGGTCGGGTCGCCGGTGATCTGCCAGCGGCCGCGTTCGTGGCGCAGCGAGGCGTCGTTGCACAGGGCGCCGGCGATCAGGCATTCGCGCACCGCGCCGGCGATTGTCGCCGGCATTTCGTCGTGCCGGATGGCGCCGTCGGGCGTGTAGCCCTGGCCCTCCACCGCATAGCCTTCGCCGCCGCACCACAGGACGCGCACCGTCATGGCGTTCTCGGTCAGCGTGCCGGTCTTGTCGGAGCAGATCACCGTCGTGCTGCCCAGCGTCTCGACCGCCGGCAGGTGGCGGATGATGGCGCGGCGTCGCGCCATGCGGGCGACGCCGATGGCCAGCGTGACGGTGACGGCGGCCGGCAGGCCTTCCGGAATGGCGCCGACGGCGAGCGCGACGGCGGCCATGAACATGTCGAAGGCCGACTCGCCGCGGGCCAGCCCGACGGCGAAGGTCAGCCCGGCCAGCCCGCCGATCGCCCAGAGCAGCCAGTTGGAGAAGCGCGCCATCTTGCGGGTGAGCGGTGTCGCCAGATCGGGGGCGGCAGCGATCAGGCCGGCGATGCGGCCGGTTTCGGTAGCGTCGCCGGTGGCGACGACCAGGCCGCTACCCTGCCCGGCAACCACCGTCGTACCGGCCCAGGCCATGTTGCTGCGGTCGGCGAGCAGCGTATCGGCCGCCAGGGCAGCGGCCTGCTTGCTGACCGGCTGTGATTCCCCGGTCAACGGTGATTCGTCGGTCTGCAACTCGTTCTGGTGCATCAGGCGCAGGTCGGCCGGAACACGGTCACCGGCGGCGAGCAGCACGATGTCGCCGGGCACCAGCTGGCTGGCGTCGAGTTGCCGGCGATGCCCGCTCCGGCGCACGGTGACCGGCGTGGCGACGCTGCGTGCCAGGGCGGCCAGCGCCCCTTCCGCCTTGGCTTCCTGCCAGTAGCCGATCAGCGCATTGACCAGTACGACGCCGAAGATCACCCCGGCATCGACGCCCTCGCCCAGCCCGGCCGTCACCGCGCCGGCCGCGATGAGGACGAGGACCAGCGGCTGCGCCAGTTGTGCCGCGAAGCGCCGCCAGGCCGGCTTGCCCGGCCGCTCGGTCAGCCGGTTCGGGCCATGCTGGCGCAGGCGTTCGGCGGCTTCGCCATCGTCGAGGCCCGCAGCGTGGTCGACCCCCAGCCGGCGGCTGGCGTTGTCTGCCGTGTCGGCATGCCAGGCTAGCGGCGGCGCGCTGTCAGCATCAGGAAGGGCAGGGTCAGGAAGGGCCATAGCGTGGCGATCAGGCGGGTCAGGCCGTTGAAATTGAGGAAATGCCCCTGCCGCCAGGCGGCCAGCGCGGCGGCGGAATACGGGTTGGGCGGCGCCAGGTTGACCAGCACGGTACCCGCCATCAGGGCCAGCGCGGCGATCATCAGGCGCGGCGTGGCGGGCAGTGCCATGGCCAGGGCGAGGATGACGGTGCCGACCGTCAGCCCGAGCTGCGAGCCGGGCGTCAGCCAGGCCAGCGCATCGGCCGGGCTGACCAGGATGGCGGCCGACAGCGTGGCGATGATCAGGCAGAGCAGCAGGAAAAGCGGCACCACGGCATAGGCGACGAGCAGCCGGGCGCAGAGCTGGCGCAGGATGAGGCCAACAGCCAGCGTGTTGAAGGCGGTGATGCTCGCCTCGATCAGCACGAAGCTCTCGGCGACGAAGGGCACGGCGCCGGTCAACCCCGTCATCTGGCGCAGATCGCCGGCCCCGAACAACAGCGTTTCCGGCGACAGGGGCACGAGTAGCCACAGGCCGAGCAGGGTCAGGCCCAGTTCGGCATGTGGAATCGGTGCGATCAGCCGTTGTTCGAGGGCAAGGATGCGGGCGAAGAGGCGCGGTCCGAGCGCCTTCCCGGCCAGCGCGCCGAGCAGCCCGCCGAGCGTGTTGCAGACCAGGTCGAGGTTGGACGGTACGCGTGAGGGCAGCCAGGTCTGCACCGTTTCCAGCCCGAAGCTGAGGCCGCCGGCGCACAGCGTGGCCAGCGCCGCCGCCGTCAAACGTCCCGGCAGTCGGCTGAGGGCCAGGGTCAGGAAAAAGCCGAGCGGCAGATAGACCGCGACGTTGGCCGCGAGGTCGAATGCCGTCCAGTAGCGCGGCCAGCCGCCCTCGAGGAAGGCGATCGGCGAGACCCCGGTGTCCCGCCAGCCGGTGAAGGGGTGCAGGCTGCCGTAAACCACCAGCCCGCACCAGGCGAGGGCCAGATAGCTGGCGAAGCGGATGGGACCGATACCGTGATGAGGCATGGCCCGATTGTACCCGGAGCAGACTGCTCCGCTGCCGCCCGGCACCCCGCCCGGCCGATACCTACGGCCGGTCTTGCCGAGCCTGTTCCGCCCCTTTGCTGGTGCTGGAAACCCTTTCTCTGGAAGCCTTCGGGTGGCTAGTCGGATGTCGATTCCAGCACGCTGGCGTCGACCAACCAGGGTAGCGCCCAGAGCGGGGCGAGTGTGCGTGCGGCGGACGACTCGGGCAAACAGGCCTGCCAGCAAAGCAGGAGCAGCTCGGACGATTGTTCCAGTGTCGTGCGGGTGACCTCGAGCGTCAGGAGGGTTTGCCGCTCGGTCATCGCCAGGCAGGCTTCTGTCCAGTCGGCGGCGGCGCGCAGGGTGTGGTGCTGGCTGTCGGTCATGGTTTCAAGCAACATGTTCATGGTCTCCTCCCGTCATGAATGGGCTGGTCGTACCCGCCTTCAGCGGGGGCTGCGGTTGACGCTGGCGATTTTCAGGCAGCGTACCGAGCCGTCGGGGAAATTCCAGGCGATCTCCTGGCCGACGCGCAATCCGAGCAGGGCGCTGCCGACCGGCGTCAGCACCGAAATCCGGCCGCGTGCCGGGTCGGCTTCATCCGGGTAGACCAGTTCGATTTCCCGCTGCGTTCCCGTCACCTCGTCGATGTAGGTGCAGCGGGTGTGCATGGTCACCACATCATCCGGCACCAGTTCCTGAGGAACGACAATCGCCCGGTCGATTTCGTCGGCGAGCTCGTCGCTCAGCGGCCACTGACGCAGGCGCAGCAGGTCGGCGGAGCTGACGACAGGGGGCTCGTGATCGGTCGTCTCGCCGGGAAAACCCTGGCGAGAATGAATATTCTGATTCATCATGGGGATGAATGCTAATGCCCGACCAGGCTTCACGGTAGCCCCTGGCCGGGCATCAGAATGTATCCATTTTGGCAACAATGCTTGCTGCGGAGCCGGGAGGAGGGGCAGTGGCGGATTTGAATCTGATGGCGATTTTCGCCCGTGTCGTTGAAGCCGGCAGCTTTGCCGAAGCAGCGCGGCGGATGGGGACTTCCCGTTCGGCGGTCAGCAAGGCCGTGGCCAAGCTGGAAAGGGCGCTCGGCGCCCATTTGCTGAACCGGACGACACGTTATCTCAGCCTGACCGAAATCGGTGCCTCGGTGGCCGAGCACTGCACCCGCATGCTGGAGGAAGCGAGCGAGGCGGAGAAGCTGGTGGGCAGTCTGAGCAGTGAAGTGCGCGGCACGCTCCGCGTCAGCGCCTCGGTTGCCTTCGGGACGCTGCATGTCGCGCCGGCCCTCGCCCGCTTCCTGCCGCTTCATCCCGAACTCACGATCGATCTGAGCATCACCGACCGCTGGGTCAATCTGGCCGAGGAGGGGTTCGATCTGGCCATCCACGTTACCGGTGATCCGCAGCTGAATCTGGTGGCCCGCCCGCTGGCGCCGGTTCGCCGCAAGCTGTGCGCGACGCCCGAGTATTTCCGGCGGCACGGCATTCCGCAAAGTCCGGCCGATCTGGTCCGGCACAACTGCCTGGACTACACCCGCTCCGGCGAACCGGGCCGCTGGCGCTTTACCGGCCCGCAGGGCGAGATTGTCGTGCCGGTTAATGGCACGCTCCATGTCGATGACGACGAGGCCTTGTCGCAGGCGGTTCTGGGCGGACTCGGGGTGGGCCTGCTACCAACCTTCATCATTGGCCGGGCGTTGCAGGACGGCAATCTGCAGGCCGTGCTGTCGGAATATATCCCGGTCGAGCGGCATGTGTATGCCCTCTACCTGCCGACGCGCCATCTGCCGAGCAAGGTCCGGGTGTTCATCGATTTCCTAGTTGCCCACATCGGTAGCGAGCCGTATTGGGACCGCTGACTGGCTAGTGGGGTGGATGCTCGGCGGTGTGGTGGGTTTCCGCCGCTGCCCGGTGGTGCAGCGCCTCGTGGATGTCCTCGCCCGGCAGGCGGTGGCCGACCCACTGCGGCACTAGCGAGCCAAGCACCATGCCGGCCATGCTGACCAGCAGGCCGATCAGTTGCGGCGGTACCGGGCTGGCTTCGCCGACCAGCACCTCGATCAGCACCCAGCTGCCGACACCGCCGAAAATGGCGGCCAGCGCGCCCTGCGTCGTTGCCCGTTTCCAGAAGGCGCCGAAGAAAAGTGGTACGAAGGCGCCCGCCAGCGTGACCTTGTAGGCATTCTCGACCATCTTGAAGATGCTGGCGTTGGAATTGAGCGCGAAGGCGAGCACGGCGCCGGCGAAGCAGATGATGGTGATGCGCATCAGGCGCAGGAACTCGTGGTCGCCCATCTGCGGCAAGAAGCCGCGCAGGATGTTCTCGGCGAAGGCCACTGACGGCGCGAGCAGTGTCGCCGACGAGCAGGACATGATGGCCGACAGCACGGCACCGAAGAAAATGGCCTGGGCGAAGACCGGCGTCTGTTCGAGGACCAGTGTCGGTAGCACGAGCTGCGAGTCGCTGGCCATCAGCGCGGTGTACTGCGCGGGATTGATCAGCGTCGCCGAGTAGGCGATGAACATCGGCACGAAGGTGAAGCAGAAATAGATGCTGCCGCCGAGAATCGAGCCCCAGAGTGCGATCTTCGCCGTGCGCGCCGAGGTGATGCGCTGGAAGACGTCCTGCTGCGGGATGGAGCCGAGCATCATGGTCAGCCCGGCACCGATGAAGGCGATCCACTTCCACGGGTCGGGCTCGGGGAAGAAATCGAGCTTGCCGGCGGCGGAGGCATGCGCGATGACCGGCATGACGCCGCCGGTCTGGCCGGAAATCAGCCAGGCGATGAATAGCATGCCACCCATGATGACGCCCATCTGGACGAAATCGAGAATGGCCACCGAGAGCATGCCGCCCAGCGTGGTGTACGTGAGGACGATGGCGGCGCCGAGGATCATGCCTGCCGTCTGGCTGATCGCGCCGTCGGTGACGACATTGAACAGCAGGCCGAGCGCCTTGATCTGGGCCGAGACCCAGCCGAGGTAGGCAATCACGATGCACAGCGTGGTGAGGATTTCGACGGTGCGGTTGTAGCGCAGGCGAAAATAGTCGCCCAGGGTCAGCACGTTGAGCTTGTACAGCTTCCGCGAGAAGAAGATGCCGGCGATGATCAGGCACAGCGAGGCGCCGAACGGATCGGCGACGACGCCATGCAGGCCTTCCTTCACGAAGGTGGCGGAGACGCCGAAGATGGCCTCGGCACCGAACCAGGTGGCAAAGACGGTGGCGGTGACGACCGGCAGCGGCAGGTGGCGGCCGGCAATGGCGAAGTCCTTGGCGCTATGGACGCGGGTGGCGGCGACGAGGCCGATGCCGATGGAAACGAGCAGGTAGAGGACGACGAACCAGATCAGCATGATCGCGCTAAGGGACTGAAATTGCGCGGATTATAAGGTTATTGCGCCTTTTTTCAGCGTCAGAACGGTGGCTCGCTGTGAAAATCCATGCGCTCGCCGGTTTCCGGGTGTTTGAAGCCGAGATCCATGGCATGCAGCAGCAGGCGGTCGGCCATTTTCTCGGCCGGGCCGCCATACAGGTCGTCGCCGAGGATGGGATGCTGCAGGGACATCATGTGCACCCGCAACTGGTGGGAGCGACCGGTGACCGGTTCCAGCGCGACGCGCGTCGTCTGCTTCCCGGTGTCGCGGCCGAGGACGCGGAAGCGCGTCTGCGACGGCCGGCCGAGGTCGAAATCGACTTTCTGCTTCGGCCGGTTTGGCCAGTCCACGATCAGCGGCAGGTCAACGCCGCCCTCGTCGTAGGGCAGCAGGCCGTACAACACTGCGACGTAGAGCTTGTCCACCTGGCGGTCCTGGAACATCTTCGACAGCCGGCGGTGCATCTCCGGGCCGCGCGCGAACACCAGGATGCCGGAGGTCGACATGTCCAGGCGATGCACGGTCAGCGCATCCGGGTATTCCTGCTGGACGCGGCTGAGCAGGCAGTCGGCCTTGTGTTCGCCGCGCCCGGGTACGGAGAGCAGGCCGCAGGGCTTCTCGGCAATGATCAGCCAGTCGTCGGCAAAAACGACCGGCGAGGCACCGGGCGGGGGGGGCAGATAGACGGTCATCGGGTCAGCGGAATGCGACAGCGCGCATCCTTGAAAGGCGTCGGTTCCTGGATCCAGCCCTCGCCGAGCGGTGTCTGGTTGCACACCCGCGTGCCATCGAGCTGGCTGACCCACCAGTACCAGGGCGCCGGCTCGCCGCTGGCGGCAGCGCTGGCGAGCAGCAGGACGAGTAGGGATAACTGTCTGATCAGCATGAAGATTTCGCTTGCCAAAAAAAGGTGGGTCAATGTACTGTATTTATACACAGTATGTTCGACCGGGCTGTGGCGCGAAATATACCGCGTTTGCGCCGGCCCGGTTGCAGCCGTTCCAGCAATTTCTATTCCATCCTTGGCCCCTGTGCCATAATCCGCTCAAATTTTCGAGGTCACACTCATGGACGACAACAAGGCAAAGGCGCTCGCTGCAGCGCTGCAACAGATCGAAAAGCAATTTGGCAAGGGCTCCATCATGAAGATGGGCGATGCCGAAATCGACGAAGGCATCCAGGTCGTGTCGACCGGCTCGCTCGGTCTGGACATCGCCCTCGGCGTCGGCGGCCTGCCGCGTGGCCGTGTCGTCGAAATCTACGGCCCGGAATCGTCCGGCAAGACCACGCTCTGCCTGCAGGTCGTCGCTGAAATGCAGAAACTGGGTGGCACGGCCGCCTTCATCGACGCCGAACACGCGCTCGATCCGCAATATGCCCAGAAGCTCGGCGTCAATGTCGGCGAGCTGCTCATTTCGCAGCCGGATACCGGCGAACAGGCCCTCGAAATCGCCGACATGCTGGTCCGTTCCGGCTCGGTGGACATCATCATCGTCGACTCGGTCGCCGCGCTGACCCCGCGTGCCGAAATCGAAGGCGAGATGGGCGACCAGATGGTCGGCCTGCACGCCCGCCTGATGTCGCAGGCCCTACGCAAGCTGACGGCCAACATCAAGAAAACCAACACGCTGGTCATTTTCATCAACCAGATCCGCATGAAGATCGGCGTCATGTTCGGCTCGCCGGAAACCACCACCGGCGGCAACGCGCTCAAGTTCTACGCCTCCGTCCGCCTCGACATCCGCCGCATCGGCTCGATCAAGAAGGGCGACGAGGTGATCGGCAGCGAAACCAAGGTCAAGGTCGTCAAGAACAAGGTCTCGCCTCCCTTCCGCGAAGCCATCTTCGACATCCTGTACGGCGAAGGCATTTCCCGCGAGGGCGAGATCATCGAGATGGGCGTTGCTCACAAGCTGGTCGACAAGTCCGGTGCGTGGTACGCCTACAAGGGCGAGAAGATCGGCCAGGGTAAGGACAACGCTCGCGAATTCCTCAAGTCCCATCCGGAAATCGCCCAGGAGGTCGAGGCCGGCATCCGCGAGGCGGCGAGTACTACCGTCATCAAGCCGAGCAAGGCCAAGGCGGATGCCTGATTCTCATGCCTGACCTGCGCGTGCGAGCCCTGCAACTGCTGACCCGGCGCGACTACAGCCGGGCCGAATTGAAAGGCAAGCTCGCACCGCATGCCGAATCCGAGGAAGAACTCGACGCCGTGCTCGATACCCTGCAAAGCGAACGCCTGCTTTCCGATGCCCGCTACGCCGCCCAGCGCGTCGTGGCGCGCGCCGGGCGTTATGGCAACGCCCGCCTGAAGCAGGAGTTGCGACAAAAGGGCGTGGCTGACGAGGAAATTGCGGCTGCCCTGCCGGAAGGCGGCGACGAGGCCGAACGCTGCCGCAGCGTCTGGCAGCGCAAGTTCGGCGAACTGCCGCAGTCGCCTGAAGCACGTGCCAAACAGCAGCGTTTCCTGCAATATCGCGGTTTTTCCAGTGAAGCCATCCGCCGCGTCTTGCGCGGTGTCGAGCAATGACCCACAGCGCTGCCAAACTGACCGCCCATAACCTCAAGAAGCGCTACAAGGCGCGGACTGTGGTCGAGGACGTTTCCTTCGAGGTCAAGTCGGGCGAGGTCGTCGGCCTGCTCGGTCCGAACGGCGCCGGCAAGACCACCTGCTTCTACATGATCGTCGGCCTTGTCGCGGCCGATGGCGGCGAGGTCTACATCGACGACAACCGCCTGACCCACGCGCCGATGCACAGCCGGGCCCGCCTCGGCCTGTCCTATCTGCCGCAGGAAGCCTCGGTCTTCCGCAAACTCAATGTCGAGGAAAACATCCGGGCCGTCCTCGAATTGCAAAAACTGCCCGCCGCAGAACTGAACGACCGCCTGGAAGGCCTCCTCAAGGAGCTGCATGTCGACCACGTGCGTCACGTCAATGCGGCCGCCCTCTCCGGCGGCGAGCGCCGCCGGGTCGAGATCGCCCGTGCCCTGGCGACCAATCCGCGCTTCATCCTGCTCGACGAGCCGTTTGCCGGGGTGGACCCGATCGCCGTGCTGGAAATCCAGAAAATCATCCGCTTCCTGAAGGAGCGCGGCATCGGCGTGCTGATCACCGATCACAACGTACGCGAAACGCTGGGTATCTGCGACCACGCCTACATCATCAACGCCGGCCATGTCTTGGCGGCTGGACGGCCGGCCGAAATCGTGGAGAATGAAAGCGTGCGCAAGGTCTATCTCGGCGAGCACTTCAAGCTCTGACCGACTAGCACACGAGTCCACCGATGAAGCCGGCACTCCAACTCAAACTTTCCCAGCATCTGGCGCTGACGCCGCAATTGCAGCAGTCGATCAAGCTGTTGCAGTTGTCGACGATCGAGATGCAGCAGGAAATCGAGCGTTACCTGCTCGAAAACCCGATGCTGGAGCGCGACGACGAGACGCCGGAGTCCTTCGCCGGTGCGCAGCAGTTCGACTCGCCGCGCAACGAGGAAACACGCAGCGAAGGCAGCGAGGAACGCGAGCCGCGTGAAGAACGCGACAGCGAGCCGCCGGCCTCGCCCTCCGAAGTCGATGACGACCGCTGGACCTCCGATGCTGGCACCTTCTCCGGCGCCGGCCGCGACGAGGACGATGACAGCGACGCGCAGGACATCCATGCTGCCAATGTCAGCCTGCGCGAACATCTCGGCTGGCAACTGGGGATGACCCAGCTGAATGAGCGCGACCGCAGCCTGGTCCGCTTCCTGATCGAGGCGCTCGACGACGATGGCTACCTGTCGGCGCCCTTGCAGGAGTTGTGGGAAACCCTGCCGCCGGAATACGAAATCGAGCTGGAAGAACTCGAAATCGCCCTGCGCTACATCCAGAACTTCGACCCGACCGGCATTGGGGCGCGCAACCTGCAGGAGTGCCTCAGCCTGCAACTCCGCGCCCTGCCCGACGAGCACGACCGCAACGTTGCGCTGCTCATCGTCGAGAAACACCTGGAACTGTTGGCTGCCCGCGATTTTGCCAAGCTGCGCCGCGTCACCGGCTATGACGACGAAGACATCAAGGCCGCCCAGGTGCTGATCACCAGCCTCAACCCGCGCCCGGCCGCCGGCTATGCCCAAGTTGAAGCCCGCTACATCACACCTGACGTGATCGTGAAGAAGCTGAAGGGCAAGTGGACGGCCTACATCAATCCAGATGCTTATCCCCGCCTGCGCATCAACCGCCTGTATGCCGAGATTCTCGCCAAGCAGCGGCGTGGCAACGGCAACCTGACCACCCAGTTGCAGGAAGCCCGCTGGCTGATCAAGAACGTCCAGCAGCGTTTCGACACCATCCATCGTGTCACGCAGGCCATCGTTGACCGCCAGCGCCAGTTCTTCGAGCACGGTGAAGTCGCCATGCGGCCGCTCGTCCTGCGCGAGATCGCCGACATCCTCGGCCTGCACGAATCGACCGTGTCGCGCGTCACCAGCCAGAAATACATGGCGACGCCACGCGGCATCTTTGAACTGAAATACTTCTTCGGCAGCCATGTCGCCACCGATACCGGTGGTGCCTGTTCTGCTACGGCCATCCGCGCCCTGATCAAGCAGCTGATCGGGGCCGAGGATGGCAAGAAGCCCTTGTCGGATAGCCAATTATCCGAAATACTAGGCCAGCAGGGAATCGTGGTTGCCCGACGCACGGTAGCCAAATACCGCGAGTCGCTCAACATCCCGCCGGTCAATTTACGCAAGACCCTGTAGAGAGAGGAGAAAAAAGTGAATCTGCAGATCAGTGGTCACCACATCGAAGTTACCCCCGCCCTGCGCGAGTATGTCGAGAACAAGCTGGATCCGGTCGTTCGCCATTTCGACAAAGTGACCGGCGTCAATGTCGTCCTGTCCGTCGAAAAGCTGAAGCAGAAGGCCGAAGTTACCATTCATGTGCCGGGCAAGGACATGCACGTCGAGGAATCCGGCGACGATCTGTACGCTGCCATCGATGCGATGTTCGACAAGCTCGACCGCCAGGTCCAGAAGTACAAGCAGAAGATCCAGGATCACCATCGCGGTGAAAAGCCCGGGATGCAGGACGCTGAATAAGCGTTGACCGACTGGCCGCAGCGTTTGCTGCGGCCTTGTTTTTTCCCCTTCTATGAACCCTCTCAACAATCTTCTGAGCGCCGACCAGGTGATGCTCAACCTGGATGCCAGCAGCAAGAAACGCGTCTTCGAGCAAGCTGGGATCCTTTTCGAAGGCCGTCTCGGACTGGCCCGCTCGATCATTTTCGACAGCCTCTTCGCCCGCGAGAAGCTCGGCTCGACCGGCCTCGGCCAGGGCGTGGCCATTCCGCACGGCCGCATCAAGGGACTCAAGCAGGCTGCTGGTGCCTTCCTGCGTCTGGCAACGCCGGTTCCCTTCGACTCACCGGATGGCCGACCGGTCGACCTGCTGTTCGTCCTGCTCGTGCCCGAACAGGCCACCGAGCAACATTTGCAGATCCTGTCCGAACTCGCCCAACGCTTCTCGGACCGGGCGTTCCGTGAAAAGCTGCAAACCGCCGCCGATCCGGCTGCCGTCGTCGCCCTCTTCCAGTCCTGAGGCAGCCGCGTGCGCCACGTCAACCTGGTACAGCTGTACGAGGATAACCGCGAGAAGCTGCTGCTCAACTGGCATATCGGCCAGAATGCCGATCGGCGTATCGAGATCAAGGGCTCGAACAGCTACGGCGCCGATCTCGTCGGCCACATCAACATCATACATCCGGAGCGCCTGCAGGTGCTCGGCATGGCCGAGCACGACTGGGCCATGCGGATCGGTGAGCGCCGCTTCGGCCAGATGTTCGCTGACCTGCTCTCTGCCCAGCCGCCGGCTGTCATCGTCGCTGACGGCTTGACGCCGCCGCCGGCCGTCATCGAGGCCTGCACGCAAACCAATACACCGTTGATTTTCTCGCCCAAGCCCTGCTCGGCGATCATCGACCTGCTGCGCATCTACCTGTCGGCTCGTCTGGCCGATACGGTCAGCATGCATGGCGTGTTCATGGACGTGCTTGGCATGGGCGTGCTGATTACCGGCGATTCGGGTGTCGGGAAGTCCGAACTGGCCCTCGAACTGATTTCCCGTGGCCACGGCCTGGTGGCGGACGATGTGGTCGAACTGGCCCGCATCGCGCCGGCCACCATCGAAGGGCGTTGCCCCGGCATGCTGCGTGATTTCCTGGAAGTACGCGGCCTCGGTCTGCTCAACATCCGCACCATCTTCGGCGAAACCGCCTCGCGCCGGAAGATGAAGCTCAAACTGATCGTGCACCTGCAAAAGACGGCTGCTACCGTCGATGCTCCCCGTTTGCCGCTCGACGCTCAGACCCAGGAAATCCTTGGCGTACCGGTGCGCAAGGTGGTCATTCCGGTGGCGGCCGGGCGCAACCTGGCGGTTCTCCTAGAGGCCGCCGTCCGCAATACCATCCTGCAACTGCGCGGTATCGACAGCTTGCAGGACTTCATGGATCGTCAGCAGCGCATGATGCTTGACGGGGGTGCATGAATGGCTGATAGTGATTCGGCATTCAACCACCAAGGGGACCACGCCATGAAGAAACTGATTGCTCTGCTGCTCGTCGCATTGTCCACGAGCGCCGTTTATGCCGCGGATGACTGTGCCGCGCGGGCTGCCGAGAAGAAGCTGGCCGGTGCCGCCAAGAACAGCTTCATGAAGAAGTGCCAGGCCGATGCCGCGGTCGCGCCGGGGAACGCCGAGTGCGCTGCCCGAGCCAAGGAGAAGAAGCTGGCCGGCGCGGCCAAGAACAGCTTCATGAAGAAATGCGTCGCTGACGCTGCGGCCGCCAAGTAAGTCTGCATTCAGTAGCACGCCGGCCATCTGCGGATGGCCGGTTGCCGTTTACAGGTGTTCGAAATCGGCGAGATCGGATTGCGGATCGTTGGCGGATGCGCCAAAGGCGATCTTGCCCTTCCCGTCGAGCGCCATTTCATTACGTCGCACCATGACCTCCTGGCGGCCGGTCAGGGTGACGAAGGTGCCGTTGGTGCTGGTATCGATCAGGTAGAAACCGTCGTTGCGCCGTTCGACCCGGGCGTGCTGGCGGGAGGCCTTGCGGTCGTCGATAGCCAGCTTGCAAGCGAGATCGCGGCCGATGGTGAGAACCGGCGTTTTTTCGTCCACCAGAAAGGCCTTGCCGCGAAAGCGGATGCACAGGCGTTCGACTGGCAGATGGCTGTGCGGCCCGAAGGTGGACGGCGGATAGGAACCGCCTTGATAGCTCGGCCAGTGGATCTGGTAGAGCTCCAGATCGGTGCCATTCTCCGCCACGGTGCCCAGCTTGGGCATCGGGTCGACGGTGATGATGCCGGGCTGCGGCAGATCCTTGACCAGTTCCGAACTGCACAGGATCTGGTCACGCCGGGCGATGCCGGCGATGCGCGCAGCGGTAGCCACGGCCGGACCGCTCAGTTTTTCGGCGCTTTCCACCACCACGCCGGAATGGAGACCGATACGGATGGTCAGCTTGAGGCCGGAGACCGGCGGCAGGTCGGCAATACGCTGCTGCATGTCGATGGCGGCCTGGCATGCTTCCTCGGCGTTGTCGAAGGCGGCGAGCAACTCGTCGCCGACGATCTGGATGGTGCGGCCCTTGTAACCGTCGATCGAGCGCTTCATGCGCTTCAGGCAGCGCTCGACGGCGTGCATCGCTTCCCGGTCGCCAAGTTTTTCGAAAAGCGCTGTACTGCCGGAAACGTCGGCGAACATGACCGTCTGTTTGCGTTGGGCGCTCATCGGCTGGCTGGAATCGGAAAGTGGAAAAAGTATTCGAACCTAATTATATGCTGACCCCTGCGGATAATGCATTATGCCGAAAGGGTTAGCGGGATGCTGCCGGTCATCGGCAGTTCCGGGCTGTCGAAAGCGATGTCGCCTTCGTCGACCGGCGTATCCAGCGTCAGGCCACGGAAATCAAACAGATCGAGGTCGGCCAGGTGGGAGGGCACGACGTTTTGCATGGCGGTGAAGACCGATTCGGTGCGGCCTGGATAACGCTTGTCCCAGTCCTGCATCATTTCGCGGATCTTCTGGCGCTGCATGTTTTCCTGCGAGCCACACAGGTTGCACGGGATGATCGGGAATTCCATGCCGCGTGCGAACTTGGCGATGTCGGCCTCGGCGCAGTAGGCCAGCGGGCGGATGACGATATGGGACTTGTCGTCGGTGACCAGCTTGGGCGGCATGGCCTTGACCTTGCCGCCGAACAGCAGGTTGAGGAACAGGGTGTGCACCATGTCGTCGCGGTGATGGCCGAGGGCGATCTTGTTGGCGCCCAGTTCCTTGGCGGTGCGGTAGATGATGCCGCGGCGCAGGCGGGAGCACAGCGAGCAGGTCGTCTTGCCTTCGGGAATCTTGTCCTTGACGATGGAGTAGGTATCGGATTCGACGATGCGGTACTCGATGCCGATCGATGCGAAGTAGTTGGGCAGGATTTCGGCCGGAAAGCCGGGCTGCTTCTGGTCGAGGTTCATCGCGATCAGCTTGAACTTGATCGGGGCGCGCTGCTGCAGCGCCATCAGCATGGCGAGCAGGGTGTAGGAATCCTTGCCGCCGGAAACACAGACCAGCACCGTGTCGCCGTCCTCGATCATGTTGTAGTCGATGATCGCCTTGCCGGTACGGCTCTCGAGGGATTTGCGAAGTTTCTGCAGGGTGTTGGAGGTGTTCATGGTCCTTGCCGGGGAATTCACGGCCCGTGAATTGGAAAACCCGTGAGTTTACCCTGTGTGACACCCCCGAAACAGGGAATTTTTGACGTTTAATCAGGTAGTTCGCGTCTGCCTGACGAGGCAGGCATCGGCAACCCCAGGTAGTGTGGCCGACCAGAAAAAGCACATGCCGCGCTGCTTGCAGCGCCTTGGTCGTAAAATCGCTCCTTTTTTGAACTTGCGATGGATAACCTCCCCGTTCCGGCGCCCGAGGCGCTTGCCCATAGCCAGGCCCTGAAACAGGCGATTGCCGACGACATCGTCGCGGCCGGCGGCTGGATTTCCTTTGCCCGCTTCATGGAGCAGGCGTTGTATCGGCCGGCCCTGGGCTATTACGCGGCCGGAGCACGCAAGTTTGGTGCGGCTGGCGACTTCGTCACCGCTCCGGAGATTACCGGCCTCTTCGGCCAGGCGCTGGCCCGCCAGGTGGCACAAGTGCTGGCTGCCTCGGCTCCCGAAGTGCTCGAAGTCGGCGCCGGTTCGGGCCGACTGGCGGCAGACCTGCTGCTCGAACTGGAGCGCCTGGGCTGCTTGCCGGCGCGCTATGCCATCCTCGATTTGTCGGCCGACCTGCGCGAACGGCAGCAGCAGACCATCGCCGCCCTGGCGCCCCACCTGCTGTCCCGCGTCGAATGGCGGGATTGCCTGCCGGCACGGTTCTCCGGTGCCGTCGTCGCCAACGAACTACTCGATGCCCTGCCGGCCCACGTTGTCGCCTGGCGGGAGGCAGGCGTCGTCGAGCGCGGTGTCGGCCTCGACCCGGCCGGTGAATTCATTTGGCAGGAGCGGCCGGCGAGCGGTGCCTTGCTGGCGGCGGCCGAGGAACTGGCCGAGCAATGCCAACTGCCGCCGGGCTACGAGAGTGAAATCAGCCTGGCGGTGCGGGCCTGGGCCGCGGAATGGGGGCATCGCCTGGAGCGGGGTGCTCTGCTCCTCATCGACTACGGCTTTCCGCGTCGCGAGTTCTACCACCAGCAACGCGGCCGCGGTACCTTGATGTGCCACTACCGGCACCACGCACATCCCGATCCGTTCTACCGACCGGGCCTGCAGGACGTCACGGTGCATGTCGATTTCACGGCAGTCATCGCCGCCGCCCACGGTGCCGGCCTTGACCTGCTCGGCTACACCAGCCAGGGGCAGTTCCTGCTCAACTGCGGTATTCTCGACCTGCTGGCCGCGCTGCCCAACGGTACGCCGGAGTACATCCGCGCCACCGGCGCGGTCAATACCCTACTCATACCACACGAGATGGGCGAATTGTTCAAGGTGATCGCCGTGGGACGCGGCATCGATGAGCCATTGGTCGGCTTTGCCCGCGGCGACCAGGGCTGGCGCTTGTAGGCGACGCACTACGCTTCAGCGCTTGGCGAGTTCCCGGAAACGGTTGGGCTGGCCGAGCACGAGGCGACCGAAGTCGTCGAGCAGGGCCTGGTCGATAGCGGCCGGGCGCAGCGTGTAGCGCATGCTGCCCAGGCGTTCGAGATTGCGCGCTTCGAGGATGATCAGTCCCTGGTTGAAATCGGCCCGCCAGCGGGCGCTGACGCTGACATCGTGGCTGATGTCGAATTCGGCCCGCTCGACGTAGCGGCGCTCGTTCTTGAATTCCTTGCAGGTGAAGGGCAGCCCGAAATCGAACAGGGTCGTGCGGAAGCGCTCGACAGCCGTGCCGTCGCGCTCGATGAGCAGCGAGCCCTTGCCCTTCAGGTGGTAGGAGAACGTCACCAGTTCGACCAGGGCGCCGGCGCTCTGGCTCTGCGTCCGGTAATCGGCGAAGCCCTCCTGCCAGTCCAGATTGTTGAGCAGGTGCTTCTCGATCAGCGGGTAATCCCGTGGAATCCCCGGCTTGACGATGTTCAGCTGCTGCACCAGCTCGTGCAGGAAGAAAAATACGTGCTTGAGTGCCTGGTCGATGGCTTCGTTGATCGCCGTGCGTTCGGCCAGCGCACTGTGCATTTCGCGCTGGCGCAATTCGGCTTGCCGGCGCAACTGATCGAGCAGGCTGGCACCGCTGGCCGCGGGTTGCGGGGCGGCGGCAGATTCGTCGGCGGGTGTCGTTGCCGGGCCCGGCGGGAGCGAAACGGCAGCCCGCTGCGGTACGATCTCCGGAAAGACCAACTCCGGGTCGACCATGCCGGCCCCGGAGTTGGCCAGGTATTCACGGCGCGCCCGGCGTTCCGCCGCATCGAGGTCGAACGCCTCGATATCGGCGATCAGCGATGCTTCAAGCGCCTCGATGTCATCCCGCAGCGCCGATCCCTTGCGCTCCCGCTTGGCGCGGATGGCCTCGCTGATGGCGGAAAGCTGCTTGCTCTTGTCGGAGTCACTCATTGAATATTCGGCGGCGTCGATTACACTGAAACAATAATGTGTCCTAAACGGAGCGAGCGCAAGATGGATATCACCGCACTGGCCAGCCTCAGCACGGCCCTGTCGCAAGCCCAGCTGGGCGACGCGGTCGGCATCTCGGTCCTCAAGAAGGCGATGGACATTCAGGAGCAGTCTGCGCTGCAACTGCTGCAGGCCTTGCCGCCGCAGTACAACAATCCATCCAACCTGGGCAATTCGGTCGACGTCAGGGCCTGATGTCTTCCAGCCAGTCTTGCAGGGCGGCCGCCACGAGCGGCCATTCCTTTTCATGGGTCACGGCGTGGCCCATGTGGCGGAAGATGTGGGCCTTCTGGCCGTAGGTGTGGGCCGTCGTCTGGACCAGGAAGGCCGGCACCAGCACGTCCTCCTCGGCGCCGAGGATCAGCATCGGCGGCCGGTGCATGGCGAACAGGTTGGGCAGGTTGAACATCGTCATGTCGAGGATGGCGCGCTGCGATTCGTTCTGCATGCGGGTCAGCCAGGCACCGAGCATCGCCTCGTCCACCTCGCCGGCGAACAGCGCTTCGCGCAGGGTGTCGGTGTCGGTGTATTCACCGCTCAGGATGCGGTTCAGTTCGAGGAAGAGGTGCGGTTTGCTGAACAGCAGGTGGAACTGCGAGGCGATCAGGCCCTGCGGCGGTACCGAGCAGATCAGCGCGGCGCCGGCGGCCGGCCGATGTTCCAGGTATTTCTGCACGATGAAACCACCCATCGAATGACCAATCAGCACGGGTGACGCAGCAAGCCAGTCGACGACGGCCTTCACGTCATCGACATAGTCGGCGACCGAGTGCCAGTTGATCTCCTCGCGCCCGGCGCTGCCACCGTGGCCGCGCAGCGACAGTGCGTAGCAGGGGTAGCCGGCCCGGGCCAGGGTGGGCATGATGGTTTCCGTCCACATCCAGCCGCCGGCGAAAGCGCCATGCACGAAGAGGAGGGGCGGTTTGCCGTTCTTGCGGCCGGGCAGGCAGGAAAAGACTTCGATACCGTCGACGAGATGGGTTTTTAGCATGGGCTGGGGTGGGGGCGTGTTCTAATGCGGTTTTTCGGAGGAAGCGGGCAAGATGCTGAAGTGGTTATTGACGCTGGTGGTGGCGATTTTCCTGCTCGGCATCATCGCGCCGCACCTGGCGCGCTTCATTCGCTTCGGCCAGTTGCCGGGGGATTTTGCTTTTCGCTTTCGCGGCCGGATCTATCAGTTCCCGGTCGCGACCACCCTCATCTTCTCACTGCTGCTCTGGCTGCTCTCCCGGCTCATTTAAGGCGTGCTTGACGGCCCGGACACGGGCGGCGTGGATGCGCTCGGGGATCTTGCCCTTGTCGCTGCAGGCGGCGGCGATCTCGCCGGCCGGTACGGCATTGACCGCGGCCAACGCGGCAAGCAGGCGCTGCGGACTGTCGTAGGCGCGGTCTTCCCAGCCCAGGCGGCCGGTGTAATCGCACAGGCAGGCCTCAAGCAACTGCCGGAAGCGCTCCGGCCGGCGCAGGGCGTCGGTTTTCTCGAACAGCATGACGAGGGTGCTCGCCTTCAGGTCGCCGGCGCGGTGCACATTGCCGTGGTAGCGTGCCATCAATAGCGCGAGGTCGCGGCAGTCGTTGGGCACGCGCAGGCGGGCGCACAGCTGTTCGGTCAGACGGACGCTGCGTTCCTCGTGGCCAAGGTGGCGGGGCAGGATGTCGGCCGGCGTTTCCGCCTTGCCGAGATCGTGCGTCAGCGCCGAGAAGCGGACCGGCAGCACGAAACCACGCCGGGCCGACTGGTCGACGACCATCAGCGTGTGGATGCCGGTGTCGACTTCCGGGTGGTAGTCGGCGCGTTGCGGTACACCGAACAGCTTGTCCACCTCGGGCAGCAGGCGGGCCAGGGCGCCACAATCGCGTAGTACCTCGATCATCCGCGACGGCTTGTCTTCCATCAGGCCTTTGGCCAGTTCCTGCCAGACGCGCTCGGCAACCAGATGGTCGACTTCGCCGTCGGCGACCATGCCGCGCATCAGCGCCAAGGTTTCCGGGGCGACGCTGAAATCGCTGAAACGGGCGGCAAAGCGGGCCAGGCGCAGGATGCGTACCGGATCTTCGGCAAAGGCCGGGCCGACATGGCGCAGCACCCTGGCCTGCAGGTCGCGCTGGCCGTCGAAGGGGTCGATCAGGCGGCCATCGGCAGCCTTGGCCATCGCGTTGATGGTCAGGTCGCGGCGGGCGAGATCGTCTTCGAGGGTAACGTCGGGTGCGGCGTGGAAGGCGAAGCCGTGGTAGCCCCGGCCCGTCTTGCGCTCGGTGCGGGCCAGCGCGTATTCCTCATGGGTTTCCGGGTGCAGGAAGACCGGGAAATCCTTGCCGACCGGCCGGAAGCCCTGTGCCAGCATGGCTTCCGGGGTGGCGCCGACGATGACGTAGTCGCGGTCGGCATTCGGCCGGCCGAGCAGTTCATCGCGGACGGCGCCGCCGACGACGTAGGTCTGCACGGCCGGAAACTGCGGGATCAGCGGCCGGCGCGGAAGCGGAAGCTGTCGAGCTTGCCCTTCGGCGTGTTCAGCGCGATGTACGACGGGGCAATGGATTCCAGTGCGGTCGGCTGCCAGTCGGCCGGGGCTACGGCGCCCGGCGTGCCGACGCTGTCCTTTTCCATGGAGCGCAGGTTGTCCGGCGACAGCATCGGATTCGGGGCCAGCCACATCAGGCCGGCCTGTAGATAGGCCCAGCCTTCGGACAGCGGGATCACGGTGGCCGTGCTGCCGGTTAGTTCCTTGGCGTACTCGACCAGTTCGCGCAGTGTGTAGACCTTCGGGCCGACCAGTTCGTAGGCCTGGCCGTAGGTGTTCACATCGTCCAGGCTATCGACAAAGGCGTCCGCCACGTCGGCCGCCCACACCGGTTGGAAGCGGGCGTGGCCGAAACCGAGCGGGAAGAAGGGAACCTTCTTGAGCACGGTGGCGAACATGGACAGGAAGGAGTCGCCCAGACCAAAGATGACCGACGGACGGAAGACGGTCACGTCCAGTTCGCCCTGGGCTGCCAGTACGATGGCTTCGCCGTCGCCCTTCGAGCGCAGGTATTCGGATGGGCCCTTGGCGTCGGCGTTGAGGGCGCTCATGTGCACCAGACGGCGGACACCGGTTGCCTTGCAGGCGGCGACGATTTTCTTGGGCAGCTCGACATGGGCCTCTGCGAAATCGCGGCTGTAGGGCAGGGAAACGTCGCGGCTATGCAGGATGCCGACCAGATTGATCACGGCATCATGGCCACGCATCAGCTCGGTCAGGGTCTTTTCGCAGCGGACGTCGGCTTCCGGCATGGTGACACCCGGCTGGATGATCAGTGCCTTGGTGCGTTCGCGACGACGGGTCGGGACGGTGACCTCGATGCCGCGTTGCGACAGGCGATTGACGATGTAGGTACCGACGAAACCGCTACCCCCCAGCAGCAAGACTTTCTTGATGGCCATGTGAACCCCGGAAATTCGTTTCGTAAAACGCGGATTTTAACCCGGATCGCCCATTCGGGCGTGCGATCCTGGCGCGGTGATTGGTGAGCGGATTGTCGCGGGCAGGCCAAGCCCATGGCGGTTCCCATGGACGCGAAGCAACCGTGGCAAGGCGCCCAAGAATGGCTGCTATCCTGTGTGCTGGCCCTGACGGCCAATCTGGGTTTACGGCAATTTCCCGGTTTTCCCCAGCGCCCGGCCGGCCGCGTGGTCAAACAGCGACTGGCCGGAACGGATGGCGGCGATGCCCTCACGCAGCTGGCTGTCGAGAATGGCCGGATGCATGGCCAGGGCAACGGTCTGCTCCGGGTTGAGCAGCAGCAGGCGCTGGCCGCCCGGGCTGGTGGCGCAGAGCCGGGCGATTTGTGGCGTGCCGTCCGCCATACGGAAGGCGAGCCAGTCGCCCTCACACCAGGCCGGTGCCCGGCTGGGGGGCGGGCGATGTTCGGGGTAATCGAAGGTGGCAAGGGCAAGGTTGCCATCGGCAAGCTGGCCGGCGACCGCCGCCTCGGGCAGGCGCGGGGCCGGGCGGATGAATGCTTCCGGGGCCGAGCCGTCCGGCAGCGGGCCGGCACGCAGTGCCTGGGTTTGCAATTCGAAACAGGTGTCAAGAAAATCTTCCTGTTCCGCCGCCGTCAGGCCAACCCGTGCCATGCCTGCCCGCAGCACCTTGAGGATGCTGGGGACGCGCTGGGCCAGCTGCTTGCGTTCCTCGGCATCGCTCTTCGGCTGGACGGACCAGATCAGCCCGTCGATGGCGGCAACGTATTCCTGCCAGGCCCGGCTGTCCGGGCCGTGCTCCTGGCCGATCTCACGCAGGACCCGGCGCCAGGTCTGGTCGATGAAGCGGCCGATGGCGGCGGGTGGTTGCGCATCAAAACAGCGCTCGATGACCACCGCCAGCTGGCCGGCAAGCCGGTCACGACGGTCGAGCGTTTCGAGGAGCGGCCGGTAAGGCGCGGCACCGGCGAGCATTCGTTGCCGACGGTCATCGATCAGCACATCGAGGGCGGTGATGGTTGGGGTGAAGTCAGCCGGATCGCTGCCCGGTTCGCTGCGCAGTGCGGAGGCCAGTTCGAGCAGGCGGGCACACACCGGATGGCGGGTCGGCACGTCGAGCGGCAGGCCGAGCGCCGCTTCGGCCATGCGATCGATGACCCGGCGGGCCGGATGCCCGGCATCGGTGAACAGCGAGCTGTCCTTCATTGCCACCTTGAGCAGCTTGATCTGTAGGCTGGCAATGGCGCCCTTCAGCGCATCGGGCAACTCGGGATCATCGAGGATGGCCTCGAAGATCATGGCCAGCGTGTCGATGGCCAGGCTTTCGCTGGCCGTCTTCGGTATGCCCAACTCGGCCGACCGGATGATCTTCGGTGCGCTCGGCGCCGGGTTCTCTGCAAAGAGGTCCGGCATCATCGGTTCGCCCGGCGCCTGGCTGCCGGGGATGACCGGCGGGCCGAAACGCCCCATGCGTTCCAGGGCTTCGAGGCGGAACATCAGTTGTTCGAGGGCTGACTGGCTGAGCAGGCTGGCGGCCGCACCACTGCCGGCCGGTGCCAGGCCTGCGGCGGGCGCCAGGTTGGCGGCGAGCGCCTGCTGCAGGGCCTGCAGCGCGTTGCTGGAGAGGGGAGGCGCAGTTTCCCGCGCCGCCGTCGGGCTGTCCGGCGACGTGATGATCGCCGGCTGGGCGGCATTGACGCCCGCTCGCTCGAGCAGGTCGTTCAGTTCGGCGTAGAGGGCCGGCAGGTTCTGGCCGAGGTAGGTCTCGATGCGGTCGAGCAGTTCCAGCTTCTGGTCGAGGGTGCTGGCACCGGCGGCGGAGAACATTGCGTCCAGCCCCCGGCAGATGCTCTTCGGGCCGACCGGGTTGTCGCTCTTCGGCAGGTCCGGGCGGCGCAGCAGCGTGACGAAACGCAGGTGCAGCTTCCACAACAGGTCACCGGTCCGCTCGAAGAGGCGGGCGGTCATGTTGTCCAGGCGGATGCCCAGTTCGAGGTCGTCCTCGGCGAGCAGCGTGATGCGCGAGGCAGTCAGGCCGTGGGCTTCCTCGGCAAAGCTGACCCGCTGGTCGCTGGCGATCACCTCGTCGAAATAGGCGCCGGCGCCTTGCTGGATCGCAGCGATGGCATGGCCGGAAATCAGGTGGCTATCCTGCAGCAGGGCGCCGAGATGCTTGAGGAAGAGGCTGCGACAGTTGCGTAGCGTGTCGAAGGCGTCAGCGTGGATGGACATGGTCGGTCAGGGTAGGTCGGCGTCCTTGGGGGCATCAGCGGTGCGGGCGCCAACCGTGCCGAGGCGGGACTTCAACGAATCGGGCTTGCCGTTGAACAGGGCGGAATAATAAACCGCATTGCTCATTACTTTCTTGACGTAGTCGCGGGTTTCGCTGAACGGGATGGTCTCGGCGTAGATGGCGCCTTCCAGCGGCCGGTCGGCACGCCACTTCTTGGCTCGGCCGGGGCCGGCGTTGTAGGCGGCCGAGGCAAGCACCGGGTGGTTGTCGAGGTTTTCCATGACCAGGCGCATATAGCTGGTGCCGAGCAGCACGTTGGTCTCGGTGTCGTTGACGCGGCCGTGGCTGAAATCGCGCAGGCCGATCTTCTTGGCGACCCACTTGGCGGTGGCCGGCATCAGTTGCATTAGCCCGGAGGCGCCGACGTTCGACTTGGCGTTGGTGATGAAGCGGCTCTCCTGACGCATCAGGCCATACACCCAGGCGTCGTCGAGCGACTGGTTCTGGGCGGCCGGGCGCACCGTTTCGCCATAGGGGGCGAGGAAGCGCAGCGTGTAGTCGTGCTCGTTTTTCGTGCGGTCGGCCGTGTTGATGGCGCGGTCCCAGATCTGGTTGCGCCTGGCGAGGTCGGCGGCGGCCAGCAACTGGCGGTCGTCCATGCCGCGCAGCGCCCAGTTCCACTCGCGCACCGCCTCGGTCCGCATGTCGTTGCGGAAGAAGGCCAGGGCACGCCGGATGCCCGGGTTGTCGCGGGCGGCACGTTGCTCCTCGCTTGTCACGGAGGCCGCCTTGGGCGGTGGCAACACGGTACGGCCCAGTTCCTCGTCGGCCAGGTTGCCGTAGAAATTCGGCTGGCCGGCGATCTTGCCGAATTGCGCGTCGGCATCGCTGGTCCGGCCGCCGGCCTGCAGCGCGCGGCCCAGCCAGTAGGTCCACTCTGGCCTGGCGGCGAGTTCGGCCGGCATGGCCTGGATGCTGTCGTGCACGATGCCCCATTCCTGGGCGCGCAGCGCGGCACGCACCTTCCATTGGTGGCCTTCGTCGGAAAGCGGCGCCTTGCCGGCCCGGGCGTACCAGTCGACAGCTTCCGGCAGGTGCTTCTTGGCGGCCTGCAGGCCGATCTGGCTCCAGGCCCACTGGCGCTCGCCATCCTGCAGGCGGTTCTTCAGGCGCTCCAGTTCGTCGGCGGCCTGGCGCGGGTCGTTGGCCGCCAGGCGGGCGATGGCGAAGGCGGCCAGCTCGCGTCCGGCGCGGCTGCCGTTGCCGGCACCCTGCTTGACCAGGTAGCCCATGGCGCTGTTGACTGCGCTATCGAAGGCGCGGCTGTCCGGCATCTGACTGTCCGGCAGGTAATTCAGCGTCGTCCTGGCCTGGCCCGGGCGGTTGGCCTCGACCTGGCGGCGGGCGCGCAACCAGACATCGTCGGCCGTCTTGGCCTGGCTGGCGACCAGCGCATCGAGCACCGGCCGGCAGGCTTCCGGCGGCTCCAGCATGGTCAGCCAGAGCTTTTCGGCCTCGGCCAGTACGCCGTTGCGGTCGGTGCGGGCCTGCAGGCTGTAGCAGGTGACATCCGGCTCGGGGGCGAGCAGCTTGGGGTATTCGGCATCGACCTCGCGCCACAGGGCGCGCTTGCCGAGCCAGCGGATCCAGTCGGCACGCAGCTTTTCGGCGACGTAGCTGCCCTCGTTGCGCTGCAGGAAGTCGCGGATACCGTCCGGTTCGCCCTTGTCCATCCACATGCGCAGCCGATAGTTCTCGGCATAGGCGGCCAGTTCATGATTGCCGAGCTGGCCAATGGCCTGCTCGAGCCGCTCGATCTTGCCGGCGCGGAAGGCCTCGCGCGCAGCGATGAAGGCACTGTCGCCATCCTGGGCAAAAACAGCGAGCGAGACGGCGAACAGGAAGGGAGCGAGGTGGGTGCGAAACTTCATGCTAGATTACGGCGATGCAGGAAGCGAACGAGGATAACACGGCCTGGCGCCGGGCATTGCGGCGCGACATGGTGTCCCGCCGGGCGGCATTGAGCGATGTCGAGCACGACGCGCTGTCGGCGCGCATCGTCGCCCATCTGGCGGCCGCCCTGCCCGCGCCGCAGGTCGTCGCCTTCTGCTGGCCGATCAAGCACGAGCCGGACGTCCGGGCCATCGTGCCACGCTGGGCCAGGCACGGCACGCGGGCCGCGCTGCCCGTCGTCGTGCAGGAAGGCGCTCCGCTCGCCTTCCGTCACTGGGCGCCGGAAACGCCGCTCGAACCCGACCGCTACGGCATTCCGACGCCCATGGCCGGCGAATGGCTGATTCCCGACCTGATCCTGCTGCCGCTCAACGGCTTCGACGGCGAAGGCTATCGGCTGGGCTACGGTGGTGGCTACTTCGACCGCACGCTGGCCGCGCTGTGTCCTCGCCCGCTGGCCGTCGGGGTCGGCTTCGAGATCAACCGTCTGCCAACCATCCGCCCGGAAAGCCATGACCAGCGTCTGGACTGGCTGGTGACCGAAGCTGGCGCGGTCAGAATCGGCTGAGCGACCTCAGCCCTGCTCCGCCAGCCGCCGGAAGCGATGCACGGCGAAGGCAGCGAGCAGGCCGGCCAGCAGGGTCAGCGTCGCCTGACGGAAATCGTAGAGACCGGTGCGTACCGCCAGTTCCAGGGCGTAGCCATGGTGCAAGGCGAGGAACAGTCCGGCCAGCGACAGGGCGAGCCAGGCGAAACGTTGCTGGCGGGGCAGGTCGCGGCGCAGCCAGCATTCGACGCTGGTACCGCTGACCAGCACCTGGCAGAGCAGCGCGATGAACAGGAAGACGAGGTTCAGGGTGTAGGCGTCCATGGTCGGCATTATGCCGCCCGGACCGCCCGCTCGAAACGGGCCAGTGCTTCGTCCAGCGTCGCACGCGGGCAGCCGAAATTGAGGCGCAGCCAGCCGGGGGCGCCGAAGTCGGCGCCATCCGACAGGCCGATGCCATGCGCCTCGAAATGGGCGGCCGGGTTGGCCAGACACAAATCGCGCACATCAATCCACGCCAGGTAGGTCGCCTCGACCGGCGCCATCCGCAGGCCGGGCAGGCTGCCGATGCTTGCGCTTACCCGGTCGCGGTTGCCCCGCAAATAGGTGATCAGGTCGCGGTGCCAGTCACCACCGTCGCGGAAGGCCGCCTCGCAGGCGGCCAGGCCGAGCACATTCACATGCGGCACGATGCCGTGCATGGCCCGTTCGAACTGCCGGCGCAGCGCCGGGTTGGGAATTACGGCGAAGGCGCAGCCGAGGCCGGGAATGTTGAAGGTCTTGGACGGCGCCATCAGCGTGATGCTGCGTTGGGCGATCTCCGGCGACAGGCTGGCGAACGGGATGTGGCGCTTGTCTGGGTCGAGGATCAGGCCGCAGTGGATTTCGTCGGAGCAGACGACCAGGTCGTGGCGCTCGGCGTAGTCGGCCAGGGCCAGCAGTTCGTCGCGCGACCAGCAGCGGCCGACCGGGTTGTGCGGGTGGCAAAGCAGGAACAGCCGCGTGGCGGCCGTCGTCGCCTGCTGCATGGCAGCCATGTCCCAGTGCCAGCGATTGTCATCGCGCGCCAGTTCGACGCGATTCAGCTTTCGGCCGGAAAAGTGCGGCGCACTGAGGAAGGGCGGGTAGATCGGTGTTGCCGTCAGCACCGCGCCATCCACCGCCCGGCAGGCGACGTTCAGGCCGGTGACCAGGCCCGGCAGCCAGACCAGCCATTCCGGCTCGATTGTCCAGCCGTACTCGTCCTGCAGGTGAGCGAGCACGGACGCCGTGAGCGAAGGCCACGGCCCGCCATAGCCGAACACGCCGTGTTCGATGCGCCGGTGCAGGGCGGCCAGCACCGCCGGGGGCGCCGCGAAATCCATATCGGCAACCCACAGCGGCAGGATGTCGCGACCGGCGTACTTGCCCCACTTGAAGGAGTCGGAGCCGCGCCGGTCGACGGGCGTGTCTAAGGAGCTCACACGTCGAGGTGCTGGTAGAGCGCCGTCGACAGATAACGCTCGCCGAAGGACGGAATAATCACGACGATCAGCTTGCCGGCATTTTCCGGGCGCTTGGCCAGTTGCAGCGCAGCCCAGGTGGCGGCGCCGGACGAGATGCCGACCAGCAGGCCTTCCTCGGTTGCCATCTGACGGGCGGTGGCGAAGGCATCGTCGTTCTTGACGCGGATGACTTCGTCGTAGATGGCGGTATTCAGCACGTTCGGCACGAAACCGGCGCCGAGACCCTGGATCAGGTGCGGCCCTTTCTCGCCGCCGGACAGCACCGGCGAAGAATCCGGCTCGACGGCCACCATCTTGACGCCGGGCTTTCTCGCCTTCAGCACCTCGCCGATGCCGGTGATCGTGCCGCCGGTGCCGACCCCGGACACGACGATATCCACCTGCCCATCGGTATCCCGCCAGATTTCCTCGGCCGTCGTCTGGCGATGGATTTCCGGGTTGGCCGGGTTATCGAACTGCTGCGGGATGAAATATTTTGGATCGCTTTCGGCCAGTGCCTTGGCCTTGGCGATGGCGCCGCCAATGCCTTCCGCTCCCGGTGTCAGGATCAGCTCGGCACCGTAGGCTTTCAACAGCAGCTTGCGCTCACGGCTCATCGTCTCTGGCATCACGAAAGCGCACTGGATGCCCCGTGCCGCGCAGACCATGGCCAAGCCGATGCCGGTGTTGCCCGACGTTGGCTCCAGCACCACGGTATCCGGGCCGATCCGGCCAGCCGCCTGGGCTGCGTCGAGCATGGCGACGGCGATGCGGTCCTTGACGCTGTGCCCGGGGTTGAAGAACTCCAGCTTGGTAACGACGGTGGCGCCGGCCCCGGCGGTGATGCGGTTGAGCTTGACGAGGGGGGTGTTGCCGACCAGTTCGGTGACGTTGTTGGCGATTTTCATGGGTGGGCTCCAAACGAAGAGGGGGAATTGTAGGCGACTCGCTGCGCCGCGTGGGTGGGATGGCAGGCAGCGGCGGGCTCGCCGAACAGGCACCCGAGGCCGAGGTCGGCGCCGCTGGCCAGGGCGGAACGGAAGGCCGCGCCGTCATCGATGCCGCGCGCTTCGACCAGGGCGCCGGCCGCCCGCACCGTGGCGCACAGCGTCGGGTCGGCGGCGGTGACCTGCAGGATGTCCGGTTGCAGGGCAAGCGCCTCGGGCAGGCCGAGGGCGGCTTCCGGTGCCGGCAAGGCCAGCCGGTAGCCGCGCTGGCGATAGTTGGCCAGGGCCTGCGTACCGGGGCCGTGCGGGTCGATTGCGCTGGCGTCGATGGCGAGCACGATATCGGCCGGCCCCAGGCCGCAACGCTTCAGGATCGCTTCGTATACCAGGCCGTGCTGGTTGCTGACCGCCTGCAGATGGCGCGGATGCACCGCGACCTGCAGATAGCCGCCGGCATGCCGGCGCTGGGCGAGGAAGTTCAGGGCATGCAGGGTACGCACCAGGCGGTCGACGTGCACCACCCCCGGACCGTCCGGGCTGGCGGCGAACACGGTGTCGGCCGGCAGTGCCCGGCCATCGGTCCGGCGCACGGTGAGGCTGGCCTGGTGGCCGATCACCCGCTCGCGGCGCAGATCGACGATGGGTTGGAACAGCGAGCCCAGGTGCAGGCCGCCGTGCCAGGCCTCGACGCGGTCGCCGGCCTCGTACAAGGTGCTTTCGCCGGCCGCGTCGGCGGCGTTGAAGTAGCGGATCAGGTCTTCGACGGGCATGGCAGGACCTACTTCTTCAGGTAAATCTGGTCGAAGGTGCCGCCATCGGCGAAGTGGGTCTTCTGGGCCTTCTGCCAGCCGCCGAAGCTTTCGTCGATGGTGACCAGCTTCAGTTTCGGAAACTGCGCCGCATATTTCGCCGCCACCTTGGCGTCACGCGGCCGGTAGTAGTGGCGGGCGACGATGTTCTGGCCCTCCTCCGAGTACAGGTAATCCAGGTAAGCCTGCGCGGTCAGCCGGGTACCGCGCTTCTCGACCACCTTGTCCACCACCGCCACCGGCGGCTCGGCCAGGATCGACAGGCTGGGGGCGACGATCTCGAAGCGGTCGCGGCCGACCTCGTTGACCGCCAGTTGCGCTTCGTTTTCCCAGGCGATCAGTACATCGCCCAGGCCGCGCTCGACGAAGGTGGTGGTCGCCCCGCGCGCACCGGAATCGAGCACCGGCACGTTCCGGAAGACGGCGGTCACGAACGCCTTCGCCTTCTGCTCGTCGCCGCCCGGCTGCTTCAGCGCCCAGGCCCAGGCCGCCAGGTAGTTCCAGCGGGCACCGCCGGAGGTCTTCGGGTTCGGGGTGATGACGGCCACCCCCGGCCGGGCCAGATCGCCCCAGTCCTTGATGCCCTTCGGGTTGCCCTTGCGCACCAGGAAAACGACCGTCGAGGTGTAGGGCGAGGAATTGTGCGGAAAGCGCGTCTGCCAGTTGGCTGGGATCAGTTTTTTATCGGCCAGCGCGTCGATGTCGTAACCCAGGGCCAGCGTGACCACATCGGCCTCCAGGCCGTCACGCACCGACAAGGCCTGCTTGCCCGAGCCGCCGTGCGACTGGCGGATATGGACGGCCTGCCCGGTCTTGCCCTGCCAGTGTTTGGCGAAGGCGGCATTGAAATCCTTGTACAACTCGCGCGTTGGGTCATAGGACACATTGAGCAGCGTGGTTTGCGCCTGGGCAAAGCCGATGCCCAAGCTTAGGGTGGCGAGCAGGGTGATCTTGCGCAGCATGATGGGCTCCAGTCGAATCGCTAAGGGATGAGCAGAGTCTAGGGGGCTGCGTTATATCCAAAAAGAATTGTTTTTCACATATATATAACCAAAACAATTTCCGGGCTGCTTGGCAAGTGCTGGCCCCCGGCGTTAAATGGCGACACAACCCGCCACCGGGCAAACCGCCCGGCAGAGCAAACGGAGGAGACATGAACCCGATTCCCGACCGGCCCATCGCTGAGCGCATTGCCTGGCTGTTCGACCTCGCCCGCCGGCACGGCGAAGCCTTCCGCAGCCCGGATGCCTGGCTGGCACGGCAGCGTTATCTCGCCGAGCATCCCACCGCCATCGCCGTCATGAAGTGCATGGACGGGCGCATCAACATTCCCGTCGCCACCCGCATGCCGGCTGGCATCGTCATGCCCTTCCGCAACCTCGGCGGCATGTTCGACCTCGGCTGGCCGCACCTCGGCGAAGTCGTCGCCCACCACGTCGAGCGCATGGTCGGCGATGGTCGGCGCATCCTCTTCCTGATCACCTACCACTGGTCGCGCGGCAACCCCCGGCGCGGCTGCGCCGGCTTCGGCTACGACACTGCCGCGGCCATCGTCCACACCCAGCAGATCCGCCAGCAGATGGAGCACATCTTCGGGCACGGCCATGCCACCGTTTATCCGCTCGTCTGCGGCTTCGAAACCGACGAAGAATCGCTCACCCTGCACGGCAACGACGGCGCCAGCCTCGACCTGTCAACGCTCGGCGCCGACGACCAGCCCACCCTCGAACCCCGCCTCGCTGCCCTGCTCCCCGACCTGCCCGCCCAAATGCGGGCCGACCTGCTGCCCCTGCTTGCCGGTAACCTCGCGCACATTGCCGACATCCGGGCCCAGATCGCCCGTCGTGAGCGCCAGCTCGACATCGAGCACCGCGAATGGACCATCTGCATCGGCCGCGGCTTCGACTTCCTGCATACCCCCAACCAGGCCCTGATCATCGGCCCTTATAGCCCCAACCTCGCCGAGCCGGTGCGCAAGGCGGCCGGCATCATCAAGAGCAACATGCAGGCCGGACGCATTCCGGCTGACGGCTTCCTGCTCTTCGCCTCCGTGCCCTACGACGAAATCGGCGTCGACCGGGCGCGCGCCGAACTCAAGGCCCGTTTCCTCTCCCGCTTCGCCGCCGACGTCATCGCCGAGGATTTCCCCGAACTCGCCGCATGCATGACCCAGCGCACCGCAGTCCTCGACTGGCATGCGCGGCAGCTGGAATTGCTGGCGGCGTGACGGGAGCGGAGTGTGTCGGTGGCCAGAGCTTGATCTTCATGTCGTCTGGCCTATGATTCGGTCATTGGAACAACCTGCGGATCTGCAATGGAAAACCGTCGCAACCTTGCTGATCGTCGACTTCGGGACTATGGGCCACCCGCCGGCTGTACCGAGCGGCGCAAACATGCTGAGCGCCGACTGCCGGTGGCGGGCGAGGTTGAGTTGTCCGCCGACGACTTCATAAAGTTGTTCGGCAGCGTGGCCAAGCTGACCAACAGCGATTACCAGCTCGATGCCGCCGCGCAGGTGTTCGACCGCGTGCGGGATTGAACAGCGCGGCCTCTCCGCCCGGTGCCGCAATCATGCTGCGAGGAAAGGCCATGGACAAATTCATGCAAGCTGCCATCGACGAGGCTCGGCAGGGTCTGGCCGAAGGCGGCATTCCCATCGGGTCGGTCATCGTCCATCGCGGACAGATCATCGGCCGCGGGCACAATCGGCGGATCCAGCAGGGCAGCGTCATTCGCCACGGCGAAATGGATGCCCTGGAAAACGCCGGCCGGCAGCCGGCAGAGGTCTATCAGGCTTCGGTGCTGTACACCACGCTGTCACCGTGTGCGATGTGCAGCGGGGCCATCCTGCTCTACGGCATTCCGAAAGTGATCGTCGGCGAGCACACCACGTTTCTCGGCGAAGAAGCGCTGTTGCGCTCGCGCGGCGTCGAGGTGGTCGTTCTCCAGGACCCGGCTTGCACCGCCCTGATGCAGGAATTCATCGCCCGCAACCCGGCGCTCTGGAACGAAGATATCGGCGAAAGCATGTAAGCAAGGTGAGTTGTCTTTTCCTGTCCGCCGGTGTTGTAAGTGCGGGCTACCATTTTTGTATTTAGGAAAATTCGGTTTTCTATAAAAAATCTTTGCAATTCAATGGCGAATTAAACAGAATGTGTATAAATAAACAGTCTGTTTTTGTAATTACATGTCACCACGCTTTGTCGATTCCAAACTCCGCATCATTTCGCCCAGCTTTGACTCCCCGCTAACGGATATCGTTATCGCGCTGGATCATCTCAGGCGCTTGAGGCTTGCTGGCGACACTCCAGCCGCTGTCTTTCACCAGTTGAAAGACATCTTCCATATGCTGGAAAGCCTCGGCTCGGCGAGGATCGAAGGCAACCACACCACCCTGGCCGATTACATCGAAAGCAAAATCGAGTCACCCGCCACGCCCAGTGACCAAATTCAGGAGGTCACAAACATCGAGGGCGCGATGGATTACGTCGAGGCAGCAATCCAGGCGAACGGCCACATCTCCGAAATGTTCATTCGCGAACTGCACCAGCTAACCGTGCGCGGCCTGATTCGCGAAGGCGACAGCACGCCGGGGCAATATCGATCCGGCAATGTGCAAATCGGCGGGGCCGACCACCTGCCGCCCGATGCAGCACTGGTGCCCATGCTGATGCAGGAACTTGCCTACTTCATCAACCATGACGACCCGCCCAAGTACGACCTGCTCAAGATGGCCATCGTGCACCATCGTTTTTGCTGGATACACCCGTTCGGCAACGGCAATGGCCGAACCGTCCGTCTCTTGAGCTACGCCATGCTCATCAAATACGGCTTCAACGTGCAGGCCGGCGGCCGCGTGCTCAACCCCACAGCCGTCTTCTGTAATGATCGCAACGCCTACTACGCCATGCTCTCCGAAGCTGATGCGGGGACCGACGAAGGGCTGGAGAAATGGTGTCTCTACGTCCTCGGCGGCATCCGCAACGAACTTGAAAAAGTCGACCGCATCACCCAGTACAGCTACCTGCAGGAAAAAATCCTGCGGCCGGCGCTGGCCTACGGCAAAGCGCGCCGGCAATTCACCGAGCAGGAAGAAGCAGTCCTCAGCATGGCCATCGCCAAAGGCACCTTCCGTGCTGCCGATGTCGATGCCGTACTACCCGCGCTGACCCAGCGGCAACGCACCTACCTGATCACCAAACTGGTCAACCAGCACATGATCCGCCCGGTTGCCGAAGGCAGCAGAACCTACACCATCAGCTTCACCAACAGCTACCTGCTGCGCAATGTCATTCATGCGCTGGAAGCGGAAGGCTTCATTCACCCAGCCATCAAATCGGCCCACGCCTGAAAAGCCGCGCGAGAGGCTTCCCTCGGCCAACCGGAAAAAGAGGAATGCGGGGGCTGACCCCGGTTTACGGTTTGCGGGATGCAGGATCCATTTTTTGGGTTGTCCCTGGGGCTATGGCGGTCATTTTTGGCCAGGGCCGGGCGCCGCGGCGGAATCATCGGTCCTGCCCTGATTCCGCCATAACGCCCGGTAGCCTTGGTTAAGGCATGCCTAGCGGGTCTTGTAGATGCTGTTATGCCAACCGCCGCCGCACCAGTCGCTCTGATTGGCCGTGCAGCGCGTATCGCACTTCCCTGGTTTATGCTCGTCCTGCTGCGGCACCTTGGCGTAGCCCAGGGTATTGCCGGCGTAGCATTGGCCTTGCCATTGCAGGCCGGCATACAGATACCCGGCATTCTTGGCGGCGTTGTAGCACGAGGCCGCCGTGGCGCCGGAAGGCATCAGCACCACCGGCAGGGCGCGGTTTTCCTTGTCTTCGAAACAGCCCTGGTAGGCGCCGGCCGGCGGCTGGCTGCCTAAGGTCAGCCCGGTGCTATACACCGTGTTGAACCAGATGCCGCCGCAGTACTGATTCGAATCAGCCGAACACCTCATGCCGCACGATCTGCCTTCTTCCTCAGGTTTGGCCTTTTGATAGCCGAGGGTGTTGCCGGCAAAGCACTGCCCGCCGTATTGCAGGCCAGCGTAGAGCAGGCCGCGGGCACGGGCGGCGGCCACGCAACTCTTCTTGGTCGCGCCGGATTGCGAGAGAACCACCGGCAGGGCGCGATTCGCCGCATCCGAATAGCAGCCCTCGTACTTTGGCTCAGCCACCGCCGGCGCACTGAGCCCCGTCTTGTGGATGCTGCTATACCAGCTGCCGCCGCAGGTATCGCCGTTGGCGGCGGTGCAAGGCATGTTGCAAAACTGCTTTTCATCCGCCACCGCAAGCTGCTGGTAACCCGGCGTATTCCCGGCAAAGCAAGTCCCGCCGTACTGCAGGCCGGCGTAGGCATAGCCGGCGGCCTTGGCAGCCGCGATACAACTTGCCACCGTGGCGCCCTGGCTCATCAGTTGAACCGGCAAGGCGCGGGCCTCGTCGTCCTTGAAGCAGCCGACGTAGCTCGACGGGCTGGCGGGCGAAGACTGAACGATTGCCCCGCCAGCCCCCACGGCGACGAAGGTGCCGTTGCCGTAAGCCACCGCATTCAGCGAGGCGTTATTCGGCGTGTTGACCGCCGTCCAATTACCGCTGGAGCCGGCGGTGTCGTAATAACCGATGCGCTTGTTGATCACGCCCACCACATAGCCGTTGCCGTAGGCCATGCCGCTCAGCGGGTCGCGCGTCGTCGTCGCCTTGGTCGAGCAGCTGGTGTCGGTAATGCTGATCAGGTTCAGGAAATAATTGCGCGAATCGAAACCGGCCGCCAGGAAGATATTGCCCATGTCAGCCGCGACGGAAACCGGGGAAATAGCGTCGCTGAACCCGCAGGAAAGCACCTGCCAGGTATTGCCGTCGGTCGAAGTGGCCACCTGGCCGGCGCGGCCAGTGACCACAAAGCGCGAGGTGCCGCTGGCGTTTTGCCCCGCAACGGCCAGCGCATTGGGTGAAGAACCGCTTGGCCAGGACGCCTGTCCCCAGGGAACAGCCGGATGCGTCGCGGTGAGCAGCTTGTTCGGATTGCCGACCACGACCCAACGCTCACCCACGCCGACCTTGCTGGCGACCCCCAACAGGTTATAAGAGGGATCGACGTTGTTGGCCGCCCAACTGGCACCCTTGTTGTCGGAAAAAATGATCGTTCCGTAACTGCCCACCGCCGTGAAATTCAGCGAACTGGCGCCGAAGGCCACCGCCGCGAGATGGCGCGATGTGCCAGACGCGCGCTGCGCCCAGCTAATGCCGTCCGACGAAGTCAGCACCGCGCCGTTGTTGCCGACGGCAACAAACGTGCCGTTCCCGAATACGATGCCATTCAAATCCTGGGTGGTAGGCGATGTGCGCGACACCCAGCCGCCGGGCGGTGTGCCGGCCCAAACCTGGCATGAACAGGCAAGTGCCGCCGCAAGCAAGCCGCCCTTGAAAACACGGGTCAGTGTCGTCATAAAACCTCCCCTTTTCGCCATTTACCGGAAAACCGGAATCGCGTTATCGAGCATTCGCTCTGTTGGCAAGCATCAAACCGGGCAAGCCGCGCTAATCGTGCGTCTAACCCCTTTATTCTTGATAGGTTGCCAATGGAATATTGTCAATGGCTTGTTGGGGCTGCCGCAGGCTCTCCAGTGGCACGTCGTGCCCGCTGCTGTCAGACTGGGTTTGCCCGCTCCAGATTCAGTGCCAGCAAGCGGCGGAGGATTTCTTCGTCGGACATCTCGGGGGTGTAGTCCGTCCAGCCGTAGGCGGCGGCGACGGCTCTGTCGAGGGCTTTGTGGGCTATGTCGAGCCAGGCGGGGCGGGCGTTGTAGAGGTTGGTCAGGGTACGCTTTTTCAGGTCGGCTTCGTGGCCGGGCTTGGCGACGGGGCGCTTGGGGAAGCCGGCTTTTTCCTCTTCCGGGGTGATGACCCAATCGACCCACTCCGGCGGGTTGAGCCAGGCTTCGCGCAGTTCGTTGAGGCGGCGGGCGGCGGCGGCGATGTTTTCGGCCAGGATGTCGCCGGCCATGCAGGGCGGCGTGGCCTGCCCGGTCTTGGGGACGGTGTCGCGCGGGGTCATGCCGGCCGGGAAGGGGAAGGTTTCGAAGGTGGTGGTCGGGGTGTAGCGCGGCCGGTCTTCGAGCGAGGTGCCGAGGCGCAGCGACCAGAGTTCGTGGAAGCGGGAATGCAGGATGCCAAAGGTGAGGTCGTCGGCACGGGCGATGACGACGACTTGGCCATCGCAAATTACCGGAGGCTTGATCCAGACAAAAAGCCGGTGCTTGGCGACGCGTGCCGTTCCGATAAAGCGCGCCAAGCCTTTTGTGGCTTTGCGTAAGTCGGGTGCAGAACGGGCGTGCAGCCACCAGCGTTCGCGTTCAAGCGGATTGTTTACTGCATCGCGAGCGGGTTTCACGTTTGTTTGAACGTGGCTGAATGGCTGCTCATAGAGGCTGGCATCAGGGAGCGCCATATCCACGCCAAAATCGACGATCCATGCATCCATAGGTCGGCGAGTAATGTCCAGCCCATTAACCCATGGCCGAAGAACGTCGGAATTGGGCCGGCCATTGGGGTTTCCGCCCATTCCCAGCCAACTGCGGCCTGTTTCGCCGGGTAAGTCGAACGAACCCTTTTTCATGCCGCCAATGAAAGATACGCCGCGATTTTCGGGCAGTGTTACTGCCGTTGTCAGGTTGAGGCCATCGCCGGCGCTTAGATCGGCGTGAATGTCTCCCACCGCAGCCCCATCCAGCCGACTTCCCCGGGCAACCGGCAAAAGCGGCCCGAATCCCACCAGCGAAACCCGCACGGCGGCGCCGTCATTCACCCATTCCTCATCGCTCCACGCCTCGAAAATGCGCGTGGTGTCGACGATGCGTTCCAGCACCTTGCGGTTGGCGCCGCCGCGGATGGAGTTGGTTGAAACGAGGCCGGCGGCTTGCAGCTTGCCAGCTTCAATCTGGGCGCGGGCTTTTTCGAACCAGTAGGTGACGAGGTCGGCGCCGCCCGGCACGCGGCCGTCGTAGGTTTTGCGCAGCGTTTCGACGTAGCTGGCGCCGAGTTCGCTGCGCATGACCTTGTCGCCCAGAAACGGCGGGTTGCCGACGATGACATCGGCGGCCGGCCATTCGGCTTCACTGCCGTCCGGGTTGAGCAGGGCGTCACGGTGTTCGATGCCGTCGAGCGGTTTGAGAATGGGGTTGAGGGCGTGCGGGTAGCCGTTGCGGCGGCACCACTGGATGTCGCCGATCCAGACGGTGACGCGCGCCAGCTCGGCGGCGAATTCGTTGATTTCGAGGCCGAGGATGTTGTGGGGGCCGGTCTGCATGGTGAGTTCGGGTTGCAGGCCGAGTTCCTGGGCGTCGATGTGGGCGCGTTTTTCGATGTCGCGCAGGGCTTTGAGGGCGAGGTAGAGGAAGTTGCCGCTGCCACAGGCCGGGTCGAGGACGCGGTAGTGGTTGAGGCGGAGCAGGAAGCCTTGGTAGGCCGCCCGGGAAGCCTTGCCCTGCCTGCTTTTCTGGCCGCCGGAAACGCCCGCCAGTAGGGCGTTTCGGACGGTTGCCCATTCAGCGGCGAGCGGCTCGCTGATCAGCGGTTGGATGAGTTTCTGGATGGTGCCAGTGTCGGTGTAGTGGGCGCCGAGCGGGGCGCGGGCGGCGGGGTCGAGGCCGCGTTCGAAGAGGGTGCCGAAGATGGTGGGGTCGATGGCGCGCCAGTCCATGTCGCTGGCGGCGCGGTTGAGTTGTTGCAGGTCGGCGGCGGTGAGCGGGGGAACGGCGATGGTTTTGAACAGGCCGCCGTTGAACCAGGCGATGTCGTGGTCGCCGTAGTCGCCGCCTTTTTGCTGCATGGCGGTGAACAGTTTTTCGATGCGGCGGGCGGCTTTGTCGGTGTCGCTGCCGGCGTTTTTGAGCAGGTCGGTGAAGATGCCGGCGGGGAGCAGTTGTTCGTCTTCGGCGAACATGCAGAACAGGCACTGGACGAGGAAGTGCGCGACGGCATCGCCGCTGCAGCCGCGCTCGCGCATGGCGGCGGCGAGCTGGGCGAACTGGCCGGCGGCCTGGGCGGTGATGGCGGCGGTGGATTTCTCGGGGCGCAGCTTTTCGGGGTCGGTGAAGACCCAGGCGAGGAGCTGGCGTTTTTCCGGCTCGACGAGGTCGTCGATACGGATTTCGCGCGGTTCGTCGGGGTAGCCGGTGAAGGCGGTGTGGATGACGATGCGCTCGCGGTCGCAAACGACGAGCAGCGGCGGGTTGTCGAGTTGCAGGGCGTAGTCAGTGAGCTGCTTGAGAGCGGCGTTGAGGTCGCGGCCGGGTTTCTTGTTCTCCCAGCCGAAGTGGCCGCGCTTCCAGACATCGGCCCAGCCGTCGCCGCCATTGGCCTTCTTGGCGCCGCGCTCGAAGCAGTAGTTGTCGGGGTCGCGCGGTTTGGCCACGCCGAGCAGATCGCAGAGGTCGTCGAAATGGGCCTGGGCGCCGGCGCGTTCGGTGAGCGGGTTGTTCTTCCAGGTGGCGATGAATTGTTCGGGGGTCATGGCGCGGCGGGCGGCGGGGAAAGGCTGCAGTGTAGCGATGCCGATGGGATTGGGGAAATGGCGGACGGCGGTGGGAAGGCGGCGGAGGGGCCGTTTCCGGGCTAGCATGGCGGCTTGCCGTGATTGACCCGGATACGCCGTGAAAACCCTGTCGTTGTACCTGCTGACTGCCGTGGCCGAGATTGTCGGCTGCTACCTGCCTTACCTGTGGCTGCGCGAGGGGCGCAGTGCGTGGTTGCTGCTGCCGGCGGCAGCCAGCCTGGCGCTGTTCGCCTGGCTGTTGTCACTGCATCCGGTGGCTGCCGGGCGGGTCTATGCGGCGTATGGCGGGGTGTATATCGGCGTGGCGATCCTCTGGCTGTGGGCGGTGGATGGTATCCGGCCGACGGCGTGGGATGCGCTGGGGTCGGCGGTGGCGCTGGCCGGCATGGCGATCATCATCTTTGCGCCGCGGGGGAGCTGAGGCGATGGCTGGCTTGCGCGAGGAATTCCTGGCCGGCGTGCGTGCCGAGTTGCCGTTGCTGCTCGGTGTCGTGCCCTTCGGCATGATCTTCGGGGTGCTCGGCCTGGCGGCGGGGCTGCCGGGCTGGGCCGTAGTGCTCAGTTCATCGCTGATCTTCGGCGGCTCTTCGCAAGTGGTTTTCGCGCAGTTGTGGGGAGCGGGGGCGCCGCCGGTGGTGTCGGTGGCCACGGTGGGCGTGGTGAATTTGCGCCACCTGCTGTACAGCGCAGCGGTGGCCGAATACCTGCGGGCCCTGCCCTGGCGCTGGAAATTGTTGCTCGCCTACCTGCTGACCGACGAGGCTTTCGCCGCGGCCCTGCCCCGCCTGCGCGACGGCCCGGCGACGCCGCAGCGGCACGGCTTCCTGCTCGGTACCGGCTTGACGTTGTGGGCCGGCTGGCAGGTGTCGACGCTGGCTGGCGTATTGCTCGGGGCGGCGATCCCGGCTGGCTGGTCGCTGGATTTCTCGATTGCCCTGACCTTCATGGCGCTACTGGTGCTGTCGGTGCATCGGCGTAGCGAGGCGGGGGCGGCGCTGGTGGCAGCCGTGGTCGTGCTGCCGGCGCTGGTTCTGCCGCACAAGCTGGGACTGCTGGTCGCGGCGGGGGGGGGCATCGCGGCCGGCCTGTGGCTGCGCCGTTATGAGCGGGGGGCGGCATGAGCACGGGCGTTCTGCTGCTCAGCATGGCGGCCTGCGGCTTGGCGACTTTCCTGATCCGCCTGTCGTTCATCGCCTTCGGCCACCATCTGCCGAACGACCCGCGCTTCACGGCGGCCCTGCGCTACGTGCCGCCGGCCATCCTCGGTGCGCTGATCGCGCCGGAAATCTTTGCGCTGAACGGCAGCGTCAGCCTCGCCCCGGACAACCCCCGCCTGTGGGCGGCACTGGCCGCCCTGCTCGTCGCCCGCCTGACCCGTAGCGTGCTGGCGACGATTGCAGCGGGGATGGTGGCGCTGTGGATGGTGCAGGCGGGTTTGGGGTGAGCCGGTTCAGGCCGCGAGACAATCGGCCAGCGTATCGCGTGCTTCAGGATGCGCGCTCAGGTCGGCAAGCAGTGGGTGGACAGCTTCGCTGATTGCGCCGGGTGCGGGTTGCGGCAGGTAGACGGGAATGCAAGGCCCGCCGCCGAGCGTGTTATTGAGAAGTTCCGCGTATTGGGTGCGGAAAGCGAGTTCATGCAGACGATAGCGCGGTCCACCCCAAAAAACTGAATTTCATGGGGTCAGCAAGGCTGGCTGTAGGTTATTTACCCAACGGCTTTGAGTAGGGTCAGCCCAGGAACAGCTTGTAAGCCGGGTTCTCGCTCTCGTCCCAATGGGCGTAGCCGAGATTCTTCAGGAAGTCCTTGAATGCACTCATTTCGCTGGGCGGCACCTGCATGCCGACCAGCACGCGGCCGTAGTCGGCGCCGTGATTGCGGTAGTGGAACAGGCTGATGTTCCAGCCGGCGCTCATCTGGGTCAGGAAGTTCATCAGGGCACCCGGCCGCTCGGGGAATTCGAAGCGGTAGATCAGTTCCTTGAGGCCCTTGTCGCAAACCGCCGGGGCATGGCCGCCGACCATGTGGCGGACATGGTTCTTGGCCATTTCGTCTTCGGTCAGGTCGAGCGTCGGGTAGCCGTGCTTTTGCAGGCTTTCCACCAGCTTGAGCGATTCCTTGCGGTCGGCAACCTGTACGCCGACGTAGACGTGCGCCTCGCTGGCCGTGTGGTAGCGGTAGTTGAACTCGGTGACGTTGCGGTTGCCGATCAGGGCCAGGAATTTCTTGTAGGCGCCGGGCTTCTCAGGCAGCGTGACGGCGAAGACGGCCTCGCGGCGCTCGCCGAATTCGGCACGCTCGGAGACGAAGCGCAGGCGGTCGAAATTCATGTTGGCGCCGGAGGTGATGGCGACCAGGTTCTTGTCCTTGAGCTTGTGCTGCCGGGCGTATTCCTTGGCGCCGGCGACGGCCAGCGCGCCGGACGGTTCGAGGATGGAGCGGGTATCCTCGAAGACATCCTTGATGGCGGCGCAGATGGCGTCGGTGTCGACCAGGATCACGTCGTCGAGGTATTCCTTGCACAGGCGGAAGGTTTCCTCGCCGACGAACTTGACGGCGGTACCGTCGGCGAACAGGCCGACCTGATTGAGGCGGACGCGCTTGCCGGCAGCCAGCGATTGCTTCATCGCATCGGCATCGAAGGTTTCGACGCCGATGACCTTGACCTCCGGCCGCAAGCGCTTGATGTAAGCGGCCACTCCCGCCGCCAGGCCGCCGCCGCCGATGGCGCAGAACACGGCGTGGATCGGCCCGTTGTGGCGCGAATGCTGGCGCAGGATCTCCAGACCGATGGTGCCCTGGCCGGCGATCACGTCGGGGTCGTCGAAGGGGTGCACGAAGGTCAGCTTCTCGGCTTTTTCCAGTTCCAGCGCCTTGGCGTAGGCGTCGTCGTAGGAGGAACCGGCGAGCACCACCTCGCCGCCGCGCCGCTTGACGGCATCGACCTTGATGCCCGGCGTCGATTCCGGCATGACGATGACCGCCCGGCAGCCAAGCTTGGCTGCCGACATCGCCACCCCCTGCGCGTGGTTGCCGGCCGAGGCGCAGATCACGCCGCGCTTGAGTTTCTCCGGCGACAGGCTGGCGATCTTGTTGTAGGCACCGCGCAGCTTGAAGGAAAACACCGGCTGCATGTCCTCGCGCTTGAGCAGAATCTTGTTGCCGGCCCGGGACGACAGGTTGGTGGCCAGTTCAAGCGGGGTTTCGACAGCGATGTCGTAAACCTGAGCGTTGAGGACTTTTTCGAGATAATCCGGGTGCATTGGGCGCAACTCATTCAAGCAAAAGGGAGATTCTACGGGTGGAGTGGCTAAACGTCACGGCGGAAAGCGGCTTGTGGGGGCTGCTGGCGGCCAGTTTCCTGTCGGCGACGGTGCTGCCCGGCGGCTCGGAAGCCCTGCTTTGGGGCTTTCTCAAACTGCATCCCGGCGAATCGTGGCCGGCCCTGCTGCTGGCGACGCTCGGCAACACGGCCGGCGGCATGACCTCGTGGTGGTGCGGCCGCTTCCTGCCGCGCTGGCAACGGCTGGCAAGCCTGCCGCACAAGGACAAGCTCGAACGCTGGGGCAGCCCGGTCCTGCTTCTCGCCTGGGCGCCGCTGATCGGCGATGCGCTGTGCGTCGCCGCCGGCTGGCTGCGTTTGCACTGGCTGCCGTGTTGCCTGTTCATGGCGGTCGGCAAGTGCGTCCGTTACTGGCTGGTGGCGCAGACGGCATTGGCGGGGTAAGCCGGAACGACCGGATCAGCGTGCTCAGGTCAGCACGTAATCGCGCACGACGGGCGCTTCGCCCAGCACCGGCAGCCCGGCCAGTTCGCAGGTTGCGCACTCGATGGTGTGGCAAATGGCGTCCAGCGCCAGGTCGTTGGCTTCGGTGCCGAAGGGTTCTTCGAGTTGCTCACCAACCATCTCCAGCGCCAGGAAGGTGTATGCGACGAAGGTGGCGATCAGCGGCGTCAGCCAGCCCAGGGTTGTCGTGATGCCAATGGGCAGCAACAGGCAATAGATGACTACGGTCCGGTTCATCAGGACCCAGTAGGTGTAGGGGATGGGCGTATTGGCAATCCGCTCGCAGGCACCTGATGCTTCGCCCAAGCGGTCCAGGTTGCGGCTCATGGCCAGCCATTCCATGTCGGCCAGGCGGCCAGCCTGTCGTTCGGCGACCAATGTCCGGCTGATGTCGAGCAGGATCAGTTGGGTAGGGAAGCGCTTGCCGACGACTTCGGCTTGCATCTCCGGGGTGAGCCACCGTTTCAGGTCGGCGGTGGCGTCGGTGTCGCGCAATTGGTGCTTCAACGCGTAGACAAAGGCGGACAGGGCGCGCGTCGTCCGTTCATGGAGGGCGGCGTGCGCTTCGCCAGGCAAGCTGCTGAGCAGCTTGCTGACCAGCCCCCGGGTTTCGATGAGTAGGATGCCCCACTGCCGGCGCGCCTCCCAGAAGCGCTCATAGCTCGCCGAATTACGGAAGCCGAGGAAGATGGCGAGTGCCACGCCCATCAGCGTAAATGGGGGAATGCTCAGGGCCGAATCGGGAAAATGCTGCAACCACCAGTTGCTGCACAGCACACTGAGCAGGGAAACAGTGAAGATGAGCGTCAACCGCCCGAAAATCTGCGGCAGGACCGAGCCATACCAGACAAAGAGCAGACGGAACCAGTGATGGCGGGGGCGGACAATCATGATCGGGCGGGGAAGGTGGGAATCGGCGGGGGGAGCAGATTAAGGCAGTTGATACGTTTGCTCAAATCGTTGGCGCGAACTGAACCGAAGGGCGCTTTTCCGGTCTACCGTGGCCGCCCGTTGCAACGCAATACGGTAAAATCCACTTTTTGATAGACCCTGGCTGCTTCCATGACTGCCCGCCTGCGCGAAATCCCCTACAACTACACCTCGTTTTCCGACCGCGAAATCGTCATCCGTCTGCTCGGCGCCGACAACTGGGCGGTGCTCGACGAACTGCGCAGCGAGCGCGTCACCGGCCGCTCGGCGCGCATGCTCTACGAGGTGTTGGGCGATATCTGGGTCGTGCAGCGCAACCCCTACCTGGAAGACGATCTGCTCGACAACCAGGAGCGCCGCAATGCGCTGGTCAACGCCCTGCATCATCGCCTGAAGGAAGTCGAAAAGCGCCGCGCCGAGAGCGAGAGTGAAGACCCGGAACGGTCGGCCAAGGTCAAGCGTCTGGTCGAGGCGGCTCAGGCAGCCGTCGACCGCTTCGCCGCCCGTTTCTCCGAGACCTATGACCTGCGCCGCAAGGTACAGAAGATTCTTGGCAAGCACACGCGTAAGGACAACATCGCCTTCGACGGTTTGGCCCGTGTCTCGCACGTCACCGACGCCACCGACTGGCGCGTCGAATACCCCTTCGTCGTCCTCTACCCGGACACCGAGGAGGAAATCGGCCACCTCGTGCGCGGCTGCTTCGAAGCCGGCCTGACCATCATCCCGCGCGGCGGCGGTACCGGCTACACCGGCGGCGCCGTGCCGTTGACGCCGTATTCGGCGGTGATCAACACCGAAAAACTGATCGACATGAGCCCGGTCGAGGAAATCGTCCTGCCCGGCCATAGCGAACCCTATGCCACCATCCGCACCGGTGCCGGCGTCGTTACCGACCGCGTTTCCGAAGCCGCTTCGCTGGCCGGCCGCGTCTTCGCTGTCGACCCGACCTCGGCTTCGGCTTCCTGCATCGGCGGCAACATCGCCATGAACGCCGGCGGCAAGAAGGCCGTGCTGTGGGGCACCGCGCTCGACAACCTGGCCTGGTGGAAGATGGTCGATCCGGACGGCAACTGGCTGGAAGTCGAGCGCCTGAACCACAATTTCGGCAAGATCCACGAGCAGGAACTGGTCGAATTCCGCCTCAAGCACTTCGACCCGAGTGGCAAGAAGCTGCTCAAGGAAGAAATCCTGAGCATGCCGGGCGCCGCCTGCCGCAAGGTCGGCCTGGGCAAGGACGTCACCGACAAGTTCCTCGGCGGCGTGCCGGGCGTGCAGAAGGAAGGCACCGACGGCATCATCGTCGCGGCGCGCTGGGTGCTGCACAAGATGCCGCCGATCTCGCGCACCGTCTGCCTCGAATTCTTCGGTCAGGTCCGTGAAGCCGTGCCGGCCATCGTCGAGATCACCGACTATTTCAAGCCGGGCGGTGCCGGTCACGCAGCTGGTGTTCAGCTGGCGGGTCTGGAGCACCTCGACGAGCGTTATGTGAAGGCCGTCGGCTACGCCACCAAGGCCAAGCGCCACGGTCGTCCGAAGATGGTGCTGATCGGCGATATCGTCGGTCACGACGAAAAGGCCGTGATGGCTGCTGCCTCGGAAGTGGTCCGCATGTGCAACCTGCGCGCCGCCGAAGGCTTCATCGCCGTTGACGCCGAGACGCGCAAGAAATTCTGGCTCGATCGCTCCCGCACCGCCGCCATCTCGCGCCACACCAACGCCTTCAAGGTGAACGAAGACGTCGTCATCCCGCTGCCGCGCATGGGCGAGTACTGCGACGGCATCGAGCGCATCAACATCGAGCTGTCCACGCAGAACAAGCTGGCCCTGTGCGATGCCTTGAGCGAATTCCTGCAGGGCGAGCTGCCGCTGCACGCCGGCGACGCCAATGTCGACAAGGATGTGCTGATCGGCGACCGCCGGCAGGCCGCCCTTGACTACGTGGCCTCCGTTCGCCGTCGCTGGGCCTGGCTGCTGGCCAATCTGGACATGCCGCTGGCCGAGGCCGAGGCGCAGTTCGCCGAATACGGCGTGGTGGCCGGCGAGTTGACCAACAAGGCGGCTAACCCGGTGCTCTTCCACCGCCTGCAGGACTATTCGGTCCGCACCTCGTGGAAGCAGGAACTGAAGGCCCGCCTGACCAAGATTTTCGACGGCACGGTGTATCGCCCGATCATCGAGCGCATCGAGGGCATCCACAAGGAAACCCTGCGCGGCCGCGTTTTCGTCGCGCTGCACATGCACGCCGGCGACGGCAACGTGCATACCAACATCCCGGTCAACTCCGACAATTACGAGATGCTGCAAACGGCGCACAAGGCCGTCGAGCGCATCATGCACATCGCGCGTGGCCTGGATGGCGTCATTTCCGGCGAGCACGGCATCGGCATTACCAAACTGGAATTCCTGTCCGACGAGGAAATCGGCCCCTTCCGCGCTTACAAGCAGAAGGTCGACCCGGAAGGCCGCTTCAACAAGGGCAAGCTGATGCCGGGCGGCGACATGGGCAATGCCTATACGCCGTCGTTCAGCCTGCTCGGCACCGAATCGCTGATCATGGAGCAGTCCGAGATCGGCAAGATTTCGGACATGATCAAGAACTGCCTGCGTTGCGGCAAGTGCAAGCCGGTGTGCTCGACCCACGTGCCGCGCGCCAACCTGCTGTATAGCCCGCGCAACAAGATTCTCGGCACCTCGCTGCTGGTTGAGGCCTTCCTGTATGAAGAGCAGACCCGGCGCGGCATTTCGCTCGACCATTTCGCCGAGTTCAACGACATCGCCGACCATTGCACGGTCTGCCACCGTTGCCTGAAGCCCTGCCCGGTCGATATCGATTTCGGCGACGTCTCCGTCGCCATGCGCAACTTCCTGCGCAAGCAGGACAAGAAGCGTTTCAGCCCCGGCACGGCGGCGTCGATGGCCTTCCTGAGCCTGAAGGATCCGTCCACCGTCAAGCTGATGCGCAGCGTGATGATGGACTTCGGCTTCAAGGCACAGCGCCTGGCGCACAAGGCGGTGAAGGCGGTCGGCCTGATCAAGGATACCCGCGCCCACCCGCCCGCTTCGGTCGGCGCGCCGTCGGTCAAGACGCAGATCATCCACTTCATGAACCGGCCGATGCCGGGCAACCTGCCCAAGCGTACCTCGCGTGCCTTGCTGGATATCGAGGACGACAAGGTCATCCCGGTCATCCGCAACCCGCAGAAAACGACCGAGGATTCCGACGCCGTCTTCTACTTCCCGGGCTGCGGTTCCGAACGCCTGTTCTCGCAGGTTGGCCTGGCCACCCAAGCCATGCTCTACGAAATCGGCGCCACCACCGTGCTGCCGCCGGGCTACCTGTGCTGCGGTTATCCGCAGACCGCCTCCGGCGACGACGACAAGGGGCAGCAGATCACCACCGACAACCGGGTGCTCTTCCATCGTGTCGCCAATACGCTGAACTATCTCGACATCAAGACGGTGATCGTCTCTTGTGGCACCTGCATGGATCAGCTGCAGAAATACCAGTTCGAGAAGATCTTCCCGGGCTGCCGCCTGCTCGACATCCACGAATACCTGATGGAAAAGGGCGTCAAGCTGGAAGGCGTCGAGGGGACGCGCTACATGTACCACGACCCCTGCCACACGCCGATGAAGGCCTACAACCCGCTGGCGGTGACCAACAAGCTGATGGGCCAGAACGTACCGCTGACCGACCGCTGCTGCGGCGACTCGGGCTCCTTCGCCTACTCGCGGCCGGACATCGCCACCCAGGTGAAATTCCGCAAACAGCAGGACATCGAGCAGCAGGCCGAGAAACTACGTGCTGACGGCTTCAAGGGTGACGTGAAGATCCTTACTTCCTGCCCGGCCTGTCTGCAGGGCCTGTCGCGCTACGACGACGATGCCGACACCCAGGCCGACTACATCGTGGTCGAGATGGCCAAGCACCTGCTCGGCGACAACTGGATGGCCGATTATGTCGGCAAGGCCAATAGCGGCGGCATCGAGCGGGTCCTGCTCTAAGCGCTGATTCCTGCGGCCACCGGCCGCCAACCGTGAAATAGTTCTTTTGTTTGCGGTGGCGGCGGGTGGTATTTACACTCTGGTGTATTCCTTTTGCTCACCGGAGCGCGAGAACGTGGAAATCGGCAGTCCAAGTTGCGAACTGTGCGCCCAGCCGGGCGGAACCCTCCTCTGGCAATCCGCTGCCTGTCGCGTCATTCGGGTCACTGACCCGCATTACCCCGGTTTTTGCCGCGTAATCTGGAACGATCACGTTCGCGAAATGACTGATCTCGATCCCGCCGCCAGAAACCACCTGATGCAGGTCGTTTTTGCCGTCGAAGCGGTCGTTCGCCAGCTTTTCTCCCCCCACAAGATCAACCTGGCCAGCTTTGGCAACATGGTGCCCCATGTGCATTGGCACATCATTCCGCGCTGGCAGGATGACCGGCACTTTCCTGAGCCGGTCTGGGGGAAGGTTCAACGCGAAGGGGGCGGGTCGCGCCCGCAGGTCAGCGATAGCGAACTGGCACAGGCCCTGCGCCTTGCCCTTGGGGACTAACGAACGAGGCCAACAACAATGAACTCGACCGACATGGACTGCCCGCTGCAGATCGCCGACCTGCGAAGCGGAATGGATTATCTCGCCCAGCTGTCGCTGGCCAATCCGGTGACCGCCGAACGGCAGTTGATGCGCTTCCTGGATGCCCTGCTCGGGGAACCGCCTGAACCCGGCCCCCTGTATGCCCTGCTCGAACAGGCGCGTACGCCGCTCTGCTTCGTCGAGGAGGAAATGGCCCGCCGCTACCACAATCGGGCCCTGCCGCTCGCCGATGAGGAGGAGAGCTACTTCCAGATGGTGGTTGCCGCCTGGCGCAAGATGGCCAAGGCCTACGCCCTGTGCGCCCGCCTGGAGCAGCCGGACACGGAAAATCCGCAGTATGTGGCCCTGATGGCGACCATCCTGCATCGCTGCCTGTACTACACGGGGATGATCATCCTCGAACACTACCGCGCGCGTCGCGAACTGCCGCCCGGGATCTGGCTGGAATTTCACGGTTACTACGAAACCGCCGAGGAATGGGGCATCGCCTACACACCGGTCGAGGATGTCCTGGAGAGCAGTCTCCAGGCAACGCACTGCGCGGCGGCCTATGTCACCCTGTTGCTGATCGAGATTGCCAGTCCGTACAGCAACAGCGTGCGCAACCTGAATCTGATCCGTCGTTGGGCCGGCGCCTGGGCACCGCTCGTCTCGATCCACCGGCTGACCGACGAGCTGGAGGTGCCACCGTACATCATCGAACTGATGAAGGACCTGCCGCTCCATCCGTCGGCCTATACCGACGAACCGACCAAGGATTCCCGGCGCCTCGACACGTCGCGCCTGGCCTTGCAGATCAGCCACATGCTCAGTCAGTTACGCCAGCGCATCACGCCGTCACAGCTGGGGCTGGGTGAGGAAACCTCGGGCCATGTCATTGGCCTGCTGGAACACCTGATGCGGCCATGGAGTCAGGCCGCCTCGCCGCGCCGCTTCCGGCGGTTTGCCAGCGAAGGGATAGCCCTCGTTGCGGTTGGTTTTGAAGCCATGCATCACTGCATCACTGGCCAGGAATTCACCCAGCCCGATACGGCAGCCACTTATTCGCGCGGTGAGTTCGACGAACTGTTCACTTTCCGCGACCGGGCCGAGCCCGGCCAGGCCTTGAGCATCAAGCCGCAGGCCAACTTTCCGGTGGATGAGTGGAGCGTCATCAATCACTCGGCCAACGGCTTCCGCCTGGCGCGCAGTTGTGCTGGCCAGCGCATCCAGCACGGGCAGCTGATGGTCGTCCGGCCGCATGACGGCGAGCATTTCCTGCTTACCCAGGCAAGCTGGCTGATGCAGGAGGAAAACGGCGGGCTGGTCGTCGGTGTCGCTACCCTGCCCGGCATGCCGACGGGCATCGGCATCCGGATGGCAACCGAGGGGGCGGGCAACAACGAACGCTACATCCGTGCCTTTATGCTGCCGCCGGTTCCGGCCATCGGCGAGGAGGCCTCGGTCGTCATCCCCTCCGGCCTGTACCAGGCCAGCCGCATCCTGGAGTTTTTCCGGGCCGGCGAGGCGCCAGGCAAGCTGCGCATGAATCATATCCTGCAGCGCGGTACCGACTTCGATCGTATCAGCTACCAGCGACTTTGACCTATCTTGGCGCCCTTCCGGGGCGAGTGCGCTAAACTAACGCCCTCAACTCCGGAGGACACCATGGCGGGCATAGATCGCGATACGCCGATACCGAGCGAAATCAAGCTGCACCAGAAATCCCGGCGCCTGGAACTGATTTACGAAGGGGGCGAGGCCTATACCCTCGACTTCGAGTACCTGCGCGTCTACACCCCGTCCGCCGAGGCCCGTGGCCACGGGCCGGGTCAGGAAACGCTGCAGACCGGCAAGCGTAATGTCGTGATCGAGCGTATCGAGCCGGTTGGCACCTACGCGCTACGTCTGGTTTTTTCGGACGGTCACGACAGCGGCCTGTACTCCTGGGACATGCTATACAACCTCGGCAAGCACCACGACCAGCTCTGGGCCGAGTATCTTGAACAAATCGAGAAGCAAGGCCTGTCCCGCGATATCGATACCACTTCACGCCCGGCGACCGGTGGCAGTTGCGGCGCCCACCATTGAAATCATGAGCAACGAAAAAACACATTTCGGCTACGAGACCGTCGCCGAGCAGGAAAAGGCCCGGCGGGTCGCCGACGTTTTCGATTCGGTGGCCAGCCGTTACGACTTGATGAACGACCTGATGTCGGGCGGCCTGCACCGCCTTTGGAAGGCGTTCACCATCCAGCGCAGCGGCGTCCGCGAAGGTTCGCGCGTCCTTGACGTGGCTGGCGGCACCGGCGACCTGTCGCTGGCGTTCGCCAAGAAGGTCGGCAAGAGTGGTCAGGTGTGGCTGACCGACATCAACAACTCGATGCTCGCGCATGGTCGTGATCGTCTGCTGAACAAGGGCTACATCCTGCCGGTCGCCCAGTGCGATGCCGAAAAACTGCCGTTCCCCGACGACTGGTTTGATTGCGTTACCGTTGCCTTCGGCCTGCGCAACATGACGCACAAGGATGCCGCACTGGCCGAAATGCGCCGCGTGCTGCGGCCGGGCGGCCGACTGCTGGTCCTCGAATTCTCGCAAATCTGGAAGCCGCTGGCTCCCGTCTACGACTTCTATTCCTTCCAGGTCATTCCGCGCATCGGCAAGCTGGTCACCAACGATTCCGACAGCTATCGCTATCTTTCCGAATCGATCCGGGTTCACCCGGGTCAGGAGGAACTGAAGGCGATGATGGAACAGGCGGGCCTCGAGAAGGTCGAGTACTTCAACCTCGCCTTGGGCGTCGTGGCGCTGCATCGGGGTTACAAGTTCTAGGGCGCAACGGCGTGATCGACAGCGTCAAGAAACTCGGCATTCGTGGCCTGAACCACCTCGTTCGCAGCGAATCCTGGGCGCAGCAACGTCTGCTGCGCCATGCCGGCGCACAACTCCGGGTTGAAGTCGGTCCGTTCACGATACGCCTCGCGATCGATTCGCATGGCTTGTTCCAGTTGACGTCCGACAGCGCCTCTCAGCCGGATGTCACCTTGACCTGTCCGCCGGAGGTGTTGCCGCTGGCCTTGATGGACAACAGCAAGTTGTTCGCTGCCGTAAAACTTGGCGGCTCGGTGGATGTCGCAGAGAGCCTGGGTTTTGTCTTCCGCAATCTTCGCTGGGATGCCGAAGGCGACCTCGCCGGGGTGATCGGTGACATTCCGGCACATCGCCTGGCGATCATCGGCCAGGCCCTGGCGCGCAGTCTGCGCAGCGGCGTACACAATGTCGTGGAGAACGCCCGCGAATACGCCGTCGATGAGGCGGCTATGCTGATCGGGCCCGGCGAATTCGCGAGTTTTGCAGAATCGGTCAATCGCCTGCGGGACGACGTGGCCCGTCTGGAAAAGCGCTTGGCGAGGCTATGACCAGCTCTGCTGAGGCGGTGGCCCGGGGCGGGCCCAGAAAGTGAAAAAGGCAGCCGAGGCTGCCTTTTTTGTATCGGAAGGTTCCGATCAGTGCGTATGCTTGCGCAGACGCTGAATTGCTTGCAGCTGGGCGATGGCTTGCGCCAGTTCGACCTCGGCAGCGGCGTAATCCATTTCGGCTTGCCGGTTAGCGAGAGCTTCCTCGGCGCGCTTCTTGGCTTCCAGTGCCTTGGCTTCGTCCAGATCATGGGCGCGAATCGCGGTATCAGCCAACACGGTGATCATGTCAGGCTGAACTTCGAGCATGCCACCGGACACATAGACCAGCTCGAACTCGGCTTGGTCGGGCACCTTCAAACGAATGGTGCCCGGCTTGATGCGAGTCAGCAGCGGGGTGTGCTTCGGCAGGATGCCCAGTTCCCCGGCTTCGCCGGGGAACACCGCGATCTCGACCAGGCCGGAGAAGATCGATTCTTCGGCGCTGACGACATCACAATGAACGGTCATAACCATTACGGGCTCCTATGCAGACTCTGCATTACTGCAGGGTCTTGGCCTTTTCGATGACTTCCTCGATACCGCCGACCATGTAGAACGCTTGTTCCGGCAGGTGATCGTATTCGCCAGCACAAATGCCCTTGAAGCCCTTGATGGTTTCCTTGAGCGGAACGAACTTGCCCGGGGAGCCGGTGAAGACTTCAGCAACGTGGAACGGCTGCGACAGGAAGCGCTGAATCTTACGAGCACGGGACACGGCCAGCTTGTCTTCCGGCGACAGTTCGTCCATACCCAGAATCGCGATGATGTCACGCAGTTCCTTGTAGCGCTGCAGGGTCATCTGCACGGCACGGGCAACGGCGTAGTGCTCTTCGCCGACGATCTGCGGGTCGAGCTGGCGGGAGGTGGAGTCGAGTGGATCGACGGCCGGATAGATACCCAGCGAGGCGATGTCACGCGACAGCACGACCGTGGAGTCGAGGTGCAGGAAGGTGGTGGCAGGCGACGGGTCGGTCAAGTCATCGGCAGGCACGTAAACGGCCTGGATGGAGGTGATCGAACCGACCTTGGTGGAGGTGATGCGCTCCTGCAGACGGCCCATTTCTTCAGCCAGCGTCGGCTGGTAGCCCACGGCGGAAGGCATGCGGCCGAGCAGTGCGGACACTTCGGTACCGGCCAGGGTGTAACGGTAGATGTTGTCGACGAAGAACAGGATGTCACGGCCGTCGTCACGGAAACGCTCAGCCATGGTCAGGCCGGTCAGGGCGACGCGCAGACGGTTACCCGGCGGCTCGTTCATCTGACCGAACACCATCGCCACCTTGTCGAGAACGTTGGAGTCCTTCATTTCGTGGTAGAAGTCGTTCCCTTCACGGGTACGCTCGCCCACGCCAGCAAACACGGACAGACCGGAGTGCTGCTTCGCGATGTTGTTGATCAGTTCCATCATGTTGACGGTCTTGCCGACGCCGGCGCCACCGAACAGACCGACCTTACCACCCTTGGCGAACGGGCAGATCAAGTCGATAACCTTGATGCCGGTTTCCAGCAGATCGACGGAGGAAGACAGTTCGTCGAACTTCGGAGCCGGCTGGTGAATCACGCGCAGCTCGTTGGAATCGATCGGACCCGCTTCGTCGATCGGGCGACCCAGCACGTCCATGATGCGACCCAGGGTACCCATGCCGACCGGCACGGAGATGCCGGCGCCGGTGTTGTTGATCTTCATGCCGCGACGCAGGCCATCGGAAGAACCCATGGCAATGGTACGGACCACGCCGTCACCCAGCTGCTGCTGAACTTCGAAGGTCAGACCGGTTTCCACCATGCCGTTTTCTTCAGAAGCGTCGAGCTTGAGCGCGTCGTAAACCTTCGGCATCGCGTCGCGCGGGAACTGGATGTCCACAACGGCGCCGATGCACTGAACGATTGAACCTTGACTCATATTCAAATCCCCAAAAATAAAATCTTCGCGCTGTCGTCAGACAGCGGCGGCGCCGCTCACGATTTCCGAAAGTTCCTTCGTAATCGCAGCCTGACGGGCCTTGTTATAGACCAGCTTGAGTTCGCCGATGACGTTCTTGGCGTTGTCGGAAGCGGACTTCATGGCGACCATACGAGCCGACTGCTCGGAAGCCATGTTTTCAGCCACTGCTTGGTAGATCAACGCTTCGACGTAGCGAATCAGCAGATCGTCGATAACGGCCTTGGCATCCGGTTCATAAACATAATCCCAGCCAGCCTGGTGAGACGATTTGACGGTCTCGTCGGCGAGCGGCAGGAGTTGTTCGAAAACCGGCTCCTGCTTCATCGTGTTGATGAAGCGGGTATAGCCAATATAAAGCGCGTCGATTTCGCCCTTCATGTAGGCGTCGAGTTGAACCTTGACCGGACCGATCAGCTTTTCCAGGTGCGGGGTGTCGCCGAGACCGACGACATGCGAAACGATCTTCGCACCTGAACGTTGCATGAAGCCGAAGCCCTTGTTGCCAATACAGGTCGCCTGGAGTTTCTTGCCTTGGCCTTCCAGTTCCTTCATCTTGCTGACGACAAGACGCAGGACGTTGGAGTTGAGGCCGCCGCACAGACCCTTGTCCGAGGTGACCAGTACCAGACCAACCGACTTCGGCTCACGCTTGTCGAGGAACGGATGCTTGTACTCGGTCAGAGCGTTGGAGAGATTTGCTGCGACGCGCCGGATCTTTTCGCCATAGGGACGGGCAGCCCGCATCCGGTCCTGCGCCTTGCGCATTTTGGATGCGGCCACCATCTCCATGGCCTTGGTGATCTTGCGCGTATTCTCTACGCTCTTGATCTTGTTGCGAATTTCCTTGCCGCTAGGCATGGCGTTCTCCTAAGATCAGGCCCAGGTGTTCTTGAAAGCCTGGATGCCGGCGGCCAATGCCTTTTCGGTGTCAGCGCTCAGGTCGGCGGTCGATTCCATGGTGTTCATGACATCGGCGCAGTTGGCCTTGAGGTAGCTGATCATCGCCTTTTCGCATTCCAGCGCGCGCTTGACCTCGACGTCGTCGAAGTAGCCCTTGTCGGCTGCGTAAAGGGTGACGGCCATTTCGGAGATGCTCATCGGAGCGTACTGGGGCTGCTTCATCAGCTCGGTCACCAGACGGCCACGTTCCAGCTGCTTGCGGGTCGCTTCGTCGAGATCGGAAGCAAACTGGGCGAAGGCAGCAAGTTCGCGATACTGGGCCAGGGCCAGACGGACACCGCCACCGAGCTTCTTGATCAGCTTGGTCTGGGCGGCGCCACCCACGCGGGACACCGAGATACCGGCGTTGATCGCGGGGCGGATACCCGCGTTGAAGAGGTCGGTTTCCAGGAAGATCTGGCCGTCGGTGATGGAGATCACGTTGGTCGGAACGAAGGCGGAAACGTCACCGGCCTGAGTTTCGATAACCGGCAGAGCGGTCAGCGAGCCAGTCTTACCCTTGATTTCCCCGTTGGTCAGCTTCTCAACCCAGGCAGAGGAAACGCGAGCGGCGCGCTCCAGCAGGCGGGAGTGGAGATAGAACACGTCACCCGGATAGGCTTCGCGGCCCGGCGGACGGCGCAGCAGCAGGGAAACCTGACGATAGCCCCAAGCTTGCTTGGTCAAATCGTCGTAAATGATCAGGGCGTCTTCGCCACGGTCACGGAAGTACTCACCCATCGTGCAGCCGGCGTACGGAGCCAGGTACTGCAGCGCAGCGGATTCGGAAGCGGAAGCGGCGACGACGATGGTGTATTCCATCGCGCCATGCTCTTCGAGCTTGCGAACGACGTTGGCGATGGTGGAAGCCTTCTGGCCGACCGCAACGTAGATACAGAAGAGGTTCTTGCCCTTCTGGTTGATGATGGCGTCGACAGCGACGGCGGTCTTACCGGTCTGACGGTCACCAATGATCAGTTCGCGCTGGCCACGACCGACCGGAACCATGGAGTCAACGCACTTCAGACCGGTCTGGACCGGCTGGGATACGGACTGGCGCCAAATAACGCCCGGGGCAACCTTTTCGATCTTGTCGGTCAGCTTGGCGTTGATCGGACCCTTGCCGTCGATCGGCTGGCCCAGGGAGTTGACGACGCGGCCGAGCAGTTCCGGGCCGACCGGCACTTCGAGAATGCGGCCGGTGGTCTTGACGGTGTCGCCTTCGGAGATGTGCTCGTATTCACCGAGAACCACAGCGCCGACGGAATCGCGTTCGAGGTTGAGCGCCATGCCGAAGGTGTTGCCCGGGAATTCGAGCATTTCGCCTTGCATGACGTCCTGCAAGCCATGCACGCGGCAGATACCGTCGGTGACGGAAACCACGGTGCCCTGCGTGCGCACTTCCGACGCGCCCTGCAGGTTCTGGATCTTGCTCTTGATCAGTTCAGAAATTTCGGAAGGATTCAACTGCATGAAATTCTCCTAGTTGTTCAGTGCCACGGCCATGGCATCGAGTTTGCCGCGGACTGAAGCATCCAGCACCTGGTCACCGATGGCGATACGCACACCGCCGATCAGGCTCGGGTCGACTTCGACGCGAGCGGTCAGGCGGGTACCGAAGTGGGTTTGCAGCTCATTGAGCAGGGCTGCTACTTGGGTATCGTCAATGGGAAATGCGGAATGCACCACCGCCTCCTTGACCCCTTCTTCCTGGCTCTTGGCCAGTTCGAAAAGCCGGGAAATCTCCGGCAGGAGTGCGAGACGCCGGTTTTCTGCGAGGGTACGAACGAAGTTGCCGAGTACGGCATCGTTGTCTTCGCACAGCGAGATAACGAGTGCGGCAACCTGCTCAGCGGAGAGCTGGGGATTGCCCATGACCGAAGCCATGTCCCCATTCTGGGCGATCAACGCCAGCTTTTGCAGGCGCTGCGACCAGATGCCCTGCGCCCCGGATTCCTGGGCCACACGATAGATGGCTTCGGCGTAGGGGCGAGCGATGGTGACGGATTCAGCCATAAGCTTTACAGATCCTGTTTGATCGTAGCCAGAATGTCGGCATGTGCCTGGGCATTGATCTCGCGACGCAGAATCTTTTCTGCACCGGAAACGACCAGAGTCGCCACTTGTTCGCGCAGTTGCTCCTTGGCGCGGACGGCTTCCTGTTCGATTTCAGCCTTGGCACCGGCAACGATGCGGTCGGCTTCGGCCTTGGCGTTAACCTTGGCTTCTTCGATCAGTTGAGCAGCGCGCTTTTCAGCATTGCCGATCAGTTCGGCGGCCTTTTCCTTGCCTTCACGGAGAGCTTCCGTGGAGCGCTTGGTGGCCAGTTCGAGATCCTGCTTGCCACGCTCGGCAGCAGCCAGACCATCCGCGATCTTCTTCGCACGCTCGTCGAGCGCCTTCACAATGGGCGGCCACACGAATTGCATCGTGAACCACGCCAGAATGAAGAACACAACCAGCTGTGCGAACAGCGTTGCGTTCAGATTCACGGTCTATTCCTCTTCTAAAAGGTTGATGGGAAGAGGATCGATTAGACCAGCTTGAACGGGTTGGCGAAGGCGAACATCATGGCGATACCAACACCGATCAGGAAGGCGGCGTCGATCAGACCGGCCAGCAGGAACATCTTGGTCTGCAGGGCGTTCATCAGTTCAGGTTGGCGGGCGGAAGCTTCGATGTACTTGCCACCCATCAGACCGATACCGATACAGGCACCGATAGCGCCCAGACCAATGATCAGGCCGGCAGCCAGAGCAACAAAACCGAGAACGTGTTCCATGACAACTCCTTGCTAAGGTTAAAGTAGGTAAAACAAAAAGAAACTACAAAAAGAAACCGGGTACTGCTTAGTGTGCTTCGTGGGCCTGGCCGATATATACCAGCGTCAGCATCATGAAGATGAAAGCTTGCAGGGCAACGATCAGGATGTGGAAGATCGCCCAGATCGAGCCGGCAATGACGTGGCCGGCAAACAGGAAGACGCCGGTGGCGGTGCCGGCCCAGGCGGCGCCCATCAGCGCGATCAGCATGAACACCAATTCACCAGCGTACATATTGCCGAACAGTCGCATGCCGTGGGAAACGGTCTTGGCTAGGAATTCGATCATCTGCATGGCGAAGTTGATCGGATAAAGCAGCGGATGGCTACCGAACGGGGCGGTGAACAGTTCATGCATCCAGCCGCCGAAGCCCTTGATCTTGACGTTGTAGTAAAGACAGACGAGCAGAACGCCAACGGACATGCCGAGGGTGCCATTCAGGTCGGCGGTGGGCACGACGCGCAGGTAGGCATGGTGGTCGCCGGTGACGGCTTGCCAGAGATTCGGCAGAACGTCGAGCGGCAGGAAATCCATCGAGTTCATCAGGAAGATCCAGATGAAGACGGTCAGGGCCAGCGGGCCGACGGCCTTGCGGGATTCGGCGCTATGCACGATGCCCTTGGCTTGTTCATTGACCATTTCGAGAACGATTTCAACGGCAGCCTGCATGCGGCCCGGCACGCCGGAAGTGACGCTCTTGGCGACGCGCCACATGACGAACAGACCGAGAACGCCCATGAGGATCGAGAAGAACAGGGTGTCGACGTTCAGGACGCTGAAGTCGATGATGTCCTTCTGGGCATGGCCGGTGGTGTTGAAATGGGTGAGGTGGTGAACGATATATTCGCCGGCGGTCGGCGCGTTCGCTGCTGCTTCGTGGCCTGCTGTAGACATGGTCAGGATTTCTTCCAAAACGCTAAAAAACCAGCATGTAACACAACCGCAAGCCCAATCAGCAAGCTGGGCCAGTGCATCTCGGGGTACCCCTTGATGGCGATTGCCAAAATTCCTATCGTGGCCGCGATCTTGAGGAACTCGCCGATGAAGAAGTTCGCCGCGTACGATGCGCCTGGGCGACTATTTACCATCGACAAACGGATGGCAAAGAAAAGGTTGGGAAGTATGGCGGCCATTGCCGCGAACCCAACCGAAACGAGCCCCCGCGTTCCTATGACTGCACCTGCCCCGAGCGCTGTTATCACAGCTGCACCAAATTGCAGAAGAATTGCCTTGTACATTTGGTGCCTTGCGCTCGTTGACCGGCTTTGCCACACAGACTTAAATTATAGAAGACTAATCGGCGCTACGTCAATGAATACTAGGGGTTTTCCCGTAGATGTCCAAAGCGGTCAACGACTTAGCGCAGTTTCCCGAGAATTCCCTCCAATTGGTCGAGGCCGGAGAATTCGATGGTGATCTTGCCGGCCCCCTTCCGGTTGCTGCGGATGGCGACGGCAGCGCCGAGCGTGTCGGAAAGCTCTTCCTGAAGACGCAGCAAATCGCGGTCGACCGGTTTTTCGGTCGTTTTGGCGGGTGGGTTGAGGATTTGCTGGACGAGTTGCTCGGCTTCGCGCACCGAGAGTCCCTTCTGCACGATGCGCTGGGCGACGGCGATTTGCTGGGTGGCCGCCAGCGGCAGCAGAGCGCGGGCATGGCCCATGTCGAGCTTGCCGGACATCAGCAAGGTCTGTACCGGTGTCGACAGTTGCAGCAGGCGCAGCAGGTTGGAGGCGGCCGGCCGTGAGCGGCCGACGGCGTCGGCTGCCTGCTGGTGGGTCAGGCCGAATTCGTCGATCAGCCGTTGCAGCCCCTGGGCTTCTTCCAGCGGATTGAGGTTTTCGCGCTGGATGTTCTCGATCAGCGCCATGGCCAGCGCCTGCTCATCCGGAATGTCGCGGACGAGAACCGGTACTTCGGCCAGGTTGGCCTGTTGGGCGGCCCGCCAACGGCGTTCGCCGGCGACGATCTCGTAGCGTTCGGCGCCAGGTGTCTTGTCGATGGCGCGCACCAGGATGGGTTGCATGATGCCCTGGGCCTTGATCGAAGCCGTCAGTTCGGCCAGTGACTCCGGGTCCATCTGGGTGCGCGGCTGGTATTTGCCAGGTTTCAGGCGTTCGATGGGCAGGTTGCGCTGCTCGTCGTTCCGCTTCTCGTCGCCACTGGCGAGCAGGGCGTCAAGGCCGCGGCCGAGTCCTTTCATCTTGATCATGCTGGAGTCCTTTCGAGGATTTCCCTGGCTAGCGCCGTGTAGGCCTGGGCGCCCTTCGAGTTCCTGTCGAAGGCAATGACCGGTTTGCCGTAGGACGGCGCCTCGGCCAGGCGGACGTTGCGCGGCACGATGGTCTGGTAGACCTTGCTGCCGAAGTGGGTTTCCAGTTCGTTCGATACCTGCTGGGTCAGCGTGCTCTGGCCGTTGTACATGGTGCGCAGCAGGCCTTCGATTTCCAGCCGGGAGTTCAGGCCATGGCGTACCTTGCGCAGAGTTTCGACGAGGTCGGAGAGGCCTTCCAGCGCGTAATACTCGCACTGCATCGGGATCAGCACCGAATCGGCGGCAACCAGGGCATTGACCGTCAGCATGTTGAGGGCGGGCGGGCAGTCGATCAGTACGAAATCGTAGTCGCTCTGGTTCTGTTGCAGGGCCTGCTTGAGGCGGAATTCGCGCCGCTCCAGTTCGATCAGCTCGACCTCGGCGCCGGCCAGTTCGCGGTTGGCGGGCAGGATGTCGAAAGCGAAGTCGGTCTTGATGCAGACCTCGACCAGGCTGGCGGCGCCGATCAGCAACTGATACACCGTCGGCAGGGCTTCTTTCTTGGTGATGCCGGCGCCGGTCGTGGCATTGCCCTGTGGATCCATGTCGATGAGCAGGACGCGCTTGCCCTCGGCGCCGAGCGAGGCGGCGAGGTTGACGGCGGTGGTGGTCTTGCCGACGCCACCCTTCTGGTTGGTGATGGCGAGTACTTTCATGAGCCCGCTTTCAGGATGATGAGGTGGCGTTCGGCGTCGAGGCCGGGAACGTGCAGCGGAATGATCTGGTCGACGACGATATCGGCCGGCAGGGTAGCGATTTCGTCATCCGGACGGATGCCTTTCATGGCTAGCCAGCGGCCGCCGGGGGCCAGCAGATGGCGGGTCAGGCTGGTGAACAGGCCGATTTCGGCAAAGGCGCGCGAACTGATCTGGGCATATTGACCAGCCAGTTGTTCGACGCGGGCGTGATGCACCGTGACATTCTTCAGCCCGAGCTGGATGGCTGCTTGTTGCAGGAAGGTGGCCTTCTTCTGCACGGTATCGACCATGCTGACCGAGAGTTCGGGGCGGGCGATGGCCAGCGGGATGCCGGGCAGGCCACCGCCGGAGCCGACGTCGAGCAGGGGGCCATTGCCAACATGCGGCAGGATGGCCAGCGAGTCGAGCAAGTGGTGCGAGATCGCCTGTTCCGGGTCGCGCAGGGCGGTCAGGTTGTAAGTCTTGTTCCACTTGAGCAGCAGGTCGCGGAAGGCGAGCAACTTCTCGTTCTGCTCGGTGGTGAGTTCGATGCCGAGCCGGGTCAGGCCTGCGGCGAGGCGGGTCGCGCTCATGCGGCTTCCGACAGCTTGTGCCGCTTGAGGTGGATGAGCAGCAGCGAAATGGCGGCCGGCGTGATGCCCTGGATGCGCGAGGCCTGGCCGATGGTCTGCGGTTTGTGCAGGTTGAGCTTCTGCTTGACCTCGTTGGACAGGCCGGGGACCGTGGCGTAATCGAGATCGGCCGGGAGCACGGTGTTTTCGTAGCTGGCCGACTTGGCGACCTCCTCGGCCTGGCGGTCGATGTAGCCCTGGTACTTGGCTGAAATCTCGAGTTGCTCGACGACCAGCGGGTCGGTCTGGGCCTCGCCGGCGCCGGGCAGGGTCAGCAGGCTGGTGTAGCTGACTTCGGGGCGGCGCAGCAGTTCGAACAGGTTGTATTCGTGGTCGATGGCCTTGCCGAGGACACGTATGCAGTCTTCGGCCGGGGTGATCTTCGGATTGACCCAGGTGGTCTTCAGGCGTTCCTGCTCGGCGGCGATGGCGTCGCGTTTGCGGCAGAAGGCCTCCCAGCGGGCGTCGTCGACCAGGCCGAGTTCGCGCCCCTGCTCGGTCAGGCGCAGGTCAGCATTGTCCTCGCGCAGGCTCAGGCGGTATTCGGCGCGGCTGGTGAACATCCGGTAGGGATCGGAAACGCCGCGCGTGATGAGGTCGTCGACCAGCACGCCGAGATAGGCCTCGTTGCGCTTCGGGCACCAGCCCGGCTCGCCTCTGATATAGCGCACGGCGTTGATGCCGGCCAACAGGCCTTGGGCGGCAGCTTCTTCGTAGCCGGTCGTGCCGTTGATCTGGCCGGCGAAAAAGAGGCCGTGGATGGCCTTGGTTTCCAGCGTGTCCTTCAGGCCGCGCGGGTCGTAGAAGTCGTATTCGATGGCGTAGCCGGGGCGCAGGATGTGCACGTTTTCCATGCCGCGGATCGAGCGCACCAGCGCCAGCTGGATGTCGAAGGGCAGGCTAGTGGACACGCCGTTCGGGTAGATCTCGTGGGTGGTCAGGCCTTCCGGTTCAAGGAAGACGTTGTGGCGGTCCTTGTCGGCGAAGCGGTGGATCTTGTCCTCGATCGACGGGCAGTAGCGCGGTCCGACGCCTTCGATGACGCCGGTGTACATCGGCGAACGGTCCAGGCCACTGCGGATGATGTCGTGCGTGCGTTCGTTGGTCTCGGTGATCCAGCACGGCAGCTGTCTCGGGTGCTGGCCGGCGTTGCCGAGAAAGGAGAAGACCGGCAGCGGATCGTCCGAGTGCTGCTCCTCCATGACCGAGAAGTCGATGGTCTTGCCGTCCAGGCGCGGCGGCGTGCCGGTCTTCAGGCGACCTTGTGGCAGGTTCAGTTCCTTCAGGCGGGCGGCGAGCGAGACCGAGGGCGGATCGCCCATGCGTCCGCCGGTATAGTTCTCGAGGCCGACGTGGATCTTGCCGTTGAGGAAGGTACCGGCGGTCAGTACGACCGCGTCGGCCAGGAAACGGATGCCGAGCTGGGTGATCGCGCCGCCGACCTTGTCGCCGTCGACGATCAGGTCGTCACAGGCCTGGGCAAAGATGGTCAGGTTGGGCTGGTTTTCCAGCCGGGAGCGGATCGCCTGCTTGTACAGCACCCGGTCGGCCTGGGCGCGGGTGGCGCGTACGGCCGGGCCTTTTGAGGCATTGAGGATGCGGAACTGGATGCCGGATTCGTCGGTCGCCGCCGCCATCGCCCCGCCCAGCGCATCGACCTCGCGGACCAGGTGGCCCTTGCCGATGCCGCCGATCGACGGGTTGCAGCTCATCGCCCCGAGCGTATCGAGGTTGTGGGTCAGCAGCAGCGTGTTCGCACCCGCCCGCGCCGCGGCAAGCGCGGCCTCGGTGCCGGCGTGACCGCCGCCGACGACGATGACATCGAAACGGGTGGGATAGAGCATCGGAATGGGCTTGCTGCAGTGCGGTATCGGGCTGCCGATTTTACTTCAGGTCGCTGAAAACTCGAAGGTTTCTGCCCTGACTCTGCCGCTTTCTTGCCGGCCCGGACGAAGTGCAGTAAGTTTCCGACGATGAATGCGTCCCCAGCCAAGGCCACCAGTCCGCTCGACAACGACGAGATGCTGCTCGTTCTGCAGCAATCCTTGTCCAAGAAGCGCGTCCTGATCGTCGACCGACATCCACCGGCCCGTGATTCCCTGCGCCTGATGCTCGGGGCACTGGGGGTGACGGCGGTGCATGGCGCAGGCAATTCGGCCGAGGTGATCCGCCAGGTCAAGGGCAACCGTTTCGACATCATCCTGTCCGATTTCGTGCTTGATGATGGGCGCGACGGCCAGCAGTTGCTGGAAGAGCTGCGCCATGCCCACCTGATCCCGCTCGCCACGGTGTACATGATCATCACCAGCGAGCGCAGCTACACCAACGTCGTGGCGCTGGCCGAGCTGGCGCCGGACGACTACCTGATCAAGCCGTTTACCGCCGAGCAATTGCAAAGCCGCTTGGTCCGGGTGATCTACAAGAAGCATGTGCTGCGCCATATCTACGAGCAGATCGAGCGGGGCGCCCTGGACGAGGCGATTGCCGCCTGCGACCGGGTGATCCAGCAGCAGCCGGCCTACATGTACGATGCGCTGCGCTTCAAGGGCGAGTTGCTGCATCAGTTGGGTCGCACAGCCGAGGCGGAAGCGGTGTTCCGGCGGGTGCTCGAGGGGCGGGTGGTGCCTTGGGCCAGGATGGGCCTGGCCATGGCACTGCGTGACCGCGGGGCACTCGACGAAGCCGAGCAGCTGGCGGAGCAGGTGACGCAGGAAGCGCCCGATTTCCTGGCCGCCTATGATTTCCTGGCCTCGGTGCATGAGGCGCAGGGACGGCTGGAAGAGGCCCAGCAGGCGCTGCAGCGGGCCGCCGACGCATCGCCGCACAACACGGTGCGCCAGCGCCTGGTGGGTGACGTGGCAGCCCGCAACCACGACCTGCTGGTGGCCGAGAAGGCCTACGGCAAGGTCATCGAGCGCAGCAGGGGGTCCAGCCTGCGGACGGTGGATGATTTCGCCAACCTGTCGCGCGTGCTGGTCGAGCGGGGGCAGGTCGACGCCTCGCGCAAGATCGTGGCCGACATGAAGCGCGAGTGGCGCGGCGACAAACAGGCCGAGCTGGCGGCCCTGGTGAACGAGAGTTTGTGCCTGCATGCCGAGGGAGCCGGGGACAAGGCGAAGGCCCTGATCGACAAGGCGCTGGAAATGCAGCGCCAGGTACGCGATGAAGCGGCGGAAAAAGGCCGGCCTGTTTCACAGCGCCTGGCCGTCGATCTGGCCCATGCCTGCTACGCGGCCGGTCAGGCCGACGAAGGCGCCCGGCTGATGCGCCAGGTGGCTGCCGAAAACCATGAGGACCAGCACCTGATCGGCCAGATCACGCGTGTTTTCCAGCGCACCGGACAGGCCGATGCTGGTCAGGCCATCCTCGATCAGGTCGGCCGCGAAATCGTCGAACTCAACAACCGCGGTGTCATCGCGGCGCGCAACGGCGATCTCGAAGGAGCGGTGCGGTTGCTGATCCAGGCTGCCGAGCAGGTGCCCAACCTGCAATTCCTGGTCAATGCTGCGAAGGCCATCTTCACCCTGCTCGACCAGAAGGGTTGGGACGCCGAACTGGCCGGGCGGGCGGTGGATTACCTGCAGCGGGCGCAGCGCAAGGATCGCAAGAGCCCCAAGGTGGCCTCGGCGCGCCAGCTTTACGTCACGGTTGCCCGGAAATACGGCATCGCCACTGAGGACAACTGAAGGCTTTGCCCTCACGGTGCGGCGAGGATGCGAGCCGCGTTGAACCCCGTTTGTTCATCAGGTAGCCCGGTTCCGGGCCTCTGGTCGATCCGGCGGGGCGGCTCAGTGCTTGTGGCCGAGGCCGAGGTAGGCTTCGATGACGCGCGGGTCGGCAGCCAGTTCGGCGCTCGGCCCGCTCAGCTTGATCTCGCCGGTTTCCAGCACGTAGCCGTAATCGGAAATCTGCAGCGCAGCGCGGGCATTCTGCTCGACGAGCAGGATGGCGACGCCGGTTTCCTTCAATGCCGAGATGGTGCGGAAGATTTCCTTGATGATCAGCGGCGCCAGGCCAAGGCTGGGCTCGTCGAGCATCAGCAGCTTGGGCTTGGCCATCAGGGCACGGCCCATGGCCAGCATCTGCCGCTCGCCGCCGGACAAGGTGCCGGCCAGTTGGGCGCGGCGCTCTTCGAGGCGAGGGAAGAGCTCGAAGACTTCGTCCATCGTTTCCATCTCGTCGCGATGGCCGGTGCGGTAGCGGTCGAAGGCGCCAAGCAGCAGGTTGTCCTCGACGCTCATTTCGGCGAACAGTTCGCGCTTCTCCGGGACCAGCGTCATGCCATGGCGGACCAGGTGCTCCACCGAGCGTTCGTGCTTCTGCAACTGGCCCATGTAGACGATGTCGCCATTTGACGGCAGCAGGCCCATCAGGGCCGAGAGCAGCGTGGTCTTGCCGGCACCGTTGGGGCCGATGACGGTAACGATTTCGCCACGGCGAATGGTCAGGCTGACCTCGTGCAAGGCCTCGACCTTGCCATAGGCGACGCGCAGGTTCTTGACGTCGAGGATGACCTCGTTGTCGTGCAGGTGGGTCATGCTCATTATTCGACCCCTCCCAGGTAGGCTTCGAGCACTTTCGGATTTTTCTGGACTTCTTCCGGCAGGCCTTCGGCGATCTTCTCGCCGAATTCCATGACCACGATACGGTCGGCCAGGCCCATCACGAAATCCATGTCGTGCTCGACGAGCAGGATGCCCATGCCTTCGGCGCGCAGTTTGGTCAGCAGTTCGGCCAGCGCCTGTTTTTCCTTGTAGCGCAGGCCGGCGGCCGGTTCGTCGAGGAGCAGCAGGCAGGGGTCGGAAGCCAGGGCGCGGGCAATTTCGACGATACGCTGCTGGCCTAGGGCCAGGCTGCCGGCCGGCTCGAACATGTGCTCGGCCAGGCCGACCCGCTCGATCTGGCGGGCGGCTTCGGCGAGCAGGCGGTTTTCCTCGGCGCGGTCGAGGCGCAGCGCGGCGGAAACCACGCCCTTGTTGCCGCGCAGATGGGCACCGATGGCGACGTTTTCCAGCACGCTCATGTTGCCGAGCAGGCGGACATGCTGGAAGGTGCGGCTCATGCCGCGCCGGGCGATGTCGCGAGCCTGCAGGCTGGCCGTTGATTCGCCGAGGAAGGCGATCTTGCCCTCGGTGGCCGGATTGACCGCCGAAATGCAGTTGAACATGGTGCTCTTGCCGGCCCCGTTCGGGCCGATCAGGGCCATGACCTCGCCCGCCTTCACGTTGAGCGACATATTGTTGTTGGCGACCAGGCCGCCGAAACGCTTGGTCACTTCACTGGCTTCGAGCAGTACGCTGCCACTCGTCGTCGGCTGGCGGCGCGGCAGCGGTTCGGCCTGCGGTACCGCGCGCACCACGGTGCGGGCCGGCAGCAGGCGCAGGATGACCGGCCACAGGCCGGCGCGTGCTTTCTGCAGCACCAGCACCATGGCCAGGCCGAAGAAGATGATCTCGAAATTGCCGCTTTGGCCGAGCAGCTGCGGCAACCAGTCCTGCAGCCACTGCTTCAGGATGGTGATCACCCCGGCACCGAGTACGGCGCCCCAGACGTGGCCGATGCCGCCGACCACCGCCATGAACAGGTATTCGATACCCTGATTCAGTGCGAACGGCGTCGGGTTCACGAAGCGCTGCAGGTGGGCGTACAGCCAGCCGGAAACGCTGGCCAGCAGGGCGGCGATCAGGAAGATGACGATCTTTTCGCGCGCCGTGTTGACGCCCATCGCCTCGGCCATCACGGTACCGCCCTTGAGTGCCCGGATGGCGCGGCCGACGCGGGAGTCGAGGAGGTTGCGGATGCTGACGATGGCGAGCAGGACGACCAGCCAGATCAGGTAGAAGAATTCCCGTCCCGACTTCAGTTCCCAGCCGGCCAGCGACACGGCCGGGATACCGGTGATGCCGGTATGGCCGCCGAGGAATTCGACGTTACCGAAGAGGAAATACAGGCTGATGCCCCAGGCGATGGTGCCCAGCGGCAGGTAGTGGCCGCCCATGCGCAGCGTGATGAAGCCAAGCGACAGCGCGACGGCGGCGGTCAGCGCCATGCCGATGAACAGCGTGATCCATGGCGACATGCCGTACACGGTGGTCAGCCAGGCCGTGGTGTAGGCGCCGAGGCCGACGAAGGCCGCCTGGCCGAAGGAAGTCAGGCCACCAACGCCGGTCAATAGCACGAGGCCGACCGCGACGATGGCGTAGAGGCCGATGTAGTTGAGCAGGGTGACCGAAAACTCGGGCAACAACTGCGGTGCAACGGCAAGCACGCCGATGAAGGCGAGCAACGGCAGGTGGCGGCGTAGCGGATTCTGTCTGGCGGTCTTGCCGGGTGTCCCGCTGCTGGCGACGTCATCACTCTTCTCCTCTTCCTCCTCGATGTGGTGCGAGGTCAGCGAGCGCCAGAGCAGGACGGGAATGATCAGGGTGAAGACGATCACTTCCTTGAAGGCGCTGGCGTAGAACGACGAATAGGATTCGAGCAGGCCGACCAGGATGGCGCCCAGGGCAGCCAACGGGTAGGACGCGAGACCGCCGATGATGGCCCCAACGAAGCCCTTGAGGCCGATCAGGAAACCGGAGTCGTAGTAGATCGTGGTGATCGGCGCGATCAGGATGCCGGAGAAGGCGCCGATGGCGGCAGCCAGCGTAAAGCACAACTTGCCGGCGAGGATGGGGGGAATGCCCATCAGGCGGGCGCCGGTGCGGTTCATCGCGGTGGCGCGCAGGGCCTTGCCGTAGATGGTCCGTTCAAAGAAGAAATAGAGGCCGATGATGAGCAGGGCCGAGGCGACGACGACCAGGATGGTCTGCCCCTGCAGCGGCGCACCGGCCAGTTCGAAGCTGATGTCGGTGAAGGCCGGTGTGCGCCATCCCTCGGCACCGAAGAAGAGCAGGCCGAGGCCGATCAGCGCCAGGTGCACGGCGACCGAGACAATGAGCAGGACGAGGACCGGTGCGCTGGCCAGCGGCTGGAAGGCAATCCGGTAGATCATCGGGCCGAGCGGCACGACGAGCAACATGGCGAGGACGACCTGGGCCCACAGCGGCAACTGGCTGGGCGGCATGGCGAACAGCCCGGCAGCGGCGATCAACGGTACGCCGACGTGGGTGATGAGCAGGGTCGGCAGCTTGGCGTAGCGCCCTTCGCGCACCAGCCGGTAGCCGTCGAGCAGCGCGACGGTGGTACCCAGGCCGAGCAGCAGCCAGACCGTGCCGGGCACTTTGCCGGCCTGCAGCGAGGCCAGGGTCAGCGCCCCGAAGGCGACGAATTCGCCTTGCGGAATGAAGATGACGCGTGTGACGGCGAAGACGAGAACCAGCGCGAGGGCGAGCAGCGCGTAAATGGCGCCGTTGGTGATGCCGTCCTGGCCGAGAAGGAGAAGAATCTGGAGGTCCATGTGACCTTGGGGCGGTAATGGCTAAAAAAGGCACTCCCGCCGCAGCGGGAGTCCAGGGTCGGTAGCGCCGGATGAGCGGCGCCCGTAACACCGTGTTACTTGAGCAATTTCCAGGTGTTGTTTTCGATAGTTACCATGACGCGGGCGCGCTGGTCGAAACCCTGGTGGTCGTTGGGCGTCAGGTTGAAGATGCCGTGGGCGCCGGCGACGTTCTTGGTGTTTTCCAGCGCATCGCGCAGGGCACGGCGGAACTCGACAGTGCCCGGTTTGCCCTTCTTCAGCGCGACCGGGATGGCGTTCTGGAGCAGTACGCCGGCATCCCAGGCGTGGCCGCCGAAGGAGCTGACGCTGCCCTTGCCGTGGGCGGCTTCGTACTTGGTGACGTATTCCAGGGCCGACTTGCGCACCGGGTTGTCGGCCGGCAGCTGGGCGGCGACGACCATCGGGCCAACCGGCAGGAAAGCGCCTTCGACATCCTTGCCGCCGACGCGCAGGAAGTCGTTGTTGGCGACGCCGTGGGTCTGGTAGATCAGGCCCTTGTAGCCCTTTTCCTTCAACGCCTTCTGCGGCAGGGCAGCCGGGGTGCCGGCGCCACCGACCAGCACGGCATCCGGCTTGGCGGCCATGATCTTCAGGATCTGGCCGGTCACCGAGGTGTCGTTGCGCTGATAGCGCTCGCTGGCGACGATCTTCAGCTTGCGGGCCTCGGCGATTTTGGCAAATTCCTTGTACCAGCCTTCACCGTAGGCATCGGCAAAACCGATGAAGGCGACGGTCTGGACGTTCTTGTCCGTCATGTGCTGGACCAGCGCAGTCGCCATGTGGGCGTCGTTCTGGGCCGTCTTGAACACCCACTTGCGCTTGTCGTCCATCGGTTCGACGACGATGGCAGAGCCGGCCATCGAGATCAGCGGCGTTTCGTTCTCGACGGCGACGTCCATCATGGCCAGCGAACTCGGCGTGGTCGAGGAGCCGACGACGACGTCGACCTTGTTCTCGCTGATCAGCTTCTTGATGTTCTTGGTCGCCGCGGTCGGGTCGGTGGCATCGTCGAGCACGATGTAGTTCACCTTCTCGCCGCCGATGGTGGTCGGCAGCAACGCGAAGGTGTTCTTTTCCGGAATGCCGAGCGAGGCGGCCGGGCCGGTGGCGGCAACCGAGACGCCGACGTTGATGTCGGCCAGCGCAGCAGTGGACAGGGTGGCCAGAACGGCAAGGGTCAGTTTTTTGATCATCATTTCATTCCGGAAAAGGAAAAGGTTAAGTTTACCACGCAGGGTCCGCCCGTTTCCGGACCGGACCCGTCGGTTCAAGCCTTACTTGGCCAGCTTCCAGGTGCCGTCCTTGATGGTGACCATGACGCGGGCGCGTTGGTCGAGGCCGAGGTGGTCGTTGGCGCTCATGTTGTACACACCGTGGGCGCCGGCCACATTCTTCGTCGCTTCCAGCGCATCGCGCAGCGCGGCACGGAATTCCTTGCTGCCCGGCTGCGCTTTCTTCAATGCGACAGGCGTAGCATGAGCGAGCAGGGTGCCGGCATCCCAGGCATAGCCGCCAAAGGCATTGACACTGCCCTTGCCGTGCACGCCTTCATATTTCTCGACGTATTCCATGGCCGACTTCTTGACCGGATTGTCGGTCGGCAACTGGGCGGCAACCAGGACCGGGCCGGTGGGCAGCACGGTGTCCTCGCAATCCTTGCCGCAGACGCGCAGGAAGTCGTTGTTGGCGACGCCGTGCGTCTGGTAAATGATGCCCTTGTAGCCCTTCTCCTTCAGCGACTTCTGCGGCAGGGCGGCCGGCGTGCCAGCGCCGCCGATCAGGATGGCGTCCGGCTTGGCGGCCATCACCTTGAGCACCTGGCCGGTGACCGAGGTATCGACGCGATTGAAGCGCTCGTTGGCGACGACCTTGATCTTGCGCACCTCGGCCAGCTTGGAAAATTCATTCCACCAGCCTTCGCCATAGGCATCCGAGAAGCCGATATAGGCCACCGTCTTCACGTTGTTGTTGGTCATGTGCTCGACGATGGCGGTCGACATCTGGGCATCGTTCTGCGGTGTCTTGAACACCCACTTGCGCTTGGCGTCCATCGGCTCGACGATGCGCGCCGAGGCGGCCATGGCGATCATCGGGGTTTCGGCCTCGGCCGCAACGTCGACCATGGCCAGCGAATTGGGGGTCGTGGTCGAGCCGATGATCAGGTCGACGTTGCTTTCGCTGATCAGCTTCTTCGCATTCTTGACAGCAGTGGTCGTGTCCGAGGCGTCGTCGAGCACGATGTAATTCACCTTCTGGCCGGCGATGGTCTTCGGCAGCAGGTCGATGGTGTTCTTTTCCGGAATGCCGAGCGAGGCGGCCGGGCCGGTGGCGGACAGGGTCACCCCGACGTTGATGTCCGCCATGGCCGTCGTGGCAAGGGTTGCCAGCAAGGCGGCAAGCACGGTCTTTTTCATTGTTTTGTCTCCTCTGGGTAAATCAGTTACGCAAAGGTGAAAAGCTAGGGCCAAACGCCCTTTCGTGCAAGCCAGGCGGTCAACCGGGCGTGATAAAGTTCATTTCTTTGCTTTCGACAGGTTTTGCCATGTTCTCTGGAATCATCGCGGCAGTCGGCCGCATAACCGAAATCACCCCGCGCGAAGTCGGCTGCCGCCTGCATGTCGATGCCGGGAAACTGGATATCTCGGAGGTCGCACTCGGTGACTCCATCGCCCACAACGGCGTCTGCCTGACGGTCGTCGCCAAGGAAGGCAACAGCTTCGCTGTCGACGTTTCGCCAGAAACCCTTTCCTGCACGGTCGGCCTCTCCGAGCCGGGGCCGGTCAACCTGGAAAAGGCCTTGCGCCTCAACGACGTGATCGGCGGCCACCTAGTGTCCGGCCACGTCGATGGTGTCGGCGAGGTGTTGCGCTTTGACGCAGTCGGCGACAACCGCCTGCTCGAAATCCGGGCTCCGCAGGACATCGCCAAGTTCATCGCGCGCAAGGGCTCAATCGTCGTCGATGGCACCAGCCTGACGACCAACGAGGTCAAGGGCCGCGATTTCACCATCAACCTGATTCCCCATACCTTGGAAAACACCACGCTGAACCGCCTCAAGCCGGGTAGCAAGGTCAATCTCGAAGTGGATCTGATCGCCCGCTACTGTGAGCGTTTGCTGAGTGCCGAGCGGGCCTAAGAGCGAACCATGGTCCGTCGCTTCCCCGTCATTCTGCTGATCGTCAGCCTGCTCGCCGGTTGTGCTGCCTACGACGGCTTCGGACTGCAGCCGGGCAGCCGGATCGAGGATGTCGAGCAGTTGATGGGCGTCCCCGCCATGCGCTGGACGGAGGCCGATGGTGGGCAGACGCTGGTCTATCCGCGCGGCCCGATGGGCTATCACACCTTCTTCGTGCGCGGCGACGCGATGGGCTACCTCGTTAGCCGGGAAAATGTGCTGGACATGCGTCACTTCGCCCGCATCCAGGCCGGCATGACGACCGACGACGTACTGCGTACGCTGGGGCCGCCGGTTCCGGCGTGGACCGTCTATTTCAAGGCGCGTGACGAACTGGTCTGGGAATGGCGCTATTGCGACGACTGGAACGAGCCGGCCCGTTTCAATGTGCTGTTCGATGCCACCGCGATGCGCGTCCGCTCGACGCTGACGGCGACCGAGCGTTCGAGAAACGTTTTCGGCGGTGGCGACCGTCGCATGTGGTGCAGCCACTGACGAGTGCGGGCGGTTACAAAACCACCCTTGAAAATCCCCCACCCCACCCCCATAATCCGGAGCATGGTTGTAATTCCGGCAATCTGGAGGCGTTCTGGACAGGGGTTCTTATCTAAGGGTGTGTTTTGTGCACTTTTAATCCGACCGAAGGGCGGATAACTACCTAGATTTTGCTAAGTTTTTAAGGCGCTTGCCTTGTGCATCTTTATCTGCGTAAGATAACGGTGCACAAGGGAGCGTTTATGTCTTTAAAGAATGTAAAAAGGGAAGAGGTTGTCGTCGTCGGCAAAGTAAGCTGGCGCCTCACGGATTGTGATGGGTTTCCTGTTCCCGTCTTTGACGAGTTTTGTCGCTCGATAGCAGGCGATGCCTTTGCAACAAGACGGCGTTATGCCATTGTTGTCTCCAGGTTTATAGACTACCTCTACGAGGTTGAAATTCTCGGCAAGGGGCCTGTGACGCGAAGTGCAGTCAACCAGGCCATCGACTACTACCTTCTGCTCCTTTCGCATGGAGAGAACATCTCTCTGGGGGCCACTGCTATCGAGCGGGATGTAACGGGCGTGGCAGACGAGCTTAGGCAACGAGAAGCCGCACTGAAGCGAGTCGCTAATCGATTGGAGATTCGTGCGCTCCAGCCCGGCAGTTGGGACAACACCTTGGCTGCCCTTAATCGCTTCTTGCGGTTATGTGCCATGCTGGAAAACGAAGCCCGCGAAATCGCGATGCTGCGCGGTGGTGTGACCAAAGAGCTGGTCGAGGCCAGCACACTCGATTACACCCCCTTGCTTGAAGCCATTGACGGCGCATCAATGCTGTCTCGAGCCGAGGTTCAACACATCAAGCAATCGTCAATGTTAGGCGGTGTAATTCGTTTTAGAGGAAGTGAATTGTCGCGCCCAAGAGGATTGTCGGGCGGGCGCAAGCGGAAAAAGCAGGCGGACCTCGAGCTGCTTGAGTTTCCGATGGCGCAGTTTCCTAAGCTTCTGGAGGCGACCTTCTCTTGGCGAGATAAGGCCTTGTGGACGTTGTTGGCCGCTAGCGGCATACGTCGCTCGGAGGCACTCAATCTCGAGTGGGAGCACATCGATTTTGAGAACGAAACGGTTTACGTGCTCGACCCAGATTACACGCGATATGGCCGAGATTTGCCTGAAGACGAGAGATTCTCAAGGTTCAAGGGCCGCGTAGTTTCTTGGACCTACCTTCGGCAGCCCTATCGTAGTTGGTTCTTCGAGTTTTTGCTGCAATACCGACAGCAAGAATATGTGTTGCCAGTGGATGGGAATAATTTTGTGTTCCAGTATCTTCGTGGCCAGCATGCGGGAAAGCCGTTGCGCGAGGCGGCTGATTCAACTCTGAATGAAGCTTTTACGGCGGCAGTTATTCGTGCCGGAATCAAGGGGCCTCCATTTGCCCCTGAACATGTCATGACAGTGCACTCCCTTCGACATGCCTACGGGATGCATATGCTGAACGATTTCAATGTACCTGGTCAGCTTATGCCTGGCTTGACTGAGGCTGAAGTGCAACTTTTGATGGGCCATGAAGACATCAATTCAACAAGAAAATACGCTCGTCCAAGACCAGCTAAGCTCATGGAAAAGCTTGTTCGACATGACCAAGCAATGATGGCGCATCAAGATTCGATGACAGGGTTGCCGCCGGCAATCGCATCCCGGTTGCTTACGGATGGTCAAATCACATCGAGAGCGCGCCGGTGATAAACGAATCGAGTGAAATTCAACTAGCTATTAAGCCCGAGAAGTTTTTTCCATTGGCTACGTCTGCATTACGCGCAGCAGCCTCTGAAATGGCCCTCTCGGCATATCCATCATGGCCGCAGCCACAACCGCTGTGCTCCTTGGAAAGCCAGTTAATAGATGTACAGGGGTTGGTTTGGGGTAAGGTTAAGAAGGCCATATTTAACCCCTCTGAGGACTTGTTCGCGCTGGCAGCAACTCTTGGGTTCCCGCATACAACAAATTATCGAGAATGGGCACGGATACGCGAAGCAGTTAATCTTGCGTTACTAGATTTGTCCTACAACGCAGCAATATTGCTGCCGGCACATCAAGACTATTCCAAAGAAGAGTTTCCTGAATTCCAGGCAGTTCGAGTGCGGCCCCTAGTCTTGCAAGCATACAAGGCTCTTCGCGACGACCCAGATTTACCGGAACGAGGCTCCCGGCGAATCGCCTCCTTGGTTTCTGCTACGGATTGGAGGGATGTGAGCGATGTTTCCATTGATGACTTGGCGCGAGTAACCCAATCAGTTGTCCGGCATGCCCCGGAACTCGCTGCAACGGGAAGTGCGTTGGCTGTGTTGCCATTCCTATATGCTCTTGAGTCATTGGCACCGAACCTTCTGTCCCGGGAGCTACGGCATCAGTTCATGATGTGGCAAGCTTCTTCGCAGTTTTTACTGATGCCGTTTGATGAATTTAGGCGTGACCCGAAAAACTTTGCCGGGATGCGAGTACATGGACATAAACGGGAGCGAGTTGAGACTCCGGAACTGATTGCGATACGGCGGCAAAAGAACAATCAGATGGCCCAAAATCGAAGAGCAAACCGGGGTGAGCCGCCGTTCATCTTGAATTTGCGGGAAATCGCAGCTAGCGGAGACTCTGATGCTCCGGAGCGCTACTTTGAGTCATTGGCGGGGAGTCGTACCACCGATTTTCGTAAAGAAAATTGGCTACAAACTCCAACTACCTACCCAGGCCGTGAGCACATCCGAATTCAAGAAATGGGCCGGTTATGGTTTGCGGCCATGAATGCTTGGATTGCGCACCGAGAAGCCAATTACGAGACCGATAAAGAGGTCCGAATGAGTCTGCACATGTTGGTTGATTATGTGCTGATGTATTTGCCTTGGTGGAATGAAACTCACATAGAAAATTCCGTTGAGTTGCCATCGGCGCCTAAGCAATTTGCTCGATACCTTTTCGTGTCGCGAACGGTTTTTCACAGTGAGCAAGGCGGCCTTGATGCGGTGCTGCCCAAAACCCTGGTTGAGTTACTGCATTTACGTCGGCCACTGCCTGATGGGAAAAACATCATGCTTGGGCATTGGCAGCGCTTCTTTCAGTTTGTTATCACCGCATTTGAGGATAACGACCTGATTGCTGGAAAGAAGATGGTGAACCCAATTCGCCTCGACTTTGACCGTGTTAAGTCCTCAGCAAGAACCAAAACCAATAAAACTCCTTTTGCAGAGGATGTGTTCCCGCTCTTGGTGTTCTATTGCCAAGCCCTAGAAGCTTTTGGTGAATACCTGCAACAAAGTGCCTATAGCACCGATAGATTTAAGAATTTGCCCTTTGGGGAGGTGTATGGCTATAACACTGCTGCCTGGGGGTATGTTCCGTACGTGCGCTACCGAGGGGAGGTGCTACCAGTTCGTTGGATTCCGAGCATTTATCCGGTAGCCAGACGCTCAATTCGGGCGAATCCAAAAGGGCTTGCCGGTATCTATGTGAAGGGATGCCGGCTGAATTATGGCGAAAATCGGGTGATGGTGCTGAATATGCCACATCTCACCATCGTTCGGATGCTTCTCACCATGGTGGAGACAGGGCTCCGCGGACAGAATGTACAGTGGCTAGATAGGTTTGCCTGGGATTCAGTAAGTAGAGTGGATACGCGAATAGGTCTTTTACATACATGGGAGCCGCCTGAGAGCTTCACCCTTCTTCTGGTCAATACCGACAAATCTCGTGATGAACCTTGGACAACGTATGTCTCGTGGCGGGTGCGGCGTAGCCTTCTCGCTGAATCCTATTTTCAGGCAGGAGTTGCCGATTTGGATGTAGATGAGGCGGTTCTGTATGAAGGTAGGAAAAACTCCAGATTCGACCCGATTGTACCGTTGTTTCGCTCATATAAAGGCATGATGCCATTTGGCGACAACACCTACAGCGCGAGGTGGCTACAGTTACTGACAGGGTTTGAGGATTTCTATAACAATGCTTTCCAGGGCGTAGATGGTTACCGGGAGAAGCTTGGTTTGGTTACGATTGAGCCCGCTGTTGATGCAAGCGGCTCATTTTTGGATACCACTCGCGACAAGGATGCACTTCAATTCTGTAAGGTAAAGTTTGTCACGGTACATACGCCGCATGCGACGCGGTCCACCTATGCAACCTTGAAGGACGGAGACCTCGAGGTTTCCGAAATCGCCGAACAGTTAGGGCATACCCAAACGGTAACCACCAACCACTACCAAGTTCCCTCTAAAGCCAGGATTGTCGGTAAGTTGGAGAGAATTGAGGCTAGGCTGAAAGATGTAGCCTATGACGTCGACGGTAGTGGTGCGGGGTACATCGATAACGAAGGCGCGGATAGCTCTGTACGCACGGCATTTTCAATTGACCGTGATAAGGCGATTCAGGAATTCGGCTTTATGCCCGGGGTCGCACTGTGGTCCTTAAATGACCTAACCTCCGATGAAGAAAGCAGCATTGAATTGCTGCGCCGGAGTCCATCCAGTGTTATTCGTTGGCACCCGACCCATGTCTGCCCGGTGGGCAATCAGTGTCCCTCGGAAATAATAGTTAGGACAGGGGGATTGCAACGCTGTGGCCTGTGCCCCCTCGCGGTTAAGTGTATCGACCATTTGCCGGCCATCGCAGCCAAGAAAAATGAGTTAAAGGAGCGTATTCGGATGACTGCTCTTCAAATCCAAGCCTTGGCAACCCGAAAAGGTGCGACGCAAAGTCAGAAAGATGCATTGCACCGCACCCAAAGTCTGGATGCAAAAGAGCTTATAGGCTGGCAACTATCTTCCCAGATTTTGCATGACAAGATGCAAAGTATGGGGCCCCATCATGAGGGCTATCATGCAGACCAACCAGAAATGGTGAAACGCCACCTTCAACTTATAACTCGAGACTCGACTACGGCAGAGTTCTTCCTTCAGCGGATTGCGGACTCGAACGCCTACCCATCGCTGGAATCTCCCGAGGTCAGAGCTCGCGCAACCAAGTATGTGCAAATCATCATGGCCCGCGCCGGCCGCGAAGATGATGCCGCGCTTCTTGACCTCGAGCCCTACAGCGAATTGGCAGCTTTTGCGAGCCTCATCAAGCCAATGGCCGATGCCAAGGGGGTCGGAATTCCTGCTGTTGCCGAAATGCTGTCAGGCGGCAAACGAAACGAACTTGGGGTCGTATCCGGACCTAGTCTGCTCGGGAGAATCCGTTAATGGGGGCCCCGAAAGGAACTGATAATTTCTCCGGGTATCGAGAAGCCCAGCTAAGTAGCAATTTGCGACTCATTGAAGATGCTCTGAGTATTCTACGGAAGCGAAAGCTGCGATTTGAGGGGTTGCAGCCTCTGGCTGCCGAGGTGGCCGAGCGGACAGGTGTCCATCGAACTACTTTGTGTCGCAATTCCGCTTACAAGCGCCTTATGCTGAACCATCTAGCCTCTCAGCCCGGCGCAAGCGCCTTGGTTGGTGATGATGACGCGACGCCTGAGTTGCTGAAGGCAAAGCTCTTCGATGCACGACTAGAAGCAAAAACTCTCAGGGGCCGCGTTGCCGCCTTGGAAAATAGGCTATCGGCATCAACGGTAGCGTTGACTGAAGAAGAGCATGCGGTTTCTTCAGGGGGGGCAAGCCCGCATGTCGACTTCAGTAATACAGTCATGGCTCTCAAGCTGATACTGGAAAGAATCAATGCTGAATTTGAGGTTATCCAGGTCGATTTTGAAAAAGAGGAAATACGTGACCTAGCGGCTCCAGTTGGTCGCCAAGTCATCGTGAGTGGGCAACGTGCTCGGGCATTTTTGCAGGCATATCGCACCCTTCTTGAGCAGGAAGGAAAGCTTGGGAGGAAGGCATGAAAAGCGGGAAGGTGGTTGGTGCCGAGTACGTACAGACGTTTCGGACCTATCTGGAATCTGTTGATGTGCTGCCTCGCAACGAAGATGGGGCGCTCAGCATCAGTGCCATTGCAGAGGCCTCTGGAATACCACGACAGTCGTTTTACAAGAATCCTCAACTGAAAGCGCTTCTGGCTGACGTCAAGGTTGACTCGCCAGTTAAGGCATTTCAAGAGGGCGCTACATCGGATAGTCGCCGTGTGCGTAGCGAGGGTGGGCTTGACGCAAAAGCGAAGGTTCTGGAAAGACGCGTTCATCAACTAGAACAGCAAAATGCTGCCTTGGTGGCCGAAAATGCGGAGCTACGCCGTCAGCTGAAAGCGCTGAGGCTACAAACTGCTCGTGAGGACATGATGATTGAAACGGGGCGGCGAATTCCAGCGCCTCCGGAGCGCCATGCCTGAAACAATCACCATCACGGTCGGGGTCCTCACGCACCTTGCCAGCAATGGTTCGGCAATCTTCTCGGGGCTCAATGCCGAAGGCACCCGTATACGAGTTGTAGCGGGACCGCGCTGCCTGCCTCGCCACCCCGCGATTGGCGAGGCTTGGGAGGTTACGGGTGACTTCCGCGAGCACCCGAAATATGGACGGCAGCTGTACGCCAAACAGTGCAGCTACGCTGTCCCTAAAGGGCGCCTCGTCATCAATTACCTGGCCAGCCATCCAGATTTCGCTGGCATTGGTGAAGGCAAGGCAGCTGCCCTCTATGCCACTTTCGGTGATGGGCTGGTCTCACTCCTGGATGCCGGCGATGCGGAAGCGTTGTGGAGCGTTCTGACGACTTCAATGGCCGACCGGCTCGTCGAAGTCTGGGCAGAAAAGCGTGCCGAGGGCGCAGTAGTCGCCTTCCTGGATAAGTATGGCTTTGATGTCCGGATTGCCAACAAACTACGCCGGGTCTGGGGTGGCGATGCTATCGAGATGCTCGAGCTGAATCCCTACTACATGCTGGCTTTTGCTAGCTGGAAGGTGACGGATTCTGCGGCGGGGAAGCTCGGTGTCGTCAAGGGTGATGCGCGCCGCCTCGTTGGTGCGGTGGAAGCTGCGCTGTATGAACGTCTACAGGACGCCCACACGCTGACGCCGGCGGGGAGGCTTGTGGAGCGGGTTGCCAAACTTCTCTCCCTGGATGCCCACCATGCCAGGTCGGCCATCGACCTGGCATGGCAAGAAGGCGCCATCGTTGGAAATGCAGTTGAGGGTTATCAGCCCCTGGGTGCTGCTGCCCTGGAATCTGGTATCGCAGAGCGTATCCGGGCGATGGTGGCTGGGGAGGCACCAAGGCAATCGATGCTGTTTAACGCCGAGGTGGGCATGGATTGGCTGGCAGGCGCCATTGCCGAAAATGAAGCTGCTCAAGGCTTTGAATTGAATGCCCAGCAGCGCGAGGCGGTACTGCTTGCGGCTACGGAGCCGTTCTCGGTGCTGACCGGTGGTGCAGGTGTGGGAAAAACCACCGTGTTGCGTATCGTCATCGACATCGCCAAGCGGCTCAATCTGAAGGTGCTGCAAATGGCCTTGGCCGGGCGCGCAGCTAAGCGGATGAGCGAGGCAACTGACCACGAGGCGATGACCATTGCGCGCTTCCTGCATCAAGTCAAGGAAGGGATGCTTGAAGTCACGCCGGATACGCTGGTCATCGTCGATGAGGCCTCGATGCTCGATTTGCCGACGGCTTTCCGGCTCCTGCGATTTTTACCCGAAGGCGCGCGACTACTGCTGGTCGGCGACCCGGCACAACTGCCACCCATCGGCTTCGGCCTGGTATTCCACCGCTTGGTTCAAAGCCCCTTGGTTCCGCTGGTGGAATTGACGGAGGTGCATCGCCAGGCTGCTGCAACCGGCATCCCGGGAATTGCGGCGAGCATTCGCGACCACGAGGTGCCTGACCTTGACGCCTACCGTGGCCGGGCGCCTGGGGTCAGCTTCATCGAGTGCGTGCCGGAGGAAGTGCAGGGCCATTTGCAGCGGTTAGCCGCCGATTGGTCTGGCGACGACTTCCAGATGCTTGGTGCCATCAAAGATGGTCCCTGCGGCATCGAAGCCATCAATTTCCAGTTTCACGAGGCATGCAGCACCGAATGCCTGACTGGGTTTCAGTTTGGTGTCGGCGAGCCGGTTATCCATCTAGTCAATGACTATGACCGAGGGCTGATGAATGGAACACTGGGCCGTATTACCGCGGTGACCAACGAGTGCACAGTAGGGCTGCATATTGATTTCGAGGGTGTGACGCACTTCATTCCTGTTGCAGAAGTGGCCGACCGACTTACGCTGGCACATGCGATTTCGGTGCATAAAGCACAGGGTAGCCAGTTCCGGCGCGTAGCCGCCGTGGTGTCGAAGTCCCGCATTCTAGACCATTCGTTGATTTACACGGGGCTCACTCGTGGCATTGAGCAAGTTGTGTTTCTGGGAAGCAAGCCAACTTTTGAGGAAGCCGTTCGCAAGCCGGCTTTAGCCCACCAAAGAGAAGTGGCATTCGTCCTCTAATGTGTATTCTCGGTAAAACTACCAGCTAAAACTCAATGGTTTGCTCATTCGAAATTTTGATAAATCGGGTTTCCAATAGAGAGCAACCTGGGCTTGGCTCGGCGTAGCCGAACGAGCCAGGAGGCAAGCGAGCGCAGCGGAGTGCGGCAGGTGAGGGCCATTATGCAAACAGCTTTCTCATTACGGTGGCGCCGACCAGATAATTGCATTGTCGTGAACTAAGTATTGAGGCAGCAACCGGCCATTACCTGCCGTTGCCTGTTACGTTTGAATTGGTCGCGTCGAGCGGAGCCGAACGGCCGGTTTTCGGCGAGCAATTTGAAGGTAGGAATTTCGCAAACCGGCCATGAGCCGTCGCTCGCGGTTTTTGCCCATAGCAGCCATTCAAGGCGCGTTGGTTTATGCTAACGTATTGAAGCGCCGCTTTTCTCGATTTTTTAGCAGCCATAATCTTCAAGCAATATCTTTGGAAAGCCTTTAACTGCAATGCTTTACAGGGATATGCCATTACACAATTAGGGAGCAGCCGCCGGAGTTATGCAGCAAAACTGTCTCCGGTTAACAAAGTTATGCATAAAGGTCTGCGCGTACTTCTGGCATCAACTGCTGCTTTTGTCAGCTTGCCTGCTTTTGCATGGCTTGCGGCTGAGCTTGCTGCCTACTACGAAATGCTCTCGACGGGCATGAACTCTCGGGCCGAGTTGGGTGACGACCTGGGGTTTGGCATTCTCCTATTCATGGTCGTGCCGCCATTTGCATTGGCCGGTGCAGTGTTTGTCTGGTGGCTTGTTTGGTCTCGCACTGGGCGCTCGAAAACCACCCTCTCGAATGGGGACACCAATGCATAACCCGGCGGTCGCCCCCGTTCCCTTCGGTCACTGGACGCTGCGCGATAAAACCGCGCAGCGCCGGTCACCTCTACGTTAGCGCCGCACCGTGGACATAGTGAATGCATCGGTAAAAATAATATGGGCTGCTTGTGCCCTAGTGGTGGGGTTAGTTCTTTTTCTATTGGTTGTGCCCAAGCAACTGGATGCTTCAGCAAAACAAAACGCCGAAACTTTCTGCAACTCAATTATCGTGGGCGAATCGATTCAATCTCTCTCAGTCAAGGCAGAGACCGCGAAGGCCAGTCTCGCGTCCTGGGAGCCTAAGAATGGTTTGGTGCATCACCAGGCTTGGTTTTCCGGGTTTCTGGCGAATGCTTTCTCCTGCGAGATATATTCCCAGAACGGAAAAGTTATTTCAAATCACACCGATGAACACACATGGTAACAACCAATCTACACAGCGCTAACCCGGCGCTCAACCCCGTTCGCTTCGCTCTCTGGACGCTGCGCGATAAAGCCGCGCAGCGCCGGCCACCTCTACGTTAGGTGCTTCGTGGACTATACACACCAGCCGGTTATCGCACTCCTTCGTGGGCCACTTGTTTACACACCACAGGGCTTGGTCGTTCTGGCATCAGCTGTCGTCTATTTCGCCATCGCCGCGGCATATCTCGTGTTTGGCATTACGCCACCACTCGGTAAAGACATTGAGGTCGTAGTTGCACTTTGTCTCTTTTGGCCGTTCATTGTTTTTTTGTTTTTCATCAAGAACGGCATGCCATCCTTCGCGCCGTCGCGTCGCGGGGCATTATTTCTGTCAGTAGTCGCCGGCATGCCTGTGCTTCACGTTTTGTGGCGCACCTATACCTAATTTCCTGCTCGCTATCTCAATCGGCAGTCACCCCGGACTTCCACGCCAGTCCGCACCAAACACTACGGTCGATGCGCGGCTTTGCCGCTGGGACACCGTGCCGGCGGGGCCGGCCCGGCGCCCCTCACCTTCACGTTCCTGAGTGTCCGCTTTTTCAACCGGCCTATGTCCGTTTTGGGTCGTCTGCACTCAGTGACCAAGGGCTACTACCGGGAAGCGAAACTCCAACGGCAGCTTTACGGCGACGAACCTGAAGAGATGTAGTTCGCGTCCCGACCCACAGCCGACGCTCGGTGAGCAAACATCCGTGATGTCAGGTAACGGTGCGGAGCCGTCACCCGCCAATGCCAATAGCGCGCAACAATAGCTTTCAGAAAGCCCCGCATAGTTCCTGCGAGGCTTTCTGTACCTGCTCAAGTGTTAGCGATTCACATCGACAACAACACGCCCTTTAACTTCACCATTCAGCAATTTGGTGGCAAATGGCATGACCTCGCTAAGACCGATTTCGCGGCTGATAACGCCCAGCTTCTCGATGTCCAGGTCACAGCCCAAACGTCGCCATGCCTCAAGCCGGTCAGGTGTCGGACACATGACGCTGTCGATACCAACCAAGGTCACGCCACGTAGAATGAAAGGTGCGACTGACGACGGAAAATCCATGCCGCCGGCCAGCCCGCAGGCGGTTACGACACCACGGTATTTGGTCGTGGCGCAGACATTGGCCAAGGTATGGCTACCCACGACATCGACCGCACCGGCCCATCGCTCTTTACCCAAGGGCTTGCCAGGCGACGAGAATTGCGCACGGTCGAGCACTTCTTTGGCGCCCAAGCCTTTCAGATAGTCTGCTTCCGCTGGCCGACCGCTCACAGCAACCACCGTGTAGCCAAGTTTGGTCAGCACGGCCGTGGCGACACTGCCGACGCCACCTGCCGCACCGGTCACCAGAATTTCACCATCTGACGGCTTTACACCGTGGCGTTCGAGCGCCAGCACACAGAGCATGGCGGTATAGCCCGCCGTACCGATAGACATGGCCTGCTGCGGCGTAAAACTGGCCGGCAGGGGTACCAGCCAATTTCCGTTTAACCGCGCTTTTTGCGCCAAGCCACCCCAATGACCTTCGCCGACGCCCCAGCCATTGAGCAGCACCGCATCACCGGGCTTGTATCCGTGATGCGAAGACGCTTCAACGGTACCGACCAGGTCAATGCCGGGGACCATCGGGAATTTGCGGACAACGGGGCCTTTGCCGGTAATTGCCAGGCCATCCTTGTAATTCAGTGTCGAATGGCTGACGCGAACGGTCACGTCGCCATCAGGCAATTGTGATTCGTCGATGTCTTTCAGTCCGGCGCGGTAACCGGATTCGTCCTTCTCAATCAAAATCCCTTTGAACATATGAGTCTCCTTGGTAATTTAGACCGAACGTCTAGTAAAAGGCAAAAAAATTAGCCGGGGGGTAACCCAGCAAAAAAACCTCGTGCAAAAACTTCAAGCGGCTCTGCGCTTTGTTCCAACTTCGCCCTCAGCACCGCACCCTCCCAGCCAATCCAGAAAAAAGCAGCCAGTTGTTCACAATCGGCTTGCCGTGAAAGCTCGCCTGCTTCTTGAGCTGCCATCAGGCAACGCGCAAATCTTGCCTGCCAATCGTCGAAAACCGCTTGCAACTGCCTGCGGAAGCTTTCTGGAAGGGAGCCCATTTCCTGCCCAAGATTTCCGATGAGGCAGCCCCGCCGAAAATCGTGGCGTGCCATGCCAGCTTGGGCGCCGGTGACGAAAGCGCGTAAACGCGTGAGCGGAGAGAGTGTTTTGTCGCTGAGATAACGGTCAATTTTGCGAGCATAAAAATGAGCGTATTGCGCAATTAACGCTGCACCGAAGGCCTCTTTGCTTTCAAAGTAATGATAGAAAGACCCTTTCGGAACGCTGACACGGTGCAAGATTTCGTCAATGCCAGTGGCCGAGAAACCTTTCTCGGTCAGAACTTCCAAGCCGGCGCGCAGCAGCAAATCACGTGTTTCAACCAAAGACTCTCTGGGTTTGGGGGGGCGGCCACGCCTACGGGGAGTTGAAAGCTGAGTTTCCATGCTTTTTATATTAGACCGACCGTCTCTTTAAATCAAGTGGCTTTTAAGTAGACCAGTCCTTGGCGTTGGAGCCGTTAGCTCACTTTGCCGCAGAAACCGAACTCTATTCCCCGATTGACGAGGCTTTCCGAGCGTTTAAGTAAGTCATCAGGCAGGTTTTGGAACGGAGACGACACATGAATGTCCGCTGTGGCGAAAAGATGGGCGGCGGGTTGTGGCCGGTAGGGTGAAGCTGCCAGCGGCCGCTTTGTAGCCCCCCAGTTCAAAGAGACTGCCTTTGGCCGAATGGCTGCTTAGGAGAAAGCCGACAGGCCGAAATGGGTCGGTGGCTGTCCTTTAATACGTCAGCCAGGTGGCATCAGGCAACCGTTAAATACGCTCGTGGAAGCGCATAACTTAGACGTGACGACGGGGACCGAAGTCCCCGCCGGCTATCTTTGGTAACAAGGCTCTAGCAGCCCCGGCTAGCCGTTTTTAGGCGGCAATAGCGAATTGCTCATCGTTGGCAATTATGGATTTGCGCGGATTACGTCCGTCGCCTCTCGAGCTGCCTGCTTCTCTTCTTCCACCCTGTCGAAACCAGTACACCCCCACCTAAGCCAACAGCTTGGTATGTTCCCAGCCTGTACCCCTATGGGCTTAGGTGGAGGTGAGGGGAATCGAACCCCTGTCCAGAGCGTTTCCGAGTCACCGGAATAACAGCCATAACCTGATTATGGGGTCGGTCACCCCAAAAAACAACTGCTCACCACTGTCAGGTTGTCACTAAGTGTAACAACGACTGCTTTTTGCAATAGTGCACGGTGGTGCATGATTTAGTATAGACTATTCTGCGGGGCATTGTACTAACACACACAGTCAAAATTCAAACTTTTTCCTTAGATAAGAGTTCGATTCCCCTCACCTCCACCCAAGGGCATTCGGCTGAGTGTGTTTGGTTGGGGGTGTACTGGCTTCGACAGGGCGGGCAAAGGTGCGCAGGCAACCCGAGAGGTGACGGACGTAATCCGCACAAATCCATAATTGCCAATGATGAGCAATTCGCTATCGCCGCCTAAAAACGGCTAGCTGGGGCCGCTGAAGCCTTATTACCCAAGACAGCCGGCGGGGACTTCGGTCCCCGTCGTCACGTCCACCTTTCCGGTTTCAATCGTCCAGGCGAAATACGATCGGCACGATGACCGCTGCCTCGATCGCCTCGTCCCCCCGTTTGGCCGGAACGAAGCGCCAGCGGGCGACCGTGTCCCGGGCAGCTGCATCCAGGCGCTCGAAGCCGCTGGTCTTTTCCAGATCCACCGTGGCCGCCGTGCCGTCCGCCGTGACCCGCACCTTGAGCAGTACTTTGCCTTCTTCACCGAGCCGGCGGGAAATGGGGGGATAGGTCGGCCGTGGATTTTGCAGATAGGCGGCATCGAACCGCGCCGCACTGACGGTGATCGGCGCATGACCTGCAACGCTGGCTGGCGCTCCGGATGTCACGGCCGGGGGTGGGGCGGGAGGCGGTGCCGGGACGCTGAAGGTCGCCGGGGCGGGGGCCGATTCGGCGGGGATGGCGATGACCGGGCGCGGTGTCGGCGCCGGAGTTGGCCGGGGGGCGCTGGGCTGTGGCTTGGCGGGCGGACTGGGCGAGGGGGGGGGCGGAGCGACCGGCCGTGCTTGCACCGGCTGTTCGGCAAGCCTGACGAAAACCGGGCCGGGTTCCGGGATGTCGAGCTGGCGGCTGGCCCGGCTGAGCGGGTAGAACAGCATGCTGACATGGAGCAGGATGGCAAGCAGCAGATAGGGGCCGCTGTGTTGCCACTCGGGCTGGCGCGGCGGCTGCGGGGCGGGCATGGCGCACATGCCTCGCATTATAGGCGCCCGGGAGGTGCGGCAATTTGCCACATCGGCAATCCCCCCGCCTTTTCCTACAATCCGCACTCTTCCAAGTCGGTGTCGAAACATGAGTTTTCAAATGGGGCAAACAGATGGGGCCTGCCTGGCCGGGTTGCCGCCGCTCGATACCGGGGAGAACCCTCGTTCGCGCCGCGAGCAAGTGGTCAATCTGCTCGTCGTCTGCCTGCTCCATTTCGCCCTGATCTATGCCCTGCTCGTGGTTTCGGTCAGGAATGACCTGATCTCCCTGCCGTCCAGTATTAGCGTCCGTCTTTTGCCCATGGTCGAGGCGCCTGTCGTCGAGGCCAAACCGGTTCCGCCGCCGCCAAGCAAGGCACCGGTGCGCAAGCAACCTGTTGTTCAGCCGCAGCCGGTGCTCGCCGCGACCAATTCGGCTGCCCCGAGCAGCTTTGTCGTGGCGCCGCAGCCGCCTGCGCCCCCCCCGTCTCCGATAGCAGCGGCCCCGGACCCGGCACCTGCTCCGGTGGCGATCGTAGCGGCCCGCTTCGATGCCGATTACCTGCATAACCCCAAACCCGTCTATCCCGCCTTGTCCCGCCGCTTGAACGAAGAGGGCAAGGTGCTGCTGAAGGTCCGTGTCAGCGCCCAGGGAACAGCCCTGGATGTCGCCGTTTCGAAATCGAGCGGCTTTCCGCGGCTCGATGCCGCAGCGACCGACGCAGTCAGCCGCTGGCGCTTCGTTCCTGCCCGGCGGGGCGAGGAAGCGGTCGATTCGTCGGTGGTCGTTCCGATCACCTTTGCCCTTGATTGATTTCCGGAGGAAGCAAGCATGCAATCGCAACTGGGCCTCGCCCATTTCTGGAGCCAGGGCGACCTGGTCACTCACACGACAGCGGCCATCCTAGCCCTGCTTTCCCTTGCCTCCTGGTCGGTGATCATCAGCAAGCTGTTGTCCACCTGGCGGGCTTCGCGTTCGCAGGACCGCGCGCTGACTGGCTTCTGGCATGCCAATTCGCTGCCCGAAGCGCTCGAAGGCCTGCGCAAGGATGACCCGTCCGGCATTTTCTCCGGTCTCGCGCTGACCGGTGCCCACGCTGCCCAGTCGCACCAGCAGAATGCGACGCGCGGCATCGGGGCGGGGGTCAATGCCAGCGAGTTCATCACGCGTTCGATGCGTTCGCACATCGTCAATACCCAGGCCCGCAATGAGCGCGGCCTGACCCTGCTCGCCTCGGTCGGCTCGACGGCGCCTTTCATCGGCCTGTTCGGGACGGTGTGGGGCATCTATCACGCCCTAGTCGGCTTGTCCGGTGCGACGCAGGTCGTGCTCGACAAGGTGGCCGGCCCGGTCGGCGAGGCACTGATCATGACGGCAGCCGGCCTTTTCGTCGCCATCCCGGCCGTCCTCGCCTACAACGCCTTCACCCGGGCCAATCGCCTGGTTTCCGTCCAGCTCGACGGCTTTGCCCATGACCTGCATGCCTACCTGACGACGGGGGCAAGGGTCGGCAGCAATCCCAACCTGGTCGAGCTCGGTGCCGTCCGGGCCAGCCGGCAGGCCTGATCATGGCATTCGGCAGCTTTGACGAAGGGGGCTCCGGCCAGCCGATGGCCGAGATCAACACCACGCCGTTGGTCGACGTGATGCTCGTCCTGTTGGTCATTTTCATCATCACCGCCCCGCTCTTCCAGCAGGCGGTGCCGATCGACCTGCCGCAGGTATCGGCGACCAAGCTTGATGACAAGCCCGAGGTGATCCAGCTGGCCGTCGATGGCGATGGCCTGCTTTTCTGGAATGGCGAAGCCATCCATCGCGATGCGCTGGATAACCGCTTCGCCGCGGCCAGCCCCCGCCAGCCAGAACTACACCTGCGCGCTGACCGCAAGGTGGCTTATGAAAAAGTGGCTGACGTGATGGCGGCCGCCCAGCGGGCGGGGGTCGTGAAGATTGCTTTCGTGACGGAACCGGCGCGGTAGCCGCGATTTCCGCTCCTTCAGGGGGAGCGCTTTTTTGAGGGGGTGGCGTTGGACAAGCATATTTTCGGAGTGAAGGCGATTGCGCTCGCCGTTGCAGCGGCGTTTCTGCCAGGTCAAGGGGCTTTGGCAGCAGACCAGAGCGAAGACAAGCATCTCGGTGAGATGGTCGTCAAAAGCGACAAAAGCGCACTGCCAGCCAACGTGCCGGCCAGTACGGAAAGCGTGACAGCCAAGCAGATCGCCGAGAGCGTCAACTCCGTTTCATCATCCGGAGCGTTGATGTATCTGCCCAGCGTTCATGTGCGCGAACGTTTTATCGGCGACGTCAACGGGGGTTTGGCCATGCGGATGTATGGTGTCAATTCCAGCGCCCAGACCATCGTCTATGCCGACGGCCTGCTGCTGTCGAACTTTCTGACCAATAGCTGTTGTCCCGGGCCACGCTGGGGGCTGGTGTCTCAGCATTCGATCGACCGGGTTGACGTCATCTACGGTCCCTTCTCTGCGCTCTATCCGGGTAACTCGGTCGGTGGCGTGGTGTTGATGAGCACACACATGCCGAGCAAGTTCGAGGCGCATGCCCAACTGGATGTCTTCACTCAGAATTTCAAGCTGTACGGCACCGACGACAATTTCAACGGCCAACACGCTGCAGCCACGCTGGGCAACAAGATCGGTGACTGGTCATTCTGGTTGAGCGTGGATCGGCTGGACAATCGCAGTCATCCGACGGATTTCAGCTCGGCGACGGCCAAATCTGGGGGGCCGGCAGTCGCGGGACAATACACCGTGGTCAACGGTGCAGTATTCGACCGTGACATTGCCAACAACCAGCGGGTCATCACAGCGGCGACCAGTATTGACCACACCGTGAAGGATGATGCGACCATCAAGGTTGCGTATGACTTCACGCCCTCCGTGCGAGCAACCTACACGTTCAACATCTGGCAGAACACGTCAGACAAGACGGTCGATAGCTATTTGCGTGATGCGGCCGGGAACACGATTTATGGCACCAAGTCGGGGGTCAATCCCTATCGTTATGTACGCATCAACGGCCAAGACTATACGGTCACTGCACCGAGTGCCAGCTATACGGAGAGTGAGTACCTGATGCACGGGCTATCGCTCAAGTCGGATAGTGGCGGAACCTGGGCCTGGGAGCTGGTGGCCAGCTATTTCAACCAGAACAAGGATGTCGTTCGTGCGTCGTCCGGCAACTACGGCACAACGCCGAGTTCAGCCGCAACGGCCGGTTCAATTACTTTTGGCGACGGAACCGGCTGGCACAATGTCGACCTGCGCGGTATCTGGCGTCCGGATGGCGGCATCAGCAGCGAGCATCAGGTCAGCTTTGGTTTCCATAGTGACACCTATACGACGAAGTCCGACAAATACGACCTTGCTGCCGGAAGCTGGCAATCGAGCGCGCCTGCGACCTTGAACGCCAATTCGCGCGGCGAGACCTCGACGAATGCGCTCTATATTCAGGATGCTTGGCAGTTCTCGCCGAAATGGAAACTGGTTATGGGCGGCCGTCAGGAGTACTGGGAGGCATCAAAGGGCAGCAACTACGCTAACGGCACCAATGTCACCTACCAGGACAAGCGCGTGAGCGCGTTTTCACCGAAGGCTTCGCTCTCCTACCAGGCGTCCGATGACTGGATGTTGCGAGGTTCGTACGGTCGTGGCGTCCGCTTTCCGACCGTGGGGGAGTTGTTCAAGAACGTCGGCATCAAGACGGTTGGCGGTGCGACCCCGACACCCGCTGAAATTGCGGCCTTTCCAGCACCCTACAATGTAGCGCTGACCAACAACCCGAATCTGAAGCCCGAGACGGCTGATTCATCCTAAAAACCTCAGTTACCCCACCCGGTTTGCATGATCGGTCAGCAAACGAAGGGGTGCCGGTGGCCCGATGGCCGCGATGGTGCGCTTGAGATGGTCGCAACAGCGCAGCCAGACCGATGGGGCGGTGAACTGCTCCGCAGCTTCGCTCATCCAGGCTTGAAGCTGGCTGGACACGCGCACGAGCACCTGCCGGGCCTTGTCGAAGTAGGCATGCTGGCCAGTGAGCGTGATCGTGGTCTGGCCGGCATGCTCGGTGCGCCGACCGACCGAGGACATCAACCAGGGCCGGCTGGTGATGGCCTCGAGTCGGGCTTCGGGGTTGGCCAGGCGCACGAACAGACTCCACCAGTTGTAGATCAGCGCCACGGCACGCGCGGACAGTTGGCAGCGATGCAGATCGTGCGTGGTGAAGCCACCCCAGCCCCACTGGTTCTTGAGCTCGTCGAAGGCGTTCTCCGCGTCGGCCCGGTCACGGTAGAGCTGGCCGAGCGAGAGGATTTCGTGGTCCAGATTCGTGACCAGCACGGCGTACTCGTAGCCGGTGATGCGCTTTGCGCCCTTGCGGTCGGCCTCGATGAAGCCCAGCAATTGCTGACCGTTGTCCTCCTGGGCGACGAGCATCTCGCCCTTCAAGGCGCGACGCAGCACGACCACGCGGCGCTTGTCCTCCCAGCCGGTGAGTGCCAGCGTGCTGTCGATCCCTTCCCAGCCCTGACCGGCATCGCACCAGCCCGAGACCCGGAACAGACGCTCGATGTGGCGCTTGACGTTCTTCGACAGGCGCAGCTTGAACAGATAGGGCTGCGCGCGCGCTTCGAGCTCGCGCATGATGCCGTCCGACCCGAAACCGCAATCGCCGCGCACGATTTTGGGCCGCTGATGGGCGGGCAGTTCATCGAGGATCCTGAGCAGACCGGGCAAGGTGTGACTGCCCGAGTGCTCGTTGCCCGCCTTGACCTCGACCCCCATCACCAGGCGCAGCCCGGCCATCAGGTAGGTGTGGTAACTGTGCGAAGGCCGCCCCGGCTTCTTCGGGTTGTACGACACGACCGCCCCCTCCTGCTTGCCGTACAGCGGCTTGATCGTTGTGTCGATGTCCAGAATCCAGGGCACATCGAGCAAGGGCGCGGTGCTCTCGCGCAGGTGGTCGTCGAGCCAGCTCACCCCTTTGTCTTCGGGAATCGCCACCAGCGCCCGGCGCAGCGCATCCTCGCTGATCACCTTGTTCATCCCCAGCAGCCCCGGATTGACCCCGTCACAGCGAATCGTCGTGACGTGCGAGTAGCGCCGGTGCCCCGACAGAATCGACAGCATCCAGGTGCCGAGCACATCGGCCCTGGTCGGTGCGTTCGGGCTCGAGTACGACAGCGGGCAGCGATCCTGCCAGCCCGACCACAGCCCCGTCAGGGTCAGGAACTCGATGAAGTACGCCAGTTGCCCCATCGGCGTGGCCGCGCCATCTGCTTCCCAGCGAACACGCACGCGACCGCCCGCCGTCTGCACCCCCGCACACGACAAAAGCATTTCCTCGGCGTCCAGACGCTTCAATTTCGACTCACCCATCGGGTGACTCCCTCGATCAACAGCAAACCCATAGCCTGCCAGCGGTTCGAGCAAGCTGCACATCACCAACTGAGATTTTTAGGTTCATGGGAGTTCACGGTTGAGCGTTTCCTGGCGCAGGGCGTCTGGCGTACCTCGCTGTTCGGCGAAGAAAAACGCGATGCCCTGATTTCCCAAACAGACTTGACGACCATTCCGGGCTACAGCATCAGCAGTGTCCAGAACGTCGATAAGGTTCGCACCTATGGTATCGAGACCTCGCTGCAGGCGAACGATTTCCTGATTTCTGGCCTCGATATCTCGGGTAGCGTTGGCTACATTCATGCACGCATCACGGAAGACCGGGCCAATCGCGGCCTGGAGGGTACTGAAATCCCGTTGGTGCCGGCCTGGCGCGCTTCATTACTCGGCGTGTACCATGCTTCCGATGCGCTGTCGTACAGCCTGGGCTGGCGTTATAGCGCTAGCCAGCACAGCGCACTCTACGATACGACCGCCCAGCGATACACCGATCCGAATCCTGGTGTCTATGGCGGGCGCAGCAGTTTCAGCGTGTTCGATGCAAAGGTGGTTTACCGGTTGGCCAGGCAGTGGTCGGCTTCGCTGGGGATCGACAACATCACCAACGCCAAGTACTACACACTTTATCCCTATGCCCAGCGCACCTTCTTTGCTGGCATAAAGTTTGACCTTTGATGCATAGCGGGGCGTCACGATGAACAACCATAGGCTGGCAGCAGGGCTATTGCGGATGATTGATGTCGTCAGGCAGTGCCTGCCCCGAGCAGGCTCCCTGGTATCTGTCATGGTGCTGGCATCGGTGGTGCCCGTCGGGCAGGCGGCCGATGTCATGCCCGCCATGCGGGTAGCCAAGGCGACACGTCCGGAGTTGGGCAGCTCGGCTATCTTCGCTCCCGATGGCAGCCTGCTGGCGGTTGCCAAACAGGGCGAGCATGTGATGATTTACCGTAGCTCCGACGAGGGGCGGACATGGTCGCCTCCCGCTGTTGTCAACGCCCAGCCGGAAGCAATTTCTGCCGATGGTGAGAATCGCCCGAAGATCGCATTTGCTGCCGATGGTGGGTTACTGGTGTCATGGACGCATCCCTTTCCGAAGCCGAATACGGGCGCCATCCGCTTGGCCAGAGCGGACGACGGCCAGAATTTCTCGGCACCGCAAACCGTCCATCGGGATCCTGCCGAAATTACCCACCGCTTCGAATCCCTGCTACCCCTGCCCGACAACCGGGTAATTCTGGCCTGGATCGACAAACGGGACCTGGAAGCAGCCAAGGCCAACAAAAATGCTTGGCGGGGTGCCGGAATCTATGCGGCCGTGTCGACCGACGGCGGCCGCAGCTTTCAGCCCGAATACAAGCTGGCAGACCATTCCTGTGAATGCTGCCGGGTGACCAGCGCGCGTGATCGCGACGGCGCACCACTCTTCATGTGGCGCCACGTCTTCGAACCGAACGAGCGCGACCACGCCTTGGCCCGCCTGAAGTCGGATGGCAGCGTGGATAGCATTCAGCGCGCTACTTTCGAGCGCTGGAAGGTCGATGGCTGCCCGCACCACGGTCCGTCCCTGGCAGTCGATGAGCACGGGGTGCGTCACGCTGTTTGGTTCAACCAGAAGGACGGCGAGGGCCGTGTCCACTACGGTCGCTGGCTACCGGGGGATGAAATACGGATTGAAGGGCAGCGCACCGTGGGCGGCTCTCGTGCAGCACATGCCGATCTGGCGGTGGCTGCGGACAAGGTATTGATTGCCTGGAAGGAGTTCGATGGCGAGGGTACCCAGTTGCGGACACTGTTCTCCGGGGATGGCGGCAAGAGCTTTGTCGAAAGGACGCTGGCAGCGACGGATGGCGCTTCCGATCAACCCCGGGTCATTCGGCACCAGGCCAGGCTCTTCGTCTTCTGGCGCACCGCTGCCGAAAGCTTTCGCGTCTTCGCCCAGCCATGAAGCCAGCACTGCTCGCCTTGCCGGCACTAATTTTTGCGGCTGTCGTTCAGGCTGCCGAGCCCACGCCCCTGGATCGTTCGATGGCGAGTCAATTGGCGGACCCTGCCCGGCATCGGCAACCAACCGTTGTTGCGCTGTGGTCCCTCGACTGCAGCCATTGCAAGAAGAATCTGCAAATACTGTCTGACCTGGCGAAAAAGCACCGGCGTTTGCGTGTGCTGACGGTTGCCGCTGAAGTGGCAACCGCCGAACATCAGCCGCTACTGACGCGTTTTGCGTTGTCCGGCCCTGCCTACGCCTATGGCAACGACAGCCCGGAGTCCCTGGCCTATGCCCTCGACTCTGGCTGGGCGGGGGAGCTGCCGCGAACCTTTTTGTACGATGGCAAAGGGGGGCAGCGCAAGGTTTCGGGCGTACTCAGCGCCATCGACATCGAGCGGGCAACCGGTTTGCGCTGAAGCGCTTGTGCCGGGCGAATCGGCTTTCTCCGGTATGGCAGCGCAGATGCCTCACTGCCTGAAAGAAAAACCCCGGCTTGCGCCGGGGTCGGAAGATTGTTGAAAGAGGGCTGGTTCAGAACTTCACATTCACCCCGGCGTAGATCGAGCGGCCCATGCCCGGAACGGCGATGCCGTAGGCTGGCGAATAGGTGCCGGTGGCGCTCATCGTCGTCCCCTGGCCGGTGTAAGCACCGCCCAGCGGCAGGTAGTAGAAGCGGTCGAACAGGTTTTCAACGCCGAAGTCCACACGAACATTCTTCCAGGTGTAGCTGGTACGCAGATGCGTCAGGCTGTAGCCTGCCGTGTGCACTTCGTTACGTACCGAGGAGGTGTCGTTCTTGCCGGCTACGCCAACCAGTTCGACGGCATTGCTCCAGCTACCGTACTGATGAGTCAGTGCTACTTTGCCGTTGAGCGGCATGATGTTGTAAAGATTGCCACCCGTATCGCGGTTCTCACCCTTGGTATAGTTCATCAAGCCGCGCAGGCCGAATTCGCCCAGGCCCGTCTTGGCCAGCGGCATGCGGCCAGAGAGGTCGAGGCCGTAGAGACGGGCCGACTGGTTGGCGTACTGCAGGGTGACAAAGCGATTGTTGGCCGTTGCGTTGGGCGATGCACAGGTCGTCGAATTGTTGCAACGAACAGCATCGATGTAGTCATCAACATGGGTGTAATAGGGGGTTGCCTTCAACTCCCAGCTACGGTCAGTGGCATGCCAGTCGAAGGTAAAGGAAGCGGTGTAGGCCTTCTCCGGCTTCAGATCCATGTTGCCGACGTAGCCGTTGCCATCGCCGACGAAGTTGTTCATCAGCGCTGCCATGCCCCAGGTCGACCACGTGTAGCGTTCGTAGAGGTTCGGCGAGCGCACCTTGCGGGCCAGGCCGAATTCGACGTCGGTCATGTTGTTCGGGGTGTAGCGGGCGAGGGCCGTCAGGTCAATGTTGTTGTCGACACGGTTGCGGTCGCGAGTGTTGTAGGCGGCGGCATCGATTTGTTGGTTATTCCACATCGGTGCGCTGCCGTTAGTCGAGGGGTTGTATCCACGAACTATTCCGGCATCTGTTTCAACGCGCTCGTAGCGGGCGCCGACCAACGTCGTCCATTGCTTGCCGATACGTCGCTCCCATTCGGCAAAGGCACCCAGACGGTCGCGCTTGCCGTCATTGATGTTCTCGAAGGTTCCCGGCATCATCCCGCCGCCCGAGGCCGGCCACCAGTCGTGCAGGGTGTAATGCTGATAGAGCGCCCCGACGCGCAGCAGATCGTTGGCACCCAGATCGACATCCGCTTTCAAGTTGACACCGGTTGTCTTGCTGGCCGAATACATGGGCATGCCAGCTGCACAGGTGGATGTTCCAACCGGCGAACAAGGGAAGCCATTTTCCGCGTTGCTGCCACCGGACCCGGTCGGAGGTGCGCCGTTCCCATACCAAAACCGCTTGTCAGCCCCAAAATCCATGAAGTGATCAACTTGTTCATGGTAGGCGCGTGCCTCGAACATGCCCCAGTCGTACTGGCCGAGATAGCGCAGGTTGATGCGCTTTTGCTCGTTGTCGAGCATGTCCATGCGCTGGTTGGGGTAGAGCTGGTAAGGCACGTCCTGATAGCCGAACTTGGCCTCGACCAGATGGTTGCCGCCGCGCACGGCGAAGCCGAGGGTATGGGTGCGGCTTTCATAGGCCGTGGAGCCGACTTCATCGAGGGCCATCGTATGACCGATACGGCCGGTTGATGTCCACCGTTTGAAATCGCCACCGGCCTTGTAGTTGTCCGCCTTGGCCAGGGCGCCGGTGTAGGTGACGCTGATGTTCTCGGTGGCCAGCGTGGCCGACAGGTTGCCGCCCCGGGCATTGTTGTTGCTGTGGAAGAAGGCGCCGATTTCGCCCTTGGCCAGTGTGCCCTGGCCCGGCGCGGCGAACTGCGGCGCGGCGGTTTCGGCAACGATGGTGCCACCGATGCTGTCACCGCCGACGCTGACCGGGGTGATGCCGGCGAAGACCTTGATCTTGGCGACGTTGGTCGGGTCAAGATAGGACATCGGCGGATTCATGTGGTTGGGGCAGGAGGCGATGAAATCCATGCCATCCACCGTGATGCGCAGGCGATCATCGGCCAGGCCGTGGATCACCGGCAGGCTGGAGACGCCGCCGGCACCATAGAGGCTGACGCCGGGTACGTCGCGCAGCAGCGCGGCGGCGTCTCGGGTGATGGCGTGCTGGGCGGCGATCTCGGCCGCACCGATTTGCTGCGGCGTAGCGGCGTCACGGATCTTGCCGGCATTGACCACGACCTCGTTCAAGGTCGTTTGAGCCGTGGCCTGTTGGCAGGCCAGTGACGAAAAGGCGACAGCCATTGCTGCCACCAAGGGGTGGATACGGTATCCCATGCGTTCTCCCTGATTAAAAGTATATTAGTGCGCGCGAATTTTCCTTCTCCCGGGGTGGCTGAGGAATGCGGCAAATTGTCGCAGGGCGGTGGTGCGGCGTTTTGCCGCGCGGCAATTTGTCCGATTCCCAAGGTACGAAAATGCCAATAGGATGTGCCCGTTCCCGTGCCGCCCACCTCCCATGATGCTTTTCCCAAATGCATTCCGGCACGGGAGCCCTGTATGGAGGATTCACCATGTCATTCTCGATTCATCGCGGTGTCGTTGGTTTGGCTCTTGTCTTCTCCTGCTCGTTGGTCACGGCAGCGGGCGTGGACGACGATTTGCGCGAGGCTGCCAAGCTCCACCGCAAGGGTGAAACGGCCCGGGCCGTGGCGATCTGGCAGTTCTGGGCGGCGAAGGGCGAGGTGGATGCGGCATATAACCTGGCCGTCATTCACCAGCACGGCGATGGCGTGGCGGTCGATTACGCCAGGGCGTTGCATTGGTATCGGCAGGCTGCGGAGCGCGGGGACAAAGCCTCACAATTCCAGATCGGCCTGATGTACCAGACAGGACAGGGGGTGGCAGTCGATGCGGCAGCAGCGCACCGCTGGTTCACGATGCATCGCCGCGAGCATCTGCATCATCATGGCCACGAGTTGCAGATGGCGGCCCGGCGTGACCAGATGCCGACCCTGGCGGCTGTTGTGCCGGCACCGGGCGCGACCCGCTGAGGGGCGGGGCGCGGACCCGGTTCATTCCTGCTTGACGCGCTGCTCCGCTCGCCGCACGTTCGACTGCCCGGCAAGCGGAGCGGGCGAATCGCTCAGCCGTTCAGTTTTTCCAAGGCCTCGCGCAGCTTGCCCGGTTCGTCCAGGCGCAGCATCTTGCGCACGGTGGGGGCCAGCTCGGCGATGTCCGATTTCAGCACCTTCTGCTTGACCTTGAGAATCTGCGCCGGGTGCATCGAGAAGATGCGCAGGCCCATGCCGAGGAGTAGGCGGGTCAGTGCCGGGTCGCCGGCCATTTCACCGCACACCGAGACCGGCACCCCGACCTTTTCAGCGCTGGCCAGGGTATGGGCGATCAGCATCAGCACCGCTGGGTGCAGCGGATCGTAGAGTGCGGCGACCTGTTCGTCGGCGCGGTCGATGGCCAGGGTGTACTGGATCAGGTCGTTGGTGCCGATCGACAGGAAATCGAGCCGGCGCAGGAAGAGGCCAACGGCCAGCGCGGCGGCGGGGATCTCGATCATGCCGCCGACGGCGATGTTCTCGTCGAAGGCCACCTTCTCGCCACGCAGGCTCGACTTGGCTTGCTCGATGGCGGCCAGCGTCAGGTCAATTTCGTGGGCGTGCGCCAGCATCGGGATGAGCAGCTTGACCGGCCCGTGCTTCGAGGCGCGCAGGATGGCCCGGAGCTGGGTGTGGAACATCTTGGGCTCGGCCAGTGACAGGCGGATGGCCCGCCGCCCGAGAGCCGGGTTGGTCTTGACGCGGTCGCCGGCGCTGGCCTGCGGATTGAGATCCTTGTCGGCCCCCAGATCGAAGGTGCGGATGGTGACCGGGCGCCCGGCCATGCCCTTGACCACCTTTTTGTAGGCCTCGTACTGCTCCTGCTCGTCCGGCATGTCGCCGCGGTCGAGGAAGAGGAATTCGGTACGGAACAGGCCGACGCCTTCGGCGCCGCACTCCAGGGCCGTCGGTACGTCGCCGGGCAGCTCGATGTTGGCGAACAATTGCACCTCGATGCCGTCGATCGTTTCCGATTTGGCAGTTTTCAGGTGCTTGAGCTTGGATTTCTCCAGCTCGATCTTTTCCTTGCGCAACTGGTACTCGTCCAGGATGCGCTGGTCGGGATTGACGATGACCACGCCGCGCATGCCGTCGACGATCAGCAACTCGCCATCGCGGATCAGGCCGCGCGCGTTTTCCAGGCCGAGCACGGCCGGAATGGCCATGCCGCGGGCGAGGATGGCGGTGTGCGAGGTGGCGCCGCCGACATCGGTGATGAAGGAAGCGAAGCGGTGTTCCTTGAAGGCGATGGTGTCGGCCGGCGACAAGTCGTGGGCGACGACGATCAGGCTTTCTTCCTTCGATTTCTTGGCATTCTTCAGCGCCGCCCGGCCGGGGTGGCCGAGCAGTTCCTTGACGACGCGTTCGACCACCTGCACGACGTCGAACTTGCGTTCGCGCAGATAGGCATCGTCGAACTGCTCGAACTGTTCGACCAGGTGTTCCATCTGCTGAACCAGCGCCCATTCCGCGTTGCAGCGCCGCTCACGGATGATTTCCCGCGGCTTCTCGGCCAGTTCCGGGTCTTCCAGAAACATGGTGTGGATGTCGATGAAGGCATTGAGCTCGGCCGGCGCGTGCTCGGTGTTCTCCTTCATCAGGATCAGTTCTTCCTTGACCGCTTTGACGGCTGCGTCGAAACGCTCGATTTCCTTGTCCACCATGCGCGGCGCGATGGTCAGGTGCGATACCTCCAGCGTCGCATGCGACATCAGCATCGCCCGTCCGATGGCGATGCCGCCGGAAACCCCCAGGCCGTGCAGCGTGAAACTCATCTGGCTTATTCCCCTTCGCCGAAGTAATCGCCGATCAGGGCGAGTAGCGCAGCCATCGCCTCGGCTTCGTCCGGGCCGTTGGTTTCCAGCTTGACCCGGGAGCCCTTGCCGGCAGCGAGCATCATGACACCCATGATGCTCTTGGCGTTGATGCGGCGTTCGCCCTTGCTCATCCACACCTCGCACTGGAACTTGCCGGCCGTCTGGGTGAGTTTGGCGGAAGCGCGGGCGTGCAGGCCGAGCTTGTTGATGATTTCGGTTTCCTGGGTCAGCATGATTTAACGGTCCAACATGTTGAGAATGCCGTCACGGCCGCCATCGCGGGCGCGGACGAGAAGAGTGGCCATGCCCTTGTCGCGATAGTTCAGGGCGCGCAGCAGCATGGGGAGATTGACACCGGTCAGGCCCTCGACGCGGCCGGGCTCGAGCAGCTTGAGCGCCAGGTTGGCGGGCGTCGCGCCGAAGAGATCCGTCATGATCAGCGCCCCTTCGCCCGCGTCGACAAGGCCCAGCAGCTGGTGGGCAAGCGGCAACAGGTCCAGTGGGTCGTCCTGGGCCGAGAGGCCGAGCTGGTTGAGTTGCGGCGGCCGCTTGTTCAGCACATGGCAGGCGTTCTGGACGAGCGCCTCACCGTAGCTTCCATGCGTGATGAGAAGGATGCCGATCATGCTCAGGATTCTAACTGAGCTTTTACCGGCGGCTGACGATCAATATCCCCACAACGACAAAGATGGCCCCGATGCTTTGCTCGGCTGAAATCGGCTCGCCGAGCAGCCACCAGCCGAAGCCGATGGTCAGGATCGGCCCGACCATGCCGAACAGCGAAGCCTGCCCGGCACCGATGCGGCGAATGGCGGCCGATAGCGCAAAAACCGGAATTACCGTGGCGAACAGCGCCATGGCCAGCGCCCAGCCATAGACCGGCAAGGGCTGAATGAAGGCCGTGAAGGGCTGGGCCGCCATGAAGTGCCCCAGCGTCACCGCCGTCGAAAAGAGCATGGCCAGGGCTGCGAAGCGCATGGCGCCCAAGCGGCCGATCATCGGTGCGCTGCCCGCCAGGTAGAGCGCATACGACACGCTGGACGCGAAGACCAGCGCCCCGCCGATCAGCACGCTGCGGGGCTCGCCGAGGTTGAGGTCATGCAGGAAGGCGAAGCCGATGCCGGTGTAGCACAGTACGATGGCGATGCCCTCGCGACGCGTGAAGGGCTTGCCCTGGAACAGCACGCCGATCAGGATGGTCAGCGTCGGATAGGTGAACAGGATCAGCCGCTCCAGGCCGGCCGAGATGTACTCCAGCCCCCAGAAGTCGAGAATGCTGGCGCCGTAATAGCCCAGGCAGCCGAGGGCGAGCAGCTTGCCCCAGTCCTGCCGGCTCAGGGCGGCACCGGCCTTGTGTTCGGCCAGGCCAACCCACAGGAAGACCGGCAGCGCGAAGCCCATGCGCAGGGCGAGCAGCGTGATGGCGTCGACGCCATACGGGTAGGCCAGCTTGATGAAGATGGCCTTCAGCGAGAAGCCGAAAGCGGCCAGCAAGGCGAGCAGGAGGCCCCAGGAGGCGGGTTTCGGCATGCGGCTCAATCCCCGGCCAGCCGCCGCAGGCGCAGCGCGATGCCGATCACCAGCCCGGCACAGGCGAGCAGCGCCGCCAGCACCCCCGGCCAGCCGCCGTGGCTCCAGGCCCAGCCGGCTGCGGTGCCGAGCAGGCTGCCGCCGAGGTAGTAGCTCGACAGATAGAGCGCCGAAACCAGCCCGCGTCGTGGCCCGGCGCGATGGCCGACCCAGGCGCTGGCCACCGAATGCACGGCGAAGAAGCCGAAGGTGAAAATGCCCAGCCCAGCGACGATCAGCCACAGCGCATCGGCCAGCGTCGCGCCGATGCCGAGTGCCGCGAGCAGCGCCATGCCAAACAGGATGCGTTGCCGACCGTGGCGGGCAACCTGGCGTCCCGCCCAGGCCGAGGAATAGCTGCCGACGGCATAGAGCAGGAAGATGCTGCCGATCGCTGCCGGCCCGAAACCGTAAGGCGGTTGCACCAGCCGGAAGGGCAGGTAGTTGTAGAGCCCGACGAAGGCGCCCATGCTCAGGAAGGCGGTGGTGAACAGCCAGGGCAGGCCGGGGTCGGCGTAGATGCGGCGGATGTCGGCCATCAGCAGGCCGGGTTGCAGCGAGCGCGGCTCGAAATGGCGGGCCGGCGGTAGCAGGCGCCAGAAGACGATGGCGACCAGCAGGCCGATACTGCCCAGCGCGGCCAGGCCGATCTGCCATGAACCGGAAAAGTCGGTCACCACGGCCGAGAGCAAGCGGCCGGCCATGCCCCCCAGGGCGTTGGCCGCGATGTAGAGCCCCATGACGCGGGCTCGCACGTGGCCCGGCAGTTCTTCGCCCAGGTGGGCCATGGCAGCGGCCGGCACGCCGGCGATACAGGCGCCGAGCAACGCCCGGGCCAGGACGAGCAGTGCAAAGCCCGGCGCCCAGGCCGAGGCCAGGGCGCAGAGTGCCGCGCCGAGCAAACCGAAGCGCATCAGGCGCTCGCGGCCCCAGCGGTCGGCCACCAGGCTGAAGGGAATCAACAGCAGCGCCATCGTGCCGGTGCCGGCCGTCACGCTCAGGCTGACCGTGCCCGCCGAAATCCCGAAAGTCTCGCTCAGTTGCGGCAGCAGCGGCTGCGTGCCGTAGAGCAGCAGGAAGCAGGAAAATCCGGCCAGGCACAGGGCCAGCGTGATACGCCGGGTATCGTCGTGGGCAGCAGGAGGGGGGGCGGCTGGCGTGGGCAAGGGGGCTAAAGTGGTGGTGGTGGGATGCGATTGAAACCCCGGCCGGCGCCGCTGGCAATTGGTATTATCCCAAGCAAGCATTCGAAACAGACGAAACCATGCATTACGACCTACCCGACCTGCGGCTCGTCGCCGCGATTGCCGACTGCGGCAGCTTGACCCGTGCGGCAGAGCGAATCCATCTCGCACCCTCCTCCGCCAGCCATCGCCTGACACAGCTGGAAGCAGCGCTCGGTATGGCGCTTTTCGAACGCCGATCACGTGGCCTGACCCCCACGCCGGCCGGCGAATCGCTGCTCCGCCACGCCCGCCAGGTTTTTGCCCAGCTCGAACAGATGCACGCCGACCTGGCGCCCTACGCCAGCGGCCTGCACAGCCAGGTCACTGTCTTCGCCAATACCAACGCGATCAACTGCTTCCTGCCGGAAGACCTGGGCGATTTCCTGCGCGACCATCCACAGGTGCGGGTCAGTCTGGAAGAGCAGCCCAGCCCGGCCATCGTCCGCGCCGTCGCCGCCGGGCAGGTCGAGATTGGTGTGGTTGCCGACGAAGGCAACCTGGCCGGCCTGGAAACCTTGCCCTACCGGCGCGACCGGCTGGTCCTGATCGTGCCGCCTGCCCACCCGCTGGCCGGCGAACCCGCCGTCGCCTTCGCCCGCGTTCTGGCCGAACCCTTCGTCTGCCTGCACGCCGGCAGCGCCATCCACACCTTCATGATGAACCACGCTGCGCAACTCGGCGGTCGGCTCGACGTGCGCATCCAGGTCCGCAGCTTCAACGCCGTCTGCCGCATGGTGGCCGCCGGCGTCGGTATCGGCATGGTGCCGCGTTCGGCGGTGGGGGCGGCCGATGCCGTCAGGCTCATCGAGATCACCGACCCCTGGGCCCCGCGCGATTTACAACTCTGTGTCCGTTCGCGCCCCGCCCTGCCGGCCGCCGCGTTGGCCTTGCTGGAACATCTGGCGGGTATGGGAAGCGCTTAGGCGGGGTGGGTGCGGCCGCCTGTTTCCTGGGGCTTGGCCTTGATCAGTTCCGGCGCCTCTTCCTTGCATACCGGAATCGCCCCGGCCGCGCCCTTCTCGGTGACGGCTTCCTGCAGGGCGCTGACTACCTTGGGCACGACCGGCAGTACGGCCTTCTTCGATTCTGCGGTCAGCGAACCGAGGTCTTGGGCAAAAGTCGGCAGGGCGGTGGTGAGCAGGGGTTTCATGGCGGTTTCGGTAAATCAGAAAACGCTAATGCCGCCCCTGTTTTTCCGTACGTCATGTTGCCGGTGTCAGCCAGTCGTCATGTCGTTCATCCTCGCCGCGCACGGCCGCGAAATAGGCCTGTTGCAAGCGGCGGGTGATCGGGCCGGGCTGGCCGTTGCCGATGCGCCGGGCGTCCACTTCCACCACTGGCGTGATTTCCGCCGCCGTGCCGGTGAAGAAGACTTCGTCGGCGCAATAGACCTCGTCGCGCGTCAGCCGCTTGGCGCGCACGCTCAGGCCGGCCTCGCGGGCCAGCGTGGAGGCGGTGCGGCGGGTGATGCCGTCGAGCGCCGAGGTTGTTTCTGGCTCCAGCAGCTCACCGTCGCGCACGATAAAGAGATTTTCGCTAGAGCCTTCCGCCACGTAGCCCTCGGTGTCGAGCAGGATTGCTTCGTCGTAGCCGTCGCGCCGTGCCTCGCGCACCGAAAGGATGGAATTGGCGTAGGCCGAGATGGCCTTGGCCCGGCACATCTGAACGTTCGGGTGATGGCGGGCGTAGGACGACACGCGGACGCGGATGCCGGTCTGTAGCGCTGCGCCGCCGAGGTAGGTGCCCCAAGGCCAGGCGGCGACCATCACATGCGTCTTGGCGCCGGCCGGGTCGACACCCAGTTTCTCGTCGCCAAGAAAAACCAGCGGCCGTACGTAGGCGCTGTTCAGCCCATTGCGCGCCACGACTTCGCGGCAGGCCTCGGTCAGCGTGCTCCGATCGAACGGCATATCGATGGCTAGGATGCGCGCCGAATCCTCTAACCGACGCAGATGCTCGGGCAGGCGAAAGAGCGCCGGGCCAGCCGCCGTCTCGTAGGCGCGGATGCCCTCGAAGCAGCCGTAGCCGTAATGCAGCGTGTGGGTGAGCACGGAAACCTTGGCCTCGGACGCCGGCAGCCATTGCCCGTCCAGCCAGATGAGACTGTTGCGGTCTTGCATGGGGTTCTCCTCGAAAAATGGCGATGCGCTGCATGGGCAGCGAACGAAGCCGCGAGGGGTGAGCGGCGGGTGCGTCGGACGGCCGATGCCGGGTAGGTGGGCCGGGTAACGCCAAGGCGCGGTGAGGAGAGAATGCCGCGCCCAATGAATGCGCTCAAACGAATTGAGCGCGATTCAGATGAACTAAATTAATGTGAGCGGTCCGGTGAAGGGCTGGGCAGCTAACTCGGTTTTTGCCCGTTTTGCCGTGTGCACCGTAGCAGCCAGCGGATGAAGTCCATGATCGCCGGCTTTTCCTGCACGGCCGGCGGCGCGACGATGTAGAAGCTGCGATCCGGGCAATCTTCGGCGAAGGGACGAACCAGCCGGCCCTCGTCGAGGTAAGGCTGGGCCAGCGTCGCCGCCATCAGCGCCACGCCGTGCCCCGCGACGGCGGCTTCGAGCATCAGCAAGGCATCCTCGTAAGTCGGCCCGCTCGCTGGTTCCGGTCGACGCAGCCCAGCGGCGGCAAACCAGCGCGACCACGAGAGCAAGGGATGGCGCAGCAAACGCACGCCGTCGAGATCGGTCGGCGTCTGCAAGTTCGCCGCCAGCGTCGGCGAACAGACCGGGAAGACGCGCTCCTCAAAGAGCTTCCAGGCCAGCAGCCCCGGCCATTCCTCCTCGCCGTAACGCAGGCCGATGTCGGCTTCGCCGTTGAGCAGCGGCCGGAGACCGGTCGCTGTGCCAAGGGTGAATTCGAGATCGGGATGGCCCTGCTGGTATTCAGCCACCTGCGCCACCAGCCACTTGCTGCCCAAGGCCGGCGCGGCCGAAATGCGCAGCCGCTCGCGCCTCGGCGCACGCAGCACCGCGCTCGCCTCATCCAGCCGCAACAGCGCCTCGCGCACTACCGCCAGATAACGCCGCCCCGCCGCCGTCAGCACCACCGCCCGATGCCGCCGCTCGAACAGCGGCTGGCCGAGGTGTTCCTCCAGTTGCTTGATGCGATGACTGATCGCCGACGGCGTCAGATGCAAGGCCTCCGCCGCCGCCAGAAAGCTGCCGAGACGAGCAGCGGCTTCGAAGGCGGGCAAGGTGTGAAGGGGCGGGAGGTCGTTCAATTTTGTCTTATTTGCTCAGTTATCAGCCGTTGAGTGCACGTATGATTATTTCGGCGAAGACAAATACGCTAAGAAAGCAGAAATACCAGCGACTGCGGCTCCGATCCAGGCAGCAACAGCAGACCATTTGGCAGAACTAGCGATGCATTTGTTACGTCGAACCTCTAACAAATGCATAGCTACCCATTTGCGTTGAGAGGAGTCTTGCTCAGTAACGAAATCGAAAAGCTCTTGATCGCTGAGTTTGGCTAAGCGTTCGTAATCGTCGCGATTCATCTCAGCACGATCCCTTTGACGTGTGTCTGTTAGCGCCGGCCTCCCAAAATCGACCCCAGCACGCCGCGCAAAATCTGCTTGCCGAGTTCCCGGCCAACCGTCCCAGCCACGCCACGCGCGGCGCTCTTGGCGGCGCTTTCGAGTACCCCTTCGCGTTTGCCGCCGCGCGGCCCGGTACTACCCATCAGGATGTCGCCGAAGCCGCCGAGGATACCGCCGCCGCTGCTTTCAGGCTGGGGGGCGGGGGCGCTTTGCCGTTGCGGGGCTTGCTCGTAGCGTGGCTGCGGTTGGCCGGCATGGTTGCCCCAGGCGTTGGGGTCGCCGGCCGGAGCCGGGATCGCGCCGGGGGCGGCCGGGGGATTGGCCGCTGGTTTGCCCTTGAGCAGTTCGTAGGCGGATTCGCGGTCGATGGCCTGGCCGTAGGCGGCGAGCAGCGGGCTGGCCTGGATGATGGCCTGGCGTTCTTCTGTCGTCAGCGGGCCGAGGCGCGAGGCGGGCGGGAAGATGAAGGCACGTTCGACGATGTTCGGCCGGCCCTTTTCATCGAGGAAGGAAACCAGCGCTTCGCCGACGCCGAGTTCGGTGATCGCGGCCGCGGCGTCGAACTTGGGGTTGGCGCGCATGGTTTCGGCGGCGGCCTGGACGGCCTTCTGGTCGCGCGGGGTGAAGGCGCGCAGGGCGTGCTGGACGCGGTTGCCGAGCTGGCCGAGGATCTTTTCCGGGACGTCGAGCGGGTTCTGCGTGACGAAATAGACGCCGACGCCCTTGGAGCGGATCAGTCGGACGACCTGTTCGACCTTGTCGACCAGCGCTTGGGGAGCATCGCTGAACAGCAGGTGGGCTTCGTCGAAGAAGAAGACCAGTTTCGGCTTGTCGAGATCGCCGGCTTCCGGCAGTTGCTCGAATAGTTCGGAGAGCAGCCAGAGCAGGAAGGTGGAGTAGAGCGCCGGGGCGTGGATCAGTTTCTCGGCGGCCAGCACGTTGATGACGCCGCGCCCGTTGGCGTCGATCTGCATCAGATCGGCGATGTTGAGCATCGGTTCGCCGAAGAAGAAGTCGCCGCCCTGCTCTTCCAGGGTCAGCAAGCCGCGCTGGATGGCGCCGATGGAGGCGGACGCGATGTTGCCGTATTCGGTGGTGAATTCCTTGGCGTTGTCGCCGACGTTCTGGACCATGGCGCGCAGGTCCTTCAGGTCGAGCAGCAGCAGGCCCTGGTCGTCGGCGATCTTGAAGACCAGTTGCAGCACGCCGGCCTGGGTGTCGTTCAGGTTGAGCAGGCGGGCGAGCAGCAGCGGGCCCATGTCGGAAATGGTGGCGCGCACCGGTATGCCGCCTTCGCCGAAGACATCCCAGAAGGCGACGGAGTTGGCGTAGGGCTGGAAGCCTTCGAGGCCGAGGTCGGCAATGCGCTTCAACAGCTTTTCCGACGGATTGCCGGCGGCGCCCATGCCCGAGAGGTCGCCCTTCACGTCGGCCATGAAGACCGGTACCCCGGCGTAGGACAGGCGCTCGGCCATCGATTGCAGGGTCACTGTCTTGCCCGTGCCCGTCGCGCCGGTGATCAGGCCGTGGCGGTTGGCCATCTGCGGCAGCAGGGCGGGATAACCGTCTTCGGATTTGGCGAGGTACAGGGGGTCGGACATGGCGGCAGGCTCCTCGAGAAAGTTATCCAATCATTCTAGCGCCGTGCGCTTCGGGCTTTGTGAAATAGCGTCAGTTCGCCGAACTGACGAGAAGCATTCCGGCGGGTAAAATCTCGCCTTCTTCGTTATTTGCAGTGGGAAAACATCATGGCTGGTCATTCCAAATGGGCCAATATTCAGCACCGTAAGGGTCGCCAGGACGAAAAGCGTGGTGCGGCCTTCTCCAAGCTCGCCAAGGAAATCACCGTGGCTGCCAAGATGGGTGGCGGCGATGTGAGCTTCAACCCGCGCCTGCGCGTCGCGGTGGACAAGGCCAAGGCCGTCAACATGCCCAAGGACAAGATCGACACCGCGATCAAGAAGGGTACCGGCGAACTGGAAGGCGTCGATTATGTCGAAATCCGTTATGAGGGCTACGGTATCGGCGGCGCGGCGATCATGGTGGACTGCCTGACCGACAACAAGACCCGTACCGTGGCCGAAGTGCGCCATGCCTTCTCCAAGCACGGCGGCAACATGGGGACCGACGGCTGCGTGGCTTTCCAGTTCAAGCACTGCGGCCAGATGATCTTCGCCCCGGGCACTGACGAAGCCGCGCTGATGGATGCCGCCATTGAGGCCGGCGCCGAGGACGTGAATACCAACGACGACGGCTCGATCGAAGTGATCACTGCGCCGACCGAGTTCATCGCCGTCAAGGATGCGCTGGAAGCGGCCGGCTTCAAGCCGGAATTCGCCGAGGTGACGATGAAGCCGGAAGGCGAGAACGTCTTTGCCGGCGACGACGCGGTCAAGATGCAGAAGCTGCTCGATGCGCTGGAAAGCCTGGACGACGTTCAGGAAATCTACACGACGGCTGTCATCGAAGACTGATTTTCGACGATGTTCCCGGTTTTATGGCCGGGAACGCGCTGTTTTAACCGCTGTTCGCTCCATCAAGGAATCATCGTGAAACGCCTACTCCTTTCCGCCCTGCTTCTTGCCGGCCTGAGCCTTTCCGCCTTCGCCGCGCAACATGCCTGTCCGGACCTGGCTGTCGCCAAGCAGGTCAACGCCTGCCCGACCGAGGAGGAGTTGAAGCATACCTACAGCGGTTTCTGCAGCGACGACAAGAAGGTCTATGGCGGGGAAACCGACAACTGCATGCGTTACGCTGATTACCGGGCAATGAAGAACAACGCCCTGTGGGAGTCGGCCGACGGCGCCTTCGATGGTTATGTGTCCTGTGATCTGCCCAAGGCCAAGCTGCAGGCCATGAAGGCGACCGGCATGAAGGTCGAGAAGCAGGGAACGATCACCAAGCTGGTCTGCAGCTATCCGAACGGCATTCGCTTTACCCTGCGCACCAAGGGCGCCTGCAAGGTCGATGACGACAAGGCCTGCGCCGCCAATGCCGCTGCCTGCCGGGCCACTTGCGATTGAGCCGCCGGGCGGCTGAATGATCCAGCCGGCCATCATCGACATCGAAGCCTCGGGTTTCGGGCGCGGCAGCTATCCGATCGAGATCGGCTACTACCTGCCGGATGGCCGGGCCTATTGCACGCTGATTCAACCCGCACCCGGTTGGGTGCATTGGGATGTCGCTGCCGAATCGGTGCACGGCATCCGTCGCGATCTCCTGCTCGCCAGGGGGCGGCCGGCGGTCGAGGTCTGTCGTGACCTGAATCGGCAGCTGGACGGCCAGTTCATCTATTGCGACGCCTGGGCCTATGACTACACTTGGCTCAATTGCCTGTTCGAGGCCGCCGACATGGTCCCGGCCTTTCACCTGAAGGATCTCCGCGAACTGCTGGGCGAATGCGAACAGACGCTGTGGCATGCGACCCGGGCGGCGGTCGAGGTGCGTCTGCAGTTGCGCCGCCACCGCGCCAGCGGTGACGCCCGGACGCTGTTCGAAACGCTGATCGAAGCCCGCAAGCGCTGCGCTGCGGATTGGGCAAGCTAGGCGATGCAGCGCGTCTATCCCCTGCTCTTCGTCTTCCTGTGGAGCACCGGTTTCATTGGTGCCAAGTATGGTCTGCCCTACGCCGAGCCGCTTTCTTTCCTGTTCGTCCGCTATCTGGCGGTGATCGCGCTGATGACGGCGATCGCCCTGCTCACCCGCGCACCGTGGCCGAAGGCGCCGATGCAGTGGGTGCATATCGGTGTTTCCGGCCTGCTCGTCCATGCCGTCTATCTCGGCGGCGTGTTCATCGCCATCAAGCAGGGGTTGCCGGCCGGGGTCACGGCGCTGGTCGTCGGCATGCAGCCCCTGCTCACCGCGCTCGGCGCAGGCTGGTTGCTCGGCGAGCGGGTCGTTGGCCGTCAGTGGCTGGGCCTGGCGCTCGGATTTGTCGGCGTCGCGCTCGTCGTTTCCGGCAAGTTGGGCGGGGTGGCGGCCGGGCCCATGCTCGTGCCGGCCTTCTGCGCCCTGCTCGGCATCACCTGCGGCACGCTGTACCAGAAGCGCTTCTGCGCCCGCTTCGATCTGCGCACCGGTTCGGTTATCCAGTTCGTGCCGACCGCGCTGGCGACGCTGCCCGTCATCCTGTTGTTTGAGGGATTCCATGTCGTGTGGACCGGCGATTTCATCTTCGCGCTGACTTGGCTGGTACTCATCCTGTCGATCGGCGCGATCAGTCTGCTCAACCTGCTCATTCGCAGCGGCAGCGCGGTCAACGTGGCCAGCCTGTTCTACCTGACGCCGCTGTCGACGGCGCTGATCGCCTACGCCCTGTTCGACGAAACGCTGAGCTGGCTGGCCATGCTGGGCATGGGGCTGGCGGTGAGTGGCGTCTATCTGGTGGGGAGGCCGGCGAAATGAGCGGGCAACGGATTCTCGGTATCGACCCCGGCTTGCGGGTGACTGGTTTTGGCGTGATCGAGCAGCATGGCAGCCAATTGGTCTACGTCGCCAGCGGCTGTATCAAGTCGAACGACAAGCAATCGCTGCCGGAGCGTATCGCCACACTGTTCGCCGGGATCAGCGAGGTGATCGCCACCTACCGGCCGGATCAGGCGGCGGTGGAAAAGGTCTTTGTCAACGTCAATCCGCAATCCACCCTGCTGCTCGGCCAGGCGCGCGGGGCGGCGATCAGTGCGCTGGTGCATGGCGGGCTGCCGGTGGCGGAATATACGGCGCTGCAGGTCAAGCAGGCGGTGGTCGGCCACGGCAAGGCGGCCAAGGAGCAGGTGCAGCACATGGTGGTCAGGCTGCTGTCACTGGCCGGCGCACCGGCAGCCGATGCGGCCGATGCCCTGGCCTGTGCCATTGCTCACGCCCACGGTGGGCAGGGCCTGGGGGCCTTGGCGACGGCCGGCTATCGCGTTCGCGGCGGCCGCCTGATAGGATGATGACTGTTTGAACATACAGTATTGCGATAGCCCATGATCGGACGCCTGACCGGTATCCTCGCCGAAAAAAATCCCCCGCAGATCGTGCTCGATGTGAACGGCGTCGGCTACGAGCTCGACGTGCCGATGAGCACCTTCTACAACCTGCCGGCGGCAGGGGAGAAAACGAAGCTGCTGACGCATTTCGCGGTACGCGAGGATGGCCATTTCCTCTACGGCTTCCTCACCGAAGCCGAGCGTTTCGCCTTCCGTCAGCTATTGAAGGTGTCGGGCATCGGGGCGCGCACGGCCTTGTCGGTGCTCTCCGGCATGTCGGTCAATGACCTGTCGGCGGCCGTGGCGCAGCAGGAGCTGGGGCGCCTGATCAAGATTCCCGGCATTGGCAAGAAGACGGCCGAACGCCTGCTGCTCGAACTGAAGGGCAAGCTGGCCGACGCCACCGGCGTGTCGCTGCATGCGGCGGTCGATGACGCCCGGCAGGACATCGCCAACGCCCTGATCGCCCTCGGTTACAACGAGAAGGAAGCGGCGGCGGCGATGAAGCAATTGCCGGCCGATATTGGCACGTCGGATGGCATCCGGCAGGCCCTCAAGCTGCTGTCCAAGGTCTGATGATCCAGGAACACGATCCCAAGCGACTGGCGCAGATCGCGCTGGTGGTGCTGCTCATCATCGGCTGCATCACCGTGCTGCTGCCCTTCGTCGGCGCCGTGCTGTTCGCCTTCGTGGTCTGGATCTGCACCTGGCCTTTCTATGCCGAGAAGCTGCTGCCCCGGCTCGGTGGCCGCGACACGCTGGGCGCTTCGCTGATGACGCTGGCCCTGGTGCTGGTCATGCTGTTGCCCACCCTGTTCCTGGCCGGTTCGCTGGCCAATGGGGCAGACAAGTTGATCGATTTCATCAAGCCCTACATCGACCAGGGGCTGCCTGCCAGTCCGCCGGACTGGCTGAGCGCCCTACCTTTCGTCGGCAGCGAGATCGACAGCAACTGGCACCGCCTGGCTGGTGACCGTACTGAGCTGAATGCCGCGATCAAGCAACTGATTGCCCCGGCCCGCCAACTGGCCTTGGCGCTCGGCGGCATTGCCGCCAACGGCTTGCTGCAGCTGGCCCTGGTCCTGTTCGTCACCTTCTTCCTGTACCGCGACGGCGCGGCGATCAGCAATGCGCTCTATATCGGCGCTCGCAAGCTGGGCGGCGAACTGGGCGAGAACATGCTCGATAAGGCGCGCGGTACGGTGGTCGGCGTCATGCTCGGCATTGTCGGCACGGCGGCGGCCCAGGGCACGGTGGCGATGCTCGGCTTCCTGATCGCCGATGTACCGGCTGCCGTGCTGCTCGGTTTCGCCACGTTCTTCCTGTCGATGATTCCGGTCGGTCCGCCATTGATCTGGGGTGGTGCCGCGGCCTGGCTGTACGGCGAAGGGCAGACCGGCTGGGCCATTTTCCTGGTCCTCTACGGTGTCTTCGTCATCAGCAGCATCGACAACTTCGTCAAACCCATCCTGATCGCCCGCGGTGCCGGGCTCTCCATCCTGCTCATCGCCCTCGGCGTCTTGGGCGGCGTTCTGGTTTTCGGTTTCATCGGCATCTTCCTCGGGCCGGTCCTGCTCGCCCTGGGCCACATGCTGCTGAACCGCTGGCTGCGCGAGGAACCATCCGCATGATCGAAACCGACAAGCTGGTCGCCGCCGACCGCATCATCGCGCCGCAGAGCAAGTCGGCGCAGGAAGAGGCGCTGGAGCGCGCTCTGCGCCCGAAGCGGCTGGCCGACTACACCGGCCAGCAGAAAATCCGCGAACAGCTAGAGATCTTCATCGAGGCCGCCAAACGGCGCGGCGATTCGCTCGACCACGTGCTGCTCTTCGGCCCTCCCGGCCTCGGCAAGACGACGCTGGCCCACATCGTCGCCGCTGAAATGGGCGTCAATTTGCGCCAGACCTCGGGCCCGGTGCTGGAGCGGGCCGGCGACCTGGCCGCCATCCTGACCAACCTCGAACCGCATGACGTACTGTTCATCGACGAAATCCATCGTCTGAGCCCGGTCGTCGAGGAAATCCTCTACCCGGCGCTGGAGGATTTCCAGATCGACATCATGATTGGCGAAGGCCCGGCTGCCCGCTCGGTGAAGCTCGATTTGCCGCCCTTCACGCTGGTCGGCGCGACGACCCGGGCCGGCATGCTGACCAACCCGCTGCGCGACCGCTTCGGTATCGTCGCCCGGCTGGAGTTCTACAACGCCCAGGAATTGCAGAGCATCGTCAGCCGCTCGGCCACGTTGCTCAACGCCCCCATCGACCCGGAAGGCGCGCTGGAAATCGCCCGGCGTTCGCGCGGTACGCCGCGCATCGCCAACCGCCTGCTGCGCCGCGTGCGCGACTACGCCGAAGTGAAGGCCGATGGCAACATCACGCGCGGCGTCGCCGACAAGGCCCTGCACATGCTCGATGTCGACCCGGCCGGTCTCGACCTGATGGATCGCAAGCTGCTGCACGCCGTGATCGACAAGTTTGGCGGCGGTCCGGTCGGTGTCGACAACCTGGCGGCGGCCATCGGCGAGGCGCGCGACACCATCGAGGATGTGCTGGAACCCTACCTGATCCAGCAGGGCTACCTGCAGCGCACCCTGCGCGGCCGTATTGCAACGCCCGCCATCTACCGCCACCTTGGTCTGGCCGAGCCGCCCAGTGCCGTCGTGCGCGACCTGCTGGCCGACGAGTGACCGTCCGGCGGATGCCCGTTTCGGCCTTTGCCCGCGCAGCAATGCTCGTTGAAACAGACCGTTACAAATGAATGTTGCGGCGCAAGGTAAAATCGCAAGATGAAATTTGCGCCCAACGCCAATGCCTTCACCATTCCGGTACGCGTCTATTACGAAGACACCGATGCCGGCGGCGTCGTCTACTACGCCAACTACCTGAAATTCTTCGAGCGTTGCCGTACCGAGTGGATGCGTTCGGCGGGCCATGACCAGCGCCAGCTGGCGCTCGATGCCGGTATCGGCTTCGTCGCCCGCAAGGCCAATTGCGACTACCTCCGCCCGGCCCATCTCGACGATCAACTGACCGTCGGTCTCGAAGTCGAAAAGCTGACCCGCGTCCGTGTCGTTTTTCGCCAGCATGTGCGGCGCGGCGACGAAGAACTGGTCACCGGCACGGTCGAGATCGCCTGCGTGGACATGGCGAGCATGAAGCCTGCCCCGATTCCCGATTTTCTCTATGCCAAGCTGGAAACGCTGAAATGAACGTCACCCAGGATCTGTCCATCCTCCACCTCATCCTGCAGGCCAGCGCCGTCGTCCAGGTCGTCATGGCCCTGCTCGCCGGCGTCTCGCTGATGTCGTGGTACTACATTTTCATGAAGCTGTTTGCCGTCAAACAGGCGCGCGAGAAGACGGAAAACTTCGAGCGCGATTTCTGGTCCGGCGGCGACCTCAACAACCTGTACAACAGCGCCGTGAATGACCGCCATCACGCCGGTTCGATGGAGCGCATCTTCGAGGCCGGCTTCCGCGAATTCACCAAGCTGCGCGGCCAGAAGAATCTCGATCCGAAGGACATCGTCGATGGCGCCCGCCGCGCCATGCGCGCTACCTACCAACGCGAGATGGATGCCCTCGAATCCCACCTCGCCTTCCTCGCCTCGGTCGGCTCCGTCTCGCCGTACATCGGTTTGTTCGGTACCGTTTGGGGCATCATGCATGCCTTCCGCGGCCTGTCCAACGTTGGCCAGGCGACGCTCGCTTCCGTCGCGCCCGGCATCGCCGAGGCGCTGGTCGCCACCGCCATCGGCCTGTTCGCCGCCATTCCGGCGGTCCTCGCCTACAACCGCTTCTCGCACGACATCGACCGCCTCGCCGTGCGCTATGAGAGCTTCATGGAAGAGTTCTCGAACATCATCCAGCGCCAGATGAGGTAAGGCGAAATGCGCCAACGTCGCCTCAAGAACGAAATCAACGTCGTCCCCTACATCGACGTGATGCTGGTGCTGCTTGTCATCTTCATGGTGGCGACACCGATGATGACGACCGGTTCGGTCGATTTGCCGACTTCCGGTACGGCACCGCAAAAGCCGGACAAATACCTGAAGGTGCAGGTTGAGCAGGATGGTGCGCTGACTGTTTTCGACGCCGACGGCAAGCCGACCAAGGTCAAGGGTCTGAAGAATCTCAAGGACACCCTGCTGCCCCTCAAGGGCGACGACGACAAGATGGCCGTGCTGGTCGCTGGCGACAAGGAAACGCAGTACAAAAACGTGATCGAAGTACTCGATGAAGTGAAGAAAATGCATTTCGAGCGCGTCGGCCTGGAAACCAGCAGCAAGTAAGCAATGATCCTCGAGCGTCCCGAAGAACCCGGCAAGAAATATGCGCTGGCACTGACCGTGCTGGTGCATCTGCTGCTGGCGGCCTTCCTGTTCTTTGGCGTGCAGTGGAAGCGCAGTAAACCGGAAGTCTATGAGGTCGAGTTGTGGTCGCCGACACCGCGCCCGGCAACCCAGGTCGTCGCGCCACCGCCGCCTCCACCGGAAGTGAAGCCGCCGCCGAAACCCGAGCCCAAGCCGGAACCGAAGGTCGAGCCGCCGCCGAAAAAACCGGATATCGCGATCAAGGAAGAAAAAAAGAAGCCCGAGCCGCCCAAGCCGGAACCCAAGAAACCGGAGCCGCCCAAGCCCGAGCCCAAAAAGCCGGAACCGCCGAAGCTGGAGGCCAAGCCGCAGCCGAAGTTCGATTTCAGCAAGGAACTGGCCAGCGAAGCCTCGCAACTGAAATCCTCGGCCAAGAGTGCCGCGACGGCACAGCAGATGGCTCATGCAGCCGCTGCCGAGGCCGAGCAGCGCGCGTCGGCCAACAAGCGTGGCAAGGCGGACTACGCCAACAAGATACGCGGCAAGGTGCGTGGCAACATCGTCTTGCCGCCGAGCATCCAGGGCAATCCGGAAGCCGTGTTCATGGTCGAACAACTGCCGACCGGCGAAGTGCTCGATGTCAGGCTCAAGCGTTCCAGCGGCAATGGTGTGCTCGACCGGGCAATCGAGACTGCGATCCGCAAGTCGTCACCGTTGCCCAAGCCGGACGATCCCTCGCTGTTCGAGCGGACGCTGGAAATCAAATACCGCCCGTTTGAAGAGTAAAATCGCGCGAAACTTTTGAAAATGAACGCAATGTCCCGACTTTCCCGCCGCGCTTTCCTCGCCGTTGCGCTGTTCAGCGCCGGCCTGGCCCAGGCCCAACTGTCCATCGAGATCACCGGCGCCGGTGCCAATCGCATTCCGGTCGCCATCGTCGATTTTCCTGGCGATCCGGCCGCTTCCCGCGTCATCACCGCCACGGTGCGCAGTGATCTGGAGCGCAGCGGCCTGTTCAAGCTGGTCGATCATGGGGGCCTGGCTTTCGATGAAAATGCGCCGATCAATCACGCCGACTGGAAGGCACGCGGTGCTGACGCGATGGCGGCGGGCAGTATCGGGCGCAGTGCCGATGGTCGCATGGAAGCCCGTTTCCGCCTCTACGATTCGCAAAAAGGTGTGTCCCTGGGCGGTGCCGCCTACGTCACCAGCAATACCCAGTTGCGCGCCGCCGGCCATCGCATCGCCGATTACATCTACGAAAAGCTGACCGGCGAGAAGGGTGTCTTCTCGACGCGCATCGCCTATGTCGTCAAATCCCGCGGTCAGTTCCTGCTGCAGATCGCCGATTCCGATGGCCAGAACGCCGCGACGGCGCTGACTTCGGCCGAACCGATCATTTCCCCGGCCTGGTCGCCGGACGGCAGCAAGCTGGCCTACGTTTCCTTCGAGAAGAAGAAGCCGGTCATCTACGTGCATTCCCTGGCCTCCGGCCAGCGCATCATTGTTGCCAATTTCAAGGGCTCCAACTCGGCGCCAGCCTGGTCGCCGGATGGTCGCAAGCTCGCCATCGTGCTCTCCAAGGACGGCAATTCCCAGTTGTATACGGTCAATGCCGATGGCAGCGGCCTGCAACGTATCACCCAGTCGTCCGGCATCGATACCGAGCCGCGCTACGCGGCCGACGGCGGCAGCATTTACTTCACCTCCGACCGCGGCGGCAGCCCGCAGATCTATCAGGTCGGGGCCGGTGGCGGCGAGGCGCGCCGCGTCACTTTCGAAGGTTCCTACAACGTCTCGCCGCGCCCCTCGCCGGATGGCAAGAGCCTCGCCTTCATCACCCGCCGCGAAGGCCGCTTCCAGCTCGCCGTGATGGATCTGGCCAGTCGCCAGGTGCAGGTGTTGAGTGATTCGAACAAGGACGAATCCCCGAGTTTCGCCCCGAATAGCCGCATGATCCTGATCGCCACGGAAATTGGCGGGCGCGGCGTCCTATCCGCTGTTTCCAGCGATGGCAGGATCAAACAACGCCTCACGGTCGCTGCCGGCGATGTCCGCGAACCGGCCTGGGGCCCTTACTATCAATAATCCGCACCGGAGTCATGTCGTGAAGAAACTGCTCATCCCCGCCCTGCTGTCGGCCCTGCTGGCTGCCTGTTCCACCACCCCCCTGCCGGAAGACGGCGGCGCCCCGGTCGAGTCGCGTAGCGGCGCCAGCACCGGCGTCACCCCGGTGACCGCCGGCGGCCTTGATGCCAGCGGCCTGCCGCGCGAGCTGACCGATCCGAAGAGCAAGCTGTCGCAGCGCAGCATCTACTTCGATCTCGACAAGTACGAAGTCAAGGATGAGTACAAGGATCTGGTTGCCGCCCACGCCAAGTACCTGAGCACCAACAAGGGCTTCAAGGTGCTGATTCAGGGCAATACCGACGAGCGCGGCAGCCGCGAATACAACCTGTCGCTCGGCCAGAAGCGTGCCGAAGCCGTCAAGCGTTCGCTGGCCCTGCTCGGCGTCAAGGATGACCAGATCGAATCCGTCAGCCTGGGCGAGGAAAAGCCGAAGAACCCGGGTCACGACGAAACCGCCTGGGCCGAGAACCGTCGCGCCGACATCCTGTACAAGGCCCCGGACGGCCGCGGCGAGTTCTAAGTCATGCGCCCGGTTCGAATCGCCCTGTTGATTGCCGCCCTGGGTGCCGCGCAGGCCCAGGCCGGTGTCTTCGACGACGACGAGGCGCGTCGCCAGATCGCCGACCACCGCATCAAGACGGAGGCGCGATTCGACCAGCAGGCCAAGGCCCAGCTGGATCTGGCCAACCAGATCCAGCAACAGGCCGAAGAGATCGCCCGCCTGCGCGGGCAGATCGAAACGCTGACCTATGAGCTGGAAACGGCCAAGAAGCGTCAGCAGGATTTCTATCTCGACCTCGATACGCGCCTGCGCAAATTCGAGGCGCCGGCTGCGTCGGCTGCCGACGGCGCCGACCCGGCTGCCACCGCAGCCCAGGCCAAACCGGCCGGCGACCCGGCGCGCGAGGCACAGGAATACGAAGCCGCGCTCAACCAGTTCAAGGCCGGCAAGTACAAGGATGCTGCGACTGGCTTCGCGGCCTTCGTGCAAAAGCATCCGGACAGCCAGTTGGCACCCAATGCCCAGTACTGGCTGGGCAATGCCTGGTATGCCCAGCGTGACTGCAAGCGTGCCATCGAGGCGCAGAGCGTCGTCACCACCAAGTACGCTGACAGCCCGAAGGCGCCCGATGCCTGGCTGGCGATGGCGACCTGCCAACAGGAAATGGGCAGCGCCGGCGCTGCCAAGCGCTCGCTGGAAACCCTGGTCGCCAAATATCCCAACGTGCCGGCGGCCGAAACCGCCCGCGAACGGCTGAAGAAGAAGTAATTGGCCCTGCGCATTACCGAAATTTTCTACTCGCTGCAGGGCGAGGCGACGCGGGTCGGCCTGCCCACCGTGTTCGTCCGCCTGACCGGTTGCCCGTTGCGCTGTACGTGGTGCGACACGACCTACAGCTTCACCGGCGGCGAGCCGGCCACCAGCCAATCGGTGCTGGCCGAAGTGGCGAAGTACCCGGCCCGCCAGGTCTGCGTCACCGGTGGCGAACCGCTGTCGCAGAAGGAATGCCTGCCCCTGCTGACGGCGTTGTGCGACGCCGGCTACGATGTGTCGCTGGAAACCTCCGGGGCGCTTGATGTTTCCGGAGTCGATCCACGCGTCTCGCGCATCATGGATCTCAAGGCGCCGGATTCCGGCGAGGCCGGGCGCAACCTGTGGGCCAACCTCGATTGCCTGACCGGCCGCGACGAGATCAAGATCGTCGTCGCCTCGCGCGGCGATTATGAATGGGCGCGCGATGTCATTCGCCAGCGCCGCATCGACGCCATATCCCCCGTCCTCCTTTCTCCTGCCCAGGGTCTGATCGAAGCCCGGTCGCTGGCCGACTGGATACTCGAAGATGGCCTCAACGTCCGCTTCCAGCTGCAACTGCACAAGCTGCTTTGGGGTAACATGCAGGGAAAATAGAGGGGGGACAACGTTGAACCAGAATCGTCGCAAATTTTCACGCATCCCATTCAAGACGGAAGCCCGCTTGTTCCTGCCGGATGGCGAACATGCAGTCGAAGTCCTTGACCTTTCGTTGCAGGGCGCCCTGATCCACCCGAAGGGGGCGATGTACGTCACGGTCGGCACCAACGGCACGCTGAAGATCAGTCTCGACGACATGGGGAGCAGCATCCGCATGGAGGTCGCCGTCGTTCATCACGTCGCCGATCACTATGGCCTGGCGTGCCGTGAAATCGACCTCGACAGCGTGACGCACCTGCGCCGCCTGGTCCAGCTGAACCTGGGCGATGAGGCGCTTGCCGACCGGGAATTCGCCCTGCTGGCGAGCGCCTGAACCTCCAACCGATTCACGCAATTCCTGCTGAAGGACAGGGCTGGTGTCTGCCTCCCGGTAGCCTGTTTCTGCGCAATCATGCCATTGACTAGGCTGCTGGCCGTAGGGGTCTGCCCTGGCGTCGCCGGAGCCATGCCTGCCGTTGCCTGCCTTGCTTTCGTACCATGATTCACGATTCCGATCCTTCATCTGTTTGTTGTCTGGAGCAATTCCGGCAGCCCCTCGCCGTTACGCCTCCTGCGCTCTGTGCGCTGCAAAACGGCATCCTGGAGAATGCCGGGCGCGCCATCCTGGTCACCGATACTGCTGGCCGGCTCGTCTATTTCAACCCGGCCGCCCAGCGGATGCTGGGCTATGCGTGGGAGGAGGTGGTCGGTCGGGTGACACCGCTGCTCTTCCACTTGCCCGACGAGCTCGCTGAGAAGGCGCATTTCCTCGGGGTGAGCGGGACGGCGGATTTTTCGGTTCTCATTGCTGGCTTGGGCCCCGATTGCCCGGCCGTCGAGGCAGACTGGACCTATGTGCGCAAAGACGGCTCGACCGTGCCGGTCAGCTTGACCATCAGCCAGATGCGCGATGCGGCCGGCGCGATTCAGGGCTATCTTGCCATCGCTTCCGACATTTCAAAGCGGCGCAAGCTCGAGCAGGATCTCCGCATTGCCGCCATCGCCTTCGAGTCGCAGGCGGCGATCATGGTGACTGACGCCCAGCAGCGCATCCTGCAGGTCAACGATGCGTTTACCCGGCTGACCGGCTATTCGGCGGAGGAGGCCATTGGCCGGACACCGAGTCTCCTCAAGTCGGGCCGGCAGGATGCGGCCTTCTATGCCGCGATGTGGCGTGAATTGAATGCCACCGGGCGCTGGCAGGGCGAAATCTGGAATCGCCGGAAGAACGGAGAGAGTTTTCCCGAATGGCTGACGATCAACCGCATACGCGACGCTAGCGGTCAGCTGACGCACTATGTCAGCACGTTTTCCGACATCAGTGACCTGAAGGTGGCCGAATCGGAAATCCATCACCTGGCCTTCTACGATCCGTTGACCGCCATGCCCAATCGGCGTCTGCTGCTCAACCGCCTGGAGAAGGCCTGTTCGGCCAGTAAGCGGAGCGGCCAGTACGGTGCCTTGCTGATCATCGATATCGATCATTTCAAGACACTGAACGATACGCTGGGTCACGCTGTCGGCGACCGCTTGCTGGTTGAAGTAGCTTCCCGCCTCGCCGGCTGCATCCGCGAAGGCGATACGGCGGCTCGCTTGGGGGGCGACGAGTTTGTCGTGATGCTCGAGAACCTGGGGCAGAACGCCGCGGCTGCCGGGGTAAAGGCGGAAATCGTCGCCGAGAATATCCGTTTCGCTCTGGCCCGCCCGTACCTGCTGAGCGGCGATACGGAGTATTTCCGCTCGGCCAGCATCGGCATCAGCCTGTTCCACGAACACGACAAGACGGCCGACGTCTTGCTCAAGCAGGCCGATATCGCCCTGTATCGGGCAAAGGACGTCGGGCGCAACACCATCCGCTTCTTCGACGACGCGATGCAGACGGCACTCGACGAACGGGCAGCGCTGGAGGCTGGCTTGCGGCGCGCCCTGGCGCGCGATGAATTCCTGCTCTACGCCCAGCCGCTGGTTGATACCGAATCCCGCGTGATCGGCGCCGAAGTGCTGCTACGCTGGCAGGCCGCGGAGCGCGGGATGGTCCTGCCCGGCGATTTCATCCCGTTGGCCGAGGAAACCGGCCTGATCGTACCGATCGGGCTCTGGGTGCTCGACCAGGCTTGTGCCGAACTGCGGCGCTGGGCCAGTGATCCGCAAACCGCCCGGCTATACCTGGCGGTCAACGTCAGTGCCCGGCAATTTCGCCAGCCCGATTTCGTGATGCAGGTTAGCGACGCCCTGGCGCGTTATGAAGTCGATCCCGGCCGGCTCAAGCTGGAACTGACGGAGAGCCTGTTGCTGGACAACGTCGAGGATGTCGTGGAGAAAATGCAGGCCCTGCGCCGGCTGGGTGTCCGTTTCTCGCTCGACGATTTCGGCACCGGCTTTGCCTCGCTGTCCTATCTGAAGCGTTTTCCGTTCGAGCAGTTGAAGGTCGACCGCTCCTTCATCCGCGACATCATGCGCAACAGCGATGATGCCGGTATCGTTCGCGCCATCATCGCCATGGGCAACACCTTGCGCCTCAACGTGGTGGCCGAGGGGGTCGAGGATGCCGAGCAGCACGCCTACCTGGCCCGGCATGGCTGCACCTTCTTCCAGGGCTACCTGTTCGGCAAGCCGATGCCCCTCGCCGATTTCCGCCGCATGCTGAGCGGAAATCGGGACGTGCTGCCGCCCTTGGCGGTGGGCGATCAAGTCAGCTGAGCGCCGCCCCGGCGCCACAAATTCCGGTGCCGGAACAAGCAGATACCGTCGCGGTCTACGGCCAATTTCGGGTATATTCGCGCCCCATGATGAAGCCAGCCGTCGTCCTCCTTTCCGGTGGTCTCGATTCCGCCACCTGTCTCGCCATCGCCCGCAGCCAGGGGTTCGATTGTTATTGCCTGTCCTTTGACTACGGCCAGCGCCACAATGCCGAGCTGAAGGCGGCCGAACGCGTCGTCCAGGCGCTGGGCGCCAAGGAGCACCGCGTGCTCAACCTGGGCCTCGCCCAGTTCGGCGGCTCGGCGCTGACCGATACCTCGATCGCCGTGCCGACCGAAGGTATCCAGTCCGGCATTCCGGTGACCTATGTGCCGGCCCGCAACACCATCATGCTGTCGCTGGCCCTGGCCTGGGCCGAGGTGCTGGGCAGCATGGACATCTTCGTTGGTGTCAATGCCGTCGACTATTCCGGTTACCCGGATTGCCGGCCCGAGTACATCGCCGCCTTCGAAAAAATGGCCAATCTGGCGACCCGGGCCGGGGTCGAGGGCCACAAGCTATCCATCCACGCCCCGTTGATTGCACTGTCCAAGGCCGACATCATCCGTGCCGGCACCGCGCTTGGCGTCGATTACGGGTTGACCGTCTCCTGTTACCAGGCCGACGAGCAGGGACGGGCCTGCGGTGCCTGTGATTCCTGCCGCCTGCGCGCCGAAGGCTTTGCCGCGGCCGGCCTGGCCGATCCCACCCTCTATCGCGGCTGATCATGGAAAACATCATTGCTCCGGCCTCCGTGCTCTGGCTGGCCTTCGCGGTTGCCTTCGTGTTCGGCGCCATTGGCCAGAAAACCCATTTCTGCACCATGGGTGCCGTGTCCGACATCGTCAACATGGGCGACTGGAGCCGCATGCGCATGTGGCTGCTCGCCATCGGCGTCGCCATTCTCGGTGCCGGCGCGTTGCACGCCAGCGGCCAGATCGACCTCGGTAAATCCATCTACCGTACGCCAACGTTCACCTGGCTATCCTATCTGCTCGGCGGTGCCTGTTTCGGCATCGGCATGGTGCTAGCCTCCGGCTGCGGTTCGAAGACGCTGATCCGCATCGGTGGCGGTAACCTGAAGTCGCTGGTCGTCTTCCTGACCCTCGGCCTGGTCGCCTACATGACCATGCGCGGCGTGTTCGGCGTATTTCGCGTCAATGTCCTGGAAAAAGCCGCCATTACTTTCCCCGGTGGGCAGGATGTGCCGGCCCTGCTTTCGGCGGCCGGCCTCGATCCGCAGATGGCATTCTGGCTGGCCGTGCTCGGTATCGGCGGCGGTTTGACCGCCTTCTGCCTGCTCAAGCGCGATTTCTGGACGTTGGACAACCTGCTGGGCGGCCTCGGCACCGGCCTGATGGTGGTCGCCGCCTGGTACGTCAGCGGGCACATCGGCTATGTCGCCGAGCATCCCGAAACGCTGGAGGAAGCCTTCATCGCCACCAACAGCGGTCGCATGGAGTCGCTGACCTTCGTCGCGCCCCAGGCCTACACGCTGGAACTGCTGATGTTGTGGTCGGATACCAGCCGCACGATGACATTCGCCATCGCCACGGTGCTGGGCGTGATCGCCGGTTCCTTCGCCTGGAGCCTGCTGACCCGCAACTTCCGCTGGGAGGGCTTCGTCAGCGTCGAGGATACGGCCAGCCACCTGATTGGCGCGGCGCTGATGGGTTTCGGCGGCGTCGTCGCCATGGGGTGCACGGTCGGCCAGGGCATCACCGGCTTCTCGACCCTCGCGCTCGGTTCCATCGTCACCTTCGGGGCGATCGTGACGGCGGCCGCCGCCACCCTCAAGTTCCAGTACTGGCGGCTGATGCGCGAGGCCTGACCGGGCCCGCCAGATTGACTGCAACGAGGGCGCTCAGGCGCCCTCGTTTTCCTTCAGCTTCTCGATAACCAGCGGAAAGGCGCCGGAGCCGATCAGGGCGATGGCGGAAACGATGAAGGCGAGGCCGGCCATCGGGTCGTCGAGCACCGGGTGCAGGACGTTGCCGAAGCCGGCCAGGCTGATCGCGCCGGTGATTGCGCAGAGCAGGCCAAGCACAGTGAGGATAAGGAAGGAGGCAGGATAGCGACGCATGGCGGAAGTGTAGCCCAGGCAGGCCGCTGGCCGGCTTCACAAATGAAAACGGCAGATGCCGGAGCATCTGCCGTTTGCCGCGTGCAGCAGGCGGGATTACTGGACTTGCTGGATCCCGGCCAGCACCCAGCCACGGCTGCCGTCGCGCGGCTTGGTCATGTGCCAGACCTCGGCGAAAGGCTGGGCAGCCGCGCCGTCTTCCTCGCGGATCAGGCCGTTGAAATGGACGCTGACGATGTAGCGGTTGGCTTCTTCGGTCACGTCGAGCACTTCGGCATCCAGCTGGACGACGTCAGTCGTCTGCTTGGCGCCCTTGCGCTCGTCGATGTCCATCTTGATCTCGGCGAACATTTCCGGTGCGGTGAATTCGCGGATGTCGTCCAAGTTACCGGCATCGTTGGCCGCCTGCAGGCGAATGAAATTCACCTTGGCATTGCGCACGAAGCCCTCGGCGTCAAACCCGGCCGGGATGCTGCCGGAACTGGCTACCGCCGGTGCGGCAGAACCGCCGGCCGGGGTGAATTCGCGCTGCGGCGTATTGCCCCCGAATGGCGCCCCGGCCCCGGCGTACTGCATGCCTTGATTGCCTTGGGCGGCAGCCTTCTTGCGCATGAAGAAGCCGATCACGCCGATCACCACCATGGCGAGCAGGGCCATCATCATGAAGCTGGCAAGTTCTTCACCGAAACCGAAGTGCGAAGCCAGTGCAGCCAGACCGATACCGGCGGCGAGGCCGGCGAGCGGGCCCATCCACGAACGCTTCGGCTGGGCGGCGGGCTGGGCGGCGGCGGCTGGCGGTGTCGCCTGACGCGGTGCGGCTTGCTGGGTATTGCTCGGAGCGACCGACTGGCGCTGCATGCCGGTCGAACCACCGCCGCCGATACGCTTGGCTTCGGCGTCGTTGATTTGTAGCGTGAAGCCGAGCACCAGCGCCGCGGCCATCATTACGAAGTTTTTCATCCTGTGTCTCCTGTCTTGGGGAATTGACCGGCGTAGTGTACCCGCTGTGCTGGCTGAAAATAACAAGATATATCAGTGATGAATCTTCGATATTTACGAAGTATCAACGGAACAGTGCGGCGACCGCGGCGGGATTGGACGGGAAATAGAAATGCACATAGGAGGCGGTCAGGCGCTGGTGCCGATAAACCGCTTCCCCCTCCCGACCATCGGCCGTGGTAGCCCGGGTCAATGGCGACAACGACGTATCGCTCTTCGAATAATGGAAGGTATGCCCGGCCAGCCGGCCTTCCGGGAGGTCGACGAACTGGGTGCCGAGTGCCGCCAGGCGCTGCTGCATGACCGAGCGGCCGGGCAGCAGGCCGCCAAAGCGATGCGCGACGCCGGCCTTGTCCACGACTTCCTCGAACAGGCTCATCATGCCGCCGCATTCGGCCAGCAGTGGCTTGTCGGCCGCGACGTGGGTGTGCAGTTGCTGCCACAGGAGCGCATTGGCCCCGATGGCCTGGGCATGCAGTTCTGGATAGCCGCCAGGCAGCCAGACGGCATCGCAATCGGGCAATGCGTCGCCGGCGACCGGCGAGAAAAAGCGCAGTTCGGCACCGAGTTGCTGCAGGGTTTCCACGTTGGCCGGATAGATGAAGCCGTAAGCCGCATCGCGGGCGATGGCGATGGTCTGGCCGGCGAGCAGCGGGGCCATGGCCGGTTCTGCCGCATCGACAAAGGTCACCGGCGGCGGCAGGTCGACGCTGGCACTGCCCGCCAGCGCATCCGCCAGGCGGTCGAGTCGTTCGCCGAGATCGGCGATTTCGGCCGCCTGGAGCAGGCCGAGGTGACGTTCCGGCAGGCTGTCGCTGCTTTTCGGCAGGGCGCCGAACCAGCCCATGCCGGCTGGCAAGCTGCCGCGCAGGAATTCGGCGTGGCGGGGGCTGGCGACGCGGTTGGCGAGCACGCCGGCAAACGGCAGGCCGGGGCGGTAGGTGGCCAGGCCGTGGGCGACGGCGCCGAAGGTCTGGGCCATGGCCCCGGCGTCGATCAGGGCCATGACCGGGACGTTGAAGCGGATGGCGATGTCGGCCGCCGAGGGCTCGCCGTCGAAAAGGCCCATGACCCCCTCGATCAGGATCAGGTCGGAATCGGCGGCAGCGCGGGCCAGGCGCCAGCGGGCATCGGCCTCGCCGCACATGCCGAGATCGAGGTTCTGGCAGGGCCGGCCGGACGCAAAGGCGTGGATCTGCGGGTCGAGGAAGTCCGGGCCGCACTTGAAGACGGTAACGCGCCGGCCTTGGCGGGCATGCAGGCGGGCCAGGGCGGCGGTGACGGTGGTTTTGCCCTGGCCGGAGGCGGGGGCGGCGATGAGGAGGGCGGGGCAGGCGGGCATGTCGATGTCGATTGTTCTGATTGGGGCGAAAAGTTTAAAGGAGGGGGCGTTTGCCTGCTGCCTTATTCGCATGCTGCTTCGTCTTCTGCTGGCAACTCGGCCTGCAGCACCGCGGCAATGTAGTCTTCCGGCAGGCGGTATTCGGCGGCCAGCTCGGCGGCGCTCCGGCCGCTCTGCTGGATGGCGGCCATCCAGCCGTTGAGGCCGGTGGATAGCGAGCGACCGGCCTGCTCGCCGGCATGGGTGTTGCGTTCGCCGTCCTCGACGGCGTACTTGTTGGCATAGCCGCGCGGTGTGACCATCAGGCCGTGCTGGATGAAGGTGTTGGAGTTGCCGATCAGCACCGTCGACAACATGCCGATCTCGGCCTCATTCATTTTTTCCAGCGTGGTCAGTTCGATGCGCTGCTTGGGGCGATAGCCCGACTTGACGATGGCGACCGGCGTCTGCGGATCGCGGTGGCGCAGGAAAAGGCGCTGCGCTTCGACGATCTGCTGCGTGCGGCGGCCGCTCTTCGGGTTGTATAGCGCGACGACGAAATCGGCGTAGGCCACGGCATCCAGACGACGGGCGATGGTCGGCCACGGCGTCAGCAGGTCAGACAGCGAAATGGCGCAGAAGTCGTGGGTCAGCGGCGCGCCGACCAGGGCGGCGCAGGTGTTCAGTGCCGACGCGCCGGGCACGATCTCGACCTCGATGGCTGAATCGGGCGTCCACCCGGCCTGGAACAGCACCTCGAAAGTCGGCCCGGCCATGCCGTACACCCCGGCGTCACCGGAGGATATCAGCGCCACCTTCTTGCCCTGGCGGGCGCGCTCCAGTGCTTCGATGGCGCGGTCGAGTTCCTCGGTCATCGACTTCTTGATCACCTCCTTGCCGGCAACCAGGTCGGCGACCAGGCGGATGTAGGTGACATAGCCGATGATCGTGTCGGCCTCGGCAATCGCCGCCCGGGCGCGGGCGGTCAGGTGGTCGTTGCTGCCTGGGCCAAGGCCGACGAGCATGATCTTGCCGGGCTTGGCGGTGAGGTTTTCAGGGGTGTTGAGTGGTGTGCTCATTGAGGAATCCTTGCAATGGAAACGGTGGCGTTGCGGCCGTCCGGGCCACGCAGCTTGTGTTTTTCGATGATCAGGTGCGTCTGGTCGGCGCCGGCGACGAGGATTGCTGCCGCCTCGGAGACGGACGGCGTACCGGTGTATTTGCGGACAGTTTCGGAGGGATTCGGTACGGCGATCAGTGCCAGTTCGGTAGCCGGGTAGAAGCGGATCGTCCAGCCATTGGCTAGGGCGACTTCGGTGAGGCCGATTTCGTCGGCCTTGAGGTCGATGGAGGCGACGGCTTGCACATCGGCCAGCGTAGCCCCTGCCTGCGTCAGTGCCTCGGCGATGCACCGGGCGATGGTGGTGGCCGGTGTGCCGCGGTCGCAACCGAGGCCGAGGGCGATGTTCATGGGCGATACACGACCCGACGTCCGGCCAGCTGCGCGGCAATATCGCCCGGCATCTCCCGCCGGCTGATCCACAGCACGGCCGCGAAGCGGTCGAGCGGCATGTCTTCCAGCCGCTCGAAGCGCGTCACGTTGGCCGGTAGCGGCCCCGTGCGCCCGTTGGCATGGTTGGCCCACCAGTCGGTGCTGCCGGCTTCCTGGACCAGCGCCACCGGCTCGTCGTTCACCATCGCGGCGCTGCAGCGAACGATTTCGTCGTGGCTGGCCTCGAAGGCCCAGCCGAGTTCGCGGCCGAGCAGGTCGACGGCGAGGGTTTCGCGGGCATCCGAGGCGGTGGTCAGCACGGCCTGGGCGCCGAGCGCGGTGGCGAGATGGCCGGCCAGCCGGTTGGCGCCGCCGAGGTGGCCGGAGAGCACCGGAATGACGAAACGGCCGGCTTCGTCGATGACGACGACGGCCGGGTCGGTTTCCTTGTTTTTTAGGTGCGGTGCGATCAGGCGGACAACGGCACCGAGCGAGACGATGCAGATGATGCCGTCGAAGGTGGCGAACATCGCCGGCACCTGGTCGCCGACCTTGCCTTCGTAGCAATGCACAGCGTTTGGGGCGGCGGTCTCGCCTGCGGCACGGAATTTCTCGGGGCAGAACAGTTGCGTGCCCGGCAAGGCGGCGACGACCTTGCCGGCTAGCGCGATGCCGTGTTTGGTAATCGAGACGACGGCGATTTTCATGGGATGGTCTCTCTGTTGGGGTTGGTTTTTATGGGGTTACCAGGTTTAGGTCGACGCGGAGGCATCGACGGCTTCCTTGCGCTTGCGGCAGCCGCGGCGCAACTCGCCGCGCACGCGCTTGGGGTTCTGCACCAGCATGAGCGACAGGTAATTGACCTTCTCTCCCTTCAGATTGGCGACGTCGCGCACGATGCGCTCGTCCGGCGAACCGACCTTTTCGATGAAGACCGAGGTGGTGAGCAGGTCGCGTTGTTCGAGCAGGTCGACGACCTCGTCGACCATCGGCTTGACCTTGAGCAAGGCCAGGGTGTCGAACTCGTCGAGCAGGTGGTCGATGACTTCAACGCCATAGGCGGCGGGGATGATGGCGAAGGTTTCGTCCTCCTCGGCCAGGGTCACGCCGGCCGCGGCTGCGGCGGCGGCGAAGGAGGAAACGCCGGGGATGGTCTCGACCTCGACCTGTGGTAGCAACTCGCGCACGACGCGGGCGAGGTGGCCGAAGGTGGCGAAGGTGGAGGCGTCGCCTTCGACCAGGAAAACCAGGTCGCGACCTTCGCCGAGCAGTTCCACCGTCTGCTCGGCAGCCCGCGCCCAGGCCTTGGCCAGGATGTCGGCGTCGCGGGTCATCGGAAAGACCAGTTCGACGGCATCGGCCGGCACGGGGACGCCGCCGCGTTCGACGATGGATAGCGCGTAGGAGGATTCTTCGGCCTTTTTCACCGGGTACAGCCAGCGGGCGCCGGATTGCAGGGCGGCCCAGGCGCGGCGGGTGATCAGGTCCGGGTCGCCGGGGCCGAGGGAGGCGCCGATCAGTTTGCCGAATTTCGGCCCTTCACGTTTCTGTCCAGTCATGTGTTTTCCTTGCTTGCAGTCACAATCCACACCGGGTTCTGCGCCGCCAACCGGTGCATGCCGAGAATCGGCTGGCTGCGGCTGGCCTGCAGTTGCACAACCTCCCAGGCGGCTCCGTTATCCTGCAGCGCGTCGGTGGCGGTCGCCAGGTTTTCCAGCGTGACGAAGTTCATCACCAGCCGGCCGCCGGGCTTCAGCCGGCCGAGGATCAGCTGGATCAGGGCGGCCAGTTCGCCGCCCGAGCCGCCGATGAACACGGCGTCCGGGTCGGGCCAGGTGTCGAGGTGCTGCGGCGCCTTGCCTTCGACCAGCGTGTAATTGCCGACCCGGAAACGAGCGGCGTTGGCGCGGGCATTTTCAGCATCGCCGGCATTCTTCTCGATGGCCCAGACATGTCCTTCGGGTGCCAGGCGGGCCGCTTCCAGGCCTACCGAACCGGAACCGGCACCGATGTCCCAGACCAGTGCATCCGGCTTCAGGCGCAGCTTGGCCAGCGACAGGGCGCGCGCCTCCTGCTTGGTGATCAGTCCCTTCTCGGGCGAACGCTGGATGTACTCGGCATCTTCCAGTCCAAAGGCGGGGCTGGCCTGGGGCGTGCGTTCGACGAGGACGACATTGGGCTGCGGAAACGCCATTCCGGCCGTCTCGGCCAAGAGGAGGTCGCGGTAGATGGCCTCATCCGGCAGCAACAGGCGGCAGGCGACCGATAGCCGGGCCTCCTGCTCATAGCCGGCCAGAATCAGCGCCCGGGCCAGGCGGGCCGGCGTGTTCTCCGGCCCGGTGAACAGCGCCACGCGAGGGTGCCGGGCAATGCTGCGCATCAGTTTGTACAGGCCGTGCGAGGGCGGGGCGCCGACGAACCATTCGCCGGCATCGGCGGTGTGGCAGGTGGCAATCTTGATGTCCTGCCAGGCCGTCTTGAAGCGGGCAAAGGCGAGCTGCAGTGTCGATACGGCCGGGATGATCTCGAAACTTTCCGGTCCCAGCTTGCCGGTCAGCCACGAGGCGATGCCGTGGCACAACGGGTCGCCGGTGGCCAGCACGATGACGCTGCGTCCAGCCTCGCGCGCCGCCGCAATCCAGCCCGGTACCTGGCCGAGCCGGCCATCCATGTCGTGCACCTCGGCTTCGGGCGCGAGATAAGGGCGCACCAGATCGAGCGTGCGCCCGGCGCCGATGACCACGCCAGCTGCCGCCAGCCGCTGGCGTGCAGGATCCGACAAGCCGGTCCAGCCATCGTCGAGGATGCCGAGGAGAGTGGTGGGGTGAATGTCTGTTTCGTGGTTCATGATTTTTTCAGCATCCAGGCACGCTTCGATGCCGACGGCGGATTCGGTGGTCACAGCGACTCCTCTTGCTCGACACGGCAAATGAACCGCCCCTCGAAATCGCAGACCAGCACGGTCAGGCGATAGTCGCCGGGGTAGTGGGTGGTCAGGCTGCGGATGGCCTTGATCGCCAGTCGGCGATGGAAGGCTTCGGTGAGTCCAAGGTTGGCCAGCCGTTCGGCGGCGAAACGGGCGGTTTCTGCGGCGCGGATTTCCTCGATCAGGTCGGGCGGTGCGCCAACCTCGCGGGCCGAGTCGGCCAGGATGTCGCGGTCCACCTCGGCCTTCCAGGCGTGGGTGACGGCCAGCCCCTGGCACATCTTGGTCAGCTTGCCGACCATGGCGCCGACCGTGATGTTCGGCACGCCGCGCTTGATGGCGCTGGTGAAGGCCGCCTTGACGAAGTCGCCCATCTGAACGAAGCAGGATTCATCGAGTTCCGGCAGCTGGTGCATGGCGAATTTCTCGGTGCGTCCGCCGGTGGTGAAGACCAGGTGCTCCTGCCCCTGATTGACCGCGACATCGACGGCCTGGACGACGCTGGCGCGGAAGGCGGCCGTCGAATAGGGGCGGACGATGCCGGTGGTGCCGAGGATGGAAATGCCGCCGAGGATGCCGAGCCGCGCGTTCAGCGTCTTCTTGGCCATTTCGTCGCCGCCGGGCACCGAGATGGTGACTTCCAGACCATCGTGGTCGAGCAATTCGCCAGCCACGGCGCGCACATTGTCGACGATGTTGCGGCGCGGGACCGGGTTGATCGCCGGCCCGCCAACCTCCAGGCCGAGGCCCGCCTTGGTGACCAGGCCGACCCCCGGCCCGCCTTTGAGCACGACCTCGCCGGCGTGGTGCGGCAGCAGGCGGACGTCGGCTGTCAGGTGGGCGCCGTGCGTGGCATCCGGATCGTCGCCGGCATCCTTGACGATGACGGCATGGGCGAGCCCGGCGGTTTCCTCGACGCTGCCATCGTGTACGGCGAAGCTCACCGCCTGGCCATTGGGCAGGCGGCAGACGATGCTCGTCGGTACCTCGCTGAGCAACAGGCCGAGCGTCGCCGCGCGGGCCGCTGCCGCCGCACAGGCACCGGTTGTGAAACCGGTGCGGTTGCCGCGTTCGCGGCGGGCGTCGCCCTTGCGGACCTTGGCCGGGGCCTCGCCCGCGTTTTCGGGCGTGCTCATGCCGCCTTTTTCTGCTCGGCTTCGGCCAGCGACAGCATGGCGTGGATGGCAGCGACCACCAATGTCGAACCGCCCTTGCGGCCCTGGATGGCCACCCACGGCACTTCGTTTACCGTCATCAGCAGATCCTTCGATTCGGCGGCGGAAACAAAGCCGACCGGCATGCCGATGACCAGGGCCGGGCGCACGCCTTCCTCGCGGATCAGGCGGACGAGTTCGATCAGCGCGGTGGGGGCGTTGCCGATGCCGACAATGGCGCCGTCGAGCTTGCCGAGCCGTTGCGCCTTGCGCATGGCCTGTACGGCGCGCGTGCTGTTGGCGGCCTTGGCGGCTTCGATCACGTCGGCGTCGGAAATGTAGTGATGGGTGCTCAGGCCGAAGTGCCGGAGACGCGGCTGCGAGAGGCCGACGCAGATCATCTCGACATCGGCGACGATGGGCGTGCCGCCCTTCAGCACCGCGTTCATGCCGTCCTGCATGGCATCCGGGTGGAAGGCGGTCAGGCCGTTGAACTCGAAATCGGCGTTGGCGTGGATCATCCGGCGGACGAGGGGCCATTGCTCGGCGGTGTAGCCGTGCGGGCCGGCCTCGGCGTCGATGATGGCGAAGGAGTCATGCTCGATGGCGCGGCCGGCTTCGGTCAGCTGTTCGGTAACGGTGTTGCTGGCGGTGGAGATGGTCATGGATTTCCTCGCGAATCAGTCGTGTGGGTGGGCGCAGCCGTGATGAGGGGGGTGGTCGTGATTTGGCCCGTGACGATGGCCGCAGCCGCCGACCTGGCCTGCGATGGCGGTATGGCTGTGGTCGTGCAGATGTTCTTCTTCGGCGTCGGCGCGGTATTTGCAGCCGTCGCATTCGAGCATGCGCCCCTCGGGAAGGGGCTCGCCGAGCACCTTGGCGTCGAGCAGCGCAAAAATGCCCGGATCGAAGCCGAAATGGGTGCCGAGCGCGAAGGCGACCTGCGGGTACTGCTGCTTCAGGCGGGCCACCTGCTCCTGGATACGTTCGATCAGCACGCCGGTGAACAGATAAACCGGGACGATGGCAATCTGCATCGCACCCAGCCGGACCTGCCGCTGGACAACCGTTTCCAGGCGCGGCCAGGTGACGCCGGTAAAGGCCAGGTCGACCAGTTCATGGTCGTTGGCCTCGAAAATCCAGCGCGCCATCTTGGCTAATTCGCCGTTGGCGCCGGCATCCGACGAGCCGCGACCGAGCAGGATGACGCCAGTGCTCATCGGGTCGGGCATGGCCAGCTGCTTCATCAGCCGCTCCAGCTGGCCCTGCAGCACGGCAAAAATGTCGCGCCCCATGCCGAGGTGACGGGTGACGGCGAATTCGACGCCGGGATGGCGCTGGCGGGCGTCTTCCAGCGCGTGCGGCAGCTCCATCTTGACGTGGCCGGCGGCATTCAGGATGAAGGGCAGAACGAGTACCTGCTTCGCTCCCCGGGCGGCGCGATCCAGGCCCTCGTCGAGCAGCACCTCGGCATGCTCGATGAAACAGACCTCGATGCGCCAGTCCGGGTGGCGCTCGCGCCACTGGGCAGCGAAATTGATCGTTTCCTTGTTGCCCTGGCGGCCGCGTGAACCGTGGCCGACGAGCAGGAGGGTGGTGTCATTCATGCGTGGGGTTCTCCGTAGCCTTGCGGAAGCGGTGCGCAAACGTGGGGTCGTAGAGCTTGGAGCGGATCAGGTCCGGCCAGTCGGCGGCACCCAGCGTTGGGCTGGCGACGATCATGGCCTGGCTGGCGATCTTCTCTTCCTGGCATTTGCGCTTGATGTCGCGGAGCGTGCCGCGCACGATCTTTTCCTCGCCCGGCCAGCTGGCCTTCTGCACCACCAGGATCGGCGCATCCTCGCTCCAGCCGGCTTTGATCAACGCTTCCTGCACCTTGTGCAGCAGCGTGATGGACAGATAGATGCACAGCGTGGTCTTGTGCGCGGCGAGGGCTTCGAGCTCCTCGCCCGGCGGCATCGGCGTGCGGCCGGCGACGCGGGTGAGGATCACGGTCTGGGTGATTTCCGGCAGGGTCAGTGTTTCGCCGGCGGCGGCCATTGAGGCCATGGCCGACGACACGCCGGGCACCACGGCCCAGTCGATGCCGGCGGCAGTCAGCGGCCGGGTCATCTCGATCAGCGCGCCGTACAGGCCGGGGTCGCCGGTCTGCAGGCGGACCACTGTCGCATGTTTGCGGGCGGCGGCAGTCAGCCAGTCCGTCATCTCCTCCAGCGTCATGTCCTTGGAGTCGCGGATCTCGCAGCCGGCCGGGGCGTACAGCGTTGCTGCCTGATCGACCAGCGAACCGGCGAACAGGATGGCGCCGGCCTGCTCCAGCAACCGGCGGCCCTTGACGGTGATCAGGTCCGGATCGCCGGGGCCGGCACCGACAAACCACACGGTGCCGGGCTGCGATGCGGGGTGGGGGGAAGTCACGATTCAGATTCCTTTCCAGGCGGCAAGTTGGAGATGCAGGGCATCCAGGCTGCGCGGTGCCTCGCCGGCCAGTCCGTGTGCTGCCAGCGCCCGGTGCAGTTCGACGACGGCCGGCAGAGGCTGGCCGGCGGCGCGCAGCGAGAGCACGTGTTGCGGGAGATCGGCGGCGGCAAACGAGGCCAGGCAGCGCCCGGCGGCGAGCAGGTGGACGTCGTCGGCCCAGCGGTAGGCGAAATCGACATCGTGCGTGGATAGCACGATGGTGATGCCGCGTCCGGTCAGCGTATCGAGCAGGGCCTGCAGTTCGACCTGCATCGTCGCATCCAGCCCGGCCATCGGCTCGTCGAGCAGCAGCACGTCGGGCTGCATGGCCAGCACACCGGCAATGCAGACGCGCTTTTTCTGGCCGAAGCTCAGATGGTGCACCGGCTTGTCGGCCAACTCGCGCAGGCCGACGGCGGCCAGCGCGTCATCCACCCGGCGGCGCACCGTCGCTTCGTCCAGCCCGAGATTGAGCGGGCCGAAGGAAACATCCTCGATCACGCTGGCCGAGAACAGCTGGCGATCCGGGTTCTGGAAAACCAGCCCGACCCGGCGGCGCAGCGCATTCAGGCCCCCGCGGCTGTATTCGACCGGCTGGCCGGCAAAGCGCACGCCGCCGGCGGTCGGCCGCAGCAGGGCGTTGAAGTGCTGCAGCAGGGAGGTTTTGCCCGAGCCGTTGCTGCCGAGCAGCGCATTGCGGCTGCCGCTGCGGATGGTCAGCGAGCAGCCGTCGAGGCCGACGCTCCCGTCGGGATAAACGTGGCTGAGGGCGCAGGCTTCGAGTAACGGGCTCATACGGCCAGTCTCGCCAGCAGGATGAGCAGCACTCCGGCGAATGCGGCATAGGCCGTGTCGCGCCGGGCGTGGTCGAATTCCGGGCTGAGCAGGCGCAGCGCGCCGTTGCCGTTGCGGGCCTGCGCCGCGCGGTGCAGGCCTTGGGCGCGTTGCCAGACCTGGAGCGTCAGGTTGGCGGCGAGCAGGCCAAGCGAGCGGCGGGTCAGCCGGGTCGAGGCATAGCCCAGGCGGGCGCGTTGAGCGGTGGCCGTGTCCTGCAACGCGGCGGAGAAAACGAACAGCATGCGGTAGCACAGCACCATCAGGTCGAGCAGCAGTTCCGGGCAGCGCAGGCGGCGCAGCAGGCTAATCAGGTCGGGCAGCGGCGTGGTCAGCACCAGGCCGAGCAGGGCGGCCAGTGCGGCCAGCGAGCGGGCGGTCAGTGAAGCTACGCGCGGCCAGGCTTCGGGTGCCCAGCGCCAGGAGAAATCGGCGTCGATGGCGACGAGCAGCGTCAAGCCGGAGAGGGCGAGAAAACCGATGGCCGGTGCGGCGGCGCGTCCATAGAGAGCTGGCGCGACGCGAGCTCCCAGGCAGGCCACCCCGGCCAGCAGCACGGCGACGAGCAGCGCTGCCGCCGGCGTCGGTGCGGCGAAGGCGGCAATCAAGCCGCCCAGGGCTAAGGTGCCCTTGGCCGCCGGGCTGACGCGTCGCCAGCGGTTGCCGTAAGCCGCCTGCTCAATCAGCACGGGGCTTCTCCTCGTTCTTCGTCTGGCCTTCGGTTTTCCGGCGCCAACGGTCGCGGGTGACGACACAGCCCAGCCAGTAGCCGATCACCCCGGCCCCGAGCGCGGCCTGCAGGGCGAAAAGGAGCGAGGCGATTTCACCGCTGGCCGGTTCGATCAACGGTGTGAACCACGGTTCGTAGCCCGGCGCTACCTGGCCGATGGCCTGCTGGGCGCGTCCGTCTGCACCGCCAAAGGCCTCACCGGGCTGGCCGTCGGGGCCGGGGGCGGGTTGCGGCGCGAACCACAACGGCAAGGCGCTGAGCAGGATGACGGCGATGATTAGCAGCCAGTTCTGCTTCTTCATGCCTGCTTCCCCTGCGGGGCGAACAGCGGCAGGTGGCGCAATTCCTCGGCGTTGAAGCGGGTCAGTGCATTGACCACCAGCACGGTGAGCAAGCCTTCACTGATGGCGAGTGGAATCTGCGTGATGGCGAAGATGCCACCAAATTTGAGCAGCGATGCGGCAAAGCCGCCGGCCGGGTCGGGAAAGGCCCAGGCGAGCTGGAGGCTGGTCGTCAGGTAGGTGGCCAGGTCGCCCAGGCTGGCGGCAGCGAAGACGCAGGCGGCGAGTGGCAGCCCGAGGCGGCGGCCAAGGCGGAACAGCCCAGCGGCAACCAGCGGGCCGACGATGGCCATCGAAAAGAGATTGGCGCCCAGCGTGGTCAGGCCGCCGTGGGCGAGGAGCAGCGCCTGGAACAGCAGCACGACAAGGCCGACCGGCACCATGGCTAGCGGTCCGAAGAGCAGGGCACCGAGGCCAACACCGGTCGGGTGCGAGCAACTGCCAGTCACGGACGGCAGCTTGAGTGCCGAGAGGACGAAGGAAAAGGCGGCGGCGACACCGAGCAGCATCCGCTGCTCCGGGCGTTCATTCAATTGCCGGCGTACCGAACGCAGGCCGAGGGCGACGAAGGGCGCCGACGCGATGCTCCAGCCGAGCGCGTGCTCGACTGGAAGAAAACCTTCCATGATGTGCATGACTTCTCCCCGAAGCTACAAAAACCACCGGGGGAAGATGCGGATCGGAGGAGAGGCCGGGGGCGGGAATCAAGGAGAGACCGGGCCGGGCATCGCTTCAGAACCGTTCTCATCACCCCGGAGAATGGCACTACAACGTTTTCGGGCCGGTCTTCTGGCTCGCCGTCGTCCTTCCCCGCGCCTTCCCGTGCGAACACAGTGGCGGATGCGGAGTCGTCAGGCTTACAGCAGCGGGGGCTGCGCCGGAATGCCCGCTTGCGCGAGGTCACCGGCTTCCCGTTTCACCCTTGCTTGCATAACAAGCGCGGGCACCCGAAAAATGTGAATTCTAATGAAAAATGAATGAATAGGCTATGTTCAGAACTCCAGTCCCGGCATGGCCTTGATGCCGCTCTGGAAGGCGTGCTTTTCCATGCCGATGTCGCTCACCGTGTCGGCCACCTCGCGCAGCGCCTCGGGGGCGGCGCGGCCGGTGATGATGACGTGCTGCATCAAGGGGCGCGACAGTAGCTTGGCGATGACGGTGTCGAGGTCCAGCCAGCCGTACTTGAAGGCGTAGGTCATTTCGTCGAGCACGACGAGGCCAATGGCCGGGTCGCTCAGGTGGCCGCAGGCCACATCCCAGGCGGCCTGGGCGGCGCGGGCGTCGCGATCCTTGTCCTGGGTTTCCCAGGTAAAGCCTTCGCCACCGACGTGCCAGTGCACGCCGGGCTGACGGCGGAAAAAGGCTTCTTCGCCGGTATCCGAGCGGCCCTTGACGAACTGCACGACGCCGACCTGCAGGCCGTGGCCGAGGGCGCGGGCGACGACGCCGAAGGCGGCGCTCGACTTACCCTTGCCGTTGCCGGTATTGACCACCAGCACGCCGCGTTCTTCCTGGGCGGCGGCGATCTTGCCGTCGACGACGGCCTTCTTCTTCTGCATGCGTTGTTCGTGCGTAACGTTCATTTTCTATTCCGGAATGAAGCAGCGATGGCCGCGGTCTTCGATCTGCCGCAGGCCATAGCCGTAGAGTTCGGACAGCGTTGCCGCCGTCAGGATGTCGTCGACCGGCCCCAGGCGGGTCTGGCCGTCGCCATAAACCAGCAGCGCCCGGTCGCAGAAGCGATGGGCCAGCGCCGGGTCGTGCAGGACCATGATGACGCCGGCGCCGCAGTCGCGGGCGGTGCCGGCGAACAGTTCGAGCACCGCCATCTGGTGGTTGAGGTCGAGGTGCGACAAGGGTTCGTCGAGCAGGTAGAGCGGGGCCGCCTGGGTGAGCAGCGTGGCGATGGCCAGGCGCTGGCGTTCGCCGCCCGACAGGGTGTGGATCTGCCGCTCTTCCATGCCGGCCAGGCCCACCGCACGCAGGGCGCCGCGGGCCAGTTCGGCGTCGCGCGTCGATTCCCAGTCCCAACGGCCGAGGTGTGGGTGGCGTCCGGTGAGGGCCGTTTCGAGCACTGTCGACCCGAACGGATCGTTCTGGAACTGACCGAGCCAGGCACGACGCAGCGCAGCCTGCCGCGGATGCAGCAGGGCGGCGTCCTCGCCCTCAAGCAGCACGGCCCCGCTGGCCGGTTTGCGCAGGCCGGCCAGGGTGGACAGCAGGGTCGACTTGCCCGCCCCGTTGCGGCCCAGGATGGCCAGCCGCTCACCGCTCGCCACGCCGAGGTTGAGGCGGTCGATGATGGCCTTGTCGCCGATGGTGACGCGCAACTGGCGGGCTTCGATCAGCGGCTGGTTCATTTCGGCTGCCTCGACAGCAGGAAGAGGAAGACCGGCACGCCGATCAGCGCGGTCAGCACGCCGACCGGCAACTGCTGCGGGGCGATCAGCGTGCGGGCCAGCGTGTCGGCCAGCACCAGCAGCGAGCCGCCGGCGAGCACCGAGGCCGGCAGCAGCAGGCGCTGGTCGTTGCCGGTGGCCAGCCGCACCAGGTGGGGCACGACCAGGCCGACGAAACCGATCGAACCGGCCGTCGTCACCGAAGCGGCGGTGGCCAGCGAAGCGAGCAGGTAGATGGCGTAGCGCAGGCGATCGACGGCGACGCCCAGGGCCTGCGCCTGCATCATGCCGCGCGACAGCAGGTTCAGTTCGCGGGCGAACGGCATGGCCAGTGTCAGCGCCACGACCAGGGCCGCCAAGGGCGGCCACCACTGCGAGCTTTGACCGAGGTCGCCCATCAGCCAGAACAGCATGCCCCGCAGCTTGTGTTCCTCCGCGATGGCCAGCATCAAGGCAACCAGCGCGCCGCAGCCGGCGGCGACGATGACGCCGGTGAGCAGCAGCCGGGTCTGCGTCCAGCTGCCGTCGCCATGCGCCAGGCCGAAGACGATGAACATCGCGCCGAGCGCGCCGGCAAAGGCCAATCCGTCGATGCCGAGCACCGGCAGACCGATCAGGATGGCAAACATCGCCCCTACCCCGGCCCCGCCGGAAATACCCAGCACGTAAGGATCGGCCAGTGGATTCCGCAACAGCACCTGCATCAGGGCACCGGCCAGGGCGAGCAGCCCGCCGCAGGCAAAACCGGCGATGGCGCGCGGCAGACGCAACTGCAGGACAACGTCACCGCCGCCGCCCTCGCGGCCCAGCAGGGCGGCAAAAACATCGGCGTAGGCCACCTTGAAGCTGCCTACCGTCAACGCCAGCATGAAACTGCCCACGGCCAGCAGGCAGAGGGCGGAAAGAATCAGGATGGCGCGACGGCGGGTGGGCATTTACTTGAAGTCGTAGCGGAGGCTGACAAAGAAGCTGCGCTTGTCGCCGGGGTAGTAGAAATAGTCGCTGCGCGCTGTCGAATACAGGGCGTATGGCGCGTAGTGCCGGTTGGTGGCATTGAGGACGCGGGCTGAAATGGTGACAGGCCCGGTCTTCCAGTCGGCCAGCAGATCCACTGTGGTGTAGCCGGACAGGATCTTACGTTCGTTGGCGTAGTCGCCGCTGAAATGGCGGTCGCCGACGTAATTGGTCGAAATGCCGTAGCGGCCGATCCGGCCACCATCCCAATTGATCAGCAGGGAGGCCTTGTTGTTCGGAACCATGGGTACCGCCTTGCCCTGGTAGCGCCCTTCGCGGAACTCGGCCTGAGCGTAGGTGTAGGCCAGGCGGGATTTCAGCGTCGGGGTCATGCGCCAGGTCATTTCCGTTTCCAGGCCGCGCCGACGGGTCGGGTCGAAATTGACGTTGGCTCCCCGTGCCCCGTCATAGCCGATCTCGTCCTCGAGATCAATCTGGTAGGCCGAGGCCTGTAGCGAAACGGGGCCACGTACGATACTGCCGCCGACCTCGCGGACGGTGCCATGTTGCGGTTTCAGATTCCCGGCATAGACGGTGTTGCCGGTCAGTGCGTCATAGCCGAACAACTCGTCGGTGTTGGCGAAGCGGAAGGTGGTGCCCAGCTTGCCGTAGACGCGCCAGCCGGTATCGCTGTAGGCCAGGCCGGCATCCCAGGCGCTGCGCGATTGTTCGCTGCTACCGGTCATCGCCGGCATGAAATAGGTCGGGTAGGCCTCCTGGTCGGCGCGCTGTTTCATGCGCTGAGTGCGTGCGCCAAGGGTTAAGGCCAGACGTTCGGTCAGTCCCGTCGTGTTTTGCACGTAGGCCGCCGTGCTGTCCTGTTCGGCGCGATTGTTGGCATACGAAGAGTAGGTGTTGGTCACTGTACCGGTGTAGTAGTCGGCACCCAGCACGGTTTCACTCTTCAGTCCGACGAGGCCGTGGGCCCAACGCAGACGGGGGGTCAGCGATACCATGTCGCGTTGCCGGTCAGCAACGCTGCCAAAGGAAAAATTCTCGAAATGCTGGTCGGCATGGTCGACTGAAACCTCGGCCTCGAAACGCAGGCTGTCGCTGAACTGAACGGCAACGCCCGGACGCACGCGGTAACCGTCCTTGCGCTGGGTGTCGAGCGGGTTGCGGGCCTGTTTCGGATCGGTCCGGTAGATGCGTTCGGCAATCGAACCCGGGGCGCCGGAACTTTCAGTATAGATGGCAAAATCGGTGAACACATCGGCCCGGGAAAAGGCCCACCCCAGACGACCGGCCAGCGATTTCTGGTCGGCCTGGCTGTTCTTTCGCCAGCCGTCGGTGTTCCCATAATGGGCTTTCAGGTTGGCGTAGCCTTCGTTGCCGCCGACGGAAATTTCGCCATCCACCGTCTGGGAGTTGAAGCTACCGAAGCCGACAGCGGCCGAGGCCGCATTGCGCGCCGATTTGTCGGTCACGATGTTGATCACGCCGCCGGTCGCCCGGTCACCGTAAAGCACGGTGCCGGCCCCGCGCATGATTTCGATACGCTCGATGCTCGACAGCGGAATGATCGACCAGTCGATGGCACTCATATCGATAGGATTCATGCGCTGACCGTCAATCAGGATCAGGGTGTTGTGGCCAGCGACTTCGCCGAAGCCGCGCAGATCTACGGTGGCATCGATCCCCATGTTGCCGTAAAGGGGCGTTACTGAAACACCGGCACTGCTCTTCAGTAAATCCGGAATGCTGCGGGCAGCCGAATTGCGGATGTCTTCCCGGGAAATGATGCTGATGTTACCGGCGACGGCCGGCGATTTTTCGGCAAAACGCGTTGCGCTGACGACAACGGTGTCGAGCTGGCTAATCGGCTGCGCGATGGCGGCCGAAATGGCAAAGGCAGGCAACAGTGCCATTGGCTTGAAACGTGGATACATTTTCTTCCTTTCCCGGCAGGCGTCCCCGCTACCGGAATACGTTGAGAAGAAGTGCCGTCGCGCAGCGATTCATGAAATTGTTGTCGCGGCACTTCCAGTGGTGTTCCAGGCCGGTATCCGGGCTCGCAAGTCTTTGACGTATCGCCTTCCCAGGTGGTGACCCAGTGGCTATGTGATACGCCCGCACTCGCTTACCGTTGCGGGGGCAGCAGCGGAATGATCTCGTCGGAGACGCACCGCTTTCCCGTTTAACTGCGTTTGGAGAACCCGCACGCAGCACCTGTAACGACCGCCATTTTACCTGGCGGAATGCTTGAATAACAGTGAGATAGCTTTCCTGTCAGTAGTTGTAGGCCAGCGAAGCGAACCAGGCGCGGCCCGGGGCGGCGTAGTACGAGAAGTACTCCCGGTCGAGCAGGTTGCTGACGGCCAGTGAGGCGGTCAGGGTCTTGTCGAAGCGGTAGCTCAGCTTGCTGTCGACGACGAAATAGGCGTCGTAGGCCTTGTAGACACCGATGGCGCCATCGGCATTGGTATCGTCGGAATACTGCTTGCTGGCATAGCGCCCACTGGTGGATAGCAGCCAGTTGCCTTGGCGTGTTTCGAAGCCAACGCTGGCCTGCTTTTCCGGCAGACCGGTCAGGCGCTTGCCGACTGATGTGGGAGAGGCACTGTTCTCCAGCATTTCACTGTGCGTGTAGGTCAGGTTGGCGAAGACGCGGTTGTCGGCATCAAAGCGGTGCGTGACGCTGAGCGTGACTCCGTTGGTCCGTGCCTTGCCGGCGTTGATGCGCAGGCGGACATCCTTGCCGCCGGGGCCGGGTTTGCGCGGGCCGAGGTAGATCAGATTGTCGATTTCGTTATGGAAATAGGTGGTGCGGATTTCGCCGCCATTCCAGGCGCGCCAGTCGGCGCCGACTTCCCAGGATTTGACGGTTTCCGGTTCCAGTGTCGGGTTGGCGCTGATGTTGTAGGTGGATAAAGACGAACTGCGATACAGGTCATACACCGTCGGGGCGTGGAAAGCCTTGCCGGCCGAAGTGCGTAGCGTGAAGGCATCAGTCACGCGCCACGAGGCCCCAAGCTTGGGGCTCCAGGCCGCTGCCGTGCGTTCGGCATGGCTGTAGATGCCCGACGGGTCTGTGCTCTGGCCATTGGCGTTGAGCCAGTGGTCGTAGCGCAGGCCGCCCTGCACGGTCAGGCGCGGTGTGATCTGCCAGTTATCCTGCAGGTAGGCGCCATGCAGGGACATTTTGCCGGAGGCGGTGGAATACAGGCCGGTTTTCGATTCCGGGTTGCCCCAGTTGCTCAGGGTGTAGTCCTTGGTGTCGGCCGAGTCCTGACGGTAGGCGTAGCCGATGGTCAGGTCATGGGTGCCGAGCGAGGCGTTCCAGTAGGTGTCGAAGGTGGTCGATTCCGATGGGCTGTCGCTGATCCGGCCCGGGCCGCCAAAGGCTGTGCCGGTGGTGGCGATGATGAAGGAGTTGGTCGTCACCTCGGTGTGGCTGGCCAGTACGTTCAACTGGCCGAGGCCCAGCTTGGTGTCGAAACCGGCATGGAACAACTGGCGGCTGTAGTTGCTGTCGCCGCCGGCGAAGGAAGCGCTATAGACCAGGGCGCCGGTGGTGTTGTTGCGTACGAAGGATTGCGGTGCCGCGTAACCGTAGTGGTAGTCCTGCAGCAGCCAGCCGGCGCGCCAGGTGGTGTCGGTGCTGATCCGCTGTTCCAGCTTCAGCGAGGCACCGTGCTCGCGCCAGGTGTTGTCGCCCTTCTGGCCGAGCAGGAAGGTGCCGGCGCCCAACTCCGTGCTGATCGGAATGGCGCCGTTGGAGTTGGCCGGGCGGCTGCCGGTGACCCATTCGCTGCGGTAGCCGTTGGTTTGCGCCCAGTTTCCGGTGAAGCGGATGGCCAAGCCGTTTTCCAGGCGGGTGCCGGCATGGACGTAGGCTTTCTGCACATCGGCCGGCGCCTTGCCCGATTCGAAGGCCTCGCCATAGCCGACACTGAAGCCGAATTCGCTGCGGGTTGGCATGCGGGTGACGAAATTGACCACACCACCCATCGCATTGCCACCGTACAGCGAAGACATCGGGCCGAACAGGATTTCCGCCTGCTGGATCGATTCGGTCGGGATGCCGCCGAGCAGCACGCTGCCGGCGTAGCCGTCGGTCATCGGGATGCCGTCGAGCAAAACGAGGGCGCGGCGATCGCTGGGAATGCCGCGCAGCGCTAAGCCTGGCGCAGTTTGCAACGGACCCTTGCCGGGGGCGACGAAAACACCGGCAGTACTGTTGACGATGTCGGTCAGGCGGTCGGTTTGTCGTGCCTCGATTTCCTTGCGGCCGATGACGACCGTTTCCCCGGTTGCGTGTTCGAGCAGCAAGGGGCCTCGGTTGGCGGTGACGACGACGGGTTCCAGTGTTTGCTGGCCAAGAGCCGCCATCGGCTGACCGACAGCGGCGATCAGGCCCAGGGTGATGGGCCGTAGATGGATTTTCATTGATTTTCCCCTCCTGGCAGGCGTCCCCGCATGCCGGAATGCATCGAAAAGGATGTGCGAGGGAGGGGCTGGTCGCTGGAACCGGCGCCACCACCCCGTGGCACTTCCACTTTGCGTTCCAGGCCGGTATCCGGGCTTGCAAGTCTTGACGTATCGCCTTCCCAGGTTGTCACCCAGTGGCTGTGTGATACGCCCGCACTTGCTTACCGTTGCGGGGGCAGCAGCGGAATGGTCTGTGGGGCAGACGCACCGCTTTCCCGTTTAACTGCGCTTGGAGAATCCGTACGCAGCACCTGAGACGGCGCGCATTCTACAGGTAAACATGCTGCACTGCATCAGGCAGGCATTGGACAAGTGCTATAAACCACTTTCAGAATAAAGGCTTAGTCCTTGACCATGCGGCATTTTTGCCACTATAGTGCGCCCCATGAATGTCGAACTCGAAGCCCTTGAAACCAAGATCGAACAGGCGGTCGCGCTGATTCAGCAGTTGCGTGCCGAGAACGAGGTTTTGAGAAACCAGATGGTCGCGGCCGAGGCCGAGCGGCTGCATCTGCGCCAGACGATGACGGCCGCCCGCGAGCGTCTCGAAGGCCTGATGGACAAGATTCCCGAGGATGCCTGAGATGAGCGCCGAGCCGAATTTCCTCGACGTCAAGATCATGGGTCGCGAATACCGCGTGGCCTGTTCGCCGGAAGAGCGCGACGCGCTGGTGGCTGCCGTCGACCTGGTCGACGGCAAGATGCGCGAAATTGCCCAGCGCACCAAGAACACCATTGCCGAGCGGGTTGCCGTGATGGCCGCGCTGAACATTGCTCACGAGCATCTGTCGGCCGCCGGCAATGCGCCGCAAAAAGAGTTCGTCGAGGCGGTTGATACTTCCGAAACGAAGCGTAGAATCGGTGACATGGGAGCGCGGCTGGATGCCGTGCTGGCCCCTCAGCAGCAACTGGATATCTAACCGGAAGTTGTTGGGTGGCCTGGCCCGACCAGTGTTCCCTGCGGTGTTTGTTAAGGCCATACATTCCTTGAACCAATGCTGATTGGCATCGGTTGCGGACCGTTGAAACCGCTGTTGTGCGTGCTCCTTGTCGAGCATGCCTGATGCGGGAGGAAAGCAGCCACTCTGAACCTCGGTTCAGGATGCCGGCCTGACGGCACTCGCGGGGACCAAACTCAACGGGTGGCAGATTCGTCTGCCGCCCGTTTCCTTTTTTGGCGAGGCGGTCAATGCAATACTGGTTGATGAAATCGGAGCCGGACGAGGTGTCGATCGATGACCTCGAAAGACAGGGCGCGGTGCCATGGTTCGGCGTGCGCAACTACCAGGCGCGCAATTTCATGCGCGATGCGATGCAGGTTGGCGATCTGGCCTTCTTCTATCATTCCGGCTGCGCCACGCCGGGTATCGCCGGGATATGCGCGGTCTGCTCCGAACCTTATCCCGATGCAACCCAGTTCGAGCCGGCCAGTCCCTATCACGACCCGAAATCGCTGCCGGACAAGCCCCGCTGGCTGCTGCGCGACGTCCGCTTCGTGCGGAAAACGCCTTTCCTGCCGCTGGGTGAACTGCGTCGCCATTCTGAACTTGCTACCATGCGCCTCCTGGCGCCCGGCAACCGCTTGTCGATTACGCCGGTAACGCCCGGGGAGTGGGCTTTCATCGCCGGGCAACTGCTCGGCATCGACGATTTCGAGAGGTAAGACGATGGGTTTTGAGTGGTTGCTGGCCTACCTGGTGCTGGGCGCCTTCGTCGGGTTCTTCGCCGGGCTGCTCGGCGTGGGCGGCGGCGGCATCATGGTGCCGGTCCTGACGACGATGTTCGCGGCACAGGGTTTTCCGCGCGAGCAAATGGTGCATCTGGCCCTCGGTACGTCGATGGCGGCCATCGTGCTGACCTCGATTTCCAGCCTGCGCGCCCATCATGCGCATGGCGCCGTGCGCTGGGATATCGTCAAGGGCATCGCGCCGGGCGTGCTGTTCGGAACCTTTGCCGGTACCTTCATCGCCGCCTCGGCCCCGACCCGGCCGTTGGCCATTTTCTTTGGCTGCTTCATGGCCTATGTGTCGGTGCAGATGATCCTCAACGTCAAGCCGAAGCCTTCGCGCGAATTGCCCGGCGCCGGGGGGCTGGCCGGCGTCGGGGCAGGGATCGGCGTGATTTCGGCGCTGGTCGCGATCGGGGGCGGCTCGCTGTCGGTGCCCTTCATGACCTGGTGCAACGTCAGGATGCAGAACGCGATCGGCACCTCCGCCGCCATCGGTCTGCCGATCGCGCTGGCCGGCGCCGCCGGCTACCTGATCAATGGCTGGGGCAGTGCCGGTTTGCCGGACGGGTCACTGGGCTATGTCTTCGTGCCGGCTCTCGTTTTGATCAGTGTGGTTTCCTTCTTTACCGCGCCGCTCGGTGCCCGGTTGGCGCATCGCCTGCCGGTCGCGACCCTGAAAAAAATCTTCGCCGGGGTCTTGATCCTGCTCTCGGCGAAGATGCTGCATACGGTGTTTGGCAGTTGATCAGCGTGCCTTGAATACCGGTTTGCGCTTCTCCAGGAAGGCGCTCAGTCCTTCCTTGTAGTCCTCGGTGTCAAGGAAGGCGAAGGAGTCGGCCCTTTCCTGTTCGCTCAGCGGCCGCCCGTCGAGCAGGCGGCGTATCCACTGCTTGTGCCAGCCGGCGACCAGCGGCGCGCCGCTGCAGATGCGCCGAGCCGTGGCGTAGGCTTCGTCTTCGACCTGTTCGTCCCCGACGACGCGGGTCAGGAGGCCCTTTTCGTAGGCCTCGCGGGCGTTCAGGATGCGCCCTTCGAGCAGGATCTCCTTGATCACCGCCGGCCCGGCCAGGCGCAAGAGGCCTTCCATCTCGCCGGGGTACATCGAAAAGCCGAGCTTGTTGATCGGTGCGCCGAAGCGGGTGCTTTCGCCGGCGATGCGCAGGTCGCAGACGCCGGCAATCTCCAGGCCGCCGCCAATGCAGGCGCCCTTGATCAGGGCAACCGTCGGGTGCGGGCAGTCGGCGATGGCGTTGAGCGCCCTGGCGACTTCGCCGTGGTAGTGCAGTGCCTGGTCCAGCGTTGCCCGTGCGGTGACGAATTCCTCCAGATCGCCGCCGGCGGCAAATGCCGCGTCGCCGGCACCGCGGATGACGACGCAGCGAATCGCATCGTCTTTGGCCAGGCGCTGCATGCTGGCTGCCAGTTGCTGCCACATCGCGAGGTCGATGGCGTTGAGCTTGTCCGGGTTGTTCAGGGTCAGGGTGGCGATTTCCCCATTGGTGCTGCAGTCGACCGTGGCCATCGGTAAGTCCGTCATGTAAAAAAACGGAATTATCCTGGAAATTAGCAGTGATTGGCCGACGGGGCCTTGCAAATCGCTGCTTTTCCAGAGACATCCCATGGCTTGAAGGGGGCTGGGCGGATAGGCAATTTACGAATGCGAAATCCGTGTCCCGACGTCTTATATAAGATATAATATTGAATGCTGTATTCGTAATTATTAATTAGGGGAGAATAGCCATGAGCAGCGCGATGTATAAGCGAATGCGGGCCAATCCGAAGTTTCAGGAGCTGGTGGCTCGTCGCGGCCGGTTTGCCTGGACCTTGGCGGCCATTGTTCTGACCATGTTCTACGGTTTCGTGATGGTGGTCGCCTTCAATCCGCAGTCGCTCGGCCAGCCGGTGAGCGAAGGATCGAGGTTGACGGTCGGCGTGGCCGTCGAACTTTTCATGTTCATCTTCTTCTGGGCGCTGACGGCGGTTTACGTCAAGCGCGCCAACGGTGAATTCGATGCCCTGACCCAGGAAATCGTCAAGGAAGCCTGGAAGGAGAACAAATAATGCTGCGCAAGCTGATTACCTCGCTGGGCCTCCTCGGCTTCAGCGCCCTGGCCTTCGCGGCCGATGCCGTCGCCCAGACGGAGAAGCAGGCGACCAACTGGCACGCCATCATCATGTTCTGCATCTTCGTGGCGCTGACCATGGGGATCACGTACTGGGCGGCCAGCCGCACCAAGTCGACGGCTGATTTCTACACCGCCGGTGGTGGTATCACCGGTTTTCAGAACGGCCTCGCCATTGCGGGTGACTACATGTCTGCCGCCACCCTGCTCGGGCTGACCGCCATGGTGTATACCCAGGGCTACGATGGTTACATCTACATGCTGTGCTTCTTTGCCGGCTGGCCGATCATCCTGTTCCTGATGGCCGAACGCTTGCGCAACCTGGGCAAGTTCACCTTCTCCGACATCACCGCCTATCGCCTCGACCAGGGCAAGGTGCGCACGATGGCTGCGATCTCCTCGCTGACCGTCGTCTGCTTCTACCTGATCGCCCAGATGGTTGGTGCCGGCCAGCTGATCAAGCTGCTTTTCGGCCTGGAGTACAACGTCGCCATCTTCGCCGTCGGCATTCTGATGATGGTGTACGTGACCTTCGGCGGCATGGTCGCCACGACTTGGGTGCAGATTATCAAGGCCTGCATGCTGCTGTCGGGGGGTACGCTGGTCATGGTGCTGGCGATGAGCGAGTTCGGTTTCTCCTTCGCCAATTTGCTGGAAAAGGCCACGGCCGTTCATAAGCTGGGCGACAAGCTGATGTATCCGGGCGCCCTGCTCAAGGATCCGGTCACCGCGATCTCCCTCGGCCTCGGCCTGATGTTCGGCACGGCGGGTCTGCCGCACATCCTGATGCGCTTCTTTACCGTGACCGACGCCAAGGAAGCCCGCAAGTCGGTGCTTTACGCTTCCGGTTTCGTTGCCTACTTCTTCAACGTGATCTTCCTGATGGGCCTTGCCGGCATCCTGATCGTCGGCCAGAACCCGGAGTTCTTCGAAGGGGGCACTGTTGGTGCCAAGCTGATCGGTGGTGGCAACATGGTCGCCATGCACCTGGCCAAGGCGGTCGGCGGTAACATGCTGCTCGGCTTCCTGGCTGCCGTGGCGTTCGCCACCATCCTGGCCGTCGTGTCGGGTCTGGCGCTGGCAGGTGCTTCTGCCATCTCGCACGACCTCTACGCCCGCGTCATCATGAAGGGGCAGGCTTCGGAAGCGGCTGAAATCCGTGTTTCCAAGATTGCCACCATCTGTCTCGGCGCCGTCGCCATCGTGCTCGGCATCCTCTTCGAGAAGCAGAACATCGCCTTCATGGTCGGCCTGGCTTTCGGTGTCGCCGCGGCCGCCAACTTCCCGGTTCTGATCCTCTCGATGTACTGGAAGGGGCTGACCACCAAGGGCGCTCTGTGGGGCGGTTACGGTGGCCTGATTTCCGCCGTATTGTTCGTGCTCTTCTCGAAGTCGGTGTGGGTGGACGTGCTGGGCAATGCCGCGCCGCTCTTCCCCTACACCCAGCCGGCCCTGTTCGCCATGCCGGTTGCCTTCCTGCTCGCCTACATCATGTCGAAGAGCGACTCGAGCGTCGCAGCCAGCCAGGAAATCGAGGCTTTCGACGACCAGTACGTCCGCGCCCAGACGGGTTACGGCGCTGCTTCGGCCAGCAATCACTGATCGCTGTCTACCCCGGCGAATCCCGGTAATCGGGGTTCGCCGGAAGCACGCTGCAATCCCCGCCCCGCCTTACGCCGGGCGGGGATTTTTATTTACTGGCCGACAAAGGCATCCGTCCGGTTTTGAATAAATACTATTTGTAGTAAATTTGTCCGGCTTCGGAGGTATTTATGAAAAGAGCGATCCAGCCAACCCGGGTCGAACGCAGGATGCGGGAGGACGATTTCATCGTCTCCAAGACCAATCCCAAGGGCATCATCACCTACGGCAACCCGATCTTCATCGAGTTTTCCGGTTATGCCGAGGAAGAATTGCTCGGTTCGCAACACAACATCATCCGTCATCCGGACATGCCGCGTGCTGCCTTCAAGCTGGCCTGGGACACCATCCAGTCGGGAAAGGAATTCTTCGGCTACATCAAGAACATGTCGAAGGATGGTGGCTTCTACTGGGTTTTCACCCACATTACCCCCGACTTCGACACGGCTGGCCAGATCGTCGGCTATACCTCCGTTCGTCGTTGTCCGAAGGGGGGAGCCATTGCCAAGATCGAGCCGGTTTACCAGGCCATGCTGGCTGCCGAGCATGCGGCCGGGGCGCGTTCGGCGATCGAGGCGGGCACTGCCGTCCTGGTCGATGTCCTGAAAAAGTCGGAAATGAGCTATGAACAACTCGTCTTTGCCCTTTAGCCGCAAACTGTTGCTCGCCCTGTTGCTGGCGGCCGCAGCCGGCCTGGCCTTTGTTGCACCCTGGGGTGTGATGCTTGCCGTTGGGGGGGCTCTCCTTCTCCTGTTCTGGCCGGTGTCTCGATCGAGCAGCGAGTTGGCCCGGGTGGACGCCCTGCTGCAGCAGACGGGGGCCGGTCAACTGGTCAGTCGTCTGCCGCAAGCCATGCGAGATCCGACCCTGGAGTCGATCCGGGTGAACCTGAATTCGGTTCTCGACCAGACCGAAACGGCTTTTCGGGAAATTCTCGGTGGCCTGCAAGCGTCGACGGAAGGTAATACCGAGCGTCGCCTTCAGCTGCCCGGGTTGCACGGTACTTTCCGCACGGTTCTCGAGCGCATGCAGCTGATTCTCGATCGCTTGGCCGAAGCCCAGGAGTCGGTCGCCCGGGAGGCATTGTTGTCGCGCATATTCCTGCGTTCCGAGCGCGGTCTGTCGATGGCAATCGAACATGTCCAACACGCACTCGGCGATGTCGGCAGCAGTTCGCGCGTGTCGCGCGAACTGGCCAGCGCGTTCGGGACCTCGGCGAGCACGATGTCGGATGCGGCGCAGCGCATGTCCGAAGCCCTGGGGGGGGCGGAACTGGCGGCTGAGGGCGGGGTGCATGCCATGGCCGACCTCGATGCCAAAGCTGCCGATATTCGTGCCCTGACCAGCCGGATCGACGGGGTCGCCAAGCAGACCAACCTGCTCGCCCTCAATGCCGCCATTGAGGCGGCACGGGCCGGTGAGGCTGGCCGCGGTTTTGCCGTGGTCGCCGACGAGGTGCGCAAACTGGCAGATCAGGCACAACGCTCAGCCGAGGAGATCGCAGCTGCCGTGTCGGCGATCGGTGGTTCGCTGGTGTCGGCCACCGGACAGATGCAGGAATTGAAGGCGTCAGTGGCTGCCGCCCGCCAGACCGCCGGAGAGTTCAGCGGCGAATTGGCCAGTTCGGCCACGTCGGCCAGCCAGGTGTGCGAGTTGGTATCGACCATCGAAAACGGGGCTCAATCGATGGATGCCTCGATGCAACTGGTTTCCACCGCGCAACGGGCGCGGGCCGATGTGACCGCGATCCTGCACGGCGAGAACATCAACGTCTCGTCCTTGTCGGATATGGAGCAGGAGGCGGCCCGCATTGCGCGCTCGCGCAAATGGGTCAAAGGCAGTGCCGACCGCGAGGCCCTGGTGGCGATTTACGACCGGCTCTTCGCCAATATCGAAAGCCAGATGCGCTGAGCGGCGTCAGGCGGCCTTGGCCGCCTTGGCGTCCATCCTGGCGAGGGCCTCGCGGCCGGACAGCAGGTGGTCATGCATCAGCTTTTCGGCCTTGCCAGCATCGCTGGTGGCCAGGGCGGCCATGATCAGGCGGTGCTCGTCGAGCGATTGCTGCAGACGGCCCTCGAGCGACAGGGAGTGCAGGCGTGACAGCTTGAGTACCTTGCGCAGATCCTGGATGACCGACAGCAGCCAACGGTTGCCCGACAACTCCTGGATCTTCTTGTGGAATTCCTGGTTCGCCTCGAAGAAGGCATCGATCCGTCCATCGCGTGCTGCCGCTTCAAGGCGGCCGTGGATGTCTTGCAGGGCGACGATGTCGGCAGGCTTGGCATTCTTCACCGCCTCGGCGGCGCAGCGGCCTTCCAGCATGGCCATCAGTGGGAAGATGTCGTCGAGGTCCTGGCGCGAAATTTCCGTGACGTAGCAACCGCGGCGTGGTCGCAGTTCGACCAGTCCTTCGGAGGCGAGTACCTTCAGGGCTTCGCGTAGCGGAGTCCGCGAAATGCCGTACTGTTCGGCGAGCTTTTGTTCGTCGATCCAGGTGCCCGGGGGCAGTTCATGCGCGAAGATGCGTTGCCGGAGTCGCTCGGCGACTTCCTGGTAAAGCGCGGTGGGTGCAATGCGGTTCATGGTCTCGTTCTTGGTGTGGCGAGGCATCAGTTCTTTGCTGACTTGCCTCCATAATTATGGATAAAGTATTATGTAGGGCTTGGTATGTCAAGCTCGGTCCAAAAGCGTAGAATTTTGAATTCTGCATCATCGGCCGCAAAAAATCGAATTGTCGAGGGGTGTGTCATGTCTGAAAAGTTCTTTGATTCCAATAACCTGGATGCCTGGGAAAAGGTCGCGGCCAAGCAATCCCCGGGTGGCGATGTCAACAATCTGGTCTGGAACACCCCGGAAGGCCTGGCCGTCAAGGCGCTGTATACAAAGAAGGATGTCGAGAATCTCGCGTTCGCCGATACCCTGCCCGGTGTTGCTCCATATTTGCGCGGGCCGCAGCCGACCATGTACGCCGTCAAGCCGTGGACCATCCGCCAGTATGCCGGCTTCTCCACCGCCGAAGCCTCCAATGCCTTCTACCGCAAGGCGCTGGCCGCCGGCGGCCAGGGCGTGTCGGTTGCCTTCGACCTGGCGACGCACCGTGGCTATGACTCCGACAATCCCCGTGTCGTCGGTGACGTCGGCAAGGCCGGCGTGGCGATCGACTCGGTTGAGGACATGAAGATCCTGTTCGATGGCATCCCGCTCGACAAGATCTCCGTCTCGATGACCATGAACGGCGCCGTGCTGCCGATCCTCGCCGGCTACATCGTTGCTGCCGAAGAGCAGGGCGTGAAGCAGGAGCAGTTGTCCGGCACGATCCAGAACGACATCCTCAAAGAGTTCATGGTGCGGAACACCTATATTTATCCGCCCAAGCCGTCGATGAAGATCATTGCCGACATCTTCAGCTACACGGCACAGAACATGCCGAAGTTCAACTCGATCTCGATTTCGGGTTATCACATCCAGGAAGCCGGTGCCAACCAGGCCATCGAACTGGCCTTCACGCTGGCCGACGGCATGGAATATGTGCGCACCGGCATCGCTTCCGGCATGGACGTCGACACCTTCGCCGGCCGCCTGTCCTTCTTCTGGGCGGTGGGCATGAACTTCTATCTCGAAATTGCCAAGATGCGCGCCGCCCGCCTCCTGTGGCACCGCATCATGTCCGGTTTCGGCGCCAAGAACGCCAAGTCGATGATGCTGCGCACCCACTCGCAGACCTCGGGCTGGTCGCTGACCGAGCAGGATCCGTACAACAACGTCGTGCGTACCACCATCGAAGCGATGGCGGCCGTTTTCGGCGGCACCCAGTCGCTGCACACCAACGCGCTCGACGAGGCCATCGCGCTGCCGACCGAGTTCTCGGCCCGCATCGCCCGCAACACCCAACTGATCATTCAGGAAGAAACCCACATCACCAACGTGATCGATCCGTGGGCCGGCTCCTACATGATGGAAAAGCTGACCCAGGACATGGCCGACAAGGCCTGGGGCATCATCCAGGAAATCGAAGCGATGGGCGGCATGACCAAGGCGGTCGAGTCCGGCTGGGCCAAGATGCAGGTCGAGACTTGTGCCGCCGACAAGCAGGCGCGCATCGACTCGGGCAAGGACGTCATCGTCGGCGTCAACAAGTACAAGTTGGCCAAGGAAGATCCGATCGAGATTCTCGACATCGACAACCACGCAGTCCGCGAAGCCCAGATCGCCCGCCTGAAGAACATCCGCGCCACGCGTGACACGGCTGCCGTCAACGCTGCACTCGACGCGCTGACCAAGGCTGCCGAGACCGGCGAAGGCAACCTGCTCGACCTGACCGTCAAGGCGATTCGCCTGCGCGCCACGGTCGGCGAGGTGTCGGATGCGCTGGAAAAGATCTTCGGCCGCTTCCGCGCCAACAACCAGACCATTTCGGGTGTTTACGGAGGCGTCGTGGAAGGTCAGGAAAGCTGGGAAGAGATCAAGGCTGCTGTTGCCAAGTTCGCCGAAGAAGAAGGCCGCCGTCCGCGCATCATGATTGCCAAGCTGGGTCAGGATGGCCATGACCGGGGGGCCAAGGTGGTCGCAACCGCTTACGCCGACCTCGGTTTCGACATCGACATGGGCCCGCTCTTCCAGACCCCGGAAGAAGCTGCCCGTCAGGCCATCGAGAACGACGTCCATGCCATCGGTTGTTCGTCGCTGGCGGCCGGCCACAAGACCCTGGTACCGCAGATCATCCAGTGCCTGAAGGAGCAGGGCGCCGACGATATCATCGTCTTCGCCGGTGGCGTCATTCCGGCACAGGATTACGATGCCCTGTATGCGGCGGGCGCCAAGGCCATCTTCGGCCCGGGCACCCGCATCGAGGATTCCGCCCGTAAGGTGCTGGAAGAAATCAAGAAGGCGCGTGGCTAAAACCGGATGAAGCTGGACGACGCTCCGGTGCGCGCCAATCTCCTGTCCGAGGCTGACCGGCAACTGGTCGACGGCGTATTGGCCGGCCAGCGCCGGTCGCTGGCCAAGGCCATCACGCTGATCGAGTCCACGCGGGCCGATCATCAGCAGCGCGCGCAGCAGGTGCTGACCGCGCTGTTGCCCAAGACCGGCAACGCGATTCGTATCGGTATTTCCGGTGTGCCGGGGGCGGGCAAGTCCACGTTCATTGAAGCACTCGGCGTCTGGCTGATCGAGCAGGGCAAGAAGCTGGCCGTGCTGGCCATCGACCCATCGTCATCGGTCACTGGCGGCTCCATCCTCGGCGACAAGACGCGCATGGAATTGCTGAGTCAGCGCGAAGAGGCGTTCATCCGCCCCAGCCCGTCCGCCGGTTCGCTGGGCGGCGTCGCCGAGAAGACGCGGGAAGCCATGCTGCTCTGCGAGGCGGCCGGCTACGATGTGATCATCATCGAGACGGTCGGCGTTGGCCAGTCGGAGACGACGGTAGCCGGCATGGTCGACATGTTCTGCCTGCTGCAGTTGCCGAATGCCGGGGACGACCTGCAGGCGATCAAGAAGGGTATCGTCGAGATCGCCGACCTGGTCGTCATCAACAAGGCAGATATCGACAAGCAGGCGACGGCCGTGGTCCGTGCCCAGTGGCGCAACGCGCTGCACATGCTGCGTCCGGCATCGAAGAACTGGTCCCCGCCGGTCATCGCGTTGTCGGCCTTGCACAAGGAGGGCATCGTCGATTTCTGGGAACAGGTCGAGAAATACCAGTCCGCCCTGAAGCCGACGGGTGAATTCGCCGCCAAGCGCCAGCACCAGTCATTGGCCTGGATGTGGCAGTTGATCGACTCCGGCCTGCGCCAGCATTTCCGTCAGCATCCCCGCGTGCAGGAGAACCTGCCTGCACTCACCCGATCCGTCGAGGAAGGGCATACGACCCCGGCTGCCGCCGCGTATGCGCTGCTCGACTACCTGAAACACCAATAGTCGTAACTCAGAGGGAGTTTTTTATGCACGACATCATCCGCCAGCTGGAAAAAAAGCGTGAACTGGCCCGCCTCGGCGGTGGCCAGAAGCGTATCGACAGCCAGCACAAGAAGGGCAAGCTGACCGCCCGCGAGCGTATCGAACTGCTGCTCGATCCGGGTTCGTTCGAAGAATGGGACATGTTCAAGGAACACCGCTGCGTCGACTTCGGCATGGACCAGGCGGAAAAGACCCCGGGCGATGGCGTTGTCGTCGGTTATGGCACCATCAATGGCCGTCTGGTCTTCGTTTTCTCGCAGGATTTCACCGTTTTCGGCGGCTCGCTGTCGGAAACCCACGCCGAGAAGATCTGCAAGGTGATGGATCAGGCGATGAAGGTCGGCGCCCCGGTCATCGGCCTGAACGATTCGGGCGGCGCCCGTATCCAGGAAGGTGTCGCCTCGCTCGGCGGTTACGCCGACGTGTTCCAGCGCAACGTGATGGCCTCCGGCGTCGTGCCGCAGATCTCGATGATCATGGGCCCCTGCGCCGGCGGCGCGGTGTATAGCCCGTCGATGACCGATTTCATCTTCATGGTCAAGGATTCGTCCTACATGTTCGTGACCGGTCCGGAAGTGGTCAAGACGGTGACCCACGAGGACGTCACCGCCGAGGAACTGGGCGGTGCGGTGACCCACACCAGCAAGTCCGGTGTCGCCGACCTGGCCTTCGAGAACGACGTCGAGGCGCTGTCGATGCTGCGCCGCTTCATGAACTTCGTGCCGTCCAACAACAAGGAAAAGCCGCCGGTCACGCCGACCAACGATCCGGTCGACCGTTTCGACTATTCGCTCGACACGCTGGTCCCGGACAACGCCAACAAGCCGTACGACATGAAGGAGCTGATCATCAAGGTCGTCGATGACAGCGACTTCTTCGAACTGCAGGCCGACTACGCCAAGAACATCATCATCGGTTTCGGCCGCATGGACGGCCATCCGGTCGGCATCGTCGCCAACCAGCCGCTGGTGCTGGCCGGCTGTCTGGACATCAAGTCCTCGATCAAGGCCGCCCGCTTCGTCCGCTTCTGCGACGCCTTCAATATCCCGGTCGTCACCTTCGTCGACGTGCCGGGCTTCATGCCGGGTACCGCCCAGGAATACGGCGGCATCATCAAGCACGGCGCCAAGCTGCTCTACGCCTACGCCGAATGCACTGTCCCCAAGGTCACCGTGATTACCCGCAAGGCCTACGGCGGCGCGTATGACGTGATGTCGTCCAAGCACCTGCGCGGTGACGTCAACCTGGCCTGGCCGTCGGCGGAAATCGCCGTCATGGGCCCGAAGGGCGCCGTGGAAATCATCTTCCGCGAAGAAAAGAGCAACCCGGAAAAGCTGGCCGAGCGCGAAGCCGAGTACAAGGAAAAGTTTGCCAACCCGTTCGTGGCCGGTGCCCGCGGCTTCATCGACGACGTCATCATGCCACATGCCACCCGCAAGCGGATCGCCCGTTCGCTGGCCATGCTGCGCGACAAGAAACTCGACAATCCGTGGCGCAAGCACGGCAACATCCCGCTGTAAGCGTCAGGGAGGATTAGATAAATGTTCAAGAAGATTCTGATTGCCAATCGCGGTGAAATTGCCTGCCGCGTCATCAAGACCGCCCGCAAGATGGGCATCGCGACCGTCGCCGTCTATTCCGAGGCCGACAAGGACGCCCTGCACGTCGATCTGGCGGACGAAGCCGTCTGTATCGGCCCGGCTGCCTCGAAAGAGTCCTACCTGGTCATGGACAAGATCATCGCCGCCTGCAAGCAGACCGGCGCCGAGGCGGTTCACCCGGGTTACGGCTTCCTGTCCGAGAACGCCGAGTTCTCGCGTCGCCTGGAAGAGGAAGGCATCAAGTTCATTGGTCCGAAGCACTACTCCGTGGCCAAGATGGGCGACAAGATCGAGTCCAAGAAGCTGGCCATCGAAGCCAAGGTTAACACCATTCCCGGCTACAACGATGCCATCGCCGGCCCGGCCGAAGCGGTCGAGATCGCCAAGAAGATCGGTTACCCGGTCATGATCAAGGCTTCCGCCGGCGGCGGCGGCAAGGGTCTGCGCGTCGCCTACAACGATGCCGAAGCCTTCGAAGGCTTCTCCTCCTGCGTCAACGAAGCCCGCAACTCTTTCGGTGACGACCGCGTCTTCATCGAAAAGTACGTGCTGGAACCGCGCCACATCGAAATCCAGGTGCTCGGCGATTCGCACGGCAACTACGTGTACCTGAACGAGCGTGACTGCTCGATCCAGCGCCGACACCAGAAGGTCATCGAAGAGGCACCGAGCCCCTTCGTCGATCCGGAAATGCGCAAGGCGATGGGCGAACAGGCCGTGGCCCTGGCCCGTGCCGTGAATTACGAATCGGCCGGCACGGTCGAGTTCGTCGTTTCCGGTGCGACCAAGGAGTTCTACTTCCTGGAAATGAACACCCGCCTGCAGGTCGAACACCCGGTCACCGAACTGATCACCGGCCTCGACCTGGTCGAGCAGATGATCCGTGTTGCCTACGGCGAAAAGCTGCCGCTGACCCAGGCCGATGTGCAGATCAACGGCTGGGCCATGGAGTGCCGGATCAACGCCGAAGACCCTTTCCGCGGTTTCCTGCCTTCCACCGGCCGCCTGGTCAAGTTCCAGCCGCCGAAGGAAATCCCGGGTCAGGTCCGCGTCGATACCGGTGTCTACGACGGCGGCGAGATCTCGATGTTCTACGACTCGATGATCGCCAAGCTGATCGTGCACGGTGCCACCCGTGAGCAGGCCATCGCCCGCATGCGCGATGCGTTGAACGGTTTTGTCATCCGCGGCATCTCCTCGAACATCCCGTTCCAGGCCGCGCTGATGCAGCACCCGGTCTTCCATTCCGGCATCTTCGACACCGGTTTCATCCCCAAGCATTATCCGACCGGCTTTGATGCCTCGATGGTGCCGCATGACGATCCGGCCCTGCTGGTTTCCGTCGCCGCCTACGTCTACCGCGCCTACACCGACCGTTCGGCTTCGGTGAGCGGTCAGTTGCAAGGGCACGAGCGCATCGTCGGCGACCAGTGGATGGTCGTTCGCCTGAACAAGGAAGGCAACGAGCATCACGAAGTGACGGCTCGTCCGATCCCGGGCGGCTATCACGTCGAGTACAAGGGCGAACAGTACGAAATCCTGTCCGACTGGAAACTGGGTGAGTCGCTGTTCAACGGCACCTGCAACGGTGAGGAATTCACGCTGCAGGTCGAGCGCCACAAGACCAAGTACAGCCTGTTCCACTGGGGCACGCGTGCCGATTTCATGGTCATGTCGGCCCGCGCTGCCGAACTGCTCGCCCTGATGCCTGAGAAGCCGGCGCCTGACCTCTCCAAGTTCCTGCTCTCCCCGATGCCGGGCCTGCTGCGCGAAATCGCCGTCCAGGTCGGTCAGGAAGTGAAGGCGGGCGAGAAGCTGGCGGTCATCGAGGCCATGAAGATGGAAAATATCCTCAAGGCCGAGCAGGACTGTAAGGTCAAGAAAATCTCCGCCGCTGTCGGCGAAAGCTTGTCGGTCGACCAGATCATCATCGAATTCGAGTGATCCTCGGCCGGGGCCGCCTTGTGCGGCCCATGCCTGACCGGGCCCGCCACATGGCGGGCTTTTTACTGCCAGTTCACCGCATAGCGGACGAAATCGACGCCACGTTCCAGCACTTCGGTCGGCAGCAAATGGCACAGTGTGCTGCCCTGGAAACTCAGCCGGGTATCGAGCCGTAAACCGGCGGCGGCCGGAACGATCAGCGAATAGTGGTCACCATCGTGCAGCAGAAAGGCGGGCGTGAGCGGCTGGTTGCGCTCCTGCGCCGGCGAGCGCACCAGGCGGCCCGCTTCGAGCGGGCCGGGATACCATTTCAGATCGGCGCTGAGTGCCCCGCTATCCAGGGTGCGCAAGCCAAGCAGGACGCCCAGTTGCGGCTGGTCGTCGCGCACGGTGGCGACGAGGCCGGGGGCAAGGCGGCGGGAGCCTTCGGCATCTGGTGGGCGTACCGCCTTGCCGTCGACCAGTGTCCAGGTCTCGCTGGGTACGGTCAGCTTCTTCACGCTGGTTGGCATGGTTGACACCCGATCGAAACCGAACAGCGCAACGCGCTGATGAGCCAGCGAGGCACTGCCGGCATCGAGCCCGCTCCCTGGGTTGAGTGCTTCGCCGGTCAGCACGTTGAAACAGTGCTCGGGGCCGAAGGCGAGCTCGATCTCACCGATTTCGGTCGATGGTGCCTCGACGTGGCTCTCCAGGCTGGATTCCAGGTCATGCAGCAGGCGGATGCAGGCACTGCCAGACAACTCGCGGCCCATCTTGAGCGATTCCGGGCTCTCGCCGGCCTGCAAGGCCAGAATGCGCTGATCGATCTTGCGCACAACCTTGCGGACCTCCAGCCAGCGCGGCAAACCTTCCGGCAGCGGGCCGTCGAACAAGGGTGAGAGATCGATGGAGTGCGCGCGGGGATCATCATCCGGTGTCTGGCGGAAGACAGCCAGTTCCCGCCAGCGGCTGATTGCCCGGTTGGCGACGGCCAGCTGTGCGGCAGACAGGCGATAGGGATCGGCCAGCCGGAGCAGGAAGGCCCAAGCCAGGTGGCCACCAATATGGGATTCTCCGAAATTCCGGAAATCCGGATCCCCGATCGGCAGACTCAGGATGGCGCTGTTTTCCGCCTGGGCGAGGACGGCGAAGAGCAATCGGTCGAGCACCGGCGGGCAGTCGCGGGCAGCCAGAAAGTGGCAATACTGGGCCATCCGGAAGGCAGTGGCGGCACGGTGCAGCGGCAAGCACTTCCCGGCCGGTGGAAAATGGGGCACCAGGCGCAGATAGGCAACGCCCAGGCGCCGCCACAGCTTCTGCGCCAGTTCGAAGGCGCGCTCGTCCTCGGGCGGCATGGGTAGCGGCTTCCGGACGTAGCGGGATTCGATGGCAATTTGGCCGGGTAGCGCTGCCGAGCGCAGCAGGTTGAGTAGTTCGAGGGTCAATCCGGGGGAGAGCATCGCCGCTTCGATGGCCTCGATCTGGCCGCCGATGGCATTCAGCATGTGCAGCGGCTGGGTTTGCGGCTGGGTCGCCAACCAGGCCCTGGCTGAGGGCAGGTCATGGAATGCCGGCTTGACGTCGCTACGGGGCTCGGGCAGCGTTAACCATTGCATGGAAACAATCTCCGGGGTAGCCGAAAAAAATGAGCGGATTCGAACATTATGATCGCGAATTACGGGATCTGGACAAGGAAATTCATCGCTATGCCGCGATCTGTGGAGTGAATCTGGCCAATCGCCACGAAATCGATGCCTGCCTGAACCAGCATCACGATACCTGGGCCGAGGACAAGGCCCGTGAATCACTGCAGGGATTGCTGATCCTGCGTATCAAGCTGGAAGCCGAAATGATCGCACTCGGCTTTACCCCGCCACCCTTGACGACTACCGCTGTGCCGGTGGCGTGATCGTGATCGCCGCGGTTGGGCAGGGCGCGACGCAGGCGCCGCAACCGGTGCATTTTTCCGGATCGATTTCCGGCAGGGGGCTGCCTCCCAGGCGGGGCAGGAACCGGATGGCACGGGGGTCGCAAAAATCGCCGCAGACGCGGCATTCGACACCCTGGTGGGGCAGGCAGTCCTCACCGATGATGGCTTTGTAGGACCAGGCCGGCTGCTCCTCGGCACGGTGCAGTGCCTTTGGCTGGCAGACCGCGACGCAGTCGCCGCAAAAGGTGCATTCCCCGGCAGCAAAATCGACGGTCGGATAACCGCCGTCGCCAGCGATCAGGATGCGGGTTGGGCAGGTCGCCAGGCAGGCGTCGCAGCGCGTGCAGCGCTCGATGAAGTCATTTTCGGGCAAGGCCCAAGGCGGCCGTTTCTCAACCCGCGGCCTTGGTCGGCCGCGAAAGAAGGCGCGGCGGGAATGGTCGACCACGCGTCGGTCCCTACTTGGCGGCCTTCATCTTCTCGATGCCACTGCGCAGCATCTGGTCGATCTCGGAGCCCGGTTCGATCTGTGGCAAAAGCGCTTCCCAGTAGGCGATGCCCTGCTTGGCGTCGCCGCGATCCATGGCGGCGGCACCCGCCAGGAAAAGGCTGTGACCATGCTTGGGATCGAGCTTCAGGGCTTTCTCGATCAACTGGGTCGGCTTGCCGGACAGGCCCTTGCCTTCGGCCATGGCGATGGTTTCGGCGTAGGCGGCCAGCAGATCGGGTTCGCCGTCGATGACCGTCTCGACGTGGCTGAAGGCCTCGACCGCGTCTGCATAGCGCCCCATCGACTTGTACGAACGGGCCAGCATCAGCCAGCCCTTGGGGTCGTCCGGGTTGGCTTTCATGCGCTCGGCCAGCTTGGCGACCATCTCGTTGATCTGCTCCGGCGTCATCTGCGGCTGGGCGGCTGCCTGCTGCGGGTCGAGGGCCCGCGGGTTGCCGAGGGTGACATAGCCGAGCACGCCCAGGATGGGGAGCAGCAGCAGAATGGCAACAGCAGTCTTGCGGGTGGGGGCATGCGAAGCCGGGGTGGTTTCTTCGACGGCTGGCTCGACTTCTTCGAGCAGGCGGCGTTGCAACTCGCGACGGGCCTGTTCGAAATCGGCTTCGGCCAGCGAGCCTTCCGCCTTCTCCCGCTCCAGCTCGGCCAGCTGGTCACGGAAGATGGCGAGGTTGGCCGTCTTGCGGTCGGCCCGTTCCTTGGGGGCACGCAGGCCGAGCCAGAGTGGCGGCAGGATGAAAGCGGCGGTGGCCAGAACAAGCAGGACGGCGAAAATGGAAAACTGGGTCATTTGTTGTCGAGTTCCTTGAGCAGCGCTTCGGCGCGGCTGGCTTCATCGGCGGAGAGTGGCTTGTCCTCGGCGGCGACGCGTTCGGCGCGGCGGCGCTGGTAGCGGACCAGAGCGATGATGCCGACGATGAGCAGAACGAGCGGTCCGCCCCAGAGCAACAGGGTGTTACCCTGCACCGGGGGCCGGTAAAGAACGAAATCGCCGTAGCGGGTAACCATGAAATCGATGATTTCCTTGTCGCTCTTGCCATCCTTGATCATGGTCCGGACTTCCCGGCGCAGGTCCTGTGCCAGTTCCGCGTTGGAGTCGGCAATGTTCTGGTTCTGGCAGACCAGGCAGCGCAGCTCTTCGGACAGCTTCTGCAGACGTTTTTCGGTGACCGGGTCGGCGGCAATGGCGGCTTCGGTGGCGCTCGAAGCGAACGCCGAGGGCAAATTCAGCGCCATGCCGAGCAGCAGGACGGCAAGCAGACGCCTCATTTGTTCAGCTCCGCGAGCAGCGGCATGATCTTCTTGCTCAGGATTTCCGGCGTGATCGGGCCGGTGTGCTTCATGCGGATGATGCCGGCCTTGTCGATGACGTAGGTTTCCGGCACGCCATAGACGCCGTAGTCGATGCCGACGCGGCCATCGAGGTCCATCACGGTCAGCTTGTACGGGTTGCCGTGCTGTGACAGCCAGCTATTGGCGCGTTCCCAGGCCAGCTTCTTCTCGTCTTCGGCCGACATCTTGCCCATGTCGAAGCCGCCGTCACCACGGACTTCCTTGTAGTTGAGGCCGATCAGCGGCACGTCCACCTTCTTCGAAAACTCGACGAGGACCGGGTGTTCCTGGCGGCAGGAGACGCACCACGAGGACCAGACGTTGAACAGCCAGACCTTGCCCTGCATGTCCTTGGGCGACAGAGTCTTGTCCGGCTCGGCCAACTGGGCCAGCGTGAAGGCCGGGGCCGGCTTGCCGACCAGCGGGGAGGGGACCTCGCGCGGGTTGAGGTTCAGCCCGACGGCGAGCAGGGCGACGAGGGCGGCGAAAGCGCCGAGGATCCAGTAATAACGGTTCATGCTTCTTGGGTTCCGGCAGGGAGATTGGCGGCAGCGCGTGCCTTGACGCGGTAGCGGCGGTCGAGCATGGCGATCAGGCCGCCGACCGACATCAGTACGCAACCGCCCCAGATCCAGTCGACGAAAGGCTTGTAATAGACACGGACGGCCCACTCACCCTCCGGTTTGTCGCGGTCGATCGGCTCGCCGAGCGAGACATAGACGTCGCGCAGCAGACCGGCGTCGATCGAGGCTTCGGTCATTGGCATGGCCGAGGAGTGGTAGTTGCGTTTCTCCGGATTCATCTTGCGGACGAACTGGCCATTGACCGCCAGATCGAAATCGCCCTGGGCAGCCACGTAGTTCGGCCCTTCTACGGCCTTCACCCCGTTGAAGGTGAAGTGGTAGCCGGCAACGTCGACCGATTCGCCGGGGGCCATCTTGACGTCCTTTTCATCCTGATAGCTGCCGACCATCGTCACGCCGACCACGAAAACGGCGACTCCGATGTGTGCCAGATGCATGCCGACGAAACTGCGTGGCTGGCTGGCGGCAGTGGCCAGGAAACCACGGCCAGCCCGCGTGTGCTGCACCCGCTCAATGAAATTGAGCAAGGCCGTGACGACGATCCAGGTGGCGAAGAAGATGCCGAGGGCAGTCATGGCATACCACTGGCCGTACAGCAACGGCAGGGCGATGGCGACGATGACACCGACGGCGAGCGCCCACTTGACGGCCTTGGCGATTTCCGGGATGGACGCCTCCTTCCAGCGGGCGAAGGGGCCGACACCCATCAGGAAGAGGATGGGACTCATCACCGGCACGAAGACCGCATTGAAGTACGGCGGGCCGACCGAGATCTTGCCAACGCCGAGTGCGTCGATCAGCAATGGGTAGAGCGTACCGAGCAGTACGGTGGCGCAGGCGACGACGAGCAGTACGTTGTTGGTGAGCAGCAGCGACTCGCGCGAGATCAGGCCGAAGCGGCCGCCGAGGCCGACCTTGGGGGCACGCGCTGCAAACAGGGTGAGCGAGGCCCCGATCACGGCGACCAGGAAGATCAGGATGAAGATGCCGCGCCGTGGATCGGTGGCAAAGGCGTGTACCGAAGTCAGCACGCCGGAACGGACGAGGAAGGTGCCGAGCAGCGACAGCGAGAAGGCGGAGATGGCGAGCAGCACCGTCCAGTTCTTGAAACTGCCGCGTTTTTCGGTGACGGCCAGCGAATGGATCAGTGCCGTCCCGATCAGCCAGGGCATGAACGAGGCGTTCTCGACCGGATCCCAGAACCACCAGCCGCCCCAGCCTAGTTCGTAGTAGGCCCACCACGAGCCCATCGCGATGCCGAGCGTCAGGAAGATCCAGGCGGCCATGGTCCACGGTCGTGACCAGCGGGCCCAGGCCGCGTCGAGCTTGCCCGACAACAGAGCGGCGATGGCAAAGGCATAGGCGACTGAGAAACCGACGTAGCCCATGTAGAGCAGCGGTGGGTGGATGACCAGGCCAGGGTCCTGGAGCAGCGGGTTGAGGTCGCGCCCCTCGGCGGCGCCAGGCAGCAGGCGCTCGAAGGGGTTGGAGGTGAGCAGGATGAAGAGCAGGAAGCCGAAACCGACCAAGCCGAGCGTGGCGAGCACCCGGGCGACCATCGTGTCGGGGAGTTCGCGCGAGAAAACCGCGACCAGGAAGGCCCACCAGGTCAGCATCAGAATCCACAGTAGCAGCGAACCTTCATGACCGCCCCAGACACCGGCGACGCGGTATTCGATGGGGAGCAGCGAATTGGAATGCTGGGCGACGTACACCACCGAGAAATCGTTGGCGACGAAGGCCTGCGTCAGGCAGGCGAAGGAGAAGGTGACCAGCATCGCCAGCGCAGTGGCGGCAGGGCGGGCGACGGCGATCCAGGCCTGGCGGTTGGTGTGGGCGCCGATCATCGGCAGGGTGCCGAGGATCAGCGAAACCAGCGCGGCGAGGATGAGGGCGAAATGGCCGAGTTCGGGAATCATGCTCAGTTACCTGTCTTGGCGGCTTCGGCCGAAGAGGGCGAGACGTGCTGGTTGGCGCTCATGCCGGCCTGCGCATCACTGACCGCCTTGGCGGCTTCCGGCGGCATGTAGTTCTCGTCGTGCTTGGCCAGCACTTCGGTCGCGACGAAGGTGCCGGCGCCATCCAGTTTGCCCTGCGCGACGGCGCCCTTGCCTTCCTTGAACAGGTCGGGAAGGATGCCCTTGTAGGCGACCGGGATGTCCTTGGCGGTATCGGTGATGACGAAGCTGATCGTCACGCCGTCGGCCTGCCGCTGGATGCTGCCTTCCTTGACCAGTCCGCCGATGCGGAACAGCTTGCCTTGTGGCGCCTTGCCGGCAGCGACCTCCGTCGGCGTGATGTACAGCGCGATGTTACTGTTCAGCGCGTTGAGGACGAGGGCGGCGATGATGCCGATGATGGCCAGGGCGCCGCCGATCAGGGCGAGTTTCTTGTGACGGGTCTTCATTCGGTGGGTGTCCTGCTTTCTGCGCGAAGCTGGCGCTTCAGACGGGCGATGGTGGTCTTTCGATTGCGGGCGACGAGGATCGGTTCCACGGCCATGATCAATGCGGTGACGCCGAAGGATCCCCAGACGTAGAAACCGTAGCCGCCCATGTGGAGGAAGTCGGCGAAGCTGTTCCAGTAGATCATTGAACGTCTCCTGCCAGTTCGGCCTTGACCCAGTCGGCGTTGCGTTCGCGTTCGAGCATGATGGTACGCACCCGCATCAGGGCGACGGCGATGGAATACATCCAGAAGCACATGGCCATCAGCAGCATGCCGTAGAGCATGGTGGTGGCCATCGACGATTTGGTGAGGTTGACGCTGGAGCCCTGGTGCAGGGTATTCCACCACTTGACCGAGAAATAGATGATCGGGATGTTGACCACGCCGACCAGCAGCAACAGGCCGCCGGCCTTGTCGGCCCGGCGCGGATCGTCGATGGCGGCGGTCAGCGCCATGTAGCCGATGTACAGGAAGAGCAGGATCAGTTCCGAAGTCAGGCGGGCGTCCCATACCCACCACGTCCCCCACATCGGCTTGCCCCACAGGGCACCGGTCCACAGCGACAGGAAGGCCATCAGCGCGCCGGTCGGCGCCAGGGCCTGCGCCATCATCCCCGACAGGCGGGTGTTGAAGGCGAGGCCGATGGCAGCCCAGAAGGCCATCACCAGGTAGATGAACATCGACATCCAGGAAGCCGGGACGTGGATGAAGATGATGCGGTAGCCCTCGCCCTGCTGGAAATCGGTCGGCGCCACCAGCATGCCGAGGTAGAGTCCGGCGATGCCGAACAGAACGGCGATGGCCGCAAAGTAGGGAATCAGCGTGCCGGCCAACGGATAGAAAGTGGCGGGCGAAGCAAATCGGTAGAGATTGAAGCGATCTTTCATTCGAGGGCGATCTTCAAGGCGGCGGCCGATGCCCAGGGGGCGAAGCCAAGTGAAGCGAAAGTCATGGCGGCCAGCAGAGACAGGTGTCCTTCCCCCCCGAGCCCGGACACTGTCGCGTCAACCGCGCCAGCGCCGAATATTAGCACCGGGATGTACAAGGGCAGAACCAGCAGCGAGAGCAGCACGCCGCCGCCGCGCAGGCCGAGGGTGAGTGCGGCACCGATGGCACCGATGCCGGACAGGGCCGGGGTGCCGAGCAGGATGGCGGCCGTCAGGACGAACAGGCCGTCACCGGTCAGGTCGAATTGCACGCCCAGTACCGGCGCGATCAGGGCCAGCGGCAGGCCGGAAACCAGCCAGTGAGCGATCACTTTCCCGGTAACCACCAGGCCGAGCGGGTGCGGGGCGAGCGCCAGTTGTTCGAGCGTGCCGTCGCGATGGTCGTCGGCGAACAGGCGAGGCAGGGACAGCATGGTGGCGAGCAGGGCGGCGACCCACAGCACGCCGGGGGCCAGCTTGCGCAGCAGGTCCGGCTCCGGGCCGATGCCGAGCGGGAACAGGCTGACCACGATGACGAAGAAGAACAGCGCCGAGACGATATCGGCCTGGCGGCGCATGGCCAGCTTGAGGTCGCGGCCGATGACGGCGAAGATGATTTTCAGCATCGCGTCCTCAGCTCAGCTTCAGTTCGCGCACCGTGCCGGCCGGGATGGCGACCAGCTGGTGGGTGGTCATCACGGCCAGTCCGCCGCGCTGCAGGTGGCCCGAGATGATGCCGGCCAGCCAGTCGACGGCGGCAACGTCGAGGGCGACGAAGGGTTCGTCGAGCACCCAGAGCGGGCGCCGTTCCTTGACCAGGCGGGCCAGCGCAACACGGCGCTTCTGGCCTTGCGACAGGTATTTGCAGGCGAGATCCTCGCGGCCGGCTAGGCCAACCTGCTCCAGTGCATCAAGCGCGTCGTCTTCCGACAAGGCTTCGTCGGCCAGGTGGGCCGAGGCGAGCAGGTTTTCGAGCGGGGTCAGCTCTTCCTTGATAGCGTTCAGGTGGCCGAGGTAGCACAGGTCGGCGCGGAAGTCCTCGCTGTTGCGGCGGATCGACTGGCCCTTCCAGCGGATTTCGCCGGCCTCCGGCGGCAAGAGGCCGATGATCATGCGTAGCAGGCTGGTCTTGCCGGCACCGTTGCGACCCTGCAGGTAAAGCAGTTCCCCTGCTTCCAGCTTGAAGCCGAGGCCTGCGAACAGGCGGCGCTCGCCGCGCACGCATTCCAGATTGTCAGCTTCGAGCATCAGGGGAAAAACCGAAATAAATCAGTCGAGAATTATGGACGCGCAAGTGTACCGGCAGATTGATGATCATCAAACAAAAAGAGACCGGTAAAAACGGGGGCCGCAGCCCCCGTCGATGGCAGCCTGGCGCCTACTTCTTCTCGAACGGCGTCGGGCGCGGCGTGGCGTCGGACGACGGCGGCAGGATCGGCAGCTTGAAGCTCGGCTGGTCGCCGGTCAGGGTTTTCAGGAAGGCGACGATCTTGGCGTTTTCGTCATCAGTGAATTTCTTGCCCAACTGCAGGCGGCCCATGATGTCCACGGCTTCCTTCAGGGTGTTGGCGGCGCCGTCATGGAAATACGGATAGGTCATTTCGACGTTGCGCAGGGTCGGCACCTTGAAATTGAAGCGGTCGGCATCCTTGCCGGTCACGGCGGAGCGGCCCTCGGCCGGGCTGGAAGCCTGGTACGGCTCGACCAGGCCCATCTTCTGGAACGAGTTGCCGCCGACGGCCGGGCCATTGTGGCAGGCCACGCAGCCACTGTCCTTGAAGAGTTGGTAACCTTCCCGTTCGGTCTTGCTCAGCGCTTTCCTGTCGCCTTTCAGCCACTTGTCGAAGCGGGAATTCGGGGTGACCAGGGTTTCCTCGAAAGCGGCGATAGCCTTGGTGACCTTCTCGATATCGACCTTGTCGGAACCGAAGGCCTTCTTGAACTCGGCGACGTAGCCGGGGATGGATTGCAGCACATCGACAGCCAGAGTGTGCGAGAAGGCCATTTCACCCGGGTTGGCGATCGGGCCGCCTGCCTGCTCCTTGAGGTCGGCGGCACGCCCGTCCCAGAACTGGGCGAGGTTCAGGCTGGAATTCAGCACGGTCGGGGCGTTGATCGGACCTTGCTGTCATTTGTCACCGATCGAGGTCGGGATGTTGTCGGTGCCGCCCATCGACAGGTTGTGGCAGGAGTTGCAGGAGATGAAGCCGGACTTGGAGAGGCGCGGGTCAAAGTAGAGCTTCTTGCCCAGTTCGACCAGGGCCGGGTTGGTGACCTTGGCCGGCTGGATCGGCCGGATCGGTTCCTGGCTGGCGGCGTGGATGGCCTGAGCGGCCAGGCTGCCCGTGAGTACGACGAGTGCCGCGGAAATAATGCTGCGTTTCATAATCATTCTCCCTTGATAGAACAAATGGTCTGCCCATTTTCGTGGCCAAGATCGTTGTATTATTGATATAAATCAATGATTTTTATGGGTTTTCATAATAAAGGCTATAGGTTTTCCCTATAAGCCACGGGGGCATTGGCCTCGTTTGCAGGAGAGTAGAAGTGACCTTGACGGAATTGCGCTACATCGTGGCCCTCGCCCAGGAGGGTAATTTCAGCCGGGCAGCCGAATCCTGTTCGGTCAGCCAGCCGACGCTCAGCGTCGCCATCGCCCGCTTGGAGGATGAACTCGGCGTGCAGTTGTTCGAGCGCGGCAAGGGTTTCGTCTCGCCCAGCGCGGTCGGCGCGCGGGTGGTTGAGCAGGCCCAGCAGGCCTTGCGCGAGGCAGAAAAAGTCCGTCAGGTGGCCATGCAGGGGCGGGACCAGCTGGATGGCCCACTCCGCCTGGGCGTCATCCACACCATCGGCCCCTACCTGCTGCCGCAACTGATTCACGCACTGAAGCGGGTTGCCCCCCACATGCCGCTGGCCATCGAGGAAAACATGACAGCCAACCTGGCCGACATGCTGCACGGCAACGAGGTGGACGTCGTGATCATCGCGCTACCCTTCGACGTGCCGGGCGTGCTGACCCGGGCGCTCTACGACGAGTCCTTCAAGGTGGTCGTTCCACGCGGCCACCCCTGGGAAAAGAAGGCGTACATCGCACCGGAGGAGGTGGCCGGTGACGAGGTGCTGCTGCTCAAGGCCGGCAACTGCTTCCGTGATCAGGTGCTGGGCGCCTGCCCCGAAGTGAGCAGCCCGGATACCGATGTGCGGCTTGGGCATTCGATTGGCACCATCCGGTGCATGGTGGCTTCCGGCTTGGGGGTTTCGGTGCTGCCGGACAGCGCCCTGCAGCACCCCTACAGCAACGACATGATCAGCGTCATCCCGTTCAGTGAACCGGCGCCGGCCCGGCGCGTGGCGCTCGCCTGGCGGACCGGCTTTGTCCGGCCCAAGGCCATCGATGCCCTGCTGACGGCCGTGCGCCAGCTCGATTCGCCGGCCTATCGCCTGATTCGCTGAGCGCCAATCAGGGTTTCGGTCTGGATGGTCTGGATCGCTGCGGCCAGTTGTTCGCTGGTTTGTCGCAATTCCTCGCGCAGCGTCGCAACGCTGGCCTGGTCGTCGGCCTGGTGCTGGGCGACCAGGCGGCGGCCGATGTCGTGCACCCGGGCATGCAGGCCGTGAATCTCGTGGCTGGCCGGGATGCCGACATAACGCCGGCTATCGGCGCCGTCCAGCCAGTGCGAGAAACGGCAGGCATGCGGGTCGAGGGGCGGCGGCTCGGTGCTCCCGCTGGCGTCGTCCAGGCTGGCGTGCAAGGCGCGCATCCAGCGTTTGTGGTCGACTTCGGCGATCAACATCGGCAGGTCGTCGCGCGACCAGTTGAAGGCGGTGGCCAGATTCCAGAGTTCGTCGGGCTGGAAGTTGGCGATCCAGTCGGGCAGGGCCTCCGGCGGCATGGGACGGGCGATGCCATAGCCCTGTGCCATGTCGCAGCCGAGCAGCAGGAGGACCAGGCCGTGTTCGACCGTTTCGACGCCTTCAGCGATGACGGCGCGGCGGAAGGCCTGGGTCAGGCCGATGACGCCTTCGACGATGGCCAGGTCGTCCGGGTTGTCGAGCATGTCGCGAACGAAGGACTGGTCGATTTTGAGCAGGTCGGCCGGCAGGCGGCGGAAATAAGTGAGTGACGAGTAACCCGTGCCGAAGTCATCGAGCGCGAAGCTGACGCCCAGGTTGCGGCATTCGGCGAACAGCGCGGCGGTCGTGCCGACATCTTCCAGCGCCGCGGTTTCAAGCACCTCGAGTTCGATCTGGCGGGGTGAAACAGCCGGGTAGTGCGCCAGCAACTCGCCGAGCCGCTGGGAGAAGCCGGGGTGCTGCAGGTGGTTGCCGGCGATGTTGATGCTCACCGCCAGTTTCAGGCCGTGGTCGCGTTGCCAGGCATCGATCTGGCGCAATGCTTCGTTGATCACCCACTCGCCGAGTTCGATCGCAGCTTCCGAATCCTCGACCGCCGGCAGGAAATCGCGCGGCGGCAGCAGGCCGCGTTCCGGATGCTGCCAGCGGATCAGCGCCTCGGCGCCGATCACCACGCCCTTGCGCATATCCACCTTGGGTTGGTAGTGGAGGTGGAATTCGCCCTTGGCCAGGCCGGCGCGGATACGGCCCAACTCGTCGCGCCGGGCCCGGGCGCGGCGGTCGTTTTCCGGGTCGAACAGGTGGTAGCGGTTGCGGCCGGCCTGCTTGGCGGCGTACATCGCCTGGTCGGCATGGCGCAGCAGGGTGTCGGAGTCGGCGCTGTCGTTCGGGTAGAGGGTGACACCGATACTGGCCGAAACGTTGACCTGGCGCTGCGAAACCCGGAAGGGCTGGGCGATGGCGTTGACGACGCGGGCCATCGCGTGGTCGCATTCGCCGAGATTCCCCAGGTTGCCGATGAGCAGCACGAATTCGTCACCGCCCAGGCGAGCCACCGTGTCGCCGCCCCGGACGCTGGTCTTCAGGCGCTGGGCGACGTCGACCAGCAGATAGTCGCCGACGGCGTGGCCAAACTCGTCATTGATCGGCTTGAAATTGTCGAGGTCGAGGTAGCAGACCGCCAGCATCTTGCCGCTGCGCTCGGCTTGCGCCTTGGCCTGTTGCAGGCGGTCGCCGAGCAGCATGCGGTTGGGCAACTGGGTCAGGGCATCGAAATGGGCCAGGTGTTCGAGACGTTGCTGGTGCTGCTTGATCAGCGTGATGTCGGTGAAGATGGCGACGTAATGCGTAATGGCACCCCGTCGGTTACGCACGGTCGAGATGGTCAGTTGTTCGACGAAGATTTCGCCGGTTTTCTTGCGGTTCCAGACTTCGCCGCGCCAGAAACCGTCTGCGGCAATCTTCGCCCACATCTCGTGATAGAAGGCCGGCTCGTGGTGACCGGACTTGAGCAGGTCGGGGGTCTTGCCGAGGGCTTCGTCGCGCGTGTAGCCGGTGAGTTCGGTGAAGGTGCTGTTCACTTCGACGATGTGCCCGGCCGGGTCGGTGATCATGATCCCTTCGTGGGCGTTGTCGAAAACGCTGGCCGCCAGGCGTTGCCGCTCCTCGGCGATCAGCCGCTCGCTGATGTCCTGGGCGATGGCGATCAGTGCCGGCTTGCCGTCCCAATAGCCACTGGCGATCCGGGTTTCGACCTGAATTTCCGTGCCGTCGGCGCGCAGCATGGGCAGCGGGCAGCTGACGCTGCGTCCGGCAATGACATCGGCCAGGCTGCGCTCGGCGATATCGCGCAGGTTCTCGGGATGGATGGCGAGAATCGGCTGGCAGCGCAGCGCAGCGGTGCCGTAGCCCAGTGTCTCGGCGACGGCACGGTTGTAGTGCAGGATGTGGTTATCGAGATCGAGGACGAAGATGAAGTCGGCCAGCGTATCGAAAATGCCGCTCAGGTTCTGCTGCAGGCGGCGGGTTTCTTCCTGGTGCTCAAGGCGTTGCAGGGTTTGGCCGAAATAGCTGCCCAGCGCTTCCAGCGCCTGCCGGGTCGACGGTGCGACCTGCGAACTCTGGCGGCCGGCGAGGAGCAGGCAGAGTTCGGTCCGGGAGCCGAGGCGGACTGGCAACTGCATCAGGCAGCGCAAACCCTCGGCGCGCAGGGTGGCGGCGTCGAGCGGTGTGCTTTCTTCCGACGCTTCCTCGCTGGTCGCCGGCATGCACACCGGTTGGCCCTGGTTGGCCAGTTGGGCGAAGGCGGTGTCGGCCGGGAAGAGACGGGCCTGGTCGATGAATTCAGGCGACAGTCCCCGCTCGGTGAACAGGCCGTAGCTGTCGTCGGCCAGGCGCCGGTAGATGCCGCCGGCGTCCAGTTCGGGAAAGCGCAGCGTGGCCTTGAGCAGGGCGGCAAGGAGCGCCTCCCGGTCAGCATCTGTGGCCAGGCATTGCGCTAGGTCGTGCTCGATTTCCAGCCGCAGGGCGACATTCCGGCGCTCGGCGATATTGACCGCGGAGGCGATCAGCACCGGCTGGCCGAAATAGTCGGCGTCGTGCAGCCGGACTTCGACCGGGAAGACCTGTTCTCTGGCATCGCGAACCAGGGCTTCAAGGGTTTGCGGCGTGCCGGCGAGGGCCAAGCCGATGTGCCGGTCGACTGTTTCCGGCTCGCACCGGCCGGGGAGCAGGAACAGGTCGTGGCTCCGGCCGATCAACTGGTCGCGCGGCAAGCCGAACAGCTGCTCGGCGCTGGTGTTGGCGAACAGGAAGCGATGATCGGCTCCGAGGATGAAGAGGGCTTCCCCGACACTGTCGAAAATACCGCGGAAGGTGCTCAGGCTGCTGTTCAATTCCTGGGCATTGCGCTGGTGTTCGACGACCAGCGCGGTGAGCTGGGCGCCCTGGGTGACGAGGTCGAGATAATCCTCATGCGGCCGGGCCGGCGTCCGGTAGTAGGCGGTGAAGGTGCCGAGCAGCTGGCCGCGTGCGCCGAGCACTGGTTCCGACCAGCAGGCCGAGAAATCGCCTTGGTGGGCCAGTTCACGATAATCGACCCAGTTCGGGTGTTCGAAGACATTGCCGACGATGATGCGCTGGCGCAGGGCGGCGGCTGCGCCGGAGGAGGCAACACCGGGGGCGATGAGCATGCCGTCCACCGCCTTGCTGAAGCCCGGCGGCAGGCTGGGTGCAGCACCCGGATGCAGATGCCGGCCACTGTCGTCGGCGAGCAGGATGGCGCAGCGCCAGCCAGGCATCTCGGCCTCGAAAGAGCGGGCGATCAGGTCCAGCACCTCGGCCAGCGGCTGGCCGCCAATCAGCGCTGCGAGGGCGGTGTTGCGCAGGCGCATGGCGTCGGTGGCACGCTGGCGATGCGAGATGTCCTGGGAGAAACCCACCATGCCGAGCAGTTCGCCGTCCTCGTCGACGACTGGCGCCTTGTAGGTTTCGTGCCAGACGGCATGTTCGTCTACAACGATGGGTTCGGTGATCACCCTGTTGCGGCGGCTATCCATCACCATCCGGTCATCGGTGCGATAGCGGTCGGCCAGTTCGGCGGGCCAGATGTCGAGATCGGATTTGCCGATCAGGGTGTCGACGGCCAGGCCGGCGACGTCGGCCATGGCCTTGTTGGCTGTCAGGAAGCGCGACTCGGTGTCCTTCAGCCAGACCGGGAAAGGGAAATTGTCGAGCAGGGCGCGTTGGTAGCGGGCCTGGCGGGCGGCTTCGCCCTGCAGCTGGTCGCGCGAATCGGCGATGGATTTCCGTTCGTTGATCATCCGGTCGAGCAGATCGAGCTTGAGCGGGCTCATCAGGGCGTGTTCGGAGAGCAGGCCGACCAGTTGCCCGGCGGTATCGACCACCGGCAGGTGGCGGATGCCATGCGTCAACATCAGCCGGGCGGCTTCGGCCAGCGGACGGTCGTTGACGATGGTGATGGCCGGGCGGCTCATGACCCGGGCCAGTGGCGGGTTCTGCTCACCGTTCAGGAAAAAGCGGACGACATCGTGTTCGGTGACGACACCGAGCGCTTGGCTGCCATCGACCACGACAGCGCAACTGCCGCGCACAGCGGCCATCGCATTCACCGCCGCGTCGAGTCCGGCGTCCCCCGGCAGCCGAGGGAAGGTTTGCTCCATCAGCGTGTCGACCGCGTTCAGGTGCATGAAAAAATCGGGGCCGAGGTGCTTGCGGAAGTCGGATTCGTTGACGATGCCGAGCGGCTGGCCGTCCGGGGCGACGACCACGATGCGCCGGATGCCAAGCCTCGCCGCCTCGCGATAGGCTTGGCGGAAGTCGGTGTCGGCCGAGACGGCATGCACCGGGCTGGACATCGCATCGCCGGCGCGCTGCTCGGGGGAGCCGCGGCGCTGCACGAGGCGCAGGATGTCGCGTTCGGTGATGATGCCCACGGCCCGGTCGGCATCGACGACGATGACCGACGAGACGCTGGTCGCCAGCATGTGCGCGGCCACCTCCCGGAGTCGGGTGGCGGGTGTAACACGGTCGCTGCGGCTTGTGATCAGCTCGACTATTTTGGGCACAGACCCCTCCTGTGCCTTGATTCTAGAATGAATTTTGCTGGCAAATGCTGATGGCCATCAAATGTATACGCCGGCCTCTTGGGGCGGGGTGGAATCGATCCTTGCAGCCTGGCAGCTGACTTTCCGGAAATTCATACTCTGTCGCTCGCCATCCCCTTCGTCACGGGCTGCCAGAGGCTTGATCCGTAAGGTTTGTCGGCGCCTGCCGGTACTGTGGCACATGCCTTGCACCAGCGGGGCGGCATACAGAAAAATGACTCCGATCACCTCATCGACACCGCCTTGCCCGCCGGGGCATCGCAGCGCAACAAGCATGTCTCGACAGCGGCGGCCGACAAGCCTAAGCTTCGCGCCCATGCAAACCCCAGCCTTACTTGCGATGGTGGCGGCATGACCACGGCAGGCCAATTGCGCGTCAGCGCCCGTTTTGCCGACTGTCAGATCGACGACCTGACGGTCGACCTGCAGCGGCCGTCTGTGGCGCGCCTCTTCATCGGCCAGTTGCCGGACGTCGTCATCAAGACTGTGCCCTACCTGTTTACCCTGTGTTCGCATGCCCAGCGGGCGGCGGCGCAGGCGGCGGTCAATGCGGCGCTCGGCGAAACGCCGCGCCCGCCGGAGCAGGAAGCCCTGTGGCTTGAGGTGTTGCATGAGAACCTGTGGCGCCTGCTGCTCGACTGGCCGGTTGCGGTCGGCTTGCCCCCGGCGCGCGAGGCTTTCATCGCCTGGCGGGCGCTTCGGCAGGATGCGGGCTGTGTCGCGCAGACCCGTGACCTGATCGAACAGACCCTGCGTCCCCTGGTCGCGGCATGCCGTGAGCGCCTGGCGGCGGCGACCGGCGATATGGCTGCGATCACGCCGGCCCCTGACTCCCGCCTCGATGCCGAAGCCTGGCTGGCCTACTGGCGGGGGGAGGTTGCCGAACCACCGCCCTTGCCCGTGCCGGCCTCCGTCCTGGCTGCCTATCTCGCCCGTCAGGCCGAGGTCGAGGCTGCCGTGACGGCGTTGGCCGATGGGCTGCCCTTCCCGATCGCGCGGGCCGGCAGTGCCGGCTGGGGTGTCGGCCAGACGCTGACAGCGCGCGGCCGCCTGACCCATGCCGTGCATGTCGTCGAGGGCCGGGTGGCGCGCTACCGGGTCCAGGCGCCGACCGACGGGTTCTTCGCCGACGCGACGGCGCTCGCCGCGCTGCTTGCCAATCGCCGATTCGTTGGCCTGGATCAAGCCCGTCAGGCACTCGAACAGGCGATACTGGCGCTTGATCCCTGTCTGCCCTACACGCTGGAAGTTCACGATGCATGAAATGTCGCTCGCCGAGGGCGTGCTGCAAATCGTCGAAGAGACGGCCCGGCGCGAAAACGCCCGGCGCATCAAGCTGGTCGTGCTGGAAATCGGCCGTCTGTCCTCGGTGCAACCGGATGCGCTGCGCTTTTGCTTCGATGCCGTGACCCGGGGCAGCATGGCCGACGGGACGACGCTGGATATCGTCGATGTGCCGGGCAGCGGCTGGTGCCTGCAATGCATGGCGACGGTACCGATGCAGGAGCTCTACGGCGCCTGCCCGACCTGCGGCAGTCACCAGGTGCAGCCGACCGGCGGTACGGAGATGCGGGTCAAGGAAATCGAAATCGAATAAAGGAGACGAGGATGTGTACGGTTTGCGGCTGCGGGGCAGGTGAAGTGAAGATCGAAGGCGGGGCGCACGAGCACACCCACGTCCATGAAGACGGTACGGTGCATACGCACAGCCACGGTCATGAGCACGAGCATGCGCACAGCCATGATGCCGCCGGGCTGACCGGTGCCCATGCCCATCCGCACACGCACGCCGATGGCACGACGCATGTCCATGAGCACGTGCATCAGGGGGAGCATGACCACGATCACGGCCATGAACACAGCCACGATCATCACCACCACGAGCATGCCGTCGGCGGCGACCTCGACTACGGCACCGGTCCGGCCCGCGCCCATGTGCCGGGCATGAGCCAGGCGCGCATGGTGCAGATCGAGCAGGACATCCTGTCCAAGAACAACACCTACGCCGCCGCCAACCGAGTCTGGTTCGACGAGCGCGGCATCTTCGCGCTGAACCTGGTGTCCAGCCCCGGTTCCGGCAAGACGACCCTGCTCTGCAAGACCATCGAGCTGCTCAAGAACAAGGTGGCGATCAATGTCGTCGAAGGCGACCAGCAGACCGCCAACGACGCCGAGCGCATCCGCGCCACCGGCGTGCCGGCGCTGCAGATCAACACCGGCAAGGGCTGTCACCTCGACGGTCACATGGTCGGCCACGCCATGCAACGCCTGCAGCCGAAGGATGGGTCGCTGTTCCTGATCGAGAACGTCGGCAACCTCGTCTGCCCGGCCGCTTTCGATCTCGGCGAGCATCACAAGGTGGCGATCCTGTCGGTGACCGAAGGCGAGGACAAGCCGCTCAAGTACCCGGACATGTTCGCCGCGGCCGATGTCATGCTGCTCAACAAGGTCGACCTGCTACCCTATCTGAGCTTCGACGCCGACCTGGCCGAAGCCAACGCCCGCCGCGTCAATCCGCACCTGGCCATTTTCCGCGTTTCGGCGACCAGCGGCGATGGCCTCTCTGCCTGGCTGGACTGGATCGAAGCCGGGCTGGAGGCGCAACGAGCCAGGCACGGCGAGAGCATCGATGCGCTGAAGGCGCGGATTGCCGAACTGGAGCGACAACTGGCGGCCAGGTAAGGGCGGCCAGCCACCAACGATACCCGGATGAATGCTGGTCGCTTGCCCCGTGCGATGCGGTTTCTGCCGCCTCGCTCAGGGCAACTCAGGCCGTCGATTCAAGGCTTGTCCGCGTAGCCGTGTTCCACCGCGTAGAGTGCGGCCTGCACCCGGCTGCGCAGGCAGGTTTTCTTGAAGATGTTCTGGATGTGAATCTTCACGGTACTTTCCGCCACGCCCAGTGCGGCGGCGAGTTCCCGGTTGGTCTGGCCGCGTGCCAGGCCGCGCAGGACCTCCTTTTCGCGGGGCGACATTTCTTCGCGTTGCGCCTCGATCACGACCTCATCCGGTTGTTGTGCCTGAAGATGTCGAACTAATCGAGAAGTCATTTTCGGCGAAATGATCGATTCGCCGCGATGGATCTTCAGCAAGGCATCGACCAGCGTGTCCGCCGCGATGTTTTTCAGGATATACCCGGCGGCGCCTTCCCTCAGGCACTCAATCAGATCGTTCGCATCTTCCGAGACGGTCAGCATCACGACTTTCGCCTCAGGCGCGGACTCCCCGATCAGCCTGAGCGCTTCGCGACCGGAAATGCCGGGCATGTGGATGTCCATCAGGACGATGTCCGGCTTCAGCGATTCGGTTCGCTTGACGCCTTCCAGGCCATCTGCCACCTCGCCCAGCACGATAAATTGATCGCTTTGCTCAAGCAGGACCCTGACGCCACTGCTGAACAGCAGATGATCGTCGACAATCAATACCCTGATCTTTTCCATGGCCATTCTGTTTTCCATCAAGATTCCTGCCTGGTCACACTTCCAGTATGACCGTTGTACCTTGCCCGGGACGGGATTCTATGCCGCATCGTGCACCGACCCGTGAGGCGCGTTCCTTCATGATCTTCAGCCCGACGTGCCCCCCTTTTTCGATGACGTCCTCCGGGTCGAAACCGACGCCGTTATCGCTGACAGTGATGATTGTCTTGTCGGCATTGCGTTCGACGCGGATGTCGACCTGGGTCGCTTGCGCATGCTTGCGGATGTTGGACAGGGATTCCTGAACAATGTGCAGTACCTGCAGCTGTTTGTCAGGCTCAAGTGGTGCGCGTTTACCGGCGGACAGGAAGCTGACCGGAATTTCCGTCTGCAATTCAAAGCGGTCGACGGCGGTCCGGATCGCCGCATCGAGATCGTGCCCCGCCCCGGCTTGCGTCCGGAAGTGCAGCAGCAGCTCGCGGACATCTTCATAACTCTCCTTGACCCCCTGGCGAATCTGATCGAGCGCCTTTTGTGCCTGTTCCGGGCGGCCGTTATCCATGGCACCCTGCAACAGCTTGACCTGAATATTCAGGAAGGACAGCGCTTGCGCAATCGAGTCGTGGAGTTCCTGGGCCAGCAAGTTGCGTTCTTCGGCAATCGCGTGTTCCCTGTCCCTTGAGCGCAGGCGCTGAAATTCGACCGCCACGCCCAAATGCCGCCCCAGGGTTTCGAGCATCGATTGTTCTGACGGCGAGAACACTCGTTCAGATTTGAAGAACAGGTTGAAAATGCCGATCACAAAGGCATCGTGATTGATCATGAAGGCGCTGACGGTACGAAAACCCATGTTGGAGCATAGCTTGGGGGACGTATCGGCATCGCTGGTCGGATCGACGATGACTGGCAGGCCTTTCTCTGCCGCGTCACCGCAAATGCATTCACCACAGCGGATGGCCATTTCACGGGAAAGGAAATCGACCGGCAGTCCGGTGTGCGCCACCATGTACATGTCGCCGTTGGTTTCACTGGTCAGCCGGACCGAGCCCGCATCGGCGCCGATGGCTTGGGTCACATGACTGATGAAACTGGCGCACAAGGTATCGAGATCGTTGGCCTCATTGATGATGGCTGTGACACCGTACATCAAGGCCAGTTGCGCGTTGCGCTCCTCGAGGGAGGAGGTTTTGGAGGCGACCAGGTTTTCCAGGTTGCCATAGAACTGCTGGAGGTGGGCCGCCATCAGGTTGAAGCCGGCCGCGACAGCCCCGAATTCATCGCGCGTCCTGACCGGCAGCCGGGCCCCGAAGTCGCTCTGGGTCATGTGCTGGATCCCGGTGTGAATCTGGTCCAGGGGCCGGATCACGTGGATGAAAAAGAAGCGAATCAGGATCAGGGTGCCGAGCAAGGCGAGTGCCAGCAGGGTGATCTGGATGACGCGCAACAGGTTGGTGCTGTACGTGTAGTTATGCTCCATGCGCGTGACCAGATTGTTGATCTGGCCCACGAACCCGCCGACCCATTGGCGATAGGCATCCGCGAACTGGCTGGCGTCGGCATTGCCATAAGCGCGAAGATACTGCGTGATCAGTTGTCGGCCGTGCAGTTTCCACTCCCTGTGGAGTGTCTGTATCTCGGCCAGCGTTTCCGCATCATGCGGCGCAGCCAACGGTCGGGCCGGGTCGCCACATTCGAGGTCCTTCAAAATTTCGTCGAATCTGTCCAGTTCCGACTGGAGTTCGGCGTACGTCGCCCGGTCCTGGCCGTTGTCGCCACCGGTCATCAGATAGCCGATCAGATAGGCGCGCATGCGCTGGCTTCCGGCATCGTTGATGGCCGCCGCGCTGCCCTCGAGGTGCCATGACACGTAGAGCGTCGTGCTGATGGCGGCGACGGCGACAAAGAAGAACAGGATCAGCAGCCCGGTGATCTTGCTGGCGAGTCTTTCAGGGCTTTCCAGGGAGGATTCACGGTCGGTATCAATGATGGCGTTTTTCATCATGATTGTTTATCCCATGAACCTGTTAAAAAAGCCATCCAGCCCCGGTACCGGGGGCAGGATGGCGATGCGGCCTGTGTCCAGCCAGATCAGCTGGTCCGCTTGGCACGGACGATCTGGTAGGAGCGGGCGACGTAATTCAGGGGGGCCGTCAGCACATGGACCAACCGGGTGAACGGGAAGACCAGGAAAACGGTCAGACCGAAGAACATGTGGAGCTTGAAAATCGGATCGACGCCATCCAGCAGTTCGGGCTGCGGGTTCAGCGTCAGGATGCTCTGCACCCAGGCCGACAGGGCCAGCATCACCGTCGCGTCGCCGTGGTTGGCGTGGCCGACTGAGACCGGCAGCGTCGACAGGCCGAGCACCAGCGTCACCATCAGCCAGGACAGGATGAAGATGTCGGAGGCGCGGCTGCTTGCCCGGACGCGCGTGTTGAACATGCGGCGCAGCCACAGGATGCCGCCGCCGATCAGGCACATCACGCCGAACACCGAGCCGGCCATGATGGCCAGCCATTGGTGCTGCATGTCGGTCACGCCGAGCGCCAGCCACAGGCCGTGCGGCAGGACGAGGCCGGCGAAATGGCCGCCGAAGATGGAGAGGATGCCGATGTGGAAGAAGTTGCTGGCGAGCAGCATGCCCTTGTTGGAAAGCAACTGCGAGGAGTCGGTTTTCCAAGTGTATTGCTCGCTGTCGTAGCGGATCCAGCTGCCGATGACGAACACGGTCAGGGCGATGTACGGGTAGACCGCGAAGATGAGTTTTTGCAGGTTCATGATCGTTCTCTCGTTAGGCTGCCAGTTTCACCAGGGAGCCATGGTTGTCGACGATGCGGATGAGCTGGGCGTAGTGGCTGCCCGACTTCTCCAGATTTGCAGCAATGACCTTGAGCACCTTCCCGGCGTCGCCGAGGAAGACCTTGGATTCGTCCTCGCCCAGTTCGGAAACGAACTCCAGGAGCAGCGGCAGGTAGTCCGGCAGTTCCTTCTCGTCGTGACTGTAGCCGTAGGTCTTGAGGTGCTCGGTGAGGTCGATCAGGGCTGGGCCGCGGGTCTTCTCCTCGCCGAAGATGTGATGGGTTAGGTGCAGGCTGTGCTCGGCCGTCAGGTCGAAGGTCTGCACGTAACGGGCTTGCAGCTCGGTCGCCTCCTGGGCCAGCAGGTCTTCCAGGAAGAGGGCGATGGCGAGCCGCTCCTCCTGGCTGAAAACCTGCTGCCGGTCGAGATCGAACACCAGGTCCCGGGCCCCGCCCGGGCCGGCCTCGGCGACGGCCTGGCGCAGTTCCGCCAGAAGCGCGTCGGAGGGGTAGTCCAGGAGGACCGAGAGCAGTTTGAACAGGCGCATGGCGGTCTCCTTACTTGCCACGGGGGGCGGCAGCGGGGGCCGGTTCGCGCGGCTCCATGGATTCCTTGCGGCGATCCGGGAACAGCGAGAGGGTGGACATGCCGCTGGAGGTATCGTTGCCGAAGCTGAAACCGTTCTGGCCCTGGAAGGCGTGGTAGTCGTCGATCTGGATCTCCTGGTGGGAGGTCGGGATGACGAAGCGATCCTCGTAGTTGGCGATGGCCAGGTAGCGGTACATGCTCTTGGCGGTTTCCTCGCTGATGCCGGCGTTGACCAGGGCGCGGGTATCCGGGGTGCCTTCGACGTGGATGGAGCGCATGTAGGAGCGCATGGCGATCAGGCGGTTCAGCGCCGACACGATGTACTCCTCCTTGCCCGCCGTCAGCAGGTTGGCCAGGTACTTCACCGGCAGGCGCATGGCCTCGGCCTTCGGAATGCAGCCGTCGGATTCCGTCGGCAGCTTCTTCTGGTCGATCTGGGACTGGACCGGCGAGAGCGGCGGCACGTACCAGATCATCGGCAGGGTGCGGAATTCCGGATGCAGCGGGAAGGCGATCTTCCATTCGACGGCCATCTTGTAGATGGGCGACTTCTGGGCGGCGTCGATCCACGACTGGGGAATGCCATCGGCCAGGGCCTGGGCGATGATCTTCGGATCATGGGGGTCGACGAAGAGGTCGAGGTGGGCCTTGTAGATGTCCTGCTCGTTGTCGGTGCTGGCGGCGTCGAGGATCCGGTCGGCATCGTAGAGGATGATGCCGTTGTAGCGGATACGGCCGACGCAGGACTCGGAACAGACCGTGGGCAGGCCGGATTCGACACGCGGGTAGCAGCCGATGCACTTCTCAGCCTTGGAGGATTCCCAGTTGAAGAAGACCTTCTTGTACGGGCAGCCGGAGATGCACATCCGCCAGCCGCGGCAACGGTCCTGGTCGGCGAGGACGATACCGTCCTCTTCCCGCTTGTAGAGCGCGCCGGAGGGGCAGGAAGCGACACAGGCCGGGTTGATGCAGTGGTTGCAGATGCGGGGCAGGTAGAGGTGGAAGGTGTTCTCGAACTGCTTGTACATCTCCTTCTCCATGTTGGAGAAGTTGGCGTCCTTCGAACGCTTCTCGAACTCGCCGGCCAGGTCGTCTTCCCAGTTCGGGCCCCAGGTGATCTTTTCCATCTTCTCGCCGGTGATCTGGGAGACGGGGCGGGCGGTGGGCGCGGCTTCCGACAGCGGCGCGTTCTGCAGGCGGGCGTAGTCGTAGGTGAAGGGCTCGTAGTAATCGTCGATCTGCGGCATGTTGGGGTTGGCGAAGATCTGCACGATCTTCTTCAACTTGCCGCCGGCCTTCAGTTCCAGCTTGCCGTTGACCTTGGTCCAGCCACCCAGCCACTTCTCCTGGTTTTCCCAGTTCTTCGGGTAACCGATGCCGGGCTTGGACTCGACGTTGTTGAACCAGGCGTACTCGACGCCCTTGCGGTTGGTCCAGACGTTCTTGCAGGTGACCGAGCAGGTGTGGCAGCCGATGCACTTGTCGAGGTTGAAGACCATCGCGAATTGCGCGCGAATTTTCATTTCGTTTCTCCTAAATTGCGTGTCGGTTCGCGATTACTTCTTGCCAATGCCGGCCGGGTTGCGCTGTGCTTCGCGCTCCGGCGTCAGCGGACGTTCCAGCCAGTCGATATCCTTGTCCTCGACCTTGTGCAGGACGACCTGCTCGTCGCGGTTGCAACCGACGGTGCCGTAGTAGTTGAAGCTGTAGGCCAATTGGGCGTAGCCGCCGACCATGTTGGTGGGCTTCACGACAACGCGGGTCACCGAGTTGAGGATGCCGCCGCGCTTGCCGGACGACGGGCTGCCCGGGACGTTCACGTTCTTTTCCTGGGCGTGGTACATGAGGGCCATGCCGCGGGGAACGCGCTGGGAGACCACGGCGCGGGCCATGGTGGCGCCGTTGCCGTTGATGGCCTCCACCCAGTCGTTGTCGGCGATGCCGATGGACTGGGCGTCATCCTCGGAGATCCAGACGTACGGGCCGCCGCGGAACAGGGTCAGCATCCGCAGGTTGTCCTGGTAGCTGGAGTGGATGCCCCACTTGGAGTGCGGCGTGATCCACGACAGGGTCAGGTGCGGCTTGCGGCGCACGCTGTCCGGCACCTGTTCGTGGGCCTTGAGGTCCACCGGCGCCTTGAAGACGCAGAAGCCTTCGCCGAAGTCGAGGAACCACTCGTGATCCTGGTAGAAGTGGGCACGGCCAGTCAGCGTCCGGAAGGGGATGTGCTCATGGACGTTGGTGTAACCGGCGGTGTAGGAGACATGCTCGGACTCGATGCCGGACCAGGTGGGCGCGGTGATGATCTTGCGTGGCTGGGCGACGATGTCGCGGAAGGTGATCTTGTCCTCGTGACGGCCGGCATAGAGGTGGTGGTGGTCGATGCCGGTTTTCTTGGACAGCGCGGTCCACGACTTGTGGGCCACCTCGCCATTGGTTTCCGGCGCCATGCGCATGACCGAGTCGCAGACGTAGATGTCTTCCTCGAGGGACGGCATGCCCTTGGACACGCCTTCTTCCTTGACGGTGCCGTTGAGCGAGGCCAGTTCCTGGTATTCCTGCTCGGTGTTCCAGTCGATGCCCTTGACGTTGTTGCCGACCTTGGTCATCAAGGGGCCCAGCGCGATGTACTTGTTGTAGATCTGGGTGAAGTCGCGCTCGACAACCTTGATGGCGGCCATCGTCTTGCCCGGGATCGGCTCGCACTCGCCGCGCTTCCAGTTCTGGACCTGGCCGAAGGGCTGGGCGAGTTCCATGGCGGAGTCGTGCTGCATCGGCAGGGATACCAGATCCTTCTTGGTGCCCAGGTGCTTGGCAGCGAGGCCGGAGAAGGTCTTGGCCAGGGTGCGGAAGATCTGCCAGTCGGACTTGGACTCCCAGCCCGGGGTGACCGCTTCGCCCAGCGGGTGGATGAAGGGGTGCATGTCGGTGGTGTTGAGGTCGTTCTTCTCGTACCACGTGGCGGTCGGCAGGATGATGTCGGAGTAGGCGCCGGTGGAGTTGAGGCGGAAGTTGATGTCCACCATCAGGTCCAGCTTGCCGGTCGGGCCTTCTTCCAGGTACTTGACCTGGCTACAGGCGGCGCCGGCGGTGCCTTCCTGCATCACGCCGTTCTGGGCGCCGAGCAGGTGCTTGAGGAAGTACTCGTGCCCCTTCGCGGAGGTGCCGATCAGGTTGGAGCGCCAGACGAACAGGTTGCGCGGCCAGTTGATCGGGTTGTCCGGATCAGCGATGGCCACATCCAGCTTGCCTTCCTTCAACTGCTGGGCGACGTACTTGCCGACGGCCGCTTCATCGGTGGCGCCGGCCTTCTCGGCTTCAGCCAGCAGTTCGATCGGGTTGCGGTTGAAGTTGGGCGCACTCGGCAGCCAGCCCATGCGGGCGGCATCGACGTTGTAGTCGGCCAGGGTGTAGCCCTTGTACTTGTTCTTGCCGGCGGGCGACAGCAGGGCGTCGGCGTCCACCGTCTCGTAGCGCCACTGGTCGGTGTGGAAGTACCAGTAGGAGGTGGAGTTCATGTGGCGGGGCGGACGCGACCAGTCGAGGCCGAAGGCGATGGGCGCCCAGCCGGCCTGCGGGCGCAGCTTTTCCTGGCCGACGTAGTGACCCCAGCCGCCGCCACTCTGGCCGACGCAGCCGCACATGTGCAGCAGGTTCATGACCGAACGGTAGGTCATGTCGTTGTGGTACCAGTGGTTGATCGCGGCGCCCATGATGACCATGGACTTGCCCTTGGTCTTGGCGGCGTTGTCGGCGAATTCACGGCCGGTACGCTCGATGTCGGCGGCCTTGACGCCGGTGACCTTGGCGGCCCAGGCCGGGGTGTAGGCGACATCGGCGTCGTTATAGGACTTGGCGACATTGGCGCCGCCGAGGCCGCGGTCGATACCGTACTGGGCGATCTGCAGGTCGAAGACGGAGGCGACCAAGGCTTCCTCGCCGCTGGCCAGCTTCAGCTTGCGGACCGGCACGTTGCGGAAGAGGAGGTCGGGTTCGCCTTCGTTGTAGTGCGGGAAACCAACGGAGACCACGTCGTCCTTGCTGCCGATGCAGGACAGTTCGGCTTCGATCTCGGCGCCGGAGCCGGCCTTCTCGAGCAGGTTCCACTTGCCGTCCTCGCCCCAGCGGAAGCCGATGGAGCCGTTGGGGGCGACGAAGGACTGGCTCTTCTTGTCGAAGACGACGGTCTTCCATTCCGGGTTGTTCGACTCGCCGAGGTTGCCGTCGAAGTCGGAGGCGCGCAGGTTGCGGTCGGTGACGTAGCCGTCGCCATGCTTGCGCAGCATGACCTGCATCGGGAAGTCGGTGTACTTGCGGGCGTATTCCTGGAAGTACGGATCCTGCTTGTCGATGTAGAACTCTTTCAGCGCGACGTGGCCCATGGCCAGGAAGGCGGCGGTGTCGGTACCCTGGCGGACCGGCATCCAGAGGTCGGCGAACTTGACGTACTCGGCGTAGTCCGGGGCCATGGATACGATCTTGGCGCCCTTGTAGCGCACTTCGGTGGCGAAGTGGGCATCCGGGGTGCGGGTCATCGGCAGGTTGGCGCCGGTGATGATCAGGTAGGTCGAGTTGTACCAGTCGGCGGCTTCCGGCACGTCGGTCTGCTCGCCCCAGGTCTGCGGCGAGGCGGCCGGCAGGTCGCAGTACCAGTCGTAGAAGGAGCCGCAGGCACCGCCGATGAGGGACAGGTAGCGGGCGCCGGAGGCGTAGGAGATCTGCGACATGGCCGGGATTGGCGAGAAGCCGTAGATGCGGTCCGGGCCCCACTTCTTGATGGTGTAGATGTTGGCGGCGGCCATGATCTCGTTGACCTCGTCCCAGGTCGTGCGGACGAAGCCGCCCAGGCCGCGCACGCGAACGTACTTGTCGCGCTTGGCGTTATCGGCCTGAATGGCTTCCCAGGCTTCGACCGGGTCCTTGCCGGACTGGCGTTCGGCGCGGTAGAGATCGAGCAGGCGGCCGCGGATCATCGGATGCTTGATGCGGTGCGGCGAGTAGAGATACCAGGAGAACGAGGCGCCGCGCTGGCAGCCGCGCGGCTCGTGGTTGGGCAGATCGTCGCGGGTGCGCGGGTAGTCGGTCTGCTGCATTTCGAAGGCAACCAGGCCGTTCTTGACGAAAATCTTCCAGGAGCAGCCGCCGGTACAGTTGACGCCGTGCGTCGAGCGCACCACCTTGTCGTGGCGCCAGCGGTTGCGGTAGGCGTCCTCCCACTTGCGATCTTCATTGGTCACGATGCCATGACCATCGGCGAAGGTGCTTTGCACCTTGCTGAGGAATTTCAGGCGGTCAAGAAAATGACTCATTGTTTGCTCCTAGTGATGCGGTAGCGCGTGATTACCGCGTTGGTTATTTCCGAGGTTGGCCTTGATTAAGGGTTTTGGATGTAGGCGTTCTTGCGCAGGTAGAACCACCAGTTCACCCCCACGCAGACGGCGTAGAAGACGGCAAAGCCGTACATGGCGTATTCCGGTGTGCCAGCCTTGATCTGTCCGCCGATGACGACCGGCGCGATGAAGGAACCATAGGCGGCCACCGCCGAGGTCCAGCCGAGAACCGGGCCGCGCTGGTTCTGATCGAACACGTAGCCGACGGTACGGAAGGTCGAACCGTTGCCCAGGCCGGAGGCGGCGAAGAGCAGCACGAACATGCCCATGAACAGGAAGAAGTACTGTTCCGGCGTGGCAGAGTGATAGGCGAGGAACATCACGTAGCCGGTCACCGCGGAAGCGACCACGAGCACGATGGAAATCCACTGGGTCACGATGGAGCCGCCGACCTTGTCGGAAATCCAGCCGCCGATCGGACGGATCAGGGCGCCGACGAAGGGGCCGATCCAGGCATACATGAGGGCCGACGGGGCATTGGGGTTCTTGGTATGGACCCAGGCGTTGGTCGCCGGGTCGAGCACATGGGTGTTGCCGAAGATGACGGTGATCGACAGCGGCAGGGCCATCGAGAAGCCGATGAAGGAGCCGAAGGTCACCACGTACAGCGCGGTCATCGACCACGTGTGCTTGTTGCTGAAGATGGAAAACTGCTTGTTGAGGTTTTCCTTCATTTCGCCGGTGGCGACGGCCTTCATGGCGAACAGGGTGCCGAAGCAGACCAGCGGCAGGACGACCCACATGCCGTTGCCGGACAGCAGGCCGCTGCCGGTGGGCGCCGGCAGGTAGAGGTAGAGGCCGATGGCCGAGATGACCAGTGCCAGGCCGTAGAACAGGATGATGCGGCCGAGTGCGGCGGCGGTGGAGCCGATGCCCGGGGAAACGGCGCTGATGTTGTTCATGCCGAACCAGCCGATGACCGCCAGCGGCACCAGCAGGAAGAGCCAGACGAAACCGGCGTTCTGGACGTATGACAGCGTGCCGGCCGGGATCTTGCCGATCAGCGTCGCGGAGTCCTTGACCAGCGGCATCGGATCACCCCCCAGGCCGCCCAGGATGGCGATGGTCATGACGGCCGGGATGAGGAGCTGCGAGGTGGTGACGCCGAAGTTGCCCAGACCGGCGTTGAGGCCGAGTGCCGTGCCTTGCTGGCTCTTGGGGAAGAAGGTGCTGATGTTGGACATCGAGCAGGCGAAGTTGCCGCCCCCCATGCCGGAGAGCAGGGCCATCAGCTGAAAGACCCACAGCGGGGTGCTCTTGTCCTGCAGGGCGATGCCGGTTCCCAGCGCCGGCAGCATCAGCAGGGCGGTGGTCAGCCAGACCGTGTTGCGTCCGCCGCACATGCGGATGAAGAACGAGGCGGGAATGCGGGTGGTGGCGCCGGAAAGGCCGGCGATGGCGGCAATCGAGAACAGTTCGTCCGGCTTGAACGGGAAGCCGGCGTTGGCCATCTGCACGGTAATGATGCCCCACATCAGCCAGACGGCGAAGCCGCACAGCAGGCTGGGAATGGAAATCCACAGGTTGCGGTTGGCGATGCGCTTGCCGGTGGATTCCCAGAACGCTTTGTCCTCCGGGCGCCAGTCGACCAAGTCGACGCTGCTCGTCACCTGTGGCGCGGTGTTGTTCGAACTCATTGCAATTCCTAAGTGGTGAAAATCATTCGAGGTTGTCGGCGGCGACCAGCTCGTGCTTGCCGCGCATCACGTCGGCATCGCGTACCTCGGTCCAGTACATCCAGATCAGGGAGACCCAGACCACGCCGTACATCAACATGAAGCAGGAGGAGCGGATGCCGGTCAGGTCGACCAGGGCGCCGAACATGATGGGCAGCAGGAAGCCGCCGAGGCCGCCGGCCAGGCCGACGATGCCGGAGATGACACCGATGTTGCTGGGGTAATCGTCGGAGATGTACTTGAAGACCGAGGCCTTGCCGACCGCCATGGCGACGCCGACGGTGAACATCAGCGCGGTGAAGACGTATTCATTGAGGTAGATGTGATAGGTCTGCGGGCCGGTGACCGTCTTGACCGTGAATTCGGTCTGCGGGTAGGAAAGGATGAACAGGCAGACCCAGCAGACCCAGAGCACCGACCAGGTCACCTTGTGGGCGCCGTACTTGTCGGAGAACCAGCCGCCCAGGGCGCGCAGCACGCCGCCGGGCAGGGAGAAGCAGGCGGCCAGGAAGGCGGCGCTCTTCAGGTCGAAGCCGTATTCCTGCACGTAGTACTTGGTCATCCACAGGGCCAGGGCGACATAGCCGCCGAAGACGATGGAGTAGTACTGGCAGATCTTCCAGACGTTCGGGTCCTTCAGGGCCTTCAACTGGTGGCCGACCGTGACGTGCGATTCGACCCGGTGCGACGGGTCGCTGTAGGTGAAGAAGAAGAAGGCCAGGGCGGTGACCAGCATCAGCACCGAGAAAATGGTCGGCACCATGGTCCAGCCCCAGGCGACGACGATCGATGGGGCGATCAGCTTGGTCAGCGCAGCGCCGGCGTTGCCGGCACCGAAGACCCCCATCGCAAAACCCTGGTTCTTCTTGTCGAACCAGCGGGCGCAGTAGGCGATGCCGACCGAGAAGGCACCGCCGGCAATGCCGACGAACAGGCCGGCGACCAGCAGCTGCCAGTATTCGGTTGCCTGGCCGATCAGGTAGATCGGGATGACCGTGATCAGCATGATCGTGAAAAAGACAGGGCGGCCGCCGAACTTGTCCGTCATCATGCCCAGCGGCAGACGAACCAGCGATCCGGTCAGCACCGGCATGGCTGCCAGGATGCCGAACTGGGTTTCATTGAGGCCCAGCTGCTCCTTGATCGGAATACCGATCACCGCAAATATCATCCAGACCATGAAACAAACGGTGAATGCGACCGTGCTCATGATCAGCACGGAAATCTGCTTGGATTTCTGGCTTGCCACGTTTCCCTCCCCTCGGTCAGGCTTTTATTTCAACCGGCGGACGATACGTGACGCCCGCAGGGGGGAACATTCGCTCTTGGTAGATGCGTAGGAAACCAGAGGTACGAGGCAGGCCAGGCCGCGCCTAGTTCAATCAGCCCGGCGGGGTGGGTGGGCGAGCCTAAAGGTGTAGTCCGAGCAGCCGGCGTTGGCCAGTCGCCTGGCCGCGTAATGCGCGAAAGAGCGGCTCGGCGTAAGCTTCCGGCTTTTCCTCGAGGGATGGGCATGACCGGTCGGCTGTTCCGCATTCGCGGCCTCGTTCAGGGGGTCGGCTTCCGGCCCTTCGTCTGGCGGCTGGCGAACGAACTCGGTTTGACGGGCTGGGTGCGCAATGACGGGGCCGGGGTGGTGGCTGCCGTGGGCGGCGAAAACTGGCAGGAATTTGCCCGCCGCTTGCAGCGCGAGGCACCGCGCCTGGCGCGCATCGATGCCATCGACTGTACACCGGCCGAGGTGTCCGGCGAGGGCTTCGTCATCCTGGCGAGCGCGTCGGGCGAGGTGGCGACCGCCATCGGGCCGGATGCGGCGATCTGTCCCGCCTGCATCGCCGATCTCTGCGATCCGGCCAACCGCCGCTGGCGCTATGCCTTTACCACCTGCACGCATTGCGGGCCGCGTTACACGGTCAGCCGGCAAATTCCCTACGACCGGGCGTCGACCAGCCTGGCCGGCTTTCCGCTCTGTACGCCGTGCGCTGTGGAATACAGCGCGCCGGCCGACCGCCGTTTCCATGCCGAAACGACCTGCTGCCCGGCGTGCGGGCCGCAACTGAGCTTGCTGGATGAGGCGGGACAGGCGCTGGTCGGCGATCCGATTGCCGAAACCCTGCGCCTGCTGCGCGACGGTCGCATCGTCGCCATCAAGGGCCTCGGCGGCTTCCATCTGGCCTGCGATGCGCGCCATGCGGCTGCCGTGGCCGGGCTGCGCGAGCGCAAGCAACGCGAGGCCAAACCGTTCGCGGTGATGGGCCTGAATGTCGCCTCGCTGTCCGGCCTGGCGCGCATCGGCAAGGCGGAATCGGCCTTGCTGCACAGCGTGGCTGCCCCCGTCGTGTTGTGTCCGAAAGGCGAACTCGAACTGCCCGGCATCGCGCCCGGCCTGGCCTGGCTTGGTGCGATGCTGCCGGCGACGCCGCTGCACCTGCTGCTCTGGCATGAGGCGGCTGGCCGGCCGGCCGGCACCGATTGGCTCAAGCAGCCGAGCGACCTGCTGCTCGTGATGACCAGCGCCAACCCGCATGGCGAGCCGCTGGTCATCGCCAACGACGAGGCGCTGGTGCGCCTGGCCGGCATCGCCGACGCCTTCCTGCTGCACGACCGCGACATCGTCATCCGCTGCGACGACTCGGTGGTGCGGGCCACGCCGCAGGGGCCGGCCTTCATCCGCCGCGCCCGGGGCTATGTGCCGGTGCCGGTCGCCCTGGCCGAGGATGGGCCGACGGTGCTGGCTCTGGGCGGTTACCTGAAGAACACGGTGTGCGTGATGAAGGGCCGCGAGGCCTTCCTGTCGCAGCACGTCGGCGGCTTGGACAACGCGGCGGCCATCGGCTTCCTCGAGGAAACCGTCGAACACCTGCTGGCCATCCTGGACGTGAAGCCGGAGATCGTCGCGCACGACCTGCATCCGGACTTTCCCTCCACCCATCTCGCCGTGCACCTGGCCGAACGCTTCCACGTTCCGGCGCAGGCGGTCGGCCACCATGCGGCGCACCTGGCCGCCATCGCCGCCGAGCACGGGGTCGATGTGCCGCTGGTCGGTCTGGCGCTGGATGGCGTCGGCCTTGGCCCGGATGGTGGCGCCTGGGGGGGCGAGTTGTTGCGGCTGGATGGCGCCGATTGCGCTCGCCTCGGCCATCTCCGGCCCCTCCGCCTGCCGGGCGGCGACCGGGCGGCGCGCGAGCCCTGGCGCATGGCGGTTGCGGCCCTCCACGATGGCGGGCTGGGCGAACGCCTCGCCGACTGGCTGGGGCGAACCTGGCCGGGCCGCGATGCCGGGCCTTTGCTTACCCTGCTCGCCCGCGACTTGCGCTGCCCGCCGACAACCAGCCTCGGCCGCTGGTTCGATGCGGCGGCCGCCCTGCTCGGTGTGCGCGACGTAATGGCCTTCGAGGGCCAGGCGGCGATGGAGCTGGAAGGGCTGGCGACCCACCATGGCCCGCTAACGCCCCTCGCGTCCGGTTACGTCGTGCGCGCAGGAGGGCGAGAACTCGACCTGTCGCCCCTGCTGGCCGCCTTGCTGGATGGCCGTCACGATGCGGCGCACGGTGCGGCTCTCTTCCATGCCACGCTGGCCGCCGGCCTGGCCGACTGGGCGCTGGCTGTGCCTGGTGGCTTGCCGGGCGGGCGGCTGGCCGTTGGCGGTGGCTGTGCGATGAACGCTGTGTTGATGGCGGCCCTGCGGGCCCGCCTCGAACCGGCCGGAATCACGCTGCTCGAAGCGCGCCAGGCTCCCCCCAACGATGGTGGTCTGGCACTGGGTCAGGCCTGGTTGGCCCGGCGGGCTAGTCAATTGGTCTGACAAGTCGCTGATCAATTTGCTTCCGGGAGTGGAAAGCAAAGGGTGGTTTTCCGCTGTCAGTTCACTTATCACTTTCGGCAAGGCACTGTATTGACGGAGTTTTTCGACCTGGCCCGGCAGTTGCTACAAGTGGTCGAAAATATTCGATAAAAGCCAGCTCCCCCAGCAGAGAGAAGGTGCCGTTCATCGAGCGGCATCGGGAAACCATAACAAGGGGAGATCCATGGCCAACCAAAATTTGATTTCGCTGGAACAGGATGACCGCATCGAGGCGGCGGCGCGCCGTCTGCAGATGGGCCGGCGCGAGTTCCTGCAATTCTGCGCCGCGATGGCGACGACGCTGGGCTTGCCGCAGGGCGCTGACGCAGCCGTCGCTGAAGCGGTTGCCGCCAACAAGCGGCCGAGCGTGATCTGGCTGCACTTCCAGGAGTGCACCGGCTGTACCGAATCCATGCTGCGTGCCGAGCATCCGACGCTGGAGAAGCTGATTCTCGACGTCATCTCGCTCGACTACCACGAGACGCTGTTCGCGGCCGCCGGCCATCAGGTCGAAGCTGCCCGCAAGACGGCGATGACCGAAAACAAGGGCAAATACCTGCTGGTCGTCGAAGGCGCCATTCCGACGCGCGACGGCGGCATTTACTGCAAGGTCGGCGGCAAGACCGCCATCGAACTGCTCAAGGAATGTGCGGCCGACGCGGCGGCGGTGATCGCCATCGGCTCCTGTGCCTCGTGGGGCGGCATGCCCTCGACCGACCCGAACCCGACCGGTGCCATGGGCGTGGACAAGGTGCTCGGCAAGCCGGTCGTGACCATTCCCGGCTGCCCGCCCAACCCGTACAACTTCCTGTCGACCGTCGTGCATTTCCTGACCTTCGGTTCGCTGCCGGCGGTTGACCACCTCGGCCGGCCGAAATTCGCCTATTCCCGCCTGGTGCATGAAAACTGCGAGCGCCGCGCCCACTTCGATGCCGGTCGCTTCGCGATGGATTTCGGCGACGACGGCCACCGCAAGGGCTATTGCCTGTACAAGCTGGGCTGCAAGGGGCCGGAAACCTACGCCAACTGCCCGACCATCCAGTTCGGCGATGCCGGCGCCGGCACCTGGCCGGTCGGTTGCGGCCATCCGTGCATCGGCTGTACGGAGCAGGGTGTCGGCTTCGAGAAGCCGATCCATGCCGTAGCCAAGCTGAAGAACATCGAGCCATCCGCCTTCCTGCCGCGCATCGTCGAGGAAAAGGGTGTTGGTGCGTCGCTCGGCTCGGCTGCCGTGCTGGCGGCCGTGGCCGGTGCCGCCGCGGGCGCCGGGGCGATGGTCGCCAAGAATCTCGGCCTGTCGCACAAGGCCGAGCAGATGGAAGAAGCCAAGAAATCCGACGCCAAAGCGGAGGTCTGAGATGACCAGTAGACGCGATTTTCTCCGCGGCTGCCTGGCCGGCGGCGCAGCAGCGGCTTCGGCCGTGCTGCCCGAGACGGCCTGCGCCCGCGACACGCTGCAGCGGCCGCCCGAGGGGCTTGGCCTGCTCTACGACGCGACCCTGTGCGTCGGTTGTCAGGCCTGCGTCGCCGCCTGCAAGCAGGCCAACGGCAACCCGGCCGAGTTTTCCGCCATGGACAAGTTGTGGGACAGCCCGCTCGATACCAGCGGCCATACCTTCAACCTGATCAAGATGTATCGCAACGGCACGATGGAAACGAAGGACGCCGAGGAAAACGGCTTCGCCTTCATGAAGACTTCGTGCATGCACTGTGCCGACCCGTCCTGCGTCTCGGCCTGCCCGGTGTCGGCGATGACCAAGGACCCGGTCACCGGCATCGTCGGTTACGACGCCGATGCCTGCATCGGCTGCCGCTACTGCGTCGCCGCCTGCCCGTTCGGCATTCCCAAGTACCAGTACGACTCGCCGACCGGCAAGATCGGCAAGTGTGAGCTGTGCCGTCATCGCCACAAGGACGGCCATTACTCGGCCTGTGCCGAGGTCTGCCCGACCGGTGCCACGCTGTTCGGCCGGACCGAGGATTTGCTGGCCGAAGCCAAGCGCCGCCTGGCCGCCAAGCCGGGCGAGAAGCTGGTCGTGCCGCGCGGCCGCCTGCCCAAGCCGGGCGAAACGGCCGAGGAAGCCGCCCGGTGGAAGGGCCTGGTCGATCAGAGCTACGAAGCGGTGGCCGGCACCTATCTGCAGCACGTCTATGGCGAGAAGGAATACGGCGGCACGCAGGTGCTCAAGCTGTCGGCCGTCAATTTCCAGAAGGCCGGCCTGCCCGACCTGCCGCCCAAGTCCTCGGCGGCGACTTCGGAAACCATCCAGCACACGCTGTACGGCGGCATGATCATGCCGATCGCCGTATTGGCCGGCCTGACCTGGGTCGCCAAGCGCAATGTCGTGCCGGAAGACGATGACCAGAAGGGAGGCAAGCAATGAGTGCCCATCATCCCGCCGCTCCGGTCGGCGGCAAGCTGTTCAACCTGCCGGTGATGATCTGCAGCCTGCTGATCGCCGCCATGGTCGCCGTGCTCTTCGTCCGTTTCATCTTCGGACTGGGTGCCGTGACCAACTTGAACGACGGCTACCCGTGGGGCATCTGGGTCGTCTTCGACGTCGTCATCGGCTCGGCCTTCGCCTGCGGCGGTTTCTCGGTCGCCATGCTGGTGTACATCTTCAATCGCGGCGAGTACCACCCGCTGGTCCGTCCGGCCTTGCTGGCCAGCCTGTTCGGCTATACGCTGGCCGGGGTCGGGGTGCTGTTCGACCTCGGTCGCTGGTGGAACTTCTGGCACATCCTGTGGCCGGGCTATGCCAATCCCAATTCGGTGATGTTCGAGGTGGCCCTGTGCATCTCCTGCTACATCATCGTGATGTGGATCGAGTTCTCGCCGGTCTTCATGGAAAAGTGGGGCATGAAGGTGCAGAAGAAGAAGCTGGAGAAGGTGCTGTTCTTCTTCATCGCTTTGGGCACCCTGCTGCCGATGATGCACCAGTCCTCGCTCGGCACGCTGCTCGTCGTCATGGGGCCGCAGGTCAATCCGCTGTGGCAGACGCCGGTCGTGCCGCTGCTTTTCCTGCTCTCCGCCATCACCATCGGTTACGGCGTGGTGCTCTTCGAGTCCTGCGTCGCCTCGTCGGCCTACCGCATGGAAATCGAGATGCACCTGCTGCAGCCGCTGGCCAAGGTCATGCTCGGCATGCTCAGCGTCTTCCTGATCGTCCGTTTCGGTGATCTGGTCGTGCGCAACGCATTCGGTCACGCCCTGCAGCCGACGCTGGAAGCGTTCTTCTTCTGGTTGGAAACCGCCTGCTTCGTCCTGCCTTACCTGCTGGTCGGCACCGCCGGCGCCCGGCGCAATCCGGCCCGCCTGTTCCTGGCTGGCGTGGCGATCATGCTCGGCGGCGTGCTGTTGCGCGTCAATGGCTTCCTGATCGGCTACGACACCGGCCTCGGCGTCGACCACGGTTGGAACTATTTCCCGAGCATCGCCGAAATGCTGGTCACTATCGGCATGTTCGCGCTCGAAGTGCTCGGCTACATCATCATTACCCGCCGCTTCCCCGTGCTGCCGCGCAGCGCAGCGGCCCACTGAATCCAGGGATAGGAGAACAACATGAACAAACGTGTCACCATCGACCCGGTCACCCGTATCGAGGGTCACCTGCGCGTCGACGTCGAAGTGGATGGCGGCCGCGTCAAGAAGGCCTGGGCCTCCGGCCAGATGTGGCGGGGTGTCGAGAACATCCTGATCGGCCGCGACCCGCGCGATGCCTGGGCGATCACCCAGCGCATCTGCGGCGTATGCACCACGGTGCATGCCATCGCCTCGGTACGCGCCGTCGAGAATGCGCTGCAGCTGGAAATCCCGGTCAATGCGCAGTACATCCGCAACATGATCATGCTGGCCCACGCCGTGCATGATCACATCGTGCATTTCTACCACCTGTCCGCGCTCGATTGGGTCGACGTGACCTCGGCGCTGAAGGCCGACCCGGCCAAGACAGCCAGCCTGGCGGAAAGCCTCTCCAACTGGAGCGGCAACTCGAAGGCCGAGTTCGTCAAGGTGCAGGAACGCCTGAAGGGCTTCGTCGGCACCGGCCAGCTCGGCATCTTCACCAATGGCTACTGGGGTCACCCGGCGATGAAGCTGACGCCGGAAGTAAACCTGCTGGCCGTCAGTCACTACCTGCAGGCGCTAGAAATCCAGCGTTTTGCCAGCAAGATCGTCGCCGTTCTCGGCTCGAAGTCGCCGCATATCCAGAACGTCGCGGTCGGTGGCGTGGCCAACCCGCTGTCGGTCGACTCGCAGTCGGTGCTGACCATCGAGCGCCTGCTGGCGATCAAGGAATGGATGCTGAAGCTGGAAGACTTCGTCAAGAACGTCTATCTGGTCGACGTCGGCGCCATCGGCGGTTTCTATGCTGACTGGACGAAGTATGGGCGCGGCATCACCGATTACCTGTGCGTGCCGGACATCCCGCTCGACGGCAAGGGTGAAAAATTTGCGCTGCCCGGCGGCTACATCGCCGACGGCAAGCTGGAGAGCTTCAAGGCGATCACCAGCTTCAACGACAAGTACTTCACCGAGGGCGTCTCGGAAGCGATCAAGCACTCCTGGTACAACTACAGCGCCGGCAACGACAAATCGCTGCATCCATACAAGGGCGAAACGACGCCGAACTACACCGACTTCCAGGACGACGGCAAATACAGCTGGTTGAAGTCGCCGACCTTCTACGGCAAGCCGATGCAGGTGGGCCCACTGCCACGCGTGCTGAACATGCTGGCCGCCGGCCATGAGCCGACCAAGAAGTACGCCACCGCCGCGCTCGACCTGGTGTCCAAGGTCGCTGGTGCCAAGGTGGGCGTCGAGGCGCTGCATTCGACCATCGGCCGCCATGCGGCACGGGCGGTCGGCTGCGCGGTACAGGTCGATGAATTGCTCAACCAGTGGGATCTGCTGCTCGCCAACATGGGCAAGGGCGACCTCAAGACCTTCAACAAGCCGGTCTTCCCGAAAGGCGAGCAGATGGGCGTCGGCTTCCACGAAGCCCCGCGCGGCGTGTTGTCGCACTGGGTGGTCATCGACTCCGGCAAGATCAAGAACTACCAGTGCGTCGTGCCGACCACCTGGAACGCCGCACCGCGCAACGAGAAGGATCAGCCGGGCGCCTACGAGGCCTGCCTGATCGACAACCCGGTGGCCGATCCCGAGAAACCGCTGGAAGTGCTGCGCACGGTGCATTCCTTCGACCCCTGCCTGGCCTGTGCCGTGCATGTCGTCGATCAGGAGAACAACCCGGTGGTGACCGTCAAGGCCGTTTGATCGACAACAAATCAACTCTGCGTTGGGGGCGCGACAATGCTCGCGCCCCGTTTTTTTGGAATTGAGCATGCGTATCGTCGTATTGGGAATTGGCAACATCCTGCTGACGGATGAGGGGGTCGGCGTTCGCGTCATCGAGGCGCTGGAACGCGACTACGTGTTGCCGCCGGAAGTCGAGGTGATCGACGGCGGCACCTGCGGCATGGAAATGCTGGAGCAGCTGGAAAACCTCGATGGGCTGATCGTCGTCGATTGCGTACGGGCCAATCAGCCGCCGGCCACACCCATCCTGCTCAAGGGCGACGACGTGCCGGTCTTTTTCAAGACCAAGCTGTCGCCGCATCAGGTCAGCCTGTCCGACGTGCTGGCCAGCCTGGAATTCACCGACCGTGCGCCGAAGGCGATCGCCATCGTCGGCATGCAGCCGGTGTCGATGAGCCTGGGCATGGAACTGTCGCCGGAAGTGGCAGCGCAGGTGCCGCAGTTGGTCGCCATGACGCTGGCCGAACTGGCGGCCTTGGGCATCCAGGCGGAGGCGCGCGGCTGATGTGCCTGTCGATCCCGAAGCGCGTTGTCGAATGGGAAGGCAGCGGCGACAATGCCGGTGATTTCGCCTGGGTCGAACGCGACGGCCAACGCGAGCGCATCAACATGATGCTGATCGGCCCGCAGCCGGTGGGCAGTTGGGTGCTCACCTCGCTCGGCCTGGCCAAGGAAGTGGTCGAGGACGAGCAGCGGCAACTGATCGAGGACGCGCTGGCTGCCCTGGCAGCATCGCTGGAAGGCGATTTCGACCCGAGCCAGCATTTTCAGGATCTCAACCGCCCGCATGACTGAACGTATCCGCCAGCCCGCCCTGCAACCGCCCCCCATCCGCCCGGCTGTGCCGCGCGGTGAAGACCCGGCGGCCTGGCTCGAAGCGCATTATCGCCATGTCTGGGAAACCCGGATGCGCGACCTGCCCTTCGTCAATCCGGCCCTCACTGTCGAGGCGGTCGGCTTTCAGCGCCTGAACGGTGACTGGCTGGGCGTGATGATCACGCCGTGGTTCCTCAATCTGGTGCTGGTCTATGGCGGGGGCGAGCTGTGGGGCGACATCCCGGCCGGCGAGCGGCGCTACCTGAACCTGCCGTGCGGTACGATGCAGTTCATCGCCGACGACGATCCGGACATCGGCCCCTACCAGTATTGCCCGTTGATCGCGCCGGTCGACAAGCTGCCCGACATGGCCACGGCGCGCTTCGTGGCGGCCGATGCGGTCAAGACGGTGTTCTGCCCGCCAGCACCGCCCGAACCGGAGCCGGTTGAATTGCCCGAAACCCGGGCGGAAACCCCCGAAGTCAGCCGGCGCGGCTTCTTCCGCCGCCTGGCCGGCAAACGTTCCTGATCACGACAACAGAGGAGTATGGCGGATGTGTCTTGCGATTCCCGCTCAGGTCGTCGAATTGCGCCCTGACGACAACGCCCTGGTCGACCTGGCCGGGGTCAAGAAGGAAGTCTCGCTCGCCTTGGTCGATGGCGTGGCCGTGGGCGATTACGTGATCGTCCATGTCGGCTACGCCCTGAACAAGCTCGACCCGGAAGAGGCGGAGAAGACCCTGAAGCTGTTTGCCGAAATGGGAGAACTCCCGGCCGACGGCAATCCGACCTTGCACTGATGAAGTACATCGACGAATACCGTGATGGCGAGGTCGCGCAAACCATCGCCGCCGCCATTCGCGCCGAGGCCGATCCAGCGCGCAGCTACCATTTCATGGAGTTCTGCGGCGGCCACACCCACGCCATTTCCCGCTACGGCGTTGCCGACCTGCTACCGGCCAACGTCAAGATGATCCACGGCCCGGGCTGCCCGGTCTGCGTGCTGCCCATCGGCCGCGTCGACCAGGCCATCCGCCTGGCGCTGGAGCAGGGCGTCACGTTGTGCACCTACGGCGACTGCCTGCGCGTGCCGGCCTCCAACGGCCTGTCGCTGATGAAGGCCAAGGCGCGCGGCGGCGACATCCGCATGGTCTATTCGAGCGCCGATGCCGTGGCGCTGGCGCAGAAGAACCCGGACAAGCAGGTTGTCTTCTTCGCCATCGGCTTCGAGACGACGACACCGCCGACGGCGGTGGCCATCAAGCAGGCGGCGGCGCTGGGGCTGAAGAACTTCTCGGTGTTGTGCTGCCACGTGCTGACGCCGTCGGCCATCTCCAGCATCCTCGAGTCGCCGGAAGTCCGTCAGTGGGGCACCGTGCCGCTGGATGGTTTCATCGGCCCGGCGCATGTGTCGACCATCATCGGTAGCCGGCCCTATGAATTCTTCGCCGAGGAATACCGCAAGCCGGTGGTCATCGCCGGCTTCGAGCCGCTCGACGTGATGCAGGCGATCAAGATGCTGATCCGTCAGGTCAACGAGGGGCGCGCCGAGGTTGAGAACGAATTCGCCCGCGCCGTCAGCCGCGAAGGCAACCTCAAGGCGCAGGAGCTGGTCGCCGAAGTGTTCGAAATGCGCAAGACCTTCGAGTGGCGTGGTTTGCGGGTTTTGCCCTACTCCGCACTGCGCATTCGCGGTACGTTCGCCGAATTTGATGCCGAAAAGCGCTTTCCGCTGGGCTATGCCTCGGTGCCGGACCACAAGGCCTGCGAATGCGGGGCGATCCTGCGTGGGGTCAAGCGGCCGCAGGACTGCAAGATCTTCGGGACGGTCTGTACGCCGGAGAATCCGGTGGGCTCGTGCATGGTGTCGTCGGAGGGGGCATGTGCGGCGCATTACACCTATGGGCGGTATAAGGATGTGGCCTGATTGCGGCAGTCTGCCATTTCCGGGTAATTGGGGCCGGACCCCCGTTTTGAGTTGTCGCTCGTTCGGCCCCGAGTTTTCGCGCTTGCGGCGCGCCTCAAGCGCGAAAAACAACATTTCAAAAACGTGATCACACCATGACCCAAACCCGCAAAACCTACATCCGCCCCCTCGACCTCAAAACCGGCCAGATCGACATGGCCCATGGCTCAGGGGGCCGGGCGATGGCGCAGTTGATCGAGGAACTGTTCGCCAAACACCTCGGCAACGAATACCTTGCCCAGGGCGATGACGGTGCGTTGCTGCCGCATCCCGGCGAAGGCCGGCTGGTCATGGCGACTGACTCGCATGTGGTTTCCCCGCTCTTTTTCCCGGGCGGCGACATCGGCTGCTTGTCCGTTCATGGCACGATCAATGACGTTGCGGTGATGGGCGCGGAGCCGCTCTATCTATCGGCAGGGTTCATCATTGAAGAAGGGTTCAAGTTCGTCGATCTGGCGCGCATCGTGCAAAGTATGGCCGAAGCGGCCAAGGCGGCCGGGGTGCCGGTGGTGACGGGCGATACCAAGGTGGTCGAGCGCGGCAAGGGGGACGGGGTATTCATCACGACGACCGGCGTCGGCGTCGTGCGGCCGGGTAACGAACTGTCGGGGCGCAATGCGCAGCCGGGGGATGTGATCCTGGTGTCCGGCACGCTCGGCGACCACGGCATGGCGATCATGGCCGAGCGCGAGAGCCTCGGATTCGAGTCGCCGATTATGTCGGACAGTGCCGCACTGCATGGCCTGATTGCCGCGATGCGGGCCAGTGGTGCCGCGATCCGCGTGCTGCGCGATCCGACGCGGGGCGGTCTGGCGACGACGCTCAATGAGATCGCCAAGCAATCCGGCGTCGGCATGATGCTGCAGGAAAAGGCACTGCCGGTGAAGCCGGCGGTCGAGGCGGCCTGTGAATTTCTGGGGCTGGACCCGCTTTATGTCGCCAACGAGGGCAAGCTGGTGGCGATTTGTGCCGAAGCGGATGCGGAAAGCTTATTGGCCGCGATGCAGGCGCACCCGCTGGGGGGGGATGCAGCGATCATTGGCAGCGTTCATGCCGACGATCACCACTTCGTGCAGATGACCACGGCCTTTGGCGGGCGGCGCATTGTGGACTGGTTGAGCGGCGAGCAGTTGCCGCGGATTTGCTGATCGATCAGTGGCGCAGCGCGATCATGACGGAAAGTACATCGCCAACCTCGGAGATAACCAATTCACGGGCATCCGCGAAGCTGTCGGCATTACGGATATGGAATATTTCGCTATGACCTTCCGGATAGCGGACGGCGGCGATGTATTCCGGGCGCGGCGCGCGTGTGGTGCGGGTTGCGCGGGGTTTGGCGGGTTTGCGTTGGGCTTGCATCGTCAGTCTCGATTAGCGGGGCAGATGCAGGGCATCCTAGACAAGGCGAGTTACAGAACAAATATCGCCAAAGTCATAAGGGCGATGCGCCTTGAAAAACAATGGCTTCCGAAGCCGCGATTTTACAAGGTCCATGCCAATGACATGTTTTGTAAAGAAATGTAAATCGTGAGAATCCTGTTCCTGACCCACAGCTTCAACAGCCTGGCGCAGCGCCTCTATTGCGAACTGACGGCACTGGGCCACCAGGTCAGTATCGAGTTCGATATTTCCGACTCGGTCACCGAGGAGGCCGTTGCCCTGTTCAAGCCGGACCTGCTACTAGCGCCCTTCCTGAAGCGCGCCATTCCGGAAAGCGTCTGGTCGCGGCATCTCTGCTTGATCGTGCATCCGGGCGTACCGGGCGACCGGGGCCCGTCGGCGCTTGATTGGGCGATCCAGAGGGGGCTCAAGGAATGGGGTGTGACCGTCCTGCAGGCCGAAGCCGAAATGGATGCCGGCCCGGTCTGGGCTTCGGCGAGCTTCCCGATGGTGCCGACACGCAAGGCCTCGCTGTACCGCAATCGGGTGACCGAAGCGGCGGTTCGTGCCGTGTTGTTGGCGGTGGAGCGGGTCGAGTCCGGTCAATTCACGCCGGAGCGTGTCCCCGGCGCGGCGCATGCGCTGATGCAGCAAGGCGACCGCCGCATCGACTGGGCGCACGAATCGAGTGCCGTCGTGCTGGCCAAGCTGAATGCCGCCGATGGTTTCCCCGGCGTGGCCGACGAACTGTTCGGTCAGCCCTGTCACCTGTTCGACGCCTGGCCGGAGGCGACCCTGAAGGGGCAGCCCGGCAGCCTGATCGGCCGCCGGGAAACGGCCATCCTGCGGGCAACGGCTGATGGTGCGGTCTGGGTCGGCCACGTCAAGCGCCCGGGCGGCATCAAGCTGCCGGCGACACGAGCCTTTCCCGAAGCGGCCGAATTGCCCGAGTTGCCGCTCGACGGCTGGTGGAAAGCCCCGGTGCCGACCTGGCAGGACATCGCCTACGAAGAGGCGGCTGGCGTTGGCTTCCTGAGTTTCGAGTTCTACAACGGCGCGATGAGCACGGCGCAGTGCCGCCGCCTGACCGAGGCCTTCCGTTGGGCGACGACGCAGCCAACCACCGTGATTGTCCTGCGCGGCGGCAGCGATTTCTGGTCGAACGGCATTCACCTGAACACCATCGAGGCGGCGGAAAGCCCTGCCGACGAATCCTGGGCCAACATCAACGCCATCGACGATCTGGCGGAGGCCATCCTGCGCTGTGAAAGCCAGCTGACCGTGGCGGCGGTGGGCGGCAACACCGGAGCCGGCGGCTGCTTCCTGGCGCGGGCCGCCGATCACGTTTGGGTGCGCGATGGCGTCATGCTCAACCCGCATTACAAGAACATGGGCAACCTGTTCGGCTCGGAATTCTGGACCTACCTGCTGCCGCCGCGTGTCGGCGACGAGGGCGCCCGGGACATCATGCGCCATCGCCTGCCGATGACCGGGCCGGAGGCCGTCCGACGGGGCTTCTACGATATCTGTCTGCCTGGTCCGGGATTCAACGTCGATGTCGCGCGGCGTGCCGCCGAACTGGCGGCCGCACCGGATATCGCGCAGCAGCTGGCCGCCAAGGCCGCCCGGCGCGCCGCCGATGAGGCGGTAAAGCCGCTGGCTGCCTACCGCGCGGCAGAGCTGGCCGAAATGCGCCGCAACTTCTACGGCTTCGACCCCTCGTACCACGTCGCGCGCTATCATTTCGTCTCCCGTTCGCCACATTCGTGGACGCCGCGCCACCTGGCCCGGCATCGCGACCTCGACTGGAAGATTCCGGAATGAGCCTGACGTCGTTGCGCAAATTGCCCGCCATCCTCGTCATCGACGACGAAGTGCGTTCGCAGGAAGCGTTGCGCCGCACGCTGGAGGAGGATTTCGATGTCTTTTGCGCCTCGGGGGCGGACGAGGGCTTGGCCATCCTCGAACGCGAGCAGCTCAGTTCCGGCATCCGCATCGTGCTCTGCGACCAGCGCATGCCGGGCACGACCGGCGTCCAGTTTCTGACGGAGGTGCGCAGCCGCTGGCCGGATATCGTGCGCATCATCCTCTCCGGCTATACCGACGCCGAGGACATCATCAGCGGGGTCAACGAAGCGGGCATCTGGCAATACCTGCTCAAGCCCTGGCAACCCGAGCAACTGCTGTTGACCCTGCAGCGCGCCGCTGAAGTCTGGCGCCTGCAGCAGGAAAACCAGCGCCTGAGCCTCGACTTGCGCACCGCCGAGCCGGTGCTCAAGCGCCATGTCGTCAGCAAGCAGGAAAAGGCGAAAAGCAGTTTCGGCCTGTCGGCCGTGATCCGCGCCCCGGGCAGCCCGATCAATGCAGTGTGCGACATGGTGCAACGTGTCGCGCCTTACGACCTGTCGGTGATGGTGACCGGCGAATCCGGCACCGGCAAGGAAATGGTCGCCCGCGCCATCCATTACGAAAGCCGGCGGGGCAACAAGGCCTTCATTACCGAGAACTGCGGCGCGCTGCCCGACACCCTGCTCGAATCCGAGTTGTTCGGCTACAAGCGGGGCGCCTTCACCGGCGCGGTCGATGACCGGGTCGGCCTCTTCCAGCAGGCCGACGGCGGCACGCTGTTCCTCGATGAAATCGGCGAAACCAGCCCGGCCTTCCAGGTCAAGCTGCTGCGCGTCCTGCAGGAGGGCGAGTTCCGGCCGCTCGGCAGCAACCGCCCGGTGACGGTGGACGTGCGTGTCATCGCGGCGACCAACCGCGATCTGGAGGACGACGTGCGCACCGGCCGCTTCCGCGAAGACCTCTACTACCGGCTGGCCACCATCTCGCTGCACGTGCCGCCGCTGCGCGAGCGGACCATGGACTTGCCGCTGCTCGCCCGCCGCCTGCTCGATTCGAGCTGCGCGGCACTGGGCAAATCGGTCGACGGCTTCTCGAAGGAGGCGATGGCCTGCATCGCTGCCTACCGTTGGCCGGGCAATGTACGTGAGTTGCAGAACGAAATCCTGCGCATGGTGGCGCTGGCAACGACACCGGTACTCGGTGCCGATCTGCTGTCGCCACGCGTCTTGCGCACGCCGGTCGGCGAAACACCGGCGGCCGATTTCGCCTGGGCCGATGGCCTGACCGGCGGCCTCAAGGAGCGCATGGAACAGCTGGAAATGCACGTGCTGAAGGAGGCGATGATCCGCCTGCGCTGGAACAAATCGAAGGCGGCGCGCGAACTCGGCCTGTCGCGCGTCGGTTTGCGCGCCAAACTGGTCCGCTACGGGCTGGAGCAGGCGGAATGAAAGTGCTCTGGCTGCAGAGCGGCGGCTGCGGCGGGTGTACCCAATCGCTGCTCTGCGGCGAGTCGCGACCCCTGTTCGACGAATGGCGCGATGCCGGCATCGAATTCCTGTGGCACCCCGGCCTGTCTCTGGAAAGCGGCGAGGAAGCGCTGGCCATCCTGGAGGATTGCGCCGAGGGGCGCCTGGCCTTCGACGCCTTGTGCGTCGAGGGGGCCATGTTGCGCGGTCCGAACGGCACCGGCCGCTTTCACCTGCTGGCCGGCAGCGGCCGGCCACTGACCGAATGGGTTGCGCGCCTCGCCCGGCGTGCCCGCTGGGTATTTGCCATCGGTTCCTGTACGGCCTACGGCGGTTTTTCGGCCAATACACCGGGCAATCCCCTCGAAGCCTGCGGCCTGCAGTACGACGAGCAGACGCCGGGCGGTCTGCTGGGGGCCACTTTTCGCACGCCGGAGGGCCTGCCGGTGGTCAACATCGCCGGCTGTCCGACGCATCCGGGATGGATCATCGATACGCTGGAAAAAGCCGCCCTGGAAGGTCTGCAACCGGCTGACCTCGACGAATTCGGGCGCCCGCTGCTCTATGCCGGCGGTTTGGTGCACCATGGCTGTCACCGCAACGAATACTACGAATTCAAGGCCAGCGCGCAAAAGCCGTCCGACCTCGGCTGCCTGATGGAGAACCTCGGCTGCAAGGGAACGCAGGCCCACGCCGACTGCAACATCCGGCCGTGGAATGGCGCCGGTTCCTGCCTGCGCGGTGGCTTCGCCTGTATCGCCTGTACCGAGCCGGGTTTTGAGTCGCCCGGCCATGCCTTCCAGGAAACGCCCAAGCTGGCCGGCATTCCCGTCGGCCTGCCGACCGACATGCCGAAGGCCTGGTTCGTCGCGCTTGCTGCCCTCTCCAAGTCGGCCACGCCGAAGCGGGTGCGCAGCAACGCGGTGGCCGATCACCCGGTCGTGCTGCCCGCCGTGCGCAAGAAAGGGACGAGCAAGTGACGCGCATCGTCCTCGGGCCGTTCAACCGCGTCGAAGGTGACCTTGAACTCAGCCTCGACCTGGCCGATGGCCGGGTGCAGGCCGCCTATGTCAATTCGCCGCTGTTTCGTGGGTTCGAACAAATCCTGCTGGGACGTGCCCCGCTCGACGCGCTGGCCATCGTACCGCGCATCTGCGGCATCTGCTCGGTCGCGCAGTCGGCCGCTGCCGCCTCGGCGCTGGCCGAGGCGATGGGCCTGACCCCGCCACCGAACGGCCAACTCGCCCGGCACCTGATCCAGGCCACGGAAAACGTGGCCGACCACCTGACGCACTTCTACCTGTTCTTCATGCCTGATTTCACCCGCCCGGCGTATGCCAGCCGGCCCTGGCATGCGGCGATGACACGGCGCTTCGCCGCCGTGCAGGGCGAGGCAGCGGCCGAGGTGCTGCCGGCTCGCGCCAATTTCCTCAAGCTGATGGGTTTCCTGGCTGGCCGCTGGCCGCACACGCTGGCCATCCAGCCGGGCGGCAGCACCCGTGCCATCACGGCCGGCGAGCGGGTGCGCCTGCTCGCCCTGCTGCGCGAGTTTCGCAGCTTCCTGGAGAAGCGCCTGTTCGGCGATGCGCTGCCCGCCGTCGCCGCCCTGGCCAGCCAGGATCAACTGCTCGCCTGGGCCGCCGGGCGAGCCGGCGATTTCCCCGCTTTTCTGGCGGCGGCCAGCGATCTGGGCCTGGACCGGATCGGCCGCGCCGGCGACGCCTTCCTGTCGCACGGCGCCTACGGCCTGTACCCGAGCGGTACCTGGCAGGGGGGCGTGACGATCCCCTTCGATCCGCTGGCCATCACCGAAGATACCGGCCGCACCTGGCTGGTCGAAGCGCCGCCCCGCCATCCGGCGCAGGGCGAAACGATCGTCGATGCCGACAAGGCCGGGGCCTACACCTGGTGCAAGGCGCCGCGCTATGCCGGCCAGCCCTTCGAGGTCGGCGCGCTGGCTCGCCAGCTCATGGCCGGCCATCCGCTGATCGGCGACATGATCGCCCGCCAGGGCGGCAGCGTCATGGCCCGCGTCGTCGCCCGCCTGCTCGAACTGGCGCGGGTCGTACCGGCCATGGAAGCCTGGGTCCAGGCGCTGCAGCCCGGCGAACCCTTCTGCACGGCTGGCGAAATGCCCGACGAAGCCAGCGGCGTCGGCCTCGTCGAAGCCGCCCGTGGCAGCCTCGGCCACTGGCTGAGCATCCGCCGTGGCCGTATCGAGCGTTACCAGATCGTCGCGCCAACCACCTGGAACTTCTCCCCCCGCGACAGCGCCGGCCAGCCCGGCCCGCTCGAACAGGCGCTACGCGGCGTTCCGGCTGGCCCGGATGCGCCGCCCACGGTGCAACACGTCGTGCGCTCGTTTGACCCGTGCATGGTGTGCACGGTGCATTGACTCCCTTCGCCCCGCTTCAGGACTTCACCTTCCAGATGTTCATGTCGTTAACGTCGGCGAAAGTGAACCCTTCCTCGCGGAACAGGCGAAGGCAGCAGGCGACGATCTGATCATCGTAGCGCTGGCCGCGGTAGGCGGTGATTTCGTCCAGCGCGGCGTCGATGCCGAGGCCGGGGCGGTAGGGGCGGTAGAGATCGATGGCTTCGACGACGTCGGCGACGGTGATGATGCGGGCGCCAAGCATGATGGCCTCGCCCTGCAGGCCGCGCGGGTAGCCTGAACCGTCGAGGAGTTCGTGGTGCTGGTAGACCATCTCGGCCACTGGCCACGGGAAATCGACATTCTTCAGGATGTCGTAGCCGATGCGCGGATGGGCCTTGATCAGCGCGAATTCGATCTCGGGCAGGCGCCCCGGGTAGCTGAGGATTTCCGCCGGCACATGGATCTTGCCGATGTCGTGGATGGCGGCGGCCAGCCGGATGCCATGCACCGCGTCGTCCGACAGGCCGAGCGCGCGGGCCAGGTGTGTCGCCAGTTCGGACACCCGACGCTGATGGCCGGCGGTGTACGGGTCGCGCATTTCGATGGTTGCCGCAATCGCCTGGATGGCGTTTTCCATGCTCTGGTTCAGGCGGGTCAGATTGCGGCGGCTTTCCTCCTGCAGGCGCTCCCGCTCGCTGACATCCTGGATCGCACCGTCCCAGGCCGGGTTGCCTTCCTCGCCGGTGGCCGGTTTGGCGTTGAACAGGAGGTGCCGTTCGGCCTGGTCCGGTCCCCGCCAGTGCAGGGTCAGGTGCAGGCGTTCGCCACTTGCTGCCGCGGCGCGGAGGCCGTCCTCGAGCGCTTGGCGCTCGCGGACGGGGAAACCGGCGAAGAGGATTTCGGCGTTTTCCAGCAGGGTATCGGGCGAAACGCCGAGCACTTCGCGGCTGCCCCGGCTGGCGTAGGTCAGGCGCAGCGCGCCGTCCGGCTGCTGTTCGATTTCGAAGAGCAGTTCCGGCACGTTGTCGGCCATGCTCAGGAAGCGTTGCTGCGAGGTCAGGCGATCAAGGGTCGTTTCGATCAGCCCGGCCAAGCCGAGGTAGAGGCCCAGGCTGTCCTTGGTCAGCGGCTCCTCGCCGCTCAGACCGAGCACCATGACGTATTCGGTATGGCGGCGCCCGGCACCGAGTGGCAGAAAAGCCAGCGTGTAGCGGGCGGGCAGGGCGAGGTTGGCGGTGAGCAGGAAGCCGCTGTCGAAGACAGTGGCGATGCTGTCGGCACCGGTGCTTGCCAGTTGCCCGCAGAGTGCCGGATCGGCCGCGTCGCAGTGCAGCAGGCGGATCGAGCCGTCCGGGTTGCGGCTGGCGAAGGCAGCGAGGTCGATGGCAAAAAAGCGGCGGATCAGGCGGCCCAGTTGCAGCCAGATTTCCTGGTGCGACACCATGCCGCCGAGGTATTGCGCCGATTTGACGATGGCGGCGAGGGCCGCGTCGGGGGGCAGGCGTCTTTCGTTCATGGTTCAGCTCGCTTCCGTCGGCCGCAGGTAGAGGTGTTCGAGGAAGGCGTCCTCGAATTCGGGCCGGTGGGCCAGGTTGATCAGTTGGGCCTGCTGGCGCAAGCGGTTGGCCATGGCCTGCGCCTGGGTCGACAGCAGGAGGGCCGTCGCGCCGGCCGCCGCCGTGTTGCCAACCAGTTCGATGTGTGAGACCGGCACGCTGGGCAGCAGGCCGATTGCCTGGGCATTGGCGATATCCAGATAGCGCCCGAACAGGCCGGCGACGACGACGCGCTGCAGCGCAGCGAGCGGCAATCCGGCGACTGCGCTCAGGGCGGCGATGCCGGCGCCGACGGCCGCCTTGGCGCGCTGCAAGGCATCAATGTCGCGCAGGCCGAGGCTGAATTCCCGCTCGCCGACGGCGAAGGCGAAGTTTTTGGCACCCTCGGCGAACCTGCCCTTCGCATCGAGCCGCTGACGGCGGCGCAGGCAGGCGACGAGGTCGACCAGGCCGGAACCGCACAGGCCGTGGGCGCAATCGTCGTCGAGCACCCGGAAGGCGAGCCCGCCGTCCGCCGTCTCGGCGACGCGGAACACGGCGCCCGCCTCGGCCGGCGTACCGCAGCTGCCGGCGCCGCTTTCGAAGGCCGGGCCGCCGGCCGTCGCCGTCACCCAGAGGTCACTGCCGGTCCATAGCGCGATTTCGGAATTGGTGCCGAAGTCGATGAAGAGGGCCGGGGCGCTGCCTTCGGTCAGCCGGCAGGCGACCAGCCCGGCGATCAGGTCGGAGCCGACGAAGCCGCCGAGGGGCGGCACCAGTTCGATCTGCGCCTGGCGGGCGATGCCCCAGGCCTGTGCCCAGGCTGCGCCGTCGATCGTGGTGCATTCCAACGGTGCCATCCAGTAGGCCGGCTGCAGCAGCAGGTGGTGATTCCGATCGGCCAGCAGGGCGAGCATGGCGGTGTTGCCGACGACGGTGACCCGGCTGAAGGCGCGGCAGTCCAGCCCCTCGCGCCGGGCGACATCCGCGATCGCCTCGCCGATCGCATGGCGGGCGGCAAAGGCCAGCGCCTCGGCCACCTCGGGCCGTTGCGCCGCCATCAGGCGGGTCACCACATCGGACCCGAAGCGGCCTTGCGGATTCTTGCCCCAGCGCTCGGCCAGGCGCTGGCCGCTGGCCAGGCTATGGACGGCGATGGAGAGGTGGGTGGTGCCGAGATCCACTGCCGCGCCGACCGGATGGGACACGCCGGGCGGTGGCGGCCGGTCGGCAGCGAAGCCGGCCGGGGCGTAGGTCAGCCCTTCCGGCGGCGTGCGCCAGCCGGAAGGCGGCGGCGGGTTGAGGATCTCCACCGTCAGGTCGGTGGTCGGGCGCATCTGGCAGGCGAGGCGCTTGCCCTCGGTCAGGTCGCTTGCGCTGAGCTGGAACTGCTCGGCCGGCTGGTGCGGCCCGCCCTCGCCGCTCAGCAGGCGAACCTGGCACAGGCCGCAGGCGCCGTGGCCCAGGCAGGCGGAGCGTACCCGGTAGTCGCTGCGGTCGAGAATCTCGCGTAAGGAGGCACCGGGCCGGAAACTGAGCACATGCGGCTTGCCTTGCACCAGGACGGTCAGGCGCGGCATGGCCCCTATCCCCCGGCGTCGCAGGCGGCGAGCAGCGCCGCGATGTTGGCCGGGGCCGATTCGGGTGGAATCTCGCAGCCAGAGGAGAGGATGAACCGGCCCCGCTCGCGGCAGGCGTCGACCAGTTGCCGGGCGGCCAGCGTGATGCGTTCCGGGTGGGCATCGAGGAAATCAAGCGCCTTCAGGTTGCCGACCAGGCAGCTGTCGGGCAGCAGCCGGCAGGCTTCGGCAACGCTGACCTCGTAGTCGAAAGTGGCGATGTCGGCGCCGGCCGCCGGGTAGCTGGCGAGGATGGGCGCCGTCGGTCCGGCGATGTTGAGCCAGGTGGCCAGCGCGCCGGCCCGGCGCAGGGCGGCGAGCAGGCGTTGCAGGCGGGGCAGCAGCAATTGCCGGAAAAAGGCCGGTGGCACGACGGCCGGCGAGGCGGCCGGGTCGAATACGGTGACCAGATGGGCGCCGGCGGCGAGTTGGGCCTGGCCATAGCGGATGGCGCACGCGGTGGCGAAATCAAGGGCGGTTTCGTAGCGCTCCGGCATATCGGCCGCCAGGAAGAGGGCGTTCTCGATACCGTACAGCTGGGCGGCCAGCGTCATCGGGCCGAGCAGACAGCCGGTGAGCAGCACGCGGTCGCCGAGGCCAGCGCGCAGGGCTGCGATACCGCGCAGCATTTCCGGCAGGCGGCCGTCGGCCATGGGGTCGGGCAGGCGCAGCGCGCCGGCGTCGGCCTGCGCCGGCAGCACGTAATCGACGATTTCCGGGTATTGCGTGTCGTAAAAGCGGACGCGCGAGCCGAGCGCCTCGCTCTCGACGCAGAAATCCATGAAGGCGAAAACCGCGTCGCTCCGGTAATGCGCCTGCATGCGCAGTTGGCAGTCGGCCATCAGGGCGCCGCTCTGCTCGTAATCGCGCAGGCTGACGTTGCACAGGTGGGCGGCGTGGCCGAACAATTGCGGGGCGACCGGCGTCCGGTCGGCCGCCTGGCCGCGAATTGTCGCCAGCAGGCGTTCGTAGCCGTTCATGGCACCTCACCCTCGAGGCGTCGTTCGATGTAGCGCGCCCCGTCGAAGGCGTTCTCGGCGACGTAATCGACATCGAGTTCTGCCGCTGCGAACTGTTTCAGCGCGGCGCCGCCGGCCACCACCCAGACCGCATCCAGCCCATGGGCACGCAGCGCCGTGCGCACCCGGCGGACCTGCGGGACGATGGTGCTGATCAGGCCGCTGATCAGCACGCCGCGCGCCCCTTCCCGCGCCGTGGCGGCCACCAGGGTGTCGATCGGGCAATCGCGGCCGAGGTCGACCACGCGGTAACCCTTGCCGATCAGCACCATCTTGACGATGTTCTTGCCCAGGTCATGCACATCGCCTTCCAGCGTCGCGACGACCAGCGTGCCGCGGCGGTCGTCGCGCGGCAGGCCTTCCGGGTAGAGTTCGCGCACGACGGCGGAAACGGCGCGGCCGACCAGCATGATTTCGAGCAGGTTGAAGCTTTCGACCGTGCATTTGTCGTCCAGCCGGGACATGGCCGTTTCCAGCCCGGCGGTGACGATGGTTTCCGCCGGCAAGCCGGCCTGCCGAAGGCGGCGGGTTTCGGCCAGCGCAGCGGCGTGATCGCCGTCGAGCAGTGCGTCAATCAGTGCCCGGAGCGCGTCGGGTACGGCGGATGTGCCAGCCATGGGGCCCTGCGAAACACGAGTCGGTCAGGACTCCAATATAGACCCGGGGCCAGGCCCGGGCAAGGCGGTGGCGGCCGCCCTTTGGTATCCTTGCCGGCTGGATGACCGGAACGACTTCGCGATGCCGAAAACGACCTATTACGATCTGCTGGGAATCGCCCCCGAGGCTGACCTGGACGCGATCAGCGCCGCTTACCTGCGCCGCGTGCGGGAAGTGGCGGCTGGCCAGGCGGACGACGCCGAGCTCAAGCTGCGCGCCAAGCTGCTCAAGCAGGCCTTCGACGTGCTGTCCGATGCCGAGCGCCGGGCGGCCTACGATGCCGGGCTGAACGGGCAGAGCAATCTCACCTTCCGCGCCGAGGCGCCCCTGCAGGTCGAGGTTGCGCTCGGCAGTTCGCGGCGCAACCCGGTGCGCATCCTGCTCACGGTCATTGCCACGCTGATGATCGTCGGCCTCGTGTTGCAGGTTGGCGTGATGTTCAACGCCTACCAGCGGGTCAATGACACGGGCGCTGTCGATGCGGCAGCGCCGGTTGCCGAGAAGGCCTACCTGCAGGACGTCTACCAGACCTACGGCATCCGGGCGGCCAGCCGCGAGGAGGCGGAATTGCTGATTGCCGACCTCAAGCGCAAGGAATCCGCCGACCGCGAGGCGTCGGAACGCCAGCGCCAGGTCGAGGAACAGGAGCGTGCCCAGCGCCGTTTTGAGGAAGAGTCGCGCCGTCTCGGCGCACAGGTCACGGCTGCCAACCAGTGGGCCGAAGAAGAGGCCCGGCGGGCGCGGGAGGATGCCGAGCGCCGCAAGGAGGAGCAGGAGCGGCGGCAGCGGGAGGCCGAGCAGATGAAGCGCGAAGCCGAGATCGCCCGTTTCCGCTCGCGCCCGATGTCGGGCGACGAATGAAGCAGCGCGCTCGGCGCAGCCTGGTGCTGTTGGCGTTGCTCGGCCTGGCCGCCTGCCAGCGGATCAGTGAACGCGATTTTGTCGGCGACTGGCAATCCGCCCGGGCGGTGACGCCGCTGCATCTGGCCGCCAATGGCGAGTGGGAATTGCGCCAGGCCGATGGGTCGGTGCTGCAATATGGCCTCTGGCGGGTCGAAGGTAAAACCCTCGTGTGGAGCGTGCGTCAGGGAGAGCGGGTGATCGACGACCCGACGCCGGTACTGGCCGTTGAACGGGATATGTTCAGCGTGCGCGAACGCGACGGTGCGACCACCGTCTTCCGGCGTCTGCGCTAGGGCGCCATGTCCGGTGCCCGGCCGTCAGGCGGAAACCGGGTAGAGAAGATCCTGCGCCACCTCGAACAACTCGCGCTCCTCGAAGCGTACATGATCGCGCAGCAGGTTGCCGAATTCGGCCAGCGTCGCCGCATCCGGCTGGCGCATGTGTTGGCACAGTTCGCGTAGCCGGGCATGCTCGGCGAGTGTGCGGGCGACCAGTTCATGCTGGCCGATGGCTTCCATCTGTTGCAGGATGCCCTCTTCCTCTCCGCGAAAATGCGCTTCGATGGTTTCCGGGCATTCTTCGAGGATGGTTGCCGCCGCCTGGGCAATCGCTTCGGGCGAGCCGGAGTCGGCAGCAAAGCTGGCCAGGCGGGCCAGCTTGAGGGAGTGGTGGTGTTCGCGCGAGTGTTGGAGCAGGGCAGCGTGACGTTTCATGAGGGACCTCCCGGGGCCTTGCTGCGAACCAGCGTCACCATCGTGGCGATGAAGACGATCAGCACGAGCCCGTTAGTGAGTGCTGCGTACTGACGCAGCGCAAAATGGTTGCCCAGGCCGCCCAGGATGCGTCCGGCCAGCGTCAGATGCAGCAACGCCAGCGGCAGGTAGAGGGCCGGGTGATACGGAATCCGGATCCGGGTGACGGCCGGAAAGATGATCGGCGCATGGCCGAAGACCATCGCGAAGACAAAGCCGAGGCCGATGGCGTGCAGCGCGGCATCGCGCCACGGATGGCCGGGGGTGAGGGCGCCAGCCAGCCCGAGCAGGCCGGCGATGGCCAGCCAGACATAGCCGGAAAGCAGGCAGGCGGCGATGAAGCGGGTCAGCCCCGTGGTGCCGATGTTGCGCCGCGCGATGTCGTAGCGCAGCAGCCAGCCGGCCAGGGCGATCAGGCCGGCGGCCAGCAGGCGGTCGCTGCCGAGCGCCGCGGCGAACAGCAACAGGCCGACGAGGGCGATGAAAATCCGGCGGGCCGCTGGCGGTGTCGGCAGGAAGCGGGTCAGCTCGAGGCGTTCGCCGGCGATGGTCAGGACCAGGAAGAGCAGCCACCAGGGTACGGCGCCGCCGACATCGCCACCCAACAGCCAGGCCAGGTTGCCGACCAGCCAGCAGGCAGCGCCGAGAGCGAGGACGACGGTGAACACCGCCTTCTGGCGTTGCCAGGCAACGAGGCTGGCGGCGATCAGGCCGAGGGCGGCCAGGCTGCCGAACACTTGCCCGGCGAGCAGCGGGGCGCCGGCCAGCAGCATCACCCCGCTGGCCCCGGCGGCAAGCGGTGCCAGATAGGCCCAGCGCTGGCTGATGGCGACCGCCCGTTCGAGGCTGATTACCGTACCGAAGAAGGCAGCGATCATCAGCGGGCCATGCACTCCCGCCGCTTGCGCGGCCGGGGTCGGTACGTGCCAGTCGAGGCGGGCGAGACCGGCCAGCACGCCGCCGAGCAGCGACAGCATGCCGAAGAAGAGCAGGGGAAGGCGCCCGCCGGGCTTCACATCGGCCATGGCTCAGCCAGCATCATGCTCGCTCCAGCCCAGGCGCATGCGGCACTGTTCGCTCATCATCGATGGCTCCCAGGGCGGATTCCAGACGACGCGGATGTCGGCCTCGTAGTCGGCCGGCAGCACACGTGCCAGTTCGGCGTAGGCATCGTCGAGGATCATGTCGCCCATCGGGCAGGCCGGCGAGGTCATGGTCATTTCCACCCGCAGCAACTTGTCGTCGAAGGCGATGCTGTACACCAAGCCGAGGTCGACGATGTTGGCGCCGATCTCGGGATCGGCCACGTGGCGCAAGGCGGCACGGATGGATTCGATGTCGGGCGGGGGGCTCATCGGGGCGGTATCCGGACGGGAAACGTTAGAATGCGATCAGGTCATCCTAGCAGCGCTGAAGCCGTACGTATTTAGCAAGGAGCAAATTTGCATGGAACGTTTCACCATTTCGCTCGATGAGTCGCTCGCCCGGCAGTTCGACCAACTGATCGCCGGGCGTGGCTACAGCAACCGTTCCGAAGCAGTGCGCGACCTGATCCGCGGCGCCATCGAGGGCGACCGGCAACGTGAGACGCCGGCCGGCCACTGCGTCGCCAACCTGTCCTACGTTTACAACCACCACGAGCGCGAACTGGCCGAGCGCCTGACCGGCTTGCAGCACGACCACCACGACCTGACGGTGGCCGCCATGCACACCCATCTTGATCACGACAATTGCCTGGAGACCGTCATCCTCAAGGGCGCAGCGGCCGATGTCCGGCACTTCGCCGATGCGCTGATGGCCGAGCGGGGCGTGCGCCACGGCAAGCTCAATGTCATTGCGCTGGAAGCCGAGCATCACCATGCCCACGACGCGCACGGCGAAGCCCATGTCCACTACCGTCCCGCCCGCTGACGCACCGCCCGACCTGACACCCGATTCACCGCTGCCGCCGGGTGGCGAAACGGCGTGGATCGAGGTCATCCAGAAGATGGACGAGGTCTACAACGACCTCTTGCAGTACGAAGTCGCGCTGGAAGAGAAAAACGCCGCGCTGGAGGAGTCGCACCAGTTCATCGAGAGTGTGCTCGCCTCGATGTCGGACATCCTGATCGTCTGCGACCGCAACGGCAATATCGAGGAGGTCAATCCCTCGCTCCGCCACATCGCCGGCAAGACTGCCGATGAACTCACCCACAAGCCGATCTTCGACCTGTTCGCCGATGAGGGCGAGCGGGCCCGGGCGCGCGACGTCTTCACCCGCCAGGGCCGGCAGGGCGTGCACGATTGCGAATTCTTCCTGCGTGCCGGCGACGGCTCGACGGTGCCGGTGTCGATGAACTGCACGCCGCGCCTGTCGCAGACCGGCAAGCTGATGGGCATGGTGGTCACCGGCCGGCCGGTCGGCGAACTGCGCCGGGCCTATTCGGCGCTGCGCCAGGCGCACGAAGACCTCAAGCGGACCCAGGGCCAGTTGCTGCACGCCGAGAAGATGGTGTCGCTCGGCCGCTTGGTGGCCGGTGTGGCGCACGAACTGAACAACCCGATCAGCTTCGTGCTGGGCAATGTATTGTCCCTGAAGCGCTACGCCAGTCGGCTGGAGAGCTACCTCGGCGCGGTGCACGCCAGCGCGGCGGCCGATGACGGCGCCCTGCAGGCCATGCGCGAGGAGTTGCGCATCGACCGCATCCTGGCCGACATGCCGCACCTGATCGACGGCATGATCGAGGGGGCCGAGCGGACGCGCGACATCGTCGACGCCCTCAAGCGCTTCTCGGCGGTGGACAAGATGACGCCCGAGCAGGTCAACCTGAACGAGGTGGTTGAGCGCTCGGTGCGCTGGGTGGTGCAGAGTGCCTCGGCAAAGTTCGCCGCCGATGTCGACCTGCCGCCCGGCCTGGTCTGCTCCGGCTCTTCCGGCCAGTTGCAGCAGGTCATGATGAACCTCGTGCAGAATGCCTGCGACGCCACGGCTCGCCAGCCGGATGCCCGCCTGACGGTGAGCGGGGGCTACGCCGGGGACATGGTTGTGCTGCGCTTCACCGATAACGGCCCGGGGATCGCCGAGGAAAACCTGGGCCGCCTGTTCGAACCCTTCTTCACCACCAAGCCCGTCGGCCAGGGCACCGGGCTCGGCCTGTCGATCAGCTATGGCATCGTCGAGCGGCACGGTGGCAAGCTGAGGGCGCGCAACCGGCCGCAAGGCGGGGCGGAATTCGAATTGTCACTTCCGGTGGAAAGCCGCTGATCAGTTTTCGCGCTGTTGCGGAATGGCTTGGCGCATGAAATCAAGCCAAACAAGGACTTATTGATCTGGCACGCTCCTTGTATGAAGATGCAGGAAACCTTCATACGAGATGCCCATGGAAGCGCTGCCCACTGACTGGCTGTCCCTGCTGATCCTGACTTTTGTGCTCGGCATGAAGCATGGCTTCGATGCCGACCACCTGGCCACCATCGACGGCCTGACCCGCTACAACGCCCGCTGCCAGCCCGGGTTGGCCCGTTACTGCGGCACCCTGTTCTCGCTCGGCCATGGTGCCGTGGTGATGGCCATCGCGCTGGGGGTTTCCGTTCTGGCCGGGCAGTGGGCGGTGCCGGAGTGGTTCGGCACCTTGGGCGGCGTCATCTCCATTGCCTTCCTCGTCGTCCTGGGCAGCCTGAACCTGTCGGCCGTGCTGCGCGCCGAACCGCATGAGATCGTCCAGCCGATCGGCCTCAAGGGCCGGCTGCTCGGCAATCTGCGCCATGTTTCACACCCCGGCCTGATTGCCCTGGTCGGGTCGCTGTTCGCACTGTCCTTCGACACCCTGTCGCAAGCCGCCTTCTTCGCACTGACCGCCACCCAGTTCGGCGGCTGGCAGCACGCGCTGCTCCTCGCTGTGCTGTTCATGCTCGGCATGCTGCTCACCGACGGCATCAACGGCTTGTGGATCGCCCGCCTGATTGCGCGCGCCGACCAGGTGGCGCTGGTCGCCTCACGCGTCATGGGCCTGGTCGTCTCCGGCGTCAGCCTGCTGGTCGCCGCCTTCGGCGCCGCCAAGATGCTGTCGCCGGCGGTCGATGCGTGGAGCGACGGCAAGGAACTCCTCTTCGGTTTTCTGCTGGTGGTGATCATCGCCGTCAGTTTTCTCGCCGCGGTGCGCCTGACGCGCCGGGTGGTGCCAGCCTAGGTTTTGCGGAGGGATAGCCGGGCAACCGGCTTTTTAAATAATGCAATTAAGAAAAAAATTTATTTGTTCCTATCTGCTGCTGGCAACCGCCAGCGTCGGCGCTCATGAGTCGACCGAATTGTCCGCCGTCGAAGTGCGAGCCAGGGCTGAAAATCTCGAGGGCATCGCCGCCGCCGGCAGTGAGGGTGTGGTCTCCAGTCAGCGGCTGGCCGCCGTGCCCATCCTGCGCCCCGGCGAGGCGCTCGAAATGGTGCCCGGCCTGATCGTCACGCAGCACGCCGGGGACGGCAAGGCCAACCAGTATTTCCTGCGCGGTTTCAATCTGGACCACGGGACCGATTTCGCCACTTTTGTCGGTGGCGTGCCGGTCAACATGCCGACGCATGCCCACGGCCAGGGCTACACCGATCTCAATTTCCTGATTCCCGAACTGGTCGACCGCATCGCCTTCCGCAAGGGGCCCTACTTTGCGGAAGAGGGCGATTTCGCGTCGGCCGGCGCCGCGCATATCGACTATTTCCGCCGGATGGATGCCTCGCTGGCGCAGATCACGCTGGGCGAGAAGGGCTATGCGCGCAGCCTGCTGGCCGGCTCGCCGGAAGTGGGGGGCGGCAATCTGCTGTATGGCCTGGAACTCTTCCATAACGACGGACCGTGGGCGGTGCCCGAGAACTACCGCAAGTTCAGCGGCGTGCTGCGTTACAGCCAGGGGACGCGCAATGACGGTTTTTCGCTGACCGGCATGGCCTACCGGGGCCAATGGACGTCCACTGACCAGATTGCCCAGCGCGCTATCGACAGCGGGCTGGTCGGCCGCTTCGGCACGCTCGATCCGACGACCGGCGGCGAAACCAGCCGCTTCAGCCTGTCCGGGGAGTGGGCCAAACGCTGGGCCAGCGCGCAGACCAAGGCCAACGTCTGGTGGCTCAAGTCCAGTCTCGACCTGTGGTCCAATTTCCAGTATTGCCTGAACGACTACGCCCGGAGCGGCACCTGCGATACCGGCGACCAGTTCAAGCAGGGTGAGCGCCGGCAAGCCGGCGGCTTCGCCCTGTCGCACACCGTATTCGACCGCTGGGGGGCTTTCGAGGTCGAGAACCGTATCGGCCTGCAGGGGCGGATCGACCGCCTGTACCCGGTCGGCCTGTACGCCACCGCGGGGCGGCAGACGGTCGGTACGGTCCGCGAGGACAGGGTCACCCAGCGTAGTCTCGGGTTCTGGGCGCAGAACGAAACGCGATGGACCAGTTGGTTCCGTTCGATCCATGGCTTGCGTGCCGATGCCTACGACTTCGACATCGATGCCAGCCTGGCCAGCAATTCCGGCCGGGCCAGCGACCAGATGGTGACCCCCAAGCTGGCGCTGATCTGGGGCCCGTGGCAAAAGACTGAGCTTTATCTGAACTACGGTCATGGCTTTCATTCGAACGATGCGCGGGGGACGACGATCACGGTCGATCCGGCCGATGGCACGACGCCGGTGCAGCGTGTCAAGCCGCTGGTCCGTACCCGTGGATACGAGATCGGTTTGCGCAGCGAACCGCTCCCTGGCTGGCGATCCACGGTCTCCCTGTGGCAGCTCGATGCCGCTTCCGAATTGCTTTTCGTCGGCGATGCCGGGACCACGGAAGCCTCCCGCCCCTCGCGCCGTCGTGGTGTCGAATGGACGAACCTTTACGTCCTGGCCGACTGGTTGGCGATCGACGCCGATCTCGCCTGGTCGCATGCCCGTTTCCGCGACCACAACCCGGTTGTCGGCGACCATATCCCGGGGGCGGTGACGACAACGGCCAATATTGGCCTGACGCTCGATCATCTCGGGCCATGGTTCGGCGCGCTGCGCTTGCGCTACTTTGGTCCGCGTCCCCTGGTCGAGGACGACTCGGTGCGCTCCCGGGCGTCGGCGCTGACTAACCTGCGGGTCGGCTACAAGATCGACCAGCGGACCCAACTGGCCCTCGACGTCTACAACCTGTTCGACCGCCAGGCAAACGACATCGAGTACTGGTATGACTCGCAGCTGCGCGGCGAGACGGCGGCCAGCTTCGACCGGCATGTCCACCCGACTGAACCGCGTACCTTGCGGCTGACTCTTTCGCATCGGTTCTGAAAGGCGGGTCGGGCGTTCGCTGGCGGCAGCCGCCCGCGGCCACCCCCCATTTACGGATTACACGTAGAGTTCGCTGTAATTCATAATTACGCTTCCCGAGGCTAAACCTTTGGAGTAATCTACAGGGTTTTCCCTATACCCGAACGCCAAGGAGATTTCGTGGAAAAGGATTTGCGCGAAGCCGCACTCGAATACCATCGCTGGCCCACCCCCGGCAAGATTTCCGTCCGCCCGACCAAGGGCCTGACCAACCAGCGCGACCTCGCGCTGGCCTATTCCCCGGGCGTAGCCGCAGCCTGCGATGCAATCGTCGAGGATGAAGCGACGGCCGCGCTGTATACGTCCCGTGCCAACCTGGTCGGCGTCGTCACCAACGGTACCGCCGTGCTCGGCCTCGGCAATATCGGCCCGCTCGCCGCCAAGCCGGTGATGGAGGGCAAGGGCTGCCTGTTCAAGAAATTCGCCGGCATCGACGTCTTCGACATCGAACTGGCCGAGAACGACCCGGACAAGCTGATCGACATGATCGCCGCCATGGAGCCGACGCTCGGCGGCATCAACCTGGAAGACATTAAGGCCCCGGAGTGCTTCTACATCGAGGAGAAGCTCAAGGAACGGATGAACATCCCCGTCTTCCACGACGATCAGCACGGTACCGCGATCATTTCCGCTGCTGCCATGCTCAACGGCCTGAAGGTGGTCGGCAAGAAGATCGACGAGATCAAGGTCGTCTGCTCGGGCGCCGGCGCCGCCGCCATTTCCTGCCTCAACTTGTGGTGCGACCTTGGTGTCAAACGCGAGAACATCACCGTTTGCGACTCCAAGGGCGTCATTTACGTCGGCCGCCCGGGTGGCATGGACGCCACCAAGGCGCGCTACGCCCGGGAAACCGACAAGCGCACGCTGGCTGACGCCATGGTCGGCGCCGACGTTTTCCTCGGCCTGTCCACGGCAGGTGTCGTCAAGCAGGACATGGTCAAGACCATGGCAGCCAAGCCGATGATTTTCGCGCTGGCCAACCCGACGCCGGAAATCATGCCGGAACTGGTCAAGGAGGTCTGCCCGGAGGCGATCATCGCCACCGGTCGCTCCGACTACGTGAACCAGGTCAACAACGTGCTGTGCTTCCCCTTCATCTTCCGCGGTGCGCTCGATGTCGGCGCGACGCGTATCACCGAAGAGATGAAGCTCGCCTCGGTGCGCGCCATCGCCGAGTTGGCCGAGTCCGAAGTTACCGACGAAGTGGCCATGGCCTATCCGGGCCACGTGCTCTCCTTCGGTCCGGAATACCTGATTCCGAAGCCCTTCGATCCGCGTCTGATCGTCAAGATTGCCCCGGCCGTCGCCCGGGCGGCGATGGATTCGGGTGTCGCCACCCGGCCGATCACCGACTGGGACGCCTATCGCGCCAAGCTGTCGGAGTTCGTTTACCACACCGGTATCGGCATGCGCGCCATTTTCCAGGCTGCCCGCCAGGCCCAGGGCAAGCGCATCATCTACGCCGAGGGTGAGGAGGAGCGCGTCCTGCGTGCCGTTCAGGTCGTCGTCGAAGAGAAATTCGCCCGTCCGATCCTGATCGGCCGTCCGGACATCATCGAGCGCCGCCTGGAAAAGGCCAACTTGCGTATCAAGCCGGGGGTCGATTTCGATATCGTCAATCCGGAATCCGATGAGCGCTACCGCGAATGCTGGCAGGCTTACCACAAGCTGATGGTGCGCCGCGGCGTCACCCCGGCCATCGCCAAGGATGCGCTGCGCCGCAAACCGACGGTGATCGGTGCCATGCTCCTCAAGCTCGGCTACGCCGATGGCCTGATCTGCGGCCTGAGCGGCCAGTACAGCCACCACCTTGGCGTCATCCAGAACATCATCGGCAAGCGCAACGGCGTCAATACGATGGCGGCGATGAACTACCTGATGCTGCCCGGCCGTTCGATGTTCATCTGCGACACGCACGTCAATGAGAACCCGGATGCGCAGCAAATCGCCGAAATGACGCTGATGGCCGCCGAGCAGGTCAAGCGTTTCGGCCTGCAGCCGAAGGTCGCGCTGCTGTCCCATTCCAACTTCGGTTCGAGCTCTTCCGAGTCCGCCCGCAAGATGGCGGCGGCGGCCGGCCTGGTCAGTGCACTGTCGGCCGGCGAGTTGGAAGTCGATGGCGAAATGCACGGCGACTCGGCACTGAACGAGGAGATTCGCCGCGAGGCCAATCCGGATTCGCCGCTCAAGGGTGAAGCCAACCTGATGGTCATGCCGAACATCGACGCCGCCAACATTTCCTACAACCTGATCAAGATGACCGGTGGCGAAGGCGTCACCATTGGTCCCATCCTGCTCGGTGCGGCTCGCCCAGTGCATGTGCTGACCGCAACGGCGACCGTTCGCCGCCTGGTTAACATGACGGCCCTGGCGGTCGTGGAGTCGATGGAGCGCTGATCTACGGTGATCCTGCCGTGATCCGGCCAACAAAAAGCCGCCGAAATCCTCGGCGGCTTTTTTATGTCGGCGCGTGCGGGAATCAGTCGGCCAGCGCGTTCAGCAGCTTGCCGTGGATGCCGCCGAAGCCGCCATTGCTCATGACCAGGATATGGTCGCCCGGTCTTGCCGCCAAGGCAACCTGGTCAACCAGGCGGTCCAGATCGTCGTCGACAATGGCCCGCGCGCCCATCGGGGCGAGGGCTTCGCGGGCGTCCCAGCCGAGGTTGGCGGCATAGCAGAAGGCCGTATCGGCCTCGCGCAGGCTGTCCGGCAGTTGCGCCTTCATCGTGCCCAGCTTCATGGTATTGGAACGCGGTTCGAGCACGGCCAGAATGCGCCCCTGGCCCACCTTGCGGCGCAGGCCGGCGACGGTGGTGGCGATGGCGGTCGGGTGATGGGCAAAATCGTCATAGACGGTGATGCCGCGCACCATGCCGCGTACTTCCATGCGCCGTTTGACGTTTTCGAAGCGCGACAAGGCATCCAGGCCCTGAGCCAGCGGCACGCCGACATGACGGGCGGCGAGCAGGGCGGCGCAGGCGTTGGCCCGGTTGTGCTCGCCGGTCAGTTGCCAGCGGGTGCGGCCGATCACGCCGTCCGGTCCGTGCAGGGCGAGTTCGCCGCGCGCATCGTCGCCGCTTGTCCGGTAGCCGGCCGGGTCATTGAAGCGCTCGACCGGGGTCCAGCAGCCGCGCTGCAATACCCGCTCCAGGCTGCTTTCGGCGGCATTGGTGACGATCAGGCCGGATTGGGGCAGGGTGCGCACCAAGTGGTGGAATTGTGTTTCGATGGCAGCGAGATCGCTGAAGATGTCGGCGTGATCGAATTCCAGGTTGTTCAGGATGACGGTCCGCGGCCGGTAATGAACAAACTTGGAGCGCTTGTCGCAGAAAGCGGTGTCGTATTCGTCGGCCTCGATGACGAAGAAGGGGGTGTCGCCAAGACGCGCCGAGACGCCGAAATTCATTGGTACGCCACCGATCAGGAAACCGGGGGCCATGTTGGCATCTTCCAGAATCCAGGCCAGCATCGCGCTGGTGGTCGTCTTGCCATGGGTGCCGGCCACGCCCAGCACCCAACGCCCTTGCAGGACGTTCTCGGCCAGCCATTGCGGGCCGGAAACGTAGGGCAGGCCCTGGTCGAGGATGGCTTCGAGCAGCGGATTGCCGCGCGAAATGGCGTTGCCGATGACGTAGATGTCCGGTTGCAGCGCGGTCTGGTCGGCGGCGAAACCTTCGATCAGTTCGATGCCGGCGCCGCGTAATTGGTCGCTCATCGGTGGATAGACGTTGGCATCGCAACCGGTGACCTTGTGGCCGGCAGCGACGGCCAGTTGTGCAATGCCGCCCATGAAGGTGCCGCAGATGCCCAGAATGTGAATGTGCATGTCACAGAGACCCGTTAGAATGGGGGCGATTCTACCTTGATCGCGTCCCCATGACCCGTCATGAAAGGCAACGCCCGGGCTTCGGCATCCGGGCCAGTATCGCCAGCGCCGCCGCCCGCCTGATGGCCGAGGACGGCATTACCGACTTTCATCTTGCCAAGCGCAAGGCTGCCCGCCAGCTGGGGCTGCCCGAACATACCGCCTTCCCGGACAATGCCGAGGTCGAGGCCGAGCTGCGCGCCTACCGCAGCCTCTACCAGGGTGAAGACCATGCCGAGATGCTGCTCGCCTTGCGCCAGACGGCCCTCGACCTGTTGGAACTGCTGGCGCCGTTCAATCCCTACCTGACTGGCTCGGTGCTCGACGGCACGGCGGGCGAGCACTCGCGTATCGACATCCTGCTGTTTGCCGACAGCGCCAAGGAGGTCGAAATATTCCTGCTCAATCGCGGCATCGATGTCGAGCATGCCGAGCCACGTAGCGAACGGGTCGAAGCTGTCCTCGTTATGGAAACGGACACGGCAGATGCCAATCTTGTTATCATGCCGCCCCATCTCGAAAGAGTCGCCCTCAAGTTCCGCGACGGCCGCCCGCGCGAACGCATCCGCGCCGATGCCCTGCGCCTCCTGCTTGCCGAGTAAACTGGACAAAATGCGCCGATTTGCGGCAAACTTGCTGCCATGACGAAGCGAAAATCCACGTCGAGCCCAGTCGAAAAGCCACGTTTCCTGGTTCTGCACGGTCCCAACCTGAACCTGTTGGGAACGCGCGAGCCGGAGCACTACGGCCGCGTCACGCTGTCCGACATCAACATGGCGCTGGCCCGGATGGCTGAAGCTGCGAGTGTCGAACTGGAAGCGTTCCAGAGCAATCACGAGGGTGCCCTGATCGAGCGTATCCACGCTGCCCGCGAACAGGGCGTGAGCGCGATCATCATCAATCCGGCCGCCTATACGCACACCAGTGTCGCCTTGCGCGATGCGCTGGCGGCGGTGGCCATTCCCTTCGTCGAGGTTCACCTCTCCAATGTGCATGCCCGGGAAGCTTTCCGGCATCACTCCTATTTTTCGGACCTGGCCGTCGGCGTCATTTGCGGGCTGGGTCATCAGGGCTATCTGCTGGCCCTCGAATACCTGCTTAACCAGCTTAATATTGACTAGCCCGGCTGCGGCCGGCGCGCTTGCACCCAACGGGTGCAAAGAAAAGGAGTTTTTCATGGATCTGCGTAAACTGAAGAAACTGATCGACCTCGTTCAGGAATCCGGCATCTCCGAACTGGAAGTGACCGAAGGCGAGGAGAAGGTCCGCATCGCCAAGCATTACGGTGCTGTCGGCGCGGCGCCGATGCAGCAATACATGGTGCCCGCTCCGATGCCGGCCGCCGGTGGCGCTCCGGCGGCTTCCTCGGTCAACCTGGAGGACGAGGACGAACTGCCGGAAGGTCATGTCGTCAAATCGCCGATGGTCGGCACGTTCTACCGCGCACCGTCGCCCGGTGCCGAAGCGTTCGTGCAGGTCGGCCAAGCGGTCAAGCAGGGCGAAACCCTGTGCATCATCGAGGCCATGAAGCTGCTGAACGAAATCGAAGCCGATGCCTCCGGCGTCGTCAAGGCCATCCTTGTCGAGAACGGCGAGCCGGTCGAATTCGGCGAACCGCTGTTCGTGATCGGCTGAGTAGCCCGTCATGTTTGAAAAAGTCCTTATTGCAAATCGAGGAGAGATCGCTCTCCGCGTCCAGCGCGCCTGCCGCGAACTGGGCATCAAGACGGTCGTCGTGCACTCCGAGGCCGATCGCGAAGCCAAGTACGTCAAGCTGGCCGACGAATCGGTCTGTATTGGCCCGGCCGCCTCGGCGCAAAGCTACCTGAACATCCCGGCAATCATTTCGGCGGCCGAAGTGACCGATGCCCAGGCTATCCACCCGGGCTACGGTTTCCTGTCCGAAAATGCCGACTTCGCCGAGCGCGTCGAGACCTCGGGCTTTGTCTTCATCGGCCCGAAGGCCGAAACCATCCGTCTGATGGGTGACAAGGTGTCGGCCAAGGATGCCATGAAGGCGGCCGGCGTGCCCTGTGTGCCCGGGTCCGATGGTGCGTTGCCGGAAGACCCCAAGGAAATCGTCAAGATCGCCCGAGCCGTCGGTTACCCGGTGATCATCAAGGCGGCTGGCGGTGGCGGTGGTCGCGGCATGCGCGTCGTGCATACCGAGGCGGCGCTGGTCAATGCCGTGGCGATGACCCGTCAGGAAGCCGGCCAGTTCTTCGGCAATCCGGCTGTTTACATGGAAAAATTCCTGGAAAACCCGCGTCACGTGGAGATCCAGGTGCTGGCCGACGAATACAAGAATGCCATCTACCTCGGCGAGCGCGATTGCTCCATGCAGCGCCGTCACCAGAAGGTGATCGAGGAAGCACCGGCGCCGCACATTCCGGCCCGCCTGATCTCGCGCATCGGCGAACGTTGTGCCGAAGCCTGCCGCAAGATCGGCTACCGCGGCGCCGGTACGTTTGAATTCCTGTACGAAAACGGCGAGTTCTACTTCATCGAAATGAACACCCGCGTTCAGGTCGAACATCCGGTTTCCGAAATGATCACCGGTGTCGATATCGTGCAGGAGCAGATCCGTGTCGCTGCCGGCGAGAAGCTGCGCTACAAGCAGAAGGACATCGTCTTCCGCGGCCATGCCATCGAATGCCGCATCAACGCCGAAGATCCCTTCACGTTCGTCCCATCTCCCGGCAATATCGAGTTCTATCACCCGCCGGGCGGCCCTGGCATCCGGGTCGATTCGCACATTTACCAGGGCTACCGCGTGCCACCGCATTACGACTCGATGGTCGCCAAGGTTATTTCCTACGGCGATACCCGCGAGCAGGCCATCCGTCGCATGCGCATCGCGCTGTCCGAAATGAGCATCCAGGGCATCAAGACCAACATCCCGCTGCACCAGGAACTGATGCAGGATGCCCGCTTCATCGAGGGCGGCACCAGCATCCATTACCTGGAGCACAAGCTGGCAGACAAGAGCGAGGTCAAGGCGTAAGCCATGGCCTGGCGTAATGTCTGTTTCCTGACCGACGCGTCGCACGCCGAGCCGCTGTGCGACGCCCTGCTCGAAGCCGGTGCGCTGTCGGCGTGCATCGAGGATGCCGATGCCGGCACGCCCGACGAGCAGCCGCAGTTCGGTGAGCCGGGCTCGGTCAATACGCCGGGCTGGACGCATTCCCGGGTCGTCGTGCTGCTCGAGCCGGATGCCGATATCGATGCGGTGCTGGGCGAAGCAATGCAGGCCATCGGTCTGTCCGCCATGCCGGCCTACACCGTCGAGGCGGTGGCCGAACAGAACTGGGTCCAGCTGACCCAGTCGCAATTCGATCCGATCCGTATTTCAGAGCGCCTGTGGATCGTCCCGTCCTGGCATGAATCGCCCGATCCGTCGGCGATCAATCTGATTCTCGATCCGGGCATGGCTTTTGGCACCGGCTCGCATCCAACGACACGCCTCTGCCTCGAATGGCTGGAGCGCAACGTCAGCGCCGGTTGCTCGGTGCTCGATTACGGCTGTGGTTCCGGCATCCTGGCCATCGCCGCGGCGAAGCTGGGGGCCGGCCGGGTGGCCGGGGTCGATATCGACCCGCAGGCCGTCGAGGCGGCCAATGCCAATGCCGAACGGAATGGTGTCGTGGCGCAGTTCGCCGATTCGGCGGCGCCGGTTGCCGGTGAGTACGATGTTGTCGTCGCCAACATTCTTTCCAACCCGCTACGCGTGCTGGCGCCGGCCATCTGCGCCCATGTCCGCCCGGGCGGCCGGCTGGCGTTGTCCGGCATCCTGCGCGAGCAGGCGGAAGAAATCATCGCCATCTACGCCCAGTGGTTGCCGCTGCAGGTGGCTGACGTGCGCGAGGATTGGGTATGTCTGGCGGGAACCCGGCCCTGATGCGTACCCGTTGCCCGGAATGCGCCACCGTATTCCGGGTGACCTCCGAACAACTGCGGCGCAAGGCCGGCAAGGTGCGTTGCGGCCATTGCCAGGCCGTTTTCAACGCTTTCGATCACTGGCAGGCTGAGAGCCGTGAAGAGAGCCCGCCGGTCGTCACGCCGCTGGCTGACGAATCCGCACTGCCGGAACCGCTTCCGTTCGAGGTGTCTGGCATGCCAGATTCCCCGGAAATCGCTGCCATCGAATTCGACCCGGCGGCCACCATTGTGGCCAGCCCGGAGAGTTTCCCGCAGGAAGATCTGCTTGAGGCGCTCCCCGCCGTCGCTGCGCCAGCACCGGACGAGGCCGGTGCTTTCCCGCTGGAGCCGGCTGCGCGGCCGTCGGCCGAGGCGCGGGAAATGGACGCTCAACTGCCAGAGGCTCGCTTCGACGCCGCCGAGACCTTGATTGCCGCACCCCGCCCGGATGTTCAGCCCTACACCGGGCAACTGCCTGCTGCAGTCGAAAATCCGCCGGGCGCCGATGAAACACCCGAGCAGTCCGCCCAGGCCGCTCGCGAAGCCGGTTTGGTCGCGGCGCGCGAACTGGCTGACACGGCGGCCTACAACCGTTGGGCGGCCGGCACCCTGGCCAGCGATGGTCGTGGCGTGTTCGATGGCGAGGAGTCGCGTCGGGCGCGCTGGCCTTTCGTGCTCGTCGCCGTCTTGCTCCTCCTGGCGCTGGTGGCTCAGATCCTGCTGCATTTCCGTACCGACATCGTTCTCCGCCTGCCGTCGCTGGCGGCGACTTATGAAGCGCTGGGCATCGACCTTCCCTTGCCGAGAAACCCGGCCTTGGTGTCGATCGAGACCTCCGACCTGCAATCTGACACGGCGCGCGGCCTGTTCGTGCTACAGGCGACGCTGAAGAACCGCGCTGCCCATGCCCAGGCCTGGCCAGCACTGGAGTTGAGTCTGACGGACACCAACGATGCCGTCGTCGCCCGTCGCGTCATGTACGCGGCTGAGTACCTGCCACCCGGCACCACGTCCGATGCCTTCCCGCCCAATGTCGATGTCGCCGTCCGCCTGTGGATCGAGGCGAAGGGGCTCGGGGCCTCGGGTTACCGCCTCTACATTTTCTATCCCTGAATCATCATGACTACGCTCATTTGCGGCTCGCTGGCCTACGACAACATCATGGTCTTCGCCGACCGTTTCAAGAATCACATCCTGCCCGAGCAGATCCACATCCTGAACGTCGCCTTCCTGGTACCGGAAATGCGCCGCGAGTTCGGTGGCTGTGCCGGCAATATCGCGTACAACCTGATGTTGCTCGGGGGGAATGCGACGATCATGGCGACCGTTGGCGATGACGCCGGCCCCTATCTGGATCGCCTGGACAAACTGGGCCTGACCCGCAGCCATGTCCGCCAGGTGCCGGGCAGTTTCACCGCTCAGGCCTTCATCACCACCGATCTTGACGACAACCAGATCACCGCGTTCCACCCGGGTGCGATGAGCTTTTCGCACCTCAATAAAGTGGAAACGGCCAATGCCCGTCTCGGCATCGTCGCGCCCGACGGCCGCGAGGGCATGATGCAGCACGCCCGCGATTTTGCCGCGGCCGGCGTGCCCTTCATCTTCGATCCGGGCCAGGGCATGCCGATGTTCAACGGCGACGAACTGCTCGATTTCATGCGCCTGGCCGACTACGCCTGCTTCAACGATTACGAAGCCAAACTGCTCTGCGACCGTACCGGCCGCAGCCTCGAACAACTGGCCGTTGAAGTGAAAGCACTGATCGTCACGCGCGGTGGCGAGGGGTCGCAGATTCACGCCGATGGTCGGCGTTACGACATTCCCTGTGTCCAGGCCGAGCAGATCGTTGACCCGACCGGCTGTGGCGATGCCTACCGGGCAGGCTTGCTCTATGGCATCGCTAGCGGCTACGACTGGGAGAGGACGGGCCGTCTGGCCGCCGTGATGGGCGCCATCAAGATTGCCTGCCGGGGGGGCCAGAATCACCAGCCGAGCCGGGAAGAGATCGGCGAGCGCTACCGCCAGGCCTTCGGGGTGCTGCCTTGGTAGGCTCGGCGTGAAATACAGGTGTCATCTGCAGGCAACTGACGTGTAACAACGCTGCTCCAGACTTGTTCTCCAGGAATCCAAGGAGAACAAGATGGAACAAGTCGAGAAGATTGCCGGGCGGAGCCGCCCGGAAAAGAAGAGCCTGGCGGTTGGTCTTGCCCGCAGCCCGGGCGATATTCTGGATGCCCAGCGCCTGCGTTACCGCGTTTTCGCCGGCGAAATGGGCGCCAACCTGCCGAGCCGGACGCCGGGTGTCGATCACGACATCTACGATCCCTATTGCGAGCATCTGGTGGTGCGTGACACGCAAAGCGGCGAGATTGTCGGGACCTATCGCATCCTGCCGCCGGAAAATGCCCGCCAGATCGGCTATTACTCGGAAAACGAGTTCGACCTCACCCGTTTGCAGCACCTGCGTTCCCGACTGGTCGAAATCGGCCGTTCCTGCGTTCATCCCGATTACCGCACGGGCGGCACGATCACCCTGCTCTGGTCCGGCCTGGCGCAATACATGACGGAGCGCGGCTACGACTACCTGATGGGCTGTGCCTCGATCAGCATGGCGGACGGCGGCCATGCCGCGGCCAGTCTGTATAATCGCCTGGCTGCCGATCACCTGGGGCCGCAGGAGTATCGCGTCTTTCCGCGTTGTCCGCTGCCGCTGGCTGCCCTGCAGCAGGATCGCCCGGCCGAAGTGCCGCCGCTGATCAAGGGTTACCTGCGCGCCGGGGCCTGGATTTGCGGCGAACCAGCCTGGGATCCCGATTTCAACACGGCCGACCTGCCCATCCTGATGCCGATGGCCAAGGTTTCCGGTCGTTACGCCAAGCACTATCTCGGACAAGAAGCCTGAACCAGACCTACTTCCTCGTTCGCGCCTTCCGTTGCCTGCGACTGGCCCTGCTGATCCTCTGCGGGGCCATCGTCGCCTTGACGCTGTTCCGCATTTGCGGCGACCGGCGGCGCCTGTTGCTCAAGCAGACCTGGTCGGCCGCGATCCTCGATGCGCTGGGGATCGAGCTGGAAGCCGACCTGACACACGCCGTACCCGGTGCCTTGCTGGTTGCCAACCACATCTCATGGGTGGATATCTTCGTCATCAATGCCGCACTGCCGTCGGCTTTCGTGTCGAAGGAAGAGGTGCGGCGCTGGCCGGTGATCGGCTGGCTGGCCGCCAAGAACGACACGGTCTTTCTGCGCCGTGGCAGCCGGGGCCACGCCCGAATCATCAACGAACAGATTGCCGGGATACTCGCCCAGGGCAAGCATGTGGCGGTCTTTCCGGAAGGGACGACGAGCGATGGCCGTTGCCTGCTGCACTTCCACGCCGCGCTGTTACAACCGGCGCTGGCGGCCGGCCGGCCGGTGCTGCCGGTGGCGCTCTCCTATTGGGAACTCGACGGTCAACGCAGCCTGGCGCCGCGCTACGACGGGGATATTTCGCTGGGTCAATGCACGCGTACCATCCTGCAGCGCCGGCGGTTGATTGCCCGGCTGGTGACCACCCCGTTGCGGGGTACGGCGGATGAAGACCGGCGCATCGTCGCGGCGCAGGCCCGCGAGGCTATCGCTTTAGCGGCAGGGCTTCCGTTGGTGAGCAATCCACCTGGAACACCTGGCGATCTTCCAGGCGAACCGCCGTCAGGTGGCCACCCCACAGACAACCCGAGTCGAGCGCCAGCAATTTCGGCGTGATCTTGAGGCCGAGCGCCGACCAGTGCCCGGTGACGAGGACCGAATCGGCGTACTGCCGGTTGGGGAGTTCGAACCACGGCAGGTGACCCCGCGGGGCGTTCGACAGCTTGCCTTTGGCCTTGAACTCCATGGTGCCATCCAGTGTACAGAAGCGCATCCGGGTCATCGCATTGACGATGACCCGCAGGCGAGGCCAACCGCTGAGTTCATCCGACCAGGCCGCCGGTTCGCTGCCCCAGAGATTCTGGACGAATGCGCGGAAATCCGGTCCCTGCAACGCAGTTTCCACTTCCCGTGCGAGTTCGCGGGCGCGTGCCGCTGTCCATTGCGGCAAGAGGCCGGCATGAACCAGGCAGTACTCGCCCTCGGTGTGACAGAGGGGCTGATGGCGCAGCCAGTCGAGCAATTCGGCACAATCGGGTGCGTCGAAAATATCCTGCAGCGTATCGTCCTTGCCGCGAAACTTCGCACCGCCCTCGGCCACCATCAGCAGATAGAGATCGTGGTTGCCGAGCACGGTCAGCGCTGAGCGGCCGAAGGATTTGATCAGGCGCAGCGTTTCCAGCGACTTCGGACCGCGATTGACCAGGTCGCCGACCAGCCACAGGCGATCTTGGGCGGGATCGAAGGCGCATTTCTCCAGGAGCCGCTGCAGCGAGTCGTAGCAGCCCTGGATGTCGCCGATCGCGTAAGTGGCCACTTACTCTACCGTCACCGATTTGGCCAGGTTGCGCGGCTTGTCCACATCGGTGCCCTTGACCAGGGCAGCGTGGTAAGACAGCAACTGAAGCGGAATGACGTGCAGGATGGGCGACAGCTCGCCGTAGTGCTCGGGCAGGCGCAGGATATGCACGCCTTCCGACTCGGGGATTTCCGAATCCGCATCGGCAAAGACATACAGTTCGCCGCCCCGCGCCTGGACTTCCTTGAGGTTGGATTTCAGCTTGTCGAGCAACTGGTCGTTGGGGGCCACCGAGATGACCGGCATGTTGGCGTCGACCAAGGCGAGCGGGCCGTGCTTCAGTTCGCCGGCCGGGTAGGCTTCGGCGTGGATGTAGGAGATTTCCTTGAGCTTCAGCGCACCTTCGAGGGCGATCGGGTAGTGCCGGCCGCGACCGAGGAAGAGCGCGTGGTGCTTGTCGGCAAAGCGCTTGGCCCAGACTTCGATGGCGTCTTCCAGTTCCAGCACCTTGTTGACCGCGACTGGCAGGTGGCGCAACTGGTCGATGAAGGTGCTTTCCTGTTCCGGCGCCAGGCGACCCTTGACCTTGGCCATGACCAAGGTGAGCAGGAAGAGGGCGGCGAGCTGGGTGGTGAAGGCCTTGGTCGAGGCGACGCCGATTTCCGGGCCCGCCCGGGTGATGAAGCGCAGTGCAGATTCACGGACGATGGCCGATTCCGGCACGTTGCAGATGGCCAGGGTCTTTGGCTGGCCCAGTTCCTTGGCGTGGCGCAGGGCGGCCAGGGTGTCGGCGGTTTCGCCGGATTGCGAGATGGCGACGATCAGCTGGCGCGGATTGGGCACCGAGACCCGATAGCGGTATTCGCTGGCGATCTCGACGGCGCACGGCACGCCGGCTATGGCCTCCAGCCAATAGCGGGCGGTATAGCCCGAATGGGCGCTGGTGCCACAGGCGAGGATCAGGATCGAGTCGACACCGGCCAGCAACTGGCCGGCATCGGCGCCGAAAATGCCCGGCTGGATGGTCTTGCTGCCGCCGACGATTTCCAGCGTGTTGGCCAGGGCGTCGGGTTGCTCGAAGATTTCCTTCTGCATGTAGTGGCGGAAGGTGCCGAGCTCGACAGCCGCGGCCGAAAGTTGCGAAACATGGATCGGGCGCTCGACCGGCGTGCCGTCAAGGCGAGCGATACGCACCTTGTCGGCAGTCAGTTCGGCGACGTCACCGTTTTCCAGATAGACCATGTTGCGGGTCACCTGGAGCAGGGCGGACGCATCGGACGCCGCGTAGTTGCCGGTGTCGGACACACCGAGCAACAGGGGCGAGCCTTCGCGGGCGACGACGATTCGGCCGGGTTGGCTGTGGTCAATCACGGCAATGGCGTAGGCGCCAACCAGACGCTGGCAGGCGAGACGGACAGCCTGGAACAGGTCGGGTTCGTCCTGGAGCGTGGCCTGGACGAGATGGGCGATGCTCTCGGTGTCGGTGTCCGACGTGAAGACGTAGCCTTGGGCGCTCAGTTCCTGGCGCAGGCTTTCGTAGTTTTCGATGATGCCGTTATGGACGACCGCGATAGCGCCGGATACGTGTGGGTGGGCATTGCGTTCGCAAGGGATGCCGTGGGTGGCCCAGCGGGTGTGGGCGATGCCGGTCGGTGAGTGGGTGGCGGCCGAGGCGGATTCCAGTTCGGCGACCCGGCCGACGGAACGAACCCGTTCGATGCCATTCTGGCCAATGACCGCCAGGCCAGCCGAGTCGTAACCGCGATATTCGAGCTTTTTCAGTCCTTCAACCAGGACGGGGACGATGTTGCTGCCGGCTGCTGCCGCGACGATGCCGCACATAGCTGTTCCTTATACCTTGTAGTAATCGCGATACCAGGCGATGAAACGCGTGACGCCGTCCTGTACGGTCGTGCCGGGGACGAAACCGACCCAGTCGTTGAGCAGGTCGGTGTTGGCGTAGGTTGCCGGTACGTCGCCATCTTGCAGTGGCAGCAGGCGTTTTTCCGCCTTCCTGCCAAGTGCGGATTCAATCGCGCCGATGAAGTCGAGGAGTTGTACCGGATTGTTGTTGCCGATATTGAATACCCGGTAGGGGGCATTGCTGGTCGCCGGATCGGCCGTAACCGGGTCGTACGCCGGGTTGGCGGCCGCATTGCGGTCGAGCACGCGGATGACGCCTTCGACGATGTCGTCCACGTAGGTGAAGTCGCGCTGCATGTTGCCGTGGTTGAAGACGTCGATCGGTCGGCCTTCTAGGATGGCCTTGGTGAACAGGAAGAGCGCCATGTCCGGCCGGCCCCACGGGCCATAGACGGTGAAAAAGCGCAGGCCGGTCGTCGGCAGACCGTAGAGGTGGCTGTAGGTATGGGCCATCAGCTCGTTGGCCTTCTTCGTCGCGGCATACAGGCTGACCGGGTGGTCGACGCTATCGTGCTCGGAGAAGGGCATCCGGGTGTTGCCACCGTAGACGCTGGAACTGGAGGCATAGACCAAGTGCTGGACCCGGTGGTGACGGCAACCTTCGAGGATGTGGATGAAGCCGACCAGGTTGCTGTCGACGTAGGCGTGCGGGTTCTGGATCGAGTAGCGAACGCCGGCCTGGGCGGCCAGGTGGATGACCTTGTCGAATTGCTCGGCGGCGAACAGGGCTTCCATGCCGGCGCGGTCGCCGACATCGAGCTTGACGAAGCGGAAGTTGGCATGGCCGGTCAGCCTGGCGAGACGCGCTTCCTTGAGGCTGACTTCGTAGTAGTCGTTCAGGTTGTCGAGGCCAACCACTTCGTCACCCCGGGCCAGCAGGCGAAGGGAGGTGGTCATGCCGATGAAGCCGGCGGCGCCGGTAACGAGAATTTTCAAGGGTTTTCTCTCGGGGTGAAGGTTAACGGGATTCTACCGCAGTGCACTATCGGTACGCTGCCGCTCCAGCATCTTGGCATATTTCAGGAAGCTGTTCATGCAGCCGATGGCAATATGGATCAGGCCCGGCAGGCCATCACGGAAGCCTTGCCGGAGCAGGTAGAACTTGATGAAGCGGACGATGGGGCTGAAGACGAGGCGCCCGAACGAGCTGCGTTTGCCGGCCTCCCAGGCCATATCGGCGGCCAGCGAGGTGTAGCGGTTCTGCTTGGTCAGGTAGGCAGCGAGGGTTTCTGCCGAGTCGTGCAGCAGGTCACCCGGCAGGGTGCCGACGCTGGCTTGGCTGACAACCTTTTCATGCACGGCATCGTCCGACCAGCGCGCCTGTCGCCGGTCGAACAGGCGCAGCGACCAATCCGGATAGCCTTCGCCGTACTTCAGGTAGCGGCCGAGGAAGCGGTTGCAGCGGGCGAAGCGATAGGCGCCGGTCGCCGGCTGTTGCAGGGTGCTTTCGATGGCGGCCTGCAACTCGGGCGAAACGCGCTCGTCGGCGTCCAGGCACAACACCCAGTCGTGTTTGGCTGCCTCCACGGCAAACTGTTTCTGAGGGCCGAAGCCGAGCCAGGGCTGTGCGATGACTCGGGCGCCGCAGCGCTCGGCCAGTTCCTGCGTGCCGTCCGTACTGCCCGAATCGACAACGACGATTTCATCGGCGAAATGCACACTCCGCAGGCAAGCTTCCAGTTGCGCAGCGGCGTTGAGGGTGATGATCGCGACGGAGAGCGGTTGGCGCGTGGCGGGCATTTATAATTGCGGCTTCGAAAGCCGTGATTTTATCCGCCGATGCGCATCTTGCTCGTGAAAACTTCCTCGCTCGGCGATGTCATCCACAACCTGCCGGTGGTCAGCGATATCCGGCGCCATTTTCCCGATGCCGAGATCGACTGGTGTGTCGAAGAGAGCTTTGTCGCCATTCCCCGGCTGCATCCGGCGGTGCGGCAGGTCATTCCGGTCGCCATTCGGCGCTGGCGCAAGAAGCTGCTGCGGGGCGCAACCTGGCGGGAAATCGCCGCCTTTCGCCGGCAGATTGCCGCCGTCCAGTACGATGCGGTGATCGACACCCAGGGGCTGCTGAAAAGCGCCCTGCTTGCCCGGCAGGCTCGTGGCCTGCATTTTGGTTACGCCGCCGATTCGGCGCGCGAGCCGCTCGCGGCACGGTTCTACGACCGCCATTGTCACGTCGCCCGCGACCTGCATGCCGTCCTGCGTAATCGTCGGCTGGCTGCTGACGCCCTGGGGTATGCGGCGGAGAACGCGGTGGACTACGGTATAACGGCATCCCCAGGCACCTTCAGCTGGCTGCCGCATCGTCCGTATGTCGTTTTTCTGACCGCGACCAGCCGTGACGACAAGCTGTGGCCGGAATCGTACTGGCTGTTCCTCGGTGAGCGCCTTAACAGTCTTGGTTTCAGCGTCGTGCTGCCGGGGGGGAGCGCGGTCGAGCGCGAGCGGGCGGCGCGCCTCGCGGCAGCGATCCCGGGGGCCGTCGCGGCACCGCCGATGGGCATCGCCGACCTGGCTTCGCTGCTGGCCGGTGCCCGGGCTGCCGTTGGTGTCGATACCGGCCTGACCCATCTGGCTGTGGCACTTGGCCTTCCGACGGTGGCACTCTATACGGCAACCGATCCGGGGCTGACCGGTGTGCTGGGCCCTGGCTTCTTCTGCAATCTGGGCGGCAAGGCTCAGGTACCGGCGCCGGACGCCGTGCTCGGCGAATTACAGGCGGTGCTCGCCTGATGGCGCGTTTGGCCTATTCCCTGCTGCTTTACCTGATCACGCCGCTGATCGGATTGCGCCTGCTGTGGCGCGGCCGCAAGCAGCCGGAGTATTTGCACAACCTGGGAGAGCGTTACGGTTTCTACCCGCCAAGGGTGCCAGAAAAACTGATCTGGGTGCATGCCGTATCGGTCGGCGAAACCCGCGCCGCCCAACCGCTCATTGAGGGCTTGCTCACCCGCTGGCCGGCGCATCGCATCCTGCTCACCGGCATGACGCCGACCGGCCGGGCAGCGGGACGCGAAGTCTATGGCGATCGCGTGATCCAGGCCTATCTGCCCTACGACTATCCCGGTGCAGTGGCGCGTTTCTTCCGCCATTTCCGGCCCGCTTTTGGTGTGCTGATGGAAACCGAGATCTGGCCCAACCTGTTGCATGGCGCCCGCCGGGCCGGTGTGCCGGTGATGCTGGCCAATGCCCGCCTGTCGGCTCGCTCGGCGCGTGGCTACGGGCGCTTCAGTGGTTTGCTCGGCCCGGCCTTTGCCGCCCTGTCCGGCGTGGCCGCGCAGACAGCCGACGATGCTGAACGCCTGGCCGGCCTGGGAGCGAGCCCCGTCGCCGTCTGCGGCAACCTGAAATTTGATGTTCAGCCGTCAGCTGAAAAAATTGAACTAGGCCGGCAGTGGCGGCAGGCGGTCGGGTCCCGCCCGGTCTGGCTGGCAGCGAGCACCCGCGAAGGCGAGGAGGCGCTGATTCTTTCGGCCTGGCGCCAGGTAAACGTGCCGCGTGCCCTGCTCGTTCTCGTGCCGCGCCATCCGCAGCGCTTTGACGAGGTAACGTCTTTGCTGCAACAGGCGGGGCTGCCGGCCACGCGCCGTAGCCAGGCGATGCCGGGCGAGGACACGGTAGTCTGGCTGGGCGACAGTATGGGCGAAATGGCGGCTTACTACAGTCTGGCCGATCTCGCCTTCGTCGGCGGCAGCCTGCTGCCGCTGGGCGGGCAGAACCTGATCGAGGCGGCGGCCTGCGAATGTCCGGTGCTGGTCGGGCCTCACACCTTCAATTTCCTGCAGGCCACCGAGGATGCGATTGCGGCGGGGGCGGCGCAGCGCGTGGCTGATGCCGATGAACTGGGTCGTCAGGTCGATGCCTTGCTGGGGGATAGCGGCCGCTTGGCTGCCATGCGCCGGTCGGCCGGGGAGTTCGCCCGCGCCCATCAGGGGGCGGCGGGGCGCATGCTGGACCTTATCGAACGGTGGACGGATCGAGCAGAGCGTTGATCTGGGCCACGTCGTCGTCGCTCAGTGCACCGGTCGAAGCCTTCAGGCGCAATTGCGCCATCAGCGTGTCGAAGGTGGCTTTGGCGAGGTCGCGGCGGGTGACGTAAACCTGGTTTTCGGCATTCAGCACATCGATATTGATCCGCACGCCGACTTCATAACCCAGCTTGTTCGACTCGAGTGCCGACTGCGAGGACACCAGTGCCGCTTTCAGTGCCTTGACCTGGGCCAGGCCATTGACCACGCCGAGGTAATATTGACGGGCACCCAGGGCGGCATTGCGCTTGGCGGTTTCCAGTCCCGATTCGGCGGCAGCCCGGTTGGCACTCGCTTCGCGCTGGCGGGAGGCCGTCAGGCCACCGGAAAAGAGGGGAATGTTCAGTTGCAGGCCGGCATTCTGGTAGTCGGTATCCACGCTGCTGCGCGAGAAGCTGTTGTAGGCCTTGGAATGGCCATAGTTGGCCACGACGTCGAGGGTCGGGTAATGCCCGGCCCGTTGCTTGTCGACTTCGCGGGCGGCAATGCTGGCGTTGTATTGCTGGACCTGCACGTTCAGGCTGCCGCTTTCGGCGGCGGCGACCCAGTCGTTCATGCTGCTCGGTTGCGGCGGGGTTAGTTCGGCCGACTTGCGCAACTGGGCGAGTGCGCCGGGCTCCTGGCCGATGATGGCCTGCAGGGCGCGCAGCTTGACGTCCAGATCGCTTTCGGCTGCGATTTCCTGAGCGCTGGCCAGATCGAAGCGGGCCTGCGCTTCGTGGGTGTCGGTGATGGTCGAGGTGCCGACCTCGAAACTCTTCTTGGCCAGTTCGAGTTGCTGGGCAATGGCTTGTTTGTTCGCCTTGACCGCCGCGACATTTTCCTGCGCGTAGAGCACGTCAAAATAGGCTTGGGCGACGCGCAGGATCAGATCCTGGCGGGCCAGACCGAAATTCGCTTCGGCTTGGGCCACCTGCATTTTCGACTGGTCATAGGCGATCCAGTTCTGCCAGCGGAAGAGCGGCTGCGACAGGGTCAACTGGTAGCCGTTCGAGTTGTAGTTTGGGGAAAACGTCGGACTGCCCTGGGCAGAAATTTCGTTCTTGTTCCACACCGTGTTCCCCGAGAGATTCAGGCTGGGCAATAGACCGGCGCGCGCCTGCGGCTGCTTCTCCTGGCCGGCTTCCAGCGTGGCCCGGGCGGCAGCGAAGGTCGCGTCGTTGGCTTGCGCCTCGCGATAGACCTGCATCAGGTCGGCGGCGCAAAGCGGGGATGCGAGCAAGGGGGAGACGAGCAGCCAAGCGAGTTTTTTCATGCCATCCTCAGTAACGACGCATAGTGGGATCGACCTCTGCGGCCCAGGCCTCGACGCCACCCATCAGGTTGTGCACCGAGCGGAAGCCCTTGCGCTCGAGAAACATCGCGACCTGCATGCTGCGACCGCCGTGGTGGCAGATCACCACCACGTCGCGGTTCGGGTCGATGTCGTCGCAGCGTACCGGGACCAGATGCATCGGGATGTGCTGGGTTCCCGCCAGTTGGCAGAGGTCCACTTCCCAGGGTTCGCGCACATCAAGCAGGACAGGGTCGGGACGGTTGTCGTCGGCCAGCCATTCAGCGAGTTGTCGTGCGCGAATCTGTTGCATCAGAAGGAGAATTGGTCCTTGGCGCCAGCGCCGTCGAGCGCCGGAATGACGGTCTCGAACAGGTTGACAGTGTTGTAGGCGTTCTCGGCCGTACGCGTGATCAGCTGGGCTTCCATGACGGGCGCCTCGCCAACGATGATGGCCAGGCGGCCGCCAACGCGCAGTTGCTTGAGCAGGGCGGGTGGAACGACGGGAACGGAGCCGGAGAGGACAATGGCATCGTACGGGCCGCGATGCGACCAGCCATCGATGCCGTCGCCGACTTCGACGGTGACGTTGGAGATGCCGGCGCGTTGCAGGTTAGCCTGCGCGGCGGCAGCGATTTCCGGGCGGATTTCGATGCTGACCACATGTTCGGCGCGGGAGGCCAGCAGGGCGGCCATATAGCCGCTGCCGGTGCCGATCTCGAGAACCTTGTCGGTTTTCTTGATGCCGAGTTCCTGCATCAGCTTTGCTTCAATCTTTGGCGCCAGCATGACCTGGCCGCTGCCCAGCGGAATTTCCATGTCGGCGAAAGCCAGGTTGCGATAGGCAGCCGGGGTGAAGTCCTCGCGCTTGACGACGAAAAGCAGGTCGAGAACCTCCTGATCCAGAACCTCCCAGGGCCGGATCTGCTGTTCGATCATGTTGAAGCGGGCTTGCTCGATGTTCATGTGGGTCTCCGCAGGCATAATATTAGCACAAGCTAATATATTGATTCCGACAAATCAAAATTATACCCGACTCTCCCCGGCGTTCTGGCGCAAACCTTGGCGCAGGATGTTCATGTGAATCTGCAGGTAAAGCTGCGGATCGCTGTCGTCGCCGGCACAGCAGCTCATCGAAAAACGCCAGATCAGCAGCATCAGCAGGGGGGCGATGACGACGTCGATGGTCGTTTCGACATCCATCTCGCGAAACTCGCCGCTTGCCATGCCGCGCCGCAGGGCGCTGCCGACCAGGGCGCGGCCGCGGTTGATGACGTTTTCGACGTAGTAGCGGCCGAGTTCGGGGAAATTCCGCGCCTCGGCGACCATCAGCTTGGGGATGCCGGCGAAGGCGGTCTGGCCGATCTTGGTCCACCAGTTGGCGAGCAGTATTTCCATCAGGTCGAAACTGCTGCCGGTGTGCTGGGCGGCGATGGCCTCGTTCTCGGCGATGACCGGCACGATGCCTTCCTGGATCACCGCCTTGAACAGGGCTTCCTTGTTCTCGTAATACAGATACAGCGTGCCCTTCGATACGCCGGCCCGGCGCGCGACATCTTCCAGGCGGGTGGCGGCAAAGCCTCGCTCGACGAATAAATCTAGCGCTGCGGCGAGAAGCTCCGAGGGGCGGGCTTCCTTGCGGCGCTTGCGCGGAGTGGATGGGGGCGGCGGCATGGGTAATTTAATGACTGATCGGTCATTAAATTACCACCGCGTTTTCCTTCAGGTCAACGGCCTTCCTTGATCAGGCGGCCGCTGGAGGGCTGGATGGGGCGGGCGTTGTTGCGGTACAGGCGGCTGAAGATGTTGATCTGTTCCGGCGATACCTGGACGGGCTGCTTCATCACCAGCCACAGCACACCCTCGGAGCAAGGCGGCGTGGTCAGCGAACCCATGTAGGTGTAATAGTTGCGCGAAGTCGGTAGCAGGGTGTTCAGGTCGACGATCGCGTTGGGCGGCGAAACCGGCATGTTCTTTTCCAGTGGCATGTAGTTCCACAGCGTCTGGATGAAGGGATTCTCGTTGCCGCGTTCGAGCAGCACGGCGACCACCGCCAGCTGGCCGTCATCGGCTTTGTGTACGAGATGGACGACCATGTCGAAGCGCTGCCCGTTGATCTTCTCTTCCGACGGGCGATGGAAATGGAACTGGACCAGCTCGTAGGATTTGCCAGTCAGGGAAATCGATCCTTCGCCGACCTGGACTTGGACGGTGTGGCCGTTATCGACGATGCGGAAGGTCGACGGCTGGTAGTTGAACTTGATCGGTTCGAGATCGACCTTGATGCCGTCCTTGATGTCGATCGGCGACTGGCGTTCGCCGATGGCGCAGGCCTTGTTCTGCGGATCGAGCTTGCTCCAGTTTTCCGGGGCGCCAGCACCTTCGTAGCCCCAATGGATGTGAGCATGCTGGACAGCCGGCTCGCTTTGGGTCAGCTCCAGCATGTAGCCCTCGGGCCGACTCGCCTTCTTTGGCTTGGCCGCCGGTGCGGCATGAATGATGTAGGTCTGTGCCTTGGCCGGCGGCGGGGCGACAGGTTTGGCTGCTGGAGAGGGCGGTGACGTGGGGCTTGCTTCTCTGGCCGCATCGGCAGCGGCCTTCAGGTTGGGGCGAATCGATGGAACCGGTATCGCGTCTTCCTTGGCCGGTGTCTCGCTGGCCTTGAGGGCGGCCGGTTTTTCCGCTTTGGCCAGGCCCTTCTTGAGCATCGCGTCGTTCGCCGCCTTCAGGTCGTTGCCAGCTTCGTTGGCCTTCTTTGCCAGTTCGGCCTGATTTTCCCGGGGTGGGCGGCAGACTTCACGCAGCACCTTGTCGTCCAGCGTGCCGGAGCGTACTGGCAGTTCGGCGCCCTTGATGTCTTCCTCGCGCACGATGTCGGTTTCGTTCTTCTTGAAGATGCGCTTGATGGTGGTGGCGTTGCGTGTCGTGCAATCGTAACGGGTGATCGCTTCGATGACGCGGTAGCCGGCGCCGGAGCGGCCGTCGATCAACTCTTTTTCAAGGACGACCCGGCCCTGTGCCTGGACGATGGTGCCTTCGCGCTTGAGGTTGGTGCGGTCGATCTCGATGCGCTTGCCGGGCTCGGAGGAGATGACCTGCCAGGTCGGGGCGGCAGAGAGGCTCCACGGGAGCGAGGCCAGCAGGCTGGCGATGATCAGATGGCGCATGGTGGGTCCTCGTTTTTCTTTAGATTCCGCGTCTTGTCGAAGATATTTCGGCTGCTTTCTCGAAATCTTGAGCGGGATTTGTCATTCCTTGCATTTTGCCTGTGTTTCCAGTAACTTGCAGCCTCTCGTTAGGGGTGTCGCCGGTGACGGATGACTGAGAAATACCCTTCGAACCTGACCGGGTCATGCCGTCGTAGGGAAACGAATGCTGGGCTGGAACCAGCGCGCTCCTTGCCCGTCTTATCCGGCTGTAATCACGCACGGAGCCCCCATGAACGCCAAAGACACCTTCCTCGCCGCCACCGCCCACGTCGACGAGGCCGCCATCCAGCCGCTGCCGAATTCCCGCAAGGTTTACATTGAGGGTTCGCGCCCGGACATCCAGGTGCCGATGCGCGAAATCAGCCAGGCCGACACGCCGACCGCCTTCGGTGGCGAAAAGAATCCGCCTATCTTCGTTTACGACTGCTCCGGCCCCTACTCCGACCCGGCTGCGAAAATCGACATCCGCTCCGGCCTGCCTGCACTGCGCGCCCAATGGATCGCCGAGCGTGGCGACACCGAGGAACTCCCTGACCTGAGTTCCGAATTCGGCCGCCAGCGCGCCGCCGACCAGGCCCTCGACGAACTGCGCTTCCCCGGCCTGCACCGCAAGCCGCGCCGCGCCAAGGCCGGTGCCAACGTCTCGCAGATGCACTATGCGCGCAAAGGCATCATCACCCCCGAGATGGAATACGTCGCCCTCCGCGAAAACCTCAATCGTGCCGCCTACATCGAATCCCTGAAAGCCACCGGGCCGACCGGCGAGAAAATGGCCGCCCTGCTCACCCGCCAGCACCCTGGTCAGAGCTTTGGCGCTGCGATCCCGGTCGAGATCACCCCCGAATTCGTGCGCAGCGAAATCGCCCGTGGCCGCGCCATTATCCCCAACAACATCAACCACCCGGAAAGCGAACCGATGATCATCGGTCGCAACTTCCTCACCAAGATCAACGCCAACATCGGCAACTCGGCGCTCGGCTCCTCCATCCAGGAAGAAGTCGAGAAGATGACCTGGTCCATCCGCTGGGGCGGCGACACCGTCATGGACCTGTCCACCGGCAAGAACATCCACGAAACCCGCGAGTGGATCATCCGCAACTCGCCGGTGCCGATCGGCACGGTGCCGATCTATCAGGCACTGGAAAAGGTCAACGGTAAGGCCGAGGACCTGACCTGGGAGATCTTCCGTGACACGCTGATCGAGCAGGCCGAGCAGGGCGTCGATTACTTCACCATCCACGCCGGCGTGCTGCTGCGCTATATCCCGATGACCGCCAACCGCATGACCGGGATTGTTTCCCGCGGCGGTTCGATCATGGCCAAGTGGTGCCTGGCGCACCATAAGGAAAGCTTCCTCTACACGCACTTCGAGGAAATCTGCGAAATCATGAAGGCCTACGACGTCGCCTTCAGCCTCGGCGACGGCCTGCGTCCGGGCTCGATCTACGACGCCAACGACGAAGCGCAGCTCGGCGAGTTGAAAACCCTTGGCGAACTCACCGAGATCGCCTGGAAGCATGACGTGCAGACCATCATCGAAGGCCCGGGCCACGTGCCGATGCACCTGATCAAGGAGAACATGGACCTGCAGCTCGAATACTGCAAAGAAGCCCCGTTCTACACCCTCGGCCCGCTGACCACCGACATCGCGCCGGGCTACGACCACATCACCAGCGGCATCGGCGCCGCGATGATCGGCTGGTACGGCACCGCCATGCTCTGCTACGTGACGCCGAAGGAACACCTCGGCCTGCCCGACAAGGACGACGTCAAGGAAGGCATCATCACCTACAAGCTGGCCGCCCACGCCGCCGATCTGGCCAAGGGCCACCCCGGCGCGCAGATCCGCGACAACGCACTGTCCAAGGCGCGCTACGAGTTCCGCTGGGACGACCAGTTCAACCTCGGCCTCGACCCGGACAAGGCGCGCGAATTCCACGACGAGACCCTGCCCAAGGAGTCGGCCAAGGTCGCCCACTTCTGCTCGATGTGCGGCCCGCACTTCTGCTCGATGAAAATCACCCAGGATGTGCGCGACTTCGCCGCGCAGCAGGGCCTGAACGAAGCCGAGGCGCTGGAGAAGGGCATGGAAGCGAAGGCGGTCGAGTTCGTGAAGACCGGGGCGGAGGTTTATCGCAAGGTTTGAGTTTGCTGAAGGCCGGCACGGCCATGAAAAGGCGGCTGATACGGCCGCCTTTTGTTTTGGGGGCCAGAGGAGTCGTTGTAGGCATCCGCTTGATCGGGGAGTCGTGGGGTTTGCGGGTTTGGCTCATTTGGGCTATCGTTTAGTATCATTTGGTATTCGTGGGTGCAAATCATGGCAGGTCAAGCGCAAACTCCGAAGGCTACCCGCCTGACCGCCGATCAACCGGCTGCGCTGTATGCCATTCCCGGCGGGGCCCGCTCGGGCAGCGCATGGGTTGATTATCGCGATGCCTTTCTGGGCAGTCCGGCAGCGGTGCAGATCGAGGCCATTCGCCGCGGGGCGCCGGCCGGCAACCTGCTGGGTGCAGCAGAGGCGCTGCGTTTGCCGCGTGAGCGGGTTTACGAACTGGTCGGCCTCTCCGTGTCCACGGCCAAGCGGAAGGTGGCGGGGAACGAGGTGCTCGATCCGCTGGTAACCGAACGCCTTGTTCGACTTGGCGGTATCGAAAAGCTGGCTGAAGAGACTTTTGGCGACCCGGCTCTGGCTGCCGAGTGGCTGCAGGCGGTCAATGTCGGGCTGGGGGGCGTGGCGCCGCTGTCCCTGCTCGACACTGAAATCGGCTGCCGAGAAGTATCGCGCGTGCTGCATGCGATCGCCTACGGTGGCGCGGCCTGATGCGTGCCTGGCGCATTGCCCGCGCCCGTTTTGCGCTGGATCGTAGCGGGGCGGGCGGCCTGGTCGATGCCGGCCGCTGGCACCCGCTGGGCATGCCGGTGATTTATGCCGGTTTGTCGGTGGAAATCTGCGCGCTGGAAAAGCTGGTACATACTGGCCGCATCCTGCCGCCCGACCTGCAACTGGTTCGGCTCGATTTGCCGGATGATCCAAGGCTGTACGAGCACCTCGATCCGGCGCGTGTGCCGAATTGGGCCGATACGCCACCCGGTGCCGCATCGGTCGCCTTTGGCGGGGCTTTCCTGCGCGAACAGCGCGGTCTGGCGTTGATCGTGCCCTCGGCGGTGGTGCCGGAGGCGCGCAATCTGGTCATCAATCCGCTGCACCCGCGCTTTGCCGAGGTGACGATGGCTGTCGAGCGGCCGTTTGCCTTCGATGCCCGGCTGCGCCAGGAGAACTGATATGGAGTGTCGTCCGGGTTGTGGCGCCTGTTGCATTGCCCCCTCGATTTCTTCGCTGGACAAGCCGGCCGGGGTGCCTTGCCGGCATCTCGATGCGGATTTGCGTTGCCGCCTGTTCGGCCGTCCGGAGCGCCCGGCCTGCTGCTCCGGCTTGCAGCCGGCACCCGACATGTGCGGTAGCACCCGGGAGGCGGCGTTGCACTGGCTGGGCGCGCTCGAAGCGCTTACCCGGCCGGGATAGTAGAATGCGGCCTCCCCAACCTGGCCGCATTCCATGGACCCGATACTCCTGCTCAAGGCGCTCATTCTCGGCATCGTCGAGGGGCTGACTGAATTCCTGCCCATTTCGTCGACCGGCCACCTGATCCTGGCCGGCGATCTGCTCGATTTCAACGACGATCGCGGCAAGCTGTTCGAGATCGTCATCCAGTCGGGTGCCATCCTGGCCGTCGTCTGGGAATATCGTGAGCGCCTGCTCAAGGTGGCACGCGGCGCGACGAGCGATCCGGCGGCGCAGAAATTCATCCTCAACCTGTTCGTCGCCTTCCTACCGCTCGCCATCCTTGGCCTGGCCTTCGGCAAGGCGATCAAGGCCAACCTGTTCAACCCGATTGCCGTGGCGACAACCTTTATCGTCGGTGCCTTGGTCATCCTGTGGGCGGAGCGGCGCGAGCACAAGATTCGCATCCAGACGGTCGAAGAGATGAATATTGTCGATGCGCTGAAGCTCGGTATCGCGCAGGCGTTTGCGTTGATCCCCGGGACCTCGCGTTCCGGCGCGACGATCATCGGCGGCCTGCTGTTCGGCCTGTCGCGCAAGGCGGCCACCGAGTTTTCCTTCTTCCTCGCCATTCCGACGCTGGGGGTGGCGACCGTGTATCAGCTCTACAAGGAGCGGGCGCTGCTCAGTGTCGATGATATCGGCATGTGGGCTGTCGGCTTCGTCTCGGCCTTCATTTCGGCTTTCCTGTGCGTGCGCTGGCTGTTGCGCTTCATTTCCAGCCATGATTTCGTACCCTTCGCCTGGTATCGCATCGTCTTCGGCATCGTCGTGCTGACCACCGCGCATTTCGGCTGGGTGCAATGGACCGCCCACTGATCGTCTACCTGCACGGCTTCTGCTCTTCGCCCGCGTCCTGGAAATCCCGGCTGCTGGCTGAAGAGATGGCGCGGCGCGGCCTGGGGGTGCAGTTCGTCTGCCCGCCCCTGTCGCCGGTGCCGGATGAGGCGGTGGCCTGTGTTGAGGACCTGATCGGGCAGGCAAGCGGGCCGGTCGTGCTGGTTGGCTCGTCGCTCGGCGGGCATTACGCCAACCATTTGGCCGAAAAGCACGATCTGCGGGCGGCGCTGATCAACCCGGCGATCGTCGCGGCGCTCGATCTCGGCCTGTTTGTCGGCGACCACACCAATTTTCATACCGGCGAACACTTCACCTTCACGGCCGCCCATGCCGCGCAACTCCAGGCGCAGGTACGCCGGCCCACGCCGGATCGCTACTGGCTGATGCTCGAAGCGGGCGACGAGGTGCTCGATTACCGGCAGGCGCTCGACTTCTACGCCGGCTGTCGGCAAACCGTGCTGCCCGGCGGCGATCACAGCTTCACGCAATTTCCAGAATTCGTAGCGCAACTCATTGAATTTGCCGGGCTATAATCCGCCGATGAACGTATTGTTTGAAGAAGATGGCGGCTTCAAGGCAGGCAGCATCATGGCCGACAACGACAGCTCGTTGCAGGTCGAAATGCCTTCCGGCAAGCGCAGCAAGATCAAGTCCGCAACTGTGTTGTTGCGTTTCGAGAAACCTTCGGCCGGCACCCTGCTCGAGCAGGCGACGCCACTGGCCGAAGAGATCGAGGCGGATTTCCTGTGGGAGTGTGTCAGCGATGGCGAATTTTCGTTTCTGGATTTTGCCCGTGATTACTACGGACACGACCCCGCCCCGGTCGAAGCGACGGCGGTGCTGCTTGCCCTGCATGCCGCCCCCGTCTATTTCCACCGCAAAGGCAAGGGCCGCTTCCGCAAGGCGCCTGCCGACATTCTCGCAGCTGCTCTGGCCAGTCTTGAAAAGAAGCGTCAGCAAGCGCTCGCCATCGAGGGCTGGATAAGCGAACTCAGGGAATTCCGCCTGCCGCCGGAAATCGGTGCGCTGACCGATGCCCTGCTCTACGCGCCGGACCGCAACAAGCCGGAAACCAAGGCCTTCGAGACGGCCTGTGCCGAAACCGGCCTGACCGCCGCCCAGTTGCTCTTCAAGTGCGGCGCCATCAAGTCGGCCTACCACCTGCACTACAAGCGCTTCCTGCACGAACAATTTCCCAAGGGGGTCGGCTTCCCCGCTGTGGAAACGCCCGGGCTGCCGGCGGATCTGCCGAAGGCCGAGGTTCGCGCCTTCTCGATCGACGATGCGCACACCACCGAAATTGACGATGCCCTGTCGGTCACCTGGCTGCCCGGCATCGGCAGCCGCATCGGCATCCACATTGCGGCGCCCGGCCTGGCTATCGCGCACGGCTCGCCGCTCGACGGCGTCGCGCGGGCCCGCCTGTCCACCGTTTACATGCCGGGCAACAAGATCACCATGCTGCCCGATGCCGTGGTGCAGAACTACACGCTGGCCGGCGGCGTCGATTGCCCGGCTGTGTCGATCTACCTGACGGTCAGTGACTCGCTCGAGATCCTCGGCCACGAGTCGCGGCTGGAGCGGGTGCATATCGCCGCCAACCTGCGGCATCACGAAGTCGAGCCCTGGTTCAACGAGCAGACCGTTGGCGGCGTGCTGCCCGACCAGCCCTTCGCCCGCGAGCTGCTCCACCTGTGGCATTTCGCCAATGCCTGCGAAGGCCGGCGCGGCAAGCCCTCCGCCGTGCAGGGCGTGAACGACTACAACTTCGCCATCATCGGCGACCTGGCCGACCCGGAAGCGTGCACTGTCGAAATCAGCGAGCGCAAGCGCGGCAGCCCGCTCGACAAGCTGGTTGCCGAGTTGATGATCGTCGCCAATTCGACCTGGGGCGGCCTGCTTGCCGAGAAGAACATCGCCTGCCTGTACCGGGCTCAGACGCAGGGCAAGGTGCGCATGACCACCTCGCCGTTGCCGCACGAGGGGCTCGGCGTGCCGCAATACGCCTGGATGACCTCGCCGCTCCGCCGTTACTGCGACCTGGTCAACCAATGGCAGTTGATCGCCTGCCTGCGCGGCGAAACACCGTCCTTTGCGCAGAAATCGGCCGAACTGTTTGCCGCGATGCGCGATTTCGAGATCACCTACGGTGCCTACGCCGACTTCCAGCGCCTGATGGAGCGCTACTGGTGCCTGCGCTGGCTGCAGCAGCACGGGGTGAGCGAGATCGATGCCACCGTGCGCCGCGAGCAGCTGGTCAAGCTCGACCATCTGCCGCTTCTGCTGCGCGTGCCGTCCTTGCCGGGCGACCTGCCGCCGGGGCAGCGCGTGCATTTGGCGATCGACAGCATCGACCTGCTGGCCCCCGAGCTGACCTGCCGATTCGTCCGATTGCTGGGTGAGGCCAATCCGGCGGAGGCCGTGGAGGAGGACGAGGCGTGACGCACGCTGCCAGCCCGCGCCAGTTGCGAGCCGCCGAGCAGGATCGCCGGCTGTGGTTGGCTATTGCCGCGTCCGTGCTGTTCCACGGCTTGCTGCTGATGCTGCACTTCACTTTTCCAGATGCCTCGCAGGTGATGCGAGAGCGGGCGCTCGACATCATCCTGGTCAATGCCAAATCGGCGCGCAAGCCGCACGACGCGCAGGCCCTGGCGCAGGCCAACCTTGATGGGGGGGGCAATGTCGATGAAAATCGCCGTGCCAAGACCCCCTTGCCGCCAACCCAGCGCCAGACCGAAGGCAACGATGTGCAGCAGATGCAGCGCCGGGTGCAGGAACTCGAGTCGGCCCAGCAGAAACTGCTGACCCAGGCCAAGAGCCTGCGCCACGTCGCCTCCGACACGACGCAGAGCGAGCAGCCGGCGCCAGTGCCCAGCGTCAGCGGTTTCGACCTCGCCGAAACGGCTCGTGCGATGGCCCGTCTGGAGGGCGAGATCGCCAAGACGGCTGACGAATACAGCAAGAAGCCGCGCAAGAAGTTTGTCGGGGCGCGCACTGAGGAGTACGCCCTCGCCGCCTATCTCGATGCCTGGAAGCAGAAGATCGAGCGCATCGGCACCCTCAATTACCCGGAAGAGGCGCGGGGCAAACTGTATGGCGCCGTCGTCCTGTTCGTCGAACTGCGGGCCGAGGACGGCAGCCTGTACAACGCCGAGATTTCAAAGTCGTCCGGCCACAAGGTGCTTGATCAGGCGGCCCTGCGCATCCTGCGCATGTCGGCCCCCTTCGGCCCGATCCCGGCAGCCGGGCTGGGCGGCGCTACCGTCCTGTCTTTTGCCCGCACCTGGTATTTCACGCAGGGCGATGCCCTGAACACCGGTATCAGCAAATAGGCCTCGGCTCCGCCGTGCTAGCCTTGGTGCCGTTTTGCCCACCTCTCCACGCAGCCCAGCCATGTCCGACCTGTACGCCGTTTTCGGCAACCCGATCGCCCACTCCAAGTCGCCGGCCATTCATGCCGCCTTCGCCGCTGCCACCGGGCAGGATCTGATCTACGAAGCCCGGCTGGCGCCACTCGACGATTTTGCCGGCGCGGTGGCTGAATTCATCCGGCTGGGTGGCAAGGGGGCAAACGTGACCGTGCCCTTCAAGGAAGAAGCCTGTCGTCTGGCCAGTCGCCTGTCGGAGCGTGCGGCACGGGCCGGGGCGGTCAATACGCTGAGCTTTGCCGGCGGTGAAATTGTCGGCGACAACACCGATGGCGCCGGATTGGTCGGCGACATGACCCGCAATCTTGGGCTCTCGCTCGCCGGCAAGCGCACCCTGCTGCTCGGAGCGGGCGGTGCGGCGCGCGGCGTCATCGCGCCGATTCTGGCCGAAGAGCCGGCCTGTCTCGATATCGCCAACCGCACGGCGAGCAAGGCGGCCGAACTGGCGGCGGTATTCGGCGATCTGGCGGGTCTTCGTGCCGGCTGCTTCGCAGATTTCGCCGGCCTCTCCTACGACGTGGTGATCAATGCCACCTCGGCCAGTCTCTCCGGCGCCAGCCTGCCCCTGCCGGCCGGCTTGTTCGCCCCCGACAGCCTGGCCTACGACATGATGTACGGCAAGGGCGAAACGCCCTTCCTGCGACTGGCCCGCGAGCAGGGCGCGGCGCGTTGTGCCGACGGGCTCGGCATGCTGGTAGAGCAGGCGGCCGAGGCCTTCTTCGTCTGGCGCGGCGTGCGTCCGGCGACCGGGGCGGTACTCGCCGGCTTGCGCGCCCAACTGGCGGTATGAAGCAGCTGGGCCACTGGCTCAAATGGGTCGTGCTGGCCGTCGCCGGGCTCTTCCTGCTCTGGCAGCTGTGGCTGCTCGGTTGGGTGCTGCTGTGGAGCTGGGTCAATCCCGGTCAGACCCGGTTCATGGAAATCCGGCTGGCCGAGTTGCGTCAGAAGAACCCGCAGGCCGAATGGCAGCAGCAGTGGGTGCCCTATGAGCGTATTTCGATCCACCTGAAGCGGGCGATCATCGCGGCGGAAGACGCCAAGTTCGTCGATCATGAAGGCTTCGACTGGGAAGGCATGCAGAAGGCGCTCGAAAAGAACCAGAAGAAGGGGCGTGCCGTCGCCGGCGGGTCGACCATCAGCCAGCAGCTCGCCAAGAACCTCTTCCTGACGCCAACCCGGTCCTATGTCCGCAAGGTGGAGGAGGCGATCATTACGCTGATGCTGGAGAACCTGTGGAGCAAGCGGCGCATTTTCGAGGTTTACCTGAATGTGATCGAGTGGGGTAATGGCGTGTTTGGCGCCGAAGCGGCTGCGCGCCACTATTACAACACCAGTGCTGCCCAGCTTGGCCCCGAGCAGGCGGCCCGACTGGCCGGCATGGTGCCCAATCCGCGCTACTACGACCGGCATCGCAATGCCCCCGGCTTGGGGCGCAAGACGGCGATCATTCTCGGCCGCATGCCGAGTGCCGAGGTGCCGTGAAATTTCCCTCGCCTAGGGGTTTTCCGCAGTGATTTTGTAGGATTCCGGTCAGGGGGGCAGTGCTAAAATGGCACACCTTTTGCGGCGCTGCACCATGAGCGAAGAAGCCCAGCTGACCGATACCGAAGACTTGCAGGAGCGCCTCGCCGAGGTGCAGACCCTGCTCGCCCGGCACAAGCTGGTCGAAGAGCTGGTCCACCGGCAGGAAGGGCCCCGCCACGACCTCGTCGAAGAGGTCGTGCACAAGCAGCATCTGCACGAGCTGCGCGACAAGCTGGACCCGATGCACCCGGCCGACATCGCCTATGTGCTGGAGGCCCTGCCGACCGACGAGCGCCTGATCGTCTGGGGGCTGGTCAATCCGGAACTCGAAGGCGAGGTGCTGCTTGAGGTTTCCGATGCCGTCCGCGAGAGCCTCATCGAGTCGATGGAGCGCACCGAGCTGGTCGCCGCCGCCGAAACGCTCGATGCCGACGAGCTGGCCGACCTGGCCCCCGACTTGCCGCAGGGGGTTATCGACGACGTGTTTCGCGGCCTGTCGGTTGATGAGCGCGAGCAGTTGCGCGCAGCGATGTCCTATCCCGAGGATTCGGTCGGCTCGATCATGGACTTCGACATGGTCACCGTGCGCGAGGATGTCACACTCGAAGTCGTGTTGCGCTACCTGCGCCGCTTCGATGAATTGCCTGACCATACCGACCAGTTGTTTGTGGTGGATCGCGACGAGCACCTGAAGGGGGTGTTGCCGCTCAACATTCTGCTGGTCAACGAAGTGGACGTCGAGGTCGGCAGCCTGATGCAGACCGATTTCGTCGAGCTGGAGCCCGACGACCTGGCCGAAGAAGCTGCCAAGGCCTTCGAGCGCTACGACCTGGTGTCGGCGCCGGTGGTCGATCCGGAGGGCAAGCTGGTCGGCCGCGTGACCGTTAACGAGGTGGTCGACTACATCCGCGAAGAGGCCGAGCATGAGCAGTTGGCCAACGCCGGTCTGCGCGAGGAGGAAGACATCTTCGCCTCGGTCTGGGATTCGGTGAAGAACCGCTGGTCCTGGCTGGCGATCAACCTGATCACCGCCTTCGTCGCATCCCGCGTCATCGGTGCCTTCGAGGATTCCATCGAAAAGCTGGTCGCCCTCGCCGCGCTGATGCCTATCGTCGCCGGCATCGGCGGCAATTCCGGCAATCAGACCATCACGATGATCGTGCGTGCCATCGCCATGGGCCAGGTCCAGCCGGATGCGATGCGCCGCCTGTTGCGCAAAGAACTCGGTGTGGCCAGCATCAATGGCGTGATCTGGGGCGGCCTGCTCGGCATTGCCGCCTGGTGGCTCTACGGCAGTGTCGCGCTGGGTGTGGTGATGACGGCGGCGATGACCCTCAATCTCCTGCTGGCCGCCTCGGCCGGCGTCGGCATTCCGCTGCTCCGTCAGAAGTTCGGTGCCGACCCCGCCGTCGGCGGCTCGGTCATGATCACCGCGCTGACCGACTCCGGTGGTTTCTTCATCTTCCTCGGCCTGGCGACGCTGTTCCTAATGTGAGTCGGGCGTCACCAGCTTGAGCCCGACGATGCCGGCCACGATCAGGCCGATGCAGACGAAACGTAGCGCCTCGCGCGATTCGCCGAACAGGAAGATGCCGAGAATCGCCGTACCGACGGCGCCGATACCCGTCCATACCGCGTAGGCGGTGCCCAGTGGCAGTACCTTCAGTGACCAGCCGAGCAACACGACGCTGAGTGCCATGGCGGCCAGCGTCAGCGCCGAGGGCAGCAGGCGGCTGAAGCCCTCGGTGTATTTGAGGCCGACCGCCCAGCCGACCTCGCACAGGCCGGCGATGAACAGGATCAGCCAGGCCAGTCCGCTACTCATTTTTGCGCCGCAAACCAGGCATCAGCCGCGGCGATGGTGCCGGCGATGTCCGCCTCCGTATGGGCGGCCGAGACGAAACCAGCCTCGAAAGCGGAAGGCGCAAAATAGTGGCCGGCGGCGATCATGGCGTGGAAGAAGCGGTTGAAGGCTTCCTTGTCGCAAGCCAGTACGGCATCGTAGGTAGACGGGCAGGCTTCGGCGAAGTAGAGGCCGAACATGCCTCCGATGTTCTGGGCCGAGAAGAGGACGCCGTGCTTTTTCGCGGCGCCGACCAGGCCATCGCACAGCGCCTTGGTCTTCGCGGTCAGCGACTCGTAGAAGCCGGGGGCCTGAATCAGCTTCAGCGTAGCGAGGCCGGCGGCGGTGGCGATCGGGTTGCCGGACAGGGTGCCGGCCTGATAGACCGGGCCGAGCGGGGCGATCTTTTCCATGATCGCGCGCTTGCCGCCGAAGGCCCCCATCGGCATACCGCCGCCCACCACCTTGCCGAAGGTGGACAGGTCGGGGGTGATGCCGAACAGGCCCTGGGCGCTCTGCAGGCCGACGCGGAAGCCGGTCATCACTTCGTCGAAAATCAGCACGGCGCCATATTGTGCCGTCAGGTCGCGCATGGCCTTGAGGAATTCGGCGGTTGGAGCGATCAGGTTCATGTTACCGACGACCGGCTCGACGATCACGGCGGCGATCTTGTCGCCGTGCGTCTTGAACGCCTCGGCCAAGCCCTGTGGATCGTTGTAGGTCAGCACCATGGTCGTTTCGGCGGTGCCGGCCGGGACGCCGCCGGACGACGGGTTGCCGAAGGTGAGCAGGCCGGAACCCGCCTTGACCAGCAGGCTGTCGGCGTGGCCGTGGTAGCAGCCTTCGAACTTGACCAGGATGTCACGCCCCGTGTAACCGCGGGCCAGGCGGATGGCACTCATTGTCGCCTCGGTGCCGGAGGAGACCAGGCGCACCATGTCCAGCGATGGCACCATGTCGCACAGCAGATCGGCGATTTCAACCTCGCGCTCGGTCGGCGCGCCGAACGACAGGCCGTCGACCACGGCCGCCTGCACGGCGGCAATCACCTCGGGGTGGGCGTGGCCGAGGATCATCGGCCCCCAGGAGCCGACGTAGTCGGTGTACCACTTGCCGTCAGCATCCTGCACCTTGGCGCCAACGCCCTTCTGGAAGAACAGCGGCGTGCCGCCGACCGAGCGGAAGGCGCGCACCGGCGAATTGACGCCGCCCGGGATGTGTTTCTGGGCGCGGGCAAAGAGTTCTTCGTTACGTGAAGTCATGGTCAGGCTTTCTCGAAAAGGCGTTGGTAGGCAGCGGCGCGGGCAGCGATGTCGGGCGCCGAAAAAAGGTCGGTGATGACGGCGAGCAGGTCGGCACCGGCGGCAATCAGCGGTGGTGCGTTGTCGAGCGTGATGCCGCCGATGGCGCAGGTCGCTACGCCGAGTTCCTGCCGGGCCTCGGCGAACAGCCCGGGTTCGGCGCGGGCGGCATGCGGCTTGGTGGGTGACGGATATACCGCACCAAAAGCGACATAGTCGGCGCCCGCCGCTTGGGCGGCGTGGGCCAGCGATAAATCGGCATAGCACGAGGCGCCGAGAATCCGTTCCGGGCCGAGGATGGCACGGGCGGCGAGCAGATTGCCGTCGTCCTGGCCGAGATGGACCCCGTCGGCGTCGACCAAGGTGGTCAGCGCAAGGTCGTCGTTGATCAGCAAGCGGGCGCCATATTGCCTGGTCAGGGCGCGCAAGGCGCTGGCGCGGCGCACCTGCTCCGGTTTCGGGCTGATCTTGTCGCGGTATTGCACGATGCGGCAACCGCCGGCCAGTGCCGCGCCGACGTCGGCCAGCAGGCGTTCGCCATCGGCGCAGTCAGGCGTGATGGCGTAGAGGCCGCGCAGATCATTCCTTGCCATCGGCTGCCTTGTCCTCGCTGCTTTCGTCGTCGTTGCGGGCCCAGAAGAAACGGTCGGGGATGAATTGCCCCATACCGGCCCGGAAGCCATTCTTCAGGGTCTGCCAGGTGTAGTCCTGGGCATCGCGCACCGCGTCATCAACATTCGCGCCGCCAGCAATGCAGCCGGTGATGGCGGAGGCCAAGGTGCAGCCGGAGCCGTGGTAGCTGCCCGGCAGGCGTTCCCACTCGTCGCGGCGCAGCACGCCCTCCGGGCCGTACAGCGTGTTGATAACTTGCGGTGTGCTTTCGTGCGTGCCGGTGATCAGCACGTACTGGGCACCCATCTCGATCAGGCGCTGGGCACAGACGTCGATCGACGGTTCGCTTTCATCCTCGTCGCTTTCGGCCAGCCGGCGGGCCTCGGGAGCATTCGGGACGATCAGCGTGGTTTGCGGCAGCAGCATCTCGCGCATGGCGGAGATGATCTCCTCGCCCGACAACTCGTCGCCGCGACCGGAGGCGAGCACCGGGTCGAGAATGAGCGGAATGTCCGGGTAGTCGGAGACAATCTCGGCCACCGCCAGCACGTTCTCGACGCTGCCCAGTACCCCGATCTTGAAGGCGGCGACCGGCATGTCCTCGAGGATGGTGCGTGCCTGCTGTTCGACCAGTTCGGCGCTGAGCGCCTGGATGCTCTGCACGCCAACGGTGTCCTGCACGGTGATGGCGGTGATCGCGGTGAGCGGGTGGCAGCCCAGGCTGGCCAGGGTCAGCAGGTCGGCCTGGACGCCGGCACCGGATGACGGGTCGCTGGCAGCAAAGACGAGGACCAGGGGCGGGCAGGGCGGGTTGGGGGTGCTGTTCATTGCGTTTCGCATCCTTGGCGGACGCGAATGGAATTGGGTAAGATGGCCCGGATTTTATCCGAATCTGCTGGTTGCCGAAGCCGTCCGCGGATTGCTATGACAGTGTTGCCGCATTTGATTCCCGGCCTTACTTCCGTAGTATGATGCGGCGATAGTTTGAGCGCCTCCCGAAGAGGCCGAGGGGACAGGTAAATTGACTGATTTGTCGAGACTGCGTGGCGTCAAGGTAATGGTTATTGACGACAGCAACACGATACGGCGCAGCGCCGAGATTTTTCTCGTCCAGGCCGGCTGCCAGGTTGTGCTGGCCGAAGACGGTTTCGATGCGCTGGCCAAGATTGCCGATCATCAGCCGAACGTCATCTTCTGCGACATCATGATGCCGCGCCTCGACGGCTACCAGACCTGCTCCCTAATCAAGAAGAACGCCCGCTTCAAGTCCACGCCGGTCATCATGTTGTCCTCCAAGGACGGCCTGTTCGACCGGGCGCGCGGTCGCATGGTCGGTTCCGACCAGTACCTCACCAAACCCTTCACCAAAGACAGTCTGCTGCAAACGGTGGCCGCCTTCGCGCTGCCGGCTGAAACGGCAGCCAATTCGTAGCTCAGGAAACAACAGAAATGCCCGTCAAGAACATTCTCGTCGTTGATGATTCGCCCACTGAACGTTTTTTTACCGTGGACCTGCTGACCAAGGCTGGCTATCTGGTCACCACGGCTGAAAGCGGTGAGGAAGGCATCGCCAAGGCCAAGGCCACCAAGCCCGATCTGATCCTGATGGATGTCGTGATGCCCGGCCTGAATGGCTACCAGGCGACGCGAACCCTGACCCGCGACGAGGAGACCAAGTCCATCCCGATCATCGTCTGCACCTCCAAGGGGCAGGAAACCGACAAGATCTGGGGCTTGCGCCAGGGGGCTATCGATTATCTGGTCAAGCCCCTGAATCCGGAGGAGTTGTTGCAACGCATTGCGGCGCTGCCATAGCACATGGCCCGCAAGACCAGTCTGCGCGATTTCCAGGAGTACCTGGCGGCCCGCCTCAGCCAGGCGGCGATGGGCAAGGGGGCTGCCTCCTGGCTCGGTGTCGAGGCAGGCGGTGAGGCCTGGCTGGTCGATCTGTCCGATGGGGGCGAGGTCGTCCAGACTACGCAGTTGACGCCGGTCCCCTTGACCCGCCCATGGTTTGTCGGGGTCGCCAACATTCGCGGCAATCTGTATGCCGTTACCGATTTTTCGGTTTTCCGTGGTGGCCAGCCCATTGTCCAGAATGCCAATTCGCGCCTGTTGCTGATTGGCTCCCGTTATGGCACCAACGCCGCCCTGCTCGTCTCGCGCATGCTTGGCCTGAAGCGGCCGGAAGATTTCACGCCGGAAACTCCTGACGGCGTGATGCCGCTTTGGGGGCAGCAGCGTTTTGCCGATACGCAGGGGAAAATTTGGCGCAAGTTGTCGGTCCGCGAATTGCTGGCCGACCAGGATTTCATGAATATCGGGGTTTGATCGAGGGTGCCAGCCCCACCCCTCGCGGAGGAGTTCCATGGCTTTTAGCTTCAAGTTTCCGAAAGTGGGCGGCGCCGACAACACCGGCGCCCCGATGACCGTTTCCGCCGACATGGCGCCGGCCAAGCAGGCCTTGCCTTCTTTCCTGTCCGGGCAGCCGGTTGTCCAGCAGATGAAGACCTTGGGCGGCATCTTCGTCGTCCTCCTGCTGCTCATCGCTGTCCTCGTCTTCAGCGACAACCGCGAATCGGCCAACAACACGGCCTATGTCGCCGCCTCAGGCGAGATGCGAATGCTTTCCCAGCGTCTGGCCAAAGCCTCCTCGCTGGCCGTGCAGGGTAACCCGGCTGCCTTCGCGCAGTTGAAGGATTCGCGGGAAACTTTCGGCAAATTGTTGCAGACCCTGAGCGAAGGCGGCGAAGTCGGTGGTGCCAGCGTGCCGGCCTCGCCGGACGGCGTGCGCCCGCAGCTCGACGAACTGACCAAGCTGTGGGAGCCGACCGACAAGAATGCCGAAACGGTGATCGGCCAGGAGAAGAACCTGATCGCGCTGGGCAAGAACGTCGCGACCATCGACAACAACAACGCCGCCATGCTCGAATTGACCGAGCAGGTCGCCACCTTGAAGCTTCAGACCGGCGCCAGCGCCCGCGATATCGCCAATGCCAACCAGCTCGTGATGCTGACGCAGCGGATCGCCAAAAATGCCTCGGCCCTGTTGGTCGGCGACGAAATCAATCCGGAAGTGGCCTTCCTGCTCGGCAAGGACACCAACGCCTTCCGCGACATCCTGTCCGGCCTGAGCAAGGCAGGCGGCGATGCCGATACGCGAGCCAAGCTGGAAGAGCTGGAGGGGGCCTTCAAGGAGTATCAGGGCGCCATTTCGAGCATTCTGGGCAACATGCAGCCGCTGGTTCTTTCCAAGCAGGCCGGTTCACGCATCTTCCGTGGTAGCGAGGACTTGCTCAAGGCCACCGACAGCCTGGCGCAGGCTTATCAGGAGGGCGGCGCCGGGCGTGGCGTCTTCATCGTTCTTCTCGTCGTGCTGGTCGTTGCCGCCGTCGCGACGCTGGCCCTGCTTGCCAAGATCTACCTTGACGATACCGCGCGCCGCGCCCGGGCTGCCGAAGATCAGCGCCAGGCGGCCGACCAGACCAACCGCGACAACCAGGACGCCATTTTGCGTCTGATGAATGAACTGGGCGACCTCGCCGACGGCGACCTGACGGTGACGGCCACCGTGAGCGAAAACATTACTGGTGCCATCGCCGACTCGATCAACTACACCATTGAAGAACTCCGCGTGCTGGTCGGCCGGATCAACGATGCGGCGAACCGGGTGACCACGGCGACTGAAATCGCCCGCCTGAACTCCGCGCAACTGCTTGAGGCTGCCGAGCGCCAGTCGGCCGAGATCAAGGAAGCCGGCCAATCCGCGCTTGATATGGCCCGCTCGATGACCGAAGTGTCGAGCAACGCCACGCAGTCCGCCCAGGTTGCCCGCCAGTCCCTGATGGCTGCCGAAAAGGGTGCGCAGGCCGTGGAGGACTCGATCAAGGGCATGAACGAAATCCGTAACCAGATCCAGGAAACCTCGAAGCGAATCAAGCGCCTCGGTGAGAGTTCGCAGGAGATCGGTGAAATTGTGGAACTGATTTCGGACATTACCGAGCAGACCAACGTTCTCGCCCTGAACGCCGCCATCCAGGCGGCCTCGGCGGGTGACGCAGGGCGCGGCTTCACGGTGGTGGCCGAGGAAGTGCAGCGACTGGCTGAACGTTCGGCGGAAGCAACGAAGCAGATCGCAGCGATTGTGAAGACCATTCAGACCGACACGCAGGATGCGGTGTCCGCCATGGAGCAATCGACCCGCGGGGTGGTCGAGGGAGCCAAGCTCTCCGACGCCGCCGGCCAGGCGCTGTCCGAGATTGGCCAGGTGTCGCGCGATCTGGCCGACCTGATTCAGGATATTTCCAATTCGACGCAGAGCCAGGCCGATTCGGCCAGCCAGGTGGCGCATCTGATGCAGGACATCCTGCACGTTACCGAACAAACCACAGCCGGTACGCAGCGTACCGCCGAGGCTGTCGATGAACTGACCGCACTGGCTTCCGAACTGAAAGGTTCCGTCGCCGGCTTCAAGGTGGATTGACGCATAACGCGAGAGACTATGAACGCGGCAACCGAATTCGATTTGGGCCCCCTGACCTGGGTCAAGGGCGAGATTGACCAGGCACTGGAGCGGGCGGAAGAGGCTTTTGGCCAGTATGTCGCCGAGGCCGATCTCACCCGGCTCAAGTTTTGCCGCACCCATGTGCATCAGGTGCATGGCGCGCTGTCCATTGTCAGCCTGGATGGCATTACCCAGGTTACCGAATCGCTCGAGGCCCTGCTGGGCGCTCTCGAAGAAGGGCGTACGGCAGTCGATGATGATGTCGTTGCAGCCGTTCGGCATACCATGGCCGGGGTCCGGAGCTACCTCGATGAACTGATGGCTGGCGAGCCCAATCAGCCCTTGCGGTTGATGCCGGTCTATCTTGAACTGGCCAGGGTGCGCGGCATCTCGACGGCAAGGGCGAGCGACCTCTTCTTCCCGGATCTCACCCTGCGCCCGCCCAAGCGGGCTACTGCCGCCCCCCGTCTGAGTTCTGACGCGTTGCGCCAGGTGCTCAAAAGTGAACGTGCCCGTTACCAGAAAGGCCTCCTGCTCTGGCTGACCAAGCCGGAGCAGGCAGAAACCGGCTGGCAGCTGATGCGCGATGCACTGACCGGCATTGAGGCTACCCAGGAGTCGCCTGCTGCCCGCTCTTTCTGGTGGACAGCGCTGGCCTTCATCGAGGCCCTGAAAGACCCGGCGGTCAATGCCGACGGTTCAGTCCGCCAGGTCAGTGCCCGCATCGATCAGCAGATTCGCCGTTTGCTCGAAGGTTCGAGCAGTCTGACCGAGCGCCTGATGCGCGAGGCCCTGTATCACGTTGCCCAGGCTAGTTCCGACGCGGGTGGCGTGGTGGCGCAGGTCAAATCAACTTTTGGACTGTCTGCCCAGTTGCCGGCAAACGAGACCGTCGCCAGCGTGCTGCCGCAGGATGCCGTGCTGCGTCGCCTGCGTGAAGCGCTGGCCAGCGTCGAGGATCAATGGAACCGTATCTGCTCGTCCGGTAGCACGGCAGCTTTGTCCGTGTTTGCCGAGCAGGCGCGCGCGATTGCCGCAATGACCGAGGAAATCGGCCAGACCGACCTCAAGCGATTGGGGCAGGGGCTGGCTGCCATCGTCAACTGGTTGGTTGAGGATGCCGCCCGCTTTGGCGATACGGTCGCGATGGAGGTGGCGACCGCCATTCTGCTGCTGCAGAACGCCCAGGAGGGTTTCAAGCGTCTGGGTACCGATTTCGCGCAGCAGGTGGATCACATGGTAGCCCGCCTGTATGCCTGTATCGCCGGCAAGCCAGCTGTTGACGCTGCCGTGCCCTTGCTCGACGAGATGACCCGTCGGGCCCAGGAAAAACTGCTGATCAGCCAGGTAGCCCGGGAGATCCAGAACAATCTGGCTCAGGTCGAGCAGGTGCTTGACGCCTATTTCCGCGAACCGGCCGGGGAACATGATCTATCCGTACTCGATGGCCCGCTGAAGCAAACGGCGGGCGCCCTCGCCATGTTGGGCCACCTCGGCGCCGTATCCAGCGTCAACGCCTGCACTGAACGTATCCATCAGTTGGCCCAACCCGGCGCAACTCATACACCGGAAGCTTTCGAGGAAATCGCCAACCAGTTGTCTACCCTGGGTTTCTTCGTTGACGCCTTACCCAGCGGTGAATCCGATTTCGACGCCTTTGTTGCCCGCTTGCAAGGCCAGAATTTGGAAGCGGCAACCGAGGAAGGACTGACCGCCCAGGAGTCGGCACTCAGTGTCGAGAGCGAACTGGCCCGTCAGGCGCGCGATACCCAGGCGCTGGTCGAAGCCCTTAAGGAAGCACCGCAGGATGAGCGCCTGCAGGAAGAACTCAAGCAGAACCTCAAGGCCATCCAGCAGGATGCCGATCTGGTCGCTAACCATGAACTCGGACAAAGCGCCAAGGCCGCACTCGAAGCCCTGAAGGCCGGCGATATGGGGGCGGAACAGATCGATGCCACCCTTGCCGCCCTCAAGCCGCAGGAGCCGGAAGTCCCGCAACCTTCCGCTGAAACCCAGCAACTGGCCGAGGCTTCGCACGAAGAGATCGACGCGGAACTGCTTGCCATCTTCCTCGAAGAAGCCCACGAGGTACTGGACACCATGGGCGAACAACTGGCGGTACTGGAGGCCGATCCGCACAATGTCGAGGCGCTCACCACCATTCGTCGCAACACCCATACCCTGAAAGGTAGCGGCCGCATGGTCGGCCTGACTGAACTCGGGGAGACTGCCTGGGAACTGGAACAGACCCTCAACCTGTGGTTGCGCCAGGACCAGTGGGCTACGCCGGAGTTGATGCAGTTGATCGAGGACGAGCACACTTTGTTCTCGGCCTGGGTGCATCATCTCGAAAGCGGTCAGGGACTGGTGCCGGACGCATCGGCCATCATTGCCCTGGCCGGACGCCTGCGGGGTGTCGAACCGTTAGTCGCGCCGGTCGCTGCTGTGCCAGCCCCGGTGTTGAGCGAACCGCCCGTTCCCGCCATCGAGCCGGTTGGCGAACCGTTTCTGGAAGAGATCACGCTGGCCGAGCCGCTGGTGCCCGATGCCATTGCATCCGTCAGAACTGAGAAGCCGGCCGTCGAGACCGCACTGCCCGGCATCGACGACATTGAACTCTCCTTCCCTGATCAGCCGTTGGCATTGACTGCCGAGCCGGTTGTCGAACCCGAACCCGAACCCGAACCCGAACCCGAGGCAGAGGCAGAGGCAGAGGCAGAGGCAGAGGCAGAGGCAGAGGCAGAGGCAGAGGAGCCGATGCCGGCCCAAGAGGAAGCGCTCGAGGTTGTTGAGGCTGTGGAAGCCGTTGCGCCCGCTGACGAATCGTTGGAACTTGCAGTGCCGCCGAGCGTTACCGCCTCGCCGACGCTGTACGATATTTTCCGCGAAGAGGCGCGTGGCCATCTGCAGACCCTGGTCGAGAGCTATGGCGTGCTGGAAGCCGACCCGAGCGGGCCGACCACCTTCGCCATGACGCGGGCTGCCCACACGCTGGCCGGAATTGCCGCGACCGTCGGCCTGATGCCGATCCATCATCTCGCCCTGGCGCTCGAACATGCCCTGCTGCGCCGGGATGGCTCGGCTCAGCCAGCGAGCATCGAGGGGATCGAGACCGTTCGCCAGAGCATCATCACGCTTGAGGATATGTTCGACTGCCTGGCTCGTCAGGAAGCCCCGGTCGAGCAGATGCAACTGATCGCCGCCCTGGATGATGTCTTCCCGCCGGCCCCGGTTATAGAGGAGGTGTTGCCGCCGATCAGTGCCGAAATCATCCCCTTGCCGGGTGTTGCAGTCGCCAGCGCCGAGCCGCCCGAGCCGGTGGCTGCGCCCGCTGCTCCGGCTGCCTCGGCGCCGGCCCTGCCGCAACTGACCGACGAACTCGACGAGCAACTGCTGCCTATCTTCCTCGAAGAAGCGGCCGACCTGACGCGCGACCTGACCATCCAGCTCCGCGCCTGGCGCGGCGATCCGTCGAGTGGCGCGGCAGCGCAGGCCATTGCCCGCCTGTTGCACACCTTCAAGGGCAGCGCACGGATGGCCGGTGCTATGAACCTGGGCGAAGCGACCCACCTGCTGGAAGCGCGCGTCGAGGAAGCCATGCGTGCCGGTTCGGCATCGACCGGTTTTATCGAGGAGATCGAGTCCGGTTGCGACATGCTGGCCCAGGCCGTCGAGCGCTTGCGCGAGGGGCCGCAGGAGCTGGCTGTTGCTGAGCCGGCCGTTGCGCTGACCGTGCCAGAAACTCCTGCCCCGGGTGCCGTACCAACTGCCCAGCCGGCGGCGACCGAGCCCGAGGCGGAAAGCGATGCGGCCGGCCAGCGGGCGACGCTGCGGGTACGAGCCGATCTGATTGACCGCCTGGTCAATGAGGCCGGCGAGTTGTCCATCGCCCGGACGCGGATCGAAGGTGAAATGCGCAGCCTGAAGGGCTCGCTGCTCGAACTGACCGAGAACGTCATTCGTCTGCGCCGCCAATTGCGCGAAATCGAAATTCAGGCTGAAACGCAAATCCAGGCCAAGGTGGCGCACACGCCGGGCGGCGAAGTGGATTTCGACCCGCTGGAACTGGATCGCTTCACCCGCTTCCAGGAACTGACCCGTTTCATGGCCGAGTCGGTGAACGACGTGGCGACGGTGCAGCAGAACCTGTTGAAGAGCCTGGATGATGCCAATGCGGCGATCCTTGCCCAGTCTCGCCTGAACCGTAGTCTGCAACAGGAGCTGATGGGGGTGCGCATGCTGCCCTTCGCCAGCCAGACCGAGCGCCTGTATCGTATCGTCCGCCAGACAGCCAAGGAACTGGGCAAGCGGGCCAACCTCGACATCATCGGCGGCCAGGTCGATATCGACCGTTCGGTGCTCGACAAGATGCTGGCCCCGATCGAGCACATGCTGCGCAATGCCGTGGCACACGGTATCGAGGATCGTGACTACCGTGTCGCGATGGGCAAGCCGGAAGTCGGTGAAATCACCGTCAGGCTGGTCCAGGAAGGCAATGAAATCATTCTGTCGATGTCCGACGACGGTAAGGGTCTCGACGCCGGGCGTATCCGGGCCCGGGCCGAAGCCATGGGGCTGTTGCAGCCGGGGCAGACGATCGACGAGGCGGCGCTCTTCGATTTCATCTTCCAGCCCGGTTTCTCGACGGCCACCGAACTGACCCAACTCGCCGGACGCGGTGTCGGTATGGACGTGGTGAAGACGGAAGTCGGCGAACTCGGCGGCCGTATCGAAATCGTTTCCGAAGCCGGCAGGGGCACCACGTTCCGCCTCTACCTGCCACTCACCCTGGCTGTGACGCAGACCCTGCTGACTCGTGTCGGTAGTTCGGTATACGCCATTCCGTCAGCCATGATCGAACAGGTCATGGAGATGAAGGATAAGGCGCTGGCCGCGATCCGCGACAAGGGCGAGGTCGAGTGGCAGGGCAATCGCTACCCCTTCCACTTCCTGCCGCACCTGCTCGGCGACGCCGAGGCACTGCCTGAAGCCCATCGCCAGTACTGGGTCCTGTTGCTCCGCTCCGGCTCGCAACGGGTCGCCGTGCTGGTCGACGAACTGAAAGGAAACCAGGAAGTCGTCGTCAAGAATATCGGCGCCCAGATGTCGCGGGTGGTCGGTATAGCCGGGGCAACCGTACTCGGTGACGGCAAGGTGGTGCTGATCCTCAACCCGGTGGCCCTGGCCAGTCGGGCGCCAGTGGTCAGCGTCAGCGTGCAGTCGGCGATTCCGGTGGCACCGGAGCCGGTGGCAAGCGAAATGGAAAACCTGCCGACGGTGATGGTGGTCGACGATTCGCTGACCGTGCGCAAGATCACCAGCCGCCTGCTGATGCGCGAGGGCTATCAGGTCGTGCTGGCCAAGGATGGCGTCGATGCGCTGGAGCAGTTGAGCGAGGTGATGCCGGACGTCATCCTGTCCGATATCGAAATGCCGCGCATGGATGGCTTCGACCTGGTGCGCAACATTCGCGCCGACGAGCGCCTGCGTGGCTTGCCGATCATCATGATCACGTCGCGGACAGCCGACAAGCACCGCAACTACGCGCTGGAGATCGGTGCCAATCACTACCTTGGCAAGCCGTACGACGAAGTCGAACTACTTGAACTGGTCAGCGGTTACACCCGGCATCGTCAGGCGCATTGAGCGCGTTGTCTGCCTCCCGGACAATCCCGCTGCGGCGGGATTGTCCGTTGACGGTCAGCCGGTTTTCTTGACCACCGCGTAACGGGCCAGGGTTTCCTCCCTGGCCTGGGTATGATCGACGATGGGCCCCGGATAGTCGCGGCCGATGACGACGCCGATCGCCTCCTGTTCGAGGCGCCCCATCAGCCACGGGGCATGGATGTACTTGTTCGGCACGGCCGCCAGTTCGGGCACATAGCGGCGGATGAACTTGCCGTCCGGGTCGAATTTTTCCGACTGGGTGATCGGGTTGAAAATGCGGAAATAGGGCTGTGCATCACAACCGCTGGAAGATGCCCACTGCCAGCCGCCGTTGTTGGCCGACAGGTCGAAATCGTTCAGCTGGTCGGCAAAGTAGCGCTCGCCGAGGCGCCAGTCGAGGCCGAGATCCTTGGTCAGGAAACTAGCGACAACCATGCGCAGGCGGTTGTGCATCCAGCCGCTGTAGTTGAGCTGGCGCATCGCCGCATCGACCAGCGGGTAGCCGGTGCGCCCTTGCTGCCAGGCGGCCAGCCAGTCGGGGCGTTCGGCCCAGCGGATGGCATCGTATTCCGGCTTAAAGGCATGGCCGACGACCCGAGGGAAATGGTCGAGAATCATGAAGTAGAAATCGCGCCAGATCAGCTCGTTCAGCCAGGCGTGCGACTCATCGGCCAGTGCGGCACGGGCCAGCTCGCGGATCGAAATCGTCCCGAATCGCAGATGAACGGACAGGTAAGAGACGCCCTTGATGGCCGGATAGTCGCGCAGGGCGGCATAGCGGGCCAGGCGTCCGGCTCGGAATGCGTCCCATAGCGCTCGGGCGCCGGACATGCCGGGCTGGATGCCGATTGTGTCGAGGTCGGTCGGCATGAAGCCGATTTGTTCCAGGGGCGGGATGCCTTCGGCAGGGCCGGGTGCGAAGGCTCCCTGGCATTGCCATTCGGCGGTGTCGGTGGCAGTCAGGCGCTTCAGCCAGGCGTTCTTGTAAGGCGTGAAGACGGAAAACGGCTTGCCGGCCTGGGTCAGCACCTCATCGCCATCGAAAATGGCCTGGTCCTTCCGCGTGTGGAAGGCGATGCCCTGCGCCCGCAAGCTCTCGGCCACGGCGATATCGCGGGTCTTGGCGGCGGGTTCGTAGTCGCGATTGGCGTAGACGCTGGCCACCCCGAGCTCGCGCGCAAGCCCGGGAATCACCTCGCCGGCCCGGCCGAGGCGGACGATCAGACCGCCGCCCCGGGCGCGCAGTGCCGTATCGAGCTCGGCCAGCGATTCGCGGATGAAATGCACCCGCCGGTCCTGGCGGCTGGGTAGCGCATCCAGGATGTCGGTATCGAAGACGAAAGCGCAGTAAACCTGGCCGGCGTTGCTGAGTGCCGCGCTGAGGGCGGCGTGGTCGTGGTCGCGCAGGTCGCGGCGGAACCAGACGAGGGCTTTTTCTGGGTTCATGGTTGGTTTGTACCTCCCCGGCGATTAAAATTCGCCCCATGGACAACGTCAACCTGACCGACCACTTCCTGATTGCCATGCCGACCCTGGAAGACCCCTATTTCTCGAATGCGCTCGTCTATATTTGCGAGCACAACGAGAACGGGGCCTTGGGCATCATCGTCAATCGGCCGATCGACCTGAACCTGGCCGGCTTGCTTGAAAAGATCGACATCAAGCTGGAGGCCGGGCAACTGGCCGACCTGCCCGTCTATTTCGGCGGCCCGATCCAGCTCGACCGCGGCTTTGTGCTGCATCGGCCGGTGGGTCACTGGCAATCGACACTGGCGATCAATGGCGATGTCGGGCTGACCAGCTCGCGTGATGTGCTGGCTTCGGTCGGCAAGGAGGGCCTGCCTTCCGAAATCATCGTCTCGCTCGGCTACGCCGGCTGGGACGCCGGCCAGCTGGAAGAGGAACTGGCCCAGAATTCCTGGCTGACGGTGCCGGCCAAGGCCAGCATCCTCTTCGAATTGCCGCCGGAAGAGCGCCTGCCGGCGGCCATGCAGAAGCTGGGCGTCAGCTTCACCCAGCTCTCCGACGTCGCGGGGCATGCCTGACCCCGTGGGTACGGTCCTAGCCTTCGACTTTGGCGAAAAGCGCATTGGCGTTGCCACCGGCGAAACCCTGCTCGGCAGCGCTCATCCGCTGACCGTTATCCACGCCGAGTCGAACGACGACCGCTTTGCGGCCATCGGCAAGCTGATTGACGAATGGCAGCCGGAACGCCTGGTCGTCGGCCTGCCGACCCACGCCGATGGCACACCCCACGAAATGACCCGCCTGGCCAGCAAGTTCGGCGAGCGCCTGGTTCGACGTTTCAATCTGCCGGTTTCCTACGCCGACGAACGCCTGACCTCGCTCGACGCCGAGGCCCGCCTGCGGGAAACCGGTCGCAACAGCAAATCCGCCAAACCGCTGCTTGATGCGGTGGCGGCGCAACTCATCCTTCAAACCTGGTTCGAAAGCGCGCAGCATGTCACCCCTACCCAATCCTCTGCCTGATGCCGAGGCGCAGTGTCGCCAGCTGGCCGACCTGATTCGCCGGCAACTCTCGAAGAACCCGGCGCTGGTCGGCATCTACAGCGGCGGCGCCTGGATTGCCGAGCGCCTGAAGGACCTGCTCGGCCTGACCGAGGAGGTCGGCCTGATCGATGTTTCCTTCTACCGGGACGATTTTTCCGAGAAGGGCTTGCATCCGCAGTGCCGGCCGACCGTGATTCCCTTCGATGTTGAAGGCCGCCACATCATCCTGGTCGATGACGTGCTCTACACCGGCCGCACGACGCGGGCGGCGATCAACGAACTGTTCGACTATGGTCGCCCGGCTGCGGTCGAACTGGCCGTGCTGGCCGACCGTGGCGGGCGCGAACTGCCGGTGGCGGCGACCTACGGCATCTGGGATGTAACGCTTGACGACGGCCAGAGCCTGGTACTCGAACGCAAGGATGACGCTCAACTCGCCTGGAGGCTGGAACATGCATAACCCGCAGTTGAACAAGCACGGCGAACTCGCCCATCTGCTGTCCATCGAAGGCCTGCCCAAGGCCATCCTGAACCAGATTCTCGATACCGCCGAGTCCTTCATGGAAGTCTCGGCGCGCGAGGTCAAGAAGGTGCCGCTGCTGCGCGGCAAGAGCGTCTTCAACCTGTTTTTCGAGAACTCGACGCGCACCCGCACCACCTTCGAAATCGCCGCCAAGCGGCTGAGCGCCGATGTCATCAATCTCGACATCAACAAGTCGTCGACGGCCAAGGGCGAGACCTTGCTCGATACCATCGACAACCTGTGCGCCATGCACGCCAACCTGTTCGTTGTGCGCCATGCGTCGAGCGGGGCGCCCTACCTGATCGCCGAGCACCTGCAGCGTACCGGCCGCGACGACATCCACGTCGTCAATGCCGGCGATGGCCGGCACGCCCACCCGACGCAGGGCCTGCTCGACATGTACACCATCCGTCACTACAAGAAGGACTTCACGCAACTGCGGGTGGCCATTGTCGGTGACATCCTGCACTCCCGCGTCGCCCGCTCCGACATCCATGCGCTGACCACGCTCGGCGTCCCGGAAGTGCGCGCCATCGGCCCGGAAACGCTGTTGCCGAAGTACATGGACAAGCTCGGCGTGCATGTCTTCCACGACATGAACGAAGGCCTCAAGGATTGCGACGTGATCATCATGCTGCGCCTGCAGAACGAGCGCATGAACGGCGCCCTGCTGCCCTCGGCCGGCGAATACTTCCGCCACTACGGCCTGACGCCGCAAAAACTGGCGCTGGCCAAGCCGGACGCCATCGTGATGCACCCGGGGCCGATGAACCGGGGGGTCGAAATCCATTCCGCCGTGGCCGATGGCGCGCAAGCGGTGATCCTGCCGCAGGTCACCTTCGGCATTGCGGTTCGCATGGCCGTCATGAGCATCGTTGCGGGGAACTGAACATGAATATCGAAATCAAGAACGGCCGCGTCATTGATCCGAAGCACGGGGTCGACCAGCACCACACCTCCCTGTTCGTGGCCGAAGGCACGGTCATCGGCATGGGGGCGACGCCGGCCGGCTTTGTCGCCGATCAGACCATCGATGCGACCGGCTGTGTCGTCTGCCCCGGCCTGATCGACCTCGGCGCCCGCCTCAATTCCATCGAAGCCGAGCTGGCGGCGGCTGTTGCCGGCGGCGTGACTTCCGTCGTCGTGCCGCCGGATGCCGATCCCCCGCTCGACGAACCGGAGTTGGCCGACCGCCTGGTACATCGCGGCGATGAAATCGGCAAGGCCCGCGTGTTGCCGCTCGGCGCCCTGACGCTCGGCCTCAAGGGCGAGCGTCTGGCCGAACTGGCCGGCTTGAAGAAGGCCGGCTGCGTGGCCTTTTCGCAGGCCAACAAGCCGGTGGTCGATACTGAAGCGCTGCTGCGCGCCATGGAATACGCCGCCACTTTTGATTTTGCCGTCTGGCTGCAGCCGCAGGATTACTGGCTGTCACGCAACGGCATCGCGCACGAGGGCGAAGTGGCCAGCCGTCTTGGTCTGGCCGGCATCCCGGTTGCCGCCGAAACCATTGCCATCGGCACCATCATCCAGTTGGTGCGGATCACCGGCTGTCGCGTGCATCTGACCCGCATCTCGTCGGCCGCCGGCATGCAACTGGTGCATCGCGCCCAGCACGACGGGCTGCCGATCACCTGCGACGTTGGCGTGCATCACCTGCTGCTCACCGAAAACGATATCGGATACTTCAATCCGCACGCCCGTTTCTGCCCGCCGCTGCGTGCCCAGGAAGATCGTCAGGCCTTGTCGGATTCCGTTGCCGCCGGCTGGGCTGCCATCTGCTCCGACCACACGCCGGTTGGTGCCGACGACAAGCTGCTGCCTTTTGGCGAAGCCAAGCCGGGCGCCACCGGCCTTGAGGTGCTGTTGCCGCTAACCCTGAAATGGGCCGAGGCAGCACAGGTCGACCTGCCGACCGCGCTGGCCCGCATCACCGCCATGCCTGCCCGGGTTCTCGGTTCGTCGGCAGGCAGCCTGGCGGTCGGCACGAATGCCGATATTTGCGTCTTCGATCCGGCGGCGACCTGGCAACTGGCACCGGAGGCCCTGAAGAGTCGCGGCAAGAACTCCCCCTGGCAGGGTTACATGATGAGCGGCCAGGTCAGGGCGACGCTGGTCGGTGGACGGATGGTCTACCAGGCACAGCAATAATCCACATGGAATAATTTATTCCGTTTGCATTAAAATGAAGCGGCCTCGCCGGCCTGTCCGGCGAGGCCGCTGTCTTTTGCAAACCGATAATTTTCCATTGAGGAGGAGCACCCGATGAAACGTCTGTTGAGCCTGATTCTTGTCCTGTTTTCCAGCATCAGCCTGGCCTATGCCACAGTCAACCTGAATACCGCCACCGTCGAGGAATTGGACGGCGTCAAGGGGATTGGCCCGAGCAAGGCCAAGGCCATTGTTGATTACCGCAGCAAGAATGGTCCTTTCAAATCGGTGGATGATCTGAAGGGCGTCAAGGGATTCGGGGAGAAGAGCGTGGCGCGCTTGCGTGGCGAACTGACCGTCGGCGAAGGCGGCGCCAAGGGGGCAGCGAAAAAATAAGCCCGCTTCGGGGGTGGCAGGAAAAGCGGCTGCTTCGGCAGCCGCTGTTGTTCTAGCCGGCCAGTCCGGCAACCTGCTCGGGGAGCGCACCGGTAACTTCCAGTACCTTGCGCCGCGAGGTTTGGCCGCTCTTCAGGCAGACAGCCGATTTGGGTAGCGCCAGGGTGTCGGCAATGAAGCGGATCAGCGCCTCGTTCGCCTTGCCGTCCACCGGGGGGGCGGCAAGACGGATTTTCAGCGCCTCGCCATGCAGCCCGGCGAATTCGGTTTTCTTCGCGCCGGGCTGGATGTGCAGGGTCAGCGTGATGCGGCCGTCGCCCGCCGCACGGTACCAGTCGCTCACAGGAACATCAGGACCACTTGCAGCAGCAGGATGGCGACCAGCGGCGACAGGTCGATGCCCGAAATGGTCGGAATGATGCGGCGAATCGGGTCAAGGACGGGCCGGGTGAGTTGGTAAGCCGGCGCGGTGAGCGGCGAATACGGGTTGATCCACGACAGGACGGCCTGCAGGATCAAGGCGCCGATGAAAATATAGACAGCCAGGCGGAGCAGGGCGCGGAGGGCAAACCACAGCACCATCAGGGCCAGCGTGCCGCCATCAGTGTTGATGGATGGGCCGGCCAGGCCGAGCAGGATGCCGGAAAACGCCAGCTGCACGCCAAGCGCCGCAATCAGGCTGGCCCAGTCGAAGCCGCCCAGGCCGGGGATGAAACGACGCAGCGGCTTGATCGCCCAGTTGGTCAACTTGACGACGAAGTCACCGATCTGCCCGGCAAACGACACGCGCATCGCCTGCATCAGGAAACGCAGCAGGAAGAGCGTGCAGAAAAAACTGGCGACGGCATCGAGCAGGAAGGTGATGGCCTGCATCAGCCGGCTCCGAGCAGCTTGCCAAGTTCCTGGCCACGTGCCTCGGCCGCCTTGCAGCCAGCGACGATGCCTTCCTTGACGCCGCGTTCGGCCATCACCTTGAGTGCGGCTTCGGTCGTGCCGCCCTTGGAGGTGACGCGCTCGCGCAGGATCGAAGCCGGCTCGCTCGATTGCGCAGCCAGCGCAGCAGCACCCTGCACGGTTTCGATGGCCAGTTGGCGGCCCTGTTCCGGCGTGAAGCCGAGTTCGGCAGCCGCCTGCTGCAGAGCCTCGATGAACAGGAAGACATAGGCCGGGCCGCTGCCGGAAAGGGCAGTCACGCCGTCGATCTTGGCTTCATCGTCGATCCATACCGTGGTGCCGACAGCCTTCAACACGCGGTCAGCGGCAGCGCGCTGCTCGGCCGTTACTTCCGGCAAGGCGCACAGGCCGGTGATGCCGGCACCGATCAGGGCCGGTGTGTTCGGCATGCAGCGGACGATGGTGCGATGGCCGCCCAGCCAGCGCGAGAGGGCTGCCATGTCGAGTCCGGCGGCGATGCTGATGACCAGCGCGTTGCCGAGTTTGCCGACGAGTGGGGCGACGGCTTCCTTCATCTGCTGCGGCTTGACAGCCAGCACCAGGATATCCGGCGCGGTGGGCGCGGTTACAGCGCTGGCGTGGCAGGTCACGCCATAGCTGGCGCTCAGCTTGGCGCGCGCTTCGGCGCCGAGGTCGATCACGTCGATGTCGCTGGCCGTGAAGCCCTGCTTGACCATGCCGCCGATCAGGGCGTTGGCCATGTTGCCGCCGCCGAGGAAAACAATTTTCATCTGTAGTTTCTTTCACCAAAAATGGCCGTGCCGATGCGGACGATGGTCGCGCCTTCGGCGACGGCAGCTTCGAGATCGTGGGACATGCCCATGGAAAGGGTATCGAGCGGCAGGCCGGCGGCGCAAATCTGCTCGCTCAGTTCGCGCAGTTTGCGGAAGGGGATGTGCTGTGCCTGCGGGTCGTCGGTTGGCTCGGGAATCGCCATCAGGCCCCGCAACTGCAGGCCGGGCAGGGCGGCGACGGCACGGCACAGAGCGAGCGCTTCGTCCGGAGCGCAGCCGCTCTTGCTCGCCTCACCGGACACATTGACCTGCACGCAGACCTGCAGTGGCGACAGGTAGGTCGGGCGCTGCGCCGACAGCCGTTCGGCGATTTTCAGGCGGTCGATGGAGTGCACCCAGTCAAAGTGTTCGGCGACCGGTTTGGTCTTGTTGCTCTGCAGCGGGCCGATGAAATGCCACTCCAGATGTCGGCCGGTGACGGCGGCGATCTTGTCGATGCCTTCCTGCACGTAATTCTCACCGAAAGCACGCTGGCCGGCATCGGCTGCATCGAGCACGCAGGCCAGCGGCCAGGTCTTGCTGACGGCCAGCAGACGGACGGCATCGGGGGAACGGCCGACAGCCGCTGCTGCATGGGAAATCCGGGCCTGGACGGCTTGCAGGTTGTCGGCGATTGCGCTCATAATCCATTAGGAATTAACAACAATTCAAAGTATACACGCGCGCCGAGGACGATCCGCATGGACATCACCGAACTGCTGGCCTTCAGTGTCAAGAACAAGGCCTCCGATCTTCACCTGTCTTCCGGCCTGCCGCCGATGATTCGTGTCCATGGCGACGTTCGCCGCATCAACCTGCCGGCGATGGAGCACAAGGATGTGCACGGCATGGTGTACGACATCATGAACGACGGTCAGCGCAAGGTATACGAAGAGACGCTGGAGTGCGACTTTTCCTTCGAAATTCCGAACCTGGCGCGCTTCCGGGTTAATGCCTTCAACCAGCAGCGCGGTGCTGCTGCTGTTTTCCGGACCATTCCGTCCAAGGTGCTGACCCTGGAGGAGTTGAATGCGCCGAAGATCTTCAAGGAAATTTCCGAATACCCGCGCGGCATCGTGCTGGTCACCGGGCCGACCGGTTCCGGCAAGTCGACGACGCTGGCCGGCATGGTCAATCACATCAATGAGAACGAATACGGTCACATCCTGACGGTCGAAGACCCGATCGAGTTCGTCCATGAGTCGAAGAAGTGCCTGATCAACCAGCGCGAAGTCGGCCCGCATACGCTGTCCTTCGCCAACGCCTTGCGCTCGGCGCTGCGCGAAGACCCGGATGTCATCCTGGTCGGCGAAATGCGCGACCTGGAGACCATCCGCCTCGCGCTGACGGCAGCCGAAACCGGCCACTTGGTGTTCGGCACCTTGCACACCTCGTCGGCGGCCAAGACGGTGGACCGCGTGGTCGACGTCTTCCCGGCGGCGGAAAAGGAAATGGTGCGCGCCATGCTGTCGGAGTCGCTGCGCGCCGTCATCTCGCAGACCCTGTTGAAGACCAAGGATGGCAACGGTCGGGTCGCGGCGCATGAAATCATGATCGGCACGCCGGCTATCCGCAACCTGATTCGCGAGAACAAGATCGCGCAGATGTACTCGGCCATCCAGACCGGCCAGAACTTCGGCATGCAGACGCTCGACCAGAACCTGATCGACCTGGTCCGCCGCAATGTCGTGTCGAGTGCCGAGGCGCGCTACAAGGCGGCCAACAAGGATGCCTTCCCGGCTTGATCCGGGGAGTTGACAGAACAAACGAGGGGAAACCATGGAACGCGATCAGGCAATGAAATTCATGCACGATCTTCTGCGCCTGATGGCCCAGAAGAAAGGCTCTGACCTCTTCATCACCGCGGGCTTCCCGCCGGCGATCAAGATCGACGGCAAGATCACGCCGGTCTCGAACCAGGTGCTGAGTTCGCAGCACACCGCGGAACTGGCGCGGTCGATCATGAATGACCGCCAGGCGGCCGAATTCGAAGCGACCAAGGAGTGCAACTTCGCCATTTCGCCGGCCGGCATCGGCCGCTTCCGGGTCAATACGTTGGTTCAGCAAGGGCGCGTCGGCGTCGTCTGCCGGACCATCAACATGACCATCCCGACCCTCGACGAGCTGCTGCTACCGCCGGTCCTGAAAGATCTGGCGATGACCAAGCGCGGCCTGATCATCTTCGTCGGCGGTACCGGCACCGGCAAGACGACCTCGCTGGCGGCGCTGGTCGATTACCGCAACGAGAACTCCTACGGCCACATCATCACCATCGAAGACCCGATCGAGTACGTGCACGAGCACAAGAACTGCATCGTCACGCAGCGCGAAGTCGGGGTCGATACCGACGACTGGGGGCCGGCCCTGAAGAACACGCTGCGCCAGGCGCCGGACGTCATCCTGATGGGCGAAATCCGCGACCGCGACACCATGGACTACGCCATCGCCTTCGCCGAAACCGGCCACCTGGCGCTGGCCACGCTGCACGCCAACAGTGCCAACCAGGCGATCGACCGCATCATCAACTTCTTCCCGGAAGAGCGTCGCCAGCAGTTGCTGATGGACCTGTCGCTCAACCTGCGTGCCATGGTTTCGCAGCGCCTGATTCCGAAGAAGGACGGCAAGGGCCGGATCGCGGCCATTGAAGTGATGCTCAACTCGCCGCTGATTTCCGACCTGATCTTCAAGGGCGAGGTGCACGAGATCAAGGAAATCATGAAGAAATCGCGTGAGCTCGGCATGCAGACGTTCGACCAGGCGCTGTTCGACCTCTACGAGGCGGGCAAGATCACCTACGAGGACGCCCTGCGCAACGCCGATTCGCTGAACGACCTGCGCCTGCAGATCAAGCTGCACGGCAAGGAGTCCAAGGACCGTGATCTGACCACGGGTATCGGCCATCTCGATATCGTCTGATTTTTGAGGGAGACCGCCATGCGTCGCCTGTTGCAGCCTGTCTTCGTTCTTGTCCTGAGCCTGGCCACCACGCTGGTCCAGGCCGGGGCGCTCGATGCCATTTCGACTGGCGATGCGTCGGCCGGTGTCAAGGAGGCGCTCAACAAGGGCGCGGATTACGCGGTGGCCTCGCTGGGCAGGAATGGTGGATTCCTGGGCAACGACAAGGTGAAGATTCCGTTGCCCGGGTACCTGCAAAAGGCCGAGTCGGCCCTGCGCATGTTCGGTATGGGCAAGCAGGCCGACCAACTGGTCGAAACCATGAACCACGCCGCCGAGAATGCCGTGGCAGTGGCCAAACCGGTGCTCGTCGAGTCGATCAGGAAAATGAGCGTGCAGGACGCCAAGGGTATCCTGACCGGCGGTGAGGACAGCGTGACCCAGTATTTCAAGCGCACCTCGACCGAGCAGCTGACGGCGAAGTTCATGCCCATCGTCAAGAAGGAAACCGGCAAGCTGCAACTGGCGGAACAGTACAACAAGTTCGCCGGCAAGGCGGCGAGCGCTGGCTTGATCGAGCAGAAGGATGCCGACATCGACAGCTATGTCACGCAGAAGGCGATGGACGGCCTGTTCCTGATGATTGCCGAAGAAGAGAAGAAGTTGCGCGCCAATCCGGTCGGCGCCGGCAGCGACCTGCTGAAGAAGGTGTTCGGCGCCCTCTAAAGCTTCTGGCGGCGGCGGTCGTAATTGGGGACAAGGAGTCCCTGCATGAAACTGCCCAGCCTCGCCTCGACCACGCGACGTCCGACCCGGGAGTCGGTCGAGCGCGTCCAGCAGGTGGCCCACGAGCGCATACGGCGTGTCGAGTCGATGGAAGGCATCGAGGGCGACCGGCAGCGTAGTTTGCGTCAGGAACTCGACGAAATCGAACCAGCGGCCATGGCACCTTTCGAAGGGCAGGCGGAGATCCTGCGCGAGACCAGTTCGGTGGCGGCCCAACTGCTTGCGCTGGGCGCCGCCGCCGACGACCTGATCAAGGCGGATGACCTGCCCCGGGCGGTCGTGCCGCAGGTGGACGATTCGGCCTGAGCCGGCGCTTCGGGCGACTCCCTGGGCGCTCTGCCGAGTGGGTTAAAATCGGCCGATTCCCATCTTTTGCGCCCCGCTTCCGGCGGGGCGCTGTCTTTCTGCCCTGATCCATGTCCGGTCTCAATCCCCAGCAACGTGAAGCGATCCACTACCTTGACGGGCCCTTGCTCGTGCTGGCCGGCGCCGGCTCGGGCAAGACGCGGGTGATCACGCAGAAAATCGCCTACTTGGTGCAGGACTGTGGTTTCCAGCCGCGCAACATCGCGGCCATCACTTTCACCAACAAGGCAGCCAAGGAAATGCAGGAGCGTATCGGCAAGATTTTGTCGGCGGCGCTGGCCGGCGAACTGCAGATCTCCACCTTCCACTCGCTTGGTGTGCGCATCCTGCGCGAGGAGGCCAAGGCGCTCGGCTACAAGCCGCGGTTTTCCATTTTCGATTCGGCTGATTGTGCCGGGATCCTGAGTGAGGCAGCCGGCACCGTGGACAAGGCGACGGTACGCATCCTGCAGTCGCTGATCTCCAACTGGAAGAATGCGCTGGTCACGCCGGAAGCGGCGCGTCATCTGGCGACCGACGAACACCAGAAGCTGGCCGCCCACGCCTACCTGAGCTACGAGGCGACGCTGAAGGCCTACCAGGCGGTCGATTTCGACGATTTGATCGGCCTGCCGGTCAAGCTGTTCACCGAGCATCCCGAAATCGCTGACAAATGGCAGAACCGCTTGCGCTACCTGCTGGTCGATGAATACCAGGATACCAATGCCTGCCAGTACCAGCTGCTCAAGCTGCTGACCGGAGTGCGTGCCCAGTTCACGGCGGTCGGTGACGACGATCAGGCCATCTACGGTTGGCGCGGCGCCGACATCGACAACCTGCGCAAGCTGCCGGCCGAATTTCCCACCCTGAAGGTCATCAAGCTGGAGCAGAACTACCGCTCGACGGTGCGTATCCTGAAGGCGGCGAACAACGTCATCGCCAACAACGAAAAGCTGTTCGACAAGAAGCTGTGGTCGGAGCATGGCCACGGCGAGCAGATCAGCGTCACGGCCTACCGCGACAACGATGCCGAGGCCGAGGGGGTGGTGATGAAGCTGCAGGCGCACCGCTTCGAGCAGCGCACCCAGTTCAAGGATTACGCCATCCTCTACCGCTCCAACCACCAGGCCCGAATCTTCGAGGAATACCTGCGCGACCACCGCATTCCCTACCTGCTGTCCGGCGGCAAGTCCTTCTTCGACAAGGCCGAGATCAAGGACATCATCGCCTACCTGCGCCTACTGGCCAACGAGGACGACGACCCGGCCTACATCCGCGCTGCGACCACGCCCAAGCGCGGCATCGGCGCGGCGACCCTGCAGGTACTCGGCACCTACGCCGGCGAGCGGCACGTTTCGCTGTTCGCGGCCGCTTTCGAAGAGGGCTTTGCCCAGCGCGTCGCGCCGCGCCAGTTCGAACCCTTGCTCGAATTCGGCCAGTTCATCAATCGCATGCAGGAGCGGGCCGGGCGGGAGTCAGCTAATCTCGTCCTGCCGGATCTGCTCAAGGCCATCGACTACGAAACCTACCTCTACGACCACGAGGAAGAGCGCGTCGCGCAAACGCGCTGGGCCAATGTCTGCGAATTCGCCAACTGGATCAACAAGAAGGGCGAACTCGACGGCAAGACGCTGATCGAGCTGACCCAGAGCATCGCCTTGATCAACATGCTCGACAAGCAGAACGACGAGGAGGTTGATGCGGTGCAGTTGTCCACGCTGCATGCCTCGAAGGGTCTGGAGTATCCGCACGTCTTCCTGGTCGGTGTCGAGGAAGGGATCCTGCCGCATCGCGAGTCGACCGAGCCGAGCAAGGTCGAGGAAGAGCGCCGCCTGATGTACGTCGGCATCACCCGTGCCCAGCGCACCCTGAACATCTCCTACTGCGAGCGGCGCAAGCAGGCCCGCGAATTCATTCCCTGCGAACCGTCGCGCTTTATTGACGAGATGGGGCGCGACGATGTGCGCTTCGCCGGCGGCAAGGAGGCCAAGCCGGTGGACAAGGCGACCGGCAACGCCCGGCTGGATGCCATGAAGGCCATGCTCGCCGGCAACAAGCGTTGAACGCAGACTTCCGACGTCCGGCGTAAACGCAGAAAGGGGACCTTCCGGTCCCCTTTCCTCTGGCGGTGTCAGAGCAGCGGCTTACTTGACCTTGCTGAGCACGTAATCGACAACGCCCTTGATCTCGTCGTCGGACAGGGCCGCACCACCCTTCGGCGGCATGGCGCCCTTGCCGTTGGTCACGCTCTTGATCAGGCCATCCTTGCCCTGGCCCAGACGGGGAGCCCAGGCGGCCTTGTCGTCGATTTTCGGTGCGCCGGCGGCACCGGTATTGTGGCAGGCGCCGCAAACCGTGTTGTAGATGGTGGCGCCATCGCGCGGGCCGCTGGCGGCCGGTGCGGCAGCCTTGGCCAGCTCGAATTTGGCGACGGGCTGGATGCGGACATCGGATTCGTCCGAGCCCTTGGCGGCATCAGCCGCGGAGTTGTAGGTTCTGTTGGTGAGCGGATAGATGATCGCGATCAACACGGCGGCGACGCCGATCGTTGCCCACATCATTTTCTTGGAAGAGTTTTGTTCAGCCATGCCGACGGCTCCACGGGATAAGATATAAAACCCTAATTATAACGACGTAGTTCGAGTGGGCAAAAAGAACCCCGCTGGTCGCGGGGTATAAGAATCTCGAAAGGGGGAATTTCGAGAGGAGGGGTTCAATGCACGATTACATTCTAGGTAGCAGATGCCTGCCCGTCTGTCGTCCTTTCGTAGCCTTCTGTAACAGAATGTTCCCCCGGCGGCCCCCGGACCTGGGGCGCGCTGGTCAATTGCCTCGTGCTAGGATGAAGCATGCATTCCGAACTGGAAGAACTGTCCGAACAACTGGGGGCGCGCCTGCTGGAGCGCGGTGAATGGCTGGTCACCGCCGAATCGTGCACCGGCGGCTGGGTGGCGCAGATGGTGACGGCGATTGCCGGCAGTTCCGGTTGGTTCGACCGAGGTTTTGTCACCTATTCCAATGCCGCGAAGCGTGACATGCTGGGCGTGCCGGAAACTACGCTGGACCGCCATGGTGCTGTCTCGGAAGCGACGGCACGGGCGATGGCAATCGGGGCGCTCGAGCACAGCCGGGGCGACTGGTCCGTGGCGATTACCGGTATTGCCGGCCCAAGCGGTGGTACGCCGGACAAGCCGGTCGGTACCGTTTGCTTTGCGTGGGCCTGGCGGGCGGGCGGTTGCGAGGCGCAAACCTGCCATTTCCCGGGCGGACGGACTGAGGTTCGGGCGCTATCCGTGCGGCATGCATTGCGCGGGTTGCTGGCGCGGCTGCAGGATGCGAATGGCATTGCTTGATGTTGCTCCGGTATTGCTGGACAATCGTCAAAGTCAATATAGCCCCGTGAAACTGGCGGGTTATCCCCATGCGTTTTGTTGAGCTGACTGCCGAAGCGGTAGAGGGGGCGTTGCGCGACTGGCGACCGGTTGCGTCGCGTTCCGGTCTCGTTGCCCTGTTGCCGGAATCCGGGAAGGATCAAGTCCCTTTGTTGCAGGCAGCGGCTGCCCGGCATGGCATCGCTCTGTTGGGAGCCATTTTCCCGGCCCTGCTGCGGGGCGATTGCTTCGTGACCGACGGTGCCTGGCTGCTCTGCTTCGACACCATGCCGCCTCATTTCCTGCTGCCGGCACTCAACGAGGGCGATGAGCCAGCGGGAGCCCGGTTGCTCGGCACGGTGCGCCAGCAACTGGCCGAATCAACGCCGGAGGCAGGCAGGCCGACGCTGTTCATGATCTTCGACAGCATGGTGCCGAACGTGAGCAGTATCCTGGACGACATCTACCTGGCGCTTGCCAACCGGGTCGAGTACGCCGGGGTGAGTGCCGGCAGCGAAAGCTTCCTGCCCATGCCCTGCCTGTTCGATGCGACGCGGGTGGTCGGGGATGGCGTGCTCGGTCTGCTCCTGCCGCCAGCCATGACCCCGCTGCTGGCGCATGGATTCGTTCAGCCCGAGCACTCGATGGGGGCGACCTCGACGCGGGGCAACCGCATTGCGACGCTGGACTGGCGACCGGCCTTCACGGTCTATCAGGAGATCATCAAGGCACAATTCGGTATCGACCTGACGCCCGAGAATTTCTACCAGTACGGCGTGCATTATCCGTTCGGCCTGCTGCGCGCCAATGGCGACGTGGTGGTGCGCATTCCTGTCGCGCTTGAGGCGGACGGCTCGCTGCACTGCATCGGCGAGATACCGGAGAACGCCCTGCTCGTGCTGCTTCAGGCACCGCCGGCCGGCGGCAATGCGTGCATCGGCCATCTTGCGGAAAATCTGGCCGCCGTGCAGGGGCCGATGGCTGACCGGCCCCTGCTGGCATTCTATTGTGCCGGGCGCCGCCTGCATCTCGGCGAAGCGGCGCGGGATGAACTGCGGCAACTGGCCGAGGCGACCGGCGCTACCCCCCTCGGCGGGGCGCTTTCCCTGGGTGAGATTGGCAATACGGTACGGGGCGGCTACCCGATGTTCCACAATGCGACGCTGGTCTGCGTGCCGTGGAGCCCGCAATGAACCGTGAGCGGATACTCGGCATCCTGTATGACCTGTCGCTGACCATCGGCGGTGCCCTCGATCTTGACAGCCTGCTGACCAGGACGCTGCAGCGCCTGTTGTTCCATACCTCCTTTCCCGTGGCGATCATTCTTGCCGACCGGCAGGAGAATGATTTCGGCGTCTCCGCCACGCTTGAGAAGGTGCTTGGCGACTACCGGCTGATCGAACGCTGCGGTTCGCCCGTCAATTTGCCGGCCGGCCTGCTCGGCAGCACGGTCGCCCTGCTCGACGATGCTGCGTTGTTGCACCCGTTCTCGCAGGAGCATGTCTATCGTTTTGCGCTCCGCCTGCCGATCGACGAAGGGCGGACCATCCTGCTCCTGTCGCCGCTGCCGCCGGTCGGCGACCTGCCGCTGACTCAGGTTTTCCAGCCGGTGCTGGCCAATCTGGCCAAGGCGGTCGTCCTGTGCTGCAACAACGACCGCATGAAGCAGGCACTGACCGCCGACCGCAACGATGCCCGCGCCGAACTGGCGGTTGCCCTGGCCCAGAGCGAGCGTGAGCGGGCCTTCCTGAACAGCCTGTACGACGCGATTCCAGACCTGGTCTGGGTGAAGGACATGAATGGTGTTTACTTGTCGTGCAACCCGATGTTCTGCCGCTTTTTCGGGGCCAGCGAGCACGAGATCGTCGGCCGTACCGACTACGATTTCGTCAGCCGGGAACTGGCCGATGCCTTCCGCGAGAACGATCGACGGGCTGCCGCCGCGCAAGTGCCGAGCAAGAACGAGGAATGGATCACCTTCGCCGAGGACGGTTATCGCGGCCTGTTCGAAACCATCAAGACGCCGATGCACGACGCCGAGGGGCACGCGATCGGCATCCTCGGCATTGCGCGGGAGATCACCGAGCGGCGGCGTGTCGAAGAGGCCTTGCGGAAAAGCGAGGCCGATCTGGACAGTCACCGCCAGTTGTTGCAGCAGATGGTCGATGAGCGAACGCATGACCTGGAGCGGGCGACCGGCCGGCTGGAGCAGACGCAATTTGCCATGGACCGGGTCGGCATCGGCATCCATTGGGTCGGCGAGGACGGCCGTTTCCAGTATGTGAACCGGGCGGCGGCCGAGATGCTGGGCTATACGGTGCCGGAAATGCTGGCCCTGACTGTACCGGATATCGCCCCCCGGTTCCGGGGCGATGACTTCGTCGAGAAAATGGCCGGCATTCGTGAACAAGGGCGGGCCAGTTTCGATACGGAAATCATGCACCGCGACGGTCGCCTGATTCCGGTCAGCCTCAATGTCTTCTACCGGCCGCCCAAGGACAATCAGGCAGCGCGCTACATCACCTTCATCAGCGACATCACCGAACGCAAGCAGGCCGAGCGCCTGCTGCGCGCCGCCAAGGAGGAGGCCGAATCGGCCACCCGCACCAAGAGTGCCTTCCTGGCCAACATGAGCCACGAGATACGGACGCCGATGAACGCCATTCTCGGTTCGGTCTACCTGATGCGCCGCGCACTGCACGATGCCACGCTGAACGAGCCGCTCGACCGCATCGAAAGCTCCGGCCGCCATCTGTTGGCTGTCATCGACGATATCCTCGATCTCTCCAAGATCGAGGCCGGCCGGCTCGATCTGGAGGAGATGCCGCTCGCCCTGCCGCAGTTGCTGGCCGAGGTCGCCGACATGCTGAAGGGCCGGGCCGCCGAGAAGGGCCTGACCGTGCGCGTCGAGGCGGCCGACTTGCCGGGCGGCCTGCTGGGCGACGTGACCCGCCTGCGCCAGGCGCTGCTCAACTACGCCAACAATGCCATCAAGTTCACGGAATGCGGCGGCATCACCTTGCGTGGCAAGGTGTTGGAACGTTCGGTGGAGAGTGTGCTGCTCCGGCTCGAGGTCGAGGATACCGGCATTGGTATCACCCCGGAGGCCCTGGCCCGCTTGTTTTCTCCCTTCGAGCAGGCCGATCCGTCGACCACCCGGAAGTACGGCGGCACCGGCCTTGGCCTGGCCATCACCCGCCAGCTGGCGCGGCTCATGGGCGGTGATGCCGGCGCCACGAGCGTGCCGGGGCAGGGCAGTGTTTTCTGGATTACCGCACACCTGAAGTGCATGCCGGACCAGCGGCAGCCGCCGGATACGCCCCGGATCAAGACCGAAGAGGCGGAGGCTGAACTGCGCCGACGCTATGGTGGCAGCCGCGTCCTGCTGGTCGAAGACGACCTCATCAACCGGGAGGTGGCGCAGATGTTGCTGGAGGATGTCGGCTTGGTGGTCGATGTGGCGGTGGATGGCATCGAGGCGGTGGACAAGGTGGGCAACGGGCACTACACCCTGGTCCTGATGGACATGCAGATGCCGCGCATGGATGGCCTGGAGGCGACACGCTGCATTCGGCAGCTTGGCACGCGCGATGCGTTACCGATCCTGGCGATGACTGCCAATGCCTTCGCTGAGGATCGCGACAACTGTCTGGCGGCCGGCATGAACGATTTCGTCAGCAAGCCGGTCCAGCCGGAACTGCTTTACGCAACGATTCTGCGCTGGCTCGGCAAGGCCGGGCGATAAGCCGCTGCGGCCGGCCTTACTCGGCCGCGTCGTCGACGATGGCCTGCAGCAGCGGTGTCACCAGGCTGGCTGCCGCACCGACCGGCCGGCGATAGGCGAGCCAGGTCTTGCCGTCTTCGCCGGGCAATGTATAAACGGCAATGGCGAAGGGGCACTGCACGATGGTGTGCGGGTCGCTTTCCATGATCTGCCGTGACAGGGCGGCGGAACAGAACTCGACGATTTCCGCCTGGCCGTAGATTTGCCGGGTGGCGCCGATGTCGGCACCGGTGCGTGCCAGCATGTCGCCGATGTGCGAGACGTAGTTGATGACCAAACCCCGGTTCTCGATAGCCAGGGTGAGCGCTTCGCGGGTGTCGGTAAACCCAGCGGCCAGCTGGCGCGTCACGATGTCGCTGTCGGCTTGGGCCGAGTGGGTCAGGAAGGTGAGGCAGAACAGGGGGGCGAGCAGGCGCATGGCGAACCTCTGGGCGGAAGGTGGATGGATACCGGACGTTGCCCGTTATTTCACCACAGAGCCATGCTTCTGCCGGCGATCACTCCGGTAGGGGCTCGAACAGTGCGGCCAGGTCATCGCTGCCAAACTTGACGTCGACCTGGTGGTCCTCGGACAGGATGCCGGCGGCCAATTCCGCCTTGCGTTCCTGCAGGGCGAGGATTTTTTCCTCGATGCTGCCCGAGACGATCAGCTTGTAGACGAACACCGGCTTGTCCTGACCGAGGCGGTGGGCGCGGTCGGTGGCCTGGTTTTCGACGGCCGGGTTCCACCACGGATCGTAGTGGATCACCGTATCGGCCGCCGTCAGGTTGAGACCGACGCCACCGGCCTTCAGACTGATCAGGAAGATCGGCACTTCGCCGTCCTGGAAGCGGCGGATCGGCGTCTCACGGTCGTTGGTGTCGCCGGTCAGCGTGACGTAGGACAGGCCGGCCTTGTCCAGTTCATGTTCGATCAGGGACAGCATGCTGGTGAATTGCGAAAAGAGCAGGACGCGCCGGCCTTCATCGACCAGTTCCGGCAGCATCGCCATCAGCAGATCGAGCTTGGCGCGTTCCGGCACCTTGCGGGCGCTACCGGACTTGACCAGGCGCGGGTCGCAGCAGACCTGACGCAGCTTGAGCAGCGCGTCAAGAATGACGATCTGGCTGCGCGCGAAGCCCATGCGGGCAATTTCGTCGCGCACCTTGGCGTCCATCGCAGCGCGTACTGTCTCGTAGAGGTCGCGCTGGGCGCCTTCGAGCTCGACGCTGCGCACGATGACCGTTTTCGGCGGCAGTTCGGTTGCCACGTCTTCCTTCTTGCGGCGCAGGATGAAGGGCCGGATGCGGCGGGCGAGCAGGCTGCGCCGGGCGACGTCGCCCTGCTTCTCGATCGGCGTCCGCCAGTGGCGGTTGAATTGCTTGCTGGTGCCGAGGAAACCGGGAAGCAGGAAATCGAACTGGCTCCACAGTTCACCGAGGTGGTTTTCGAGCGGGGTACCGGTCAGGCACAGGCGGTGGCGGGCGTCCATCTTGCGCACCGCTTCGGCGCTCTGGCTTTGCGCATTCTTCACCGTCTGCGCTTCGTCGAGGATGAGCAGGTGGTAGCTGTGCTGCATCAGGTCCTCGGCATCGCGCCAGAGCAGCGGGTAGGTGGTCAGCACCACGTCGTGCTCGGCGATCTCGGCAAAACGGCTCTTCCGCTCCGGGCCGTGCAGCGACAGCACCTTGAGGTCGGGGGCGAAGCGGGCCGCCTCGTTCTTCCAGTTGAAGATCAGCGAGGTGGGCAGGATGACCAGGGCTGGCTTGTCGAGGCGGCCGGCCTCCTTTTCGAGCAGCAGGTGGGCGAGCGTCTGGGCGGTCTTGCCGAGGCCCATGTCGTCGGCCAGGATGCCGGAGAGGTCGTTGGCACGGAGGAATTGCAGCCAGGCCAGACCTTCGCGCTGGTAGGGGCGCAAGTCGAGGCGGAAGCCTTGCGGCGGCTCGATGTCGGAAATGCCCTGCGCGGCGAGCAGGCGTTCGGCCAGTGCCATGATGTCGCTCTGGCCGCGGAACTGCCAGCGGCTGACATCGGACAGTTCGGCCAGGCGTGGCGCATCGAAGCGCGACAGGCGCAGCACGTCGCCGCCGGAGAAGCCGTCGAACAGGTCGATCAGCGTGGCGGCGAGTGGTTTCAGGCGGCCAGCCGGGACGCGCAGGCGCTTGCCGCGGGCCGTGTACAGATCGATGCCTTCATCGTCCGGGATGCGCTCCAGTTCGTTGGCTTCCAGCCAGCGCGGGTCGCTGCGGAACAACTCGGCGAGCAGCGGGGCGAGTGGCAGGCGTTCGCCTTCGACCAGGATGCCCATGTCGAGGTTGAACCAGCCGTTGTCCGATTCGTAGAGCTCGGCATCCCAGCTGTCCACCTCGATGACGTGGTGGCGGAAATCCTCCGGGAACTCGATTTGCCAGCCGGCTTCCTTCAGGCGCTGGGCGCCATCCTGCATGAAGGGCACCCACAGGCTCTCGTCGGCCAGGCCGTAGATGCCCTCCGGCGGGCTGCCGAAGGTGTGCAGGGTGTGGCTCGGGATTTTCTGCAGGCCGCTCTCGACCAAAGCGGCCAGCGCCGCTTCTTCCGCCTCGGGGCGCCGTTTGAGGCGCACCGTTTCGCCTTCCGGCAGGGTGATGAACTCGCTGCGCTGATCCGGCCGAATATCGGCATCGCCATAACGAAAGACGACCTTGGCGACATCGAACTCGCCGCCGCCGAAATTCTGCGGGTAGGCTCGCCAGGCCCGGTGGCCGTGGGTGTGCAGGGTTTCCAGCTGGAGGATGGGGATCAGTGGTGCATCGACCAGGCGCAGGCGGGCACCGGCATCGTTGCCGGGCAGGGGCAGGTCGGGGGCCAGTTCGGAGAGGGCCTCGGCGACCAGGGCGGCTTCCTTGGCCGACAGGGGCGGCAGGGAGAACAGGCGATTGACCACGTCCGGGTTGCCGGCAACTTCCAGCGGCCCGGTTTCGCCTTCCGCCAGATCGACGTACCACGGCGGATCGACCGCGATGACCAGTTCGGCCGACGGCTCCGGCTTGAGGTAGGGGTGCTGGAAGCCCATGCCGTCAATGTGCCAGCCGATGCTGGCCGGACGCGTCGCGCCGGCGGCGAGGGGCAGGCCGAGGTCGTCTTCGGGATAAAGCCGGTGGCTGGCGGCCATGCGCTGCAGGATCTCGGCGCCGTGCGCCGGGCCGAGGGCGAAGGCGCGCAGCCGGGTTTCCTGGCCGCGGTCGGCCCAGATCAGGCGCAGGATGCCGAGGTCTTCCTCATTGACGAACTGCGGCGGGGTAACCAGGGCACGGTCGACCTTCCACCATTCCTCGGCGCTTTCCGGGTACTTGCCCTTGCGGATCTCGATGCCGAACTGGCGCTTGTCCGGTGTCCATTTCAGGATGTAGAACAATTGCTGCCGGGCACTGGCCGGCCGGGCCTTTTTCTTGGCCACGGCCAGCGAGGTGCGGCGCAGGTCGTCCACCCAGGACAGGACGCTGTTGCTCACCCGCTCGGTCGGGTTGCGGTCCTGGATGGCGCGCAGCAGCACGGCGATGACGTGCTTGCACTGGCGGCCGACTGGGCAACTGCAGCGGCTGACGACCATCGTCTCGCCGCTCTGCGACTGGCTCAGGTAGGCCTGCACGACATAGGGCTGCGGCGCCGAGCCGGGAACCACGGCGCTCAGCTGGTTGCCGTGAATCTCCAGGTCGCGTACCAGATCGACGTAGGGCTTCGCCTTGTTGATCTCGCGGGTGGCGAACCAGTCGGCGACATCGTCCTCGGTGAAGGTGGCGAGCGTGACGGCCATCGTCGGTCAGGCGAACAGGGCGCCGACGAGCAGGGCGAGCAGCAGGGCGATGATGGCCAGCCAGCGGTTCTGCTGGCGCTGGGCGGCGATCAGGGCGGCGAGTTGCGGCTGCAGATCGGGGCGCGGGGTGGCCAGTGTCTGATGCACCAGGCGCGGTAGCTGCGGAATGGTGCGCGCCAGGTAGGGCGCTTCCTGCTTGAAGGTCTTGAGCAGGCCGCGCCAGCCGATCTGCTCGCTCATCCAGCGTTCGAGGAAGGGCTTGGCGGTCTTCCACAGATCGAGTTCGGGGTCGAGCTGGCGGCCGAGGCCCTCGATGTTGAGCAGGGTCTTCTGCAGCATGACCAGTTGCGGCTGGATTTCGACATTGAAGCGGCGCGAGGTCTGGAACAGGCGGAGCAGCACCTTGCCGAACGAGATGTCCTTCAGCGGCCGGTCGAAGATGGGCTCGCAGACAGCGCGGATGGCGGCTTCGAATTCATCGACGCGGGTATCCTTGGGGGCCCAGCCGGATTCGATATGCGCCTCGGCGACGCGCTTGTAGTCGCGGCGGAAGAAGGCGAGGAAGTTCTGCGCCAGGTAGTTCTTGTCGGAATCGGTCAGTGTGCCGACGATGCCGAAATCGAGTGCAATGTAGCGGCCGTCGGGGGCGACGAAAATGTTGCCGGGGTGCATGTCGGCATGGAAGAAGCCGTCGCGGAAGACCTGGGTGAAGAAGATTTCGACGCCGGCTTCCGAGAGCTTCTTGAGGTCGATGCCTTCGCTGCGCAGACGGTCGATCTGCGAGATCGGCACCCCTTTCATGCGCTCCATGACCATGACCGTGGACGTGCAGAAATCCCAATGCACTTCCGGTACGATGAGGAGCTTCGAATCCGTGAAGTTGCGGCGCAGTTGCGAGGCATTGGCGGCCTCGCGCATCAGGTCGAGTTCGTCGCGCAGGTACTTGGCGAACTCGGCCACCACCTCGCGCGGCTTCAGGCGCTTGCCGTCCGACCACAGTTTTTCGAGCAGTAGGGCCAGGCTGTCCATCAGGGCCAGGTCATGCTCGATCACGTCGTGCATGTTGGGGCGCAGGATCTTGACCGCCACCTCGTGGCCGCCGTCTTCCTCGCGCAGCTTGGCGAAATGGACCTGGGCGATGGAGGCCGAAGCGACCGGAACCGGGTCGAATTCGGCAAATACTTCGTGCGCCGGGCGGCCGTAGGCCCGCTCGATTTCCCGGAGGGCCTGCGCCGAATCGAAGGGGGGGACGCGATCCTGCAGGCGGGCCAGCTCGTCGGCGATATCGGGCGGCATCAGGTCGCGCCGGGTGGACAGCACCTGGCCGAACTTGACGAAGATGGGGCCGAGCGATTCGAGGGCCAGGCGCAGGCGCTCGGCACGTGGCGCCGACAGGTTGCGCCAGAACTGCAGGGCATTGGCCAGACGCACCAGGCGGCCGCTCGGCTCGTGTTCGAGCACCATTTCGTCGAGGCCGAAACGGCTGGCGACGGAGGCGATCTTGAGCAGACGGAAGAGGCGCATGGGGCGGTAAAAGGCCGGCAAAGTCAAACGAGCATCCTAACATGCCGACGTGGCTTGCGGCCCCGCGATTTGGCGTTCGGCATCGATGATGCCTGCCTGCTCCCGCGGTCGATGGGATAAACTGGCCTACTGAAATCCGCTGGTACTCTCCACTATTCCGTCCCGGGGCCGTCGTCGTGTCCGCCAACGAATCAAAAAATCCGACCCATATCGCACGGGAAGCGCTCAAGCGCCTGGCCATCCGGCATTTGCCGCCGACGCCGGCCAATTTCCAGGTCTGCTATAACGAAATCGCCGGCCTGCCGGATATTCCGCCCTTTCCCGACAGGCCGCTCCGCCAGTTGGCCGACGGACTCGTGCCGCGCAACGAGGGGCAGAAGAAGGAGGTCGATGCGTTGCTCCAGGCCATTACGCGGCGCAGCTGGCAGGGCGTTACCGATGCCCTGAACGGTTTCGTCCGGGCCGGCAGCGAGCGGTCGCTTGGCGAAGCCGCCGTGCCGGCTGTGCCGCTGGCCGTGCTGCCGGTCGATTTTGCCGGCAGCCTGGGCCGCGTCATCGACGGCCTGCGGCCTTTTTTCGGCAGCGACAGCCCGCGTGCCGTGGCCTTGGCGGACGAGCTGGTGGCACTGCTCAGACAGCCGGCGGTCGAGGCTTCCCTGGCGCGCGGCGTGCTGGATCAATTGCTCTGCCACGTCCGTTCGGCGGTCGAGGAGCAGCTGGAAATCCGCGAATCGCTACTCAAACTGCTCCACCTGATCATCGAGAACATTGGCCAGTTGAGCATCGACGACCAGTGGTTGAAGGGGCAGATCGACGGCTTGCTGGCCTGCGTGACGCCGCCCCTGACCCTGCGCCATCTCGACGAGATGGAGCGGCGGATGCGCGACGTGCTCGACAAGCAGGGTTGCGCCCGGGCGCGCTCGGTCGAGGCGCAGCAGGAAATGCGCAGCATGCTGACCACCTTCATCGACAGCCTGGCTGCCATGAGCCAGTCGAGCAGCACGTTTGAGGCGTGCATCGAGGAAACCGCCCGGGAACTGGAGCGCGTCACCTCGCCGGAAGAACTCAGGCCCCTGTTGTCCGGCGTCATGGCGGCAACGCACGCCATGGCCGAGGAGTCGGCCCATTCCCGCGAACAGTTGCAGTCGCTGCGCCAGCGGGTCGAGACCACCGAGGCCGAGCTGATCCAGTTGCACAAGGAGCTCGACAACGCCAGCGCGCAGGCGCGCCACGACCCATTGACCGATGCCCTGAACCGCAAGGGGCTCGACGAGGCGCTGCTGCGGGAAATGTCGAGCATGCGACGCAAGGCGGCAGCGCTGACGGTGAGCATGCTCGATATCGACAATTTCAAGCGCCTCAACGACAGCCTGGGCCATGAGGCCGGTGACGGCGCCCTGATTCATCTGGCCAACGTGGCGCGTCGCCACATCCGGCCGAGCGACACGTTGGCCCGCTACGGCGGCGAGGAATTCGTCATCCTGATGCCGGACACCACGCTCGACGAAGGGGTCGAGGTGATCACCCGCCTGCAGCGCGAGCTGACCAAGGCGATCTACCTGTCAGGCAACGAGCGGGTGCTCATCACTTTCAGCGCCGGTGTCGCCCAGGTCGGGCTGGATGAAGGAAGCGGCGATGCGCTGCGGCGGGCCGACCAGGCCATGTACCTGGCCAAGCGGGCGGGCAAGAACCGGGTATTCGGCGGCTGATCCGGCCGGTCGATGGTGACGATCCGGAGTTTCCCGCCCGTGGCGGCGCCCGATGCGCGGCGGCTCATCCTGGGCAGCATGCCGGGCGAGGCGTCGCTCAGCGCCGGCCAGTATTACGCCCATCCGCGCAACGCCTTCTGGCGCATCATGGGCGACCTGCTCGGCGCGGGGCCGGCCCTGCCTTATCCGGCACGCCTGGCGCGCCTGACGGCGGCCGGCATCGCCTTGTGGGACGTGGTGGCCGATTGCGAGCGCCGCGGTAGCCTGGATGCCGCCATCGTCCGGGAGAGCGTGCAGGCCAACAATTTCCGGCATTTCTTCGCCGAGCATCCGGGCATCGAGCAGATTTTCTTCAACGGCACGGCCGCGGAAAACCTCTTTCGCCGGCACGTCCTGCCCAGGCTGGACGGGGTGCCGCGCGAACTACACCGCCTGCCATCGACCAGCCCGGCCCATGCCGCGCGCGGCTATGCCGAAAAGCTGGCGGCCTGGTCGGTGATCGTTGCCAAATAAAGAGGCAACGGCAGCGTATAATCGCCGTTTTGCCTTTTTTAGCCGCGAATCAATGGCCCACGACGTCAAATCCCAGCTGACCACCTTGTTGCAACAGGCCCTGGCCAGCGTTGCTCCGACCGCAACCGAAACCCCCATCCAGCTTGAGCGTCCGCGTGACCCGACGCATGGCGACTGGTCGACCAACCTGGCCATGCAACTGGCCAAGGCGCTGAAGAAAAATCCGCGCGAAATCGCCAATCAGTTGCTGGCCGAGCTGCCGGTTTCGATTTTGGTTGCCAAGGCGGAAGTGGCCGGTGCCGGCTTCATCAATTTCACCCTTGATGCTCGGGCCAAGATCAATGTCGTACGCGCCGTGCTGACCGAAGGCGCGGCTTTCGGCCGCTCGACGGCCGGCGGCCAGCAGAAGGTGCAGGTCGAGTTCGTCTCGGCCAACCCGACCGGCCCGCTGCACGTCGGCCATGGCCGCGGCGCGGCCTACGGCGCTTCGCTGTCCAGCTTGCTCTCCTTCGCCGGCTGGGACGTGACCCGCGAGTATTACGTCAATGACGCTGGACGGCAGATGGACATCCTCGGCCTGTCGACCTGGCTGCGCTATCTCGACCAGCATGGTCAGACCGTGCAATTCCCGCCCAACGCCTACCAGGGTGACTACGTGCGCGAAATGGCCAAGCAGATGACGGTCGCCCATGGCGCCAAGTTCGTCCGTGCCGCCGCCGACGTAGTTGCCGGCACGCCGGGCTTGCCGGAAGCCGGCCGCGCCGACGACGAAGCCAAACAGCAACGCGAACTGCATCTCGACGCGCTGATCGCCAAGGCCAAGGAACTGCTCGGCGGCGACTGGCACTACGTGCATCAGCATGCGCTCAACGAACAGCTCGAGGACTGCCGCGACGACCTCAAGGAATTCGGCGTCGAATTCGAGGTCTGGTATTCCGAAAAGTCGCTCTACGACACCGGGCTGGTCGCCCGCTGCGTCGCCCTGCTCGAGGAGAAGGGCCACATCTACCTGCAGAACGGCGCCAAGTGGTTCAAATCCACCGCCTTCGGCGACGAGAAGGACCGCGTCGTCCAGCGCGAGAACGGCCTCTACACCTACTTCGCGTCCGACATCGCCTACCACCTGAACAAGTTCGAGCGCGGTTTCGACAAGGTCATCAACATCTGGGGCGCCGACCACCACGGCTACATCCCGCGCGTTACGGGGGCGATCAAGGCACTCGACCTCGACAGCGACAAGCTGCACGTCGCCCTGGTCCAGTTCGCCGTACTCTACCGCAACGGCCAGAAGGCCTCGATGTCCACCCGCTCCGGCGAATTCGTCACGCTGCGCGAACTGCGCCGTGAGGTCGGCAACGACGCCTGCCGTTTCTTCTATGCGCTGCGCAAGTCCGACCAGCACCTCGATTTCGACCTTGATCTGGCAAAGAGCCAGACCAACGAGAACCCGGTCTATTACATCCAGTACGCCCATGCCCGCGTCTGCTCGGTGATCAACCAGTGGGCCGGCGACCTGTCGGCGCTGGCCGAGGCCGATCTGGCCCTGCTCAGCAATCCGCGCGAGCTGGCCATCGCCAACCAGTTGGCCCAGTTCCGTGAAGTGATCGAAACGGCGGCCCGCGACCTGGCGCCGCACATGATCGCCTTCTACCTGAAGGACCTGGCCGGCGAGTTCCACGGCTGGTACAACGCCGAACGCATGCTGGTCGACGATGCCGCGCTGCGCGATGCTCGCGTCGCTCTGGCCGCCGCGGTGCGCCAGACCATCCGCAACGGCATGGCCATCCTCGGCGTCAGCTGCCCGGAATCGATGTAAGGAAACCCCATGAGTCGCGACATGAAACCCCGCAAGAGCCAGCCGGCGAAGAAGAAATCCGGTGGTGGCACGCTGATCGGCATGTTCATCGGCCTCGTCCTCGGCGTCGGCCTGGCGGCCGGGGTGGTCTGGTATCTCAACAAGTCACCGCTGCCTTTCGTGGACAAGGCGCCGCCGCGCACCGAAACGAATGGCAAGAACGGCCAGCCGACTGCCCAGCCCGGCCAGCCGCTGGCCCTGCCGGGCAAGCCGGGTGACCCGGTGCCGGAGAAGCGTTTCCAGTTCTACGACATCCTGCCGGGCAAGGCTGACGCGGTGCCGGACAAGGCGCCGAAACCCGACGAAAAGCCGGCCGAGGCGAAGAAGGAAGACAAAAAGGAAGAGAAGAAGGAAGAGGTCAAGGAATCGAAGACGCCGCTCTTCCTGCAGGCGGGTTCCTTCAGCACGGCGCAGGATGCTGACAACCAAAAGGCCAAACTGGCGTTTATGGGGGTGGAGGCGGTCGTCCAGCAGGTGATGATCCAGGACAAGACCTTCTACCGCGTTCGTGTCGGTCCCTACACGAAGATCGATGAATTGAACAAAGTGCGTGCCGAGCTTGCCAAATCCGGCATCGAAGCCCAGCTTGCCAAATAGGAGTCGTGAATGAAGTTTGATCGCCGCAGTTTCGTTGCCGCCGCTTTCGCTCTGGGGGCGGCTTTTGCCATGCCCGCCTTCGCGCAGAACGCCCCCTACACACCGATCAGCCCGGCCCAGCCGACCGAGGATGCCAGCAAGATCGAAGTGCTCGAGTTCTTCAGCTACGGCTGCCCGCACTGTGCCGACTTCAATCCGTTGCTGCACGCTTGGGCCGCCAAGCTGCCGGGCGATGTCGTGATCAAGAAGGTTCCGATCACCTTCGGCCGCGCCGCCTGGGCCAATATCGCGAAGCTGTACTACACGCTGGAAATCACCGGCGATCTGCAGCGCCTGGAAAGTGACGTTTTCAAGGCCATCCATGTCGAGCGCCAAAACCTGTTCGAGGAAAAGGCGCTCACCGAGTGGGTCGTCAAGAAAGGCGTCGATGCCAAGAAATTCAGCGAGACCTTCAGTTCCTTCGGCGTGATGAGCAAGGTCAAGCGCGGCGACCAGATGGCGCAGGCCTACAAGATCCAGGGCGTGCCGGCCCTGGCGGTCGAGGGCAAGTTCCTGGTCGGTGGCAAGGATTTCAACGACACCCTGGCCATCGCCGACAGCCTGATCGCCAAGGCGCGCAGCGAGAAGGCGGGCAAGGGTTCGGCCAAGAAGTAATTACCCTTGAAGGTCTTCATCACGGGCGCCTCGTCGGGTATCGGCGAGGCGCTTGCCGTTTACTACGCCGCACAGGGTGCGACGCTGGGCCTCGTGGCGCGGCGGGCCGATTTCCTGCATGGCCTCAATGCCCGCTTGGGCGGTGGCCATGCCTGCTACCCGCTCGACGTGACCGATGCGTCGGCCCTGCATGATGCGGCGACCGACTTCATGCAGCGTTTCGGTGCGCCGCACATCGTCATCGCCAACGCCGGCGTGTCGGCTGGCACACTGACCGAATGCGAGGAGGACCTTGCCGTTTTCAAGCGGGTGATGGATACCAACGTTTACGGCATGGCGGCCACGTTCGCCCCGTTCATCCCGGCGATGCGGGCGGCTGGCGGCGGGCGCCGGCTGGTCGGCATCGCTTCGGTTGCCGGCATTCGCGGCCTGCCCGGGGCCGAGGCTTATTCCGCCTCCAAGGCAGCCGCCATCGCCTACCTCGAAAGCCTGCGCCTGGAAATGCGGCCTTACGGTATGCCGGTGGTCACCATCGCACCGGGCTATATCGAGACGCCGATGACGGCGATCAATCCGTACAAGATGCCTTTCCTGCTGCCGGTCGACAAAGCTGCCACGCGCTTTGCCAAGGCCATCGAGCGTGGCACTTCCTACACCGTCATTCCCTGGCCGATGGGCGTCGTCGCCAAGGTCCTGCGCCTGCTGCCCAACTGGCTGTACGACCGCCTGTTCACCGGCGCGCCGAGGAAGCCGCGCGGCTTGCTAAAATAGCCGCATGCTTACCCTCAAGATCAATGGCGAAAGCCGCCAGTTTTCCGCCCCGCTGACCGTTGCCGGCCTGATCGAACAACTCGGCTACGCCGGTAAGCGCATAGCCGTCGAACGCAATGGTGAAATCGTGCCGAAAAGCCAGCACGCCAACACTGAACTGGCGAGCGGCGACCAGCTTGAAATCGTCGTCGCCGTTGGGGGGGGCTAGTTGTTCGTTGCGGGGCGCGGGTTGGGGGCAAAGGCCAGGCAACCCGCGGCGGATTGCTAATGACTGGTAACTGACAACCCATGACTGGATCACACATGCATCAACTGACCTTAGCCGGAAAAACCTACCGTTCCCGTTTGCTGGTCGGCACCGGCAAGTACAAGGATTTCGCCGAAACGCGCGCCGCCATCGACGCCTCGGGGGCCGAGATCGTCACCGTCGCGGTGCGTCGCGTGAACATTGGCCAGGATGCCAGCCAGCCCAGCCTGCTCGACGCCATCCCGCCGTCGCAGTTCACCATCCTGCCCAATACCGCCGGCTGCTATACCGCCGACGATGCCGTGCGTACCCTGCGCCTGGCGCGCGAACTGCTCGACGGTCACCCGTTGTGCAAGCTGGAAGTGCTGGGCGACCCGACCAACCTGTTCCCCAACATGCCGGAAACCCTGAAGGCGGCGGAGACCTTGGTCAAGGACGGTTTCCAGGTCATGGTCTACTGCGCCGATGACCCCATCCAGTGCAAGATGCTGGAAGACATCGGCTGCGTCGCCGTCATGCCGCTCGCTTCACTGATCGGTTCCGGCATGGGCATCGTCAATCCGTGGAACCTGCGCCTGATCATCGACAATGCCCAGGTGCCGATCATCGTCGATGCCGGTGTTGGTACGGCGTCGGACGCGACGATCGCGATGGAACTCGGCTGCGACGGCGTGCTGATGAACACCGCCATCGCCCACGCCAAGGATCCGGTACTGATGGCTTCGGCCATGAAGAAGGGCATCGAAGCCGGCCGCGAAGCCTTCCTGGCTGGCCGCATGGCCCGCAAATACTACTCGGCCGACCCCTCGTCGCCGACCACCGGATTGATCGGCTCATGAGCAAAGCCCCGCTGATTCACAGCGACGCCGAACGTGAGGATGGCGTCTATACCGAGGGTCGTGAAGGCCACGGTCACATCAAGAGCTTCGTGCGCCGTGCCGGTCGCATGTCGGACGCCCAGCACCGCTATTTTGACGAGATGATGCCGAAGATCGGCATCGCCTATCAGCCGTCGCCCATCGACCTGAATGCCGTGTTCGGCCGCGACAATCCGAAAATTCTCGAAATTGGCTGCGGCATGGGCGAGACGACGGCGCGTATCGCCGAGGCCAATCCGCAGAACGACTACTTCGGGCTGGAAGTGCACGTGCCCGGCGTCGGCGCGCTGTGCAAGCTGATCGCCGAGAAGAACCTGTCCAACCTGCGGATCGGCAACCACGACGCGGTCGAGGTGGTACGCGACATGCTGCCGGAGGGCGCGTTGTCCGGCATCCACGTCTTCTTCCCCGATCCATGGCACAAGACGCGCCACAAGAAGCGCCGCTTGATTCAGCCGCCCTTCGTCGCGCTACTTGCCTCGCGCCTGAAACCGGGGGGGTATTTCCACTGCGCGACCGACTGGGAAAACTACGCGCTGCAGATGCTGGATGTGCTGGGCCGTGAGCCCAGCCTGCAGAACAGCGTCCCCGGGCCGACGCCGGAGGCCCTCGCTGCGGCGCTGGAGACTGACAGTGCGGCCGGCCTGGCCGGCTTCGCGCCGCGCCCCGACTACCGGCCGCTGACCAAGTTCGAGAACCGCGGCCTGCGTCTTGGCCACGGCGTCTGGGATATCGTCTTCACGAAACGGTGAGGCGGAACTCGCCGCGCCGGATGGCTGCGGTGAGGGCTTCGGCCGGCATCGGCTTGGCAAACAGGTAGCCCTGGAAGGCGTGGCAGCCCGAGTCGCGCAGGAATTGCGCCTGCGCCTCGGTTTCCACGCCTTCGGCCAGAACTTCCATCGACAACTGGTGGCCGAGTGTGATGATGGTGTTGGCGATGGCCCGGTCGCTGGCGTTGTTGGGCAGGTCGCGGACGAAGCTGCGGTCGATCTTCAGGCGGTTGAGTGGGAAGGTCTTCAGGTAGGAGAGCGACGAGTAGCCGGTGCCGAAATCGTCGAGTGCCGTCTTGATGCTGGCGAAATGCAGGCCGCGGATCAGGTCGGCGGCGGCCGCCGGGTCGGCGATAAGCAGCCCCTCGGTGATTTCCAGTTCGAGCAGGCGGGGTGGCAGGCCGGTTTCCTCCAGGATCTGCCAGACCGAGGCGAGCAGGTCGTTGCGGCCGAACTGGCGGGCCGACAGGTTCACCGCCACCGGCAATTCGGCAGCGAACTCTGTGTGCCATGCCTTGGCCTGACGGCAGGCCTGGCGCATCACCCATTCCCCGATCGGAACGATGAGTCCGGTTTCCTCGGCGATCGGGATGAACTGTACCGGCGAGATATTGCCCAGCTCCGGATTCTGCCAGCGCAGCAGGACTTCCACGCCGATCAGGCGCCCATCGGCGGCGGCGATTTGCGGCTGATAAACCAGCGAAAATTCATTCGCCGCCAGCGCCTGGCGCAGCATGCGCTCGATGCGGAACAACTGGGCGCCGAGTTCGTTCATTTCCCGGGCGTAGAACTTGTACGAGGCCCGGCCTTCGGCCTTGGCGCTGTAGAGGGCCGATTCGGCCGCCATCATCAGCGTCTTGGCGCTGTCACCGTCCTCGGGGAAGATCGCGGCGCCCATGCTCGCCGTCAGGTGGGTTGAACTGCCGCCGAGTTCGAATGGGCGCGCCATGACGCCCATCAGCTTTTCGCAGATGATCCCGATGTCCTGCGGGGCGGCGATTTCGGTGAGCAGGATGGAGAAGCGGTTGCCGCTGGCCCGGGCGACGATGTCGTGGCGGCGCAGCGCGTTCTTGATGCGGTCGGCCAACTCGATCAGGACCTGGTCGCCCACGGCATGGCCCAGCGTGTCGTTGAGCAGCTTGAAGCGGTCGATGTCGAATTCGACGATGCCAATGTGGCTGCCGCTGCGCTGGGCGTTGGCCACCGTCTGGCTGACGGCCGACAGCCAGGCTTCCCGGTTGGGCAGGCCGGTCAGGCCGTCGAAGGTGCGCAGTTCGTCGATCAGGCGGGCGACGCGCTGCTGCTGGCTGAGATCGAAGAGCATGCCGGTGTAATTGACTACCTCGCCATGCTGGTCACGCACGGCGGCGATGGAGAGCAGGCCGGGGAAAATTTCACCGTTCTTGCGCCGGTTCCAGATATCGCCCTGCCAGGCGCCTTCGCTGGTCAGGCGCTGCCAGAGGGTTTCGTAGAACGTGCTGTCGTGACGGCCCGAGCGCAGGAGGCGCGGCGTCTGGCCAAGTGCCTCGGCCCGGCTGAAACCGGTGATTCTCTCGAAGGCCGGATTGACGTCGATGATGTGCGAGCGGGTGTCGGTCACCATGATCGCCTCGACGCTGTTCGCGATCACCGACTCGGCCAGGTTCAGGTGCCAGTCGGCCACCTGCCGGCTGCGCCGCATCTGGAGTGCCAGCAGCAGGGCCAGCGTGAAGGCGAGCAGAGCCAGGCAGAAGGTCAGGAAAAAGGATTCCCGCGCCACTTCCTCCTGCTGCCGGGCGCTGTCGAGAATCTTCCGGCTCAGCGCGTCCTCGAGGGCCTTCATCGCGTCGATGCGGCTGCTTGACAGGGCGAACCAGCGCTCGACCGGGGGTAGGCTGGTGCTGTCCACCAGGCCGTCACTCGTCGCCCGCAGACCCCGGGCCTGCACCTGCTGACGGATGCGGGTGAGCGGCTGGCTGTCCGGCGCATGCTCGATCTCATCCAGGGCGTGCACCGAGGTGGGGTCGGCCAGTTGGCGGAAGGAGGCCAGGTGGGCGGCTTCGACAGCGCGAATGCTCTGCCAGAGGGCAATGCGTCCGGCACTGAAATTGCCGTCGGCCAGCATGCTGGCGATCAGGGCACGTTCCAGGCCGCTCCTTTCCTTGCTTTGGACGAAGAGCATGAAGGCGATCTGCTGCCGCATCAGGCCGGAGTCCGTCGTGCTGCCGAAGCTTGCCAGTTGCAGGTCGAACAGTTGTTCGATCAGCTGCGTGTAGCTGTCGACGACATACTCCCGTGAGAACTGCATCGCCTGGATCTGTCCACGCAGTATCGGCAGACCGGCCAGCGACTGGCTGATCCGCTCGAAATGCCGTTCGGCCAGGGGCAATTGGTCGAGCTGCGGCGCGAGCGCTGCCCACGCACTGTCGGTGCGGGCGCGCTGGTCGGCCAGGGCATGGCTGAAACTCTTGCCACCCGAAGCGATGTAGCCGCTCGACATGCCCCGTTCGCGTTGCAGTTCATGCACCAGCCGGCTGATATCCTCGCTGGCCGTCGCCCAGAGCCGGAAATTCCGGGCACTCTCCAGCGTTCCGTTGCGCTCGCTCACATTGCGCAAGGCGAGTACCGTCAGGGCGACGAGGAACGCCATCAAGGCCCAGGCGACATGGCGCCGGAAGCGCAGGAGGGCATCCTTGTCGGGGTTCTGGAGAGTTGACATGCGCTTTGGGACAAATGGGATTTCTCCAAGTTAACGCAATTTCGATATTGCAGCTATGATTTATGTCTGAATCGAAGGGGGATGCATGCGTATTACCTGGGGACCGGACCTGCTGTTGGGGCACCGTGTCATCGATGGTCAGCATGAGGAGCTGATCAACCTGCTCAATGAGCTGGATGGTGCTGTGGCCGGAGATGGCCCGCTCCTGGCCGATGTGTTGCGCCGGCTCGACGCCTATGTCCTGTTCCACTTCAGCACCGAAGAAAGCCTGATGCGCAGTCTGCACCAACCCGAATGGCTCGCCGCGCACCGCGACGAACATCGCCATTTCATCGCGCAGATGGCGGCTGTCCGCGAACAGGCCCGGAGCTGCCCGGCCGAGACCGTCGCCCGCCTGGCCGAGTATCTGACCCAGTGGCTGCGCGAACATATCCTGGTCAGCGACCGCCGTCTGGTCCTGGCACTGAACCAGCACGCAGCTGCTGATCGGCTCGCGTCGACGCGCTAAACTACACCCCCTTTCGGCGCCGGGTACGGCGCCCCGCTCGCACCAGAACAATCCCGGAACAATCCCATGTGGTTCAAGAATCTCCAGATCTATCGCCTGCCCACGCCGTGGGTCATCGACCTCGCCAAGCTCGACGAGCAACTCAATCGCGGCACCTTCGCCCGCTGCGCCAGCCATGAGCCGATTTCGCGCGGCTGGGTTTCGCCGCGCAAGGATGCGGGGCTGATTTACGCCAACAATCGCCAGTGGCTGATCGCGCTGGCGGTCGAGCAGCGCCTGCTGCCCTCGTCGGTGGTCAACGACGAAGTCCGCGAGCGGGCCGAGAAGCTGACCGAGGAACAGGGCTACGCGCCGGGCCGCAAGGCGCTCCGCGAACTCAAGGAACGCGTCACCGAGGAATTGATGCCGCGCGCCTTCACCAGGAAGCGCACGACCTTTGTCTGGATCGACCCGCAGAACGGCTGGTTCGTGGTCGATGCCGGCAGCCAGGGCAAGGCTGAGGAGGTCATCGAACACCTGCGCTTCTGCCTCGACGATTTCCCGCTCCAGCCCTTGCACACCCAGTTGTCGCCGCAGTCGGCGATGGCCGACTGGCTGGCCGGCGGCGAGGCCCCGCACGGTTTCACCATCGACCGCGACTGCGAGCTGAAAGCGGTTGGCGAGGAGAAGTCGGCCGTCCGCTATGTCCGCCACCCGCTGGGCGACGAGGTGCATGCCGAGATCAAGGCCCATCTTGCGGCCGGCAAACTGCCGACCAAGCTGGCCCTGACCTGGGACGACCGGATTTCCTTCGTGCTCGGCGAGAAGATGGAGGTCAAGCGCCTTGCCTTCCTCGACCTGCTCAAGGAGGAGGCCGAGAAGAACGCCGAACATGCCGACGAGCAGTTCGATGCCGATTTTGCGCTGATGACCGGCGAGCTGACCCGCTTCCTGCCGGTGCTGATCGAAGCCCTCGGTGGCGAAAAGGTCGAGGCGGCGGCCAGCCCGGCGCAGCCGGGTGGCGGTGCAGTGCCGCCCTGGGAGGCATGAAGCCCGGCGAACCGTGCCCCTGCGGCAGCGGCCAGTGCTACGCCCTCTGCTGCCGGCCGTTGCATGCCGGGGAGCGGCCTGCCGCCAGTGCCGAGGCGCTGATGCGCTCGCGCTACAGCGCCTACGTCCTCAAACTGGCGACGTACTTGCTGGCTACCTGGCACCCTTCAACGCGGCCAAGCGAACTCGACCTGGCGGCTGACGACAGCAAGTGGCTGGGCCTGGAAGTGAAGCGGCACGCGGTGCAGGGCGAAGACCAGGCAACGGTCGAATTCGTCGCCCGCTACCGGATCGCCGGGCGTGGCCATCGCCTGCACGAACTGAGCCGTTTCGTGCGCGAAGATGGCCGTTGGTTCTACATCGACGGCGAGTTGTCCTGATCGCCCGGCGGCGTGCTGAAGGATCGCGCCGGCCAGACAAAGACCGCGAACAGCAGGCCCTCGGCCAGCAGTCCGAGCACGGCTGGCAGCAGGCTGGCCATGCCGCCCATTCCGAACAGCACCAGGCCGCCGGCCGAAAGCAGCAGCAGGAGTGCGGCGGCCAGGCGGGCACCCGGGTTGCGCTGGCCGGCGACCAGTCGGGGCAGGGCGATAAGCAGCGGGCCCAGCCCGAAAGCCAGGCCAATGACCAGTAGCGGGGCAAGCAGATTGAACAGCCGGTCACCGCTCGGCAGTTGGCCCGAGCCATGGCTGAACAGGAGCAGGACAGCCGGCGCCAGGGTCATGGCGGTGCCGAGGAGCAGGGCGAGAAGACGGAACAGGGCAGTCATGGGCAGGCGAGGGGAGCTTGGCTGATGTCGGGCGGGAACCGCCGGGGAAAGTGTGCATCATACCGTTGGCCAGCCGGATCGGTGGCTCCCGCGCCTTGCGCTGGCTCTCCGGCTGGCCTAGGCTGAAACAGTAATCCCGAGCAATGGAGATCGACATGAAGCAAGCTATCAGCGGCCTGCTAGCCGCCCTTTTCCTGGCCAGCCAGATGGCCGGTTGCGCCAATATGGACGAAACACAGCGCACGACAGCGACCGGTGCGGCGGTCGGCGCCGTGGCCGGCGCCCTGCTCGGCGGGGTGACGGCCGGCGGCAACAAGACGAAGAGTGCAGCCACTGGCGCGGCGATCGGTGCGGCGCTGGGGGCGGGCGGTGGCTACCTGTGGTCGCGCCACATGCAGGAGCAGAAGGCTGCCATGGAGCAGGCAACGCAGGGCACCGGCATCGGCGTCACGCAGACGGCCGACAACCAGCTCAAGCTGGATATCCCGAGCGACCTGTCCTTCGATTCCGGCCGCTACGACATCAAGCCGGCGCTGCATGCCGTACTCGACCGCTTCGCCACGACCCTGAACCAGAATCCGGTCACCACCGTGCGCATCGTCGGCCACACCGACAATGTCGGCAGCGATGCGGTGAATAATCCGCTGTCGGTCAATCGGGCGGCGGCGACCCGCGATTACCTGGTGTCGCGCGGCGTGGCCAGCAACCGCATCGCCATTGACGGGCGTGGCGCGCGCGAGCCGATTGCCGACAACGCCACGGCGGCGGGCAAGGCGAAGAACCGGCGCGTCGAGATTTTCGTCGCCGAAGCGTCGCGCTGAACCGTTGCCCTATTTCACGGGGCCGTCATGCTGTCGCATCGCAGGCTCTGACTTCCGGAGGACATGAACATGGGACTTCTCGATTCCGTCGTCGGTTCGCTGACGGCAGGCAATACCCCTGGCGGCACGGGCCTGCTCGAAGCCGTGATGCAGTTGATCCAGAATCAGCCGGGCGGTCTGGCCGGATTGGTGCAATCCTTCCAGCAGGGCGGTTTGGCCGAGATCGTCAATTCCTGGGTGTCCACTGGCCAGAACCTGCCCGTTTCAGGTCAGCAACTGGCTTCCGTGCTGGGCAGTGGGCCCTTGCAGGGCATGGCGGCCCAACTGGGGTTGTCTCCCGACCAGGTGGCGGGCAGCCTGGCTGACCTGCTGCCGCAGGTCGTCGACCAACTGACGCCGAACGGCCAGTTGCCGCAAGGTGGCGACCTGCTGGCCCAAGGAATGGATCTGCTGAAGAAGGGCGGTTTGTTCGGTTAGGCCGGGCGGGTTAGAGGAATTTTTCGAGCAGCACGTTCAGGAAGCGCCGGCCCTTCGCGGTCGGCGCAATCTTTTCCGGGCCGACCGCGAGCAGGCCTGCGGCTTCGGCGGCCTTCAGTTGCGGCAGGATGCGGCCGAGCGGCTGCGCGGTGCGCGCCTCGAACAGCGAGGGGTGAAAGCCGTCGGCCAGGCGCAGAGCATTCATCAGGAACTCGAAGGGCAGGCTGGCCGGAGCGACTTCGTTGTGCTCCTGAACCGCGTTGCCACTGCGGATGTTATCGAGATAGGCCTTGGGGTGCTTGTGGCGCATCTGGCGGAGCACGCGGTCGTGCAGGGTCAGCTTCGAATGGGCGCCGGCACCGATGCCGAGGTAGTCGCCGAAGAACCAGTAGTTCAGGTTGTGCTTGCACTGCCGGTTGGGCAGCGCGAAGGCCGAGGTTTCGTAATTGCTGAAACCGGCGACGGCGAGGCGGGCCTCGATGGCCTCCTGCATGTCGGCGCAGACGTCGCCTTCGGGCAGTTCCGGTGGGAAGGCAGCAAAACGGGTATTCGGCTCCAGCGTCAGTTGATAGCAGGAGAGGTGCGTCGGGGAGAGGCTCAGTGCCGTTTCGATGTCGGCCAGTGCTTGCGCCTGCGTCTGGCCGGGCAGGCCGTACATCAGGTCGAGGTTGAAGGTGTCGAAATGCTGGCTGGCCAGTCGGGCGGCGCGCTTCGCCTCCTCGGCATCGTGGATGCGGCCGAGGGCTTGCAGATGCGCATCGTTGAAGCTCTGGATGCCGAGCGACAGGCGGTTCACGCCGGCGGCGCGGAAGCCGGCGAATTTCCCGGCCTCGACCGTTCCGGGGTTGGCTTCCAGGGTGATTTCGGCATCCGGCGCCAGCATGGCCAGGGCGCGGAAGGCGGCGAGCAGTTCGTCGATGGCGGCTGGCGACAGCAGGCTGGGCGTGCCGCCGCCAAAGAAGACGCTGACCACCGGCCGGCCCCAGATCAAGGGCAGGGCCGATTGCAGGTCGGCAATCAGGGCGTCTACGTAGGCGCGCTCGGGAATCGTCTCGCCGGCCTCATGCGAGTTGAAGTCGCAGTAGGGGCACTTCTGCACGCACCATGGCACATGGACGTAGAGCGCGAGCGGCGGAGAAACGCGGAATTCCAGTTCGGCGCTCGGTGCTGCCGGGCTGGCGGGGAAGATCGGAATGGTTCTGGCCATGGTGATGGAGAGGCGGTGGTCCCGCCCGTGCAGCAAGGGAAGTGCCGATAGACCTACAGGGTCGGCAACCGTTCGATCAATTTCTGCATCGCCCGGCCACGATGCGACACCTGGTTCTTGGTCTCGGCATCCATTTCGGCAGCGGTCTGGCCAAATTCCGGCACGAAGAACAGCGGGTCGTAGCCGAAGCCACCTTCCCCCTGCTGCTCCGGCAGGATTTCACCTGGCCATTCACCCTCGGCGATGATCGGTTGCGGGTCGTTGGCGGCACGTACCAGCACCAGGACGCAATAGAAATGGGCCTTGCGGTTGGTGTGCCCCTTCAGGTGGGTGAGCAGTTTCTCGTTATTGCGGGCGTCCGACTTCGGATCGCCGGCATAGCGGGCCGACAGCACGCCGGGAGCGCCATGCAGTGCCTCGACGCAGAGGCCGGAGTCGTCGGCCAGTGCCGGCAGGCCGCTGTGCTGCGCCGCGTGGCGGGCCTTGGCCAGGGCGTTTTCGACGAAAGTGCAGTGCGGTTCCTCGGCTTCCGGAATGCCCAGTTGGCCCTGCGGGATCACTTCGAAGCCGAGCGGCGCCAGCAGCGCGTTCAGCTCCTTCATCTTCTTGGCGTTGTTGGAGGCGAGAACGAGTTTTTTCATGATGCCAGCGCGCTTTCCTGGGCGGCGACCAGCTGGCGGATGCCCAGGGTGGCGAGGTCCATCAGCACGTTCATCTGTTCGCGGGTGAAGGGTTCGCCTTCGGCCGTGCCCTGCACTTCGACGATGCCGCCCTGGCCGGTCATGATGACGTTCATGTCGGTGTCGCAGTTCGAATCTTCCGGGTAGTCGAGGTCGAGCACCGGGCTCCCTTCGAAGATGCCGACGGAAATCGCCGCGACATGGTCCTTGACCGGGTTGGCCGGCAGCTTGCCGGCCTGTACCAGCTTGTCGCAGGCTTCGTAGAGGGCGATCCAGGCGCCGGTGATCGAGGCGCAACGGGTGCCGCCGTCAGCCTGCAGCACGTCGCAGTCGAGGGTGATCTGGCGTTCGCCGAGGGCCTTGAGGTCGGTCACGGCACGCAGGCTGCGGCCGATCAGACGCTGGATTTCCTGGGTACGGCCGGTCTGCTTACCCTTCGCCGCCTCGCGGGCGCTCCGTGTGTGGGTCGAACGCGGCAGCATGCCGTATTCGGCCGTCACCCAGCCCTGGCCCTTGCCGCGCAGGAAGGGCGGCACGTTTTCCTCGACCGAGGCGGTGCACAGCACGTGGGTATCGCCCATCTCGATCAGGACCGAGCCTTCGGCGTGGCGGGTGAAGTTGCGGGTGATCTGGACGGTGCGGAGCTGATCCGGCTGGCGCTGGCTGGGACGCATGGGTTTCCTTATTTCTTCGGGTTGTATTTCTCGATGGCGGAGCGGATTTCGTCGATCGCCTTTTCGATCTCGTCATCGCTGAGCTCGCTCTTGTAAGTCGGGTTGCGGCCGAATTCCTCAAGGCGGGTCGTCACTTCGTCCTGGCTCATGGTCTGCGTCGAGATGGCGCTGCTCGCTTCCTCGACGTAGGCATCCTCCCAGCGCACGGCAACCACCGACAGGTTGTCGCGATGCGGACCGCCCTTGACGTCGGCCTGGTTGAGGATCATCGGCACGGCCTGCAGCAGGTTGGTGCCTTTCAGTGCCACCGCCATCATGTCGCCGGAAATCTCCCCCCACAGGCCGTCCGAGCAGAGCAGCAGGATGTCGCCATGATTAAGAGGTGTTTTGCGCGAGAACTCGATCTCGGGCGGTGTCGGGCTGCCCAGGCAGCTGTAGATCTTGTTGCGATCCGGGTGGAAGGCGGCCTGCGCCTCGGAGATCATGCCTTCCTCGACCAGCAGGCGGATGCGTGAATGATCCTTGGTCTGCGCGATGACCTTGCCGTCGCGCATCAGGAAGAGGCGCGAATCACCGGCGTGCGCCCAGTAGGCGACGTTGTCCTGGACGATGCAGGCGACGCAGGTGGTGCGAGGCGTGTCGCGCAGGGCATGGCGGGCGGTGTAGTCGAGGATGGCGTGGTGAGCGTTGGTCATGCCCTTCTGCAGGAAGCGGAAGGGATCGGCGAGCAGCGGCCGGGCCTCGCGCTGGAAGGAATCGGCCAGCGTCTGGACGGCGATCTGCGCGGCGATCTCGCCGTAATGGTGGCCGCCCATGCCATCGGCGACGACCATCAGCAGCGCGTCGCGCGAGTAGCAGTAAGTCGTCCGGTCTTCGTTGTTGGCGCGGCCGCCGACGCGGCTTTCCTGGTAGATGGTGAATCTCATCGGATCGGATTCCTGAATTTTTCGACGAAGCGACCCAGCCAGTTCGGAGCTGCTTTCGGACTGGGCGGCGTGACGGTCTCAACTAGCGCCTTCTGCAGCGCAAAGACGCTCTGCGGCCGGTAGAGATGATTGAGGTTGAGGCACCAGTCGATGATTTCGAGCAGGCGGTCGGAATACTGGCCATCCCAGCGCATCATGGCCGGCGACAGCGTATCCTTCTTCAGCCGGGCGTCGGCGGCTTGCGGCGCGCTACCGGCCAGGCAGGCATACATCGAGGCCCCGACGCTGTAGATGTCGCTCCACGGCCCCAGATCCCTGCGCGTGCCGTAATGTTCCGGCGAGGCGAAGCCCGGGGTGTACATCGGCTTGAGCATGGGTTGATCGTTGACCAGCGTTTGGCGAGCGGCGCCGAAGTCGATCAGCACCGGCGTGTTGTCGCTGCGCAGATAGATGTTCGACGGCTTCAGGTCGAGGTGCAGCAGTTTGTTGGAATGCACCTCGCGCAGGCCATTCAGCATGCGGGTGAAGACGCCGCGAATGAAGCGTTCGGAAATGTGCCCCTGGTGCTTCTGGATGAACTCCTGAAGCGTACGGCCATGTTCGTACTCCATGACCATGTAAACCGTGTCGTTGGCTCGGAAGAAGTTCAGCACGCGGATTACGTTCGGGTGCGACAAGCGGGCCAGTGCCCGGCCTTCCTCGAAGAAGCACTTCATGCCATAGCGAAAGGCACCGAGGTGGTCGGACGTGATGACTGGCTTGATTTCCCCGCGGCTACGCAGGGCCAGGCTGTTCGGCAGGTACTCCTTGATGGCGACTTGCCGCCCCTCGGGATCGGTCGCCAGGTACACGATGGAAAAACCGCCAAGCGAGAGCTGGCGGTCTATCGTGTATTCCTCAAGTTGGTGACCGTTGGGTAACGGCTGATTGGCTTGTTGCGCCATGGAGCTCGCGGTTATGATGCAATTTCAGGCATTTTCGGGCGTGTCGTCCGGCCTGTAAAGCTGGAGATTCCCTGACAATGATCTGTAGTATGACCGGATATGCCGTGAAAAACCGCGATGTTGAGCGCGGCTCGCTGCAAATCGAACTAAAAAGCGTCAATTCCCGTTATCTCGATTTCCATTTTCGCGTTGCCGAAGACCTGCGCGCACTGGAAATGCCGCTGCGCGAGCTGCTCTCGGCCCGCCTGTCGCGCGGCAAGGTCGAGTGCCGGCTGTCCTTCAATCCGGCCGCCGCCCGCGCCGAGCAGTTGCAGCTCAACGGCGAACTGCTCGCTACCCTGCAGTCCCTGAGCGACCAGGTGCGTACCGGCATGCCCGACGCCGCGCCGCTGTCAGTCAATGAGGTGCTGCGCTGGCCGGGCATGTTCGGTGACCAGGGGGTCGATTTCGCGGCCCTCGGCCCGGAAGTTCTGGCCCTCGCCCGCGAGGCGCTCGACGATTTCACGGCCAGCCGTGGTCGCGAGGGCGACAAGCTGGCGGCGATGATCCTCGATCGCGTCAAGGCCATGCGCGACATCGTCGGGCGCGTCGCACCGCGCATTCCGGAAGCGCAGGCCCTGTTCACCGACAAACTGCGCCAGCGCCTGGTCGAGGCACTGGGTAACGCCAGCGACGACCGCATCCTGCAGGAGGTGGCCGTCTTCGCGACGCGCATCGACGTCGCCGAAGAACTGAGCCGGCTGACCACTCACCTCGACGAGGTCGAACGGGTGCTGAAACAGGGCGGCGCCTGCGGCAAACGGCTCGATTTCCTGATGCAGGAACTGAACCGCGAGGCCAACACGCTCGGTTCCAAGTCGGCGATCACCGACGTGTCGCAGGCCTCGATGGATCTCAAGCTGCTCATCGAGCAAATGCGCGAACAGATACAGAACCTGGAGTAGCTCGAACGCCATGCACCCGGCCGGCCAGTTCTCCCCGCTTTCCTCGACCGTTCTGGCCCGGCGCTTCATTTTGAGCTGGCTGTTGCTCGTCCTGCTGGCTGTCTCCCTCAGCCTCTACCTGCTGGAAAATGCGCAGGAACAGCAGCGGCAGCGCACCCTGCTGGAAACCGAGAACCTGGCGCTCCTCGTCGAGCGGGACGTGGCCAATTCGCTGGAGAAGATCGATCTCCTGCTGCGCGATGCCATCGACCATTACGCCGAACACCTGCGCCTGGGCAATCTCGATGTCGCGGCACTCGACCGCTTCCTTGCCCGTCAGCGCGAGCGGCAGAAACCCCTGGTCGCGATTCGTATCACCAATGCCACCGGCGAGGTGGTTGTCGGCCTTGATGGCAGTTCCGGGGCGAGCGCGCTGGTCCATGACCGGGAATATTTCCAGCGTCTGCGGGACGATCCGTTGCTCGAGCGCATCACCTCGAAACCGGTGCGCGGCAAGATCAGCGGCAAGTGGGCCATCGTTGTGGCCCGTCGCCTGCCCGACATCGATGGCCGCTTCGCCGGTATCGCCTTGGCCAGCATCGGGCTGGATTTCTTCCAGCAGCAGTTCGCCGGGCTACGTACCGGACCGTCCGGTTCGGTCGCCATGCGCGATGCCGACCTGGCCCTGCTGGCGCGGGCGCCCTGGAACGAAGCGGTGGGCGAACCCGGCGCGACACGGCTTTCCGACGACTTCCGGGAAGCGCTCGCCGCCAACCCGCAGGCTGGTAGCTATGTTTCCGGCGTGACCAGCCTGGATGGTGTTCGCCGCCTGCATGTCTATCGCTTCAACCCGGAGTACCGCTTCTATATCAATGTCGGCGTTTCCGAGGATGCCTATCTGGAACCCTGGCACCGGCAGCGGCGCGGCATCCTTAGTCTGCTCGCCATCTTCGTTGCGTTGAGCGGCGGCGCCGTTTTCATGCTGCACCGCTATGCTGGCCGTCTCGGCGAGCGCGAGCGGGTCCTGCGTACCATCCTCGATACTTCGGATGGGGCGATCTTCCTGGTCGATCCGCGGGGTGTCATCGTTTTCGCCAACGAACGCATGGCGAGCATGTGGGGCCTGCCCCTCGAGCAGTTGATCGGCCGCGAGTACGTTGCCCTGATCCATCCCGACGAGCGCGAAATCGGTCGCGAGAAGATGCTCAAGCTGATGGCCAGCGAGATTCCCTTCGTCCGGGTCGAGCGCGAATACATCCGCGAGGACGGGAAGGCTTTCTGGGGGCTTTTGTGCGGGCGCCGCTTGCTTGACGAGGCGGGCCACTTCGTCGGCCTGGTTGGCCTGATCGCCGATGTCGATGAATCCCGGCGCAACGCCCGGGAACTCGAGGTCTATCGCCAGCGTCTCGAACAACGGGTGCAGGAACGCACGCAGCAACTGGAGCAGGCCAAGGTGGCAGCGGAGGCGGCCAACCGGGCGAAGAGTGCCTTCCTGGCCAACATGAGCCACGAAATCCGCACGCCGATGAACGCCATCGTCGGACTCGCCCACCTGTTGCGCCGCGACAATCCGACGACACGGCAGGCCGACCGTCTGGACAAGATGCTCGGTTCGGCCGAGCACCTGTTGTCGATCATCAACGATGTGCTGGATATTTCGAAGATCGAATCCGGGCACCTGGCCCTCGAAGCAGCCCCCTTCCGCGTTGTCGACGTGATCGAGCGTCTCGTTTGCCTGAATGCCGACAAGGCCTCGGCCAAGGGGCTCAGCTTCCGTACCCAGGTCGCCTGCCTGCCGCCGGTGCTGGTGGGCGACCGTACCCGGCTCAGCCAGGCCTTGCTCAACTACGTCAGCAATGCCATCAAGTTCACCGATTCCGGCAGCATCGTCCTGCGCGCCGCAGTGCTCGAAGAGGATGCTCGTTCATTGCTCGTGCGTTTCGAGGTCGAAGACAGTGGCATCGGTATCGCCCCCGACGTGCTGGCCCGCCTGTTCAGCCCGTTCGAACAGGCCGACAACTCGACGACCCGCAAGTACGGTGGCACTGGTCTCGGTCTCGCCATCACGCGCCACCTGGCCGAACTAATGGGCGGAGAGGCGGGCGTCGACAGCGAGCCGGGGCGGGGGAGCACCTTCTGGCTGACGGTGCGCCTTGGCCGGCCGGTCGCCGAAGACGCTTCGCCCGCCGGTCAGCCGGCAGCGCAGCCCGCCCCTGGCGAACGAGCAGCCGATGCCGGGGGCGTGCGCATCCTGCTGGTCGAGGACGAACCGCTCAATCGCGAAGTGGCGACTGAGTTGATCCGTGAAATCGCCGGCTTGCCGCTCGATATCGCCGTCGATGGCGAGCAGGCCTTGGCCAAGGTGCAGCAAGCCCGCTACGACCTGATCCTGATGGATCTGCTGATGCCCGGCATCGACGGCCTCGAGGTCACTCGCCGCATTCGCCAGTTGCCGGGCTACACAACGACGCCGATCGTCGCGATGACGGCCAATGCTTTCGCCGAAGATCGCCAGCGCTGCCTGGCGGCCGGCATGAACGACCACCTGCCCAAACCGGTCGATCCGGATCGCCTGCGCGCCGTGCTGCAGCGCTGGCTGCCGCAGCCGTTACAATGACCGCTTTGGCGCCGGGCGCCAGTCTGTCGGGAAACACCAATGTCGGGAAATCTTTTCGTCGTCGCCGCACCCTCCGGGGCGGGCAAGACCACCCTTGTCCGCCTGCTGCTCGAAAGGGAGGCCAGCGTTCATCTGTCGATCTCCTACACGACCCGCAGTCCGCGGCCGGGTGAGCAGGACGGGCGGGAGTACCATTTCGTCGATACCGTGGCGTTCCAGGCCATGATCGCCCGCCATGAGTTTCTCGAATGGGCCGAGGTGCACGGCAATTTCTACGGCACGTCGCAGAAGTGGATCGCCGACCAGCTGGCCGCCGGCCATGACGTGCTGCTCGAAATCGACTGGCAGGGCGCCCAGCAGGTGCGCAAGCTTTTCCCGCAGGCGATCGGTATCTTCATCCTGCCGCCGTCGATGGAGGAGTTGACCCGCCGGCTGACCGGACGCGGCACCGACAGCGCCGACGTCATCGCCCGGCGTCTGGCCGCGGCACAGGCCGAGATGCGCCATGTCGGGGAATTCGACTATGTTATTATTAACGACCAGTTGGCACAGGCCCTGGAAGAGCTTCTCGCCGTCGTGCGGGCTTCCCGCCTGAGCTTCGGGGCGCAACGTGTCCGTCACGCCGCCCTGTTCGAAAGATTGATCTGAAATTAGAGGTTGAGCATGGCCCGCGTTACCGTTGATGATTGCCTGAAGAAGATCCCGAACCGTTTCCAGATGACCCTGGCCGCTGCCCATCGCGCCCGCCAGCTGGCGAACGGCGCCACCCCGCTGGTCGATGCCGAGAAGCACAAGCCGACCGTCGTCGCGCTGAAGGAAATGGGGGCAGGCAAGGTCGGTCTGGAAGTGCTGAACCGCGGCCAGGCCTGATTTCCGGGGCGGTGACGCTTGATGGATCCTGCGCCGTCATCCCCGCCGCCCGCCAGTGTGGAGCCCGCTTACCGGGTCTTCATCGATAGTCTCGACTATCTCCCGCCCGCCGACGTAGAACGTATCAAGGCCGCGTACGCTTTCGCGGCCGAGGCGCATGCGCATCAGAAGCGCATGTCCGGCGAGCCCTACATCACCCATCCGCTGTCCGTCGCCGGTGCCGTTGTCGATTGGCGCATGGATGCTGACGCCATCTGTGCGGCGCTGATGCACGACGTCCTCGAAGACACGGGGACGACCAAGCACGAACTGGCCGAGAAGTTCGGCAAGGAAGTCGCCGAGCTGGTTGATGGCCTGTCCAAGCTCGACAAGATGGAGTTTGCCTCCTACCAGGAGGCGCAGGCCGAGAATTTCCGCAAGATGCTGATGGCCATGGCGCGCGATTTGCGCGTTGTGCTCATCAAGCTGGCCGACCGCCAGCACAACCTGCAGACCATGTCGGCCATGCGCGCCGACAAGCGCGCCCGCATCGCCCGCGAAACGCTGGAAATCTACGCCCCGATCGCACTGCGTCTGGGGCTCAACAAGCTGTACCGCGAGTTGCAGGATCTGTGCTTCACGCTGATCCATCCGCATCGCGCCGAGGTGCTGGCCAAGGCCCTGCGCGCCGCACGCGGCAACCGCAAGGAGCTGCTCACCCGCATCCTCGACGGCATCCGCGACAAGCTGGCGCATGCCGGCCTGCGGGCCGATGTCTTCGGCCGCGAGAAGAGCCTGTATTCGATTTTCCGCAAGATGAAGGACAAGCACCTGTCCTTCTCGCAGGTGCTCGACATCTACGGCTTCCGCGTCGTGGTCGACAACGTGCCGACCTGCTACCTGGCGCTCGGTGCGCTGCACAGCCTGTTCAAGCCGGTGCCCGGCAAGTTCAAGGACTACATCGCCATCCCCAAGGCCAACGGCTACCAGTCGCTGCACACCACGCTGATCGGCCCCTACGGCACCCCGGTCGAGGTGCAGATCCGCACCCGCGAGATGCATCATGTTGCCCAGGAAGGCGTTGCCGCCCACTGGCTGTACAAGGACACCGAGGAATCGGGCGCCGACCTGCAGATCAAGACGCACAAATGGTTGCAGTCGCTGCTCGAAATGCAGACTTCCGATTCGTCGGAATTCTTCGAGAACGTCAAGATCGACCTCTTCCCCGACGAGGTCTATGTCTTCACGCCGAAGGGCAAGATTCTCGCCATGCCGAGCGGGGCGACGGTGGTCGATTTCGCCTACGCCGTGCATACCGATGTCGGCCATCATTGCTCGTCGGCGCGGGTCAATCATGAACTGGCGCCGTTGCGCACCGAACTGAAGAACGGCGACCTGGTCGAGATCATCACCTCGCCGCAGGCCAGCCCCAACCCGGTGTGGCTGACCTACGTCAAGACCGGCCGGGCGCGCAGCAAGATCCGTCATTTCCTGCGCACCATGCAGAACGAGGAGTCGGCCCGCCTTGGCGAGCGCCTGCTGCGGCAGGAACTGCTCTCGCTGGGCGTCGTGCCGATTTCGATCCCGGCCGAGGCCTGGGATGCCCTGGTCAAGTCGGGCGGCCAGAAGTCGATGGAGGAGGTCTACACCGAAATCGGCTTGGGCAAGCGCCTGCCGTCCGTCGTTGCCCGCCGCCTGCTGGCGCGCGAGGATCTGTCGGCCGATTCGCCGAGCAACATGACCCTCGCCATCCACGGGACCGAGGGCATGGCGATCCAGCTCGCCCGCTGCTGCCAGCCGATTCCGGGCGATCCGATCATCGGCTCGATCAGGAAGGGCAGCGGCCTGGTCATTCATACCCACGACTGCCCGAGCATCCGCAAGTCGCGTTCGAGCGAGCCGCAGAAGTGGATTGATGTCGAATGGGAGCCGGTCGAGGGCAAGTTGTTCGACATCCACATCAACGTCGAGGTCAAGAACGCACGCGGTGTGCTGGCCCAGGTCGCCGCCGCCATTGCCGAGGCGGGTTCGAATATCGAGCATGTGGCGATGGATGCCGACCCCGAGCGGCTGTTCACCACGCTGCGTTTCACCATCCAGGTCGCCCACCGCAATCATCTGGCGGCGGTGATGCGCGGCCTGCGCCACATTCCGGAAGTGACCCGGATTGCCCGTGAAAGGGGAGGCGAGGCTTGAGAGTCCTCGTGCTGGGTGCCGGCGTCGTCGGCACGACGAGTGCATGGTATCTCGCCCGCGCCGGGCATCAGGTGACGGTCGTGGACCGCCAGCCAGTGGCCGGCAATGAAACCAGTTTTGCCAACGGCGGGCAGATTTCCGTCTCGCATGCGGAACCCTGGGCCAATCCCCACGTCCTGCCCCGTGTGCTGAAATGGCTGGGGCGCGAGGATGCGCCACTGCTCTGGCGCTGGCGGGCCGACCCGGCACAACTTGCCTGGGGCCTGCGCTTTCTGGTCGAATGCCTGCCCGGCCGGACGCGGCGCAACATCGCTGCCATCATCTCCCTCGCCCTCTACAGCCGACGCTGCCTGCAGGCGCTGCGCACCGAGTTGAACCTGCATTACGACCATCTCGAACGCGGCATCCTGCACCTCTACACCGATCCGAAGGAGCTCGCCCAAGCCGAGCAAGCCGCGCGTCTGATGCGCCAGTTCGGGCTCGATCGCGACACCGTCGATGTCGACCGCTGCCTCGAACTGGAGCCGGCTTTGGCCGACGCCCGGCACCTGCTGGTCGGCGGCGATTACACCCGCTCCGACGAATCGGGCGATGCCCACCAATTCACCCGCGCCCTGGCCGAACATGCCCGGGCAGCCGGGGTCGATTTCCGCTATGGAACGACCATTGAACGGCTCGCCGCCGCGGGTAGCAAAGTGGCCGGTGTGGTCGTCCATAACGGCAAGGAGCCGGAACTGCTGACGGCGGATGCCTACGTTGTCGCACTCGGCAGCTATTCGTCGCTGCTCCTGCGGCCGATCGGCCTCGACATCCCGGTCTTCCCGGCCAAGGGCTATTCGGTGACGCTGCCCCTGGCCGAGGCGAGCGGGGCACCCAGCGTCAGCCTGACCGACGATGAGCGCAAGCTGGTTTTCTCCCGCCTCGGCAACCGGCTGCGCATTGCCGGCACCGCCGAATTCACCGGCTACAACCTCGATCTCAACCCGGTGCGTTGCCAGTCGCTGATCGAACGTACCCGCCAGCTCTTCCCGCGCCTGCAGACCGTCGGCGAACCGGCCCTCTGGTGTGGCTTGCGCCCGGCCACACCGTCCAACGTGCCGCTCATCGGCCGCAGCCGCCTGAGCAACCTGTGGCTGAACACCGGCCACGGCACGCTGGGCTGGACGATGTCCTGCGGCTCCGCTGCGGCCCTGGCCGAAATGATCAGCGGCACGCGCCCCGACCCGGACTTTCCCTTTCTCACATGTTGATCGACACGCACTGCCACCTCGACGCGGCCGAGTTCGATGCCGACCGCGACGTGGTGCAGGCGGCTGCCCGGGCGGCTGGGGTCGGGTGTATCGTCGTGCCGGCCGTCGAGGCAGCCAGCTTTGCCAAGACCCGGCAAACCGTCGCCCGCTACCCGGGGTGTGTCGCCGCCTACGGCATCCACCCGCTGTATGTCGGACAGGCGGCAGAAGAGGACCTGGCCGTCCTGCGTCAGTGGCTGGCCCGTGAGCGGCCGGTGGCGGTCGGCGAAATCGGCCTCGACCTGTATGTTCCGGATGCCGACGTGGCGCGCCAGACCTTCTTCTTCACCGAGCAGCTCAAGCTGGCGCGGGAATTCGATCTGCCTGTCCTGCTCCATGTCCGGCGGGCGATCGATCCCATCCTCAAGCAGTTGCGCCGTTACCGCGTGCGGGGTGGCATTGCCCATGCTTTCAACGGCAGCCGGCAGCAGGCCGATGAATTCATCAAGCTTGGCTTCGCGCTGGGTTTCGGCGGTGCGATGACTTTCAGCGGCTCGACGCGCATCCGTGCCGTGGCGGCTGCGCTGCCGGCTGATGCGATCGTCCTCGAAACCGATGCGCCGGACATCCCGCCCGCCTGGCTGAACGGCGGCCGCAACACACCCGCCGAGCTGCCCCGCATCGCCGCGTCGCTCGCCGCGTTGCGCGGCCTGTCCGGCGAGGCGCTGGCGGCGCTGAGCGCGGCGAACGCGCGTCGGGTCCTGCCCGATCTATTTCCTCACACATTCTGCGGATAATCGCCGGGCTTTGATCTGCGCTAAAGCAGCAATTGCTTATGGGCGTAGATTGGCTGTCGGTGTTGCCGGGGCTCGTGTGAGGACGGGCCAATGCGGCGAATGCCCGGTGGAATGACCCGAATAAATCAGGGAGTGCCGGTACCGGATGGGGAAGGGGCCCATCCGGCGCTGGCTGAACTGTCGAGTAGATGAATCATGACTGAAAAAACCCCGAAAAGCGCTGCGGCCCGCCGCCAGTTCATTTTCGACTCCGCCAAGATGGTCTGCGGCGTCGGCATGCTGGGACTGGGGCTCGGCCTCTACGCCAAGCAGTCGAAGGCCTTGCCGGCCCTCGCCCTGCGCCCGCCCGGCGCCCTGCCGGAAGACGATTTCCTCGGTGCCTGCATCCGCTGTGGCCTGTGCGTCCGCGATTGTCCATACAACACGCTGGTCCTCGCCAAGCCGGAAGACCCGGTGACGACCGGCACGCCCTTCTTCACGGCGCGCAACATCCCGTGCGAGATGTGCGATGACATTCCGTGCGTCAAGGCCTGCCCGACCAAGGCGCTCGATCATGGGCTGACCGACATCAACAAGGCCAAGATGGGCATCGCGGTGCTGATCGACCACGAGACCTGTCTCAATTTCCTCGGCCTGCGCTGCGACGTCTGTTACCGTGTTTGCCCGGTCATCGACAAGGCGATCACCCTCGACCTGCAGCCCAACCAGCGCACCGGTCGCCACGCCATGTTCCTGCCCACCGTGCATTCCGAGCATTGCACCGGTTGCGGCAAATGCGAGAAATCCTGCGTCCTCGAGGAATCGGCCATCCGCATCCTGCCGCCCAAGCTGGCCCAGGGCTCGCTCGGCAAGCATTACCGGGTCGGCTGGGAGGAGCAGAAGAAGGCCGGCGGTTCGCTGATCGACGAATCCAAGATGCTCGACCTGCCCGACCGGCTGCCCGAAGGTGCCGTCCTGCCCGGTCACTATGACCCGGCTTCTGGCCACACCGAAGCGATGCGCGGCATGGCCGGTAGCGAGGCCGGTGTCATCCCGAGCCTGCCGCCGGGGCTGGGAGGCAAGCCATGAGCCAGATGTCCAACAAGCAGCGCATCGGTGCCGAGGCCGTCGAGACAAAGGGCTGGTTCGGCGCCCACAAATGGCTGATCCTGCGCCGCCTGTCGCAGTTGTCGATCCTGACCCTGTTCCTGCTCGGCCCGCTGGCCGGCATCTGGATCGTCAAGGGCAACCTGAACTACAGCTACACGCTGAACGTCCTGCCGCTGACCGATCCCTACGTCGCGCTGCAATCCCTGCTCGCCGGCAAGGTCCCGGAAACGCTCGGGCTGATCGGCGTCGGCATCGTGCTGCTCTTCTACTTCCTGGTCGGGGGGCGCGTGTATTGCAGCTGGGTTTGCCCGATCAACATGGTGACTGATGCCGCCGGCTGGCTGCGCGACCGCCTGGGCATCAAGGGGGCGAGCAGCCTGTCGGCCAAGACCCGCTACTGGGTTCTCGGCATGACGCTGGTCGGCTCGGCGGTGACCGGTGTCGTGCTGTGGGAACTGATCAACCCGGTGTCGATGCTGCATCGCGGCCTGATCTTCGGTGTCGGGGCCGCCTGGATGGTGGTGCTGGCCATTTTCCTGTTCGACCTGTTCGTGATGAACCGTGGCTGGTGCGGCCGTCTCTGCCCGGTCGGCGCCTTCTACAGCCTGGTCGGCCGCTGGAGCCCGGTGCGCGTCTCGGCCAGCCTGCGTTCGGCTTGTAACGACTGCATGGACTGCTTCGAGGTCTGTCCCGAACCGCAGGTCATCCGCCCCGCGCTGAAAGGCGAGGGCAAGGGAGTCGGTCCGGTCATCCTGGCGCCGAACTGCACCAATTGCGGTCGTTGCATCGATGTCTGTTCGAAGGATGTCTTCCGCTTCGGGCTGCGCACCAACAATCCGGCCTCGACCATCGCCATCGTTGCTCAGGGAGCCAAGCGCTGAGCGGCTAACCGGATGGCTGGAAATGAAGAAGGGCACCGTGCGGTGCCCTTCTTGTTTGTGTCGTTGCAGCCCGGTCAGGCGGCGGTGAGCAGGCCGCGCATCTTTTGCAGCGCCTTCGCTTCGATCTGGCGGATGCGCTCGGCCGACACGTCGAACTCGGCAGCCAGTTCGTGCAGCGTGGCCGCCTCGCCGTCGTGCAGCCAACGCGCCTCGATGATGCGACGGCTACGCGGATCGAGACCCTCCAGCGCGGCATGCAGACCTTCGCCCTGCTGGTAGGCCAGGGCCTTGTTTTCGAGCACGCGGGTCGGCTCGTAACGGCTGTCGGCCAGATAGTCGATCGGCGCGAAAGCGTCCTCGCCGTCCTCCGGGTTACCCTCCAGTGCCAGGTCGCGACCGGAGAGGCGGGTTTCCATCTCGACCACTTCGTCCTGCTTGACGCCGAGACGGGCCGCGACTTCGGCGGCCTGGCTGCCGGACAGCGTATCGACGCCTTCGTAATCGGCTTTCAGGCTGCGCAGGTTGAAAAACAGCTTGCGCTGCGCCTTGGTGGTCGCCACCTTGACCAGGCGCCAGTTCTTCAGGATGTATTCGTGAATCTCGGCCTTGATCCAGTGCATGGCGAAGGACACCAAGCGCACACCCCGAGCCGGGTCGAAGCGCTTGACGGCCTTCATCAGGCCGATGTTGCCTTCCTGGATCAGGTCGGCGTGCGGCAGGCCGTAACCGAGGTAACCGCGGGCAATCGAGATGACAAGGCGCAGGTGGGAGAGCACCAGCTGCCGCGCCGCCTCCACATCGCCTTCGTTGTGGAAACGCTCGGCCAGCCGGGTCTCCTCGGCCTCGGACAGCATCGGATACCGGTTCGCCGCCTGAATATAGGCGTCGAGGTTGCCGACGGTCGAGGGGATGGGAAGAGCCAAGGCATGTGTCATAGCGTTAAATCCTCCTTCAGGGTTCACCTGTATATTAGCACTCGCTGCCTATGAGTGCTAACGGGGTGGAAAGTTTCAGGCTGGTGCGTTATGACCTGCCGGTTCTCATGGGGGCAGGAATGGTCGGCGCCGCTGTCGGTTCTCCCCGAGTTTCGAACGCATTGCTCTCCATTATGTGTTCACTGCCCGGATGTGCAGTTAATGTAAATGAGAGTGGTTGTTATTTACATTATGAAACACTTTCGTTACACTTGCCAGCTTCTCGCGGTGAAACCCGCCGGCCTGAAGTAAACCGAGTCATTGCACCAGCCAGCCGTCGCCAGCCCGTGCCTCAACACGAAAGGAACACGCTGTGCTGCGCAAAACTCCCCTCGCCTTGGCGATCGGTTTTTCCCTGGGACTTTGTCCCTACTCTTATGCCGAACCGGCTGTCTCCAGTGCGGGCTCGTCCGCAAATGCGGCGACCGAACTGCCTGCCATGACCGTGACGACGGCACGGGAAGCGACGCCGACCTACAATCCGTCCGTTGCCCGCAGCGCGACCAAGATCGAAGCCCCCCTGCGCGACATACCGCAGACGGTCAATGTCGTGCCGCAAAGCGTGCTGCGCGACCAGGGTGCCCGCTCCATGCAGGACGTCATGAAGGCGATTCCGGGGGTCGGCCTGTCGCATGGCGATGGCCAGCGCGACCAGGTCACCATCCGCAGCTTTTCGGCGATCAGCGACCAGTTCATCGACGGCCTGCGCGACGATGCGCTGTATTTCCGCGACCTCTCCAACATCGAGCAGGTCGAAGTGGTCAAAGGACCGGCCTCGGTGCTCTACGGGCGCGGCTCGTCGGGCGGCCTGATCAACCGCATCACCAAGAAGCCCGGGATCGACCGTAACGAAGTGACCCTGCAGGTCGGCAGCTGGAACCAGCGGCGCGGCGAATTCGATCTGGCCCACACCTTCAACGACAAGAGCCTCGCCATCCGCCTCACTGGCGCCGTGGAACGCGCCGACGGCTACCGTGACCAGCAGTTTCTCGAGCGCGAAGCCCTGGCCCCCTCCGTGGCCATCAAACTCGGCGACGACACCCGCCTGCTGATCCAGGGCGAATACCTCTCCGACCGCCGCGTCACCGACTTCGGCATCCCGGCCTACCGCGGCCGGCCGGTCGATGTCGCTCCCGGCACCTATTTCGGTGCCGCCAACGCCCGTGAGGTCGATTACAGCCAGGCCGATGTTTCCGCCTTCGGCTTCACCCTGGACCACCGCTTCAACAGCGAATGGTCGTTCCGTAACGCCTTCCGCGCCTATGACTACAGCCTCGACCGCAACAACACGCTGGTCGGCTCGGTCAATGAAGCGGCGCGCACCGCTTCACTCAACCGCAGCAATGTTCGGCGCCAGGAGGACGGTTATTTCAACCAGACCGAACTGACCCAGAAGGTGACTCTGGCCGGCATGCAGCATCAGTTGCTGTACGGCATCGAAATCGGCAAGCAGAACAAGGATCAGGTGTTCCGCACGCAGAACAATATCGCGACGGTGTCGCTGTTCAACCCGGTTCTACCGGTACTACCCTTGCGCGTCACCGCGGCGCCGTCCACCGACAACCGGGGCATCATGACCGTGACCAGCGGCTATGTGCAGGATCTCGCCACGCTGTCCGAGCACTGGAAGGCGTTGATCGGCATGCGCTACGACCGCTTCGAGCAGGAAACCCGTGAGCGCCGCCCCGGCCAGCGCGACGTCGAACGCACCGACTCGGCGTGGAGCCCGCGCGCCGGCCTGGTCTTCCAGCCAAACCTGAGCCAGTCCTACTACGTCTCGTACAGCAAGTCCTTCCAGCCCTCGGCCGAAGGCTTCGCGCTGGCTGCCAACAATGCCCAGATCGCGCCCGAGGAAACCACCAACCACGAAGTCGGCGCCAAGTTCGATTTCCTCGATGGCATGGCCTCCGCCACGGCCTCGCTCTTCCGGGTCGAGCGCACCAACATCAAGACCACCAACCCGGCTACCAACACCCTGGTGCCGCTCGGTGTGCAACGCACCCAGGGGGCCGAGCTGAGCTTCACCGGCGATCTGACCCACGGCTGGCAGATCTGGTCTGGCTACGCCTGGCTCGATGCCGAAATGGTCTCCTCGGTCGCTATCGACGCCGGCCAGCCGGTACAGGGCAAGCGTCCGACCCTGACGCCCAAGCAGAGCGCCAACCTGTGGCTGACCAAGGCCCTGGGCCAGGGTTTCGGCGCCGGCGCCGGCCTCAATTACGTTGGCGAGCGTTTCGCCAACCCGGGCAACACGGTTATCCTGCCGGGCTACACCACCGTCGACGCGATGGGTTATTACCGGACGAACGGTTTCGACGTACAGCTCAACGTGATGAACCTGTTCGATCGCCAATACATTGTCTCCGGCCACGGCAGCAGCCCGAACCTCAATCTGCCCGGGGCGCCCCGTTCGGTGCAGCTGACCCTGCGTTACGCTTTCTGAGGAACCCGCCATGCAACCTTGCAGGAAGATCATTACCGCCGCGCTTGCCTGCGGCCTGTTGCTTGCCGTGGGCGCCGCTCCCGGCCTGGCCGTGCCGCCCCGACAAGGAACCGATTGAGCATGGACCGCGCCAACCTTTCCGTCAGCGCCGGGGAGGCCACCCAGGCCAACCCACTGCCGCGCCGCCGTGGCCGACGGGCGGTCTTTCTCACCTGGGTGCGCAAGATTCACCTCTACGTTGGCCTGTGGGGAGCGATTCTTGGCCTGCTCTTCGGTGCCACGGGAATCCTGCTCAACCACCGCGCGATCCTGAAGATTCCGGTCGAGAAAAGCGTCCAGAAAACCGTGCAACTGGCTTTGCCGGAACAGAGGCCGGGGACGCCGGAAGAACTGGCAGCCTGGCTTCAGGGCGAGCTGAAGTTCACGCCGGAACAGGTTGTGCAAGTCAAGAAGCAACCAGCCAAGACGGTCGTGTGGGACGATCGCGAGGTTCTACAGCCAGAACGCTGGAGCGTCAGCCTGCAGACGCCGCAACGCAGTGTGTCGGCGGAGTATTTCGCCGGCAACCGCTTCGTCAAGCTCGACCATACCGACGCCACCCCGATCGGTACCTTGATCCGCCTGCACATGTCGGTCGGCGTCAATGCCTTCTGGGTGCTGCTGGCGGACACCATCGCCGGCAGTCTGATGCTGTTGTCGATCACCGGACTCCTGCTGTGGACACAACTTCGCGCCATGCACACCGTTGCGGTCACCACCAGTCTCGGGGCATTGCTCGCGGCGACATGGTTTATGTGGTCGATGTGAAGTTTGCATCGTCCGTTTGTCGGCGGCGGTCGGCATTCCTCCGTGCGATGAGCCCTGCCGTCGCCCAGGTGATCGCCTGGCGATTGCCCGCTGCATGGGGCCGTCAGCCCGATTGCGGGAAATTGCCGGGCGTGCAGTTGAATTGTTTCTTGAAAGCGGCGATGAACGCCGAAAGCGAGTCGTAGCCGCAAGCCAGCGCGACATCGGTGACGCTGTCGCCGCGCTCCAGCGCCGGCAGGGCCCCAAGCAGGCGCATGCGCTGGCGCCAGTGGCGGAAGCTCAGGCCGGTTTCCCTGACGAACAGGCGGCTCAGGGTTTTTTCTGAAACGCCGGCGCGATCGGCCCACTCGGCCAGCCGGTGCTTTTCTTCAGGACGCTTGTGCAGGCTGCGACACAGCTCTTGAAGGAGCGGACTGCGCGGCAAGGGCAACATGAGTTCGACCTCGTCAGCCTGGCCGATCGTCTCCAGCAATACAGTTGCGAAGCGTCCGTCCGGCCCCTGCTCGGCATATTCGACTGGCAACTGGCTGAAATGCCGAATCATTTCACGCAACAGGGGGCTGACCACGATCACCCGGCAACGATCGCTCGCCCAGCCGGCGATGTCGGCTTGAATGTAGAGGCTGCGGATACAGGTTGCCGGGCCGCAGGTCACCCGGTGCGCGATGCCGGGCGGTATCCATATCGCGCGCTGGGGCGGCGCGACGAAGCGCCCGGCATCGGTATGCACCTCGATGACCCCTTCCGCGGCGTAGGCCAGTTGTCCCCAGGGATGGCTGTGACGATGGCGCAGGGCTTGGTTAGGCAGTGTTTCAGCCTGGCCATAAAGCGCTCTTGGCAATGTCTTGAGGGCCGACAGCTGCCTTTCGGATAGCCCCCGTGCTGTCCGTTTGGCGATATTCGTTGGCATTTTGGCGTTAGCAGGCATGTTGCGGCGATGCTAACTTGCCCGTCATCGCCAATGCAAGCCGCCGGCTGGCCCTCTGCCCGGTGTCTTGAGCGCGCGGGCGATCGTTCGTCCAATAGTGAAAGGATTCAGCATGGGCTTCTCTTGCCGTGAGTGCACAGTCTACGTGGTGGATGGTGACGCCGATTGCCGTTGTTCCCTGGCCGGCCAGCTTCAGACGGATGGCTTGACGGTCCGCGCCTTCGAAAGTGCCGAAGCCTTCCTCGAAAACCACGATCGCGTTCAGGCCGGGTGCCTGCTCCTGGAATTGCATCTGCCGGGCATGAGCGGACTGGCCTTGCAGCGTTGTCTCAACCAGCGGCAAATTTCGCTGCCGCTGATCTTCATGGCGTCGTCGGCGGATGTCGCCAGTGCCGTCACAGCCATGCAGAACGGTGCGCTCGACTTTCTGCGCAAGGGGCCGGATCGCTCGCGGCTGATCGCTCGGGTCAATCGCCTCGTCGCGGCCATCCGGACGGGCCGGGCGGTGCCCTGGCAGCGCCATCCCTACGCACCATCGCCGGATGGTTGGCGCCATGTGCGACCAGCCTTGGCGTCTCCTTCGACTGCATTCCGGAGCCAGTTGCAACATGTGGAATGACCCATCGCTCATCGCCCTCTTGCTCGGAGCGGCTTTCCTGGCCGGCGCCCTCAATGCCGTGGCGGGCGGCGGCAGTTTCCTGACGCTGCCCGCACTCGTCTTCACCGGCATGCCGCCCGTCGCAGCCAATGCGACCGGCACCGTTGCCCTGCTTCCCGGATATGTTTCGGGTGTTTTCGGATTTCGTGAAGACCTGGAAGCGCCACCGGGCTTGTCCATGCCGACGCTGATCCTGCTCAGCTTGGCCGGTGGCGCAATGGGCGCCACCTTGCTGCTGGTGACCGAGGATCGTACCTTCAACAAGATCGTCCCCTGGCTGTTGCTGTTGGCGACCCTGCTCTTTGCCCTGGGGCCGCGCTTGTTGCGTAGCGCCCGCGGCAGCCAGGGCGGCCACGCCTCGCCGGCTAAATCGGCAACGGGGATGCTGGCCGTTTCGATCTATGGGGGCTACTTCAACGGGGGGCTGGGGATTCTCCTGCTGGCCCTGTTCGGCCTGCTGGGCCAAACCCGCTTGAACGCGATGAACGGCGCCAAGAATCTGGTCTCGGCCTTGCTGACCGCCATCGCGGTGGCGATCTATGCCTGGGGGGGCGTCGTGTCCTGGCCGCACGCGCTGCTGATGATGCTCGCGGCGACCGCCGGCGGTTACCTGGGGGCGCGTGTCGCCCGGCGGATACCGGCCCCCGTGTTGCGGGGGGGCATTGTGCTCACCGGTTTGACCATGACCGTCTTGTTCTTTGCCCGGGGCTGATCCACGGCAACGGCATCGGACCGCGCGCTCGGGTGGGGGAAGGCCCCGTGAGAGGGGCCTGCGGGGCCAGCGCATAGCCCGGCACTAGGTATTTTTCCCTATCCGGGTCGATACTTTTTCCAATTATCGCGTTTCGTGGCATCTCCTAAGCTAGGCCCGTCATCAAATAACGGAGCTTGGCATGAGTTCTCATCCCGATCTTTCGCGGCGCGCCTTCTTCACGGCGCTGCCGGCTGTGACTGCCGGGCTGGCCGTTCCAGCCCAGGCGGCGGAAGACAGCAAACCCCACTGGTCGATGCTGGTCGATACGCGGCGATGCATCGCCTGCCAGGCCTGCACCATGGCCTGTTCGATGGAAAACGCGTCGCCGGAGGGCGAATTCCGCACCGTCGTCGCCACCTATGCGGTCAGCACGCAGGAGGGCAAGACCGGCCTCGCGGTGTTGCCCCGCCTGTGCAACCACTGCGAACAGCCGCCGTGCATTCCGGTCTGCCCGGTCGGCGCTACCTTCAAGCGGGAGGACGGCATCGTGCTGGTCGATGGCGAACGCTGCGTCGGGTGTGCCTACTGCGTCCAGGCCTGCCCCTACGACGCCCGCTTCGTCAATCACCACACCGGCAAGGCCGACAAGTGCACCTTCTGCAGCCATCGCGTCGAAGCCGGGCTGTTGCCGGCCTGCGTCGAAACCTGCGTCGGCGGCGCGCGCATCTTCGGCGACGTCAACGATCCGCAAAGCGACATCAGCCAGCGCCTGAAAGCCGCCGAAGGCAAGACGCGGGTGCTGAAGCCGGAAGCCGGCACGAATCCCCACGTTTTCTATATTGGCCTCGATGACCAGTTGTCCGGTCGTGTCGATGGCGTGTCGGCCGCCGACATGATGTGGCGTCCGGGCCACCAAGGAGGATGAACATGAACCACCCTGTCGAGATATTGGGTTTTGCCCGTGAAGCGGCGTGGCTCCCGTGGGCCGTGCAGTATTTCTTCCTGATCGGCATCTCCACCGCCGCCTTCTTCCTGTCGTTGCCCGGCCTGGTCTGGCGCCTGCCGGCCTGGCAGGGTATCGGCCGTCGCGCCTTGCTGGCCGCCCTGGTCTGCGGCCTGACCGCGCCGGTCGCGTTGCTGGCCGACCTGCACCAGCCGGGACGTTTCCTCAACTTCTATCTGCATCCGAACCTCGGCTCGTGGATGGCCTGGGGATCGTTCTTCATCCCGCTCTACCTGATCGGCCTGCTGCTCTACGCCTGGTTGTGCCTGAGACCACAACTGGCGGCCCTGGCTGAACGCGGCGGCCAGCTGTCTGCCCTTTACCGCCGGCTGGCCTATGGCGGCCATGACAGCCCGGGCGCCATCCGTGCCGCGGCGGTGGTCGGTGCGCTCGGCGCCCTGCTCATCCTGCTCTACACCGGCATGGAAGTGATGGTGGTCGAGGCCCGGCCGTTGTGGCATACGCCGCTGCTTCCGCTGCTCTTCGCCGTCAGCGCGGTGAGTGGCGGCCTGGGCATGGTCGGTCTGTTCGAGGCCCTGATCGGGCAGGGTGCGGCCGCTCCGTTGATCAATCGCTGGCAGGAACGCAGCCAGTGGCTCACCCTCGGCCTGCTCGCCGCCTGGCTGCTGCTGGCCGTTTCCGGCCTGGCTGCCAGCCCGGCCGATGCCCTGGCCGCGATGCGCGGTTCGCTCGGCTGGCTGCTCAGTGCGGCCTGGTTGCTGGGCACGACCGCCCTGACCCTGTGGCTGGCTCGTAGCCGCCGCGATGTCTTGCTCTGGCCGGCGCTGCTCGCCCTGCATGGCGCCTGGCTGGTGCGCTGGATGGTCTTCATGGGCGGCCAGAACATGCCCAAGATGGGCGCCAGCACTCACATTTATGCCTTGTCCCTGAGCCCGGACAGCGTGCTCGGCATCGTCGGCATGGCCGGCCTGTGCCTTACCGTTTATATCATCCTGACCAGCATCATCCCTTGGGATGATCGGGCGGAAGCCTGAGGAGTTCGATCATGAAAATCAGCAAGCGTCGTCAAGTTCTCGCCCTCGGCGGTCTCGCCGCCTTCGCGGCCGGTTATTCGGAAACTGCGGGCCGCATGGTCGGCAAGCTGCTCGGCAAGGATGCCCCTAAGCACAAGACGGCCGGCGATGCGCCGGAGCCGGAGTTCCGCATCGACCGCAAGGGCAACCTGGAGGTCAATCCGGCCCAGCAGGTCAGCTACACCACCTGCCTCGGCTGCACCACCATGTGCGGCGTCCGGGTGCGTATCGACCGCACCAGCGGCAAGGTGTTGCGGGTGGCGGGCAATCCCTACAGCCCGTTGTCGACTGATCCGCATCTGCCGATGAAGGCCAGTGTGCGCGACAGTTTCGTCGCCATTTCCGGCTACAAGGGCAAGGGGCTGGATGGCCGCTCGACGGCCTGCGGACGCGGCAATGCCGTGGCCCAGCAGATCGATTCGCCGTATCGCGTCCTGACGCCGCTCAAGCGGATCGGGCCACGCAACAGCGGGCAGTGGGAGCCGATCTCCTTCGAACAGCTGGTCAAGGAAGTGGTCCATGGCGGCAACCTGTTCGGCGAAGGGCCGGTTGACGGTTTGGCCGCCCTGCGCGACCTGAAGACCCCGATCGACCCGCAGCAGCCGGCGCTCGGCTCCGTGGTCAACCAAGTGGCCGTGCTGTCCAGCGTCAACGACGGCCGCGAGAACTTCGCCCGCCGCTTCTTCCAGAAGGCCTACGGCACGATCAACTTCATCGGCCACGGCTCCTATTGCGGCGGCTCCTACCGCTCCGGCTCCGGCGCGTTGTTCGGCGACATGAAGGCGATGCCGCATTGCAAGCCGGACTTCAGCAATGCTGAATTCGTGCTCTTCGTCGGCACCGCCCCGGGGCAGGCCGGCAATCCGTTCAAGCGCCAGGGCACGCTGGTCGCCAAGGCGCGGAGCGAAGGCAAGCTGTCCTACGTCGTGGTCGATCCGGTGCTGACCCATGCCGACAACGTGGCCAGTGGCGACCGTGGTCGCTGGCTGCCGATTCGCCCGGGCACCGACGGCGCCCTGGCCATGGCGATCATTCGCCAGTTGTTCGAAACCGATCGTATCGACCGCCATTTCCTCAGTTTTCCGAATGCCGAACTGGCGCGGCAAAACGGCGAACCGTCCTTCTCCAACGCCACCCATCTGGTGGTCGTCGAGCCGAAGCACCCGCGCGAACGCCGCTTCCTGCGCGCTTCCGATCTGGGCTTCGAACTGCCCGAGGAACAGCGCTACAAGGAAGGCGACGCCTTCGTCTGCCTCGACGAGGCGGGCCAGCCGGTGTTCAGCAACCAGGCCAAGGGCGCCTGCCAGTTGCTGGTGGATAGCGTACTGACCGTCGGTGGTAAGGAAGTTCGCGTCAAGTCGGCGCTGAAACTGCTGCAGGAAGAGGCGATGCGTCTCGACCTGCCGGCCTATGCCGCGGCCTGCGGCATTCCGGCCGACACGCTGGCTGCCCTGGCTCAGGAACTCGCCGCGCACGGCAAGCGCGCCTCGGTCATCGCCCACGGCGGCATGATGAGCGGCAGTGGCTTCTACAATGCCTATGCGCTGATGAGCATCAACGCGCTGCTCGGTAACATCAACTGGAAGGGTGGCTTCGTCGCCAACGGCGGCGGTTTCAAGGACAACGGCGAGGGGCCGCGCTACAACCTCGATTCCTTCCCCGGCATGGTCAAGCCCGCCGGTACCCCGCTCGGCCGCAACGTGCCGTACGAAAAGACCGCCGAATTCGCTGCCAAGAAGGCCGCCGACAAGCCCTATCCGGCCAGCGCCCCGTGGTTCCCGAACGCCCCGGGCCTGACCACCGAACTGCTGCCGGGCGGCATCAGTGGTTATCCCTATGCGCTGAAGGCGCTTGTCCTCTGGTCGTCGAATCCGCTCTACGGCGTGACCGGCCTGCGCAACAAGATCGCCAAGGATCTGGCCGATCCGAAGAAGCTGCCGCTGATCATCTCGGTCGATCCCTTCATCAACGAGAGCAATGCCTACGCCGACTACATCGTGCCCGATTCGCTGATGTACGAAAGCTGGGGCTGGGTGGCGGCGTGGAACGGCGTGCCGACCAAGGCGATGAGCGCCCGCTGGCCGGTCATCGAGCCGAAGGCGGACAAGACCCCGGACGGCCAGGCCATCGGCATGGAGACCTTCTTCATCGCCCTGGCCAAGGCCATGCAGCTGCCCGGCTTCGGCGCCGGGGCGATCAGCGACCCGGAAGGCCAGACCTACCCGCTTAACACGCCGGAAGACTGGTACCTGCGCGGCGGTGCCAACATCGCGTGGCTGGGCAAGGAGCCGGTCGCCGATGCCACCGCCGAGGACATCATCCTCTCCGGCGTCGAACGCATCCGGCCGTTGCTTGAGAAGACCTTGAAGCCGGAAGAGGTCGCCAAGGTGGCTTTCCTGCTCACCCGCGGCGGCCGCTACCAGCCGGGCAAGGACGCCTACGACGAGGAAAACCCCGAGTGGATGCGTAATCCGATGAAGGCGATGGCCCATCTGTGGAACGAAAACCTGGGGGCGGCGAAAAACAGCCTGACCGGCAAGCGCTTCACCGGTTGCGCCACCTGGGTGGAGCCCTCGTTCGCCGACGGCACGCCGGTCGGCAAGATCTACCCGGCCGCACAGTGGCCGCTGCAACTGGTCAGCTACAAGTCGGCCTTGCAGAACCCGTATTCGATCGGTGCCACCCGCCTGCTCAGCCTGCATCCGGAAAACCCGGTGCTCATCCATCCCGCCGACGCGCAGCGCCTGGGGCTGGAAATGGGCGATCTGGCCGAGATCAGCACGCCGACGGGCAGCCTCAAGGCCCGCGTGATGGTGCATGCCGGCGTGACGCCGGGCGTGGCGGCCGTCGAGCACGGCTTCGGCCACCGCGAACTCGGGGCGCGGGCGCATCGCATCGGCAAGGCGCAGCAGCCGGAAAACAAGCACCTGGCAGCCGGCGTCAATCTGAACGATGTCGGCCTGATCGATCCAACCCGGCCGGACAAGGCGCCGTGGGTGGACTCCGTGTCCGGCGCGGCGGTGCGCAACGGCCTGCCGGCCAGGATCAGCCGGGCCTGACGCCCGGCGGTTCAGTCCAGCGCCGCCGGATCGGCCCGCAGCATCAGGCGGGCCAATTCGGCGGCCGAGGATATTCCCGCTTTTTCCATGACATGCTGACGGTGGATGTGCACCGTCTTTTCGCTGATGCCGAGGGCCGTGGCAATCAGCTTGTTGGGCTGCCCCAACGCGATCAGCCGGGCTGCTTCCTTTTCCCGTGGTGAGAAGCTGGCCAGCAGCTTCTGCGCCGCCGTGCGCCGTTGTGCCTCGTCCAGGGATTCGGCGCTGCGCCGGATGGCGGCCGCCACCGAATCCAGCACGACCTGATCCTTGAACGGCTTCTCGATGAAGTCGCTGGCGCCCGACTTCATGGCTTGCACCGCCATCGAGACATCGGCATGGCCGGTCATGAACAGGATGGGCAGGTCGATTCCCCTTTCCCGCAAGACCTGCTGCAACTCCAGGCCACTCATCGCTGGCATGCGGATGTCGAGCAACAGGCAGGTCGGGCGGTCAGTGGGCGCGACGACATCGAGGAACTCTTCCGCCGAGGCGTACAGGCGGACGCTCCAGCCGACCGAGTCGAGCAGGAAACGGAGCGAACGGCGCAGGCCGGCGTCGTCGTCAACGACATGGACGATACAGTCTTCAGGCTGATGGTTCATGGCAGGGTAGTGAGAAGGAGAAGCGCATGCCTGGGCCATCCGGGTTCGGTTCAGCCCACAGGCGGCCGCCGTGGGCTTCGATGATGGTCTTGCAGATCGGCAGTCCGAGGCCCAGGCCGTCCGGCTTGGTGGTGAAGAAGGGTTCGAAGAGGCGGGCCAGTTGTGCAGCATCGAGCCCGACCCCGTGGTCGGTCACGGTCAGCTGGGCCCGGTTGTCGGCGGCCTCGATCATGATGTGGATGCTCCGCCGCTCGGCCGGCAGGCTGCGCCCGGCATCGATGGCATTCTTGATCAGGTTGAGCAGCACTTGCTGGATCTGCGGGCCATCGGCCAGGACCTGGCAGGCGGACTGCAGGCGATTATCAATGTCGATGGCGGGCGGATTGGCCAGCATGCCGACCAGCAGGTGCCGGGCCTCGCCGGCCAGGCCGGCAAGGTCGACCGGCTCGCGAACGGCGCTGCGCTTGCGGGCGAAATGGCGAATGCGCTGGACAATGCCGGCGGCGCGTTCGGCTTCGCTGGCGATTTCGGTGCACGCTTCGCTGACCGCTTCCGGCGTCAGCTTGCCGCTCTCCTGGCGGCGCAGCACGGTGCGCGCGTAGGTGCCGATGGTGGTCAGCGGCTGGTTCAACTCGTGGGCCAGGTTGCTCGACAGCTCGCCGAGCACGGACAGTCGGGAGAGGTGTTCCATCTGCTCCTGGCTGTCCCGCATGCAGGCTTCGGCGCGCTCGCGGGCGGCCAGCGAATCACGCAACTCGCTGGTGCGCCGGTGCACCAGGTGTTCGACGCGCACGGTATGCACGATCCAGCCGAGCAGCGCGAGCAGGGTGGCGAGCAGCCACGGCCAGAAGCGGCGGACCAGTCCTTCCGGCGTGATGTCGCGCAGGTAGGCGTAGGGGCCGATACGCAGTTCGCGATACAGGTCATGGACCGGCTGGTAGTCCGCCGGCACGGTCCAGGTCGGCCCTTCGCTGCCGGCCGGCATCGACAGCAGGGCGTGGGCCACCTCCTTGGCCAGCGCGATGTCGGTATGGCGCGTCACGGCGATTGGCCAGTTCGGGTAGAGCGGCGTCGACAGGGCGCAGGGCAGGCCTTCATCCTGGCGATGCGACAGCACCCGGAATTCGGCCAGCCGAAGCTCGCCCTGGCGGGCCAGTTGTTCCGGCAGGCAGGCGCGCACGATACCGGCATCGACCTCGCCGTTCCTGACGGCATCGATGATGCGGTTCATCGGCAAGCCGACAAAGCGCAGTTCCTTGAGATCGTTCTCCGGGTCGATGCCCTGGCGCAGCATTTCGCGGGCGGCCAGCAGGTAGCCGCCAAATGCATCCGGATCGACGGCAGCCACCCGCTTGCCTGCCAGATCGCCGATCACGCGCAGATCGTCGCGGTTGGCCCTGGTGAAGACGACCGAGCCCAGCGTTTTGGCGGCCGGCGTATCCGGTGACTCCAGGGTGGCGATCCGGCTCAGGCCGAACTCGGCCTCCATGGTGATGTAGTAGCCGGGATTGGTGATCACCAGGTCCACCCGGCGTTCGGCAATGGCGGCGCGCAGGCTTTGCGCATCGTGATTTTCCAGCCGGAATTGCTGCCCGGGGATGGCCTGGTTGAGATAGCGGATGACCGGAGTCCAGTCTGCGTTGGCCACTTTTTCGCCCTGATAGGCAAAGACGCCGATGGCTACTTCGCCGGCGCACGCGAGGCTGCTGCCCAGCAGGAAGAGCGCTGAAACACAGATTCGGGAGCGAGAAATCAACGACAGGGCGGGCGGGCTGAGCATGGCCAAAGTATACGAGATCAGTGTCGGGCAGACTGCTCTTCCGGCGAGTTCGCGCGCGGAAGAGAGGCTTGGCTAGTCCCGCGGGCCGCTTTGCCTTGCCAAATCGGCCGATTGGCGCAATTCTCTCGGTTTGTCTGGAGACACCCCCTTGAAACGCTTTTCTGCCTTGCTCCTTGCGATTGCTGCGATTTCTGTCGTTCAGGCGGCAGAGGTCAGCGTTGCGGTTGCGGCCAATTTCACCGGTCCGATCCAGGTGATTGCCCCGCTTTTCGAGCGCGACACCGGGCACCGGATCGTTCCTGCCTATGGCGGAACCGGCAAGTTCTACGCCCAGATCGCGCATGGCGCCCCATTCGAGGTGCTGCTGGCCGCCGATGACGAGACGCCCGCCCGCCTGCTTGGCGAGGGGTTGGGCGTTGCCGGCAGCGTCTTCACCTACGCCGTCGGACGAGTGGTGTTGTGGTCGCCCGACCCCCGGTTGGTGGACGGCAAGGGCGAGGTGCTGAAGCGGGGTGGTTTCCGGCATATCGCCGTCGCCAACCCAAAAACAGCCCCTTACGGAGCGGCCGCCGTACAGACGATGCGCGGACTGGGTGTCTTCGATACGCTCCGGCCGCTGTTCGTGCAGGGCGAGAACATCGCCCAGACGCATCAGTTCGTCAGTAGCGGCAATGCCGAGTTGGGGTTCGTCGCGTATTCCCAGGTCATTCGGAACGGTCAGATCGGTTCCGGTTCCGGCTGGCTGGTGCCGGCCAGCCTGCACGATCCGATCCGTCAGGATGCGGTATTGCTGGTCCGGGGCAGGAACAACCCGGCGGCCCGGGCCTTGTTCGACTATCTGAAGGGCGACAAGGCGCAGGGGGTCATCAAATCCTTCGGCTATGAGCTGCCCTGAGGGCGGAGGCATGGCTTGAGCATGTCCGAACCGACGGCCTATCGCGGCCGCTTCGCGCCTTCGCCGACCGGCCCCCTGCATTTCGGCTCGCTGGTTGCCGCCGTCGGCAGCTATCTGGATGCCCGCACGCAGGGCGGGGAATGGCTGGTGCGCATGGAGGATGTCGATACGCCGCGCAACCAGCCCGGTGCGGCCGACGACATCCTGCGCACGCTGGAGGCTTTCGGTTTTGCCTGGGATGGCCCGGTGCTCTGGCAGAGCGCGCGCTTGGCGGCGTATGGCGAGGTGCTGGAAACCTTGAAGCGCAGCGGCCAGGTCTATGGCTGCGCCTGCTCGCGCAAGGAGATTGCCGATTCCGCGACGCATGCCGCGATCGATGGCGGCCTGGCTTATCCCGGCCTGTGCCGGGGCGGCCTGCCGGCCGGGCGCGAGGCGCGGGCCTGGCGGCTGCGCGTCGATGACCGGGAAATCGCCTTCGACGACCGCCTGCAGGGGCGCATCGCGCAGCATCTGGCGCACGATGTCGGCGATTTCGTGCTGCGCCGGGCGGATGGCCTGTTCGCCTACCAACTGGCGGTGGTGGTCGATGATGCCTGGCAGGGCATGACCGATATCGTGCGCGGGGCCGACCTGCTCGCCTCGACACCGCGCCAGATCTGCCTGCAGCGCTGCCTCGGCTATCCGACGCCGCGCTACGCCCATCTGCCGGTGGCGGCCAACCCGGCCGGGGAAAAGCTCTCGAAACAGACGCGGGCGGCGGCGCTGGATGTCGCGCAGGCTCCGGCGCTGCTCGTCCAGGCCCTGTCCTTCCTGGGGCAGGCCGTACCGGCGGCGCTTTGCCGGGCGCCGCTCGCCGAGGTCTGGGCCTGGGCGCTGGCGCACTGGTCGTTCGCCGCCATTCCCCGGCAGCCGCGCATCAAGCTGGACAGCGCTGGTTGAACGCGAACGCCGCTTCTCGACAGCCTTTTCCGGAATCAGTCCTTCGGCGTGACTTCCCGACTGTTCCAGTGGCGCTGGCCGTAGCCGGCGATGCCGACCATCGCCCGTACCAGGCCGTAGGCCAGCCAGCGCGTCAGGCGGGCGTGCCAGGGTAGGCGGCTCTGCTCTTCCAGCGGCAGTTCGCGTGCGCCGTGGGCGATGGCGGCCAGCAGGCTGCTCCGTAGTTCGCCACCGAAGCCGTCGTCGCGCACCACGACATTGGCTTCCTTGGCGAGGAGCAGGCTGAAGGGGTCGATGTTGGACGAGCCGACCGTCGCCCAGTGGCCGTCGATGACCGCCACCTTGGCATGCATGAAGCTCCTTTCGTACTCGAAGACGCGGATGCCGGCCTGCAGGGCGGTGGCGTAGAGCGCCTGTGTCGCGTAGCGCAGCAGCTGGTGGTCGGTCTTGCCCTGGAGCAGCACGATGATGCGCACGCCGCGCTGGGCGGCGGCATAGAGGGCGCGGCCGAAACGCACGCCGGGCAGGAAATAGGCGTTGGCGATGATGATTTCCTCGCGCGCCGCGTCGATCGCGTCGAGGTAGGCGTTGAGGATGTCGTTGCGGTGGCGGATGTTGTCGCGGATCAGGAAGGCGGCCCGCTGCTCGCCAACGATGTCGCAGCACGGCCGGCTGACCGGCGCGAGACGGAAGCGCCGCTTGAAGTTGGCCCAGGCGACGATTTCCCACATCCGGCGGACGGCGTGGTGGATGTCGGCGAGGATGGGGCCTTCGACGCGCACCGCGTAGTCGTAGTGCGGGCGCAGTTCGGGCGGCGCGTTGTCGTCGCTGATGATGTTGATGCCCCCGACGAAGGCGATCCGCGCATCGACGACGACCAGCTTGCGATGCAGGCGGCGCAGGCGGTGGCGCTTGAGGTGGAAGCGTCCGATTTCCGGCCGGTAGTACATGGCGCGCACGCCGGCTGCCGTCAGCTGGGGCAGGAAATCGGCGGCGAAATTGCGGCCGCCGAAGCCGTCCACCGTCACATTCACCTGCACGCCGCGCCCGGCAGCCTGGCACAAGGCGGCGGCCACCGCGTGGCCGATTTCGTCGGCGGCGAAGATGTAGCTTTCGAGGTAGATCTCGATGCGTGCTTCGGCGATCGCCGTCAGCAGGGCAGGGAAGTAATCGGTGCCGGAGTCGAGCAGGGTCAGCCGGTTGCCCGGCTTGAATTCAGCGGCCATGCCGCGTCAGGTGGGCCGACAGCGCGGCATGGTCGGAAATGCTGGCCCACGGCTGGCCGTGGTGCACTTCGGTACGCCGGATGTCGAAGCCGCGGACGTAGATGCGGTCGAGCCGGAACATCGGCATCGCCGCCGGGAAGCTGCGGGCCGGGGTGCCCTTCGGGCCGCTGAACACCTCGCGCAGGCCGAGGCGTCGGGCGAGATGGTCGCCGGCCCGGTTGCGCCAGTCGTTGAAATCGCCGGCGATGATCAGCGGGGTGGCGGGGTCGGCCTGCTTTTCCAGATAGTCTGCCAGCGCATCCATCTGCTTGCGGCGCGAATAGCCGAACAGCGACAGGTGGGCGCACACGCAATGCGCCGCCGGGCCTTCCGGCAGCTTGATCTGGCAATGCAGCAGGCCCCGCTTTTCGAACTGCAGGTGGGTGATGTCCTGGTTGTGTGCATGCAGGATGGGGAAGCGCGACAGGATGGCGTTACCGTGGTGGCCGTGGTCGTAAATCATGTTGCGGCCATAGGCCGAGGCTTCCCAGACATCCTCGGCGAGGAACTCGTGCTGCGGCGAGTCCGGCCAGTTGTCGTGGTTCTCGGCGTGGCCGAGGTGCAGCCCCTGCACTTCCTGCAGGAAGACGATGTCCGGATTCAGGTGGCGCAGCCGCTCGCGCAACTCATGCACCATCATCCGCCGGTTGAATTGCGAAAAGCCCTTGTGGATGTTGAACGTCGTGATGTGAAGGGTTGGCGCGGACACGGTGGAAATCTCCGAAGCGGGGCGGGCGCCCCGTTGGCAGATTACCAAGGTTGGGGCCTCATTGCAGCATGAACGTCTCGTATTCCAGGCGATTCAGCTGGCGGGAGAGCAGCATGAGCCCGCTGGCCAGCGTCAGTAGCGCGGCGAGCGTGAAGCCGTAGCCGTAGAGCGCGGCACCGAACCACAGCGTGCCGGCGGTGAACAGCACGTTGAGGAGCAGGAATTCGAGGCACAGGAAGAGCACGATGCGCCGCTGGTCGAGATAGAAGAAGACGTTGAGCACGGCCATCAGCGCGACCTGCAGCCCGGCGCCGATGACCTGCACGTGGAGCAGCGGCAGGTAGAGCTGGGAAATGCCGAGGGCGTCGAGCAGGGCCGGGCCGGCGACGAAGGTGGTGAGGATCGCCAGGGTCTGGATCTTGCCGATTTCGCTCAGCCCCTGCTGGATGGAATAGACCATTTCGTCACGCATGCTCTCGATGAATTCGAGCGAGCCGCCGCCGCGCACCGCGTCGTAGAACTTGTTGTAGTACTCGACGAAATCGGTCTCGATGCGGACCAGGAAGACCGCCATGCCGGGGATGATCGACAGGTAGGAGAGGAAGACCGGCAGGTCGTAGATCAGCGAGGCGCGGAAGCTGCCGATGATCGGCTCGGAGGTCGGCGGGAAGTACCAGAACATGAACTTGTCGGCCCACACCGCGAGGTTGTACAGAAAGCCGATGGCCATCAGTGTCGGGTAGGCCAGTTCCGGGCGCAGGAAGTCGAAGCGCAGGAAGGGGCCGGGGCCGGCGAAGTCATGCACGGTCAGCAGCCACATGCCGCCGAGCAGGACCAGGTTGCCGAAGACGAATCCGCCGAGCAGGCCTTCCAGTCCGAGCGGGCGCAGGAGGAGGGAGAGGACGACGATCAGCGCATAGGAGCCGCCGAACAGCAGCACGATGGCCTGGTAGCGCTTCATGCCGGAGAGCAGGACGGTGAGCACCCACACTGCGCACATGATGACAAAACCTGCCAGCATCAGCAGCCGGTAGGCCACGCCGAGGCCGGGCAGGGCGAGAAAGAGGAGCAGGCTGCCGAGCAGGCTGGCGCCGAGGATGACGATGAGCAGCAGGCCGTGCAGGTTGGGCAGTACCTGGTCGCGCTTCTTCTCGAACAGGCGGTCCGAGACGAAGCGGGTGAAGGCGAGTTGGACCAGGCCGGTCAGGATCAGGCTGCCGGCCACCAGGTAGGTCACCGAGGTCTGGAACTGCGTGACCAGGAAGCTGGGCACCACCAGGCTGGCGCTGAACAGGCCGACCAGCAGGATGCCGACGATGGAGAAGACCCACGGGCCGGAGCCGATGATGCCGGCGTAGGCGTAGGCCTCGACCAGGCCGATCAGGGTGTTCTTGCGCAGCAGGCGGCGCAGTTCGAAACCGATGCCGGCCATCAGCGCGCCTCCGGGCAGCGCGCGAAGGCGCCGTCATAGACCTGCCGGTAGCGGTCGAACATCATGCGGTCGGTGTAGTAGCGTTCGACGCGGGCGATCCCCGCCTGGCTGGCGGCCTGCCAGGCCTCGCTGTCGGCGAGCAGGGCGACGGCAGCATCGGCCAGGGCCTGCGGGTCGGCGATGTTGACGATGGCGCCGGAAGGGCCGATCGCCCGGTCGGCCTCGTCCAGCCCTTCGACCAGTTGCCGGCAGGAGCCGACATCGGTCGAGACAGTCGGCACGCCGGCCGCGTAGCCCTCGAGGATGACCAGCGGCAGCGCTTCGCTGATCGACGACAGGATGGTCAGGCCGATCTTCGGCATCAGGTCTTCGACCTTCTGGAAGCCGAGGAAACGGACATGGTTCTCCAGGCCCAGGCTGCGCACCAGGGCGTGGCACTCGGCGGCGTAGGCCTTGTCCTCATCTTCCGGTCCGGCGATCCAGCCTTCCGCAGTGGGCATCCGGTTGACCACCCGGCGCATGGCGCGGATGAAGGTCTTGACGTCCTTGATCGGCACGACGCGGCCGATCAGGCAGAGCACCGGCGGTGGCTCGGCCGGGCGCAAGGCGCGCAGCGGGGCGAAGCGGGCCAGCGCGATGCCGTTGGGGATGTTCTGGGTGCGACCGTCCGGCGCCCCGTCGGCTACCTGGCGCAGGCGGTTGGCCTCGTAGAGGGCGATGATGGGATCGGCGGCGTCGTAGCAGAAGCGCCCCAGCCACTCGAAGAAACCGATCCACATCTGCCGGAAGTAGGAAAGTTCGGTCGGGTCACGCTGGAAGACATTGCGGTTGTCGCGGATCCATTCGCTCTTGAACAGATCGATCTTGCGTTCCTTGGTGTAGATGCCGTGCTCGGAGAGGACCAGCGGCACGTCCCGGGTCTGGTGCAGCAGGGCGCCGAGGAAACCGGCATAGCCGGTCGATACCGAGTGCAGAACGCGTACCGGCAGCAATTCCTTGGCGACCCGGGCGAGTTTCCAGAGCGGCGTATGCATGATCCGCACGGTCCAGAAATAATCGACGAAGGACGGGTCGGTGCAGAAGCGCCGGTAGTGGTCGCAGATCATGTCCCAGGAAGCTTCGCTGTACAGGAAATCGTCGGCGGTCAGCCGGCCGCCCGGCAGCATCTGCCGGGCAACGGCCCGGAATTCCTGGAGAGCGCTGGCGACCGGCTGGCCGGGAGCGAAGTGCTCATGCATCTGCTCGATCAGCGCGTAGGCCGCGTCGTCGCCCGGCCGGCTGGCTGGCTCGGCGCGGCTGGTCAGGTCGTCGTAGAGGTAATGCGCTTCGAAATGCACGACGTTGTCGGGCAGCGGGTACTTGGGGTCGCCGTAGTCTTCGCGCCGGCTGCCGAGGAAGACGATGGCAAAGCGGTATTCCGGAAAGGCCCGGATGATCTGGTTGACCCAGCTCGAGACGCCGCCGCTGACGTAGGGAAACGTTCCTTCCAGCAGCAGGGCGATGTCGGCACGGTCGGCGGTGGGGAATGTCATGCGCGGGTCCAGTAATCGACGATCGGGCGCAGGCGGGGCAGGGAGTTCCAGGCGGACAATTCCTGAACCAGGCGGCTGGCGCCAGCGAAATCGCGCTGTTCGAAACGCGCCTCGGCCAGGTAGGGCAGGACGCGGGTAGCCGGCAGGCCGAGCGCCTGGGCCTGGCGGTAGTCCGCTTCGGCCGCCACGTAGTCGCCCTGTTCGTGGCGCAGACGGCCGCGTCGCAGGATCATGGCGGCCGAGGCGGGATGTTGGGCGAGCACCTGTTCGCAATAGCGCAGCGATTCGTCAATGGCGTACTGGCGCAGATCGCCCAGGGCCAGGCGCTGGTAAACCAGTTCCCAGTAGAGGTCGGACAGGCGCTGTGCCGCTGCCAGTCGGGCGGTATCGGTCGTGGCCTGGCCGAACTGCTGCAGTTCGTCGTCGATCGCCCGGTTGATGCGCTTCTCCTGGTTGTCGAGCATGCCGTAGGCGAGCAGGCGGATGTCTTCGGCCGGGTCGCTCAGCACGTCGCGCAACAGCGGCGAGGCAACGCGCCCCGGGACGTATTGCAGGGCGACCATGGCTCCCAGGCGGGTGTGCATCGGAACCTGGCTGTTGTTCAGGATGGAGCGCAGCCCGGCTTGGCGAAACACGCCTTGTGAGCGCAGATGCGGATCGAAATCGGGCAGTTGCAGGGATTCGAAACCGCCGCTGGCCGGGGGCAGCTTGTAGAAGCGCAGGAGCAGGGCGCCGGCCAGCACGCAGACAAAGCCGGCAATCGGTACGGCATAGCTGAAGCCGGCAAGGAGCAGCAGGGTCGCCCAGCGCGGCCGGACGCGGGCCGCCGGCAGAAGTCCCTGGACGAAGGCGGCGAGCAGCAGGCTGGCCAGGGCATGCCCGCCGAGATACCAGAGCAGCACGAGATCGGAGTTGCTCTCGAAGAGCAGCGGGCCGCTCCAGGCATTGATTTCGAGCAGGGCGGCCGACAGGCCGAGCTTGGCATTAAGCATGGGCCAGTTGCTGGATACGCTTGAGCAGGCTGCCCGGCGGGGTGGCGTCGAGGAGCAGGGTGTGCGGGAAGAGGCCCAGTTCGGCCAGCGACAAGCCACTCTTTTGCTGCGCCCAGGTTTCCAGGCGGGCAATGTAGCCCTCGGCCGTCGAGTAGTCACCGAGCGGCATCAGGGTCGCGAGAACCTGCTTTTCGGCGCCGATGACCAGCCAGTTTTCATCGAGGCCGCGTTTCATCCGGGCCAGCTGCAGGGAGATGTCGTCGGCCACGGCGCGCGGCAGGATTTCGAGGGCAACGACGACACTGGGGATGCCGGTGACCTGGCTGAGGTGCGCCAGGCGTTGCGCTTCGAAGGCAAAGCTGGCCGGGCAGGCGGGCAGCTCGGCCAGGATCGGCGTCGCCAGTTCCTGTGTCGCCAGGCCGTCGGTGTAGTAACCGAGCAGCAGGTTGATGGTTTGCAGGGCCTCTTCCTGCAGCGAGAAGAAGGGCATTTCTTCGACGGTCAGCAGGCCGTAGAGGGCACCGTTCAGGTTGGTCAGCGGTGCCACGATCAGATAGCGCGTGGTGGCGTCGTTTTGGGCGACTGCCTGGCGGACGTGGCAGAGACGGCGGCTGCCGAGCGCCTGGCGGACCAGCGGGTCATCGGTGGCGAGCGCCGAGACCGTACCGATGCTGGCCAGCGGTCGAACGACCTGGCCGCTTTCGTCCAGTTCGTGCAGGGCGGCCGATTCGAGCTGGCAATACTGGGCAAGCAGACGGAGCAGCGTCTCGGCGCCGGTTGCAGGGTCGTCGCCCGGCTCGTTCAGCCCGCGCAGTTTGAGCAGGGCGTCGCGCATCGAGATCGGCCGGCTGATCAGGTCCTGCTCCAGGCGGTCGTGCGACAGGCGCAGCAGGTAGTACTGGCGGGTCAGGTTTTCCAGGCGCTGGTCGAGATAAAGCTGGACGGTTTCCGCCCGCCGGGTGCGGGCCAGCCACAAGCTGGAGAACTCGCCGGCCAGCATGATCAGGATCAGGCCACCGAGGAAGAACAGCTTGGGGAAATTGTCAGCCTGACCGACATTGAGCAGCAGCCAGGCGGCAAGCAACAGGCCGGAGCCGGCCAGCCCGGGTAGCGGGCCATAGCGCAGGGCGAGAATCAGCGGGGCGAACCAGGGCCACGGGAAGGCGGCCTCGATCCACAGCGGATCGGCCGGGTTCAGCCAGAGGCCGAGCCCGACGGCGATCAGCGGCAGGAAGATGACCTCGCCGAGCACGGCGGCCGGCCGCACGCTGGTCGAGGTCAGGTGGCCGAGGACCGGACCGCGCAGGCCGAACAGGCGGCTGGCCAGGGCGCTCAGGTCGAGACTGCCCCGCATGCGGCGGCGCGATTTTTCCAGTCCGGCGGGATGGCGGTTGGGCACGGGGGGCGGGCCTTAGCGGCGGCCGGCCAGGCCGGCTTGCAGCAGGTCGCGGATCAATTGCTGGGCAACGGCGGCGAGGGCCTCGCGGCTCCAGCCACTCTTGCCACCGGCGCCGCTCCACAGCGTGTCGCCGGTCGCCATGTCGACAATCTGCAGGGTCACGCCGACGGCCGGTTCGCCGTCGACACCGACCTTGTAGCGCCATTCCTCGACGGTGCCGGCCAGGGCGTAGCGGATACCTTGTTCCTGCGCCCAGGCGAGGGCCGCCTGGCGTTGTTCGCGCTCGCCGGCGCCGTCGAACAGCGCTTCCTGTGCCTTGGCCCCCGGGTAGTGGCGGACGCGGCCGACGCCCTGGCCGCCGAGCAGCGATTCGGCGATCGCCTCGGCCCGGCTGCCGGCCAGTGGCGTCTCGGTGTGGTTGGTGAAGGGCAGGACGGTCCAGCTGGCCTGGCGTTCCAGAACGGGCGGCTGGCCGCGGTCGAGGGTCGAGCAGGCGGTGGCCAGCAGGGCGAGTCCGACGAGGAGCAGGCCGCGCAGGCGGAGAAGGAGGGAGGGACGAGGGATCATGATGGTTTCCTGTCGAAAGAACGGGATTCAGTAATGGATTCGGTAGGTGATCTGCAGTTCACGTACCTGGCCGCCGGTCTGCAGGCCGGATTTGGCCAGTCCACCGCTCAGGGCGAGATGATCCGCGCCGAACAGGCTGCCGGCAAGGCCGAAGCGCAGGTCGTAGCCGGTGCCGAGTTCGGAGTGATGGGTCAGGCCCAGGCTGCCGAAGGGCTGCCAGGCGCGGGTGTATTCCTGGGCGTAGCGCAGGTTGGAGGACAGGCGCAGGCCGTAGAAGCGGAAGCTGTCGGGAACGAAGGTGTTGGCCGGCAGCGCCGTCACGCTGGCATAGAGGTCTTTCTGAGGCGAGCCCAGGAGGTCGCGGTAATAGCGTGCCGCCTGTCCACTGTCGGAAAGGGCTTCACGGTCGAAGCGAAGGGTCGACCAGAAGGCACTGACCTGCAGGTCGGGCGTGTCCAGGCGCAGGCTGTGGCTGTAGCTGATGCCGGTGTGCCTGCCGTTGCCCAGTGCTTCGCCGTTCTGCATCCGGTAGTCTTCCCGGCGGTGTTCGAGCTGGATCTGGTCGAGCCGGGTTGGCGCGTAGTTCAGGCTGACTGCCTGCTGGTCCTTCATGCCGGCCAGGCGCAGGGCGACGCTCTCCAGGCTGGGCAGGTTACGGCCGATGGCGAGATCGAGGCTGAGCCGGTCGTCGAGGCGCAGGCGCTGACTGAGCTGCAGCGGGGTGTAGTTGTCCAAGCTCTCCCGTCGTTCGATGCGGAACAGCGTCTCGCCGTTGGCTTGCCGCCAGAGCAGGCGGGCGCTGGCCATTTCCTCGTCGGGGGCGGCGGCAAAAACGTTGTTGTCGCGCACCGTGCGGGCGATGCGTCCCCATTCGACAGCGAATCCCAGGCGCGGGGTGATCGCCAGGTGATGGCGTGCCGTGCTGGCCCGTTCATCGATGCTGCCCAGCTGGCGCTGCGTGATGTCGATGCCGGCATGGTGGCTGAAGGCGAGCAGGGTTTCGGTCAGTTGCTGATGGGTCGGATCGTCGTCGGTCTGTTCGCTCTGCGTCTCGAAGGCGGCGCTTTGCGCCAGGCGCAGGTCGTCCACCAGGCGCGCGGCATTGACCCGGTCGTAGCGTGGCAGGCTATCGTCGAAGCGCTCGAGCAATTGCCCGCTGGCGGCCTTGTCCTGTTCGGCCAGGGCGACGGTGATTTCGGCCCAGAGCGGGCGCTTGGACGGGCTGCTCCGGCTACGGGCATATTGCTGCCAGAGGAAGGCGCGCTCGGCGCTGTATTCGGCGCGGTCCTGCAGCCAGCCGATGGCGGTTTCGGCGGCAGCATTGGAATAGCGCCCATGCCCGCCGCTGTCGAGGCGCAGCAGTTCGCGCAGGGCGTCGAGGCCGGCGTCACCCGGGCGCTGGGTCAGCAGCAGGCGGGCCCGGGCGAGGCGTCGCGTTTCGTCCAGGCCTTCCTCGGTCAGCCAGCGCTGGCGCGCTGCGTGTAGCGTGCGCCCGCCGCGGGCGGCCTGCCACTCGGCGGACAGCAGGTGCCGGCGCAGGCGCCAGGCACGGTCGGACTGCTGGTTCTGGTCCAGCGCGTCGGCGTAGTTCATCAGCCACAGGAAGTCGTCCTGGTGGGCTGCAACCCGCGGGTTGAGATAGCGCTGGAGGGCGACCTGGGGTTGCGACAGGGCCTGGTGACTGGCCGCCAGGGCATCGTGCAGGGCCGGGTTGGCACGCCAGGTCAGTTCGTGGCTGGCCAGTGTCCGGCGCAGGGCGGCCGCGTCGTTGCTGTCGATGAACAGCCAGAGCAGGGCCTGCTGAAGATCGGTGGAGTCCGGTGCCAGGCGCAGGGCGGCTTCGAAACTGCGACGCGCTTCGGCCAAGCGGCCGGTGTTCTGCTGGTAGGTACCGGCCAGGCGCAGGAATTCCGGCATGCTCTGCAGCCGGCGCAGGGCGCGGCGCGACGCGTTGGGCGCCGGGTCCAGCTCGCGCAGCAGCGCGCCGATCTCGCGCCAGCGATTGCGGTTGGCGTACAGGGTCAGCGCCTGGATCAGGTAGCGGGGCTCGTCGAGTTGCCGCCAGGCCCGGGCCGCGATGGGGGCGGCTTCGGCCGGCGCGGTGAGGTTGAGCAGGCGGAGCAGGGCGTCGTAATCGCCCGCTTCGGCCTTGTCGGCCTCGATCAGGCGGCGGAAGGCGTCGATCGCCTGGGCGTCGCGTTGCTGCATTTCGGCCAGTTGGCCGCTCAGGCGCCAGTAGTCGACATCGCCGGCATCGTTCAGGCCGGCGCCGGGCCGGGCTTTGTCGAGCCAGGCCAGCGCCTCATGGCTGCGCCCCTTGAGCAGCAGCATCACGGCAACGCGCAGGGCCCGGCCAGCGGTCAGTTGTGCCGGGTCGGCGAACAGGCGCTGCCAGGCCTGCAGGGCGGTATCGGTTTCGCCGGCCCGTTCGGCGAGTTCGGCGAGCAGTTCGAGGACTTCCGGGCGTGGCTGGCGCTGGCTCAGCCGTTCGAGATAGGCGATGGCCGGGCGGGGTTCGCCCAGGCGTTCCTGCGCCGCCACCAGTTCGCGGATCAGGCGGATGTCCTGCGGCTGGCGGGCGATCTGGTAGTGCAGGGCGGGAATCAGGGCGGTATCGTCGAACAGGCCTGGGGCCAGACGCAGCACGGCCTGCCAGGCTTCGTCCTGGCCCGTTGCCCGGGCGATTTTCAGCCAGTTGTCGAGGGCGACCTGTGGCCGGGCTGTCCATTCGGCAACGCGGGCCAGCCGCGCGCGCCAGGCGAGGTCGTCAGGTGCCTGACGGACAGCGGCACTGGCCACCTGCCAGGCATCTTCGAGTTTGCGGTTTTCGAGAAACACCTCGTAGCCGAGGGTGAATATCCGGTCGTCGAAGGCAATGCCCGGGCCGCGCGGCGTGCCTTTTTCCGAGACATGATGGAATGCTCCCTCGCCCCAGGCGCGGGCGACCTGCAGCGCCTGCCATTGCTGGCGCAGAGAGAGCTTGAGCAGGCGGCGGATGTAGCGGTCGGCGACTTCCGGGCGGCCGGCGGCACGGCTGAGCTGGGTGAGCAGGAGCAGGGTGTCGGGGTCCTCTGCCAGATCGCCCAGTTCACGCTCGCCGAGTTCCAGGGCGGCCAGCGGCTGGTTGCCGGACTGCAGTGCCCGCAGCGCGGCGTGGAAATGGCGCCGTGCCTGCTGCGCATCGGGGCTGCTGCTGCGGGCCAGCAGATAAAGCTCGGCGCAGCCGCGGTAGTCGCCATTGGCCAGGGCGTCGCGGGCGGCCCGCGCAAACAGGGCGCTGGCCTGTGCCGGATCGTCGAGGCGGTTGGCAAGCGCCTTGAACAGGGCCTGGCCAAGGCTCGGTGCGTTGTATTGGTAGGCCTTGCCGGCCAGTTCGATCTGCTGTTCGAGGCTCGGCGCCTGTTCGGCCAGTTGCTGCATCTGGCGCAGCATGTCGCGTTGCAGCGCGGTGCGTTCGGCCGTAGCCGAGGCGGGCAGGCGCCGGTAGTCGGCTTCGCTGATCTCGAACAGGATCCACCAGGCAGCACGGCGCGTCGCCTCGTCGCGGGTGTCGAGCGCCGGTTGCAGGGTCGCACGTGCGGCATCCAGCTTGTTCATCTGCAGTTGCCGGCGGGCCAGCAGCAGACGCAGGCGGGGGTTGTCCGGGTCGCTGCGCAGCAGGTTGGCGAGGTAGGCAGCGGACAGGGCGGTATCCGGCATGGCGGCCAGGCGCCGTTCGAGGTCGGTGCGTGGATAGAGCAGGAAGAGCACCAGCCCGACGATTGCCGCGAGCAGTGCGATGAGCCATCCAGGGGCCAGGAAGGGCCGCTCAGCGGCCGAGGCAGCGGATCTGGATCTGTGCGGCAGCATGGGCGTGACGATAGTGCTGGATGACGGCCTCATCCTGGCGGGTCTGGCGGGTGGCCGTCAGCGGCTGGCCGTCGGCGCTCACCGTGCAGTGCTGGAGGCCGGCCAGGCTGAATTCCAGCGGCACGTAGCCCTTGAGCCGGAAACTGAGCGAGCGATCGCTGCGTTGCCAGTCGTCGAGGCGGGCATTGGCGTCGACCAGGCGGGGCGTGTCAGGGTGAGCGGTTTTTTCCGATGCGAACCAGGCAGCGCCGCCGGTCAGATGCAGGTAGCGGCCTTCCCGACCGGCCGTGAAGCCGGCCACGCCACGGGCGTCGGCCAGGCGCGGCAGGCCGGCCGGCAGACGGAAGGTGCGCAGCTCGCCATCGCCGCGAATGCGCCAGCCGTCGTTGTCGCGGGCAAGGGCCAGGTCGTGGAAGTCGCGCACCTTGCGGATGTAGTCCGACGCAAAGACCGGGTGAAGGGCCTGTGTCCTTGTCCAGGAGAAGGCTTTGTGCACGGCGTTCAGCCCGGCGCGCTTGCTGGCGGAGTAGGCGTGGTAGTAAATGTCCACCGGCTTCAGGCGGCGAGGCGACTCGGTCATCTCGAAGCTCTCGATGACCCGCTCGTAGCCGTAATAGGGGCCGCGCCACAGGTTGGTGTAGATGTTTTCGTTGGTGATCGGCGCGTAGACCTGCAGGAAGCCTGCCTTCTCGATGCCGTGGGCGCCGACGGCGGTGAGCGAGGGGTTGTCGCGGGTGATCGCGGTATCGCCGCCATTCATGTTCAGCAAGCCAGCCTGTTCGGCGATGCGCAGGGCCGCCGCGCCGGGCGCGGTGTCGCCCGACCAGAGGAGGATGCGCACCGGCTTGTCCGGCGGTGCGAGCCGGCTGCGGATGTAATCCGTCGAGCCGACGATTTCACGCGTCAGATCGAAACGATAGCCCGGTACGTCGAGGTGGTAGTTGCCCTCGGCAATGTTCTTGTTCTTGGTTTCTCCGGCCTTGCCGGCCCAGAGGTCGGGATCCCAGACGAAGGGGTGGGCATAGGTGTGGCTGGCGATTTCGACGTGCGGCAGCCGGAACATCTGTCGGGCGATGGCTTCCAGCCGCGGGCTGAGCTGGGGGTGCAGGCCGTGCGGCGCGACTTCGGCCTCGATCACCGAGACCGTGGTCGGCGTGCGGTATTTTTCGAGGATCTCCCGCAGCAGGACTTCCGCGGCCGGCGGACTGCCCGGCAACTCGGCGAGGGACGGGAAGCCGTCGCCATCGATATGGGAGAAGAAAAGGCGGCGGCCGTTTTCGGTGGTGACGTCGGGAATGGGAATTTCCGGCAGGCGTAGCGCGCGTTGCAGGAAAGCGAAGGGATCGACCACCCAGCGCGCCTGTTCGGTGTTGGGGACCTCGACCAGGGCGAAGGGGTCGAGGATGAAGCCGCCCCACGGCATGATGGCGCCGCCCAGGTAGGGGTTGTTGGCCTGGTCGCGCAGTTCGATCAACGGCTCGCTGGTGCCGAGCGCCGCTTGAAAGACGGGCGGGTCGCCCCGGCTGGGGAGCGGCGGCGTCTCGAAGCCGAGCATCGCGTGCTGGCGGGTGATGCTCAGCTGGCGTGGCGTAGCGGCAGTGCTCAACTGCAAGGCGAGACGCTGGGCGACGCTCCGCTCGGGCAGGAAACCGAAATTGCCGATGACGGCGACCGGTAGCTGCTGTTCGATGCGCTGCTGCAGCCAGCGGGCGTAGGGGCGGCTGAAGGGGTCGGCGATGCTGCCCGAAAACCAGCTGGCGATGCCGGCATAACGGTCACCATAGATGGCACTGGGCAGCGCTTGGCGAACATCGGCGTAATCGACCACGTAACCCAGGTGGTTGAGCGGCATCTGCAGGTAGCGATGGGCGTTCGCATAGTTGAGCGAAGCGGCCTCGCGGCTGTCGTACATGACAAGCACCCGTCGTGGCTGCACTTCGATGGTGCCGATGCCGATGCTGTCCAGCTGGGCATCGGTCACCCAGGGGGTGAAGCCGAGCTCCCGGATTCGGCGGGCGGTGTCGCGGGTCAGGCGGCGGTCGTGCGGGGCGACGTAGTCGATGGCCAGGATGGGCAGGCGGTCGCGTTCGCGGATAGTCTTGAGTTGGCCGAGCAGCCATTCCCGATCGGCTGCCTTGACCTGCTCGTAGCGCCTGGCACCGGCATTCCAGCCCTGAAACAGGGATTCGGCGGCGACCATGAAGACCTTGTCGCGGACCCGGGGGATGATCTCGAATCCGCGGTTCAGGATCAGTTTGATTCCCGGATAGCGGGCATGCAGGGTCTCGATGACCCGGATCAGGCCGGCTTGTTGCGCGGCTTCGTCGAATTGCCGGGCCAGCCGGTAGGAGTCGAGGGTGTCGAGAAAAAAGCCGCGATAACCCTTTTCCCAGAGCGGTCCGACGACACGGTCGGCGAAGAAGGCCGGCCAGTCGGCCGGCGTCTGGTCAATGACGACCGAGTTCCAGTCGCCGTTGCGTGCCAGCTTCCATGGCTCGGGGATATCCCGGAAATAAGGGCGCGTCGGCTGCACTTCGGCCACGGAAACATAGGCGAAAAGCTGGCTGTCGCCCGGGGCCTGCCGCTGCGGGTCATGGCCGTGACCGGGTTCGACGACGACGATGTCGAAAACGCGGAATTCCTTGAGCGGAATCGCATGGCCGTAATAGAGCGCAACCGCAGGCGCTGTCTGGGCAACAGCGCTTGCGGTCCATAAGAAAAAGATGAAAAAGACTCGAAAAAGGCTCAAGGTAGTCAATTGTCGCAATGAGGCGACATTTAACTGCAATAGGCCTTAGAATTTAAAGAGTTCTTTGCGCAGATTTGTAAAATCGATCACGCTTCGCGCCAATGAGTCCGGGTTCAGGAGATGTCGAGCATCCGGTCGAGCGCCAGCTTGGCGAGTTTGGCCTCGTGCTCCGGCACCTTGATCTGGTTGACCACCTTGCCCTCGGCTAGGTTCTCCAGTGTCCACGCCAAGTGCTGCGGGTCGATGCGCTGCATCGTCGAGCACATGCAGATGGTGGTCGCCATGAATTGCACGATCTTGTTCTGCGGCTTGACCTCCTCGGCCAGGCGGTCGACCAGGTTCAGTTCGGTGCCGACCAGCCAGCGCGTCCCGCCCGGCGCTTCCTTGATGGTCTTGACGATGTATTCGGTCGAACCAACGTAATCGGCGGCGGAGCACACCTCGAAATTGCATTCCGGGTGGGCAATCACCTTGCCTTCCGGGTACTTGGCGCGGAAGGCGTCGATCTGCGGCTTCTGGAACATCTGGTGTACCGAGCAGTGGCCCTTCCACAGCAGGATGCGCGCTTTCCTGATCTGGGCCGGGGTCAGGCCGCCGAGTTCGAGATCGGGGTCCCAGACGACCATTTCGTCCATCGCGAAGCCCATGTTGTGGCCGGTCCACCGGCCGAGATGCTGGTCGGGGAAGAACAGCACCTTGGGGCGGCGCTCGAAGGCCCACTTGGCAATGGTGCCGGCGTTCGACGAGGTGCATACGATGCCGCCATGCTCGCCGCAGAAGGCTTTCAGATCGGCCGCCGAGTTGATGTAGGTGACCGGGGTGACCTCGTTCTCGACGTCGAGCACGTCGGCCAGCTCGCGCCAGCAGCGCTCGACCTTGGCCAGGTTGGCCATGTCGGCCATCGAGCAGCCGGCGGCGAGGTCGGGCAGGATGGCGATCTGGTTCGGCGCCGTCATGATGTCGGCGACTTCGGCCATGAAATGCACACCGCAGAAGACGACGAATTCGGAGTCGGTCTGCGAGGCGAGGCGCGACAGCTTGAGCGAATCGCCGGTCAGGTCGGCGTACTGGTAAACGTCGGCCCGCTGGTAGTGATGGCAGAGGATGACGGCGCGTTTGCCCAGCTTGGCGCGGGCGGCGCGGATGCGCTCATGGCAGTCCTTGTCGGACAGGGCATTGAATGGGTCGAAGGCGATGGTGGCTGTCTGCATGCTGATTTCCTGAGGCGGCCGCTATGGTGCGGCCGGCGAATTATCCCTGAATCCACGGCAGGCCGGCCTTGCGCCAGCCGCCGATGTTGCCGCGATGCCCGTTGGCATCCTTGTCGCCCTCGAAGCCTTCGAGGACGTTGTAGCAGTTGTTGTAGCCGGCGGCCGCGGCGGCCGCAGCCGCCCCGATCGAGCGTACGCCGCTGCGACAGAGGAACATGACCAGGGCTTCCGGATCGACCTGGCGCTTCAGTTCGGCCAGGAAGTTCGGGTTGCGCACCCCGCCCGGGTACTGGTTCCACTCGATCTCGACGGCATTCGGCACACGACCGACCCAGTCCCACTCGGCACGGGTGCGCACATCGACGAGCCGGGCGCTGGGCGCCAGGTGCAGCAGGTCGTAGGCTTCCTGCGGCGTCAGTTCGCCCTGATAGGGGCGTTCGAGCGCCCGGCCGCGTTCGTGGGCGAGGTTGAGGAGGTCGGTTAACTTTCCCATGGTGTCCAACTGCTAGAATCGCAAGCCGATAGTATAGGGCAGAGCACATGGCAGACGGCGAGCAGCGCAACGGAACAGCAGCGGCGGAGCGCGCCGCCGAGGCACAAAAGGCGACCTGGGTCAGCGTCGCCGTCAACCTGCTGATGACGGTCGCCCAGCTGGTCGTCGGCTGGCTGGCGCATTCGCAGTCGCTTGTCGCGCACGGCCTGCATTCCTTCTCCGATCTGCTGTCGGATTTTCTGGTCATCTACGCCAGCCGGCAGAGTGCCCATCCGGCCGACGACGCCCACCCCTACGGCCATGCCCGCATGGAAACGGCGGCGACGCTGGTGCTCGGCATTTCGCTGGCCCTGATCGGCGGCGGCATCCTGTGGGAATCGGGTATGCGCCTGCAGCACATCGAGGCCTTGCCGGTGGTCGAACTCTCCGCATTGTGGATTGCCATCGCCACGGTGATTTCCAAGGAGGGTCTGTATCGCTACCTGATCCGCGTCGCCGAGCGTCAGCGCTCGCAGCTGCTCACCGCCAACGCGCTGCATACCAGGGCCGATGCGGCGTCGGCCCTGGTCGTCGTGGTCGGCATCGGCGGCGCGCTGATGGGCTGGTCGTTTCTCGACCTGCTGGCGGCGGCGCTGATGGGTTTCATGATCCTGCGCATGGGCGGCGAACTGGCCTGGGGGGCGATCAAGGAGCTGATCGACACCGGCCTGGACGAAGCGCAAGTCGCAGCCATCCGCCAGACCCTGCTCGAGACGCCCGGCGTGCGCGGCCTGCATGAACTGCGTACGCGGCGCATGGCGCACCAGGCGCTGGTCGATACGCACATCCAGGTCGATTCGCGGATCAGTGTCACCGAGGGGCATCGCATCGCCGAATCGGCGCGGGCCCGGGTGCTCGGCGAGCATCCGGAGGTGCTCGACGTGCTGATCCATATCGATCCGGAAGACGAAGGAGATCCGGATCTGTACGTTTCCCGCTTGCCATCGCGCGATGTCCTGCTCGCCGAGTTGCGTCCGCTGCTGGCCGGCCTGCCGCCGCCGGAAAAGATCGTGCTGCATTACCTGAACGGCAAGGTCGAGGTCGAGGTCTTCCTCGGGCACGCCTTTTTCGAGAATGGCGAGGCCTTGAAGCGGGCCGAGCACGAGTTGGCAGAGCGTTTGAAAATGCATACCGTGGTGCGTTGCATTTCGCTGAACTGCATGATTGCACCAAGTTAGTGCGCTATTTGGCTATTCGGCACAATATTGGTGCGTCGATACTTTGCTTATCGTGCTTATCTCGTTGTGGCAGAATGGAAAGAATGCCGCCTGGTCCTTGGCATGCTTTCTGCTAATACTCCCGGGTCGTTATTGATTGATTGTGGCCGGACCGACCGGCACCTTGTTTTCTTAGGAGACTGATTCTTATGGCAACCCCGCAAGACGTGATGAAGATGGTCAAGGAAAACGACGCCAAGTTCGTCGATTTCCGTTTCACCGACACCCGTGGCAAGGAACAGCACGTCACCGTGCCGGTTTCCGCCTTCGACGAAGACAAGTTCGAAAACGGCCACGCTTTCGATGGCTCCTCGATCGCCGGCTGGAAGGGCATCCAGGCTTCCGACATGCTGCTGATGCCGGATCCCGACACCGCCTATGTCGATCCGTTCTTCGACGAAACCACCGTCGTCCTGTCCTGTGACGTCGTCGATCCCGCCGACGGCCGTGGCTACGACCGCGACCCGCGCTCGATCGCCAAGCGCGCCGAGGCCTACCTGAAGTCCTCCGGCATCGGCGACACCGCCTACTTCGGTCCGGAACCCGAATTCTTCATCTTCGACGGCGTCGAATGGAATGTCGACATGTCCGGCTGCGCCCTGAAGATCCACTCGGCCGAAGCCGCCTGGGGTTCGGGTGAGAAGAACGACGGCAGCGGCGCCACCGGCCACCGTCCGACCGTCAAGGGCGGCTACTTCCCGGTTCCGCCGGTCGACAGCCTGCACGACATCCGCTCCGCCATGGTGCTGACCCTGGAAGCCCTGGGCTGCCCGGTCGAAGTGCACCACCACGAAGTGGCCACCGCTGGTCAGTGCGAAATCGGCACCGTGTTCAACACCCTGGTCAAGCGCGCCGACCAGACCCAGGTTCTCAAGTACGTGGTGCATAACGTTGCCCACCAGTACGGCAAGACCGCCACCTTTATGCCGAAGCCGATCGTCGGCGACAACGGCTCGGGCATGCACGTCCACCAGTCGATCTGGAAGGACGGCAAGAACCTGTTCGCCGGTGACGGCTACGCCGGCCTGTCCGAACTGGCCCTCTACTACATCGGCGGCATCATCAAGCACGCCAAGGCCCTGAACGCGATCACCAACCCGGGTACCAACTCCTACAAGCGTCTGGTCCCGCACTACGAAGCTCCGGTCAAGCTGGCCTACTCCGCCAAGAACCGTTCTGCCTCGATCCGCATCCCGTTCGTCGCCTCGACCAAGGCCCGTCGCATCGAAGCCCGCTTCCCGGATCCGATCGCCAACCCGTACCTGTGCTTCGCCGCCCTGCTGATGGCTGGCCTGGACGGCATCCAGAACAAGATCCACCCGGGCGATCCGGCTTCCAAGAACCTGTACGACCTGCCGCCGGAAGAGGACGCACAGATCCCGACCGTCTGCGCTTCGCTGGAAGAAGCCCTGGCTGCGCTGGACAAGGATCGTGACTTCCTGACCAAGGGTGGCGTCTTCTCCAACGACTGGATCGATGCCTACCTGGCCCTGAAGATGGAAGAAGTGAACCGCGTTCGCATGACCACCCACCCGGTGGAATTCGATCTGTACTACAGCTGCTGAAAATTGAGTGGTTGTCAGTGCCTAGCAACGGTGCTGACAGGATCAAGAAAAGCCCGGTACTCCCGGGCTTTTTTATTACCTATGGTTTGCATTGGTTGTCGTTGCTGTGCATACTGAATGGGTAGCCTGGCAGGTGCGGGCTACCCAACATTAGGTGAAAAGCTACCCGCCGGCTCGTGTGATCCAGTCTCAGCAATGAGTTCAGAGGCCAGCGGACTACCCGCGAGGGGGAAGCATGGCAGGAATCACAGACAAGGAAGTCCGGAGCATCATCAGCAGGGCCAAGAGTGAAGGGCGAACGATCACCCAGGCTGATGGCACGGTGCCCGGCCTCACCATCGGCGCCTCGAAGACTGGCGCCGCCTCTTGGGTGCTGCGCTACTACGTCCATGGCAAGCGCAAGGAGGCAACCATCGGCCAGTACCCGACGTGGGGGATTGCCGATGCCAGGGAGAAGGCCAAGGAGCTGCGCCGGGCCGTCGATGATGGCGTGGATGTGGCGCTTGAGAAACAGCGCCGCAAGCAGGAAGCGGCGACTGCAGTTACCGTGGATGAGCTGGCCAGGGCCTATTTTGTGAAGGCCGAGCAGGAGATGCACCCGCACACCTACAAGCAACGTCGCAGCATTCATGACCGGTTCGTCTCTCCGGTCATCGGGCAATTCCGGGCGGACAGCGTCACGCCGGCGCAGATTGTCGGAGTGGTGAAGAAGAGCCTGGAGGGTGGGAAGACGCTGCCCACCATCACCTTGATCCACTGCAGCCAGATATTCGCCCATGCGGTGGGGAACGCCATCAGGGAATCGAATCCGTGCCGGGATCTGAAGCTGTCCGCCATCGTCGGCAAGCCGGATGCGCCGAAACAGCGTACGGCGCTCACAGCAATCGAGCTGGCCGCATTCCTGCCAGCGCTGGCGACGATCCCAAGGCAGTACGCCCTCGCTATCCGCCTGCTCCTGCTGACTGGCGTCCGAGTGGGAACCTTGACCGAGGCCGAGGTGGAGGAATTCGATCTCGATGCGGGCTTGTGGCGGGTGCCACACGGACGCCGGAAGAACCGGCGGCACACCACTGGGCCATTCGTGATTCCGCTTCCGCCGGCGGCCGTCGAGTGGGTGCGCGAATTGATCCTACTGGCCGACAACAGCGCCTTCCTACTGCCGGTGGAATCCCGGCGCCATAGCGACAAACGAAATCCACTCTCGAAGCGCACGACCATCGGCGATTGGCTGGATCGGATGGATGGCCGCGGGAAGGCTTGGCGGCGCATCACCCCGCACGATCTGCGATCGACATGCAAGAGCTGCCTGTCGGAGCTCCGGGTGGATTACGAGACGCGCCAGCGTTACCTCGATCATTCGCTGGAGGGGATGGATGCGATCTATGACAAGGCCGATTACGTCGAGCACCGACGGGCGGCCGCCGACCTCTGGCTGTCTTTCCTGAACGACCTGGAGAGCGGCAAGGAGGGGGCGAAGGTTATCAAGCTGCCGAGCGCAGCCTGACGAGTTTGCTGTGCCTAGCCCGACGGGGCGAAAACCGGGAACCCTTGCCCGGCCGGCGCAGCAATCAAGATCACAAGGGCAAAGCGTGAAAGGGGCGCTTGATGGAGGAATTCAATATCGATCCGCTGTGGCATTTGCACGATGAGCTGTCATTGCACCAGGCGGCTGCGTTGATCGCCGGGTATGACCCCGGCGTCGTAGAACGCTGCATGAGCGACACCAACCATGAGGAGCGGTTCTCCCGGCTGTATCCGGCCGAGTCGGCACTGATGAACGCGATCAGGGCCGGCAAGCTGAAAGCATCACTCCGGTTCGATGCTGAGCCGCGATTTGTTGCGGGTTTGGACAACCTGCGGGATCGAGCTCACTTCGAGGGTGAAGAGGTTCAACTGATTGAACATGAGAACTTGGGCGAGCTCGTCATCACCAGGGAGCCGAATTGGGTTACCTCGTCGATCGCCCTGGAGGACCTGAAAGCCTGGCTGCTTTCCCGTGGTGCCCGGCCGGCCTTTTTCTTCCCCGAGAAGCAGGAATCGGCTGATTACCTTGATACCAGGAGCCCACGCTATGCGCCCAAGTTGGCTGCAGCCGTTCGGGCTTGGCAAGCTGTTACAGACCCCAATGGTAAGCATCCAAAGCAGGCGCTGTCGAAGTGGATCAGGGAGAATGCGGCAAAGTTTGGGCTTGCCGATGAAGAGGGGAAGCCCAATGAAACGGGTGTAGAGGAAGTCGCCAAGGTGGCGAACTGGCAGCCAGGCGGCGGCGCACCTAAGACCCCGGGGGAATAACCCACCCACCCATAGGAGTCGCGCCAATACGGGCTTCACGGTTGGCGCTACTCGAAACCTACCCACCCCTTACCGGGGAAACCTACCCACCCCTCCCCCACTTTTCTGGCATGGGTTTTCTGAACCCGCCCAGCTATTAAGCATGCAGTCATAATCTTCTAATCGATCCCATGCAGTTCCGAGCAATGGTTGCTGGAACGCCTCACTGGTAGGAGTAGCCAAGCATGGGCTTCGATAGATTCCGGAATCGCATGATTCCGCCGCAGAAATGCGCAGAAGAGCTTTCCGTCTCTGAATTCACCATTCACCGCTGGATTCGCGAAAAGAAAATCCGGGCGGTGAAACTCTCCTCGCGTTGTACTCGGATTATTGGCGATAGCCTGGCTGAGTATCTTGAGACGGCAGCCAGGGCCTGAGCGATGGCGACCATGCGCACCCATCGCAATCGCCGCACCGGCCCGCTGTGGCCACGTGCTCACCGACTTGCCGCAGCCATTCCGCTGTTCCGCGGTCCCGACAAGCAGCAGATGATCCGCGCCTTTCTCATCACTGTGCGCCGGGCATTGCGGGAGGAGTGATATGTCGGTGCGAGTATTGGCCAGGGTATGGGATGGCTTCGACGGGGGAGGCTCGGACCTGTTGGCCCTTCTGGCGCTGGCGGACTGGAGCGATGACGAAGGGCGCTGCTTCCCGTCTATGTCAGCCATCGCCGCCAAGACGCGACTCTCGCGTTCGCAAGCCCAGCGCGTTGTCCATGGCCTGATCGACGGCGGCCACCTCCAAGTGGTCGGGAACGAGTTCGGGGGCGCACCGGGGGCGACACGTCAGTACCGCATCGTCCTTTCGAGCCTGAGTGGCCGCATGGGTGCTACCCCTACGGGCCGCATGGGTGCGACGGGTAGCGCGCATGCGACGGGTAGCGCCGATACACAAGACGGGTCGCATGGATGCGCAGAGACGGGCCGCATGGGTGCGACCCAAACCGTCAGTGAACCGTCATTAACCGTCAAAGGGGGCGCGCAGGCGCGCTTGGCATCGTCTCGGCGATCGAGAAGCGAGGAAATCACCCTCGCCCAGTTCCTGGAGAACTGCAAGACATCAGGGGAGAAGGCCATCCCCGAGGACGACCCGGTCATGGAGTACGCCGAGAAGGTCGGCATCACCAACGAAATGCTGGCCGTTGCGTGGGCGGAATTCAAGGCCGCCTATCTGCCCACCAGCAAGCGCTACAAGGACTGGCGCCAAACCTTCCGGAATGCCGTCCGGCGCAACTGGTACAAGCTCTGGTTTCTGGCTGAGGGGCAGGTGGCGGCCTGGACCACGGCCGGCGAGCAGGCCAGGAGGGCGGCAGCATGAACGCACCTCACGAACTGTACCTGCCGCCGCACTCGATCGAGGCCGAGCAATCCGTCATCGGCGGCCTGCTGCTCGACAACAACGCCTGGGAGCGGATCGCCGGCCTGGTGAGCGACGCCGATTTCTACCGGGACGAGCACCGGCGCATTTTCCGCCACATCGCCACCATGCTCGACCGCGGGCAGCCTGCCGACGTGGTGACGGTGGCCGAGAGCCTGGACGACACCAACGAATCAGAGGCGACCGGCGGCCTGGCCTACCTCGGAGAACTGGCCGCCAACACCCCCAGCGCCGCCAACATCCGGCGCTATGCCGAAATCGTGCGAGAGCGCCGCATCCGGCGCGACGTGCTGGCCATGGGGCATCGGGTGACCGAACTGGCCGCGACCGCCGGCAGCGACACAGCCGAGCTTGTAGAGCAGGTCACCGGCTTGGCGATGGGCTTGGCCGACACCCGACACGCAGGCCGCGAGCCCATGGTGATCGACGACCTTCTGCCTGACGTCCTGGAGGCACTGGAGTCGCGCACTGAGAAGCGGGGGCAGGTTTCGGGGCTATCTACCGGCTTCCGGGATCTGGACCGGATGACCTGCGGCCTTCACCCCGGCGACCTCATCATCGTTGCCGGCCGCCCGAGCATGGGCAAAACCACGATGGCCGTGAATGTCGCCGAGAACGTCGCCGTCGCCGGCGGCTGCGCATTCGTGGTCTCCCTGGAAATGGGCGCATCTCAGCTCGTGGAGCGCAGCATGGCCCGCTTCGGCAACATCAGCACCCAGGCGCTGCGATCTGGTGACCTGGATGACGAGGGATTCCGGCGCGTTTCGGATTCGCTGGCTCGGCTCTCCGGGAAGCGCCTGGTCATCGCCGACGATCCGACTCTGTCGCACGTCGCCCGCATCCGCCTTGCGGCGCGGAAGGTCCGGCAGCGCCACGGCGAGCTCGATCTGATCGTCATCGACTACCTGCAGCTGATGCGCGGCGAGGGCAGCACGCGGAACGAGGAACTGGGCAACATCACCCGCGCCCTGAAGCTGCTGGCGCGGGAGCAGGCCTGCCCGATCATCCTGCTGTCCCAGCTGTCCCGGAAGGTCGAGGAGCGGACCGACAAGCGACCGCTGATGTCCGACCTGCGCGACTCGGGAAGCATCGAGCAGGATGCCGACGTCGTGCTGATGTGCTACCGCGACGACTACTACCGCCCGGACAGCCCTTTCAAGGGATTCGCCGAAATCCTGATCCGCAAGCAGCGCCTTGGCCCGCTGGGCGACGTGCGCCTCGTGTTCCAGGGCGAATTTTCCCGCTTCTGTGATGCCGACCAGCGCGAGTTTGCCGAGGCCGCGGCGCGGGCGGCGGAAGCACGGGCGGCGCGCTCTGTACGAAGGGGGTTCGAATGACGACCGAGCAGCTCACTCCGGAAAAGCTTGCTGCCATCAGGCGGGGACAAATTGGGGCAGCACTCAGGCGGGAACAGCGTGCCGCTGAGGAAGCCAGGGAGCAGGCCCTCGGAGGGCGGCTAAAGGCCAAGGTGAAGGCCAAATCGGCTATGCCCGAGGAGGTGCCGCCGTTCTGCTACCTGGCCGGCGGCCGGAGCCCGGAGGAGGCCGCAATCGAGGCCTTCAAGCACTTCAGCATGACGCCGGCCGAAGCACTCGGCCTCGTCTGGAAGCTTCGCACCGTTCGGCGGGCCGATCGTCTGTTCGCCGAAGAACTGGTGCATCGAACGGATGAACGATCCGTCATCACCCCAGGCCACCGTGGGCAAACGGAGCCAGCCCGTGAGGAAGAAGGAAAAGGACGCCTTGGCCTCAGCCGCCAAACAGTCGCCGTGAGCGGGCAACCCAACCAACTATCGAAAGGACAGGAAGCATGAACGAAATTACCCAGGCCGCCCAAGCCATCCGCACCAAGCGCGAGGAGATCGCGGGCATCAAGTCGGAACTCGATCGCTGCGAGACCTGCATTGCAGCTGTCGCCGAAACCAAGGCAGCGCTGGCAGCGCTGAAGCAGCAGCGCAAGGAAACCCTGACGGCTGCCTTCATGGTCGGCAAGGAGGCGGACACCAGCGAAGTCGACAAGCTCATCAAGGGGGCTGAGAAGGCGGCTGCCAGCGCTGCCGACACCGCGGCGGGGGCGGAAGGCGCCAAGGAGGTGCTGCAGGAGCGTCTGGAGGCCGCGGAACTGGACCTGGCACGCCTGCGCTCTCAACAGAGCAGGGTGGCCTATGCCGAGTGCGAGAAAGAGTTCGAGGCGGCGGAAGCGGCGTACGCCGAAGCTGCCGAAGCGCTTCACGCGGCTGTGACCAGGATGATGGCGTGCAATTCCGTGGCGAAACGCTTCATGGGCTTCTCGAACCTGCGGGAGATCATGAAGGGCTTTTACCTCGACGGCCTGAACATCAATCGCGGCCGGCGCCTTCCGGAACAATTCTGCATCCGGTTCCTGACCTTGGCCGAGGAAAAGGCCGCGCCCCAGGCCGAACGGCTGCTGGCCAAGCTGCAGGCTGCCGGCATTGAGATCGAGGTGTGACCATCATGGCCGAACCGATCAACCGACAGCACGTCGCCGTTATCCGGTCGATGGGCTCCTTCGTGTTCGACGCGGTATTCGAAGAGACGCACGAGGCCGACCTGGAGGTTACCGACAACCCGGTGGAGACGGGGGTCGTCGTCAGCGACCACGCCTTCATGAAGCCCCTCAGGCTCTCTATTTCCGCTGGCGTCTCCGACACCCCGCTGAAGGGTTGGGGTGGCGGTTATCAGGTCAGCCAGGGGGCGCTGGTCGGCGGCGGTAGCGGCGAAGGAAAGGACTTCTGGGCGCGGAATGCACCAAGCGACCCGTTCGCATCGGATGCCGGCCGCTCCCGGCGCGCCTTCGAGCTGCTGACCGAACTGCAGAGGCGGGCGGAGCCGTTCGCCGTGCAAACCGGCCTCAAGCTCTACGAGAACATGGTCATCACGTCGATCCGAACAAGCCAGGACAAGGACACCTCCGGCGCTTTGTTCTTCACGGCGTCGCTGCGCGAGGTGCTCATCGTCAATACCGAGACGGTGAAGTATCCACCCAGAAAGCCCGGAGCCACCAAGCGGCAGGCTGGTCCGAAGAAGCACAAAGGCGAGCAGCAGGGCAAGGAGGTGACGGACGAGTCCAAGAAAAAGAAGCTGAGAGAATCAGCGGCGCATGCTCTCGGCCTCCAGAAATTTTTCGGCGTAGGGGGGCGGTGATGTTGCGCAATCTGATTCAGGCCACCCCTCATAGCGCCCGCCTGCGGAAGCGGCGCGGACGGCTGCTCAAGCCGGTCAAGCCCTCCCACAAGGTGGAGCTCTGGTACAAGCAGCAGCTGCTCGCCGTCGTGGCCAAGCTCCGCAAGGTCGCCCAGGAGGAACTGCTGCCAGAGCTTCGTCGGCTGGAGCCGTTGTATGCAAAAACCTCGGATGCCATCGCGAAAGATGGCATTACGGCCTTTTCGCCAATCGTCACCTCCAGGATCGCTGATCTGAAGCGCCGCTTCGGCGGTATCGAAGGAGTTGCACGGCGCTTAGCCGAGGCGGCGACGAGGCGCAGCCTGCAGACCGTGGATGGGGGCTTAACCGCCTCCATGAAGGCGTCCATCGAAATCGACATCAGCGGCTTTCTCACTCGCAGCGGGCCTATTCAGCAGGTATCCGAAGCGGCGAGGCTGGCCAATGTCAGGCTGATCAAGTCGATCCCCGAGCAATATTTCGAGAAGCTGGGCGATGCCGTCGGCAAGAACATGGAGCGCGGCATGCGCTTCGAGGACTTGGCCAAGGAGATCGAGCGCATCGGCGACGTGACCGAGAGCCGCGCCAAGCTGATCGCCCGGGACCAGACAAGCAAGATGAACGGCGCCTTCAATCAAATCCGGCAGCTGTCGCTGGGCATCGACAAGTACCAGTGGCAGACCTCCGGCGACGAGCGAGTGCGGGACGACCACGCGGCCAATGACGGCGAAACGTTCCGATGGGACAAGGCGCCGGCGACCGGCCATCCTGGCGAGGCGGTGAATTGCCGATGCGTCGCAATACCGGTTCTGGATCTCGATGGTGACGTCGATGCGGGCTCGTCAGGGTGGTCAGTCGGCGGCATCGCAATGGCCGCCGCGGTGGCTGCGGGCATCGGCGCCATGTTTGACAGTTTCGCCGGTGATAGCCGCGCACCAGGTGCCGGGGGCGGGCGGTGAGCAGCGGGAAAACGCCTGGAACGCAGGCTGGGGGCGGGAAGGCCGGGCCATACCGCCCCCTCCGGAACGAATAATGGAACACGAAAAGGACTGAAGAAATGGAACACGAAAAAACACTGCAGGTATGCGACCGCATCGGGCTGACGGCCCGGACGGTGACGGAAGAGGGCTACCTGATTGTCCCGAGCAACATCGCCCGCACCGGCGTGCAGGAATACCGGGGCTACGAACTCGGCCTCGACGCCGACGGCATGGACCCGATGAAGGTCATCCGGCTGCACCGGCCGCCCGAGGAGGTTTTCGACGCGGCCAGCATGGCCAGCTTCGAGGGGAAGCCGGTGACGCTCGGCCATCCCGATGAACCGGTCACCTCGACGAACTGGAGCGGCTTGGCTATGGGTGAAGTGATCGAGATTCGGCGCACCGGCGACATGCTGTCCGGCAAGGTCATCATCAAGGCCAGGAGCGCGATCGATGCCGTTGAGGCCGGCACCGTCGAGCTGTCGAATGGGTACAGCTTCAAGCTGGACATGACCGCCGGCCGGACTCCCGACGGGGAGGAGTATGACGGCGTTCAGCGGCAGATCAGGGGCAACCATGTGGCCCTGGTGGAGGCAGCCCGTTGCGGCTCTGCATGCCGCCTCGGTGATGCCTTGCCCGTGGGCGCGCCGGTGCAGTTGCTGGGGCGCGATGCGTTCGCCGCCAGACAGGCGCAGGCCTGGCGCTGTGGGGTGGAAAATGCCGAGCCAGCGCCGGGGGCGGTGGTATCCGCCGGCGATAGAAGGCGACATGGCATGACGACAGGGCGGGCTGCCTTCATCGAACGCCAAGCCAATGGGTGGAATGGCCAGGAAGGGGGCGAGGCATGAGCCCCAGAAAGCAATCGGACAGGACTGCCAAGGCGCCGACGTTGCCTCAGGGGCAGAAGGAGATCGACGTCGCCGGCAAAGACAATCAGAGTCGGGGTCGGAGAATGGCCGAGGCGGCCCTTTCGCCTTCGGTGGCCAATGCCTGCACGGTATCAGCTTTTGCCCAAGGCTCATTCGGTAACCAGGCCTTCACCGATGTGCTGGCCGCGGTGCTTGAAAAGGTCTCACGGGTCAATGCGGGCGACATGTCCTCAGTCGAGGCAACACTGACGGCGCAGGCCTGCGCATTGGACTCGATATTCAACGAGATGGCTAGGCGGGCAGCGCTGAACATGGGTGAGTATCTGGGCGCCACGGATACTTATCTTCGCCTCGCCTTCAAGGCACAAGCCCAGTGCCGAAGCACGCTGCAGACACTGGCCGAGATCAAGAATCCGCGGCCAGTAGCCTTTGTGAAGGCTCAGCAAGCGAACATTTCCCAAGGGCATCAGCAGGTCAATAACGGCCCTGGCGTCGCGCACGCGCGCGAGGAAACGCGGAACGAAGCAAACGAACTATTGGGGGTGGGAAATGGCGAACGGATGGACGCCTGAGCGGAGAGAGCGCCAAGCGGCGATGATCCGCTCTTGGAAACCCTGGAGCCGATCAACCGGGCCGCGGAGCGCACTCGGCAAGGCCGCCAGTTCGGCGAACGCCATCAAGCACGGATTCAGAAGTCGGGCGGCAGTGGAGGATGCGCGCTTGGTTCGAGATTTCCTGCGGAAGCTGGAGTTCCGCGGCGAAGTGTAGTCGGCGCAGCCAAGGCGGCGGTGTGGCGTTGTTATGGGCCATAACCAGCATTCCGGCCGGATGACGTTGATTCGAATCAGCGTGCCGCGCGGGGGCGGGGAATCTTACCCGGCTGGTTATCCGGTCTCCCCGCTGGGAAGCCGCCCCAGCTCAATGCTAGGGGGCGGCAGCCGCTCAAAGGATGGTGCCGGCGACCATCATGTATGCGCCGACATAGCCGGCGATCCGGTCAATCGCGGCTTGGTGAAGCATCAAGCGCGTCTCCTCGTCGTAGGAGACCTTGGCCATTCTCCTCGGACCTGAATCGTCGATGGAGACGAGGGTGGCCTTGACTACGGTCGGGCTTGCACCCCCAACGCCATTCACCCCGAGCCGAACGATGCTACGGAAGCCCAGCACGGCGCCGGCCAGCGCCAGAAGCGAGCCCGACCGTTGAAACCACACCCAGGAGGCTGTTCCCCAGTCGAGATAGACGGAATACGCGGTCGCCGCCAGGGCACCGACGAGAAGGAGCGGGATGCTGGAAAGAAGCCCCCTCATTGCTGCTCCGCATCCTTCACGGCTGAGCGGTCAATCTCGAAACCTTCGCGCACCACCTGCTTGCAGCATGGGCAGATGGTCTTTCCCTTGGTCCGGCGCAGGGCCTGATACACGGCAGCATTGCCGACGCCGACGGCCGCGGCGGCCTCGTAGGCGGTCATGCCAGGGTTCTGTTGCATCAGGTCGAGGGCTTGCTGGGTCTTGCTCTTGGTCATGACAATCGCTCCGTTGGGTGGTGGCAGTATTATACACTGCACATAAGTATTGCTATTGCTGCACAGATATGTAGAATAGTCGTCATCGCAGTATCGACAGCTCATTAAAAATTTGGAAGCAATCAAAGCCCGCAGCAATCGGCACCTGGCCGCAGCAGATGGACACAGGGGGCTTTGACGGCGATCAGGCCGCCGCGAGTGCCTGGCAACTTGTCACTTCGGAGAATCAGCTATGGCACAAATTCGGCCCATTGAAAGCAGCGGCCATCCCGTGAATGTCATGCCCAGGGTAGAGGGGGCGAGTATTTCCAGCAGGGAGGTCAGAGAGCTGCTGGCTCAGGTTGCAAACGCTTTCCCCGAGACGGCAAAGGTGATGGATACGGCGTCTCGGCTGATTGTTCACCTCGAAACACTGCGTCACGAGGCAACGCTGCCGCTCTCTCTGGGGCACTACGAGAATGTGCGGACCCTGCTTACCCAGAAAGCCATGGTGGAGGTTAACCATGGCTGAGACGATCCAGCACTGGCAGGATTTCGAGCATCCGGTCACCATCCCGGCGGGGCAGGCCGGCGCCATTTACCGGGCGATGCGCAGTGTCAGGAACACACTGAACATGGTTGCCGACCACCATCTGCGCTCGAACTCCGGCGGTGTCCAGGCGCAGCGCCTTTCGTCGATCGAGGTTGAGGCCATGCTGTCCGGCGCTCTGGCGCTCTCCGACATGATGGAGGCGGTGTTCGAGGAACTGCATGCCGAGGCGCTCTAGCCAGAAATCGCGCCAAGCTTCGGTCGCACCCCGGAGGTTTTCCATATTCGATGAGGTAAAAATGGAGCAAGCCAAGACCATCGGCCAGGACGATATGCTGGCCGTCGCATTTCAGGCTGTTCGCCTTTACGCCGAAACGCATCCGCGTCCGCTGCATGTCACTCTCGGCCAGGCTGCCGAAATGCTCGGCATTCCCATGGACTTGTTGATGAAGATGATGAGCAGCAAGAAGCTCAGGCTTAACGACTGCGGCTTGATACCGATTGGCGACATCGACCAAGTGCTTGCATCTCGAGCGCAGCATCAGGGCCAGATGCAGAAAGTGGTGGTGCAGAAGGCGACCCGTACTGCCGAGGAGGCGAGGCCAGCTAGTGGGCGATCCCGGAGCGATTCGCCTGATGGTACGCTGATGCGCTTGGTGGAGGTTGAAGAGGCTGTACGTGTGAGGACCACGACAATTTACAAGTGGATGAAGGAAGGGAAGTTTCCGAAGCAAATCAAGATGGGTTTTGTCTCGCTCTGGGTGAGGGCTGAGGTGGAAGCATGGATTCAGCAGCAAATTGCTGTCCGTGATGTGTAGCTCTGCCTCGACGTGTTGCGTTCGGGCGAAGGACACCCAGTAACGACAGCCTGGATTGTGCAACCCAGCGCCTCGGGCAAGCCGGCTTTGCTGAAAAACTTGCTGAATGAAAATGAGGTCCGAGGGGGGGCTGCCCGTTAATACAGGTTATATGGTCAGCAGGGGGTCTGCCCGTGCGAAAAATACGGTCACGGAGGGGGGCGAATGTGTCTGCACCAATCTGGAATTTTTGCACCGAATTGGTGCGTATTTCGATTGAAAGGCACCATGTCCCAGCCCTTGGTTCGCTCAGTTTCGATGCCTAGAGGAGTGGTTTTGGGTAGTCCTTTGGGTAGCCTGTGTGGCTGCTATGACTTGAGATCATCGCGTGGCAACGCCAGACTGCATTGACCTGTACTACAGCTGCAAGCGGCGCCGGTTCCAGGAAAAAAGGGCGGGGATTCCCGCCCTTTTTTTGTCCACTTTTTCGTAGCCTTGCCGTTAAGTCCGGTACACTGAAAAAGTTGAGAGGATCAATGACGATGACACGCTGTACGCTTGCCCTGCTGATTATTGCGTTGCCCCTGTCGGTTTCGGCGCAGACCATTTACAAGTGCGTCGACGCCAATGGCAGCACGACCTACACCAATGCCAAGCTGGACAAGAACTGCAAGGCCATCGCCAGCGGCCCGGAGAATTCACTGCCACCGTTGCCCAACAAGCCCCGGGTGGCGACCGGCGCCGCGGCCAATCCAACCCCGGCGGGTTTCCCGCGCGTGGGGGAGGATACCCAAAAGTCACGTGACAACGACCGGCGCCACATTCTCGAGCAGGAACTGGCCGGTGAACAGCGCAGCCTGGAGCAGGCCAAGAAGGAACTCGCCGAGCAGGAAGCCCTGCGCGGCGGCCAGAGTGACCGCACGGCGCCTTACCGCGACCGGGTCGGCCAGCACGAGCGCAATATCCAGGCGATCCAGAAGGAACTGGGCAACCTGCGGTAGTTGCCAGTCATCAGGTGTGAGCGAATTTTGGGGGCGCCGAGGCGCCCCTTGCTTATGCTGAAAACGGGCTACCTGCGATTAACTACTGCTTTTCACCTTGTACCAGGCGGCGTACAGCGCCGGCAGAAAGAGCAGGGTGAGGGCTGTGGCGACGATCAGGCCGCCCATGATGGCGACGGCCATCGGCCCGAAGAAGTCGTTGCGCGACAGCGGGATCATGGCGAGCACCGCTGCTGCAGCCGTCAGCACGATGGGCCGGAAGCGGCGCACGGTCGATTCGACGATGGCTTCGGAGCGCGCCTTGCCGGCCGCCAGGTCCTGCTCGATCTGGTCGACCAGGATCACCGAATTGCGCATCACCATGCCGAACAGCGCAATGGTGCCAAGCAGTGCCATGAAGCCAAAGGGCTGGTTGAAGACGAGCAGGAACAAGGCGATGCCGATGATGCCGAGCGGCGCGGTGAGCAGCACCATGACGACGCGCGACACGCTCTGCAACTGGGTCATCAGGATGGTGACGACAGCCAGCACGAAGAGCGGGATGCCGGCCATCACCGAACCCGAGCCCTTGGCCGACTCCTCGACCGAGCCGCCGGTGGCGATCCGGTAACCGGCCGGCAGGGCGGCCTGGATGGCATCGATTTCCGGCTTCAGGCGATCGACGATGGTAGCCGGCTGCGTCTTGCCATACAGGTTGCCGCGTACGGTGATCGTCGGCAGCCGGTCGCGGCGCCAGATCAGGCCAGGCTCGAAACTGTGCTTGAGGCGGCCGATCTGGCCGAGTGGCACGCTCTTGCCGCTGCGTGTCGGCACCGCCAGGTCGGCGAGGGCGGAAAGGCGGCTGCGCTCCTCGCGGTCGCCGCGCAGCACGACGTCGATGGTCTTCTCCCCCTCGCGGAAACTGCTCACCGTGTAGCCGTTCAACGACATGTTGAGCAGGGCGGCGACATCCTGGCTGGAAACGCCGAGCAGGCGGGCCTTGTCCTGATCGATCTCGATCTCGACAGTCTTCGACAGTTCGCTCCAGTCGAGATTGATGTTGCTCAGTTCAGGGGCGCGACGCATCACGTCGGCGATCTCGCCGGCCGTCCGGCGCAGCAACTCCGTGTCCTCGCCGGAAATGCGGTACTGCACCGGGTAGCCGACCGGCGGGCCGTTCTCGATGCGGGTGATTGTTGCCCGCGCCCCGAAGGCCTCGCTGTCGTAGAGCCGGATCAGGCGCTCGCGCAGGGCTTCGCGCGCCTCGATGCCGCGCGTCACGATGACGAACTGGCTGACGTTGCTGGCGCCCAGCTGCTGGTCGAGGCCGAGGTAGTAACGCGGTGAGCCGGCACCGATGTAGGCGATGTAATGCTCGAACTGGTCGAATTCGGCATTGTCCTTCTCCAGCCAGTCCTCGAGCCGCCGCGTTTCGGCGTCGATGGCGGTGAGCGAGGCGCCTTCCGGCAGGCGCAGCTCGACGTTCAGTTCGAGGCGGGTCGAATTCGGGAAGAACTGCTTCTGCACCTTGCCCATGCCGGCGATGGAGAGCGCGAACAGAGCGATGGTGATGCCGATGACCAGCCAGCGGCGGCGCACGCACCAGGCGACCAGTTGCCGGAAGCGAACATAGAAGGGCGTGCCGTAGACGTCATGGTCCTCGGCGTGGCCCGGGCCGTTCAGGCCGAGCTTGTCGACCAGCCGGGCCAGGCGGGGCGCCTTGCGCTCCCAGGCTGCGGTGGTTTTGGCGGCGCGCGGGTCGGGCAGCAGCTTGTAGCCCAACCAGGGAATGGCGACGACCGCGGCGAGCCAGGAAATGAGCAAAGCGACGGCGTTGATCTGGAAGAAGGCGAAGGCGTATTCGCCGGTCGCCGACTTGGCCAGCGCGATGGGGATGAAGCCGGCCACGGTGACCAGCGTGCCGGACAGCATCGGCCCCGCCGTGCTGGTGTAGGCGAAGGAAGCGGCACGGGTGCGCTCCCAGCCCTGCTCCATCTTCACCCACATCATCTCGACAGCGATGATCGCGTCGTCGACCAGCAGGCCGAGGGCCAGCACCAGGGCGCCGAGCGACACCTTGTGCAGGCCGACGTTGAACAGCGCCATGCCGAGGAAGGTGGCGGCCAGCACGAGCGGGATGGAAATGGCGACGACCAGGCCGGTGCGGATGCCGAGGCTGAGGAAGGTGACCAGCATGACGACCAGCACCGCTTCGGCCAGGGCCTGGACGAAGGCCTGCACCGAACGCTTGACCGCCGCCGGCTGGCTGGCCGCTTCGTCGATCGTGATGCCGACCGGCAGGGCGGCCTGCAGGGTGGCGATGCGCTGGTTCAGATCCTTGCCGAGCTGGATGATGTCGCCGCCCTTGGCCATCGCGACGCCGATGGCCAGCGCCCGCTTGCCGCCGAAACGGACCTGGGTGGCCGGTGGTTCGACGGTGCCGCGATGGACGCGGGCGATGTCGCCCAGCCGGAAGCTGCGGTTGCCGGCGCGGATCAGCGTGTCGGCCACCGCCTGTACATTGTCGAAGGCGCCGCCCGGGCGGATCTGGATGCGCTCGCGTTCGGTCTCGAAGAAACCGCTACCGGCCACGGCGTTCTGCTGGGCCAGCGCCTGCACGATGGTGGCCTGCTCGATACCCAGCGTCGCCAGCTTGGCATTGGCCAGGTCGACGAAAATCTTCTCGTCCTGGATGCCGAAGATTTCCACCTTGCCGACGTTCGGGATGCGTAGCAGCTCATCGCGGATGCGCTCGGCCTGATCCTTCAGTTGCGGATAAGCGAGGCCGTCGCCGGTCAGGGCGTAGATGTTGCCGAAGACATCGCCGAATTCGTCGTTGAAGAAGGGGCCTTGGACGCCGCTCGGCAGCGTGTGGCGAATGTCGCCGACCTTCTTGCGCACCTGGTAGAAGACGTCTGGCACGTTGCCCGGGGGCGTGCTGTCCTTGACGAAGAACATCACGGTCGATTCGCCGGGCCGCGAGAAGCTCGAAACGCGGTCGATGAACGGCGTTTCCTGCAATTTCTTCTCGATCTTGTCGGTCACCTGCTGTTCGACCTGGCGCGCCGTGGCACCCGGCCACAGGGTCCGGATGACCATGATCTTGAAGGTGAAGGGCGGATCTTCCGCCTGGCTCAGGCGGCCGTAGGCGACGATGCCCATCAGCGCAATGGCGAGCAGGAAATAACCGACCAGCGTGCGGTGGTGCAGCGTCCAGTCGGAGAGGTTGAAGCGCTGGCTCACGGCTTAACGCTGCCGGGCCGGCGGCGTCGCCGCGCGGGGCTGAACGGCCTGGCCATCGACCAGCTTCAGGCCGCCGCTGATGATCACCGACTCGCCTGCCGACAGGCCGCCACTGAGCTCGGCGCCGTCCTCGCGGAAGCGGGCGACCGTCACCGGGTGCGAGGCGACCATGCCATCCCGGACGATGCGGACGAAGGGGCCCTGGCCGGTGTCGAGCACGGCGCTGAGCGGTACCAGCAGGGTGCTGCCGGCGGCTGCCTCGCCGACCTGGGCGCGGGCGGTCATGCCGAGGCGCACGGCGGGGGGCGGGTCGAGCAGGCGAATGCGGGCGGCGTAGGTGCGGGTCGCCGGGTCGGCGGCTGGAGCCAGTTCGCGCAATACACCGCGCAGCGTCGTTTCCGGCGCGGCCCACAGGCTGATCGTGAGATGCCGGGCGCGGCGCAGTTCCTCGACGCGGCTTTCCGGCACGGCGATGGCGATTTCCTTTTCTTCCGGGCGAGCGACGCGCAGCACCGGCTGGCCTGCGGCGACGACCTGGCCGACATCGGCCAGCACGGCGGTGACGACGGCCGGCGTTTCGCTGCTCAGCGTACCGTAGGCTGCCTGGTTGCCGCTGATCTCGTTCTGGGCGCGGGCCTGTTCGAGTCGGGCGCGGCTGCTGTTGTAGAGATTGTCCTTGGCATCGAAGGCCGCCTGGCTGACAAATTTCTGGGCGAGCAGGCCGGCATAGCGCTCGCGTTCGGCGCGCGTGGTGGCCAGATCGCTCTCGGCGGCGGCCAACTGGGCGCGGGCGCTGTTCGCCGCCAGTTGCAGGTCGGTCGGGTCGAGGCGGGCGAGCGGCTGGCCGGGTTTGATCTCGGCGCCGGCATCGACCAGGCGGGCAGCGATCTTGCCGCCGACACGGAAGGCGAGGTCGACTTCATGCCGGGCGCGGATTTCGCCGGTATAAACGCTGCCGCCCTTGGTTGCCGGGACAGCCGGCTGGACAAGGACAACGGGCGTCGGCGGGGGCGGGGTTTCGCCGTTGCGGCAGGCGCCCAGCAGCGCGCTGGCGACGAGCAGCAGAAGCGTGGGGTGGGCGGGGAGCGTGGGCATCGTCGCAGCGTGATTTGGAGAAGCTGGCGATGATAATGAACGTTTGGTCAGTAACGCAAGTTGTCATCAGGCCATGACGCGGCGCGGCTACAATGCCGTCATGAACGTGACCCATGCTTCCTTCGCCGGCCTTGATCTGCTGGCTTCGGCCGTGTTGCTCATCGATGACGGGCAGATCATCCGCTATATCAATGCCGCCGGCGAAAACCTGCTGGCGGTGAGCAGCCGCTCGGCGGTCGGCAAGACGCTGGCGGCCGTCTGCACCTGTTCGGCCACCCTGCAGGCGGCGCTCGACAACGGCCTCCAGAACAACTGGGGCTACACCGGGCAGAACATCGAGTTGCGGCGGGCCGACGGCGAGGCGCTGCATATCAATTGCACCGTCACGCCGCTGCGCCCGGATGTCGCGCCGGGTGTGCGGCTGTTGCTCGAACTGCAGCCTATCGAGCACCATCTGTCGGCAACGCGCGAAGAGCGCCTGATCGAGCAGCAGCAGGCCAACCGCGAGCTGATCCGCAACCTGGCGCACGAGATCAAGAACCCGCTCGGCGGCATCCGCGGCGCGGCACAGTTGCTCGAACACGAACTGGGCAACCCGTCGCTCAAGGAATACACCCAGGTCATCATCAAGGAAGCCGACCGCCTGCAGGACCTGATGCAGCGCCTGCTGACGCCGCACCGGCCGATGCTGCCGGCGACGGTGAATATCCACGAAATCCTCGAACGGGTGCGCAGCCTGCTGACCGCCGAATTCCCTGGTTCGCTCGCCGTGCGCCGCGACTACGACACCAGCCTGCCGGAGCTGGTCGGCGATCGCGAGCAGCTGATCCAGGCGGTCTTGAATATCGCCCGCAACGCCGCGCAGGCGATGGGGGGCGAGGGCGAGATCGTGCTCCGGACGCGTTCGCTGCGCCAGGTGACGCTGGCCAAGAAGCGCTACCGCCTGGCCATGGAGATCAAGGTCATCGACAACGGTCCGGGCATCCCCGACGACATCCGCGAGCGCATGTTCTACCCACTGGTTTCCGGCCGGGAAGGCGGTAATGGCCTGGGGCTGACCATCGCCCAGAATTTCATCCAGCACCACCACGGCACGATCGATTGTGCCAGCCGGCCGGGTAGCACCGTCTTTACCTTGCGCCTGCCCATCGAGCAGGCCTGAGTCTTGCTTCGGTTATGGCCATTCTGACTACAAAATGAGCCAAGAGATTATGAAACCGGTCTGGATCGTAGACGACGATCGTTCCATCCGCTGGGTGCTGGAGAAAACCCTGTCCCGCGAGGGCATCCCGTTCAAGAGCTATGCTTCGGCCAGCGAGGCCATTTCGCAGCTCGAACAAGGCATCGAGCCGCCGCAGGTGCTGATGTCCGATATCCGCATGCCGGGCCAGTCCGGGCTGGAATTGCTGCAGGAGGTGAAGACGCGTTTTCCGTCGGTGCCGGTCATCATCATGACCGCTTATTCCGACCTGGAAAGCGCCGTGGCGGCCTTCCAGGGCGGCGCCTTCGAATACCTGCCGAAGCCCTTCGACGTGGACCAGGCGGTCGAGTTGATCCGCCGGGCGATTGACGAGTCAATGCACCAAAGCGGTGCGTCCGATGAAGAGGGCCTGGTGCCGGAGATTCTCGGCCAGGCGCCGGCCATGCAGGAAGTCTTCCGCGCCATCGGCCGGCTGGCCCTGTCGCACGCCACAGTGCTGATCACCGGTGAATCCGGCTCGGGCAAGGAGCTGGTCGCCCGCGCCCTGCACCGGCATAGCCCACGCGCCGACAAGCCCTTCATCGCCATCAACACGGCGGCCATTCCGAAGGATCTGCTGGAATCGGAACTGTTCGGTCATGAGCGTGGCGCCTTTACCGGCGCGCAGGCCCAGCGCCGTGGCCGTTTCGAGCAGGCCGAGGGGGGGACGCTGTTCCTCGACGAAATCGGCGACATGCCGTCCGAACTGCAGACCCGGCTGCTGCGTGTGCTGTCCGACGGCCATTTCTATCGCGTCGGTGGCCACTCGCCGATCAAGGCCAACGTCCGCGTCATCGCGGCGACGCACCAGCACCTGGAAACGCGGGTCAAGGATGGCCTGTTCCGCGAGGATTTGTTCCACCGACTGAACGTCATCCGCATCCGCCTGCCGGCCCTGCGTGAGCGGCGCGAGGACATCCCGCTGCTCACCCGCCATTTCCTGCAGAAGAGCGCCCGGGAACTGGGGGTCGAAACCAAGCGGCTGTCGGAAGGGGCGCTGAAATATCTGACCGGGCTCGATTTCCAGGGCAACGTGCGGCAATTGGAAAACCTCTGCCACTGGCTGACGGTAATGGCGCCCGGTCAGCAGGTCGAGGTCGGCGACCTGCCGGTCGAGCTGCGCGAGGCCAGCCCGGCGCTGCAGGTGACTGACTGGGAAGGCGCACTGGAAGGCGAGGTCGACCGCCTGCTGGCGCGGGGCGTGCCGGATGTGCATGGCGTGCTGGCCCAGGTTTTCGAACGCATCCTGATCACCCGGGCCCTGGCCCATACCGGCGGCCGTCGCATCGAGGCGGCGCAGGCGCTGGGCATCGGCCGCAACACCATCACGCGCAAGATCGCCGAACTCGGCATCGACGGCGGCAAGGAGCATGCGGCGGAGTAGAATCCGTCGCATGGCACTGATCGACCCCGTATTGCTCAAGCCCCGGCTCGGCGCACTGGCCGGGCGTTTCGACGTCGACGCGCTGGACGAATGCGACTCGACAAACAGCGAACTGATGCGTCGCGCCGACCGCGGCGCGCCTGCCGGCACGGTCATCGTCGCCGACCGGCAGCGTGCCGGGCGCGGCCGGCGCGGGCGGAGCTGGCTGTCTTCGCCGGAAGCCAGCCTGACCTTTTCGCTGCTCTGGCGTTTTCCCGGCAGCCCGACCCGCTTGAGCGGCCTGTCGCTTGCCGTCGGTGTCGGTCTGGCCCGGGCGCTCGGTGGCCTCGGCGCACCCGGCGTCCGCCTGAAATGGCCGAACGACGTATTGCTTGCCACGAACGGCGATTTTGCCAAGCTGGCCGGCATCCTGGTCGAACTGGCTTCCGACCGGCGCGGCACGCAGGCCATCATCGGCATCGGCCTCAACCTGCTGCCGCCAACCGGCGATCTGCCGCAACCGGCCAGCGGCCTGAGCGCCGCCGGGGTCCGCGTCGAGCGCCACGACATCCTGGCCGCCATCCTGGCCGAGTTGGCCGCTGCCCTCGATACCTTTGCCGCCCTAGGCTTCGCCGGGCTGCGCGACGACTGGCAGGCGCTGCATGCCTGGCAGGGCGAATCGGTACGCATCCAGGGCGAGGAAGCCGATCTGGCCGGGCGCTGCCTGGGCGCCGATCCGGATGGCGCCCTGCTGCTCGAAACCGGCAAGGGCATCGAACGCATCTTCTCCGGCGATGTTAGTTTGCGGCGCACGGCAGGCGGTGACGGGACGAGCCACGCATGATCGTCTGCCTCGACAGCGGCAACACCCGCATCAAGTGGGGCGTGCACGATGGCACGGCCTGGCGGGCGCAGGGGGCGGTGGCGCAGGCCGATATCGCGCAACTGGCCGGTCTGCCGGGTGAGTGGCCGCGGCCCGACAAAGTGATGCTGGCCAATGTAGCCGGTCCGGACGTGGCGTGTCGTATCGCCGAGCGGTTGGCACCCTGGCAGCCTTGCCTGCAGGAAGTCCGGTCGAGCGCATGGGCCGGCGGCGTGAAAAATCTCTACCGCTTTCCGGAGCGGCTCGGTGTCGACCGCTGGTGTGCCCTGGTCGGCGCCCGCGCCTTGCACGCCGGGGCGGCCCTGGTGGTGATGGCAGGTACGGCGACGACCATCGACACGCTGGCGGCCGATGGCAGCTTTGCAGGCGGCGACATCCTGCCCGGCATCGGCCTGATGCGACGTTCGCTGGCCCAGGGGACGGCCGCCTTGCCACTGGCGACCGGGCGCTACGAACCGTTGCCGCGCTGTACCGAGGACGCCATTGTGTCCGGCATCCTCGAGGCGCAGGCCGGCGCCGTTGAGCGCATTTTCGCCCGCCTGGCCGGGCCGGACCGGATCTGTCTGATCTCCGGTGGCCATGCCGGGGAAATCGCCGAATGCTTGTCGATACCGTTCCGGCTGGTCCCCAACCTGCCCCTCGAGGGCTTGCGGCAGTTGGCGGTGGATTGAGCCGGCATGTGCCGGGCGATACCGGGAAAATCCCCCTTCGTTGCGGCTCAGGGGCGGGGCAGCTAGAATCGTACGCTCAAGGACTGGATAGTGCGTTGCGACATTCCTACGGTCCGCCAGCCCTGACCGCATGGTGAACCCCGCTTGGCCTTGCCGCCCGCGGGGTTTTCTTTTTGGCATTCTGAATCCGGGAAATACACGCATGAATACCGTCGTCCAGTTTTATCGCAAGGGACCGCCCAACGTGGTGATCAATGGCGAGCAGATCCCCGAGGCGGCGATCGCCGAGGCGATGATCGACTACGCCGATGCACCCAAGCCGCGCGAGGCGGCGGTGCGTTCGCTGGTGGTCCGCACCCTGTTGCGGCAGCGGGCGGTAGCGCTGCAGATCGAGGCGGAAACCGAAGAGGCTGCGCTGGAAAAAGTGCTGGAGCGCGAGGTCGAGATGCCGCCGGTGTCCGATGAGGAAATCCGGCGCTATTTCGACGGAAATCGCAAGAAATTCCGCAGCGGTGACCTGTTCGAGGTGCGTCACATCCTGTTCGATACCAAGGCGGGGGACAGCGACCCCGAGGTGCTGAAGAAGGCCGAGCGGGCCCTGTTCCACCTCAAGAACGACCCGGCCTCGTTCGAGCGGGTGGCCCGCGAGGAATCGATCTGTTCGAGCAGCAAGACCGGCGGTCAACTCGGCCAGATTTCGGAGGGGGCGGTGGTGCCCGAGTTCTGGTCGGCACTCACTGCGTTTGGCAAGACCGGCCTGTTACCGCAGCTGGTGGAGTCGCGCTTCGGGCATCACGTGGTGCAGGTGGACCGGGTGGCGTTGGGCCAGGACCTGCCTTTCGAGGCAGTGGAGGCGCGCATCCGCGTCTTTCTGGCCCAGTTGATCGAGCAGCGCAAGCACCAGGAGTACCTGGCCCGCCTGATCGAACAGTCAGACATCCGCGGGGTCGATCTGAGCGACCAGAAACAGCAACCGGCCGGGCCGGGCCTGCCGGCCGAGTAAGCCTGGCGGACGAAACCGACGCGACCCCGGCCAGGCGCACTGGCCGGGCTTTTCGACCACGCTGAACTGCCCAAAAGTGACTCAAGCAACCGGGCACCGATGCGTTGGGCCGACCGCAGTGCGCATCCTAGCCGGATTCGCGCAACTGGGTGTGCAGCGATTCCACTTTTTGCCGTCGGGTTATGCCGATCAACTTTCGCCGCGCCTTGTGATCCTGCTTCAACTCCCGCAGAATCTAGCACTTGAGGGATTAAAACAAATCGCGCTTGCGACGCGTTGAAGCAGCGGGCTCACTATGGAAATCATTTCGGTCAGCGATCTGAAAATCGGCATGTTCGTCGCCGAACCGGATTGTCCGTGGACGGCATTTCCCTTCATCTTTCAGGGATTCGTCGTCACTTCGTCCGAACAGATCGCGCTCTTCCGGCAGAAATGCCGTTTCGTATCGATCGACCGCTCGCGTTCCCTGAATGAGCACTATGCAGCCCCGCGCCATGAACGCGATCTGCCCTTGCACGCCGCACCGATAACAGGCCAGCGTATCGAGGAAAGTTCCGGCAAGGGGGAGCTCTTCTCCGCCAACGAGAAAGAAAGGCGAAATCTGCGCCGGCGCCGCTTTCTCGATTTCCTGCATTCGCAGGACGACAATGAGCAGGCCTGCCAGCTCTCTCGAGAACTGGCTGACGTCGAACCCCGCTATGATCAACTGACTACGGCCTTGCAGCATGCCTTCGAGACACTTTCCGAGGGCCGGGATGTTGATTTGCTCACTGTCCGCGAGGGGCTGCGTGACATTTCTGCCAGCCTGCAACGCAATCCGGATGCGGTGATGTGGCTGTTGCGCCTGAAGCAGCGCGATGAATACAGTTTCGATCATGCCATGGATGTTGCGGTCAACATGTTGCTGGTCGGAACGCATATCGGCTGGCGTGACATGCGCCTGCTCGATCTCGGCATGACCGGCCTGTTGCAGGATATTGGCAAGATCGAACTGCCGCTCGAACTCCTGCGGAAGAAGACTGACCTGACCGAAGCGGAGCGTCGGCTGGTACATTCGCATGTGGCCAGTTCCATGGAAATCCTGATGGCACATTCCACGTTGTCGAATGATGTTGTATTGGCCGTGGCGCGCCACCATGAGAGATGGGACGGGAGTGGCTACCCGCGTGGCCTGAAGTTCGAGCAGATCGGCATGGCGGCCGAGATTGCCGGGATCGCCGATTCTTTCTGTGCCATGCAGAAGGACAAGCCCTATCGCAGCGCCCTCGGGCATCAGGAGGCGCTGGAGGAGTTGCACAACCTGCGCGGCAAGAAGTTCAACCCCACCCTGATGGAGCAGTTCGTTCAGTGCGTCGGCCTCTACCCAATCGGGACGCTGGTTGAACTGAGCAATGGGGAGGTTGGTGTGGTCATCCTGCAGAACCGGGTGCAGCGCTCCCGGCCGCGGGTCGTCGTGATGCTGGATGCCGACAAGCAGCAGGTCAGCAGTTACCGCGTCATCGATTTGCGCGAACCGGCCCACGCCCGCTTGCGGGTTGCCAAGGCTCTGCCCTACAACGCTTACGGTCTGGCGGCGAATGACTACTACCTTGGATAGCACCGGTTTCATCGACTATGCCGCATTCGGCGTCAGTGAGGACGACCTGCCGTCGCTACGCGCCCTGGATGCCGTCTGGCGCACCGCGGTGGCCAAGGCGGCGGCGCCCTACGGTACGACGCATTTGCTGGACGAGTTCGTGGCGCGGACGGGCGAGTTGCCGCTGCGGATCAATGAAAATCTCTGGCAACGCAGCTGGATGCACGCCTGGCACAAGCTGAGCGGGAGGGGGTTTTCCCTCGCCGACATGTTCGGTTTTTTTAATCGAGCGACGGCCATCGCGGAGGCCGACTTGTTCGGTGGCCAGCCCCAGATCGGGCGCCTTCAGCTTGAACTGTTCGGTATCCTGCGGCGCAGCGTGGTAGCGGCCATCAGTTGTGCCATCGAACTGGGTGAGGAGGCGCGCGATACCGAAGCGGGCTTGCCGGGCGAATGGATGGCGATGCGTACCTTGCGGGAAATGGGGGAAGGTGGCCAGCGGGTTGCCGTTCTCTCCGTCTCCATGGTCAATCGGCAGGCTTTGTCGAACCTGACGGCCAGCGAATTGCAGAGCCTGCCAGGGCTTCTGTCCGGGCAGTTGTCGAGTCTCTTGCGCCCTCAGGACAAGGCCTTCACCGGACACGAGGGGGAATGGTTGCTGCTCCTCGCCGACGTGACCTCGATGGCCCAGCCGGCGCTGGCGGCATCGCAGATTCATCGGGTTTTCGACCATCCGGTGCGCTTGCTGGGCGGACGGGGCATCTTGCTCGATGCGTCGATCGGGATCGCCATGTTCCCCGAACACGGCAACGAGGCCGACGAGGTCATCCAGGCAGCCCGTCTGGCGCGGGCCAGCCTGCAGGTGAGCCGGGAGTCCTTTGCCATCTTCGATGATTCGATGCGACAGCGTTGGCAGCATCGGCAACAGTTGTCGGAGGAGTTGCGAGAGGCGCTGCGCAAGGATCGCCTGATGCTGTACCTGCAACCCCAGGTCAACAGCGACTCCCGTACCTGCTTTGGTGCGGAACTGCTGCTGCGTTGGCGACGCGACAACGGTGACTGGGTGCCGCCGCCGCTCATCGTGGAATTGATCGAGGAATATGGTTGGCGGGCTCAGTTCACCAGTTGGCTGGTTCGCGCAGCCATGCACCAGGCAGCCGCGCTCGATACGGAAGGCATCGGCATCAGCCTTTCGCTGAATCTGACGGCGGGTGATCTGCTGGATACCGACCTGCCGGAAATCGTCGGGCAATGCCTGGAATCCTGGCGCCTGCCGGCCGAGCGCTTTACTTTGGAACTGACCGAAACGGCCCTGATGCGGGATCGCGAACGTGGCCTGGAGGTGATGACCCGTCTGCGTGCCATGGGGGTTCGCCTGGCGCTGGACGATTTTGGTACCGGTTTCTCCTCGCTGAGCTATCTGGCGACCTTACCGCTCAATGAAATCAAGATCGACCGCTCGTTTGTCGTCGGCATGTTCTCCTCGGTGGATAACCTGCGGATCGTCCGCACCATCATCGATCTGACGCACGACCTCGGCATGAAATCGCTGGCCGAAGGTGTCGAAGACATCATGCAGCGCGACCAGCTCTTCGCGCTGGGCTGTACGCAGATTCAAGGCTACCTGTACGCCAAGCCGATGCCGATGGCGGAATTCATCGCCTGGTACCGCGCCTTCCCGACTTGAACAAACACTCCCTTGCGGTGACAATCCGCTGTCATTTCGCCCACTGCGGGAGATTCCATGTTCGATCCAGTCATCAGCAGCCTGCCTGCCTTCGCCGGCTATTTCGCCACGGCGCTCGCCTTGCTGGCGGTATTCGCCCTGCTCTACGTCTTTGTCACGCCCTATAACGAGCTGGCCCTGATCCGCGAGGGCAACACGGCGGCGGCCGTCAGCCTGGGCGGCGCGGTGGTCGGCTATGCGCTGCCGATCGCGGTGTCGGTGGCGGTCAGCCACAACATCATGGCGATGATCGGCTGGGGCGTCGTCGCCTGTCTGGTCCAGCTGATGGTCTATGTCATCGCCCGCCTCGCCCTGCCCCAGATCAACCGTGCCATCCCGCAGGGCAAGGTCGCTTCCGGCGTTTTCCTCGCTTCGCTTTCCCTCGGCATCGGCATCCTCAACGCCGGCTGCATCGCCTGATCACTCAAGGAGACTTTCATGGCTCTGATGGACTTCATCAAGAAACAGTTTATCGACATCCTGCAATGGACCGAGGATGGCGACGGCACGCTGGCCTGGCGATTCCCGATGGCGGAAATGGAGATCCAGAACGGCGCCAGCCTGACCGTGCGCGAGTCGCAGGTGGCGATGTTCGTCAACGAAGGCAAGGTGGCCGACGTCTTCCAGCCGGGCATGTACAAGCTGACGACGCAGACCCTGCCGGTGCTGACCTACCTGAAGAACTGGGACAAGCTGTTCGAATCCCCGTTCAAGAGCGATGTTTACTTCTTCTCGACCCGTACCCAGCTCGATCAGAAGTGGGGCACGCCGAACCCGATCACCATCCGCGACAAGGAATTCGGCATTGTCCGGCTGCGCGCCTTCGGCATCTATGCCTACCACCTGGTCGAACCCAAGGCCTTCTACCAGAAGATTTCCGGTACTCGCGACCGTTACGATCGCGAGGAACTGGCCGGCCAGTTGCGCAACACCCTGGTTGCCGGCATGACCGACCTGTTTGCCGAGTCGGGTGTGCCCTTCATCGACATGGCGGCCAACCAGGAAGAATTCGGTCGGGCGATGTTCGCCAAGATGCAGCCGGTGTTCGCCGAATACGGCCTGGCGCTGGATTCGCTGGTCGTCCAGAACGTGTCGCTGCCCGAGGAGTTGCAGAAGATTCTTGACCAGAAGATCGGCATGAACATGATTGGCGACATGCAGCGCTACACGCAGTACCAGGTCGCCAACAGCATCCCCGATGCGGCGAAGAACGAGGGCGGCATGGCGGCGATGGGGGTTGGCCTGGGCGCCGGCGTCGGTTTCGGCCAGGTGGTCGGGCAGGCGATGGCCGCGGCCCTGCCGCAGGGCGGGGCGGCTCCGGCGGCAACCGCTCCGGCAGCGACGGCTGGCAGCCTTTCGCCCGATGAGGTCGTTGCCACGCTGGAAAAACTGCACGGTCTGGTCGAGAAAGGCATCCTGAGCCAGGCCGAGTTCGATGCCAAGAAGGCGGAACTGCTCAAGAAGCTGACCTGATCGGCCCCGCGTGGCGCTCACTGCCTCCTGCCCGTCCTGCGGCGCGCCCGTTGAGTTCAAATCCAACTCGTCGGTCTTCGCCGTCTGTGCGTATTGTCAGAGTACGCTTGTCCGTCACGACCAGAATCTGGAGGACATCGGCAAGATGGCGCCCCTGGTCGAGGACCGCTCGCCGCTCCAGCTGGGGGCCGAGGGTAGCTACGAGGGCGTCCATTTCGCGCTGATCGGGCGCATCCAGATCAAGTACAGTCAGGGCATCTGGAACGAGTGGCACCTCTTGTTCGACGACATGCGTACGGGCTGGCTGTCGGAGGCGGGCGGTGAGTATGTGCTCACCTTCATGCGCCAGGTGAACGAGCCGTTGCCGGCCTTTTCGGGACTCAGGATAGGCCAGCGTCTGCAGGTGGCCAGCCAGGTATGGACCGTCAGCAATCTCGAAAACGCGGGGTGCGTCGCCGGCGAGGGCGAGCTGCCGTTCAAGGTCGGCGCCGGCTATCCGGTGGCGGCGGCTGACCTGCGCAACGAGCGCCATTTCGCCACCCTCGACTACTCCGAAACGCCGCCCCTGCTCTTTGTTGGCGAAGCGGTCGATTTCCGGTCGCTACGCCTGAACAACCTGCGCGAGGGCCGGGCGGAGCGTGAGGTCAGCGTCCAGGCGCAGGTCTTCCGCTGCCCGTCCTGCGCTTCGCCGATGCAGGCCCGCTCACCGGACATCCTGGCCGTTGCCTGTGCCAGCTGCGGCACGGTGGTCGATGCGGCCGACCCCAGCTACAAGATCCTGTCGCGCGTCATGCGCCGCCGCGACGAAATCCGCAAGCTCCGCCTGCCATTGGGCAGCAAGGGAAACCTGGATGGCAAGCCGGTCGAAGTCATCGGCCATCTGGTGCGCCGGGCGCGGATCGAGGGCATCGCCTACCTGTGGTCGGAATACCTGCTCGCCGCCGAGCACGGCACCTACCGCTGGTTGACCGAGTACAACGGTCACTGGAACGTGGTCGATGTGCTGTCGCGGCCGCCAACGAGCAACAGCGTCATCGAGGTGGACAGCCTGCGTTACGACGGCGAGCTGTTCAAGCATTTCTCGACCACCCCGCTCGCCGAGGTGGTGCAGATCGATGGCGAATTCACCTGGCGGGTCAAGTACGGCGAGACCAACCGCGTCGTCGATTACGTCGCACCGCCCCGCATGCTGTCCAAGGAGACCAGCAACAACGACCTGAACTGGTCGCTCGGCCGCTATGTTGCCCCGGACGTCATTGCCGAGGCGTTCGGCCAGGCCGGCAAACTGCCTGCAGCCATTGGCGTCTATGCCAACCAGCCCAACCCGTGGTCTGCCGCCGTGCGCCGGAGTTGGGGCTTGTTCGCCAAGCTGGCACTGGTGGCCCTGCTGGTGCAGGTGTTCTTTTTGTTCATTTCAAGCGAAAAGCTGCTGCTGCGCCAGGATTTCAGTTTCGAACCGGGTTTTGCCAGTGAGGTGCAAAGCCGTGAATTCACGCTGGCCGCCCAGCAGCGCAAGATCGTCGTGCGCCAGGCGACCTCGCTCGACAACAACTGGCTCGGCGTCGATCTGCTGCTGGTCAACAAGAGCACCGGCCAGGCCTGGCCGGCGGCGCGCGAGATTTCCTACTACTGGGGTTACGACGATGGCCGGTGGACGGAAGGCAGCCGCGACGACGAGGTGGTGTTCCGCAACATCCCGGCGGGTACCTACTACCTGACGCTTGACCCGGAAATGTCGCCGAACAAGGGTGTCGCAGTGCGTGATCGTCTGGAGGTGGTTACGCCGCGCACCGGGTGGTCCAATTTCGTGATCGTGCTGATCTTCCTGGCGGCCTTCCCGGTCTTCGCCTCGCTGCGCAAATCGGCCTTCGAGACGCAGCGCTGGGCGGAAAGCGATCATGCACCGGTGAGCAGCGACGATTCCGACGGAGACGACTGATGTTCGACAAGTTCAACCTGGCCGCTGGCATCTGTGCCCTGTTGCTCTTCGCCTTCGTCCAGCAACAGGGCTGGAACCTGTTCGAGAACGAAGCCAGTTCCAGCCATGGGGGGTCGGGCAGCAGTCGCAGTTATCATAAATAAGGGAATCCCCTGAAATGCCGGCATAATCGCGGCATGCGAATGGCCTTTTTCCTGTTGTCATGCTTGGCTGTTGCCCCGGCCTGGGCGCTGGAGCATGTCGTGTTGCAACTGAACTGGAAGCACCAGTTCCAGTTTGCCGGCTATTACGCCGCAATCGAGCAGGGCTATTTCCGCGAGGCAGGCTTCGACGTCAGCTTGCGCGAGTTGCCCAGTGGCGGGAATCCGGTTGAGATCGTGCTCAACGGGGAGGCGGATTTTGGCGTCGCCGCGTCGGAGCTGGCCTGGCACCGGGTACAGGGCAAGCCGGTCGTCGCGCTGGCGGCCATCGTCCAGCATTCGCCGCTGATCCTGCTGGTCAACCGGCGCAAGATCGGCGATATCGATAGCCTGGAGGGCAGCCGCATCATGCTGGCGCCGCATGAAACCGAGCTGTTCGCCTATCTCCGGCGCGAGGAGATCCGGCAATTCACCACCGTGCCGCACACCTTCGACACCCGTGACCTGATCGAAGGGCGGGTTGAGGCGATGTCGGGGTACGCCACGGACGAGCCCTACCTGCTGCGCAAGGTCGGCTTTCCTTACCAGATCTTCAATCCGGCGGCGGTGGGCATCAATTTCTATGGCGACACACTGTTCACCTCGGAGCAGCGCGTCAAGGCCTCGCCGGATCGTGTCCGGGCCTTTCGGCAGGCTGTCGTGCGGGGCTGGGCCTATGCCCTGGCTAATCCGGAGGCAATCACCGATCTCATCCTGGTCCGTTACTCGCGGCGCCATGAACGTGACCACCTGCTGTTCGAGGCCAACGAACTGAAGCGCCTGATGCAGCCCGACCTGGTCGAGATCGGCCAGCAGTCAGCCAGCCGCTGGCAGCAAATTGCCGAAACCTACGCCGAATTGGGCATGCTGCCGCCCCGGCCGGCCATCGATGGCCTGATCTTCGAGGCGGAGGCCAGCAAGCTGCCGGCCTGGATCGGCTTCGCGCTGGCCGGCGGCGGCCTGTTGATCCTGCTGGTCGGCGGCGCGGCGCTCTATTTTGCCCGTCTGAACCATCGCCTGCAGCGTGAGGTCGCGTCGCGGGAAGTATTCGAATGCGCCCTGCGGACCAGCGAGGAGCGCTACCGGCAACTGGCCGAGTTCAGCAAGGACGTGATCTGGACGCTGGACCTGAAGAGCATGCGTTTCACCTACGTCAGCCCGGCCATCGAGAAGGTACGCGGTCTGACTGTCGAGGAGGCGACTGCCCAGAGCGTGGCCGATGCAATGACGCCAGCCTCCTATGCCAGGGTGCAGGCGATCATGGACGACCATTTGCACCGCATCGCGGCCGGCGACCTGAGCGCCCTGTCGGCGACCTGCGAGATCGAACAGCCGCACAAGGATGGCAGCCTCATCCATGCCGAAGTGGTCGGCAGTTTCCTGCTCGACGCGGCTGGCCGGCCCTATGCGCTGCTCGGCATTTCCCGCGATGTTTCGGAGCGTCGGCGGGCCGAGAACGAATTGCGCGCGGCCAACGAGCAACTGCGCCGGCAACTGGTCGAGATCGAGCAACTGCAGGTCGCACTCAAGGAGCAGACCATCCGGGACAGCCTGACCGGCTGCTTCAACCGCCGCTATCTCGACGAAACCCTGGAGCGCGAATTGTCGCGCTCGCGCCGCGAGGGCTATCCGCTGGCACTGGTCATCCTCGACCTCGATTTCTTCAAGCGGATCAACGACACCTACGGCCATCTGGCCGGCGACCGCGCCCTGGTCGTGCTGGCTGAAACCCTGCGCGCCGATATCCGTCAGGAAGACGTACTGTGCCGCTACGGCGGTGAGGAATTCGTCGTCCTGATGCCGCGCATGCCGCTCGACAAGGCCGTCGAACGGGCCGAAGGCTGGCGCCGCCAGATCGCCGACATTGGCATCGACTTCGGCAATTTCAGGGTCACCTATACTGCCTCGGCCGGTGTGGCGGCCTACCCCGATCACGGCAAGACCCCCGATGAACTGACCCACGCGGCCGACACGGCGCTTTACATCGCCAAGAACATCGGGCGTAACCGGGTCGTCGAATACACGCCGGAAATGGGCTGAAGCCCAGGACTGTTCGGCTAGTCGCCTCCCCCGTCTCCTCCGCCATCGCCGGTATCCCCGCTGCAGACATCGCTGTCGCTATTGCAGCCGAGACGGTCGCCACCGTGGCGATCTCCGGCCGACCGGCGCCAGCGCTGCCAGAGCAGGAAGGCGCCGGCGAGCAGGAGGCCGGCGATCAGGAACTTCATGCCTGCACGTCGAAGCAGAGGTACTTGATTTCGAGGTAGTCCTCGATCCCGTACTTCGAGCCTTCGCGTCCGAGACCGGACTGCTTGACGCCGCCAAAGGGCGCCACCTCGTTGGAGATGCTGCCGGTATTGATGCCGACCATGCCGTACTCCAGCGCCTCGCCGACGCGCCAGCAGCGGGCGACGTCGCGGGTAAAGAAGTAGGCGGCCAGACCGAACTCGGTGTCGTTGGCCATGGCGATGGCTTCGCCCTCGGTTGTGAACCGGAAGAGCGGGGCGACCGGGCCGAAGGTTTCCTCGCGGGCGACCTTCATGGCGGTCGTCACGTCGGCCAGCACGGTCGGCTGGAAGAAGTTGCCGCCGCGTTCGTGGCGCGCCCCACCGCACAGCACGCGTGCACCGTGGGCGACGGCGTCGGCGACATGCGACTCGACCTTGCCCAGGCCGGCAGCATTGATCAGCGGCCCTTGCGCCACACCCGCCTCGGTGCCGGCGCCGACCTGCAACTGGCTGACCTTGGCGGCGAACTTGGCGGCGAATTCCTCATAGACGCCACTCTGCACCAGCAGCCGGTTGGCACAGACGCAGGTCTGGCCGGTATTGCGGTACTTGGCGGCGATCGCACCGGCGACGGCGGCATCGACATCGGCATCGTCGAAGACGATGAACGGCGCGTTGCCGCCCAGTTCCAGCGACAGTTTCTTGATGGTCGGCGCACATTGCGCCATGAGCAGGCGGCCGACGGCGGTGGAGCCGGTGAACGACAGCTTGCGGACGATGGGATTGGCACACAGTTCGCCGCCGATGGCTGCTGGCTGGCCTGTGACCACGTTGAACACGCCGGCCGGGAAACCGGCCTGTTCGGCCAGTACGGCCAGCGCCAGGGCAGTGAGCGGCGTCGCTTCGGCCGGTTTGACCACCACCGGGCAGCCGGCAGCCAGCGCAGGGGCAACCTTGCGGGTGATCATGGCGAGTGGAAAATTCCATGGCGTGATCGCTGCGCAGACGCCGATCGGCTGCTTGATGACGAGCAGGCGTGTGGTCGAGGCCGGGCTGGGGATGCTCTCGCCGTAGGTGCGCTTGCCTTCCTCGGCAAACCATTCGACGAAGGAGGCACCGTAGATCACTTCGCCCCTGGCTTCCGCCAGCGGCTTGCCGCACTCGGCGGTGACGATCTGCGCCAGGTCTTCGGCGTTGTCGAGAATCAGACGGTTCCAGGCTTGCAGGATCTGCGAACGGCGGCGGGCCGTCAGGGCGCGCCAGGCTGGCCAGGCAGCGTTGGCGGCTTCGATGGCCCGGCGCGTCTCGTCGGCACCACACAGTGGGACGTTGGCCAGCTTTTCGCCGCTGGCCGGGTTGATCACGTTCAATCGTTCGCCGCTGTCAGCCCCGACCCAGGTGCCGCCGATCAGGTTGCCGGTTTGCAGCAATTGCATGTTCTGGAGATTCATGGTCTTGAAAATTCCTGTAAAAACGCTAAGTTATGGGCTGTTCCAAGAAAAGACTTTAGCTTGATGCGTCTTCCCTTCTTATTGTCCGCCGGCCTGGCCGCATTACTGCTCGCGGCGTGCGGCAGCCCCGGGCCGCGCCCTTCCGCTTCGACGGAGACTATAGCGCAAGCCTCCCGCCCGGTCAGCGAGAAGGGCAACGAGATCGTCCTCTACGCCCTCGGCCTGATCGACACCGGCTATCGCTTCGGTGGCAAGAACCCGGAGGCCGGGCTCGATTGCAGCGGCATGGTCAGCTACATCTATGGTCAGGCTGCCGGTCTCAAGGTACAGGGCAGCGCGGCCGACATCGCCCGCAACAGCCGGCCTGTCGAGCGCAACGCGTTGCGTCCGGGCGACCTCGTTTTCTTCAATACCCTCAACCGCTCACTGTCGCACGTCGGCATCTACATCGGTGATTCCCGCTTCATCCACGCCCCGTCGTCCAACGGCAAGGTGCGCATCGACCGCCTGAGCGATCGCTACTATGCACAACGCTACGAGGCGGCACGCACCTTCTTCGATTGATTGCGTTGCCCCGCCCCGAGCAAGCCGTTTTTTCGGCATGGACGCGCGCCGCCACGCAGAGTAGAATGCACCCCTCCCAAGCGCCCATAGCTCAGCTGGATAGAGTACTGCCCTCCGAAGGCAGGGGTCGTGCGTTCGAATCGCGCTGGGCGCGCCAGAATATCTGCTGTAATCAAGCAAAAGAGCCACCCGTTGCGGTGGCTCTTTTGCTTGATACGGCATTTGTGGGAAGGCCGGGCATTGCACTGCCATGCGCTGAGCGACTGATCTAAGCCATATTGCGTATGGCTTGTTCAATCAGGAGGATCGGCTCCGGTGTTCTGGTTCGGAAGTCGGCACTGGCGCTGCCAAGCAGAACATGGATATCCACGACGCTATCCTCCGGCATGAACATGATCAGCGAACACGCTCTCCTGAGTTTGGAAACGACCTGCCTTGCCTTCTCTTCATCCACGCCGGGCAGGGCCATCAGGAACTGCGTGTTGCCGTGGCGCCCGAGGGTGTCGTAGGTGCGAATGACACTTCCCATCGTCCTGGAAAGTTCAGCGAGCAGCGTATCTGCCGCCAGCGATCCGTATCGATCCTGAATGGCGTCAAAACCAGCGATTTCTGCGACCAGAACGGTCAACGGGGTTTGTTGATGAAAAGCGCGGATGGTCTCGCGCTCCAGTAATTCGCGCGTAGTTTCCGAATTCCATAGATTGAGTTTGGCATCGAGCATTGCACGGCGAGCTTCGTCATCGTGGTTCGCGACGAGGCCTGCCTGCGTATCGCTCAATTCCCTGGCCATGAGTGCGAGTTCGGCCCATTTCCCCAAATCGTCGAGGGCTTGCAGCTCTGACGGGGCCAGCAGCCGAGGAATCCGGTCGATAAGACAAAGTGTGCCGATATTGAATCCTTCCCGGTTTTTCAGCGGCCGTCCGGCATAGAAGCGAATCCCTGGTTCGCCAAGCACGAGAGGGTTGTCGGCAAACCGTTCATCCTGGGTGGTGTCCTCGATGACAAAAATCTCATCGCCGAGAATCGCATGGCCACATAACGAAATATCGCGGGGGGTTTCACGCAGCGGCAAGCCGAGACAGCTCTTGAACCATTGGCGGTTGTGATCGACCAGGGAGATCAAGACGATGGGGGTCTGAAAAATCAACTTTGCCGTGCGCGTCACACTATCCAGCGCACCCTCATCCGGGGTGTACAGCAGTTGCATACGCCGGAGGGACTCAAGGCGTTTCGTCTCGTCAGCCGGTAACAGCGGTGGTTGCATGGTCCTGTCTATTCCTTTCCGTGCATCATCTCAATCCGATTCCTGCCCGTTTGTTTAGCCCGATACAGCAGTTGATCGACGGTTTGAATGAATTCGATGGCCGTCATGCCTTCCGTCGGGATAACGGTTCCGGCGCCGATGCTGACTGTGACCCGCTGATCGTGTGCGGATCGGGCGTGAACGATCGCGAGTTTACCGATCAAGCGCTGACAGCGTTGGGCGACTCGCTCCGCACCAAGACGGTCCGTTTCAGGCAGTAGAATCACAAACTCCTCACCGCCGAAGCGTGCCACAAGATCGCGAGGGCGAACGGCCGCGAGATTCAGCGTACGCGCAATTTCCGTCAGGCATTGATCGCCCTGAATATGTCCGTACAAATCGTTGTACTGCTTGAAGAAATCAACATCCAGGAGCAGTAATGACAGCGGCAGCCGGCTTCTGCTCGCGCCGTCCCACTCCCGCTCCAGGCTGGAGTCAAACTGCCGTCGATTGGCGATACCCGTCAGCCCATCCTTGAACGACAGTGCTTCCAGTTCCTTTTGTAGCGACAACAGCTTTTCTTCGTTTTTCTTGCGTTCGCTGATGTCGAACATGAAACCGATCAGCGACTCAACATCGCCCTGGGCATTGCGCACGACGTGAACGACATCCCGTATCCAGACATAACCGTTATCCTTGGTCAGCGCCCGGTAGTCAGCTTCGTGATCGACCCCGGCCTTCGACTGGGCGACGCAGAAATTCACCACGTGCTCTCGATCTTCCGGATGGATGCGCATCGCCCAGTCGTTTGCCGACTGCCAGCTTGCCTGGCTCCAACCCAGTAGCGGCTCGATCTGAGGGCCGATATAGGCAAAGGTCATTGTCTGCCAGTCAATTTTCCAGGGGATGGCCTTGGTCGATTCCAGCAGGGTCTTGTAAACGGCACTCTCGCTGCTCAGGTCGCTGACATCGGACATGTGGGGGATTCCCTTGATTGGCTTGTTGCGTTGGACATAAACGGGGCCCGGGAGTCGCGCTGAAATCTGCCTCAACTGCCGGACTGCAGTATGGCTCAGGTCATCGCTGGATTTCCAGTTCTCACCGCTTTGTCGCCTTGGGTGGCGTTGACGCGGGAACGCCGGTTTGGTTTCCGGTTTTGCCGATATGACCTTCTGGCGCCTGCTCCTCACGCAACGGCGATTATCTTCGGATCGCCTGTCATACCCCGGTCATTTATGATGTGGTATTCCAATAGGGATCGGCAGACGGGGTCTGTCGGCATGCGAGATCAGGCAAGGGAGAAGCGGGTGAATATTCTGGTGACGGGCGGGGCCGGCTACATCGGTTCGCATACCTGTGTGGAATTGCTGGCTGCAGGGCATGCGGTAACGGTGTTCGACAATTTTTGCAACAGCCATCCCGAGAGCCTGGCCCGGGTCGGGCGGATTGCCGGCCGCGAGGTTACGTTGGTGCGCGGCGATGTGCGCGATCGTACGGCGCTGGTGAGGGCCCTGCAGTCAAGCCGGGCGGAGGCGGTGATTCATTTCGCCGGCCTGAAGGCGGTCGGCGAATCCGTCGAGCAGCCGCTGGCCTATTACGACAACAACGTGGTCGGCACGCTGCGCCTGCTCGAGGCGATGCGCGAAACCGGGGTGCGTTCGCTGGTTTTCAGTTCCTCGGCCACGGTCTATGGCGATCCGCTGCGCTTGCCGCTGACCGAGGATCATCCGCTGTCGGCGACCAATCCCTACGGGCGGAGCAAGTTGATGGTCGAGGAGATCCTGCGCGACGCCTATCGGGCCGATCCGGCCTGGCGCTTCGGGATCCTGCGCTATTTCAACCCGGTCGGCGCGCATCCGAGCGGCCTGATCGGCGAGGATCCGCAGGGAATTCCCAACAACCTGATGCCTTTTGTCGCACAGGTCGCAATCGGGCGACGCGAATACCTGAATGTCTGGGGCGACGATTACGACACGCCGGACGGAACCGGTGTGCGCGACTACATCCATGTCGTCGATCTCGCCCTCGGCCACCTGGCGGCGCTCGATTACCTGCGCGAGCATGCCGACTGCGTTGCCATCAATCTCGGAACCGGGCGCGGCTACAGCGTGCTGGAAATGGTGGCGGCATTCGCCCAGGCAAGTGGCCGGCCGGTGCCCTATCGCATCGCACCCCGGCGGCCGGGGGATATTGCCAGTTGTTATGCCGACCCGGCGCTGGCCGAGCGGCTGCTCGGCTGGAAGGCAGAACGCGGGGTCGACGCGATGTGCGTTGATGGCTGGCGCTGGCAGAGCGGCAATCCGCAGGGCTACGCCTAGCCGCCGGCGACTCCGGGTTTCAAGTGTTGCCGGCCTCGTAGGCGGCGAGCGTCACACCGGCATGGGTCAGCACCTCGCGGATCGCCTTGATGTCGTTCTTGCTACAGGTACTGCTGTTGTGCGGGTGGTGCAGGAAGGCTTCGACCTTATTCAGGGTGATCTTGAAGCGTGCACCATGCGAGGGCTCGATTTCGGCCCCGAGGTGATGGAGCAGGGATTCAATTTCCCGCCAGTGGATGTTGGCCGACGGTGGGTCCTGGAAGATGCTGCGCATCAGGTGGGCGTGCTTGTGACTCATGATGAAGCTCCAAGCTGATTGGTGCTCCCGATTTTATGCCTTCGGCACGCCGGCGTCAGGCCAAAACCACCTTCAGCAGGGCCAGCGTGAGCAAAGTGTACCCGGCCGCAACAAGATCATCGGCCATCACCCCAAAGCCGTTCTTGACGTGCGCGTCAAAATAACGCGCCGGTTGCGGCTTGGTGATGTCGAAAAAGCGAAAGAGGCCAAAGGCGGTGAGTTGCCAGAGGAAGCTGTCCGGCGTCATCAGCAGGACGAGCCAGAAGGGCACGATCTCGTCCCAGACGATGCTGCCGTGATCCGGGTCGCCCAGCGCCTTGCCGGTGACCTCGATGAACCAGATCCCGGCCAGGTAGGCGACAACGAGCAGGCCGAGCAGTGGCAGTTCCTCGAAGGCGGGCCGGAACAGCGCGAAGCTGAGCCAGGCGAACAAGGTGCCGAAGGTCCCCGGCGCTTTCGGTGCCAGCCCGCTGCCGCAACCGAGCGCGAAGAAATGCGCCGGGTGGGCGAGCAGGAAGGCAAAAGTCGGCTTACGCGGCAAAGTGATCGTATCCCTTGCGCGCGAAGCTGACCGGCTTGCTGTCCGGATCGTAGACCGTGACGTCGCCGGCCGGGCCAGCGACGATCTCGCCGATGTGCCAGAGCGGCAGCTCCAGGCGGGCGGCGATCTGGGCGATGGTCAGGCTGAGCGGGCCGGGGGCGGTGAAACACAATTCGTAGTCATCACCGCCGGCCAACTGGCATTCGAGTGCGAAGCGGCGCAGGTCGGCATCGTAGCGTTCGCCGCTACCCGCCACGTCCCGCAGGTGCGGCAGTTGCACCAGTTGGATGGCGGCGGCGCAGTGGGAGCGTTCGCAGATATGGCCGAGGTCGGCCAGCAGGCCGTCCGAGACGTCGATGGCCGCCGTCGCGATGCCGAGCAGTGCCTGGCCGAGCGCAACGCGGGGGCGCGGTTTTTCCAGGGCGGCAACGCATAGGCGCGGCCAGGGTTCGGGTAATTTGACCCTGCCCTGGAGGTGGGCGAGGCCTAGCGCGGCCAGGCCAGGGCGGCCGGAAACCCAGATCTGGTCGCCGACTTGGGCGCGGTCGCGGCGCAGGGCCTGGCCGGGTTCGACTTCGCCCATGGCGGTGATGCAGACGTTGAGCGGCCCCTTGGTGGTGTCGCCGCCGATCACGTCGACGCCGTATTCTTTGGCGCAGGCGAAGAAGCCATCGGCAAAGGCAGCGATCCACGCTTCATCGACCGCCGGCAGGGCGCCGGCCAGCGTCACCCAGCGTGGTGTGGCGCCCATCGCGGCGAGGTCGGACAGGTTGACGGCGAGCGCTTTCCAGCCGAGGTTCTTCGGGTCGGTGTCGGGCAGGAAGTGGGTGCCGGCGACCAGCATGTCGGTGGTCACCGCCAGCTGCTTGCCCGGCGTCGGCTGAACCAGGGCGCAGTCATCACCCGGGCCGAGAACGGCCGATGGGGTAGGCCGGGCGAAGTACTTGTCGATCAGGGCAAACTCGCCGGCCATCGGCTTATTTTTTGGCTTGCTTGCGGGCTGCGACTTCGTCCGGGCGCAGGATGGCTGCAACCTTGTCGAGCACGCCATTGACGTACTTGTGGCCGTCGGTGCCGCCGAAGGCCTTGGTCAACTCGATGGCCTCGTTGATGATCACGCGGTAGGGGGTTTCGGGATGGTTCTGCATCTCGAAGGTGCCGAGCATCATCACGCAGGCTTCGACCGGCGACAGCTCGTTGAACGGGCGGTCGATGTGGGCGGCGATGCGCTCGGTCAGCGCGGCCTGCTGGCCAATCACGCCGCGCAGGGTGCCGACGAAGAACTCGCGATCGGCCTTGGCGAAGCCTTCCATTTCGGGGGCGTAGGCTTCGATGGCAGCCTCGTCGGCGCCGCCGACACGCCACTGGTAGAGGCCCTGTAGCACGAATTCGCGTGCCCGGCGGCGGGCCGATTTCGGCGGCGCCTTGACCTCTTGGGGATGCTCGCTGTCGCTCATGAAGGTAGTCATTGGTTCAGCGCCTTTTGCAGATTGGCCATTTCGACGGCAGCCTGGGCGCAATCGGCACCCTTCGGCTGCATGCGGACTTCGGCCTGTTCGTCGGTGTCGCAGGTCAGGATGCCGTTGGCGATGGGCACGCCGGTATCCAGCTGGACTTCCATGATGGCGCGGCAGGCGTCGTTGGACACTACTTCGAAGTGGTAGGTGTCGCCACGGATGACGGCGCCGAGGGCGACCAGCGCATCGAAGCTGCCGCTCTGCGCCATGGTCTGCAGCACCAGCGGGGCTTCCAGGGCACCGGGAACGGTGGCGATGGTCATGTCGGCATCGGCGACGCCGAGGCGCTTCAATTCGGCGATGCAGGAGGACAGCAGGCCTTCGCAGACCGGCAGGTTGAAGCGACACATCACGACGCCGACCTTGAGGCCGGCACCGTTCAGGTTGCTGTCGTATTCGAAAACGTTGTCGAAGCGAGACATGATTCAGAGCTCCGCAGGAGAGGAAACGAAGCCGGTGACTTCGAGGTCGAAGCCGGCCATGGAGGGCATCTTGCGCGGGCTGGAGAGCAGGCGCATCTTGGTGACGCCAAGGTCGCGCAGGATCTGGGCGCCGATGCCGTAGCTGCGCGGGTCCCACTTGGCCGGGGCGCTCGGGGCGGTGCCGGTCAGGCGGGTGAGGATGGCCTCGCCGTCTTCCGGACGGTGCATCAGCACGATGACGCCGTGGCCGTGCTTGGCCAGCGCGGCTTGCGCCTGGTCGATCGAGAAGGCCTGGCGCTTGCTGGCCGGGTCGAGGAAGTCGAGAACCGAGAGCGGCTCATGGACGCGGACCAGCGTTTCGCCACCGGCCGGGATCGTGCCCTTGACCAGGGCCAGATGGGTGGCGCCGCTCGCCTGATCGACGAAAGCGTGCAGCGTGAATTCGCCGTGCGCGGTGTCGATGGTCTTGCTGGTGACGCGCTTGATCAGGGTTTCCGACGAGGCGCGGTAGTGGATCAGGTCGGCGATGGTACCGATCTTGATGCCGTGTTCCTTGGCGAACTCGATCAGCTCGGGCAGACGGGCCATCGTGCCGTCGTCGTTCATGATTTCGCAGATGACCGAGGCGGGCTCCAGGCCAGCCATGCCGGCCAGGTCGCAACCGGCTTCGGTGTGGCCGGCACGAACCAGCACGCCGCCTTCGCGGGCGGTGATCGGGAAAACGTGGCCGGGCTGCACGATGTCGTCGGCAACGGCGTTCTTGGCCACGGCCACCTGAATGGTCCGGGCGCGGTCGGCGGCGGAAATGCCGGTGGTGACGCCCTCGGCGGCTTCGATCGAGACGGTGAAGGCTGTGCCATAGACGGTGCCGTTGTTGCGTGCCATCTGGGTCAGGCCCAGGCGCTTGCAGCGTTCGGCGGTCAGGGTCAGGCAGATCAGGCCACGGCCGTACTTGGCCATGAAATTGATGGCTTCCGGCGTGATGTGTTCGGCGGCCATGACGAGGTCGCCCTCGTTTTCGCGGTCTTCTTCATCGACCAGCACGACCATGCGGCCGGCTTTGAGTTCGGCGACGATTTCGGCGGTGCTGGCAATGGCGGGATGGGGGGGCATGGGGGTGTCCGGGAACAGCAAAGGGGGTGCTATTTTCGCAGAAACAGCGCGTTAGCACATGACTTTAGTGACCGTGGAGCGTGTCCGCTAGGGTAGGTAGGCCTCGACCTGGATACGCAGCCGTACCTCGTCGCCAATGAAAGGCAGGCCATTGTTCAAGCCGAAATCAGAACGTTTCAGGCTGGCCACGGCATCCGCCCCGCAGCCGCGTTTGCGGTTGGCCAGATTGAGTCCGCACTTGAAGCGCGTCACCTCGAGGCGCAGCGGTCGCATTGCGCCGCGCATGACGAGGGTGCCGTCGACGGCGCTCAGTGTGTCGTCGCGGAAGATGAGCTTGTCGCTGCGGAACAGGATGTCGGGGAAAGACTGGGTGTCAAACCACGCGTCGCCGCGCAGCACGTCGTCGCGCAGGGCGAACCCGGTATCGAGCGAGGTAGCATCGATACGGATATCGATCCGCCCGCTTTGCTGCACGGGGTCGAATTCGATGCTGCCGCTGCTCCGGTTGAACTGGCCGCGCTGGGTCGAAAAGCCGAGGTGATCGATTTCGAAGCTGGCGTAGGTGTGTGTCGGGTCGATGACGTATTCGGTGGCCTGGACGCTGGGCAGCGTGAAGGCCAGCAGCGGGGCAATCAGCAAACGGAACATGGCGGGAGGCACGGTGGGACGATGCCGTTCGGACAACATGGCCACTGGGCCGTTCCCCGTATTTCGGGGTAGCATCGCTGCCCATGCGTCATGCCCTCCTCTTTTCCGTCTTTGTCATCGCCTCCTGCGGCCTGGCTTACGAATTGATCGCCGGGGCGTTGTCGTCCTACCTGCTGGGCGATTCGGTGATGCAGTTCTCGACGGTGATCGGCACCTACCTGTTCGCGATGGGCGCCGGGTCGTGGTTGTCGAAATACATCACGCGCGACCTGATTGGTCGTTTTATCCAGATCGAACTGATGGTTGGTCTGCTCGGTGGCTTTTCGGCAGTCGGCCTGTTCATGGTTTTTATCTGGTTGTCGGCGCCATTCAAGCTGGTGCTCTATCTGGTGGTGTTCGGGGTTGGCGTGCTGGTCGGCCTGGAGATCCCGCTCGTCATGCGCATCCTGAAGCGCGAACTGGCCTTCAAGGATCTGGTGTCGCAAGTGCTCACGTTCGACTATCTCGGCGCACTGGCCGTCTCCATTCTCTTCCCGCTGATCCTGGCGCCGTATCTTGGCATGGTGCGCACCGGCCTGTTGTTCGGCCTGCTGAATGTGGCGGTCGCGCTGTGGGCGGTACATTTGTTCCGCGAACAACTGCCGGCCCGGCGCAGCCTGTTGCTGCAAAGCTGGACCGTCTTCGGGGTGCTCACCGCTGGTTTTGCCGGAGCCGGACAACTGACGAGCCTGGCCGAAACGCATCTCTATGCGGACGAGATCGTTCATGCCGAAAGCACACCTTACCAGCGCATTGTCGTCACCCGCTGGCGTGACGATCTGCGCCTGTTCCTCAACGGCAACCTGCAGTTTTCATCGCACGACGAATACCGCTACCACGAAGCCCTGGTGCACCCTGGCCTGGCTGCGCTACCGGGCGCCCAGCGTGTGCTGGTGCTGGGCGGCGGCGATGGACTGGCGGTCCGGGAAATCCTCAAGTACCCACAGGTTGAGTCGATCACGCTGGTCGATCTTGATCCGGCGATGACGAATCTGTTCTCGACGGCGCCGGCCCTGGTCGCGTTGAACCAGGGGGCGCTCGGCTCGGAACGGGTCAAGGTGGTCAATGCCGATGCGCTGCAATGGCTGGAGGAAAGCCGGGACTATTTCGATTTCATCGTCATCGACTTTCCCGATCCCTCCAACTTTGCACTGGGCAAGTTGTACAGCGCGGCGTTCTACCGTCTGATCGAAAAGCGGCTATCGGCCAACGGCCTGCTCGTCGTGCAATCGACCTCGCCGCTCTACGCCCGGCAATCGTTCTGGTGCGTCGTGACGACGCTGGAGAGTGTCGGCTTCAAGACGGCGCCCTACCATGCGCAGGTGCCGTCCTTCGGCGAATGGGGCTACATCATCGCCGGCCGGCAGGCGTTCACGCCGGCCACCATCGATGCGACGAAAACCCGCTACCTGACGCCGGAAACGCTTCCCGGGCTGTTCGCCTTCCCGGCCGACATGGGACGCATACCGGCCGAGATCAATCAGCTCAACAACCAGGTGCTGGTGCGCTATTTCGAAAGCGAATGGCGCAAGGTCATTCGCTAGCGCCCCCGGGGCGTCAGACGTTGAACAGGAAGTTCAGCACGTCGCCATCCTTGACGACATATTCCTTGCCTTCGGCGCGCATCTTGCCGGCTTCCTTGGCGCCCGCCTCGCCCTTGTAGGCGATGAAGTCGTCGAAGGCGATGGTCTGGGCGCGGATGAAGCCGCGTTCGAAGTCGGTGTGGATGACGCCAGCTGCCTGCGGGGCGGTGTCACCGGCATGGATGGTCCAGGCGCGCACTTCCTTGACGCCGGCCGTGAAGTAGGTCTGCAGGCCGAGCAGCTTGTAGCCAGCGCGGATCAGGCGGTCGAGGCCGGCTTCATGCAGGCCCATCGACTCCAGGAAGTCCAGCTTGTCGGCCTCGTCGAGGTCGGCGATCTCGGCTTCGATCGAGGCGCACAGCGCGACGACTTGCGAGCCTTCCTCGGCGGCGTGGGCTTCGACCTTGGCGAGCAGCGGGTTGTCGGTGAAGCCGTCTTCGGCCACGTTGGCCGCGTAGAGCACCGGCTTGGCGGTGATCAGGCAGAAGGGCTTGAGGCTGGCCCATTCCTCCTTGGACAGGTCGAGGCCGCGTACGGCCTTGCCCTGGTCAAGCTGGGCAAAGCACTTTTCCAGCACAGCGACCAGGATCTTGGCTTCCTTATCACCTGAGTTGGCGGGGCGCTTGTAGCGGTTGAGGGCCTTTTCGACCGTCGCCATGTCGGCCAGCGCCAGTTCGGTGTCGATGACCTCGATGTCGCGGATCGGGTCGACGCTACCGGAAACGTGGATCACGTTCGGATCATCGAAGCAGCGGACGACATGCACGATGGCATCGGTTTCGCGGATGTTGGCCAGGAACTGGTTGCCCAGGCCTTCGCCCTTCGAGGCGCCGGCGACCAGGCCGGCGATGTCGACGAATTCGACGATGGCCGGCTGGATGCGCTGCGGCTTGACGATCTCGGACAACTGGGCGAGGCGCGGATCGGGGACCTCGACGATGCCGACGTTCGGTTCGATGGTGCAGAAGGGGTAGTTGGCCGCTTCGATGCCCGCCTTGGTCAGGGCATTGAACAGGGTGGATTTGCCGACGTTGGGCAGGCCGACGATACCGCATTTCAGGGACATGGTTTTTCCTTTGGAATGACCGATTAGACGGCTTTGCCGTGCAGGTGTCTTTGGGCGCCGGCGTAGTCGCCGGCTGAGAGTTGGGGCCAGGTGTGCAGGCAGCGGGCCAGGGCGTGCTCGATGTCCGGTAGTTCTTCCTTGCGCGGTTGGTGCAGCACGAAGTCGGCCACCGGTTGCGCCAGGCCGAGGGTGCGCGGGTGGCCGATGCCGATGCGCAGGCGCCAGAAGTCCGGGGTGCCGAGCTTGGCCTGGATGTCTTTCAGGCCGTTATGGCCGCCATTGCCGCCACCCTGTTTGAGGCGGATGCCGCCGGGCGGCAGGTCGAGGTCGTCATGGATGACCAGCACCTCGGCCGGGGTGATCTTGTAGAAATGAGCCAGCGCCGCGACCGCCTGGCCGGAGCGGTTCATGTAGGTGGTCGGTTGCAGCAGCCAGACGTCGCCTTCACGACCGGCCTTGCCGAAAAACTTGCCCTGCGGGGCGAGCGAAACCCTCAGCTTGTCGGCCAGTTGGTCGACGAACCAGAACCCGACGTTGTGGCGGGTGGCTTCGTATTCCGGCCCGGGGTTGCCGAGGCCGACGATGAGGCGGGGAGCGGTCATGCGTGCAGTCGTGAAAAGGCCGCCGGGGCGTTATGCCTGCGGCGGCCAGAGTATAGCGGAGCGCGCGGATTACTCGGCGGCAGCTTCGCCTTCGGCAGCCTGGGCGCCGCCCTTGCCGACGATGCTGACCACGATCGGGTCTTCGTCGCCGTGCTTGACCAGGGCAACACCGGCCGGCAGCTTGACCTGGGAGGCGTGGATGTTGTCACCGACGTTCAGGGCGCCGAGGTCGACTTCGATGAACTCCGGCAGATCCTTGGCCAGGCAGTGGATGTCCAGTTCGGTGGTGACGTGGTTCACCAGGCCGCCATTCAGCTTGACGCCCGGGCCGGCTTCTTCGTTGACGAAGTGCAGCGGCACCTTGATATGCAATTCGTGGGTGGCATCGACGCGCTGGAAATCGACGTGCAGGATCAGTTGCTTGTAGGCGTGCGTCTGGTAGTCGCGCAGCAGGACTTGTTCTTTCTTGCCATCGATGACCAGGTTGATGATCGAAGAGTAGAAGGCTTCCTTCTTCATCTTCAGCAGCAGGTCGTTGTGGTTGGTTTCGATGGCGACCGGAGCGGCCTCACCACCGTAAACGATGCCAGGCACCGTGCCGGCGCGACGCAGGCGGCGGCTCGCACCCGTTCCCTGCAACGAACGCGCATTGGCGATAACTTCGAATTGCATGTTGATACTCCAGAGTGTTTCCCGGTCCGCGACCAGAGCGGGAAGGTTTAAAAAACTTAATCGATGAACAGCGACGACACGGAGTCGTCGTTGCTGATGCGGCGAATGGTTTCGGCCATGATCTCGGCGACCGACAACTGGCGGATGCGCGGCGAAGCGGCGGCATCGTCGCGCAGCGGAATGGTGTCGGTAACAACCAGGGCGTCGAGGTCGGACGAATTGACGCGCTCGACGGCCGGGCCGGACAGCACCGGGTGGGTGCAGTAGGCGACGACCTTCTTGGCACCGTTGGCCTTGAGGGCCGTGGCGGCCTTACACAGCGTGCCGGCGGTGTCGACCATGTCGTCCATGATGATGCAGGTGCGGCCATCGACCTCGCCGATGATGTTCATCACTTCGGAGACGTTGGCCTTCGGGCGGCGCTTGTCGATGATCGCCAGGTCGCATTCGAGGCGCTTGGCCAGCGAGCGGGCGCGGACGACACCGCCGTGATCCGGCGAGACGACCAGCGGGTTTTCGTAATTCTGCTTACGGATGTCGTCGAGCAGGATGGGCAGAGCGTAGATGTTATCGACCGGAATGTCGAAGAAGCCCTGGATCTGTTCGGCGTGCAGGTCCATGGTCAGCACGCGGTCGACGCCGGAGGCGACGAGCATGTTGGCGACCAGCTTGGCGGCGATGGGCACGCGCGAAGAGCGCGAACGACGGTCCTGGCGGGCGTAGCCGAAATACGGGATGGCAGCGGTGATGCGACCGGCCGAGGCGCGCTTCAGGGCGTCGACCATGACCAGCATTTCCATCAGGTTGTCGTTGGTCGGGGCGCAGGTGGATTGCAGTACGAAGATATCGCGACCGCGAACATGTTCCTGCAGTTCGACGGAAACTTCGCCATCCGAGAAGCGGCCGACATTGGCGCGACCCAGGTCGACGTTGAGCTGTTGAGCGACATCGGCGGCCAGCTTCGGGTTGGCGTTGCCGGTGAAGACCATCAGGCTGTTGTAAGCCATTTCCACATTCCTCCGGACTATTTGCATGCGCACTGCATTCGCCCGCCACAATGAAAATCGGGCAGGCTTGTGACCTGCCCGAAGGAAGCTTGGCTGAGGAGGAAGGATTCGAACCTTCGAATGCCGGAATCAAAATCCGGTGCCTTGACCAACTTGGCGACTCCCCAGCGGGTTGCTCGAACGGGTTCGCGTTCAAGCGAGGCGCGAATAATACAGGAGGCGATTGCGAAAATCCAGCCCTTTTACTGAATTTTTGCGAGCGGATGTTCTGCCAGGCCGTCGGCGACCCAGCCGCGCAGGCTTGCCGGCAAGTGCGCCAGGGCAGCTTCGGCCGCGCGGCGCTCGGCAAACCCGGCGAAAACACAGGCGCCGGAGCCGGTCATCATGGCCTGCGGGGCCTGTGTCTTCAGCCAGGCCAATGCTGCGGCGACGGCTGGAAATTTGGCAGAGGCCACGGTTTCCAGATCGTTGTGACCGTCGCCGTGTTGCCATTCCCCCGGACGGATAGCCGGGGTGTCGCGCTTCAGTTCGGGTGCGCCGAAGATGGCGGCGGTGGGGACATGGGCTTCGGGTTGGAGGACCAGATAGCTTTCCGCCGGCAGGTCGACATCGGTGAAGGCTTCGCCAATGCCTTCGGCGAAGGTGTTGCGGCCATGCACGAAGACTGGCACGTCGGCACCCAGCGTCAGGCCGAGCCGTTCCAGCTCGGTTCGGCTGAGGCCGGTCTGCCACAGGTGGTTGAGGGCGAGCAGCACGGTGGCGGCATCGGACGAGCCGCCCCCCAGGCCACCGCCCATCGGCAGGTGCTTGGTGAGGTGAATCGTTGCGCCTTGGCGGCAGCCGGTAGCCTGTTGCAGCAGGCGGGCGGCGCACACGGTCAGGTCGCTGTCGGCTGGCACGCCGGGAATGGGTGTGGCGAGCACGATGTGGCTGTCTTGGCGCGGTGCGAAATGCAGGGTATCGGCGCGGTCGATGAAGCGAAAGACCGTTTGTAGCAGGTGATAGCCATCGGGCCGGCGGCCGACGACGTGCAGGAAGAGGTTGAGCTTGGCCGGGGCGGGCCAGGAGCTGTCCCAGGTCCAGCGGGTCACGGGTGTTCCTTCCATTCTTCGATGCGCAGCTTGAGTTCGATCTCGCCGGGGCGGCTGATGGTCAGGCGGGCGGGCAGCGCGTCCGGCCGTCCATCGTCATACACGTAGTCGATGCGCCAGCCGGCTTCATGCAACTGGCCGGGGCGGCCCTGGGCGTCGGACAGGATGCGGGCGTTGCCGCCGGAGCGGCCGAGCAACCAGGCGGGCAGGCGGGCGACCGGCAGGCGCAGGCCGGTCACTGCCTCGATCAGGGCATCCGGGTCGGGCGAGGTGTGCTCCTGGCCGTCTGCCGTGCGCAAGCGTGCGCCGTTCGGGGCGCTGTCAATTTCGGCCACGCCGTAACCGAGCGGGTTGGCGAGCAGGATGCGATCATGGCGGTCGCGATGCGACCAGGTCAGGCGTCCGCCGGAGCTCTGCGCGGCCTGCCCGGGCGGTGTGGCGCGCAGGGCGAAACGGCTTTCCAGCACGAAGTCGCGCATGGCGTCGCGTGCCGGCAGGGTGGGGGGGGGGAGCGTGGCGCAGCCGGCGAGCAGGCCGAGCGCCAGGGCTGTGGCCGCAGTAAAACGGGCGATCAAGGCAGCAGTTTCTTGACGGTGGCAGCCAGCGCTTCGTTTTCCGGATGTGCCTTGTAGGCGTCCTGCAGGATGCGGCGGGCTTCGTCCTTGCGCTCCAGGGTCCACAGCACTTCACCGAGATGGGCGGCGATTTCCGGGTCGGCCTTGATGCGGAAGGCTTTTTCCAGGGTCTGGAGGGCTTCCGGCAGCTTGCCCAGGCGGAAGAGCACCCAGCCCATGCTGTCCATGATGAAGGGGTCTTCTGGTGCCAGGCTGAGCGCCCTGGCGATCAGGTCGTGGGCCTCCGGCAGGCGCTGGTTGCGTTCGGCCAATGAGTAGCCAAGGGCGTTGAGAGCGTGAGCGTGGTCGGGTTTCAGGGCGAGCAGATGCTTGAGGTGCATCTCGAGGATTTCCGGCTTGCCGATGCGCTCGGCGGTCAGGGCCGCTTCGTAGAGCAGTTCGCTGTCGTTGGGCTGCGCTGCCAGCGCACGGTCGAGCACGATGTAGGCTTCGTTGTGCCGGCCGGCTTCTCGCAGCAGCTGGGATTCGGCGAGGGTCAGCTGGATGCGCTCGGCCGGCGTGCCGGCCCGGGTGTTGGCCAGCAATTCGCGTGCTTCGGCGTTCTTGCCCTGTTGCATCAGGATCTGGGCGGCGCGCGAACGGGCGGGAACGAACTGTTCGCCGCCGGTGACCTGCCGGTAGTGGGCGAGCGCGGCATCCGGCTGCTTCTGCTCCTGTTCGAGCTGGCCGAGGAAGAAGTGGATCGTGCTCTTGTCGGGGAAGTCGGTTTTCAGCAGGTTTTCGAGCTGGCTGCGCCCGGTCGTGGTATCGCCCTGCTGCAGGGCGAGCATGGCGACCGGGTAGATCACTTCCGGATTGTCCGGGTGGTCCTTGACCAGGCGGTCGAAGTGCCGGCGCGATTCCTCGTAGCGTTTCTCGCTGATCAGCAGGCGGGCCAGCGTCAGGCGAGCCTCGTTGGCGGCCGGGTTGTGGCCGACGAAATCGTCCAGGCTGTCAATGGCGGTTTTCGCCGAGAGGCGGGCCTGCAGCTGGGCGCGGGCAATGGCGGCGGTTTCCCAGTTCGGGCGCAGCTGCAATGATTTTTCGGTTTCGGTCAGGGCGCGCAGGTTGTCCCCGGCCGCGGCGGCGGCCTGGGCCATGGCGAAATGCGCCTCGGGGAGCGTGTTGTAGGGCGTGGCCAGCCTGTCGATCAGGCCCTGAACGGCCTTCTTGTCCGTGATTCGGCCCAGCATGCGGTTCAGGTGCAGCAGGTTGTTGCCGACATTGGCCTTGTCCTGGGCAAGGAGGGCGGCCATTTGAGGGGCCAGTTCATCGATGCGGTTGGCCATGACCAGGAGCGACGACTGGGTCTGGCGGGCGCGGGTCGAGTCCGGCTCGACTTCGAGCCACAGGCGGGAGAGCTCCAGCGCGCGGTCGTACTGACGTGCGAAGCCGGCGATCTCGGTGGCACGGGCGATGACTTTCGGGTCGCGGGTGCGCACCGCGAGGTCGGCCCAGGCATCGGAGCCGAGTTTGGCGTCGCCGCGCTGCAAGGCAAATTCGCCGACCAGGGCCTGGAAAACGGTGCGGGCCAGGAGGTCTTCACCGACCGGTTGCGCCGCCGCGCGCTTGGCGGCGGGGCGGGACGGCTTTTCGCCGGCGGCCAGGGTGGTTCCCCCGTGGGTCAGGCCCAGGGCAAGGGTGATGGCGGCGGCGAGAAACTTCGGTTGCATGGACGGCTTTCGATCGAAGAGGGGCAGGCAATGTGCATTTGAACGCATAAAATCCGATTAGTTTGCGATGTTATTTGGGATTGTGCGGAGGGACAAGCGATGCCGGAATTGCCGGAGGTGGAAGTCTGTCGGCGGGGGATCGAGCCGGAACTGGCCGGGCAGACGGTGGTTGGTGTGACGCTGCGGGCGCTCCGCCTGCGCCAGCCGATTTCGCCCGAACTGGTCGACCTGCTGCCCGGCTGCCGGATCGTCGCGGTGCGCCGGCGCGGCAAGTATCTGCTGATCGATTGCCGGCGGGCGGGCGTTGAGGGAACACTGATCATTCATCTCGGGATGTCAGGCAACCTGCGTTTCGTGCCGCCCGGCTTGCCGCCGGAGAAGCACGATCACGTCGATCTGCTTCTGCCGACGCAGATCCTGCGCTTCGCCGACCCCCGCCGCTTCGGCGTCGTGCTCTGGCAGGCCGGACCGCCGGAACAGGCTGAGCGCCACCCGCTGCTGGCCAGTCAGGGCATCGAGCCACTGTCCGACGGTTTCTCGCCAGGCTGGCTGCATGCCGCGCTCGCCCGGCGCAGCGGGCCGATCAAGCCGATCCTGATGGACAGCCATCTGGTGGTCGGCATCGGCAACATCTATGCTTCGGAAAGCCTTTTCCGCGCCGGTATCTCGCCATTGCGGGCGGCGAACCGGATCAGTCGGGCGCGCTACGAAATCCTTGTTCCGGCGATTCGCGAGACGCTGGCCGATGCCATCGCCGCTGGCGGCAGCAGCATCCGCGATTACGTGCACAGCGACGGCGGGGCCGGTTGCTTCCAGATTCAGGCCGGGGTGTACGACCGGGCCGGCGAGTCGTGCCTGCGTTGTGATGGCGTGGTCAGACAAATTCGCCAGGCGGGGCGCAGCACCTATTACTGCGCGGGCTGCCAGCATTGAAAAGCCCCTGCAAGCCCCTGTTTTTTATGCTAGATTGCATATTCCGTCCGTCTTCGGGAAGAAATCTATGTCACTGGCCGATCAATTTGCCGCCTACTCCGCCTGGCGTTCCCGTCTCGCCGCTCATATCGGCGAACTGCAGCACTGGCTGGGGCAGAACGAACTGTCAGATGCCCAGAGCGACCTGCGCCTGGCGCAACTGCTCGAGCGCTTGCGCGAAGACCGACTCAACGTCGCTTTCGTCGCCGAGTTCTCGCGTGGCAAGTCGGAACTGATCAACGCCATCTTCTTTGCCGATTACGGCAACCGCATGCTGCCCTCGTCGGCGGGGCGGACCACCATGTGTCCGACCGAGTTGCTGTTCGACAGCAACAAGGCGCCGAGCATCGAGTTGCTGCCCATCCAGACGCGTTCGTCCAATTCCAGCGTCAGCGAATACAAGCGTTTTCCGGATGAGTGGTCACGCATGCCGCTCGACACCGACTCGCCGGATGCGATGCAGGATGCGCTGCGCCATGTCAGCCAGACGACCCGCGTCACGCCGGAAGAGGCGGCCCGCCTTGGTTTCGAGGTCGGCGAAGGCCAGGTCGAGTTGTACAGCGTCGGTGAGGACGGCCTGGTCGAGGTGCCGCGCTGGCGCCACGCGATGATCAATTTTCCGCATCCCCTGCTCAAGCAGGGCCTGGTCATCCTGGATACACCGGGCCTCAACGCCATCGGCGCCGAGCCGGAACTGACCCTCTCCCTGTTACCTAACGCTCATGCCGTGCTCTTCATCCTGGCAGCCGATACCGGCGTCACCCAGTCGGACATGGCCATCTGGCGCGAGCACATCTGCAACGGCGGCGTCGCCAAGCGCGGCCGCATGGTCGTCCTGAACAAGATTGACGGCCAGTGGGACGAGTTGAAGACGCCGGAAGAGATCGATGCCGAAATCCGCCGCCAGGTCGAATCCAGTGCCAACACGCTGGATCTGCCGGCCAGCCAGGTCTTCCCGGTGTCGGCCCAGAAGGGCTTGGTCGCCAAGATCACCGGCGATGCCGCCCTGCTCGACAAGAGCCGCCTGCCGCTGCTGGAAGCGGCGCTGTCCAGCGAACTGATCCCGGCCAAGCGCGACATCGTTTGTGAAAGCACGGAAAGTGAGTTCGGTGATGTCAGCCGGCGCGTGCGCGGCCTGCTCGAGTCGCGGTTGACCGGCTTGCGCGAGCAATTGACCGAATTGACCGAGCTGCGCGGCAAAAACAAGGGTGTCGTCGAATACATGATGGGCAAGGTGCGGGCCGAGAAGGAGGAATTCGAGTCCGGCCTGCAGCGCTACTACGCGGTGCGCAGCGTCTTCTCGACGCTGACCAACAACCTGTTCGGCCACCTTGGCCTCGATGTCCTGCGCCAGTTGACCCATGAGACGCGCACGGTGATGGAGGAGGCGGCCTTCTCCAAGACCTTGTCGGATGCGATGGCGAATTTCTTCGCCCAGGCGCGGCAGGCGCTGAGCAAGTCGAGTGGCGAAATCAACGAGATCCTGGCCATGATGGAGGCGGTCTACAAGAAATTCGCCGTTGAGCACGGCCTGAAGCTGGGTTCGCCAACGAGCTTCTCGCTATTGCGCTATGAAAAGGAACTGGATCGCCTGCAGGCGTGGTGCGATGATCATCTGAACACCATGCTCAGCCTGCTGACGCACGACAAGAAGAACATCACGCAGAAATTCTTCGAGGAGGTCGCGGTACAGGTGCGCCGTGCCTTCGAGCATGCCAACCGTGACGCCGAAGTCTGGCTACGCGCCGTGATGGCACCGATGGAAACGCAGGTTCGCGAGCACCAGATCCAGTTGAAACGTCGCCTGGAGAGCATCAAGCGCATCCATCAGGCGACCGATACGCTGGAAGACCGCATCGCCGAACTCGAGAGCGTCGAGAAGGGCCTCCGCCAGCAGATCGACGCCCTCGAGGAAATTGTCGGCCGCGTCCAGGAAATGCTGGTGCCGCAGGCTGACCGGGTTTTGCAGGCTGCCTGACGGAGACGCCCCGACCGGCCAATAAAAAACCCGCGACGATCGCGGGTTTTTTATTGGGAGCGGGAAAAGCTCAGGCGCGCTTGTTGCCGGTGAGTTTTTCGTACTTGGCCCACAGTTGATCCTCGGTTTCCACATGGTTGGGATCCTTGGGGATGCAATCGACGGGGCAGACCTGGACGCACTGCGGTTCATCGTAATGGCCGACGCACTCGGTGCACTTGTTCGGGTCGATGACGTAGATTTCCTCGCCCTGGGAGATCGCCTCATTCGGGCACTCCGGTTCGCACACGTCGCAGTTGATGCACTCGTCGGTAATAATCAGAGACATAGCTGTTCCTCTCTCGGTTAAGCAGTGATTTTCGCCCGCAGGCGCTTTTCTACACAAGGTTGCACAAATTTGCTGACATCGCCGCCCAGTCGGGCGATTTCACGCACCATGGTAGCGGAGATGAACATATATTGCTCGCCGGGGGTCAGAAACACGGTTTCGACTTCCGGGTAGACGCTGCGGTTCATGCCCGCCATCTGGAATTCGTATTCGAAGTCGGATACGGCGCGCAGACCGCGCACGACCACCTTGGCGCCCTTCTCATGCACGAAGTTCATGAGCAGCGAATTGAAACCGAGGACCTCGACATTCGGCAGGTCGTGGAGGATCTCGCTCGCCATCTCGACGCGGTCGGCCAGCGAAAAGCGCGGCTGCTTGGCCGGACTTTCAGCAATCGCCAGGATCAGCTTGTCGAACAGCGAGGCGGCGCGCCGTACCAGGTCTTCGTGACCCCGGGTGATCGGGTCAAAGGTGCCCGGATAGATCGCGATGCGATGATTCAGTTTGTTCAAGTGGTTTGCCGCCGCAACAAGTGAAAGTGAACTTCCCCCGCCTTGCCCTGGCGCACCGTGCGCCATTCGCCAAGCGATTCGATTTCGTGCTCCGCTTCGACGTAGATCGCTGCGTCTTCGTTCAGGGCGCCGGGAAGTAGTGGTTCCAGGCGGGCAATCCAGCCTTTTTTGTAGGGAGGATCGAGGAAGATCAGGTCGAATTTCGCCTGCGTCGAGACCAAATATTGTAGCGCATCCGAACGAATGATCTCCACAGCGGCTGGTTTATGCAGCAATTCGTGGTTTTCATGCAACGCAGCGAGCACTCTGGGGGCCTGTTCGACCATGACGACACGCGCCGCGCCGCGTGAGGCCGCTTCGAAGCCGAGCGCCCCGCTGCCAGCGAAGAGGTCGAGGCAGTGCCAGCCGTCGAGATCCTGGCCGAGCCAGTTGAACAGCGTTTCGCGTACCCGGTCCGGCGTCGGACGCAGGCCGATGCTGTCGGGAAAGCGCAGGACGCGGCGGCGGAACTCGCCGCCGACGATGCGGACCGCGTTCAATCCGCCGCCACCGTGACGGTGATCAGGTTTTCCGGCTTGACCCGGCGCGCGAAGGCTTGCCGGACATCGTCGGCCGTCACGGCCTGCACTTTGGCCTGGTACTGGTCGAGATAGTCGAGCGGCAGGCCGTAGAAGCCGATGACCGCGACGTTGTCGAGAATCTTCTTGTTGCTGTCCAGGCGCAGCGGGAAACTGCCGGTCAGGTTGGCCTTGGCGGCTGCCAGTTCCTCATCGCTTGGGCCATCCTTCAGGAAGCCGTCCAGCACGTCGCGCGCGACCTTGATGGCGTCCTTCGCCTGGCTGCGCTTGGTTTGCAGACCAATCTGGAAGGGACCGGTCTGCCGCATCGGAGCGAAGTAGGAATACACACTGTAGGCGTAGCCGCGCTTGTCACGTACTTCCTTCATCAGGCGGGAGACGAAGCCGCCGCCGCCCAGCGTGTAGTTGCCGACGAGGAGCGGGAAGAAATCCGGATTGCCGCGTTCGATGGCCGGCAGGCCGAGGTAAATGTGGGCCTGGCTGGCCGGATGGGCGAGCTGGGTTAGACCACCCTTCGGCAGGCCGGGGGGGGCGGGCAAGGGGGTGACGGTGCCGCGCGGCAAGCCGGCGAGCAGCTTCTCGACAATGCCTTCGGCCTCCTGGCGGGACAGGTCGCCGACCAGGGTGATCGTGGCGTTGGCGGCCGTGTAGTAGCGGGCGTGGAAGGCGGCGAGATCGTCGCGGTTCAGGGCCGCGACACTCTCCGGCGTGGCTTGCCGGCCGTAGGGATGGTCGGGATAGAGCGCCTCCCAGAAAGCTTTGCCGGCGATGCTGTCCGGCCGTGTCATCGCCTCCTTGAGGCCGGCGATGGTGCGGGCCTTCTCGCGCTCGAAGATGGCGGCATCGAACCGCGGGGCCTGGATGACCGTCTTCAGGATGTCGAGGGCTGGTTCGCGCTTGTCACGGGCGGCCAGCGTACGCAGCGCGACGCTGGCGCGGTCGGTGTCGGCGCCCCCTCCGAGGTTGGCGCCGATGTCGGCCAGTCGTTCGGCGATGGCGGTTTCATCCAGCTGGCCGGCGCCGTTGTCGAGGGTGGCGCGGGTCAGGGCGGCAAGGCCGGATTTGCCTGCCGGATCGAACAGGGAACCGGCGGCAAAATCGACTTGCACGTCGAGCATGGGCAGGACGCGGCTTTCGACGAAATAGACGCGGGCGCCGGAGGACGAGACCCAGTGCTCGATCTTGACGCCAGCCAGGGCGGCCTGGGTGAGCAGGAGGGCGAAGACGGCGGCAATCAATCGTTTCATGGTTGCTTTCATCAGTGACGGGTGGCGACGGCCGGGCGGCGCGGCTTGCCGTCGAGCGGTTGCGGATCGAGGACGCCGACGGTCAGGGCGTCGTCGTTGAAATACTTTTGGGCGACGGCCTGGACTTGCGCTGCGGTGACCTGCTGCAACTTGTCCAGCATGCGGTCGATTTTCCCATAGGGCAGGCCGACCGCCTCGATCTGGCCGATTTCCATGGCCTGGCCGAACATCGAATCCTTCTTGTATACCTCGCCGGCAATCAGTTGCGCCTTGGCCCGTTTCAGTTCGACCTCGCTGACGCCTTCCTGCTGGACGCGGGCGATTTCGGCGCGCAGAGCGGCCTCCAGGTCGGCGACGGTTTTTCCTTCCGACGGCGTGCCGTGCAAGTAGAGCATGCCCGGGCCGCGCGCCGTGTTGTCGTAGTCGATGCCGGCGGTCAGGGCGATCTTGTCCTCGCGCACCAATTTCTTGTTGAAGCGGGCGGCATCGTGGCCGTCGAGGATGGCGGCCAGCATTTCCAGCGCGTACGGGTCACTGTCCTTGTCCACGTCGCGCAGGATGGGCGCCTTGTAGCCCATGATCAGCACGGGCAGTTCGGCTGGCGCCTTGACGGTGACGCGGCGGCTGCCCTCCTGCTTCGGCTCGATCTGCTGGCGGCGCGGCGGCAGGGCGCGGCCTTCGAGCGGGCCGTAGTAGCGCTCGGCCAGTGCGAAAACCGTCTTGTGATCGACGTCGCCGGTGATCACGACATAGGCGTTGTTGGGGACGTACCAGGTGTCGTACCAGGCCTTGGCGTCGGCGGCGGTCATGTTTTCCAGGTCGTTCATCCAGCCGATGATCGGGCGGCGGTAGGGATGGGCCTGGAAGGCGACGGCATTCATCTGCTCGAACAGCTTGGCCTGCGGGTTGTCGTCGGTGCGCATGCGACGCTCCTCCATGACGACCTTGATCTCCTGCTCGAATTCCTTGGCATCGACGTTCAGGTGGCGCATGCGGTCGGCTTCGAGTTGCATCATGTCGGCCAGCTTTTCCTTCGGGATCTGCTGGAAATAGGCTGTGTAGTCGCGGCTGGTGAAGGCGTTATCCCGGCCGCCGGCAGCGGCGACCCGCTTGTTGAACTCGCCCGGGCCGACGCTCGGCGTGCCCTTGAACATCATGTGTTCCAGCACGTGGGCGACGCCCGAGGCACCATCGACCTCGTCCATGCTGCCGATGCGGTACCAGACCATCTGCACGGCGGTCGGGGCGCGGTGGTCTTCCTTGACGATGATGCGCAGGCCGTTCTTGAGCGTGGTTTCGTAGGGGTTGGCGGTGGCGACGGAAGCGAGCCCGGCTGCCAGCAGGAGAGTGAGCAGGTATTTGAGACGCATGGGGGAGTAGGGCTTTCTGCTAGAATTCACGGCTGATTTTGCATCGAACCGGACGGCATCTTAACGGCTCGCCGTCCGCCTGTCAGCAAGGCTTGAGACCTTATATCCCATGTTCAGTTTCCTGAAAAAAAACAAGCCGGAGCCGGCCGCGGCTCCTGCTGCAGAAGCGGCCGAAACCCCTGAAGCGCCCAAGCTCTCCTGGCGCGAGCGCCTGTTCAAGGGCCTGGCCAAGACCCGCGCCCAATGGGGCGGCAAGCTCAAATCCATCTTCTCGCGCGGCAAGGTCGACGACGAACTGCTCGAGGAACTGGAAACCCTGCTGCTGACCAGTGATTGCGGCATCGAGGCGACGACCCACCTGCTCGACGAGTTGAAGAAGGCGGCCAAGCGCGACAAGCTCGATACGCCGGAAGCGATCCAGAAGGCGCTGGCCGACGCGCTGCTCGAAACGCTGGGCCCGCTCGAGCAGCCGCTCGACATCAACACCCACAAACCCTACGTGATCATGATCGCCGGGGTGAACGGGGCCGGCAAGACGACCTCGATCGGCAAGCTGGCCAAGTATTTCCAGACCCAGGGCAAGAGCGTGCTGCTCGCCGCCGGCGACACCTTCCGCGCCGCGGCCCGCGAGCAACTGCAGACCTGGGGCGAGCGCAACAACGTGACGGTCATCGCCCAGGAGTCGGGCGACCCGGCCGCCGTGATCTACGACGCCATCTCGGCTGCCAAGGCGCGCGGCATCGACATCGTGCTGGCCGACACCGCCGGCCGCCTGCCAACCCAGTTGCACCTGATGGAGGAAATTGCCAAGGTGCGCCGCGTGATCCAGAAGATCGAGCCGGAAGGTCCACACGAAACGCTGCTCGTCCTCGATGCCAACATCGGGCAGAACGCGCTGGCTCAGGTCAAGGCCTTCGACAAGGCGATCAACGTCACCGGCCTTGTCTTGACCAAGCTCGACGGCACGGCCAAGGGCGGCGTCGTTACCGCCATCGCCCGCCAGTGCCCGAAGCCGATCCGTTTCATCGGCGTCGGCGAGCAGATCGACGACCTGCGTCCCTTCGTCGCCAGGGATTTTGTGGACGCCATGTTTGAATGAGCGTTGCGAGTAGCCCGTCGGTTTGAGTTGCCAGCCAGAACCATCGCGATCTCCAACCGCCCCAGCTCCCTATTCGCAACGAACAACGCGCGACTAACAACCAAGAAATGATCGAAGCCAGCAACCTGACCAAGCGCTATCCAGGCGGCCTGGAGGCCGTCAAGGATGCCAGCTTCCGCATCGATGCCGGGCAGATGGTGCTGATCACCGGCCATTCCGGCGCCGGCAAGACGACGCTGGTCAAGCTGATCTCGACCATCGAGAAGCCGACCTCCGGCAGCCTGGTGGTCAATGGCCAGAACCTGACCGCCCTGCGCCGCAGTGCCCTGCCGCATGTGCGTCGGCACTTCGGCCTGGTTTTCCAGGACCAGAAGCTGTTGTTCGACCGCAGTGCGCTGCATAACGTGCTGTTGCCGCTGCAAATTGCCGGCCTGCCGCATCGCGAGGCGGTGCGCCGGGCGCAGGCGGCGCTCGACAAGGTCGGCCTGCTGGCGCGCGAGAAAGCGAACCCGATTGCGCTGTCCGGCGGCGAGCAGCAACGCCTGGCCATCGCCCGCGCCGTGGTCAACCGGCCGACCGTGCTGATCGCCGACGAGCCGACCGGCAATCTGGATGCCGAATCGGCCACCGAAATCCTCGATCTCTTCGCCGATTTTCATCGTGTCGGCGTCACCGTGGTTGTCGCCACGCACGACCAGACCTGGATCGAGCGTTACCACCCGAACGTGCTGCGCCTGGATCATGGGAGGGTTGTCTGATGGCTGTCTGGTTCTCCCAGCATCGCGCCGCGCTGGTCCTCGCCTTCCTCCGCCTGCTCGCTTCGCCGCTCAATACCCTGCTCTCGCTGCTCGTTATCGGCATCGCGCTGACCCTGCCGGCCTTCGGTTACCTCGCCCTCGACAACCTGCGCGATCTCGGCCGCAATGCGACCGGCGTGCAGCAGATCAGCCTGTTCATGAACCTGGACGCGAGCAAAAAGGATGTCGCGGAAATCGAGAACCGCCTGCGTGCGGCCGCCGCCGGCCAGTGGCGCTTCGTGCCGCGCGACGAGGCCCTGAAGCGCATGCAGGCGAACGAGGGGATGGCCGAGATCGTCGCCAGCCTGCCGCGCAACCCGCTACCTGACGCCTTCATCGTTGAGCCGAAGAATACTGAGCCGGAAGCGCTGGAGATCATGCGCAAGGAAATCGCCGGCTGGCCCAGGGTCGCCCACGTTCAGCTCGATTCGGCCTGGGTCAAGCGTTTCGACGCCTTCCTGCGGCTCGGCAAGCTGGCCTTGTGGATGTTGGCCGGCCTGTTCGGGGCCGGTCTGGTCGCCGTCACCTTCAACACCATTCGCCTGCAGGTCATGGCCCATGCGGCGGAAATCGAAGTGGCGCGGATGATCGGTGCCACCGATGGCTTCATTCGGCGCCCCTTCTATTATTTTGGTGCCCTGCAGGGCCTCCTCGGCGGCTTGCTCGCCGCCGGGCTGATCCTCGCGGCCCTCCGTCTGCTGGCCACGCCGGTCGGCGAACTGGCGGCGCTCTATGGCAGCACGTTCGTGCTGCGCCAGCCGGCGCTCGGCGAGATTGCGGCCATGGCTGGCCTGGGCGCCTTCCTCGGCTGGCTCGGCGCGCAGTTGTCGGTCAGCCTGTCGCTGCGGAAGTTTGACTAGCCGGCGAGCCTTCCTGGCCACGGTCGGGGCGGCCGCCCTGGCCGGCTGCGCGCCAGCCGGCAAAGCGGCACTGCCGCCGGGCGAACTGCTCGGCATGAACCACACCCTCGGCCACCGCCTGCGCGATGGCGGCCTGCCGCCGGCCAGCGAAACCCGGCGGACCGGCGTGCTGATCGTTGGCGGCGGCATTTCCGGCCTGGCAGCGGGCTGGTGGCTGGCCCGGCAAGGCCGCGACGATTTCACGATACTGGAGATGGAGGTCGAGCCGGGCGGCAATTCGCGCGGCGGGCAATCGCCGCTGGTTGCCTATCCGTGGGGGGCGCACTACCTGCTGCTCCCCGGGAGAGAGGCGGAATACGTGCGGGCGCTGCTGGCCGAACTGGGCGTGCTGCAGGGCGACCCGGCTGCACTGCGCCCAACCTACGACGAGCGTTATCTGTGCGCCATGCCGCAAGAGCGCATCTATCGCAACGGCCTGTGGGAAGAGGGCTTGTTGCCGCAGCGCGGCCTGTCGGTCGAGGAACGCGGGCAGCAACAACGCTTCCATGCCCGCATGGCCGAACTGAAGCAGGCCCGGGGGGGCGACGGCCGGCGCCTATTCGCCATCCCGATGGCCTTGTCGAGCCGGGATGCGACCTGGCGGGCCCTGGATCGTCTTTCCTTCCGTCAGTGGCTGCTCGACAACGGCTTCACCGCGCCGACCCTGCACTGGCTGGCCAATTACGCCTGTCGCGACGACTACGGGACCGATTACGCGCAGACCTCAGCCTGGGCCGGCCTGCATTACTTCGCCAGCCGCCAGGGCGAGGCAGCCAACGCGGCGCCCGATACGGTGCTCACAGCCCCCGACGGCAACGCCTGGCTGGCGCGCGGGCTGGCCGCCGCGGCCGGCGAGCGGATCGTCTGCGGGGCGCTGGTCGGGCGCCTTGAGGAGAGCAAGGCCGCGATCACCGCCGACGTACTGATCGGCGAGCGCGTGGTGCGTTACGAGGCTTGGCAACTGGTCTGGGCAGCGCCGCTCTTCGTGCTGCCCCGGGTGTGGGCCGCGATGCCGGGCGAACTGCGGACGGCGGCCCTGGCCGGCGATTACGCACCCTGGCTGACCGCCAACCTGCATCTCGCCGGCTGGCCGGAGGAACGCTACGGCGCGCCGCCCGCGTGGGACAACGTGTTCTACGACAGCCCCGGTCTCGGCTATGTGACGGCGACGCATCAACTGATCCGCCGCCATCTGCCGGGTACCGTGTTCACCTACTACCGCGCCCTGCATGACGTGACGCCGGCCGAGGGGCGCCGCCTGCTCCGCGATACGCCGCGCATGGCCTGGGCAGAGGGCATCCTGAGCGAACTGGAGCGGGTGCATCCCGACATCCGGCAACGGGTGACGCGGCTCGATGTCTTCCGTAATGGTCACGCCATGCGCCGACCAGTCCCGGGCAGTCTGTTCGGCGGCGGGCGGGCGTTGCTGGCCGGTTTTCGGCATCCGCGCCTCAAACTGGCGCATGCCGACCTGTCCGGGTTTTCGCTGTTCGAGGAGGCGCAGTACCGCGGCGTGCTCGCGGCGCAGGCCTGTCTCGGGTAAGCGGTGCCCGCTCAGGCCGACGGGCCGGAGGGCAGGCCGTGCAGCGGCAGCGTGACGCGGAAGGTCGTGCCGATGCCGACCTGGCTGCTGACCTCGATGCGTCCGCCGTGTTTCTTGACGATGTCGTAGGACAGGGAGAGGCCGAGGCCCGTGCCCTTGCCGACCGGCTTGGTGGTGTAGAAGGGCTCGAAGATGCGTTGCATGACGTCGGCCGGTATGCCGCGCCCGGTGTCGGCGATTTCGATCCAGGCTTCCCGGGTATCGTGGCCGGTACGCACGGTAATGGTGCCGCGCCCGTCGATGGCGTGCGCCGCGTTGACCAGCAGATTCATGACCACCTGGTTGATCTGTGCGGCGACGCAGGGTATCCGGGGCAGATCACCGAATTCGCGAACGACCTCGGCCTTGTATTTCAGTTCGTTCCAGACGACGTTCAGCGTGCTTTCGATGCCGGCATTGAGATCGGCTTCCTGCCATTCCGATTGGTCGACGTGGGAGAAGTCCTTGAGGTCGGCGACGATCTTCTTGACCCGCTCCAGGCCGTCGCGCGATTCGTGTAGCAGATCGTCGATGTCGCGCTTCAGGTAGTCGAAATCGGCGGCGACGAAGTCGGCCTCGCTCGCCTCGCCCTTGCGGCTGCGTTCGAGCAGGTCGATCAGCTGGCCGGTGTAATTCTTCAGCGATCCCAGGTTGGAGTTCACGAAACCGATCGGGTTGTTGATCTCGTGTGCCACGCCGGCGGCCAGCTGGCCGATGGCCGCCATCTTCTCCGACTGCAGCAGCTGGCTCTGCGTTTCCTCCAGTTCATGCACCTTGCTGGCCAGTTCCAGCCAGCGCCGGCGGAGCAATTCGAGGAGCAGCCAGCCGAGCAGCGTGGCCAGCACGAAGCTGATGCTGGAAGCGAGCAGAACGTCGCGCGTATGGTTGCGCATGGCGTTCTCGATGGGTTCGTAGCGCTGCGAAACGCTGATGCCGCCGCGGATGTCGCCCACCTGGTAACCCTGCCTGCGGTGGCAGTCGAGGCAGCTTTCCTCGACCGGCAGCGGCGCCATGTAGCGCAGCATCATGCCGTCCTGCCCTTCGGCGACGGCGAAGGTTTCCTTGGCGCCGTTTTCGAAGGCGTGCAGCGACTGCCCTTCCCAGGCGTCCGGCTTGTTGCCCGGGCGGATCGGCTTCAGGCTGGTCAGACGGAAAATGGCGCCGGATGACGATTCCGCCATCTCGGCGATGAGGCGCGTCATGTAGGCCGGATTGACCATGGTCAGCTTGATGCCGTCGGTGGTCGTCAGGTCGCGCTGCGGGTGATCGAGGTAGGGATTGGGCTCGACGCGCCGGTTGACGGGCACGTAGATGCCTCCGTGGCTGGCGTTCCAGTTGCGGGTCAGGATGACCATGCGGAACATGTTGCGCGCCCCGGCCAGGGCCACCTGGGTCATCTGTTCCCGCAACTGCGCCAGGTGCAGGTGGGTGTAGAGGCCGACGGCAACCGCCCAGAGCACGAGGAGCACGGCCCACCACCGCCGCTGGCGGATGAAACGGGGAACGGTGCGGCCGCTGACCGGCGTGACGTGGGCTTCCATTGTGCTCTGCATTGAAGGGGGACGGGGCATTATAGGAAGCTTTGCCGGCCGCGCTATCGATACAGCAGGAAGCGGCGTCGCGCTTCCTGCCAGGCGGCCTCGTCGGGCTGGGCCAGGGCGTCGAGATCGGCCGGCTGGGCGGCTGGATCGTCCACCCATTCACGCAACAGGGGCGAGCCGTTGATCAGGTCGATAGCCAGGCGGTCGAATTCGTATTCGTAGCCGAAGTCGCGCCACAGCGGGTAGTCCGGATAGCGGCGGCGGATGGCCTTGAAGGCCAGTGCCTGGACACGCCAGGGCTGGAAGGCGGCATGGTCGTAATACGGCCCTTCGCAATGGATCTGCACGCCGTGGTTGAGCTGGCCCGCGTGCTTGTGGAAGGTGGGTTCGAACCAGATTTCGCGCAGTTTGCAGCCCTTCAGCCAGTGCGGGGCGAGGGCCTGCATGTCGGCGATGATCGCCTGGGCGTCGATCTCCGGCGCCCCGAAGATTTCCAGCGGCCGGGTCGTGCCGCGCCCTTCGCTCAGGGTCGTGCCTTCGAGCATGACGGTACCGGCGTAGGCGCGGGCCATCCACAGGTTGGGGGCGTTCGGACTGGGGTTGATCCAGGTCCGCTCGCCGAGCGGCCAGCCGTAGCCGGGCGCGACGTCGGGCTGCCAGCCTTGCATTTCGATCACGCGGTAATCGACGTCGAGCTGCAATTGATCGATGAACCATTGGCCGAGTTCGCCCAGGGTCAGCCCGTGGCGCATCGGTATCGGGCCGGCCCCGACGAAGCTCTCCCAGCCATCGCGCAGGGTCAGTCCCTCGACCGGGCGGCCGGCCGGGTTCGGGCGGTCGAGCACCCAGACCGACTTGCCGTGCTTCGCCGCCGCTTCGAGGACGTAACGCAGTGTGGTGATGAAGGTGTAGATGCGGCAGCCAAGATCCTGCAGGTCGACGAGCAGCACGTCGAAACTGTCCATCATCGCGTCGGTTGGCCGGCGCACCTCGCCGTACAGGCTGAAAATGGGAATGCCGTGCTGCGGGTCGATGAAATCCGGCGATTCGACCATGTTGTCCTGCTTGTCGCCCTTGATGCCGTGCTGCGGGCCGAAGGCGGCGGAGAGTTTGAGGTCCGGGCAGGCGGCCAGGGCGTCGAGGCTGTGCGTCAGGTCGGCGGTGACCGAAGCCGGGTGGGCGAGCAGGGCGAGGCGGCGGCCGGCCAGTGGGCGGCGCAGGTCAGGGTGGGCGAGCAGGCGGTCAATGCCGAACTGGATCGGTGAAGTCATGGTCGGTTCAGGGGCAGCGTGAAGCTGGCGGAAAGGTGGAAATCGGCTTGTGGCGCGGCGTGCTGTAGCGCCCAGTAGCTGCGCTCACCGGCCCGGCTTTCGATCACCGCCGTCAGGCCGAGGCGCGAAGCGGTGGCCGGCGCGGCGGGCAGCAGTGGGGCGGGCAGGTCGGCGACGAGCCACAGGCTGTCCTCATCGCGACGGCAGCTGATGTGCGGCGCGGCGGCCGGTTGCCAGGCGGTGTCGCGCTGGCGATAGTCGGTGAAGCGATACGCTGCCCAGGCGCCGGAAGGAGCCAGGTTGAATTCGTGGTAGGCGCTACCGGCCCCTTCGGTGATGAAGGCCTCGCAGCAGGTGTGCTGCCACAGGCCGTCGGTCTGCTCCGGTCTGGCGGGGGGCGGGAGGCGCAGGCCATCGAGGGCGCCCTGCAATCGGTAGTGCAGGCGCAGGCCGCCGTCGGTTTGCCAAGTGAAACCGGCAGCCAGTTTCAGGCCGGCCAGGGCGGGGAGGGCGGCATGCGGCAGCAGGGGGTGAAGGGCGGGTAAATCGGACATTTTCGGGCTTCGGCGGAGGCGTTACTTTACCCGCTCAACCCTTGGTCGGGGCGGGCTTTTGGAGTAATTTAGCGCCTTTGCGGCCCGGCCGCAGGGAGAGAGAAATAATGACACCGCTGCGCATCAACCTCGAACAAGAAGAAATCCCCACCCACTGGTACAACGTCGTCGCCGACATGCCCAACCCGCCGGCCCCGCCGCTCGGACCGGACGGCAACCCGGTGCCGCCGGAAGCGATGGGCGCTATTTTCCCGGGGCCGATCCTGGAGCAGGAAATGTCGGCCGAGCGCTGGATTCCGATTCCCGAGGATGTCCGCCAGATCTACGCCCAATGGCGCCCGGCGCCGCTCTGCCGCGCCTTGCGCCTGGAGCAGATGCTCGGTACGCCGGCCAAGATTTTCTTCAAGTATGAAGGCGTCTCGCCGGCCGGTTCGCACAAGCCGAACTCCGCCGTGCCGCAGGCCTACTACAACAAGCTGGCCGGGACGAAGAAGCTGACCACCGAAACCGGCGCCGGCCAGTGGGGTTCCTCCATCGCCTACGCTGGCCAGATGTTCGGCCTGCCGGTGCGCGTCTTCATGGTTAATGTCAGCTACCAGCAAAAGCCTTTCCGCCGTTCGATGATGCAAACCTGGGGGGCTGAAGTCTTCGCGTCGCCGACCAACCTGACCAACGCCGGCCGCACCGCGCTGGCCGCCGATCCGGATTGCCAAGGCTCGCTCGGCCTGGCAATTTCCGAAGCGGTCGAGGAGGCGGCGGCCGATCCGAACACCTGCTACACGCTCGGCTCGGTGCTCAACCACGTGCTGTTGCACCAGACCGTCATCGGCCTGGAGGCCAAGAAGCAGTTCGACAAGATCGGCCTCTACCCGGACGTGATCTTCGGGCCCTGCGGCGGCGGTTCCAGCTTTGGCGGCATCGCCTTCCCCTTCCTGGCCGACAAGGCAGCCGGCGACAAGCGGGCCGCCAACCTGCGCTGCGTCGCGGTCGAGCCGACCTCCTGCCCGACCCTGACCAAGGGTGTCTACACCTACGACTACGGCGATGCCTCCGGCTACACGCCGATCATGAAGATGTACACCCTGGGCCACGACTTCATGCCCCCCGGCATCCACGCCGGCGGTCTGCGCTACCATGGCGATTCGCCGCTGGTCTCGCAGCTCTTCCATGAAAAGCTGCTCGAGGCGGTGGCCGTGCCGCAGGTCGCGACCTTTGAGGCCGGCGTCCAGTTCGCCCGCGCCGAAGGCATCATCCCGGCGCCGGAGTCCTGCCACGGGATTCGCGCCGCGATCGACGAGGCCCTGCGCTGCAAGGCGACCGGCGAGGCCAAGACCATCCTGTTCTGCCTGACCGGCCACGGCCACTTCGACATGGCTTCCTACGACAAGTACTTCGCCGGCCAGCTGGAAAACTACGAGTATCCGGCCGAGGCCATCGTCGAGTCGCTGAAGCACCTGCCGAAGGTGGGCTGATTCCGTGAAGCTCCTGGTCTTCCTGCTCGTTCTCGGCAATCTGCTGTTCTACGCCTTCACGGCTGGCTACTTCGGCCGGCCGGACAACCCGGATGCCGGGCGCATCGAGCAGCAGGTCGCACCGGATCGCCTGCGCATCGTCTCGCGTGGCGAGGCACCGGCCGTGCCGGCCAAGGCTGGTGCGCCGACGCCGCTGCCCGAGGCTGCTGCCGAGCCGGCGGCGACGGCGGGAAAAGCCGGGAACGGGGCGGCTGAAGCACCCGTGGCGGTTGAGTCGCCGAAGGAGAATGCAGCCGGGAAGGAATCCGCTCCGGATGACACGAAGCCTGCCGAACCGATCTGTCTCGCCTGGCGGCAGTTGACGGTGGCCGAGGCCGATCAGGTCTCCACCCTGCTCGGCAAGCGCTTTGCCGATTTCAAGGTGAGTCGCAAGACGGTGGCCAGCGAAAGCAACGGCTGGTGGGTCTACATACCGGCCCTGCCCAGCAAGGCCGACGCCGAGCGCAAGGCCGGCGAACTGCGCAACCTGGGCGTCACCGATTTCTTTATCGTGCAGGAGGGCGCAACCCGGCATGCCATCTCGCTTGGCATCTTCAGCAGCGACAAGGGAGCCGGCGAAAGGCTTGCTGAACTGAAGGGCAAGGGGGTGCGTTCCGCCGTCGTCGGGCCGCGACCGGGCAAGGACACGCTGGTCGCGCTGCAGGCCAAGGGACCGGCCGACAAGAAGGCGGCCGTCATCGCTGCCGTGGCCGGCGCCATCCAGAAGAACGAAGCGCTGGCCTGCAAGTGAGCGGCTACGTCGTCGGCCTGACCGGGGGTATCGGTAGCGGCAAGAGCCTGGTGGCCGACCTGTTCGTCGCACAGGGGGCGGCCTTGGTCGATACCGATGCCATTGCCCACGAGCTGACCGGGCCGGGCGGGGCAGCGATGCCCGCGCTGGCCGAGGCTTTCGGTGCCGGCGTGCTGCGTCCGGACGGCGCGCTCGACCGGGCCGCCATGCGGCGTCTGGTTTTTGCCGATGCCTCGGCCAAGGCCTGCCTGGAGGCCATCCTGCATCCGCTCATTCGCCAGCTGTCGAGCGAGCGGTGCCAGACGAGCACGGCCCCCTACGTGATCCTGGCGGTTCCGCTGCTCGTCGAGTCCGGCACCTACCGCGAACGCTGCGACCGGATTGTCGTTGTCGACTGCCCGGAAGACCTGCAGATCGCGCGGGTCATGGCGCGCAACGGCCTGCCGCGCGACGAGGTGCTGGCAATCATGGCGGCCCAGGCCAGCCGTGCTGAACGCCTGGCCGTGGCTGACGATGTCGTGGTCAATGACGGCGAACGAGCCAAAGTGCACGATCAGGTTGCCGCGCTGCACCGGAAGTATCTAGTACTTTCCGCTGAAAAAGTTAAAGCGAGCTGTTGAGATTTGCTTGCAAATGGCTCAGAATAAACAAAATTTTCCGTAATTTCGGGCCCATCTTCGCGTGATCACCTACGAATATCCCTTCAACGAGCGCATCCGCACGCTGCTGCGCCTGGAGGACTTGTTCGAAAAAACCGCGCATTTCGCCCAGGAAGACGGAGCGCTCGAACATCATGCCGCCCTGGTTTCCCTGTTCGAAATCCTTGAGGTCTCCAGCCGAGCCGACCTCAAGATGGACCTGATTCAGGAACTCGAACGCCAGCGCCAGACCCTGCTCGCCTTCCGCAACAATCCGGAGATTTCCGAAGAGGCGCTGTCCGGTGCGCTTTACGAAATCGAACAGTCGTCGGCGGCGCTGCTCGCCATGCACGGCAAGATTGGCCAATACCTGCGCGAGAACGACTGGCTGATGAGCATCAAGAGCCGCGCCGCGATTCCCGGTGGCGTCTGCGAGTTCGACCTGCCCTCCTATCATTGGTGGCTGCATCGCCCGGTCGACGTGCGCCGCGAGGCGATCGAAGGCTGGACACGGCCCCTGCTGCCCTTGCGCGACTCGGCGGCCATCGTGCTGCGCCTGCTGCGTTCCAGCGGCCGGCCGAAGAACTACACGGCCACCCTCGGCCAGTTCCAGCTCAACCTCGGCGGTTCGGCCGCCCAGATGGTACGGATTTCCGTCGCCACGGAAGAGCCGGCGATTCCCGAAGTGAGCGCCAACAAGTATTTCCTGAACATCCGCTTCACCAAGCCGCCGGCCGGCGAAATCAAGGCCCGCTGCTGCGAGCGCGATGTCGCCTTCGATCTCACCTTCTGCAATCTCTGATGAGCAAGCCGCGCCAGGTCCGTTGTCCGCAATGCGGCAAAGATGCCCTGTGGGCGCCCGAGAACCCGTGGCGGCCGTTCTGTTCCGAGCGCTGCAAGCAGATCGATCTCGGGGCCTGGGCCAGCGAGTCGTACCGCGTTGCCGGCCAGGTCAGCGACGACGAGGCCGGCGCGCCGGGCCTCGAATTTCCCGACACGCCGACCCGCTGAGTTTCCCGCTTACCAGCCGCGCATCAGTGCGATGCCGTGGGCGCCGTGCGCCTGGGCCTCTCCCAGCATGGCCGGTCGCATGCCGCCCAGTGCGAAGACCGGCAGGGTATTGCCGGCGGCCAGGCGACTGAATGCCATCCAGCCGAGGCCGGTCGCTTCCGGATGGGTCGGCGTCGGCAGGACCGGGCCGAGCAGGGCGTAGTCGAGGCCGATCTCGCCGGCCCGGCGGATTTCCTCGGCGGTGTGGCAGGAGGCGCCTACCCAGGTGAAATCGGGCCGCTCGGCCTGCCGGGCGAGGCGGGTTGCCGACAGGTGCAGGCCGTCGGCACCGACCCGGCGGGCGATGTCGGCATCGTCGTTGATGACGACCCGTGCGCCATGGCTGTGTGCCAGGCGGGTGACCGCCTCGGCGAACCACAGGCGCTGGGCCGCCGGCCAACCCTTGTCGCGTACCTGGATCAGGCGCAGGCCGGCGAGCAGGGCTTCCTCCAGCCGTTCGAGCTGACGTTCGGTCCCTTCTACCTCGGCATTGGTGATGGCCATCGTCGTCGGTAGCGCCAGGGCCTTGAGGATCGGGTCGTTGGCCGGCAGGATGGGCGCTACGCTGGCCGGCTGGCCGATGCCCTGCCAGGCGACGGCCGAGTGTTCGAGCGGCGCGGTGATGCCGATTTCCCCTTCCCAGGCCGTGACGCGCCAGAAATTGAGGCGCACCGTGGCGTGCGGGTAGGTGAAAACGCGGGTCAGCCAGGGCGAACAGGCAGTGACGGTGATGCCCAGCTCTTCCTGCAGTTCGCGGATCAACGCCTGGCGCACGGTTTCGCCGGGTTCCACCTTGCCGCCGGGAAACTCCCAGTAGCCGGCGTAGACCTTGCCCTCCGGACGCTGGGCGAGCAGGAATTCGCGGCCTTCGGTGCGCAGCATGACGGCGGCGGCGACTTCGACGATGGCGGTCATGGGCGTTTTTTCCGTGCCGGCTTCTGGCGACCGGCCAGATCCCTGGCGAATTGCCAGGCGGTGCGGCCGGAGCGGGAGCCGCGGCCGAGCGACCAGTTCAGCGCCTCGCGTTCGCTGGCCTCGATGACGGCCTCGGCGACGCCCAGTTCGTGCGCCCAGTGGCGATAGACGGCGAGATAGTCGTCCTGGCTGAAGGGGTAGAAGGAAAGCCACAGCCCGAAGCGGTCGGAGAGTGAGACTTTTTCCTCGATTGTTTCGCCGGGGTGAATTTCGCCGTCAACGGTGTGCGACTCCAGGTTTTCCGAAAAGTACTCGGGCATCAGGTGGCGGCGGTTGGAGGTGGCGTAGATCAGCACGTTGTCCGGCGGCGCGGCGACCGAGCCGTCGAGCACCGACTTCAGCGCCTTGTAGGCCGTTTCGCCGGCTTCGAAGGAGAGATCGTCGCAGAAGATGATGAAACGTTCCGGGCGGCCTTCGAGGAGGTCGAGGATGTCGGCCAGGTCGATCAGGTCGTCCTTGTCCACCTCGATCAGGCGCAGGCCCTGGCCGGCGAATTCATTGAGCACGGCCTTGACCAGCGAGGACTTGCCGGAGCCGCGCGAGCCGGTGAGCAGCACGTTGTTGGCCGGCTTGCCGGCGACGAACTGGCGGGTGTTGGCGACCATGCGATCCTTCTGGTCGTCGATGGTTTCGAGGTCGGCCAGGCGGATCGGGTGCGGGTGGCGGACGGCCTGCAGCCAGCCCCGGCCGTTGCTTTTGCGCCAGCGGAAGGCGACGGCGGCTGCCCAGTCGGGCGGCGTCGGCGGTAGGGGCAGGCTGGCTTCGAGGCGGCCGAGAACGGCCTCGGCGCGGGCGAGCAGGCGTTCCAGAGTCGGGATGTCGGTCATGGTGGCGGGTATACTTCGCGGCAAACGACGCACTCTAGCGAAGCCATGAAAAAAATCCAAACCCTTGCCCTGACCCTCCTTGGCCTGCTGGCCGCCTGTTCCACCGTGCCGCCAGCCACCCTGCCGGCTGGCAGCCCGGCGCCGGCCGCCTGTGCGCCGTGCCCCGCCTGCCCGGTCTGTCCGCCGACGGCGCCGCCACCCGTGCCCGCCTTCTCCCGTACCTTCCTGCCGGCGGCTTGGGCCGACCTGCCGGGTTGGGCCGAAGACGATGTCGGTGCTGCCTGGCCGGCCTTCCTGCTTTCCTGTCGCGGTGTCGGCAGCAAGGGCAATGGCGCCGCCTGGAAACGCGTCTGCGACCAGGCCCGGGCGGTCGATGGCAAGCCGGGCTTCGATGCCCGCCGCTTCTTCGAGCAGCACCTCAAGCCTTACGCCATCGCCAATGGCGACGGGGCTGTCGATGGCCTGGTCACCGGCTATTACGAGCCACTGCTGCGCGGCAGCCGGGTGAAGGCGAAGGGCTTTGAACAGCCGCTGCGCGGCGTGCCGGACGACCTGCTGACCATTGACCTGTCGGCCGTCTTCCCCGAACTCAAGGACAAGCGGGTGCGCGGCCGGCTGGAGGGCAACAAGGTCGTGCCCTACTGGTCGCGCGCCGAGATCGTGGCCCGGGGCGACAAGCTGCCGGGCAAGACGCTGCTCTACGTTGATGATGCTGTCGAGTTGTTCTTCCTGCAGGTGCAGGGTTCCGGGCGGGTCAGACTGGCCGACGGCAGCCTGGTGCGGGTCAATTATGCCGACCAGAACGGCCATCCCTACCAGTCGATCGGCCGGGTGCTGGTCGAGCGGGGCGAGTTGAAGCTGGAAGAAGCCTCGATGCAGGGCATCCAGGCCTGGGCGCGCAACAACCCGGCGCGCCTCGATGCGCTGCTCAACACCAATCCGAGCTATGTCTTCTTCCGCGAAATGCCGAGTTCCGAGGGCGGTCCGGTCGGTGCGCTCGGCGTGCCGCTCACCGCCGAACGCAGCATCGCTGTCGACCCGCGCTCGGTGCCGCTCGGCGCGCCGGTCTTCCTGGCGACGACGCGGCCCAACACCAGCCAGCCGCTGAATCGCCTGGTCATGGCACAGGATACCGGCGGTGCCATCAAGGGCGCGGTGCGTGCCGACTTTTTCTGGGGCTTCGGCAAGGAAGCCGGCGAGCAGGCCGGGCGCATGAAGCAGGCCGGGCGGATGTGGGTACTCCTGCCCGCCGAGCTGGCGCCAAAATAGGGCGGGCGCGCACCGCGAGCGGGCGTCTGATGCAATTCCCGCACCAATCGGGTGCGAACGACGTGTGGATGCGATTGGCAACGCACTGATTTGTAACACAATTTACGCACTGGAATAGTGCTTGCTTTTGGAACCCCCATCTTTTCGACGGGGGTTCCATGGAAACACTACAGTCCGGCAGCAACGTGTTGTTCATCCTGCTCGGTGCCATCATGGTGCTGGCCATGCACGCAGGGTTCGCCTTCCTCGAAGTTGGCACGGTGCGTAAGAAGAACCAGGTCAACGCCCTGGTCAAGATCCTGAGCGACTTCGGCGTATCGACGATTGCCTATTTCTTCGTCGGCTACGGCATCGCCTACGGCGTCCATTTCTTTTCCGGCGTCGACACGTTGATGGACCGGAACGGTTTTGAGCTGACCAAGTTCTTCTTCCTGCTCACCTTCGCCGCTGCCATCCCGGCCATCATTTCCGGCGGCATCGCCGAGCGGGCGAAGTTTCACCCGCAACTGATCGCCACCTTCCTGCTCGTCGGGTTCGTCTATCCCTTCTTCGAGGGCATCGCCTGGAACCAGCACTTCGGCCTCCAGGCCTGGCTGAAGGCCAGTTTCGGCGAGGAGTTCCACGATTTCGCCGGCTCCGTGGTGGTGCATGCCATGGGCGGCTGGATCGCGCTGCCGGCCGTGCTCCTGCTCGGCGCCCGCTACGGCCGCTACACCAAGGATGGCCGGATGTCGGCCCATCCGCCCTCTTCGATTCCCTTCCTGGCCCTTGGCGCCTGGATCCTGACCGTTGGCTGGTTCGGCTTCAACGTGATGAGTGCGCAGACCCTCGACAAGGTTTCCGGCCTGGTCGCCCTCAATTCCCTGATGGCCATGGTCGGTGGCACGCTGGTTGCCCTGCTCCTCGGCAAGAACGACCCGGGCTTCCTGCACAACGGCCCGCTGGCCGGCCTGGTCGCCGTCTGCGCCGGATCGGACCTGATGCACCCGATCGGTGCGCTGGTCGTCGGCGGCGTGGCGGGTGGCCTGTTCGTCGTGATGTTCACGCTGACCCAGAACCGCTGGAAGATCGACGACGTCCTCGGCGTCTGGCCGCTGCATGGCCTGTGTGGCGCCTGGGGCGGCATTGCGGCCGGCATCTTCGGCAGCAAGGCCCTGGGCGGCGCCGGCGGCATCGCCTTCATGCCGCAACTGATCATGACCGGCCTGGCCATCGTGGTTGCCCTGGCTGGTGGTGCGGCAGTTTACGGCTCCCTCAAGTGGCTCCTCGGCCTGCGTCTCGACCAGGAGGAGGAATACAACGGCGCCGACCTCAGCATCCACAAAATTACCGCGACGCCGGAGCGCGAGCCGAACTGGTAGCGATGATCGGAAACAATAAAGTCTGTCAGACAATGGGCACCAAAGAGGCCCGGCGATTGCCGGGCCTCTTTTTTTGAAATCCCGATGGGCAGCCTGTGCGGATACGCAGCAGGTATTTAACGTCCCGCAGCCGTTGGCGCTAGCCCGTCATCAGGTCGGCTTTCAACTGTCGCTGAGGGCGGCCGCTCTGTTGGACTGCAGGGGCCGGGATGAAACCTTGCGAACGGATAGCGGACTAACAGCACCTATCCTTCGCGCTAACGACTGCCGATGCCGAAACTAACCAGCTACCTGCCCACTGAGTCCGACAAGGTCACGTCCGGAGAAACGCATCCTCATCTCCCGAATGTCGGTGATCCTGTTCATGAGGAACGCGAAGCAGAGATCGAAGGGGATGACGATGAAGATACGGGGGCAGACCCCTGGTGGATGTAGCGCAGCGCCAGCCATCGGCCATGAGCACCCCTCTGTCCCTCGATCGTCGTCCCGTAGATGAAGCGTTCCTGGCGCTGAAACGGACGTTGAGGTAATGCTGCCAAGCACTATGCGCATACAGATCGCTTCTGATCTCCACCTTGAGCACCTGGAATGGAAATTTCCGACCTTTCGTGGCGTAGAGCCCGGCGACGCGGACGTTCTTGTGCTGGCAGGCGATATTGCAAAGGGCAGTCGAGCGCTCGACTTGTTTGGTGACTGGCCATGTCCCGTCGTGTATGTGCCCGGCAATCACGAATTCTATGGCGGCGAAATGGCAGCAGTTCTCGCCGACCTGGAGCGTCGGGCGGGTGATTTCCCCAACGTAAAAATACTGGCGCCGGGGGCGTGGGTACATGGCAACGTCCGTTTCATCGGCTGCACACTCTGGACCGATTACGCGGTTTTCGGTGCCGAGCACAAGGCCGCCGCCATGGCGGTATGCGCGGAAAAAATCGTCGACCACACTTCCATCCGCAAAGGGGGCGGCGGCCCGTTCCTGCCGGCGGACGCTCTGGCCCTGCATCGCGTTCAGCGTCAATGGCTGCAGGACCGCCTGGCGGACCCCTTTACGGGCAAAACGGTGGTCGTAACCCATCATGGCCCACACCGAAACAGCATTGCCCCTCTGTACGCCGATGACCTTAGCAGCGCAGCCTTTGTGTCCGACCTGGAAGCGTGTCTGGGTATCGCTGACCTGCACATCCACGGCCATACCCACGACGCTTTCGACTATATGGTTAAGCAAACCCGTGTGGTAGCGAACCCCATGGGCTATTGCCGGGGGATCAAGGCTGCCTCAACGCCCGCTGACCTGCGCCGGGAGAACGCCGCATTCGACAGCCGGCTGGTGCTGGAAATTTAGAGCGACCGGCCGGGAATCCGTGGTTTAACCGCCGCTCAGCCTTCCGGGATCGTGAGCGGTAGCCGCTTGCAGCGGAATGAGCCCTTGTGGATTGACCAAAAGATCCGCCAGCGTATAGCGGTCCAGGACCTGGAAGAGGGCTTTCACCGCTTGGTCAAGAATGCTGTTCAGGCAGCATGCCCCCTGAATTCGACAGCTTGCGTTGCTGGCAAAGCATTCAACCAGGTTGAAATCGCTTTCCGTATGGCGGATCACCTCGCCCAGCACAATTTCATTCGCTGCCATGGCCAGCCGTAGTCCTCCGCCCTTGCCGCGAACTGTCTCGATGAAACCGCCGCGCCCCAGCTGATGAGCGACCTTCATCAGGTGGCTTTCGGAAATGCCGTGGCCGGCAGCGATCTCGGCAATCGTGGCCAGGCGGTCCGGTTGTGCGCCCAGGTACATCAGGAGACGCAGGCTATAGTCAGAAAACGTGCTTAAACGCATGAGGATTCATAAGATACATTTAATATATTGCTTATAGCGCAGGCGCTTGCTAGGATCAAGGTCCCTACCGTTTATACCCTACGGCAAATAGCCGCTGCAATCAGCGCCAGCCGTCATGATCGCCCCCATGTCCAAGCCGCCCAGCTCCAGAAAAGTCATCGAAATCAAACCGGTCGCCGATCCGGATGCCAAGGTTTACCCGCGCTCGATCAGCGGGCCCTACACGCGCTGGCGTTGGGTTTTCGTCTGGCTGACCCAAATTGTTTTCTACGGCCTGTGCTGGCTGCCCTGGCACGGTCGGCAGGCGGTGTTGTTCGATATCGACAATCGCAAGTTCTACTTTTTCGATCTCGTGCTGTGGCCGCAGGACACCATCTATCTCGTCCTGCTGATGATTCTCGGGGCGCTCGCCCTCTTCCTGTTCACCGCCATTGCCGGACGTCTGTGGTGCGGCTACGCCTGTCCGCAAACCGTCTACACGGAAATTTTCCTGTGGTTTGAGAAACACATCGAAGGCGATCGGCCGCAACGGATCAAGCTCGATGCGGCCCCGTGGTCCGCGCGCAAACTGGCCCTCAAGAGTGCGAAGCATGCGACCTGGGGACTCTTCTCGCTGTGGACGGGGATTACCTTCGTTGGCTATTTCGTGCCGATCCGCGAACTGATGCACGACCTGGCAAGCCTGTCGCTCGGCGCCTGGTCGGCTTTCTGGATGGTGTTCTACGCCTTCGCCACCTATGGCAATGCCGGCTTCCTGCGCGAACAGATGTGTCGCCAGATTTGTCCGTATGCCCGTTTTCAGTTCGTGATGCTCGATCCGGACACGCTGATCATCGCTTACGACACGGTGCGTGGCGAAGCGCGGGGGACGCGCGCCAAGGGCAGCGATCCGCGCGCACTCGGCCTCGGCGATTGCGTGGATTGCGGCATCTGCGTCCAGGTCTGCCCGACCGGGATCGATATCCGAAACGGCCTACAGAACGAGTGCATCGGCTGCGCAGCCTGTATCGATGCATGCGACCAGGTCATGGACAAGATGAACTATCCGCGCGGCCTGATCCGCTACTCCACGGAAAACGCAGTCAGCATGCGCTACACGCCGCTGGAGATATTGCGTCGCGCCGCCCGACCCCGGGTCATCATCTACACGGCCATCCTGACGCTGCTCACGGTTGCCACCGCCTGGTCGCTCGCCACCCGCATACCCCTGAAGGTCAATATCCTGAAGGACCGCAATGTCCTGTCGCGGGAGGCTGATGACGGTTCGATCGAGAACATCTATCGCTTGCAAATCATGAACACCGGCGACCAGACGCGCACTTTCCGCATCACGCTTGGCGGCATTGACGGTATCCGCCTGGCCGGTGAGGATGAGCTCACCATCGCGGGCGGCGAAATTGGCACGCATACCGCAGTTGTCAGGGCCGATGCCGGAGCGACAGGCAGTGGTGCCACCGCGATCACGTTCGATGTGGCGGACATCGCAGATGCGACTGTCGCCGTCACCGAACGCACGAAATTCTGGATGCCCTGAATCGTTTGCAACGCGGGGAGCCCAGCGGCGAGCAGGGTCGCCCTGTTGCACCGCACCGCGAACATTGTGACGCGATCAACTTTCCATTTGACGCCGGAAGCCCGAACGGCGCAAGACTGGATTTTCTCGCCCAAAAGCGTAGTCTGTAGTTGAAGGCCGAAGAGAAGTCAGTCGGTCCTGGAGATCAACAACGTGACTGGAGGCAACATGGTTGAAAGTCCGCCGCAGTTCAAGATGATTGCGTAGTGCCCCAAACGGCGAAAGCCGTAATGCTCCGGTCAATTTCTACGGAGCCAAGGATTGACGAAGCCCAAGCATTCAAACGCTTGGGCTTTTGCTTGGCCGTATCCGGTTCTGAATCACGATGGCCTCACCGACGATGCGGAAGGCATCGGAAGCGGGGGGTGAGAGCGGCTTGTCTGCGGGACATGGCGGGCCGCACCCCTTCCAGGGTCAGTTCGTGGAAACTCGGGTGAATGCCCATCACCGGTTGCTGGCCACCGGTGGCACGTATTCCGGCACCTTGTTTTTTACCGATGGTTGCGCCTTGAGATAGGCGAAGAGCGCACGCAGATCTTGGTCTGGCAGTGAGCCGACCGATTGCCAGGGCATTGGCGGCATGATCGGGCGGCCGACGCCGAGGTGCTTGCCTTTACGCATGGTCTGGATGAAATCGTTTTCGCTCCAGGCGCCGATACCTGTTTCCCGATCGGGCGTCAGGTTGCTGGCGTAGGAAATACCCCAAGGGCCGACGAAGGCGGTCATGCTGCCGGCACCGCCCCAGTTCCATGGGCCGTCGAGCTTGGGTGGGGCTGGCAGGACAAGTTCGGCCGGGTGGCCGGAGAGGCCCCGCGCCATATCCTTTTCCGGGCCGTTCGGACCGATCTTGAATGGGGTGTGGCAATCGACGCAACCACCGTAGGCGGCCAGCTGGGCGCCGCGCTTGACGCGGGCTGCGTCGGCTTCGCCGGCGAAGGTTGTGCCAGTAATCAAGCCTAGAGCAATGAACGTGGAAGTCAGTGTGGCAATGCGCATTTTGAGTTCTCCATTGGGGGATAGGTCAAGGGTCGATGCGAGGCGCAAAGCTGCCTTGCTGCGGCAGCAATGGCATCGGCTTGTGGCACGGTGGCCTGTTCGAGCGGGAAGCTGGATGGCACCGGGGCATCCGGGCCGCCGAGGCGGACAACGGGCGTCTTGAGGCAGGCAAAGGCCTGCTCGGCGATCAGTGCGGCGATTTCTGCACCGACGCCGCATAGGCGGTTGGCTTCATGGACGACGACGACCCGCCCCGTCTTGCGGGCGGTGGCGAGGATGGCGGCTTCATCGAGTGGCTTCAGGCTGCGCAAGTCGATGACTTCGGCAGCGATGCCCTCGGCCGCCAGGCTTTCGGCGGCCTGCGCGCAGTGATGCACGGTCTTGCCGTAGGAAATGAGACTGACATCCGTACCGGCACGAACGGTGGATGCCTGGCCGAGGGGTATCGGCACGGCGTCGGTGGGCACCTCGCCGGGTTGGTAGAGCAGGCCGATGTCGAGCAGGAAGACGACCGGGTTGTCGTCGCGGATGGCTGCCTTGAGCAGTGCGCGGGCGTCGGCCGGGTTGCTTGGCATGACGACCTTGAGGCCGGGGCTATGCACGAACCAGGCCTCGACGTTGTGGTTGTGCTGGGCACCAACGCCCCAGCCGGCACCGGTCATGGCCAGCGCGACCAGCGGGAAGCTGAATTGGCCGCCCGACATGTAGCGTAGCTTGCCGGCGCTGTTGACCAGCTCGTCCATGGCGTAGCAGAGGAAGGGCGCAAAGAGCAGGTCGGCGACCGGGCGCAGGCCGCCCGCGGCGGCACCGACTGCCGTGCCGGCGATGATGCCCTCGGCCAGTGGCGTGTTGCGGACGCGCAGGGCACCGAATTCGGTGACGAGTTCATGGCGCTTGGTGGCAATACCTTCGCCGAAGGCGATGACCTTGTTATCGCGGCGCATTTCCTCGGCCAGGGCCAGGCCGATGGCGTCGTTCAGGGGGAGTGTGGGCATGGCGGCCTCAGGCGTAAACATCGAGGGTGAGTTCCTCGATGGATGGGAAGGGAGAGGCGCTGGCAAAGGCCACCGCGGTGGCAATGCGGGCATCGACCCGGGCAATCAGCTCGGCGTCGGCGGTCAGGGAGAGCTGTCCGGCGCCGATCAGGCGATCGCGGCAGAGGGCGATCGGGTCGCGGGCCAGCCAGGCGGCGAGTTCTGCCTTGTCGACGTAGCCCTGATCGTCTGGCTCGAAATGGCCGCGTGTGCGGTAGGTCAGCACTTCGAGCAGCACCGGTCGGCGGGTGTCGCGCACCTGTGTGGCAGCGTTGCGGGTGGCTTCGAGTACGGCGAAAACATCGTTGCCATCGACGGTTTGTACCGGAATACCGTAGCCGGCCCCCCAGTCGGAGACGTGTTCGCGGCTCATCGCTTCGCGGCGATGGACGAAGGCCTGCCACTGATTGTTCTCGCAGATGTAGAGCACCGGCAGGTTCCACAGGGCGGCAAGATTGAGCGATTCATGGAAGCTGCCTTCGCAGGCGGCACCATCGCCAAAGAAGCAGGCGACGATGCCGGGCCGTCCCTGCATCGTCTGGGCCAGGGCGACGCCGGGGGCGAGCGAGAGTTCGCCACCGACGATGGTGGTGGTCAGCACGACCCCGAGTTCCTTGACGGAAATGTGCAGCGATCCGCTCCGGCCCTTGCAGTAGCCGTCGCGCCGACCCATCACTTCAGCCAGCAGGCGACCGGGGTCGGCGCCGCGTGCCAGCAGATGGCCGGCGCTGCGGTGGTTGGTCAGGATCAGATCGTCGGCAGTGAGGGCGTTGATGGCGCCGACCGCGGCGGCTTCCTGGCCGACCGAGGTGCAGGTGCCGGGAATGCGCCCGTCGGTGCTGCCCTGGACGATGGCGTTTTCGTAAGCGCGGATCAGCAGCAGCTGTTCATACAGCCGGAGCGGATCGGCGGCGGTTGGGAATTCGTTCATGGCGACTCCTGTCATGGGGATGACGGAAGTCTAGGCGGCCAAAAATGGCGGACAAGGGGCGCGGCGCCCGCTTACGAATCATTTAAGAAATGCTGAATGAAGATTTAAGAAAGACCGCTGCCGGGCCGGAAAAATCAGCTTTCGACCAGCGTCAAGGGGCGCTCGACGGTGAGCGTGAAACGACCGCGCCCGGTCTTGCCGATGGCGATGCCGGCATTGCGCTCGGCCAGCCGGCGTTGCAGCAGCACGAGGCGGGCTTCCAGGTTGTCGCTGGCGCCGGGCAGGCGGATGCGGGAATCGACCCGCAGGCCCTTGTTGGTGAAGGTGGTCCGGCCGCGTTGGGTGAAGTCGTTGAGCAGCGCCCAGAGAATGGCGCCGGCCACACCCTTGATCAGGTAGTCGTCGTCGACAAAGATGCTGTCGTTGGCGGCAAAGTAACGCACGGTCAGCGGAGCACCCTCGGGCGGCATGGCGGGGCGTTCGGCGACTGGCGTTTCGTCCGGCGCATCGTCCGTCATCTGGTGGTGCTGCATGGCCAGGCCAAGCTGGGCGGCGAAGACGACCAGCGCATCTTCCTCGTCGTAGTCGAAATGCAGGTCGGCCAGGCTTTCGACGTAGATCACGCCGAGCAGCCGGTCGCCAGCGACGATGGGGATCGCCATCTGGCTGGCGGCATTGGGCAGGCCGGGCAACGGGATGGCGGTTTCCAGCGCGTCGAGTTGCCCCTCGGCAGCCAGCCCGTCACGCACGGTGCGGCCGTAGGCGTACTCGCTGGTCATGAAGCCGATACGGATCGGCGAGCGTTCGCGGGCGCAGATACCGATCAGGCCGGAGCCGACCGGAATCTCCGAGCCGATGCCCGATTGCGCGTAGCCGCGACTGGCGAGCGTGAACAGGCAGCCGCGCGCCTCGTCGTGCATCAGCAGCATGAGATGGCTGAAGCCGAATTCTTTCTCCAGGCAGTCCACGGCCTTTTCGAGCAGGCACTCGAGGTTGGCGCAGCCGCTCAGGCGTTCGGTGGAGCGGCGCAGGGCATTCAGGCAGTTGACGGCCGGTGGGGGCGGGCTGATGCAACCGCCCGGAACCGGCACGATATCCAGCACACGGTAGATGTCGGCGCCGAGCAGGCGAAAGATGCCGGTCATTCCGCTATGCGCCGCAATGCCGGCGAGCTTGGCCTTCATCCGCTCGAACAGCGGGCCGGCCGTTTCGGTACGCAGGTATTGCAACGAGAGGCGGTACTGCCGGGCCGTCAGATGGCTGGTCAGTAGCAGGCGAACCGGCGAGCCCGCCAGCACGTTGCGCCGGGTGGTGTTGAAGAACTGGTAGGAAAGCGCAAGGTGCTCGTTATCGACATACTCCGCCTGCGACAGGAAAGCGACATTGGGCACTCCCGCCGGATCGCAGGTGACGATGTGGCCGGGAATGACGCCTTCCAGGCAGTCGCGCAGGGTATCGAGGCGGGGCGTCATAGCGTGGCTGGCAAGGGTTGGCCCGCCTTCGGTCCCGGCGTCTGGTCGAAGCCGCTGCTTGGCGTGAATACGACCATCACCAGATCCTCAGGCTGGTAGGAGAGCAGGGCGTGGACCAACTCCTCCGGTGTACCCAGTGCAACGACCTCGGGCACGAACTCCTCGATGTGTTTGCGGATGAGAGGCTCGTCGGCCGGGTCGAAGGTGGTGATGCGGGCATCGGTGCCCTTGAGCTGGGTGGTCCGGTTGGTGGTCGGCTGAGTGAATGCCACCGCGACACGCCCGGTCAGGCGAATGTTGTCGAGCGCTTCGGCGGCCTGCGTACGGGGCAGGATGATCCCGATGGCCTCACCATCGACCGGCTTGCAGGCAAAACCGCGGCTCATGCTCGGCAACCGCCCCGGTGCGCAAGCAGCCAGCGTGATGCTGACGCCGGACTGGATGAAGGCAACGATGTCGTGATCGAGCATGAGCGGGTTTCCTGATCGGGCCGCAGATGATATCGCAATGTCCTATGCCGGGTGCGGGCAGGGGGAGGCGGGCGAATGGCATGGCCTGACGGCTTGTCGCCTGTTACCGCATTTGAGCCAATCGGCCATCGATAGTTCAGGAACGCCCAAGGCGTACCGGGGGCAGTTTTCGGTTTGCGCTACGCGGCCTTGGCCGGCAGATCACTTTCGCGTGCCAATCATCCGACGAGGCGTTCGCCTCCCGCATCCTGGATGATGGCGATTGCGGGGTGGGGGAGGCGCTTATGGGTGGAGATGGCATACCAGCTCTCGCCGACCCCATGCAGCGCGCCGAGTGGATGGGCCTGGAACTGCGCCAGGATGTCGGCGTGCATGGCGGCCGGCGCCGGGAAGAGTCCGAGGCCGGCGCGCCCGAAGGTTTTGAGCAGGGCGCTGTCGCTGAATTCCCCGACGATTTCGGGCCGGATGTCGTGGGCTTCGAACCAGGCATCGATGGCGCCGCGCAAGGGGTCGCTGCGTGCCGGGAGGAGCAGGGGGGCGCCGTCGAGCTGCCTCGGAAATGCCGGCCCGTAACGTGCGCACAGATCGGCGCTCCCGAAAAGCGCGATGCCGACGTTGCCCAGCAAGTGGGAGTCGAGCTTCAGGTTGGCTCGTTGCGGTGCGGAACGGTCAGCGACGACGAGATCGAGACGGTTGAGCGCCAGTTCCCCGAGCAGGTGTTCGAAATCGCCCTCGATGCACGCCAGGCGGAACTTGTGCGGAGGCCGTAGCAGGCTTTCCAGCAAGCGGAACGAGATCAGCTTGGGCACCGCATCGGTGACGCCAACCGCAAAGCGGGGCCGGGTGTGCGTACCTTCGGCCAGGGCCTCGCGGAGCTTGCCGCCGATCTGGAAAATCTGCTCCGCATAGCCCAGCGCGGTGCGCCCGGCTTCGGTCAGGATCAGCGATCTTCCCTGCGGGGCGAACAGGGCCTGGCCGAGTTGACGCTCGAGCAGGCCGAGCTGGGTGCTGATGGTTTGCACCGACAGGCCAAGCCGTTCCGCCGCGCGCGTGATGCTGCCTTCCTTGGCCACGGCCCAGAAATACAGGAGATGCCGATAGTTCAGGTCGTCGGGTTTCATTTTTATTGTTCCATAAATTGGAAATTCATTATCGCAAATGTTCTGTTTATTGGTTTGTTTTGAACACCTACAGTGCGTCCGTGCGCTGCGGATTCCCGCGGTGCCCTGACCGAGGAGAAGACCATGATCACCATCAGTGACTGCGAAGCATTTTGCGATGCCGATCCGGGCTGGGTCCGCGAGCTGGCCCGCCGCGAACAACTGGGCATGGTTCAGGCTTACGCCCAGGCCCACGAGATGATGACGGGGGCTGCGGTTCCGGTCGTACCAACCCGCCCGCTGCCTTCCGGGGATGGGCAACCCGGCTTCCGCCGTGCAGCCTGAGGAGAACGACATGATGCGCCTGCAAACCCGCGAATCCCTGCCTGCGGTCTTCGGCTTCCGGCACCCCCTGCGCGCCTACGCGACCAACAGCCCGCGCGCCCAGGCCAGGCTGGTGGTGCTCGCCTTGCTGGCCGATGGCCGGCTCGACGAGCGCGAAATCGACACCCTTGACCGGCAAGGTATCCTCGCCGATCTGGGCATCGCCCGCTCGGCCTTTGGCGAAGTGCTTGCCGATTTCTGCAGCGATGTGGCCGGCCAGTTGCCGGTGAACGGTGACGGCTACCAGATCACCGCCAAGGCATTGGGCGGCATGCTGGATGAAGTATCGGACCGGACGGTGCGCAAGAAACTGCTGCGGCACATGCTGGCGGTGATCGACAGCGATGGCCATCTGAGCGTGGCCGAGCGAAACCTGATCTGCAGTACGATCGAACACTGGCAGCCCCGGCGCGAAGGCGGCAGGCGAACGCCTGGTGGCGACCTGCGGACCGGTTGAGTGACAGGTATCAGGGGAGGATGACATGGAGAGTATCGGCAGTCCGGAACTGTGGGGGGCCTTCGCGACGGTGGTCCTGGTGATGTTGGCCATCGACCTGTTTGTCGTCGGCGGCGGCAAGGAGCATCGCGTGTCTTTCCGCGAGGCGGCGACCTGGTCGGTCGTCTGGGTCATGGTCTCCCTGCTGTTTGCGGCCGCCCTCTGGTGGTATCTGGAAGGCAGCGCCGGGCGCGCGATCGCCAATCAGAAGTCGCTGGAGTTCGTCACCGGATACCTGATCGAGAAATCGCTGGCGGTCGACAACGTCTTCGTCTGGCTGATGCTGTTCTCCTTCTTCGGCATACCGCTCGAACTGCAGAAACGGGTCCTGGTGTTCGGTGTGCTTGGCGCCATCGTCATGCGGACGATCATGATCTTCGCTGGCGCCTGGCTGATCACCCAGTTCCACTGGATCCTCTACCTTTTCGGCGCCTTCCTGCTGGTCACCGGCATCAAGATGTGGTGGTTCGCCGATGCCAAGCCGGACCTCGCGAACAACCCGGTCCTCAGATGGTTGCGCGGTCACATGAAGGTTACCGACAGCCTGCGTGGCGAGCGCTTCTTCGTCATGCAGGATGGTGTGCGCCATGCCACGCCGCTTTTCTTCGCCCTGGTCCTGGTGGAAATCTCCGACCTGATCTTCGCCGTCGATTCGATTCCGGCCATTTTCGCGATCACCAGCGACCCCTTCATCGTCCTGACCTCGAACGTCTTCGCCATCCTCGGCCTGCGTGCCATGTACTTTCTGCTCGCCGACATGGCCAGCCGCTTCTCGCTGCTCAAGTACGGTCTGGCGGCGGTGCTCGTCTTCATCGGCCTGAAGATGATGCTGATCGACCTCTACAAGATTCCCGTCGGCTTCTCGCTGGCTGTCGTGGCGACCTTCATCGGCATCTCGATCGGCCTGTCGCTGCGCAAGGAAAAGCAGGAACGTGAACGCGTTTGAGTTGATGGACGGCGCGCTCCTCGTCTGGCTCAACGACTGGCGCCACCCGGCGCTGACTGCCGGGATGGGTTTCGTCACCTGGCTGGGTTCGCTGCTCGTGCTGTTGCCGCTGGCGCTGGCCATCGGCGGGTGGGGCAACGGGAGCCGTCACCGGCGCATGAGTCTGTTTCTCCCGGCCGCCGTTCTCGGGGCGGCTGGCATCGCCCACCTCCTCAAGTGGACCGTCGACCGGGAGCGGCCCGATCTCTTCCCGAGCCTGGTTGCCATGCCGGCGGATGCCAGTTTTCCCAGTGCCCACGCCATGCAGGTCACCGCCTTCGTCGCCGCCTGGCTGGTGGCGAGCGGCAGCGTGCGGCGGGTGGGGCCGGTGCTCGCCGGATTGCTGGTGGTGACGGCCGTCGGTTTCTCAAGGCTCTACCTGCAGGTGCACTTCCCGAGCGACGTGCTCTTCGGCATCTTCGGCGGCCTCCTCTGGGTCGGGCTGCTCGGTCGTCTGCCCGTATGGCGGAGGGGGTGATGCGCCACAAGTTCCTGGGCATCGGCGAACCGGGCTATCACCCCTGGCACAAGATCAGGACGGTGTTTTCAGGGCTGCGTTATGCCGTCCTTTATGACTGGTCGGTGACCTACAAGCTCGTGCTGTCCGCCAGCGTACTGGTCGGGGCCTTCATGCTGCGCGCCTGGGTGGATTTCCTGCTCATCCTGGTGGTCACCGCCCTGGTGGTGTTCGCCGAGATCGTCAACAGCGCGATCGAGGCGCTGTGCGACTTCGTCGAGGAGCGCCACAACGAGAAGATCAAGATCATCAAGGACATGGCCGCGGCAGCGGTCGGGATCACCCTGTTCGCCTGGATGGTCGTCATCGGCGTCGAGTTGGGGCGTTACCTGTACACCTGACCGCCGGGCGGCTTTTGGGTTTACTCGACCGGATCGGCGAAAGCCTCGGCAACCCGCCAGAACTCGTCGTTCCTTGCCATGAACGCGGCCACGATGTCCGGATCGAACTGGCTGCCGGATTTTTCGGTGATGAACTGGCAGACCTCGGCGTGGGTGTAGGGTTTTTTGTACACGCGGCGGCTGATCAGGGCGTCGTAGACATCGGCCAGTGCCATCAGGCGGCCGGCGAGGGGAATGGCATCGCCCTGCAGGTGGTGGGGGTAGCCCTGGCCGTTCCAGTGTTCGTGATGGGATTCGGTCATTTGGCGGGCGTAGTCGAGGAAGGTCTGTTTTTCCGGATGACCGCTGTCGCTGACGATGCGGCTCAGGGCGGCGGCGCCGATCAGGGTGTGCGACTGCATGATCGCGTATTCGGCGTCGGTCAGCTTGCCGGGTTTCTGCAGGATGGCATCGGGGATGCCAATCTTGCCGATGTCGTGCAGAGGGGCCGATTTGGCCAGCAGTTCGATATCGAAGCGGCTCAGGTGGGCATAGCGGGGCGTGCGGGCCAGTTGATTGGCGAGGATTTCGACATAGCGCCGGGTGCGGCGGATATGGCCGCCGGTTTCCTTGTCGCGCGCTTCGGCCAGCACGGACATGCTGATGATGATGTCGTCCTGGGCGTCGAGCAGGTCGCGGGTGCGCAGGCGCAGCTTGCGGGCCGTGATGCCGTACTTCAACAGGCTGAGCACGCTGCCCGACAGCACCAGGGTCAGCATCGGGAGCAGGGGGGAAAGATGGATGCCCCGGCTGCTCATCAGGGCCTGGCTGGCCGCATAGCAGGCGAGCGTGCCTCCGGTGACGAGCAGCGATGAAACGAGAAAGCCGGTGCGGCTGAGGAGCACGGTGGCGAGGAGGCCGGTGAGCAGCGTCAGCGCCAGTTCGGCGCCGCGTGCCCAGCCGGGGCGCCGGACAAAGGTGTCGGCCAGGATGTTGTCGATCAGCGTGGCGTGGATGGCCAGGCCGCTGAGCGGCTTGCCGAGCGGGGTGCGATGCAGGTCGCCGAGCCCGGTGGCCTGGGCGCCGAGCAGCACGATGCGATTGCGCAGGCGGTCGGCGGGTAGCTGATCCTGCAGTACGGCCAGGGCGGAGATTGCCGCGGGTGGCGGCCGGCGATAGTCGAGCAGCAGGTGGCCGCTGGCGTCGAGCGGAATGTTTCGACCGGCCCAGCGCAGGATGTTTTCGCTATCTTCCCTGGCCAACTGGATGTGCCGGTCGGGCGAGGCGGCGAGCAGTGCGGCGAAGGCCAGCGAGGGATAGTCCTTGCCGTCCACCGTCAGCAGGAGCGGCACCCGCCGCAGCGTGCCATCGAGGTCTTCCGGGGCATTGGTGAATCCCTCCCCGCGGGCGGCGCCGGTCAGTTGCGGCAGGCTGCGCAGGGGGGCGCTCGGCATCGCCGGCAGCTCGGGATAACCGGCCAGGCGGGTAACCACCAGGCCGTCCGGCGGGGTGGGAGGATTGGGCGGCTGGTCGCCCGTCGGACGGTCGGTGAAATGGAGGAAATAGCCGAGGATGCTCGGCCCTTTGGCCAGGGCTGCGGCAAGGCGCTGCGAATTGCTGTCCGCGTTGCCGGTGGCCGGCAACGTGGGCGCATCGACCTGGTCCCGCAGTCGTTCCCGCAGGATCACCTCGGGCGAGGTGCGATCGGGTTCCGGCATCAGGAAATCCAGCGCGATCACCCGGGCGCCTTGGGCGTGCAGGCGTTCGACCAGCATGGCCAGCCGGTAGCGCGGCCACGGCCATTGACCGTAGGCTGCCAGGCTGGCCTCGTCGATGGCGACCAGTACCGGATCGGCCGATTGCGCAGGAACGGCCCGACTGGCCAGCAACTGGTCGTAGACGAAGAGATCGGCCTTGTGCAGGAAGTTCGGCTGAAACAGCGAGATCAGCGTGACCAGTGCCGTCAGCGCCAAGCCCGTGAGCAGGATGGCCCATTTGCCCTCCATCCAGCGATCGGGGGCGGCAGGGAGAATCGGGCTGTCCGCCATGGCCGGGTGCCGCGTGAGCCTAGTGCACGATGACCACGACGCGCCGGTTACGCGGTTCGGCCACGCCGTCGGGCGTCGGGATGGCCGGGTTGCCCTTGCCGTGCGAAGTGACCGACATCAACCGGGCCGGGATGCCCTTTTGCTCCAGCAGGTTGCGGACTTGCGTGGCACGCTCCAGGGACAGCGCATCGTTGATCTTGTCCGAGCCGGTCGCATCGGTATGGCCGCTGATCCGGATGCGGATCGCCGGGCGCTTCTGGCTGGCGGCGACGATTTCCGCGACCTGGTCGAGCGAGGCGGCGGTCAGCTGGGTCGTGCCGCTTTCGAACATCAGCGTGAAGACGAGCGGCGGGGGCGGTTCGATGGCCAGCGCCTCGGCAAAGGTCGTCGCGATGGAGCGTGGGTCGGCGGTTGTGACGGCTGAGGGCGGCTTGCTTGCACCGCGGGTCTGCGTCATGTCGCCGGATTTTTCCAGGCGCTGCATGCCGGCGGCCGTGGCAACCTCGGCCTGGCCGACATGGCCGCTCGGGTCGGCAACCAGGATGATGGATTGCCCGCCGCAGGCCGCCAGCAGCAGCGGCCAGGCGGCCAGCCAGGCGGTACGCTGCAGCGTGCTGCGGAAGATCCCGGCCAGCCGGGTGGGGTCATGTTGCGCCATGGCTACTCCTTGATCTCGACCAGCAGTTTCGTGCCGCGTACTGCGATGGTGGCATCCGGCGTTTGCACGCGGGCTGACTCCGGGGCGAGTTTGCCGATCTGGCCGGTGATGTAGGAGAAGGTGCCCTTCACCATCCTGAGGACCAGCGCGAACCGGCCTTGTTTCGGTTCGAAGGCGTAGTCATTGAGCGCCAGTTCGCTGTTCGAGCCCAGCGAAATGGTCGTGTCGTCGGTGAGGACGATGCCAACGGCAGCGGGCTTGCCGGTACGGATCCGGTCGTTCTGGCGCAGCTCGGTGCCGACTGCTGCCGGCTGATCAACGCCGGCGCGCTGGACGTAAGCGTCTCCTTGCAGTGTTTGAATATGCCCGATCGTTTCAGACGGCTCGGCCAGGGCCGAGGTCCAGGGCATCAGGCCGATGAAGAGCCAACGCGCGACGGTTTTCATGGCAGCCTACTCCTCTCCACAGTGGTGCAAGCGGTACAACTCACTTTAGCAGACTCGCCCTAGTCCGACATGCCGTTCATCCTCCCCCGTCGGAGGGCGACAGCGGAATGCGATGGCGGCGATTCGGGTAGTATCGATCCCATGCAGACCGGCAAGGCCGGCTGTACCATCATGCGTCACCCGTTCAAACAGTGATTCAAACCCAGAGAATTTCCGATGTTGTATCGTGCGTCCCCTCCGCCAGGCTGCCTGGCAAATCGACAGATATCGACCCCGTGTTGTGAGGGGGCTTCGTTGCTGAATTCGATCGCATGCTGATCAACCTGATCAACAACATCGCGTTCCTGGTCGCCCTGGTGGCGGCCGGGTTGATTGTCCTCAAGCGTTTTCGACACGATGCGCTGAATCGCCAGGTCTTGCTGGGCCTGTTGTTTGGCGGCGTGGCCCTGCTCGGCATGCTGAACCCGGTGACCTTTGCGCCCGGAGTCATTTTTGACGGTCGATCCATCGTGCTCTCGGTCGCGGGCGTCGTCGGAGGTGGGGGCGCTGCGGCACTGGCGGCGGGGATGGCGGCGATCTATCGTTACCAACTGGGCGGCATCGGGGCGACGGTCGGGGTCATGGTCGCCCTGGCCGCCGCCTTGTTGGGGGTGTTGGCCCGTGCGTGGTGGTCGCGGCGAGAAACGACGCCCTCTGCACAGCACTATCTGGCCTTGGGCGTAGTTGTCCAGTTGATGCAGCTGGCCGCATTCAGCCAGCTACCCGACCGGGCGGGCTATCCCTTCATCGAACAGGCGTGGTGGGTTCTCCTGTTGTGCTACCCGCCAGCGACCATGCTGCTTTGCCTGATCTTTCGCGATCAGGAGCAGCGCCTCGAACAGCAGCAGGCCTTGCGAGCGGCGCAGGAGGCAGCCATGCGCGAGCGCTCCATGCTGCGCACCTTGATCGACACGCTTCCCGATCTGGTCTGGCTGAAGGATCCGAAGGGCGTCTATCTGGCCTGCAATCCGCGATTCGAGCAGTATTTCGGGGCGAGCGAGCGCGAGATCGTCGGCAAGACCGACTATGACTTCGTCAGCCCGGCCCTGGCTGATTTCTTCCGGGAAAACGATCGCGTCGCCATGGAAAAGCGCGCGCCATCGGTCAATGAGGAAGAAATCACCTTCGCCATCGACGGCCATCGCGAGATGCTGAAAACCACCAAGATCCCGATGCACGACGAAAATGGCCGGCTGATCGGGGTTCTCGGCATCGGTAGCGACACCACGCAGCAACACATGGCCTCGCGGGCGCTGGAAAACAGCGAAAAGCAATTGCGTTTCGTGCTCGAAGGTTCGGAACTCGGCTTCTGGGACTGGGATATCGCGGCGGGCACGGTTGATCGCAACGAGCGATGGGCCACCATGCTGGGCTATAGCCATGAGGAAATCCAGCACACGACGCAACAGTGGACCGACTTCATTGTCCCCGAGGACCGGGCGCGAGCCTGGGATTCGATTGCCGCGGTGCTGGCTGGCCAGTCCAACATGCACCGACTCGAATACCGCATGTTGCGCAAGGATGGCAGCCTGGTCTGGATTCTCGACCAGGCCAGCGTGATGGAGCGCGACGCGGATGGCAAACCGCTGCGCATGTGCGGCACGCACACCGATATTTCCGCCATCAAGGCCACCCAGGAGGAGTTGGCGCAGCATCGCCGGCACCTCGAGCACCTGGTCGATGTCCGGACGCAGGAGTTGCGCCAGGCCAAGGAGGCGGCCGAAACGGCGAACATCGCGAAGAGCGCCTTCCTGGCCAACATGAGCCATGAAATCCGGACGCCGCTCCATGCCATCAACGGCATGACGCATCTCCTGCGCCGTTCGGGTCTGACGCCAGCGCAGGCCGGCAAGCTGGACCGGATTGAAGCGGCTGGCCGGCATTTGCTTGAAATCATCAACGCCATCCTCGATCTGTCCAAGATCGAAGCCGGCAAATTCACCCTGGAGGCGGTTCCCGTTAACGTCGGCGCCTTGCTGGAAAGTACGGCCGCCATGCTGGCGCCCAGCGCCCGGGCCAAAGGGATTGCCATTCACACCGAAAACAGTGTGGGCGCCCGCTCTCTCCTGGGCGATGCAACCCGGCTCCAGCAAGCCCTGCTCAACTATGCCGGCAATGCCCTGAAGTTCACCGAACGCGGGCGGATCACCCTGCGCGTCCGCGAAGAGGCGCGAAGCCGGGACGGCGTGACCCTGCGCTTCGAAGTGGAGGACACCGGGGTCGGCATTGCGCCCGGCATCCTGCCCAAGCTGTTCGCGACCTTCGAACAGGCCGATAACTCGACGACGCGCCGCTACGGCGGGACCGGCCTGGGACTGGCGATCACCAAAAAGATTGCCGAGCTGATGAACGGTCAGGTCGGTGTGAGCAGCGTCGAGGGCCAGGGGAGCACTTTCTGGTTTACCGCTGTTCTCGCCCAGACCGAGCACGTGCCCGAAGCCCCCGCCGTGGCGGCCGACGAGGCGGCTGACCGGGCAATCCTGCGCCAGCATGCCGGCAAGCGTGTGCTGCTCGCCGAGGATGAACCGGTCAATCGGGAGATTGCCCAGACCCTGCTGGAAGATGTCGGACTCCGCGTCGATGTCGCGGCGGATGGCCGGGAGGCAATCGACCGGGCAAGCGCCCATGCTTATGACCTGATCCTGATGGACATGCAGATGCCGGATCTCGACGGCCTCGAAGCCACCCGCCAGATCCGGCAACTCCGCGGGTATTCAGCGACGCCGATCCTGGCGATGACGGCGAATGCTTTCGCCGAGGACAGGGCACGCTGTCTCGCGGCGGGCATGAACGACTTCATCGCCAAGCCGGTCGATCCGGATTTCCTGTATCAGCGGCTGCTGAGCTGGCTGGGCAGCGGACCGGCCTGACCGGCTGGCCGCAACCGTTTTCTTACTCTTACGCAGCGATTTCCCTTTGCCGGACCCAGGCCTCGAATTCCCCGGCCGGCAGCGGTCGGGCGTACAGGTAGCCCTGCAGCAGGTCGCACCCCAGATCGGCCAAAAATTGTTGCTGGCCGGGTGTTTCGACGCCTTCGGCGACGACCGCCAGGCGTAGCTGGCGGGCCAGCGAGACGACGGCGCCGGCTACGGCGGCATCGGTTTCGGAGTCCGGCAAGTGCTGGACGAAGCTGCGGTCCAGCTTGAGAACGTTCAAGGGCAGGGTGCACAACATGGCGAGCGAGGAATGGCCGGTGCCGAAATCGTCCATCGCGACGTGCAGGCCCCGTTGGCGCAACTGGCGCAAGATCTGGATGGCCCGCTCCGGCTGCTGCATGGCGGCGGATTCGGTGATTTCCAGCTCCAGCCAGGCCTTGTCGGCGCCGGCGGCGGTGATGATGCCCTCGATGCGATCGGCCAGGTCGGGGTCGTCGAACTGGCGGGGCGACAGGTTCACCGCGACGCGCGGCACCGGCAAACCGTGCTGGCGCCACACCACCATCTGGCGGGTGGCTTCCTGCAGGGCCCAGTCGCCCAGCTCGGCGATGATGCCGAGTTCCTCGGCGACCGGGATGAATTCGACCGGCGACACGAGCCCGCGCTCCGGATGGCGCCAGCGGAGCAGCGCCTCGGCACCGGCCAGGCCGTTGTCGGCGGCGCGGATCTGCGGCTGGTAGAACAGTTCGAGCTGATTGCGCCCGAGCGCCCGGCGCAGGTCGCTCTCCAGGGCCAGGCGCTGCATGGCGCGCCGGTTCATCGCTTCGTCGTAGAAACGGAAGGTGTTGCGCCCGGCTGCCTTGGCGGCATACATCGCGGCATCGGCGTTGCGCAGCAGGGATTCGATGTCGTTGCCGTCGGCGGGGTATAGGGCCAGCCCCAGGCTGGCGCCGACATCGATTTCGCGCCCACCGAAAGCGACCGGCGGCGACAGCGCATCGAGCACCCGCGTCGCGGCGCTGGTAGCGGCGGTGGCGTCCGCCGTGCCTTCGAGGAGGAGGACGAATTCGTCGCCGGCCAGGCGGGCCAGCGTGTCCTCGCTGCGGCAGACGCCGCGAAGGCGGCGCGCCACGTCGACGAGGACGGCATCGCCCGCGCCATGGCCCAGACTGTCGTTGATCAGCTTGAAACGGTCGAGGTCGATGAAGCACAGGGCGAAGCCCCGGCCCGTTTCGCTGCGCGCGAAGACTTCGCGCAGGCGGCGGTCGAAGCGCACGCGGTTGGGCAGCCCGGTCAGCGCGTCGTGGTGGGCGAGGTAGGCGAGCTGGGCTTCGGCCGCCTTGCGGGCCGTGACGTCGTTGATGACCCCGACGTAGCAGGTGAGGGTGCCGGATTCGCCATGCACCGGGGCGAGGAAGAGTTCGAGCCACTGCTGCGAACCGTCGGGCCGCGGCCGGGCGAGCGTCGTGTAGCCGTCCCGGCCCTCCGCGATGGCGGTGCGGATGATGTCGAAACCGTCGTCGTCGCCGGTGCACAGGCAGGGCTGGCCGAGGATGGCTTCGCGCGGTCGGCCGAGGATGCGGGCGAAGGCGGCGTTGACATAGGTCAGCGGGTAGCTGGGGGGCGTTGCGGCGGCGATGAAGACGCCATTGACGCTCGATTCGATGGCCCGGTCGCGCAGCGCGATGGCCCGCTTGTCGGCATGGATGTAGGTGTCGAGGGTCAGGCCGAGGTCGAGCATGACGACCTTGAGCAGCGCATCGAAGGCCGGGCGGAAGGTGTCGAAATCGCCCTCCGCCGCGGTCCAGGTTGCCTGCAGCATGTCGGAAAGATACTTGCGGAAGGCACCGACATACCATTTCGGCGTCAGCCCGATGCGGGCATGCGTCATGCCGACGCGCAGCCGGCCGGCGACATAGGCGGCGCCGTAATCGCCGGCGGTCAGGCTGGCGAAATAGCGCCCGTGCGCCTCCTTCAGCCGGCTGACGGTTGCCTCGTCGGGCAGCAGCGCGGCCAGTTCGGGCAGCCGGCGCAGGTACTCGTAGAAGCCGTCGGCAAAACCGTTCTGGGCGGCGGCCAGCTGGCTGCGGATGGCCCTCAGCTGCTCGGCATCGGCTTCGCCGAGTTCGAGGAAAGCCTTGCGGGCTTCGATCTCGTCCGCATCGATGCCCATTTCGGCGGCGATGCCATCGACCTCGCTCGCAGCGGCCGGCCGGTGGGCTGTGCAGCTCATCGGCCGCCCCGTTCGGTGCCCGCCGTCAGGATGCGTTCCATGCCCGCCATCACCGTCAGGTTGGCCTCTTCCATCCGGGTCAGGGCTTCCAGGGCTCCGGTGAAGTCGTTACTGCGGTAGCGTTCGACGGCGCGCCGGGCTTGGTCGTGGACCGCCCGGTGGGGGACTTCCATTTCCCGGAAGCCAGGCAGGCCGGAGTATTCGGTCTTGCCTTCGCCGACGTAGTACCAGCGGCCCAGGCGGCACTGGGTTTCGTCCGGCAGATCGTTCGGTTGCAGGTCGGAGAGGCCGAGCAACACCTTGTAGACTTCGAGCTTGAGGGTCAGCTCCTCGATGTTCGCCAGTTCGGCATTGGCCAGGCGGGCGGAGGAGGAAATGCTCTGTTGCATCTGCTGCGACAGGGTCAGCAGGTGCTGCATGCTGCGCATCGCGCCTTCGCTTTCCGCACTGTGGCTGGCTGCATCGCCGGCCCCGATATCCATGATCGATTTGGCGTGGCCGGTTTCTTCCTGAATGCGGCCGACCAGGGCGCTGATTTCCGTTGTCGCCTTCGCCGTGCGCTCCGCCAGCTTGCGGACCTCGTCCGCCACCACCGCGAAGCCGCGGCCCGCCTCGCCGGCGCGGGCGGCTTCGATGGCCGCATTGAGCGCCAGCAGATTGGTCTGTTCCGCAATTTCCTTGATGAGCTGCACGATGCCACCGATTTCCCCGGCGCTGCGCGACAAGCCTTCGACGCTGTTGCCGGCGACGCTGATCCGCTCGAACATCGCATGCAGGTTGCCCGCGATCTTCTCGAAGGCGGCGCGGTTGGCATCCGACTCGCTGGCCGCGGTATGCACCATCGCCGCGTCGTCGCTCAGTTGTTCGGACAATCCGGAAAAGGACAGGCGGAAGCCGGAGAGCGATTCACCGAAGCGGGGCAGGTTGCCGACCACGCCATCGAGCAGCATCTGGCGCATGGCGCTTTGCTGTGCCTGGGTCTCCAGTTGGGCGAGACGTGCCTGGGTGGTGGCGAGTTCGCCCTGCAGGATATCGGCTCTTGCCTTGAGCTGGGCGTTCTCCGCCTGCGCTGCTGCCAGTGCGCGTTTTGCCTTGTTGCCAAACATGATGCCTCCTGCGGTGACCCGGTAAAGTTGAGTAATTTACTCGGGAATTGGCTGTCGCGTTTTGATGCGAATCAAAATCCCTGGCCCGCTGTTTTTATCTATGTCTTTGGAATTATTGGGAAAATAACCCCGCTGGCGTGACGGAATTCACGCTCGACGGTGAACCGCCCGTCCCGTTTTTCCCGGCCGTGATTTATTTCACTGAGGCCATTTCCAGGCTTCGGTACGCTGTAGCCGTACGGATGGAACAGGTGGCAGGAAAGCAAAATGCACGGCAAGAACGACAAGCGCTCGGGATACGATCGGCGGGAACGGGAATTGGGGCCGCCGGAAGGCTGGCGTGATCGCCGCAAGACGGTGGAGCGCCGGGTGCCGGAAGTGCGGGAAATTCCTTTTTCGGAATGGCTGGCCCACATGCCGGCCCGGGTGCTGGTCGAGCAGGATTGAGCGTCACCGCACACGCGGCGCGGTAGGGCGGGAGCCGGCAATAAGCAGAAACCCCGGTCTGGCCGGGGTTTCGTATGTTCAGGTAGCGAACCGCTGGGGCGCTTATTTCGGGAAGTACATGCGCGCCTTGTCGAGTTTGTAGGTCCACGGCAGGTTGGCATTCTTCCAGCCGTTGACGACGCGCTGCCCGGCTTTGGCGCCATCCTTGGCGGTGTCGCCCTCGACTCCTTCGGTGACGCTGTAGACCTTGCTGTAACCCGCCATCTGCAGGCGGTCGGCGGCCTTGGAACTGCGGTCGCCGGAGCGGCAGATCAGGATGATGGGGGCGTCCTTGCCAAGGCCCATGTCCTTCAGGCGGCGTTCCAGCTCAGGCACGAAGTCCTGGTTCGGCTCCAGCTTGTACATGTGCCGCTTGTCGTCCCACTCGGTCATCAGTTCGGGGTGTTCGACGAAGGGTACCAGCGCGTCGGCGTCGCTGGGCCAGCCGACATACATGGCTTCGGCCCGGGTGCGCACGTCGAACAGCGCCACGCCCTTCGGGTTGGCCTTCTTCATGTCGTAGGCCTGCTGCGGCGTCAGGTAGAGACCAAGCTTGGTGCGCTTGATCTCAGGCAGTTGCTCCCAGGTCGCAGTGCCCGGCGCCCAGTCGGCTGCCCAGGCGCCGCCGGCCGTGGCGATGCAGGCGGCGACCAGCAGGTTCTTGAGTAGCGTGTTCATGGTCAGGCAATCCCCGGATTGTTGGCGGCGCCCTTCAGCGTCGGCAAATTGAGTTTGACCGGCTTGACGGTCTTGATGTCGCGCAGGTAAGTGGCGACGACATCCCAGATCGGCTCGCCGGCATTTTTCGCCTCTTCGGAAACCGGCGCCCAGCCGGCCACCTTGTAGGTCTTGGCCGGGTCGATCGGCTGACCCTTGAGCATCATGTTCTGGATGCGCTGGCCCATTTTGGCGGTCGGGTCGCAGGTCCATTGCAGGCCGCCGACGCGCACCATGTCGCCGCCTTGCTGGTAGTAGGGGTCCGGGTTGAACAGGTTGTCGCAGACGTCTTCGAGCACGGTCTTGATCATCTCGCCGCTCATATTGGTCACCGTCGTCCACGGGTAGGTGATTGCCGTTTGGTCGAGCACGTGCTCCATCAGGATGGGCTGCCCCGGGAGCAGCGAGGTGCCCCAGCGGAAGCCGGGCGAGAAGGCGATTTCGGCATCCTTCACTTTCATCAGCGCATCGAGGATGACCTGGTCGAAGGTGCCGTTGAAGTTGCCGCGGCGATACAGCGTGCCTTCCGAGATGGCCAGCTTCTCGTTCAATTTCGACAGGTAGGGCGCGCGCACCTTGTCGATCAGGGCCTGCATGTCGCGGTCGGCGGGCAGCAGGTTGGCGAAGACGGGCAGCAGCTTGTAGCGGAAGTCGGCGATCTTGCCGTTCTTGACGTCGAAATCGAGCACGCCGAGGTACTTGCCGTTCGAGCCGGCATTGGTGACCAGGGTCTGGCCGCCGCCGTTCTTGACGACGACCGGGGCCGGCATGCCGTCATGGGTGTGGCCGCCGAGGATGGCGTCGATGCCGCGCACGCGCGACGCCATCTTGAGGTCGACGTCCATGCCGTTGTGCGACAGCACGACGACGACCTGGGCGCCGGCGGCGCGGGCCTCATCGACCGTCTTCTGCATGTTCTCTTCCTGGATGCCGAAGCTCCAGTTCGGGGTCTGCCAGCGCGGATTGGCAATCGGCGTGTAGGGGAAGGCCTGGCCGATGATGGCGACCGGCACGCCGTTCATGTTCTTCATCACGAAGGGCTTGAAGACGGCATCGCCGAAGTCGGCAGTCTTGACGTTCTGGGCGACGATGTCGATGTGGCCGGCGAAGTCCTTTTCCTCGATTTCCTTGACCCGGGCCTCGCCGTAGGTCGATTCCCAGTGCAGGGTCATGACATTGACGCCGAGCGCCTTGCACGCGTCGACCATGTCCTGGGCGTTGGTCCAGAGCGCCGTGCCGGAGCCTTGCCAGGTGTCGCCGCCATCGAGCAGCAGGGCGCCCGGGCGGGTCGCCTTCATGCGCTTGACCAGGGTGGCGAGGTGGGCGAAACCGCCGACCTTGCCGTAGGTCTGGGCGGCTTTTTCAAAATTCAGATAGGTGTAGGCGTGCGCCTCGATGGTGTTCGGCTTGAAGCCGAAATGCTTGAGCAGGTGATCGCCGACGAGGTGCGGCACCTTGCCGAACTGGTCGCCGAAACCGAGGTTGACGTTCGGTTCGCGGAAGTAGATGGGCAGCAGTTGGGCGTGGCAGTCGGTGATGTGCAGCAGGCTGACATTGCCGAACTTCGGCAGGTCGTAGAGTTTGGCGGCGCCCTTCTCGGCCAGCGCCAGGTCGCTGTGCAGGCTCATGCCGCCGGCAGCGGCGACGGCCATGACCTGGAGGAATTCGCGGCGATTCATGCTCATTGCTTGTCCTTCAAAAAAGACCCGGCGGGTTGCCCGCGCCGGGTTAATCACGCAAGTTAATCTTTATTGACCGGCGATTCCGGATCGATCAGGAAGGCCACGATGTGGGTGATCTGCTCCGGGGTCAGCCAGTTGTGCAGGCCGAAGCGCGGCATGTTGGTGCAGGCCGAGAAGGCGTTGGAGTTGTAGATCTTGTCGTAGGCGTACTTGACGATGTCGTCCGAATTGCCGCGCAGCTTGCCGAAATGGTGCAGGCTGGGGCCGATGGTGCCGTAGGCGACTTCCTTCTTGGCCAGCTCGTGGCAGGCGTAGCAGTTGCCGCCGCGCACGCGGCCCGGCGGGTCCGGCTGGATGAAGCCGATGTGGCCGCCGGTACCGACTGCGGCGAGCTTCTCGCCTTCCTTCCAGTCGCCGATCAGCTTGCCGTCCACCGGGTAGCGGATGGTGGCGGCATTCAGTTTTTCCAGCTTCTCGCCGATCTTGCGCGGCGGGTTGTCGCGGTACTGCTGGCAGGTCTTCATCGTTTCGTCCTGCTCCAGGCGCGTCATCCAGTAGCTCGGATTGTCGGCGCGGAAGGAACCGCGGAACATCTGCTCGGCTTCCTTGGCGTACTTGCCGCCCGGTACCTCGACGGCTTTCTGGGCGAGGGCCGGTGCGGCCAGGGCGAGACTCAGGGCGCCGAAAAGGGCAAGTTTCAGTTTCATGTTGATCTCCCCTTTAGCGCTTGATGCCCGGCGTTTCCATCACGGTGCCGGTGGCATTCTTTTGCAGGTAGGTTTCCAGCGCGATGATCGAATCGGCCAGATAGTTCGGCTCGGGCCAGCGGGCCTGGCGCATGCAGTCGATCAGGCGGCGCTGCATGGTCCACACGGCGCCTTGCGAGACGCGGTAGGACGGCCAGGTCTTCATCGCGAAGCCGGCGCCTTGCTGGGTCGTCAGGTTGCCGAGTTCCTGCAGGCGGATGCGCTTGCCTTCCTGGCCGTGGCAGATCGAGCAGGAAAAATCCTGCGGGCCCGAACGGCGGTAGAAGATGTACTCGCCCATCTTGGCCATCTTGGCCTCTTCCGGGTGGGTCGCCGGCACGTTGATCTTCATGCCGTTCGACTTGGCACCAATGAAGGTGACCAGGGCTTCGATGTCGGATTCCTTGCCCGGTTTGGAATACCACTGCCTGGTCGCTTCGGCCGGCGTAAAGCCCTGCAGCGTGACCATGCAATGCACCAGGCGGGACTCGACGTCCATCACCTTGTTGGTGTCCTTGAAATACTTGGGCAGGCTGGCATAAGCGCCTTCCAGCTTGCCGGGGCCGAGGCCCAGGTCGCATTGTTCGAGCGAGGCGTTCTTCGGGCCGCGCTTCTCGGACCACAGGCTTTCGCCCTTCACTTCGAGCAAATCGGCCGGATTGCCATCGGCCAGCGCCTCGCGGTACTTGGCCAGTTCGTCGGCGACCTTGCTGTCCTGCGCGATGGCCATGCCACCGAATGCACCAGCCAGGGCGACACCGACCACGGTTTTCAACATGCGTTGAACCATACGGATACTCCTCCAGGGGAAGTTTTGACCGGCAGCGGCGGTCTGTGCCGCCTCGCTGCCGTAAAGCAGAACGATTTAGCCGATGGTGGCTTCGTCGGTACGGCTGTCGCCCTTGTTGTCCTTCCAGCTGACCGTGACCTTTTCACCCTTGGCGCCGCCCTTGAACTTGAAGGCGAGGTAGGGGTTCTTGGACACGGACGGCCCGAATTCGCAGCTCAGCACGGTCTTGTCGCCGTGCTTGGCGACCAGTTCGGTGATGAACCAGGCCGGCACGATGGCGCCGGCGGCATCCTTGCGCTGGCCGGTTTCCATTTCGTGGCTGACCAGCACCTTCACTTCGGTCACGCCGTCCTTGTTGGCGGCGCGGATTTTCATCGGATTGCCCATGTTTCTATCTCCTTGAATTCGTTTCGATTAGCCGCCGCAGCCGCCCAGGGTGACCTTGATTTCCTTGGTCGCCATGAAGAACTTGTCGCCCGACTTGACCAGGGCGTAGATGTTCGAGGTCTGGCCCATCTTGACGCGGGTCTGGACGTTGGCTTCGGTGCCTTCCGGCAGCACGAAGGAGGCGGCCAGGGCGTTCGGGTTCTTTTCGATCAGGATGGCCACCATGCTGACGTTGGGCAGGCTGGAGGCCACGCCAACCGGCACGACGGCGCCGTTTTCGGCGATATCCGGGCCGGTGACCTGAACGTCCTTGCTATCAGCCGGCGAGGCTGCGCCGAGTGCCTTCAGCGCATCGGCCATGCTCTTGGCGTCGAAGGCGGCCTTGTTCCAGTCGGCCAGGGCCATGCCCGGGATGATGAGGCCGGCGGCGGCCAGCATGCCGAGCAGGGCGGCGCCGGAGCCGGATTTGAGTACGGTGCGACGTTGATTGTTCATGACTTCTCCTCTGTTGAAATGGGTATTACTTGGAACCGTTCAGGATCCACTTCACGAGCGTGACGACGTCTTCGTCCTTGACGTGTGCGTTGGGCGGCATCGGGACCGAACCCCAGGTGCCCTGACCGCCGGCCTTGACCTTGGCGACGAGGCGGGCTTCCGCATCGGGCTGGCCCTGATAGCGGGCGACGATCTCGTTGTAGCCCGGGCCGACGATCTTGTTCTTCATGCCATGGCAGGCCATGCAGCCGCTCTTCGTCGCCAGGTCCAGTGTGCTCGCATCGGCGGCCTTCTTGGCCGCTTCCGGGCCGAGCGTGCGGGTGCCGCGCACCGGGCCGAAGCTGCGGTTCTGGTCGGCCAGTTCGCCGTGGGCGGTACGGGCGTACTCGGGCAGGGTGGAACCGATCAGCGCTTCCGGCTTGCAGTTCTTCATGCAGGCGACGTTCTTCACGTCCGGAATGCCGCCGTTGCCGATACCCCCCTTTTTGGCCGGGGCGCCCGGCCACATGCCGTGGTCGGTCGTCATGCCGTTGCGGTTGGGCATCTTGGCCTGGACTTCGGCGATGTTCCTGTCGGACAGCGTGAAGTCGCCGGGCACGATCTCGGCGAGGTTGAGGAAGTAGGCGAGGATGGCGTAAACGTCGTCCGGCTTCAGCGATTTCGGGGCGGTCCACGGCATGGCGCGGTAGATGTAGTCCCAGACCGTCGAGATGGTGGCCACCTTGGTGAAGGTCGTGCGCTGCGGGATATCGCCCTTGACGAAACCGCCGACGCGCCCGTTCTTGATGTCCTCGGCGGTCGTGCCGCCGATCAGCGGCGTGAACACTTCGTTCGACTCGCCGAAGGAGCCGTGGCAGGAGGCGCACTTTTCCTCGAACAGTTCCTGGCCGCGCTCGACGTTGCCCGAGCCCTTGGGCAGGCCCTTGAAGTCGGGGCGGACGTCGATATCCCAGGCCGCCACTTCGGCCGGCTTGGCATCGCGGCCGATGCCCTTGTAGTTGTCGAAGGCGAAGGCCGTGCTGGAGGCAGCCGCCAGGGCCAGGACGAGAACCGATTTAGAGAACCTGGACATTGGTGACCTCCCCGCTTTCGACGACCTTCCAGGACTGGATCGCGTTGTTGTGATAGATCGACTTGGTGCCGCGCACCTTGCGCAACTGGCCGTAGGTCGGCTGCACGTAACCGGTCTCGTCGATGGCGCGCGACTGCAGGATGGCCGGCTTGCCGTCCCACACCCAACCGATGTTGAAGCGGGTCAGCGCCTTGTTCTGCACCGGCCCTTCAATCCGGGCGGTCTGCCAGTTGATGCCGCCGTCGAAGGAAACGTCGACCTGCTTGATCCGGCCGCGCCCCGACCAGGCCAGGCCGGAAACGTTGTAGAAGCCCGGGGTGAGCAGGGTCTGGCCCCCGGAGGGGGTGGTGATGACCGACTTGCACTCCTGGATCGAGGTGTATTGGCGATGCAGGCCATCCGGCATGAGGTCGATGTAATGCACGGCCTCGTCCTTGGTCGCCCAGGGTTTGTCGCCGACTTCGATGCGGCGCAGCCACTTGACCCACGACACGCCCTGCACGCCCGGCACGACGAGGCGCAGCGGGTAGCCGTTTTCCGGGCGCAGCATTTCGCCGTTCTGGCCATAGGCGACGAACACTTCGCCGGATTCGACCATTTCCATCGGGATGGTGCGCGTCATCGAGGAACCATCGGCCCCTTCGGCCAGCACGTAGCGGGCCTTCTTGTAATCGACGCCGCAATCTTCCAGCAGCAGCTTGAGCGGCACGCCGGTGAATTCCGAGCAGGACAGCATGCCGTGCGTGTATTGCACGGTCGGCACCGCGACGTTGCCCCATTCGAGGCCGGTGTTGGCACCGCACTCGATGAAGTGGATGCGCGACACGGAGGGCAGGCGCATCAGCTCGTCCATGGTGTAGACCTTCGGCTTTTTCAGGAAGGCCGGGTCGGAACCATTGATCATCAGGCGATGGCGGGCCGGGTCGACATCCTGCCAGCCCTGGTGGTGGCGCTCGAAATGCAGGCCGGACGGCGTGATGATGCCGAACAGGCCCTGCAGCGGGCAGAAGGACACCGAAGCGCCGCCGACGCGGGTCAGGCCGGGCGATTCGCGGCGCACCAGCTGGCTTTCGTATTTCGACGGCATGCCGTACGGATTGACCGCGACCGGCTGGCCGAGCGTGGTCGTCCAGCTCGGCAGGTTCAGGATATCCGGGTCCCCCTCGCTGGCGCGGGCGGCGAGCGGTGCCGCCATGGCCGCGCCAGCGGCCAGGAAACTCTTGCGCAGGAAGTCGCGTCGCCCCGCGCCAACGGCCTTGACCTGTTCATGCGACAGGAAGTTTTCCGGCGCGGGCCGCAAACGTCCCGGTTGATTCGAAAAATCACCCATGTGTTACATCCCTCTGTTGTAGGCTTCAACGATTGCGATCGGTTTCCGTGACACCCAACTCGTCCCCCAGATCACGGCTGGCGACCGTGACGCTGACCGTTCGGCAGATGTCGACGAAATTCGGATCGATAACCTTGTACATCACTGAACTTCCCTCCCGGCGCCGGTCAACTACGCCAGCGCGGTACAGGATGTTCAGGTGTCGTGAGATGTTGGCTTGCGTCAGGCCAATCTTTTCCACGACTTCGTGGACGGGGCGCTCTTCGGCACACAAACAGGAGAGAATACGCAGCCGTGTCGGATCAGCCAGCAATCCGAAGTACTGTGCAACCTGTTCGAAAACCCTTGTTGTCTCGTCCATGCTGTTCTATTTTTGATTTCAATCAATATTCAATGTATAACTGCGTACTTATATAGTCAACTACTAATATTGTTGCGTTGCAGCATCCCTCTGGTCTAAGTGCCTAGAACCTTTGTAGGATGCGGATTGCAGCTGATAACGCCGAATTGGCTATATGACAAACAACATCATGATGAGGAAGGAGATGTCCCGATGAAATTGTTCGTACCCCTCGCCACAGCCTGCCTGCTGGCGACTGCCAGCGCCGCGCATGCCGCTGATCCCAACCTCGGCCGCAACCTCGCGGCCACCTGCGCCAACTGTCATGGCACCAACGGCCATGCCGTCAAGGGCTCCGGCATGGATGCGCTGGCCGGCATGGAAAAGGCCAAGATCCTGCAGAAGCTGGCCGACTACAAGAGCGGCGACAAGCCCGCGTCGATCATGCATCAGATTGCCAAGGGCTATACCGAGGCGCAGCTCGACCTGATCGCCACCTACTTTGCCGGCCAGAAATAAGGAGACCGCCATGATGCTGATGAAAAGACGTGATTTCCTGAAAGCCGGCGCAGCAGCCGGCGCGATGGCTTCCCTCTACGGCTGTGCTGGCGGCGGCAAGGCCAGTGGCCATGTCGTGGTGGTTGGCGGCGGCTACGGTGGCGCGACGGTGGCCAAGTACCTGCGCATGTGGAGCGAGGGCGGCGTGCAAGTGACGCTGATCGAACGCAATCCCACCTTCATCTCCTGCCCGATCTCCAACCTGGTGATCGGTGGCACCAAGGTGATGGAAGACATCACCATCAGTTACGAAGGTCTGCGCAGCAAGTGGGGCGTGCGCGTCATCCAGGACGACGTGGTCGCCGTCGATGCCGCCAAGAAGACCGTGTCGCTCAAGGGCGGCAGCGCGCTGAGCTACGACCGCCTGGTGCTGTCGCCGGGTGTCGATTTCATGTGGGACGAAATCCCCGGCCTGAAGAGTGCCGAGGCCCAGAACAAGATCCTGCACGCCTGGAAGGCCGGCCCGCAGACCGTTGCCCTGCGCCAGCAGCTGGAGGCCATGAAGGATGGCGGCGTCTATGCCATCTCCATCCCCAAGGCTCCGTACCGCTGCCCGCCCGGACCGTACGAGCGCGCCTGCCTGGTCGCCAACTATTTCAAGCAGAGCAAGCCGAAGTCCAAGGTCATCATCCTCGACGCCAACGAGGACGTGATGTCCAAGAAGGGGCTGTTCACCAAGGCCTGGAGCGACCTCTACAAGGGCATCATCGAGTACCGCAACAACAGCGAGGTCAAGGACGTCGAGGTGGCGACCAATACCGCGGTGCTGGAATTCGACAAGTTCAAGGCTGATGTGCTCAACGTCATCCCGCCGCACCGCGCCGGTGACATCGCGCACAAATCGGGCATCAAGCTGGTCAACAACCGCTGGGTGGACATCAACTGGCAGAGCATGGAATCGACCAGCACGCCGGGCATCCATGTGTTGGGCGACGCCATCTTCCCGGCGCCGACCATGCCCAAGTCCGGCCACATGGCCAACCAGCACGGCAAGCTGGCTGCCGCCGCCATCCTCAACCTGCTCTCCGGCCAGGCGCCGAACCCGGAGCCGGTGGTGATGAACACCTGCTACAGCTTTGTCGATGGCAAGAACGCCATTCACGTCGCCTCGGTGCACCAGTACGACGCTGCGACCAAGACCGTGCAACCGGTCAAGGGCGCCGGCGGCGTGTCGGTGGCGCGCAACGAACTGGAAGGCAAGGCAGCCCTCGGCTGGGCCAAGAATATCTGGGCCGACATGCTCGCCTGAACGCCGGGTTGAACGGTATGCAAAAAGCCGCCTGTGGGCGGCTTTTTCTATGGGCGGGCGCTTGAGGTGGAGGGAGGGAATGATGCTTTAAAAACTTATGTTGTTATTGTTGATTCGTGTACGTTTTGTCATATATGGGTGTATATTGGCATGTGGGTTTTGGCGATAAACAGACACGTCATTCGTGAGCCCGGGGTTCGTTCCGAGGGCTTCATGACGGGAGGGGACACGTATTCTGATCGACAGCCATTCGCTGAAGACGCGTATCACGCTCATCACGGTCGGCATTTTCCTGGTCGGCAGCTGGACGCTGGCCTTGCTCGTCGGCCGCCTTCTCGAGCGGGACATGACGCGCCTGTTGAGCGACCAGCAATATTCCCTGGCGACGCTGCTCGCCAAGGAGATGGAGTACGCCGTCGCCAGCCGTCTCGATGCGCTGGAGCGGGTCGCGCTCGGCGCCGATCAGGCGATGCGGGGTGGCGAGACGGCGATGCAGGCTCATATCGAGGCGCGCCCGTTGTTGCATGCGTTGTTCAATGGCGGCCTGGTGGTTTACAACGCGGACGCGCTGGCGGTGGCCAGCTACCCGGTCGGCCACGCACGGGCCGGCACCTACCTGCGCGATGCCGTGCTGATCGAGCAGGCCATCGGCCGGGGCCATGCCACGATCGGCAAGGCCTATCTCGGCGATCGCTTTGATGCCCCCTCGTTCTCGATGGCGGCGCCAATCCGCGACGAGCATGGGGGTGTGCTCGGCATTATCGTCGGCGAGATCGAACTCGGCCTGCGCAATTTCATGACTGAGGCGATGACGACGCCGTTCGGTAAATCCGGCGGTTTCCTGCTCATTGATCGGGATGAGCGGCAGATCATCATGGCCACCGACAAGCGCCGGGTCATGGAAAAGCTGCCCGGGCCGGGGGTTAATCCGCTGATCGACCGCTTCCTGGCGGGCTACGAGGGGACTGCCGTACTGGTCAATCCGCTTGGCGAGGAAGTGCTGGTCGCCGACCGTGTCATCCGCTCGGCAGGCTGGATCATCAGCGTGACGACGCCGACACGCGAGGCCTTCGCGCCGATCACGGCGATGAAGCAGCACCTGCTGGGGGCGACCGCCTTGCTTAGCCTGCTCGCCGCAGTGCTCGCCTGGTGGTTCCTGCGTCGTCAGTTCCGACCACTGGAAAGCAGCCTGCACCATCTGGCTGCGATGCGCCAACCGGGGCAGCCCCTGGTGCCGCTGCCGGTTGGCCGCCCGGACGAAATCGGCCAGTTCATCGCAGGCTTCAATTCCCTGATCGAGGGCATCGAGGCGCGCGAGGCTTCGTTGCGCGACAACGATGCGTGCCTGCGCAGCATCCTGACGACCTCGCTCGACGGCTTCTGGAAGGTGAGCCGCGAGGGCTATCTGCTGGATGCCAATGAAACCTACGCCCGAATGTCGGGCTATCCGGTCGACGAGTTGATCGGCATGCATGTCTCGGCACTGCTTGCCGAGGCCAGCGCCGCCGAGGCGGCGCAGCGGCAGCAGCAGATTATCGAAACCGGTCACCTGCAGTTCGAGGATGTGCATCGGCGCAAGGATGGCTCGCTGTGGCCGATCGAGGCCAGCGCTACCTTTCAGCCACAGGGGGGCGGCCAGGTTGTCGCCTTCATCCGCGATATCACCGGCCGCAAGCGGAACGAGGCGGCGCTGCGCGAGGCCGAGCGCAAGTTCACGGCCCTGGTCGAGCAGTCGCTGGTCGGCGTTTACATGATCCGCGGGGGCGAGTGGTTGTACATCAACCCGCAAATGGCGCGCATGTTCGGCTATGCCAGCGCCGAGGAGTGCATCGCCAGCACCCGGGTTGGTGATCTGGTCGCGCCGGAAAGCCGGGCGCTGGTCGCCGAGAACCTGCGTCGCCGCCTGAGTGGCGAGATCGCCCGGATCAGCTACGGGTTCACCGGCTTGCGCAAGGATGGCGGGCGCATCGAGGTCGAGGTCTTCGGCAGTACTCTGGAATACGACGGGCAGCCGGCCGTGCTCGGCCTCGTCGTCGATGTGACCGAACGCAAGCGGGCCGAGGCGGAGCTGGAGCGGCACCGTCTGCAACTCGAAGAGCTCGTCCTCGAACGTACCCATGAGCTGGCCGAGGCGCGTGACCGGGCGGAGAGTGCCAATCGCGCCAAAAGCGCTTTCCTGAGCAGCATGAGCCATGAACTGCGCACGCCCCTCAACCACATTGCCGGTTTTGCCGCGTTGCTTGCCCGCGATGTCGAGACGCCGCGCGGCAAGGAACGCCTCGACAAGCTGCGGGCGTCGACCGATACGCTGCTCGGGATGATCAACGATATCCTCGATTATTCCCGCCTGGAGGCTGACCAGTTGGCCATCGAAACGGTCGATTTCGAGCTGGCCAGCCTGCTCCGCCAGGTCGAGCAGGCGCATCGGGCAATCGCCGTCAGCAAGGGGTTGATCCTGCAGCACGCGGTGGCAGCCGGCGTCCCCGGCATCGTGCGGGGCGATCCGGTGCGCCTGGCGCAGGTGCTTGGCCATTTGCTCGGCAATGCGGTCAAGTTCTCGGAGCGCGGCTGCATCACCGTGCGCGTGGACATCGCCGAGACGGTGCCGCCCATGCTGCGCTTCGCAGTCGAGGACCAGGGGATCGGTATTCCCGCCGACCGGCACGGCAGTCTCTTCCAGTTGTTCAACCAGATCGACGCTTCGTCCACCCGGCGCTTCGGCGGCACCGGGCTCGGCCTGCAGCTCTGCAAGCGTCTCGCCGAACGGATGGCCGGCACGATCGGCTTCTCGTCGGTGGAGGGGCAGGGCAGCGTTTTCTGGTTTACCGTGCCGTTGCTGTCACGCGAAAGCCGCCAGCCGCCGGCAACTGTACTCCCGATGGCGAGCGACCAGCCGGCCATCGATCTCGACGGCCTGCTGGCCCAGCTGGAAGTGGGGGATCTGGAGGCGAAAGCCGCGTGGGAACGCGACCCCGGCGCCCTGTCCGCCATCCTCGGCCCGAACGGTCTTGCCTTCAGCGAGGCGATGGCTGGCTACGATTTCGAAACGGCCCGGCAGCTGTTGCTGGCCGCCGTACAGGCCGCCAGACCCGCCGGCTAGTTGCCGGACTGGCTCAGTCGAGCGTCGCGATGTACTCGGCGACGGCGTGCGTTTCCAGTTCGGTCAGCTTCGAGGCGATGGTGTGCATCACCGCATTGTCGTTGGTCCGCTCGCGCTTGTTGAACTGCTTGAGCTGGTCCTCGATGTAGCGCGGGTGCTGGCCGGCCAGGCGCGGCAACTGCGGCGTGCCCAGTCCCTTCGGTCCATGGCAGGAGGCACAGGCGGCCAGGCCGCTGAACTGGTTGCCCCGCTCGAAGATGTACTTGCCGACGGAGAGCAGTTCGGCATCGCGCGCCTTGCGCGGGCCGACCACCTTGGCTTCGAAGAACTGGCCGAGGGCTTTCATTTCAGCCGGTGTCAGGTCTTCGACCTGCGGTTTCATGGTTTCGCTGGCTCGCTTGCCGGACTTGAAATCGGCCAGCTGCTTGGCGATGTACTCGGCGTGCTGGCCGGCCAGGCGCGGAAAGACGGCGCTGGCGGATTCGCCCTTCAGGCCGTGGCAGAGAAAGCAGCGACCGCCGACGATTTCCTCGGCGCGGGCCTGGTCGGCCGCCTGGCTGCCGGCCGACAGGGAGAGGCCAAGCAGGCCGATGCTCAGAAGATGGCGAAGTGTGCGTTTCAAGTGGTTTCCCCTCGTTTTCATTGATCTGTATCATAAAATAATAATTCGCTTACACTGACCTTTCAAACGATAAAGAAACCGCCTGGCCATCGCGTCGGGTGCTTTCGCCGAGCGAGGAGACAACGATGCATCGCCGACAGTTTTTCCGTGCTGCCGCTGCGCTGGGCGCCCTAAGCGCCGTCGAGTTCGCGCCCTGGCAGGCCGTCGCCGCCTTTGCCCGGGAGGTGGACGATTTTGTGCGCGGCCCGGCCGTGCGCGACCATCCCTTGCGCCAGGTTTCGCCGCACGTCTGGATGATTTTTTCGCCGGACGGCTTCCCGACCCCGGAAAACCAGGGAATGATGTGCAACCTGACCTTCATCGATACGGCCCAGGGCCTCGTCGTCGTCGATTCCGGCGCCTCGGTGCAGATCGGCGAAATGGCCATCCGCCAGATCAGGAAGCAGTGGCAGAAGCCGGTGGTGGCGATCATCAATACGCATTACCACGGCGATCACTGGCTCGGTAATCACGCCTTCGTCGATGCCTATGGCGCCGACCTGCCGATCTACGCGCATCCCGGTACCATCCGCGAAATCGCGGGGGTGCAGGGCCGGCTGTGGCAGACCCTGCTCGAGCAATGGACCAACCAGGCGACGATGGGCACCCGCGTCGTCCCTCCGCGTTTGCCGCTGGAGGATGGCGCCATCCTCCGCTTCGCCGACGTGACCCTGCGCCTGCACCATTTCGGCAAGGCGCATACGCCGTACGATCTGTGCGTCGAGGTGGTCGAGGACAAGCTGACCTGTGTTGGCGACGTGGCGATGGACCGGCGTATTGCCAACATGGACGACGGCTCCTATCTCGGCACCCTGGCGGCTTATACCCAGCTCGAACAGCGCACGGCCAGCCGCATCTGGCTGCCCGGCCACGGCGAGCCGGGGGGCGGTGTGCTGCAGTGGAACCGGGAACTGTTCGAGGGCATCTACCGTCCCTGTGAACAGGCGATCAAGGATGGTCTGCCGCTGGAAGAGGCCAAGGCGCTGGTGCTCCGCGATCCGCGGGTTGCCTCGCGGGCCAGGGAGACCAAGGGTTTCGAAACGAATATTGGCAAGTACGTCAGCCTGGCCTACCTGGAGGCCGAGGCCGCCGGCTTCTGAATCACCGGATCATGCAAAGGTTAGCCATGAAGATTTTCCGCATTGTGCCGCTCTTCCTGCTTGCGTCCCTGGTCCGGGCCGAGGCGCCGTGGGGGCATGTCGACCTTCAGGCAGCGCCCGAACTGCATCAGAAGGCGTGTGTTGCCTGTCATGCCCGGATGTATGGTGGCGATGGCAGCACGATGTACACCCGCGATGGGCGCATGCTGTCCAACCGGCTGGAACTGTTGCAGCGCGTCGCGGCCTGCAACGCGCAGATGAACGCCGGCTGGTTTCCGGAAGATGAAGCGAACGTCGCGGCCTGGTTGAACAAGCTGTATTACCGCTTCGACAACTGAGCGGGCCTGAAAAGCACAAGGGGGCCGTGGCCCCCTTGCTGTGTCTGCGGCGAGTGCCGCGCGCTCAGTTCTCGGTTTCGTACACCACGTCGGCGCGGCGGTTCTCGGACCATGAGCTTTCATCGTGGCCGGTCAGCTTCGGCCGTGCCTCACCCAGGGTCTTGACCTTGACCTGCTGTTCGCCGGCGCCGTGCGTGAGTAGCGAGGCGCGGACGTTCTCGGCCCGCTTCAGGCCCAGGCGGCGGTTGTAGTCGGTGCTGCCCCGTTCGTCGGCGTGCCCCTCGATACGGACGCGCGCCTTCGGGTGCTCGGCCAGGTAGCGTGCGTGGGCGCGCAGGGCCGGGTCGAAATCGGCCTTGATGTCGGCGCTGTTCAGGTCGAAGTAGACGCTGCGTTGCGTGCGCAGGCCGACGTCATCCATCCGGATCGTGCCATCCGCAGGGGCATTTGCCGTGGCGTTTGCGGCCGGGGCTGCCGGCGTGCTGGCGGCACGTGCCTCGCTCTGCAATTCAGCCGGCACCGGCTTGCCGAGCAGGCCGGGATGGACGCGCAGGGCACCGCTTTGCGCAATGTGCTTGCTTGGCGGAATGTCGCCTTTGGTCGAGCAGGCAGCGAGCAGGGCGGAAAGCAGGAGGGTGAGGGGCAGGGTGGCGCGCATCGTGGATTGGGGCGGCGAGAAGAATCCCGCATGATAGCCGCTCGTCGAATGGACGAACAGTGCCGCCCGGGGGTTTATCCAGGTTTCTCTCATTATTTGGAATAAACAAATTCAAAAATTGTCTTTGTGGTTATATATCAATTCGCTAAATTGGCAACCATTCCACGTGAGGTAAGCCATGACCCAATTCCGCAAATCGATCGCCACTCTCCTGCTCGGCCTGGTTGCCGGTGCCGCCCTGGCCGACACCACCCTGCTCAACGCGTCCTACGACGTCGCCCGTGACGTCTACAAGGACTACAACCCGATGTTCCAGAAGCACTGGAAGGCGAAAACCGGTGAAAGCCTGGAGCTGAAGCAGTCACACGGCGGCTCGACCAAGCAGGTGCGCGCCGTGGCCGACGGCCTGGAAGCCGACGTGGTCACCATGAACCAGGCCAACGACATCGAGTTCCTGGCCGACAAGGGCCTGGTCGCCAAGGACTGGGCCAAGAAATTCCCGAACAACGCTTCGCCCTACACCTCGACCATGGTCTTCATCGTGCGCAAGGGCAACCCGAAGGGGTTCAAGGACTGGAACGACCTGGCGGCGCCGGGTGTCCAGATCATCATCCCGCACCCGAAGAACACCGGCAACGGCCGCAACACCTACCTGTCGGCCTGGGCCTGGGCGCTCAAGCAGCCCGGCGGCAGCGACAAGTCGGCGCAGGAGTTTGTCGGCAAGCTGCTCAAGAACGCCCCGCTGTTCGCCGCCGGCGGCCGTGATGCAACGACGACCTTCATGCAGCGTGGCCTGGGCGACGTGCTGATCACCTTCGAATCCGAGGCCGAGATGATTGCCAAGGAATTCGGCAAGGGCAACTTCGAGGTGATTCATCCCAGCTTGACCATGCAGACCGAGTTCCCGGTCGCCATCATCGAAAAGGTGGTGGACAAGAAGGGTACCCGCAAGCAGGCCACCGCCTATCTGGAATACCTGTGGTCGAAGGAAGGCCAGGAAAACGCCGCCCAGAACTACCTGCGGCCGCGTGATCCGGAGCTGCTCAAGAAATACGCCCACTTCTTCCCGCCGGTGAAGACCTTCACCGTCGATGAAGTCTTCGGCGGTGCCAACAAAGCCTTCGCCACCCACTTCAAGGATGGCGGCAGCTTTGACCAGATCTACGTTGCGAAGTAATTGATCGTGACATCCACTGCAAAGGCGCGAAGGCGCCCAGGTCAGGCCGAGGGGGTTGCGCTTTTCTATGCGCCCCCTGGGCGCCTTCGTGCCCTTGCGGCATAGCGCTTATTCCATGTCTGCAAAAAATCACCGCGTCCTGCCCGGCTTTGGCCTGGCGCTCGGCTACACCCTGGTCTACCTGTCGCTGCTCATCCTGCTGCCGCTCGGCGGCATGGTGCTCAAGGCGTCCGAACTCGGCTTCGGGCAGATCATCGACATCGCCCTTGGCGAGCGCTCACTGGCCGCCTTTCGCGTCACCTTCGGCGCATCGCTGCTGGCTGCCCTGATCAATGCCTTCTTCGGCCTGATCGTGGCCTGGGTGCTGGTCCGCTACCCCTTCCCCGGCAAGCGTTTCGTCGATGCGCTGGTCGATCTGCCTTTCGCGCTGCCGACGGCGGTGGCCGGCATCACGCTGGCCACGCTGTACGCCGGCAATGGCTGGCTGGGCAGCCATCTCGAACCGCTCGGCATCAAGGTCGCCTACACGCCGCTCGGCATCGTCTTCGCGCTTACCTTCATCACCCTGCCTTTTGTCGTACGTACGCTGCAGCCCGTGATCGAGGACATCGAAACCGAAGTCGAGGAAGCCGCTGCGACGCTCGGCGCCTCGCGCTGGCAGACCTTCGTCAAGGTGATTTTTCCGGCCATCGGCCCGGCCCTGCTCACCGGCTTCGCGCTGGCTTTCGCCCGGGCGCTCGGCGAATTCGGTTCGGTCATCTTCATCGCCGGCAACCTGCCGCTGGTCTCCGAAATCGTGCCGCTGCTCATCATCTCCAAACTGGAGCAATACGACGTGCTCGGCGCCACGGCGCTGGCCGTCGTGATGCTGGCGATTTCCTTTGTGTTGCTGCTGGCCATCAACGCCCTGCAATGGTGGGCGGCCAATCGTCACAAGAATGCCGAGCCGCTGGAAGTGGCGGCCGGCAAGGCGGGCAAGGAGGCTGAGGCATGAGCACCCACAAACTGACCCGCGCGACGCAGGAGCCGGCCTGGGTGCGCTACGGGCTGCTGACGATCGGCCTCGGCTTCCTGTTCTTCTTCCTCGGCCTGCCGCTGGTCGCCGTCTTCGTCGAAGCCCTGGCGCAGGGCCTGCCAGTCTATCTCGAAGCGCTGAAGGAACCGGAAACCCGTTCGGCGATCTGGCTGACCATCGTCATCGCGCTGGCCGTGCTGCCCTTCAACATCCTGTTCGGCGTGGCGGCGGCCTGGGCCATCGCCAAGTTCGATTTTCGCGGCAAGAGCTTGCTGATCACGCTGATCGACCTGCCGTTCGCGGTGTCGCCGGTGGTTGCCGGTCTGATCTTCATCCTGCTCTTCGGTTCGCAGGGCTATTTCGGCGAGTGGCTGGCGGCCAAGGAGATCAAGATCATCTTCGCCGTACCGGGCATGATCCTCGCGACGCTGTTCATCACCTTTCCCTTCATCGCCCGGGAGCTGATCCCGCTGATGCAGTCGCAGGGCAAGGATGAGGAAGAGGCGGCGATCTCGCTCGGTGCTTCCGGCTGGCAGATGTTCTGGCGCGTCACGCTGCCCAACATCAAGTGGGGCCTGCTCTACGGCGTGATCCTGTCGAACGCCCGCGCGATGGGCGAATTCGGTGCAGTGAGCGTGGTATCCGGCCACATCCGCGGCGAAACCAACACGCTGCCGCTGCACGTCGAGATCCTCTACAACGAATACAACGCGATCGGCGCCTTCGCCGCCGCCTCGGTGCTGGCCCTGCTGGCGCTGGTCACGCTGGTGGCCAAGACCATCGTTGAATGGCGCATGAAGGCCGAAACCGACATGTTGAATGCTGAACTCCCCGGCGAGAAAACCGCATGAGCATCGAAATCCGTAACATCTCCAAGCGCTTCGGCAACTTTGTCGCGCTCGACAACATCAATCTCGACATTCCGACCGGCGAGCTGGTCGCGCTGCTCGGCCCTTCCGGCTGCGGCAAGACGACGCTGCTGCGGATCATCGCCGGCATGGAGTCGGCCGACCAGGGCGAGATCCTGTTCTCCGGCGCCGAGGCCACCCATCTGCACGCCCGCGAGCGCAACGTCGGCTTCGTCTTCCAGCATTACGCGCTGTTCCGCCACATGACGGTGTTCGAGAACGTCGCCTTCGGCCTGCGCGTCAAGCCGCGCAAGGAGCGGCCGAGCGAGAGCGAGATCAAGCGCCGGGTCATGGAACTGCTTGGCCTCGTCCAGCTCGACTGGCTGGCCGACCGCTATCCGTCGCAACTGTCCGGTGGCCAGCGTCAGCGCATCGCGCTGGCCCGGGCGCTGGCCGTCGAACCCAAGGTGCTGCTGCTCGACGAGCCGTTTGGCGCGCTCGATACCAAGGTGCGCAAGGAGTTGCGCCGCTGGCTGCGCCGCCTGCACGACGACATGCATATCTCCAGCGTCTTCGTCACGCACGACCAGGAAGAAGCGCTGGAGGTGGCCGACCGCGTCGTGGTCATGAACCACGGCCGGATCGAGCAGATCGGTTCGCCCGACGAGGTTTATTCGGCCCCGGCAACGCCTTTCGTCTATCAGTTCCTCGGCAATGTGAACGTCTTCCATAGCCGGGTGCAGGGCGGCTATGCCGAGGTCGAGCGCAGCGAAACGCCGGAGAAGGCCACCGCCTTCGTCCGGCCGCACGATATCGATATCGCCCGGCAGCCGACCGAAGGTGCGCTGGCCGCCACGGTGGCGCATGTCCATCCGATCGGCCCGGTGGTGCGCGTCGAGTTGCAGCATGGCGGCGAGATCGTCGAAGTCGAGCTGTCGCGCGAGCGGCACGAGGCGTTGCAACTGGCTGTCGGCCAGGGGGTCTGGTTCCGGCCACGCCAGATGCGGGTGTTCGGCGCCGACAACCAGCCGAAACCGCCGTCAGAAAAGCAGGCTTTCCTGTTCTGATCCGCGGCAAATCGGGCGCTCGGGGGCGGATGCTATAATCGCCCCCCATTTCGTCAGCGCTAACCGACATCGGTGATTTTTACTCTCGGCATCAACCACCATTCCGCTCCGCTCGCCATTCGCGAGCGCGTTGCGTTCGGCGCCGACAAGCTGGGCCATGCCCTGGCCGACCTGACGCGCGAGCGGCCGGTGCGCGAGGTGGCCATCCTGTCCACCTGCAACCGCACCGAGATCTACTGCGCCGCCGAGTCGCCGGAGGTCGTCATCGACTGGCTGGCCCATTACCACCAGGTGCCGCGCGACGAACTGGCGCCTTACGTCTACACCCATAACCAGCCGGAAGCCATCCGTCACGCCTTCCGCGTCGCCAGCGGCCTCGATTCCATGGTCATTGGCGAGCCGCAGATCCTCGGCCAGATGAAGGACGCCGTGCGCGCCGCCGAGGAAAACGGCACCCTCGGCACCCAGCTGCACAAGCTTTTCCAGCGCTCCTTCTCGGTGGCCAAGGAAGTGCGCAGCACGACCGCCATCGGCGCCAATATCGTCTCCATGGCGGCCGCGGGCGTGCATCTGGCCGAGCGCATCTTCGAGTCGATCAGCGAACAGCGCATCCTGTTCATCGGGGCCGGCGAGATGATCGAACTGTGTGCCGCCCATTTCTGCGCCCAGAAGCCGAAACAGGTCACCATCGCCAACCGCACCGTCGAGCGCGGCCGGGCGCTGGCCGAGCAGTATGGCGGCACCGCCATTCGCCTCGACGAACTGGGTGAGCATCTGGCGCAGCACGACATCGTCGTTTCCTGCACCGCCGCACCGCTGCCCATCATCGGCCTCGGGATGGTCGAACGGGCGATCAAGGCCCGCCGTCACCGCCCGATGTTCATGGTCGACCTCGCTGTGCCGCGCGATATCGAGGAGGAGGTCGGTCGCCTCGATGACGTTTTCCTGTACACCGTCGACGATCTGGCGCAGGTGGTGGAAAGCGGCCTGGAGTCGCGGCAGGCGGCCGTGGTCGAGGCCGAGGACATCATCGCCAACCGGGTCAGGGACTTCCTGGCCTGGCTCGAATCACGCGACACCGTGCCGGTCATCCGCTCGTTGCGCGATGCAGCCGAACGCATGCGCCGCCACGAGATGGAACATGCACTGAAACAACTGGCCAAGGGCGAGAGCCCGGAAAAGGTGCTCGACCACCTGTCGCATCGCCTGACCAACAAGTTCCTGCACGCCCCGACGCAAGCCCTCAACTCAGCGGACGGGACCGAGCGCAGCCAGCTGCAGCACGCCGCGGCGCGCCTCTTCCATCTTCATACCGGCGAATAATCAGAATACCCGCCGCCGAAGCGCGGCGGGCGCAGAGAGACGCGGCGAATGCCGGGGTCGCGCTTGCTCGTTTCGGCGCCTCGGCGGTGACGTGCCTATTCCGGCTTGACCGGCCTCGTTCTGTTATGCGCCGGGGCGTTGGCGGCCGGCGGTGACGATCCGGTTGCGTCCGTCCCGTTTGGCTTGCAGCAGGGCTTCGTCGGCCGCTTCGATCAGCGCGCTGCCGGTGAGGTAGTGCGGCACCGCCGCGATGCCGCAACTGAAGCTGGCGCGCAGGGCGCCCCGGCTGTGGGCGTGCGGCAGTTGCGAAAAATCCTCGCGGATACGGTTGAGCAGGTTTGCTGCCTGGTTGGCGTCGACCCCGCCCAGGGTGACGATGAATTCCTCGCCACCGTAACGCCCGATCAGGTCGCTATTGCGCAGACGGCCGCGCAACAGCCAGGCCAGGCTACGAATGACCTGGTCGCCGACCGGGTGCCCATAGTTGTCGTTGATCGACTTGAAGCGATCGATGTCGATCATCGCCACCGCCAGCTGCCCGACCGGCAGCGTGCGACGCAGCATCTGTTCGAGCTGCTCCTTGGAGGCCGAGTGGTTGAGCAGGCCGGTCAGGCTGTCGTGGCGGCCGGAGCGCAGCATGTCGCGGTAGCGGTCGATCTTGGTCTTGACCACGGCGCTGAGGATGATCGGGTTGGCCGGCTTGGTCAGGAACTGGTCGCCGCCCAGGCGCAGGGCTTCGACTTGTTGCCCGATGTCGGCCTCGCCGGACAGGTAGATGACCGGCAACGACTGGTATTCCGGAATCTGGCGCAGGGCGCGGGTGACTTCGACGCCGGTGCAGAAGGGCATGTACATGTCCATCAGGATGGCGTGTGGCCGGTATTCGGCGCAGGCCTGGAGGAGCGACAGCGGCGTGCTGATCGCCCGGCTGTCGATGCCGTGCAGGTCGAGGGCGCGCTGGATGTGGGCGATGGCGGTCTTCGAGTCCTCGACGATCAGCACGCGGTGGGTTTCCTGCTCGCGGCTCTCGACCAGGTCGAGGATGCGCGACAGGATGTCGCTCAGCTTGACCTCGGCCGGGATGCAGACATTGGCCCCGGCCCGCTGCAGGCTGACGATGGCCTCCAGCGAGGCCGGCACCGACAGGCAATAGACGTAGCTGGCAACGTAGCGCTCCTTCAGGCGCTGCAACGCCGTCAGCGCCTGCTGCGGGTAGGTGCTGTCCTCCTGGTCGGGGACCAGCACGATGGCGAGCGGCGCTTCGTCCAGGTTGGCCGCCCCTTCCCAGTCCAGGGTATGCGACCGGAAACCGTAGAAGCTCAGCTGCTCGACCAGTGCGGCGCTCCACGGGTGGCCGGGGCGCGAGACGATCAGCACGTTGCGCTGGCGCACCCACGGGTCGCGCTCGTCGTTGGTCTGGTCGGACAGCCGCTTGGTGATGACGGCCGGCGTCTCGTGCCGGTACAGCAGTTGCAGGATGGTGTCGAGTTGCTGGCTGATCGCCGCTGTCTGCTCGTTGGTAACCGGGCGCAGCGTGTGGTCGGTGAAGAAGGCGAGGGCGCGGTTCTCCAGCTCCTGGCAGGCACTGGCCAGCCCCGGCAGGTTTTGCTGATTCAGGCGTTCGGTCAGGCCGTTGAGCGACAGCGTGAATTCGACGAACTGGTCGAAGTCGCCGCTACCGAGATAGTTCTGCCAGCGCAGTTCAAGCGTTTCCGCCTGCGCGATGAAGGAGTGGGATACTTTGTGCATGGGAGTCGGCCCGCGAAGGGGGGGATTATTGCGGCATAAGTCCTTGCTGGCAATCACCTTTCATCGCCGATGAACGGCGATCTCGGTTAAAATCGCGCCCCCTGAAATGTTTCCCGGCTAACCCACCACTTCCATGAAATCGAGCATCCGCCAAAAACTCGAGTTGCTGGTCGATCGCCTCGACGAGATCGACCGCCTGCTGTCGGCGCCCGATGCGGCGAACGACATGGAGCAGTTCCGCAAGTTGTCGCGCGAACGGGCCGAGGTCGAGCCGGTGGCCATCCAGTTCAATGCGTTCCGCCAGGCCGAAAACGACATCGTCGAGGCCGAGGCCATGCTGGCCGACCCCGACATGCGCGCGTTCGCCGAGGAGGAAATCGCCGCCGCCAAGGCCCGCCTGCCGGAGCTGGAAATCGCGTTGCAGAAATTGCTGCTGCCGAAAGACCCCAACGACGAGCGCAGCGTGCTGCTCGAAATTCGTGCCGGTACCGGCGGTGACGAATCGGCGCTGTTCGCCGGCGACCTTTTCCGCATGTATTCCCGCTATGCCGAGCGCCAGCGCTGGCAGGTCGAGGTGCTGTCGGCCAGCGAATCGGAACTCGGCGGCTACCGCGAAATCATCTGCCGGCTGGCCGGCAACGGCGCTTATTCCCGGCTCAAGTTCGAATCCGGCGGCCACCGTGTGCAGCGCGTGCCGGAAACTGAGACCCAGGGGCGCATCCACACCTCGGCGTGCACCGTCGCGGTGATGCCGGAAGCCGACGAGGTCGAGGACGTCAACCTCAACCCGGCCGACCTGCGCATCGACACCTTCCGCGCTTCCGGCGCCGGCGGCCAGCACATCAACAAAACCGATTCGGCAGTGCGCATCACGCACCTGCCGACCGGCATCGTCGCCGAGTGTCAGGACGGCCGCTCGCAGCACGCCAACAAGGCATCGGCCATGAAGGTATTGGCCGCCCGCATCAAGGACGTCCAGGTGCGCGCCCAGCAGAGCGCCATCGCCAGTACCCGCAAGAGCCTGATCGGCTCCGGCGACCGCTCCGAGCGGATCCGTACCTACAACTTCCCGCAGGGGCGGGTGACGGATCACCGCATCAACCTGACCCTGTACAAGATCGCGGCGATCATGGACGGCGACATGGACGAACTGCTCGGCGCGCTGGCCTCCGAACACCAGGCCGACCAGTTGGCCGAACTGGCCGAGCAGAACTGAGCATGACGCTGGGCGAGGCGCTGGCCCTGGCGCGCGGCCGGATCGACCGTCTCGATGCGCGGCTGCTCCTGCAATACGCCACCGGCTGCAGCCATGCCGACCTGCTGGCTCGTCCGGAAACCCCGGTCATTCCCGCGGCCTTCGCGCAATTTGCCGACTGGCTCGCGCGCCGCGCCGCTGGCGAGCCGCTGGCCTATCTGGTCGGCGAAACGGAATTTCGCGGCCGCGTTTTCCAGGTGTCGCCCGCCGTGCTGATTCCGCGTCCGGAGACCGAGGTGCTGATCGAGTTGGCGCTGGCCAGGCTCGCCGGACAAGCCGCTCCGTCCGTCGTCGATCTCGGTACCGGTTCCGGCATCGTGGCCATTTCGCTGGCCCTGGAATACCCGGCGGCGTCGGTTGTGGCGGTCGACCTGTCGCCCGGGGCGTTGGCCGTTGCCCGCAACAATGCCGGTCGGCTGGGGGCGAAGGTTGATTTCCACGAAGGCGACTGGCTGGCGCCGCTGGCCGGCCGGCGCTTCGACCTGATCGTTTCCAACCCGCCCTATATCGCCGAGGGCGATCCGCACCTCGCATTGAACGGCCTGCCGCATGAGCCGCGCCTGGCGCTGACCGACCAGCAATCGGGCGGCAACGGTCTGGCCTGCATCCAGCGCATCGTGGGCGATGCGGCCACCCATCTGACCCCCGGCGGCTGGCTGCTCTTCGAGCACGGCTACGACCAGGGCGAGGCGAGCCGGAACTTATTGGCTGCGGCCGGTTTCAAAGATGTATTCACTCACCCCGACCTAGCCGGCATTGCCCGCGTCTCAGGCGGCCACCTGTAATCTGGAGAACCCATGTCCGACGTTCAGCAACGCATCCGTGAAACCGTGACCAACAATCCGGTCGTCCTCTACATGAAGGGCGACGCCCGCTTCCCGCAGTGCGGCTTTTCGGCCACTGCCGTGCAGATTCTCAAGCTGTGCGGCGTGACCGATTTCGTGACGGTCAATGTGCTGGCCGACGAGGAAATCCGCCAGGGCGTCAAGGAATACGCCAACTGGCCGACCATTCCGCAGCTCTATATCAAGGGCGAGTTCGTCGGCGGTTGCGACATCATGAAGGAAATGTACCAGTCCGGCGAGTTGCAGCAGTTGCTGGAAGGTATTGCCGCCTGATTGTCGGCTGGCTGAAAAGCAAAACCGGGGCGTGCCCCGGTTTTTTGTTGGCGGTTTGCCTGATGTTCAGGCTTCGGCCACTTGGAAATCGATGCTGGCGCCATCCTTGACGATTTCCTTCACGGCGCAGTGGGCCACGCTGTCCAGCACCTTGGCCTTCTGCTCGGCGGTGAAGTGCGCCGGGAAGCGGACCTCGCTGCGGAACTTGGCCAGGGTCAGCGGACCACCGGCGCCGGTGAAGGGCTTGCAATCGATGACGATGCCTTCCGGCGAGATGCCGAGTTCCTTGCAGGCCTTCTTGGTGTAGACGGCGGCGCAGGCGGCCAGCGCGGCGTAGAAGGCTTCGAGCGGGTTCATCAGCGAGCCGTTCACCGCATAGTTGGCTTCGTGCTTGGCGCTGGTGACCTTGATGAGGGGGGTGCTGTCGACAACGGTGTTGTACATGCTGTTCGTCCTGAGGTGAATTTTATTTGGCTGGTTGATCGGTATATCAACGAGTGCTTATATATTAAACCTCCGTTGGCGAAGGCGCAAAAAAACCGCCGGGGTGGCCGGCGGTTCTTGCGGTGCCTGGCTTGATCAAGCGAGCCGCTGACGGGCGCGGGCGATGGCAGCTTTGACCTGCTCCGGCGCGGTGCCGCCGATGTGGTTGCGGGAAGCCAGCGAGCCCTCGACGGTCAGCACGGCGAAGACGTCGGCTTCGACCTGCGGGCAGAAGGCCTTCAGTTCATCGAGCGTCAGCTGCGGCAGGTCGACGCCCTTGGCTTCGGCGGCCTTGACGGCGTGACCGACGGCTTCGTGCGCGTCGCGGAAGGGCAGGCCCTTCTTGACCAGGTAGTCGGCGAGGTCGGTGGCGGTGGCGAAGCCCTGGGTCAGTGCGGCCTTCATGTTGTCGGCCCGCACGGTGATGCCGCCGGCCATGTCGGCGAAGATGCGCAGCGTGTCGGTCACGGTGTCGACGGCGTCGAACAGCGGTTCCTTGTCTTCCTGATTATCCTTGTTGTAGGCCAGTGGCTGCGACTTCATCAGGGTCAGCAGGCTCATCAGCTGGCCGTAGACGCGGCCGGTCTTGCCACGGGCGAGTTCCGGCACGTCCGGGTTCTTCTTCTGCGGCATGATCGAGGAGCCGGTGCAGAAGCGGTCGGCAATCTGGATGAAGCCGACGCGCGGGCTCATCCACATGACCAGTTCTTCGGACAGGCGACTGATGTGCATCATCAGCAGGGCGCAGGCGGCGGTGAATTCGATGGCGAAGTCGCGGTCGGACACAGCGTCCAGCGAGTTTTCGCAAACGCCTTCGAAACCCAGTTCGGCGGCGACGAATTCGCGGTCGATCGGGTAGGTCGTGCCGGCCAGCGCGGCCGAGCCGAGCGGCAGGCGGTTGGTACGCTTGCGGGCATCGGCGAAGCGCTCGGCATCGCGGCCGAACATTTCGAAGTAGGCGAGCATGTGGTGGCCGAAGGTGACCGGTTGGGCGACCTGCAGGTGCGTGAAGCCGGGCATCGGCGTGGCGGCTTCTTTCTCGGCCAGGTCGACCAGCGCACTGCGGAATTGCTTCAACAGCACCTGGATGTCGTCGATGCTGTCGCGCAGGTAGAGGCGGATGTCGGTAGCCACCTGGTCGTTACGCGAACGGCCGGTGTGCAGGCGCTTGCCGGCATCGCCGACCAGTGCGGTCAGGCGCTTCTCGACGTTGAGGTGCACGTCTTCCAGGTCGATCGACCATTCCAGCTGGCCGGATTCGATTTCCTGCGCCACCTGCGCCATGCCGCGCTCGATGTCGGCCAGGTCCTGGGCGCTGATGATGCCCTGCTTGGCGAGCATTCTGGCGTGCGCCAGCGAACCGCGGATGTCCTGGCGCCACATGCGCTGGTCGAAGTCCACGGAGGCCGTGTAGCGTTTGACGAGATCTGAAACCGGCTCGGAGAAGCGGCCGGCCCAAGTGTATTGATTGGCGTTGGAGGTCATGACTCTGGTCTAGAATGGGGCGCTAGGCGACGATTTGACGACGAATTTCAAGGAAACCCGCACAAGGATGGCAAGTATACGGCACTTTCCGGCGACGCACCCGCTGCCCGACTGGCGCAATTTCGGGGTCATGCTGCGCGTCCTGCTCGGAATCAATGGCCTGGCAGCGCTCGCCGCGCTGATCCAGGCGCCGGCCATCGGCAAGTGGCTGGAAAGCTATCTGCAGATGGCGGCCATCGTCGAGCCGCTGCTTCTCGTCTCACTGGGGCTGCTCGCCCTGCTGCGCGACGCCCTGTGGCGCCTCCCGCTGCGTATCGGGCAGGCCCTGGTCATCGGATTGGCCGGGGCTCTGGCCGGCTGGCTCATCCTGTATGCCGGCAGCCTGACCCTGGTCGAACCCGGTGCGGCGCTGCGCGCGGTCCTGCTGGCCATGGCAACTGCCGGCCTGCTGCTCGCCTATTTTGAGCTGCGCGCCAAGGCCCTGTCGCCGGCCCAGGCCGAGGCCCGCCTGGCCGCGCTGAACGCCCGCATCCGGCCGCATTTCCTGTTCAATTCGCTGAATGCCGTGCTGTCGCTGATCCGCGCCCGGCCACAGCAGGCCGAAGCGGCGCTGGAGTCGCTCTCCGACCTGTTCCGGGCAGCGATGCGCGATCCGGGCGAACTGGTCAGCCTGGCCGATGAAATTGCCCTGGGCCGGCAATATCTGGAACTGGAGACGTTGCGCCTGGGCGAGGACAGGTTGCGCGTCGACTGGCAACTCGGCACGGCGCCGCTCGACCTGCCGATTCCGCCGCTGATGCTGCAGCCCTTGCTCGAAAACGCCGTCTATCATGGCATCGAGCCCTCGCCGGAGGGGGGCACGGTGGTGGTCGCCATCGCCCGGGACGGTGACGAGTTGCACATCACGATCAGCAACCCGACCGCCGGTCAGGCGCAGCACGCCGCCGGCAACCAGATGGCCCTAGCCAACATCCGCGAACGCCTGGCCCTGTATTACGATCTGGAAGCCCGTCTGGAAACCGAGGTGGGCGACCACCGTTACGATGTCCGTATCACCCTGCCATGCCAGCGCAAAGTCCGTTGAATATCCTGATCGTCGATGACGAGCCACTGGCTCGTGACCGCCTGCGCACGTTACTGGCCGACCTTGCCGTGCAATTGCCGAGTGTGGTGGTGGGCGAGGCGGCGAACGGCGTCCAGGCGCTCGATCTGCTGCAGGTGCACACCGTCGATGTCGTGCTGGCCGACATCCGCATGCCGGGGATGGACGGCATCGAACTGGCGACCCACCTTGGCCGCCTGGAAAAGCCGCCGGCAGTGATTTTCTGTACTGCCTACGACAATTACGCCGTGCAGGCCTTCGATCTCAATGCCGTTGATTACCTGCTGAAGCCGGTGCGCGCCCAGCGCCTGCTCGCGGCGCTACAGAAGGTGCCGGCCAGCCGGCCGGACGGCACGCTGTTCGCCCGAATCGGCCAGGAAATCCGCGGCGGTGGCCGGACCCATCTGTCCTGCCACGAGCGCGGCCGCCTGCTCCTCGTGCCGGTCGGCGAAGTGCTCTATTTCAAGGCCGACCTGAAGTACGTCACGGCGCGCACCGCTGAGCGCGAATACCTGCTCGACGAGGCGCTGACCCATCTGGAAGGCGAGTTCGCCGATCGCTTCCTGCGCCTGCATCGCTCGGTGCTGGTTGCCAAGACGGCGTTGGCTGGTTTCGAGAAGGCCGCCGGCGACGATGCCGAGGCCTATGGCTGGGCGTTGCTGCGCGGCGTGCCGGAAAAGCTGCCGGTCAGCCGCCGGCAATGGGCGCCGGCCAAGGCGCTGGTCAAGAGTTCCTGAAATCTGGAGAGTGAGAAACGACGTGAGCCAACGCTGCCCGCACTGCCACTACGTCCGACAACCTGACGACGACGCCCCCGACTGGCAATGCCCGGCTTGCACCAAAGCCTATGCCAAGGCCGCTGCCGTGCCGCCGCCCGATGGCACGAACAACGCTCGCCCGCGTCATTCCATGGGCCACCAGGGCGGCGTCGGACGCTGGTTGCTCGTCCTGCTCGCTTTCGGCGCCGCACTCTGGTTCGGGCGCACCTTGTTCCCGGCAACGGCGGCGCCGGATGGGCCGGCTGCCACAGGCCAGCCGGAAGTTCGCCTCTATGCGACGGCCTGGTGCGGCTACTGCCGGCTGACGCGTGACTTCTTCGCCGCCAACGGCATCCAGTATGTCGAACACGATATCGAACAAAGCTCGGAAGCCCTCAAGGAGCACCGCAAGTTAGGCGGCAACGGGGTGCCCTTGATCGTGGTCGGCGATGACGTGGTCAAGGGCTGGAACGAGGCAGCCCTGCGCCGTTTGCTGGCGCCCTGGCTCAAAGGCTGAAGCCCGCCACGCCGCCCGCCGCCAGACGGGCATGCCGATCGGCCAGGGCGTTGCCGCGACAGCGGCCGTGGCCCTTGATCCAGTGCAACGTGGTATGGGCAAGCTGGGCGTGGAGAGCGGTTCCCGGGATGCCTGCCGCACCGATATTGCCCGGCTCACGGGGTGGCGATGACTGGATGCCGGCCAGCCAGGCGAGGGCATCGCGATTGTCGGAAAACAGGGCGACGGCCTGGCCGGGATAGAGCCGGCTGGCCTGCTCCAGGCCAAACACTGCGGCCTGGAGTTCAAGCTGGTTACTGCCGTCGAGCGCCACGCTGCGCGTGAAGATCGCCGGTTCGCTGGCCGGGTCGGCATACAGCACGACCGACAGCCCGCCGTGCCGCAGGCGGCTGGCATCGGTGAAGAGTAGTCGGCAGCCGGCGAAGTCGGTCATCAGGCGTTCGGGCAGCGGGCCGGCCGAGAGGTGGATGGGGGCTGCGGGCTTGCGGTTTCTACGCCTGGCCATCGCGCCTGCCTGTGGGTCTGGTCGAATGGCGGCCCGGAAAAGGCGAAAGCCCCGTACCGGGGGGAGTACGGGGCTTTCTGGACGGCCGGTGGGGGTTGGGGGAGGGGGCCGTCATGGCTGATGTCTGTTCAGCGCATGTGTTCAAGATAAGGCCAGCCCCCGCCGCTTTCAAGTAACGGTTTGCAACAGAGCGTATCGCTGTGTTTCGCTTCAATCGCCGAGGGCCCGGCTGACGACTTCGAGCACGTCGCGCGACAAGCCGTCATGCTGGCGGATGCGTTCGAGTGCGGCGCGGGCGTGGGCTTGGCGGCCGGCATCGAACTTCTGCCAGCGGTCGAAACTGCGCGCCAGGCGCGAGGCAACCTGCGGGTTCTTGTCGTGCAGCTCGAGAATACGGTCGGCCATGAAGGCGTAGCCGCTGCCGTCGGCAGCGTTGAAGCGCACCAGGTTGGCCCCGAAGTTGCGGATCAGCGCATAGATCTTGTTCGGGTTGCCGGCGTCGAAGGCAGGGTGGGTGGTCAGCGCCTTGACGGTGGCCAGCGTGTCCGGCCGGCGGCTGCTCGATTGCGCGGCCAGCCACTTGTCGACGACCAGCGCTTCGTCGCGCCATTGCGCGTAGAAAGCGGCGAGCGCTTCGTCGCGTTGCGGGCAGGTGGCGGCATTGACGTTGGCCAGGGCGGCCAGCGCGGCATACTGGTCGGTCATGTTGTCGGCCGCCTTGAACTGCTGCAGTGCCCGTTGGCGAACGGCGTCGGTATCGAGTTCGAGCAAGTAGCCCAGGCAGACGTTGCGCAGGGCGCGGCGGCCGGCCTGTTCGCTGGTCGGGGCGTAGGGTTCGGTGATGGCCAGCGCGGCGTAGAGGCCGGAGAACTCGCCTTCCAGTTCCTCGGCCAGATGGCGGCGCAGGCCGTTGCGCGCGGCGTGCAGGGCGTCGGGATCGACGACGTCGAGCAGTTCGGCCAGCGTGCCTTCGCCGGGCAGCGTCAGGGCTTCGGCGACGAAGGCGGCGCCCCGTTGGGCTTGCGTCTGCAGCAGGCGGCGGCAGGCGGCGGTGAAGGTGTCGGGCCAGCCCGGATTTTGGCCTGCGGCGATGGCCTGGGCGGCGTCGAGGATCAGGGTTGTGGCCAGCCGCTGGCCGGCTTCCCAGGCGTTGAAAGCATCGGATTCATGGCCGAGCAGCAGGGCCAGTTGTTCCGGCGTGTAGTCGAAATCGAGATAGACCGGCGCCGAGAAATCGCGCAGCAGCGACGGCACCGGTTCGGCAGCGACGTCGTTGAAGACGAAGGACTGGCTGGTGGCGGTCAGGTGCAACGTGCGTTCGCTGCCGGACAGCAGGTCGCCGGCTTCCGAAAACAGGGCAACGCGGATCGGGATCAGGTAAGGCTGATCGTCTGAGGCGCGGCGATTGCTCTGCGTGCAGGTCAGCGTGTAGGTCCGCGACTCGGCATCGTAGTGGCCGTCGACGGCGACGTGCGGTGTGCCCGGCTGGTTGTACCAGCGCATGAACTGGCCGAAGTCGAAGCCGCTGGCGGCAGCCATCGAAGCGACGAAGTCCTCGCAGGTGACGGCCTGGCCGTCGTGGCGGCGAAAGTATTCGTCCATGCCCCGGCGGAAGCCGTCGCGGCCGATCAGTGTCTGGATCATGCGGATGACTTCGGCGCCCTTTTCATACACCGTGGCGGTGTAGAAGTTGTTGATCTCGACAAAGCTGGCCGGGCGCACCGGATGGGCCATCGGACCGGCATCTTCCGGGAACTGCGCGGCGCGCAGGCCGCGCACCTCGCGGATGCGGGCGGTCTGGCGATTGTGCAGGTCGGCACCGAATTCCTGGTCGCGGAAGACGGTCAGCCCCTCCTTCAGTGACAGCTGGAACCAGTCGCGGCAGGTGACGCGGTTGCCGGTCCAGTTGTGGAAGTATTCGTGGGCCACGACGCGGTCGATATTCTCGAAATCGACGTCGGTGGCGACATCGGGCCGGGCCAGCACGTACTTGGTATTAAAAATGTTGAGGCCCTTGTTCTCCATCGCGCCCATGTTGAAGTCGCCGACAGCGACGATCATGTAATGGTCGAGGTCGCATTCCAGGCCGAAACGTTCCTCGTCCCATTTCATGGATTTCTGCAGGGCGGCCATGGCGTGCGGACACTGGTCGAGCTTGCCCGGTTCGACGTAGATGGCGAGCTGCACGGTGCGGCCGGAAGCAGTGCGGAACGTGTCGCGCAGCACATCGAGCTTGCCGGCGACGACGGCGAACAGGTAGGCCGGTTTCTTGAAGGGATCGGTCCACTTGGCCCAGTGGCGGTTGTTGGCCTCGTCACCGCTGGCCACCGGGTTGCCGTTGGCGAGCAGCACCGGATAGGTGGCCTTGTCGGCGTGCAGCGTCACGGTATAGGTCGCCATGACGTCCGGCCGGTCGAGGAACCAGGTGATGCGGCGGAAACCCTGCGCCTCGCATTGCGTGAAATAGCCGTCCTTTGAGCGGTAGAGGCCCGACAGGCGGGTGTTCTTGTCCGGGTCGATGCGCACGACGGTCTGCAGCGTGCAGGTGTCGGGCAGGTCGGCCAGCGTCAGCGAAGTCGGCGTTTCGGATTTGGGCCAATTTTTCCCGTCGACTGTGACCGACAGGGTGTCGAGTTCCTCGCCATCGAGCACAAGCGGCTGGCCGGGGCACGCGGGGTTGCGGCGCAGGGCCAGCGTGGCGGTGACGGTGGTGCTGCCGGCGGCGATGTCGAAATCGAGATCGACGGTGTCGATCCAGAAGGCCGGCGGGGTGTAATCCTTGAGATAAACGGTCGGGGGCGTATCGGTTTTCATGGGGGGCGGGCGCTGACGTCAAACAAGCGCCCGATGATACGCCAGGAACCGCTCCGGTCGCGTGGCCGGAGCGTGCGGAGCCTCAGTCGCGGCCGCGGCCGTGCCCGTGTCCGTGACCATGGTCGCGGTCGCCCCGGCCGCCGCGCTCTTCATAGCGGTCACCAGCGCGATAGCCGTCGCGGTAACCGTCACGATAGTCTCGGTCGCGTCCGCGGTGGCCATGGCGCTCCTGGTAGCGCGGCGCGTATTCATGGCGGTACCAGTCGTCCTGGACGAAATACACCGGGCGGCCACAGGCGTTGTAGCGGCCACAATAGTGGCGCCATTTTTTGGCGTGGCCGGGCGGTACGCGCAGGTAGATGGGCGGGTAGGCGACCGGCGCCGGGCGGATGATCATCGGCTCCGGGAAGATCAACGCCGGGGCGGGGTAGCCGCCAATGTCGATGCGCCCGTAGAAGCCGGGCTGGCCGATGCTGACCGACACCTGGGCGGTGGCCGGTGCGATGAGGAGGGGGGGGAGCAGCATGGCTGCGAGAAAATGGCGTAGCTTCATGGCGACGGATTCCTTTCAGTACATATCGATTTAACGACAGAACCGCCGGCCTGGTGGACGCCGGGGTACAAAATACTTGTCGCTTTTTTGCGACAAGCTGCCGGGAAGCCTAGCGCCGTCGCCAGACCTGCCAGCGTTCCCGGCCGGCGAAGACCGATATGGAATCATGGACAGCCCGGTCCTCGATTTGTTCGAAGTCGGCTTGCAGCAGGTCGTCGAGTTGCTCAGGCAGGATGCCGAAGGGCGGGCCCTTGAGCTGATCGCAGAGGAAGAAATAGCCGGCCAGCAGGCCGCCCGGCGGCAGCAGTTCGGCGACCCGGCGGCCCCAGTCGGCCCACAATTTGCGCGGCAGGGCGCACAGGAAGGCGCGTTCGTAGATCAGTTCGAGCGGCTGTTGCGGTTGCCAGGCGAAGAAGTCGGCGCAGACCAGATCAACGGCGGCTGCGCCGAGCACCTCGCGGGCGCGGGCGACGGCCTGCGGCGAAAAGTCCAGCGCCGTGACCGGCCAGGCGTGCGCGGCGAGATGCTGCGCTTCCCAGGCGCTGCCGCAGCCGGGGATCAGGGTGTTCAGCGGCCGGGCCTGGCGGGCGACGAATTCGGCGAAGTCGCCCGGTACCTGGCCGGCATCCCAGGGTGTCGTCCCCTCGCCGAAGCGCTTGCACCAGAAGTCGGGATGTTCGGGGCGCTGGTCGGCGGGCTTGGTGGTTTCAGTCATGGCTGTTTCAGTTTGCGGCTTGCCTGCTCGATGGCATCGTCGAGATAGCTTTGGTAGAAGTCGGGCAGCCGGGCGCCGACGATGGGCTCGGCCAGCTTGCGGCCGTTCGGGCCATAGAAGGCGACGACCGGCACCAGCTTGATCTTCTCGCGGGTAGCGAAGGCGGCGTGGGTAGTCGGCCGCCCCTGGAAGTCGATCAGCGGCGTGTCGCGATCCTGGCCGATTTCGCGGATCATCAGGCGCTTGCCGCGCTGGGTGTCGGCGGCCATCGGCCCGAGGTGCTCGCGCTTGATCGTCTGGCAGAACCTGCAGTCGTCCCGGCTGTAGATGACGATGAGCGGCTGGCCGGTGCGGGCGGCTGCAGCGGCCTCGGCGCGCAGGTCCGCGGCGCGGGAAAGCTCGGATGCATCAAGAGCCACCCAGGGGGCGCATGCTAGAATCAGCGCTCCTATTTGCCCAGCCCCTCGTCGCATCATGTCCCGTCCTTCCAAGATCGTCATTGCCTCCCGCGAATCCCGTCTGGCCATGTGGCAGGCGGTTCATGTCCAAAGTCGCTTGTCGAGTTTAAATCCCGGGTCGGAAGTTGTCATTCTTGGCATGACCACCAAGGGCGACCAGATCCTCGACCGGCCGCTCGCCGAAATCGGCGGCAAGGGCCTGTTCATCAAGGAACTCGAAGTGGCGATGCAGGAGGGCAAGGCCCACCTCGCCGTGCATTCGATGAAGGACGTGCCGATGGTGATGCCGGAAGGCTTCGTGCTGGCTGCCATTTCGGCCCGCGAGAATCCGCGCGACGCCTTCGTCTCGAACAAGTACGCCGGCCTCGACGCGCTGCCGGCCGGGGCCGTGGTCGGCACCTCCAGCCTGCGTCGCGAGGCCATCCTGCGCGCCAAGTACCCGCAGCTGGTTATCAAGAGCCTGCGCGGCAACCTCGATACCCGCCTGAAGAAGCTCGATGCCGGCGAGTACGACGCGATCATCCTGGCCGCTGCCGGCCTGATCCGTCTTGGCCTGAAGGATCGCATCAAGTCTGTCCTGACGCCGGAGCAGTCCCTGCCGGCACCGGGGCAGGGCGCGCTGGGCATCGAACTGGTCGAAGGCGATGCGGCGATGGCCGAGGTTGTCGCCCCGCTCAACGACACCGAGACCGCCCACTGCGTCAAGGCCGAACGCGCCTTCTCGCGCGCCCTGGGCGGTTCCTGTCAGGTGCCGCTGGGCGGCTACGCGATCATCGACCATGGCCAACTGTGGCTGCGCGGCTTTGTCGCCACGGTCGACGGCAAGGAAATGGTCAGCGCCGAACTGCGCGGCAACCCGGCGGACGACGAGGCGCTTGGTCGCCAGCTGGCCGAGACGCTGCGCGCCCAGGGGGCCGACGCCATCCTCGCCAAGCTCGCCTGCCACGCCTGATCTCGGCATGAGCGTGGTCGGCCCGCTGGCCGGGCGCAGCATTGTCGTTACCCGGCCGCAGGCGCAGGCGGCGCCGCTGGCCGAGGCGATTGTCGCCGCCGGCGGCACCCCGATCGTCTTCCCGTTGCTCGAAATTGCGCCGGCGGCTGATCCGCAACCCCTAGCCGAAGCGGCGGCACGCCTGGCGGAGTACGCGGTGGCTGCCTTCGTCAGCCCGAACGCCGTCGAGCATGCCTTGCCGGTTCTCCTGACGCACGCCGCCTGGCCGGCCGGCCTGTTGCCGGCGGCTGTCGGGCAAGGCACGGTCAAGGCCCTGGCGGCGCGCGGCGTGACAGGTTGTATCGCGCCGACCGAACGTTTCGATTCCGAAGCTTTGCTCGCCCTGCCGGAGTTGGCCGCCGAGCGGGTCGCCGGCCGGCGTGTCGCCATTTTCCGAGGTGACGGCGGGCGCGAACTGCTGGCCGATACGTTGCGCCAGCGCGGGGCAACCGTCGATTGCATCACCTGCTACCGCCGCTCCGGCCCGTCGGACGGCATCGCTCCGCTGCTCAGTGCCTGGCGGCAGGGCCGGCTCGACGCCATCACCGTATCGAGCAGCGAGGGCCTGCGTTATCTGGTCGACCTGCTCGACGCCGAGGGGCTGGTTTTCCTGAAGGCAACCCCGCTCTTCGTGCCGCATGCCCGCATCGCAGAAAACGCCCGGGCACTGGGTTTGAGCAACATCGTCCTGACGGAAGCCGCCGATGCCGGCCTGATTGCCGGCCTGCGTGCTTATAATTGGCTGCAATGAGTACCGATACCCCTACCCCGCAAACCATCGCCCCGGCGGCCCAGCCGGCCCGTCGTTCGCCCCGCACTGGCCTGGCTCTGGCGCTCGCTCTGGTCGCCCTCGCTGTTGCCGGCTGGCAGTGGCATGAAACCCGCCAGCAACTCGACAGCCAGCAGCAGGAGGTTAGTCGCCGTCTGGCTGAATTCGACACCGGCAACAAGGAAGAACGTGGCGCGCAGAAGCAGTTGCGCGAGCAGGTCGAGGCACTGCACGCCAAACTGGGTGCCGTGGAAGATCGCTTCAGCGAATTCCAGGCGCAGACCGAGGCGCTCAAGGCGCTCAACCAGGAGATCGCACGCGGCCGGGAGGAGGCCACGCTGCTCGAAGTCGAGCAGGCGGTCACCTTGGCGGGACAGCAACTGCAGCTGGCCGGCAACGTGCCGGTCGCCGTTCTCGCCCTGCAGACGGCCGATTCGCGCCTGGCCCGTCTCGACCGGCCGGCCTACCTGCCCTTGCGCAAGGCCCTGACCAAGGATCTGGAACGGCTGAACGCCCTGCCGTTTGTCGACATGCCCGGGATCAGCCTGCGCCTGGAACAGTTGATCCTCGGCGTCGACAAGTTGCCGCTGACCGCCTATGGCCGGCCGCTCGACAAGGCCGACGGAGCAAAGCCGGCGATCGCTGCGTCGTGGTGGCAGGCTGCTGCCGGCGAGGCCTGGCAGGAGTTGAAGGGCCTGATCCGCATCCAGCGCTTCGACCGTGAGGATCCGGCGCTGCTGGCACCCGGCCAGGGCTTCCTGTTACGCGAAAACCTCAAGTTGCGCCTGCTTAATGCCCGTCTGGCCTTGTTCGCACGCGACCAGTGGACCTACCGGAATGAGCTGAAAGTGGCCCAGGAATGGCTGGGCAAGCATTTCGATACGAGCGACAAGGCAGTGCTTGCGGCCCAGGCGACCCTGCGTCAGATGACGGCAAGCGAGATCAATGTCGAACTGCCCAACCTGAACGACACCCAGGCTGCGCTGCGCAACCTGCGCCAGAGCAAGGAAAAGCGGTGAAGGGCCTGTTCTGGATACTGGCCCTGTTCGGGCTGGCGGTGGTTGCGGCGCTCGGCGCCCGCTTCAACGATGGCTACCTGCTGCTGATCGTGCCGCCCTGGCGGGCCGAGGTGTCGCTCAACCTCTTCATCATCGCGCTGCTCGGCTTGTTCCTCGCCTTTTATGCGGCCCTGCGCTTGCTCGTCGTTACCTTCGGTTTGCCCGGCCGGGTCCGCGAATACCGCGCCCGCCGCCAGCGCGACCAGGCCGGAATGGTCTTTCAGGATGCCGTCCGCCTGCTCTTCGAAGGGCGCTTCGGCCAAGCCATGAAAAAAGCCGCGGAAGCGCACGGTAACGGCACGGCCCCCGGCCTCTCGGCGCTGATCGCGGCGCGGGCTGCCCAGCGCATGCGCGAGCCGGAAAAGCAGCAATACTGGTTGGAGCACGCCAAGACCGACGATCCGCGCACCGAGGCGGCAACCCTGATGCTCGACGCCGAAATGGCCAACGAGGAACGCCGCTTCGCCGATGCGCTGGCTGCGCTGGATCGCCTGCAGGGCAAGCAGGGGCGGCACATTGCCGCCTTGCGCCTGGAGTTGCGCGCCCGTCAGGGCAGCGGTGACTGGGACGGTGTGCTGCGGCTTGTCCGTCAATTGGCCAAGCGTGATGCACTGCCGGCCGAAGTGGTGGCCGAAGTGCGCACCCAGGCACACCTGGCCAATATTGCCCGGTGCAGCAAGGATGCGGCGCAACTGACGGCCTATCTGCGCGCCCTGCCCGAGGCGGAGCGCGGCCGGCGGATTGCCCTGGCGGCGGCGAAGGCGCTGGTGGCTGTCGGCGCCGATGGCGAGGCACAGAAGCTGATCGAGGCCGTACTGGACGGCGCGGACAATGACGATTGGTCATCCGAGCTGGCGGCCATCTACGGTCGCTTGACCGGCGGCGAATCGACAGCCCGCATCGCCCGGGCGGAGACCTGGTTGCGCCGCCATCCGGACGATGCCGTCCTGCTCATGGCGCTGGGCCGCATGTGCCAGCGCCAGCGCCTGTGGGGCAAGGCGCAGAGCTACCTGGAGGCGTCGTTGGCGGTTGCTCCGAGCCAGGAAGCGCATCTTGAACTGGCACGTTTGCTCGACCAGCTTGATCGGGGCGACGAGGCCAACCAACATTACCGGGCCAGCGCCCAGCTTGACGCTCGCTAGGCACGACCGGATCGGAGAGGGAACATGCTGAATATCGACCTGCGGAAAATCTACAACTTCTATCCGGTCGAGCCGGCGCCCGATCCCGCAGCCCTGCCGACCGGCGGCGATGTCTATTACGAATGCCTGGATTGCGCGGTCATCGTCAATTCCGTGCCGCACATCAAGGCGGCCTGCGCCTGCGGCAATCTGAATGGCGGAGGCGGCAAGATGGGTGTGAAAAACCCGGCACGCGTCCGGGTGGTCAAGGGAAAGCTGAAATAGTCGCGAGTCGTTAGCGAATATTTTGGGGGGCTGGGCGCCCCGGGTTTTGCCAACAACGGGTAACTAGCAACTGCCGTCCAGCCAGTCCTGCGGCTTGAGGAAGATGTCGTAGAGTTCCGCTTCCGGCGTACCCGCCGCCGGTTTCCAGTCGTAGCGCCATTTGACGATGGGGGGCAGGGACATCAGGATGGATTCCGTGCGGCCACCCGACTGCAGGCCGAACAGGGTGCCGCGATCCCAGACCAGGTTGAATTCGACATAGCGGCCGCGGCGGTAGGCCTGGAAATCGCGTTCGCGCTCGCCATAAGGTGTGTCACGGCGCTTCGCCAATACCGGCAGATAGGCCTGGGTGAAGGCATCGCCGACCGCCTGGGTCAGTGCGAAACAGCGCTCGAAGCCGCCTTCGTTGAGATCGTCGAAGAAAATGCCGCCGACACCGCGCGGCTCGTTGCGGTGCTTGAGGAAGAAGTACTCGTCGCACCAGGCCTTGTACTTCGCATAAACCGCGTCACCGAACGGGGCGAGCGCGTCGCGGCAGGTCCGGTGGAAATGCTGCACATCCTCGCGCTGGCCGTAGTAGGGGGTCATGTCCATGCCGCCGCCGAACCACCAGGCCGGCTCCTCGTCTTCCTTGGTGGCGACGAAGCAGCGCACGTTCATGTGGGCCGTCGGGCAATAGGGATTGCGCGGATGCAGGACCAGCGAGACGCCCATGGCTTCCCAGGCGCGGCCGGCCAGCTGCGGGCGAACGGCGGTGGCCGAGGCGGGCAGGGATTGGCCGGTGACGTGCGAGAAATTGACGCCGCCCCGCTCGAAAAAGTCACCTTCCTCGATCAGGCGCGACATGCCGCCGCCGCCTTCGGGGCGCTGCCAGCTGTCGCTGCGGAAGGGTTGGCCGTCGAAGGCTTCGAGCTCAGCGACGATGCGGCTTTGCAGGCCGGTGAAGTAGTCCTTGAGGCGGGTGGTATCCATCGTGTCTCCGGAAAATGTAAAACGGGCGGCCAGGGCCGCCCGTCTGAGTGGTTTTGCGCCGAAAGGTTCAGCGGCCGATCGCGCGGTAGCCGATGTCCTTGCGGTATTGCATGCCATCCCAGGCGATCTGGGCGGCGGCCTCGTAGGCGGCCTTCTGGGCCAGCTTGACGTTTTCGCCAAGCGCGGTGACGCACAACACGCGACCGCCGGCAGTCACCACCTGGCCATCCTTGTCTGCAGTACCGGCGTGGAAGACGTGGCAGTCCTCGTTGAAGCGGTTGGCCTTGGGCAGGCCGCCGATGACGTCGCCCTTCTTCGGTGTGTCCGGATAGTTGGCTGCGGCGAGCACGACGCCGAGTGCGATGCGGCGATCCCATTCGGCTTCGATCTGGTCGAGCGTACCGGCGATGCCATGTTCGAGCAGGGTGACGAAATCGGATTTCAGGCGCATCAGGATCGGCTGGGTTTCCGGGTCGCCCATGCGGCAGTTGAATTCCAGTGTCTTGACCGAGCCGTCCTTGCCGATCATCAGGCCGGCGTACAGGAAGCCGGTGAACGGGATGCCGTCCGCCGCCATGCCGCGCACGGTGGGCAGGATGATTTCGCGCATCGCCTTGGCGTGTACTTCCGGTGTGACGCAGGGAGCCGGGGAGTAGGCGCCCATGCCACCGGTGTTCGGGCCCTGGTCGCCGTCGAAGATGCGCTTGTGATCCTGGCTGGAGGCGAGCGGCAGGACGTTCTTGCCGTCGACCATGACGATGAAGCTGGCTTCCTCGCCGTCGAGGAAATCCTCGATCACGACGCGGGCGCCGGCATCACCCAGCTTGTTGCCGGACAACATGTCGTCGATGGCAGCGTGGGCTTCATCCAGGTTCATCGCCACGACGACGCCCTTGCCAGCCGCCAGGCCGTCGGCCTTGATGACGATGGGCGCACCCTGCTTGTCGATGTAGGCATGAGCTGCGGCGGCATCGGAGAAGGTTTCGAAGCCGGCGGTCGGAATGTTGTGGCGGGCCATGAAGCGCTTGGCGAAATCCTTGGAGGATTCGAGCTGCGCAGCTTCCTTGGTCGGGCCGAAGATCTTCAGGCCCCGGGTGCGGAAGACGTTGACCACGCCGGCGGCCAGCGGCGCTTCCGGGCCGACCAGTGTCAGGTGAATCTTGTTCTGCTCGGCGAAATCAGCCAGGGCTTCCGGGTCGGTGATATTGACGTTTTCCAGCTCGTGTTCGCGCGCCGTGCCGGCATTGCCGGGGGCGACGTACACTTTCTGCAGGCCGGGTGTCTGCGCCAGCTTCCAGGCCATGGCGTGTTCGCGGCCGCCGGAACCGATTACCAGTAGTTTCATGGCTAATCTCTTCGAGTGTCGTTGTTATTAGTGACGGAAGTGGCGGGCGCCGGTGAACACCATCGCGATGCCGTGTTCGTCGGCCGCGGCGATGACTTCCTCGTCGCGCATCGAGCCACCCGGCTGGATAACCGCGCTGGCGCCGGCTTCAGCCAGCACGTCGAGGCCGTCGCGGAACGGGAAGAACGCGTCGGAGGCGACGACCGAACCCTTGAGCGACAGACCGGCGTTGGTGGCCTTGATACTGGCGATCTTGGTCGAATCGACGCGGCTCATCTGGCCGGCGCCGACGCCGAGGGTCATGCCGCCGCCGCAGAAGACGATGGCGTTGGACTTGACGAACTTGGCGACGCGCTCGGCGAAGAGCAGGTCTTCGATCTGCTGGGCGGTCGGCTGGACCTTGGTGACGACCTTCAGGCCGCTGGCTTGCGCGGTGAAGTCGTCCGCCGTCTGCACCAGCAGGCCGCCGCCGACGCGCTTCAGTTCCAGCTTGTTCAGGTCGCGGCCGAGCGGCACGACCAGCACGCGCAGGTTGGTCTTGGACGCCAGGGCAGCCTTGGCTTCGGCGGTGAAGGACGGGGCGATCAGCACTTCGACGAAGTGCTTGCGCTCATTCATGGCGTTGACCACATCGAGGCCGACTTCGCCGTTGAAGGCGATGATGCCGCCGAAGGCGGAGGTCGAGTCGGTCTTGAAGGCCTTTTCGTAAGCGCCGAGCAGGGTGCCGTCGATGGCCACGCCGCACGGGTTGGCGTGCTTGATGATGACGCAGGCCGGCGCGTCGAAGGCCTTGACGCATTCCCAGGCGGCGTCCGAGTCGGCGATGTTGTTGTAGGACAGTTCCTTGCCCTGCAACTGGGTGTAAGCGGCGATGCTGCCTGGCAGCGCGACGGTGTCGCGGTAGAAGGCGGCTTGCTGGTGCGAGTTCTCGCCGTAGCGCAGGATTTCGGTGCGGTCGAAAGCCAGTTGCAGCTTGGCCGGGAAGATGGCCGGAACCGGGGCGGCTTCGGCCGGCTTGGCTTCGACGCCTTCGTCCAGGCCGGTCAGCCAGTTGGCGATCATGCTGTCGTAACGGGCGGTGTGCGTGAAGGCCTTCTTGGCCAGGTTGAAGCGGGTGGCCAGTTGCAGGGCACCACCGTTGGCCTTCATTTCGGCGAGCAGCGGGGCGTAGTCTTCCGGATCGGTGACGATGGCAACGCCGTTGTAGTTCTTGGCCGAGGAGCGGACCATGGCCGGGCCGCCGATGTCGATATTCTCGATGGCGTCTTCCAGCGTCACACCCGGCTTGGCGATGGTGGCGGCGAACGGGTAGAGGTTCACGCAGACCAGGTCGATGGTTGGGATGCCGTGCTGCGAGAGGGTGGCCATGTGCTCGGCCAGATCGCGGCGGGCCAGGATGCCGCCGTGCACCTTCGGGTGCAGGGTCTTGACGCGGCCATCGAGCATTTCCGGGAAGCCGGTGTAGTCGCCGATTTCGGTGACGGCCAGGCCGGCGTCACGCAGCATCTTGGCGGTGCCGCCGGTGGACAGCAGCTTGACGCCTTGCGCGGCGAGGCCCTGGGCGAATTCGAGAACCCCGGTTTTGTCGGAGACGGAAATCAGTGCTTGCTTGATGGTCATGGCGATTTACAGAAGTTGATGTTCGGTGAGTTTCTTGCGCAGTGTGTTGCGGTTGATGCCCAGCATCTCGGCCGCCAGCGTCTGGTTGCTGCCGGCCTTGGTGAGCACGACTTCCAGCATCGGTCGCTCGATCTTTCTCAGGACCATGTCATAGATGGCGGCCGGCTTTTCGCCATCGAGATCCCGGAAATACTGCTCCAGCGCGTCAACGACGCATTGCCCCAAATCATGTTGGCTCATGCTGCCAACGCCTCCTCTTGTGTTTTGTTATCTTCGTACTGCAGGTGTTCGTGCTCTTCCGCGTAACGCAGGAAGAATTCGTTGACCGCCTGGTGCTGCAACTCCACGGTCGGCAGCGTGTTCATCACCTTGCGGAACGCCGCCGAGCCGATCAGGCCCTTGGTGTACCAGGAGATGTGCTTGCGCGCGACCTTGACCCCCGTGTCCAGACCGTAGAAATCGTAAAGGTCTTCAAGATGTGCCATCAGGATGGCGTGAATCTCGGAAACTGGGGCCGGTGCCAGCTTTTTGCCGGTCTTCAGATAGTGTTCGATCTCGCGGAACAGCCAGGGGCGACCCTGCGCAGCGCGGCCGATCATGAGTCCGTCCGCGCCGGTCACATCGAGGACGTGCCTGGCCTTCTCGGGGGTCGTGATGTCGCCGTTGGCGATGACCGGAATCTTCACCAGCGTCTTGACGTAGGCGATGGTGTCGTACTCGGCCTCGCCGGTGTATTGCTGGCAGCGCGTCCGGCCGTGGATGGCGACGGCGCGGATGCCGGCACTCTCGGCGATGCGCGCGATGTTCGGCGCGTTCTTGTTGGCGATGTTCCAGCCGGTGCGGAATTTGAGCGTCACGGGCGTGTTCGGCACGGCGCCGACCACGGCGTCGAGGATGTCGCCGACCAGTTGCTCGTTCTGCATCAGTGCCGAGCCGGCCATCACGTTACAGACCTTCTTGGCCGGACAACCCATGTTGATGTCGATGATCTGGGCGCCGTTATCGACGTTGTGCTTGGCCGCTTCGGCCATCATCTTGGGATCGGCCCCGGCGATCTGCACCGAGATCGGCTCGACTTCACCCGTGTGATTCGCCCGGCGCAGCGTCTTGGCGCTGCCGTAAAGCAGCGAGTTGGACGTGACCATCTCGGAGACGGCCAGCCCGGCCCCCATCTTCTTGCACAACTGGCGGAACGGACGATCCGTAACACCCGCCATCGGCGCAACGAAGAGATTGTTTCGCAAGGTAAAACCGGCAAATTCCATGGGCGAGCGGGGGGTAGGGCAGGGCGAGGGGAAGGCGCGCATTCTACCCGAAAGGGCGCCTAAAAAATAGTCAAATCGTGAAGCCGACGGCGAGCAGCAGCGCGAAGATCAGTTGCAGGCCCGCTGTGGCGGCGAGGATGGTGTTGAACACCGGACCAGGCGCTTCGTGGTGGAAACGGCGGATCAGGCGCAGCGCCAGCGGGAGCGACAGCAGGGGCAGCGCAGCCGGCCAACCGAGGCCGGCGAGCAGGGGCAGCAAGGCGTAGGGAGCGAGCATTTCGACTGTGTAGAACCAACGCGTCGCTGGTCGGCCGAGACGGACGGCCAGGGTGTTCTTGCCGTTCCGGGCATCGCCGTCGTGATCGCGGTAGTTGTTGACGGTGATTACCGCGGCCGCGTGGATGCCGACCAGCGCCGCCACGAGCAACGCGGTGGGCGTGAGGCTCAGGGTCTGCAGGTAGTAGCTGCCGCCAACGGCGACCAGGCCGAAGAAGATGAAGACGAAGCATTCGCCGAGCGGCCCGTAGGCGATGGGCTTCGGCCCGCCGGTGTAGGCCCAGCCGGCGGCCAGCGAGGCGAGGCCGATGGCGACGATGGGCCAGCCCCCGTGCCAGACGAGATAGATGCCGCACAGGAAGGCCAGCGCGAAACAGAGCCAGGCACCGGCCTTGACCGCGTCCGGCGTCAACCAGCCTTCGGCAGTGGCGCGCTTGGGGCCCAGCCGATCGGGTGTATCGGTGCCGCGCAGGAAATCGCCGACATCGTTGAACAGGTTGGTGCCGATCTGGATGAAGGCGGCGCCGAGCGCGGCGGCGAGCAGCGGCAGCCAGAGCAGGGCGTGCGTGTCATGCCAGGCAAGGGCACTGCCGACAACGACCGGCGATAGCGATACCGGCAGGGTTTTGGGGCGACAGGCGAGGAACCAGGCGCGCAGGCGTCCGGGTGACATCGGGTGGATCAGCTTGCCTTAGAGCTGCGGAGCCTGCAGGCGCACCTGTTCGCCGTCGGGGCGATAGGTCAGCAGATGGTCGATGATGCCGCCCTGGATCGACTTGACCATGACCTCCAGCGCCTGGGTTACTTCCTCGTCGCTCGGCTCGCGGTCGCCCTGGCCGCCCAGGCAGCCGACGAAGACGAAATCCCAGTCCTGCTCCATCTGACGCGCTTCCTCCACCAGTTGGGCGAAGTTCTCGATTTCACCTGGTTTCTTGTCGACGAACATGATCGGCACCAGTGCGCCGCCCTGGCCCTTGGCGAAGCGGGCCTTTTCTTCCGCGCTGGCATCTGCCGGCAGTTCGGTGCGGGCGAAGACGAACAGCATCTGTTGCGGCTCGGGCTGCATGCGGGCGGCTTGCAACAGGCTCTGGAATCCTGAAATGATCATTTTGAAAGGCTTTCGTCGGTAGAAACGGTGCGCATTGTGGCACAGAAGCAAATCGGCTCAAGGCCAGGCGCGGGCACCCCAGATCATGCGTTTGGCGACAAAATGGCGGGCCGCCGGGCAGAGGTCGAGCCCGAGCAGGCCGAGGCCTCGGGCGAACTTGAGCGGTGCGCTGTCGTTGGAAAAGAGCTTGACGATCTGGTCGGTGAAGAAGGCCCCTCCCCAGCGGTCGACACGGCGGCTGGCGGCGTAACCGGCCAGCGTTCCGGCTGCGATACCTTGATTGAGCAGGATATCTGCCAGTTGCCAGGCATCGCGCAGGCCGAGGTTGAAGCCCTGGCCGGAAACCGGGTGCAGTGTCTGGGCGGCGTTGCCGATCCAGACTTCACGGCCCTTGACCAGCGTGTCGCGCATTCGCAGGGCGAGGGGGAAACGGCTGCGCTTGCCGGGCTTGGAAAAGCGCATACGGCGGCCGAACTGGCCCTGCAATGCGGCGAGGAAGGCGTCGTCATCGAGGGCCATCACGGCATCGGCTCTGGCCGGGGGGAGCGTGAACACGACTGAGTATTCGTCGCCCAGGGGGAGCAGGGCGAGCGGACCGTCCGGTGTGAAGCGCTCCCAGGCCCGTTGGTTGTGGCCGGGCGTTGGGGTGACTTCGCAGATCACGGCGTGCTGGCCGTAGTCGCTGACCGAAACCGCTGGATCGTCGCCCGGCGTGCCTTCGGCATGGACGAGCAGTTTGCAGCGGATGGTGCGTAACTGGCCGGCGTAGCGCAATGAAACGGTGGCGCCGTCGTCGTCGGCATGGATGTCGATGATGTCCGCTTCGGCCAGCAGGCAGTCCGGGTTCAGGGGCGTGGCGAGCGCGGCGGCGAGGTCACGGTAGCGGACGACGTAGCCGAGTGCCGGCAATCGGTAGTCGGTGCGGTCGATCAGGGTGCGGCCGAAGCCGTCCTTTTGCGAGACGTGGATGGTTTCGATCGGGGTGGCGGCGCGGCGCGGCCAGCTATTGATCTGTTCGAGCAGTTCGCGGGCGCCGTGCGACAGGGCAAGCGCGCGCGGGTCGGCTTGCAGCGCGGGGGGCGGCCGGCGGTCGAGCAACAGCGAGGTCTGGCCGCCGGCCGCCAGTGCCAGGTGCAGCGTCAGGCCGACCGGGCCGGCGCCAATGATCAGGATGTCGACATTTTCCACGGCGGCCTCAGTCACGACGCATGACCTCCTCGATCTCGGCGATGGTCTTCGGTGCTGACGTGTAGATGTCACAACCCGTTTCGGTGACGCGCACGTCGTCTTCGATGCGGATGCCGATGCCGGCCAGCGCCTCGGGGATGTCGTCGGCCGGGCGGATGTAGAGGCCGGGCTCGACAGTGACGGTCATGCCCGGCTGCAAGGCCGTCCACTGCTCGCCGACCTTGTATTCGCCGGCGTCGTGCACGTCGAGCCCGAGCCAGTGGCCGGTGCGGTGCATGTAGAAACGGCGGAAATCGCCCTTTTCGATCAGGTTATCGAGGTCGCCGGTGAGCAGTTTGAGATCGATCAGGCCTTGCGTCAGTACGCGCACGGCGGCGTCGTGTGCTTCCATGAAGTGGCGGCCGGGCGCGGTGGCGGCGAAAGCGGCTTCCTGTGCGGCGAGGACGATTTCATACACGTCCTTCTGCGCTGCGTTGAAACGGCCATTGACCGGAAAGGTACGGGTGATGTCGGCAGCATAGCCCTCGACTTCGCAACCGGCGTCGATCAGCACCAGCGTATGGTCGTTGAGCAGCTTGTTGTTCTCGACGTAGTGCAGCACGCAGGCGTTGGCCCCGCCGGCGACGATCGGCGTGTAGGCGTGAGCGTCGGCGCCGCGCTTGCGGAATTCGTAGGTCAGCTCGGCTTCGAGTTCGTATTCGGCCATGCCGGGGCGGCAGGCGCGCATGGCGCGGGCGTGGCCGGCGCTGGCGATGTCGGCGGCGCGTTGCTGGATGGCGGCTTCGGCGTCATCCTTGATCAGGCGCATGGCGTCCAGTTCGGCACGCAGGTCGTGGATGGCGCGCGGGGCGCGCTTGCCGGCACGGGTTTGCGCCCGCACGGCGTTCAGCGCCTTGGCGATGCGCGCATCCCACGCGGCGTCGTGGCCGATGGCGTGCCACAGCGTATCGCGGTCGACCAGCAGTTCCGGCAGCTTCTTGTCGAGTTGGTCGATGGAGTAGGCCGCATCGAAGCCGAAAGCGGCCTTGGCGGCCTTCGGGCCGTAGCGGTAGCCGTCCCAGATCTCGCGTTCCTCGTGCTTCTCACGGCAGAACAGGATGGATTTCGGCCGCTTGCCGCCGACCAGCACGACGACCGCCTCCGGTTCCGGGAAGCCGGTCAGGTACCAGAAGTAGCTGTCGAAGCGGTAAGGGTGATGCGCATCGCGGTTGCGGATGACCTCCGGCGCGGTCGGCACGATGGCGACGCCATCGCCGATGGCTTTCAACAGGCGTTTGCGGCGGGCGAGAAAGTGGGCGTGGGTCATGCGCTTTTGTAGTCGGCGGCCGGTTCTTGAACCGCAGGCGTTGATGGGGGGAGTTGATCGGGGTGTAGCAGTTCGACGATGCCGTTGTGGCCGATCACCAGTGCGGTGGCGGTCTGGCGGGCGATTTCCCGTGCTCGCAAGGCGGCGCGTGCCATGGCGCTGACGGAAAGCCGCAAATCCGGGTCGCGTGCGGTCTCGATGGGGGCTGTGTTCATGGTTTTTCGCTCCAGTCCAGCAAGGTTGGCGTCAAGCCGCTGTTATCGTAAAGCATCCAGGCATCGACGCGCGGCGCGTAATGGTGGTGGAAATTTTCCAGGCCGGCGTGGTAGCGGCGGCGGATCACCGCCTCGGGAATATCGTGTCCGCCTTGGCGAACGCGTTGCGCCACGCGGGCAATCGCTTCCTCGGGAGTGTCAAGGCGCAGAAAAATCAGTTTGACGCGATAACCAGCAGTTTGCCATGCGTCGATGAAGCGTAGGTAAGTTCGCCCGGACAGGGTTGTTTCAAAGGCAAAACTTGAGCGTGCGGCGAAGTGGCGAGCCAGTTCCTGCAACATCAGGCGAGCGGCTGGAATGGCGGCTGATTCTGGCGAGAAGGGGGCCAGGCCGGCAGCGATCAGGTCGGCATTGATGAAGATCGGGCAGCCCGCTTCGTTGGGCAGGAATTCACGGGCAAATGTGGTTTTCCCGGCGCCATTCGGGCCGGCGATAATCAGAATCCGGGGTTGAGGTTTACTCATTAACCGAGGTTGTAGCCAGTTCGGAATCCAGTTTGGCCAGTCGTTGTGGTGTTCCCACGTCGACCCAGCGGCCGGCGAAGCGTTCCCCGGTCAGTGTGCCGGCAGCGATGGCGGCGTCGAGCAGGGGGCGCAGTTTCATGACCGTGCCCGCCGCGACGGCGGAGAAAAAGGCGGGCGAGAAAACGCCGACGCCGGCATAGGTGACCGTTTGGCCACCGTGGGCGACAACAATCCGATCGCCGTCGAGACTGAAATCGCCACCGGTATGGTGGGCCGGGTTGTCCACCATCACCAGGTGGGCTCGGCCGGGTGCCAGCGGGAAATCGGCGAGGCGGCCAAAGTCCACGTCGCACCAGATATCGCCGTTCACCACCAGAAAGGGTGCGTCACCAAGTAGCGGCAGCGCAGTGGCAATGCCGCCGGCGGTTTCGAGCGCGCCCGGCGGTTCGGGCGAGTAGGCGATGCGCAGGCCCCAGGTCGCCCCGTCGCCGAGCGCCTGCTCGATCTGTGCGCCGAGGTGGGCGTGGTTGATGACGATCTCACGGAAGCCGGCTGCCGCCAGGCGCTCCAGGTGCCAGACGATGAGCGGCTTGCCGCCAGCGACCAGCAAGGGCTTGGGCGTGTGGTCGGTGAGCGGCCGCATGCGTTCGCCGCGGCCGGCGGCGAGGATCATCGCCTTCATTTACTTGTAGCGGTAGCCGATCTGGTCGGTCTGCCCATCCAGCCGGTCGAGCAGGTTGAGCAGGGGCTTGAGCTGCAGGTAGCGGCTGGCGGTCTTCTTGGCGTAGTTCATGAAGCGCGGCAGGTCTTCGACGTACTTGTCCTTGCCGTCGCGGTACTTCAGGCGACAGAAGATGCCGAGCACCTTGAGGTGGCGCTGCAGGCCCATCAGCTCGTATTCGCGCCAGAAGTCGCCGAAGTCGGTGCGCACCGGCAGGCCGGCGGCGCGGGCTTTTTCCCAGTAGCGAACGACCCAGTCGATCTCCTGCTCTTCGTCCCACGAGATGAAGGCGTCACGGAAGAGCGAGACGACGTCGTAGGTGATCGGGCCGTAGACCGCGTCCTGGAAATCGATGATGCCCGGCGTCAGGCGTTCAGCACTCTCGACGACCATCAGGTTGCGCGGCATGAAGTCGCGGTGCACGAAGACCTTGGGCTGGTTAAGCGCCGAATTGATCAGGAACTTGAAGGTGCGGTCGAGCATGACCCGGTCTTCGTCGGCCAGTTCGATGCCGAGGTGGCGGCCGATGAACCATTCCGGGAAGAGGTCGAGCTCGCGGCGCAGCAGGTGGCCGTCGTAGGGCGGCAGCGTGCCGGCGGTCGAAGCGAGTTGCCATTGGACCAGTGCGTCGAGTACCGGGCGGATCAACAGGTCGGCCAGTGAGAGGTCGGCGTTCAGGGCGTCGAGATAGCCGATGCGCCCGAGGTCGGTAAGGACCAGGAAGCCGTTGTCGAGATCCTTGTCGAGGATGCGCGGCGCGGCGAGGTCGGCCTTGGCGAGTAGCCCGGCAACGTGGATGAAGGGCTTGCAGTCTTCCTTTTCCGGCGGCGCATCCATCAGGATGCGCGTGTTGCCGTCCGGCCAGGTCAGGCGGAAATAGCGGCGGAAGCTGGCGTCGGCCGAGGCCGGGGTGATCTGGACGTCCTGGTTCGGGAAGCGCTGGGCAACCCAGTCGGTAACCAATTGATCGCGCGTCGTAGCGGTCATAAGCGGGTGGGGAGTGTTCGTTGTAAAATGGCGCGATTTTAACACTCGGGTTCCGGCCGTTCCGGCCCTCGCCTTTTCCTCGAACGCCCTGCATGCCCGGTTTCTCCCGTCGTCCGCTTGCTGCCCTGGTTTGTTGCCTGTTTGCCGGCACGCAGACCGGGCTCGCGGTCGCCGATACCGGACGGCCGAGCGCGCCAGTCGATGCTGCGCCGGTCGTCGTGGCGGATGTGCCGGCCCGGTTGGCGGCCCATGATCCTCCGCTGAACTTGCGCCAGGAGCGGCGCTTCAACCTGCTGAAGAAAAAGAAGGCACCGACCGAAAAGCCGGCCGCACCGCTACTGCCGGGCGAGACACCGCCGGTCACGGGGCAGCAGGACGACAATCCGCCGTTGTTCATCATTGCCGACCAGATCGAAGGGCGAGCCGACGATGTCAGCGAGGCGGAAGGCAACGTCGAGTTGCGCAAGGTCGATACGCTGGTTTATGCCGACCGCCTGACTTACCGTCCGCTGGAGGATGAGGTGGAGGCGACCGGCAACGTTCGTCTGCTGCAGGACGGTGCCGAGATCACCGGGCCGCACCTGAAGATGCGCCTGGCCGAACAGATCGGCTCGGCCGAACAGGTTAATTACCGTATCGTCCGCGAGGTGCCGAGCCGTTTCTATGCCGCGCAGCAGACGGTGGTTACAGTGGCGAGCAGCAATGCGAACAACTCCGGCGCGCCGATGATGCTCAATGTCGCCAACAGCTATGGCCTGCCGACCCAGTTGCCGCCTCCCCGGCCGTCGGAAGCCAATGGCTATGCCGAGCGGATGGACTTCGAGGGCGAGAACCAGATGACCCTCTTCGGCAATACCTATTCGACCTGCAAGCCGGGTAGCGCGGACTGGTACCTGAAGAGCGACGAGACGCATCTCGATTACGACAAGAGCGAGGGGACGGCCAAGCATTCGACCCTGTGGTTCCAGGGGACGCCCATCCTCTATACGCCGCTCGCCTCGTTTCCGCTGAGCAGCCAACGGCGCTCCGGCATCCTGCACCCGCGCTTTTCAACATCGACGCGCAGCGGCCTGGATTTCACGGTGCCGTACTATCTCAACCTGGCACCCAACTACGATCTGACCCTGGCGCCGCGTTACATGTCCAAGCGGGGTTTCCAGCTGGGAGCCGACGCACGCTATACCTCGCACCACTACGATGGTCAGGTGCGCGTGGAGTACATGCCGGATGACGAGATATTCGGCCGCAGCCGTTACGCCTACCGGATCGATCACCGGCAGAATCTGGGGCGCGGCTTCTCGACGACGGTCAACTGGAACGGTGTTTCCGACGACTACTACTGGCAGGACCTGACCTCCCGCCTGTTGCAGACCTCGCAGACTCAACTGCCACGCCAGGTCGTGTTCGGTTATTCGCCGGCGCCCTGGCTGCAGACCAGCATGCAGGTCCTGCGTTACCAGACGTTGCAGATCGACCCGAGCAACCCGATTGCCCGGCCTTATTTCCTGGAGCCGCAACTGAACGTGCTCGGTTACAAGGCCAACGTGTTCAAGACCGATTTCACGATGATCGGCCAGTATTCCCGCTTTACCCATGTCGACGCCGGCAAGGTACAGGGCGACCGGATGGTGTTCTATCCGCAGCTGTCGCTGCCCATCGTGCATCCGGCTTTCCAGATCACGCCCAAGGTCGGCCTGCATCTGACCAAATATTCCCTGGATGAGCAGGCCGCCGGCCTGCCCAACACCTTCAGCCGCGCCCTGCCGACCTTCTCGCTCGACTCGACGGTGGTTTTCGAGCGCGAGGGCGAGTTGCTCGGCAAGAGCTACATCCAGACCCTGGAGCCACGCCTTTACTACGTGAATATTCCGTACAAGGACCAGAGCCAGATTCCGCTCTTCGATACCGGTCTGTCCGACTTCAATTTTGCGCAGATCTTCTCCGAGAACCGCTACAGCGGCTATGACCGACTGAACGACGCCAACCAACTGACGGCCGGCCTGACTACTCGCCTGCTCGACGGGGCGACGGGGGTCGAGCGTTTCAAGGCGATGGTTGGCCAGCGCTATTATTTCAAGCCACAGCGCGTCTCGATCGCCGGCGAAACGACCCGTGCGGAAAACTTCTCCAACATCGTCGCGGCCTTCAACGGCCTGGTTGCGCCCAAGACCTATGCCGACGTGGCGACCGAATACAATTACCGCGAGAACGTTATCGAGCGCTTCTCGGCCGGGGCGCGCTTCCAGCCGGATTACGGCCGCGTGCTCTCGGCCAGCTACCGCTACACCCGTGACCCGTTGACCGGTAATTCGACGGTCGACCAGGTCGATTTCGCCGGTCAGTGGCCGCTGTCGAGCCGCTGGTACGCGGTTGGTCGCTACAACTACTCGCTGCGCGACAGCAAGGCGCTGGAGGTCATCGCCGGCGTCGAGTACAACGCCAGTTGCTGGTCGATCCGCCTGGTCGGCCAGCGTCTGGCGGCCATTTCCGGTGCCCCCAACGAAACCCTGTTCCTGCAACTCGAACTCAACGATTTCGGCAGCATCGGCTCCAACCCGATCGGCTTGCTCCGGCGCAGCGTTCCGGGCTATGGCAAGATCAACGAATTGCCGACCGATAGCCGCCTGCTAACCCCCTAGTGAGATCCATGACCCCCTTCGTCCGCATCCTCGCCTTCCTGTTCGCCGTCTTCGCCGGCCTGCTCTCCCAAACGGCGCTTGCCGTGCCGCAGGACCCTGTCGAGGCGGATCGCATCGTCGCCGTCGTCGGCACCGACGTGATCACCTACGTCGAGTTGCGCAGCCGCCTGGCGACCGCGCTCAAGCAGTTGCAGAAGCAGGGCACGCCGCTGCCGCCGCAGGATGTGCTGGAGCGCCAGATGCTGGAGCGCCTGATCATGGACCGCGCCCAGTTGCAGTACGCGAAGGACTCCGGCATGCGCGTGGATGACACCCAGCTTGACCAGGCCATCGGTCGCATCGCGGCCGGCAACAAGATGACGGTGCCGCAGTTCCGGGCTGCCCTGGAGAAGGACGGTGTCCAGTACGCCAGCTTCCGCGAGGAAATCCGCAACGAAATGATTGCCGTCCGCCTGCGCGAGCGCGAAGTCGATAGCAAGCTGGTCATCTCGGACGGCGAAATCGACAACTACCTGGCCAACCAGGCCGCCAGCGGCACTTCCGAGGAATATCAGCTGGCCCACATCCTGTTGCGCGCCCCGGAGTCGGCCAGTCCCGAGCAATTGCAGAAGCTGCGTCAGCGCGGCGAGCAGGCGCTGAAGCGGGCGCGGGCCGGCGAGAATTTCGCCGAACTGACCGCCGCCTTTTCCGACGCGCCGGATGCCCTGCAGGGGGGCGACCTCGGCTTCCGCCCCTTGAGCCGCCTGCCCGGCCTCTATGCCGAGGTGGCCGCCCGCCTGCAGGCCGGCGAAGTCAGCGACCTGCTCCGCTCGTCGGCCGGTTTCCATATCGTCAAGCTGATCGGCAAGCGGGGCGGTTCCGATGCCGCTTCGGTGCAGCAGACCCACGCCCGTCACATCCTGATCCGGGTCAACGAAGTGGTTTCCGAAGGGGAAGCGCGCCGCAAGCTGGAAAGCGTCCGCGAGCGCATCGCCAACGGCATCGATTTCGCCGAACAAGCTCGCCTCTACTCGCAGGACGGTTCGGCCGCCAAGGGCGGTGATCTCGGCTGGCTCAACCCGGGCGACACGGTCCCCGAGTTCGAGCAGGCGATGAATGCGCTGAAGGTCAACGAAGTCAGCCCGGTCGTCCAGTCGCCGTTCGGCATGCACCTGATCCAGGTCCTGGAGCGGCGCGAGAAGGACGTATCGGCCGAGCGTCAGCGGGCCGTGGCCCGTCAGGCCATCCGGGAGCGCAAGCTCGACGAGGCCTACCAGGACTGGCTGCGCCAGCTGCGCGACCGGACCTACGTCGAAAACCGGCTCAACGAGCAGTGATGCGGCCGTGCATCGCCGTCACCAGTGGTGAACCGGCCGGTATCGGGCCGGAGCTCTGCCTGCGCCTGGCTGCCCAGCCGGGCGAGGCGCATCCGGTCGTCCTGGCTGACCGCGCCCTGCTCGAAGCACGGGCTGCCGCGCTTGGCATGGCTGTCACCCTGCGTGACTACCACCCGGCCAATGCTCCCCTGGCCGGCACGCTCGACGTGCTGCACCTGCCGCTCGCCACTGCAGCGCAGGCCGGTCGGCTGAATCCGGCCAACGGACCTTACGTCCTTGCCCTGCTCGACCGGGCGCTGGCCGGTTGCCAGTCCGGCGAATTCGCCGCCATGGCGACGGCCCCGGTGCACAAGGGGGTCATCAACCAGGCTGGCGTGCCGTTCACCGGCCACACCGAGTATCTGGCCGAGAAAACCGCTACCCCGCTGGTCGTCATGATGCTGGCTGGCGACACACCGCGCGGCCCGCTCCGCGTGGCGCTGGCGACCACCCATCTGCCGCTCAGAGATGTCCCGGCAGCCATCACGCCGGCCGTGCTGGAACAGACCCTCCGCATCCTGCATGCCGATCTGCGCGGCAAATACGGGATTGCCCAGCCCCGCATCCTGGTCGCCGGACTCAACCCGCATGCCGGGGAGGGCGGCTATCTGGGCAGGGAGGAAATCGAGGTCATCACGCCGGTACTCGACACACTGCGTGCTGAAGGGATGCAACTTTCCGGGCCGCATCCGGCCGACACCATGTTTACGCCGCCGGTGTTGGCCGGTGGCGATGCCGTCCTCGCGATGTACCACGACCAAGGGCTGACGGCGCTCAAATACGCTACCTTCGGCCACGGCATCAATGTCACGCTGGGCCTGCCCATCATCCGGACTTCGGTCGATCACGGCACGGCGCTGGAACTGGCCGGCACCGGCAAGGCCGACCCGGGCAGCCTGTTCGCGGCGGTCGCCGAAGCGGCCCGCATGGCTCAAAGGAAGACTGCATGAAAGGCCACATCGCTCGCAAACGCTTCGGCCAGAATTTCCTGGTGGACAGCGGTATCATTTCCGCCATCGTCTCGGCGATCAACCCGCAACGCGGCGATACGGTCGTCGAAATCGGCCCCGGCCTGGGCGCCATCACCGAACCCCTGCTGCAGCGCGTCGATCACCTGCACGTCGTCGAAATCGACCGCGACCTGATCGCCCGCCTGAAGAAACAGCATAGTCCGGAGCGCATGACCATCCACGAGGGCGACGCGCTGGCCTTCGATTTCGCCACCATCGGCCAGCGACTGCGCCTGGTCGGCAACCTGCCCTACAACATCTCGACGCCGCTCCTCTTCCATCTGGCCGACTATGCCGAGCAGGTGTACGACATGCACTTCATGCTGCAAAAGGAGGTCGTCGAGCGTATGGTGGCCGAGCCGGGCGACGCCGATTTCGGCCGCCTGTCGGTCATGCTGCAATACCGCTTCTGGATGGAATGGCTGATCGACGTACCGCCGGAGAGCTTCGATCCGGCGCCGAAAGTCGATTCGGCCGTGGTGCGCCTGATTCCCAAGCCGCTTGGCGAGTTGAATGCCAAGTCGTCGGCCAGGCTGGCGGCTGTCGTCCAGCAGGCCTTCGCGCAACGCCGCAAGATGCTGCGCAATACCCTCAGGGGCACCCTCGACGACGCCGGCTTCGCTGCCCTCGGCATCGACCCGACGCGACGGGCCGAGGATATCCCGGTCGAAGACTACGTGCGGATCGCCAACTTCCTGAGTTGAGCCGGAGCAGAGCCCCGTGCCGTTGGCCACGGGGCGTCCCCGGCCCCGCCTTAAGCCCGCTTTAAGATTGCTTGAGTAAATTACTCGGGATTCGCCATCGGCCAGGAAGATGCCAGGCCGGGCGATGTCACTCAAGGAGGAAGCGATGAAATTGACCCGTTCGATTTATGTTGTCGCGCTGGGCTTGTGCCTGGCCGGTGCCGCGCATGCTGCGCATGACCATCACCATGGCCACGAAGCCGAGGTGCCCCAAAAACTGCAACTCAATGCCGGCAAGAAGTGGGCGACGGATGCCTCGCTGCGCCAGGCGATGTCGGCCATCAACGAGGCGATGGGCAAGGCACTGCCGCTCATTCACCGCCAGCAATTCAGCGATGCGCAGTACCAGGCGCTGGCCGGCAGCATCGAACAGCAGATCGCCTTTGCCATCGAGAACTGCAAGCTCGACGCCAAGGCCGACGCCATGCTGCACCTGATCATCGCCGACTTGCAGGGCGGTGCCGAGGTGATGTCGGGCAAGACGGGGGTCGATCGCCATGACGGGGCGGTCCGGGTGCTGCGCGCCTTGAAGGCCTACGGGCAGTATTTCCAGCATCCGGGCTGGCGCGCCGCGCAGGGTTGAGCGGCTGGCGTTTGTCCCTACGCCGTCCCTGTTGATTCGAAAAAATGGGGTGGGGTCACGAAAAAGGCGGCCCGGGTTGCCCCGGCCGCCTTCTGCGATAAAGCCTGGAAAGCCTTGTGCTGCGGGCTTATTTCTTCATCGGGCAGGTGTTCATGCCGAACAGCGTGTAGGCCGGGCACCAGCCCATGACGCCGGTGGCCAGGGGGACGACGCCGATCCAGGCCCAGACCGGTCCGCCCATCGCGGCCCAGCCGACAAGGCCGGCGCCGGCAACGATACGCAAGATTTTGTCGATACCGCCAACATTTGCAGCCATGGTGTGTTCTCCGTCAGGTGTTGTAGACGAGCGCACTGTACGGCCGGGCGGTGTCAGCCGTATGTAACCTGGGTCACACAGTCGCCAGTTTCTGCAGGCCTTCCCGATCGATGACCGCCACCTGCTCGCGGCCGAGGCTGACCAGGCCTTGCGAGGCGAAGCCCTTGAGCAGCCGGCTGACGATCTCGCGCACGCTGCCCAGTTCGTCGGCTAGCTGCTGGTGCGTGACGTTCAGCGTCGCCTCGTTGCGGGCCAGGATCAGCTTGGCCAGACGTTGGTCGAGACGGGCGAAGGCGACTTCCTCGACCAGTTGCATCAATTCGCCGATGCGCTCGGCAAACAAGTGGAAGACGAAATCGCGGAAAGCCGGGTGCTCGACGATGAGCGACGAAAACTCCTGCATCGGCAGTGCCAGCAGGGTGAGCGGCGTTTCGGCGATGCCGCGTGCGTTGTAGTCGGTATGGCCGAGCAGGCAGCTGGAGCTGATGATGCACGAACCGCCCGGGCTAACGCGGTAGAGCATCAACTCGCGGCCGCTGGCGGCGAGCTTGATGACCTTGATGGTGCCGTCGACGAGCAGCGGAAAGCCCTGGCAGGGCTGGTGCTCGGCGAACACCTGCGTGCCGGCTGGCAGGTGCATGATGGCTTCGGGGCGGAGCAGCCGGGCGAGCCGTTCGGCCGGCAGGCCGGCGAGGGCCGGGTAGAGCGCGACCAGCCCCTCGGGTGTCAGGGCGGCGCTCATGCCGGCCGACCGATCTCGGCCCATACCGGGGCGTGGTCGGACGGGCGTTCCAGCTTGCGCGGTGCCCGGTCGACGCCAGCCGCCGAGCACTGCTCGGCCAGTGGCTTGGAGAGCAGCACGTGGTCGATGCGCAGGCCGAGGTTCTTCTGGAAGCCGAGCATGCGGTAATCCCACCACGAGAAGGTCTTTTCCGGCTGTTCGAACAGGCGGAAGCTGTCGGTCAGGCCAAGGCCAAGCAGGCGCTGGAAGGCAGCGCGTTCCGGCTCGGAACAGAGGATCTTGCCGGCCCAGCGCTGCGGGTCGTGCACATCGCGGTCGTCCGGGGCGATGTTGTAGTCGCCGCACAGCGCGAGTTGCGGATATTTTGCCAGTTCCTCCCCGAGCCAGACGGCCAGGGCGTCGAGCCAGCGCAGCTTGTAGTCGTACTTGTCGCAACCGACTTCCTGGCCGTTCGGCATGTAGGCGCAGATGATGCGCGTGCCGTCGACCGTACCGCTGATCAGGCGCTTCTGCTCGTCGGGAAAATGCGGGTTGCCGCAGACGACATCGTGGATCGGTTGCTGGGCCAGCAGGGCCACGCCGTTGTAGGTCTTCTGTCCGGAGAAGGCAACGTGGTAGCCGGCTGCCTCGATCTCCGCCCGGGGGAAATTGTGGTCTTCCAGCTTCAGTTCCTGCAGGCACAGCACGTCAGGCCTGGCGGCGGCCAGCCAGTCGAGCAGGTGGGGCAACCGGACCTTCAGCGAATTGACATTCCAGCTGGCGATTTTCACTGGCTCAGCCCGCCTGCCGGTTTGCTGCCGTAGGGCGCCGTCTTGGGGTAGCCGGCGAGGTCGAGCAGGTTGTTGTAGGCGGCGCCGTCGAAGCCGCGGAAGGATTGCTTGCCGACCTTCAGCGACGGCACGGCGGCATCGCCGACCAGTTGCTTCAGTTCGTCGATGTCCTCCTGCTTCTGCACCATTTTTTCGGTGAAGGGCACGCCGCGTCCGTTCAGGACGTCTCGCGCCTGCTTGCAGTCGGCGACGCAGTCGGCCGAGGTGTACAGCGTGACGGGGAAGGACGCCATCGCCTTGCGGGTGGCGAACGGCAGGGCTTCGCCGGCCTCGGCCGCCTCGCCGGTCTTGACCACGGACTTGGTCTGGCCCGGCGGCGGGGTGTCGGAAATCACGGTTCGCCCGGCGGAATCGGTCCACCGGTAGGTTTCGGCCTGGGCCTGCAGGCAGGTCAGGGCGAGGCAGAGCATGAACAGGCGACGCATCTTGTTTTCCTCCCTCGGCGATCTCACGCCGCAATCATACCGCTGTGTCGAAGCAGTGCGTCCGGGCTGGGCTCGCGGCCGCGGAAGGCCCGGAAATTGTCGAGCGCCGGGCGCTCGCCGCCCCGTGACAGGATTTCGTCCAGGAAGCGTTTGCCGACCACCGGATCGAACGGATTGCCGGCTTCCTCAAAGGCAGCGTAGCAGTCCGCCGACAGCACTTCTGCCCACTTGTAGCTGTAGTAGCCGGCTGCGTAGCCGCCGCCGAAGATGTGCGAAAAGCTGTTCGGGAAACGGTGCCAGGCGGGCGGGATCAGGACGGCGACTTCGCGGCGCACTGCGTCGATGAGGTCCATGATCGTCTGCTTGCCGGCAGGGTCGAATTCGCAATGCAGGCGCATGTCGAAGATCGAGAATTCGAGCTGGCGGACGGTCATCATGCCGCTCTGGAAGTTCTTGGCGGCCAGCATCTTGTCGTACAGGGTGCGCGGCAGCGGCTCGCCGGTGTCCACGTGGGCGGTCATGCCTTGCAGCACATCCCATTCCCAGCAGTAGTTTTCCATGAACTGCGAGGGCAATTCGACGGCATCCCACTCGACGCCGTGGATGCCCGAGACGCCCAGCTCGGTGCCGCGCGTCAGCAGGTGGTGCAGGCCGTGGCCGGTTTCATGGAACAGGGTGATGACTTCGTCGTGCGTGAAGGTGGCCGGCTTGCCGCCGACCGGGCGGGCGAAGTTGCAGTTCAGGTAGGCGATGGGCTTCTGGATGCCGCCGGCCGTGTGCTTGCGGGAGCGGGCCTCGTCCATCCAGGCGCCGCCGCGCTTGGTTTCGCGGGCGTAGAGGTCCATGTAGAACTGGCCGACCAGATCGCCGGCCGGCGTTTCGATGCGGTAAAAGCGCACGTCCTCGTGCCAGACCGGCGCGGTGTCTTCCTTCACCTGGACGGTGAACAGGCTCTCGATGACCTTGAACAGGCCGGCGATCACCTTCGGCTCGGTGAAGTACTGCTTCACCTCCTGCGCCGAGAAGGCGTAGCGCGCCTGCTGCAGTTTTTCCGAGACGTAGGCGGCATCCCACGGCTGGAAATCGGCAATGCCCAGTTCGTCCCTGGCGAAGGCGAGCAATTCGGCCATGTCCTTCTCGGCGAAGGGCTTGGCCTTCTTCGCCATGTCGCGCAGGAAGGCGAGGACCTGTTCCGGCGTGTCGGCCATCTTGGGGAGCAGGGAGACTTCGGCGAAATTCCTGAAGCCGAGCATCTGGGCATCTTCGGCACGCAGTTCGAGGATGCGCTTCATCAGCGGGCCGTTGTCCCATTCCGGCTTGGAGTAGCCGTTGTCGATCTCGGCGGCGCGGGTGGCGTAGGCGCGGTACAGGCGGGCGCGCAGGTCGCGGTTGTCGGCGTACTGCATGACCGGGCCGTAGGACGGGGCGTGCAGGGTGAACTGCCAGCCGTCGACGCCGGCCTTCTCGGCCACTTCGCGGGCGGCCTCCCGGGCGTAGTCGGGCAGGCCGGCCAGTTGTGCCTCGTCGGTGACGACTTCGGCAAAGGCATTGGTCGCATCGAGCAGGTTTTCCGAGAACTTGGCGGCAAGTTGCGACAGTTCTTCCATGATCGCCTGGAAGCGTGGCTTCTGGTCTTCCGGCAGTTCGGCGCCGCCGAGACGGAAATCGCGGATTTCGTTATCGACGATCTTTTTCTGCTCGGCGGAGAGCGTGGCGTATGCCGGGCTGGCCTTCAGAGCGCGGTATTTGTCGAACAGCGCCAGGTTCTGGCCGAGTTCGGTGTAGAAGCGCGATACTTCGGGCAGCATTTCGTTGTAGGCCTCGCGCCAGGCCGGTACGTCGTTGACCGAATGCAGATGGCCGACGATACCCCAGGCGCGGCCAAAGCCTTCCAGGCCGTCGCCGAGCGGACCGGCGAAGTCGGCCCAGGTGGCTGGCGTGGTTTCGGCAGTGAGTTGCTCGACCAGCGCCCGGCCATCGGCCAGCAGTTGCGTGATGGCGGGCTTGACGTGTTCCGGCTGGATCAGGTCGAAGCGGGGCAGGTCAGTGAAATCGAGCAGCGGATTCTGGGTATGGGTCATGGTCGTCGGGGCAATAAAAACGGGCGGTCTGCGCCGCCCGTGGATTGGCGTTCAACAGCTTATTCTACTAGGTCGCGATAGGCGTGCCACGAGGCGTGGCCGAGAATCGGCATGATCACGACCAGGCCGAAGAGCAGGGTGGCGAAGCCGATCAGGGTCAGGCCGACGAGCAGGGCCGCCCACAGCAGCAACGGGCCTGGGCTGGTGGCGAAGGCGCGCAGGCTGGTCAGGATGGCGGTCGGCACATCGGCGTCGTGGTCGAGCATCAGCGGCACGGCGACAACGGAGATGGCAAAGGCGCCCAGCGCGAGCAGGCCGCCCAGGGCGAACCAGGTGGCGATGAAGGCCGTGTGCTCGCCGCTCAGGACCAGGCTGGTAATGAAGGCACCGGCGTCGATGCCGGAACTGCTGCCGAGCAAGGCGAAGGCGACAGCGGAGAAACGTTCCCAAAGTAGCGCGGTCAGCGCCAGGATCAGGCCGAAGAGGGCCATCGATTCGCCATTGCGCCGGAAGCAGCGAATGGAGTCGATGAACAGGATTCTCTCCCCGCGTGCTGTGCGTCGGCTTAGTTCGTTGAGACCGGCAGCGAGCAGGGGGGCGACGAGGAAGAAACCGGAAATCGATACCGTCAGCAGGTGCGGTCGGTCGAGTGTGGCGAGGATGATCAGGTCGCCGGCCAGCGCAAAGAGCAGGCCGTAGGCCAGCGAGGGTAGGGGATTGGCCTTCAGGTCCCGCCAGCCGGCACTTAGCCAGCGCAGGGGACGGTCTGCCGCGATGCGTCGAACGCCAGGCAAGGGCAGGGCATGGGCGGGCAGTTCCGGGAGGGGATTCATGGCAGTCTCCAGTAGTGGAATACTGCCTGTTTGACTGCAGCCGGTCGGCCAGGTTCAGGCAAAAAAACGCCCGCGCGTGGCGGGCGTTCCGGGTGCGGTGGGGGCTGCTTACAGCGTTTTGCCGGTCAGCTTCTCGAAGGCCTCGATGTACTTGGCGCTGGTCCGGGCGATGACGTCGGCCGGCAGCTTCGGACCGGGTGCCACCTTGCCCCAGTCGAGGGTTTCCAGGTAGTCGCGGACGTACTGCTTGTCGTAGGACGGCGGGTTGCTGCCTTCCTGGTACTGGTCGGCCGGCCAGAAACGGGAGGAATCCGGGGTCAGGGCTTCGTCGATCAGGTGCAGCGTGCCGGCGGCGTCGATGCCGAATTCGAACTTGGTGTCGGCGATGATGATGCCGCGCGTCGCGGCGTAGTCCGAAGCTTCCTGATACAAGCGGATGGCGGCGTCGCGGGCTTCGGCGCAGAGCTGGGCGCCGGTCTTGCCGGTGCCCTTGAGGGCCTCGGCCAGCGTCTTGTCACAGTTGGCGGCAGCCTGCTCGTAGGAAACATTCTCGTCGTGGTCGCCGACCTCGGCCTTGGTGGCCGGCGTGAAGATCGGCGCCGGCAGCTTGGCCGCCATCTTGAGCCCGGCCGGCAGCGCGATGCCGCAGATGGCGCCGGTCTGCTGGTAGTCCTTCCAGCCGGATCCGATGACGTAGCCGCGCACGACCGCTTCGATCGGCAGCGGCTTCAGGCGCTTGACGACGACGGCCCGGCCGCGCACCTGTTCGCGTTCGTTGTCGGCGACGACCGTTTCCGGGTCGATGCCGGTCAACTGGTTGGGGACGACGTGGCCGAGCTTCTCGAACCAGAAGTTGGCCACGGCCTGCAGCACCTCACCCTTGCGCGGGATGGGGTCGGGCAGGATGACGTCGAAGGCGGACAGGCGGTCGGTGGTGACGATCAGCAGCTTGTCGGCGTCGATGGCGTAGATGTCGCGGACCTTGCCCTTGGAGATCAGCGGCAGGCTTTTGATGGAGGATTCGAAGAGCGGAGCGGTCACGATCGGGTTCCCGAGAAGTGCAAAAGGCGCATTATAAATTAATGTGAGGCGCCTTCCTCGGCGGCGAGTTTCCGGCGCATGCGACGCGTGCCCCAGGCCACCACCCCCGCAATCACCGGAATGGACACCGCCGTGATCACGTCGGTATTCAGATGGTGCAATTCCTTCGTCCCCTTGGCGATGTATTGCACCAGCTGGGAGCCGTAGTAGGTCAGCACCACCACTGACAGGCCCTCGACCGCTTCCTGCAGATGCAGTTGCAGCTTGGCGCGGCGGTTCATCTGGCCGAGCAGCTCCTGATTCTGGCGCTCCAGTTCGATATCGACGCGGGTGCGCAGGAGTTGGCTGTTGCGGGCGACGCGGGCGGAGAGTTCTTCCTGGCGGCGGCTGATCGCTTCGCAGGTGTTCATCGCCGGCAGCAGGCGGCGCTGCATGAATTCGTAGAAGGTCGGCAGGCCGGAAATCCGGGTTTCGCGCAGTTCCTCGATACGCTGCATGACCAGTCCGTGATAGGCGCGTGCGGCACCGAAGCGGAAGGTGGTGCGGGCCACGGAGTGCTCGACTTCGGCCGCCAGCGTCGAGAGTGCGGCGAGGATGTCGCGTTCGTCCTGGGCGCTGCGGGCCCGGCCGATGCGATCCATCATGTCGGCCAGCCGCTTCTCGCCGTCGTACAGCCAGCGACCGACTTCCTTGGCGACCGGCAGGCCGAGCAGGGCCATCATCCGGTAGGTTTCGATCTCGACCAGGCGCTGCACCGTGCGGCCGGTCTGGCGCTGGGTCATGCCGGCGTTGAGGACGAGGAAGCGCGAGAAGCCGTTGTCGATCTTGAAGTCGGTGAAGATCCAGGCCGCGTTGTCGGCGACGCGGGCGGCGACCATGGTGCGGCCGTTCGGGGTCAGGCTGGCGAGGATGGAGTCCGGGCTGATCTCGTCGGTTGAGCGCAACTCGACGTGGGTGGCAACGATCAGCTTGCCCGGGATGCCAGAAATCCACTCGGGGTACACGGCATCGAAGGCGGTGGCGTCCGGGTTCAACTCTTCGCCATCCGCCAGCGGGCGGAAGAAGGTGTAGCTCGAGAATTCCGTGTGCAGTTCCCAGCGCATGCGGAAGGCGCCGGTATCGATCATCAGGTGCGCGTCGGAGCTTTCGATGGCGTTGCAGACATGGCTCTGGCAAAGCTTGCCGAGGTTGTCGCGTGCCTGCGCCGCTTTTTCCGCGCTGTGCTTGAACACCAGGTGTGAGACGAGCATGGCACCGACCAGCGGCACCGGTGGTCGGGCGTGGAACTCGTTGTTCAGGCGCTGGCGGAGCGGGTGCTCCTGCAGTTCGGAAAGCGCGAGGCGAGGGTGCATGATCGGTGCCGGTGATGTCGTTGGTGCGGTGCAGCAGATTGTAGCGTATCGGGATCGGCTTACCGCTCGCGTCGGATTTCGGCGTTTCGCGCAAACCGTGGGCTAGCGAAGACTAGCCCAACCGCTTCCTGCCGGCCGGCCCGGGAGGGCCCTCCCGCCCGTGCTGTCGACAATCAGGTGGGGAGGGCGGCGAGGCTCAGAACTCGGCCCAGTCGCCGTCGTCATCGCCCATGTGCTGGGCCGGGGCAGGGCTTTGGCGAAGTGGCGGCGCCTTGCTCGGTTGGGCAGCGAGCCGAGGCGGGGTAAGGTTGGGCAGGGCGGCCGGTTTGCTTCGGGCGATGGCCATCGGCTGGCTACCGGTCAGCGTCTCCAGCTTGAAGACGGCCACCGCGCCCCGGAGTTGCTCGGCCTGCTCCTGCAAGGATTCGGCCGCGGCCGCAGCTTCCTCGACGAGGGCGGCATTCTGTTGGGTGACTTCATCCATCTGGGTCACGGCCAGCGAAATCTGGTCGATGCCCGAGGCCTGCTCCTCGCTGGCGTCTGAAATGTCGTTGATGATGCCGGAGACCCGATCGATGGCATTGACGATATCCATCATCTGGCTGCCCGCCAGTTCGGCCTGCGTCGTGCCTTCCTTGACGCGCGAAACCGAATCGTTGATCAGCACCTTGATTTCCTTTGCCGCTTCGGCCGAGCGCTGGGCCAGGTTGCGCACTTCGCTGGCGACGACCGCGAAGCCGCGCCCCTGTTCGCCCGCCCGGGCGGCTTCGACCGCCGCATTGAGGGCCAGGATGTTGGTCTGGAAGGCGATGCTGTCGATAACGCCGATGATGTCCACGATCTTGGCCGAGCTTTCGGCAATGCTGGCCATGGTGAGTGCCGACGTGCGGACGGTATCGCCGCCGCGGCGTGCCACTTCGGTCGCCGCAACGGCTTCCACCCGGGCCCGCTGGGCGCTCTGCGTGTTGTTCTTTACCGTAGCATTGAGCTGCTCCATGCTCGACGCCGTCTCTTCCAGGCTTGATGCCTGTTCTTCGGTACGGCTCGACAGGTCCTGGTTGCCCGTGGCGATTTCGCTGGCGGCCGTGTTGATGGCTTCCACTGCCTGCTTGATCTGCTCCACCAGTTCGCTCAGGTTGCCGACGGTGCTGTTGATGCCCTGGCGGGTTTCGCCGAACAGGCCGGGGTATTCCTTGTCGATGCGCTGGGTCAGGTCGCCGTTGGCCAAGGTGTTGGCGACGCGCATGACGTCCTTGAGGCCGCTTTCGGTGGTGTCGGAGAGCTGGTTGAGCAGTACGCTGAGGTCGCGGGCGAAGCCCTGCTTGCCGGCCACCTCGGCGCGCACGCTGAAGTCGCCCTGGGCCGATGCCTCGGCAATTTCTTCGATGTCGCTGACGATCTGCTTGAGCGCATCGACCGTGGCATTGACCGAACGACCGGTTTCACCGAAAACGCCGGGGTAGTTCTTCTCGATGCGTTGCGTCAGGTCGCCCTGGGCCAGCGCCTTGGCCACGCGCATCACATCATTGAGTCCGGTGTCGGTGGTTTCGGCCAGGCGATTGAGCGACTCGCCGATGTCGCGGCCGAAGCCCTGCTTGCCGGTGAGATCGATGCGCTGCGCGAAGTTGCCTTGTGCCGCCGCTTCGACCATGTCGCGGATTTCGGCCACCAGCTTGGCCAGGCTGTCCTGCATGACACTGAGCGAAGCCAGCAGGCTGGTCGTGTCCCCCGGCCGCGTCACGATGCTCGCCGAGAGATCGCCCTTGGCGATGGCCAGCACGCTGTCGGCGGCATACGCCGGTTCGCCGCCCAGGCGGTTGACCAGGTTGCGCACAATCAGCCAGGCAATGCCGCCTGCCGCCAGCACCCCCACCAGCAGCGATACCAGCATGATGAGCTTGGCCTGGTCGGCCTCCTGCTGGACGGCATGGCCGGTTTCATGGAGCAGGGTTTCCTGAAGCTTCTGCAGCTCCCCGGTGGCGGCTGCATATAACCGCTGCCGCTCGCGCATCTCGGTGAGCAGGAAGTCGCGGGCTTCTTCGTTCTTCCTTTCGCGCAGCAGGCGGATGACCGTATCCTGGCCTTCAACGAAGGCGCTGCGGGCCTCGAGGATACGTTTCATCGTGGCCTTGGCCTCGGGCTGCACGAGGCGCGGTTCCAGTTTCTCGATCGTTTCCTTGATCCGTTTGCGCGCCTCCATCACCTGCGTGATGTGCTTTTCCATGATGGCCGGATCTTGTGCTTCGAGCAGCGCGTTGCGCAGCCCTCGGGCGATGTCGAGCACGTTGTAGTTGATCGAGGCAATCCATTCGAGCTTGGGTACCTTGTCTTCGATCACCTCGTTCAGCCGGTGGGTGATGCTGTTCATGGCCAACCAGGCCGAGCCGCCGATGATCAGCATGAGACATACCAAGGCACCGAAGCCCAGCGCCAGCCTGGTTGAAACCTTCATTTCGGATTTTGTTCCTGTTTCCATCACCCATTCATCCTTTGCCGGTTTTTTGAAACGGACTGAGAAACGGTATTTGCAAGGGAATTTACTTCGAAAACTGTCAGGGCCAAGGCCTTGAACCCCATTTTACGCACAGTTCCTTGATGAATTGATGATTGAATCACATTTAATGCTTTCATTGTATTGCGCCCCCGGCGCTACCTTGCGGAGGGACGCTGGCGGCGGGGGGCAAGCCAGACCCAGCCAAAAAAAAGCCCCGGAAATCCGGGGCTGAGCATGGAACGCAGGAAACCGGCTGGTCTTGCTTCAGCCGAGATCGACCGGCACGAACAGGCGGGAATCGCCGCGTTCAACCAGGATCGCCGCCTTCTTGCCGGCTTTGGCGATGATGCCGCGCAATTGCTCGACGCTGTCGATGGCCTGGCCGTTCACCGACAGGATGATGTCGCCCGGCCGGATCCCGGCCCGCGCCGCGGCCCCGTTGGCCTGTTCGACGAGCAGGCCGCCCCTGGTTTCGGCCTGGCGCCGCTCTTCCGGTGTCAGCGGGCGGACGGCAACGCCCAGGCGGCCCTTGTCGGCGCTCGGCGTGTCGAGCTTCGCGACCTTCTCGTCGCCGAAGCTGCCGACGCGTACCTCGATGTCGCGCGTCGCCCCCTGCCGCCAGACCTGCAGGCGAGCGGCCTCGCCCGGCTTCTTCAGCGCGACCGCAGCCGGCAGGTCGCCAGCCGAGGCGAGCGTCTTGCCGTCGATGCCGAGGATCACATCGCCCGGCTCCAGGCCGGCCTTGGCCGCCGGGCTGCCCTTCTCGACCGAGGAAACCAGCGCCCCGGCCGGCTTGGCCAGGCCAAAGCTGTCGGCCAGCGCCTGGTTGACGTCCTGGATACTGACGCCGAGCTTGCCGCGCTGCACCTTGCCGGTGGCGACGATCTGCCGCTCGATGTTCATCGCCACTTCGATGGGGATGGCGAAGGACAGGCCCTGGTAGCCGCCGCTGCGCGAGTAGATCTGCGAGTTGATGCCGATCACCTCGCCATTCATGTTGAACAGCGGGCCGCCGGAGTTGCCCGGGTTGACAGCCACGTCGGTCTGGATGAAAGGCACGTAGCTGCCGTCCGGCAGGCTGCGCGACTTGGCCGAGACGATGCCGGCACTGGCGCTGCTTTCGAAGCCGAAGGGCGAGCCGATGGCGAGCACCCACTCGCCAACCTGGGTCTGGGCCGAGGCGCCGATGCGCACCGTTGGCAGGTTCTGCGCCGCGATCTTCAGTACGGCCACGTCGCTCGTCTTGTCGGCGCCGAGGACCTTAGCCTTGAATTCACGCTTGTCGTTGAGCTTGACCGTGACTTCGTCGGCCTCCTCGACGACGTGGGCGTTGGTCAGGATGGTGCCATCGGCGCTGACAATGAAGCCGGAACCCTGGCCCTGTACCGGCGTCGCGCCCTGCGGCAGGCGCCCACCGAAGCGGCGGAAGAACTGGTAGAACGGGTCGTCCGGGTCGATCTGCGGGCCATTCGTCGTCTTGCGCGTACCGGTCACGCTGATGTTGACCACTGCCGGGGCATTGGCAGCGACGATGCTGCGCATGTCGGGCAGGGCCGCCGGCGCGACGGTGACGGGCGGCACGGTAGTCGTTGCGACGCTGGCGGCCGGCGTGGCATGCGCGTCGGGGATGGCTTGCAGATGGCCGAAGGAGTAGGCGCCGCCAAGTGCGGCAGCAACCGCAACAGCGGCAACGGTCAGCTTCAGGGGTTTCATGGCGTGGATTTCTCCTGGGTAACGGATGGGGGTGTGGTCTGGGCGGCATCTCCGGCTTCAGTGGCCAGTGCCGGCTGGGCCAGGGCGGTGCCGAGCGAGCCGATGAGGGCGAGGGAACGCAGCATCGGACGCAGGCGATCAGGCGGCTGCCCGCGGTGGGTGGCCGGCGCCGGGGTCAGGCCGAAATGCCGGCGGCTCGTCCTGAGAAAGGCGGTCAGGCTGTGGGGGGCGAAGGATTCGGGCTGCATGAAAAAGCTCCTTGGATTTTTCGTCCAAGTTTTGCGCGAAACCGGGCTTTTTCAAGTGCTCTTTTTGCGACGATTTGTATCCAAGTTTTTCAGGTCGCGTCTGCCGCCAGCAAGGGCGCCAGCACGGCGTCGGTGGCGGGGGGCGTGCTGCCCTGCTGGGCCAGCCAGACGAAGCGTCCGGCCGGGGCTTGGGCTGTGGCGGCCTGGGCCGCGGCCCTTTCGGTGCGTTCGTTGACCAGTACGACGACGCGCAGCCGGCCGGCCGTGGCGGCCAGGGTCTGCAACTCGTACAGGCAGCCCTGGTTGGCGGCGACGAAGTTGCGCAGATCCATCAGCACCACATCGCTGACCTTGAGCAGTTCGGCCAGTGCCTGTTGCCAGGTGGTGTCGTGGCAATAGCATTCGTTGACCCGGTAGCGACCCTCGGCATCCGGCTGCCACTCGAAGGCGCCGAGCCGACGGGGGACATCGGCGGGGCGGTGGATGAATCGCTCGGCCAGGCGGCCGTCGAGGAAGGTGAAGATGTCGTCGGCGTCAATGGTGCGTTCGGCCAGGTCGGTGCCGGCGATCAGCACGGTGTTGCCAGTCAGGCGCCAGCGCTCGATGACGCGGTCGAAGATGTCCTGCACGTTGGCATCCTGGCGGAAGACGCGCAGCACGAGCAGGGTGGGTGGCCGGCCGGCGGGGCGCCGGCGCCGGGCCATGAAGTGCCCGCCGAGCGGTATCCAGAGCAGGGGCAGGAAATAGAGCAGGGCACCCCAGCCTTCGCTGGCGATGGCGCCCAGGGCCGGACCGGTCAGGGCGATGATCCAGACCGCAGTAAATAGGTAGAACAGTTCCGAGATCCGGCGGGCGGCATAGGCTTGGCCCAGCCAGCGGCCGAGCGCCCGGGCCGGCCACCAGGCGATCAGCCAGGGCGCCAGCGCGAACAGCGCGATGGCCGTGACGGCCCCGATCTGCCTGGCCAGCCAGAAGGCAATCGGGCTTTGCGCCTCGACCAGCGCCGCCAGCAGATCGACGCCGGCTTGCGAAGCCCAGCACAGGGCGATGAACAGCGGCGCCAGCCAGGGGGCGACGGCCCGCGTCGCGCTGCCCAGGCACAGCGCGGTGACAACAATCAGCGGCAGGCCGATGTCGAACAGCATCCAGCCGAAGACCTGCGCGAAGCTGACATTCTCGTTGGTGCGCCAGCTGAGCAGCGCAACGGCGGCGACGAACCAGAGCAATAGCACACCGACGAAGCGCCAGCGCGACCAGCGGCGGATCACCGCGACGACCGGCACCACCGGCCAGGCGTAGGCGGCGCACAGGGTACTGACGGTGATCAGCGTGATCGGCCCGTTGGCCAGTAGCTGCATGAGCAGGGTGCGGCTCAGGGCCATGACCAGCGTGATGCCGAGGAAGGCGAGGATCAGCCGGCGCTCGGCCTGGCGGTTGTCGGCCAACGTGACGGGAACGGGCGCCGCATCGGCGGCGTAGGGCAGGCGGGCTGCCGGTATCTCGCTCGCTGCCGGTGTTGTGGTAAGCGGCGCCTTCATCAGCGCCTGCATTGCCAAACGGTAGCGCCAGGCGACCAGCAAGGCGCCGATCACCGACAGGATGGTGGCGATGACCAGCAGCGTGGCGATCTTGCCGGGCAGCATGGGCGCTTCAGGCCATCGCCGTCAGCCCGGTCACATAGACCAGCCGGCCGCTCGTCTTGTCGCGCACGTAGCTCAGGCATTGCTTGCGGTTGGTGCCGGCGCCCGGCGGCTTGAGCGAAATGTGCACCCAGCCTGAATTTGGCCCCTTCGCCGGGTCGTAGCACTCGCAGATGATCTGGTCGAATTCCGCCAGATGGTCGCGTGCCCAGGCGGCCAGTTCCAGCGTCGGTATGGCGACGATCTCGATATCGCAGGCCTCGCCCTTGGCGTGCTGGCTGGTACTCAGCCACGAAGCCGGCTTGTTCTTCAGGGCGCGTTCCAGGCGCTGGCTGCGATAGACGCTGTTCGGCGAGAAGGAGCCGAAGGCGTCGCGGATCGGTTGCAGCACCTGACGTGCAAGGTGGATGGCGGCGCGCAGATGGGCCTCGCTGGCGAAGCCATTATCGATGCCGAGGCGGGCGGCGAGGTCGGATTTGCTCAGCTCGTACAGCCGGAAATTGGGCGCGATCAGCGCGCGCGGTGGCAGGCCGGCCAGCGGGATGGCGTCGAGCGGGGTGCGCGAATAATCGGGGACGCTGGCGTCCCGCGGTACGGTCACGGTGCGCGGCTGGCTGCGCCGGATCGGGCGCCCCTTGGGGGCAACGGCGGCCGGGGCTTTCTTCGGGCGCGGGCTCATGACAGATTCTCCTGGATCTGTTGCAGGATGCGCTGTTTCGGCTTGTCGTCAGGCGACCACAGGGCGATCAGAAAGGCGATGTGCTCGGCGACCGACGACACCTCGCGCGGGCTGGCGCCGCGGGCGATGGCGTTACGGTAGGTGGCGAGGACGGTCATGGCGGGCGGCAGGCTGGTGTCCCCGCGCTTGCGGGGTGGGGCGGCGGGTTGCGAGAGCAGGCGGATGAGTTGCAGGTCGGCCAGGCTGGCGCTGTCCCAGAAGTTGGGGTCGGCCTCGTTGCGCTGCGCCAGTTCGCGCAGCAGCGCTTCCAGGTCGCGTTGCTGGCTGGCGGGATCGACGGTGGCCAGCGTTTCGCCGCGCTGCCGGGTGAGCAGGCTGCCGGTCAGCCAGTTGGTGAAGGCGTAGGCGTCGCGCTTGCGCTCGTAGGCCAACCGGTAGTGCTCGGCCATGTTGACCAGCGCTTCGGTGCGGCGTGGGCCTTCGTCCTCGATCAGCGCCAGGCGCTTGTAGGCGCTGCCGAGCAGGTTCAGGCGCTCAGTGGTCGGGGCGCGGCGGCACAGGGTATCGAGGTCAAGGATGGCTGATTCGATGCGTTCGATCTGTTCCTGCCGCGCTTTTTCCCGCTTGCCCGCAGCCTGCCGGGTTGCCTTTTGCCACAACTCGGCAGCGTAGCGGACGCGGAAATTGGCGTACTGCTCCAGCGCCTTCATGGAGCAGTCGCCCTTATCCGCGGTCAGGGCAGCTTCCAGGCAGGCGATGGCTTCCGGCCAGCGGCGCGCTTCCCCCCAGGCCAGGCCCAAGGCTGCCTGGACCTCGGCGCGGGCCAGCCAGCCGTCCTGCTGGTTGGCGGGGATGCGCCCCAGTCGCCGCTCGATCTTGCCTTCCGCGTCATCGGTCGCACCGGCGCGTAGGTCGGCTGCCAGGTTGTCGAGTTCGGAGACTAGTTCGTGGGCGGTGGCAAAGGGCGTCTGGTTGTGGTGCGGCGCTGCTGAATCCCGGTGGAAGCGGAAATCCGGATCGCCGTAGCACTGGTAGGCGCCCCAGGTATTCACATCGGGGAAGCGCAGCCAGACATCCTCGCGGGCGATGCGCACGGCTTCGCCGAAGGTTTCTCCGGCCAGCATGTTGCGGTAGAAGGTGGCGGCGAAGGCCTGCCCGGCCCGGTCGTCCACGGCCCAGCCGGCGGCGATGACGGCGCGCACGCCCATGGCGATGAATTCCTCGCCGAGGTTGGCGGCCAGGCCCAGGCGGTCGAGCGGGCGGGCACCATCGACGCGGCCGAGGTGGCAGCAGTTGATGAAGACCAGTTCCGGCACATAGCGCATCTGGGCAATGTCGCCTGGCGTCAGGAAACTGCTCGGGCCGATGACCATGCCGGAGACCTTGCCGGTGGCGGCCGGGTGCTCGTGCACGCCGTGGCCGGCCAGGTGCAGGATGCGCCAGCTGTTCTTGTGCAGGGCCTCCATGATCGGCGTGGCTGGCTGGTCGACGCAGTCGATGACCTCGTAGCCCTCACCCGAGAGCTGGTCGGCCACTGCCTGCGCTTCCTCGCGGGCGCCCGGTAGGTCGGCGAAGTCGGGGCAGCCCTGGAGGTCCGGGTTGCCGATGACCAGCGCGGTGTTGCCCGGGCTGTGCAGCGGACGCTGGCGGAAGGTGTCGGTGCGGAACTGGCGGACGAAGCCGGCGGCCACCGAGGGCGGCCGTTCGCCGTTGCTCCAGCGGTTTTCCAGCAGTTCCCACGGGTAGCGGGCGGACTGGCGGTCCACGATGACGACGAGGTTGCCCTGTTGCGGCGCCAGTTCGCGCAGGCGCAGCGGCAGCAGCATTTCGTAGAGGGTCTTGGTCGCTTCGGAGTTGCGCCCGGTATCGCGGCTGGCTGCCTGGACGAAGGCATCGGCCAGGGCCAGTTGCCCGGTAGCCAGGGTTTCCTCGGCGCGTGCCTTGTCGGTCGGGAAGAGGAAGCGCAGCTTGTCCTCCTGGCGGACGATTTCGAGGCGCTGGTACCACTCGTTGGCGGTATCGAAGCGCACCCGGCGGCGCCCGGCCTGGGCGGTTTCGACGGCGCCGGCCGGCCAGGTGACGGCGTTGGCCAGCGTTTCGTTCTGCAATACACGGCCGAGGGCTTCCGCGGCCGAGATGGCGACGTCCTCGTACAGTTCGAGCAGTTCGAGGCGGTCGATCAGCACCCGGCCGTCGAGTTCCTGGTTGGCCAGCGTCTGGTTGGCGGCGACGGCGGCGCGCAGCATGGCCTCCACCGAATCACCGACCGGCAACCCGCCGCCACCAGTGCCGACGAGCAGGCAGGTGACCGCCGCCGAGCGCGGCCGGCCGGCTTCGCCGAAGCGGGCATCCGGCCAGTAGGCGACCTTCAGCGCATAGTCGAGCAGCGCGTCGCGGACGGAGGCTTCGAGCTGGCCCGGGCTGAGGCTGCCGATTTCGCCGAGGCCGACGACGATGGCACCCATCGGCTTGGCGACCGGCGAATCGTTGAGGAAAACGCTGTGACTGCCGAGCGGGCCGGGATAGATGCCGAGATCGAGGCGGCGCGTCAGGTGGCCGCCCAGCTGGCGGTCGAGCGCGGCTTCGGCGCTGACCACCGTGTCGCCTTGGTAGTGGCCGACCAGCACCGGGTGGCGGGCGTAGGTCAGGTTGCCGTGGCGGATGCTGACGGTGATGACCGGCGTGGCGCGCTCACCCGCCATCGCGTCCGGCAGCTGGCCGGAGAAGCCGAAGCCGGCGATGTCCTCTGGCCCCGGGATGCCATCGGCCGGCGGGGCGGCCGGCAGCACGAAGCGCGCTTCACCCGCGGCAGCCCGGGCGCGGGCTGGCGGGCTGCTCGGCAGCAGTGTGGTCTGGCCGTTGACCAGGATGTCGAGGTAGGCCGGGAAGGCCTTGGGCTGGGCGCACAGGCAGTCGTGGGCCGTGTTGTCGACGTACCACACCGGTACGCCGGGCAGTCGGCCGGACGACCAGGCCACGGTGCCGTCGCCCTCGCGGGTGGCGATGAATTCGAGGCGCTTGAGATCGGGGCGGAACAGCACTTCGCCCGGCGTCAGCTGGTAGTCGATGACGGTAACCGGCTGGCAGCCCGCCACGTAGGCCATGAAGCGCGGATCGGGCACGGCCGCCTTGAGGAATTTCCAGGTGGCGCCGGCTTCCTGCAGGTCGGCGGCCTGGGCGGTGTCCCAGCGGGCGCCGAGGTCCTGGCGCAGCTTCTGCCAGCGCGCGGTATCGGTGAAGTCGGGGTCGTCCGGTGCGAAGGGCAGCAGTTCGAGCAGGCCGGGGTAACGCGCCACCAGGTTGATGATCTGGTCGGTGCTTTGCGTGATGTCGAGCAGGCTCAGCTTGGCCTGCGTCGGGTTGAAGCCGGTTAGCCAGCGTACGGCTTCGTAGGAGCCGAGGTTGGGGGTGCCGAGCATCAGGAAGCGACTGCCTGGCAGCTGGGTGATGCGCTTCCACAGCGCCGTGCCGGCGCCGCCATCGGCGATCATCGAGCGCACCACCAGTCCGCCCATCGAGTGGGCGACCAGGCGGAACGGCTGCCCCGAGCGTTCGGCCTGGGCGACCAGCGGCTCCAGCGTGCCGACCAGCCGGGCGGCCGCCTTGCGTACCGAGAAGCGCCAGTCGTAGGGGAAGATCTCGACTTGATGGCTGCGCGCCAGGAATTCGACCAGCGGCCCGTAGAACTGGTCGACCAACCCGACCGGTGCAATGCCCTCGCGACCCATGGCGATCTTCTTCAGGCCGCCCTTGAGCAGCGCCCAGTAGTTCAGCCAGACCGGGTCGTCGCCGGCGACCAGCTCGCTGCCCATGGTGCCGGGCAGGACGACGGCAATCGGGCGCGGCTTGTTGCCGCCCCGGCTGCGGGCGATGGCGGCGGCGCAGCGCGGTGCGGCGGCCGGCTTGGGGGCGAGACTCTGGAAGCCGGCATTGTCGCCGTCGGCGCGGGAGAGCCCGGCGCTCAGCCAGCGCACGCTCTGGTCGTTGGTGAAATAGCGGAAGTGATTGACCTTCGGCCCCTGATCCTGGCGATAGCGCGCTGCGCCGCTGAGTCGCGGCAGGCCACCGAGCATGGAGGCGGTATCGACGACGAGGTCGTGCTCGTTCCGGTAGAACCAGTCGGTGGCCAGGACCTTCAGCGTGTTCCACAGGCCGTCGCCGGCCTCGATGTCGCCGGCGATGATCGACAGGTCGGCGCTGGTCACCAGCTCGGGCGTTGCATTGAGCAGGCGGGTCAGCGCCGAGCCGGGCATCATCGCCTCGACGCCAGGCAGGGTGCGCGGGTCGGTGCGTTCCTTGACCACGGCGAGCAGGAAGTCGAGGCCGTCGGTGAACAGACCACCGCCGGTGGCGGCCGTGGCAACGTAATCAAGAACCGACAGCCAGCGGTCGAGGCGGCCGGAAGCCAGCGTCGTGCCACGCGCCGGGCAGGCGACACGAACGAAGCGGCCGATGCGCAACTGTTTCCTCTCGAGTTCGGCGACCAGGTCGAGCAGGCGCTGGCGGTCGGCGTCGTAGGCGGCGTCGCGTGCCTTCATCTGGACCTCGCTCAGGGGCATCAGGCCGAGTTGCGGAGCGAGGGTGCGGTCGGCGGCGAACAGGGTCTGTACCTGGTCGGGATTCAGGACTTTGGCGAGGTCGGCGCAATCGGCCAGACAGAGCACTTCGCCCACCAGCCCGCCGCGCGAGTGGCTGACCAGATGCACGTCGGCGCCGGCCGGCAGGCGCCTGGCGAGGGCCAAGGCATTGTCGATCGGGCTTTGCGTCAGGGTGCGGTGTTCCAGTGCGAAAACGCGGTCGCCGTAGAGTGGCAGAAGGCTCTGGCGCAGGCGGGCGCCTTCGAGGTTGCCGCCATCCCACAGCTTGCCGAAGCTGCCTTCGGCCGACGAGGCGGTGCCGTGCAGGAAAACGAGGAGGGGGCCGGCATCGGCCGGGATGGCCTCGTCGTCGGCCACCGGCTTGAGGGCAAATTCGCCGGCCAGGTCGAGACGGTAGAGGCCCGGCGGGTGCTTGCCGATGAGCTTCTCCTCGAAATGCTCGCCGAGGGCGGCGGCGGATTTTTCGGCGAGATCGATGCCGAAAAAATCGAGGATGCGCACGGCCAGCCCGGCCAGGCCGCGTTCGCTGGCGGCTGCCCTGCGCGGCGTCAGGCGGCTGATTTCCCAACTGCCGTCGCCATCGCGGGCCGGTGGCGTACCGAAGTCGCGGGACAGGTCGTCCATGCGGCTCCACAGCACGAAGCCGTTGTCGAGTTCGACGCGGACGACGGTATCGCCGCTGACCTCGACCGTGTCGCCCGCGCCGTCACGGGCGGTGCCCGGCGTCAGGCGGAACAGCGGTTGCGGGCCGCTGACGCCGCGGCGGCGAATCTCTTCGCGCTGGCCGCGCAGCTTGAAGCTCTGTTGGGACATGATGCCCTCCTCCGGTCACGCCGGTTGTTTGTTGTCGCTGCTGCTTATTCGAAGATCTTGCCCTTGCGCGCCCCGGTGCTGCCGACGAGTTGCGGCGATTGGGGATAGCTCGCCGACGGCAGGTACTTGGTGATGGCTTTGTGCCAGTCGGCGTAGGTGGCGCCGGGCTTCATGCTCTTCAGGGCCTTGAGCGCGTAGTGGGTGAAGGCGCCGTTGAAGCGGCCCTTGATGCGGGCGTCGTAGCTGAAATTGTTGGGGCCTTCCTTGCAGCCGGAGAGCAGCAGGTCGCCCAGCGCGTTGGAGCAGGCCGCAGCCAGGGGCGACGTGCCAACCGGCCCGGTCATCGTGGCGGCCACCTTGCCGGCGCGGTTCTTCGGCAGCAATTTGTCGGGCAGCCAGTTGCCCATGGGCATGAAGCGCGGCCGGCTGTCCGCATCCTTTTCAGCCTTGGCGGCGCGGGTCACGGTGCCGGAATGGCAGGAGTCGGAGATCAGCACGATGCGCACGCCGGATTTGCGGGTCAGGAACAGGGTGTGGATTTCGTCGTCGGTCAGTGCCTCGCCCTGGATCTGCAGGTCGTAGGGGCAAAGGGCTTCGTCGAGGCCGTCCACTTCGTCACCATCGGTATCCGGCTGGTAGGTGCCGTGCCCGGAGAAGGTGATGACCAGCGTGTCGCCCTTGCTGGCCTTGCCGATCAAGTCACCCATGGCCTTCATCATGGCCGCCTTGGTGGCCTGCTCGTCGAGCAGGCTGGCAACCTGGAAGCCGCGGGCGGTCAGTTCAGCCGCCCAGTCGGTTGCGTCGTTGACGCAGCCCTGCAGGTCCATGCCGGTGCCGGGGTAGTTGTTGATGCCGATGCAGAGGGCTTTCCTGGCCATGGTGCGTCTCCTTCCGTGTTCAGTGGGTGAAGCGGAGGGTTGCCGGCAATGTGCAGCAACCGTATGAAGCGGAGCGTGCAACTGAAAGCTGTTGAAACGTTGTTTGAGTTTAGTACAAAGGCATCGTGCGTGGAATGGCTTTCTGCGATCGGGATACCAACGTGCGGTCAATGGTGCTGAAATTGTCGCCATCAGGCGACAAGGCGCCTGTTGTGCATGACAATGGGCAGGGGCTGTGATTTACTTCCCGGCTCGGGGAAGGAGGTGCGCAATGCCTGAATACCGGATGCCCGGTGTCTATGTCGAGGAACTCACTGGCTTGCCGCCGGCAGTGACCGACGCTGCGACTGCCGTGCCGCTCTTCATTGGCTACACCGCCCAGGCCGGCGAAACGCCCGGCGTGCCGCAGCGCATCCGTTCGCTGGCCGAGTTCGAGATCGGTTTTGGCAAGTGGTCGCCGTGCCGGGTCGGCAAGGTGGAAGTCGACAAGGCTGGCCGATTCCGGTCGGCGACGATTGCGACGGATTACTGCCTGTACGATGCGCTGCGCCTGTTCTACGCCAACGGGGGCGGCGACTGCTGCGTCGTCTCGGTCGGCGCCTTTGCCGCCAGCGGTCAGGTCGATGGCGAGCGGCTGCTCGGCGGCCTGTCGGCCCTTGCTTCGCTTCCCGATGCGTCGCTGCTCGTCGTGCCGGATGCGGCTGGCCTGGATGAGGCAGCGCGTGGCCGCCTGCACCAGGTGATGCTCGCCCGCTGCGCCGAATGGCCGCCACGCTTCGCGCTCGTCGACCTGGGCCGGGATGACCGCAGTGGCGCTGCCTTCCGCCGGTATGTCGGCTCGCTTCACCTGCGTCATGGTGCGGCCTATGCACCGTGGCTGATGATTCATCGGGAAAATACCGTTCGCTACGCCGATCTGCGCACCAGGATCGCACGCCAGGGCGAACCGGTCAGCCTGCGCCAATTGACCAAAGAACCGGCCGTTGTCGACCTGTTGCTCCGGCTTGATGCCCTGCTCGCGGAGCCCCTTCATCCGGGGGCAGCGAAGGAAATCGCCCGCCTGGAGCGCGCCCTGCTCGCCAGTTTCGCGGCCTACCGCAGCATCGTTCAGGGAGTTGCCGGGACGACCGTCGCCTGCCCGCCGAGTGGCGCCATCGCCGGCATTTACGCCCGGGTGGATCGCGAGCGGGGTGTCTGGAAGGCGCCGGCCAATATCGTGGTCAATGGCATCGCCGGCCTGTTCGTCGACTACACCGAAGGCGAGCAGGCAGCGCTGAATAGCGATACGGCTGCCGGCAAGTCGATCAACGCCATCCGGCAGTTTCCCGGCCGGGGCTGGCTGGTCTGGGGGGGCCGCACGCTGGCCGGCAATGATGCCGAATGGCGTTATGTTTCCGTGCGCCGCTTCTGCAATATGGTCGAAACCTCGATCCGCCAGGCGGCCGAATCGTTCGTCTTCGAGCCGAACGACGCCGCCACCTGGCACCGCCTGTCTGCCACGGTCGACAGCTACCTGGTTGCACAGTGGCGCGCGGGCGCCCTGCTGGGGTCGCGGCCGGAGGAGGCGTTCTTCGTCCGCTGCGGCCTTGGCCAAACGATGACGGCCCAGGATATCGCCGCTGGCCGCCTGATCTTCGAAATCGGCTTGGCCTTGGTGCGCCCGGCCGAATTCATCGTCCTGCGCAGCATGTTGCAGATGTCGGAGAGTTGAGCCGAAAGCCGCTTGGCAGCGGGCAGGGCGAGCGGGTATGCTGGAAACGTCCGCCGGGCCAGCCTCGCACCGCCATGAAGTTTTCGCGCATCTACCTGAATCGCCTGCAGAACCAGCCCGCCGTCAGCGGAACGGCCGTCGTCATCGACACCTTGCGTTCCTTCACCACGGCGGCCGTGGCGCTTTCCATCGGGGCTCGTGCCGTCTATCCGGTCGAAGGCATCGCGGGGGCGATCAGCCTGCTCGGCGATCTGCCTGGGGCGGTGTCGATCGGTGCCATTGGCGGCGGCGATCCAGTCGAAGGCTTCGATTTCGGCAATTCGCCCTCGCAACTGCAACGTGCCGATCTGCGCGGCAAGGATGTCGTGATGACCACGGCGGCCGGTGTCCGCGGCCTGCAACGCTTCCAGCGGGCCCGTCGCCTCTACGCCGCCAGCCTGGTCTGCGCCCGCGCCACGGCGGAAGCCATCCGGGCCGAGGGGGCGGACGAGGTCTGTTTCGTGATTACCGGCGAGTGGGTGGATCGCGATGGCGATGAGGATGTCGCCTGCGCCGATTACATCGAGGCCCTGCTCACCGGCCAGGCCTGCGATCCGGCCTGCTTCGAACAGCGCGTGCGGGATTCCGACTTCGGCCGCCGCTTCACGGCCGGCACCTGGCCGAACCTGCCACTGGCCGACCTCGACCTGGCGGCGCAGGCCGACTACTTCGATTTTGCCATGCCGGTCAGCCGCGCCGACGACCGGCTGGTCATCCGGTAAGCTGCCGGCCGTCCGGTTTTAGCGCCCGCTATAAACCGGCTTGCGCTTCTGCATGAAGGCGTCGATGCCTTCGCCGGCATCCTCGCTCATCATGTTGCAGGCCATTACCTCGGCGGCGTAGGCGTAGGCGTCCTCCAGCCCCATCTCCAGTTGCTTGTAGAACATGCCCTTGCCCATTTTCACGGCAACGGCGCTCTTGGCCAGGATGCTGCCGGCCAAGCGCTCGATTTCGGCGTCCAGCGCATCGAGCGGCACGACGCGGTTGACCAGGCCCTTGGCCTTGGCTTCCATCGCGTCGATGAACTCGCCGGTGAGCAGCATTTCGAGCGCCGCCTTGCGCCCCAGGTTGCGCGCCAGGCCGACGGCCGGGGTGGAGCAGAAGAGGCCGACGTTGATCCCGGACACGGCAAACTTGGCGACATCGGCCGCCACCGCCAGATCGCACATCGACACCAGTTGGCAGCCGGCCGCCGTGGCGATGCCGTGGATGCGGGCGATGACGGGGTGCGGCATCCGGGTGATGCTCAGCATCAGGTCGCCGCATTGCTTGAACAGCGCCTGCATGTAGGCCTTGCTGTGATTGGCGCGCATTTCCTTCAGGTCGTGGCCCGAGCAGAAGGCCTTGCCGGCGCCGGCGACGACCACGACGCGCACCGTGTCGCTGGCGGCGATGGCGTCCAGTTCCGCCTGCAATGCGCTGAGCAGTTCTTTCGACAACGAATTGAAGGCGTTGGGGCGATTCAGGGTCAGCGTGGTCAGTCCGTCGGCACGGTCGTGGCGCAGGACGAGGGCTTCTTCTTGGTTCATGCTTGGTCTCCGGTTCTTGTTGCTTTGATCAAGCTGGCAGATTAGCGCAGGCGGAGTGTGTGGGCCAAGAGGATAGGCGCCTTGTGGCAAGACCGTTGGCATCTTTTCGGGGATAATCGCGTCTTCCCGTTGTCATGCCGCCCCTGGCGGAAGACGCGATCCATCCACATCGAGGAGAACAAGATGAAATTGAAACCCGTCAAGGGAGCGTTGGCCGCAATGTTGTTTTGGGCGACGAGCGCGCTGGCCCTGCCGTACAGCAATCTGGTCGTGTTTGGGGACAGCCTGGCCGACGGCGGCAACAATGCCGTGATTGCCGACACCTATTATGGTGGTGCGCGCAGCGATGGCCTGACGGTGGGCGCCGGCGTGCCGGATTTGCCATACGACTCGAACCGCTACAGCAACGGCCCGGTGTGGACGGAATATTTCGCCAACAGCCTGGGTATGAGCCTGGCCCCCTCCCTGCTCGGTGGCAGCAATTACGCCTACGGCGGCGCGCGGGTCGCCGGTGCCAGCCCGGTTCCCAGCCTGCAGGCGCAGATGGGGCAGTATTTGTCGGCCAATACGGTGAATGCCAACACCTTGTACGTGATCGAGGGGGGTGGCAACGATGCGCGTGATGTCCTCGACCTCTATGTGACCGGTGGAGACTACGCAACACGCATTCAGGGCTATGTGCAGGGGCTGGTCGGCATGATCGGTAACCTGGCAGCGCTGGGTGCCGAGCATTTCCTGGTCTGGAACATCACCGATCTCGGTCGGGTGCCGGCCGTGACCGCCCAGGGCGTCGGTGCAGCGCAAGGCGCCAGCATGCTCGTCGCGACAATGAACCAGGCGCTGGCCATGGCCTTTGCCGCCTATTTGCCGGCCAGCGTGACCGATGGCCTGATCCTGTTCGATGCCTATGCCGGGCTGAACGACATCGTGAGCAACCCCGCCGCCTACGGCCTGGCCAACGCCAGCGATGCCTGTGCGGCGGCGCCGACGTGCGACCCGGACCGCTATTTCTTCTGGGACGGCATCCACCCGACGACGGCTGGCCACCAGATCATGGCCCGCCTCGCTGTGGCCGCCATTCCGGAGCCGGGTTCCCTTGCCCTGCTGGCGGTGGCCCTGCTCGGCCTGGCCATCGGCCGCCAGCGTCGGTCCTGATTCGTAGGCCGCCGGCCTGGCTTGCGCCGCGCCGGTTCAGGCCGTGGGTCGTCGGTGCACGGAACTGGCCTGAAAAATCAAGCGTCAGCCGCCACCTCGCGGTGGCCGGCCGGCGCTTCCTGAGAGTCATCAGCCTGCCGTGGCCCGATGCTCAGCCAATCGGGATGACGATGATGAGCAACAGTGCCCAGGCGATCATCCCGATTCCCATGATGCCGTAGGCGATGTTGGCTGCGGTCACATCTTCGTCAATCTGCAGCAGCACTTCGACGCCGTGGAAGACGATCAGGCAGGAGATGGCGAAGGCGATGCAGCAGACGGCAACGGAAAAGAAGAAGCTCGGGTAAAGCAGGCTCAAGGACGACAGCCAGAGCGGGATGGGTGCGGCGAAGGCCAGCATCTGGGCATTCTGCGGGCTGACTTCGGCACCGTTCAGGCGGGCAATCCAGCGGATGATGTAACCCATGACGGAGACCGTCGCCAGTTCGGCCAGCAGGAACAGGCCCGCGATCATGCCCCAGTTGCGGCCGGAAAAGCCACTCGCGAAAGCGTCGCCGTGGTAAGTGCCCGCATAATAGAGCATGGCTGGTGGCAGCATCGACAGCGGCAGAACGAGCAGGAAGAAGGTTTTGAAGAGCGAAGGATGAACCCGGTCGAGAAACCTCCAGGCGATTTTGAACTGCGATGATTCATGGTGAGAAGGGGAGGCGAGCATGATCAACTCCTTTGGTTGTTTTCCCGGTTACTCACGGAAGCGCGCCGGGGTAATTAATATCACACCGTGATATATCCAACATAGACGAGCAATGACATGAATACAAGGAAACTTTCCGGTCCCGGTATCAAGCTGGAAAAACGCGACCTGGAGCGCCTTTCCCACTTCCGTTTCCAATTGCGGGTGTTCATGCGGGTCAGCGAGGATATCTGCCGGAAGGCGCGCATCACGCCCTTGCAGTACCAGTTGCTGCTCCATTTGCAGGGTTTTCCGGAGCGCTCCTGGGCTAACATCGGCGAGTTGGCCGAGCGGTTGCAGGCGCGCCATAATGGCGTCGTCGCTCTGGTCAGCCGCTGCGAACTGGCCGGGTTGGTCGAGCGGCGGGTCGGGCGGGATGATCGGCGGCAGGTCGAGGTGCACCTGACACCGAAGGGCGAGGCCATCGTTTATCGGCTGGCGGCTGAACACCAGCCCGAACTGCAGCATTTGCGGCAGGAGTTCTCGCTGCCGGGCTGGCTTGACGCCGATGGCGGCGCCTGAAGGGGCACGCCGGCTTCGGTAAGTCGGGATGACGATGCGAGCAGCAGCCCCTTGGTGATCAGGCCGGCGGCAGGTGGGCAAGCGGGCGCGGCGTGGGCGGCATGCTGCACGCTAACATGCCGGCGATCGGCGGTGCCCGGGCGCCGGCGCCGCGGTAAAATGCCGTTCCCCATTTTTTTGCCGAGCCGATGGCCTCCCCTCGCTTCATACATCTTCGCCTGCACTCGGAATATTCGGTCACCGACGGCATCGTCCGCATCGGCGATGCCGTCAAGCGCGCCGCCGGCGATGGCATGCCGGCCATGGCCCTGACCGACCTGGCCAACCTGTTCGGTCTGGTCAAGTTCTACACCGGGGCGCGCGGCAAAGGCGTCAAGCCGATTGCCGGGGCGGATTGCTGGATCGCCAATCCGGAGGCGCCCGAGGATGCCTATCGGCTGCTGCTGCTCGTACGTAACCGCCGGGGCTACCAGCAGTTATGCGAGTTGCTGACCAAGGCCTATCTGGTCGAGGGCCGGCGCGACCGGGCGGAAATCCGCCGCGAGTGGTTTGCCGAGATCGGCTGTGATGGGCTGATCGCGCTGTCCGGCGCGCATCTCGGTGATGTCGGCGAAGCCTTGCTGAACGGCAATTTCGACCTCGCCTCCGAGCGGGCCAAGGCCTGGGAGGCCATCTTCCCCGGCGCTTTTTATCTGGAGGTGCAGCGTTACGGCCAGCCGCAGCAGGAGGCCATCGTCCAGCAGACGGCCGATCTGGCGGGTGAAACGGGGATTCCGCTGGTCGCGACCCACCCCATCCAGTTCATGAAGCCGGACGATTTCCAGGCGCACGAGGCCCGCGTCTGCATCGCCGAGGGGTATGTGCTGGGTGACACGCGGCGGCCGAAGATCTACACGCCGGAGCAGTATTTCAAGTCGCAGGACGAGATGGCGGAACTGTTCGCCGACCTGCCGGAAGCCCTCGAAAACACGCTGGAAATTGCCAAGCGCTGCAACATCGAGCTGACGCTGGGCAAGAACTTCCTGCCGCAGTTCCCGACGCCGGACGGCATGACGCTCGACGACTTCCTGGTGCAGGAAGCCAAGGCTGGCCTGGAAGTGCGCCTGTCCGAACTTTATCCTGACCCGGAAGTGCGCGCTCAGCGCCGGCCGGAATACGATGCGCGCCTCGACTTCGAGTGCAAGACCATCCTGCAGATGGGCTTCCCGGGTTACTTCCTGATCGTGGCGGACTTCATCAACTGGGGCAAGCAGAACGGCGTGCCGGTCGGCCCCGGTCGGGGTTCTGGCGCCGGCTCTCTGGTCGCCTATTCGCTGCGCATTACCGACCTCGACCCGCTGGCCTATGCCCTGCTGTTCGAGCGCTTCCTGAATCCGGAGCGGGTCTCGATGCCCGACTTCGATATCGACTTCTGCCAGGACAACCGCTGGCGCGTCATCGAATACGTCCGCCAACGCTACGGCGCCCAAGCGGTGTCGCAGATCGCCACCTTCGGCACCATGTCGTCGAAGGCGGTCATCCGCGACGTCGGTCGCGTGTTCGGTCTGCCGTATTCGATGTGCGACCGCATTTCCAAGCTGATCCCGATCGTCCAGAACAAGCCGGTCTCGCTGGCCGAAGCGCTGGAGCAGGAACCAGCGTTGAAGGAAATGATGGCCGACGAGCAGGATGGCGAAACCATCCGTGAACTGTTCGACCTGGCCGGCCGCCTGGAAGACTTGACCCGCAACATCGGCATGCACGCCGGCGGCGTGCTGATCGCACCGGGCAAGATCACCGATTTCTGCCCGATCTACCAGGCGACCGGTGCCGACGCGTCGCCGGTCTCGCAGTTCGACAAGGACGACGTCGAGAAGGCCGGCTTGGTGAAGTTCGACTTCCTCGGCCTGCGCAACCTGACGATTATCGAACTGGCACTGAAGTACATCGAGCGGATGACTGGCGAGAAGCTCGACCTGATGTCGCTCGGCTTCGAAGACCCCGGTGCCTACCAGATCCTGAAGGACGCCAACACGACGGCGATCTTCCAGGTCGAATCGGAAGGCATGAAGAAGCTGCTGAAGAAGCTGGCGCCGGACCGTTTCGAAGACATTATCGCCGTGCTGGCGCTCTACCGTCCCGGCCCGCTCGGCTCCGGGATGGTGGATGACTTCATCCTGCGCAAGAAGGGCCAGCAGGCCATCGATTATTTCCACCCGGACCTGAAAGCCTGTCTCGAGCCGACCTACGGGGTCATCGTGTACCAGGAACAGGTGATGCAGATTTCGCAGATCATCGGTGGCTATACGCTGGGTGGCGCCGACATGCTGCGCCGGGCGATGGGCAAGAAGAAGCCCGAGGAGATGGCCAAGCACCGCGAGACCATCGCCGCCGGCGCCAAGGAGCGCGGCTACGATCCGGCGTTGGCTGAGCAGTTGTTCGACCTGATGACCAAATTCGCGGAGTATGGCTTCAACAAGTCGCACACCGCCGCCTACGCCGTCGTCACCTATCACACGGCCTGGCTCAAGCGTTACCACTGCGCGGCCTTCATGGCGGCGACGCTGTCGTCCGACATGGACAACACCGACACGGTGAAGATCTTCTACGAAGACACCATCGCCAACAAGGTGAAGATGCTCGGGCCGGATGTGAATGCCTCGCAGTACCGTTTTGAGCCGGTCGATCGGGAAACCATCCGCTACGGCCTGGGGGCGGTCAAGGGCACCGGCGAGCAGGCGGTCAACGTGATCCTCAAGGCGCGCGAGGAAGGCGGCCCGTTCAAGGACCTGTTCGATTTCTGCCAGCGCTGCGACAAGCGCATGGTCAATCGCCGCACCATTGAGGCGTTGATCCGCGCCGGCGCCTTCGACAGCATTGCGCCACGCACGGCCGGCGACAACCCGGTGCCGGATCGCCACAAGCTGCTGGCAACCGTGGGCGTGGCGATGGATTTTGCCGAGCAGGCCGAGCGCGATGCGCTGCAGACCAGCCTGTTCGATATCGCCGATGTCGCCGAGGAACACGCGCCGGAATACGTCAATGTCCGCCCCTGGGATGAAAAGACCCAGTTGATGGAGGAGAAGACCGCCCTGGGTTTCTTTTTCTCCGGCCATCCCTACAACTCGCGCAAGCGGGAGTTGTCGCGCTTCATCAAGCGGCCGCTCTGCCGGCTGGAACCGGCCAAGGAGTTCACCTTCATTGCCGGCATCGTGGTCGGCATCCGCACCCAGATGACCCGGCGCGGCAAGATGCTGTTTGTGCAGCTCGACGACGGCACGGCCATGGTCGAGGTGTCGGTGTTCAACGAACTGTTCGAGGCCGAGCGCGACAAGATCGTCACCGACGAGGTGCTGGTCATCGAAGGCAAGGTGCGTTACGACGAATTCTCCGGCGGCAACGCCGTGGTCGCCGAGCGCCTGATGACCTTGGGCGAGGCGCGCGCCCGTTTCGCCCGCCACCTGCTGCTCAAGATGAACGGCCAGTCGGATGCCGCCAAGCTGAAGTCGCTGCTCTCGCCTTTTGCTCCCGGCCCGGCACCGGTTCGCGTGCGTTATCGCAATGCCGTGGCCGAATGCGAAATGGTCTTGGGTGACACGCTGCGGGTGAAACTTGACGATGCCTTACTCGAGGCGCTGAACGGTTGGCTGCAGCCGGATAACGTGGAGATCGTGTACGCATGATTCGATTGATCGACCAGTCCTTGCTCGCCGACTTGATCGGCGCCGCCCGCCAAGCGCCGCGCTTGCGGGTGCATCGCAACTTTCATCCGGATGATGCCTCTCCGGCGCATCGCCTGCTGATCGCCATCGAGCCCGGCTCCTACGTGCCTCCGCACCGCCATCTCAATCCCGACAAGGACGAAACCCTGCTCGTGCTGCGGGGCAGCCTGGGCGTCGTGTTCTTCGAAGCGGCGGGCCAGCCCGGGCGTTGCCATGTCTTGTGCGCCGGCGGTGAGTCGCTCGGGATCGATATCCCGCATGGCGTCTATCACACCGTTTTTGCGCTGGAGACGGGGACGGTCTTCTTCGAAGCCAAGGCCGGGCCCTATGTGCCGGTTTCGGCGGATGAAAGAGCCGCCTGGGCGCCGGCCGAGGGCAGCGGCGAGGCGGCGACTTACCTGGAGGGCCTGATGGAGCGTTGCGCCGGGCCGCTCTGCGACTGAACACCGGTTTCCGGAAATGACGAAGGCGCCCGCGGGCGCCTTCGTTCCGTTGGTGAGGGGCGTGCTATTTGACGAGGTCGGTCTTGAAGCCGATCCGTACGCCACCCCAGTGCCGGCCGTTGATCATGATCGGCATGGTCAGGTCGGCGAGAATTTCGCCGGTGTCGCGGACGTAGGTCTGGAATAGCGAGGGCTTCTGGTTCTTGGCGCCCTTGGCCCCTACGGGATCGTTGAAAATGCGCTTGTGCCGGCATTTAGCGAGGTCGGTCGCCGGGTCGCCGGTCGGTGGCTGCGAACAGACGGAATTATGAGCGGGGGCGTAGCCGTTGCTGTCCATCGACAGGGAATAAACCAGCCCCGGAACATCACGCAGCAGGTCGTCGTACAGGCGGGTCAGTTCGCTGTCGCACAGGCTGTCGTAGGCCGTGGTGTAGCGTTTGGGGTTGGAGCCGGGAATTTCCTTGTAGGCCTGGTCGAAGACGTTGACGCCCCGGTCGGCCAGGCGCTGCAGGATGGCTGCGACGTTGTCGCGGAAATGGGTGCATTTGTCGTGCAGGGTGTCGAACATGCTGTCGCCGGTACGGAAATCGGCCAGCGTGCATTGCAGGTCTTCGGTCGATTCGCGCAGGGTCTTGGCCGAGCCGAGGCATTGCTTCATGCGACCGGAAATGTCACGGGAATGATCGCGGATTTCCTCGACTTCGCTGTGGATTGCCTGATTGCTCTCGCGCAGGTTGTAGATCGCCCCGGCGATGGTCGTCAGTTGCCCGGTCGTCAGCTTGAAGTCACCGACCATGGTGCCTAGGTCGGCTGCGGAGGTTTCGATATAGCCATTGGCCTTGGTCACCTCTCCGACGATCGTCCGGGTCTTTTCCGACGTATCGGATACCAGGTTGATCATCGACTGGGTGTTCTGGCCGATGACTTGGGTGGCGGTCTTGACCTTTTCAGCCAGCTTGCGCACCTCGTCGGCGACGACGGCAAAGCCGCGGCCGGCTTCACCGGCGCGGGCGGCCTCGATGGCGGCGTTGAGGGCGAGCAGGTTGGTCTGGTCGGAGATGTCGTTGATCAGCGAGACGATCTCGTTGATCTTCATCGAGCTGGTATGCAGCTCGGTGACCGTGGACGAAAAGTGCTCGATATGGGCATTGGTCGAGCGCATTGTGGCGGCGACGGTTTCCATCTGCTCCAGCGAGCGTTGCGCGAGATCGAGGTTGTTCTGGGTCGAGGCCTGGATGGCGTCGGCGTTCATGGCTACCTCGGCCACCGCCTGGTTGACCCGGTTGCTCGACTCGAAGACGTTGGCGGCCAGCACTTCCTGGCGATGAACCGCATCGTCGGTCTGCTGCACCAGCTGGTTCATGCGGGCCGCGTCGGCGGCGATGCTGACGCTGCGCTCCCGGGCATGCGAGATCAGGCTGCGGACCCGGCCGAAAAAGCGCGTGATGTTGCCGGAGATGCGTCCGCAGGCATCGGCTCCCGGGGCGCCGACGGTGTGCGACAGGTCGGCCTGGCCTTCGGCAATGGCGGCGATATCGCGGTCGAGCTTGTTGAGTGAGGCGTTACTTCCAAAAAATCCCATCGAATGTCTCCTGATTTGCTTCTTGTGAGCCGGCCGGGATGGGGCCAGATTGGCTGGAATCATACGTCAGCCGGCCAAAGCTGGCCATCGGCGGGTATTCTGGGCACGACCACCGACAGCGATGCCCGGCGAAATCGGCCAGTGGCGATGCGTCCTGCCGGGGCGTGAACGCAAAACGCCAGGTTCCGGAGGGAAGCTGGCGTCTCAATCTGCGTCCCCGGCTGGCCGGGCGAAGGCAATCAGCTCTTGCGCTGGCGGGCGGAAAGGCGGCCGAGCAGGAAACCCTTGATTTCATGGAAGGGGATCGGCTTGCCAAAGATGGTGATGTCGCTCGGCAGGCCGCGCTTGAGCACTTCCTCGCGGTCGATGGCGCTGACCACGATGATGTCCATGCGCGACAGATCGGGATTGGCACGCAGACGGCGGATCATTTCAAAACCGTCCATGCCCGGCATCATCAGGTCGGCGATCAGGATGTCCGGCACGCGCTGACCGACCTGCAGCAGGCCGTCGAAACCGTTGGCGACGATGCGCAGCTTGATCGGCAGGTTCCAGCTGTCGATGGTCATCTGGTAGAGCATCTGCAGCGTCTGGTCGTCCTCGGCGATGAGGATATCCAGCTGGCCAGCGTTTTCCTGGGCGCTCGGCGTCAGGTTGCGACGCCGGGCGAGCAGCGCCTCAACCGAGGCGACAGGAATCCGGCGGTGGCCACCGGCCGTCTTCCAGGCTTCCAGTGCACCGCTTTCCACCATGTTTTGCACGGTCCCGAGGGAAACGCCCAAGCGCAGGGCTGCTTGCCGGGTACTGAGATATTCGGAGTCCGCCATGATCAGAGCTTCTTTGATGTGAATGTTGAAATTACAAATTCAGCAAATTTTATCCCAAGAACAGAAGAAACTTCAATGTAAAAAAAACACCGAATGACGAAATTTCGGGCTTTTTACATCTCTCCTGCCAGCGGGGTTCGCTCCGCGCGCTACGGACGCCGGATTGGGCTGCGGCAGCTGGCCGGAGCGTTCGGCCAGCCGGTTTCAGGCCTTCTTGACGAACTCGGATTTGAGCTGCATGGCGCCGATGCCGTCGATCTTGCAGTCGATGTCGTGGTCCCCCTCGATCAGGCGGATATTCTTGACCTTGGTTCCCACCTTGACCACCGACGACGAGCCCTTGATCTTCAGATCCTTGATGACGGTGACGCTGTCGCCGTCCTGCAACACGTTGCCGTTGGCGTCCTTCCAGACACGCGTCTCCTCGAGCGCTTCGGCAGCTTGTTGCGGCCACTCGTGGGCGCATTCCGGGCAGACGTAGTTGAGGCCGTCCTCGTAGGTGTATTCGGAATTGCACTGCGGGCACTTGGGCAGGGCGCTCATGGGGAATCCTTTCGGTATCAGTATTCTTCTTCGAAACCGCCCATGATGTTGGGCAGCAGCAGGTAGGCGCGTTGTAGCGCATGGGTCATGTCCGGGCAGACATTGTCGTCGCCGAGATGATCGATGAAACCGGAGCGGTAGAGCAGTGAGCCCGGCTGCGAATTCAGGCCGCACACGATCAGCGTGCAGCCGCGCTTGTGCAGATTGTCGCGCAGGCTCTCCAGCCCCTCCAGGCCGGTGGTGTCGAGTTGGATCAGGCGCGCCATGTCGAGGATCACGACTTCGGGGTGTCCTTCGCGCGGATCGAGCAGGTCTTCGAGTTTGTTGACTGCGCCGAAGAACAGCGAGCCGAACAACTGCCAGGTGGCAACGCGCATCGTGCCGTCCGGGTAGAGGAAGCGCGGGTCGTGGGCTTCTTCTTCCATCGGCACGCGCTCGATGCGGGTCAATTCCGACATGCGGTAGATGAAGAACAGGCTGGCCAGCACCATGCCCAGTTCGACCGCGATGGTCAGGTCGAACAGCACGGTGACGAAGAAGGTGGCGAGCAGGATGATCCGGTAGTTGTACGAGTAGCGCTTCAGTTCGACGAACTCGTGCCATTCGCCCATGTTGATGGCGACGACCATGACGATGGCCGACAGGGTGGCGAGCGGTACATAGGAGGCGAGCGGCGCAGCGACGAGGACGATGCCGAGCAGGACGAGGGCGTGGATCATGCCGGCAACCGGCGTCCGGCCGCCGGTCTTGACGTTGGTTGTCGTGCGGGCGATGGCGCCGGTCGCGGCGAATCCCCCGAAGAACGGGGCGGCGATGTTGGACAGACCCTGAGCGATCAACTCCTGGTTCGGATCGTGGCGATCATCGATCTGGCTGTCGGCGACGCGTGCCGAGAGCAGCGACTCGATGGCGCCGAGCAGGGCGATCGTGATGGCCGGCGAAATCAGCTTGCCGAGGTCGTGGATCGACAGGTCGGGCAGGCCGAAGGCGGGCAGTTCCTGCGGAATGCCGTTGAAGCGGCTGCCGATGGTTTCGACCGGCAGTTCGAACAACCAGGCGACCAGCGTGCCGACGATCAGGACGGCGAGCGGCCCCGGGGCGCGGCGCAGGATGGCGATCTTCTGGGCCAACTTGTTGTAGGACAGCAGGAAGACGAAACAGGCCGAGGCCAGGCCGAGGGTCGGCAGGTCCACGGTGTGGGCGTAGGCAGCCAGCGTCTTGACGCGGTGGAAGAACTCGGCCGGCAGGTTGTCGATCTGCAGGCCAAAGAAATCCTTGATCTGAGCGAGGAAGATCACCACGGCAATGCCGTTGGTGAAACCGATGACGACGGTGACCGGAATGAAGCGGATCAACTGCCCCATGCGCGCCAGGCCCATGGCGAGCAGGAAGACCCCGGCCAGCATGGTCGCTGCGAGCAGGTTGGCGAAACCGTGCATGGCGACGATGCCGTAAATGATCGGAATGAAGGCGCCGGTCGGGCCGCCGATCTGCACCCGCGAGCCGCCAAGGGCGGCCGTCAGAAAGCCGGCGACGATGGCTGTCCAGATGCCGGCTGTCGGCGAGCACCCCGAGGCGATGGCGAAGGCCATGGCGAGCGGCAGGGCGAGGACGCCGACCGTGATGCCCGCGGCGACATCCTTGCCAAGTTGGGCGCGGCTGTAACCCGGCAGACAATCGAGAAGCTTGGGGCGAAAGGCGATTTTCATGGCGCGCGCTCAGGGGGTAAGCGGAGCATTATATGAGCGCCAGATTAATCGTCAATGTTAATCACATGCTAACATCCGTCGATACGAATTCAACTAGAGTGCTGCATCATGGAGAACCGTACCGCCCGCCTGACCCTGCTCATCGATCCGCAAAAGAAAAGGCTGTTCGAGGAAATCTGCGCCGAGCAGGACCTGACGCCTTCGCAGGTCGTTCGCAAACTGGTCCGCCAGTACATCATCGACAATGCCGGCCAGCGCGAATTGCCCGATTGGCTAAAGCCGGGCAGCAAGTCGGGCGACTAGGGAGCGGCTACTGGCCGTCGCCTTTGGGCGGTATCCGGTCCGGGTGCTGGGCGGCGAGATAGGCTGCGTAGCGCGCCTGCATCTCCGGGGCCTGGCGGTTGATTTCGCGCAGGATGCGGGCAACGGCCCAGATCATCACGGCAACACCGCCGGCGACACAGGCCACGGCCTCGGCCAGCGATGACGGAAAATTGGCGAGGATGGCGCCCTTGCCGTCAGCGAACCAACTGCCGCCGATCCCCACGCAAGTCAATCCGAAGACATCGGCCAGGGCGTAGGCGGCAATGCGGCCGGTCAGCCGGGGGCGGGGTGGGCGTATACCAGGATTGAGCATGCGATGACGAACCTTATCGGTTATAAAAAATCGTGCAGAGGGCTTGACAAGTCCGAAGTCAATGGCGACTTATGCACAGTCTTGGGGCGTGCTTGCCGGGCTTGACAATTCGTTGCTGTTAAATTTATTGAATTGCAGCGGGTGCGTCGCAATTCTTTGTGAATCAATGGCTTGCATCTTAGCCCAAGTTTCGGGCAGGGCAAGGAAAATCCTTGCGAAACGGTGACTTAGTCGCGCAGGTCCTCATTCATTCACAGAGTTATCCACAGAATTTGTGGATAGTTTGAAAAGAACAAGTCCGAGTGGTGGATTGGGCGTCATACTTAAAGCGTTACTTGAAGTGCAACGCCCGGGTTGTTGCGCTGCAACAGGAAATGGGCGGCATGCCCCGCCGTTTTCCTGTTGTCTGGTTTATTTGACCCGCATACCCGGCTGAGCGCCGGAATCGGGCGACAGCAGGAAGATTCCCGGTGTTTGGCCTGCCGTATCGGAGGCGGCGAGCACCATGCCTTCCGAGAGGCCGAACTTCATTTTGCGCGGCGCCAGATTGGCGACCATGACGGTCAGTCGGCCGATCAGTTGCGCCGGGTCATAGGCGGCCTTGATGCCGGCGAAGACATTGCGCGTTTCGTGGTTGCCGATGTCCAGTGTCAGGCGGACCAGCTTGTCGGCGCCGTCGACGTGCTCGGCATTGGCGATGCGGGCGATGCGCAGATCGACCTTCATGAAGTCGTCGATCGAGCAGAACGGTTCCCACGGACTCGCCGTCTTCAACTCGTTCTGCTGATGCTGGGCATGGCGCTGTGGCGATTCGGCCTGCTTGGGCGCTTCGATAGCCGGGGCGAGCGACTCCTTGTTGGCGTCGACCAGCTTTTCAATCAGCTTGGGATCGACACGCGTCATCAGGTGCTCGTAGGTATTGATCGCGTGACCGCCGGCGAGGAGCGTCTGGGCATCAGCCCAGGCCAGCGGGGCGATGTTCATAAATTGCTCCACCTTGCCGGCAACGGCGGGCAGGATCGGCTTCAACAGGATGGTGAGCAGGCGGAACAGGTTCAGCGCGTTGCTGCAGGCGGCGTGCAGTTCGACTTCCTTGCCTTCCTGCTTGGCCAGTTCCCAGGGTTTGACGCTATCGACGTACTGGTTCGCACCGTCGGTCAGCGCCATGATTTCGCGCACGGCCTTGCCGAACTCGCGGGCTTCGTAGAGTTCGGCGATGCGCGGTGCGGCGGCCTGGATGGCCTGAATGGCCGGCAGTTCGGCAGCGGCCGGGGCCAGTTGCCCGGCGAAGCGTTTGGCGATGAAGCCGGCCGAGCGGCTGGCGATGTTGACGTACTTGCCGACCAGATCGGAATTGACGCGGGCGACGAAGTCCTCGAAGTTGAGGTCAATGTCTTCCATCGTATTGGAGAGCTTGGCGGCGAAGTAGTAGCGCAGCCATTCCGGGTTGAGGCCGGTCTTCAGGAAACTCTCGGCGGTGATGAAGGTGCCGCGGGATTTCGACATCTTGGCCCCGTCGACGGTCAGGAAGCCATGCGCAAAAATCTTGGTCGGCGTGCGGAAGCCGGCGTGCTGCAGTTCGGCCGGCCAGAACAGGGCGTGGAAATAGAGGATGTCCTTGCCGATGAAATGGTAGAGCTCGGTCTGTGAGCCGGGCTTGAAGTACTCGTCGAAATCGAGGCCCTGCCTGGCGCACAGATTCTTGAACGAGCCCATGTAGCCGATCGGCGCGTCGAGCCAGACATAGAAATACTTGCCCGGCGCATCGGGGATCTCGAAGCCGAAGTAGGGGGCGTCACGCGAAATGTCCCAGTCGGTCAGCTTGCTGTCGCCCGGCAGGCCCAGCCATTCCTGCATCTTGTTGGCCGCCTCGTTCTGCAGCACGCCGCTGCTGGTGTACTCGCGCAGGAAGGCTTCGCAACGCGGATCGGACAGCTTGAAGAAGTAGTGTTCGGAGTTGCGCAGTTCCGGTTTGGCGCCGGAGATGGCGGAAAACGGCTCGATCAGGTCGGTCGGCGCGTAGGCGGCACCGCACACCTCGCAGTTGTCGCCGTACTGGTCCTTGGCATGGCACTTCGGGCATTCGCCCTTGATGAAGCGGTCGGGCAGGAACAACTGCTTGACCGGGTCGTAGTACTGCTCGATGGTCCGCACCTCGATCAGGCCGGCGTCGCGCAGCCGGGTGTAAATGGTGTTGGCGCACTCGCGGTTTTCCGGCGAGTGGGTGCTGTGATAGTTGTCGAAACCGACCAGGAAGCCTGAAAAATCGCGGAAATGCTCACCATGTACACGCTCGATCAACTGCTCCGGCGTGATGCCTTCCTTCTCGGCACGCAGCATGATCGGCGTGCCGTGCGTGTCGTCGGCACAGACGTACCAGCACTCGTTGCCGGACATCTTCTGGAAGCGCACCCAGATGTCGGTCTGGATGTATTCGACCAGGTGGCCGAGGTGGATGGCGCCGTTGGCGTAGGGCAGGGCGGAGGTGACGAGGATTTTGCGCGGCATGGAGGCAAATCTTGAGAGATAAAACAGCATTTTAGCGCGACAGGGCTTGCCCCGGAGAGCCTTACAAGCACCCCGTCGCTGGGCTAGACTTTGTCAAAGAAGGTGAACGAATGTCATCGTTTCGTAAATTTGTGCCTGCCGTCGTTGCCGAGGCGCGCCGCAGCGCGCAAAATTCGCTCCGGATCGGGAGGACGTATGAATTTTGCGGTAGTGGAAGATAGCCGGAGCCAGGCTGAGGTACTGAAAGCCTTGCTGAAGGGGGAGGGGCATCAGGTGGAAGTCTTCGCTGAGGGCAAGGCTTGCCTGGAGGCGCTGAAGACCCGCAGTTTCGATTGTTTCATCATCGACTGGAACCTGCCGGACATGGAAGGGAGCGACGTGCTCAAGCATGTCCGCCAGACGTGTGGCTGGGATGTGCCGGTGATCTTCTGCACGGCGCGTACCGACGAGGAGGCGGCCGCCGATATCCTGCGGGCCGGAGCGGACGATTACATCCCGAAGCCGATCCGGTACATGGAGTTCATGGCGCGTATTCATGCCCTGCTCCGCCGTCGCAAACCGCGCGGTGGCACACTGGCCTTCGGCGGCATCGAAATCGACCTCGAGAGCCGGCGTATCCGCTTGGCTGGCGTTGACGTCGATCTCACGCAGCGCGAATTCGAACTGGCCGCCATCCTGCTCCAGAATATTGGCCGCGTGCTGTCGCGCGACGAGTTGCTGAGCACCGTCTGGGCGCGTGATACCGGCGTCGATACGCGCACGGTCGATACCCATGCCAGCCGCCTGCGCAAGAAGCTTGGCCTGGCTGGCGAAAGCGGCCTGATGCTGTCCTCGGTCTATGGTCAGGGCTACCGGCTCGACACGGTGCAGGGAGGCTGATCCCGCCTCCCGCTTTCAGGTATACTAGACAAAATTGCTCGGGTATTGCCCGGCTGTCTACCAACCCCCGGAGTGTCCATGAGTCTCACTGAACAGCAAATCAGGACCGCGCTGTCCGCCGCGGTCGATCCCAATACGGGCAAGGATTTCGTCGCCGGCAAGGCGGTCAAGAACATCAGGATCGATGGTGACGATGTCTCCTTCGACATCGAGCTCGGTTATCCGGCAAAGAGCCAGATCGACGCCATCCGCAAGCAGGTGATCGCGGCCGTGCGTACCGTGCCGGGCGTGGGCAACGTCTCGGCCAACGTCTTCAGCAAGATCGTCGCCCACGCCGTGCAACTCGGCGTCAAGCGGATGCCGGGCGTCAAGAACATCATCGCTGTGGCTTCCGGTAAGGGGGGCGTCGGCAAGAGCACGACGGCAGTCAACCTGGCGCTCGCCCTGGCTCAGGAGGGTGCCAGCGTCGGCATGCTCGACGCCGACATCTATGGCCCGTCGCAGCCGCAAATGCTCGGCATCGCCGGCCAGCAGCCGGAGTCGAAGGACGGCCAGAGCATGGAGCCGCTCGAAGCCCACGGCATCAAGGCGATGTCGATCGGCTTCATGGTCGATGTCGAGACGCCGATGGTCTGGCGCGGCCCGATGGTGGCCCAGGCACTCGACCAGATGCTCGGCCAGACCAACTGGGGCGACATCGATTACCTGATCGTTGACATGCCGCCGGGGACCGGCGACATCCAGTTGTCGATGTCGCAGAAAGTGCCGGTGACCGGCGCCGTCATCGTCACGACGCCGCAGGACATCGCGCTGATCGACGCGCGCAAGGGCCTCAAGATGTTCGAGAAGGTGAATATCCCCATCCTCGGCATCGTCGAGAACATGAGCATCCATATCTGCTCGAAGTGCGGCCACGAGGAGCATATCTTCGGCGCCGGCGGTGGCGAACAGATGGGCAAGGATTACGACGTCGAGTTTCTCGGTAGCCTGCCGCTCGAACTGGCGATTCGCGAAATGGCCGATGGCGGCAAGCCGACCGTGGTCGGCGCACCCGAGTCGCGGGCGGCGGAGATCTACCGCGGCATCGCCCGCCGGGTGGCAGTCAAGGTGGCCGAGAAGGCCAAGGACATGAGCACCAAGTTCCCGAATATCGTCGTCCAGAACACGTAATTTGTAGACAAATCCAGCGACAAAGGCGGGTAAAATCCCGCCTTTGTTTTTTGCAGCGCGGAACAGCGAAAATGGCCATCAAATCAGACAAGTGGATACGCCGCATGGCGGCGGAGCACGGCATGATCGAACCCTTCGAGCCGGATCTCGTCCGCGAGGTCGATGGCCAGAAGATCGTTTCCTACGGCACCTCGAGTTATGGCTACGACATCCGCTGCGCCCGCGAATTCAAGGTGTTCACCAACATCAACTCGACGGTGGTCGACCCCAAGGCTTTCGATCCGAAATCCTTTGTCGAGATCGAATCCGACGTCTGCATCATTCCGCCCAATTCCTTCGCGCTGGCCCGCACGGTCGAGTACTTCCGCATCCCGCGCTCGGTGCTGACCGTCTGCCTCGGCAAATCGACCTATGCACGCTGCGGCATCATCGTGAATGTGACCCCCTTCGAGCCGGAGTGGGAGGGCTATGTGACGCTGGAGTTCTCCAACACCACGCCGCTGCCGGCCAAGATCTATGCCGGTGAAGGCTGTGCCCAGGTGCTCTTCTTCGAGTCGGACGAGATTTGCGAAACATCCTATCGCGACCGGGGCGGCAAGTACCAGGGGCAGGTCGGTGTCACGCTGCCCAAGATCTGACGTCGCGCCGTAACGCAAACGACTTATTCTTCGACCCGCTGCGGCGGGTCGCCGCTTTTTGAGGATTGAATCCCATGCGCTTCCACTTCCCCGTCATCATCATCGACGAAGACTTCCGCTCCGAGAACGCTTCCGGCCTCGGCATCCGCGCGCTGGCCGAGGCCATCGAGAAAGAAGGCCTGGAAGTGCTGGGTGTCACCAGCTACGGCGACCTGACTTCCTTCGCCCAGCAACAGAGCCGCGCGTCGGCCTTCATCCTGTCGATCGATGACGAGGAACTGGCGCTGGAGCCGGAGGAAACCCTGGAGGAACTGCGCGCCTTCGTTGGCGAGATCCGCCACAAAAACGCCGAGATTCCGATCTTCCTGCACGGCGAAACGCGCACCTCGCGCCACATCCCGAACGACATCCTGCGCGAGTTGCATGGTTTCATCCACATGCACGAAGACACGCCGGAGTTCATCGCCCGCAACATCAAGCGCGAGGCCCACGCCTACCTCGACAGCCTGCCGCCGCCCTTCTTCCGCGCCCTGACCCACTACGCTGCCGACGGTTCCTACTCCTGGCACTGCCCGGGCCACTCGGGCGGGGTCGCCTTCCTGAAGTCGCCGGTTGGCCAGATGTTCCACCAGTTCTTCGGCGAGAACATGCTGCGCGCCGACGTCTGCAATGCCGTCGAGGAACTCGGCCAGCTGCTCGACCACACCGGCCCGGTCGCTGCCTCCGAGCGCAACGCGGCGCGCATCTTCAACTGCGACCACCTGTATTTCGTCACCAACGGCACGTCGACATCGAACAAGATCGTCTGGCATTCGACCGTTGCCCCGGGCGACATCGTCGTCGTCGACCGCAACTGCCACAAGTCGGTGCTCCACTCGATCATCATGACCGGCGCCATCCCGGTCTTCCTGATGCCGACCCGCAACAACTTCGGCATCATCGGCCCGATTCCGAAGAGCGAGTTCGCTTGGGAAAGCATCCAGAAGAAGATCGATGCCAACCCTTTCATCACCGACAAGACGGCCAAGCCGCGTGTGCTGACGATCACCCAGTCGACCTACGATGGCGTGCTGTACAACGTCGAGGACATCAAGGCGATGCTCGACGGCAAGATCGATACCCTGCATTTCGACGAGGCCTGGCTGCCGCATGCCGCGTTCCATGACTTCTACGGCGACTACCACGCCATTGGCGCGGATCGCCAGCGCTGCAAGGATTCGATGATCTTCGCCACGCAGTCGACCCACAAGCTGCTGGCCGGCCTCAGCCAGGCGTCGCAGATCCTGGTGCAGGACTGCCAGGAGCGTCAGCTCGACCGCGACGCCTTCAACGAAGCCTACCTGATGCACACCTCGACCTCGCCGCAGTATTCGATCATCGCCTCGTGCGACGTCGCGGCGGCGATGATGGAGGAGCCGGGCGGCACTGCGCTGGTCGAGGAATCGATTGCCGAGGCGCTCGATTTCCGCCGCGCCATGCGCAAGGTGGATGAGGAATGGGGCACCGACTGGTGGTTCAAGGTCTGGGGGCCGGACGACCTGTCGGAAGAGGGTATCGAGGAGCGCGACGCCTGGATGCTCAAGCCGGGCCACCGCTGGCACGGCTTCGGCAATCTGGCCGAAGGCTTCAACATGCTCGATCCGATCAAGGCGACGATCATCACGCCGGGCCTCGATGTGGACGGCGATTTCGGCGAGCGCGGCATCCCCGCGGCGATCGTCACCAAGTACCTGGCCGAGCACGGCGTCATTGTCGAGAAGTGCGGCCTGTACAGTTTCTTCATCATGTTCACGATCGGCATCACTAAGGGGCGCTGGAATACCCTGGTTACCGCGCTGCAGCAGTTCAAGGACGATTACGACAAGAACCAGCCGCTGTGGAAGGTGCTGCCCGAGTTCGTGCAGAAGAATCCGCGCTACGAGCGCGTCGGCCTGCGCGACCTGTGCAAGCAGATTCACGACGTTTACAAGCAGAACGACGTGGCCCGCCTGACCACCGAGATGTACCTGTCCGACATGGTGCCGGCCATGCGTCCGGCCGACGCCTTCGCCAAGATGGCGCACCGCGAGATCGAGCGCGTTCGCCTCGACGAACTCGAAGGGCGCATCACCTCGGTGCTGCTCACCCCCTACCCGCCGGGCATTCCGCTGCTGATTCCGGGCGAGTGCTTCAATGCCACCATCGTCCGCTACCTGAAGTTCGCCCGCGACTTCAATTCCGCCTTCCCGGGCTTCGAGACCGATATCCACGGCCTGGTCAAGCGTGAGGACGGCGAGTACTACGTCGATTGCGTGCGCTGAGCACAGCGCGTCGCCTGTGATGATGCCCGCCTCGGCGGGCATTGTTTTTTAAGGGCTTCCTTTCGGATTGCTGCCGCGCGTGCCACACTGAAAGCGGAATAACGGATTTCCGCCTGTCATGGATCGTGCCGGTTCTAGCATCGCCAGCCAAACGCCCGAGATCGTCCTGCGCCATTTGGGCTCGGGGGCGGGTGGCCTGTCGGCGGGAGAAGCCGCCCGTCGGCTGGCGGAATTCGGCCCCAACCGGGTCGAAGGCGTGGCCCGCCAGCCATGGTGGTGGATGCTGCTGCGCGAATTCGGCCATTTCTTTGCCATCCTCCTCTGGGTGGCCGCCTTGCTCGCCTTTTTCGCCGCCTGGCGCGAGGCCGGCCAGGGAATGTTCGAACTGGGTGTCGCCATCGTCGGCGTCATTGTGGTCAATGGTTGTTTCTCTTTCTGGCAGGCCTTCCGTACCGAGCGTGCCTTGCTTGCCTTGCAACGCCTGCTGCCGGAGCAGGTCGATGTGCGCCGGGATGCTGGGCTCAGGCGGGTGTCAGTCGCCGATCTGGTGCCGGGCGACGTGATCCTCCTCGCCGAGGGAGCGAAGGTGCCGGCCGACTGCCGGGTCATCGAGAGTTGGGGGCTGCGCGCCAACCTGGCGACGTTGACGGGCGAATCGCTGGCCCGGGCGATATCGGCGGCGCCGGTGCCGGGCGATGACCTGCTGCGTGCCGGCAACCTGCTGTTCGCCGGCACGCTGATCGTCGCCGGTGAATGCACGGCGGTGGTTTTCGCGACGGGCATGCGGACCGAATTCGGGCGTATTGCCCGCCTGACGCAGAGCACCGGTGACACGGCCTCGCCGCTGCAGCGGGAAATCGAACGGGTGTCGCGTCTCGTTGCCCTGCTCGCCGTGGCGCTCGGCATCGCCTTTTTCGCCATCGGCTGGTTGATCGATCTGCCGTTCTGGATCAATTTCACCTTTGCCATCGGCATCATCGTGGCCAATGTGCCGGAAGGCCTGCTGCCCACCGTCACCCTGGCGCTGGCCATGGCCGCCCAGCGGATGGCCGGGCGGCAGGCGCTGGTTCGCCATCTGCCGGCGGTCGAGACGCTGGGCAGCGCGACGGTCATCGTCACCGACAAGACCGGCACGCTGACCCTCAACCAGATGAGTGTGCGCGAACTTTTCGTCGCCGGCCGGCATCATCTCGGCGCCGAACGCTGGCCACGGGCCGATGATCTGCGCCTGCGCACGGTGGCCCGCTTCTGTCACAGCCTGAAGTGGCACGAGGGGCAGGCGGTCGGCGACCCGATGGAAATTGCCCTGTGGGCCTTTGCCGGCGATATCCCGCCCTTTGGCGAACGGGCGGCGGAAATCCCCTTCGATGCGGAGCGCCGCCGCATGTCGGTCATCTGGCGCGAGCCGGACGGCAGCGGCAACCTGTATTGCAAGGGCGCGCCGGAAGCGCTGTTCGGGTTATGCACGCACTGGCTGGACGGCGATCAGGCGCGGGAATTCGACGCGGCGGCACAGGCGGTCTTTCGTGCCGGCCAGGAAGACATGGCGGCGCGCGGCCTGCGCGTGCTGGCCCTGGCCTGGAAGGGCTTGGCGTCGGGCGAGACAGGGGGGGAAACGGGGCTGGTCCTCTGTGGCCTGGTCGGCCTCGAAGACCCGCCACGGCCCGAGGTGCGCGAGGCCATGCTGCGCTGCCACTCGGCCGGCATCAAGGTGATCATGGCGACCGGCGATCATCCACAGACCGCCGTCGCCATTGCCCGCGAAATCGAGCTGGTACGTTCGGCCGGCCCGCAGGTGATCACCGGCGAGATGCTGCGCGCGATGAGCCCGGCCGCCCTGCAACTGGCGCTCGATGCGCCGGAGGTGATTTTCGCCCGCATGACGGCCGACCAGAAGATGGCGGTGACCCAGGCCCTGCAAGGCAAGGGCGAGATCGTCGCGGTCACCGGCGACGGCGTGAACGATGCGCCGGCCCTGAAGGCCGCCGACATCGGCATCGCGATGGGTCTGGGCGGCACCGACGTGGCGCGCGAGGCGGCCGACATCGTGCTGCTCGACGATCACTTCGCGACCATCGTCAATGCCGTCGAGGAAGGGCGGGCGGTCTTTGCCAACATCCAGAAATTCCTCACCTACATCCTGACCTCGAACATTCCCGAGTTGCTGCCCTACCTGGCTTCGGTACTGTTTGGCATCCCGCTACCGCTGACCGTGATCCAGATCCTCGCCGTCGATCTGGGTACTGACATGTTGCCGGCCCTGGCGCTGGGCGCAGAACTGCCGCATCCGGACGTGATGAACCGCCCGCCGCGTCAGCGCGGCGAACGCCTGTTGTCGTGGCCGCTGCTTGCCCGCGCTTACCTCTTCCTTGGGCCGCTCGAAGCCACGGCAGCGCTGGCGCTGTTCTTCAGCGTACTGGGCAGCCAGGGCTGGGTCTGGGGGCAGGCGCTGGCGGTGGACGACCCGCTCTATCGCACGGCGACGACGGCCTGCCTGGTCGGCATCGTGCTGGCCCAGGTGGCGAATGTCTTTGTCTGCCGGCATCCGCGTGAACCGTTCTGGCGCCAGCCCGTGTTGGCCAACCGCCTGCTGCTCGGCGGCATCGCGGCAGAAATCGCCCTGCTGCTGGCCATCGTCTTCACGCCGCTCGGCCAGGCGGTGTTCGGCACGGCACCGCTCGCCGCTTCGTTCTGGTTGCTCGGTGCCGGGCTGGCGCTGCTTCTCGCCTCGGCCGAGGAGGCGCGCAAGGCCTGGTGCCGCCGGCGCGAGCGCCGGCTTCAGCTGGGCCGGTAGGTGACGAAGGCGAAACCGGGATATTCCGCCTTCTGGTCGACGCGCCAGCGGTTGGGGTCAATGGCCGGGAACCAGGCATCGCCTGCCGGTTCGAGGTCGACCTCGGTGATTTCCAGGCGGTCGGCGACGCTCATCGCCTGTTCGTAGATCTGGGCGCCGCCGATGATGAACGCGGTTGGTTCGGTGGCCGCCAGGCGCAGCGCGCCATCCAGCGAATCGGCCAGTTCGGCGCCGGGTGCCGCATAGCCGGCCTGCCGGCTGATCACGATGTTGCGCCGGCCGGGCAGGGGGCGGAAGCGGGGCGGCAGCGACTCCCAGGTCTTGCGACCCATGATCACCGCGTGGCCGCGGGTCAGCGCCTTGAAGTGAGCCATGTCTTCCGGAATGTTCCAGATCAGTGTGTTGTCCTTGCCGATCACGCGGTTCCTGGCGACGGCAGCGATGATGACGATTTCGGTCATGGATGTTCTCAAGCGTGAATGGCCAGTGCGTCGCGGTACAGCGCGCCGTACTCGGCGGCGGCGTTTTGCCAGGAAAAATCCCGGCGCATGCCGTTCTGCTGGATGCGTTGCCACAGGCGTTTGTCGTGCCAGGCCCGGCTGGCGCGTTCGAGGGTGAGCCAGAGGGCGTGCGGGGTATCGCCGTCGAGCACGAAGCCGTTGGCGCTGCGCTCGGCCAGCGTTTCATCATTGACGTCGACCACGGTGTCGGCCAGGCCGCCGGTGGCGCGGACGATGGGTGGCGTGCCGTAGCGCAGGCTGTACATCTGGTTCAGGCCGCAGGGTTCAAAGCGCGAGGGCATCACGAAACAGTCGGCGCCGGCCTCGATGCGGTGCGCCAAATTCTCGCTGAAACCGATCTTGACGGCGATCTGTCCCGGGAAACGCCCGGCCAGTTGGCGGAAACCCGCCTCCAGGGCCTTGTCGCCGCTACCGAGGACGACCAGTTGGGCCGGCAGATGCGGCAGGCCATCGCCGACGGTGAGCAGCAGGTCGAGGCCCTTCTGGTGGGTCAGCCGGCTGATGACGCCGAACAGCGGGCGGTCGGCCGTGATCTCCAGCCCCATTTCGGCCTGCAACGCCACCTTGTTGGCGCGCTTGGCAGCCAGCCGGTTGGCGGCATAGCCGGCGGCCAGCGCCGGATCGGTGGCCGGGTTCCAGAGGTCGGTGTCGACGCCATTCAGGATGCCGCGCAGGCTCGGCGCCCGGTGGCGGAGCAGGGGCGCCAGGCCGTAGCCGAAATGTTCATCCTGAATCTCCCGGGCATAGGTCGGGCTGACCGTCGAGAGCAGCGTCGCCAGTTGCAGGCCGGCTTTCAGGAAGGAGAGCTGGCCGTGATATTCGACGTGGTCGAAGCGCCAGCTGTGTTCGGGTAGGCCGAGTCCGCCGAGCATTTCCCGGCCGAAACAACCCTGGAAGGCGATGTTATGCACGGTGACGACGCTCGCCGCGCCGCCCTCGTAGTGCAGCCAGGCGGGGGCCAGCGCCGTCTGCCAGTCGTTGCAATGCACGATGTCCGGCTGCCAGTCGAGCGGCGAGGCGGCCTGGCCGAGCCGGGCGGCGATGCGCGACAGCAGGCCGAAGCGGGCGGCGTTGTCGGCCCAGTCGTGGCCGTCGGCATCGAGATAGGGGTTGCCCGGGCGGTCGAACAGGGCCGGGCAATCGAGCAGCAGGAGCGGCAACTGGCCGGCCTGCGCCGCAAGCAGGCGGCAGGCGGGCAGGGCCGGGGCAAGGGCGGGCAATTCGGCGACCATTTCGGCCATCGGGAAGGCCTGCTTCACGGCCGGGTAGGCGGGGAGCAGCACACGCACGTCGTGCCCGGCCTGGCGCAGGGCCTCCGGCAGTGCGGCGGCCACGTCGCCGAGACCGCCGGTCTTGACCCAGGGGGCCATTTCCGAGGTGGCGAAGAGGATGGCGCGTGGTTTCATCGCGTCTTCAGGGCAGCGATCAGGCCGCGGGTCGAGCTGTCGAAGGCCGAGGCGTCGCCGCCTTCTTCGATCAGCGGGGTGAGCTGGCCGGCGAGCTGCTTGCCGAGTTCGACGCCCCACTGGTCGAAGGCGTTGAGGTTCCACAGCACGCCAAGGCAGAAAACCTTGTGTTCGAACAGGGCGATCAGTTCGCCCAGCGTCGTCGGGTCGAGGCCAGGCAGGAGCAGGGTGGTCGAAGGCTGGTTGCCGGGGAAGACCTTGTACGGGACGAGCGCTTCCGGAACGCCGGCGGCACGTACTTCGTCGGCTGTCTGGCCGAAGGCGAGGGCGGCCGACTGGGCCAGGCAGTTGGCGAGCAGGGCGGGGTGGTGACCGGGCAGCGGGAAGTCAGCCTGGCGCAGCGCGATGAAATCGCTGGGGATGAGGCGGCCGCCCTGGTGGAACAGCTGGTAGAAGGAATGCTGGCCATTAGTGCCGGATTCGCCCCAGATCACCGGGCTGCTGGCGATGCCGAGCGGCTCGCCGTCGCGGTCGATCTGCTTGCCGTTGCTCTCCATTTCCAGTTGCTGCAGGTAGGCCGGGAAGAGGTGCAGCGACTGGCTGTAGGGCAATATCGCCTCGGTCGAGGCGCCGAGGAAGTTGGTGTTCCACAGGCTGAGCAGGGCGAGCGTGAGCGGCAGGTTCTCGCTGGCCGGGGCGGAGAGGAAATGTTCGTCCATGCGGCGGGCGCCGGCCAGCAGTTGCTCGAAATTGCGCCAGCCGATGGCCAGCGCCAGCGAGAGGCCGATGGCCGACCACAGCGAGAAGCGGCCGCCGACCCAGTCCCAGAACTCGAACACGTTGTCGGCCGGGATGCCGAATTGCTGCGTCAGTTCGCGGTTGGTGGAGATGGCGACGAAGTGCCGGGCGATGGCGCTTTCCTGGCCGGCTGCGGCGAGCAGCCAATCGCGGGCGGTGCGCGCGTTGGTCAGGGTTTCCAGCGTCGTGAAGGTTTTGCTGGCCACGATGCACAGCGTGGTGCGCGGGTTCAGGCTGGCGAGCAGGGGGGCGATGTCGGCGCCGTCGATGTTGGCGATGTAATGGACGCGAATGTCCGGCTGCTGCCGGGCGGCGAGGGCCAGCGTCGCCATGCGCGGGCCGAGGTCGGAGCCGCCGATGCCGATATTGACCACGTCGCTGATCCGCTCGCCGGAGAAGCCGCGCCAGTCGCCGCTGTGGATGCGCTCGCAGAATCGCTGCAGGCGGGCCAGCGTGGCGCGGACTTCGGGGGGGGCCTGGTCGCCGGCTCGCAGCGCCATGTGGCGGACGGCGCGCTGTTCGGTATGGTTGATCGGCTCGCCCTCGACCATGCGGCGCTGCCAGCCGGCGAGGTCGGCCGTTTCGGCCAGGTTGCGGAGCAGGGTCATCGTCTCGCCGGTGACCCGTTGCTTCGAATAGTCGAGCAGCAGGCCGTTGCGGCTGAGCGACAGATGCTCAAAGCGGTGCTCATCGGCTGTGAAGAGTTCGCGCAGGTGGCGCGGGCGGAGGGTTTCGGCGTGGCAGGCCAGCGCTTGCCAGGCCGGGGTTTGGGTCAGCTTCATAGCCAGATCATCAGTCCGGTTTCGAGGGGGTGGATCAGGGACGGGTGGGTCGGGAAGGCTCGGATGCGGTATTCCAGCTTGCCGCACAGTTCCGGTGTCAATTCCAGCGTGTAGCGCATGGCGCCGTGTTCCCCCGGGCCGGCGCAAGTCAGCGCGTAGTGGCGGACGCGGCCGATGCCGCCGTTGCGCCCCGGGCGTCCGAACAGCGCTTCGACGGTGACGTCTTCCGGGTGCAGGCCATTCAACTGGACGGCCAGTTCGAGATGAATCGAGGTGCCGAATTTCAGGCGGCGCTCCGGTGCATCGAGACGATGCAGGCGGACGCCCGGCCAGGCGGCGCGGACACGGGCCTTCCAGTCGGCCACGTGGCGCGCCACGGCAAAGTCCTCCCCGGCGAACTGTCGGCCGTCGCGGGCAGCCGGCGCGTAGAACTTGCCGACGTACTGGCTGACCATGCGGATGACGTTGAAGCGCGGCGCGATGGTCGCGATCGAGCGCTTGGCCATCGCCACCCACTCCGGCGAGTAGCCCATCGAGCCGGTGCGGTAGTAGGTCGGGATCACCTGGTCCTGCAGCAGTTCGTACAGCGTGCGCGCCTCCTCGGCATCGCGCTGGGCTTCGCTCAGGTGGCCGGGCACCGGCTTGATCGCCCAGCCGTTGGCGACGCCGTCCTCGCCTTCGTCGTAGCCTTCGCCCCACCAGCCGTCGAGGACCGACAGGTTGAGGGCGCCGTTCATCGCCGCCTTCATGCCCGAGGTGCCGGAGGCTTCCAGCGGGTAGATCGGGTTGTTGAGCCAGACATCGACGCCGGCGACCAGCGAGCGCGACAAATGCAGGTCGTAGCCCTCGACGAGCAGGATGCGCCCCTCGAACTCTGGTTGCTTCGCCCAGTGGGCGATCTGGCGGATGATCTCCTGCCCCGGCAGGTCGGCCGGGTGGGCCTTGCCGGCGAACAGGAAGAGCACCGGCCGGTCGGCCTGGGCGATGATCTCGCGCAGCCAGGCCGGGTCCTGGAAGAGCAGCGCGGCCCGCTTGTAGGTGGCGAAGCGGCGGGCAAAGCCGATGGTCAGGACGTTCGGGTTGTCGGGGTTGGCGTACTTGAGCAGGCGGTCGAGATGCGACGGCGAGCCCTGGTTGCGGTGATGCTGCTCGCGGATGCGTTCGCGGACCAGCTTGAGCAGCTTCGACTTGAGTTGCTGGCGGATGCTCCAGAAGGTGGCATCCGGAATGTCGTCGATGCCGTGCCAGTTGGCCGGCGTGGTCTGCCGCTCCTGCCAGCCGATGCCGAGGTAGTGACCGAAGGTCTCGAACCACTCCGGCGCCAGGAAGGTGGGGAGATGGACGCCGTTGGTCACGTAGTCCATCGGGTTTTCCTGCGGCTCGATCTGTGGCCACAGGTAGCGGCAGATGTTGGCCGACACGTCGCCGTGGATGCGCGAGACGCCGTTGTGGTGGCGCGAGCCGCGCAGGGCCATGGCGGTCATGTTGAAATCAGCCTTGCCAGGCTCGGCGCCCAGCGCCATCAGATGCTCGCAGCCTAGGCCGAGGTCGTGGCACCAGTTGGCGAAATAGTGGCGGATCATTTCCTCCGGGAAATGGTCGTGGCCGGCCGGTACCGGGGTGTGTGTGGTGAACACGACATTGGACGCCACTGCTTCGAGCGCAGCGGCGTAGGGCAGGCCGCCCTTGACCAGGCGGCGGATGCGTTCGAGGATCAAGAAGGCGGCATGGCCTTCATTGACGTGCCAGACCGTCGGCTGCAGGCCGAGCCGCTGCAGGGCGCGCGTGCCGCCGATGCCGAGCAGGATTTCCTGCTCGATGCGCGTCGTCTTGTCGCCGCCGTACAGGCGGTGGGTGATCTCGCGGTCGTGCTCGGCGTTCTGCGGCAGCCAGCTGTCGAGCAGGATGAGGCGGACATGGCCGACCTTGGCCTCCCAGACCTTGGCATGCACGATGCGGCCGGGCATGTCGACGTCGACGACGATCTCGCCGCCTGCTTCATCGACGACCGGCGAGACGGGCAGGTCGTCGAAATCGGAATCGTTGTAGGTCGCCTGCTGGTGGCCGTCGGCGGTCAGCGCCTGCTGGAAGTAGCCCTGGCGGTAGAGGAGGCCGACGCCGACAAAGGGCAGGCCCATGTCGCTCGCCGCCTTGCAGTGGTCACCGGCCAGGATGCCGAGGCCGCCGGAATAGATCGGCAGGCTCTCGTGGAAGCCGAATTCGGCGCAGAAATAGGCGATCAGGTCGTCATCGGCGAAAGGCTGGCCATGCACCTGGGCCATGGCCGGCATCTCGTGGTAGGTGTCGTAGGCCGAGACGACGCGGTTGAGGGCGCCCAGGAAGACCGGGTCTTCGGCGATGGCTTCCAGCCGCTTCTGGTCGGCCCGCTTCAGGAAGGCCTTGGGGTTGTGGTTGGTCGCTTTCCACAATGGGTGCGACAGGCTGGCGAACAGTCCCTGCGTCGGCCGGTCCCAGCTGTACCACAGGTTGTTGGCCAGTTCCTCCAGGCGCTCCAGGCGCTCCGGCAGTTGTGGATTGACTTCGAGTTGGTAGACGGTTCCGGTCATGGTTGGGGCGTGATGTCCAGGTGCAGGTGCAGGGTGCAGTCGTCGCCGGGGATCTCCCACGCCCAGCACAGTTCGACGGCCTGCATGATTTTCTCAAAGCCGGCCTCGGACTGGGAAACCGTTTTCAGGGGGGCGGCAGATATTTCTGCGGGCCGCGAGGCCAGGAGGGCGATTTTGCCGCCCAGCACGCCGTCATCGAGCGTCAGGCGGTCGGCTGCGGCCAACTGCAGTGGTGCACCGAAACCGCCGGGGATGCTGCCATCGGCCAGCACGTAGCGGCCCAGGAAACCGTCGCAGCTGGGCATCGCGAGATTGAGCCGGGTGATGAAGTGCTGCCCGGCCAGACCGCTCAGGTGCCAACTGACGGTCAGCCGGTCGCCGCCCAGGGCGTAGGTCTTGGCGATGCCGGCGCGGCGCAGTTGCAGGGCGTCGGCAGCATAGTCGGTGATCGTGGCGCCGTTCAGTTCGTCGAGGAAAACGGCCCGCGGCAGGGGGTCGGGCACGATGTCCTCTACCGACACCGGGTGCTTGAAGCGCACGATGTCGTGCGCCGAGGCAATCCCCTCGCCGTCGTGCCGGCTTTCGCCGCTCCCGATCTTGTCGTGGTAATGCTCGCGGTAGCGGCGCAGCGTGTCGCCGAAATTGTGCCTGAGCTGGTAGCTCGTCAGTTCATGCAGGGCACCGAGGCCGTCGTCGCGCAGAACGAGCTGCAGGGCGTCGTTGTGGGCGAAGGTCTCTGTCTTGCCGTCGAGGTCGGCATCGAGGCCGGCCAGCGCCGGGCGCGCCTGCAGCGCATCGAGCGCCGCCTCCAGTGCGACGATGTTGTTCCACACGGCGCGGCGCAAGTGCGGCAGGTAGAGCCCACCAAACAGGCCGTGCCAGTAGGCGTCGTTGGCCTGCGCCCGGTACAGTTCATCGACCAGGTCGGGCGGCGGGTTCGGGATCCCGGCCAGGCGGGCCGACAGCCCCTGCATGCGTTTGTGCATCCAGTTGGCTTCCGGGTAGCGGGAGAGGAAATTGCGCCAGATGCCGCCGCGCAGGAAGGGGCGGTGCAGGTCGCCGCGCCCGGCGGCCTTTTCGGCCGCGACAAAGTCGGCGTAATGGCGGGCGGCCGGCATGGGCAGCGTCCATTCGTTCATCTCGCTGTACGAGGTGGTCGGCAGGTAGACGATGCCGCGCGTTGCATGCCTGGCGTGGAAATCGGCGTAGGTCGCCGGACGGATCTTCGGGCTGGCCAGCACGCCTTCGATCAGCGCCTTCAGCCAGCCGCGGTGGTAAACCCAGTCATAGGTTTCCGGCCAGATGCCGAATTTCTCGATGTCGTCGAAGTAGATTGCCGCCCCCCGACCCTGCTCGGCCAGGTTTTCAAGGTAAGCGATCACTTCGTGTGCCGGCGAGAAGGGCAGGCGGTAGCGCAGGGCCTCGGAAATCGGGAAGAGGTCGAGCCGGCGGCCGTCTTCCTCGGTGCTGAAGTGGCCGTCGAGTTCATCAGCCGTCTTGCCGGTGCAGAAGAAATGGTAGTCGTCTACCGTCACGTAGCGAATGCCGGTTTCGGCCAGCGCCGGGACGACGGCGGATTCCCAGACGCGTTCGGTCAGCCAGGCACCCTGCGGCCGGACACCGGTCCACGCGGCCAACTTGTCGTTCAGCACTTGCAGCTGGCCGACCCGATCGCGATGCGGAATGGCGGCGAGCACCGGCTCGGTATCGCCCGAACTGAACAGCTCGACCTGGCCGCGGCGGACCATGTCGGCCAGCAGTTCCATGTCGGCCGGATGGCGTTCGCGCAGCCAGTCGAGCAGCCAGCCGGAGAAATGCGCCGCGAAACGGAAATCCGGGTAGGCGTGCAGGGTGTGCAGGAAGGGCTTGTAGCACCGCTGGTGGGCATCCTCGATGACTTCCGGAAAGTTGCCGACCGGTTGGTGGGCGTGCACGCCGAGGAGCAGGGTGATGACTGGGGGCATGGTCGTTTTGTTGTTCTAGTTGGCGCGGCGCATCGTGCCGCCGCTTTCCGGCGTGCCGCCGCCCTTGCTGATCGGGTGGTCGACGTTGCCCGGCACCGGCAGGTCGAGCAGCCGATAGAGGGCACGGAGGTTTTCGCGGAACAGGCGGTCGAAGCAGGCGACCGACTGCGGCGAGTTGTAGTCGCCCAGCCACCAGAACCAGTCCGAGCTTTCGCAGACGGCCAGGCGGCGCAGCACGTCGGCCCGGCTGGCCGCGTCGAGCCGGCCGCTGTCCAGGGTGCGGTCGGCGCAGTGCTTGGCGGCGCAGAGCATTTCCCAGGCGCGATTCTTGTCGGGATGGCCGATCCACGTCGACAGCGTGCCGTACACCCAGCTACCGGCGGTCAGGCGCGGCAGGCGTTGGCGGCGGTCACGCTGGTTGGCTGCCGCCTCTGAGAGGGTCACAGTGCGGATTGCCGGGTTTCTGGCCAGTGCGTCGTAGAGGTCGTTGAAGAAGTACCAGGCGTTGTACGGGTAGTACTCCCAGGCGTTTTCGCCATCGAGAAAGACCGGGATCAGGTTGTGGTTGTCCTGCAGATGGAGGGCCTTCAGTTCGGTCATGAAATGCTGCGCGGCGTCGCGGCCGTGCCACTTGCAATACTCGAAGCCGATCAAGTCTGACAGGTGTTCGTTACGGAAAAATAACGTCAGGTCGCCCGGTGTGCCCTCTGGGGGCTGCCAGGCGACGGTGGTCTTCGCGTGGTCGCCGGCCGAATGCCGCAGAACGCCGTGGCTGCTCGCCGTCCAGGCGAAGCCGGCGGTGCCGATCTGGTTCAGGAAGGCTTGCGACAGCGCGCCCTCGGCCGGCCACAGGCCGTTCGGTGCCTGGCCGAAATGCGCGGTATGGCAGGTGCGGGCAGCGTTCAGGTGGGCTTCGCTGCGCGAGCGGCCACCGGGGTATTCCGGCGCGGCGGGCAGCGGGCAATCCGGCCAGGCCTCGCGGGCGGCGTTGAAGTCGATGAGCAGCGGCGCCAGTGGGTGGCTGCCTGGCGTGCAGGAGAGTTCGATGCGGCCGCTCTCGGCCAGCGCCCGGTAGCGCGGGATCAGGCCGGCGACAGTGGCGCCCAGCTCGTCGAGCAGGGCCTGCCGGTCGGCGGCGGTGAAGCCCTCGCCCTTGGCCATCAGTTGCGGAATGATCGTGCCGTTGCGGCGCAGGCTTTCGCCCGACCAGGCCAGCAGGTACCAGGTGGCCAGGTCGGCGAAGTAATGGCTGGAGAGGTAGTCGAGGCCGTTGCCGTCGTGGGTGCGGACGAAGTGGAGGATGTCGCGCAGGCGCCGGTAGGCGGCGAAGGGTTCGAGCATGGTCGGTGCGTGGCAGCGGAAGGCCATGTCGAGCAGCCAGTCGCGGTCGCGGACCGACAGGTGCAGCGGGTCGGGTTGGGCGGCGATGCGCAGGAGCGGGTCGCGCCACTGGCCGGTGGCGAACTGCTCGGCGTAGTCATCGATCTGGTCGAGCAGGACCGGCACGAAATTGACCGTGCACCGGATGTGCGTATGGCGCTCCAGGTGCGCCGCCATGTCGGTGTAGTCCTTGATGGCGTGCAGGAACACCCAGGGCAGCTGGAATTCCCCGCTGTCCGGGTGCCGGTAGTCCGGCTGGTGCATGTGCCACAGGAAGGCGAGGTCGGCCATCAGTGCCTTTCTGCCGCGCCCTGGCCGAGCATTTCAGCGGTGACCAGGGTGATGCCCTTGGGGCTGACGTGGAAGCGTTGGCGGTCGGCCCGCGGATCGACCCCGATCTGCATGCCTTCCGGAATGCGGCATTGCTTGTCGACGACGCAGCGCTTGAGCACGGCATGGCGGCCGATGTCGGCGCCGGGCAGGATGACCGAATCCTCGACCGTCGCCCAGCTGTGTACATAGACGCTGGAGAAGAGCAGCGAGCGCTTCACCGTCGCGCCGGAAATGATGCAGCCGCCCGCGACCAGCGAATCGATGGCGGTGCCGCGCCGGCCGTCGTCATCGAACACGAACTTGGCCGGCGGCAGTTGCTCCTGATAGGTCCAGATCGGCCAGTCGCGGTCGTAGAGGTTGAGTTCCGGCGTCACCTTGGTCATTTCCATGTTCGCTTCCCAGTAGGCGTCGATGGTGCCGACGTCGCGCCAGTACGGCGCATGGTGGTCGCTGCCGACGCAGGAATCGGCGAAACGGTGGGCGAACACGCGGTAGCGCGGCACGATGTAGGGAATGATGTCCTTGCCGAAATCGCGGCTGGAGCCGTGGGTCAGCGCATCGCGTTCAAGCTGTTCGAACAGGAACGTGGTGTTGAAGATGTAGATGCCCATCGAGGCCAGTGCCCGCCCGGTGTTGCCCGGCATGGGCGGCGGGTTCTGCGGCTTCTCGACGAACTCGACCACGCGGCCCTCCTCGTTGATCCCCATCACGCCGAATTCACGTGCCTCGGCCAGCGGTACGTCGATGCAGGCGACGGTCATGTCGGCGCGTTGCCGGGCATGCTCGGCCAGCATGCGGCCGTAGTCCATCTTGTAGATGTGGTCGCCCGCGACGACCAGGATGTGTGCCGGCTTATAGTGGCGCAGGAAATGGAGGTTCTGGAAAACGGCATCGGCCGTACCCTGGTACCACTGGTTCTCGTCGATCTGCTGCTGGGCCGGCAAAAGCTGGATGAACTCATCGAAGCGCCCGTCGAGGAAACTCCAGCCGCGCTGGATATGGCGGATCAGGCTGTGCGCCTTGTATTGCGTGGCGACGCCGATCTTGCGGATGCCGGAATTGACGCAGTTCGACAGCGTGAAGTCGATGATCCGGAACTTGCCGGCAAAGGGCACCGCCGGCTTGGAGCGAAAGTCGGTCAGCTGCTTGAGGCGGGTACCTCGCCCGCCCGCCAGGATGATGGCGAAGGTGTTGCGGGTCAGGTGACTGATGAAACGCATGTCGGTCTGTTCGCGCATCTCGCAGTAGGTCTGATGCGGGCAGCTGGTGTTGTGCGTCATGATGAACCTCCCCGGTCGCTGCTTGAATCTTTTGAGCCTATGATACTGCGATAGGAGAACCAAATGCAGCACGCCCAAGCCCTTTACCTGTTCAACGAAGGCCGCAACATCCAGGCCTACCGGCTGCTCGGCGCCCATCTCGGCGGGCCGGGCGTCACCTTCCGGGTCTGGGCGCCGAACGCCGCACGCGTCTCGGTCATCGGCGATTTCAACGGCTGGCACGGCGATGTTCATCCCTTGCTGCCGCTGGGCGATTCCGGTGTCTGGGAAGCGACAGTGGCCGAAGCCCGCCCGGGCAGCCTGTACCGCTTCGAAATCACCAACCGCCACACCGGCGACAAACTGGTGAAAAGCGACCCCTACGCCCGCGGCTTCGAGTTGCGCCCAGGCTCGGCCGCCTACGTCGTGCCGCCAGCGCAACACGTCTGGGGCGATGCCGACTGGCTGGCCCGACGGGCCGGCTGGGACTGGCAGCAGGCCCCGGTCAACATCTACGAAGTGCATGCCGGCTCCTGGATGCGCCATCCGGACGGCAAACCCTACCTGTGGCGGGAACTGGCCGAGCGGCTGATTCCCTATGCCTTGCAGCAGGGCTATACCCATCTCGAACTGCTGCCCATCACCGAGCATCCGCTCGACGAATCCTGGGGCTACCAGACCACCGGCTACTTCGCGCCGACCTCGCGCTATGGCTCGCCGGACGACCTGCGCGCCTTCATCGACGCCTGTCACCAGGCCGGTCTCGGCGTGCTGCTCGACTGGGTGCCCGGCCACTTCCCCCAGGACGACTGGGCGCTCGCCCGTTTCGACGGCACTGCGCTGTACGAGCACGAAGACCCGCGCCTCGGCCTGCATGCCGATTGGGGCACCCATATCTTCAACTACGGCCGGCACGAGGTACGCAGCTTCCTGCTCTCCTCGGCCCACTGGTGGCTCAGCGAGTTCCATTTCGACGGCCTGCGCGTCGATGCCGTCGCCTCCATGCTCTACCTCGACTACTCGCGCCAGGCTGGCCAGTGGCTGCCCAACCGGCACGGCGGCCGCGAGAACCTGGACGCCATCGATTTCCTCAAGGAACTTAACGCCATGGTGCACGCTGAATTCCCCGGCGCGCTGACCATTGCCGAGGAATCCACCGCCTGGCCGCAGGTGTCGCGCCCGACCTACCTCGGCGGCCTCGGCTTCTCGATGAAATGGAACATGGGCTGGATGAACGACAGCCTGCGCTACGTCGCCCGTGACCCCATCCACCGCCGCTGGCACCACGACGAACTGACCTTCGGCCAGATGTACGCCTACAGCGAAAACTTCGTGCTGCCGCTGTCGCACGATGAGGTGGTGCATGGCAAAGGCTCGCTGCTCGGCAAGATGCCGGGCGACGACTGGCAACGCTACGCCAACCTGCGCCTGCTGCTTGCCTGGCAGGCCCTGACGCCGGGCAAGAAACTGATGTTCATGGGGGGCGAATTCGGCCAGCAACGCGAATGGTCGGAAGCCCGCGAACTCGACTGGGCCCTGCTGACCAAGCCGGCCCACGCCGCCTTGCACCACCTGTCGGCCGACCTCAACCGTCTCTACCGCGACCTGCCCGCCCTGCACAGCCAGGACTTCGCCAGCCTCGGTTTCGAGTGGATCGACTGTCACGACAGCGAACACGGCATCCTCTCCTGGTTGCGCTGGGGCAAGGACGGCAGCTTCGTCGTCGTCGCCTGCAACTTCACCCCGGTTCCGCAAACCGCCTACCGCCTCGGCGTGCCCGAAGCCGGAACCTACATCGAACTGCTCAACACCGATTCCGCCTATTACGGCGGCAGCAATCTCGGCAACGGCGGCGCCCTGCCGGCGGTGATGGGCGAGTGGATGGGGCGGCCAGCCAATCTGTGCGTGACCATTCCGCCGCTGGGGGCGGTGCTGTTGCGCTTGGGCTGAATGGTGCATTTCCCCAAAACGGGGGCGCAAATGAAAATCGAGCACAGCGGGCAAGCTGTGCTCGATTCGATCTGCCTGAACGGCCTTACGCCCGTTCAGAGGCAGGGACTCAGGACTTGCGGCGACGCAACGATCCCAAGCCGAGAAGGGCCGTACCCAGCAGAGCCAGCGAGCCCGGTTCCGGCACGGAGAACGGTTCGGTCGTGATGGCGAAAGCGAACTTGGCAGTCGTATGCGCCGCTTCAGCGGTGCGGAAGCCGTAGCAGCTAGTTCCCAGGCCCAGTGCTTGGCATTCCTTGGAGGTCAATTGGCTGAGCGGAAATGCCTGGTTGCTTTCATCCAGCACGAAAACGCTGGCGTAGTAGGTACGGTTGAAGTCGTCAGCGTTGCCCAAGATGCCATCGGCACCGGAGTCGATGTAGGAAAATGCATTATTCAGGGTCAGCGTGTTGCTGAAGCCGAACAAGTCCGCACAATTGCCACCGATGGAACCGTCAGCGCAATAACCGCTTCCTGCGTTACCAAATCCGCCCGCCCCATAAGCGCCCGCATTGGCCGTTTCCTGGAACAGGAAATTGAACTGCAGTGTCGGGGCGCTGACAGAGGTCGTGTAGTAGCTCGGTAGCAGCGGGTTGAGTGTCAGCGTATCGGTGATCCGTGCCCCCGTCAGTGTGCCGTAGGAACTCGAAATCGGATTGTTCCAGTGGGTGATGGAGATACCCGTTCCGATCTGTCCCAGCAGCGGATTCGGCGTCCCGCCGATCGTCGTGTTGACCGTGCCGGTTGCCGGACCGCCACCCGTCGTTGTGCCGGTGACAGCGTTACCGATCGTGAGCGCACTGCGATTGGTATTTGCATTGCCGGTGTCGGTCTGGAAATTTCCAGCGGAGTATCCCCACGACAATTCGTATTGCGTCGCTGTTTGCTGGCCACCAATGCCGGCCGGACCATCCCATGTCGGGTTGGAGAACGTGGAATTGGTGGAATAGCCCCACTGCGTCACGGGATCCGCCACCGCAACATTCGAGAGGGTTGCCAAAACCAATGCCGAAGCTGTGAGAGCGCTGTTGATCGTTGCTTGCCTGAGTGCGGTTTTCATTTTGAGCTCCTTCAGAATATGGGGGCTATGAGATTGCCTGTATAACCTTCCGCATAAGATGTGCCAGGTTGCAGGGGGGGGGGTTTGTGAGCTCTAATTGATTGATTTGAATGGGTTTAATGAGATCTGGTCATCGTCGTGTGGATCTGCTGGGTATATTGTTTGCGCAGTTGTCAGGATTTTCGACAGGCAAGCAGAACGCTGCATAAGGTACCGAATGCGCTGGAACCTTTTCTTGTACCGGTTGTCGAGGATGTCCGAATACTGTCCTTGCGGTACTGCGAGGCCCAGGTTGAGTCGACATGAAGAAATCGGCGCTGTCAGATTTTTCGACATTCGACCTGGATACGTACTCGATCGACCAAGCCGGTGAGGCCTTTCACCAGCCTGCTGCTACCATCGCACCTGGTCTCTCGATGTGAGCTGGGTGGTGAAAATAATCCGTCTTTTGAAGTTGAGCCTGTTCAGTTGCTGTGTGGTGTCCTTTGCCGGCTGCGCCTTGTTTCCCTCCTGGCACTGGGAAAAGAAGGGGGCCGGCGAGGCGGAGTACGCCTTTGACGAGGCGCAGTGCAAGGCGAAGGTTTACTCAGGAACGGACGGAATGGTGACCAATACCAGCGTGCGGCGCATGCACGGCTGCATGGAAGCCAAGGGTTGGGTGAAGACGCCCAACTGAGCCTTGGTTACAGGGTGCCAGCGTGGGCCAGGGTGCCGAACAGGCCGAGGTCTTCACTGGTCAGCGCGTGGACGGGCATGGTGGCGACCAGTTCGCAGTGTTCGCGCTTGGCGAGAAAAGCCTTGATGAACGGCCCCGTATCGACGTTGGGTAGCAATTTGGCGGCAAGGCCGCCGGCCAGGTAGACGCCGCCGCGCGCCAGCCAGTGCATGGCGAGGTCGCCGGCAAAGGCACCATAGCATTCGAGCCATAGGCGCAGGGCTTCACGGGCCAAGGGATCGTTGCTGTTCAGCGCCGCCTGGCCGATGGCTTCGGGCGGTTGCTCGTGGCCGCCGAGGAAGGCATGGATGCGGGTCAGGCCGGGGCCGGAGACGATGTCTTCGACGGTGACGCGGCCATGGCGGGCCAGCAGGCAGCGCCAGAGTTCGCCCTGTTCCGGTGTCTGCGGCGAGTAGCCGAAGTGGCCGCCTTCGCCGGGGATGACGCGGTAGTTGCCATCCTGCCAAATCAGGCCGGCCACACCGAGGCCGGTGCCGGCGCCGAGAATGACGCACGGTGCCTGGGCAATGGGCTGGCCGGCGTGCAGGGTGAGGATGTCCCGGTCTTCAACCAGCGGCAGGCCGTGCGCGGCCGCGGCAAAATCGTTGAGCAGGGCGACCCGGCCGATGCCGAAGCGGTCTTCCAGTGCGCCGGCGGCAAGTTGCCAGGGCAGGTAGGTGAGCTTGGCTTGCCGGCCATCGGTCGGCCCGGCGACGCCGAAACAGGCGGCGGCAATGGCCGGTTGGTCGGGGATGAAGTCGGCCAGCAGGTCGTCGAAGCGGGGGTAATCCTGGCTGGCGTAGCGCTGGCGGCGCAATATCCGCAGCCGCCCGTCGTCGATCTCGGCTAGCGCCAGCAGGGTCTTGGTGCCGCCGAGGTCGCCGCCGAGGATCATGTCAGACGGCCACGGGGGCGGCGATGTGCGGGTGCGGGTCGTAGCCGTCGAGACGGAAATCCTCGAACTTGAAGGTGAAGATGTCCTGCACATCCGGGTTGATCCACATGGTTGGCAAGGCGCGCGGTTCGCGGCTGAGTTGCAGGCGGGCCTGCTCGAAATGGTTCGCGTACAGGTGTGCATCGCCGAAGGTATGCACGAACTCGCCCGGCTGGTAGCCGCATACCTGGGCCAGCATCATCGTGAACAGCGCATAGGACGCAATATTGAAGGGCACGCCGAGGAAGATGTCGGCCGAGCGCTGGTAGAGCTGGCAGCTGAGCTTTCCGTTGGCGACGTAGAACTGGAACAGGCAGTGGCAGGGCGGCAGGGCCATGTTGTCCACGTCGCCCGGGTTCCACGCCGAGACGATGTGGCGGCGCGAATCCGGGTTGTTTTTCAGGCTGTGCACCAGTTGGGTGATCTGGTCGATGACGCGGCCGTTCGGCGTTTCCCAGCGGCGCCATTGCTTGCCGTAGACCGGCCCGAGGTCGCCGTTCTCGTCGGCCCATTCGTCCCAGATGCGAACGCCGTTTTCCTGCAGGTACTTGATGTTGGTGTCACCCTGGATGAACCACAGCAGCTCGTGGATGATCGATTTCAGGTGCAGTTTCTTGGTGGTTACCACCGGGAAGCCCTTGGCCAGGTCGAAGCGCATCTGCCAGCCGAAAACGGAGCGGGTGCCGGTGCCGGTGCGGTCGGACTTATCGTTGCCGTTTTCCAGCACGTGGCGCATCAGGTCGAGGTAGGGCTGCATTGATTCGAATATCCGGGGGAAAACAGATCGGCTATTCTAACTCCCCATCAATCAGGGAGAGCGAGACGCCGTGTTCAAGAAGGTTGCAAGCCTGGGGGGCATTCTGGCCCAGAAAAACGATCATCCATTGGCCAATCCGCGCGAATTGCGCAAGGTGATCGCCGAGTTGCCAAAGGACAACGCCTTCAAGGCGCTGGATGAAATCACCGGCTGGCTGGAGTCGCTGGCCGGCCTCGATAGTTTCCCGGCTGACCGCCTGTACGAGGTGCTCCTCGCCTTTGACGAAACTGCCCAGCCGCACCTCAAGCGCCTGTCCCGCGAATACTTCCAGGCCGCCCGTCTGTCCCGTTCTGAGGAAAAGCGGCTGTGGTCAATCAACTACGGTTACTGGTCCCTGCTGGCGGGGGCATGCGAGCGTTGCCTGGGCAAGCTGGCCGACAAGCCGCGCCCGGGCGAGCTGGCGAAGAGCGTCCTGCCGGCCCTGGCGGCTCGCCAGATTGCAGCGCTCGGCTGCGTGCTGAAATGGGAGCAGTTCCATTACGGTCCGATGCGCGCCGAGTTGTGGCGGCCGCTCGGCCGGGCCTTGCTGGCAGCCGAGGTGGGCGGCGTTGCCGACAAGGCGGTCAGCCTGGTCGGTCGGACGGGCATGACGACGCCCGAGCAGGAATACCAGAAGGTGATGATCTTCCAGGCTGCGTCGCTGGGCAGCCTGTTGCCGCTGGAGATCGAAATCGCCGAACGCCTGATCGCCCACTTCCTGAGCGGCTTTGTATTTACCCGGTCGGTGCTGGTCGATAGCGTCTATTGGTCGGACCTGAACGAAGCCCAGCCACCGCTCCGCCTGGCCCGCATGCCGGCCAGCGCGACGCCGACCCAGCGCTTCATCAAGCCGGCGGCGGCACATCAGGCGATGCTGAGCCTGCTCGGCGATCTGGAGCGGGGCCATGACCTGCCGGCCGGGATCGATCTCGGCGGGCAGTACCCGGCCAAGCTGGTGGCGCGTGTCCTCAAGCACCTGTGCAGCTACCTGGCGCCCATCCCGCCCCAGCGCAAGCACGACCGGCATCGCGTCATGCACCGGATGTCGGTGCTGCCGGGGCTGGTCAATTCCTTTGTCGTCTTCTCGGGCGAGTTCGGTGGCCGGCCGGCCGGCTTGCCGATCGAGAGCTGGGTCGTCGAGAACGTCAGCCGCGGCGGTTTCGGGGCGGTGATCGGCGACGTGCCGGGCGAGTGGCTGAAGGTTGGCGCCCTGATCGCCATGCAGCCGGAAGGCGGCGACAACTGGCTAGTCGGCGTCATTCGCCGTTACCACCGACTGGCGGAGAACCAGGCCCGGGTCGGTATCGAGGCATTGGCACGGCAGGCCGAATCCCAGGAGGTGCGGGTGCGTTCGGCATCGAGCTACGGTGCTGCCGCTGCAACCCCCGCCCTGTTACTGAAGGATGGTAACGAGCCGGGTGAATTGCGCGTGGTGCTGCCCTGCGCGTCTTTCTCGCCGCGCGAATCGCTGGAGTACGCCAGCGGCGGGCGGCGTTTCGTGCTGGAGCCGGTCGCCCTGCTCGAACAGACGGCGGATTACGAGTTGGCGCGTTATCGCTGCAGCGTACTCGGCGCCGCCTGACAGCTACTGAGGGCGAATGGCCGACTTGGGCCGGAAGACCTTGATCACTGCCTCGTTGGTTTCGACGTAGGGGCCGCCGATCAGGTCGATACAGTAAGGCACGGCGGCGAAGATGCCGACATGGCTGACCGTGCCGTCGGCAGCGCGCACGCCTTCCAGCGTTTCCTTGATCGACTTCGGCTGGCCCGGCAGGTTGATGATCAGCGCCTGCTGGCGGATGACGGCGACCTGGCGCGACAGGATGGCGGTCGGCACAAAGTTCAGGCTGATGCGGCGCATTTCCTCGCCAAAGCCCGGCATTTCCTTGTCGGCGACGGCCAGCGTGGCTTCCGGCGTCACGTCGCGCAGGGCAGGGCCGGTGCCGCCGGTGGTCAGCACCAGGTGGCAGCCGACCGTGTCGACCAGTTCGATCAGCGTTTTTTCAATGGTCGGCCGATCGTCGGCGATCAGGCGGGTTTCGGGGCGCCACGGCGAGGTCAGGGCCGATGTCAGCCAGTCCTGCAGGGCGGGGATGCCCTTGTCTTCGTAAACGCCGGTCGAGGCGCGGTCGCTGATCGAAACCAGGCCGACGATCAGTGGCTCACTCATCGCCGCTCTCCTCCGTGTTCTCTTCGGCTGCCGGGGCACCTTGCTGGTCGAGTTCCTGCAGGATCTGGAAGATGGCGCGGAAATTCTTCGGCGGCTTGTTGTTTTCCCTTTCCTTCAAGGCGTTACGGCGCAGCGTGCGCAGGTGCTGCAGGTCGACGGCCGGCCACTGGGCGGCGATTTCAGCGAGTACCGCTTCGTCTTCCAGCAGGCGGGAACGGAAACGCTCCAGACGGTGCAGGCGGGCCGTTTCGGCGGTCGATTCACCGCGCAGCATGGCCAGCCCGGCGCGGATCGGTTCGTCGTCCACGCCGCGCATCAGCTTGCCGAGATACTGGATCTGCCGGCGTCGGGCGCCATGGGCGGTGATTTTCTGGCATTCGCGCACCGCATCGAAGATATTTTCCGGCAGGTTGATGCGCTTCAGTTGGCCGACAGAAAGTTCGACCAGCTCCGCCCCGAGGTCGCGCAACTCGTGCATCGCCTCCTTCTGCTTGGTTTTCGAGGGGCGGCCGGTGTCTTCGGTGAAATCTTCGTCTTGCATGGAAAGCAGTCTGGGGCGGTCAATGGCGGGCTGTTATGATAGCGACTTTCCCGCTCAGACGCCTTTCCATGTCCGAAACAGCCGCTTTCTCCTACCCCTTCGCCACCCTGCAGCAACTTGCCGAGGATGTGCTCAAGCACGCCGGCAGCAAGGGAGCGACGGCCTGCGAAGTCGACGTGTCGGAAGGCTTCGGGCAGTCGGTGACGGTGCGCTGCGACGAGGTCGAAACCATCGAGTTCAACCGTGACAAGGGGATCGGCATCACGGTCTATGCCGGCCAGCGCAAAGGCTACGCCAGCACCTCCGATTTCTCAGCGCAGGCGCTGCGCGAAACGGTCGAGGCGGCGCTCAATATCGCCCGCTTCACCGCCGAGGACGATTGCGCCGGCCTGGCCGATGCCGCGCTGATGGCCAAGGATTGCCCCGATCTCGATCTGTATCACCCATGGGCACTGAGCGTCGAGGAGGCGATCGAAACCGCCCGTCGCTGCGAGCAGGCGGCGTTCGACGCCAGCCCGCAGGTCAGCAATTCGGAAGGGGCTTCCATCTCGACCCAGCAGGCCCATTTCGTGTCGGCCAACAGCCTGGGCTTCATGGGTGGCTATCCGACCTCGCGCCACTATATTTCCTGCTCGGTCATCGCCGGCGAGCAGGATGCCATGCAGCGTGATGACTGGTACACCACGCACCGCGACGCCGCCCGGCTCGACGACCCCTTGCAGGTCGGCCGCATCGCTGCCGAGCGCGCCGTCGCCCGCCTCGGCGGCCGCAAGGTGAAGACCGGCGAATTCCCGGTCATTTTCGAGGCGCCCCTGGCCGGCGGACTGCTCGGCAGCCTGGTGCACGCAGCGAGCGGTGGGGCGCTGTACCGCAAGTCCTCCTTCCTGATCGACCACCTTGGCAAGCGTGTCATGCCGGATTTCGTGCAGATCGCCGAGCGGCCGCACATTCCGTGTGGCCTGGGTAGCGCCGCCTTCGACAGCGACGGCGTGGCGACGCGCGACCGCGACATCGTGACCGACGGCATCCTGCAGGGCTATTTCCTGAGCACCTATACCGCCCGCAAGCTGGGCATGCAGACGACGGCCAACGCCGGCGGCAGCCACAACCTGATCATCCAGCCCGGCCAGTACGACCTGGCAGGCCTGCTCGCCCAGATGGGGCGTGGCCTGCTGGTCACCGAGTTGCTTGGCCACGGCATCAACTACGTCACCGGCGATTACTCGCGCGGGGCTGCCGGCTACTGGGTGGAAAACGGCAAGATCGTGCATCCGGTCGAGGAAATCACCATCGCCGGCAACCTGAAGGCCATGCTGGCCGGGGTTGTGGCCGTTGGCAACGACGTGCAGGTGCGCGGCACCAAGCAGACCGGTTCCATTCTCCTTGATCGCATGACCATTGCCGGCGAATGATCTGATGGCTATCGAACCTGGTTGTTGTTGGTTGATCTAATGCTGATTGCTTACTTTTTGTTTGCAATCAGTGGTTTCCCTCATCGGGTTTTCTCCAATCGCAGTTTTTTCTTTGTTTCCTAGAATGAGGGCCGTTGTAATAAACCTCAAAAATTCACTCTCTAGGAGACAAGATGCAACGTCGTGATTTTCTGAAGAAGGCTTCCATCGGCGCGGCTGCGGGCGCGGCTGCTACCGTTGCTGCACCGGCGATGGCTCAATCCCTGCCCACTATCAAGTGGCGCCTGACGTCCAGTTTTCCGAAGAGTCTGGACACCATTTACGGTGGTGCCGAGCAATTGGCCAGTCGCCTGCGCGAGCTGACCGGCGGTAAGTTTGACATCCGCGTCTTCCCGGGCGGTGAAATTGTCCCCGGCCTGCAGGCGCTGGACGCCGTGCAACAGGGCACCGTTGAGTGCTGCCACACCGCTTCCTATTATTACGTCGGCAAGGATCGCACCTTCGCCTTCGGCACGACCATCCCGTTCGGTATGAACGCCCGTCAGACCAACGCCTGGATGTACCAGGGCGGCGGCCAGCAACTGCTCGACGAGTTCTATGCCGGCTACAACTGCGTTTCCTTCCCCGGCGGCAATTCCGGCACCCAGATGGGCGGCTGGTGGCGCAAGGAAGTGAACACCGTTGCCGACCTCAAGGGCATCAAGATGCGGATCGGCGGCCTCGGTGGTGCGGTGATGACGCCGCTCGGCGTCGTGCCGCAGCAGATCGCCGCTGGCGACATCTACCCGGCGCTGGAAAAGGGCACGATCGATGCCGCCGAGTGGATCGGTCCGTACGACGACGAGAAGCTGGGCTTCTACAAGGTCGCCAAGCATTACTACGGCCCGGGCTGGTGGGAGCCGAGCACCTGCCTGGAGTTCTTCGTCAACAAGAAAGAATGGGACAAGCTGCCCAAGGAATACCAGGCCGCCTTCGCCTGCGCCGCCGCGGAAGCTAACGTGACGATGACCGCCGAATACGATCACAAGAACCCGATCGCGCTGGCCAAGCTGCTGCAGAACGGCGTCAAGCTGCATACTTTCTCCAAGGAAATCATGGAAGCAGCGTACAAGTCGGCGCAGCAGCTCTATGCAGACGAATCAGCCAAGAATCCAGCCTTCAAGAAAATCTACGATTCGTACGCCAAGTATGCCAAGAGCCAGCGCGCCTGGTTTACCGTCGCCGAAATGCCGATGGACCTGTTCGCCCAGTCTCACCGCTGACCGTTGCTGGTCGTTGGTTTATTAAAAAGGAGCCTCGGCTCCTTTTTTGTTGGCCACAGAGGCGCTGATGCACGGTGATTCATGGTTTTGAGGGGGGTAGGGTTTTCCACTACTCGTAAAATATGTGCTCTTGGTGAAGAATGGTGCAATCGTCAAGTACGGCGATCCTGTTTTTTGGAGGAGACAATATGCAACGTCGTGATTTTCTGAAAAAAGCTTCCATCGGTGCCGCTGCCGGCGCCGCAACCACCCTGGCCGCTCCGGCCATCGCCGCCGAACTGCCGAGCATCAAGTGGCGCCTGACCTCTTCCTTCCCGAAGAGCCTGGACACCATTTACGGTGGTGCCGACGTGCTGGCCAACCGCCTGCGTGAAATGACCGGCGGCAAATTCGACATCCGCGTCTTCCCAGGCGGCGAGATCGTTCCCGGCCTGCAGGCGCTGGATGCCGTGCAACAGGGCACCGTCGAAGTCTGCCACACCTGCTCCTACTACTACGTCGGCAAGGACAAGACCTTCGGTTTCGGTACGTCCGTTCCGTTCGGCATGAATGCCCGCCAGCAGAATGCCTGGATCTACTACGGTGGCGGCCAGAAGCTGCTCGACGAGTTCTACGCCAACTACAACGTCGTCTCCTTCGCCGGCGGTAACACCGGCACCCAGATGGGCGGCTGGTGGCGCAAGGAAGTGAAGACCCTGGCTGACCTCAAGGGTGTCAAGATGCGGATCGCCGGTCTCGGCGGCGCCGTCTTCTCCGAACTGGGCGTCGTGCCGCAGCAGATTGCCGGCGGCGACATCTATCCGGCGCTGGAAAAGGGCACCATCGATGCCGCCGAATGGGTCGGCCCCTTCGACGACGAAAAGCTGGGCTTCTACAAGGTTGCCAAGAACTACTACTACCCGGGTTTCTGGGAGTCCGGCCCGACCATCCACTTCTTCGTCAACAAGAAGGAATGGGACAAGCTGCCGAAGGAATACCAGGCCGCCTTCCAGGCTGCCGCGTACGAAGCCAACGTGACGATGATGGCCGAATACGATCACAAGAACCCGGTTGCCCTGTCCAAGCTGCTGCAGAGCGGCGTCAAGCTGCAATCCTTCTCCGACGAAATTCTCGGCGCCGCCTACAAGGCTGCCCAGCAGCTCTATGCCGACGAGTCGGCCAAGAATCCGGCGTTCAAGAAGATCTACACGGAGTGGGAAAAGTACCGCAAGACGCAGAATGCCTGGTTCAGTGTCGCCGAAATGCGCATGGACCGCTTTCTGCAAACGCACAAGTAAGCTGTTCCCCGGTCGGCTTCCGGCCATTGAAAAAACCCGCGAGTTGCCTCGCGGGTTTTTTGTTGGCCGCGTTTTGGTCGATTAGTTTTCCAGCAGGCTACGCAGCATCCAGGCGTTCTTTTCGTGAATCTGCATGCGCTGGGTCAGCAGGTCGGCGGTCGGCTCGTCCCCCGCCTTGTCCACCAGCGGAAAAATATTGCGTGCTGTCTTGACGACGGCCTCCTGGCCGGCGACCAGTTGCCGGATCATCTCCTCGGCGTTCAACTTGCCTGCGCTTTCCTTGATCACCGTCAGCTGGGCGAACTCGCGGAAGGTGCCGGGAGCCTGTACGCCAAGGGCGCGGATGCGTTCGGCGATCAGGTCGAGTGCGTTCCACAACTCGGTGTATTGATCCATGAACATCACATGCAAGGTGTTGAACATGGGGCCGGTCACGTTCCAGTGGAAGTTGTGGGTCTTCAGGTACAGCGTGAACGAGTCGGCAAGCAGATGGGACAACCCGTCGGCGATCTTTTCACGGTCTTTTTTGCTGATTCCAATATCCATGGCAATCTCCTCGTCAGCGTGATGGGCTATGAACCTATTGTCGGCCAGAGCGTTGTGCCGGGCCAATGACCAATTCCCATCGGCATCATAGCCTTGATCGATGGCGAAAAAAAAGCGGAGCCGCAGCTCCGCTAATGGGTTCAGGTCGAACTGAAATTACTTGTCGTTGGACTGCAGATTCTTCAGCAGGTCGGCTGCCGAATCTTCGGTCGGAGCCTGAGTGGCATCGCCATCCTGCATCATCGTGCTGAGGTCGACATCGCCCTGCTGTTCCAGGCGGGCCTTCTCGGCCGGGTCGCCATAGCTGACGATGTTCGGGAAGATGATGATGATCGCCACCATGATGATCTGGATGCAGACGAAGGGGATGGCGCCCCAGTAGATGTCCGTCGTCTTGACCGAGGCCGGGGCGACCGAGCGCAGGTAGAACAGCGCGAAGCCGAACGGCGGGTGCATGAAGGAGGTCTGCATGTTGACCGCCAGCAGGACGCCGAACCAGACCAGGTCGATGCCCAGCTTGTCCGCCACCGGTGCGAGCAGCGGCACGATGATGAAGGACAGTTCGAAGAAATCGAGGAAGAAGGCAAGCAGGAAGACCAGGATGTTGACCACGATCAGGAAGCCGACCTGGCCGCCGGGCAGGCCGAGCAGCAGGTGTTCTACCCACAGGTCGCCATTGACGCCACGGAAGACCAGGCCGAACACCGTCGAGCCGACCAGGATGAAGACCACGAAGGAGGACAGCTTGCCGGTGGTTTCCATGGCCTGCTTGAGCAGCTTCCAGGACAGGCGCTTGCGGACGATGGCCAGAATCAATGCGCCGGCTGCACCCATGGCGCCGCCTTCGGTCGGCGTCGCGATGCCGAGGAAGATGGTGCCGAGAACCAGGAAGATCAAAACCAGCGGCGGAACCAGGGTGGTAATCACCCGCAGCATCAGCTTGGCACCGCGCAAGGAGCGGGCCTCCGGCGGCAGGGCAGGGGCGGCACTGGGCTTGAGCAGTGCGACCAGGGCAACATAACCGACGTAAAGGCCGGTCAGCACCAGGCCGGGAACCATGGCGCCTTCATACATGTCGCCGACCGAACGGCCGAGCTGGTCAGCCATGATGATCAGCACCAGCGAGGGCGGGATGATCTGGGCCAGCGTGCCGGAGGCGGCAATGACGCCGCTCGCCAGGCGCTTGTCGTAGCCGTAGCGCAGCATGATGGGCAGCGAGATCAGGCCCATCGAGATGACCGAGGCAGCCACCACGCCCGTCGTTGCGGCGAGCAGGGCGCCGACGAAGATGACGGCGAAGGCCAGGCCGCCGCGCATCGGGCCGAACAACTGGCCGATGGTGTCGAGCAGGTCTTCTGCCATGCCGGATCGTTCAAGGACGAGACCCATGAAGGTAAAGAACGGAATGGCGAGCAGCGTGTCGTTGGCCATGATGCCGAAGATGCGCTCGGGCAACGCCTGGAACAGGGCCGGGGTGAGCAGGCCGAGCTCGATGCCGAGCAGGCCGAAGACGATGCCGTTGGCGGCCAGCGCGAAGGCCACCGGGTAGCCGAAGAGCAGGAACAGGACGAGGGCACCGAACATCAATGGTGCCATGTTGGCAATGATGAACTCCGCCATTATTTGGCCTCCTTGGCTTTGGCAGCGGCGATGGCGGCGGCCAGTTCTTCTTCCGCGCTCGGACCCTTGTCCTTGCTGTTGGGGTCATCGATCAGGCCCATCAGGAAGGCGACGCGCTTGATCAGTTCGGAAAGTCCCTGCAGGGCGAGCAGCGTAAAACCGATCGGCAGCAGGATCTTGACCGGCCAGCGGATCAGGCCGCCGGCGTTGGCCGACATTTCATTGATCCGGTAGGAGTCGGCCACCAGCGGTACGGCGAGATAGAGGACCAGGATAACCATCGGCAACAGGAAGAACAGGGTGCCGATGATGTCGATGATGGCATGTCCGCGCGGTGAGAAACGGCCGGAAATGACGTCAATACGGACGTGCTCGTTCTTTTGCAGCGTGTAGGGCGAGCAGAGCAGGAACACCGCGGCAAACAGGTACCACTGGATTTCCAGCAGCCCGTTCGAACTGTAGTTGAAAATGAAGCGCACCACGGCGTTGCCGGCGCTGATGATGGTCATCACCAGAACCAGCCAGAATGCGCCTTTGCCGACCCGCTCGTTGATCCAGTCGATCAACTGCGAGAGTTTGAGCAGAAGGGTCACGAAAAGTCCTCCTCGGTTGATAGAATTTCCGGCTTCTTGGGTTGGCCGGCGTGAATGGAATGTCAGTGGGCCAAAATTTACAGTGAAGGGCATGGGCGGAAAATGGTGGAAATCCCTACAAACCAGCCGACACGTATCTGCCTGGTACGCCATGGCGAAACCGAATGGAACGCCGAGCGACGTATCCAGGGGCAGATCGACATCGGTTTGAACGACACCGGGCGGCGACAGGCGGTGGCCGCCGGGCGCTGGTTGAAGGGGGCCGGTGTCGTGGCGCTTTACAGCAGCGACCTCAAGCGTGCCTGGACCACGGCGCTGGCCATTGGTGCCGAGATCGGCGTGGCGCCGGTGCCGGTGCCCGAAATGCGCGAGCGCCGCTACGGGGTTTTCGAGGGGCTGACCTACGATGAAGCGCGGGCCCGCTATCCCGATGGCTACGGCGCCTTCGAGGGACGCAACGCCGATTACGCCTTCGAGAACGGCGAGAGCCTGAAGGCCATGTTCGCCCGCGTTACGGACAAGCTGCAGCAAATCGCCGCCGCCCATCCGGGCCGGAATGTTGTCGTCGTGCTGCACGGCGGCGTGCTGGATGTCATCAACCGTTTCGTACGCGGCAATCCGCTCGAAATGCCGCGCGATTTCCTGATCCCGAACGCCGGCATCAACTGGATTTCCGTGGTCGACGGACAGTGGCAGCTCGATACCTGGGGCGAAACCGACCACCTGGAGCCGGGCGCCCTTGACGAACTGCCTTCGTGATAAAATCTTCTCCCTTTTCTTCAATGGCTTGAGGCTATCCCCATGTTTTCCGCGAAAGACACCCTGGCAAAAGTTGACCCTGAACTCTGGAAGGCGATCGAAGCCGAGAACCAGCGTCAGGAAGACCACATCGAACTGATCGCGTCCGAAAACTACGTTAGCAAGGCCGTCATGGAAGCCCAGGGCTCCCAGCTGACCAACAAGTACGCCGAAGGCTACCCGGGCAAGCGTTACTACGGTGGCTGCGAGTACGTCGACGTCGCCGAGCAGATCGCCATCGACCGCCTGAAGAAGCTGTTCGGTGCCGAAGCCGCCAACGTCCAGCCGAATTCCGGCTCGCAGGCCAACCAGGCCGTACTGATGGCCTTCGCCAAGCCGGGTGACACCATCATGGGCATGAGCCTGGCCGAAGGTGGTCACCTGACCCACGGCATGGCCCTGAACATGTCCGGCAAGTGGTTCAACGTCGTTTCCTACGGCCTGAACGAAAAGGAAGAGATCGACTACGAGCGCATGGAAGCGCTGGCCCGCGAGCACAAGCCGAAGATCATCGTCGCCGGTGCCTCCGCCTACGCCCTGCGCATCGACTGGGAGCGCTTCGCCAAGATCGCCAAGGAAGTCGGCGCCATCTTCTGGGTCGACATGGCCCACTACGCCGGCCTGATCGCTGCCGGTTTCTACCCGAACCCGGTGCCGCATGCCGACGTCGTTACCTCGACCACGCACAAGACCCTGCGCGGCCCGCGCGGTGGTGTCATCCTGATGAAGGCCGAGCACGAAAAGGCCCTCAATTCGGCCATCTTCCCGGGCCTGCAAGGCGGCCCGCTGATGCATGTCATCGCTGCCAAGGCAGTGGCCTTCAAGGAAGCCGCTTCGCCGGAGTTCAAGAACTACCAGGAACAGGTCATCAACAACGCCCGCGTCATGGCGCGTGTGCTCGGTGAAGAGCGTGGCCTGCGCATCGTTTCCGGTCGTACCGAAAGCCACGTCTTCCTGGTCGACCTGCGCGCCAAGAACATCACCGGCAAGGATGCCGAAGCTGCCCTGGGCCGTGCCCACATCACGGTCAACAAAAACGGCATCCCGAACGACCCGCAGAAGCCGTTCGTCACCTCCGGCATCCGTATCGGCTCGCCAGCCATGACGACCCGTGGTTTCACCGAGATCGAAGCCGAGCAGATCGCCCACCTGGTGGCCGACGTGCTCGACGCACCGAACGACGAAACCGTGGCCGCCACCGTGCGCGCCAAGGTCGCCGCGTTGTGCGCCAAGTTCCCGGTTTACGGCGCGTAATCTGCTGTGAAATGCCCTTTCTGCGGCGCGGAGGACACGGCGGTCGCCGACACTCGTCTGAACGACGAGGGGGATGTCGTCCGTCGCCGCCGGAAGTGCAATGCCTGCGACAAGCGTTTCACGACCTACGAGCGGGCAGAAATCCAGTTGCCGCAGGTCGTCAAGAAAAACGGCCTGCGCACCGAATTCAAGCGCGAAAAGCTGCGCGCCAGCCTTGAACTCGCCCTGCGCAAGCGGCCGGTTTCCATCGAAGCGATTGATGCGGCGGTGGCCGATATCGAGGAACGCCTGCTCTCGGCCGGCGAACGCGAAGTGACGACCCAGCAACTGGGCGAACTGGTTATGCGCGAGTTGAAAAAGCTCGACAAGGTGGCCTATATCCGCTTTGCTTCGGTCTATCGCAATTTCGAAGACGTCGATGCGTTCTCCCGCGCTATCCGCGAAGTCTCTCCCGCCACCAAGAAAAAATGAGTTTTTCCGCCGTTGATCACGGCATGATGGCGCGCGCCCTGCAACTGGCCGAGCGCGGCCTGTGGACGACCTCGCCCAATCCGCGTGTCGGTTGTGTGCTGGCTCGCGATGGCGAAATCGTGGGCGAAGGCTGGCACGAAAAAGCCGGCGAACCGCATGCCGAAGTGCATGCCCTGCGCGCAGCCGGTGACAAGGCCCGGGGCGCGACCGCCTACGTCACGTTGGAGCCGTGCAGCCACCACGGCCGTACACCGCCTTGCGCCGAAGCCCTGATTGCCGCCGGGGTGTCGCGCGTCGTTGCGGCGATGACCGATCCCAATCCGTTGGTCGCCGGTCAGGGCCTGGCCCTGCTGCAGGCGGCCGGCATCGAGACGGTCAGCGGCCTGCTGGAAAACGAGGCGCGCGAAGTGAACATCGGCTTCGTTTCGCGCATGACGCGCGGTCGCCCCTGGTTGCGCCTGAAAGCGGCTGCCAGCCTGGACGGCAAGACGGCGCTCAACAATGGCGTCAGCCAGTGGATCACCGGTCCGGATGCCCGGCGCGACGGCCATGCCTGGCGGGCGCGGGCCTGCGCCATCCTGACCGGCATCGGCACGGTGCGCGACGATAATCCGCAACTCAATGTGCGCGATGTTGAAACCCCTCGCCAACCGCTGCGCGTCGTGGTCGATAGCAAACTGGAAACCCCGCTCGACGCCCGTGTTTTGCAGGGCGGTTCAACGTTGATCGCCGGCGCTGTCGAGGATTCTGGACGAATCGAAGCGCTACGGTCAGTCGGGGCGGAGGTGTTGATCCTGCCTCATGCTTCCGGCAAGGTCGATTTGGCGGCGCTGCTCGCTGCGTTGGCCCAGCGTGGCATCAACGAGGTGCATGCCGAGGCGGGTTTCAAACTGAACGGTTCGCTGTTGCGCGAAGGCTTGGTCGATGAACTGCTGCTTTATCTCGCCCCGTGCCTGATCGGCCACGAGGCGAGCGGCCTGTTCAACCTGCCCGAACTGGCTACGCTAGACGGCAAGTGCCGTCTGCAGATTCGCGATCTGCGTCAGGTCGGGGCAGATATCCGGGTGCTTGCCCGTCCTTCGTAGGGCCACAAACGGCACAGCCGGCGTCTTTCTTAAAACGCACGGTACGCCATTCCATCTCCAGCGCGTCGAGCAACAGCAGGCGCCCGCTCAGCGATTTGCCGATGCCTGCGGCGAGCTTCAATGCCTCGGCGGCCTGCATGGTGCCGACGATGCCGGTCAGCGGGGCAAAAACTCCCATCACCGCACAGCGCACCTCCTCGACATCTTCCCCTTCCGGGAACAGGCAGTGGTAGCACGGCGCATCGTCGTGACGCAGGTCGTACACGCTGATCTGTCCGTCGAAGCGAATGGCGGCGCCGGATACCAGCGGCCTCCGATGATGCACGCAGGCCCGATTGATGGCGTGCCGGGTGGTGAAATTGTCGGTGCAGTCGAGCACGATATCGGCCGTGGCGACCAGCGCGTCAAGCGCTCCGCCCGACAGCCGTTGCTGCAAGGGTACGATGTCGATTTCCGGGTTGATCGCCAGCAGGGCTTGCCGGCCGGATTCTGCCTTGGCCATGCCGACGCGGGCTTGGCTGTGCAGTATCTGGCGCTGCAGGTTGGTGAAATCGACCGTGTCGTCATCGACCAACGTGATCTTGCCGATTCCGGCGGAAGCCAGGTAGAGGGCGGCGGGTGAGCCCAGTCCACCGGCACCGATGATCAGCGCGTGAGTGGCGAGAATGCGCTCCTGGCCTTCGATGCCCAGTGCGTCGAGCAGGATATGGCGGCTATAGCGGAGAAGCTGGTCGTCGTTCATGCAGTCGTCGGTTGTTGGTTTGTGGTCGTCAGTCGGCAGGTGCCCTTGCTAACGACGACCTACCACCGACTGACAACTACTTGTATTCGCGCCACTCCGGCGGCGTATCGTCGTGGTCGCCATGCGGACGGTGTTCCCAGGCCTTGACGTAGGCCTCCTGCGACGAGCGCTTGAGGCGCCTTTCCGGGGCGTCCATGTTGTGCAACTGGGTCTCCTCGACATAGTAGATCAGCGCCCGGGTCAGCTTGGTGAGCAGGGTGTTGTCGAGGTGGTAGCCCTTGTCGACCAGGTGTTCATCGAGTTCGCGCAGGGTGTGCTGCTGGAGGTCGTAGGCGACACCGACGGCCCGCTCCTCGAAGCGGGCGCTGACCTCGATGTCCTCCAGCCGCTGGAGATCGTCAGCGGCTTCGGGCACTTGGCCCGGCGGGAATTTGGAGAACAGGATTTCCCGTTTCTTCCTGAGATCAGAGCCTGACATGGGACCTCCCGATCCGTGGGTTACTGCGCCTTATTCTGCATGATCTGCAGCCCCTTGAGAAGGATCAGTGCCTGCTGGAACTGGTAGTCGCTCTTCGAGGCATACTCGAGGCGCGGCGGCAGTTCCTCCTCGCTCTCCTCCTTGCCGTTCTTGTCCTTCTCCTTGCTCGGCTTGATCGCATTCTTGGCAGCTGCCTTGGGGTCGGCCTTGGGGGCTTCCTTGTCGCGGTCGTTGCTCAGGTGGCGATCAAGATCGGCCTCGCGGATGCGCATGCCGGCGCTACTGCCATTCAGGCTTTCCTCGACGACAATGTCCGGCGTGATGCCCTTGGCCTGGATGGAACGACCCGACGGCGTGTAGTAGCGGGCCGTGGTCAGCTTGATCGCGGTGTTGCCCGGCAACGGCAGGACGGACTGCACCGAGCCCTTGCCGAAGGTCTGCGTGCCGACGATGACGGCGCGCTTGTGATCCTGCAGGGCGCCGGCGACGATTTCCGAGGCGGAGGCCGATCCGCCGTTGACCAGAACGACCATCGGCACATTCTTGGCCTCGATCGGCAGCAACTTGAGCGGATCTTCCTTGGTGCCGCGCTGGTAATCCTGGACGCGGGCCTTGAACTCCTGCTTGGCATCCTCGGTGCGGCCGTCGGTGGACACCACCTTGACGTCCGGCGGCAGGAAGGCGGCGGAAACGCCGATCGCACCGTGCAGCAGGCCGCCCGGGTCGTTGCGCAGGTCGAGCACCAGACCGTTCAACTTGTTGCCGTCCTTGTAGAGGGTGCCGAGATGCTTGGCCAGCTCGGAGATGGTGTTTTCCTGAAACTGCGTGATGCGCACCCAGCCGTAGCCGGGTTCGACCAGTTTGGACTTGACGCTTTGCACCTTGATCACTTCGCGCACCAGGGTGATTTCGATGGGCTTGGCTTCGCCCTTGCGCAGGATGGAAATCTTGATCGGTGTCTTCGGCTTGCCGCGCATCTTCTTGACGGCTTCCGACAGCGACAGGCCTTTGACCGGGGTGTCGTCAAGCTTGAAGATCAGGTCGCCCGCCTTGACGCCGGCACGGTAGGCCGGGGTGTCCTCGATCGGCGAGATCACCTTGACCAGCCCGTCTTCCATGCCGACTTCGATGCCCAGCCCGCCGAACTCGCCCTGCGTGCCGACCTGCAGATCCTTGAAGGCGTCGGCATCGAGATAGGCCGAGTGCGGATCGAGGTTGGAGAGCATGCCGGAGATGGCATTGGTGATCATCTTCTTGTCTTCGACCGGCTCGACATAGCCCTGCTTGATGGCGCTGTAGACCTCGGCAAAGGTGCGCAACTCGTCGATCGGCAGGCCGGGCTTGGTTTCCTTCTCGGCCAGTGCCGGAATGTGCAAGCTGATAAGGGCTCCAGCGACGAAGGCGCCGACGGTCAGGCTGATGGTTTTTGCTTTGCTCATTTCAAACTTGCCCATTTCAACGGGTCGATCGGTTGCCCCTGGTGGCGGAGCTCAAAGTATAAACCGGATTCCGGATTGCCCCCGCTATTGCCCACGGTAGCGACCGTCTCCCCGCCTTTCACGCTCTGCCCCACCTGTTTCAGCAGCGAGTCGTTATTGCCGTAGATCGACAGATAGGCATCACCGTGGTCGACGATCAGCAGGTTGCCGAAACCTCGCATCCATTCCGAAAAAACCACCCGCCCGTTGGCGATGGCTTTCACCTCGCTGCCAGAACCGGCACGGATGAACAGTCCGCGCCACGTGCCGCCGCCGTCGCGCGGCGCACCAAAACGGCCGGATACCGTGCCGCGCACCGGCAGGCGAAGGCTGCCGCGCTGGCGGGCGAAGCTGCCGTTGCTGGCCACCGGTTCGTAGCGATTCTCGGATTCGACCTGCCGCGGCCGGGAAGGTTCGGTAGCGATCGGTGGCCGCGTCTCGCCTCGGTCCCCCGTGTTGCCGGCGAGCGTTTTCTCCTTCTGCTGCTGAGCAGCCTGGCGGGCCGCTTCCGCAGCCTTGGCAGCTTTGGCGGCCTGTGCCGCCTGGGCGGCGAGAATCCGCGACAGGCGATCGATCAGATTGCTCAGGCGCTTTTCGTTTTGTTGCAGGTTGCCGATTTCCTTGCGCTGCGCATTGACTTTGCTGGAGATCTGCGCATACAGGGCCTTGCGCTCCTCCCGCTGCTTCTGCAATTCGGCATGACGCTTCTGCTGCTCGGCCTCGACGTCGGCCAGTTCGGCCGCGCGTGCCTTGGCGTCGGCGGCAAGGACCTTTTTCCGGTCGAGCGTGGCGTTGATCTCCCCCATCAACTCGGCCCGGCTCAGGGCGATGGCCGAGAGGTAGTGCAGGTCGCGCGCCATCTGGTTGGGGTCGTCACCGTTGAGCAAGAGTTGCAGCGAGTCCGGGGTGCCGCGCAGGTACTGTTTGTAGAGCAGCTTTTCTAGTTGCGCCTGCTGCTGGCCGAGTGTGGCGCCGAGTTCCTGCGATTGCTGTTCAAGGTTCTTGAGCTTGCGCTGCAATTGGCTGCGGGATTCGGTCAGGTCGTGCAGTTCGCGTTGCAGCAGCGATATCTTGCGTTCCGATTCGCGCAGGCGGTCGGCGGCGTCCGCCTTGTTTTCCTCGCTGGTGGACAACTCCTTGCGCAAGCCCTCGATCCGACTGCGCAGTTCGCCGAGATCCGCCTGTTTTTCGGCGATCTCCGGCGCCGCGACGGGCGAAGCTGTCCTTTTCTCGGCGGCCGGTCGGGCTGAGCCGGGCCCGCTGAAGGCCAGCATGGTGGCCATCAACGCCACCGCCAGTCCGTGTCGCCGTACAGCGTGGAGGCGTTGGCCGAACGGCGGATTTCGGGGGAACATGGGATTGATTTCGATTAAGCCAAACGGGAATGCCTATTTTATAATGCGCTATTCACCGATAACGAGGTTTTGTCTTGGAAACGCCTTCCTTCAGTCTGATCGACAAGCAGGAGCACATCGAGTTGGCCGCCCGCGCCTTGAAATCCATTGCGCATCCGTTGCGTCTAAAGATTTTGTGCGTCCTTGGCGAGGAGGAGGCCTGTGTGCAGGAAATCGTCGATGCGGTGGGAACCTCGCAAAGCAACATCTCCCAACATCTCGCCATCCTGCGCGAAAAGGGCGTGCTGGTTACCCGCAAGGATGCGAATCGCGTCTTCTACCGTGTCGGTGATCAGCGCACCTTGCAACTCGTCGGCATGATGCGCGAAGTTTTCTGCGGTACGGAGGCCTGATCGATGCCGATGGAATTTATCAACCAGAATATCCTGCTCATCTCCCTGGTCGTGGTCAGCGGCTTGTCGCTGCTCTGGCCGGCGTTCTTCCGGCCTTCCGGCAACAGCGTTTCGCCGGCCGAAGCGACGCAGTTGATCAATCGTGAAGATGCCCAGCTTCTCGACGTGCGCGAGGCCGACGAATTCGCGGCCGGCCACCTGCCGGACTCCGTCAACATTCCGGCCGCCAAACTGGTCGAAAGGGTTGGCGAACTGGAGAAGTTCAAGGACAAGCCGCTGATTGTCTGCTGTGCCTCCGGCATGCGCTCGAACAAGGCCTGTGGCGAGCTGAAAAAGCAAGGTTTCGGCAAGCTCTACAACCTCTCCGGTGGCGTTGACGCCTGGGTGGGGGCGGGTTATCCGATCAAGAAAGGCGGCAAGAAAAAATGAGCGCCCGCGTCTTGATGTACACCACGGCAGTCTGCCCGTACTGCGTTCGCGCCAAACAATTGCTCAAGGCGCGGGGCGTCACCGAGATCGAGGAGGTTCGTGTGGACCTCGATCACGAGCGGCGTGATGAAATGATGCAGAAAACCCAGCGGCGTACCGTACCGCAGATCTTCATCGGCGACACCCATGTGGGAGGCTGTGACGATCTGCATGCCCTCGATGCGGCCGGCAAGTTGAAGCCCCTGCTCGAAGCCTGAACCGAACCGATTTATTTTCCGAAAGAAAACCATGGAACAAAACACCCAGCCGCTCTTCGCCATTGAAAAACTCTACGTCAAGGATCTGTCGGTTGAAGTGCCGAACGCCCCGGAAATTTTCCTTGAGCAGGAGCAGCCGCAGGTTGAAATTCAGCTCAATACTGCCGGTCGCGGTGTTGGCGAAGGCGTCTTCGAGGTCGTCCTGACCGTGACCGTGACTGCTCGCTTCGGCGAGAAGACGGTGTTCCTGGTCGAGGTCGGCCAGGCCGGTATTTTCCGCATCCAGAACGTGCCGGATGAGCAGATCGAGCCGCTGGTTGCTGTGGCCTGCCCGAACATCCTGTTCCCGTATGCCCGCGAAGCCGTGTCCGATGCGGTCGGTCGTGCCGGCTTCCAGCCGATCGTCCTGCAGCCGGTCAATTTCGAAGCCATGTACATGCAGCGCCTGCAGCAGCAGGCCGAGTCGGGCGCCCCGACCGAAGTGCCGATCCAGTAAGGACGAGGTCATGTGGCGTCGCGCGCTTGTCGCTGTCTCGCTGATCGGTGCGGCCGGTGCCGCACTGGCCATCGATTATCGTTCGGTCAGCGTGCCGGCTGCCATTCTCTATGATGCGCCGTCGCAGGCCGGCAAGAAGCTCTACCTGATCAAGGGGCAGACGCCGGTCGAGGTCGTGGTTCGCCTCGAGGGCTGGCACAAGGTGCGTGATGCCGAGGGTACGCTGGCCTGGATCGAGGCAAAAAACCTGACCGACAAGCGGACGCTGGTCGTTACCGCGGCGAAAGCCGAGATGCATCAGTCCGACAAGGTGGAGTCCCCCGTCCTGCTCGAACTGGACAAGTGGGTCGCAGTTGACTGGCTGGAAGCGGCTGCCCCGGGTTGGGTCAAGGTCCGGCATCGTGACGGGGCGACCGGTTATATCCGTTCGACGCAGGTCTGGGGTTTATGAAAATCACGTTGTTGGGGGCCGGTGCCTGGGGAACGGCGCTGGCCATTGCTTTTGCCGGCAAGCATGCGGTGACGCTGTGGTCGCGCGAGGCGGATGTCGCCGCCGAGTTGCTGGCCTGTCGCGAGAATCGCCGCTTTTTTCCGGGTTATCGGCTGCCTGATTCGGTCGCCGTCACGACCGACTTTGCGGCGGCGGCGGCCGATGCCGACTTGCTGGTTGTCGCCACGCCGATTGCCGGCTTGCGGCCGACGGTTGAACACCTCAAGGCGCTGGGGTGTGTGACGCCGCTGCTCTGGGTGTGCAAGGGTTTCGAAGCTGGCAGCGGCAAGTTGCCGCATCAGGTGGTCGCCGAAGTGCTGGGCGATGCGGCACGTTGTGGCGCCCTGTCCGGACCAAGTTTCGCCGAAGAAGTGGCCGCTGGCCAGCCGACGGCGGTTTCACTGGCTGCCAACGAGCCGGCTTTTGCCCGCGAGACGGCGCGGCAACTTCACTCCACCCGCTTGCGTATCTACGCTAACGACGATCTGGTTGGTGTCGAGGTCGGCGGCGCTGTGAAGAATGTGCTGGCCATCGCCACCGGCGTGTGCGACGGCCTCGGTCTCGGCCTGAATTCCCGGGCCGCTCTGATGACCCGCGGCCTGGCTGAAATTGCCCGCCTCGGCCTGGCCCTGGGCGCCGAGCGGCAGACCTTCATGGGGCTGGCCGGCATGGGGGATCTGATCCTGACCTGCACCGGCGACCTGTCGCGTAATCGCCGGGTCGGCCTGGCCCTCGCCCAGAACAAGTCGCTGCAGCAAATTCTCGAGGAACTCGGCCACGTCGCCGAGGGGGTGTATACGGCGCGCGAGGTCGATCGGTTGGCGCGCCAGTTGGCGGTGGATATGCCGATCAGCGCTGCGGTTGCCGCCGTGCTCGATGGCCGCCTGAGTGCGGCGCAGGCTGTCGAGCAATTGATGGCGCGCGACCCGCGTGAGGAACTGGCCTGAGCGCTGCCTAGCGCGCGCCGCGAAAACCGATCTGCCGCCAGGCCTCGAAGACGGTGACGGCAGCGGCATTCGACAGATTCAGCGAACGCTGCCCAGGGAGCATCGGTAGGCGCAGGCGGTTTGCTTCGCCGAATTCCACCATGATCTCAGGCGGCAACCCGCTGGTTTCACGGCCGAAGACAAAGACGTCACTCTCCTGGAACGTCGTGTTGTACGGGCTGGCATTCCCCTTTGTCGTCATGGCGAACAGCCGCCGGCCAGTCAGTGCCCGCTTGCAGGCCGCCCAGTCGGCATGACGCATGACCCGGGCGTATTCATGGTAATCCAGTCCGGCCCGCCGGCACGACTTGTCGCTGATATCGAACCCGAGCGGCTCGACCAGGTGAAGTTCGGCGCCGCTATTGGCGCACATGCGGATGATGTTGCCGGTGTTGGGCGGGATTTCCGGTTGAAAGAGAACGACAGCGAACACGGTGGGAATGGGGGCTAAAGGGGCGGATTAAAGCACGGAATCAGTCCTTCAGCGCACGGGCGACAACTGCCACCGTGACCGAGGCGGCGCCATGCAACTTGAGGACGCGGGCGCCTTCGTTCGCTGTGGCGCCCGTCGTCATCACGTCGTCGATCAGCAGCAGATGCTGTCCCGTCAGATCGGTGCGGCATTCGAAGGCGCCGCGCACGTTGCGGAGACGCTCTTTGTGCGGCAGTTCGGCTTGCGGCGGCGTGGCCCGCGTCCGGAGCAGGGATGTCGGGTCGACCGGAAGATCCAGCCGCCGGCCGAGCGCCTTGGCGATTTCCCCGGACTGATTGAAGCCTCGTTCCCGCAGGCGCTCGACGTGCAAGGGGAGGGGCAGGATGCGGTCGAAATGCGCGTGGCCTGCCAAGGGAGCAAGCCGGCCGGCACACCAGTCGGCAACGGCCAGTTGATGACCATACTTCAGAGCATGAATGATGCGGTCGAGCGGGTAATCGTAGCGGTAGGCGGCGAACGCCCGCGAGAAGGCGGGCGGATCCTTGAGGCAGGCGCCACAGCGTTCGCCGTGCGTCGTGCGGTCGGCGCACAGTGGGCAGCAGGGTTCAGCGAGCTGCGGTAGCTCCGCTATGCAGGCGGCGCAGACGAGTTCATTTTCGCTGTCCCCGCCGCAGAGCAGACAGCTGGCAGGGAGGAGAAGCGCTACTGTGCGATGCGTGAAACGCGAGAGGGCGGTGGGGTAGGGTAAAATTGACATTCAAACGCTGTGTCCGTGATAATTCATAATTACTGACATGCTTCGTGTCTGATTTTTATAGCATTTTCTCACGCAAGGCCACCCATGCAAGCTAGCTCCCTCGCCGCCGTTTCCTGTGAATCCCAATCCGCGCCAGTCCATCGCTGGACTGTCGACGAGGTACTCGCGCTGTACGAAATGCCTCTCATGGACCTGCTGTGGCGTGCCCAGGGCGTGCATCGCCAGCATTTCGACGCGAACGCCATTCAGCGCTCGACGCTGCTTTCGGTCAAGACCGGGGGGTGTTCCGAGGATTGTGGCTACTGCTCGCAATCGGCCCGTTACGAAACCGAAACCGGCCGCGAACGCCTGATGCCGGTCGAGGAGGTGGTCGCAGCGGCCAAGGCGGCGAAGGACAAGGGCGCTTCGCGCTTCTGCATGGGGGCCGCCTGGAAAGGCCCGAAGGATAACGATCTCGACCGCGTGCTGGACATGGTGCGGGAGGTCAAGGCTCTCGGCATGCAAACCTGCGTCACGCTGGGCATGCTCAAGGAGGGCCAGGCCGAAAAGCTGAAGGAGGCCGGCCTCGATTACTACAACCACAACCTGGATACCGACAAGGAGTTCTACGGTCAGGTCATCAAGTCTCACACCCACGATGACCGTCTCGATACGCTGGACCAGGTGCGGGACGCTGGCATCAACGTCTGTTCCGGCGGCATCATCGGCATGGGTGAGTCCCGCAAGAACCGTGCAGCGTTGATTGTCCAGCTGGCCAACCTGCCCAAGCCGCCAGAATCGGTGCCGATCAATAACCTGGTGCCGATTCCCGGTACACCGCTGGCCGATGTGCCGCGCCTCGACCCGTTTGAGTTCGTGCGGACCATCGCTGCCGCCCGCATCGCCATGCCGACCTCGTGGGTTCGCCTGTCGGCCGGTCGCCAGGAAATGAGCGACGAACTCCAGGCCATGTGCTTCCTGGCCGGTGCCAACTCGATGTTCTACGGGGATTTCCTGCTCACCACCGGCAATCCCGATATCGAGCGCGATGACGCCCTGTTCGCCCGCTTGGGCATGAAGGCGATTTGAGCGCTGGCTTCGTCGACCGGCAACAGGTCGGTCGACGCTTTTCCCGGGGTGCGGCGTCGTATGGCGAGGGGGATTTCTTTGCCCGCGAAATCGATAGCCGGATGCTGGAGCGGCTGGATTACGTCAATCTGCAGCCGAAACGGGTGGTCGATCTTGGCTGTAGCCGGGGGGGCAGTTTTCCGGCGCTGAACGCCCGTTACCCGGAAGCCGAGTGGGTTGGTATCGACCTTTCGCCGGCCATGCTGGCGGCCGGTCGGCCCCCGCGCGCCGGCTGGCAGCGCTGGCTGGCACTGGGCCGCAAGGGCGAGCCCCAGCGCCTCGCCGCCGATGCGGCCAATCTGCCCCTGTCCACCCGTTCGGCAGCCCTGGTCTGGTCCAACCTGCTGCTGCACTGGCTGGACGACCCGATTCCGGCGTTGGCCGAAGCGTACCGCGTTCTGGAAGTCGGTGGTCTGCTGATGTTTTCGACGCTCGGGCCGGATACGTTGAAGGAACTCCGCTCGACTTTCAGTGACGGCTACGCCCACACCCAACGGTTTACCGATATGCACGACCTCGGCGACATGCTGGTCGGCTGCGGCTTTGCCGATCCGGTGATGGACATGGAAATCGTCACCCTGACCTATGACGATCTCGATGCTCTGTTCGCCGACTTGCGTGCGGCTGGTTCGATGTGCGCCATGAAGGCACGCCGGCATGGTCTGACTGGGCGCCAGGCCTGGGCTGCGGCGCGGGCTGCCTACGAAAGCCTGCGTTGTGATGGCAAGCTGCCGGCCACCTTCGAGGTGATCTACGGCCATGCCTGGAAGGCGGCGCCGAAGCAGACCCCCGATGGCCGCGCCATCGTCCGCTTCGATCTGCCGCGCAAGGGTTGAACCTGCGCCGGCTTAGTCCGGCTTCTGTTTGTAGAAGCGAACCGGGTTGACCGTTTCGTTGCGCGGCACTGGAATCGCCTTGCGGCGGCGCTCCCGGACGCGCCAGCCGAGGAGCAGCGCCACGGCAACCGAGTAGGCCAGTGGCCAGAGCAGGGCGGTGGCCTTGACCAGCCAGAAGTAATGCACGCAGGCCAGGATGCTGATCAGGTAGATATTGCGATGCAACTGCTGCCACTGCCGCCCGCCCAGCCGGCGAATGGCCCATTGGGTGGAGGTTGCGGCCAGCGGTACGAGCAGAACAAACGCCGCGAAGCCGACCGTGACGAACGGGCGCTTGGCGATATCGCGGGCGATGTCGTTGAGATCGAAGGCATGATCGAAGCCGATGAAGGCCAGGAAATGCAGCGTAGCGTAGAAGAAGCAGAACAGGCCGAGCATCCGGCGCAGGCGGATCAGCCAGTGCCATTCGGTCATGGCGCGCAGCGGCGTGATGCTCAGCGTGATGAGCAACAGGTTGAAGCTCCAGGTGCCGGTCCAGCGCTGCACGAACTCGACCGGGTTGGGGCCAAAATCATCCGTATAGGCTGCCCACAGCAGGCGGCCCAGGGGCAGCAGGCAGAGCAGGAAGAGAATGGCTTTGAGGCCGGAGAGTTGGCGGGCGTCGGGGCTGTAGCTCATGTCAGAAGTTCTTGTGTAGATCCATGCCGGCATACAGCCCGGCAACCTGGTCGGCGTAGCCGTTGAAGGGGAGGGTCTTGCGCTTGAAGAACTCGCCGAGGCGGCGTTCGTGGCTTTGGCTCCAGCGCTTGTGCGGCACCTCGGGGTTGACGTTCGAATAGAAGCCGTATTCGTCAGGTGCCGCTTTGATCCAGCTTGTTTCCGGCTGCTTCTCGACGAAACGGATGCGTACGATGGATTTGGCGCTCTTGAAGCCGTATTTCCAAGGTACGACAAGGCGTAACGGCGCACCATTCTGCTTCGGCATGACTTCGCCGTACATGCCAACGGCCAGGATGGTCAACGGGTGCTGCGCTTCGTCCAGGCGCAGCGCCTCACGATAGGGCCAATCGAGGAAAGGCAGGCGGACGAAAGGCATCTGCTCGGGGTCGGCCAGGCTCCAGAATTCGACGAATTTGGCATTGCCGGTCGGCTCGATCCGTTTGAGCAGTTCGCTGAACGGAAAGCCGATCCAGGGAATGACGGCACTCCAGCCTTCCACGCAACGCAGGCGGTAGATGCGTTCCTCGAGGGCTGGCCACGCCAGGATGTCCTCGATGCCGAAGGTCTTGGCATTCTTTACCTCGCCGTCGATCGTCACGCTCCAAGGACGGGTGCGCAGGCGGTGAGCATGTCGGGCCGGGCTGTCCTTGTCGGGACCGAATTCATAGAAGTTGCCATAGCCGGTGATCGATTTGAAGGCGGTCGGCTTCTCGTCGCTCAGTGAAAAGGGGCTGGCCTTTGGCGTGCCGAAGGGAGGGGCCTCGGCAGTTGATGCGCTGGCCAGAGGACCAAGGGAGATGCCCGCACCCGCCGCCAGCAGGTTGCGAACGAAGTGCCGACGGCCGGCGTGGATCGCGGGTGCGGTAATTTCCGAAGGCAGGATATCGCTGGCGTGACGAATCAGCATGAAAACTCCCGAGGAGGTGAAGGCGAAGAGGCGCTTCGGACTGCCATGAAAGGCCGTCACAACGGATGTAGGACAGCGGGAGTGAGGCCTGGTTCAGGCCGACAGGGCGGCGTACAGGCTCTCGATGTCGTCCTTCGCCTCTTCGAGCAAGTCGGTGTAGCGCTCCCGATCACTCGCCCGGGCTTGTCTTTCATCGGCCGACAGCGGGTTGCCAGGTAGCCAGCTCATGTCGTCATCAGCCAGCAAGTTGGCGAAATACAGCACGTCACAGACGTTGCAGGGCGTTTCGGTGTGCTTGATATGTTCGTGATCGCGTACGGCATCGGTGATCGCCGCCGGCATGCCGAGGATGTGCAGCAGGCTGTCGCCGATGCTTTCGTGCCAGCCCCCGAGCAGTTCGAGCATGGCGGGCTGGTCGCTGCGATACTCGGGATATTCGGCTGCCCGATAGAGCAGATAAAAAATGCCGATGTTATGCACCAGTCCGGCCAGCATCGCTTCGTCCGGGTTGATCCGGCCGAGGCGCCTCGCCAGTACGCGGGCGATGGCGGCAACGTGGATCGAATGCTGCCAGGCCGCGTGTGAGATGCCGTCGTATGCGGTCAGGTTCTTCGACTTCAGCATCTGGTCCATGGCCACCGCCAGTGAGGTGGTGCGAACGACTTCAAAGCCCAGTCGGCTGACGGCTACCTGCAAGTCGGTGATCGGCCGGCCGGACGGATTGTAGGAGACGGAATTGGCGATGCGGAGCAGCTTGCTGGAGATCAGCGGCTCGGTGCCGATTGCCTGGACGACGAGGCGCAGGTCAACCTGTGGGTCACGCAGCGTGTTGCGGACCAGCATGGCGGCATCCAGGCAGGTCGGAAAATTGACGTCGCCCGACAGGTCGCGGGCGATGTCTTCGAGGATACGGAAATGGATGCTACCGGACGCCATGTTAGCCGCTGATGTAGCGTTCCAGTTGCTCAATCAGGAATTTCTGGTCGCTGATGGTTTCCTTGACCAGGTCGCCGATCGAGATCATGCCGGCGACGTTGCCATCCTCTTCAAGAACCGGCAGGTGGCGAAAGCGCTTTTCGGTCATCAGGGCCATGCACTCGTCCAGGGTCGCGGCGGGCGTGACGTAGGCGACGCGGTCGCTCATGACTTCGCTGACCAGGGTTTCCTTCGAGCTCTTGCCGTGCAGGATGATCTTGCGGGCGTAATCGCGTTCGGAAAAAATGCCGACCAGTTGTTCGCCGTTGAGAACCAGCAAGGCGCCAACGTCGTGTTGCGCCATGACGGACAGCGCGTGATAGACGGTATCGTTCGGCGTCACGACGGCGAGCGGCCGGCTACGGTCGGCGAGGAGTTGCTTGAGCGTTTTCATCGTTATCTCTCCGGGTCCGGTTTGGGATGGAGTGTGCAGTCTATGCCGCCTGGCTTGGGCTGCCAAGCGGCAGAAAAACAAAAAGGCAGCCGAAGCTGCCTTTTGCGGGGGGGCTGCGAGTTTAGCGCAGGCCGGCAGCGTATTCCGAAACAGCCTTGATTTCGACGTCGGATAGCTTGGCGGCGATGGTGCGCATCATCTTTTCCGGATCGTTGCCACGCTCTTCGGCACGGAAGGCCTTCAGCTGGGCTTCAGTGTATTCGGCGAACTGGCCGGACAGGCGCGGGTACTGGGCGGGGAGGCCGGCGCCGTTCGGGCCATGGCAGCCGGCGCAGGCCGGGATGCCCTTCTTGAAATCCCCCTGGCGCCAAAGTTTCTGGCCCAGTGCGATCTGCTTGTCATCCTTGGCAGCGGACGGCGTCAATTTCTGGCTGGCGAACCAGGCAGCAACGTTTTTCATGTCTTCGTCGGACAGCGGCGCTGCCATGCCAGCCATGATGGCGTTATTGCGGGCAGCCGGCTTACCGTCAACCGACTTGAAATTCTGCAGTTGCTTGTAGAGATACTCCTCCACTTGTCCAGCCAAGTGCGGGTTGGCTGCAGCAGCGCTGTTGCCGTCGGCGCCATGGCAGGCGATACAGACGGTTTCGGCGATAATCTTTCCCTTCGCAGGGTCAGCCTTTGCCTTGGCTTCCGAAGAAGCGTGGGTGACGAAACTGGTGGCGAGAAGAATTGCCATTGCCGCGGTGCGAATCATTTTCGAACTCCTGGTACGCGTTTTTGTAGGCGCATTGGCCGGAACGGAAGCTACAAACCTGCTATTCTATATTAGATACCTCTGTCGCTAGGCAGATTCACTGAGTTTTTTATGCCCCTGTTTCAAAAAGCGGTCTTTCTGACGACCGTCGCCAATCTGCGTGACTTGCCCCGGGACTCCGTGCGCGAGGTCGCCTTTGCCGGTCGTTCCAATGCCGGAAAATCCTCTGCCATCAATACCTTGGCTGGCCGTGTGCGTCTGGCCTACGTCAGCAAGACGCCGGGGCGTACCCAGCACCTGAATTATTTCACGCTGGAAGAGGGTAAGTACTTCGTCGATTTGCCCGGCTACGGCTTTGCCAAGGCGCCCGAGGCGATCCGTTCGCAGTGGGAGGGGCTGATTGGTCCTTACCTGAGCAAGCGGGAGCAATTGGTCGGCCTGGTTGTCATCATGGATTCCCGGCGGCCGTTCACCGACCTGGATATCCGGTTGATCGACTGGTTCCGCCCGACCGGGCGGCCGATACATATCCTGCTTTCCAAGGCGGATAAATTGAGCCGCCAGGAACAAACCAAGGTGCTGCGCTCGGTACAGGCCGAAATTGCGACCTGGGGCGATGCCGCTCTGTATTCCGTACAGTTGTTCTCCAGCTTGAAGAAAACCGGTGTCGAAGACGCTGAGCGCGTACTCGCCGGCTGGCTGGATATCGAAATGAAGGCCAGAGAAAACAAAGGGCCCCCGGATAAGGGGGGTCCGGGGGCCAAAATGCCTTAACGTTGTCAAGGCACCCGCTCAGGGAGGTGAAGCGGGAGACAGCGCGTGCCATCTGCGTCATCTGACGCGCGTCAAGGCGATTAGTTCCCGGGCTGTACGAAAATATATTGTTGAATTGTTGAGAGGTACAAGATGAGCGGAGTTTTTCCTGGAACGCGGATGCGCCGCATGCGGCGTGATGATTTTTCCCGTCGCCTGATGCGCGAATCGGTACTGACACCGGATGATTTCATCTATCCGGTGTTCGTCCTCGAGGGTGAGGGGCGTCTCGAACCGGTGGCGTCGATGCCCGGCGTCGAGCGGCAGTCGCTCGACATTCTGTTGCGGACGGCCGAGCGTGCCGTCAATCTGGGCGTTCCGGCCCTCGCCCTGTTCCCGGTAATTGATGCTCCGCTGAAATCCCTCGGTGCGGAAGAAGCGTATAACCCGCAAGGTCTGGTGCCGCGCGTGGTTCAGGCCCTGAAGCGCGAATTCCCGCAACTTGGCGTCATTACCGATGTTGCGCTCGACCCTTACACCAGCCACGGCCAGGATGGCTTGATCGACGAAACAGGCTATGTGCTGAATGACGAAACGCTGGACGTTCTGGCCAAGCAGGCGCTCTGCCATGCGGCAGCCGGTGCCGACGTGGTCGCGCCGTCCGACATGATGGATGGCCGCATCGGCCGTATCCGCAGCGATCTGGAAGCGGCGGGTTTCATCTATACCCGCATCCTGGCCTATTCCGCCAAGTATGCATCGAGCTTCTATGGCCCCTTCCGTGATGCGGTCGGTTCGGCTGGGAATCTCGGCAAGGGCAATAAATACACGTACCAGATGGACCCGGCCAACACCAATGAGGCGTTGCGCGAAGTGGCGCTCGATCTGGAAGAGGGGGCCGACATGGTCATGGTCAAGCCGGGCATGCCCTACTTGGACATCGTTCGCCGGGTCAAGGACGAGTTCAAGGTGCCGACCTATGCTTACCAGGTCAGTGGTGAATACGCCATGCTCAAGGCGGCGGCACAGAACGGCTGGCTGAACGAGGAAGCCTGTGTTCTGGAAAGCCTGCTGGCCTTCAAGCGGGCCGGCGCCGATGGCATCCTGACTTATTTTGCGCTGGATGCAGCGGGCTATCTGAAAGCGGGTTGCTAGTGATTGGTTGCTAGCGAAACTGGGGGCGCCGCGGCGCCCCTTGTTTTTGCAGGGAACTAAAAACTGGCGCCTAACAACGGCCTCTCACCTGCCCGGTTCGCCGGACTGCGATAAGCAGGCGAAATAGAGCATCGGCCATTGCTGCTGCCATTGGGCCAAGGGTTCGCGGCTGAAGCCGCTGCGCGCGTATTGCTCCCAGCGGCCGACGACGTAACACCTCAGCAAATTGGCCAGGGCGCCGAAATCAGCGTCCGGTTTCAGATCCTCCTGTGTCGCCGCGATGCGCAGGGCCTGTTTCGTGGCGGCTTCGACCTTGTCGAGCAGGGCGTTGATACGAAGTTGCAGGCGCTCATTCTCGTTGGTCAGCGCATCGCCCATCAGGACACGGGTCATGCCGCGGTTGCGCTGGGCAAAACTGAGGAGCAGGCTGATGATCAGTTCGACCTGCTTGAAGCCCCTGGTTTCTTCGGAAGTGATCTGGTTGATGACGCCGAACAGGCTTTGCTCGATGAATTCGATCAGGCCCTCGAACATTTGCGCCTTGCTAGCAAAGTGGCGGTAGAGCGCCGCTTCGGAGCATTCCAGCCTGGCCGCCAGGGCGGCCGTGGTGATTTTTTCCCCCTTGGGGGTTTCCAGCATTTCCGCCAGCGTCTGCAGAATCTGCAGGCGTCGTTCCCCCGTTTTCACGGCCATGATCGTCCTCCCTCGCCGATGGATTTTGCGGGGGATTATAGTTGGGCGCAGCGCTGCGGCAACTGGGTGACGCTGCTAATTTTCACGTCGACAAAGGGTGATTGGCGTAAGCCAGTGCTTACCCACACCGTTTTCATGCCCAGCCGTTTGGCGCTGATGAGATTTTCCAGACTGTCCTCGACCATGATGCAACGGCGCGGATCGAGTCGTTCGGCGCTCAGCAACCGGCGGAAGCCGGCCAGACTTGGCTTGGGTTGGAAGCGGACATCCTCGACGGCGTAGAGCGCGTCGAATTCGTGGCGCAAGCCGGTGATGTCGAGCACGGCCTCGGCGTAATGGCGCGGGCCGTTGGAAAAGACGATCTTGCGCCCTGCCAGGCGGCGGAGTGCATGGCGCAACGGAGGCTCGAAGACGACCAGATGGGCCAAATCGGGAAACTGGTGGGTTTCCGCAAGGAAGTGGCGGGGGTCGGTATCGTGGTGGCGCATCAGGCCGAGCAGCGTGGCGCCATAGCGCCGCCAGTAATCCTGCCGGATGCGGTTGGCTTCGTCCGTATCGACCGCGAGATGGCGCTCGATATATTGCCGCATGGCGCGATTGATGCGCGGAAAGATGTGCGGTGTCGCGTCGTGCAGCGTGTTGTCGAGGTCGAACAGCCAGACGGGGTTTTTCATCGATTGGCTCGGCGGAATTGAAAAATGTCCGCTGTCAAGTCTTTCATGCAGACATGCAGCAGGGCAAAAGGTCTTATGGGGTAATAGGTTAGGCTAGATTTCAGCCGTTGTGTCCTCTTGCTGCTTTTCGAGCTAGGTGTCGCATAGGCGCTTCGCGGTGGTAAGCGCAAGGGCACCGCAGCAGGCAAGGTCGCATCGGTCATCATAGTCCTGCACTTCCAGAAGGCTCCTCAAAAGCGAAAGCGCAGCCAGTGGGCTGCGCTTTCTTGGTGAGCGGATGGCGGATACGCTCGTATCGTCAACCCGACTTCGGCGGTGCGGCCTTGCTCCCGCTTCCCTTCCTGAATCCCCGATCCCCTGCCATGAACGCCTCCAGCATGTGCGGAATCAATGTCGTCGCATCGACCGCTTCGCCATACGCTTGCGCGTGCAGCGCAGCGTAGCGGTCGAGGTCGGTTTTCAGGCTGGCCGGGCAAGCGAAGGTCAGCTTCACATTCTCGGTCTTGGGCAGCGGCCCGAGCCGCAGCTTCTTGGCCGTGCTCATCGCATCGCCCCCCGATTGAAAAACATAGGCTGGTACGGCCGCAACATCAGATCGCGGTTGACGATGATCCGCACCGGCAGGCCCGGCCGCTCCGTCAAGGTCGGCTGAATGTTCATGTTGCGCCGGGTCATCTCCTGGCCGACCTGATTGATGCTGTCCTGTGCGCTATCGCGCCCGGCAATCACGATGCGGTTGCCGTTCTGCCGGTTCTCCGGCGCGACCAGCTCGGCGCCCACGCCCAGCAACGTGGTCAGCGCCGCACCGGCAAAAGCGCGATCCCAGTGCCAATCGACGCCATCCTCCAGCCCGGCATAGCCAGCCGGATCGGTGCCCGCGAGGTTGTCGAGTTTCAGCGAGGACGTGTCCGGCAGGATGATCCGATTCCACACCACCTGCACGCGGCTCTGCCCATAGCTCACCTGGCTGTTGTATTTGCCCAGAATGCGCGAGCCCTGTGGGATCAGCAGGAACTTGCCGGTGGCTGTGTCGTACACCGGCTCCGTCACAGTGCCGATCACGTCCCCCGGCAAATCCGACTTGATGCCTGTCACCAGCGCGCCGGCGATCACCGTTCCGGCCATGACTTGGTACGGCGAGGATGGCATTTGCAGATTGCCGGAATTGCGGGTTTCTGTAGAGCCGCCTTTCAGGAACGCCTCTTTCTGGTCTTGCCGGTTCTGCACGGCGGTCGGGTCGGCGGGCTGAGCCGCCGTCGAGGCAGGCCCGGCAGCGAGCGGGTCGAAGGCCGCGAGCGCACTTGCACCACCAGGCGCACCCGGCGCCGCCTGCGCCACCGTTGCGGCCTTGCCCTGAGCGCCCGAGCGGAAGAACACCGACGAAGTCGCCGCCGCATCAGCCTCCTTGCGCCGTGCATCCTCTGGATCATGCCCCGGCGGTGCGTAAGCTGGCGTCACCGGCTGCTGCGACTTCACGATGGCCGGGCCGAGATCGCCCGGCAGCGGCGGCCCCAACTCGGGCACCTTCGGCGGCAGCTTCGAGTAGTCGCTCGGCAGGCCATCCAGCCCTTCGGACTTCGAGACGCGATCGACGTTGTAAAGCTCGGTCTGCTCGCCCGCGCCACGCTGATGCGGTTGCAGCGACCAGATTGTGGCTCCGAGCACGGCGACCGACAAGCCGCCGACGAGGATGGCCAGCGTGCGCCGGTTCAGTCGTGTGACCGGGCGCGGCTGGGCGCGCAGCGCCACCGCCTCGGGTGCGACCTTGCCCGCCTGCGATGCAAGATCAGGGGAATCGTCCTGGCTCATGGTCAGTTCCTCCGCGTGCCACCGAAAACGCCATCTGTGCGCTCAATCCGCACCACGTCGCCCTTGTCGCCGCCCAAGCGCAGCTCGGCTGCACCGAACAGGCGATCCACGATGTAGTACGGCGAGCGGAAGCGGTAGTTCACCAGTTGCCCGTCGCCCCGCGCGCCGATCACGAACAGCGGGGGCAGCTCGCCCTGGGCGATGCCCGGCGGGAACTGGATGTAGACCTTCTCACCGTCATCGAAGGCACGCAGCGGCTTCCACGGCGGATTACTGCCGCTGACCGCGTAGCGGAAACGGATCTTTTCCAGCGACAAGCCCGCATCGACCGGCGCGGCGGCGCTGGCCGCCTGCGCCTGGCGCTGCAAGGCCAACATCTTGTCCTTGGGATATTCCCAAGACACCGACGCCATCCACGTCTTCTCGGTCGAGGTCAGTTCCAGCAGGTAGGTGCGCCTGCTGGTGGTGACGACCAGATTGGTTTTCAGGCCCGAGCGGATCGGCTTGACCATCACGTTCACGCGCAGCCCACCATCGTTGCTATTGCCGCTGCCGCTCGATGTGTCCCCAACGATCCAGCGCACCGTGTCGCCAGCGGCCACCGTCACCAGTTCCTCGCCCGGCTGGAGCGCGATCACGGTCACGCGGCCCACGGCCGCATAGACCTGATACAGCGCGCCATCGGTGAAGGGCCACACCTGAATTGCGTTGACATAGCCTTCGCGCGTGGGTGCGATGCGCGCTTCGGCATTGGCGCGGGACACGCGCACGGTTTCATCGACGGGTTCCGGCGTGGGCTTGACATCCGGCACAGGCTTCATCTGCGCCGGCATCGGCAGCACCTGCGGCACGGCCACCACTTCCACAGGCGCAGGCGGCTCCGGCAGCGGCTGGGCCTGTACCGGCTCATCGAGCGAGATCACCGGCGGCGGCTTACCCTGCGTGGCGCAGCCCGTGAACAGAACAGTCGATGCAAGCAGGATCACCGGCAAGGCGGATTTACGGAAAAGATCATTCATGGCTTGGCTCCTTCGTTTCCTTCCAGTTCGCGGCTCCACGACAGGCCGTTGACGTAGATGCCCAGAGGGTTCTTGCGCAGACGCTGCTCGGTGCGCGGGGCTTGCAGCACCGTGGAAATCACCGCGTTCCAGCGTTCGGTACGATCCAGCGCGCCGTTGACGAAGCGCGTCTCCGTCCAGCGCACGTTGAACGACGTGTCGCTGGCGCGGGTCACGCTGCTGATCTGCACCGTCACCGACTCCTTGCCGATGCGCGCAAACGGGTCATTGGTGCGGGCGTATTCGTTGAGCACGGCCGCGCCCTTGTCCGTGGTGTAGTCGTAGGCGTCCAGCCAGTTCTGCCGCACCACGATGGGGTCGATGGACAGCGAGCGCACCAGGCCGACGAAGCGGCCCAGGTGATAGGCCACCTGGGCATCGCTGGGCCGGTATGGCGTGGCGGCCTCGCCGACAGCGCGCACCTGGCCCGCGTTGTCCACTTCAATGACGTAGGGCGTCACGATGGACTGCGCGGAGCGCCAAACCAGTCCACCCGCCATCAGCACCGCCAACGTGAGGCAGCCGAAGGCCATGAAACGCCAGTTCTTCGCCTGCACGCGGGCCGAGCCGATGCGCTCGTCCCAAACCTGGGCGGCGGATTGGTACGGAGTGGCAGGCTGCGGCGTGTCGGCGTAGCGCACCTGCGGTCTTTTGAATCGCATGGATGTTCTCCTTGAGGATCAGGAATCGGAATCACGAAGACTTGGTCCCTGGCTGGAGCTGCCGCCGTCGCCGCCGCGCAGCGTGTGGGCGGCCGTGGTCGCGGCATGGGTGATCTGCTGCCTGCGATGCAGGCGCTTGGCCCAGGCGGGTTGCGCAGTGGATGGGGTTGGCTCGTTTGCCGCCTGCGCGGCACCGGCCCCCGAAGCCGATCCGGCGTCGTCGGGCCGGAAGGCAGCGGCGACACGCTCCTTCATCGAGCGTGCGCCCTCGGCCACCTTCTGCCCGGCCGCCTGTGCGCCGGTCTTGGCGACATTGCCCACGCCGACGGCAGTGCCCTTGAGGCCACCGCCTGCCGAAGCAGAACCGGCCTGGAACGCCGACCGGGCACTGCTGGCGACTCCGGTGGCGGCACGCGCTCCGCTGCCCGCCAGCTTGGCGGCTGCGGGCGCCATGCGCGCCCCGGCGGCGACCGCGCCGCCGACGCCCGTGGCCGCAGCGCCCACGGCAACAGCAGCGCCGGCCGCGCCCAGCGCGGCACCGGCCATTGCACCTGCGCCGAGCTGCGGGCCGCCGGACACCAGCCCGGTCGCAATGCCCGGCCCGAAGATGCCCAAGGCCAGCAGCGTCAGCGAGGCCAGCATCACGACCACGGAGTGGTCGATGGATGGCTCGGCTGGCTGCACTTGAAACTCGGCAAACAACCCCGAGCCGATGCCGATGATCACCGCCAGCACCAGCACCTTGATGCCCGACGACACCACGTTGCCCAGCACCTTCTCGGCGAGGAATGCGGTCTTGTTCCAGAGTGCGAACGGCACGAGCACGAAGCCCGCGAGCGTGGTCAGCTTGAACTCGATCAGCGTGATGAAAAGCTGGATCGCCAGCACGAAGAAGCACAGCAGGACGATCAGCCACGCGAGGAACATCACGACGATGGGCGTGATGTTCACGAACACTTCGGGAAAGCCCGCCATGTCGCCGATCTGCTTGAGGATCGGCGCCCCGGCGTCGATGCCGACCTTCGCCAGCCGGCCCGGTTGCAGGAAGTTTTCCATGCTCAGGGCCGAGCCGCTGGCCGTCAGGCCCAGCCCGGCGAAGGAGCGGAACACGATGCCGGCCAACCAGTTGAAGTTGCCGATGATGTAGGCGAAGGCGCCGACGTACAGCACCTTGCGGATCAGCTTGGCGATCACGTCCTCGCCCTGGCCGGTGGCATGGCTCATCGCCCAGAACAGCCCGGCGAGCGTTATGTCGATGACGATCAGCGTGGCGGTCAGAAACGCCACTTCGCCGTGCAACAGGCCAAAGCCCGAGTCGATGTAGCGCGAGAAGGTGTCGAGGAAGCGGTCGATGACCGTCACGTCGTTCATGGCGAGTCCTCCTGCCCAGGCAGAGCGATTGCCGCACTGCAATCGGCGGGTTCATCGAAGCCGGGCGGAATCGGCGGCAGGTCGGCCAGCGTCTGGTACTCGCCCGGCCCAGCCTGGCCGGAGAGAAAGCGCCCCAGGTCGGCCTGGGCCACCTGCGCGCAAAACGTGCCGCCCTGCGCGCGCAGCCGGGCCGGATCGGCGGCAAGTGCATTCACCGGCAACTGCTGCGGCCAGCCACAGCCGGCCAGCACAAGCGCATGAACGGCGAAGGCGAACACGACGGGCGTGTGTTGCATGGCAGCCTCCGTCAGCGGTTGTAGAAATTGACGGGCTGCGGCGTGTACGGCGTGCCTTCGCCCAGGAAACGGCGCGTCACCTCGCGCCCGCGCTCCGTGGCCGCCGCCTGCCGCGCCAGTTCCAGCGCGGCCGCGCGGTCTTGCGTGATCTGGAGCCGCTGCGTCTGGATCGACTGCTTGGCCTGCAAGGCCAGCAACTGGTTCATGGCCTGCATTGCTTGCAGCGCACCCTCGGCCGACTGGCTCTTGCCCACGAGGTCGGCCAGCACGCTTTCGTCGTCGCTCAGGTTCTGCGATGCCTGGGCCTGCATCTGCATGGTGGTTTGCAGGCCGTTGAGCGTGTTCTTCCAACGCTCCTGCGCATCGAGGTACATCTGATTGCCGCTCACCGTGGCGGCGTACTTCTCGGGATACAGGCGCGCGAACTCGCGGTCGATGCTCGTCACGTCGTAGGCCAAGCCCTTGGCCTGCGCGATCAACCGCTGGGTGGTCGCCAGGTTCGCGCGCAACTGGCCGACCACGCTGGACGGCAGGCTGGCCAGGTTGCGTGCCTGGTTGATGAGCATCTGCGCTTCGTTCTGGAGCTGGCGGATCTGGTTGTTGATCTGCTCCAGCGTGCGCGCAGCCGTCATCGTGTTCTGAATCAGATTGGTCGGGTCGAGCACGATGTCGCCGACGCCGAACAAGGCATGCGCGGGCTGCGCGATGCCGAAGGCGAGCACGCAGACAGCGGTCAGCGCGGCGAGTTTGGGGGTATGCAATTTCATGGCTGGTTCTCCTGGGGGTGGTCAGCGGTACGGAGGGAACCCGGCGCGAGGCCGGGGAACGAGGGCAGCAGGTCAGCCGCCCAATCGAGGCCGCGATGGCGCAGCCAGGCGCCCGCGAAGCCGGGCACGCCGGCGTCGGCCAGCACGCGGTCTATGTCTCGCTGGTCTTGCGGCGTGGAAGCGCCCGCGAAGGCCAGCGTCGCCGGCCCCAGGTCGAGGTCGAACACGCGGTTGCCGAGGCGGGATTGGTAGTAGTGGTCGCGCTTGGGCTGCGCGGTGGCTACGATCTCGATCTGCCGGCTGTTGAGGCCGAAGCCCTCGTAGATCGTGCGAATCTGCGGTTCGGTCGCTTGCGGGTTCGGCAAGAAAATCCGACTCGCGCAGCTTTCGATGATGGCCGGCGCGATGGCCGAGTCCTTCACGTCCGCGAGCGACTGCGTTGCGAAGATCACGCTGACGTTCTTCTTGCGCAGCGTCTTGAGCCACTGGCGGATGCGCGCCGCAAACACCGGGTCGTCGAGGAACAGCCACGCTTCATCAAGGATCAGCAGCGTGGGCGCACCATCCAGCCGCTCCTCGAAGCGCGCGAACAGGTAGCGCAGCACCGCGAGCACAGCGGCCTTGCTGTGCATCAGCTCCTCCATCTCGAACGCCTGCACATCGGCCGTGCCGAGGCGGTCATGGTCGGCATCCAGCAGCCTGCCGTGCGCGCCGCCCAGGACGTAGGGCGCGAGTGCCTGGCGCAACGTGTTCGATTGCAGCAACGCCGTCAGGCCCGTGAGCGTGCGCTGCTCCACCGGCGCGCTGGCCAGGCTCCCCAGCGCAGACCAGATGGCCGCCTTCTCGTCCGGGCCGACGGCCGCGCCTTCGTGCAGCAGGCGGCCTTCCACCCATTCGCTGGCCCAGGTGCGGTAGCTCTCGCGGTCGATGCGTGCGAGCGGCTGGAAGGCGATCTCGTCATCCGCGCCCAGGTCGTAGTGCTCGCCGCCCATGCCCAGGATGGCCGCACGGATCGAACGCCCCATGTCGAAGGCGAAGATGCGCGAGCCGCGATAGCGGCGGAACTGAATCGCCATCGTCGCCAGCAACACCGACTTGCCCATGCCGATGGGGCCAACCACCAGCGTGTTGCCCACGTCGCCGATGTGCGTCACCAGCCGGAACGGCGTGGCACCGTCTGTGCGCGTGACGATCAGCGGCGGGCCATCGAGGTGCGCATTGCGCTCCTGGCCGGCCCACACCGCCGACACCGGCATCATGTGCGCCAGGTTCAGCGTCGAGACGATGGGCTGGCGCACATTCGCATAGGCATTGCCGGGGATCGAGGACAGCCACGCATCCACGGCGTTGAGCGTTTCGGGGATGGTGACGAAGCCGCGCCCCTGAATGACGCGCTCCACCATGCGCAGCTTCTCGTCGGCCACAGTAGCGTCTGCATCCATGACAGTGACGGTCGCCGTCAGGTAGCCGAAGGCGACTTGATCGCTGCCCAGCTCCTGCAACGCAGCATCCGCATCGGCGGCCTTGTTGTTGGCGTCGGTATCGACCAGCGGGCTTTCCTGCTGGAAAATCGTTTCGCGCAGCAGCGCGATGATGTTCTTGCGCTTGGCGAACCACTGGCGGCGCAGGCGCCCCAACTCCCGTTCCGCCTCAGCTTTGTCCAGGCAGAGAAAGCGCGTACTCCAGCGATACGCAAAGCCCAGGCGGTTGAGGTCGTCCAGAATCCCCGGCCAGGTCGAAGTCGGAAAGCCTCGCACCGACACCACGCGCAGGTGCTGGTCGCCCAGCATCGGCGCCAGGCCGCCGACCAGCGCGGAATCGGTCAGCAGCGCGTCGATATGGAAAGGCACTTCGGGCACACCGACGCGGTAGCGTCGCGTCGAGACGGTCGCGTGCAGGTAGGTCAGCGTCTGGCTGTCATCGAGCCATGCGATTTCCGGCATGACGCCATCGAGCAGGTCGAAGATGCGATCCGTTTCAGCGACGAAGGCGTGCAGCCGTTCGCGCCAATCCACGCCTTCGGTCGGCCGGTTTTCGTACAGCAGGCCCGCAGCGCGGGCACGGGATTCCTCGGACGGCAGGTACACCAGCGTCAGGTGATAGCCACTCTCGAAGTGGTTGCCCGAATCCTCGAAAGCGGCGCGGCGTTCTTCATCGACCAGCCAGGACAGCGGTTCGGGGAAATCGGAGTGCGGGTAGTCGGCGGCGGCGCGGCGTTCGGCTTCGATGAACAGCGCCCAGCCCGAACCCAGCCTGCGCAGCGCGTTGTTCAGGCGCGCGGACGTGGAGATCAGCTCGCCCTGTGTCGCGCTGTCGAGGTCGGGCCCACGAAAGCACGCCGTGCGCTGGAAACTGCCGTCCTTGTTCAAGACGACGCCCGGTGCCACCAGTCCGGCCCAGGGCAGCCAGTCGGCGAGCAGCGCAGGACGCTGGCGGTATTCGGCGAGGTTCAGCATCGCGGCGTCCTCCCTTACACGTCCAGCAGTGGGCGGTGCTTGATGTGCCGCGCGAACACGGCCATGAACTGCGGATCGACGGGCGCCCCCCACATCGCCAGCGAATGGCCGACGATCCAGAGCACGACACCGGGAATCCACAGTTGCAGGCCCAGGCCGACAGCGGCGGCCAGCGTGCCGTTGGCGATCGCCACGGTGCGCGGCGCACCGCCCAGCAGGATCGGCTCGGTCAGCGAGCGATGCAGCGGCACCTCGAACCCGGCCGCGAAGGTGTCGGCGCCGCTCATACGACGGCCCCGCCGGAGAAGCTGAAGAACGACAGGAAGAACGACGACGCGGCGAAGGCAATGCTCAAGCCGAACACGATCTGGATCAGCTTGCGAAAGCCGCCCGACGTGTCACCGAACGCGAGCGCGAGGCCCGTGGCGATGATGATGATGACCGCGACGATGCGCGCCACCGGCCCCTGGATGGATTCGAGGATGGATTGCAGCGGGCCTTCCCAAGGCATTGAGGAACCAGCGGCCTGCGCGGTGCCGGCCAGGAACAGCATCAGCGCGGCCAGCAGCAGCCCTTGCCCCGCCGGGCGGGCGAGGCTGCGCAGCCGTGCGAGGCCCGACAGGTGGAAAAGCGGATTTACGGAAACACGGAAAGCATGGGCGTGCATCGTCATGGAAGTCCTCCAGAAAGGTCGAGAAATGGGGAAGTCGCCGCAGCGGGTGCGGCATCGGGAAGTGGCGGCAGCTCGGGAAACGGCGTTTCCAGCGCATTCGCCAGTTGGTAGCCAACGCCGTCAAAGCCGACGACGCGGGCAATGCTCTCGATGCGGCGCTTGCGCCCGCGCCCGGCGATGTGGATCACCACGTTGACCGCCTCGGCGATCAACGCACGGGGCGGGTTCACCGCCACTTCGAGGATCAGTTGCTCCAGGCGCAGCAGTGCCCCGAACGCGGAACCCGCGTGGATCGTGGCGATGCCGCCGGGGTGGCCCGTGCCCCACACCTTGATGAGATCCAGTGCCTCGGGGCCGCGCGCCTCGCCGACGACGACACGATCCGGGCGCAGGCGCATGGACGAGCGCACCAGCTCGGTCATGGACACCGCGCCTGCGCGGGTGCGCAGCGGAACGTGGTCGCGGGCCGCGCATTGCAGCTCCACCGTGTCTTCGAGCACCAGCACGCGGTCGCCCGTGGCGGCAATCTCGGCCAGCAGCGCATTGGCGAGCGTGGTCTTGCCGCTACTGGTGGCGCCCGCGATCAGGATGTTCTGGCGCTCGCGCACGGCGCGAACGAGAAAGCCCGCGTGGGCGCTGGTCATCATTCCGTCGATGACGTACCGCTCCAGCGGGATCACGCCGATGGCGCGCTTGCGCAGCGCGAAGGCCGGCCCCGGCGCTGCCGGTGGCAAGATGCCCTCAAAGCGTTCGCCGGTTTCGGGCAGCTCGGCGGACAGCAGCGGCTGGCCGCGATGCACTTCCGCGCCGACGTGGGCGGCGACCAGCCGGATGATCCGCTCGCCATCTGCCTCGGGCAGTTCCACGCCCATAGGTGCGCGCCCGCTGGAAAGCCGATCCACCCAAAGGGTGCGATCAGGATTTAGCATCACTTCCACCACGTCCGGATCTTCGAGCGCGGCAGCGATCAGCGGCCCCATCGCCGTGCGGAGCATCTGGATGCGGCGGTCGAGCGAGGTGGCGAAGGACGAGGGAACGGCACTCATGAGGCACGCTCCTGCGCGTCGGCAACTGCCGCCGCGTCATCCATCCGCATCGGGTCGGGGTGCAGTTCCTCCACCACATCGCGCACCAGGCTGCGCCCGCGCAGCAGGTGGCGGCCCAACTGCTCTATGAACTGCTCGAAGCGCGCTCTGCCCTGGGCGCGCGCCGCTTCTTGATGAGCCTCGGGAACTGGCGTGCTGACCGTGAGGAAGTAGCGGATGAACAGCGCCAGCGTCTCGATATGGATGTTCTGATCGCGCTCCATGCGCTCGGCCTGGCGCGACAGGCGATCCAGCCGTTTGGCGATGGCTGCTTCGCGCTGGTCGGCGGCATCGGGCGACAGCCACGATGCAAGCGCCGCCGCGACGATGGACGATTTGGACACGCCTTTCTTGGCGGCCAGCTCATCGAGGCGCCTGGCGTGCTCGGGCTGGATAAAGAGGTTCAGGCGGTAGTGGCTCATAGCTCGATTCCGTCGTTGGGGTTCAGCGATGCCAGCCGGGCCGTGCGCTGCATGGCCGGATCGAGCTGGCGCGGAAGGGGAAGCGGTAGGTCGTCGTCGTCATCGAGCAGCCCAAGGTCGGCTGCGGACGCGGCCAGCTCGGGGTCGTAGGCGACGGTCTCGGAGAGTTCGGGCTGGCGGCGCGGGCCGCCGCCGTCGGCACTGCCCAGCTCATCAGTGGGAACGGGAGCGGGAGCCGGTGTGGCGGGCACGGCGGGAATCGCCAGCCCGCTCCAGTCGTCGGCCCGCGATGGCGGCACGTCGGCATAGCGCCCGGCCGCAAGCACGGGCGGCGGCAGCACGCGGCGTTTGAAATTGGCGTCCGCGTAGTAGCGCAGCTTCTTGGCCTTGATCGGCGCCACGCTGGACACCATCACCACGGCTTCATCGGGCGGTAGCTGCATCACTTCGCCCGGCGTCAGCAGTGGGCGCGCGGTCTCCTGGCGCGACACCATCAGGTGGCCCAGCCACGGCGCGAGCCGGTGGCCGGCGTAATTGCGCTGCGCGCGCAGCTCAGTGGCCGTGCCCAGCGTTTCGGAAATGCGCTTGGCCGTGCGTTCGTCGTTGGTGGCGAACGTCACGCGCACATGGCAGTTGTCGAGGATGGAATGGTTCTGGCCGTAGGCTTTGTCGATCTGGTTCAGGCTTTGGGCTATGAGGAAGCTGCGGATGCCATAGCCCGCCATGAAAGCCAGCGCCGTCTCGAAGAAGTCCAGGCGCCCGAGCGCCGGGAACTCGTCGAGCATCAGCAGCAGCTTGTGGCGGCGCTCGATGCCGTCGGAGCCGTCGAGCGATTCAGTGAGGCGCCGGCCGATCTGGTTGAGGATCAAGCGGATCAGCGGTTTTGTCCGCGAAATGTCCGAAGGCGGCACCACCAGATACAGCGACACCGGATGCTCGGCCGCGATCAGGTCGGCGATGCGCCAGTCGCAGCGCGACGTGACTTCGGCCACCGTGGGGTCACGGTACAGGCCGAGGAACGACATGGCGGTGCTCAACACGCCGGAGCGTTCGTTGTCCGACTTGTTGAGCACTTCGCGCGCGGCGGATGCGACAACGGGGTGCGGTGCATCGCCAAGATGCCGCGTGGTCATCATCCGGTGCAGCGTCAGCTCGAACGGGCACGCCGGATCGCTGAGGAAGTTGGCAACTCCGCGCAGCGTCTTGTCCTCGCCCGCATAGAGCACATGCAGGATGGCGCCGACCAGCAGCGCATGGCTGGTTTTCTCCCAATGGTTGCGCTTCTCCAGCGCGCCTTCGGGATCGACCAGAATGTCCGCGATGTTCTGAACGTCACGCACTTCATGTGCGCCGCGCCGGACTTCCAGCAGTGGGTTGTAGGCCGCCGACTTCGCATCGGTCGGGTTGAACAGCAGGCAGTGTGAGAAGCGCGAGCGCCAACCTGCGGTGATCTTCCAGTTCTCGCCCTTGATGTCGTGGATGACGGCGGATGCAGGCCAGGAAAGCAGTGTCGGCACCACCAGGCCCACGCCCTTGCCCGAGCGCGTGGGCGCGAAGGTCAGGACGTGTTCCGGGCCTTCATGGCGCAGGTACTGGCGATCGTGCTGGCCGAGAAACACGCCGGCCGGCTGTGTGAGGTCGGCCTTGCGAATGTCCTGCGCGTTCGCCCAGCGTGCCGAGCCGTAGGTCGTGACCAGGCGCGATTGCCGCGAGCGCCAGACCGACATGCCAATGGCAACCAGCACGGCGACGAGCCCGCTGCCGCCCGCCATCATGCCGCCAGTGTTGAAGACTTCCGGCGCGTAGGCATCGAAGACGAACCACCACTCAAACAGCTTCCACGGGTGGTAGACCGGCGTGCCAAAAAAATCGAACCAGGGCGAGCCCAAGCGTAGCTGGTAGCCCAGGGCGGCGGCTGTCCATTGTGTGGCGCTCCACACTCCGGCGATCACGATGCCGAATACCACGGCGATCTGACCGAACAGCACGTTCGTCCCTTGCATGACCTGGCCTCCGATTTCTCCTGCGCTGGTTCCTCATGGGAAAAGCGGCACAAGGGTGTGCCGCAGGCGTCAGGATCGGTGCCGGGTCAGTGCCGGTCAAAGGCCGTTATGGCGGGGATTGAGGCTGAAAGAGCCAGATTTCGCGCGGAAGCGAAAGCTATAGAAACACCACAGACGCGAGCGCATTGCGGCGTGGTGAGGTATCAGCGAGAACTTCGTGCTGTAAAACGGCGACAAGGCAGTTACTTGGATTTTTGCTCAGGCCGATCACCGAAGAAGCGCTGGTTGGCGGCTTCTGCCGCACGCAAGCAGAGTTCGTCGCCGACCTTCGATCGATCTTCCTTGCATTGGCGCTGGATCTCCTTGATGCGGTCGGGATTGGCGGCGAGCGCATCCACGGTTTCCGAAGGTTGGGAGGGGCCGCATGCGGTCAGCGCAGCAACCACCATCAGCAGCATCACTTTGTTCATGGGATCAATCCTTTCATCGGGTGGATCGTGGATTCCCGATGCTGCTCAGAGATTCTGCTGAATCAATGGAGGCCACCCGGTCGATGAATCGGGCCAACATCTCTGGAGCCTCTGTATCGCGACACAGTAGATAGGTCGTCAGCATGGGCGGTTTACCCGCCAACGGCCGAGCCACTACACCAAGCTCACGGCTGGACGCAACGTGTGCTGCTCCGGCCAAGCCCAAGGCCAGCCCGGCGGAAACCAAGGTCATCATGAGGTCAAAAGAGGCAACGTGCTGAACTATGAGCGGCTCCCGTTCGTACTTGCGCAAGATTCGATCGACCTGACGCGCATGCCCTTCGCAAATCAACGGGTCGCCCAGCACCAGCGGGTAGTGCAGAACCTCCTCCAGCGGAATCTGCTTGAAGGCCAGAACGGGATGGCGAGCGGGCACCGCCACCATCAACTCATCCTCCCAGGCAGGCGTGACCACGATGCCATCACCTACGTCTTCGGCCATCGAAAATCCTGCGTCGTATAGCTCATCTTGCAGACCCTTGATTTGCTGGGCCATCGAAACTTCGAACAACCGAACCTCGACCTCGGGGTCTTCTTCGCGGCACTGCGCAAGTAGCGCCGGCAAGCGTGATGGCGTGATGCCATCGGACAAGGCAATGCGCAATTGCCCGTGATAACCATTGGAGGCAGACCTGACGCTATCGCGTGCTTGCTCCAGCGCAGCGAAGATGCGCGGTACGTGCTCCAACAGCAATCGACCCGCACGGGTCAATTGCGTGCTGCGGGTAGTGCGAACAAACAGGCGCGCACCAAGGTCTTCCTCCAGTTCCTTGATGGTGCGAGACAGCGGCGATTGGTCGATGTGTAACCGTTCAGCGGCCCGAGCAAAATGAAGCTCTTCCGCGACTGCGGTAAAACATCGAAGGTGGCGTAGCTCCACTTCTGCCCTTCCTAGCGTGTCAGATCGTCCACGTTCCGTGGGATGCAGCCGGATGCTCCACTCATGTGAGAACACCAAGGACGCTGTCCTTCCAAACCGAAAATGTCCAAGGTGCGATGCAAGCGATCCAGTCAAGACTGAGTAGTAAGTGATATGTTACTTACTATTCTTCGAAAAATCAATGACTGAACTCATCGTTGCGCTGGGCAGCTCCCTCTCCGGACGGAAGACGAATCAGCGGCTGTCAACCGATGCTTGGAAATATCCTCGCGCAGGATTCGCCGGATTTCGACGATGGATGCGGCGGTCTCCTGCACGCTGTGTCCGGACACGATGATTTTTTCTGACTTGGCGCCATCCAGATGCGCGCTTCGATAGGGAACCAAACCATCGTCCGATTCAGCGAGAGGACCGTTAGCCTGCCGCCTGGCAATGATCGAGTGATAGGACACCTGATCCGAAATCGGAAGCTCGCTCGTAGCTTTGACGAAGGGATCGTTTTCGTCGAGTTGGTCAATGCTGTTGGGGATGTTCTTCAAGATCGTGGCCTGTGCCGTGGCAGCGGTGTCGGCGCGAGCCGGGAAGGCGTCGCCGAGGGTTGACAGCAGCGTCAATGGCAAGCGGATCAATCCGGCAACCCAACGCCCAAGTCCCTGGCCGGCAACCGCCGTACCACGATGCGGAGTGGCAATGAATACCACACGCTCAACACCTGAAAATGGCTGAAAGCGCAAAAGAGGGTCAAGTTGGGAGCGGATGCTCCCAAGGCGATCCAGATCGATCCTGGCGTCCGATGCGGCCCACTTCCACAGTTGCTGGTCTGCCGTGGAGACCATCAGCCGCGCCAGCAGTCCTCCCATGCTGTGTCCAATCAACACCAGCCCGTGGGAAGCCAAGGTTTCCTCATCAGGGTCGAAGTGATGCAAAGCTGCCGCCAGAACTTGGCGGATTGCTGCATGACTGGCTGGTACAGGCATATTCGTGGGGTAATAAATCTCCCACACTTGGAATTCGCATCGCAGCTCCTCATCGGCCAGAAGCTCATTGGCAACGTTGACCCATGCTTCGGGGCTGCTCGCCAGTCCATGCACCATCACGATGATGCGCCGCCGCGGGTCGAACGGCTGCATCAGATACAGATGCGGCTGATCGATGCCACGCTCACGCCCAAACAGCCCTCGCAAAGATTGCTGGTTGAATCCCGAACGCGCCAACCATAAGCCGTAGCCAGCCGTGAAGTTACCAGCCAGTGGAACGCGTTGGCCGTGGAGTTGCAGATAGTCCTGTACCAAGGGGTCATACACACCGACGATGAGTTCATGCGAGGCAAGCAGCTCATCGACGGTGAGTGCATCAAAACGAAGCACTGCTGTCACGTTGGGCGTTGGCATTTCGCTCCAGGCGGGAAATACCCTCGGACGTCCGTTACCGGCGGAAGATTCGCCTGATTCGTCCAGTGACCTCGGTTCTGCATCCGTTACGGCCACCAATTCGGCACCCAAGCCGTCCCTGCGATAGATGCCGCGCAGGCCTTGGAATGCCAGAGCGTTCGCAGGCAGCAACTCGCGTGGCGTGGTCGCATCGTTGGGCAGCCGGGCGTTCAAGTCGACTCGCAAAGCCCAGTCACCCAAGCGCAATGTCGCTTCGGCTTCGCCAGCATGTGCACGAAGTGCTTGGTGCTGTAGGCCAAACAATTGCGTGACCGTTTTTTGCACCGCATAGTTGTACCAATCGCGCACCTGCGTCTGCCGCTCCTCAAACGCGCGCTCGCCGGGCGAGCGCCTGGTGAAAAAGAGATACGCGTAAGCGTGCCGAGCCGTCTCGATCCAGGCGGAAGTAGAAACGATGCGACTATTTGGGACTGCCGTCGAGATCGACATGGCATGCTGCAACCAGAGTTCAGCCAGTGCCGACAGCCTCGTTTCGCCGTCCAAGTCCTTCATCATGGTCAACGCCTCGATGCAAGTGAGCGAGGTGTTCGTTGCGCAAACTCGCTCATCGAGCCCGGTAACGCGGATCGTCTGCAAGGTCGGTGCGCTGAGTTTGCCTCTGCCGAGGAGATCGCCGCGTCGTAGAGCAACGTATTCATCCGGCGTCATCGCGCGTACAGCGACAGAAGGTTTGAACTCACTGACGACCGCGCAACCACCAAGTGCAAACGCGGCGGTGATCACGATCAACCAACGCCAGAGAGATGCAAGGAGCATATGCCTCACGATCGAGAGCTGCGTACCGGCACTGCAGAATCATTACCTAAAACGAACGGAACATTGTCCGTGAAATTGCATTTCATACGCGGCTCCCTTCGCACTGAACAAAAGCACGCTGGCGATGCGCCAAGATCAGCGCAATGGCGCATGAAGCTATTCGCGTGCGGCGGGAGTCCGAGCGACTGGTGAGCACAATCGGCACGCGCGCGCCCATCACGATCCCCGCGCTATCGGCTTGGCCCATGTATTCCAGTTGCTTGGCCAGCATGTTGCCGCTTTCCAGGTCGGGAACGACCAGGATGTCGGCTTGCCCGGCCACGGCGGACTTGATGCCCTTGACGCGCGCGGCATCGGGAGAGACGGCGTTATCAAAGGCCAGTGGCCCGTCGAGCACACCTCCGGTGATCTGGCCACGATCGGCCATCTTGCACAGTGCCGCAGCATCCAGGGTCGAAAGCATGCGCGGGTTGACGGTCTCGACCGCCGCGAGGATCGCCACCTTGGGCTCGGCAATGCCGATGGAGTGCGCCAAGTCGATGGCGTTGCGCACGATGTCGGCCTTGATTTCGAGCGTCGGAGCGATATTGATGGCGGCGTCGGTGATGATGAAGGGCCGAGGGTAGCTGGCCGTCTGCATGATGTAACAGTGCGTCAATCGACGCTCGGTGCGCAGGCAGGCTTCGGGCGCCAGGATGGCACCCAGGTACTCATCGCTGTGCAAGCTGCCTTTCATCAGCGCCTGCACCTCGCCCTTGCCAGCCAGCCGGGCGGCGGTGGCCGCTGCGGCGTGGCTGTGCGGCACATCGACGACCTCGCTGTCTCCCAGTTCCAACCCCGTGTCGGCTGCAACGGCACGCAACTTGGCGAGCGGTGCCACCAATACTGGTGTGATGACGCCGGCATCGCGCGCGTCCAAGGCACCGCCCAGGCTGAGCGCGTCACAAGGGTGCACCACCGCGGTGCGAACCGGGGCCATGGTTTTGACATGGGCGATAAGACGCTCGACACCGCTTTGAGGGTCGGCGCGAGCACCCTCAGGGGCTTGTTCATGCATGTGATTTCTTTGCCTTGTTTGCGCCAGTTGGACGCCGGCGTGACGTACTGGTGTTGTTGCTGGCCTTGACTGGCGCCCGTGCGGCTGAAGATGGCTGGCCACCATCTCGGCTCGACTGGCGCACCAGCATTACCGGAACTGGCGCAATGCGCGCTACTTGCTCCGCATCGCTGCCCAGCAGCAGCCGGTTCACGCCGCGACGCCCGTGAGTGCCCAGGATGATCAAGTCGCAATCGCTCACCTCGGCCTGCTGCGCGATCTGTTCCGACACGCGTTCGGTGCCGCTTTCAAGCAGCACCGTCTCTGTGGCAATTCCTTCCCGACGGAGCCGACTCGCAGCCTCATCCAGCAACGCCTGGCCGGCTTTGAGGAAGCGTGGGCGGACATCCTTGATGTAGACCTCGGGGCGCTCGAAACCCGTGCTGTGGCGCGTTGGTTCGACGATATGCAGCAAGATCACGGTGGCGCCGCTCAGGCGTGCCAGTTCTGCCGCATGATCGAGCGCCAGGAAGGATGTGGGACTGCCGTCCAGCGGCACCAAAAATCGGGAATACATGGAACTCCTCCGGGAGGCGCTGACTGCCGCGTGGGAAACCGCCCGCAAGGGCTGCGGGCTCTCCCGACTCATGACATGTGCTGGCCACCGTTCATCGCCACGTTGCTGCCCGTCATGAAAGCAGCAGCCTCACTGGCGATAAAGGCCACCAGCGCCGCGATCTCATCCGGCTGGCCGAGGCGACCCACCGGAATCGCTTCGATGACCTTCTGGCGCACGTCCTCGCGCACCGCCATCACCATTTCGGTGGCCAGATAGCCCGGCGAGACGGTGTTGACCGTCACGCCCTTGCGTGCCACCTCCTGCGCCAGCGCCTTGGTGAAGCCATGCACGCCAGCCTTGGCCGCCGAGTAATTGGTCTGGCCGAACTGACCCTTGCTGCCGTTGATGGACGAGACGTTGACGATGCGCCCCCAGCCACGCTCCACCATCGGATCGATGAATGGCTTGGTGACATTGAACATGGAGTCTAGGTTGGTGCGCAGCACGGCGTCCCAGCCGGATTTGTCCATCTTGCGCAAGGTCGCGTCGCGGGTGATGCCGGCGTTGTTCACCAAGATGTCAACGTGGTGGCCGTCCGCCTGAATCTGACGCGCCAAAGCCTGGGTCGATTCCCAGTCGCCGACATCGACGCCGTAGGCCGTGAACCGGTAGCCTTTGGTGTCCTGCGCGTCGAGCCAGGCGGCAACCTTGTCGTTGCCGGGCGTGTGCGTGATGATGACGCGGTGGCCCGCGTCGTCCAGCGCGCGGGCAATGGCTGCGCCAAGACCGCGATTGCCGCCGGTGACCAGGGCGGTTCGTCCGGAACTGCTCATATGCGCCTCCTCATTTTTTGGTCTTGCCCTGAGGCGCGGCGTCTGGCGCACTCCAGGGCTGCGTCCATTGCTGACAAAACTGCGCGAAAGAGGCTGTGCCACCGCTGGCGCCGAATACCTCGGAGACGGATGCCTTCCAGGTCGTCAGCGCTTCGCGCAGGCCATCGGCGAATGCCGCCTGGCTCTTGGCAGCAGCCTGGCCGACCGCCTGGGTATCGCCCATACGGCCCTGGCACAGGCGCCAGAACACCTCGGATGGCAAGGTGGCAAGCGCCTGCCAGTCCGCCGCCTGTTGGAGGTTCTGGATGCGCGAGGTGGTCTCCAGCACGCCACCGGCACTGAGCTGTTGCATGGCTTCGAGCCAGTGGTGGCCGCTTTCTTGCAGCAAGCGGGTGATCTGAAGCTGCAACTCGGCATTGGCCTTGTAGAGTTGGATGGGCAGTTCGCTGTTCATGTCAATGCTCCACGGTCATGATGTGCCCCTCCGGGGCGGGTGTAGGCCGTGCCTGCGCAACGGCCCGATGAAAGTTGAGTGGTGTATTCGTGGCGGCGTTTTGTCCTGTCATCGCATGGCCACGTAGGTTCCCGGCGCATCGCCAAGCGGTGCTTGCGTCCCGCCCATGGCAGGCGGCGCGACGCGCCCGGCCGAGCGCTGCGCCAGCCACTGCTGCCAGGCTGGCCACCAGGAGCCCTCCTTTAGCGGCGTCGTGGCGCGCCACTGCTGCGGATCGACATAGCGATCGCCAGGGGCGCGGGTGGCGATCTGGAAGCTGCGCCGGGGGTGTCCCGGCTCGCTGACGACACCGGCGTTGTGCCCGCCGCTGGTGAGCACGAAGGTCAGTTCCGCATCGCTGAGCAGGTGCATCTTGTACACGGACGGCCAGGGGGCGACGTGATCGCGCACTGTGCCGACGATGAACATGGGCACCTCGATGTCGGCCAGCGCCACGGGTCTCCCACCAACGCGGTAGCGCCCCTCGGCCAGGTCGTTGTCCAGATACAGGCGCCGCAGGTACTCGCTGTGCATGCGGTACGGCATGCGGGTCACGTCGGCATTCCAGGCCATCAGGTCATTGAAGGTCTGGCGCTCGCCCAACAGGTATTCGCGCACCCGTCGTGACCAGATCAGGTCGCGCGAGTTGAGCATCTGGAACGCGCCAGCCATCTGCTTGCCGTCGAGATAGCCCTTGTCCCACATGCCGGCTTCCAGCCATGCCAATTGACTGTCGTCGATGAAAAGCGCGATCTCGCCCGACTCGCGGAAGTCGGTCTCCGATGCCAGCAGCGTCAGGCTTTGCAGACGCTCGTCGCCATCGCGCGCCATCGCGGCGGCGGCGATCGCGAGCAAGGTGCCGCCCAGGCAATAGCCGACCGCCTGCACCTTGCGTTCGGGCACGATGGCCGTGACCGCATCCAATGCGTCCATGACCCCCAGCCAGCGGTAATCCTCCAGGCCGAGGTCACGATCGGCCGCCGTCGGGTTCTTCCATGAAAGGATGAACACCGTGTGCCCCTGATCGACCAGGTACTTCACCATCGAGTTGTGCGGCGACAGGTCGAGGATGTAGTACTTCATGATCCAGGACGGCACGATCAGTACCGGCTCCGCATGCACATCCGGCGTCGTGGGTGAGTACTGGATCAACTCGATCAGGTGGTTTCGAAACACCACCTTGCCTGGGGTGACCGCCACGTCCTTGCCGACCTCGAACCCTTCGACCCCTGCGGGCGCATCGTCGAGCGCGAGGCGCCTTGCATCTTCCAGAAAGTTCATGGCGCCGCGCCACAGGTTGGCACCGCCGCTGGCCCGGATCGCATCCAGCACCTCGGGGTTGGTCCAGATGAAATTCGAAGGCGACCACATGTCCAGCCACTGCCGCCCGGCGAAAGTGACCATGTTCTCGTGATGGCGCGACACGCCACGCACGCCTGTGGTGGCGTTGTGCCACCACTGCTGCTGCAGCAAAAAGCCCTGGTGAATCACGTTGAAGGGCCACTGCTGCCAAGCCGGGGCGGCAAAGCGCCGATCCTGCTCCAGCGGTTCGATGCAGGTCGGGCAGTCGTGCGCACTGGCAACGCGCAAGGCATAGCGTGCAAGGCGCTGCTGCTTGTGCAAACCCTTTTCGATCAAGCTGCGTTGCTTGCCTGGGGAAAGGCTCAGGTGCAGCGCCCAGTCGTACCAGGCCAGCAGGCCGGCCGCCGGTGACAGCCCACCCGTGCTGCGCGCCCGCCAGGCGTTCGCGAGCGTATCCAGGGTGTCAGGGCGACAGGCTTCGGGCTGCGCCAGATCGGCCTTGCCGTGTGTTGCGACGTTGCTCATCTCCAACCCTTCATTTAGCGAGTAACATATTACTATCTTATCGCTTACAGGAAAAGTTGCAAGCCTTCCGCAGGGGCACCAAATTTTTCAGCCGCCCAAAGCGCAATCACTACCGCCGCTGATGCTGCAGTCTGACGATCAAGCACCTTTGGATCTGCCTGGAAGGCGATCCAGCTTCATGAGTTGCATCAAGTTGACCGATCCGTTCTCCCTATGAAAGGGCCCGCAGTCCTGCCTCACCCGGCAAGTTTCCGATCTTGCGTCATGGTCATTTTGCGTGTTACGATAGTAATAGATCACTAACTACATGGAGTCCAAATCGTGAGTCAACGCCCCCAATATCTGTCCGCCGAAGATCGGCGTGCGGCCACAGTGCAAGCCGTGGTTGATCTGGCAGCCGAGCAGAACCCGGCCGAGATCACGACCACGGCGATTGCCGACCGAATGGGCCTGACACAGGGCGCGCTGTTTCGCCACTTCCCCACCAAGGAAGCCATCGTGGAAGCCACGATGTCGTGGGTCGGCGAACGCCTTCTGGTCAGCGTGGACAAGGCGGCCGAGGGCGCCGCATCTCCCGCCGCCGCGCTCGAAGCGATGTTCATGACGCACATCGACTTCGTGTCCAAGCACCCGGGCGTGCCACGCATGTTGTTCGGAGAGTTGCAGCGCTCTGGCGAAACGCTCGCCAAGCGCATGGTGCAAACCCTGATCCGCCAGTACGAGCAGCGCCTGCGCCGCCTGATGGAAGCGGGCAAGGCACAGGGCGAGCTGAGCGCGGAGCTGGACGTGGACGCCGCCGCCGTGCTGTTCATCGGCACGATCCAGGGACTGGTCATGCAGTCGCTGCTGGCCGGCAAGGTCAGCCGGATTCGTCGTGACGCGCCCGCCGTGTTCGCCATCTATCGCCGTGGCATCGAAAGCGGCACATGAAGCACCCGTCCAGTCCACAAGCGGCACGACGATCCAGCAAACCCTCCAAAGAACCGGGAGCCATGAACATGACTGCACACAGCGGGCGCGGAATCTGGATGCGTGTGATCGCCCTGATTGCCATCGCATTTGGTCTGCTGACCATCAGGGAAGGCGGTGCCGTTCTGTTTTTTGACGGCGCGGCGCGTGCCGCAGCCGGAAGCTACGTGCCGTTCGTGCTCTGGTTCAACTTCCTGGCCGGGTTTGCCTACGTCATCGCTGGCGCCGGGTTGTGGATGCGCCGGCGCTGGGCCGCATGGATGGCGATGGCCATCGCGGTGGCGACGGCGCTCGTATTCCTGGCCTTCGGGGTGCATGTGGCGCTGGACGGCGCTTGGGAGCGGCGCACGCTCATTGCCATGACGCTGCGCACGTTGGTGTGGGTTGGCATCGCGGCCATGGCTTGGCGTCGATCAACAGCGCATGCACTGGCCACGCGCGAGCACTGAGCATCTCTTTCCAGCGGAAACCCATCAATGACAACTCCAAACCTCCCTACAAGAAAAGCCCGTTGGGCCGTGATCATTGTTGCCCTGCTCGCCCTTGGCGGTGCACTGGCGTTCTGGTTCACGCGCGGCCATGACAACCAGGATGCATTGCGCCTCTACGGCAACGTCGACATCCGCGAGGTTCAACTGGCTTTCCGCCAGCCGGGGCGCATCACGCAAATGGCTTTCGATGAGGGTGATGCCGTCACCGCCGGCGCGCGCCTGGCCACGCTCGATGCGCAGCCGTATCGGGACGCCCTGGCAGCCGCACAAGCCCAGGTACAGGTGGCCCAGGCGGAGCTGGGCAAGCTGCGCCGCGGCCTGCGGCCACAGGAAATCATCCAGGCACGCGAGGCGCTCAGACAAGCGCAGGCGCAGGCGCTTGACGCCGAGCGCAACTTTCAGCGCCAGAGCAGCCTGCTGGCGTCGGGTGCCAGCAGCCAGCGCACGGTCGATGCCGCGCGCACCGCCAGGGATCAGGCGGCCGCGGGTGTCGAATCCGCCAAGGCCGCCCTGTCGCAGGCATCCGAAGGCTTTCGCAAGGAAGACATTGCCGCAGCAGAGGCTCGCTTTGCAGCCGCGCAGGCAGCCGCAGCGCAAGCGGCCACGGCCCTGGCGGACACAGAACTGACGGTACCCAGCAACGGCACCATCATCGCGCGGGTGCGTGAGCCCGGCAGCATGGTGGCCAGCCAGAGCACGGTCTACAGCCTGAGCTTGGACAAGCCCGTGTACGTGCGCGCCTACGTGGGTGAGCGGGATCTGGGGCGCATCGCACCGGGCACCGCGGTGCACGTCAAGAGCGATTCCGGGGAAAAGGTCTATCGCGGCCAGATCGGTTTCATCTCGCCGCGCGCCGAATTCACGCCCAAGACGGTGGAGACAACAGACTTGCGCACGGATCTGGTGTATCGCCTGCGCATCGTCATTGACGAGGCCGACAGCGACGCCGCCTTGCGTCAGGGCATGCCGGTGACGATCGCGGTCGATGCCAAGCCGGCCTCCAGCACGCGCGTGGGGGAGCGTTGAGATGCAGGCCAACGCCGCCATGGCCGCCACGCCGACAAGCGCTGTCGCCGCTGCCGCCGTCGTCATCGAAGGTGTGGACAAGCATTTCGGCAAGGTGCAGGCCCTGCGCAGCTTGAGCGCGCACATCCACTACGGACGGTTGACCGGTCTGGTCGGCCCGGACGGCGCCGGCAAGACGACGCTGATGCGCATCCTGACCGGCCTGCTGGTGCCCAATGCCGGCCGCGTCACCCTGGCCGGTTATGACGTGGTCCGGGACAACGACGCCATCCACGTTGCCAGCGGCTACATGCCGCAGCGCTTTGGCCTGTACGAAGACCTGTCGGTGATGGAGAACATGCGCCTGTATGCGCGGTTGCGCGGCATGGACGCGGATCGCAATGCCGATTTGTTTGCCGAGTTACTCGATTTCACGCGGCTGGGGCCTTTTACGAAGCGCTTAGCCGGCAAGCTCTCCGGTGGCATGAAGCAAAAGTTGGGGCTGGCCTGTGCGCTGATGGCGCGGCCCAAGGTGCTGCTGCTGGACGAGCCCGGCGTCGGCGTCGATCCGGTCAGCCGCCAGGATTTGTGGCGCATGGTGCAGGCGCTGACCGATGAGGGCATGGCCGTGGTCTGGTCCACCGCCTACCTCGACGAGGCCGAGCGCTGCGAGAGCGTGTTGCTGCTGAACCAAGGGCAACTCTTGTTCGATGGCCCGCCGCAGCAACTCACCGCACAGCTCGAAGGCCGCAGCTTTCGCCTGGAAAACGTCGGCGCCGAGCGCCGGGCAGTTCTGACCGAGGCACTCGATCTGGAGAGCGTGAGCGATGGCGTAATCCAGGGCGCCGGGGTGCGCGTGGTACTGCGGGGCGGTGCGCAGGCCAGCCAAATCCAGGCGCTGGCTGATCGGGCGCAAGTCGCGCTGGCCCCGGTGCCCGCGCGCTTCGAAGACGCCTTCATCGATCTGCTCGGCGGCGGCCCCGGCGGTACGTCGCAGCTTGCCGAGCGCCTGTCACCGGTCGAACTGGGCTCTCAGATCGCCGTCTCCTGCCGCAACCTCACCAAGCGCTTCGGCGAATTCACCGCCACCGACCAGGTCAGCTTCGAGGTGCGCAAAGGCGAAATCTTCGGTCTGCTTGGCCCCAATGGCGCCGGCAAGTCCACCACCTTCAAGATGCTGTGCGGCCTGCTCAAACCCACCGCGGGCGAGGCGCACGTGGTGGGGCATGACCTGCGCCGCGCCACCGGCGCGGCCAAGAGCCGGCTGGGCTACATGGCGCAGAAGTTCTCGCTCTACGGCCTGCTGTCGGTGCAGCAGAACCTGGAATTTTCGGCCGGCGTCTACGGGCTGGAAGGCAACACCCGGCGCGAACGCATTGCCGAGATGATCGAGACCTTCGATCTGGGGGAGTGGCTGTCCGCCACGCCCGATTCCCTGCCGCTGGGCCACAAGCAACGCCTGGCCCTGGCCTGCTCGCTCATGCATCGGCCACCCGTGTTGTTCCTCGATGAGCCTACTTCGGGCGTGGACCCGATCACTCGGCGCGAGTTCTGGACCCACATCAACGGCCTGGCGCGCAAGGGCGTGACCATCATGGTCACCACCCACTTCATGGACGAGGCCGAATACTGCGATCGCGTCGCCATGCTCTCGCGCGCACGCCTGATCGCGCTGGACACGCCCGATGCGCTCAAGCGCGCCGCAGCCAATGTCGAACACCCCGACCCGACCATGGAGGACGCCTTCATTCACCTGGTGGAATCTGCCGACCGCGAGATGGAGGCCGCCGCATGAACGCTGTAGCACAACGCAAGGAAGGGGCTGCTTTGGAGCCGGGCGATTTGCGCCGGTTTGACCTGCGGCGACTGATGGCCCTGGTGACCAAGGAAAGCTATCAGGCGCTGCGCGACCCCTCGACGCTCTTGATCGCCTTCGTGCTGCCGGTGGTGTTGCTGCTGCTGTTCGCCTATGCGGTGTCGCTGGATGCCAAGGAGGTTCGTGTCGGTGTGGTGCTGGAGTCGCCCGGTGCATCGGCGCAGTCGCTGGCCGCCGCCTTCTCGGGCACCCGATTCCTGAAGACGCAATTCGCCCACGACCGGCGCGAGGTGGCCGACCAGCTCGTCTCCGGTGCGCTGCGCGGCTACGTCGTCATTCCGCAGGATTTCGAGCAGCGCCTGGCCCAACGCGGAGCAGAGCCACTGGTGCAGATCGTCACCGATGGCTCCTACCCCAACACCGCCAACTACGTTGAGAACTACGCCCGCGGCGTGGTGCAGACCTGGCGCGCCGGGCTCGATGTCGCGGCGCCAGCGCAGTCCGTCGTGCTGGAGCCGCGCTACTGGTTCAACCCCGAGCTGGAAAGCCGGCGGGCCCTGATTCCGGGGGCGATTGCCATCGTCATGACCATCATCGGCACCATGCTCACGGCCCTGGTGGTGGCGCGCGAATGGGAGCGCGGCACCATGGAGGCGGTGCTGTCCACGCCGGCCTCGGTGGCGGAAATCCTGATCGGCAAGCTGTTGCCGTACTTCGTGCTGGGCATGCTGTCCACACTGGGCGCGGCGGCGCTGGCGGTGTTTGTCTTTGGCGTGCCGATGCGCGGTTCGCTGGCGGCACTGCTGCTCTTGTCAGCGGTGTTCATGGTGCCGGCGCTGGGCCAGGGCCTGCTGATCTCGTCGCTGGCGCGCAACCAGTTCCTGGCGGCACAGATCGCGCTGTTCACGGGCTTTCTGCCGGCCTTCATGCTCTCCGGTTTTCTGTACGAAATCGACGCGATGCCAGCGCCGATCCGCGCCATCACCCGGGCGGTTCCGGCGCGCTACTTCGTCGATTCGCTCAAGACCGTATTTCTCGCCGGCGACATCTGGGCCGTGTTCCTGCCCAACCTGGCGGCCATGGCGGCGATCGGGGCGTTGTTCTTCGCCATCGCCAAGCGCGCCACGCGCAAGAACCTGGAGTGACGCGATGTTGACCTCCGCCTTCTCGTTCACCCGCCTGCGCGCCCAGTTCATCAAGGAAGTGCTCAGCGTGCTGCGCGACCCGCGCAGCCGCATGGTGGTGTTCGTGCCGCCCATCCTGCAACTGCTGGTATTCGCCTTTGCCGCCACGCTTGAGGTGCGCAACGTCGACATCGCCGTCTACAACCAGGACGCCGGACGTTGGTCGCACGAACTGGTGCAGCGCCTGGACAGCGCCCGGTTCATCACCCACGTCCGGCATGTGGACAGCCAGTGGCAGTTGCACGAGATGATTGACCGCGGCGAGGTGATCGCCGCGCTCGCCATTCCCGTGGACTTCTCGCGCACCATCGCCGCCGGCGACAGCGGCCGCGCCCAGGTTCTCGTCGATGGTCGGCGCAGCAACTCGGGCCAGATCACCGTCGCCTACCTGTCCACCATCGCCGCCGACGTTGGCGCCGAGGTCGTGCCCGACGCGCAGGCACCGACGCCCGTGGTCGTGCGCCACTGGTTCAACCCGAACCTGGTCTACCGCTGGTTCATCGTGCCCGGCTTGACCGGCATCCTGGCCCTGTTCAGCGCGCTGCTTATCACCTCGCTGTCGATCGCGCGCGAACGCGAACTGGGCACCTTCGACCAGTTGCTGGTATCGCCCACCTCGACGCCGGAGATCATCATTTCCAAGTCGCTGCCGGCGCTGGCGATCGGCACGCTGCTGGGCCTGTTCATGATCAGCGCCGGCGTGTTCCTGTTCGGCATCCCGTTCACCGGCTCGTTCGTGCTGCTGCTCGCCAGCCTGGTGCTGTTCATCCTGTCGGTGGTCGGCATCGGCCTGATGATTTCCGCGGTCAGCATGACCCAGCAGCAGGCCATCCTGGGGGCGTTCGCCATTGGCGTGCCGGCGGTGCTGATGTCGGGCTTTGCGACGCCGGTGGAAAACATGCCCATCGTCCTGCAATGGATGGCCCAGGCCATTCCGCTGACCCACTTCCTCATCATCGTCGAAGGCAGCTTCCTCAAGGCCATGCCGCCCGGCGACGTTCTCGCCAGCCTCTGGCCGCTGGCGGTCATCGCCCTCGCCACGCTGACGATGGCCACCGTATTCGTCCGAGGACGCCTGCAATGAAAACCAAAGTCCGTAACCTTTCCTCGCGCATGCCCACTGCGGAGCCAACGTCCAGGCGCTTGCGCCCGCTCACGCTGGCCCTGTCCTGCGTGCTGCTGACCGCCTGTGCGGCCGTGGGCCCCGACTACCGCGAGCCGCCTCCGGTGGACATCGGCAACGGCTGGACCTTGCCTCTGGCGAGCGAATCGCAGTCCGCGGACCTGGCCCGCTGGTGGTCCGCGTTGGACGACCCCATCCTTGACCGCCTGATGGGCACGGCGCTGGCACAGAACCTGGATCTGCGCCAAGCCGCGGCACGCATCGACGAGGCGCGCGCCCTGCGCGACCGCGTGGCTGGCGACCAGATGCCCACCGTGAGTGCGGGCACTAGCGTGAACCGGCGCGGGCAAAGCAAGAACGGCCCCTTGCCCGTGGGCTCGATTCCCGGCCTTGACGCCACCCAGACCATTTACGACGCGGGCTTCGATGCGGCCTGGGAGGCCGATCTGTTCGGCGCCAAGCGCCGTGCGCTGGAAGGCGCCAGCGCCCGCCTGCAAGCCACCGAGGTCGAAGCACAGGGTGTGCGCATGCGTATCGTGGCCGAGGTCGCGCGCACCTGGTTCACCGCCGCTGGTGCTAGGTACGAACTGCATGCACAACAAGCCACGCTGGATACGCTGCAGCAGACCTTGGAGCTGGTGCGCCTGCGGCATGCATTGGGAGACGCATCCGCCGCCGATGTAGAGGCGGCATACGCCCAGTGGACAGCAGTCAATGCGCTGCTGCCGGATATCCAGGCACGCCAGCGCGCCGCAGTGCTTGGCCTGGGCGTGCTCTTGGGCGCTCCACCGGAGCGTGAACTGGCCTTGCTCGACGGCCCCTTGGCACCGTGCACACTGCGGGCCCTGCCGGTGGGCGAGCGTGCCGACCTGCTGCGCCGCCGCCCCGACGTGCTGGCAGCGGAACGGCGCCTGGCAGCGAGTTCCGCCGATATCGGCGTGGCCACGGCCGAGCTGTTCCCCAAGCTCTCCATCGGTGTCGGCGGCGGGTTTCAGGCGCTCAGCACGGGCAACTGGTTCGATGCATCCAGTTCACGTTTTTCCATCCTGCCGCTGATTTCCTGGCGTCTGTTCGATGGTGGCCGCGTGCGTGCCGAGATTCGGGCACGCGAGGCCGCCGAGCAGCAGGCGGCGCTGGCCTATGAGCAGGCGGTGCTTGCGGCGTTGGGCGACGCCGAGCGTGCGCTGGGCGACTACCACGGCGGGCTGGACACGTTGGAGCGCCGTGCCATGGCCCTGGATGCGGCACGAACCAGCTACGGCTACGCCAAGGCTCGCTACGCCGCGGGCGATGTTGCACTGGTGGAGCTGCTGGCCGCCCAGCGCAGCCTGCACGAAGCCGAGACTGCGGCCGCACGTGCGCATACCAGCGCCGCCGTGCAACTGGTGGCGCTGTACAAGGCGCTCGGGGGGGGCTGGGAGGTATCCAGCACGATGCCAAGCGCCGCCCATTCGCCTACAGGCGCCGCCGCACCCACGCCTCGTGCAAGTCGCTCCGGCATGCCTGCAAGCGCCGCCGCGATGGAACACCTCACAAGCCAAAGCGCGGAACGTGAAACCCTTACTCACTTGATCATCAACAGGCCAACCGAAGGAGCCAAGCCATGACCACCACCGCCTTTTTCATTCCGCCCGTGAACCTGATGGGCGCGGGCTGTCTTCGTGATGCAGCCAAGGCCATCCAGTCCTATGGCTTCAGGAAAGCGCTGATCGTGACCGACCTTCCCTTGTTTCGTCTCGGACTGGTCGGCAAGGTGCGCGACCTTCTTGCCAGCCACGGCGTGGATACCCTGGTTTTTCATGGAGTGCAGCCCAACCCGACGACCAAGAACGTGGCCGATGGGCTGAAGCAACTGCGCGACAACGATTGTGATTTCGTCATCTCGCTCGGCGGCGGTTCGCCGCACGACTGCGCCAAGGGAATCGCACTGGTCGCTGCCAATGGCGGAACGATCAAGGACTACGAGGGACTTGACCAGTCGGCCAAGCCGCAGCTGCCCTTGGTGGCAATCAACACCACGGCCGGCACGGCCAGTGAAATGACCCGTTTTTGCATCATCACCGACGAGGCGCGCCACGTGAAGATGGCGATCGTCGACAAGCACACGACGCCCATTCTCTCGGTCAACGATTCCGAGCTGATGCTGCTCAAACCCGCCAGCCTGACTGCGGCCACCGGCATGGATGCCCTTACGCATGCGGTGGAGGCCTATGTCTCGACGATCGCTACGCCGATCACCGATGCCTGCGCACTCAAGGCCGTGGCATTGATAAGCCAATGGCTGCGCAAGGCGGTGGCTGACGGGCGAAACGTCGAAGCGCGCGAGCAAATGGCCTATGCGCAGTTCCTCGCCGGCATGGCCTTCAACAATGCCTCGCTCGGCTACGTGCACGCCATGGCCCATCAACTGGGCGGCTTCTACGACCTGCCGCACGGTGTGTGCAACGCCGTCCTGCTGCCCCACGTGCAGGCCTACAACAAGCAGGTCGCTGCGAGGCGCCTCGCCGACATCGCCCGCGCGATGGGGGAAAAGACCGATGGCCTGGGCGACGAGGCCGCCGCGGACCTGTGTCTATTGGCGATTCGCCAATTGTCCGCCGACATCGGCATTCCCCACGGGCTGTCACAGCTTGGCGTCCAGGCCAAGGACTTTCCCACCCTGGCCACCAATGCGCTCAAGGACGCGTGCGGACTGACCAATCCCATACAGGCGTCGCACGAGGAAATCAGTGCCATTTTCGCGGCGGCCATGTAGCCGTCGGCGTGATTTCCCGAACCCGTTCTATCCCACCATCAAGGAGTGCCTCCATGCAAACGAACGTAGGAAACCTCGATCGCATCGCGCGCGTCGTCATCGGCCTGATCCTGCTCAGCTTGCCGTTGTGGCTGGATTCGCCGTGGCGGTGGCTGGGGCTCATTGGAATCATGCCGCTCGCCACCGGCCTGGCGGGTCGCTGTCCGGGCTATCGCCTGCTCGGCGTGAACACCTGTCCAATGCAAAAGAAGAAACCCGAGTGAGCATCCCATGAAACTGAAATTTCTGGGCGCTGCGCGCGAAGTCACCGGATCGTGCTTTCTGGTGGAGGCGCTCAACCTGCGCTTCCTGGTGGATTGCGGCATGGTTCAAGGGGGATCTGCGGCGGCGGCGCGCAACCGCGAGCCATTTCCGTTCGACCCGGCAGCTATCGATTTCGTGCTCCTGACCCATGCCCACATCGACCACAGCGGGCTATTGCCCAAACTCACCCGCGCCGGGTTCAAAGGGGCCATCTACGCCACTCCCGCCACAGTTGATCTGCTGGGCGTGATGCTGCCCGACAGTGCACACATCCAGGAGAGCGATGCAAAACGCAGTGCCAAGCGGTTCCGCGGAAAGGATCCGCTGCCGCCGCTGTACACGCTGCAGGATGCGCGCGAATGCCTGCAGCAGGTACGAGGCATCGAATACGACCGGGAGTTCGCGCCCCGGGTCGGGGTGCGCGCGCGCTTTCGCGATGCCGGGCACATCCTCGGGTCGGCCATCATCGAAGTCTGGGTCACCGAGTACGGCTACCCGACAAAACTGGTATTCAGCGGCGACCTTGGCCAGCCGGGACGCCCGATATTGCGCGACCCGACACCCATCGAGGACGCCGACATCCTCGTCATCGAGTCCACCTATGGCAACCGCCAGCACAAGGACTTTTCGGCAACCGAAGAGGAGATGATCGGCATCGTCGAGAAAACCCTGTTCGAACGCGGTGGCAACGTCATCGTGCCGGCCTTCGCGGTCGGTCGAACCCAGGAAGTCCTGTACCACCTGCACCGTCTCACCAGCGAGGGGCGGCTGCGGCAACCGAGAGTATTCGTTGATTCGCCGATGGCCACGGAAGCCACGCGCATCACGCGCGAACACCTTGAGCTGTTCGACGAACAGGCGAAGCGCCTGGCAGGATGGCACGCGCGCGGCGAAAACCTGCCGTATCTGCATTTCACGGAAAGCGCCGAGGAATCCATGGCGCTGAACCAGATTCGTTCGGGCGCGATCATCATTTCCGCCAGCGGCATGTGCGACGCGGGACGCATCCGGCACCACCTGCGCCACAATTTGCCGCGCAAGGAATGCAGCGTCCTGTTCTCCGGCTTTCAGGCGCAGGGAACACTGGGCCGCCAACTGGTCGATGGCGCGGCGCGCGTGCGCATCTTCGGCGACGACATTCCGGTGCGCGCGGCGATTCACAGTGTCGATGGGCTCTCGGCGCACGCCGACCAAACAGCCCTGATGGCCTGGGCCCGAGGCTTCAAGCAAGCCCCTGAGCAAACGTTCGTGGTGCATGGGGAGTCGTCCGCCGCGCAGGCTTTGGCTGAACTCCTGCAACAGCAGCTTGGCTGGCAGGTCTCGGTGCCCGAGCACGGTCGGGTCGTTCCGTGGCCGGATTTTCTGGTGGTCGAGCGATGACACCGCCCGCTGCTCCTGACGAGCGCCTGCGCGCCATCCTCGATTCACCGACGTACCGCCTTGCGTACGAGGACATAGATTTGCTTGGCCAGGACGATCTGCGTCCGTTGCGTCTCCAACTCGAACTGCTCAAGCCCGAACGCATCTTGCGTGAGCAAGGCGTGCATTCGACCGTGGTGGTGTTTGGCAGTGCGCGCGTAAGCGACGCTGTCACCGCACGCGACCGGCTCGCCGTGCTGGAGCAGCGAGCGGGCGCCATGCCAAGGAATCCGACGCTTGGGCGGGAACTGGCCTTGGCCCGTCGCCGCGTGGAACAGGCGCGCCATTACGAAGAGGCACAGCGCTTCGCCCAACGGATCTCTGCTCGTTTCCAGCAGGAGGGGCGGTGCGACTTCGTCGTCATCACTGGTGGCGGCCCCGGCATCATGGAAGCCGCCAATCGCGGTGCTTTCGATGCAGGGGCTCGCTCGATCGGCCTCAACATCACGTTGCCCCACGAACAAGCGCCGAACCCCTACATGTGTCCGGAGCTGGCGTTCCGGTTCCACTATTTCGCGCTACGCAAGATGCATTTCTTGCTGCATGCGAAAGGTTTGGTGGCCTTCCCCGGTGGTTATGGAACGCTCGACGAACTGTTCGAGGTACTGACCCTGATCCAGACCGGGAAGATGCAACGGATTCCGGTGGTTCTGGTCGGTCGCGACTTCTGGAGCCGAGCCGTTGATTTCGATCTTCTGCTCGACGAAGGCTACGTATCGCCGTCCGATCTCGACTTGTTTACCTGCGTCGACAAAGCCGAGGAAATCATGGGTGCCTTGGAACGCTTTTACGTCGATAGGGCAACAGATGGCGCGCCATCATGATGCGCATCGGCAGCCTTCACGCGCGGCTGTCCAATGCCAATGTGCAATGGTCGATGCGCAGTATCACGCCGCTGATTGCGTGCGCGGTACTCGGCTCGACTGCCGCCCGTGGCGCAGAACCCGCATCCTCGGATGGTATTTCCCGCTGCCTGCCAGAGCACGCCTTGCACTGGAGAGGTGGAACCCTGCGCCTGGAGAACGATTTGTTCACGGGCACCGACCGCAACTACACCAACGGTGTGGCGTTGAGCGTGGTTTCGCGCGATCTGCAAGGCACGCTCCGCCCGGAGTGTCTACCCCAACCGATTGCCTGGTACACCCGCTTCATCGGCTGGGCTGATCCCGAGTTCTGGCGCGACTCCGGCGCCCAGTCGGCATCGCAAAACATCGTCGTGCGCTTCGGTCAGTCCATGTACACGCCCGAGGACAAGACACGCACCGATCTGATTTCCGACGATCGCCCATACGCCGGCCTGCTGTACCTGGGCTTGGCATGGAATCGCCGCGTCCACCCACAGGCCGCCAGCTATGAAATGCTTGACGTGCGCGAACTGACCCTGGGCGTGATTGGCCCCTGGTCGTTGGCGGAGCAATCACAGGGTCTGGTGCATCGGGTGCGGGGCATCGATCGTTTTCGCGGCTGGGACAACCAGTTGCGCAACGAACCCGCGTTCCAGATGGCGATGGAGCGCAAGTTCAAGTCGTACACAGAGGGTGCCGTCCGGCCGGGGTGGAGCGGCGACGTGATCGGCAGCTATGCCCTGCGGATCGGAAACATCGAAACCGCAGCCAGCACCGGCATGGAATTGCGTGCGGGCTGGAATATTCCGAACGACTTCGGCAGCTATCCGATTCGACCCGGCGCGGAGAACCGCCCGCCCTCGGGCGTTTCCGACCTGCGCAGAACAGAGCCTCAATCAGCGCGCGCGCCCAAACCCGGAGCGCATGCATTCCTGAATCTGGAGGCCAAAGCCGTTGCCTGGGATTTCTCGCTCGACGGGAATCTGTTTCGGCACAGCCATCACGTCAGTCGACGGCCCTGGGTCGCTCAGGCAGCCATTGGCATCAGCAGCCAATGGATTGTTGCCGGGCATGGCGTGCGGCTTGCCGTGATGCGCGTCTGGAGAACCCGCGAGTTCGACCAGCAGATCGGCCATCACGCCTTCGGATCGATTGCGCTGAGCATGGAATTTTGAAAGCCCGAAGCCACGCGCCCGCCTGCGAAGTATTCATCAACAACCTCCATGGAGAATCCCGTGAGTCACCTCTTGAACCATCGACAGCTTTTGACGATCGCCTTGTCCGTAGCCTTGGCTACCGCCGCCACGGGACTGGGCGCGCAGTCCGCCGAGGCTGCAAAGCCGATGGCGCTTCGCAGCGTCATGGAGCGACTTGGCCGTGACATGCAAGCCGTCACCGGTGCGATTTCCAAGGAGGAATGGACGCTGGTCGCCGAGCTGGCGCCCAAAATCGCCAAGCATGCCGAGCCACCCCTGGGCGAAAAGATGCGCATTCTTGGCTGGCTTGGCACGGATGCCGGAAAGTTTCGGAGTTTCGACGGGCAGGTTCAGGACGCTGCGAGCGCCATGGGGGATGCCGCCAAGCGCGGCGACGGCCAGGCCGTGATCGCCGCATTCTCCAAGACGCAGCAAAGCTGCCTCGCTTGCCACCAAAGCTTCCGGCAATCGTTCGTAGAGCAGTTTTATGGGAGCCGCTGACACGCACTTGTCCCAGATCGGTTTGCATGGAACATCACGATTGGGAGCGTCACGATGAGCAACTCACAACCGAGCCTCATCCTGGTGCTCAATTGCGGTTCCTCAAGCATCAAGTTCGCCTTGTTCGATGCACAGGCGTGCCCGTTGCCGCGCAAGCCGCTGTGGCACGGCAAGGTGCAAGGGATTGCTGGGCCTGCGCCTGAATACAGCGACAGTGGCACTGCGCAGCAGCGCATCCATCTGGATCACGTACACCCTCACACCGCCGCTCTGGCGTTGATTCAAGCGCGCATCGTGGCCCGACTCGATGGCCGCCGCATCGTGGCCATCGCGCATCGTGTCGTCCATGGCGGCAACAGGTACTTCGAGCCAACCGTGGTGACCGCTGGCACCATCGCGGAGCTGCGGGCCTTGATTCCTTTGGCGCCGTTGCATCAACCCTTTCCCCTGAAGGCCATGAGTTTGCTGTTCGAGCAGTGGCCCGGAATTGTTCAGGTAGCGTGCTTCGATACAGCCTTTCACCGCACGATGCCCAAAGTGGAGCAGATCCTGCCGCTGCCGTACTCGGCCTGGGAACGCGGTCTGCGCCGCTACGGCTTTCACGGCCTTTCATACGACTACATGAGCCACGTCCTGCCCGAGCGCCACGGTGATCTGGCACGCGGCCGCACCATCGTTGCACACCTCGGCAGCGGGGCCAGCCTGTGCGCGATGCAGAACCTGCAGAGCATCGCCACCACGATGGGCTTTTCCGCACTCGACGGCCTGATGATGGGTACCCGCACAGGTTCGCTCGATCCGGGCGCCTTGCTCTACCTGATGGAGATCGAAAAGCTCTCGCTGGAAGAAGTGGGCCGCACGCTTTACAACCAGTCCGGCCTGCTCGGTGTTTCCGGGATTTCGGCCGAACCGCGCGTGGTGGTGAAGCACGAGAGCGATTCCGGCGAAGTCGGCGAACGCGCCCGCATCGCGTTGGCGCTCTACGTGCGCCGTATCGTGCGGGAGATTGGCGCACTGACCGCAGTCCTTGGCGGCCTGGATCTGCTCGTGTTCACTGCCGGTGTCGGTGAGCACAACGCCTTCGTGCGCGAGCGCGTCTGCCGCGACCTGGCCTTTGCCGGCATCAAGCTGGATGCCAATGCCAACGCCATTGATGCCCCGGTCATCTCCACCACCGACAGTCGCGTGCTGGTCGCGGTGGAGCCTACCAACGAGGAATGGATCACCGCGCGCTATACGCAGGAATTGATGGGCGCCGCGTGATGTCCCAGCCAGGCCGAACGCGCTCAGCTCAACTGACTCTGTAGCCACGCAGAGATTCATCGACATAAAAGAGGGGAAATCGCATGACCACCGCTTCCACCATCCGCCAGCGCTGGCTTGCCGGCCACGGCCCCATCGTCCATGGCGACGAGACCGTCGAACGCATGGAAATACTGCTGACCCGTTTGATCGCTGAAGGCCGTGTTGCTGACGAGACGACGGCCTACACCCTGCTTGCCGCCGCTGACCGCCTGAGCTGCGTGGCCATGAACGTGGTTGCGCACATGACCTATGCGCGCCGCATCGATCTTTCCGGCGCAGCGCTGTCAGCCGAAGACTTCAAGCCCACGCCCGAAGGCCACACCGGCGGCTCGCTGAACATGGTGCAGGCCTTCGTCGGCTACCTGCTGGCCAATGCGCTCACCGGCAGCACGCGCGGCTGGATCATGGGCCAGGGCCATTGCGTCGCTGCCATCGAAGCCGTCAATGCGCTGACCGGCGATGTCTCGCCCGCGCAGCGGGGCCGCTACGACCGCAGCGAGGAAGGCCTGTCGCGCCTGTGTGCCGATTTCTATTCCTATGCCATCGATGCGCAAGGCCGCCCGGCCGTTCCGCTGGGCAGCCATGCTGGCCCCAATACCGCCGGCGCTGTGTCTGAAGGCGGCTACCTCGGCTTTGCCGAACTGCAGTACATCCACATGCCGCTGCCTGGTGAATCGCTGGTCGCCTTCCTCAGCGACGGCGCCTTCGAGGAGCAGCGCGGCCCGGACTGGGCGCCGCGCTGGTGGCGCGCGCAAGACAGCGGCTTCGCTGTGCCGGTGATGATCCTCAATGGCCGCCGCATCGAGCAACGTACCCAGATCATGCAGGAAGGGGGTGCGCAATGGCTGGCCGAAGACGTGCGCCACAACGGCTTCGACCCGGTGATCGTCGATGGCCGCGACCCGGCCGCAATCGCTTGGGCGATTGTCGAATCCGAGGGCGCGCTGCGGGCGTTTGCCGCCAGCCCGGATCGTCGGTATCCGGCGCCTCTGCCCTACGTGATCGCCGAGACCGAGAAGGGCTTCGGCTTTCCCGGTGCTGGCAGCAACGCCGCGCACAACCTGCCGCTGGGCGGCAACCCCCACACGGATGCCGCCATGCGTGGGCGCTTCAACGAAAGCGCGGTCGCACTGTTCGTTGCGCCAGCTGAACTCGACGCCGCGCTCGCCGCCTTCGCGACCCACGCCGCCCAGCGGCGCCCGCTGGAAAGCGCGCATCCGATGGCGCACCGCCACCCCGCTGCGCCCAGGCTTCCCGAACCGCGCTGGGAAATATCAGGCAGCGAAGGCAGTGCGATGACGGCGCTGGATCAGTGGTTCGTTGAATTCGCCAAAGCCAATCCCGAGCTGCGCATGCGCATCGGCAACCCTGACGAATTGGCCAGCAACAAGATGGGCGGCACGCTGGCGCTGCTCAAGCACCGCGTCAACGAGCCCGAACCCGGCGTGCCCGAGGATTTGCACGGCGCCGTCATCACCGCGCTCAACGAAGAGGCCGTGGCCGCCGCCGCACTCGGCAACAAGGGTGGATTGAACCTGATCGTCAGCTACGAGGCCTTCGCCGTAAAAATGCTCGGCCTGATGCGGCAGGAAATCATTTTCGCCCGTCACCAGCGTCAGGCCGGCCAGCCCGCCGGCTGGCTGTCGGTGCCACTCATCGTCACCTCGCACACCTGGGAGAACGCCAAGAATGAACAGTTGCACCAAGATCCGACGATCGGCGAGGCCCTGCTGGGCGAAATGTCGGACACCTCGCGCGTGTTGTTCCCGGTGGATGGAAACACGGCCGTCGCCGCGCTGCGCGACGTCTATGCCGGACGCGGGCAACTGGCCTGCCTGATCGTTTCCAAGCGCGACGTGGAGAACCGCTTTGATGCCGAATCGGCGCAACGCCTGGTCCGTGACGGCGCAGCCCATCTGATCGGTGACCCCGCCGAGGCCGAAGTGCAGCTCATCGCGCTGGGCGCCTACCAACTCGACGAAGCGGTCAAGGCGCAGCAGCACCTCGCCAAGATGGGCAAGCGCGCCTGCGTCACCGTCATCCTGGAACCTGGCCGCCTGCGCATCCCGCGCGACGCCATGGAAGCGGAATTCGTCGATGACGACGCCACCGTCAGCACGCTGTTCCCGCAAGGCCTGCCGCGTGTGATCCTCACCCACACGCGCCCCGAGCCCATGCTCGGCATCCTGCGCCGCATCGACAACGGCCCGGCCAAGACGCATGCCCTCGGCTACATCGGCCGCGGCGGCACCTTCGATGTCCCCGGCATGCTGTTCGCCAACCGCTGCACCTGGGCGCATACGGTGGATGCCGCAGCGACCGTGGCCGGCTGGAATCGCGAAGCGCTGCTCGACCATGCACAGCGCGCGGCTCTTGATGGCACCGGTGATCCCAATGATTTATTGAGCCCGTGAGTCAGGTACGCGAATCCTGTGCCGGATATGAAGTGCGCCGACAGCACTGCCCGGTGATATACCACAGAGGCGTCACGATGATCTTTGTCTTGGGGTAGTTTCAGCTGATCGACATCCCACGCCCCCGCCCCATATCCCACGACGCAACGCCGCCGCGCATAGTCGCCGCAATCTGCTGCCCCAGCCGCTGCTCGATCACCGGCTTCCACGGCACTAGGCTGAACCCCATGCCGTCATCGAGCATGGCGTAGCGCCCGCTGGCGAGCATGACACTGCGCCGGTAGATGCCAGCCACGCGCTGGCCGTCGGCAACCGGGCGATGCTCCAAGCCAGTTTCGGCGGCAATGTCCTTGGCGGCCTGTGCCAGTTCCCGGTTGCGCAGCGTGCCCAGCAGGTTGCGCGCCAGGATCACGCGCTGCCCACGCCGCTCGGCCAGTCCCTGTTCGGCTAGGAAGTCGGCGCGCTGCTGCATCGCCTGCTTGGCCTCGCCGCCAAAGCCCAGGTCGCCTAAGCCCGAGCCGCCGCCGATCAGTTGTTGGTCGAGCCAGGTAGCGCCGATGACTCGGGCCTGCCGCTCGATGGGCAGATGCGATTTCAGTTCCACGGCCACGCCGCCCAGGCGCTGCGCGTCGTACTTACGGCCACGCTCGGGCAGATCGTCCGGCACCTTCCATAGACCTTCGGCCACGCGCTCCACGATGCCTGCCCGGCGCAAGGCTTCCAGCCGGCGGACGTGAGTTGCCACAACCTCTTGCGGATCGCGGCCGGGCACGGCCTGGCCCTGGGCGATGGCAAGGTGATGGTCAGTGCGGTACAAGCCACCGCTCGCCAGCGCGGCGATGTTCTTGTCGGCTGCGCGCACGTCGACCGATCCTTTCACCTCCACCACGGCGCCGCTCGGGTAGTTCGCCAGCTCGTCGCGAGCATTGAGCGCGACGTAGTGGGCTTTGCCGTCCACGCCGTCGATGACCAGATAGCCCCGGTCGTGCAGTTCGTCGGCCAGCCCCTTGGCGGCCACGCGGCCGAGGATGGTTCGGCCGTCGTCGCCTGGCTCGAACATCGCCAGTTCGCGCGGTTCGCCGCGCATGGCCCGCTGCATGGTGCGGATGATGTCGCCGCGTTCGCCCAGGGAACGCAGCGTCTTCTCGGCATCGGTATGGACGGCCCAGGTGCCGGACTGCACCTCGTCGGCCAGGCCCAGGCGCTGCAAGAGTTGCAGGCGGCCGATCAGCAGCAGGCGCTGGCGTTGCAGCCGCGGTTCGTTGAAGCGTTCGATCTGCACTCGGCCGTTGTCGCCAGCCTCACGCTTCAAGGTGCGATCCAGGCTCGTCCACCGCTCCTGCCCCACCTCGCGCTGCAAGGTCTGCTGGATCTCCAGCTCAGTGCGCGGCCCCAGCCATTCGGTCGCCAGCTCGGACGCGCGATGCCGGAAGCCATTGGCGATGTAGTCGCCCGCGATGATGAGGTCTTTGCCCGTGTCGTCGCGCCCACGCACGATCAGGTGGGTATGCGGGTTGTCGGTGTTCCAGTGATCCACCGCCACCCATTCCAACCGCGTGCCCAGGTCGGCCTCCATGCGCCCCATCAAGTGCCGCGTGTAGGTGCGCAGGTCTTCCAGCTCCGCGCCATCCTCCGGCGAGAGGATGAAGCGGAAGTGATGCCGGTCATCGGCGCAGCATTCCTTGAAAGCGTCGAGGTCGGCGGCATCGGTCTGCGGCCCGTAGGCTTGGCCCGGCTCGCCATCGCGGCCCACGCCATCGCGCTCGATGTAGCGCAGGTGCTTGGCGAGCGATTGCGGGCTGGCCCGCTGCTGGTTGAGCAGCAGCGTCTTGATGGTCACGCGCCGCGACATGGGTGTCAGCTTCGCCCCGGCGAAGCGTGCCGCTGTGTGGCCGCGTCCCAGGCGCGAGCCGGGCCGCTGGCCTGTACCCCTCCCGCCAGGACGACGCACCGACGACTTGCCGCTGCTGGCCTTGCGTGCCTGCTTGAGCACCTTGGAGACGAAGCCCTGGTCGCGGTTCTTCGGAGCGCTGGGGCGGATGCGGAAATCATCGTCGCGGCGGTTGGTCATGGCTGCGCTCTCCGAAAGCTGCGGCGTGTCCGGTCGTGCGAAGCACGCGGACATGCCCGCATCGGCGCGGGCCACGCGCCACAAGCAGCACGGCGGCGAAGCCGCGTCGTGCCGCGCCACCCCCACGTGCAGACTGGCTTTGCGGGCCGACAGGTGCCGCACCCTTTTGTCTTGCCTTCCGCCTTTGCCCCTCGCTGGCGCTCCGGGCAGCGGCGGCCCGGTGGCGCTGCTGCGCGAGCAGCCAGCGCGCCGGCGAACGCGGACACGGCCACAGGCCGGGCGCGTTCGAGGCAAGACGCCTGCACGTTGGACGGCTGCGCCGGAGGCAGCGCGAAGTGCGGTGCCCAATGCGAAGTATTGGCACCCGCACTGCACGCGCGACGACACGGCGACGGCCAGCAGAACGACACGCCCGATAGCACGATGATGCGCAGCGAATCAGCGGCGATCATGGGCGTGACTCCAGCCAGACCGGACGTGCAACGCCGATCACGGCGGCTGCGCTGACCGGCCCGAAATACCGGCTGTCGAACGAAGCCGGATTGGTCACACTTAGCAGGAACAGTTCGTCGGGTTCGAGGCGCTGGCACTGCTGCCAGGACGGCAACGGTCGGCCCCAGCGGTCGGCGGGCAGCACGGTGGCCGAAAGCACGCCGTCGATGCGGACGACGCGACCAGCGATGCACACCTCCTGCGGTGCGACGGCACCCACGCGCTTGAGCAGCGGCACGCGCGCCGGCAGGTAGCCGCGCTGCGCAGCGAGCGCGGCAGCCTCTGCGGGCAGCGACACCAGCACGATGCTGTCCACGGACAATGGGCGTGGCGGCGAGCTGGTGCCGCGACCCAACGGATCGACGCGATACCAGCCCACGGGAACGCTGTCGGACGGGTTGTAGATCAGACGTGGCATTGGATGCACGAAGGACGCCCAGGCCAGCGCAGCGAGGCCGCAGGCGGACAGGCCCGCCAGTACGAGGCGAGCGCGCACGCGGGAGCGAGGATGGGCCGTCATGGCAGCGCCCTCCCAGCCAGCCAGGCGGCGTGCCGCTCGGCGCTGTATTCGGGCAACGCCAAGTGCGCCGCAAGCCGGTTGGCGAGCGTGCGCCAGTACGCAGGCGAAGCGGCGGACGGCGCGATACTCAGCGCCTCGATGGTGTCGATGCGCTCCAGCACGGCGCGCACCTGGTTCTCCCCTTCGGCGTGGAGTAGCAGGCGCGCGCCCGGCTGCACGCCGGGGATACGCTGCGCCGCATCGAGCGGCGTGCAAGCCTGCATCACCATGAGCTGCCAGCGCACGGTGCCGTAGTCGTTGGCCTGCCAGCGGATGCGGCAGAACACGGCGTTCGGCATGAACACGGCGAGACTGCGCCAGCGGTCAAGCCGCTGCGTGCGCGCCGGTTCGCCAAAGCGCAGATAGAGCTTGAAACGGTGCTCCAGGAAGGCCAGCGAAACGCGCGTCAGCGGCGTTGAGGTAGGCCGTGCCGCGTGTGCTGGGAATGGCGGCGACGGTGCAGCCGTGGCCGCGTCAGCGGCAGGCAAAGCGGATGCAGTCATGGTGTGTTCTCCCTGCGGTGTTCTGGAAACTCCCGCTCCAGCAGGCCGCGCAGCAGCTCGGCCACCGTCACGCCTTGCGTGAAGGCCGACACCTTGATGCGCGCCCGCATCGCGGGCGTGATGTCGAGCGTCAGGCGGGCGGTGTAGAGGTCGCCCTTGCCAAGTGCATCGGCGTCGCCCTGGCGAATCCACGCCTCGGCGTGCGGATTCGCCGGTGGACGCGCACCGATGCCGACGCGCTTTGCGCGAGGTGGCGGCTTCGCTGTCATGTCGGCCATCGCAGCAGTTCGTCCACCAGTGCGGTGATTTCGCGGGCGGCGGCGCTGTCCGGCGCCGTCTCGCGTGCCAGCCGGCCAGCAGCCACGCTGTCGGCGAACACGATGCGCTGATGCACTTCCGCGCGCAGCGCAGGAAGCGGCTGGTCGGCCAGCGCGCCGCGTGCCTCGCGCCCGATCACGGTGGTGCTGACGCGCCGATTGATGACGAAGGCTGCGGCGAGTTGCGGCCGAAACACCTGCGCCTCGCGGATCAGCGCCACCATCTCGGCGCTGGCCCACAGGTCGTAGGGGCTGGGCTGCACCGGGATCAGCACGCGATCGGCCGCCAGCAGCGCGGAGCGCGCCAGCGCCGCGATGCGCGGCGGGCCGTCGATGACGACGTGATCGGCCCGCCTGGCGAGTTCTGGTGCCTCTTGGTGCAGCGTTTCGCGTGCAAGGCCCACGGCGCTGAACAGCCGTGGCAAGCCTTGTTGGCTTCTGCGCTGTGTCCAGTCCAGCGATGAACCCTGCGGGTCGGCGTCCAGCAGAACGACGTGCTGGCCGCGCATCGCCAGTTCGCCGGCGATGTGGGTGGCGAGCGTGGTCTTGCCCACGCCGCCTTTCTGGTTGAGCAGCGCGACGATCATGGCCTGGCCCTCCATGCTGGAAAGCCCGGCTGTTGCTGCTGCGCGTTGTGCCGCGTGGTGGTTATCCACCGTGGCACGGCGCTTCTACTACCAGTTAGAGATTTGAAGTTAGGGAAGTTAGAGAGAGCGCAAACTCGCGCCGTTATTGGCTTTGCGGGCGATCCGTACTCCTGATAGCACGAGGGTCGTACTCCCGATAGCACGATGCCCCGTACTCCTGATAGCACGAGCCCGTCCACAACTTGCGCAGCAGTTATCCCCGTGCCGCGAACGGCACGGGCCGAAAGGTCAGCAGCTCGGCACCGTCGTCCGGCATCCGCTCGATGCCCAGGACGTAGCCGGGCATCGACTGCCGCGCGACCAGCGCGCGCAGGTCGTAGGCGAAGTCCGAGAAGCGCGTGGCACTGCCCGATTTCCGATACAGATGCCGGAAATCGAATTGCCAGCCGCCCGGCTGCCGCCCGCCGTGCTTGCGCACCAGGCGGTACAGCCATCGCTCGATGCCGCCCGTGAGCCGGAAATACGCCGGGTCGATAGTCAGCACCAAAGCGGCATCGAGCACGCCCGCATAGAACCAGTCCGGCAGGATCAGCTCGATGCCCAAGGGCGTGCCCTTGGCATCGGCCAGCTCCTTCCATTCGTTGATCCACGAGAAGCGGTGCAGGCGCCGCCCAGTTGTCTCGCGGATGGACGTGGCCACCGTGGTCGATTGCAGGCGATCCAGCGCGGCTTTGAGGCGCTGATAGTCGCGCAGCGATGTACCGCGCCCGATGAAGCGCAGGATCTCGTAGGGCGTGGCTTGCATCAGCCGCGACGGACGCAAGCCCGCGTCGCGTGCTTCCACGATCTGGCTGGCCGCCCAAATGAGCAGGTCGGCGTCCCAGATGGTGGCGATGCCATGCTCCTGCGTACCCTCCACGCGGATCGTGACGTTCCCGGCACGGAAGTTGATCGGAGCCGTGCGCCGTGACTTCGCCAGCGAGAAAAACGGAAAGGCCATCAAGTCCTGGCTGTCGCGCGGCGCCATGTCGCCCGGCAAGGCGCGGAACAGGTCGAGCTGTTCGCGCTCTGGCACGGGCCGCTGCCGGGACGGCAGCGCAGGGCTGGACATGGCGAAGGCCACCCGCGCGCCAGCGATCAGCGCGCACGGCTGTCCGCCGCGTGGTGCTCGGCGTATTCGGGGTCGGAAGTCGTCTCGAAGCTGCGGTCGGCGGCCCAGGCATCGAGGTCGGCCACGGCGTACATGACGCGCCGGCCGAACTTGCGAAAACGCGGGCCGCCGCCGATCACGCGCTGCTTTTCCAGCGTGCGCGGCGACAGCCGCAGGTACTCGGCGGCTTCGTCGTTGGTGAGATAGCGTTGGGGTTGCGCGGCAGTGGTCGAGACAGCGGCGGCAGGCCGCAAGGGAGCGGGACGCATGGTGTGAACCTCCATCGGTTGAAAGCGCCCGGCCACACAGCGCGACCGGATGGAGGCAGTCTCAGAAAACCAAGCTGTCCTGCTCAGGGCCGTTTTGCATCGTCCTCAAAACGACCCTTCTCAGGCGGCGGAAGTTGTGCTAGTCGGCGATAGCCGCCGCGCATCAATTCATCGCCACGCCTTACCAGGCGGCGCACCTTCGAGCGCAGCCCGCCGTCGCTGTACCAATCGGCCACGGCGTCCACGCCGAACAAGCCTTCGCCGACCTCGCGCAAGGACGCGTCTGCCAAGGTCGCGTCGAGCGCCTGCAGGGTATGCAGTTCCAGCAGCGCGGAAGATGTTGGCCTGGGCTTGGCATCGACCAGGGCCGCACCGGGTGCTTGGCTGCGCGCAGGCGCTGCAGCACCGCTGCGGTGGGCATAGGCGACAGCCATGCCGTCTTCCAGCCCAGGCGCGAGCGCGTAGCGCAGGCAATGGCCTGGGCTGCGCGCGATCAACGCCAGCCCTTTGCCGTCGTGGAGCAACTGCTTGTGGCCGGGGATGCGCCAGAACGCGAAAGCGGCGGCATCCTGCGGCGGATCAGCGTCGGGGTAGAGCTGCACCACGGCAGCATGACCAGGCAGCCAAGCTGGATGCGCGTCACGCGCATCCAGTGCCGGGTCTTCCAGCAGGCGCAAACCCCAGCGATGCGCCGCATCAGGCCGGCGATGACGGCGCAGCCAGTCGCGCCGGTAGTCGGGATGCCTGCGCAGGTACTCCCAAGCGAGCGCGAGCGCATCCAGCCAAAAAACATACAGGTATGCGGCAGTGGGATACCAATGCGCGACGTGATGAGGATCGACCATGACGCTGGCTCCTGTCGAAGATCAGGAACGTCGCCACGGGCGTTCAACACGGGGCTATCGCAAGCGGTCAGTTGCCATCAGAATCAAGGCGAGCTGTAACATTGGGTGTCAAGACCGATAGGCTCTGGTGCATTGCGAAATCCGTTCGGATGCGACGGCCACGCAAGCCCAAAACGCCACGCGGCAGAAACCACCGTGCCGCATGCCGCAGGAAAGATCGTGACTGTTTCAGTCACGAATATGCAGGCTGGATGCAGAGTGCGGATTCAGACCGGACAGGTCTGGAGCAAGACCGAAATAGTCTCAATGCGCCCGGCTTGGCCGTGGCGCGAACGGTTCAATCGACAATGGAACCGTTCTCCTGCGCCAGCCGCTGGTATTCCGACAGCGGGCGCACCGCCTGGAAATACAGATCCCGCATCACAGGCTGTTTATTCGGCCCGACGATGGACGCGAGGTCAGAGAGTTTCACCGTCCCCAGCTCGGGCATGCTGATTCCCAGGTCGATCAGGCCATAGGTCGTATCGCCGTCGGCGGGATCGAGCGAGGTCAGCAGCCAGGTGGCGTGTGCGTCGGGAGTGAACAGCCGCACGACCGGTAACGGGTCGTGCGCTTCGCCGGCGGCGGCTCGCCGTCCGTTCTCCAGCAGCGCGGCGCGTTGCGCATCGGTGACGAGGGGAGCGTTCATCGCGATGCTCCTGTTCCAACATGGCATGTCGGTTTTGCGTTTTCCCACCGAAGCGCGGATGCGTATTTCATCCAAACCGTGGAAGCACGAAAGCGCAAAAGCGGCATTGTAGAAATCTGCAAAGACACGGTGGCGGTTTTCCGGTTCCGGCGGAATCCGCAGAAGCGGATTTCCGTAAAAGCACGAATCCAAGCCAGCGGCATGAGTTAAAGATAACGTGGTTTTAATTGTGCTGCGACTTGACGCTTCTGTCCATGCAGAAGCGATCCATCCAGCGCGGCCGACCGACGGGCGCCACCACGTTCGACGCCGAGTTGGCGCAAGCCTTCGGCGCGGCGGTGCGTGCGCTGCGGACGGAGCGCGGGATCGCGCAGGAATCGCTCGCGCACCTGGCCGGCATCGAGCGTTCGCACATGGGCAAGGTCGAGCGTGGCGAGCACATGCCCACGCTGGCGATCATCTTCAAGATCGCCAGTGCGCTCGAATGCAGTACGGCGGTGCTGATGAGTGCGACGGAAGGCCAGCTCGCGGCGATCGGGTCGTAGAACCGCGAGGGGGCGCCCCGCCGCGACGGACGGGGCGCTGCGGCGGTCACGCCGCCTGGGGCTTGCTGCGCGACCAGATCAGGTCGTGCGTGCCGTTCTCGCCTTCGATCAGGCGGGCATAGACCGGGGCCGGGAACGAAGGATCGTCGAGGGTCACGGACTTGTATTCCCGCCCGGCCTCGCTGGTCTTGTTCCATGCCGCGCCGATGTCGTGGCTGGCGGCCTGGAGGCGGAAGTCCGGGGCATTCTCGCTGCTGCCCTTGTCGTTGGGAACCAGCTTGACCTTGACGTTGAGCGTCAGAGTGCGAAGCGTGCCGGTGAAGCCGTCTTTCTCTGCGGTGAAGGTGCCGATGTTGGCCATGATGTTTTCTCCGTTCGGTTGAACAAGGTTCGCGCCCATCGCGTCCTTGTTGTGATCTGGTCGGCGGTGGACGGGCGGGCTGCACCGCTTGCGGTCGAAACGCAGTGGAGAACCGGAAGGCGAAAAGAATTTGGCCCGCGAGGAATGCGCCGAACGCAGTGACAAAGCAGGGGAAATTGTTTTCGTCGGACGGTTGCAGCCATGAAGCCCGAGGCGCAGCCGCGCCCCTGCCAGGATTCACAACAACACAAGGACGCCTTGGGCCGAACCACCCCCATCCAAAAGGAGACAGGGCCGGCTCGGCATCCCCGCCCGAAGGCTGCACCGGCTCGTCCCCTGACGCGGGCCAGGTCAATCCCCCGACGATAGGCGAGAACGCCCCCGCCGCACCTTGCGGCGCCGGTCTTGAGGCGTGGCGTGGAAGCTCCATAGCGATGCCGGGCGGGATGTCCGTGAACCGTCCTTCGTGACGTGATGGGTGAGAACCGCCAGCGTTGAGGACGGCACGCACCTGCACAACCTGCCGCAGCGAGCGCCAGCGTGTTCGCCAGCGCCCCGCCCATCGCAGCGGGGCGCTGGCCGGGCCGATCCAGCGCAGCCGGTTCGGCCGCATCGAGGGGTGCCAAGCCGTGCGCGGCGGGGATAGCCCGCAGGGCTTTCCCCTGGAAGCAAACGCAGTGCGCAGCGCCGCAGGCGCGAAGGCGTGAGCAACTGTCTTGAAAGTCAAGCCACGCAGGCTTGATCCAGCATAAGCGGCATTGCCATTGATTCAATAATTGATGTATTATTGAATAATGAATGAAGCCCAAGCCGTTTCCGCCCTCGGTGCCCTGGCCCATGCCCAGCGCCTGCGCGTGTTCCGATCCCTAGTCGTCGCCGGCCCCGAAGGGCTCACGCCCAGCGTTCTGGCCGATCAGCTCGACGTGGCCCGCAACGCGCTGTCCTTCCACCTGAAGGAACTGGCTCATGCTGGCCTCGTCACCATCGAACAGCAAGGCCGCAACCTGATCTACCGCGCCGACTTCAGCCAGATGAATGGGCTGCTCGGCTACCTGACCGAGCACTGCTGCCAAGGCAGCACGTGCGAGGTCAGTGATTCCTCCTCTGCCTGTACCTCCTGCTGAAAGGATCTCCCCATGAAGCGCTTCCACGTCCACCTGCACGTCGATGACCTGAACCGCAGCATCGGCTTCTATTCCCAACTGTTCGCCGCGCAGCCCGCGCGCGTCGAAAGCGACTACGCCAAATGGATGCTCGAAGACCCGCCGGTCAACTTCGCCATCTCCACACGTGGCAACAAGCCGGGCATTGACCACCTGGGTATCCAGACCGACGATGCCGAGGAATTGGCGGTGCTGAAGGCCCGCGCCGAGGCGGCCGACATGACGCTGCTGGACGAGGGCACCACGACCTGCTGCTACGCGCGCAGCGAGAAGCACTGGATCACCGACCCGCAGGGCGTGGCCTGGGAGCACTTTCACACGCTGGGCAATATTCCGGTCTTTAACGAAGCGGCGCCTGCAGCGACTTCCGCCGCAGCGTGCTGTACCCCGGTGCGCGGCAAGCCGATGGGCGTTGCGGTGAAGCCGGCCTCCTCCTGCTGCTGATGTGAGATACCCATGACCACCGACAAGATCTACAGCGCCCTGTTCATCTGCACGGGTAACTCGGCTCGCTCCATCCTGGCCGAAGGCATCCTCAATGAATTGGGCCAGGGGCGCTTTCGCGCCTACTCGGCGGGCAGCCACCCCAAGGGCGAAGTCCACCCACTGGCGCTCGCCACGCTGGAGCGGCTGCACATGCCGACCGCTGGCTACCGCAGCAAGAACTGGGATGAGTTCGCGGCGCCCGGTGCACCGGAGCTGGATTTCATATTCACGGTCTGCGACAACGCCGCCGGCGAGGTCTGCCCGGTGTGGCCGGGACGGCCAATGTCGGCGCATTGGGGCGTTCCTGACCCCGCAGCCGTCAAAGGCACCGATGAGCAGAAGCGCAAGGCATTCACGGATGCGGCGCTGACGCTGCGCCGACGCATCGAGCTGTTCCTGTCGCTGCCGCTGCAGCGGCTGGACGCCATGTCGTTGCAGCATGAGCTGCGCAATATCGGTACGAAGTGAGGCCGGGGCAATGAATGCAATCCCTGAAGCGCTGCGGCCTGAACAAGCGCCGCAGCCCATGAGCCTCTTCGAGCGCTACCTGACGCTGTGGGTGTTCCTGTGCATCGTGCTGGGCGTGGCCCTGGGCCAGTTCGCACCCGGCGTGTTCCAGGCCATCGGCCGCCTCGAGGTCGCGCAGGTCAACCTGCCGGTGGGCCTGTTGATCTGGGTCATGGTCATTCCCATGCTGCTCAAGGTGGACTTCGGTGCGCTGGGCCAGGTCAGGCAGCATTGGCGCGGCATTGGCGTGACGCTGTTCATCAACTGGGCCGTCAAGCCGTTTTCGATGGCGCTGCTGGCCTGGATCTTCGTGCGCCAGATCTTCGCCCAGTGGCTGCCGGCCGACCAGCTCGACAGCTATGTTGCCGGCCTGATCCTGCTGGCCGCCGCGCCCTGCACGGCCATGGTCTTCGTCTGGAGCCGGCTGACCGGCGGCGACCCGGCGTTCACGCTGTCGCAGGTGGCGCTGAACGACACCATCATGGTCTTCGCCTTTGCGCCCATCGTCGGCCTGCTGCTGGGCCTGTCGTCCATCAGCGTGCCCTGGAGCACGCTGATGGTGTCGGTGCTGCTCTACATCGTGATCCCGGTCATCCTCGCGCAACTCTGGCGCCGCGCGCTGCTGCGCCAGGGCCAGGCCGCCTTCGATGCCGCGCTGGCCCGCATCGGCCCGCTGTCCATGGCCGCGCTGCTGCTCACGCTGGTGCTGCTGTTCGCCTTCCAGGGCGAGGCCATCCTGCGCCAACCGCTGGTGATCGCCATGCTGGCCGTGCCCATCCTGATCCAGGTGCTGTTCAACTCGGGGCTGGCCTACTGGCTCAACCGCCAGGTGGGCGAGCAGCACCGCATCGCCTGCCCGTCGGCACTGATCGGCGCTTCCAATTTCTTCGAATTGGCGGTGGCCGCCGCCATCAGCCTGTTCGGCTTCCAGTCCGGCGCGGCGCTGGCCACCGTGGTCGGCGTGCTGATCGAGGTACCCGTGATGCTGCTGGTCGTGCGCGTGGTCAACCGCTCGCGCGGCTGGTACGAATGCGGCCCGAACCCTTCCTCCCGCTAACCCAGGCAAGCCACCATGAGCAACATCACCATCTACCACAACCCCGCCTGCGGCACGTCGCGCAACGTGCTGGCCCTGATCCGCAACAGCGGCGAGGAGCCCACGGTCATCGAGTACCTGAAGACGCCGCCCGACCGGGCGACGCTGACGGCACTGATCGCCGCGATGGGCGTATCGGCGCGCGCCGTGCTGCGCGAGAAAGGCACGCCCTATGCCGAGCTGGGCCTGGATGACCCGCAGTGGAGCGACGTGCAGTTGATCGACTTCATGCTCCAGCACCCCGTCCTCATCAACCGGCCCATCGTGGTCACGCCGCTGGGCACGCGCCTGTGCCGGCCATCGGAGGCCGTGCTGGACATCTTGCCGCAGCCGCAGCGCGGCGCGTTCAACAAAGAGGATGGTGAGGCCGTGGTGGATGCTGAGGGTCGCAAGGTCTAAATACCTCTGCGTGCGCAGTCGGGTGATCTGAAGCTGATATTATCGAATTTCGTTATCGATATTCGATATGAAAGAACAATCGACACCGCGCGCTATGGAGCACCACGACTTGCTGTCGGGACTGATCCGCCTGCATGTGCTGCACCACGCGGCCGAGCAGGAGATCTACGGGCAATGGATGATCGACGAGCTGGCCCACCACGGCTACCGCCTCTCTCCCGGAACGCTGTACCCGATGTTGCACAAGATGGAGCGCGACGGCTACCTCGTCTCCCGCCAGGAGCGTGAAGGGCGCACCGTGCGCAAGCTCTACACGATCACGCCCAAGGGCAAGGAAGGCTTGGCACTGGCCAAGGAACGCATCCGGGAGTTCACCGGGGAGGCGATGCACAAATGACAGATTCAACCAACACCTTGCAGCATGAGTCCGCAGCCGCGCGCGGCTCACCCGTCGAAGTCTTCGGCGCCTTTCTCAAGCTGGGGCTGACCTCCTTCGGCGGGCCGATCGCGCACCTGGGCTATTTCCGCTCGGAGTTCGTCGAGCGTCGCCGCTGGCTGGATGACCGCAGCTACTCCGATCTGGTCGCCCTGTGCCAGTTCCTGCCGGGGCCGGCCAGCAGCCAGGTCGGTATGGCGCTGGGGTTGGGCCGCGCGGGCTGGCTGGGGCTGCTGGCGGCCTGGGCCGGATTCACCTTGCCATCGGCGATTGCGCTGATCCTGTTCGCCTTTGGCATCGCCGAGTACCAGGGGCTGGCCCAGTCCGGCTGGGTGCACGGGCTCAAGGTCGTCGCCGTGGCCATCGTGGCGCAAGCGGTCTGGGGGATGGCCAAGTCGTTGTGCCCGGACCGGCCGCGCGCCGCGCTGGCCATTCTGGCGGCGCTGCTGACCATGGTCCTGCCCTCGGCCGCGGGACAGCTTGCCGCCATCGCGGTGGCTGGGCTGCTGGGCTGGTGGACATTGAAGATCGCGCAACCCGGCGGCGGCCACGCCCACAGCTACCCCGTCTCGCGCAAGCTGGGCATCGTGGCGCTGCTGCTGTTTGCCGCACCGCTCGTCGGGCTGCCCCTGTGGGCGGCAGCCACGGACTCGTCCACGATAGCCCTGCTGGAAGGGGTGTACCGCTCCGGTGCACTGGTCTTCGGCGGTGGACACGTTGTGCTGCCGCTGCTGCAGGCCTCGGTGGTGCCCAGCGGCGTCGTGAGCAATGCCGACTTCCTGGCCGGCTACGGTGCGGCGCAGGCCGTGCCGGGGCCGCTGTTCACTTTCTCGGCCTACCTCGGCGCGGTCGCCCACGGACCGCTGCATGGCTGGATCGGCGGGCTGGCACTCCTGGGCACGATCTTCCTCCCCGCTTTTTTCATGCTGGTCGGTGCACTGCCGTTCTGGGAAGTGCTGCGCCACCGCGCGGGCATCCAGACGGCCATGGCCGGCATCAACGCCGGCGTGGTCGGTATTCTGGTGTCCGCCCTCTATGACCCGGTATGGACGAGTGCCATCCACAGCAAGGCGGATTTTGGGCTGGCGCTGCTCTCGTTCGGGCTGCTGACGGTGGGACGCGTGCCGCCAGCGCTCGTGGTGCTGCTGGCCGGGCTGGCGGGCTGGGTCATGGCGATGGGTATCTGAAGCCCATTCGCCGGCGCAGCGGCCGGCCGGACATGGGGACACTCTCCAGCAATTTCAGGCCTGTGCAAGCTGGTCATTCCATGGCCGCCCGCTTTTGACCATGGCATTCAGGATAATCAGCAGCTTGCGCATGCAGGCCACGATGGCCACCTTCTTCGGCTTGCCTGCCGCCAGCAGACGCTCATAGCAACGCCGTATCACGGCGTTGTGACGCATGGCGACGATGGCGGCCATGTACAAAGCGCTCCTGACCGCGGCACGTCCGCCGCAGATGAAGCGTTTGCCGCGGGCCTGGCCCGAGTCCCGGTTCATCGGAGCGACGCCTACCAGCGCAGAGATCTGCCTGGCCTTGAGCCGGCCAAGCTCTGGCAGCTCGGACATCAGCGTCGCAGCCGTTGCCGGACCAACCCCTTTGACGCTCTTGAGCAAGGCGGCCAGATCGGGCTGATGGTACGCCAAGTGTTCCGCAATCCTCCGATCCAGCGCTTCAAGCTGTCTCGACAGCACATCCATCAGTTCCACAATGTCCTGCACCACCTCGGCATGCGCCATGTGCTTGCGCTGGCGCTCACTGACCAGAAGGCGCACCAGTTGCCGGCGTCGAAGCACCAGTGCATGAAGGTATTGCTGCGCCTGGTCTGGCATCGGCTTGATGAAGCGGTCTCGATCCGGCCGCAGATTCAGCACCTGGGCCAGCTCAGCCAGCATGCGGGCATCCACGCTGTCGGTCTTGACTAGGCGCCCCATGGCCTTGGCGAAGTCCCGTGCCTGCCGAGGGTTGATGACGACGACAGCGAATCCCGCAGCTTGAAGTGCGCAGGCGCAGGCCAGTTGGTACTGTCCGGTCGCCTCCATCACGATCAGCGAGACCTGATGGTTTTTCAGCTCTTCGATCAACGCTTGATGCCCGGCACCATCGTTGCTGAATATGGCCGTAGGCTGCTCGTGCCCCATGGCTACATCCATGGTCTTCTTGGAGATGTCGATACCGACTGCAATTTGATTGGCCATGATCCCTGCGTCCCTTCCTTGCAAATGCGAACGGCGTTCACGCAACTGTTCGGGCTTTCAGAGATCGGGCGCATGCATGCGCCCAAGACTCACGCACGGGCTCCATGGGCACCGAGGGATGACGGGCTACATGCTGCGGCCAACCCCGAACCCTGACAGGTCCGGGCGTGACGGCACTGCCGGACACGCACTTCAAAGATACAAGGGATTGAAGCCGAATGGCCGTGACAGCGAAGTCGGCACGGGGCGTAGCCCGAAAGCCCGGCGGAGCATCGCGCCGACACGCCCAGGCCGTTCTATATTTTCAGGAAGGAACCCAAGACAAGCCCATGACTCTCCAGCTCCGACACGAAACCCCGGACGATATTTCCGCCATCGAGGCCATCACGGTCGCCGCCTTTGCCGATGCACCACACACCAGTCACACCGAGCAATTCATCGTGCGCGCACTGCGCGCTGCCAACGAACTGACGCTATCCATCGTGGCCGAAGAACACGGCCAGATCAGCGGCCATGTAGCCCTGTCACCCGTGACCATCACCGACGGCCACGGCCACGGCCGCAAGGCTAAGGACTGGTACGGCTTGGGGCCGATCTCCGTCCTGCCGCAAAGGCAAGGGCACGGCATCGGCTCGCGCCTGATGGAACAGGCGCTGTCTGAACTGCGTGACATGCAGGCCGCGGGCTGCGTGCTGCTGGGCGACCCCGCGTATTACGCGCGTTTTGGTTTTCAGGCCCGTGCGGGCCTGCAACTGCAGGGCGTGCCGCCCGGCTACTTCATGGCACTGGCCTTCGATGGGCCGGTGCCCGAAGGCATCGCGCACTACAGCGATGCTTTCAACGCCGCCGCCTGAGCCAGCGCGAAGGCGGCGGCGTTCTGAATCGGCTGCTGGCCTTGAACACCGCGCGCGGCCACTACCGCGACCGGATTTGCATTTCACCGCGCCCAGGACGGAACGGCCTGGGCGCGGTGCTGATCGCGGTTATTCCTTCGTCTCGATGAGCCACCACAAGACGCGCGGCAAGGCGCGGCCCGTGATGGGATGAATGTCGGTGAGGTCGGCGCGGGCTGACCAGCCCGAGGGCGGGCGATAGCCGCTACGTCGCCTGCGCCGTGCCAGCGGCGGGCGCGTACTGTGCCGGGGGCGTAGATCGCCGCCATGCGCGGGCGGCTGGTGGCGGTGTGGATCATGGAGCTTCTCCTTCCAGCGAAGCGCCCCGGTCGAGGCCGGGGCGCTTGCCTTCGGCGCGGGTCAAGCGGCCAGCGCCTCGGCGGGTTCATCCGCCATTGCTTCGGCATCCTCCGGGGCGTCCTGCTCCGGGCTTTCCTCCTGCGCGGCATCCTGCGGGTCTGCGGCCTTGAAGATGGCGGGCATCCAGCCCGTGCCATCGGCCAGCCGCTCGGCTTCGCTGGCAATGTCGGCCTTCTTGAGCTTCGCCAGCCGGTTGATTTGCTCGGGCGCGTACTCGCCCACGGCATCCAGAATCACGGCCTTGGAAACGTGCTTGAAGTAGCCTTCTGCGGTCGGCTTCCACCATGCGGCCATGTCGAGGCCCACGGCCTGCGCCAGTTCTTCGCCGCGATGGTGCGTCGTGGCGCGGGGCGTCACCACGTCCACCGTGGAAGCCACGCACACGGCCAGCAGTCGCACCAGTTCGTCTTGCGGCTTCGCCAGCAGCGCGGCGAACAGTTCGGCGCTGTCCTCTGGCAAGGCTACACCGGCCACCTGTTGCAGTTCGCGCAGCGCCACGGCGGCGGGCGATTCCGGCCAGTCCGGTGCCATGCCTTCCAGCCGGTCTTGCGCCGTGAGGCGCACGCCGAGCGGCAGGCCATCGCCGTAGGCGTCGGGCTGCAAGACGGTCTGCACCATGCCATGCACCAGTGCGGCCAGCGCGACATGCGGATGCCGGGCGACTTCGATTTGCAGCGCCGCCGTGCGGTGGGCGCTCAACCGCTGCGCCAGCCGGTCGGACAGGCTCGCGGCCTTGGGTGCGTCGTCGGCGTCCTCGTGCTCGTCGTTGGCGACTTCGCCTTCGGTGTTGCCGAAACCGCGCCGCAGCTTTTCCAGCGTGCGCAGCGCCTTGGCCTCGGCTTCGCGCAGCAGGCCGCGATGAATGGCGGCTTCGCCGTTGCGGTCGATGGTGACGATGACACCGGCCACCTCGCGCACTTCGGGGGCATAGCCCTGTAAGGCGTCCTCCGCGTCTTGCAGTTCGCCGATCACCTGATCGCGCCGCCGTTCCAGCTTCTCGGCCTTGGCCTCGTCCTCGTCCTCGGCGTCGCAGGCTTCTTCCAGTTCGGCGTCGATCTTTTCGAGGCGGGTTTCCAGCGAGGCGATGCGGCGGGCCTCGCGGGTGGTCGGCTCGCGGCGATGGCGCGGGGCGTTCTGGAACGCCTGCCGTTCCTCGTAGGCCAGATGCGGCACGGCCTCCACCCACGCCCAGCCCTCGGCGCGCACGTCCTCGGCCAGCGTTGCCAGCTTGTCGCGCACCAGCGTTTCCAGCACTGCGGTATCGGTGAGGTAGGTTCCGGCATCGCCTTCTGCGAACAGGTCGCGGCGGATGCCGCCGCCTGCCTGCCGGTAGGTGTCCAGCCCGACGAAGCGCACCAGCGCGTGCGCGGCGTCGATTTCGCGCTCGGTCAGGCGCTCGCGCAGCTTGGACGGGCTGCGCTGCCATTCCGGCGCACCATAGAACGCGGCTTCCTGCGCGGCGTGGTCGTCGGTGATGGTCAAGGCCATCAACTGTTCCAGCGTGACGGTTCCAGCGCGGTAGTCGGTCATCAGGCGCGGCGAGACGTTCGCCAGCTTCAAGCGGCGCTGCACCACCAGCGGGGACACGCCGAAGTCGGCGGCAATGTCTTCGACGGGCCGGCCTTCCTTGACCAGCGCGGCGAAGGCCGCGAACTGGTCGGCGGGGTGCATGTTCTCGCGCTGCACGTTCTCCGCGAGGCTGACGGTACGGGCGGACGCATCGGCCACCAGCAGGCACGGCACTTCATAGTCGGCGGGGATGCGCTTCTTCTTCGCCAGCAGCTTCAAGGCGGTCAGGCGGCGATCACCGGCCACCACCTCGTAAGCCTCGCCGTCTGCGGAAAGGATGACGATCAGGTTTTGCAGCAGGCCGATGCGGGCAATGCTCGCGGCCAGTTCGGGGATGGACTGGCGCGGGGTCGTGCGGACGTTGCGCTTGGAGCGGCGCGGCAACAGTTGCGACAGCGGAACCAAGATCAGGTTCTTGGTCGGGTCTGCCGCTTCCAGCGGCGCGGCGGCTTCGATGGCGACGGTTTCGGTTTTGAGTACGGCGTTCATGGTGATAACTCCTTGCGGTTAGGGATGCAGCAGCGAGAGAAGCGGCAAGGGCTGCTGCCTGCCCCTGCCGCGTGGGGATTCAGGCTTTCAACTGGCGCAAGCCATCGGCCAGCAGCCACAGGGAGCGGTTCAGGCGCACGTTTTGGTCAATGCCTTGAACGGGGCGGGTTTGCTGGCGGCGTCCGTTGGCGCTTCGCCCGGACAGTCCGCCCTTGGTCAAGTTCTCCTGCGTGCGGTTGAACACACTCCACAGGTCGCGGCGGTCGTCGTCATGGCGGCGCGGCATCAGGATTTGCGATTCCGTGATGGGCGCGGGCTTGTCCTCGTCGTACTTCAACGCCAGCGCAGCGCGGGCGAACACTTCCGATTCCCCTGCGTCCAGCGTGATAGCGCGCATGGCATCGCGGGATTCCTGCGCCCGGTCGAAGCCGTGCAGGACTTCGTATGCGCCTTCGATCACCTGTCCGGCCACGTCGCCCTTGTGAGGCACGCGCACGTCGGCCACGGTATCGCCGCAGACAAGGCCATTGCTGCAAACGAAACGAAACATCCCGGCCAGCATCTGATAGCTGCTGGTGCCGTCATGGGAGTTCAGCAGGATGATTTCGTTGGCCTCGCGGCCGTTGATCTGGCTGGCGTGGCGCAGCCGGATCATGTGCTTGGTGTAGTCGCGGCGGTCGTCGTGGCGCACGCGGGTTTGCGTCACCATGAAAGGCTCGAAACCTTCCCCGCGCAGTTCTTGCAGCACGGTCGCGGTGGGGATGTAGCTGTACCGCTCGGAGCGGCTTTCGTGCGGGGCGTCCGCGAAGATGGACGGGGCCACGGCCCGGATTTGGTCGTCGGACAAGGGACGTTCCGAACGCAGCACCGGGGAACGGGAAGCGAAGCGGGATGCGAGTTGCATGGCATTTCTCCTGACAAAGAAAAAAGGGTTTGCTGTTCACACCGCACACCGGATTCCTAGATTCGGAAGCCCAGCCTTTCGGCTGTTCGGTGCGGTCGGCACGAGGAACCCGGTTGGCCCTGTTGCCACCGTCTTTCCTGAGTTCATCGCCCGCGACGGTCAGGAGCGCGCGAACGGGTGCCGTCAAGGAGGCAAGCGCAGGGTTGGTGCGGCCCGCAGGCGCAGCCGAGGACACGGCCCTGCGCGCCTTGACGGCACACGGGCGCGGGCTACAGTCGCGGTGAAGGTGATGAAGTCAGGGGAGACGGCTGGACATGGCAACGGCCCCTCAACACGCCGACCGCACGGCAAGCGAAGCGCGCAGGCCCGGATCTAGGAATCCGGGCCGGAGGCGTCAGCCGAGCGGAGCGAGGGAACGATGGAAGCCCATCAGGGGCGAGACGCCGCAGGCGGCTCGATGCGAAGCACGACAGCGCGACCGGCCATGTCTGCTTGGCCGGGGACGCACGACCGTCCTACCATCCCTCTATGGAAGAAACCATCATCAACAACGACCCGTTGGAGCACATGCTTCACCGCTCCAATGCCTTGCACGAACGGCTGGATGAATTGCTGGGCAATGCCGAGTTCGATGGATCGCCCCGTGGCGAATCAGCCCTCGGCATGTGCTTGGTGGCTATGGAACATGCGGCGGCAATGCGAGCGTTGATGTCGCTGCGACTGCCCACGTCTGCCGTCGGCCTCATGCGCCTGCAGTTCGAGGCCCTGACACGGGCAATGTGGCTGCTCTACGCAGCTAGCGACGCAGCGATCGACAAGTTGCTGGCGCCACTGACGCAGCAGAGCGAACAGGCAGCCAAGAACTTGCCTGGCGCCAGCGAAATGATTGAGCAGATCGGCAAGCGAGTCGGACAAGGCGCGCCGGCAGCCGCGCACCAGATGCTGTTGCACTTCAAGGATGTGACCTGGCACGGCATGAACTCATTCGTGCATGGCGGCATTCATCCGCTGCGGCGTAGTGCCGACGGCTTCCCGGTCGATCTTGCGCTGCAAGTGCTGCGCAGCTCGAACGGTCTGATGACCATGACCGGCATGACGATGGCAGTTCTCACCGGCGATGAAGCCGTGGCCAAGCCCGTGAGCAAGATCCAGCCGGCATTCGCCGACTGCCTGCCGGATCTGCTGAGACCTTGAACGGGGCTTCTTGCGACGCCCCGCGCAAATCATTGGACGATTCGCCCGGCCAGCCGCGCATCGCGCGCATAGGCGCTCAACCGCTTTTCGGCCCGGAAAGACAGGTCTCGTTCGATTGGCAGGCCCAGCGCGCCGCTCACGGTTGCCAGTTCGCCCAGGCTGACCCAGCCGATTTCCGGCATCCCCAGGCCCAGGTCACAAAGACCAAAGGCGTGGTCGTGGTCATCGGGATCAATCTCGGTCAACAGCCAGGTCGCGCCGGCATCCGGCGTGAACAGCTTGACCACGGGTGCCGGATCGAAGTCCGGGTTCTGCAAGGATTCGCGGCCATTGGCCAGCAGCACGACGCGCTGCTCGTCGGTGATGAATGCGCAGTTCATGGTGAACTCCTGAAAGGTTGCCGGGCGGAATTGCCCGACCCTTCCGGGGCACGGCGCAGCGCAAGCAGTCAGGGGGCAACGACGGCCGCCAGGACGCCAGCGCCAGCGGCGCGCAGCCCTTGACGGCGAGAACGCCGTGGCACGATGAAGGGAACAGCAAGACCGCCTCCCTCGTACGTCCACGCAACTCGGTTTTCGGCAAGTGCGCAGCACGCGCAGGCCCGCGAGGGCCGGAGTTGCGCCGCCGGGCGCAGCAAAAAGGGGGCCGAAGCCCCCTTGGTTAGATCAGGCCGCGCTCGGCGAAGGATGTGGTGCTGCTGCCCGCCACGATGATGTGATCCAGCGTGCGAACATCCACTAGTGCGAGTGCCTCCCTGAGCCGCTGCGTCAGCGCCCGATCAGCGGCGCTCGGCTCGGGATTGCCGCTCGGATGGTTGTGCGAAACGATGACCGCCGCCGCATTGAGCCGCAGCGCCTCCTTGACCAGCTCGCGCGGATACACCGATGCGCTGTCGATGGTGCCGCGGAACATCTCGGCATACTCGATCAAACGATGCTGCGAATCGAGGAACAGCACCGAGAACACTTCGTGCTCGAAGCCAGCCAGCTTGGCGCGCAGGTACTCCTTGACCGCCGCCGGCGAACTGAACGATGCACCGCGCTGCATTTTGTGCTCGATGGCTTGGCGCGCGGCCTCCAGAATCTGGTCTGCCGTCGCCAGCAGGTAGCGGCCTTGTGCATCGCGCACCATCAGCGAGGCATCGAACGAGGAGAAGGACAGTTGCGACATGATCGTGCTCCGGTTGCTCGGGCGGAATTGCCCGGAACCGTGGCCAGCACGGCGCAGCGCAAGCAGTCAGGGGTCGCAGACGGCCGCCAGGACGCCAGCGCGCAAAAGCGCGCCGCCCTTGACGGCGAGAACGCCGTGATACGGTGAAGGGAACAGCAAGACCGCCACACCCGCCCACTGCACACACTCGGATTTTTTGGCAAGCGGAGCGCGCAGGCCCGGATCAGTGAGCCGGGCAGGAGGCGTCAGTGATGGAAGCCCGCATGGGACGAGACTCGCGCAGCGAGGCTCGATGCGCAGCACGAGAGCGCGGCCGACCGATTCATCGGTCGGAGACGTACCAACTCGCTCACCGACTAAACCGCGGCCAAGAGAGGGGCGTCAGCATGTGAAGCCTTCACCAGCGAAGCCAGACGCTTCAGCTTGGTATCGCGTACTCAAGACTGGATATTTCGAGCGCAAGAAACAGAGAGCGCGAACGGAGGCGAATCACTACGCTTGATTCCAAGCGAGACATGGAACGTCTCACTGCCATGAGCCCGGCACGTCGCCGGCTTTGGCTTCACGCAAGGAGTCCGCCATGTTCATCCGATTGATCCAGCCAAGTACCTATGCAGACCTCGGCGACGTTTGGCTCCGCGACCAGCTTGCACGTCTCACGCAGAAGCATGCGCAATTCGGAGGGCATTACCGAATCGAAGCTGATGCGGTACTGGCGCGGTTGGCATGCACTGCCAGATCGGCGAGAGAGGTGGCAGCCGCTGCCGCCGTGCAGGCTTCAACTGGCGACCACTTCCGGCGGGCAACGATCGAGGCCATCGAGTATTGCAATCGTCTGGAAAGTCGCGTCACTCGTGCTGCCGCAGCCGTCATCGCGCACTGATCGCTGCACGAGATCGCTGTTGTCCTCGAACCTGCACGATCTGACAATGCTCGTCATTCCCAGCGAGTTCTTGCCGATTCATCGGCTCGGTACACCTCCGTATGACGAGTGGATGGCCGTGCTTCCCGACAACACTGAAGTCGTCGTTGCCGATGTGGCAGGCAAGCCCAGCTCCATCGGGATTGAGAAAGCCATCGCGATCGTGCAAAGCCGTGCCTATCTTGAGGCGCGGGCGCGCCAACTCCTCGTCCCGCTCGGTATGGAGGATGGCGAATGGCGACTGATTTCCATCGACTTTGGCAGCGAGGCGCAGCACCATGATTGCGAATTTTTGATGTGCTTCGCCTTCCAGGCGGCGATGACCGATCCTGCGGGCACGAGCCCATATGTCGAAGTCGGCTTTGCGTTGCCGGCGAGCTTGAGCGTCGGCCCGAGTTTCAGCCCGATGTTCGTTTTGATGATTCAAACGACAGCGGGGCTCGATGGATGACATGGCGAGAACTGGGTGGCTTTGCCGGGCATGTGGCGCAAGAAGTGGAGTCCACAAACGTGCTTGTCGCCAAGACCGAAGAACCTTATGTCGGATTTGGTGATGCAGGATGCGTATCGAAAAACGCAAGGTCGGGAGCAAGCGAAATCTCGTGAGCAGCTTCATCACTGCCTTCGTGGGTTCCGGCTCCGTAGAAAGCGTCTGCATCAAGTTCGCCATGTTCGATGGCACCACACGGCTCTCGTACTGGGAGCCCAGGTGGTTTCAGGCCCTTCATCAGTGCATCGAGTATTACAGCGGCATGCACTACTACGGCTCCGACCTGCAACGCACCGCAGAGGAACCGGGCTTCTTCGCCAGCCTCCCCAAACGGCATGCGGTTCGGACTATGGAAGACGAGAAGCCCCATCTCACCGAAGAGGATATCAAACGGCGAAAGAGCGATTCCCTGTCGCGTCGCTGGCGGTGATCGATGAAGGTGCGACTTGTCGCATTGAATGCACCTACCTCAACGGAGATCGCCGGCTCGAAGTGCTGCCCGCTTACATCGCAATGAACCTGTGCGCGTCATTGAAAACCAGTGTCGATCTGTCCGACCTGATCGCAGTCGAGCCTGGCGGGACCGGGTAGCTCCACGTCGCAGGGGTGTGCACCCAGCACTAAGACATCATCCTCCTGAATCAGCCACAAAAGGGAACAAGCCGTATCTGCCGTGATGTGGATTCTTACCAAACATCAGTGACTGCTCGCGCTTCATGATTGCATCAGGCGGATCAGTGTTTTCGACCACGATTACCTGTGTGTCGATGGGCAATGCTTCAAGGTAGGCATAGAACTGCTCCTGAAGATCAGTGCCGGTCAAATCATCTTCCGTCCCATCAGGCTCCCGATACGCGAGCAAGGGAGAGTCAAGAACAACGAACCCAGTGTGCGGCGTTTGGCGCGCTCGACAGAACGCTAGCAGCCCGAGCGTGAAGGCCGCGTGCGTGATTGCGCGAAGGCCCTTACCAAAAGCACTGCGCGACTTGCCGGCGATGACAAGATCGCGAGTCTTGGAGTCGAAATACACATCCCCGGCTTCTGGAAAGTGCCAGCCCGTCAGAATGTTCTCAACAGTCTTGGCAAAGCTGTGAGTCACAGTGGTTGGGAGGTCTGTGTTAGCAAGCGCCCCAGCCTTCTCGCCCTCGGCGCCCTTCTCAAGATCGGCACGGCGGCGCTCCATGTCTTGTACGGTGGCGTAGAGTGCCAATGCCTCACGCACCTCGGCGCGTTTGTCGGCGAAATCAGAATAGGACTTGCGAAGGGTCGAAAGCCTAGGTGCGATCAGTTCTTCCACAGCGTCGGAAATTGATCCCAATTCCTGAACGACTGAAGGTAGCCTACGATCGAAGCTGACACTCTCACGCTCAAGATTGCGGACAGTGGCTGCAAGCTCTGCTCGCAGTACTTCGATCTTAGCGATCTCCATCCGGGCAGCCTGAACGACAGCATCGGTATCCCCGTTGCATTCGGCATCGGCGCGATGATGAGCGGGCGCTGCACCACAAAGGGGGCAGTGCCCACCACCTAGCACGTTAAACAGTGTCCCTCCTTCTTCAATAGCACGCAGCCGTTCGATGTCGGATACGTAGTGCTTGTCTAGCAGGCTGAACCGCTCAAGCATCGCCCCGACCTCTGCTCGTCGCTCGCGGCTTTCCTCCAGTTTTTTTCGCAGTTCACGTCGCTTCCCCGCAGCTTCCTGGAATTCTGCTTCAGTGGTGTTCACTTGGCCCGCCTGCTGACGCAGCGAGGTGTCGATCTTCTCTAACTGCTCCTCTAACTCCTTCGGGCTTTTGGTCAGCTCCCTGAGCCGCTCGCGGTAGTCGTCAAGAAGCTGATCAAGAAGTTGTAGCTGTGCCTCACGCGACAGTTCTTCCGGTTCGCTCTTGTTGTTCGCGACCAGCGCCGAGTCGTCCGTGCCCGTCAGAAGTAGCTTGAACGTTGCGAGGTTGGGCGTATTGGCGGTGGGATTGCCATCAAACAGAGGGGAGCTTTGTTGCGTGATCTCCGTCTCGTCGACGATCATCAGGCGCGCAATGTTGCGAAAGCTCAGGCTGTTGGTTTCGTTCCTGGAATTCTTGCGGACGCGCTTGCCGCGAAGACCGCACAGCTCCAGTAAGAAGGAGGAAAGGTTTGCGTCATTCCTCTCACTATGTTTATCGTCAAGCTGCTTGTATGAAATGTCGGTCGCAGGTGGCGTCTGATGCAAACCGTCATAGAGCCGAAAACCGCCGCCGTCCATACTGCGCCAGAGCGTGAAGGGCTTACCGTCAAGTGTCTCAAGTCCGAGAAGAATGAGGTCGTATCCGACACGCTCCGGAATGTCACGCAGGGGCGGCTTGCCACCGAGCATGAAATCGATAGCCTCAACGATAAAAGATTTCCCGGTGTTCGACGCGCCATAGATGACATTCAGGCCGGGACCGAAGGTGACACTTGATGGCTGCTTCTGCGGCCCGTAGAAGCCGAGAAAACGCAGGCGGAAACCGGGAGTTGCTGCTGTCATGCTTCTCCCCCCAGACTTTGCTCAACGTGGTGAAATTCCTCGACCCATTTATCGAAAAATCGGCGCATCATGCTCTTAAATTGTTCGTCCGTGAGACCACCGATGGCTTCGACAAGCCAAGTGGCACGCTCCTTGAGGGCTACCAGGTAGTTGGAAGACACCGACGACAGAAACGTGGTGGCGTTCTCGCCCGCACCGTACTTGATGCCGTCGGCTGTAACCTCACGCGCCACCAGGTCACGGGTCATCATCAGAAGCAGCGACTGCTCGACCAGTTTGCGGCGCACGAGCATTTCAGCAGAGGGCGTCGGCGTCGGAGGATGCAAATTTTCCGGACCGTCGAGATCGCCTGTATGGACAAGTAGGTAGTCAAGCGCGACGAGCCGCTGGAGGTCATAGGTTTGCGGGTAGGCAGCGCCCAGAATCGAGACCGCGCGGATACCGGCCTCAAGCGGACCATTGAAGGTGATCGGCTTACGCTCCTGGTTCATGATCGTGTCCACCGTAGGCGATCTTCATTCACGAGCTGATGGCAGATTCCATCCCGGTCTTTGGGGTTCGTGCAGGTGATGAGGGCATTCGCCGTGATTTGCATGTCGCGGGCCGCCTTGGTTACGGCGCAGACCTTTACGTAGCCATCGGCATGACTCGCGTCGTGTGTGTCGATAACGCCGTCGTGAATGTCGTCGAGCAAGGACTCAAAGGTGCCAGGCGGGACACCATCGCGGGCGAAGACGCGCAGTGACTCTGCTTCGTAGAACGCTTCGCGCTGACGACGGAAGTGATCTTTGAGCTTCTGCACAGACAGCCCAGAGGGGTCGGTCACGACCGCCCCCGTGTGCTCACCGTATGCGCCGAGCAACTGCGTCACATAGCGACTTTCGGCGGAAGCGACCTCTTGAGGAGGCTTTTCCGAAGCAGGTCGCGGTCGCAGTCCGCCACCGAAGCGCGCGGCGTGAGCCGGCGTAGTGCGATGATCGTCAACGAGCTGCAGTGCGGTCTTGGCGTCGAAGATGGAGAGGTCGAAGGCGTCTACGTAGGCGCGGAGCTTTGCGTCGAGTGGCACCGTTTGTGTGCTAGTGATCGCATCTTTTACGTTCTTATCCCAGTTTGCAATCAACTCCTCGCGCAGCTTCGTAGCATTCGAAAACAGACGGCTGAGTGATGTGCCGGCACCGTGCGGCGAAACAAAGAAGTAGCAGCGGGGAGCTGTGTATTCACCGGTGTATGAATACCAGATAACCTTGCCAAACTCGGCCCAGACGTCGCTGGGCCTGAGGGCATGGTCGTAGTGTTTGCACTGGTAGTTGTCCCAGGCGCCCTTCAAGCGCGCGTCGTCAACGAACCCGGCAACGTCGATCCCCATGTCGCCAGCACCCGAAAAGCGCTGGACGTGCTTGTACTTCGCTGCGAGGCAATAGTAGGCCCACTCTTCAACGAACCCTTCCCACTCGACCGGCGAATAGGTCAACAGCCTTTGCTGCGGCGGAATGACGGGGCCATTCGCCACCTGCGCAGCGGTGACCGCATTTGCAGGGCTTGGTGGCTTGTTGATGTCTTTCCAATTCGCTGTCATGACCCGCCACCTCCTTGAACGTCATGAGGGCGGAAATACGGGTTCTTGTGTATCTGCGCCGCCTGGATTTTCTTCGTGAAGAACTCAGCAAGGTCGTCCTGCTGATTGAGCAAATACACGATCTCTTGAAGCGTCGAGAGGATCAAGACCTTGTGTTGCAGGAACTCGCGTACCGTGTGAATCGCGGGTTCTGTGTAGTCACTGGCAGAAATGAAGATGCCACGCACCTCGGCGCGCGACATGAGGCGAACAAGATGCTCTGAAATCTCGGGCTTGCCTACCGGATCGCGATACCACTTCATCTCAACGAAGTACAGGGTGCCGCCGAGTTCAATAACCCCATCAATTTGCTCCACGATTCCTTCTCCGGCCTCGCCAACGAGGTGGAAGGCTTTGCGGACAAGAACGTCGTAGGCTTGAAAGAGATTGTTGATGGCGGCTTCCAGCATCTTGCCGCGTTGCTGTGCAGTCGCCGTGGAGCCAAACAGCGCATACAAATCCTGCTTGGCATTCTCGATCCTGGCAGTGCGCTCGCGCTTCTCCGCCGTGATCCGCTGCGTCTCGGCAAGGCGCGCTTGCCGCTCCTCTTCGCGAGCGTTGTTCATGCGTGTGAAGGCGTCCTTCTGGTTGACGACTTCGCGGATGCTGGCGACGAGGCCCTTTGCTTTGAGTTGGTCATCTGGCCAGCACGAGTCGAAGTTTGCAAAGTCCACAACGCGTCGCAGCACCTCTCGCCGCTCTCGCAGAGCAGATTCCCCCTTTGCGTTGAGGCGCTCAAGCACAGTGCGCGCCATCTGATACTTGTTGACATCTTTCGGCGCGGCCTTCAAGCGGGCTGCGATGTCAGAGGTCATGCTGTCAGACACACCTGCGCCTCGAAAGAAAACCAGCACGTCGGTTTTCGAGCGATTGAGCAGCGGCAGAATATCCACAAGAAGATTGAATAGCTCCGGTGGATAGTGGAACGTGATGTCGGCTGACCCGTCAGTCATGCACTAGCCCTCAAACACACATCACCGATGTGAGAAAAGGTTTTGTTCTCCCTTGTCATAAATCCTTTCCTACACGGTCTTCGCATGCCTGTTGGCATTGGCGTCGCGAGCGGTTGGCCCCGTGGGGAGTGAGCTGATAGATCGTCCCGACTCAGCTTCCGCAATCTCCAGGTCGCACTGCACCTGCAAGCTCATCCAGAACTGTGGGGTATCTCCGAACCAGTGGGCGAGTCGCAACGCCGAGTCGCCAGTGATCCCGCGCTTGCCGTTGATGATCTGAGTGATCCTATTGGCGGGAACGTCGAGTTGACGCGCCAGCTCAGTCGGCGACACGCCAACGGCTTCAAGCCGTTGGGCGAGAATTTCACCCGGATGATGGACTGCTACCGTCATGTTGCGCTTCAGAATGAACGGGCTGTCGCCCTTGCTTTCAGTGCTTGACTAACGTCAGGTCAAAAATATTGACGATGTACGTCAATCGTACATTACTTTTTCTTACTTGTGCGCAATGAAAGTGCGCAGTACGCGTTGGACCGAGGCGGCCGGAATGCGTGAAAGTTCAAAGCCGAAACGCAGTGATTCGGCATCAAGCGCGGGACAACGGCCGAGAGCGTGAAGGCGCTCCGCTCCGCCGTGCCCAAATGCTGCTATCAGGGCGAGGTGCCGTCCGTCTTGCGCTGCTCGATCTCCAACTGCGCCCGCTGGGTGGCCTGATGCAGCCGCTCGGCCAACACCGCACGCGGCGGCAAGGTGGTCAGATACTCGGCAACGTGGATGCCCGATTTGTCCAACTCCAGTAGCTCGATCTGCTCGGACTTCTTGCCGGTGCAGAGAATGATGCCCAGCGGCGAGGCTTCTTCCGGCTCCCGTTCGTGCTTGTCAAGCCAGCGCAGGTAAAGCTCCATCTGCCCCTTGTACGCGGCCTTGAACTCGCCGACCTTCAGCTCCACTGCTACCAGCCGTCGCAGCTTGCGGTTGTAGAACAGCAGGTCGAGGTGAAAATCGTCGCCGTCGATCTGGATGCGTTTCTGACGGGCCACGAACGTGAAGCCCACGCCCAGCTCCAGCAGGAAGGACTCCATTTCGCGGATGATCGCCGCCTCCAAGTCGCCTTCCTGCCAGGTGTCCTGCAGACCCAGGAAGTCGAGGATGTACGGGTCGCGCATGACTAGGGCGGGCGACATACGCTGGGCATCGTGCATCGTCGCCAGTTCCTGCGCGATCATCTCGTCCGGCTTCTTGGACAGCGCCGTGCGCTCGTACAGCATCGAGTCGATGCGCTCGCGCAGCGTCCGCACGCTCCAGCGTTCGGCGTTAGCCATCTGCGCGTAGTAGTCCCGCTGAAGCGAGTCTTTCAGCGGCAGCAAGGCCACGAAATGCGACCAGCTCAATTGTCGTGACAGCGTCACGACAATTGGCTCGTCCGGGTAGGTAGCCGCAAACTGCACCATCCGGCGCAGGTTCTTGTCCGCGAAGCTGCGGCCGTAATCCTGGACAAGCTGCGCGGCCAGGGTCGGCAGGATTTCCTCGCCGTACCCGGCCCGCTGGCCGGCCAGCACTTCCGTATGGATGCGCTGGCCGATGCGCCAGAACAGCAGGGTCAATTCCGCATTGACTGCCGAGGCGGTGCGCTGCCGCGCCGCCTCGATCAGCGCCCGAATGTCGCCCAGCAGCACCAAAGGCGCTGTGGACGATGCAACCGATGTTTTGCGCGTGGTCATGCCACCACCTCCTCGGCATACCGCGCCCCGGTAATCGCCTTGCGCCGGTTTGCTACCAGTTCGGCCGCCTCGCGTACCGGCTTGTCCTCGGTGTGGACGTAGCGCATGAACATCGCCACGGTCTTGTGCGCCGTCAGCGCCATGCCGACCTTGACCGGGATACCTGAGTTGGCAATGTCGGTGGCCGAGCGGTGCCGGATGCCGTGGGTGCCTACGTGGCTCACGCCGGCGCGCTTGAGGATGCGTGTCCAGCCGCCGTAATACTCGCCCGTGGTCAGATGCTGCCCCGGATGGTTAGGGGACGGGAAGACGTGCGGGCAATTGTCCTGGCGCGGCGCGGTGGACAGCAGCCGGAAGGCTTCCTCGCTCAAGGGCTTGGACATGCCGCCTGTCTTGCTGTCGGGCCAGACCACGCGCCGGTTCTCCAGATCCACCCAATCCCATTGAAGAGTGACGATCTCGGAGCGCCGGCCCGCGAACTCGAATTGCAGCCGGATGGCCAGCGGCAGGATCGCGTGGTCCAGCCCCAGCCCGTCGGCTTCCAGATAGTCGAGATGCCGGAACAGCTTGCCCATTTCCTCATCGCTGATGAGGTGGGTGGCTTTGCCGTTGGGGTACATCGGGACATGGCGGCACGGGTTGGTGCCATCAGGCCGGTAACCCCACACCTCGGCCAGGTTGAACATCTTGCGCATCACGCTGAATGTGCGGTTCGCGTCCGCCGGTTTGTGCGCCATCTTCTTCATCGCCCCTGCAATATCCGGGCGCTTCACGTCCTGCACCTTCATGCGGCCGAGCAGCGGAATGATGTTGTTATTGATGCACTTCTGGTAGCCGACTTGGGTGCTGGGCTTGTTGCGCTGTTTGGAGTGGTCCTCCATGAACTTCTCGCACAGTTCCTTGACCGTGGGGGCTGCTCGGGCGGCGGCTTTGGCCGCGCCGGGGTCGCCGCCTCGGCGAACCTCGGCCAGCCACTCTTGCGCCAGCGAGCGGGCTTGTTCAACCGTCAATTCCCCGTACAGGCCCAAGGCGGGCTTGCGGCGTTCACCGGCGTTCGTGCGGTACTGAACCATGAAGACCTTGCGGCCCGCTGGTGTAACCTTGCATAGGAAGCCGGGCACCATCGTGTCCCGGAGTTCGACGGCCTGCGCCTGGGGTTGTGCCGCATCGACTGCGGACTTGGTGAGCTTGATCTTCGCCATGATGACTCCTCGGAAAGACCCGATTCCCAGGAGCCTTGTAGGGGCCAGCAGAAGGGAAGCCAGGTCAGGTTTCGGAAAGCACCGGCATATGTTGAACTCGCCTAAGTTATTGATAAACCTGCTGTATCGGGCTTCGGCGTAGTCCAGCAAAGTTCGGTGCTGGAGTCATGGTGAAATGAAAAAGCCCGCTGCTGCGGGCTTGGTGGGTGTCGTAATCGCCTCAGTGCGACTTGATCATGGTGCCGACACCGTGGTCGGTCAGGATTTCGAGCAGCAGTGCATGCTCGACCCGGCCGTCGATGATATGCACGCCCTTCACACCATTGCGGGCGGCGTCGAGCGCGGAGCCGATTTTCGGCAGCATGCCGCCGGACAGCGTACCGTCCTCGACCATCTCGTCAATTTGCTTGGGCGTGATGCCGGTGATCAGTTTGCCTTCCTTGTCGAGGACGCCCGGCGTGTTGGTAAGTAGTACGAGCTTTTCCGCCTTCAAGACTTCGGCGATCTTGCCGGCAACAACGTCGGCATTGATATTGTAGGTCTCGCCGTTTTCGCCAACACCGATCGGGGCGATAACCGGAATGAAGGCTCCCTTGTCGAGGTGGTCGATCAGCGACGGGTCGACCTGGGTGATTTCGCCGACCTGCCCGACGTCGATCAGGTCGCCCGGGTTTTCCTTGTTCTCCAGCATCAGCTTCCGGGCGCGGATGCAGTTGCCGTCCTTGCCGGTCAGGCCGACAGCCTTTCCGCCGTGCTGGTTAATCAGGTTGACGATGTCCTTGTTCACCTGGCCACCGAGGACCATTTCAACGACTTCCATGGTTTCGGCATCGGTGACGCGCATGCCCTGGACGAATTCACCTTTCTTGCCGACGCGGGTCAGCAGGTTCTCGATCTGCGGGCCGCCGCCGTGTACGACGACGATATTGAAGCCGATCAGTTCGAGCAGCACGACATCGCGCGCGAAGCAGTTTTTCAGGTGCTCGTCGGTCATCGCGTTGCCGCCGTATTTGACGACAATGGTCTTGCCGTGGAAACGCTTGATGTAGGGCAGGGCTTCGGCCAGGACGGCGGCCTTGGTGCCGGGGGAGAGGTCTTCGATGCTCATGGCAGGCTCCGGATGGAATCGCCGCGGATTGTACAAAGAAAAAGGCCGGAACGGGGTCCGGCCTGATCGATGGCGTGTGGCGTGGTTCAGCTGATGGTCAGCCGCTTGCTCGGGCTGGCGATGCGCTTCGGCAAGGTCAGTTCAAGCACGCCATCATTGAATTTGGCCGCGGCCTTGGTGTCATCCAGATCCTGCTCCAACTGGAAGGAACGGGAAACCTTGCCGAAATAGCGTTCCGAACGCAGCACCCGGTCGCCTTCCTTGGTTTCCTTTTCCTGCTTCACTTCAGCGCTGATTGAGACGAGATTACCTTCGACTACGACATGAATGTCTTCCTTCTTCACGCCAGGCAGTTCGGCATGAACAAGGTAGCTATCCCCTTGCTCCTGGACATCCATCTTGATCGATGGAGTTTGGGCCGGCGCGCCATTGAAGTCCACCGGACGCACGAAAAAACCGCGGAACAGGTCGTCGAACGGATCGATACGGGTGATGTTGGCCATGGTTGTCTCCTGTGTGGGTCAAACTTGCATGCAACCAATATAGGAGTCCGGGCGCCAGTTTCAAGTCCTGTTGTGCAGTCTTTCGGGGAGCAGCAGGATGGCGTCGCGGTTGCTCCACGAAAAGCAGCGCTCGGCGGCATCGCGCCAGGGGAGCCATTGCCAGGCGCGGTGTTCGTCGGGGCTGGTCGTGATGTCGACACAGGTCGGCAGGCAGAGGCTGAATACGTGTTCGACATTGACGGTCACCCCGGCGGCGTAGCGGTGCCGCCATTCAGGGAATATCTCGTAGCTGTTGCTCAGCTGCCAGTCGATGTAGTGGCTGGCCGGGAGCGCGATGCCGGTTTCTTCGGCAACTTCCCGGCAGGCGGTATCGAGCAAGGTTTCATGGCCTTCCCGGCTGCCGGTAACCGATTGCCAGAACCCCGGATGGGCGGCGCGTTCGAGGAGCAGCACATCGGCGGCTGGGGTGTGGATGACGACAAGTACCGAAATCGGCTGCTTCGCTGGCGTCATGCCTCGGGTAGTCCGGGAACGCCCCTGGCCGGGGTGTCGATTGCGATCCAGCAGGGGGAATTTGCCGCTTGGCGACTCTCGGCGGCTGCTTGCAGAACCTCGATCAAGGTCGCAAAGCTGTCGGGGTCGCTGGCGCGCAATTCGGCCATGCCGTTGATCAGGATGAGGTGTCCCTTGGCCGGCTGCCAGTCGGCATCGGTCAGGCAGTCGAAAAGGGCATCGAAATTGGCGCCGTACCAGCTCGGAAATTCCAGCGCGGTGCCGAGTCGGGATAGCACGGCATCCTTGGTGGCCGGCGAGATGATATCTGCGCTCAGGACGCGCAGGCCGGTTTTACCGGCGGCCGTGCTGACTGTCGACTGACGATGGGGGGGCAGATAATACAAGCCGGAAGTGTCGCCATTGCTGAACAGTTGGTCGCTCATGGCTGCTTGCTCTCGATGATGCGCCGGAAGGATCGGTAATGATCCTCGGTGTAGAAATATTCACCTTGCTTTCCGGCGACGATGCGACGCGGGCCGCGGTCTCGCCGCCAGGGCGACTTGACCGTGTATTCCCGGTAATAGCCACGCGGCTGGCTTGGCAGGCGTTTTTCAAAATTGCCGAAGATGATGCCGTCCCGATCATAAGGGAACGGGCCACCCTCCTTGATCAGCGCCAGGGTTTGCCGCGCCTCACGCGGCAGTTCGGCGACCGTGACCGTGTCGCTTGCCGCTTGATCGGGGCTTAATGCAAAAGCGCTTCCAACCGCCAGCCAGAGGACGAGAAGGAAGCGCAGCCAGAACGGCATGGGAGTGCGTTAGCCCTGAGCGACTTCGACCTGGGTTTCGACTTTCTGGCGCAGGCGGACGTGGAGTTCGCGCAACTGCTTCTCGTCGACCGCCGACGGCGCATCGGTGAGCAGGCACTGGGCGCGCTGGGTCTTCGGGAAGGCGATCACGTCGCGGATCGACTCGGCACCGGTCATCATGGTGACGATGCGGTCGAGGCCGAAGGCCAAGCCACCGTGCGGCGGGGCGCCGTACTTCAGGGCGTCGAGCAGGAAGCCGAACTTGGCCTGCTGTTCTTCCGGACCGATGTTGAGCGCGGCGAAGACCTTCTCCTGCACGTCGGCGCGGTGGATACGGACGGAGCCACCGCCGAGTTCCCAGCCGTTCAGCGCCAGGTCATAGGCCTTGGCCAGGCACTTGCCCGGATCGGTGGCGAGAAACTCGAGGTGCTCGTCCTTCGGGCTGGTGAACGGGTGGTGGCAGGCGGTCCAGCGCTTGGACTCGTCGTCGTACTCGAACATCGGGAAGTCGATCACCCACAGCGGGGCCCACTTGGCACCGGTGACGAAGCCCTTTTCGTGGCCGATCTTGATGCGCAGTGCGCCGAGGGCGTCGCTGACGATCTTGGCCTTGTCGGCGCCGAAGAAGATCAGGTCGCCTGACTGGGCGCCGGTGCGTTCGAGCACGGTGCGCAGCGAGGCTTCGGACAGGTTCTTGACGATCGGCGATTGGAGGCCGGTTTCATTGACCTGGGTGACGTCGTTGACCTTGATGTAGGCCAAGCCCTTGGCGCCGTAGATGCCGACGAACTTCGTGTATTCGTCGATCTCGCCTCGCGTCAGCGCGGCACCCCCCGGGATGCGCATGGCGGCGATGCGGCCGCCTTCGCTGTTGGCGACGCTGGCGAAGACCTTGAAGGCAACGTCCTTGAACGCGTCGGCGACATCGACCAGCTCCAGCGTGACGCGCAGATCCGGCTTGTCCGAGCCGAAGCGGCGCATGGCTTCGGCGTAAGTCATGCGCGGAAATTCCGGCAGGTCGACGTCGATCGCTTCCTTGAACACGCGGCGGATCAGCTTTTCCATCAACGCAGTGATTTCGTCTTCGCTCATGAACGAAGTCTCAATATCAACCTGGGTGAATTCGGGTTGGCGGTCGGCACGCAGATCTTCGTCACGGAAACATTTGGTGATCTGGTAGTAGCGGTCGAAGCCGGCAACCATCAGCAGCTGCTTGAACAACTGCGGCGATTGCGGCAGGGCGAAGAACTGGCCGGGATGGACGCGCGATGGAACGAGGTAGTCGCGGGCGCCTTCCGGCGTCGACTTGGTCAGCATCGGCGTTTCGACATCGATGAAGCCGTTGTCGTCGAGGAAGCGGCGGAAGGCGCGTGCCGTCTTGTAACGCAGCATCAGATTATTCTGCATCTGTGGCCGGCGCAGGTCGATGACGCGGTGCGTCAGGCGGACGTTCTCGGAGAGGTTTTCCTCGTCGAGCTGGAACGGCGGCGTGACCGAAGGATTGAGGACCTCGATTTCGTGGCACAGCACCTCGATCTCGCCGGATGCCAGGTTGGCATTGGTCGTGCCGGCCGGGCGCGGGCGAACCTTGCCGGTGATCTTCAGGCAGAACTCGTTGCGGACCGATTCGGCGATCTTGAAGGCATCGACGCGATCCGGATCGCAGACGACCTGCGCCAGGCCTTCGCGGTCGCGCAGGTCAATGAAGATGACGCCGCCGTGGTCGCGACGACGGTGGGCCCAACCGCACAGGGTGACGATCTGGCCGTCGAGGGAAGCGTTGAGTTGTCCGCAGTAATGGGTACGCATGAAGATTCCGAGGTTTGCTAAGTGTGAGTTACGACGCGAGGGGGCGTGGGCGGTGCCACGACACCCATCGAAATGATGTACTTGAGGGCTTCGTCGACGGTCATGTTCAATTCGACGACATCCTTGGCCGGCATCATCAGGAAGAAGCCGGAGGTCGGGTTGGGCGTGGTCGGCACGTACACGCTGACGTGCTCGCCTTCCAGGTGATTGATGATGTCGCCGCCCGGGGCTCCGGTCAGGAAGGCGACGGTCCAGCTACCCTGGCGCGGGTACTGGACGAGCAGTGCCTTGCGAAAAGCATTACCATTCGGCGAGAACAGCGTATCCGAAACCTGCTTGACGCTGTTGTAAACGGAATTGACGACCGGAATGCGGGCGAGCAATTTCTCCCACCAGACAACCAGCTTCTGGCCAATGAAGTTGGCGGCGAGCAGGCCGGTCAGCAGGATCATCACCAAGGTCAGCACGGCGCCCGCGCCCGGTATCGCGAACCCGAACAGGGTTTGCGGATGAACCGAGGTGGGGAGCAGGCGCAGCGACTGGTCCAGCGTGCTGACGATGAGCGACAGCACCCAGCCGGTGATGACCAGCGGGACCCAGATCAGCAGGCCGGTGATGAAGTAGCGTTTGATCAGCTGACCGCGCACGACGAACAGCTTCCTTCCCCTGTCTGGCAGGGGGGCGGGGTGTCAGCCTTCTTGCTGCCGCCCTTGAAATCGGTCGCGTACCAGCCATTACCCTTGAGCTGGAAACCCGCAGCGGACAATTGCTTGGCGTAGCTTTCCTGGCCGCAGTCCGGGCAGGTGGTGAGCTGCGGATCACTCATCTTCTGGAGATGTTCTTTCTGGAAACCGCAGGAATCGCAGCGATACTCGTAAATCGGCATGGGAGTCCTCCAAAACCTTGAATTATAACCGAGAGTGGTGAGGGTTATATTGGGTGTCGGGCAGCCGTTTTCAAGCGATCAGGCCGAGATAGCCGCGGGTGATCGCCTGTCCCCAGAACAGGGCAATGACGCCGGCAGCAGCCAGGTAGGGACCGAATGGAATGGGAACGTTACGGCCATGGCGGGCAGCGATGATCAGGGTGATGCCGACGGTGGCGCCAACCACCGAGGAGAGCAGGATGATGGCCGGCAGCATCTGCCAGCCCAGCCAGGCGCCAAGCGCAGCGAGCAGCTTGAAGTCGCCGTAGCCCATGCCTTCCTTGCCGGTTGCCAGCTTGAACAACCAGAACACGCTCCACAGGGCGAGATAGCCGGCAATGGCACCGATCACGGCCGAGGACAGATCGGCATAGGTGGCCCACAAGTTGAACAGCAGACCGAGCCATACCAGTGGCAGGGTGATGGAGTCCGGCAGCAACTGGGTGTCGAGGTCGATGGCGGCCAACGCAATCAGAGCCCAGAGCAGGAGCAGGGCGCCAACAGTTTGCACGGTGGGGCCGAAGTGCCAGGCGGCGTAGGCGGAAAGCAGACCGGTCAGCGCTTCGATGATCGGATAACGCGGTGAAATGCGGGCGCCGCAACCCGAGCATTTTCCTTTCAGGATCAGCAGGTAACTGAGCAGCGGAATATTCTCGAGTGCCGTGATGCCATGGCCGCAATGCGGACAGCGCGAGCGGGGGCGGGCCAGAGAGATGGTTTCCTGGTCGGGGGCGGCCTCGCCGCGCAACTCGGCGCATTGGGCCTGCCAATCCTGCTCCATCATCTTCGGCAGGCGGTGGATGACAACATTCAGGAAGCTGCCGACGCACAGGCCGAGCAGCCCGGCAATGGCAGCCAGGCCGCCGAGGGACTCCGGCAGCATCAGACCACCGACCCGAGTTTGAAGATGGGCAGGTACATGGCCACCACCATACCGCCAATCAGCGTGCCGAGGATGACCATGATCATCGGTTCCATCAGGCTGGACATGGCTTCGACGGCGTCGTCGACTTCCTGTTCGAAGAAGTCGGCGACCTTGCCGAGCATGGAGTCCAGAGCGCCGGACTCTTCGCCGATGGCGACCATCTGGGTGACCATGTTGGGGAAAAGGTTGGTGTTCTGCATCGATGTCGTCAGGCTGGTACCGGTGGCGACTTCGCTCTGGATCTGTCGGGTGGCCGCCTTGTAGACGTAGTTGCCGGCGGCGCCGCCCACCGATTCGAGCGACTCGACAAGGGGTACGCCCGCCGCGAACATGGTCGACAAGGTACGCGTCCAGCGGGCGATGACCGACTTGCGGACGATGTCACCGAAGATCGGCAGGCGGAGCAGCAGGCGATCCATTGCCATTTGCACTTTCTCGGAGCGTTTCCAGCTTTCGAGGAAAGCGTAGAGGGCGCCACCGATGGCACCGAAAATCGCCCACCAGTAGGCAACGAAGAAATCGGAAATGGCGATGACCAGCAAGGTCGGTGCTGGCAGGTCGGCACCGAAGCTCTTGAAGACGTCCTTGAAGGCGGGAATGACGAAGATCATGATCACGGCGGTGATGATGAAGGCGACGACGATCACCGCGATCGGGTAGAACAGGGCCGACTTGATCTTGCTCTTGATGGCGAGAATCTTTTCTTTATAGGTCGCTAGGCGATCGAGCAGCGTGTCGAGAATACCGGCTTGTTCGCCGGCCGCGACCAGGTTGCAGAACAGCGCGTCAAAATAGAGCGGGAATTTGCGGAAGGCCTGCGACAGCGAACTGCCGGTCTCGACGTCGGCCTTGATGTCGAGCAGCAACTTGCCGACAGCCGGATTGGCGTGGCCACGGCCGACGATATCGAACGACTGCAGGAGCGGAACGCCGGATTTCATCATCGTTGCCAATTGCCGGGTAAACAGGGTGATGTCCTTGTCCGTGATCTTGCCGCCCGTCTTAAAGCGAAGTTTCTTGACCTTGGCGCCGGTGATGCCCTGGCGCCGGAGCGTGGTCTGGACGACCGATTCGCTGGCGGCCCGCATCTCCCCGCGGACGCTCTTGCCGTCTTTATTCTTGCCTTCCCACTGGAAGGTGCTTTCCTTGACTGCCGAGGCCTTCGGTCGTGCGGTAGCCATACGAGTTCCCTTTATTAGGCGTTGGTGGTGCTAAGCATCTCGTCAAGCGAGGTAACACCCTGTTTGACTTTTAATAAGCCGGATTCGCGCAGATTCTTGACGCCTTCCAGTTTGGCCTGTTCGGCCAGGTCGAGGGACGAGGCGCCGCTCATGATCATGCGCTGCATCGCTTCGGAAATGGGCATGACCTGGTAGATGCCGACACGCCCCTTGTAGCCGGTTCCCTTGCAGCGCTCGCAGCCGCCCGGCCCATAAAGCGTCCAGGAGCCGTCAAGGTCGCTTTCCATGAAGCCGGCATCCAGCAGGGTCTGCCGGGGAACATCCATCGGTTGCTTGCAGTTGCACAGACGGCGCGCCAGGCGCTGGGCGGTGATCAACAGCACGCTGGAGGCGATGTTGAAGGTCGGGACGCCCATGTTCATCAGGCGGGTCAGTGTTTGCGGAGCGTCATTGGTGTGCAGGGTTGACAGCACGAGGTGGCCGGTCTGGGCTGCCTTGATCGAGATTTCGGCCGTTTCGAGGTCGCGAATTTCACCGACCATGATGATGTCCGGATCCTGGCGCAGGAAGGCCTTCAGGGCGACCGGGAAGGTCAGGCCGGCCCGGTCGTCGACATTGACCTGATTGATACCGGCCAGGTTGATTTCGGCCGGGTCTTCGGCGGTCGAGATGTTGATGCCATCCTTGTTCAGGATGTTCAGGCAGGTGTAGAGCGATACCGTCTTACCCGAACCGGTCGGGCCGGTCACCAGTACCATGCCGTACGGCCGGCTGATCGCGTCGAGCAGGGCGGCTTTCTGCTCGGGCTCGTAACCCAGGGCTTCGATCCCCAGGGTGGCCGAGGACGGGTCCAGAATACGCATGACGATTTTTTCGCCCAGCAGGGTCGGCAGGGTGCTGACGCGAAAGTCGATCGCCCGTGTCTTGGAAAGCACCAGTTTCATTCGGCCATCCTGCGGGACGCGCTTCTCGGCGATGTTCAGGCGAGAGATGACCTTGATCCGGGAGGCGATTTTCTCCTTGATGGCGAGCGGTGGCGTTGCGACCTCACGCAGGATGCCGTCCACGCGGAAACGAATGCGGTAAAACTTTTCGTAAGGCTCGAAATGGATGTCGGAAGCGCCATCGTTGATCGCATCGAGCAACATTTTCTGGATGAACTTGACGACGGGCGCATCGTCAATATCTTGCCCAGCGGCTTCATCGGCCTTGGCGCTGCTGTCTTCATCCAGAAAGTCGAGGTTGATGTCGTCGCTGGCCAGATTTTTGAGGGCGTCCGCGGCAGACTCGGCGTACTTGCTGACCAGCGGTGTCAGCTTGGGATGCTCGACGACGATGGGGTCGACCGCCAGTCCAGTCTGGAAACGGATTTCATCCAGGGCGCGCAGATTGGTTGGGTCGGCGATGGCAACCGACAGGCGATTACCCCGCTTGTTGAGCGGAATCACCTTGTGCGTGGCGATCAGCTTGCGGTCGATGGCATCGGCCGGGATGTGCGCCTCGTCGAAGGCATTGAGGTCGAGCAGGGGGTAGCCAAAGGTATCGGCGACGAAGCGGGCGATATCGAGCGCGCTGGCTTTCTGGCTCGTGATGATCTGTTCGATCAGCGATGATTTGTTGCTGTGCGCTTGAGCGAGCAACTGTTCCGCCTCGATCTCCTTGAGTTGCCCGGCCTGAACGAGCGCTCGCGCCAGGCCGCTGAGAGGAGGGTTTTGAGGGGTTGCTGCCATCAGATTGCGCTTGAATGCCGTTTAGATCGTTCGATGATGCTACGTAAGCACTTGTTTGTAAAGATTGCCAAGCCCGTATTCACGCGCTTTCCGGCCGGAAAAGGCGAACCGTCACGACGCTGCGGTCCTGGGTTTGCAGAATTTCGACGGCGACATCCCCCAGCTTGATGCTGATGCCTGACTCCGGGATGTCCTGGAAGTGCTCGAGGATCAAGCCATTCAAGGTCTTTGGGCCATCGAGCGGGAAATCGAGGCCGAGCATCCGGTTGATGTCGCGGAGCGGGCGTGATCCTTCGACGATGGCTTCGCCGGCTTTCGTCCAGTGCAGTTCCTGGCCGAGACCTGGCATCGAGGTGGTGAAGTCGCCCACAAATTCCTCGATGATGTCCTCCAGTGTGAGCAGGCCGAGAATTTCGCCGTATTCGTCGACAACGAAACCGATGCGCTGGCGGTTTTCCTGGAAAAATGCCAGTTGGGAAAAGGCGGCGGTTCTCGCCGGAATGTAGTAAGGCGCCTGAAGTTGATCGAGCAGGGCGGCTTCATCGAAATCAGGATCGCCCAGGCTGGCCAGCAATCGACGCACAGGCAGGATACCGATCAGTTGGTCGAGTGATTCGCGGCAGGTCGGCAGCCGGCTGTGATGGCTGGTCGCCAGCTGGTTCTTGACTTCTTCCCAGGGCTGGGCGAGGTCGAGAATCTCGATGCTGCCGCGCGGCGTCATGACATCCTCGACCGTGATGTTGTTGAGGTCGAACAGGCTGGACAGGATGGTCCGGTGTTTCTGTGGAATCAGATGGGAGGATTCGAGAACCAGGCTGCGCAGTTCCTCGGGAGACAGGTGGGGCGTGCCTGATTCCGGCTTGGGCGACAGGTGCAGCAGCTTGAGCAGGGCGCCGGCGAAGAGGTTGATGAACCAGACTGCAGGATAGAAAAAACGCAGCAATGGGGTGAGTACATAACCGAGCAGCAGGGCCAGTCGGTCAGCATGAGTGGCACCGATGATTTTCGGGGTGATTTCGGAAAAAACTAGGATCGAAAAGGTGACGGCCAGCGTGCCGGCCCCGAGGGCCCATTCACTTTCGCCGAACAGTTCGATGGCGATGACGCTGACCAGGGTCGCTGCCGCGGAGTTGACCAAGTTGTTGCCGAGCAGGATGACGCCGAGCATCTTGTCCGTCTGGGCGAGGAGATCGAGCGCCTTGCGCGCCCCGGGGTGGCCGGATTGGGCCATGTGGCGCAGGCGGAAGCGATTGCTGGCCATCATGGCCGTCTCGCTGAGCGAGAAGAAGGCTGAAAGCGCCAGCAGGACGACGAGGGTCAGTGCCAGCGCTGATAGCGGAATGTCAGACACGGAATCAAGCGCGTCCGAGAATCACTTCTGCGACGAAACGGCTACCCACGTAGGCCAGGATCAACAGCGCAAACCCGGCCAGGGTCCAGCGCAACGCACGCTTGCCGCGCCAGCCCCAAGCGTGTCGGCCGATCAGCAGGGTGGCGAAAATGCCCCACGAGGCGAAGGCGAACAGCGTCTTGTGGTCGAGCGACATCGGCTTGCCGAACAGCGCTTCGGAGAAGAAGACGCCACTCCCGACGGTCAGGGTCAGCAAGACGAAGCCGATCAGCAGCATCTTGAAGAGCAGCGACTCCATGGTAAGCAGGGGGGGCAGGCTGGCCAGGCTGCGTTTCATTGAGCGCTTGTGCAGAGCCTGCTCGGTGAAGCCCATGAAAATGGCGTGCAGGGCAGACAGCGTCAGCAGGCTGTAGGCCAGCATGGCGGTCAGGAAGTGCAGCTTGAAGCCCGTTGCCTGGGCATGGGCAACGAGATGGACGTTGGGGAAGATCACCGGCAGGATGGTGCAAGCCGCTGCCAGAGGCAGAACCATGGGCTGCATGCCTTCCATGCGAGCCATGAAGCTTTCCAGCCAGTAGATCAGGACGGCGAGCCACATCATCAGCGATAGCGCGAAGCTGAACGAGAAACGCATGCCAGCTTCGGTAAACAATGCGTCATGCAGGCCGCCGGCGTGGATGGCGAGGGCGACTGCGATGGCGGCCCGCTCCCAGGGTTGCATCGGGCAGGCGACGCACTGGTTTTCGCTTTCGCGCCAGCGGGTGTTCCAGAAATGGAAGCCGAGCGCACCATAAATCAGGGCGGCAAGGATGTGGGGCAGAAGCTGAATTACAATATCGGCCATTCCCGAATTCTACTAGAAGCCCATCTGACATGCTCGACAACCTGACTACCCGCCTTGCGCGCGTCATGAAGACGCTGAAGGGCGAAGCCCGCCTGACCGAATCCAATATCGCCGATGCCTTGCGCGAAGTGCGGATGGCGTTGCTCGAGGCCGATGTGGCTTTGCCGGTGGTCAAGGATTTCATCGCCGCCGTCAAGGAAAAGGCGGTCGGCCAGGAGGTCATTGGTTCGCTGAACCCCGGGCAGGCCTTGATCGGGGTCGTGCATGGCGAACTGACCAAGATCATGGGCGACGCCCATGAAGGAATCAACTTCAATACCCAGCCGCCCGCCATCGTGCTGATGGCCGGCCTGCAGGGCGCCGGCAAGACGACCACGGTCGGCAAGCTGGCCAAGTTCCTCAGGGAAAACCACAAGAAGAAGGTGCTGGTCGTCTCGTGCGACGTTTATCGTCCGGCCGCCATCGAACAGCTGAAATTGGTTGCCAGCCAGGCGGGCGTCGATTTCTTCCCGTCCGCCGTCGGTGAAAAGCCGGAGGCCATTGCCGCGGGCGCCATCGACTGGGCGAAACGGCATTACCACGATGTGCTGCTGGTCGATACGGCGGGTCGTCTGGCCATCGACGAAGAGATGATGGCCGAGATCAAGCGCCTGCACGCCGCGATCAATCCGATCGAGACGCTGTTCGTGGTCGATGCCATGCTGGGTCAGGATGCCGTCAATACGGCGCGAGCCTTCAACGAGGCCCTGCCGCTGACCGGGGTCGTGCTGACCAAGCTCGATGGCGATGCGCGCGGCGGGGCGGCGCTCTCCGTTCGCCACATCACGGGCAAGCCGATCAAGTTCGCCGGCGTTGGCGAGAAATTGAGTGGCCTGGAGGCCTTTCATCCTGAGCGCATGGCGTCCCGCATCCTCGGCATGGGGGACGTGCTGTCGCTGATCGAGGAGGCGCGCAAGGGGCTGGACGAGGAAAAGGCCGTTGCGTTTGCCAAGAAGCTCAAGTCTGGCAAGGGCTTCGACCTCAACGACTTCAAGGAGCAGATCGCCCAGATGCGCAACATGGGCGGCCTGACCTCGCTGATGGACAAGATGCCGGCGCAGATCGCCCAGATGGCCGGGCAGCTGCCGGCCGGTGCGGAGGGCAAGATCATCGGGCGCGTCGAGGGCATCATCAATTCGATGACCCCGGCCGAACGCGCCAAGCCGGAACTGATCAAGGCCAGCCGCAAGCGCCGTATCGCCATGGGCGCTGGGGTGCAGGTTCAGGAAGTTAATCGTCTGCTCAACCAGTTCGAACAGACGCAGAAGATGATGAAGCAGTTTTCCAAGGGCGGCATCGGCAAGCTGATGCGCGGCATGAAGGGCATGCTGCCCGGGGGAATGGGCGGCCTCGGCCGCTGATCAGTTGGGGGCGGCCTGCGCCAGGCGGGCAGGCCTTTCGTATTGCCACTGGTTCTGCCAGGCGGCGCGCACCATGTTGGGATACTCCGGCTTGCCCAGGCTGCCGTTGTAGCGGCCCAGTGCACGGTAGAGGTCGCCTTTTTCGATTTCGAGGTAGTGGCGGAGGATTGTGCAACCGTAGCGCAGGTTGGTGCGCAGGTCGAACAGCGAATCGTCCGGGCGACCGATCAGTTTCACCCAGAAGGGCATGACCTGCATGTAGCCGCGGGCGCCGGCCGAGGACACGGCGTATTTGCGGAAGCCCGATTCGACCTGCATCAGGCCGAGCACCAGTTGCGGATCGAGACCCGCCCGAGTGGCTTCGTAATGCACGCTGCGCAGCAGGTCGATCCGGTATTCCCGGTTGGGAATGCGTTTTTCGAGACGCGGCGACATGGCGGCGAGCCAGTCGACTGCCTCCATCGGTGTCTTGAACGACGTGACACTCGGCCGGCTATCGGAAACGGCCTTGTGCAGGGCAGCCTGGACGCTGGCTGAGAGCGGCTCATATTTCTGGGCGCCGGCGAACGCCGCCGACGCACTTGACAACAACAGTGCGACGATCAGGCGGCGCACAGTTTCCCTTGCAGCAGGGCCAGGATGTTGCTTTGGGCGACCATGGTGGCTTCGGCTTCGGTGCGGCCCTTGTATTCGAACTGGCCGTCCTTCAGCCCGCGTTCGCCGATAACGACACGATGGGGGATACCGATCAGTTCCATGTCGGCGAACATCACGCCCGGACGCTCGTTGCGGTCATCAAGCACGACATCGATGCCGGCCTGCTTCAGTTCGGCATAAAGCCGGTCGGCGGCGGCCTTGACGGCATCGCTCTTGTGGTAGCCCATCGGTACGATGCAGACCTCGAACGGCGCGATGGTGGTCGGCAGCACGATGCCCTTGTCGTCATTGCCCTGCTCAATGGCAGCGCCGACGATGCGCGACACGCCGATACCGTAGCAGCCCATTTCCATGATCTGGCTCTTGCCGTTCTCATCCAGGAAGGCGCAGTTGAGCGCCTTGGCGTATTTGCTGCGCAACTGGAAGATGTGGCCGACTTCGATGCCGCGGCAGATGTCGAGAACCCCCTTGCCGTCAGGCGCGGGATCTCCGGCAACGACGTTGCGGATGTCGACGACCGCCGGCTCTGGCAGGTCGCGGCCGAAATTGACGCCGCACAGGTGGTAGCCGGCTTCATTGGCGCCACAGACGAAATCGGCCAGGTTGGCGACGCTGCGATCGGCAAAAACGAGCACCTTGTCCCGGTCGATGCCTACCGGCCCGATGAAGCCCGGCTTGCAGCCGAGGCGCTCGATGACCTCTTCGTCGGTGGCAAAGCGGAACGGGCTGAGTGCGTCGATCTTGCTTGCCTTGACTTCGTTCAGTTCATGATCGCCGCGCAGCAGAAGCAGGGCGAAGGTCTTGCTGCCCTCCTGGTTCTCGCTGACCACGGCGATCGACTTGACAATGCGGTCGAGCGGCACGGCGAGGAATTGGGCGACATCGGCACAGGCCATTCTGCCAGGGGTGTGGACCTTTTCCATGGCCAGCGTGGCAGCGGGGCGCGGTGCGCTCGGCGCCAGTGCTTCGGCAAGTTCGACGTTGGCGGCATAGTCCGAGGTCGGGCAGAAGGCGATGTCGTCTTCGCCAGAGTCGGCCAGCACGTGGAACTCATGCGAGCCGGTACCGCCGATCGAGCCGGTGTCGGCCGCCACGGCACGGAATTTCAGGCCGAGGCGGGTGAAGATGCGGCCGTAGGTCGCGTACATGTTGCCGTATTCGCGCTGCAGATCCTCGAAGGAGCTGTGGAAGGAGTAACCGTCCTTCATCAGGAACTCGCGACCGCGCATGACGCCGAAGCGCGGGCGGATTTCGTCGCGGAACTTGCTCTGGATCTGGTAGAGGTGGATTGGCAACTGGCGGTAGCTCTTGACGTCGCGTCGTACGACATCGGTGATGACTTCCTCATGCGTCGGGCCGATCACGAAGTCCCGCTGGTGGCGGTCCTTGAAGCGCAGCAACTCCGGTCCATAGCCGGGGCCGCGCCCGGATTCTTCCCACAGCTCGAAAGGCTGGACCGCGGGCATCAGCAACTCCAGGGCGCCAGCGGCATTCATTTCCTCGCGCACGATGTTCTCGACCTTGCGCAGCACGCGCAGACCCAGCGGCATCCAGGTGTAGATGCCGGCGGCTGCCCGTTTGATGTAGCCGGCCCGCAGCATCAGTTTCTGGCTGACGACTTCGGCATCGGCCGGGGCTTCCTTGAGAGTGGTGAAAAAGAACTGCGAGGTGCGCATGGGATGCTCTTGAATTCGTTGCTAAACCTTCATTTTACACGGCCCCGCTTCTTTGCATGTGGCCCCCCTTTGTGAAAGAATCGGGGCAACTATTAATTTTTGCAGGATTTTTATGCTCGACCGTGAAGGCTATCGCCCGAACGTCGGCATCATTCTTTGTAACGCCAAAAACGAGGTTTTCTGGGGTAAGCGCATTCGGGAGCATTCCTGGCAGTTTCCGCAAGGTGGCATCAAGCGCGGCGAAACGCCGGAAGAGGCCATGTATCGCGAACTGTACGAAGAGGTCGGGCTGTTGCCCGAGCACGTGCGTATCCTCGGTCGAACCAAGGGGTGGTTGCGTTACGAAGTGCCGACACATTGGATCAAGCGCGAGTGGCGTGGTTCCTACAAAGGCCAGAAGCAGATCTGGTTCCTGTTACGGCTGGTCGGGCGGGACAACGATGTGAGCTTGCGGGCGACCAGCAAGCCCGAGTTCGACGCCTGGCGCTGGAACGATTACTGGGTGCCGCTGGATGCCGTGATCGAATTCAAGCGCACGGTTTATGAACAGGCGTTGAACGAACTCGTCCGTTTCCTCGATGTCGACCGCAAGGCACTGCGCCAGCAACGGCGTGATGTGGTGGCGCAGGATTCTCCGTCCGGTACGACGCAGGAGGATGCCTAACCATGGCCGTTCGATTGCATCCCGTCTGGCTGCTCGCGGCCGCCTGCTGGCTCGCCGTGGCGCCCGTTGCCGCCGAAGAAGACGATTACGAGCCGGCCCGGGAGTGGCGGGAGGGCGAAGTGCAGTTTCCGTCCTACCCGGCGCCAGAAAACCTGCTGCCGCTTTACGTCAGTGCCGCCACCGCCAACAAGTTTTTCATCGATGGGGCGACCCTCAGTGTTGGTGCCGATGGTGTCATTCGCTACGTGTTGGTCGTTGAAACGCCGCAAGGCGGGCGTAACGTGACTTTTGAGGGGATGCGCTGCGAAGCCCGTGCCCGGCGCATCTATGCCTCCGGCCGGGCGGATGGCAGCTGGTCCAAGGCGCGCAAGGATGAATGGGTGAGAATCCAGGATGCTTACGCCAATCGTCAGCACGCGGCGCTCTTTCTTGAATATTTCTGTCCGTTCGGCAACGCGGTGCGTAATGCGGCCGAAGCCAGGGATGCCCTGGTGCGGGGTGGACATCCGGATGTCCGTCGGTGAGCCCCGTGTTTGCTGATCGTCTGATCATCGAATTTGACCGGGCGCTGCGCACGGTTTTCGCGCCCGCCCGGAGCATTCGACCGACGCCGGGGGGCTCCTGCGTCGAGCCCGATCTGGATGAGGCTGAGCGGCAACATGCGATTGGCTTGATGCGGGTTAATCATTGCGGCGAAATCTGTGCGCAGGCTCTTTATCAGGGGCAGGCGCTGACGTCGCGGGATCCTTCGGTACGCGAGGCGTTGCGTGTTGCGGCCGATGAGGAGACTGAGCATCTGGCGTGGACGGAGTCACGCATCGCCGAACTGGGCGGCCGCAAGAGTCTGCTCAATCCACTCTGGTACGTCGGATCGCTGTCGTTGGGGGTGCTGGCCGGGGCGCTGGGTGATAAGTGGAATCTGGGTTTTCTGGCAGAGACGGAGCGCCAGGTGGAAGCCCATCTTGATGGCCATTTGCAGGAATTGCCGATACAGGATGTGAAGTCGCGGGCCATCGTCGATCAGATGCGCCTCGATGAAATCCGCCACGCCGACATGGCAATCGCCCATGGCGCCTCTGAACTGCCCGGTGCGGCGAGACTCGCGATGAGGTTGGCGGCAAAGGTGATGACCTCTGCCGCCTACCGGCTTTAGGCGCTCCCGGGGAGCGGTCAGGCTTCGTCGATGATCTCGAAATCCGAGGTGATCTCGGCGGTCTTGCCAATCATGATGGATGCCGAGCAGTATTTTTCCTTGGATAGCGCGATGGCTCGAGCAACCGCATCCGGCTTGAGGTTTTTGCCTTTCACCCGGTAGTGCAGGTGAATGCGGGTGAAGACCTTTGGGTCGCTGTCAGCACGCTCGGCCTGAAGGCTGACGTCGCAGGCGCTAACCTGGTGCCGCCCTTTTTTCAGGATCAGGACGACGTCAAAGGCTGAGCAGCCGCCTGTTCCGGCGAGCACCATTTCCATGGGGCGCAATCCGATATTCCTGCCGCCAGCTTCGGGGGCTCCATCCATTACCACGGCGTGGCCGCTACCAGTTTCCGCAACGAAGGCCATGCCTGCGTCGTTGCCCATCCACCTTACTGTGCATTCCATGTTGTTCTCCTTGCGAGGGTCCGGATTTTAGCGGAATTACAAGCGGGAGGCTTGTTCTGCTCAATTGCTGCAATGCAGCAAAGAAAGTAGTCGATTCGGTGTTTGATAAAAGTAAAATTTGTGTTATCAACTGTTGAATCGATGTCATGAATTATTTCAATATTACATTAAATCAATGTTTTATATGTGATACATTCGGTGAATAAATTAATACAATAATGAATTGTGCGTCGCACAAATATTTCTTGATTGGCCGTAGGGGATCGTGCACAATGCAAAGCGTACGAACTGCAGTGACTTGTTCAGCGATAGGTTCTTCAGTTCAGATTTGTCTCCTCCACCCTCCTCCTTTGGTGTGGATTTAACGCGGCTCAGCGAGCCGCGTTTTTTTTGCCTGATCGGCCGGTCTGGATGCAAAGGGATTGACAGCCGGTTTCGGAGTCGACTAAAATCCGCGCCTTTCTCCAATCTGCGCCCAATTTTTTCAGGACGGCACACACATGAAAACGTTTTCCGCCAAGCCACATGAGGTGAAGCGCGAGTGGTTTGTGGTAGACGCCACGGACAAGGTGCTCGGCCGCCTCGCCACCGAAATCGCTCGTCGCCTTCGCGGCAAGCACAAGGCTATCTACACTCCGCACGTTGACACCGGCGACTTCATCGTTGTCACCAACGTGGACAAGCTGACCGTTACCGGTAACAAGGCCGAAGACAAGAAGTACTTCCGCCACTCCGGCTATCCGGGCGGTATCTACGAAACCAACTTCAAGAAGATGCAGCAACGCTTCCCGGGTCGTGCCCTGGAAACCGCCGTCAAGGGCATGCTGCCGAAGGGTCCGCTGGGCTACGCCATGCTGAAGAAGCTGAAGTGCTACGCCGGCGACCAGCATCCGCACACTGCCCAGCAGCCGAAGGCTCTGGAAATCTAAGGGGGTATCATGGCTGAAGGTTATTTCTACGGCACTGGTCGTCGCAAGAGCGCCGTTGCTCGTGTTTTCATGAAGCGTGGCTCCGGTTCCATCGTGGTCAACGGCAAGCCGGTTGATCAGTTTTTCTCGCGCGAAACCGGTCGCATGATCGTTCGCCAGCCGCTCGCTCTGGTCGAGCAGCTGAATGGTTTCGACATCAAGGTCAATGTGACCGGTGGCGGTGAATCCGGCCAAGCCGGTGCCGTTCGTCACGGCATCACCCGTGCGCTGATCGAATACGATGCAGCACTGAAGTCGGCTCTGTCGAAGGCTGGTTTCGTTACCCGTGATGCTCGCGAAGTGGAGCGTAAGAAGGTTGGCTTCCACAAGGCGCGTCGTCGCAAGCAGTTCTCCAAGCGCTAAGCCTGTCGCTTGCACACAAGAAAGCCGCCCTTGGGCGGCTTTTTGCATTGGTACGCCCGGTGCGGCGCCCTTCAGATGGGTTCCGTCACGGCTTGCCTGCTTCCGCAGTGCGTTTCCATGGGGCGTGAAGGTGTTTGATGAGCGGCCATATCGGTTAATCTAGCGTTTTGGCGGCCCGGCAGGCGTGGCCGTTCGAGATGATATTGCGGATCGGGAGCGACGTGCCAAGGGCCTCGGTAGTGAAGAAAATCAGGACGCTCAGGCGACATTATGGCGTGATGGCACCCAAGTTGGTGGTTCGTCGCCATGTCGCACGGGGCTGGTATGTTTTCGCCCTGCTTGGTTTGTCGCTGGTGATGCTGCTGCTCGGCTGGGGGGGGGCGCGCTATCAGGGGGGCGGTGGGCTGGGGCGGGATGCCGCCAGCTTGCAGGAGCAGTTGAGCCACCAGGAGGAGGAGTTGGCTTCGCTGCGCGCCAGGGCGGGGGTGGAGCAGAGCGCATTCAGTATCGAGCGTGCCGCCCAGCAGAAGTTGCTTGCCCGGGTGAAGGAGTTGGAAGCAGAGAATGCGGTCCTCAAGGAGGATATCCGGGTATTCGAGCGTGTGCTGCCGGTGGCGGGGGAGCCGGGGGCGATCGGTATCGAGAATTTTCGGGTGGCAGTCGACCCGGTCGGGCAATATCGCTACCGATTCCTGTTGGTATTCAGTCCGGACAAGCAGTTCCCCGAGTTCCAGGGGCGCCTGCGGGTACTTGCCCATTACGCGCTGGGTGACAAGACGGGACAACTGGTGTTGTCACTGAAAAAGGACGATGAGGAAGTTCGCCTGAAGAAGATGCAGCGCCGTGAGGGAGAGTTCAAGCTGCCAGCCGGCGCGACGCTGGTCGGGCTTGAGGTGCATGTGCTGCAGGGGGATACTTTGAAACTCAAGCGAGTGGCCAAGCTATAGGAGCAGTCGATGTTCGGAAAAAATGGCGAAAGCAAGAAGCCGCAAGGAAAAATAGACAGTTTGATCAGTGCCGGAACGCGTATCGAAGGTGCCATTCACTTTTCAGGCGGCTTGCGGATCGACGGTGAGGTCAAGGGGAGCGTGCTGGCGGTCGAAGGCGCGTCGGCCTCGACGCTGGTTCTTAGTGAGCATGCGCGCATCGAGGGCGGTGTCTCAGTAGCGCATCTGATTACCAATGGCGTGGTGGTTGGCCCGGTTGTCGTGACCGAGTCCCTGGAAATGCAATCGCGCGCCCGTATCGTCGGCGATGTCGAGTACGTCTCGATCGAAATGCACCAGGGGGCGGTGATCGAAGGGCGCCTAGTGAATCGTGTTGCCACGGAGGGGAACTAACCCGGCGTCGTTCTGACTAATTCCATTGACCGGAGGTTTGCTCCCTCTCATAATCACGCACGAATTTTTATGGAGTATTGTTCATGAATGCAGTTAACGACATGGCCGCCCCCCTGGTTTTTACCGATAGCGCGGCGGGTAAAGTCAAGGAGTTGATTGAGGAAGAGGGCAATCCGGGCCTGAAGTTGCGCGTGTTCGTGACCGGTGGTGGCTGCTCCGGCTTCCAGTACGGCTTCACCTTCGACGAGGAAGTCAATGAAGACGATACGACGATGGAAAAGAATGGCGTCACGCTGCTGATCGATCCGATGAGCTTCCAGTACCTGGTTGGCGCCGAAATCGACTATACGGAAGGCCTGGAAGGCTCGCAGTTCGTCATTCGCAACCCGAACGCATCCTCGACCTGCGGTTGCGGCTCTTCCTTCTCGGCCTGATCGCCGGGATTGTGCGCTCTGCCAGCCCAGGCTGGCTTGCCGGAACGCCCGATGGCCAACATCGGGCGTTTGCCTTTTCGGGCGCCGCCTGACAGGTGCCGGTCATCCTTTTTTAATCCTGGGGCGTTACCCTGTGTGGTTTCGATTTGTCCCGGAGAACGTCATGCTGTTGTCTGCCCATGAAATAGCTCAGGGTCGTGAACGTACCCTGCATAACCTGTTCACCCTCTCCGCGACTGGTGTTCGGATTGCTCAGCAATGGACTGCCTTGCTGGCAGCGGCTGGTCGCGATAGTTTCCGGCATGGGATTCCCCCCTTCCCGCAATCGGGTTTTGATCTGGCAGCGGCGCAATGGCCGATGTCATGGTGGTTGGACAACCTGGCTCGGGCTGGCCAACTGCTCGATCAGGGGCTGACCGTCTGCGGCGATGCGCAGAAGGCACTGATCCACAGCGCCGACCAGCAACTGCGGATTATCGACAGCCTGGCCATTTCCGCCATCAATCGGGCCAGTCGCAGCAGTCCGTGGGAGGCGGAAGTCGCCCTGCAGGCGATGAAATCATCGCTGCAGGCGGCCGAACAGGCTGTTCACGAGATCAGCCAGGCGGCGCTCGATACGGTTCAATCGTAGCGCTCTGGAGAACGGCCGTCCGGTGATCTGGCGACCGCGGCGGAGCGGCGCAGGCACCGGCATGCCGCGGGGGCGGAGCAGAGCCTTCGGCGAGGCTGAGGTCTTGTCAGACCTTGACCGGCCGTACCTTGCCGGCGGCCAGTCGGGCCCGCTGGCGGGCCTCTTCGGTTGTTTCACCATTGGCCACGGCGACACCCATGCGGCGCTTGGTGAAGGATTCTGGCTTGCCGAACAGGCGCAGGTCGCTGCGCGGCACAGCCAGCGCCTCGGCCAGGCCTTCGAAGGCGATACCGCTTTCTGCCATGCCACCGTAAATCACGGCTGAAGCACCCGGTTCGCGCAGGGTGGTATCGACCGGCAGGCCCAGGATGGCGCGGGCATGCAGTTCGAATTCGGAAAAGCGCTGCGAGCAGAGCGTCACCAGTCCGGTGTCGTGCGGCCGCGGGCTGACTTCCGAGAACCAGACCATGTCGCCCTTGACGAAGAATTCAACGCCGAAGATGCCGCGCCCGCCCAGGTTGCCGGTCACGGCGGCAGCGATGTCCTGGGCCCGCTGCCGGGCAGTCGGCGACATCGCCTGCGGCTGCCAGGATTCGACATAGTCGCCGGCCACCTGCTGATGGCCGATCGGTTCGCAAAAGTGAGTGACCACTTCGCCGGCTGCATTCCGGGCGCGGACCGTGAGCAGGGTGATTTCGTAGTCGAAATCGATGAAGCCCTCGACGATGACCCGGCCCTGATTCACCCGACTGCCGCTCGCCGCGTAGTCCCAGGCTTTCTGGACGTCATCGGGGCCGCGCAGCAGTGACTGGCCCTTGCCGGAGGAGGACATGGTCGGCTTGACGATGCAGGGGTAGCCAATGCTGCTGTCGATGGCGGCCTGCAGTTCGGCCAGCGAATCGGCGAACCGGTAGGGGGAGGTGGGCAGGCCCAGTTCCTCGGCGGCCAGGCGGCGAATGCCTTCGCGGTTCATGGTCAGCTTGGCGGCGCGGGCGGTGGGGATCACCTCGGCCAGGCCTTCGCGTTCGATGTCGACCAGCGTGTCGGTGGCGATGGCCTCGATCTCCGGCACGATCAGATGCGGCCTTTCCTGTTCGATGAGTTGGCGCAGCGCGGCGCCGTCGGTCATCGAGATGACGTGGGCGCGATGGGCGACCTGGTGACCCGGTGCGCTTGCGTAGCGGTCCACGGCGATTACCTCGACCCCCAGTCGCTGCAGGGCGATGATCACTTCCTTGCCGAGTTCGCCGGCGCCGAGCAGCATGACGCGCAGGGCGGAGGGGGACAGCGGGGTGCCGATCTTCATGGGGATCCTTGTAGTACGGTAGGCCGAAATGCCTGAATTTAGGCGGCGCCCGGAGTGACGTCAAGCAGCAGGACGGCCGGCACGCTGCCTTATAATGCCCGCCATGTCAGCCTCCCGCCTGCCCGTCGCCATCGAGCGCTTCCTCCTGTCGCCCATCAGCCTGTTGCTGGTCGTGGCGGTCGCCTTCGTGCTCAATGCCTGGAGCCTGCCGCTGACCGACGTCGACGAGGGCGCTTTTTCGGAAGCGACGCGCGAGATGATGGCGCGCGGCAACCTGGTGTCGCCGACCTTGAACGATGCGCCGCGCCACGACAAGCCGATCCTCATCTACTGGGCGCAGGCCGCCTCGGTCAGCCTCCTCGGCGTCAGCGAAATCGGCTTCCGCCTGCCGTCCATCGTCTTTGCCGTACTCTGGATGCTGGCCCTCTACCGTTTCTGCCTGCGCCATGCCGACCGACGGACGGCGCAGGTGGCGGCCCTGGTTATGGGGCTGTCGCTGGCCGTCGGCTTCATCGCCAAGGCAGCGATTTCCGATGCATTGCTCAACCTGTTCATCGCGCTGTCGATGTTCGGCATCTACGATGTCTTCTGTGCCGACCGCGATGGCAAGCCGACCCGCCGCCTGCTGTTCTACACCTATGGCATGCTGGGTCTCGGCTTTTTGACCAAGGGACCGGTTGCCGTCTTCTTTCCGCTCGTTGTCAGCGGCCTGTTCTTCATCTCGGCCGGCGCCTGGCGGTCCTGGCTGCGCGCCATCTTCTTCTGGCCCGGCTGGCTGCTTTTCCTGGCCATCGTCGTGCCCTGGCATGTCGCCGTCTTCCTCGACCAGGGCGATGCTTTCTTCCGTGGCTTCTACCTCAAGCACAACGTCAATCGTTATGCCAATACCTTCGAGGGGCATGGCGGCAAGTGGTACTACTACCTCGTCGTTGCTCCCTTCGTGCTGATGCCTTTCTTCGGCTGGCTGCTGGCCGTTGGTGGCAAGGTGTTGCGCCAGATCCGCCGTTCGCCGTTGGGCACGGTGCGGGGCGACGGCCTGTTCGAACGTTTCCTGGTGCTCTGGTTCATCGTCGTTTTTGCTTTTTTCTCCTCCTCCGGCACGCAACTGCCGCATTACCTGCTCTACGGCTGCACGCCGGTCTTCATCCTGCTGGCGCTCTACCGCCCCGAATTCGAACGTCGCTGGCTGGCTTACCTGCCGCTGATCCTGTTTGCGCTGCTGCTCGCCGCCCTGCCGGAAATCCTCGCCGTCGCCGCCAGCAAGACCAGCAAGCCGTTCGAGAAATTCCTGCTTGACGGGCTGGTGCTCGCCTTCTCCGACTCGGCGCGCTGGCTGTTGCCGCTGTTTGCCGTGGCCGCCGTTGTCTTTGCCGTCTGGCGCAGTCTGCCGGTCTGGCAGGGGCTGGTATTGGCCGGCCTGCTCCAGGCCCTGGTCGTCTCGGCGGTCATCGCGCCGCGCGCCATCAGCGTCACGCAGGGGCCGATCCGCGAGGCGGCGCAGGTGGCCAAGGCGGCCGGCGGCACGGTCGTCGCCTGGCGCATCATCATGCCCAGCTTCAGCGTGTACCGGCAGGCGGCAACGCCGACCCGTGTCCCGGTCGAGGGCGAGCTGGTGCTGACGCGCACCGATCGCCAGCCCGAGGTGCAGGCGCTGCTGGCGCCCGGCCTGCAGATGCGGAACCTCTACCAGAAAAGCTTCGTCACCCTGGCCCGTGTCGAGCGCGAGACACGACCATGAAGGACGCCCGCTTGCATGACCGGCATCCGTGGTTCGATGTCGGCCTGCTCGTCACCTGCCTGCTGCTTACCCTGGCCCTGTTGGCCATCTGGCTGGGCGATGCCTGGCAACGCGGCTTCCTGGCCGGCCAGGAAGCCAGCGTGGTGCTACCGCCGGTGGTCTGGGAATCGCTGACCACGCTGGGCGATGCCCGGGTCCAGCTGGCCCTGATGCTGCCCTTTTGCCTGCGCTATCCGCGCGTTTTCTGGGCGCTTTTCCTGGGGGCCCTGCTGGCCGGGGCGATCAGCCGGGGCTTCAAGATGACGGTGCCTTTGCCGCGTCCGGCCGCCGTGTTTGACGCAGCGCAGATCACCATCATCGGCGCCAAGCTGACGGCGCATAGCTTTCCCTCCGGCCACACCGTCTCGGCCTTTTCCTTCGTGGTGCCCTGGCTGGCACTGCTTGGCTGGCGGGCGGCACCGATCGTGGCGATTGCGGCCCTGGCGGGCTTTTCGCGCATTGCTGTCGGCGCCCACTGGCCGGTCGATGTGCTGGCCGGCGCGATGATCGGTCTGCTGGGCAGCTGGTTCGGCCTGCGCCTGAGCCGCCGCTTCGACTGGGGCACCGGTGTACGCGCCCACTGGTTTCTGGTCGGCATTTCGGCCATTGCGGTGGCCACGCTGCCGTTCGACGGCCAGGGCTATCCGGGCTCCCTGCCCTGGCGGATTGTCGCCTGCCTGTGGGGGCTGGGGGGCTTTGTCGCGGTTTACCTGGTGCCCCTGTTCCGCCTTGGCTGGCAGGGTGTCAACCGCGACCTGGCGGGCGTAGCCGCCGGGCAGGGACGCCGGTTGGCCTGAGCGGGCGGGCGTTGCCCGACTACGGGAAAATCATACTGTCCGGGGGGCGCTCGTTCGGCCAGAATGCGCCGCCTGGCTCAACGCAACAAGCACCCCACCATGACACTGACTGATGCCTTGATCGTCGCCCTTGGGGCATTTCTCGCCGGCGGCATGAATGCCATTGCCGGTGGCGGCACCTTCTTTTCCTTTCCGGCCATGCTTGCCGCCGGCGTACCGCCGGTGACGGCCAACGCCAGCAATGCGGTCGCCCTGTGGCCGGCCAGCCTGTCGAGCGCCTGGGCCTATCGCCAGGAAGCCATGCGCCATGGACGCTGGGCCATCCTGCTGGTCGGCGTCTCGCTCATCGGCGGCCTGACTGGCGGCTTGTTGCTGCTGGCCACGTCGAACGCGGCCTTTTCGAAACTGATCCCCTGGTTGCTGCTCATTGCCACCGGCCTGTTTGCCTTCAGTGCCCAGGTCAGCCGCCTGGTCGCCTGGAGCAAACGGCGGTTCGGGGCGCAGACCAGCGGCCAGCCCAATACCGGCCTCGGCGGCGCACTGTTCCAGCTCATTGTCGCCGTCTACGGCGGTTTCTTCGGTGCCGGCATGGGGATCCTGACTCTGGCCGCCCTGTCCATTCAGGGCTATGAGGACATGCAGGAGCTCAATGCGCTGAAGAACCTGACCTCCGCAGTGAACTACACCATCGCCGCGCTGACCTTCCTGATCGCCGGGGCCATCAGCTGGCCGCACACCCTGGTTGCACTCGCCACGGCGACCCTCGGCGGCGTGGTCGGTGCCGCCGTCGCCAAGCGCATGCCGGCGGTCTGGCTGCGCCGTTTCGTGATTGCCGTCGGCACGGTGCTGACGGTGATCTACTTCATCAAGACCTACTGAGCGACATCGAAACGTAACCCGGCCGTCACCGGCCGGTCATGGGCGGGCCCTATCGTGGGGCCATGCCCAAGGTCAGATCCGTCTTTCTCTCCGACATCCACCTCGGCACCCGGGCGTGCCAGGCGGAGCGTCTGCTCGATTTCCTGCGCGAACACCCGGCCGAACAGACTTTCCTGATCGGCGACATCGTCGATTTCTGGGCGATGAGGCGCGGCATCTGCTGGACTCAGGCGCAGAATACCGTGGTCCAGAAGCTGCTGCGCCGGGCGCGGCACGGCGAGCGAATCGTGTTCATCCCCGGCAACCACGACGAGGCGCTGCGCGACTACTGCGGCATTGTCTTCGGCGAGATCGAGGTGGTCGACGAACTGGTGCATGAAACGGTCGACGGCCGGCGCTTCCTGCTCATTCATGGCGACCAGTTCGACCAGGTCACGCGCCACCATCGCTGGGTCGCGGTACTCGGTGACAAGGCCTACGAAACCCTGGTGCGCATCAACGTCTGGCTGTCGTGGTTGCGGCGTAAACTGGGGATTGCCGGCTACTGGTCGCTGGCCGGTTACGCCAAGCGCAAGGTCAAGACGGCGCTCAATTTCATCTTCGATTTCGAGGAATCGGCCATCCACCATGCCCGCGAACGCGGCCTGGACGGCGTGGTCTGCGGCCATATCCACTGGGCGCAGATTCGTGACATCGGCGGCCTGACCTACGTCAATTGCGGGGACTGGGTCGATTCCTGCACGGCCATCGTCGAGCATTTCGACGGCACGCTGGAACTGGTCGGCTGGGGCAGTCCGGCCCTGCATCGCCTGCCGGCGGCCAATCCCGAGCCGGTCGGTTTGTCGCCACTGCCGGTTGCCGCCCGGGCTGCCGAATCCCTGGAGGTGTGAGATGCGTGTGCTGATGGTGTCCGACGTTTACTTCCCGCGGGTCAATGGCGTATCGACCTCGATCGAAACCTTTCGCCGTACGCTCGATGGGCAAGGCATCGAGGTACGCCTGGTCGTGCCGCGCTATGGCAACGAGGCCGAGGAGCCCGGCGTCGTCCGTGTTGCCGGCTGGCCGGTGCCGGGCGACCGCGAGGACCGCCTGGTCGGCTGGCGGGCGATGCATCGGGCGGTACTGGCCGCTGCCCGGGGTTGCGACCTGATCCACGTCCAGACCCCTTTCGTCGCCCACTATGCGGGGCTGGCCGCCGGGCGGGCACTGGGCCTGCCGGTACTTGCCACCTACCACACGCTGTTCGAGGAATACCTGCAGCACTACGCCCGCTTTTTGCCCGCCGGCTGGCTGCGCGGCCAGGCCCGGCGTTTCTCGCGCCGGCAGTGCAACCAACTCGACGCGGTGATCGTGCCGTCCACCGCCATGCGTCAGCGTCTGGAGAGCTATGGTGTGACGACGCCGATGCATGTCCTGCCGACCGGTATTCCGCTGGCCCAGTTCGCCCGGGGCGATGGCCTTGCCTTCCGGACCCGCCACGACATTGCGCCAGACCGGCCGGTGGCGCTCTACGTCGGCCGGGTGGCGCATGAGAAGAATATCGGCTTCCTGCTCGATGCCTTGCGCCAGGCCCGCCAGCTTTGCCCCGATGCGCTGCTTGTCATTGCCGGGGAAGGCCCCGCCATGGGTGACCTGCAGGCCCGGGTCGAGACACTGGGCCTGCAGGATGCCGTCCGCTTCATCGGCTATCTCGACCGCCAGCAGGCCCTGCCCGATTGCTATGCAGCGGCCGACGTCTTCGTCTTTGCTTCGCGGACCGAAACGCAGGGGCTGGTCCTGCTCGAAGCCATGGCGGCCGGGCTGCCGGTCATTGCGCTGGCCGAGATGGGGACCGTCGATATCTTGGCACCGGGGCGTGGCGCCTTTTCGCCACCGGCGGAGACGACTGCCTTTGGCGAAGCGCTCGGGCATTTCCTGAGCCGGCCGACCGCCTGGCGCCATCTGGCTGACGAGGCGCCAGTCTATGCCCGGGAATGGAGCGATGTGGCGATGGCAGAGCGCCTGGCGGTGGCTTATCGCCAATGGGCAGAACGTCCGGCGCTGGCTGCCTCGCCGCTGGCGGCCGTGACCTGATCTGCACCGGAGATGTCAGAACAGGCGCGGCGAGATCAGGCGGAGGCCGACGGAGAACCAGCGCTGGGTGCCGAAGTGCCCAAGCTGGTTGCCGTAGGTCGTATCGATCTGGACATGGCCGGGCACAATCCAGTGGCGTAGTCCGAACTGCACGAAGGGGCGGCCCTTGTCCTGGCCGTAGCTTTCGGCGATCAGCCAGGTGTCGCTGCGCATCTGCCACTCGTTGCCAATTCCCCAGGTCAGGCGGTTCTCGCGATTCTCTCGTTCCCGGGTGTAGCCAAGATTGGTGTGGATGACCAGGCGATCGTCGAGGAAGGAAAAGCTGGCCGGCACGTAGAAATAAGGATTGCCGGTATGGCTGCTGCCCGGCTGGGTGGCGTGGCCGACCGCCAGGCCGATCCCGTAGCCATTGGTTTCCAGCGGCCGGAAAAGCGTCTTCAACTGGGCCACGGTGGCGCCACTGTCGGAACGGCCATCGGTCCAGGCCAGGGCGCCGCCCAGGGTCAGTTCCAGGTTTCCCCCCGGATTGCAGGCCGGCAAGGCCCACCATTCGCGCTGGCGATTGTGGAGGTGCGCCCAGGTTTCGACCTGGCAGGCGCCGGCATCGGTCAGCCGGGCGTCGTCGGTGATCATCGGGCGGGCCGCCTGGCAGGGGGGGGCGATGAGGATCAGCAGGGGGGGCAGGAGGTGCAGGTAGCGCATAACCCGCCGATTCTAGGTGGCTTTTGTGACATTGCGGTGACTTTTCGTGTCATCAAAGCTTAGCGCTGTGCCGCTACCGTGCAGGCTTCATTCGGCCGTTACCATCCGATGGCCGGCCTCCCGACTTCTCTCCGATGCTGAAGGAGCCCGCATGTCCCTGGCGATTGCCTTCGTAACTGAAACCTATCCGCCCGAAGTGAACGGGGTAGCCATGACGGTTGGGCGGCTGGTTGGCGGCCTGCGCGCCCGTGGCCATCAGGTGCGGGTCATTCGCCCGCGGCAGGGTGACAACGATGTGGGAGGCGAGCATGAAATGGCTTTGGGCGGCTTTCCGCTCCCCGGTTATCCCGGACTTCGCTTCGGTCTGCCGGCGGGACGCCGACTGCGCGGTGAATGGCGCCGGCAGCGGCCGGATCTCGTGCATGTCGTGACCGAAGGGCCGCTCGGCTGGTCAGCGGTCAATGCCGCCCGCCGCCTGGGCATTCCCGTAACCTCCGGTTTTCATACCAATTTCGACCGCTACAGCGTGCATTACGGCCTGGGCTGGATGCGGCCGGCCGTTGCGGCTTACCTGCGCACCTTGCATCGGCGCACCCGGGCCACCCTGGTGCCGACGGCCGCCCTGGCCGCCGACCTGGCGGGCGAGGGCTTGCCCGGCGTGCGCATCGTCGGGCGGGGCGTGGATACCGAGCTGTTCGATCCCGCCCGTCGTGCGGCCGCCTTGCGCCAAAGTTGGTCGGCCGGCGAGGGGCCGGTCTGCCTCTATGTCGGCCGGCTGGCGCCGGAAAAGAACCTGGCGCTGGTCGAAAAAACCTTCACTGCCATCCAGGTCTGGCAGCCGCAGGCCCGCATGGTCTGGGTCGGCGATGGCCCCGAGGCACGGCGGCTGGCCGCCGAACACCCCGACCACCACTTCGCCGGTGTGCGCGTCGGGGAGGATCTTGCCCGCCATTACGCCAGCGCCGATCTCTTCCTCTTTCCCAGCCTGACCGAAACCTACGGCAACGTGGTGGCCGAGGCGATGGCCAGCGGCCTACCGGTGCTTGCCTATCGCAGCGCCGCTGCCGCTGAGCTGATCGACGATGGCCGCAACGGGCGGCTGGTGTCGCCGGGCGATGAAGCGGGCTTCCGCCAGGCGGCCATCGATCTGTGCGGCGAGCCGGAGCGCTTGCCCGCGCTGGGCGCCGCCGCCCGCCGGGCGCTGCACGGCCACCACTGGGCAGCGGTCGTCGAGCGCTTCGAGGCGGTTATCCGCGAAGCGCTCGGCTGATCCAGCGGGGGCTCAGGGAAACATGGCCTGCAGGCGCTCCTGCAGGGCCTGCGGCGCGAAGGGCTTGACGATGTAGCCGGTGGCGCCGCTTTGCATCGCATCGAGCACGTTGCCACGCTGGCCCTCGGCGGTGATCATCAGGACCGGGATGTCGGCTGTTTGCGGATTGGCGCGCACGGCGCGCAGCAGTTCGAGGCCGTCCATCTCCGGCATGTACCAGTCGGAGATGATGAGGCCGACCTTCTTGACCTCGGCCAGCTTGGCCAGCGCCATGCGGCCGTTGCCGGCCTGGTGGATTTCGGTGAAGCCGGCCCGCTTGAGCACCTCGATCACCACGCTGCGCATGGAGGCATAATCATCGACAACGAGGGCGGGCGGTCTGAGCATGGCGGGTGACAAATGAATGATCCAGGCGGCATTGTCGACGACTGGCCCGTTCTGTCAAATACCCGTCGCCGTATCGGCTCACGCCAGGCGGATGTCGACCAGTTCGGGATGCTCGGCATGGTCCACCAGGATGCGGCGCAGGCGGTCCTGCCACAACGCGGCGAACAGCGCGGCCTGTTGCGGGGTGGCAATGCCCTGGACGACGGCCGGCAGCAACTCGCCGAGGCGCGGGTCGCCGGGCACCCGCTGCAACTGCACGATGCAATCCGCGCTGCGGCCGTTGTCGCGCCGCGTCAGGCGAATGCCGCCGACGCCGGCGATGCCGAAATTGAGTAACTGGCGCCGACCGAACCGGCCACCCAGCCCCTTGAAACCCCCGGCCCCGGCGGCGCCGGTGAGTAGCGTGGCGATACTGGCGATGACGCCGGCCACGCCGTCTTCGACGTTTTCATGCAGCGCGACGCTGATGTCGCCGCGCACCGGCATCTCGTCGCCGTACAACGCACGCAGGCCGCGCACGGTCGCCAGCCAGGCGCCAGCCACCGTCGGGCAGGCATGGCCAGCCAGCTTTACCGCATCGGTGAAGTCGTAGCGGATCACGCCGCCAACCGCTGCACCGAGCAGCTCGGCGAGCGGGTCGCGCAGGGAAATGGGGGCGATCTGGTGATAGAAGTCGGGAAATTGCATGATGAGCTTCCGTGAATGAGGGGGGGCGGTGCGGCGAGCCCGGTCAGCCGGTAGAATGAGCCGGGTATCGAGGGGGGAATGAATTGCAATGAGCCATTTTGCCGCGCATGGGTATTACCGGATCAGTTGGCACGGTGATGTGATCAAGGTCATCGTCGGCGATCTGTTCAATCGCGAAGGGGTCGAACAACTCGTGGCCGAAATCGACCAGGCCGTGGCGCAAGGGGCGCGCACGGGCTGGGGGCTGCTGCTGGATGCGCGGCAATGGCAGGGCGGGACGCCGGAAGCGTTCGAACTCTGGCTTACCCGTCTCGAAGGGTGGATTCGTGCCGGGGAATTGCGGGCCTACTCGGCACTGTACGCCGAAAGCATCCAGGTTTTCCTGGGCGGCACGATTCGCGACCGGCTGACACCCCTGATGCCCTATTTTTCCTCGCCGGACGAAGCGGCCTGCTGGCAGTGGCTGGGTAGCCAGGGGTTGGCGGTCGGGACGGCCGGCTGAAGCGGTCCGGTCAATCGCTGCACGCATGGTCATCTCCTTTGTGCTGCCATTGTCCGGGGATCAGCCGCCAGCGCCTTGATGCGCGTCATCCGAGCCGCCCGCCGGCGGGTGTCGCCGGGACTTATTTCTGGATCAATTCGATCTTGTAGCCGTCCGGGTCTTCGACGAAAGCGATGATCGTCGTCCCGTGCTTCATCGGTCCGGCCTCGCGCACGACCTTGCCACCGCGGGCCTTGATGTCGGCGCAGGCCTTGGCGGCATCCGGTACGGCCAGTGCGACGTGGCCGAAGCCGTTGCCCAGGTCGTAGGCCGGGGTATCCCAGTTGTGGGTCAATTCGAGCACGGCGTCGGTTTCCTCGCTGCCGTAGCCGACGAAGGCCAGTGTGAAACGGCCCTCGGGGTAGTCCTGGCGGCGCAGCAGTTGCATGCCGAGGATTTCGGTATAGAAGGCGATGGAGCGGTCGAGATCGCCGACGCGGATCATGGTGTGCAGAATACGCATGCTGTTTCCTTTACAGGTGGGGAATGTGCCGGGCCTGGCGGCGCAGTTCGAGACGCAGGTTACGCCAGTCCGGACAGAGTTGTTCGACGACAGACCAGAAACGCGGGCTGTGGTTCATTTCCTTGAGATGGGCCAGCTCGTGGCAGACGACGTAGTCGACCACCGCCAGCGGCATGAAAATCAGCCGCCAGTTCAGCGAAATGCCACCGCGGTGGCTGCAACTGCCCCAGCGGGTTTTGGCCGAGGACAGGCGCAGCGGCGGAAACGCGACACCCAGGCGCGGAGCATGGGCGGCCAGGCGCTCGGTGAAGACGGCGCGCGCCTTGTCGCGCAGGGCGTGTTCCAGCAATTGTGCTGCGCTCGCGCTGGCGGTCGGCTGCAGGTAGAGGGTTTGCGGCCCGAATTGCCAGCGGGCCCGGCCGAGCGGGGCGAGGGCGATAGTCAGGGGGGCGCCGAGCAGCGGAATGACTGTGCCGTCGGTAATTTCCAGACTTTTCGGGGCCGGGCGTTCACGCCAGGCTGCCAGTTTGTCGAGCACCCATTGCCCGTGCTGGCGAATCAGGCTCTCGATGTCGCCCAAACGTGCCCGGGTCGGCGCACCGACGCGCAGGCCGCGATGGTCGATGGCCAGGCCGATGGTTCGCCGCGCGCTGCGACGCAACTGATAGGCAACTGTCTGGCCGTCGAGGACGATGCTGCGCGGTACGTCAGGTGCGCTGGGCGGCATCCGGGTAGCGGTGCGGGGAAATGCGGCGCATCTCGGCCTCGATCCAGGCTTCCACCTTCTGGTTGACCTGCGCTTCGGTCATGCCGGTGGCGTCGAAGGCGGGGCCGATGCTGATGGTGACGGTGCCCGGCTTCTTCAGGAAAGCTTGGCGCGGCCACAGCTCGCCGGCATCGTGGGCGACCGGGACCACCTTGCAGCCGACATGGGTCGCCAGGTAGGCGCCGCCCGGCTTGTAACGCTTGGTCTGCCCGGGGGCCACGCGGGTGCCTTCCGGGAAGAGGATGACGTAGAACCCCTGCTTGAGGCGCTCGCGGCCCTGGACGACCACTTGGTCGAGGGCATCCTTGCCGGCTGCGCGGTCGATGGAAATCATTTTCATCGCTGCCAGGCCCCAGCCGACGAAGGGGACCTTGAGCAATTCCTTCTTCAGGACGAAGACGCAGTACGCACCCTTCGGCACGCAATCCTGCAGGGTCATCGTCTCCCAGGCCGACTGGTGCTTGGCGAGGATGACGCAGGGTTCCAGGGGCATGTTTTCCTGGCCGATCACCCGGGGCCGGATGCCGAGGATGTGCTCGACCCCGAATTGGGTGCCCAGTCGCCACAGACGGCCGAACCGGTAGGCCCACTTGCCGCCGAGCAGCGGCCCGGCCACGATGACCAGCGGCGCACTGAGCACCGACCAGACGATGGCGTAGAGCATGAAGAGCGTGGAGCGGACGGCGTTCATTTCTTGGCCTTGCTCAGGATGTGATCAACGGCCGCTGCCAGGTCGGCGAATTCCAGCGTCCCTTCCGGCAGGTTGCCCTCGGCCTTGGTCTTTTCGCCCTTGCCGGTCTGCACCAGAACCGGTTGGCAACCCAGTACCGAGCAGGCCTGCAGGTCGCGTAGCGAATCGCCAATGGCCGGTACGCCGGTCAGGTCGATATTCAGCGTTTCCGATATGCGCTTGAACATGCCGGGTTTCGGTTTGCGGCAGTCGCATTTCGAATCGGCGGCATGCGGGCAATAGAAGATGGCGTCGATCTGTCCGCCCATCGCGACGACCGCCTTGTGCATCTTGGCGTGGATCTGGTTCAGCGTGTCCATGTCGAACAGGCCGCGCCCGACACCGGACTGGTTGGTGGCCACGACCACGCGGTAGCCGTGCTGCTTCAGCTTGGCGATCGCTTCCAGGCTGCCGGGGATCGGCTTCCATTCCTCCGGGTTCTTGATGAACTGGGCGGAATCGAAATTGATCACGCCGTCGCGGTCGAGAATGACGAGCTTGGTGGGCATGGCGACTTTCCCGGCTTAGGCGGACAGCTTGGAGAGGTCAGCGACCTGGTTCATCGCCGCATGCAGCTTGGCGAGCAGACCGAGGCGGTTGGCACGCAGGGCCGGGTCGTCGGCATTGACCATCACGCCGTCGAAGAAGGCATCGACCGGGGTGCGCAGGGCGGCCAGCGCCGTCAGCGATTCGGTGTAGTCGCCGGTGACGAAGGCGGCATCGGCGCGCGGCACGACATCGACCAGCGCGTCGTGCAGGGCGACCTCGGCGGCTTCCTTGAGCAACGCGTTGTCGACCACGGCTTCGACGCTGCCTTCGACCTTTTTCAGGATGTTGCCGACGCGCTTGTTGGCGGCAGCCAGCGCGGCGGCTTCCGGCAGGGCCGAGAAGGCACGCACGGCGGCCAGGCGCTTCGGGATGTCGCCCAGGCGTTGCGGCCGCTGGCTGACCACGGCATCGACTTCCTGTGCCGTGTAACCCTGCTCGCGCAGGGAGCCAGCGAGGCGTTCGTAGATGAAGTCGGCGAGCGCGGTTTCGGCGGCCTGGAAGCCTTCAATCCCGGCAAAAGCCTGGCCGGAAACGGCCAGCAGGGCATTGAGCGGCAGGTCGAGGTTACCTTCGGCCAGCATACGGATGACGCCCAGCGCATGGCGGCGCAGCGCGAACGGGTCCTTGTCGCCGGTCGGGATCTGGCCGATGCCGAACAGGCCGACCAGGGTTTCCAGCTTGTCGGCCAGCGCGACGACGGTACCGACCATGCCGCGCGGCAGGCTGTCACCGGCGAAGCGCGGCTTGTAGTGGTCTTCGATGGCATCGGCGACGTCGGCGTTCAGGCCGTCATGCTGGGCGTAGTAGCGGCCCATGATGCCCTGCAGTTCGGGGAATTCACCGACCATGTCGGTCAGCAGGTCGGCCTTGGCCAGTACGGCAGCCTGTTCGGCGTGCTGCACCAGCTCGCCGCCGCCCAGCTGTTCGGCGACAGCGCGGGCGATGGCCGCAACGCGCTGCATGCGCTCGCCCTGGGTGCCCAGCCGGTTGTGGTAAACCACCTTGGACAGGCTGACGACGCGGCTTTCCAGCGATTTCTTGCGATCCTGGTCGAAGAAGAACTTGGCGTCGGCCAGGCGCGGGCGCACGACGCGCTCGTTGCCGCCGATCACGGCACTCGGGTCGGCCGGGCTGATGTTGCTGACGACCAGGAACTGGTTGGTCAGCTTGCCGCTGGCATCCAGCAACGGGAAGTATTTCTGGTTGGCCTTCATGGTCAGGATCAGGCATTCCTGCGGTACGGCCAGGAATTCGGCCTCGAACTGACCGACCAGCACGTTCGGGCGTTCGACCAGTGCGGTGACCTCGTCGAGTAGGGCGTCGTCCTCGATCGGCTTCAGGCTGGCACCGGCCTGGGCGGCAACAGCGGCCAGCTGACGGGCGATCTCGGCCTTGCGCTCGGCAAAGGAGGCGATGACGGCGCCGTCGCGCTTCAGGGTTTCGGCGTAGCTGTCGGCATCGGTAATGACGACTGGGGCGACGGCGGCTTCAAAGCGGTGACCCTGGGTGGTGTTGCCGGCGGTCAGGCCGAGCACGGACACCGGCACGACGTCGCTGCCATGCAACGCGACCAGCGCATGCGCCGGGCGGACGAAATTGACCGTAGTCCAGCCATCGGCCAACTGGTAGGTCATGACCTTGGGGATGGGCAGCGCGGCGAGGGCGGCTTCGACGGCCTTCTGCAGGCCTTCGGCCAGCGTGGCACCCTTGGCCAGGCTGTCGTAGAACAGGATGTCGGCCTTGCCGTCGTTCTCGCGGCGCAGGCTGGTGACGCAGGAAGCATCGGCACCGAGGGCGGCCAGTTTCTTGAGCAGGGCAGGGGTGGCGTTACCGGCGGCATCGAGACCGACGGCGACCGGCATCAGCTTCTGCACTACTGGCTTGTCGGCAGCCACGGCAAGGACGCCCGTGACATGGGCGGCCAGGCGGCGCGGCGAGGCGTAGGCGGTGACGACGGCGTGGTCGCCGGCCAGGCCGTCTTTCTTCAGCGAGGTGGCCAGCGCGGCAGAGAAGGCTTCGCCCAGCTTCTTCAGCGCCTTAGGCGGCAGTTCTTCAACGAACAGTTCAACGAGCAGGTTCTTGGCAGTCATCTCAGGTGGCTTTCTTGGCATTCTGTTCTTCGAGCTTGGCCAGCACTTCGGCGGCCCATTCCTTGGGCGCCATCGGGAAGCCGAGGCGGGCGCGGGAATCGAGATAGGCTTGCGCCACGGCGCGGGCCAGGTTGCGGATACGGCCGATGTAGGCGGCGCGCTCGGTGACCGAGATGGCGCCGCGGGCGTCGAGCAGGTTGAAGGTATGGGCGGCCTTGAGTACCTGCTCGTAGGCCGGCAGCGCCAGTTGGGCGCCCATCAGGTGCTGGGCCTGCTTCTCGTGTGCGCCGAAAGCGTGGAACAGGAAATCCACGTCGGAGTGTTCGAAGTTGTAGGTCGATTGCTCGACTTCGTTCTGGTGATAGACGTCGCCGTAGGTCAGGCCGTCCGTCCAGGTCAGGTCGTAGACGTTCTCGACGCCCTGCAGGTACATCGCCAGACGCTCGATGCCGTAGGTGATTTCGCCGGTGATCGGCTTGCAGTCGATGCCGCCGACCTGCTGGAAGTAGGTGAACTGCGTCACTTCCATGCCGTTCATCCAAACTTCCCAGCCCAGGCCCCAGGCACCCAGGGTCGGATTTTCCCAGTCGTCCTCGACGAAACGCACGTCGTTCTTCTTGAGGTCGAAACCGAGGGCTTCCAGCGAGCCGAGATAGAGCTCGAGGATGTTGTCCGGCGCCGGCTTGAGCACGACCTGGTACTGGTAGTAATGCTGCATGCGGTTCGGGTTCTCGCCGTAGCGGCCGTCCTTGGGGCGGCGCGACGGCTGCACGTAGGCGGCTTTCCACGGCTCGGGGCCGATGGCGCGCAGGAAGGTGGCGGTGTGGCTGGTGCCGGCGCCGACTTCCATGTCGTACGGCTGGAGCAGGGCACAGCCCTTGTCGCTCCAATACTGTTGCAAACGCAGGATGATTTCCTGGAAGGTCGGTTTCTTGCTGGTCGTCATCGGACGCACTCGGAAAGACGGAAAGCCTTGAATTTTACTAGGTTTTGATGGCCTTGGTCAGTGCTGGCCTAGGGCTTGCAAAATAGTGAACGTCGTTCAATAATAAACGTTGTTACGTTATTTGGCGGTTCCCATGTCGAATAAACCTGCTTTCCCGTCGCATCCGGATGCTGGTCGCCGCGAGCGCAAGCGGCAGCAGCAGTGCGACCATCTGGCCGATACGGCCTGGGCGCTGTTCGAGGCCGAGGGCTTCGAGGCGGTGACTATGGAGCGCATCGCCGAGGCGGGGGACGTCTCGAAGGTCACTCTGTATCGCCATTTCCCGGTCAAGGAGGCGTTGTTGCGCCATGTCTTTCATCGCGAGCTGCGCGAGGCTTGGCCGGCGATCCAGTCCGAATTGGCTGCCGCCAGACCAGGGCGGGCGAGGCTGGCCCGTTTCCTCCAGTTGCAGGCGGCCTGGTGCGAGAGCCGGCGCGGCTATCTGTTGCCGTATGTGCGGTTTCGCATGAGCGACATGCGCCGTCCGGAAGAAGGGCGGGAACGCAGCGGCATGGATCGGATCTTCGGTGAGTTAATTGCCCAGGGGCAGGCGTGCGGAGATTTTCGCCAGGACATCGCGGCCCCCTTGTTGGCGATGCACCTGCAGTTCGTCCATCTGGCGACGCTGCTGCGCTGGTTGAGTGAGGAAGGCCTTTCACTGGCCGATGAGCTGGCGAGCATGCTCAATCTCGTGTGCGATGGCATGGCGGTGCGCTCATGAGGGGCGCATTGGGATTGGTCGCCGCGCATGAGGCAGCCGGTGTGCAGCCGGAACGGGTGGGCGGCAAGGGCTCGCAGCTCGGTTACCTGTTGCGCTACGGTCTTCCGGTCCCCGACTTTTTCGTCGTTCCGGCTGAGTGGAGCCGCCAGCGTCTATCCGGCATACCCGCCTCCTTGCGCGAGTCGCTGAGCAGCGAACTGGAGCGGCGCCGCTGGCGGGATATCCCCCTGGCCGTTCGCTCGTCGGCCGTGGGCGAAGATGCTGCCGGTGCATCCTTTGCGGGCATCTATCGATCCTGCCTGAATGTCATGGGGCTCGATGCCTTGTGCGCTGCGATGGCAGAAGTCTGGGCGTCGCTCGATGCACCAGCGGCGGCCACCTACCGCGAACGCATGGGAATCGAATGTGAGCCCGTGATGGCCGTGGTGGTCATGCCGCTGTTGGCCGCAGAAGCCTCGGGGATTGCCTTTACGTGTGATCCGCTCAGCGGACGCGATGATCGGATGGTCGTCCATGCCCATTGGGGGCTGGGCGAAACGCTGGTCGGCGGCGAGGCGGCGGGGGACGAATACGTGTTCGCCGAAGACAGTACGGATACCTGGCGTCTGGTCGAGTGGCGTTCGGGCAGCAAGGCGACGATGGCTGTGCCGGCTCTCGCCGGAGGCACGCAGCGTGTCGCTGTGCCGCCGGAGCGAGCGACGACTGCCGTGTTCGACGCGGCCAGGGCCGAGGCGTTGGCCGGGCTGCTACGCGATGCCGCTGTCGCGTTCGATTTCGTGAGGCCGTTCTACGATCTGGAATGGGTGTGGGATGGTAGCCGTTTCTGGCTGATCCAGGCCCGCCCCGTCACCCGCCGCCCGCATCATACCTACGAAGCCTTGCGCGGACAGCCGACGATCTGGACGCGCGGCAATACCTGCGAGGTGATGCCGGAGCCCTTGCAGGCGATGGATTGGAACTTCTCCCGGCGCGGCTGTAACGATCTGCTCGAACAGGGGTGGCGCCTGATGGAGTATCCCTTGTTGTCAGGTGTGCAGCGGGCAGGATTGTTCGATGGGCGGCTCTATCTCGAAGCCTCGGTGTTGCAATGGGAGGCATGGGATGCCATCGGGCTGCTACCGGAGCGGTTCAATGCGTTGATGGGTGGGCATCAGCCTGTGATCGAGACGCCACCGATCTCCTGGCGATCCCGCCTTGCCCGGATGGCGCGAACGCTGCGCTATCTGCGCAACGCGCCGGGCATGGGGCGGCGGGGTGATGCGGAGGTTGAGCGGGCCCATGCCATTGCGCGCGAACTCCAGGCCGCTTCCTTGCCGGAGGACGCGACGGCCATCACCGCGCTGTTGCATCGATTGATCAAACCGGCGCGTGAATTTGCCGGCATGTTCTTCCTGCAGGGCTCCGGAGGCGGCAGCCTGAGTCTGCTGCTGGATACGCTGGAGCGCGCCTTCCCCGGTGAGAGTGCGGCAATCGGCTCCGCCTTGTTGGCGGGGGGCGAAGCGAGCGTGACAGCCGAACAGGGTTATGCCCTGCTGACCCTGGCACGGCTGGCGAAAGCCGCGACAACACCGGAGCGTCCGTTGGATGACCCGGCGTTTGCCACCGCCTTCGCGGATTTCATGGCGCGCTATGGGCATCGGGGACATTACGAAACCTACCTGCGCAGCCCGCGCTGGCATGAGCAACCCGAGCAATTGCTCGAACAGCTTCCGGCTTTGGGCGAGGTAGACGCCGCTGCCATGCGCGCCCGCCAGAAAGCGGCGGCACAAGCCGCCTGGGGGCGCATCCGTCGCGAACTGCCCTTCTGGTACCGCTTCTTGTTGCGGGCGCAGGTCAAGGCAGCCAATCGCGACAGCAACCGCCGCGAGGCGGCGCGTAGCGCGCTCATCGCCTTGCTTGCCGCTGGACGGCGTTTGTGGCTGCTGATCGGCGAGCGACTGGTGCGTGACGGGACGCTGCATCGGCCGGATGACATCTTCCATTTGTTACCCGCTGAAGTCTTTCGCTATGCCGACGGCTCCCTGCCGCAGAACGGGCTGCGGGCACGATTGGCGGCGCGTAAGACCGTGTTCGCCGTCTGGCAGGCGACTGAAGTGCACGAATGGTTTGTGCTGGCGCCGTCGGGAGCGGGCGTAGCCGCAATGGTTGCGGCAAACGGGCCACCGACTGAAACGGTCCTGGGGCAGATCTTTGCTGGTGTCGCTACCGGTACCGGCGTAGGAAGGGGGCGGGTGCGTCGACTGACTCATCCATCTGAGGGCATGGCATTGCAGCCCGGCGAAATCCTCGTCGCGCCGTCGACCGATCCAGGGTGGACGCCCTTGTTCCTGAAGGCTGGCGGGCTGGTTGTTGAAACCGGGGGCTACCTGTCGCATGGCGCTATCGTGGCGCGGGAGTTTGCACTGCCGGCGGTGGTCAATCTGCCGGGCATTCTCGGGGTGCTCAAGGATGGTGATACGGTGGAGGTCGATGGCATAAAAGGGACTGTGCGTCTCTTGTAAGTGTTGTCGCGACGCAACATCGAGTTGCTTCAGGATTTTGGTGTGCGTTGACTTAGTTCAATGTAATCAATAAACTGCAAACGATGTTGCGGTGCAACATCGGCTATCCGCTCGTGCCATCCCTTTATCGGCGCGGCTTTGCAGCGATTCTGCTGCCCCGATTTCTGCCGATGTCGTGCCCCCCGTAACCGTACGCTGCGCAGTCGTTTGGCGCAGTGGCCACAGTGAAGGAGGTCGCATGAACGCTTCGACCGTTTTCTTGCCTGCCTTGCAGCGCATTTCAGCCCTGATTCTCGGGCTATTCCAGAAGTTCCTGATGTTGGCCGGCTTGCTGTTTATCGCCGGTCTGGTGGGGGTCCAGAGCGGGCGCCTCGATCTTGAAGGGGCGCTTGTCCAGCAGATACTGTCGGTTGCCGCGGCAGCCGAGGAAATCGAACCAGGTGACGTGGCAGAGGCAGATGTCTCCCTGTCGCTCGATCCACGCCTGCAGGGCGCGATGGACTATGTCTCCCGCCGTTACAGGGTGTCGACCGAGGCGCTGGAGCCTGTTTTCGCAACCGCGCAGGATGTCGGCCGCGAACTGCATATCGACCCGCTGCTCATCATCGCCGTGATCGGTGTCGAATCCGGCTTCAACCCCTTCTCGCAAAGTGGCTTCGGTGCGCTGGGGTTGATGCAGGTCGTGCCGCGCTTCCATCAGGACAAGTTGCCCGGCGAGGGCGCTTCCTTTCTCGATCCGGTGACCAACGTCCAGGTCGGGGCGCGTGTGCTGAAGGAGTCCATACGCCGCAGCGGCGGCCTGGAACAGGGGTTGCAGCAATTTGGCGGGGCCTTGGGCGATGCCAGCCGGCGCTATGCGGCCAAGGTGCTGGCCGAGCGGCAGCGCCTGGAGCAGGCGGTGCAGCGCCTGGGGGCCGCCTGACCGGCTGCAGCCGGGGAACTCTGCGGCGATGGCCGGGTCCGATCGGCATCCCGACGATGACTGAACGCCATGCCGCAATCCGTTTTCCCCCTGGCTACCCTGGCGGGTGGCTGCTTCTGGTGCCTGGAGGCTGCGTTCGAGCAGCTTGAAGGCGTTGTCTCCGTGCTGCCCGGTTATATGGGCGGCCACCTGCCCTGTCCCAACTACGAAGCTGTCTGCCGGGGCGATAGCGGTCATGCCGAGGTGGTGCAGCTGGCTTATGACCCGACGCTGATCGACTACGAGACACTGCTCGCCGCCTTTTTCACCATCCATGACCCGACGACCCTGAACCGCCAGGGGCATGATGTCGGCAGCCAGTACCGCTCGGCCATTTTCTATCACGATGCAGCGCAGCAGGCGATGGCCGAGGCAATGATCGCCCGCCTGAATGGCGAGGGCTATTGGCCGTCGCCGATCGTGACGGAGGTGGTGCCGGCGGGCACCTTTTTCGAGGCGGAGGAATATCATCACGCATATTTCCGCCGTAATCCCTATCAGGGCTATTGTCTCGCCGTCGTTGCGCCGAAAGCGGCCAAGCTGCGGCAAGCCTTCGCCGACCGTCTGAAGGCAGGGTAGGCGCGGCGTTCAGCCCCGGCGGCGCAGGCTGAGCAGCGCCATGAGGCCGATCAGGCCGAGCGCCGGCCAGTCGCCGAAGCGGGCGTAGGGGGTTAACCCGCTTTGGGCGGTGACCTCGCCGGTCAGGACGCCCGTCGTGAAGGGCGGCAGGGTGGCGCGTACCGTGCCGTCGGCGTCGACGATCGCGGTCATGCCGGTATTGGTGGCGCGCAGCATCGGTCGGCCGCTCTCCAGCGCGCGCAGCTGGGCGATCTGCAGGTGTTGCGGCTGGGCCAGCGAATCGCCGAACCAGGCGGTGTTGGACAGATTGATGAGGATGCCGGCGGCGGGCAGGGCGCGGATGATTTCGCGACCGAAGACGTCCTCGTAGCAGATATTGGCGGCCACCTGCCGGCCGGCGACGGCCAGCGGCGGTTGCTGTTCCGGCCCGCGCGAGAAGGAGGAGGCCGGGATGTTGGCGTAGGCCATGAACCAGGCGAAACCGGGCGGGATGAACTCGCCGTAAGGCACCAGATGGCTCTTGCTGTAGACCTGAAGCGGCGAGGCCCCGAGGCTGATGGCGCTGTTGTAGTAGGCTGCCGTATCGCCGGTCAGCGCGCCGAAGACGATGTCCCCCTGCTGGCGCCGGGCCAGTTGTCGCAGGGTGTCGACATAGTCCTCCGGTAACTGGTCGATAAAGACCGGGAAGGCGGTTTCGGGCAGCAGGGTCAATTGGGCCGGGTTGGCCTCGATCAGTTCGCGATAGAGGGCGAGCGTGCGGAAGAAGGCTTCCGGGCGGAATTTCATTTCCTGCGGGATGTTGCCCTGGATCAGCGCGACGCTGATCGGCTCACCCTGCGGCACGGTCCATTCGATCTGGCGCAGGCCGAAGCCGGTGAAAGCGAGCAGGGCGATGAACCCCAGGCCGATGCGCCAGCGGAGCAACAGCGCGCCGCTGACGGCGATGGCGAAGGACAGCCCGAACACCCCGAGCAGTGGTGCGAAGCCGGCCAGCGGGCTGGGCGGTGCCTGCGAATAACCGAGCGCCAGCCAGGGAAAGCCGGTGAATAGCCAGCTGCGCACCCAGTCGCCGAGGGAGAGCGCGGCAGCGAAGAGCAGGACCTGCTGCCAAAAGGTAGCTGGCTGCCAGCGCTTGAAAGCCCAGCCGGCCATCATCGGGAACAGCGCCATCACCGCGCAGAACAGGAAAGCGGCCGGGCCGGCCAGCCACCACGGCATGCCGCCGAAGACGGACAGGCTGACATAAACCCACGACACGCCGCACAGGAAGAAGCCGAGGCCGAAGGCGAGGCCGGTGAGCAGCCCCTGGCGGGGTGTTTCGGCCCGAAGCAGCAGGGTGAAGAAACCGGCCCAGACGAGCGGGGCCAGCCAGAACAGGCCGAAGGGGGCGAAGCACAGCACGCCGCCTGCGCCGATCAGCGCGGCGAGCCCGAGGCGGTGTGGCAGCCGCTCAGGCAGTCGTTTCGTCAGCACCGTGCGGTGGTTTGGGCAGGTCGACGAGCAGGGTGTACAGGCGGCGACTGTCGGCGCGCAGTACCTGGAAGCGCATGCCGTCGATCTCGACGATTTCGTTGCGCTTCGGGACGCGGCCGAGGTGACGCAGGATCAGGCCGCCGACGGTGTCGAATTCCTCGTCGGAGAAGGTGGTCGAAAAGGCTTCGTTGAAATCCTCGATTTCGGTACGTGCCTTGACGCGGTAGCGGCCGGAGGCGTCCAGCCGGATGTTGTCGTGTGCTTCGTCGAAGTCATATTCGTCTTCGATGTCGCCGACGATCTGCTCCAGCACGTCTTCGATGGTGACCAGGCCGGCGACGCCACCGTATTCGTTGACGACGATGGCCATGTGGTTGCGCGAGACGCGGAATTCACGCAGCAGCACGTTCAGGCGCTTCGATTCGGGGATGAAGACGGCCGGGCGCAGCCAGTCGCGCAGATCGAAGTTCTCTTCGGTGTGGATGCGCAGCAGATCCTTGGCGAGCAGGATGCCCAGCACATTGTCGCGGTCGCCATCGACGACCGGGAAACGCGAATGCGCGGCATCGATCACGGTGGCGACGATGTCATTCAGCGGGTCGTCGACGTCGATGACGTCCATCTGGGCCCGCGGGATCATCACGTCGGTGACGCGGGTGTCGGAGACGGCCAAGGCGCCTTCGATGATGGTCAGCGCATCGGCATCCATCAGGTTGCGCTCGTAGGCCGAGTGCAGGATTTCAAGCAGCTGCTCGCGATCTTCCGGTTCGCGCAGCAGCAGGGAGGTCAGTCGTTCAATGAAACTCGGTTTACTGTCGGGGTCCATAAGTCTTAGTCGGCGTAGGGATCGGGATAACCCAGCGCGGCGAGAATCTTCCTTTCTTCGTCTTCCATGGCCTGGGCAGCGTCATCTTCTTCGTGGTCCCAGCCCTGCAAATGCAGCATACCATGCACCGTCAGATGGGCGTAATGCGCCGCCAGCGGCTTGTTTTGCTCCGTCGCCTCGCGCGCGACGACGCTCGGGCAGATGACCAGGTCGCCCAGCACCAGCGGTTCGGTGTCATACGGAAAGGACAGCACGTTGGTTGCGTAGTCCTTGCCGCGGTACTCGTTGTTCAGTTCCTGGCCTTCGTCGGCGTCGACCAGGCGGATGGTGATTTCGCCACCGCCGACCAGTGCGGCACGCGCCCAGCGCACGAAATCTGCACGCAAGGGTAAGCCCTCACGGTTACAGGCGTATTGCACGGAGAGGTTAAGTCGCTTGCTGACGTTTTTCATAGGCCTCGACGATGCGGGCAACCAGCGGGTGGCGCACCACGTCTTCCTTGTGGAATTGGGTAAAGGCGATGCCGCGCACGTCGCGCAGCACTTCGATGGCTTCCTTGAGGCCGCTCTTCTGGCCCTTGGGCAGGTCGACCTGGGTGATGTCGCCGGTGACCACCGCCTTGGCGCCGATGCCGATGCGGGTCAGGAACATCTTCATTTGCTCCGGCGTCGTGTTCTGCGCCTCGTCGAGGATGACGAAGGCGTGGTTCAGCGTGCGGCCGCGCATGAAGGCGAGCGGCGCGATCTCGATGGCACGCTTCTCGTACAGTTTGGCGACACGGTCGGCGCCCATCAGGTCGTACAGCGCGTCGTAGAGCGGGCGCAGGTAGGGGTCGATCTTCTGCGTCAAATCGCCGGGCAGGAAGCCGAGGCGTTCGCCGGCTTCAACTGCCGGGCGGGTCAGGATGATGCGCTCGACCAGATCGCGCTCGAAGGCATCGACTGCCGAGGCGACAGCGAGGTAGGTCTTGCCGGTGCCGGCCGGGCCGATGCCGAAGGTGATGTCGTGTTCCTGAATGTGCTTCAGGTACTCGATCTGGCGCGGCGTGCGGCCGTGCAGCTCGGTCTTGCGGGTAACCAGTTGCGGGCCATCGACCGGGCCTTCGGCGGGGCGCGAAATGCGGCGCACCGGGGCGTTGAGGAATTCGACCAGACCGAGCTGGATTTCATCGACCGTCAACGGCTGGCGCGCCAACGCATAGAAGTGGCGGATGGCGTCAGCCGTCAGCTGCGCCTTCTCGCCGATGATCGAAATGCGTTCGTTGCGGCGGCGGATGGTGACATCGAACCCCGTCTCGATCTGCCGGATGTTTTCGTCCAGCGGCCCGCACAGGTTGGCGAGCTGGGTATTGTCGACCGGCGTCAGGGCGAATTCGACCGGCTTCGACTTGGGGGCGGGCTTAGTTTTCGCGGATGACAATTTCGCCTCGCAGGCTGTGCGGCAATGCTTCGGTGATGCGCACCTCGACGAAGGTGTTGATCAGCCTGGGATTGCCGGCAAAGTTGACGATCCGGTTGTTGTCGGTACGACCGGCCAGTTCATTGGCATCCTTTTTCGACGTGCCTTCGACCAGTACGCGTTGCACGGTGCCCACCATCGACCGGCTGACGGCCTGCGCCAGTTCGTCGATGCGCTTCTGCAAGCGGCTCAGGCGGGCGGACTTCACGTCGGCCGGCGTGTTGTCGTCGAGTTCCAGTGCCGGCGTGCCGGGACGCGGGCTGTAGATGAAGGAGAACGAGGCGTCGAACTCGACGTCATCGATCAGCTTCATGGTCTTTTCGAAATCCTCGTCCGTCTCGCCCGGGAAACCGACGATGAAGTCCGTGGACATCGAAATGTCCGGCCGCGCGGCGCGCAACTTGCGGACGATGGACTTGTACTCCAGCGTCGTGTAGCCACGCTTCATCGCCGCCAGCACGCGGTCGGAACCGGCCTGCACCGGCAGATGCAGGTGCGACACCAGCTTCGGCACCTTGGCGTAGGTGTCGATCAGGCGCTGCGACATTTCGCGCGGATGCGAGGTGGTGTAGCGGATGCGCTCGATGCCCGGCACCTCGGCGATATACTCGATCAGCATCGCCAGGTCGGCCTTCTCGTCGGTGCCCTCCATGTCGCCACGGTAGGCATTGACGTTCTGGCCAAGTAGTGTCACTTCCTTGACGCCGTGCGCCGCCAGGTCAGCCACCTCGGTCAGGACGTCATTGAACGGCCGCGACACTTCGCCGCCCCGGGTATAGGGCACGATGCAGAAGGTGCAGAACTTGGAGCAGCCTTCCATGATCGAGACGAAGGCGGTGGCGCCCTTCACCTCGGCCGGCGGCATGGCATCGAACTTCTCGATTTCCGGGAAGGAGACGTCGACCGCTGCCTTGCCCTTTTCCTTGCGCTCGGCGATCAGCTGCGGCAAACGGTGTAGCGTCTGCGGGCCGAACACGATATCGACGTACGGTGCGCGGGCGACGATGGCCTCGCCCTCCTGGCTGGCGACGCAACCGCCAACGCCGATCACCAGGTTCGGATTCTGCTGTTTCAGGTGCTTGACCCGGCCGAGATCGTGGAAAACCTTCTCCTGCGCCTTTTCGCGCACCGAGCAGGTGTTGAACAGGATGATGTCAGCCTCTTCGGGGTTGTCCGTCTTGACGACGCCTTCGGCGGCATGGAGCACGTCGGCCATCTTGTCCGAATCGTACTCGTTCATCTGGCACCCGAAAGTGCGGATGAAAAGCTTCTTGGTCATGAAAATGCTTTAAAAATCAGTGGGGCCACGGCGCATGCCGGGCGGAAGGAAAGTCGCGCATTATAACGCGGTTGACCACTTTGCCGCCGCCCCACTATAATTCGCGCCCTCGTAGCGTGGTGATGTAGCTCAGACGGTTAGAGCGATGGATTCATAACCCATAGGTCGGCAGTTCGATTCTGCCCATCACCACCAAAATTCAAGCAAAAAGCCCAGCCCACAAAGCTGGGCTTTTTGCTTTCCGGCTTGTTCAAGGGCTGCACGGAGGGGAGGGAGCGATGAAAATATGGGTGGATGCCGATGCTTGCCCGGTGGCGATCAAGGAAATTCTCTATCGCGCCGCCAATCGCACCGAGATCGAACTGACCCTGATTGCCAACCAGATGCTGCGGGTGCCACCCTCGCCGTGGATCAAGGCGCTGCAAGTGCCTTCCGGTTTCGACGTGGCCGATCGGCGCATCGCTCAGGAGGTCGCGGCAGGGGATCTGGTGGTAACCGCAGATGTGCCGCTGGCGGCGCAGGTCATCGCCAAAGGGGCTGTGGTGATCGATCCGCGCGGCGAATTGCTGGACAAGGGGAACATCCAGGAGCGGCTGAGCATGCGCAATTTCATGGAGACGCTGCGCAATACTGGCGTTGAAACTGGTGGCCCGGCATCCCTGTCGGCGGCTGATCGGCAGGCTTTCGCCAATCAGTTGGACCGGCTGCTGTCCGGCAGCCGATAGCCGTTACGGCAGCGCGGTGACGTGGAGTTGCTTCTGCCGCGTCTCGAATTCCTTGCGTAGTTCGCGGCGCAGCTGGGCTGCCCGATAGCGACGGATTTCGTCCGGCGTCTTCGGTTCGAGTGGCGGAACCGGGGTGGTCTGGCCATGGTCGTCGACAGCGACCATGGTGAAAAAGCAGCTGTTGGCGTGGCGGATAACCTGGTCGCGGATGCTCTCAGCCAGAACCTTGACACCGATTTCCATCGAGGTGTGTCCGGTGTAGTTCACCGAGGCAAGGAAGGTGACCAGTTCGCCGACGTGGATGGGCTGGCGGAACATGACCTGATCGACTGACAGCGTGACGACGTACTGGCTGGCATAGCGGCTGGCGCAGGCATAGGCAACCTGGTCCAGCAGTTTGAGAATGGTGCCGCCATGGACGTTGCCGGAGAAGTTGGCCATGTCCGGGGTCATCAGCACGGTCATGGCGAGTTGGTGTTTAGGAAGGTGCATTGTGAGCTCCGGAGACTGAAAACGGCCAGGGACGGTCCCCCGTCTCTGGCCGTTGATGGCGTGGGCACTGGCTCAGGCCGGCGCCGAGCTGCGGATCAGATGGTCGAAGGCACTCAGCGAGGCGGTAGCCCCGGAGCCCATGGCGATGATGATCTGCTTGTACGGCGTCGTCGTGCAGTCGCCGGCGGCAAAGACACCTGGCACGCTGGTCTGGCCCTTGGCGTCGATCACGATCTCGCCGAACTTGCTCAGTTCGACCGAGCCCTTCAGCCAGTCGGTATTGGGCAGCAAGCCGATCTGCACGAAGATACCTTCCAGTTCGACCTGCTTCTCCTCACCGGTAACCCGGTCCTTATAGCGCAGGCCGTTGACTTTCTGGCCGTCGCCGGTGACTTCGGTGGTCTGGGCCGACTTGATCACCGTAACGTTGGGCAGGCTGTTGAGCTTGCTTTGCAGCACGGCGTCGGCACGCAGCGTGTCGGCGAATTCGAGCAGCGTGACGTGGGCGACGATGCCGGCCAGGTCAATCGCTGCCTCGACACCGGAGTTGCCGCCCCCGATGACCGCCACGCGCTTGCCCTTGAACAGCGGGCCGTCGCAGTGCGGGCAGAAGCAGACGCCCTTGGCCTTGTATTCCTTCTCGCCCGGCACGTTCATCTCCCGCCAGCGGGCACCGGTGGAGAGAATCACGCTCTTGGCCTGCAGCTTCGCGCCGTTCTCCAGTTCGATGGCAATCAGACCGCCATTTTCGCTGGCCGGGATCAGCTTTCCGGCGCGTTGCAGGTTCATCACATCGACGTCGTATTCCTTGACGTGCTGTTCCAGCGAGGCGACCAGCTTGGGGCCTTCGGTGTAAGGCACGGAGATGAAGTTCTCGATGCCCAGCGTGTCCATGACCTGTCCACCGAAGCGCTCGGCGACGACGCCGGTGCGGATGCCCTTGCGGGCGGCGTAGATCGCTGCCGCGGCGCCAGCCGGACCACCGCCGACGACGAGCACGTCGAAGGCATCCTTCTGGCCGAGGGCTTCGGCAGCGCGGGCGGCGGCGCCGGTATCGACCTTGGCGAGGATTTCCTCGATCAGCATGCGGCCCGCGCCGAATTCGGCGTCGTTCAGGTAGGTGGTCGGCACGGCCATGATCTGGCGGACGTTTACCTCATCCTGGAACATCGCGCCGTCGATCATCGTGCTGGTGACATTCGGGTTGACCACGGCCATCAGATTCAGCGCCTGCACGACGTCCGGGCAGTTATGGCAGGAGAGCGAGATGTAGGTCTCGAACTTGAAGCTGCCGGGCAGGGCCTTGATCTGGTCAATGATCGCTTGCTCGACCTTGGGCGGGTGGCCGCCGGTTTGCAGCAGGGCGAGAACGAGCGAGGTGAATTCGTGGCCCATCGGCAAGCCGGCAAAGTGAATGCGGGGCGTTTCACCCGGCAAGCCGACGGCGAAAGACGGAATCCGGGTTGCGCCGCCGTTTTCACGCAGGCTGACCTTGTCGGAGCATTCGAGAATGTCGTTCAACAGGGCGCGCATTTCCTGGCCCTTGGCGCTGTCGTCCAGCGTGGCGACCAGTTCGATGGGGCGTTGCAGGCGTTCGAGGTAGGCCTTGAGTTGGCCCTTGATGGCAGCATCCAGCATGTTGCGGTTCTCCCTTGCAGTCATTTTTTGGATTTCACTGAAAAGCTGCGGTGCACCGCAGCTTTTCAGTGAAATCCCGCCGCCGGGAAGCGGCGGGTTTCTTCTTTTCGTGTATCTCTGTTGGCAGTTGGGGGCTTAGATCTTACCGACCAGGTCCAGCGACGGGGCCAGGGTCTTTTCGCCTTCCTTCCACTTGGCCGGGCAGACTTCGTTCGGGTGGGCGGCGGTGTATTGGGCGGCCTTCAGCTTGCGCAGCGTTTCGGAGATGTCGCGGGCGATTTCGTTGGAATGGATTTCAACCGTCTTGATGACGCCATCCGGGTTGATCACGAAGGTGCCGCGCAGGGCCAGGCCTTCCTCGTCAATATGCACGTCGAAGGCGCGGGTCAGTTGGTGGGTCGGGTCGCCGATCAGCGGGAACTGAGCCTTGCCCACGGCCGGCGAGGTTTCGTGCCAGACCTTGTGCGAGAAGTGGGTGTCGGTGGTGACGATGTACACCTCGGCGCCGGCCTTCTGGAACTCGGCGTAGTTATTGGCGGCATCCTCGATTTCGGTCGGGCAGTTGAAGGTGAAGGCAGCCGGCATGAAAATCATGACGGACCACTTGCCCTTCAGGCTGGCGTCGGTGACTTCGATGAACTTGCCATTGTGGAAAGCTTGGGCCTTGAACGGTTGAATCTGGGTGTTGATGAGCGACATCGTTTTCTCCTTGCTTGGGTTTGAGTGGGTGTGTGTCGAAAGCAGAAAGAATATTAGGAAAGCTGGGGCGATTGTTCTAATTGATTGTTTCAATATCAACAATAGCGATTGAAAATCATGCCTGGTTCGTGGTGCTCAGTGTGTAGTTCAAACGAACTAATATGTTTCGTTGTTAGTACTAGCGTAACCTGTCCGTGTGAGCGAACTTGACTCAAATCAAGTGAATAACCCTACTAATCGGAGAGATTACGCCCCGTGACAGTTCAAGCTGTTATCCGAATTCAGGAGGTTGTGCCCATGAACATATCCAGTGCCATCTTGCATGTCGTACCGGCCCGTTTGGCCGAAGCACGCGAAGCCTTGCTCAAGCTTCCCGGTTTGGAAATTCATGCGGAGAGCCCGGAGGGAAAGATGGTCGTCGTGCTGGAGGATGACGATCTGGAGTCGGCTGCAAACAAGTATGTAGCCCTGCATGGTATGCCCGGCGTCGCATCGGTGGCCATGGTTTATCAGTACAGCGACGACGAATTAGTGGAAACCGAGGAGGTACAAGCGTGAAACTCAATCGACGCGATTTCATCAAGGCCAATGCGGCCGCGGCAGCCATGTCGGTTGCCGGGATGTCAGCTCCGGGCACGGCGCTGGCTCAGGGCAAGGACGATATCCGCTGGGACAAGGCAGCCTGCCGCTTCTGCGGCACCGGATGCGGTGTGCTGGTCGGTACCCAGGACGGCCGCGTGGTGGCCACCCAGGGTGACCCGGATGCGCCGGTCAACCGTGGCCTGAACTGTATCAAGGGCTATTTCCTGTCCAAGATCATGTATGGCTCCGACCGTCTGAAGACGCCCATGCTGCGCATGAAGGACGGCAAGTTCGACAAGAACGGCGATTTCAAGCCGATCTCCTGGACGCAGGCCTTCGACATCATGGAAGAGAAGTGCAAGGCCACCCTCAAGGCCAAGGGGCCGAACGGCATCGCCATGTTCGGTTCGGGCCAGTGGACGGTGTGGGAAGGTTATGCTGCCTCCAAGCTGATCAAGGCCGGCTTCCGCTCCAACAACCTCGATCCCAACGCCCGCCACTGCATGGCATCGGCGGTGGCCGGTTTCATGCGCACCTTCGGCATTGATGAGCCGATGGGCTGCTACGACGACATCGAGCATGCCGACGCCTTCTTCCTGTGGGGCTCGAACATGGCCGAGATGCATCCGATCCTCTGGACGCGCATCACTGACCGCAAGCTGTCGAGCAAGCACGTCAAGGTCGGCGTGTTGTCCACCTTCGAACATCGCTCGTTCGAACTGGCCGATATCCCGATGATCTTCAAGCCGAACACGGATCTGGCGATCCTGAATTTCATCTGCCATCACATCATCACGACCGGCAAGGTCAATCAGGACTTCGTCAACAAGCACGTCAATTTCAAGAAGGGCGAAACCGACATCGGCTTTGGTCTGCGCCCGACGCACGCGCTTGAAAAGAAGGCGACCAACAACGGTTATCCGGGTGAGGATGGCAAGCCGAAGGGCAACCCCGCCAAGGCGGACAACATTACCTTCGACGACTTCAAGAAGTTCGTCTCGGAATACACCGCTGACAAGGTCTCCAAGCTGTCTGGCGTGCCGGCGAAGGACCTGATTGCGATGGCCGAGTTGTACGCCGACCCGAAAGTGAAGTGCGTGTCCTTCTGGACCATGGGCTTCAACCAGCATACGCGCGGCACGTGGGTCAATAACATGATCTACAACGTACATCTGCTGGTCGGCAAGATTTCCGAGCCGGGCAACAGCCCGTTCTCGCTGACCGGCCAGCCGTCTGCCTGCGGTACGGCGCGCGAAGTGGGTACCTTTGCCCACCGCTTGCCGGCCGACATGGTCGTCACCAACCCGGATCACCGCAAGCACACCGAGGAAATCTGGCAACTGCCGGAAGGTACGCTGAACGACAAGATCGGCCTGCACGCCGTGGCCATGGCTCGCGCGCTCAAGGACGGCAAGGTCAATTTCTACTGGCAGCAGTGCAACAACAACATGCAGGCCGGTCCGAACATCAACGAGGAACTCTACCCGGGCTGGCGCAAGCCGGAGAACTTCATCGTCGTCTCCGACCCGTATCCGACCGTCTCGGCAATGGCGGCCGACCTCATCCTGCCGACCGCCATGTGGGTCGAGAAGGAAGGCGCCTACGGCAATGCCGAGCGGCGTACCCAGTTCTGGCGTCAGCAGGTCAAGGCGCCGGGTGAGGCCCGCTCTGATGTCTGGCAGATCATGGAGTTTTCCAAGCGCTTCAAGATGGAAGAGGTGTGGACGCCGGAACTGCTGGCCAAGGCTCCGAAGTACAAGGGCAAGACGATGTTCGATGTGCTCTTCGCCAACGGGGTGGTCAATAAGTACAAGTTGAGCGAGACAGCGCCCGGCTTTGAAAACGACGATTCCAAGCTGATGGGCTTCTACATCCAGAAGGGCCTGTTCGAGGAATACGCGGCCTTTGGCCGTGGCCATGGTCACGACCTGGCGCCGTTCGATACCTATCACAAGGCGCGTGGCCTGCGTTGGCCGGTGGTCGATGGCAAGGAAACCCTGTGGCGCTTCCGCGAGGGCTATGACCCGTACGTCAAGAAGGGCGAGGGGGTGAAGTTCTATGGCCACAAGGACGGCAAGGCCGTGATCTTTGCGCTGCCTTACCAGGATCCGCCCGAGATGCCGGATCCCGAGTTCAACCTGTGGTTGTGCACCGGCCGCGTGCTGGAGCACTGGCACACCGGTTCGATGACCCGTCGTGTTCCCGAGTTGTACAAATCCTTCCCGGATGCCGTGGTGTTCATGCACCCGGACGACGCTCGCGACCGTGGCTTGCAGCGCGGCATGGAGGTCAAGATCGCTTCCCGTCGCGGCGAAGTGGTCATGCGCGTGGAAACCCGCGGCCGTAACAAGCCGCCGCGTGGACTGGTCTTCATCCCGTTCTTCGATGCGGGGCGCCTGGTCAACAAGCTGACCCTGGACGCGACCTGTCCGATTTCCAAGGAAACGGACTACAAGAAGTGCGCGGTCAAGGTGACGAAGGCCTGATCGGACGATAACAACGAATAGCGGCCGGCGTAGTCTGCCGGCCGTGTCTCGGAGGTGAAAAGATGAAATTGATTACGACTCTGGCCCTGGCTGCCGGTATCGCTCTGGGCGGCATCGGTCTGGCCAGCGCGCAGGAACTGGTCAACGAAATTGGCGGCGTGACGATCGAGGGCAATTCCAAGGTCAACATGTTCAAGCCTGAAAAGGACCAGGCCAATATCGAACGGAATTTCCAGAAGCAGCCGCCGCTGATCCCGCACAGCGTCAAGGGTTACAACATCACGCAGAACTTCAACAAGTGCATGGACTGCCACTCGAAAGAGCGCGCCGAGGAAACCGGGGCGACCAAGGTTGCCAAGTCGCACTACCTCGATCGCGAGGACAACAAGTTGAAGAATATCTCGCCGCGCCGTTACTTCTGCATGCAGTGCCATGTGCCGCAGTTCGACGCCAAGCCGCTGGTCGAGAACACCTATAAACCGGCCAAGAAGGGGGAATGATGAGTCTCAAGAACTTTATGCCTGCCTGGATTCAGCGCATTGGGGTGACGACGGCCTTGTTGTTGTTCGTTGCCGGCATCGTCTTCTGGGGGGGCTTCAACTGGGCCCTCGAAGCGACCAACAAGGAATCCTTCTGTATCTCCTGCCACGAGATGGAGGAGAACGTGTTCCGGGAATACCAGAACACGGTGCACTACACCAACCGTACCGGCGTCCGTGCGACCTGCCCGGATTGCCACGTGCCGAAGGAGTGGGGGCCGAAGATGATCCGCAAGATCCAGGCCTCTAACGAAGTGCTGCACAAGATCCTGGGGACTATCGATACGCCGGAGAAGTTCAATAAGAAGCGTCATGAACTGGCGCAGCATGAGTGGGGCCGCATGAAGAAGAGCGATTCCCGTGAGTGCCGCAACTGCCATAACTACGCTTACATGGATTACACCGAGCAAGGCGACCGTCCGGCCCGCATGCACCCGAAAGCGTTCGACGAAGGCAAGACCTGCATCGACTGCCACAAGGGCATCGCGCACCAGTTGCCGCAGATCGATCAGCATATCGGCAAGCAAAACGAAGGCGCGCTCGAAATTTCGCACGGCGACAAGCCGGCGGCCACGGAAGAGTCGGCCGAGAAGAAGTAAGTTGGCATGCCCCGGCATGAAGGAACCCCGGTCCTGGACCGGGGTTCTTGTTTGCATCCGGGGAGGGGGTGACGTTAATACAAATATTCACCCCGGATCGCCCGAAAAGCCCCATGGGGCCAACACTTATTCAAAAAGGTATGCTACTTTTACTGCGCTGCCGTCGATACGGCCAGTTTTCTTAAACGTTAGTAGGTAACAGGAGGCACTTAGATGAATAAATCCGAGCTGGTCGAAGTTGCTGCAAAAGAAGCTGGTATCACCAAGGCTGCTGCTGACAAGGCGTTGTCTGCCATTATCGGCGCGGTAGTCAAGACAGTAACCAAGGGCGAGTCCGTAACGCTCGTCGGTTTCGGAACTTTCAAGTCCGCAAAGCGCGCTGCGCGCACCGGCAAAAACCCGAAGACCGGCGCCACGCTCAAGATTCCAGCTACCACGGTTCCGAAGTTCACCGCCGGTACGGCTTTCAAGGCTGCTGTTGCCGCCAAAAAGACTGCCGCCAAGAAAAAGTAATTTCGGCGTTTTTTTGAATGCGGGGTTCGCCACGGGCGGGCTCCGCTTTTTAGTTTCCAATGAACGATTCCAATCCTGAAAATCCTGTCGAGAACGCACCCGAGACCCAGCCTGCGGTAGCGCCGCAGTTCGATGCGCGGCGCCGCCTGCGCGAATTGTTGTCCGTTCCCGAGCGGGACCGCAGCGACGAGCAGTGGGACGAAATCATCGAGCTGGAAATCCAGCTTGCCCCCGGTAACCGGATATCCGGTAGCGAGCCGCACAGCGGCGGCAATCAGGGGCGTAGCCATCAACAGCAGCATGGCAAGGCGGGTGGTGCGGGCGGCCAGCAGCAGAAGAAGCATCGGCCGCGGACGAACAACAATCGCCGGCCGCGCCAGAACAAGCCGCAATCCGGCGGCGGTGGCAATCCTGCCTGATTTCCTTGTATCGATTTTCTGAACCGGCATAATTGCCGCCATGCAGCAGTTTGATCTGATCATCGTGGGCGGTGGCCTGGCGGGCGCCAGTTTGGCGCTTGCCTTGCGCAACACCCGCCTGCGGGTGGCGCTGGTCGAGAGCCAGCCGCCCCGCCGCCCGGATGGGTGGGACGCGCGCATCTACGCCGTCAGTCCGGCGAATATCGAATTCCTCGACAGCATCGGTGCCTGGCGCCACCTCGATGCGGAACGCATCTGCCCGATCCGGGCCATGGAGGTTTTTGGCGATGCGGGCGGGGCGCTTTCGTTCTCGGCCTACGAAACCGGGGTGCCGCAGCTCGGGTGCATTCTCGAATCCTCTCTGATGGCTTGCGAGTTCTGGGAGAGTGCCAAACGACAGAGCAACCTGACGCTGTTTTGTCCGGCTCGCCCGGCGTCGGTCGAATTCCGCCACGATGCCGCCGTTTTACGGCTCGGCGATGGGGCGCTGCTCACCGCGCCGCTGCTGGTTGGTGCCGATGGGCGGGATTCTTGGGTGCGCCAGGCAGCCGGCCTGGCGGCAATCAATACACCTTACGGCGAGAAGGGGGTGGTGGCCAACTTCGCCATCGAGAAACCCCATCGCGGCCGTGCCTTCCAGTGGTTCCGCGACGATGGCGTGCTCGCCTTCCTGCCGCTGCCCGGCGATCGCATGTCGATCGTCTGGTCAACGCCCGATGCTCATGCCGACGAATTGTGCTCCCTGCCGGACGACTTGTTCTGTGACCGCGTCGGCGAGGCTGGCAGCGGAATACTCGGCCGCCTGAGTCTGCTCACGCCGCCAGCCGCCTTTTCGTTGCGCCTGATGCGTGTGCCGCAGACCGTGGCGCCTCGGCTGGCGCTGGTTGGTGATGCGGCGCACGGCATCCATCCGCTCTCCGGGCATGGCATCAATCTCGGTTTCCAGGATGCCCGGGTGCTGGCTGAGTTGCTGGCGGCCAGCCAGCCTTGGCAAGACATCGGCGAGGAGCGCCTGTTGCAGCGTTATCAGCGCGCCCGGCGTGAGGAAACGGCGTTGATGCAGACAACGACCGATAGCCTGCGTCGCCTGTTCCGGGAAACGACACCCGGGCTTCGCCCTTTGCGCAATTTCGGTTTGAGCCTGACCAACGGCCTGCCTTTCATCAAGAATGCCCTGGTGCGCTATGCGCTTGGGGCGCTTTAGGAGATTTCCATGCTGAAAAAGATGTTGTCCCTGACCTTGGCCATGGCCTTTTCGTCTGTTGCCGTGGCCGATGAGGCGGATGTCAAGAAAGCCATGGAAGCGAAGCTGGGCGCCAAGGTCGAGTCGGTCAACAAGTCGGGCTATCTTGGCCTCTACGAGGTGTATGCCGACGGTGCGATCTTCTATACCGATGACAAGGTGTCGGCAATCATGGTCGGTGGTCAGATGATCGATGCCAAGACCATGAAGAACGTTACCGACGAGCGCATGAAAAAGCTCACCGCCATCCGTTTCGGCGATCTGCCGCTGGATCGCGCGATCAAGCAGGTGCGAGGGGATGGCAAGCGGGTGCTGGCCACGTTCGAGGATCCGAATTGCGGTTATTGCAAGCGTCTGGCCAAGGAGATGCTGAAGCTCGATAACGTGACGGTCTATGTCTTTCTCTACCCCATCCTGTCGGAAGACTCGGTGCGCAAGTCGAAGCAGATCTGGTGCTCGCCTGACCGCGCCAAGGCCTGGAGCGAATGGATGGTGGATGGCAAGGTGCCGGCGGGGCGCGAGGATTGCGACACGACGGCGATCACCAAGAATCAGGAATTCGGGCGCAAGTTGAATATTTCCGGTACGCCGACCATGTTCTTCGGTGACGGTGAGCGGGTGCCGGGGGCCATTCCGCTGGCGCGGATCGAGCAGAAGCTCAACCAGGTGAAATAAGCATGGGCTGCCGCCACACCGTTGACCGCGTGTGGGGCGATTTCCGGCCGGGTTGCCCGAAGAAGGGGCGCTGATGGAAAGGGAGGCATTCGGACAATGCCTCGGGCGGGCCTTGCGCTCATCCCAAGTCCGGCTGGTGGTTTTCTTCGTATTGACCTGGCTTGGTGTGGCCGGCCTGCTCGCTTTCCTGCTCGAGGAGGGGCGGCAGCAGGCCGAGCGCAAGGCCGAAGCCGATGCGCTGGGCGTTTCAGCCCTGCTTGAGGCGCGCTTGGCGGGAACGATCCGTCGCCTGCAGGCGACGCTGGAGCACATCGCAGCCACCCTGCCGCCCGAAGCCTTCCTGGCGTCCGCCAAGGCGACTCAGGGCGAGATGGTCCGGCGGACTTTGATCCTGCACTCGCGTCATTTCCCGGAGGTGGACAGTTTCAGGGTGCTCGATGCGGAGGGGGGCTTGCTCCATGCGTCGGGCGGCCGGACCGGCGAGGCCAGTGTTCGCGACCACGGCTACTTTCGGGCCTTTGCCGAGGGGCGGAGCAACGGCCTGTATTTTTCCGCCGTCGAATTTGATCGCTCCGCCGCCCGTTCCGTCGTCAATATTGCCGTGCCGGCCCGTTTCGATAGCGGAGGTTTGCAGGGTGTCGTTGTCGCCCGGCTCGATCTGACCTATCTTGCGCAGTGGTTCGACAGCGTTGCGGTCGGCGCGCAGGGCGTTGTTTCCTTCCGGCGGGTCGAAGACGGCAGCCTGATCCTGCGGCGTCCCTTTCTCCCTGAGCGCGTGAATCAGCCGCTGGTCAACCATCCCCTCCAGCAGCAGATCGAGGCCGGCGCACGCTCGGGAACGTTGCGCATGCGGGCGACCCTGGATGGCGTCGAACGAATCTACGGCTTTCATCGCCTGGGTGACTACCCCCTCTACGTCATTGCTGGCTTGGCGACCGATGATGTGCTGGCTGGCTGGCGCCACTCCTGCATGCTGGCCGTGGTGGCCGGCCTGTTGCTCTTCCTGGCCCTGTCGCTGGCCCTCGTTCGCGTCCTGCGGGCCGGTGCGCGCGAGGCACTGACGGCGCGCCGCTTGCAGGACAGCGAGGCGCGTTATCGCATGCTGGCGGAAAACAGCCATGACGTGATCTGGACGATCGATATTCCGAGCCGCCGCTTTACCTATGTCAGCCCCTCGGTGAGCGACATGCTGGGCTATGCGGTCGAGGAGGTGGTTGGGCGGTCGTGCGATGCTTGGCTGACGCCGGATTCGGCGCTGCGCTTCGGCCGTGAGGTCGACCTCCGCTTGCGACGCATCGCCGCTGCTGATCCGGGGGCTGGTGTGCTGGTCAGTGAATTGGAAATGGTGTGCAAGGATGGCGAACAGATTGCCGTCGAGGTGGTGTCGAGCTACCTGCTCGACGAAGATGGTGTGGCGCGAACCATCTTGGGCATCACGCGCAACGTGAGCGAACGCAAGGCGGCGGAGAGCGCCTTGCGCGAGAGCAATCGGCAATTGCATGCCCGGATCGAGGAAATCGGGCGTCTGCAGTCGGCACTCCAGGAGTTGGCGGTGCGTGACAGCCTGACCGGGTTGTATAACCGGCGCTACCTCGACGAAACCCTGGAGCGTGAGGTGTCGCGGGCGCGGCGTGAGGGTATTCCGCTCTCCTTGGTCATGCTCGACATCGACTATTTCAAACGGGTCAACGATACCTACGGCCACCAGGTGGGTGACGAGGTGCTGCGCACGCTGGCTGCAACCCTGTCGGCCGATGTGCGGGCCGAGGATGTCGCCTGCCGTTACGGCGGCGAGGAATTCTTGATCCTGCTGCCGAACATGCCGCTCGTGGCTGCCCTGGCGAGAGCCGAGGCCTGGCGGGCGGCCGTGGAGGGCCTGGCCATCGGCCATGGTGATTTCGTGCTGACCTTCACCATTTCGCTGGGGGTGGCCGCTTATCCGGAGCATGGCAAGACGCCGGATGACCTGACCCGCTGCGCCGACCAGGCCCTCTACAAGGCCAAGCGCGAGGGGCGCAACCAGGTGGCCGTTTACAGCGACTGACGCGCCGCTGCACCGCCCTGGTGGCTCCGGGATTTCCTGTTGCATCGACCCCACTTTTTACCACGCCGGCATGGCGGTGGGTGGTGGCGTTTTGACTTCGATCAACTCCTTATAAGTCACTTTAAGTGTTGTTTTACGAGCGTTGATTTTTAAAGGAAAAATTGGGCCTGGGTTTCATTCTAAAGCGCTCGTAAGTCCTTGTTGTGTAAGAAAAAAATCAGGATTTTTCTATTGACGGAGGGGGGTTGTTGTTTTAAAGTGGGTAAACGTGTTGAAAAGTGGGTAAACGGGGAGCGAGACGAGGGATGTTTGAGGGGGCGGCAGCACTCAATCTGGATGCGAAGGGGCGACTTGCCATTCCGGCAAGGCATCGCGAAGCCCTGCTCGCCGCCAGCGAGGGTTCGCTCGTCCTGACCGCGCATCCGCACCGCTGTCTGTTGCTTTATCCGTCGCCGGCCTGGCAGCCGATCCGCGACCAGATCCTCAAGGCGTCCAGCCTCGATCCGCGGGCGGCATCGATCAAGCGCGTGCTGGTCGGCAATGCGCGGACCGAGGAGCCGGATTCGGCCGGGCGCATCCTGATTGCGCCGGAGTTACGCGATTACGCCCAGTTCGAGAAGACCGTCTATCTGGTCGGTATGGGCAGTCATTTCGAAATCTGGAGCGAGGCGGGCTGGAGGAAGCAGAACGACCTCGCGGCGGAGGCGCTGTCTGGCGACCTGCCGCCCGGCTTCGGGGATCTGGTGCTGTGACGGCGAGCAGCGCCCACGTCACGGTGCTGCTCGAGGAGGCGGTGGAGGCCCTGGCGATCAAAGCCGACGGCACCTACGTTGACGCCACCTTCGGGCGGGGCGGCCATAGCCGCCGGATTCTTTCCTGTCTGAACGAGCAGGGGCGCCTGGTGGCGCTCGATCGCGATCCGCAGGCGATTGCCGCCGGTGAGGCGCTGGCCGATTCCCGTTTTCAGTTGGTGCACCGCGCTTTCGGCGAATTGGCTGAAGCGGCCGGCGAGGCTGGGATTTCCGGTGTTGATGGGGTTTTGTTTGATGTAGGGGTGTCGTCGCCGCAAATCGACGACGGGGAGCGCGGCTTCAGCTTCCGCTACGACGCGCCGCTCGACATGCGTATGGATACGACGCAGGGCGAGACGGCGGCCGAGTGGCTGGCGCGGGCCGAGGTGAGGGACATTACGGAGGTCATCAAAAATTATGGCGAAGAACGGTTTGCTTTCCAGATTGCAAAGAAGGTTGTGGCTGCTCGGCTCGAACAACCTATTGTCACAACAGGCCAGTTCGCGGCCCTCGTACGCGAGGCCGTGCGCACCCGTGAACCAGGGCAGGACCCGGCGACGCGCAGCTTTCAAGCTCTACGGATTCATATCAACCAAGAGCTCCGCCAGCTGGAGGTAGCCCTGCCGCAGGCACTCGGTTTGCTGAAACCGGGTGGCCGGCTGGTGGTGATTTCCTTTCACTCACTTGAAGACCGCATCGTCAAGAATTTCATGCGGGCGCAATCGACACCGGATACCTTGCCGAAGAACCTGCCGCTTCGTGCGGATCAGCTGCCCAAGCCGAAGTTGCGCCTGGTCGGCAAGGTGATCAAGCCGACGGCGGCCGAGGTTGAGGCCAATCCGCGGGCGCGCAGTGCCGCGATGCGTGTCGCCGAGAAGCTGTGATGCTCCGCTTCAACATGATCCTCCTCCTGATCGTTGTCGTTTGTGCGCTGGGTGTGGTGACCTCCCAGCACCGGGCGCGCAAGCTGTTCCAGGCCGTCGAGGCGGAGCAGGAGCGGGCGCGGCAGCTGGATATCGAGTACGGTCAGTTACAGCTCGAGATGTCGACCTGGGCCAATCATCCGCGGATCGAGAAGATCGCCCGTGAGCGCCTGCACATGGTGGCGCCGGACGCCCTTGGGCGGGTCGTCAAGGCGGATCCGGCTGCCGGGCGGAGGGGGCGCTGATGGTCGTCCGTCGTCGCCCGCAGCGCGGCCACCGTTTTACCGAGAGCCCGGTCCTGCAGCTGGCGCTGCAGGGGTGGCGTTCGCGCATGGTCGGCCTGCTGCTGATGGGGGCGTTCCTGGCGCTGGTCGGGCGTGGCTTCTACCTGCAGGTGATCAACAACGACTTCCTGCAGCAGAAGGGCGATTCGCGCTACCTCCGCGACATCGAGATTTCCGCCTCGCGCGGCAAGATCGTCGACCGTAATGGCGACATGCTGGCGGTGTCGACGCCGATGAAGACGATCTGGGCCATTCCGGGCGATGCCCGGCAGATGAGCGGTGAGCAGAAGCGCCAGTTGGCCGGGCTGCTGGACATGAGCGTGCGCGAACTCGACGCCAGGATCGCCGTCGAGAAGACCTTTACCTTCATCAAGCGTCAGGTGTCGCCGGAGGTGGCTGATCGCATCGCCGCCCAGAAGTTCCCGGGAGTGCATCAGGAAAAGGAATACCGTCGCTTCTATCCGACCGGCGACATGACTGCCCATATCGTCGGCTTCACCGGCGTGGACGACAAGGGGCTGGAGGGGGTCGAACTGGCCTTCCAGAACAGCCTGCTCGGCCGCCCGGGCAGCCGGACGGTGATTCGTGACCGGCGCGGCAATATCGTCGAGGATGTGGGCGCGACCCGGCCGCCACAGGATGGCAAGGACGTCCGCCTGGCGCTCGATTCCAAGATCCAGTACCTGGCCTACAGCCAGTTGAAGGAAGCGGTCGAGAAACATAACGCCAAGGCGGGCGGTGCCATCGTGATCGATACCCGTAACGGTGAAATCCTGGCTCTTGCCAACTGGCCGACCTACAACCCGAATAACCGGGAAAAACTCTCCGGTGCCCAGCTTCGCAATCGCGCCATCACCGACACCTACGAACCGGGCTCGGTGATGAAGCCGTTTACCGCTGCGCTGGCGCTGGAGCGGGGCAAGGTCCGTTTCGATACCGTGATCAACTGCGCGCCGGGCCGGATGACCATCGGCCCGGCGACAATTTCCGATGCCCACCCGCATGGTGCGCTGACCGTGGCCCAGGTGATCCAGAAATCCTCCAACGTCGGCACGGCCAAGATCGCCTTGGGCTTCTCACCCAAGGAAATGTGGGATCTGTTCGACAGTCTGGGCTTTGGCCAGGCACCCAACCTCGGGTTCCCCGGCGAGGTCTCCGGCCGTCTGCGTCCGTGGAAAAACTGGCGCCCGATCGAGCAGGCGACGATGTCCTACGGCCATGGCATCGCCGTCAGCCTGATCCAGATGGCCCGGGCCTACACCGTGTTTGCGCGCGATGGCGAATTGATGCCCTTGTCGCTGATTAAAATCGATGATGCGCCGCCCCGTGGTACGCCGATCTTTTCACCGCAGACCGCCCGCGAACTGCGCGCCATGCTCGAAATGGCGGCCGGACCGGAAGGAACGGCGCCCAAGGCCCGCGTGCCGGGTTATCGCGTCGGCGGCAAGACCGGCACCGCCTACAAGGTCGAGGGGGGCGTCTATGCCCGCAAGTATGTCGCCTCCTTCGTCGGGATCGCACCGATCAGCGATCCACGCCTGGTCGTGGCGGTGATGATCGACGAGCCGACGGCGGGCGGCCACTACGGCGGCGACGTCGCCGGCCCGGCTTTCTCGCAGATCACGGGCGGTGCCCTGCGTACCCTGGGGGTGCCGCCGGATGCGCCGGTCCAGGTCGCGGCGGCAGATTCCGGGAAGGGCAAGCTATGATTTCGCCGCGCGAATTGCTCGACCGCCTGGCCACGCTCGGCGTTACGCCGACTGGTGTGGCCGACGACAGCCGCCAGGTGCACCCGGGCGATCTCTTCCTGGCTTATCCCGGCGATCTGGCCGATGGCCGTCGTTATATCGCCGACGCCCTGGCCCGCGGAGCCGTGGCCGTGCTCTGGCAACCGGGTGGCGATTTCGTCTGGACGCATGCGGTGCCGAACCTGCCGGTCGAGGCGCTGCGTCCGCTGGCCGGGCCGCTGGCCCATACCGTCCATGGCTATCCGAGCGAGGCCCTGTCGTTGATCGCCATCACCGGCACCAACGGCAAGACGACGATCAGCCAGTGCCTGGCGCGGGTCTATCCGAAGCCCTGCGCCATCATCGGCACGCTGGGGGTCGGCTTTCCGGGCGAGCTGGTGGAAACCGGTTTCACGACGCCGGAAGCGACGACGTTGATGCGTTGCCTGGCCGATTTCCGCGAGCGCGGCGCGGCGGCGGTGGCGCTCGAGGCCAGTTCGATCGGGATCGCCGAAGGCCGCATGAACGGTGCCCGGGTCGATGTTGCGGTATTCACCAATTTCACGCGCGACCATCTCGATTACCACGGCACGATGGAAGCCTATGCCGACGCCAAGGAGCAGCTTTTCCACTGGCCGCGCCTGCGTACGGCCGTGGTCAACCTGGACGATGAGCTCGGTCGCAAGCTGTCGCGCGATGCGACGGCCCTACGCGTACTCGGCTACGCCATCGGCGAACTGCGCCGCGATTACCCCGCCGTGGTGCGGGCCGAAGAACTGGTCGATACGCCCTTTGGCCAGCGTTTCAATCTGGTGCTGCCGAACGGTCGGGCGGTGGTCGATACGATGCTGGTCGGTCGCTACAACATCTCCAACCTGCTGGCCATTGCCGCCGTGCTCTACGATGCCGGCCTGGCGGCGCATGACGTGGCTCGCCGCCTGTCCGAACTGACCCCGCCGCCGGGACGCCTGGAGCGCGTGGGGGGCGAGGGCGAGCCGTTGGTCGTGGTCGATTACGCCCACACGCCGGATGCGCTGGATAACGCACTGACTGCGTTGCGCGCCGTGGCCAACAGCCGAAATGGCCGATTGGTGGTTGTTTTCGGCTGCGGTGGCGATCGCGACAAGGGCAAGCGTCCGGAAATGGGTAATGTGGCCGAGCGTTGTGCCGACCGCGTGCTGGTTACCAGCGATAACCCGCGCAGCGAAGATCCGGCCGCCATCGTCGCCGACATCGTGGCCGGCATGCGCCAACCGGAAATCGAAATTGACCGGGCGACCGCCATCCGCCGTGCCGTGCTCGAAGCCGATGTCCGCGACGTCGTGCTGCTCGCCGGCAAGGGGCATGAACCCTATCAGGACATGGGCAGCATCCGTCTGCCTTTCTCCGATGTCGAACAAGCCGGCGCGGCACTCGCCCAGCGTCGCGCCCAACAGGAGGTAAGTGCATGATGAACGGTTTGCTGTCACAAGTCGCCCGTGACGTGCAGGGCCGCATGATCGGCACCGATGTCACGGTCGACGGGGTGTCGACCGATACCCGGGCCATCGCCCAAGGCACCTTGTTCGTCGCACTGGCCGGCGAGCGCTTCGATGCCCACGATTTTCTCGAGCAAGCGGTTGCCGCCGGCGCGGCCGCGTTGCTCGTCGCCGATGCGACCCGCGTGCCGGCCGGTGTCCCTGCTGTCGTGGTGGACGACACCCGCCTCGCGCTCGGTCGCCTGGCCGCTGCCTGGCGCGCCCGCTTCACCCTGCCGGTGATTGCCGTGACCGGTTCGAACGGCAAGACGACGACGAAGGAAATGATCGCTGCCATTCTCAAGGCGGCCTACGGCGCCGCCGTGCTATCGACGCGGGGCAACCTGAACAACGACATCGGTCTGCCGCTGACTCTGCTTGGTTTGTCGCCGGCCCATCAGGCCGCGGTGATCGAGATGGGCATGAACCGCCCGGGCGAGATCGCCTATCTGGCACCGCTCGGCGCGCCGACCGTCGCGCTGGTCACCAACGCCCAGCGCGCTCATCTCGAAGGGATGGGCGATCTCGACGAGGTAGCGCGCGAGAAGGGGTCCATTTTCAGCGGCCTGCCGGCCGACGGCGTGGCGGTGATCAATGCCGACGACGCTTATGCCGATGCCTGGCGCGGCATGGCGGCTGGGCGCCCGGTACGGACCTTCGCCATCGACCACGCAGCCGACGTGCGGGCGACGGTACGCCAGCATGGCCTGGAGATGGCACTCGATCTGCAGGCGCCGGAAGGCGATGCCGCCATCGTCTTGCGCGTGCCGGGACGTCATAACGCCCGCAACGCGGTAGCTGCCGCCGCCGCCTGCCTGGCGGCCGGCGTGCCGCTGACGGCCGTGGTGGCCGGGCTGGAAGGTTTTGCCGGTGTCAAGGGCCGTTTGCAGCGGCGGGTGGGCAAGAGCGGGGCGGAAATCCTGGACGACACCTACAACGCCAATCCCGATTCGGTACGTGCCGGTATCGACGTGCTGGCCACCACCATCGGCCGCAAGATCCTCGTCCTGGGCGACATGGGCGAAATCGGCGAAGCGAGCGGCCAGTATCACGACGAGATCGGCGGCTACGCGAAGAGCCAGGGGGTCGACCTGCTGTTCGCGCTGGGCGAGGCGACCAAGGCCGCGGTGCGCAATTTCGGCGAAGGCGCCCGCCACTTCTGTCATGTCGACAAGCTGATCGCCGCGCTCGACAAGGAGGCGGGTCCCGAGACGACCGTCCTGGTCAAGGGATCGCGCTTCATGAAAATGGAACGGGTAGCCGACGCGCTGGCCGTTGCCGAGGAGAAACACTGATGCTGCTCGCTCTGGCGCAATGGCTGGCCCAAGACGTCCGCTTCTTCAACGTCTTCAACTACATCACGTTGCGCGCCGTACTGGCGGCGATGACCGCGCTGCTCATCTCCCTGGCCGCCGGCCCGCGCGTCATCCGCTGGCTGGCTGCCAAGAAGATCGGCCAGGCGGTGCGCACCGACGGGCCGCAGACCCATCTGGTCAAGTCGGGCACCCCGACCATGGGCGGGGTGCTGATCCTGATCGCCATCGGCATTACGACGCTGCTCTGGGGCGACCTGACCAACAAGTACGTCTGGACGGTGCTCATCGTCACGCTCGGTTACGGCATCGTCGGTTGGTACGACGACTGGAAGAAGGTGGTTTACCGTGACCCGAACGGACTGGCCAGCCGCTGGAAGTTCTTCTGGCAGTCGGTGCTCGGCATCGGCGCCGCGCTGTTCATCGCCTTCTCGGCCAAGAGCCCGGCGCAGACCGAACTGATCATCCCGTTCATCAAGACCGTCGCCTACCCGCTGGGCATCGTCGGCTTCATCACGCTGACCTATTTCGTCATCGTCGGCACCAGCAACGCAGTCAACCTGACCGATGGCCTGGACGGCCTGGCGATCATGCCGACCGTCATGATCGCAGCCGCCTTCGCGCTGATCGCCTACGTCACCGGTCACGCGGTGTATGCCAAGTACCTGCTGATTCCCTACGTGCCGGGGGCCGGCGAATTGTGCATCTTCCTCGGCGCCATCGCCGGGGCGGGTCTCGGTTTCCTGTGGTTCAACGCCTACCCGGCCGAGGTGTTCATGGGCGACGTCGGCGCGCTGGCGCTCGGCGCGGCGCTCGGTACCGTGGCGGTGATCGTCCGCCAGGAAATCGTCCTGTTGATCATGGGCGGCGTCTTCGTCATCGAAACGCTGTCGGTGATGCTGCAGGTCAGCTACTTCAAATACACCAAGAAGAAGTATGGTGAGGGCCGGCGCATCCTGCGCATGGCGCCGCTGCACCACCACTTCGAACAAACCGGCTGGAAGGAGACGCAGGTCGTCGTCCGCTTCTGGATCATCACCATCATGCTCGTGCTGGTCGGGCTGTCTACCCTGAAGCTGCGGTAATCACATGGAACTCAAGGGCAAACGCGTACTGGTGGTCGGACTCGGTGAGTCCGGACTGGCGATGGCAAAGTGGCTGCATCGCCAGGGCGCCGTCGTGCGCGTTGCCGACTCGCGTGACAATCCGCCCAACGTCGACGCGCTGCAGGCGGTTGCGCCGGGCGCCGAGTTGCTGACCGGCTCCTTTTCCGCCGAGCCCTTCGCCTGGGCCGATCTGGTCGCTCTGTCGCCGGGGGTGCCCAAGGCCACGCCGGAGATCGCCGCCGTCGCCGACAAGCTGGTGTCCGAAATCGAACTGTTCGCTGCCGGCGTGCGCGCGCAGGTGTCTGGCTCGCGGATCATCGCCATCACCGGCAGCAACGGCAAGACGACGACCACGGCGCTCACCGCCCATCTGCTCAATGGCGCCGGCGTGCCGGCCATCGCTTGCGGCAACATCTCGCCGTCGGCCCTCGATGCACTGATGGTTGCGCAGGATGCGGGGACTTTGCCGCAGGTTTGGGTCCTTGAACTCTCCAGTTTCCAGCTTGAAACGACGCACCACCTGAATGCCGAAGCGGCAACCATCCTCAATCTGTCGGAAGATCACCTCGATCGCTACGACGGGAGTCTGGCGAACTACGCCACCGCCAAGTCGCGCATCTTCCAGGGCAAGGGCGCGATGGTGTTGAACCGCGATGATGACTGGTCGATGGCCAACGGCCGTTGCGGCCGCAAGATGATCACCTTCGGCCTGAATGCCGCGCCGCGCAATGTCGATTATGGCTTTGTCGAGGGGGCCATCGTGCGGGGCAAGGATAAGCTGGTCGCGCTAGCCGACCTGCAGTTGTCAGGGCTGCACAATGCTGCGAACGCGATGGCGGCGCTGGCGCTGTGCGAGGCGGTCGGTGTCGCCCCGGAGCGCCTGATCGCCCCGCTGAAGACCTTCAAGGGCTTGCCGCACCGTGTCGAGACGGTGGCCGAGATCGACGGTGTCCTCTATGTCGATGATTCCAAAGGAACCAATGTCGGTGCCACGCTGGCCGCCATTGAGGGTATGGGCCGCAAGGTTGCCATCGTGCTCGGTGGCGACGGCAAGGGGCAGGATTTCTCGCCGCTCAAGCCGGCGCTGGAAAAACATGGCCGCGCCATCGCCCTGATCGGCCGCGATGCGGCGGCCATCGGCATGGCGCTCGAGGGCAGCGGTGTGCCGACCTGCATCGTCGGCGACATGGAAGCCGCCGTGCGCTGGCTGGCTGCCCAGGCCCAGGCCGGCGATTGCGTGCTGCTCTCGCCGGCCTGTGCCAGCCTCGACATGTACCGGAACTACGCCCACCGGGCGCAGGCCTTCATCGACGCGGTGGAGGGGCTGACATCATGATGATCGGCGCCCTCGACGCCCCTCGTCGCCAAGTGGCCGAGATCGACCACGCCCTGCTGTGGAGCGTGCTGATCCTGCTGTTCACCGGCCTGGTTTTCGTCTATTCGGCATCGATCGCCATCGCCGAGGGGGGGCGGTCGACCGGCCACCAGCCGGCCTACTACCTGATCCGCCAGGGGATTTTCCTGTGCATCGGCCTGGTCGCCGCCGCGGTGACGTTCCAGGTGCCGCTCAAACTCTGGCAGCGTTACGCGCCCTACCTGTTCATGGCCGGCGTCGTCCTGCTCGCCCTGGTGCTGATTCCCGGCATCGGCCGCGACGTCAATGGCGCCCGCCGCTGGATTTCGCTCGGCTTCGCCAACCTTCAGCCGTCCGAGCTGATGAAGCTGTTCGCCGTGCTGTATGCGGCCGATTACACCGTGCGCAAGATCAACGTGATGCACGACCTGAAGCAGGCCTTCCTGCCGATGTTCGGCGCGATGGCGGTGGTCGGCGGCCTATTGCTCAAGGAGCCCGATTTCGGCGCCTTCGTCGTGATCATCTCGATCGCCATGGGCATCCTGTTCCTCGGCGGCCTGCGTGCCCGCCTGTTCGCCCTGCTCATTGTCGGCCTGCTCATCGCCTTTGCCGTCCTGATCATCGTCTCGCCCTACCGCCGTGACCGCATCTTCGGTTTCATGGACCCGTGGGCCGATGCCTATGGTCGCGGTTATCAGTTGTCGCATTCGCTGATCGCTTTCGGGCGGGGCGAACTGTTTGGCGTCGGCCTGGGCGGCAGCGTCGAAAAGCTGTTCTACCTGCCGGAAGCCCATACCGATTTCCTGCTCGCCGTGATCGCCGAGGAGCTCGGCTTCTTCGGCGTCCTGGCCGTCATCGCGCTGTTCGCCGTCCTCGTCCAGCGTGCCTTCGCCATTGGCCGCCAGTGCGTGCAGCTTGACCGCCTCTACCCGGCCCTGGTGGCGATGGGCATGGGTGTCTGGTTCGGTGTGCAGTCCTTCATCAACATGGGCGTGAACATGGGCCTGTTGCCGACCAAGGGGCTGACCCTGCCGCTGATGAGTTTTGGCGGGTCAGGGATCGTCGCGAACTGCGTGGCGCTGGCCATCCTGCTGCGGGTTGACTGGGAGAATCGCCAGTTGATGCGGGGAGGCAAGCTATGAGCAAGACCATCCTGATCATGGCGGGGGGAACCGGCGGTCATATCTTCCCGGCGCTGGCCGTTGCCCACCAGCTCAAGGAAGCCGGCTGGCGTGTCGTCTGGCTGGGTAATCCGGACGGTATGGAGGCGAAGCTGGTGCCGCAGCACGGCTTCGAGATGGTCTGGGTCAAATTCGCCGCCCTGCGCGGCAAGGGTCTGCTGCGCAAGCTGTTGCTGCCGCTTAACCTGTTGCGCGGCTTCGCACAGGCTTTGAAGGCCATCCGCCAGGTCAAGCCGAACGTCGTGCTCGGCATGGGCGGCTACATCACCTTCCCGGGGGGCATGATGGCCGCGCTGACCGGCGTGCCGCTGGTCCTGCACGAACAGAATTCGGTGGCCGGGCTGGCCAACAAGGTGCTGGCTGGCGTGGCCGACCGCATCCTGACCGGTTTCCCGGATGTGCTGAAAAAAGGCGAATGGGTCGGTAATCCGGTGCGTCCGGAAATCGCCCGGATCGCCGCGCCGGCCGAGCGTTTTGCCGGGCGAAGCGGTCCGCTGCATGTCCTGGTCATCGGCGGCAGCCTCGGGGCGCAGGCCCTGAACGAGATCATTCCGCAGGGGATGGCCCAGCTGGCGGCCAGCGAATTGCCGCAGATCGTCCACCAGGCCGGCGAAAAGCACATCGAGGCCCTGCAGGCCAACTACGCGGCGGTCGGTGTCCAGGCTCACTGTGTGTCCTTCATCGAGGACATGGCTGGCGCCTATGACTGGGCCGATCTGGTCATCTGCCGGGCCGGCGCCCTGACCATCGCCGAACTGGCAGCGGCGGGCGTGGCGAGCATCCTGGTGCCTTTCCCGCATGCGGTGGATGACCACCAGACGGGTAACGCCAGGTTCCTGGTCAACGTCGGCGCGGCCTTCCTGCTGCCGCAAACCGAACTGACGCCCGACAGCATCGCGCTGATTCGCAACTATTCCCGCGGCCAGTTGCTGGAAATGGCCGAAAAAGCCCGCAGCCAGGCCAAGCCCGATGCCGCCGAGGCAGTCGCCCAACTTTGCACGGATATCGCCAAATGAAACACAAGGTCAAGAACATCCACTTCGTCGGCGTCGGCGGTTCCGGCATGAGCGGCATTGCCGAAGTGCTGGCGCACCTCGATTTCAATGTCAGCGGTTCCGATATCGCGGCCAGTGCGACGACCCGTCGCCTGGAGGGGGAGGGCGTCAGGGTCATGATTGGCCACGCTGCCGAAAACATCGCCGGCGCCGATGCGCTGGTCGTGTCGACGGCTGTCAAGGCCGATAATCCGGAAGTGGTGGCCGCCCGGGAGAAGAAAATCCCGGTCGTGCCGCGCGCCCAGATGCTGGCTGAACTGATGCGCCTGAAGAGTGGCATCGCCATTGCCGGCACGCACGGCAAGACGACGACGACCAGCCTGGTGACCTCGATCCTGGCCGAGGGGGGCGTCGACCCCACCTTCGTCATCGGCGGCCGCCTGAATGCCGCCGGTGCCAACGCCCGCCTGGGGAGTGGCGATTTCCTGGTGGCCGAGGCCGACGAATCGGATGCGTCGTTCCTGTTCCTGTCGCCGGTCATCTCGGTCGTCACCAATATCGATGCCGACCATATGGAAACCTATGGACACGACTTCGAGCGCCTGAAGACCGCCTTCGTCGATTTCCTGAACCGCCTGCCCTTCTATGGCGTCGCGGTGGTGTGCGGTGACGATGCCAACATCCGCGACATCCTGCCGCGTGTGCCGAAGCAGGTGATCACCTACGGTCTGTCGAAGGAAAACAACTTCTACGCCGAGAACATCGTTGCCGAAGATGGCCGCATGCGCTTCGACTGCGTGCGCGTCAATGGCACGACGACCCGCCTGTCGGTCGTGCTCAACACGCCGGGTATGCACAATGTCCTCAACGCCCTGGCCGCCATCGCCGTAGCAACCGAAGTGCAGGTGGCCGACGAGGCCATCGTCAAGGCCCTGGCCGAGTTCAAGGGGGTCGGCCGCCGCTTCCAGCGTTATGGCGAAATCGCCCTGCCGGCCGGCGGCTCCTTCACGCTGGTCGATGACTACGGGCATCACCCGGTCGAGATGGCCGCCACGCTGGCCGCCGCTCGCGGCGCCTTCCCCGGTCGCCGCCTGGTGCTGGCTTTTCAGCCGCACCGCTACACGCGGACGCGGGACTGTTTCGAGGACTTCGTCAAGGTGCTGAGCACCGTCGATGCGCTCTGCCTGGCCGACATCTATGCCGCCGGTGAAGCGCCCATCGTCGCGGCCGACGGCCGCTCGCTGGCCCGCGCCCTGCGCGTCGCTGGCAAGGTTGAGCCGGTCTTCGTCGAGGATATCGCGGCCATGCCGCAAACGATCATGGATGTCGCCCGTGCTGGCGACGTGGTGTTGACCATGGGTGCCGGCTCGATCGGTGCGGTGCCCGGCAAGTTGGTGGAAGGCAAATGAGCAGTTTCGGCAAAGTCGCAGTCCTCTTCGGCGGTACCTCCGCCGAGCGCGAGGTTTCCCTGAACAGCGGTTCGCGCGTGCTGGCCGCCTTGCAGGGGCAGGGCATCGATGCCCATCCCTTCGATCCGGCCAGCCAGACGCTGGACGACCTGAAAGGCTATGACCGCGCGTTCATCGCGCTGCACGGCCGCCATGGCGAGGATGGCACCATTCAGGGGGCCCTGGAGGTCATGCACATTCCCTATACCGGTTCCGGCGTACTCGCCTCGGCCCTGGCCATGGACAAGTTCCGCACCAAGCTGATGTGGCAGGCGGCTGGCCTGCCGGTGCCGGAATATGCGCTGTTGACCGCCGATTCCGACTTTGCCGAGATCGAGGAACAACTCGGCCTGCCGCTCTTCGTCAAGCCGGCCCGCGAAGGCTCGTCGATCGGTGTCACCAAGGTCAAGGAACGCGGTGCGCTGAAGGCCGCCTACGAGGAGGCCGCCCGCCACGATCCGCTGGTCATTGCCGAAAAAGGCGTGATGGGTGGCGAATACACGGTGGGCATCGTCGGCGACGAGGTGCTGCCGATCATCAAGATCGAGCCGGCGACCGAGTGGTACGACTACGAAGCCAAGTACAACCGTGACGACACCCGCTACCTGTGCCCCTGCGGCCTGCCGGAAGCGAAGGAAATGGCCATCCGCAAGGGGGCGCTGGAAGCCTTCCGCGTCCTGGGCGGTCGCGGCTGGGGGCGGGTCGATTTCCTGATGGACGAGGCCGGCAATCATTACTTCCTGGAAGTGAACACCGCGCCGGGCATGACCGATCACTCGCTGGTGCCGATGGGCGCCCGCGTGGCCGGTCTGGACTACCCGGCGCTGGTGCGTCGTGTCCTGGAACTGGCGGCGAACGACTGACGAGCGGACCGATGCATGTGGAACAAACCGCACCTGCTGAACGCGCTGGCCGACCTGCTGATGCTGGTCGCCGCGGCTGCCGTGCTGGCTGCCGCCGCCGTCTGGCTGGTGCGTGTGCCGTCGCTGCCGGTTCGCCATGTGGTGTTCATCGAGGCGCTGCCCCACACCAAGCGGGGCGAGGTGGAGCAGGTGTTGCCGGCGGCGCTGAAGGGCAATTTTTTCAGTCTGAATCTGGAAGCCGTCCGCGGGGCGCTGGAAAAACTACCCTGGGCACGCAAGGTGGATGTCCGTCGCCAGTGGCCGGATCGTCTGGAAGTGCGGATCGAGGAACACAAGCCGGTGGCGCGCTGGGGCGAGGGGCGGGGCGAACTGGTCAACAGCTACGGCGAGGTTTTCCTGGCCAGTCTGCCGGAGGACGAGGCAAGCGCCATGCCGCTGCTCTTCGGCCCGGCCGGCACGGCGCCCGAGGTATTGAAGGAGTACGGCGAATTGCTCGATGCCTTCAAGCCGGTGGGCGAAACGCCGGTACAGGTGACGCTGTCGCCGCGCCTGGCCTGGCAGTTGAAGCTGCAGAACGGCATGTTGGTCGATATCGGGCGGGAGCAGCCGAAGTCGCCGGTGGGCGTGCGGCTGGCAAGGTTTATCGAGGTGTATCCGGAAATGGTCGCCAAACGGGCGGTCAGGCCGGCTGTGGTGGATTTGCGGTATCCGAATGGCTTTGCGATGAGGGTCGCGGCCGAGGGGAAGGGAAAGTAAGCATATGAGCAGGGACAACAAGGATCTGGTCGTCGGTCTGGACATCGGCACCTCGAAGATCGTGGCGCTGGTCGCCGAGATCAACCAGGAGGGCAACCTCAACGTGATCGGCATGGGCTCGCAGGATTCGCGCGGCCTGAAGAAGGGCGTCGTGGTGAACATCGAGGAAACGGTGCACACCATCAGCCGCGTCATCCAGGAAGTCGAGCTGATGGCCGACTGCAAGGTGAGCAATGTCTATACGGGCATCGCCGGCAGCCACATCAAGAGCTTCAACTCCAACGGCATGGTGGCGATCAAGGACAAGGAAGTGACGCCGAGCGATGTCGAGCGGGTCATCGAAACCGCCCGTGCCATGCCGATTCCGGCCGACCAGGAAATCCTGCACATCCTCACCCAGGAATTCGTCATCGACGGCCAGGACGGCATCCGCGAGCCGATCGGCATGAGCGGCATGCGCCTGGAGGTGAAGACACACATCGTCACCGGCGCCGTCTCGGCCGCCCAGAATATCGTCAAGTGCGTCCGCCGCTGCGGCCTGGAGGTGAATGACCTGGTGCTGCAGCCGCTGGCCTCCAGCTATGCGGTGCTGTCCGAGGACGAGAAGGATCTCGGTGTCTGCCTGATCGACATTGGCGGCGGTACGACCGATATCGCCGTGTGGACCCAGGGCGCCATTCGCCACACTTCGGTGATTCCCATCGCCGGCGACCAGATCACCAACGACATCGCCATGGCGCTGCGTACGCCGACGCGCGAAGCCGAGGACATCAAGTGCAAATACGGTTGCGCCCTGTCGCAATTGGCCGACATCAACGAGAACCTCGATGTGGCCGGTGTGGACGATCGTCCGAGCCGCAAGTTGAGCCGCCGGGCGCTGGCCGACGTGATCCAGCCGCGCGTCGAGGAACTGTATGAGTTGATCCAGAACGAACTGCGCCGTGCCGGCTTCGAGGAAGTGTTGTCCTCCGGCATCGTGCTGACCGGCGGCGCCAGCGTCATGCCCGGAATGGTCGAGCTGGGCGAGGAAATCTTCCACATGCCGGTTCGTCTGGGCAACCCGAAGTACCACGGCAGCCTGGCTGACGTCGTGCAGAGCCCGCGTTTCTCGACGTCATTCGGCCTGCTGCTCGAAGCACAGGCCCAGCGCAAGCGGGGGCAAAAAATTCAGGAAAAGCAGGGCATCAAGGATGTCTTTTCCAGCATGAAGGATTGGTTCGTCAAGAACTTTTAATTTGAATTTGAACGGTTTTTTCAGAGGAGGTAGTCATGTTTGAGATCATCGAGAAAGACGAAGACTGCGGTACGATCATCAAGGTGTTCGGCGTCGGCGGTGCCGGCGGCAACGCCATCGAGCACATGATCAACGAGGGTGTGAACGGCGTGGAGTTCATCGCCGCCAACACCGACGCCCAGGCATTGAGCCGCAACGCCGCTGCGAGCAAGCTGTCGCTCGGCAAGACCGGCCTCGGTGCCGGCGCCAAGCCGGAAAAGGGCCAGGAAGCCGCCCAGGCCCACCGCGACGAAATCCGCGCTTCGCTGGAAGGGGCCCACATGGCCTTCATCACCGCCGGCATGGGCGGTGGCACGGGTACTGGCGCCGCGCCGGTGGTGGCCGAAATCGCCCGTGAAATGGGCATCCTGACCGTCGGCGTGGTGACCAAGCCGTTCAGCTTCGAAGGCGGCAAGCGCATGAAGGCCGCTGAAGCCGGTATCGCCGAATTCTCCAAGCACGTCGATTCGCTGATCGTCATCCTCAACGACAAGCTGATGGAAGTCATGGGCGACGACGCCGATGTCGACGACTGCTTCAAGGCAGCTGACGACGTGCTGAAGAACGCCGTCGGCGGTATCGCCGAAATCATTACCTACCCCGGTCTGGTCAACGTCGACTTCGAAGACGTCCGCACGGTGATGGGTGAAATGGGCCGCGCCATGATGGGCTCCGCCGCCGCCGCCGGTGTCGACCGTGCCCGCATCGCCGCCGAGCAGGCCGTCGCCTCGCCGCTGCTCGAAGGCGTCAATCTGTCCGGCGCCAAGGGCGTGCTGGTGAATATCACCGCTGCCAAGGGCAACCTGAAGATGAAGGAAGTCAATGAGGTGATGAATACCGTCAAGGCCTTTGCCGCCGAAGACGCGCACATCATCTTCGGTGCGGTGTACGACGAACTGATGGGCGACGCACTGCGTGTCACCGTCGTCGCCACCGGCCTCGGCCAGGCGGTTGCGGCCTCCCGCAGCAAGCCGGAAGTGTTTACCCAGCCTGTGCTGGTCCAGGCCCAGGCCACGGGCACGCACGACGCGGTGGCCTTCGGTGCCGGCCCGGCCATCGACTACAACCAGATCGCCGATGTTCCGGCCGTCGTGCGCAAGCGCAACGTCACCGTCGAAGCCCTGGCCAACAGCGGCGTCGACCGTTACGACATTCCGGCTTTCTTGCGCAAGCAGGCGGATTAAAGCGTAACAAAACCATTCTCTGAAAAAGGGCGGTGGCGGGTTGTGTTACAATCCGCCGCCTTCCCCAATCATTCAAGCACTTAGCATGCTCAAGCAACGCACGCTCAAGACGGTTATTCGCGCCTCAGGTGTCGGCCTGCACGGCGGCGTCAAGGTCAACCTGACCCTGCGCCCGGCAGCCCCGGATACCGGCATCGTCTTCCGCCGCGTCGATTTGCCCGAGCCCAAGGATATTCCCGCCAAGGCGGTACTGATTGGCGATACCCGCATGTGCTCCTGTCTCGAAGTGGACGGGGTCAAGGTGGGAACCATCGAACACCTGATGTCGGCCCTCTGCGGGCTGGGCATCGATAACGCCTGGATCGACCTGGATGCGCCGGAAGTACCCATCCTCGACGGTTCGGCCGCGCCTTTCGTCTTCCTGATCCAGTCGGCTGGGATCGAGGAGCAGAACGCCGCCAAGAAATTCATTCGCGTCACCCAGCCCATCGAGGTGCGGGAGGGAGACAAATGGGCCCGTTTCGAGCCTTACGATGGCTACAAGCTGGCTTTTTCCATCGTCTTCAACCATCCGGCCATCGACAAGTCGGCTCAGAAGGCCGAGATCGATTTCGCCGAGCAGTCCTACGTCCGCGAAGTGTCGCGCGCTCGTACTTTCGGCTTCATGCAGGAAGTGGAGTATCTGCGTGAAAACGGCCTGGCCCTGGGCGGTGGTCTGGAAAACGCCATCGTCCTCGACGAGTTTCGCGTCCTGAACCAGGATGGCCTGCGTTATGGCGACGAGTTCGTCAAGCACAAGATTCTCGATGCGGTCGGCGACCTCTATCTGCTTGGCCATCCGCTGCTGGCTGCCTATTCCTCGCACAAAGGCGGTCACGCCTTGAACAATCAGTTGGCGCGCGCCCTGTTGCAGCAACAGGACTGCTGGGAGTTCGTCAGCTTCGATCAGGAAGCCGCCGCGCCGCAAGGCGTCACCCGCTGGCTGGCCCAGGCCGCTTAAGCCACCATGTGGCTGCTGCGCCTGCTGGCAGTCATCGTTGTCATCGCCATTGGCGCCGGCATCGTGGTCTATGCCTTCACCGGCAATCGCCAGTATCTCGCCTTCAGTTGGCGCCTTTTTCGTTACGCAATTGTCTTTGCCTTGCTGGTTTTTGCGCTGATGTTCCTCGAGCGCCTGGCCGTCATTCCGTTCTAGCGGCCCGCTGCAGCAGGCTGTCGAGTGCTGCCCGCAAGGGGCCCGGCGGCAATTTTTCCGCGGTTGCCAGCAGCGCCCCGAAAGCCTTGCCGGAGAGCGGTTTTGGTGTCGATGTCCTTGTTTGGTAAGGATTTTGGCGCGGTTGCACTTTGACTTCAAGAGCGCTACACTCCGCGCCTCCCATGGATAACTCGTTGCACAGTCGCTGGCTCATCTGGCGAATCTTGGCGGCGACCGCGCCGTTATCGGCGTGGATAACGATTTTCCCCGACTTGTAATTGGCCACTCGTGCCGCGTGGCGCAGCCCGCCCGGGGCGATGGCTTCGAAGCGGCGCGAGAGCTTTTGCAGCAGGCGCGCATGGGCCATGACCCGGCCGATCGCGGCGTCGCTGTCGAGGTAGTGCTCTGGCCCTTGGTACATAGGAGGTTCCGTGCAGATCATTCTGGTTTCACGCCATCTGAAGGCGGCGCGCACAATTACCATTATGCCTCGGCATGTGGTCGCCGCGGCATTCCTCTTTTTGGCCCTGGTCGTCTCTTCGTCGCTGTTTCTCTCCTGGTTGTCGGTGCATCTCCGTCTGCCGCTGGTCGAAGACCTGTTGGTCAAGCTGCAGCTGCAGGAAAGCCAGAAGACCCGCAGCTATCTCGACAGCAATCTGCAGTTGATGGCGACCCGCCTCGGCGAGCTGCAGGGGCAGGTCCTGCAGCTCGATGCGCTGGGCGACCGGGTGTCCGGCCTGGCCGGCATCCAACGCGAGCGCCCGGTGGAAGCTGCGAAGGCGCCCCAGGGCGGCCCTTACCTGCCGGCCCCCATGAATCCTTATGCGCTGCAGGACGAAATCGATCGTCTGGCCGGTGATGTCGAGCGATACAGCGACGACCTGGTTTACCTGGAGGCGCGCCTGCTCGACAAGCGGGTCAAGGATCGCCTGTTGCCGACCACGCTGCCGGTCAAGGATGCGGCGCTGGGTTCGTTCTTCGGTTATCGCACCGATCCGTTCGCCGGTCTGCGCTCGATGCACGAGGGGCTTGATTTCTCGGCCGAACCGGGCACCCCCGTCGTTGCCGCCGCTGACGGCGTAGTGCTGGCGGCCAGCTTCCACCCGGAATACGGCAATCTGGTCGAGGTCGATCATGGCCAGGGGTTGACGACCCGCTATGCCCATCTTTCCCGCATGGATGTCACGCCCGGCGCCTTGGTCAAGGGGGGCTCCCGGATCGGTGCGGTAGGCAATACCGGCCGGTCAACCGGCCCGCACCTGCATTTCGAGGTGCGCCAGTTCGGCGTGGCCCGGGATCCCGCGCCATTCCTCAGGCAGGGTGGCGAATATGCCGCACTGAAGCGGCGTTGAAGCAGCGCCGGACTTGATTCAGGTCGTCGTCATCGCCCGGGAGGGGCGTGTTAGAATCCGCCCTTTGCTGCACCGCGCAACCACTGAAGAACGCGATGATATCCGGCCTACTCAAGAAGATTTTCGGCAGCCGCAATGACCGGCTGATCAAGCAATACACCCAGACCGTCAAGCGCATCAATGCGCTGGAGCCAGCCCTGCAGGCGCTCTCCGACGAGCAGTTGCAGGCCAAGACCGACGAGTTCCGTCAGCGCCACGCCAACGGCGAGTCGCTTGACGACCTGTTGCCGGAAGCCTTTGCGGTTGTGCGCGAAGCCGGCAAGCGCGTGCTCGGCATGCGCCACTTTGACGTCCAGATGATCGGCGGCATGGTCCTGCACTACGGCAAGATCGCCGAAATGCGGACCGGTGAAGGCAAGACGCTGGTCGGTACGCTGCCCGCCTACCTGAACGCCATCTCCGGCAAGGGGGTCCATGTCATCACGGTCAACGACTATCTGGCAACCCGCGATTCAGAGTGGATGGGGCGCCTGCACCGCTTCCTCGGCCTGACCGTCGGCGTCAACCTGTCGCAGATGGACCACGAGGCCAAGCAGGCTGCCTACGCCGCCGACATCACCTACGGCACCAACAACGAATTCGGTTTCGACTACCTGCGCGACAACATGGTCTATACGGCCGACCAGCGCGTGCAGCGCGGCCTGAACTTCGCCATCGTCGACGAAGTGGACTCCATCCTGATCGACGAAGCGCGTACGCCGCTGATCATCTCCGGCCAGGCCGACGACCATACCGATCTCTACCTGCGCATGAAGGACGTTGTGCCCAAGCTGACGCGCGCCATGGAAGAAAAGGGCGAGGGCGACTACTGGGTGGACGAGAAGGGTCACCAGGTCCATCTATCGGAGGCTGGCTACGAGCGCGCCGAGCAATTGCTCGCCGAGCATGGTCTGCTCAAGGAAGGCTCCAGCCTCTACGACGCCGCCAACATCTCACTGATGCACCACCTGAACGCCGCCCTGCGTGCGCTGTCGCTGTTCCACAAGGATCAGCATTACGTCGTGCAGAACGGCGAAGTGGTCATCGTCGATGAATTCACCGGTCGCCTGATGGCCGGCCGCCGCTGGTCCGACGGCCTGCACCAGGCCGTCGAGGCCAAGGAAGGTGTACAAATCCAGGCCGAGAACCAGACCCTGGCCTCGATCACCTTCCAGAATTATTTCCGGATGTACAGCCGCCTGTCCGGCATGACCGGCACGGCCGACACTGAAGCCTACGAATTCCAGCAGATCTACGGTCTGGAAACCGTCGTCATCCCGACCCATCGTCCGATGGTCCGCAAGGATATGAACGACCTGGTCTACAAGACGGCCGACGAGAAGCATGCGGCGATCATCGCCGACATCAAGGATTGCGCCAAGCGCGGCCAGCCGGTGCTGGTCGGCACGACCTCGATCGAGAATTCCGAACTGCTGTCGCACCTCCTCGACCAGGAAAAGCTGCCGCACCAGGTGCTCAACGCCAAGCAGCATGCCCGCGAAGCCGAGATCGTCGCCCAGGCCGGCCGTCCGGGGATGATCACCATCGCCACCAACATGGCCGGTCGCGGTACCGACATCGTCCTTGGCGGCAACATCCAGAAGGACATCGACGCCATCAACAGCGATGAGGCCCTGTCCGCCGACGACAAGGCGGCGAAGGTGGCGGCCTTGAAGGACGAATGGCAGAAGGTGCACGAACAGGTGTTGGCCGCCGGTGGCCTGCATATCATCGGTTCCGAGCGCCACGAGTCGCGCCGTATCGACAACCAGCTGCGCGGCCGCGCCGGTCGCCAGGGCGATGCCGGTTCGTCGCGCTTCTATTTGTCGCTCGACGACCAGTTGCTGCGCATCTTCGCCGGCGAGCGCCTGCGCGCCATCATGGACAAGCTGAAGATGCCGGAGGGCGAGGCGATCGAGCATCCGCTCGTCACCCGCTCGCTGGAATCGGCGCAGCGCAAGGTCGAGGCCCGCAACTTCGATATCCGCAAGCAGTTGCTGGAATACGACGACGTTTCCAACGATCAGCGCAAGGTCATCTACCAGCAGCGCAACGAATTGCTGGAAACCGAAGACATCTCGGAAACCATCACCGCCATGCGGCAGAGCGTCATCGCCGAGATCTTCCGCGCCCATGTGCCGGCCGATTCCGTCGAAGAGCAGTGGGACATGGAAGGTCTGGAACGCACCCTGGCGGCCGAATTGCAGATCGAGGCACCGGTCGCCCAGTGGTTCAAGAGCGAGCCGACGCTGTCCGACGAGGAAATCCTCGAACGCATCGTCAAGGGGGCCGACGAGGTTTATCAGGCCAAGGTGGAACTGGTCGGCGCACCGACTTTCCACCAGTTCGAACGCAATGTCATGCTGCAGAGCCTGGACAGCCACTGGCGCGAGCATCTGGCGGCGCTCGATCACCTGCGCCAGGGTATCCATCTGCGCGGCTATGCGCAAAAGAACCCGAAGCAGGAGTACAAGCGCGAAGCCTTCGAACTGTTCGAGGGCTTGCTCGACCTCGTACGCCGTGAAGTGACCCGCATCGTCTACACCGTGCAGATTCGTTCGCCGGAAGATGTCGAGGAAACCGCGCCGCATGCCGATGTGCAGAATGTGCAGTACCAGCATGCCGGTTACGACGAGGCGCTGGGCGAAGGTGGGGCTCAGCCGCAGACTGCGTCGCCGGTCGAAAGCGGCCCGAAGATCGGTCGCAACGACCCCTGCCCCTGCGGCTCGGGCAAGAAGTACAAACACTGCCACGGAAAACTTTCCTGATCTGACCCCCAAGGCACCCAAGGCGGTGCCTTGATGCTTTTGGAGTCCAACGAATGCCTGTCAATTACGCCACGCCTGCTGCTGACCAACTCCTTCCCGTCGCCGGTGTTCGCCTCGGTGTCGCCGAGGCTGAAATCCGCAAGAAGAACCGCCGCGACCTGACCCTGGTTGCGCTCGATGGCGGCTGCACCGTGGCCGGCGTCTTCACGCAGAACCGTTTCTGCGCGGCGCCGGTTCAGCTTTGCCGTAACCATCTGGCAACCGGCAAGGAAATCCGTGCCTTGGTCATCAATACCGGCATCGCCAATGCCGGCACCGGCGAGCCGGGGCGCCAGACGGCGCAGGCTTCCTGTGAAGCGGTGGCCGCGTTGCTGGGCATTGCTGCCGACCAGGTTCTGCCCTTTTCGACCGGCGTCATCCTCGAACCGCTGCCGGTCGACCGTCTGAAGGCCGGCCTGCCGGCTGCCAAGGCCGATCTGAAGGCGGACAACTGGCATGCCGCCGCGCACGCCATCATGACCACCGACACGGTGGCCAAGGCCGCTTCGCGCCGCATCACGGTGGGTGGTAAGACGATTACCGTTTCCGGCATCTCCAAGGGTGCCGGCATGATCAAGCCGAACATGGCGACCATGCTTGGTTTCGTCGCCACGGATGCCGGCATTGCCCAGTCCCTGCTCGACAAGTTGGTCAAGGAGGCGGCCGATGCGTCCTTCAACTGCATCACCGTCGATGGCGACACCTCGACCAACGACTCCTTCGTGATGATCGCCACCGGCCAATCCGGTGCAGCCTTCGCTTCGGAAGCCGATGCCGGCTGGGATGAGGTCCGGGCGGCCATCGTTGCCGTTGCCGTTGAGTTGGCTCAGGCCATCGTCCGTGACGGCGAGGGCGCCACCAAGTTCATCACCATCGCCGTGCAGGGGGGCAAGACGGTCGAGGAATGCCGCCAGGTCGGCTATGCCATCGGCCACTCGCCGCTGGTCAAGACGGCGTTCTTCGCGTCCGACCCCAACCTTGGCCGCATTCTGGCTGCCGTTGGCTACGCTGGCATCGCCGATCTCGATGTCGATGGCGTCAAGGTCTGGCTGGATGATGTGCTGGTTGCCGAGAACGGCGGCCGCGCGGCGGCCTATCAGGAAGCGGAGGGCGCCCGCGTCATGGCCCAGGCCGAGATCACCGTACGCGTCGACCTCGGTCGCGGCAATGCGCAGGCCAGCGTCTTCACCTGCGATTTCTCCTACGATTACGTCAAGATCAACGCCGACTATCGTTCGTAGCCGAATGCCCCGCGGGGCTACGAAGCAAACACAAGGCCCGCCGGTGTGCGGGCCTTGTCACGTGGAATGGGCGTTTGTGCTACCGGCCGGAAAGTTGTACTTTTGACCCATGATTTCCGGAGCGTCGGCGTGACATGAGCGATGACAAGCCCCCTCTCGCTTTTCTGCTGGACAGCGACTTTCGCAACAAGTACCCCCATCAATTGGTGGCACGCTTCCCTCATGTCGCCCGCAAAATCGAAGCGATGTGGGGTGACGCCGGAGCGACAGCGGATTATTTCACCGAATTGATGATCCCGAGCCGGCCCAATCGCCAGGGATTCCCGCCAGAAGTGGCGGCCGAGATCATGTCCTTGAGCATTGCCTACGATCGCATCGGTCATTTACTGGTGGCCGAGGAGGCGCCTGTCCGCGCTCCGCTGGCTGCATATCAATGGGATCAGGAGCGCCTGGTCAAAGAGATCGAAAACCTGGGCTTCGCCTTCAGTCGCGAAGGCTTTGCCAAGGCTGCCGAGGCGGGTAATCATCAAGTTTGTGCCATGTTCGTACAGGCCGGTTTTGATGTCGATACGCGCGATGCACGGGAATGGACCCCGCTGACGATCGCCGCCTTCCACGGCCGTGAACAGTTGGCGCTGATGTTGCTCGAATGCGGGGCCGATCTTTTCGCCAAGGATCGCGGGGGTTACACCCCCTTGCACTGGGCGGCCTTCAGCGGTTATCCGGTGGTGGTGAAACTACTGCTTGATAGGGGCGTGCCGGCCAACGTGCTGAGCAACGCTGGAATCAGCCCCCTGCTGCAAGCAGCGGCCCGCGGTCATCTGGCGGTGGTGAATCAACTGCTTGATCGCCAGGCCAATCCCAACCTGGATGCGAATGACGGCTCCACCCCGTTGCTCAAGGCTGTTGCCAACGGCCATCTGGCGGTGATCCAGGTCTTGCTCAATGCCGGGGCCCATCGGCAGGTGACACTGGCAGACGGTACGACGCTCGACGACATTGTCGCGAAGACAAAGGATCTGCGAATCCGCGCTATATTCGGCTGATTCCCGTTTTCCTTTTTGCTGCCATGACCGATATCCGCCGCGACCTGGCGCGCAATACCCTGGCCATCCTCTGTATTCTCGGTCTGATCGGCCTGAGCCTGTGGGTCTTGCGCCCCTTCCTGGCCGCTTCGGTCTGGGCGGCCATGCTGGTCGTCGCCACCTGGCCGCTCTTCCGTGGGCTGGAAGAACGTCTCGGCGGGCGGCGCGGCGTCGCGGTGGCGTTGATGAGCCTCGCCATGCTCCTCCTCCTCGTGCTGCCCCTGTGGCTGGCGATCGACACCATGCTCGATCATGCGGATCAACTGGCGGCAGCGGGCAAATCCGTCGCAGCCCATGGTCTGCCACTGCCACCGGCCTGGGTCGGTGCCTTGCCCCTGGTGGGCGAGCGGATCGCAACGGCCTGGAGCCAACTGGCGGCCGGTGGAACGGCAGGTGTGTTCGCCAAGGCGATGCCCTACGCCACCGATGCCGGCAAATGGCTGCTGGCCCAGGTTGGTGGCCTGGGCGGCATGCTCATCCAGTTCCTGCTGGTTGTCACGATTTCCGCCATTTTCTATTCGGGCGGTGAGTCGGGCGCGCGCATGGCGAGGCGTTTCGGCCGCCGGTTGGCCGGCGAGCGGGGCGAGAATTCAATCATCCTGGCTGGTCAGGCGATACGTGGCGTGGCGCTGGGCGTGGGCGTCACGGCCATCGTCCAGACAGCGCTCGGCGGCATCGGCCTCGCTGTCGCCGGTGTGCCTTTGGCTTCCCTGCTGTCTGCCCTCATGCTGATGTTGTGCATTGCGCAGATCGGGCCGATGCTGGTGCTCTTGCCGGCGGCCGGCTGGCTGTTCTGGACGGAGGCTACCGGCTGGGCCAGCTTCCTGCTGGTGTGGAGTCTGGTCGTTGGCAGCCTGGACAACTTCCTGCGTCCGATGCTCATCAAGCGTGGCGCCGATCTGCCGCTGCTGCTGATCTTTGCCGGGGTGATTGGCGGCATGCTCGGTTTCGGGCTGATCGGCATCTTCGTCGGGCCGGTCGTGCTGGCCGTGACCTACACGCTGATGCTGGCCTGGATCGAGGACGCACTCGGCAAGGACGAGCCGGAGCCGCTCCCGGTCGAGCCCCTAGTACCGGCGCAGGCGGATCATCCGGAACCAACCGCCGGCTAGGGCTGGTTGGTCGTGCTCCAGCGCCAGTTGTGGTGCCGCGGGGAGCAGGTCTTCAAACACGACATCGAGCCGGGTAGCCACCCGGCGCACCAGCGGATTGGCCAGTCGGCGCAGCAGGGCTGGCTGGCCACGACGCAGGAACTTGTCGAATACCAGCACGCTGCCACCGGGTTTGACGATGCGGGCAATTTCGGCGAAGCAGGCGGCCGGGTGCGGGACGACGGCCAGGATCAGGTGTAGCACGGCATGGTCAAAGGCGCCATCGGCAAACGGCAGGCGCTGGGCGTCACCTTGCACGGGGGCGAAATCGACCGGGCCGACGCGCGACAGGGCGCGGCGCAGCATGGCGTGGGTCAGGTCCAGCCCGATGTAGTGGTGCTGCGCCGGCAGGTGCGGCAAATCCAGTCCGGTGCCGACCCCGGCCAGCAGCACGCGGCCGGGGTCGGTCGGCAGGGCCGCCAGGCTGCGTTGCCGGGCCGCCCGCGTGGCACGGGCCAGCATCGCATCGTAGAAGGGCGCGATCAGCGTGTAGGTGTGTTTGAGGCTCAATGCAGGGCGCGCGGCGTGGCAAGTACGAATTCCGGAATTTCGGCTTCGAAGTGCGTGCCATCCTCGGCCACCATCTGGTAGGTGCCTTTCATCGTGCCGATCGGCGTCGTCAGCGACGAGCCGCTGGTGTATTCGTAGCTTTCGCCCGGTTGCAGCAGCGGCTGCTGGCCGACGACGCCCAGGCCGCGCACTTCCTGAATCGTATTGTGTGCATCGGTGATGATCCAGTGTCGGGAAACCAGCTGGGCTGCAATCTGCCCGGTGTTGGTGATGGTGATCGTGTAAGCGAAGATGTAGCGGTCATTTTCCGGATCGGATTGCTCCGGAATGAACTGCGGGCGGGGATGGACTTCGATACGATACTTGTTGTCGGGCATGGGATAATTTCGGTTGTTCTTGTGGAAGGGGTCATTATGTCAGCCAAAGATTACGTCATCGCACCGAGCATCCTGTCCGCCAACTTCGCCAAACTGGGCGAGGAAGTGGCCAACGTCATTGCCTCGGGAGCCGACTGGATTCACTTTGACGTGATGGACAACCATTATGTTCCCAACCTGACCATCGGCCCACTGGTTTGCGAGGCCATCCGGCCGTGCACGACGGCACCGATCGACGTGCATCTGATGGTCAAGCCGGTCGATCGCATCATTCCCGATTTCGTGAAAGCCGGGGCCAACATCATCACCTTCCACCCGGAGGCCTCCGAGCACATCGACCGCAGCCTGTCGCTGATTCGCGACGGCGGCTGCCAGGCCGGCCTGGTCTTCAACCCGGCTACCCCGCTCGACCACATGGACTACGTCATGGACAAGCTCGACCTCATCCTGCTGATGAGCGTCAACCCGGGTTTCGGCGGTCAGAAATTCATCCCCGGCACGTTGGCCAAGGCGAAGCAGGCCCGCGCCAAGCTCGATGCCTACGAGCGCGAAACCGGCCGCCGCATCCGCCTTGAAATTGATGGTGGCGTGAACACTGCCAACATCGCCGAAATCGCCCGTGCCGGCATCGATGCCTTTGTCGCCGGTTCGGCCGTCTATGGGGCCGGCAAGGACAGCGATCCGCACCGCTACGATTCGATCATTGGTGCGCTGCGCAGCGAACTGGCCAAGGTCTGAGATGCGTTTCCAATCGGTCACCTTCGACCTTGACGGCACCCTGCTCGACACCATCGCCGACCTGGCCGAAGCCTGCCGCCTGATGCTCGACGAGATCGGCGCCCCGCAGCGCACCCCGGCCGAGGTGCACAGCTTCGTCGGCAAGGGCATGGCGGTACTGGTTGAGCGTTGCCTGACCCACGACAAGCCGCCGACGGCCGAGGCGCTGCAGGCCGCCATCGAATCCTTCAAGCGTCATTACACCGAGGTCAACGGTCGTTTCACGCTGGTGTATCCGGGTGTGCTCGACGGCCTGAAGGCGTGGCAAGCCAGCGGCGCGAAAATGGGCGTCGTGACCAACAAGCCCGGCATGTTTACCGAGGCGCTGCTCGACCGCATGGGCATGAGCGATTTCTTCGACGTAATCGTTTCCGGTGATACCACCGCCCACAAGAAACCGCATCCCGAGCCCATCCTGCACGCCTGCCGCCTGTTCGGCGTGCGGCCCGACCGCAATCTGCACATCGGTGATTCCGAAAACGACATCCACGCCGCCCATGCCGCCGGTTGCCCGGCCTTTTGCGTGCCCTACGGCTACAACGAAGGCAAGCCGGTGGACAGTGCCGATTGCGATGCGCTAGTATCCGATCTGCTTGCTGCCTACCAGCAAGCCCTCACCTTCAAGACCTCCTGACGAAATGACCCCCTTGCATCACTGGAACATCGAGCTTCGTTGGCGCCGCTGGCGTCCGTAATCGCTCGTCCGTTCGGCGCCCACGTTGAGACAGGGCGCATGCAGTGTGCAAAAACAACCGTCATTTTCGAGGCTTCCCATGACTGAAACCGAATTCAACGCGCTGGCCGCGCAAGGCTACAACCGTATCCCCGTTTCGCTGGAGACGTTTGCCGACCTCGACACCCCGCTGTCGATCTACATGAAACTGGCCAACGGCCCCTACACCTACCTGCTCGAATCCGTGCAGGGCGGCGAGCGTTTCGGCCGCTACTCCATCATCGGCCTGGCTGCCCAGACCCGCATTGTGGTCAATGGCCACCAGGTGCTGGTGCTGACCGGGAACCGCATCGCTGAGCGCGAGGACGATACCAATCCGCTCGACTTCATCGGCAAGTACATGCAGCGCTTCCGTGCCCCGCCGGCCAGCGGCCTGCCGCGTTTCTGCGGTGGTCTGGTCGGCTGTTTCGGCTACGACACCGTGCGCTATGTCGAAACCCGCTTGACCCGTACGAACAAGCCGGACGAAATCGGCACGCCGGACATCGGCCTGCTGCTCTCCGAAGAATTGGCTGTCGTCGACAACCTGTCCGGCAAGCTGACCCTGATCGTCTACGCCGAGCCCGGCTTCCCCGGCGCCTACCAGAAGGCGCGTTCCCGCCTGAAGGAGTTGCTCGGCAAGCTGCGCACGCCAGTGACTTTGCCGGCCGAACAGCCAGTGCATTCCGAGCCGGCGGTATCCACCTTCGGCGAGGCTGCCTTCAAGCAGGCCGTGCTCAAGGCCAAGCGCTACATCACCGAGGGTGACATCATGCAGGTCGTGCTGTCGCAACGGATGACCAAACCGTTCATGGCCAGCCCGCTGGCCCTGTACCGCACCCTGCGCAGCCTGAATCCGTCGCCTTACATGTTCTATTTCGACTTCGAGGACTACCATGTCGTCGGCGCCTCGCCGGAGATCCTGGTACGCCTGGAGGGCGAGCGGGTCACCGTGCGACCGATTGCCGGTACCCGCAAACGCGGTGCTTCGCCGGAAGAGGATGCCGCACTGGCCGTCGAACTGCTGGCCGATGAGAAGGAACGCGCCGAGCACACCCAGTTGCTCGATCTCGGTCGTAACGACTGCGGCCGCGTCGCCAAGGTCGGTTCGGTCAAGGTCACCGAAAACATGATCGTCGAGCGTTACTCGCACGTGATGCACATCGTCTCGAACGTCGAAGGCAGGCTGCAGCCCGGTCTCGATGCCCTCGACGTGCTGCGCGCCACCTTCCCGGCCGGTACCGTGTCCGGCGCCCCCAAGGTGCGGGCCATGGAAATCATCGACGAACTGGAGCCGGTCAAGCGCGGCATCTACGCCGGCTCGGTCGGCTACCTCAGTTTCAACGGCGACATGGACGTCGCCATCGCCATCCGCACCGGCGTCATCAAGGACAAGAAACTGCATGTCCAGGCCGGGGCCGGCATCGTCGCGGATTCGAATCCCGAATCGGAATGGCAGGAAACCCAGAACAAGGCCCGGGCCGTGCTACGCGCCGCCGAGCTGGCCGAACAAGGTCTCGATACCCGCTTCAACTGAGCGGGGGCAGCATGTTCGCGCAAAAAAGCCGCTCATTCGGAGCGGCTTCTCGGGCTGCCTTGGCGGGTGGTTCAGTCTGGCTGGTGCCAGGCTTCGTCGGCAGCCAGTTCCGGCATCTGGCGCGCCGAGTAGGAACGGACGGTGCCCGACTCGAAATAGATGCGGGCGAGCAGCTCGGACAGCACGCCGGTGGTGATGAAATGTACGCCGGCGATCAGTGTGCCGATGCCGACAATGAGCAGCGGCCGGCCGCCGATCGACTCGCCCAGTCCGAACTTCACCCAGGCCAGCCAGGCCAGCACCAGGCCGGAAATGGCGGTCAGCGCCAGGCCGATGCTGCCGAAGAAATGGCCGGGGCGGGCACGGAAGCGCATGAAGAAATAAACCGCGATCAGGTCGAGGATGACACGGAAGGTGCGCGAAATACCGTACTTGGAAACGCCAGCCGTGCGGGCGTGGTGCGTCGTCGGCTCCTCGGCGATGCGGCGCGGCGTCGTCACGGTCGCCATCCAGGCCGGGATGAAGCGGTGCATTTCACCGTACAGGCGGACGCGCTTGATCACGTCGCCGCGATAGGCCTTCAGGCTGCAGCCGTAGTCGCGCAGCTTGACACCGGTCATGCGGGCGATCAGGCGGTTGGCGATCTTCGACGGAATCTTGCGCAGGAACAGGCCGTCCTGGCGGTTCTGCCGCCAGCCGGCGACCAGGTCGAGGTCTTCATTGAGCAGGCGGGCGACCATCCGCGGAATGTCCACTGGGTCGTTCTGCAGGTCGCCGTCCATGGTCACGATCACGTCGCCGCGCGCTGCATCCAGGCCAGCCTGCATGGCGGCGGTCTGCTTGAAGTTGCGGGTCAGTTCGACGACGCGGACATGCGGCCCATATTCGCGCGCACACTGCATGGCGCGATCCACCGTCGCATCGCTGCTGCCGTCGTCGACCAGCACCAGTTCCCACGGATGCTGGTAACCGGCCAGCGCCTCATGCACCCGCTTGACCAGCGGCGCGATGTTGTCTTCCTCGTTGTAGAACGGGACGACGATGGAGAGGCTGTGCGGCGGAATGGAGAGAGCGGCGGTCATAAACGGGTCCGGCGGGAAAGGGCGCATTTTAGCGTGAAAGCATGCTCCTTCGCCTGCCCGGCGTGTCGCCGAGGTAGAATTCATGACTAACCAAACAGGCAAGGAATCAACAGCATGCTGCTGATGATCGATAATTACGACAGCTTCACCTACAACATCGTCCAGTATTTCGGCGAGCTCGGGCAGGACGTCCGGGTGTTCCGCAACGATGCGATCACGCTGGCCGAGATCGCCCGGCTCAAGCCCGATTATCTGGTCATTTCTCCCGGCCCCTGCGCGCCGGCCCAGGCCGGTATCTCGCTTGCCGCGATCAAGGAATTCGCCGGCAAGATTCCGTTGCTCGGCGTCTGTCTCGGCCACCAGTCCATCGGCGAAGCCTTCGGCGGCAAGATCGTGCACGCCAAGCAGCTGATGCACGGCAAGGTGTCGCCAGTGCATCACAAGGATATCGGCGTCTTCAAGGGCTTGCCCAACCCGCTGACTTGCACGCGCTACCACTCGCTGGCCATCGAGCGCGAATCGCTGCCCGATTGCCTGGAGATCACCGCCTGGACGGACGATGGCGAGATCATGGGCGTTCGCCACAAGACGCTGGCGGTCGAGGGCGTCCAGTTTCACCCCGAATCCATCCTGACCGAGCGCGGTCACGACCTGTTGAAGAATTTCCTCGAGGAACACCAGAAATGACCCCGCAAGCCGCCCTGCAGCGTGTCATCGAGCACCGCGAAATCTTCCATGACGAAATGATCTCCCTGATGCGCCAGATCATGGGCGGCGAGGTGTCGCCGGTCATGATCGCCGCCATCATCACCGGGCTGCGCGTCAAGAAGGAAACCATCGGCGAGATTGCCGCCGCCGCCAGCGTCATGCGGGAGTTGGCGACGCCGGTCAAGGTGCCTTATGACAAGCATTTTGTCGATATCGTTGGCACCGGGGGCGATGCGGCCCATACCTTCAATATCTCCTCGACCTCGGCCTTCGTCGTGGCCGCCGCCGGCGGCAGGGTCGCCAAGCACGGCGGGCGGAGCGTGTCGTCCAGTTCCGGCGCGGCCGACGTGCTGGAGGCGCTCGGTGCCAACATCATGCTGTCGCCCGAACAGGTTGCCGCCTGTATCGCGGAAACCGGCTTTGGCTTCATGTTCGCGCCGAATCATCACAGCGCCATGAAGCACGTCGCGCCGGTTCGTCGCGAGATGGGGGTCCGTACCATCTTCAACATTCTCGGCCCGCTGACCAATCCGGCCGGTGCGCCGAACACCCTGATGGGGGTTTTCCATCCCGACCTCGTCGGCATTCTTGTGCGCGTCATGCAGCGCCTGGGCGCCGAGCGCGTGCTGGTTGTGCACGGCAAGGATTGCCTGGACGAAATTTCCCTCGGTGCCGCCACCATGGTCGGTGAACTGAAGGATGGTGAAGTCCGTGAGTACGAGATCCATCCGGAAGACTATGGCTTGCAGATGCAGTCCTTGCGCCAGTTGCGCGTCGGCAGCGCCGGGGAATCCCGGGAAATGCTGCTCGGCGTTCTTGCCAACCAGCCCGGTGCGGCACGCGAAATTGTCTGCCTCAACGCCGGTGCCGCGCTCTATGTCGCCAATGTGGCGGAAAGCATCGGCGACGGTATCGCCAAGGCCCGCGAAGCCATCGCCAGCGGCGCGGCGCGCGCCAAGCTCGACCAGTTCGTGCAATGCACGCAACGATTGGGTGGTCGGTGATGGCTGATATTCTCGATAAAATCGTCGCGACCAAGTACGAAGAGGTCGCCGCCGCAAGGGCAGTCAAGCCGTTGGCCGCAGTCGAGGTCGAAGCGGCCGCCCAGGCGGCGCCGCGCGATTTCGTGGGCGCCATCCGCCGCAAGATTGCCGCCGGCCAGCCAGCCGTCATCGCCGAGATCAAGAAGGCCAGCCCTTCCAAGGGCATTATTCGCCCGGATTTCAAACCGGCCGACATCGCCCGCAGCTACGAGCAGCACGGCGCAGCCTGTCTGTCGGTGCTGACCGACCGTCAATACTTCCAAGGCTGCCCGGAATATTTGCAGCAAGCCCGTGCCGCATGCAATCTGCCGGTGCTACGCAAGGACTTCATGGTCGACGCCTACCAGGTCGCCGAAGCGCGGGCGATGGGGGCCGATGCCATCCTGCTTATCGCCGCTGCTCTGAGCCTGCCCGACATGCAGGCGCTTGAAGCACAGGCCATGGGCTACGGCATGGCCGTGTTGGTCGAGGTCCACAACGGGGAAGAACTCGATGTCGCGCTACAGCTGCAGACGCCGTTGCTCGGTATCAATAACCGTAACCTGCGTACTTTCGACGTCACGCTCGATACCACCCTCGGGCTGCTGTCCCGCATTCCGCATGACCGCATCGTCGTGACCGAAAGCGGCATCCTCAAGTCGGACGATGTCGCTTTGATGCGTACCAACAAGGTCGATGCCTTCCTGGTCGGCGAAGCCTTCATGCGGGCCAGCGAGCCGGGGGAAGAACTCGCCCGCTTGTTTGCGTGAGGATATCCGGGCTGGGCTTCTCCGCAGTTACCTGACAATTTACTGGCCCTAATTAAAAAAGCCATCATTCCGGTTGGCCAGCCGTCAGCCAACGCTGTTGGCTCTCCAATTTAATCGAGGGGGGGCTTGGAAACCCCCGTCTGCCAGGTTGGAAAGGCTTTTCGCTCGGTCTGGCAGATGTGTTGCGCCAATGCAACAAAGGGCGGTTTTAGTGTGGCAACGACGCATTCGAAGGTTGCTGCCGGCTTTGGCTCTTTGCGACAATCGACGCAACTTCTCGATCCGAGAGGTAAAGCTTGGTCTGGCCCGCGGGTCAGATCAAAAACTAACCACTAAGGAGATTTTCTGATGCAAAAGAAGATTATCGCTCTGGCAGTTGCTGCTCTGGCTTCTTCGGCCGCTTTCGCCCAAACCAACGTCACCATCTACGGCGTTGCTGACGCAACCTTCGACAGCGTTCGCGCTACTGGTTCGACTGGCAACAGCGATCGCCTGGATTACAACAACCGCAATCGCGTTACCGCCAACTCTTCCTACATCGGTTTCAAGGGTGTTGAAGATCTGGGCAACGGTCTGAAGGCTGTCTTCCAGTTCGAAAACGGTCTGACCACCGAAAACGGCGCTGCTGGCGTTTGGAACAACCGCGACTCCTACGTTGGTCTGTCCAGCAACTACGGCACCCTGCTGATGGGTAACCTGACTGGCCCGACCCGCGCTCTGGGTGCCAAGTTTGACGTTAACACTGGCGCTACTGGCATTGGTGCTAACACCGCTCTGCTGGGCAAGCTGGGTGGTGGTGCTGGTGCAGGTGCTTTCGACCAGCGCATCAACAACGCTATCGCTTACGTTTCCCCGAACTTCGCTGGCTTCAGCGGTGTTATCGGCTACTCCACTGGCCTGACCAATACCTTCAACGGTACCGCGCTGGCTGGTCGTGAGTCTATGGGTCAAGATAATGCCAACCAAGGTAACACCGCTTGGACCCTGGGCCTGAACTATGAAACTGGCCCGATCTATGCTGGTTATGCTTACACCGCCGTGAATGCCGCGGGTAATGGTTCCCTGGCTTCTGATGGCCTGGCCGCCGGCTGGAACAAGCTGGACGATCACCGCGCTGCCGTTATGTACAAGGCTGCCTTCGGTCAAGTGGGCGTTCTGTTTGACCGTGCTCGTATCAACCTGACCAACGGCGACGATCTGAAGCAAAACGTTTGGTATCTGTCTGGTAAGTTCAACGTTGGTCGCGGTGCTGTTCTGGCTCAGTGGGGTCACGCGGGCGACGTCAAGAACAACGTGCAAGATCAGGAAGGTGCTAACCACTACGTTCTGGGCTACGAGCACAACCTGTCCAAGCGTACCGTCCTGAAGGCTGTTTATAGCCGCATCAACAACAAGAACAACGCTAACTACGACTACATGTACGGTGTTTCCAACGCTAACTCCACCGCCACTACCGCTGGTGTTGCTGATGGCGCTGCCGTTCAAGGTTTCTCCTTCGGCGTACGTCACTCCTTCTAATCTGGCTTAAACCAGATCTAGATACAAAAACGGGAGCTTCGGCTCCCGTTTTTCTTTGAGGTGTCAGATTCTGTCGATGCCTTTCAGCAACCGCTGAACTGGACCAATCACTATGCTCCTCCTCGTGGTGCGGTGATTCCCGGTTAACTCAACTCTGAGCCATTCGCCGTTGCGTTAGTCCTGAAGCAACAAATCCGCGGGGTGCCCAAGTCTCTTACTTGGCAGACGTATTTGCCGTATTTGGGCGGATTTCTTGATTTCAATTGAGATAGTCTGCTCCGCCTGTTGCGCCCAAAATCACGCCGCAGACTTTGGCGACGGTCAAGGTAAACAGGGGGAGACCTCAGTTTTGCCGGTTTCGGCAGGAGAGCAGCATAGGGATGCTTGAATTCTTACGCCAAAGCGCTGTCCAATAAGTGGGCTGATGACTTGCTGTTCTCGGGGGGGGGGGCGTAGTGAGCGCCGTATCTGAAGTTGTCCCTTTTTTAGTGTGAGAAGTTGCCAATCCGAGGTCCTGCTCCGTCGAGCAGGATCAGATTGTCGCGGTGGATGATCTCGGGCTCATCGACGTAGCCAAGGAGTTCCTCGATTTCGCCGGTCGATTTGCGGGCGATCAGGCGAGCTTCGCCGCTGCCGTAGTTGCTTAGGCCGCGGGCGATTTCCTTGCCGCTCGGGTCGATGCAGGCGACAGCGGCGCCACGTTCAAATTCACCGTCCACGGTAACGACGCCAATCGGGAGCAGGCTTTTGCCGGCAGCCAGGGCTTGCACGGCGCCAGCGTCAAGCATCAGGCGGCCGGCAAGTTGCAGGTGATCGGCCAGCCATTGCTTGCGGGCAGCGAGGGGCTGGGTTTGGGCGGTGAGCAGCGTGCCGACGGATTCGCCGGTGGCCAGGCGCAGGATGGCATCGGTTTCCCGGCCATTGGCAATGACGGTGTGGGCGCCACTGCGGGCGGCGCGCTTGGCGGCAATAACCTTGGTGATCATGCCGCCGGTGCCGACCGAACTGCCGGCGCCGCCGGCCATGGTTTCGAGTGCGGGGTCGCCGGCAGTGGCCTCGCTAACCAGTGTAGCGGCCGGGTCCTTGCGCGGATCGGCGGTGTACAACCCTTGCTGATCGGTGAGGATAATCAGCGCATCGGCTTCGATCAGGTTGGCGACCAGGGCGCCCAGGGTGTCGTTGTCGCCAAACTTGATTTCGTCGGTAATGACTGTGTCGTTTTCGTTGATGATCGGGACGACGCCGAGTTCGAGCAGGGTGGCGAGCGTTGACCGGGCATTCAGATAGCGTTTGCGGTCAGCGAGATCGTCATGGGTGAGGAGCAGTTGCGCGGTGTGCAGACCGTGCTGCATGAAAGCGGCTTCATAAACTTCGACCAGCCCGGCCTGGCCAACAGCGGCGGCGGCCTGTTTTTCGTGCACGGTTTTCGGTCGGCGCCCCCAGCCCAGGCGTTGCACGCCACAGGCGACGGCGCCGGAGGAAACGAGCACGATTTCCTTGCCTGCGGCGCGTAATTGGGTGATCTGGCGGGCCCAGTCGGCAATGGCGGCGAGATCAAGGCCATTGCCGTTGTTGGTAACGAGGGCTGAGCCGACTTTGACGACCAGTCGGCGAGACGTCGCAAGCTGTGTCTTGCTCATGCGCCGGCCTCAGGGGGTTCGTCTGTCGGGGTATCGTCGGTTTCGACTGGAATGGCCATCTGTTCCAGCGCTTCCTGAATGGCGTAGATCAGCGGCTTAGTGCCTTCGCCGTTGATGGCGGCGATGGTGAAGACCGGGCCGTCGTATTTCATGGCTTTCTTGTAGGCCTTCAGGAAGTCCTTTACGGCCTTTTCGCGGTCTTCTTCCGGGATCAGGTCGAGTTTGTTGAGCACCAGCCAGCGCGGCTTGGCGGCGAGTTCCGGGTCGTGTTTTTCGAGTTCGCCGACGATGGCCTTGGCATCCTTGACCGGGTTGGCATCCGGGTCGATCGGGGCGATGTCGACGAGGTGGAGCAGGATGCGGGTGCGCTGCAGATGCTTGAGGAAGCGGATGCCGAGGCCGGCACCATCGGCGGCGCCTTCGATCAGGCCGGGTACGTCGGCGACGACGAAACTCTTTTCGGCACCGACGCGGACAACGCCGAGGTTCGGGTGCAGCGTCGTGAAGGGATAGTCGGCGACTTTCGGACGGGCGGCCGAGATGGCGCGGATCAGCGTGCTCTTGCCGGCGTTGGGCAGGCCGAGCAGGCCGACGTCAGCGATGACGCGCAGTTCGAGGCCGAGTTCGAATTCCTCGCCGGGGTCGCCCTTGGTGCATTGGCGCGGGGCGCGGTTGGTCGAGGATTTGAAATGGATGTTGCCGAGGCCGCCCTTGCCGCCCTTGGCGATCAGCACCTTCTGGTCGTGCTCGGCGAGGTCGGCCAGCACTTCGCCGGTGGCGAGGTCGGTGACCACGGTGCCGACCGGCATGCGCAGCACGATGTCGTCGCCGCCTGCGCCGTAGCAGTCTGCGCTGCCGCCGTTTTCGCCGCGCTGGGCGAGGAACTTGCGGGTGTAGCGGTAATCGACCAGCGTGTTGATGTTGCGGTCGGCCACGACATAGACGCTACCGCCTTTGCCGCCGTCGCCGCCGTTCGGGCCGCCCATCGGGATGTATTTCTCGCGCCGGAAGGTGGCGATGCCGTTGCCGCCGTCGCCGGCCTTCACAAAGATTTTTGCTTCGTCGATGAACTTCATGGTGTGTTCTTCCTGCCTCGTGTGAGGCGTTGATGCTTTATCGGGCTGGGCTCTCGGGGAAAGCGCAGGCCGATAAAGCAAAAAGCCCTATCCGGGCGGATAGGGCTTTTCTGATTCTTCCGCCGGGCCGAATTATTCGGCGGCCGGAACGATCGACACGGTGCGGCGCTTCTTTTCACCCTTGACGGTGAACTGGATCACGCCGTCCTTCAGGGCGAACAGGGTGTGATCCTTGCCGCAGCCAACGTTTTCGCCCGGGTGGAATTCGGTGCCGCGCTGGCGAACGATGATGTTGCCAGCCAGGACGAATTGACCGCCGTAGCGCTTGACGCCCAGTCGTTGTGCCTGTGAGTCGCGGCCGTTACGCGAACTACCGCCTGCCTTTTTGTGTGCCATTTAACTAGCTCCTTGTCTGAACTTAGGCAGCGATCGTGTCGATGCGCAGTTCGGTGTAGTTCTGACGATGGCCCTGACGCTTCTGGTAGTGCTTGCGACGGCGCATCTTGAAAATCTTGACCTTGTCGTGACGGCCGTGGGAAACCACGGTGCACTTGACGGTGGCGCCAGCAAGGAAGGGGGCGCCGATCTTCACGGACTCGCCTTCACCTACCATGAGGATCTGATCGAGCGTGACTTCTGCGCCAACGTCTGCCGGTATCTGTTCTACTTTGAGTTTTTGGCCAGCGGAAACGCGATACTGCTTGCCGCCGGTTTTTATGACCGCATACATGGGTTGGACTCCGAAATTAATACAAAGGGTACTACGAAGAACCGCGCATTATACGGAGAAACTCCGATAAGTCAAAGGGTTTTCAATGGCTTATGGTAGACTTCCCGCCTTTCGCAAAGGAGCGTTTCATGGCTGAGATCACCACTGCCTCCGGGCTGGTTTATGAGGATACCGTCGTCGGCGAAGGCGCCGAGGCCAAGGCCGGTCATTTCGTGACCGTGCATTACACCGGCTGGCTGACCAACGGCAGCAAGTTCGATTCCAGCAAGGATCGCAACGATCCCTTCCAGTTCCCGCTCGGCCAGGGCCATGTGATCAAGGGCTGGGACGAGGGCGTGCAGGGCATGAAGATCGGTGGCGCCCGCAAGCTGACCATTCCGGCCCACCTGGGCTACGGTGCCCGGGGAGCCGGCGGTGTGATTCCGCCGAACGCGACGCTGGTTTTCGAGGTTGAGCTGCTCGACCTGCAATGAGCGAATCAGGCAAGGATAATCCGGGCGACCCGTGGGCCAAGTGGCGCAAGCCGGAGGCCGGCGCCACGAAGGTCGACCGGAAAGGCGAGCCCAAGTCGGAAGCCAGGCCTGCCGCGCCGCCGGTTGAGTCGGCGGCCGCCGAGCCGCTGGCTGACAAGCCGGCAGCGAACCCTTCCGGCACGCTGGGGGTGAACAAGGCGGCGCTGGGCGAGCCAGGGGCGCGCAAACGCCCGCTGCGCGGCGGCGCCTTGCCGCGCAAGCCGCGTTCAGGCGTGACTGAAACGTCTGGCGCGCCACCGCGCGAAAAAACGTCGGGTGCTTCTGGCAAGCCGGCCGAGCGCAAGGCGGATCGTCCGGATGCTCTGCGCAAGCCGCGTCCGGAGTCCGTTGCCGGCGAAAATCCGTGGGCGCCTGCTGGCAAGCCCCGGGAAGTGCGGGGCGACCGGCGGGACGAGCGCGTTGCCCGGCCGGTCAAGGCGACTGCGCCGTCCGCGGAGAGCCCCTGGGCATCGGCCGGCAAGCCGGCCGAGCGGCGCCCGGTTCGACCGGTAGACAAGGGGCCCGTTACGGCACCGGTTGCCCGGGCCGATGCACCGAGCGGTGTCCGCCTGTCCAAGGTGATGTCCGAACGCGGCCTGTGTTCGCGCCGCGAGGCTGACCTGTGGATCGAGCGCGGCTGGGTGTTCGTCAATGGTGAGCAGATCAGCGAACTGGGTACACGCATCGATCCGTCGGCGGACATCACGATTTCGAAGGCAGCGCAGAAGGATCAGGCCAAGCAGGTCACTATCCTGTTGCACAAGCCGGTCGGTTACGTTTCCGGCCAGCCGGAACCCGGTTGCATTCCAGCCGTCACGCTGATTACGCCGGAAACCCAGGTGGTGCAGTCGGGCGACCCGGAATTCAAGCCGTGGATGCTGCGTGGCCTGGCCCCGGCCGGGCGGCTGGACGTCGATTCGACCGGTCTGCTGGTGCTGACCAGCGACGGTCGGGTAGCCAAGCGGCTGATCGGCGAGGACAGCCAGGCCGAAAAGGAATACCTGGTGCGCGTTTCCGGCGAGATGATCAAGGGCGGCCTCGACTTGTTGCGCCATGGCCTGGAACTTGACGGCAAGCCGTTGAAGCCGGCCTGGGTCAAGCAGCTCAATGAGGACCAGTTGCACTTCATCCTCAAGGAAGGCAAGAAGCGGCAGATTCGTCGCATGTGCGAACTGGTCGGCTTGAAGGTGATTGGCCTGAAGCGCGTGCGCATCGGCCGGATTCGCCTGGGCGACCTGCCGTTGGGGCAGTGGCGCTTCCTGCGCGAGGGCGAGGCCTTCTGATTGGAGGCTGCCCGTTCCCTCAATGAAAACGCCGGCTCGCAGCCGGCGTTTTTGTTTGGGAGCAGCGGCGATCAGACGGTGCCGACCGGCTTGGCAGCGCGCACCGGCGGCATCATCAGGCATTCGCCGTCGATCACGGTCTTGCCGCCGACGGTGCACACGGTGTCGAGGATGACGCGGTTCTTCTCGACATTGACTTCGCGCACGGTGACGGTGGCGGTGACGGTGTCGCCCGGCTTGACCGGGGCCTTGAACTTCAGGGTTTGCGACAGGTAGATGGTGCCGGGGCCGGGCAGCTTGTTGGCCAGCGTGGCGGAGATGAAGCCGGCGGAGAGCATGCCGTGGGCGATGCGGGTGCCGAACATGGTGCCCTTGCAGTATTCCTCGTCGAGGTGGGCCGGGTTCACGTCGGTCGAAATGCCGGCGAACAGGATGATGTCGGCTTCGGTGACGGTCTTGGAGGTGCTGGCGGACATGCCGGGATGCAGCTGATCGATGTGATAGGTCATGCTGGACTCCTTGCGTTTGATCGGTTGGGAAAAAGGCACTCTACCATACTGATGCGTATGGATGAATAGCCCCTCACTCGGCGCGCAAGGCTTCGACCGGGTCGAGCAGCGCGGCGCGGCGGGCAGGCAGCACGCCGGCGGCGAGGCCGATGGCGATGGCCAGGCCTTCGGCGAGGAGCACGAAGGTGAGCGGCGTGTGCACCGGCAGGGCAGGGAGCAGGAGGTGGATCAGCTGCGCCAGCCCGAAGCCGATGGTCAGGCCGAGCAGGCCGCCGATCGCGGAGAGCGCGATGGCCTCGCCGAGAAAAAGCAGCAGGATGGTGCGGCGCGGTGCGCCGAGCGCGACGAGCAGGCCGATCTCGCCGGTCCGCTCGCTGACTGCGATGGTCATGATGGTGACGATGCCGACTCCGCCAACCAGCAGCGAAATGCCCCCCAGGGCGCCGACGGCCATGGTCAGCACATTGAGGATGTTGGACAGCGTCGCCATCATCTCCTCCTGCGTGACGATGGTGAAATCCTCGCGGCCATGGCGTTCGATCAGCTGCTGGCGGATGCGCTCGGCAACGACCTTGGCGGGTGCCCCTTCCGCCACCGCCAGGTTGATCTCGTCGACACCCTCGCGGTTGAACAGCTCCTGGCCGCGTGCAGCGGGGATGAATACCGTGTCGTCGAGGTCGATGCTGAGGAACTGGCCCTTTGGCTCCAGTACGCCGATGATGCGGAATTGCAGGCCGCCAATGCGCAGGCGCTGGCCGAGCGGGCTATCGGGGCCGAACAACTCGTCCTTGACCTTGGCGCCGAGCACGGCGAAGGCGCGGGCGCTACCGGCTTCGTCGGGGGGCAGGAACTGACCGCTGCGCACGGTCGATTTGAATACCTTCTGCGACTGGCTGTTGACGCCATAGACCAGCGTCCGCCGCGTCCGGCCATTGCCTTCGACCTCGGCATTGCCGCGGACCTGGGGCGTTACCGCCAGGATGTGCGGCAGGCGTTCGAGCGAACGGGCATCGTCCAGCGTCAGCGGCCGGGCGCTCGACGGCAGGCCGGAGGGGGTGCCGCCGGTTTTCGTCTTGCCCGGCAGGGCGGTGATGTTGTTGGTGCCGAACTGGCTGAATTCGCCGAGCACGAAACGGTGGATGCCTTCGCCGATCGAGGTAAGCAGTATGACGGCCGCGATGCCGACGGCGATGCCAAGCAGGGTCAGGAAACTGCGCAGGCGTTGCGCGGTGATGGCGCGCAGGGCGAGGTTGAGGGCATCGGTGAACAGCATGGGCGCTTAGCGTCCACCGCCAAGGCGCGGCGGCACCAGGGCGTTGCCCAGCAAGGCAAGGACGGAATGGCTGTGTACGGACGCGGCGGTTTGGCGCCTGGGCGGTGGACTTTGCATCGTCAGCGCTTCATCAAGGCCTGTACCGGATCCAGTTGCGCGGCCCGCCGCGCTGGCATGACGCCGAACAGCAGGCCGGTGCCGATGGCAGTACCCAGGCCGGCGATCACCGCCCACTCCGGCGGATAGGCGGGAAAGACGGGAAAGAGCTGGCGCAGCACGAAGGCGCCGATCTGGCCGAGGCCGTAGCCGACCAGGGCACCGGCTGCCGAGAGCATGGCGGCCTCGCTCAGGAAAGCGAGGCGGATGGTGCGTGCCGAGGCGCCAAGTGCCTTGAGCAGGCCGATTTCGCCGGTGCGCTGGGTGACGGCGACGAGCATCACGTTCATGACCAGGATGCCGGCCACGGCCAGGCTGATCGCGGCGATGCCGGCGACGGCCAGGGTCAGCGCGCCGAGCAGCTTGTCGAAGGTGGCGAGGATGGCGTCCTGGGTGATGACGGTGACGTCCTCCTCGCCGCGATGGCGCTGCTTCAACAGGCTGAGCGCCGCTTCCTTGACGGCCGGGATGGCGTCGCGGCTGTTGGCTTCGAGCATGATGCGGAACAGGGTGTTCGAGTTGAACATCGCCTGGGCCAGGGCGACCGGCACGATGACCAGTTCGTCGGTATTCATGCCCAGCCCCTGTCCGCTCGGCTTGAGTACCCCAATGACGCGCAGGCGGCGGTCGCCAATGCGGATCAGCTGGCCGAGGGCCGGCGTGGCGCCGAACAGTTCCTCGTGCAGCTTGGCGCCGATAATGGCGACCGACGAGCCGTGGTTCCAGTCCTCGTCGGGCAATGCCTTGCCCTGGGCCAGCTCGAAATGGCGGATCGGGATGAATTCGGCCGTCGAGCCGGCAACCATGACTTCGCGCAGCTTGCCGCCGAAGGCCATTTCCGAGGTGCCGACGGCGAGCGGCGCGACGCGGCGGACATGGGGCAGGCGACGCAGGCTGGCGGCATCGTCGATAGTCAGGTCGCGCGGCGTGCTGGTAATGGCGTTCGCCGGGTTGAAGCCGCCTGTGCCGGAGCGGCCGGGCAGCACGATGACCAGGTTGGTGCCGAGCGATGAGAACTGCCCCACGACATAACGCCGCGCCCCGTCGCCCAGTGCGGTGAGCAGTACGACGGCGGCGACGCCGATGGCCATGGCCAGCACCGACAGCGCGGTACGCACCGGGTAGCCGGTGGCGGCATCGCGGGCAAAACGCAGGGTGTCGGCCAGGCGCATGGCTAGCTGCGTGCCGAATCGCGCTGCAGCCGGCCGTCCTCCATGGCCAGCTGGCGGCGGGCGCGGGCGCCCAGCGTCGCGTCGTGGGTGACGACGACCAGCGTAACGCCGCGGTCATTCAGTTCTTCGAGCAGGTGGATGACCTCGTCGCCGGTATGGCGGTCGAGGTTGCCGGTCGGCTCGTCGGCAAGCAGCAGCGGCGGCTGCATGATCGTGGCGCGGGCGATGGCAACGCGCTGGCGCTGGCCGCCGGACAACTGGTCCGGCTTGTGGTCGGCCCGCTGGTCCAGACCGAAATCCTTGAGTGCCTTGGCGACGCGCCGGTTGCGCTCGGCGGCGGGGATGCCGGCCAGCATCATCGGCAGTGCGATATTCTCGGCGGCGGTCAGGCGCGGCACGAGGTGAAAGCTCTGGAAAACGAAGCCGATCTTGGCGCTGCGTACCTTGGCCTGCTCGTCGGGCGACAGCGTCGTCACATCGCGTCCGTCGAGCCGGTAGGTGCCGGACTGCGGCCGGTCGAGCAGGCCGAGCAGGTTTAGCAGCGTCGATTTGCCGGAGCCGGAGGGGCCCATCACGGCGACGTATTCACCGGCGGTGATCTGCAAATCCAGCCCGGCCAGCGCATGGACCGTCGTGTCGCCGAGCTGGAAGCGGCGCTCGATGCCGGCCAGTTCGATCAGTGCCATCTATTTGCCGGCCGGCTTCTCTTCCGGCGTCACCAGGGCTCCGGCCTTGATACCGGCCCGTTCGAGCGAGGTGACGATGCGTTCGCCGGCCTGCAGGCCCTCGGTGATTTCGCTGTATTCCCAGTTGGCCAGGCCGATCCGGATCGCGCGCGCGTCGAGCTGGCCGCTGGCGGGGTTGTACACCAGCACCGTGTTGCCTTCCTGGATGGCGGCGGTTGGCACGCGCAATACGTTGTCGCGGACGGCAAGAATGATCTCGACATCGGCACTGTAGCCGACCAGCAGCTTGCCCGCTTCGGTTGCCCGCTCGAAATCGACTTCGATATCGACCGTGCGCGCCTGCTTCTCGACTGCCGAGACGTAGGGCGCGACACGCCGCACCTTGCCGGGCAGCGTCTTGCCGGGCAGTGCGTCGAGGGTGATGCGGACCGGCTGGCCGACGGCGATCTTGGGCGCGTCAACTTCGTCCATCGGCGCCGTGATATAGAGGCAGGTGTCGTCGATCAGGTCGATGGCCGGCGGGGTCGGCACGCCGGGGGGCGAGGGCGTTGAATATTCACCCAGCTCGCCGACGATCTTGGCGACGATGCCGTCGAACGGGGCGTAGAGCGCGACGCGACCCTGCTCGACGCGGGTCGCCTTGAGCCTGGCCTCGGCCTGCGCGACGTCGGCCTTTGCCGTGTTGCAGGCGGCGCGGCGGACTTCGGCTTCGGTGCGGGCGGCCTCTTCCTTGCTGGCCGAGACGAAGCCCTTGCCGCGCAGGTCGGCCTGGCGTCGGGCCTCGTTTTCGGCGTTGGTGGCAGCGATACAGGCTTCCTCGCTGCGCTTGGCAGCCAGCGTGATCTGCGCCTGGGCCAGGCTGGCCTGGGCCTGCTGGTCGTCGTTCCACAGCTTGAGCAGCAGCTGGCCCTTCTTCACCCGGTCGCCTTCCTTGACGGCGAGTACCTCGATACGGCCGCCCATGATGGTCGACAGCTTGGTGCGCTGGCAGGCGTCGACGGTGCCGGCCCGGGTGTTGGCCAGTGTCGCTTCGACGCGGCCGGGGCCGATTTCGGCCAGAACGACCGGGATGGACTTGGGTCGGGTGATGAAGAACAGCCCGCCGCCGATGAGCAGCAGTATGACGAGAGCGATGGCGATGCGGCGCATGGAAATCCTAACGGAAGCCGGGCAGCCAGCCCGATTGCTGATGGCCCCAGACCGGTTCGAGCGTACCCTGGTAGAGCGCCTCGATGACCGGTGGCTCCGGCCAGGGCTCATCCATGAAGGTCAGGCCGATTTCCTCGACGGTGCGGCCCGACCAGTAGTGGTCGGCGACTTCATCGAGCGCGGCGAGCGACAGGCTGTGCGGCAGGCGCAGGTAATCGAGCCAGCTGGCATCGTGGAACGAACAGATGTAGGCGCCCTTGGTTTGGGCGCAGACCAGGTTCTTGCCGAAGACGCGGTCCGGATGCTTGTGGCGGAAGGTCATCGCGTCGGTCCGCGTGGCGAACTGCAGCAAGGCGTGCAGGCGGCTGGGGAAGTGGTTGTAGCGGCGCTGGCGGAAATATTCGAGATGGTATTCGGCGAAGTAGTTCTGCACCAACAGCAACTGGTCACCCGCTTGCGGCGCCCCGCCTTCCGGTGCGGCCAGCGTCGCACCGAACGGGCTGCCTTTCAGGATGTCCCAGCCCGGCAGCTCGGCACCGGGGTCGAGCCAGCAGAACAGCTCCAGCGTAGCGGTGTCCTTGATCAGGTTGTCCATGGTGCGGCAGCGTCGGGGGCGTGGGCCATATTGTGGGGCAAGGCGCAGTTTAGGCCAATCGGGGCGGGCCGGGTTGATGCGAATCACCTCGCATTATTCGCTTTGTCATATCATTCGATATTCTTGTGTCTGGCGGGATGGCCGAGGGGACTGGGCGTGCTCATTCAAGGAAAGCGGACGGGCGAATCGACTGGGCGCGAGCGGCGGGTCAGCCTGCGCAAGGCGCTGCTGTCCGTGCTTCTGGCGCTGGGGGGCATGCTCGGCATGATCACGCTGGCGACGTTCGTCGCCCTCTCGGCTTATGACGATGCCCATGAGGCCGCGACGCATCGCCAGGAGTCCCTCGAACTGATGGTCGAGGTGCGGCGTGAGGTCGATCTGCTCAGTCGCCTGGTGGCCTCCTACGTCGCCACCGCCAATCCCCGCTTCCTGATCTACTACTATGATGTTCTCGCCATTCGCGAAGGTAGCAAACCGGCCTTGCAGGGCGTGACTGCCGCCTACTGGGAAGAGGTGGTCGGCGGCACCCGGCCGTATGTGCCGCCGCCGCCCGGACCGGGTGTGCCGCTGCCCGAACGCGCCGGTCGCCTGGGCTTCGATGCCGTCGAGCAGGCGCTGTTGTTGCGCGTTTTTCGGATTTCCGACGACATGAAGGAAGTCGAGCAGATCGCCTTTGCCGCGACACAAGGCCTCTACGATCCCGTGAAGGGCGAAATGGTTTCCGAGACCGAGCCACATCCGGAATTCGCCGGCCGGCTGCTGCACGAATCACGCTACCTGAAACTGCGGGCTGACCTGGCTATCGCAGTTGCCGAATTGTCGGCCCAGGTCGACCGGCGGACCCGCGATTCACTGGTCAAGGCTGGCGACAAGCTGCAGCGCTGGATCGTCATCGCCCTTGGCTTCCTGATCGGGGCCATCGCCGTACTGGTTTTCGGCTATTACTACCTCAGGCGCCATCTGCTGGCCCCCCTCACGGCGATGCATCACACCGCCATCGCCCTGGCCGAAAAATCATTCGGAGAGCGGATCGGCGATGTGCAGGGGGTTGAGGAGGTGCATGCGCTGGCCAATACGATCGACAGCATGGCCAGTGCCATCGAGGCCGATCTTGAACAGCGCGAGACGGCCCAGCGCGCGCTGCGCGAGGCCCGGGCAAGGGCCGAGGTCGCCGCCGAGGCGAAGGCCATTTTCCTGGCCAACATGAGCCATGAAATCAGGACGCCGATGAACGCCATCATCGGCATGGCCTATCTCGCCCTCAAATCCGGACTGCCGCCGCGCCAGCACGACTACGTGTCGAAGATCCACACCGCGGCGCGCTCCCTGCTCGGTATCCTGAACGACATTCTCGACTACTCGAAGATCGAGGCCGGCAAGGTGGTGCTGGAGGCCGTGCCGTTCGACCTGGAGGCGGTTATCCAGAATGCGCTGTTCATGGTGCAGGAAAAGGTTGAGAGCAAGGGCCTGGAGCTGATTCTCGATTTTCGGCCGGTGCACTCACTGCATCAGGTCGTGGGTGACCCCCTCCGCCTCGGCCAGGTGTTGATCAACCTGCTGAGCAATGCGGTCAAGTTCACCGAGCATGGCCATGTTCGTTTGCAGGTGCTCGCCACCGGCGGCGATGACCAGACGGTGACGATCGACTTCCGGGTCGAGGATACGGGTATCGGTATGAGCGTCGAGCAGATGGGCCGCCTGTTCAGCGAGTTTTCACAGGCCGACGGATCGACGACGCGCAAATATGGTGGCACCGGCCTCGGGCTCGCCATCTCGAAGCGCCTGGTGGGGGCAATGCACAGCGATCTGCAGGCGGAAAGCCGCCTTGGCGAGGGCAGTGTCTTTCACTTCACCCTGCGCTTGCCGGTCGTCAAGGATGCCGATGAAGAGGTGCCGGCCGCACTGCCCCTGGCGGGGCGTCGGGCGCTGGTCGTCGATGATTATCTTCCGGCGCAGCAGAGCATGAGCGAGTTACTTGCCACACTGGGGTGCAGCCGTGTCGAGGGGGCCGCCAATGGCGAAGCGGCCCTGGCCCGGCTATCGGCAGATGATGCGGCAGCGCTTGGCTACGACCTGCTGGTCATCGACTGGACGCTGCCGGACATGACCGGCAGCGAACTTGTCCGTCGTCTGCAGGCAACTGGGCGGGCAATGCCTGGAACGGTGGTCGTCGTATCGGCCAGTGACCCGGCCGTGTTACGCCAGGATGACTTGCCACCGGCAGTCAGCGATGTCGTTCAGAAATCCTTGCAACCCAAGGATTTGCGTCAGCTGGGCGGGGCTGCGCCGGGCCGGCGGGAAGCCGCTCCGGCCTTATCGCTGAGCCGTTCGCTGCAGCTCGAAGGCATGCCGATCCTGCTCGTCGAGGACAACGAAATCAATCGTCAGGTGGCCTGCGAACTGCTGCGCAGTTGGGGGGCGCATGTCGATATCGCCCGCAACGGCCAGCAGGCGATCGACAGGCTGGCCGCCCATGCACCGGATCATTATGCGGTGGTCCTGATGGATATCGAAATGCCGGTGATGGATGGCCACGAGGCGACGCGCCGCCTGCGGGCCGATGGCCGTTACGCCAATCTGCCCATCGTCGCCATGACGGCCCATGTTGTCGGCCATGGCCTGCACGACCCCAGGGCCGAGGGGATCACGGCCTTCATTGCCAAGCCGTTCGAGCCGGATCTCCTGCGTGACATGCTGCTCCGCTTCTGGCGGGCCGATCAGACCCGGCTGGCTTCGGCGCTTCCGCCGCTCTCGGGTCAACCGGATGCTGCCTTGGTCGAGCTACTGGCGGCCATTGGGGAAATCGATTCGGCGGTATTGCTGCGTCGCTTTGCCGGGCGGGAATCCTTCCTGCGGCGTGCCTTGCAGCGTTTTGCCGACGATTGCCGCAACTGGCCGGATATGCTGGCCGGGTACCTGGCCGCCGGCGACAGTGAGACCGCGCGGCGCCAGGCACATAGCTTGAAGGGCCTGGCCGGTACCTTCGCCATGCCCGGTCTGCAGGCTGTGTTGGCCAGCCTGGAGTCGGCACTGGCCGATGGGCAGGATGCCGGTGCGATGCTGGCTGATATCGAACTGCGCTTGTCCGTTTTGCTGCCGGCGCTGGACGCCTTGTCTGGCGAATCGGCAGCAACAAACGAGGCAGTAGAACGCGATCTAGCAGGCGATGAGAGCGTGGCTCGCCTGGTCGAGCGCCTGTGCGACCAGTTGCGGCAGGGGGATGGCGAAGTCGAGGAGTTGTGGCGTGCCAACCGGGCACGGCTGACTGCCGCCCTGGGGCAGCAGCAGGCCAGTGCGCTGGCGCATGCCATTGATCAGTGGAATTTTGGCGAAGCCCTGTCGATACTCGAACGAATCGGGCAGCCAGGTGAAGGAGAACGTCATGCATGAAGATCGGGCAAGTATTCTGGTGATCGATGACACCCCGGGCAACCTCAGCCTGCTCAACCAGCTCCTGCGCACCCACTACCGCGTCAAGCTGGCGAACAGCGGCCAGCGCGGCCTGGAACTGGCTACCCTGGCACCGCCCGACCTGATCCTGCTCGACATCATGATGCCGGAAATGGACGGTTACGAGGTTTTCGAGCACCTGAAAGCCGACCCGGTCACCCGCCGCATTCCGGTCATCTTCCTGACTGCCAAGTCGGGAACGGAGGATGAGGAACGCGGTCTGGCGATAGGGGCCGTGGATTTCATCCACAAGCCGATCGCACCGTCTGTCGTGCTGGCCAGGGTGCGGACACATCTGCAGATCCGCAACTGGCAGACCTTCCTCGAAGACAAGAGCGACTGGTTGCAGAAGGAGGTCGAAGCCCGGGTGAGTGAGGTGTCTCGCCTGCAGGAGGCAACGATCCGGGTGATGGTGTCGCTGGCCGAATTCCGCGACGAATGTACCGGCAACCACATCCGTCGCACGCAGACCTACGTCCGCCTGCTGGCCGAATACCTGAGCCGGCAGCCGCGTGATGCGGCCTTCCTGACGCCGGAGCAGATCGACCGGATCGCCAAGGCCTCGCCGCTGCACGATATTGGCAAGATCGCCATTCCGGACTACATCCTGCTGAAGCCAGGCAAACACACGCCCGAAGAGTTCGCCATCATGAAGACGCATAGCGTCAAGGGCGAGAGCATGCTGCAACAGTCGTTGCGCGAGATGGGGGGCGATAACGCAATGCTCGCCTTCGCCTGCCAGATCGCCCGCAGCCACCACGAGCGCTGGGATGGCAGCGGTTATCCCGACGGCCTGGCTGGCGAGTCGATTCCGCTGGCAGCCCGGTTGATGGCGGTGGCCGATGTGTATGACGCGCTCCGTTCGCGCCGTCCCTACAAGAAGGAGTTTTCCCATGCCGAGGCCGTCGCACTGATCGTCGCGGGGCAGGGCAGCCAGTTCGATCCCTTGCTGGTTGAGGCTTTTTTGGCACAGGAGGCCGCATTCGGCGAAATTGCGACTAAACTGGCAGACGAATGATTTGTCATGGCAAGAATAATTCCAATGAATAAGCTCAGAGGCATTTTCAGTGCAGGTGTCATGCCGTTTCTGGTCGCCGCGGCCAGCCCGGCGCAAGCCGTCGACCTGGCATGGTCCGGCTTCGGTACCTTCGGCTACGCCCAGTCCGATGCACCGGTCAATTACCAGCGCTTCATCGACGAAAAGGGAACGTTCAAGCGCGACAGCATCCTGGGGGCTCAGGTCGATGCGCGTTTCTCGCAGCAGTGGGGGGCGACGGCTCAGGTCAAGCTGGCACCCTCCGATCATTCCGATACGCAATGGCAGGCCTCGCTGGCCTGGGCCTTCGTTTCCTGGCGGCCGAGCGACGACTGGCTGATTCGCGCCGGCAAGCTGCGCCTGCCTTTCATGCTCAACACCGAAAACGCCGATGTCGGTGCGACCTACGACTTCGTACGCCTGCCGCAGGAGGTCTATTCCATTGCCCCGACCACCGACGTGGTTGGCCTGAGCGTCAGCAAGACCTGGTTCGGCGAAACCTTCGACTGGATGGCCGAGGCCTATTCCGGCAAGGCGAGCACTTATTGGCGCTACTACGGGCGGGAGCGGCAATACGATGTGAACAAACCGGGCAGCTGGTTCCTGCCGATCGACATGAAAAGTAGTGGCTTGGTGCTGACGGCGCGCAGTCTCGAACACACCTTCCGGGTTGGCTACCATGAAGGCGAGGCATCCCGGCCGGGTGAGAAAACCGGGGCAGGATTCACGTATGGTCCGTGCCCCCTTCCCGGAGGCGGGGGGCTGCCGCCGCCCTATTGCTACAACCTCGCACCGAGTGGCATGGACAAGATTCGTGTCCCTATCGTCACCCTCGCCGCCAGTGTCAGCCTGCCCGAAAACTTCCGGCTGACCGGCGAATTTGGCAAGATGCGGATCGATTCCGCCAGTCGCGGCCTGAACCGCTGGGGGGGCTATCTCGCGCTATCCAAGCGCATCGGCGCCTGGACGCCTTATGTCTACTACGCCAAGGTCAAGTCGAGCGACGAGGCCCGTTCGCTGTACCGGCAATTCAATGACAATGCCAATGTGGTCAATCCGGCGTATCGCACCTACCAGCGTCTGATGGCCGATCTGCTGGCGGCCTACGACCAGTCGACAGTGGCGCTGGGAACCTCGTACTGGGTAAGTTCGAAGAGCGTCATCAAGGCGGAATGGTCGCGGGTCGATACCGGTCTCGTGTCCAGCTTCGTGGATGCGCCGGTGGGTGGCGAAAGCGGCAACCGGCGCATCGATATCTTCTCGCTGTCGTACAGCTTCACGTTCTGACCCATGAAGCGCCTCTTGCTCATCTGCCTGGCGAGCCTCATCCTTGGGAGCGGGGCGTGTCTGGCGGGAGAGGATGTGCTGGTGATCGGTCACCCGGCCTTGCCGAAAACCGACCGGGTCACCGTGCAACGCATCTACACCGGGCGGGTCGTGTCGCTCGGCGAGCAGGCCGTGGTACCGATCAACCTGCCACCGGGCAACCCGGTGCGCGACGAATTCCTGTTCAGCTATCTTGGCCAGAAGGAAGAGCAATACACCGGCTACTGGCTGGTTCGCCGCTATGTCGGCAAGGGTACGCCGCCACTCGAACTGGGCGGTATCGACGAGGTCATCAAATACGTCCAGAGTACGCCGGGCGCACTTGGCTACGTCCCGGCTTCGCGCTTGCCGCGCGGGACGAACGTGATCGTCGGTCGCTGAGGGGGCTGAGTTTGTCCTGGCTTTTTCGGCCGGTCGTGCTAAGCTGGAAGCGTGTCGGTTGTGCAGCAAAATCGGCATGTTGTGGCAACACCCGCTGCGCTGCTGGAGATTCTATGGCAGTTATCACAGGGATTGTTTCTTGAGATTACCGTGTAGTACTCCGTGACGGCGATACGCCGTATGCCCCTGCCGAAAGAGCCGGGGTTGCAGTAACCGAAGCCCGTGCCTCAAACGCATGGGCTTCACGTTTTGGGGGATACGAAATGCAGATTCAGCGTCACGGCACGACCCGCCGCTATTCCGACAGTGTGGTGCATAACGGCACTGTTTATCTGGTCGAGGTGCCGGCCAGTACCGAGGGTGACATCGCCACCCAGACCGCCAGCCTGCTGGCCGGGGTCGATGCCTTGCTGGCCCAGGCGGGCAGCGACAAACGCAAACTGCTGATGGTCACCGTCTATCTCGCCGACATGGCCGACTACGATGGCATGAATGCCGTCTGGGACGCCTGGGTGCCCGACGGCCATGCGCCGACCCGTGCCTGTGTCCAGGCGCGCCTGGCCAAGCCGGGTTGGCGGGTCGAGATGGCGATCACGGCCGCCTGCTGAGACTGATGGGGGCGCGTCAGCCGAGGATGTCGACATCGCAATCGCAACCCCGGCCGGCGGCGATCCAGCGGTGCATCAGCCGTCGGGCCAGTGGTACGGCGCGGGCTGGCAGCCCGCGCAGGTGGCGGGCCGGTTCGCTGAGCAGGCCGCAGCGATAACGGTGTACCAGCGGGTCCCATGTCAGCGCCGGGCAGGGGCCGTTGATTTGCAGGAAGCGCAATCGCGCCACCGGGCAGGTACTCAGCGCGCAGCAGACACCGCAGCCGTTGCAGGGCTGGCCGGCCGGCGGCTTGGCAGGTGCGGCCGGGTGGAGATGGATGATTTCCTCGCGCATCGTGCGTAATGAACCATGTCTGACGACAATGATCAAACGACTGTCCTCTCACGACAGGAGTTCGCCATGAAGAAATTGCTTTCCAGTCTGTTGGCCGCCGTTTTCGTCATCGGCAGCGTTAATGCCATCGCCTGCCCAGGCGACAAGGCGAAGGACGAGAAACAGATGAGTACCCCGGGCAAGACCAAAGTCTGAAATCCGGCCATCGGTCCGTCAGCGAGGGCGGCTGCGGCCGCCGTCGTTTTTTTAGCGGGGTGACAGGAAGAGTTCCGGATCGACGGGCGTGTTGTTGAGGATGACGGCCCAGTGCAGGTGGGGGCCGGTTACCCGGCCGGTGGCGCCGATGGCGCCGAGCAGTTCGCCGCGCCTGACCTTCTGCCCGGGATGGACATCGATGCGCGAGAGGTGCATGTAGGCGGTGATCAGGCCCTGGCCGTGGTCGAGGAAAACGGTGTTGCCGTTGAAGAAGTAATCGCCGGTATCGGCGACCACCGCATCGCTCGGGGCGCGCACCGGTGTACCGGTGCCGGCCGCCACATCCAGTCCAGCGTGGGGATTGCGCGGCTGGCCGTTGAAAATGCGGCGCAGGCCGAAACGTGACGACAGCGGCCCGGCTGACGGCTGGGCCAGCGCGGTGTCGGGCTGGCCATCGGAAAAGCGCTTCTTCACCGCCTCGGTGATTTTCTGTTCCCGCTCGATGCGCGCCAGGTCTTCCGGTGACGGCTCCACCTTGCGCTTGTCCTTGATGGTCAGGCGCTGCTCCGGGTAATTCTTGATGCCGATGGCAACCGCTTTCGTCTCTACCGCACGACCCCGGCTGATGCGTATTGCCAGCTCGCCGGGCAGGGTGTCGAGCGGAATGCCGAGCAGGGCGAAGCAGCGGCCATTTTCCTGGATCACCGCCAGCGGTTGCTCGCCCCAATGGGCGGTCGGCAGCGTATTGCCGGCCGGGCCGAGGTCGATCACGGCGACGCCGCCGGGAACGGCTGCCTGCTTTGGCAGGGCGCCGGCCAGCAGGGGAGTGAACAGGACGAACAGTAGCAGGAGATGGCGCATGGCTAGTGCAGTCCGGCCCACCACAGGCGCAGGCGAAGCCCGATTTCACTGGTGTAGCCCTGGCTGACGAAACGGATGTTGCCGGCCGGATCGATGACGGCCATGGCGGGCACCCCCTGGAAGCCGTAGTGCCGGAAGTGCTCGGCCTGGGGGTCGGCGAGGGTGATCGGCCAGGTATAGCCGCGCTGCTGCACGATACCGGCGACTGCGGCGCTCTCGCCGGACTGGATGGCGAGGGTCACGGTCGGCCAGTCGCGGGCGACGTTCTCGACCGTCCCGGCGGTCGTCTTGCAGATGGTGCACCACTCGGCCCAGAAGTAGATCAGGGCCGGCTGGCCGGGGTGCCTGGCACGCCAGGCAGCGAGGTCGAAGGGCTGGCCGGCGATGCTCTGCGCGGCGAGGGTCGGGGCGGGGCCGCTGGGGGCGTTGCGGTTCTGCCAGAGCAGGAGGGCGACCATGCCGGCGATGAAGATCAGGGCTTCGATGCCCCAGCGGCGCCAGCGCGGTCTCGTGCGAGGGGTGTGGTCGTCCAAGCGGGGCTTACAGGCGGTCGGTCTTGAAGGTATTGCACTGGTTCATGTCGCCGGTCTCGAAACCGCGGCGGAACCAGCGCACGCGCTGCTCGGAGGAGCCGTGGGTAAAGCTTTCCGGCACGATGCGACCCTGCGCCTGCTGTTGCAGGCGGTCGTCACCGATCGCCGAGGCAGCGGTCAGCGCCGCTTCCAGATCACCCGGTTCGAGTACCTGCTTCATCGTGTCGGTGCGCTTGCCCCAGACGCCGGCCAGGCAGTCGGCCTGCAGTTCCATGCGTACCGACAGAGCATTGGCCTCGCGTTCGCTGACCCGCTGACGGGCCTTGTGCACCTGGTCGGCGATGCCGAGCAGGTTCTGCACGTGATGGCCGACCTCGTGCGCGACGACGTAGGCCTGGGCGAATTCGCCGGGGGCGCGGAAGCGGTCCTTCAACTCGCGGTAGAAGGCGAGGTCGATGTAAACCTTGTGGTCGCCCGGGCAGTAGAACGGCCCCATGGCGGTCTGGCCGGTCCCGCAGGCGGTCGGTGTCGCGCCGGTGAACAGCACCAGCTTGGGGTTCTCGTATTGGCGCCCGGCTTCGCGGAAGGTCTGGTTCCAGACATCCTCGGTCGAGGCCAGCACCTTGGAGACGAACAGCGCTGTCTCGTCGTTGGCCGGCGGCTTGTGCGCGACCGGTGCTTCCTGGCGGGCGAGCGGCGTCTGCTCCATGATGCCGAGCAGGGTCATCGGATTGATGCCGGTGAAGTAGCTGATGACCAGGGCGAGGACGATACCGCCAATGCCGACCCCGCCGCGACCGATGCCACCGCCGCCCCGGCGGTCTTCGATATTGTCGCTCTCGCGGTAGTCGTCCATGCGCATGGCGGTTTTCCTCTTAACGGTACAGGTTGATCGCGTCGCGGGTTTCCTGTGCCGCCAGGCGGGCGGCAGCGGCAAACCCTTCGTCCTTGCCGGCGTACAGAATGGCACGCGAGGAGTTGATCATCAAGCCAGTGGCATTTCCGGTTTTGCCGGCCTTGACGGTGGCCTCGATGTCGCCGCCCTGGGCACCGATGCCCGGGACGAGCAGCGGCATGTCGCCGACGATGGCGCGCACGCGGGCGATTTCGGTCGGGAAGGTGGCGCCGACGACAAGGCCGATCTGGCCGGTGGTGTTCCAGTCTTGGGCCGCCAGGCGGGCGACGCGTTCATACAGTTTTTCGCCATTCACATCGAGGAACTGCAGGTCGGAGCCGCCCGGGTTGGAGGTGCGGCAGAGCAGGATGACGCCCTTGTCCGGATAGGCCAGGTAGGGCTCGACCGAGTCACGGCCCATGTAGGGGTTCACGGTGACGGCGTCGGCCTGGTAACGCTCGAAGGCCTCGACGGCGTATTGCTCGGCGGTCGAGCCGATGTCGCCGCGCTTGGAATCAAGAATGACGGGGATGCCCGGGTGCTGGTCGTGGATGTGGGCGATCAGCGCTTCCAACTGATCTTCGGCGCGGCGGGCGGCGAAGTAGGCGATCTGCGGCTTGAAAGAGCAGGCGAGGTCGGCCGTGGCATCGACGATGCCCTTGCAGAATTCGAAGATGGCATCGTCGCGGCCTTTCAGGTGGGCCGGGAACTTGGCGGGATCGGGATCGAGGCCGACGCAAAGCAGGGAGTTGTTCTTCTGCCAGGCGGCAGCGAGTTGCTGGGTGAAGGTCATGACTGATCCTTGGGTAGATAGCGGGCGAATTTGTCCGGAAGCAGGCAGGTCTGCAGGCTGCGCTGGGTGAAGATGAAACGGCCGTCGCAGACGAAACCGAGTTGCTGCCAGTCGACTTCCTTGTTGAGCATCATCGTGCATTCGATCAGGTCGCGGCGTTGCATGCGGCGGTTGTTGGTGAACAGGGCGAGGATGGAGCCGTCGAAGGCGTGGCAGTCGTGCAGGAAGAAGGGTTCGGGGCGGCGCGTCCGGCCATTCACATAAATGCGTGGCAGTTCGTTGATCGGGAAATGGCGGCCCCATTGCCACCAGTTGCTTTCATCGAACTTGCGGACGCGGCGGGCGAGCAGCTCGGCCTTGTGCTTGTCGAGGTGCGGGTGTTTGATGCCATAGAGCATGCGGCGCGTCTCGCCGGTGTCGACGGTTTTGGAATAGACAAATTCCATGTTGCCCTTGGGGTGGGCGAAGATATGGTCGGCCCCGGATACCGCGCCGACTTTTACCGTGAATACATCGGCCAACCGGATCCGATGATCGTCGCGCAGGAACATCAGTTGGCCATCGACTTCGGTGAAGATGCGGCCGTCGGCCATGTGGCGGTCGAAGCGTCCCTTCTCGAAGCGGAAGATGGCGCAGTTGGGCGTCGCGCCATCGAAGACGCGCACGTCGCCTGTTTCGTAGAAATGCGTGATGCTGCCCTGCTCGTACAGCCACGCGTTGAGTTTCTTGGCGGCGGTCAGCTTGATGAACTCGCGCGGCACGATGAAAACCAGCTCACCGCCCGGTTTCAGGTGGCGCACGGCTTTTTCGATGAAGAACAGGAAGAGGTTGCTGCGTGCGTCGAACAGCTCGGAACGGAGATGCTTCTTCGTTTCCCGGGCGACATCCTGATAACGTACGTAAGGCGGGTTGCCGATGATGGTGTCGAACTGCTCGCTCAGCGGGTAGGCAAAGAAATCGCCGACCTGCGCCCCTTCTGGTGCCACGCCGCGGTCGATCTCAATGCCGACGACGTCGGCACCGCGCTGGCGCAGCGTGTCGAAGAAAGCGCCATCACCGGCCGACGGTTCGAGCACCCGGCCCTTGTTGCGGCACAGGTCGAGCATGAAGGCCACGACATTGGGCGGCGTGAAGACCTGGCCGAGTTGCGCGACGTCGAGCGGCATCAGCGGCTATCGTCGGCCTTTTTATGACCAGCCTGCTCCGCCGCAGCCTGCTCCCGCGCCTTCTTCTCCCAGTAGCGTTCGTTCTTGCTCTCGTCGACAAAGCGGTAGCGGCCGGCGAGTTCGCAGCCCTTCATGCCGGGGTTGCACGGCAGGTTGTTGATCTTGGTGCAGCGGTCGTTGACCTCATGCGGGCAGCCCCAGCTTCCGGCCATGTCAGTTCCCCTTTCCCCAGGAGTCCTTGAGCGTCACGGTGCGGTTGAAGACCGGGGCGCCGGGCTTGGAGTCGATGCGGTCGGCGGCGAAGTAGCCGTGGCGCTCGAACTGGAAGCGCTGCTCGGGCAGGGCATCCTTCAGCGAGGGTTCGAGCATGGCGGTGATGAGGGTCTTCGAAGCCGGGTTGAGGTCGTCGAGGAAGTCGCGCTCGAGATCCGGCGCATCGCCCTCGCGCCGGGCGCCGGGGGCGGGCACGGCGAACAGGCGGTCGTAGAGGCGCACTTCGGCCGGGTAGGCGTGGGCGGCCGAGACCCAGTGCAGATTGCCCTTGACCTTGACGCTGTCGGCGCCCGGCGTGCCGGACTTGGTGTCGGGCAGGTAGGTGCAATGCACGGCGATGACCTTGCCGTTTTCGTCCTTGTCGCAACCGGTGCATTCGACGATGTAGCCGTACTTCAGGCGTGCCTTGTTGCCCGGGAAGAGGCGGCGGAAGCCCTTTTCCGGCACTTCCTGGAAATCCTCGCCTTCGATCCACAGCTCACGGCCGAAGGGCATGGTGCGCGAACCGAGTTCCGGATGCAGCGGGTGGTTGGTGACGGTGCAGTCCTCGAACTGGCCTTCCGGATAGTTGTCGATGATCAGCTTGAGCGGATCGAGCACGGCGACGCGGCGTTCGTCCGATTCGTTCATCACCTCGCGCTGGGCGTCCTCGAACAGCACGTAGTCGATCAGCGAGTCGTTCTTGGTGACGCCGACGCGTTCCATGAACAGCTTGAAGCCGTCCGGCGAGTAGCCGCGGCGGCGGGCGCCGACCAGGGTTGGCATGCGCGGGTCGTCCCAGCCGTCGACGTGTTTTTCCTGCACCAGCTGGATCAGCTTGCGCTTGGAGAGCACGATGTAGGTCAGGTTGAGGCGGGAGAATTCGATCTGCTGCGGCAGCGGGCGCTGCAGCAGGCCGCCTTCGGCCAGGCGTTCGAGCAGCCAGTCGTAGAACGGGCGCTGGTCCTCGAACTCCAGCGTGCAGATCGAGTGGGTGATGCACTCCAGCGCATCCTCGATCGGGTGGGCGAAGGTGTACATCGGGTAGATGCACCACTTGTCGCCAGTGTTGTGGTGGGTGGCGTGGCGGATGCGGTAGATGGCCGGGTCGCGCAGGTTGATGTTGGGCGAGGCCATGTCGATCTTGGCGCGCAGGATGTGGGCGCCGTCCGGGAACTCGCCGGTCTGCATGCGCTTGAAGAGGTCCATGTTCTCTTCGACGGTGCGATTGCGGAAGGGGGAATCCTTGCCCGGCTCGGTCAGCGTGCCGCGGTTGGCGCGCATTGCCTCGGCGCTCTGGCTGTCGACGTAGGCGTGGCCGGTGCTGATCAGGTATTCGGCGAAGCGGGCCATCCAGTCGAAGTAGTTGGAGGCCTGGTAGAGGTTGGTTTCGCCGGCCTGTTCCCACGAGCAACCCAGCCACTTCACCGAGTCGATGATGGCGTCGACGTATTCCTGCTCTTCCTTCTCCGGGTTGGTGTCGTCGAAACGCAGGTGGCAGCGACCGCCGTATTGTTCGGCGAGGCCGAAGTTCAACAGGATGGATTTGGCATGGCCAAAGTGCAGGTAACCGTTCGGCTCGGGCGGGAAACGGGTGCGGATCTTGGCCGGATCGAGCGGTGCGGCGGCATGGTCGGTGGCCGTGCCGGGGCGGCCGGCCCAGCGGCGTTGCGCGTGCTTGCCGGCGGCGAGGTCGGCCTCGACGATGTTCTTGATGAAATTGGCGGCGGGGGCCGGGGTGTTGGCGGGCTGGTTCGGGCTGCTCACGGTTAAACCTCTTTGATTAAGCGCACTATTTTACCCGCCCGAACGCTGTCAGACAGTAGAATTCGGCCATGTCCGTCCTGCACCTCCTCAGCCCGCTGAATTTTCTCGCCGTCGGCCTCGGTGCCGCCTTTGGCGCCTGGGCGCGCTGGTTGCTCGGGCTGGCGTTGAATCCCCTCTTCATCGCCCTGCCGCTCGGCACGCTGGCCGCCAACCTGCTCGGTGGCTACCTGGTCGGTGTGGCGGTTGGCGTGTTCCATCTGAACACGCATTTTCCGCTGGCCTGGAAACTGTTCGCCATCACCGGCTTCCTTGGCGGTCTGACCACCTTCTCCACCTTCTCGGCTGAAGTCGTCGAACGTCTGCTGGCTGGCCAAGCTGCGCTGGCCATCGGGTTGGCGACGGTACATCTCGCCGGCTCGCTGCTTGCTACCTACCTCGGCCTGCTCACCGTCGGCGCAACGCGCATCTGGGGCTGAGCAAAAAAACAGCCTCGCTGCTTGGGCGAGGCTGGTAAAAGGAGGCCGGTTTTTCCGGCATGTCTGAAGCCCCGCCAGCATAGCCGGACCGCTCATGCCTGACCATGTGACCGATTGCCGCAGCCCGTCCTGTTCGGGCAGAAAGCAAGTTGCAAAGAAACGGAAACATTCGACGCCCACAATGCGCGCCGTTATCTGCCCCAACTCACTATCCGGAGACTTCCATGCGTTCCTTCCTGGCAACTTCCGCCATTGCGCTCGGCCTGACCGCCTGTGCTACCCAAGCCCCGACCCCCGCCGAAAAGCCGGCCTCTCCGGCCGCAGCTGCCCCGGCTGCCAAAAAGGCGCCGCAGTGCTGGAACGGCGATGCCGGTGCCTTCCAGGATGTCGGCACCCAGGCCACCATCTCCGGTGTTGTAGTCACCTGCGAAAAGACCTCGGACGGCAAGAACGCCCAGTGGATGGGCAAGAAGCACTGATCGCCGGCACCCCGCCGAGCAGCCAGCGCCGCCTGCGGGCGGCGTTGTCATTGGTATGCCCGGAAATCGTCCCGGTGCCCGGCGTTCACGTTCGGGGGCCTGCCAAAAGGGAGTGGCAGTTGTTGTTTTGACTCAGCGGGCAACCGACAGCAACAAAAACAGGTAGCATGCCGCCCCTTCTCTGGCAGACTCGGAGAGGGCGTGGGGACTGTTTTGTCGTCTCTGCGTCTGACGAATTGAACAACCCCGCGCTCGTTTGGACACCGCCATGACCCAAGATCCCGATTACCAGAACAACCCCTTGCACGGCGTCAGTCTGAAACAGCTCGTGACCGAGATCGCCCAGCACTATGGGTTCAAAATCCTCTTTGCCTACCTGAACATCAACTGCTTCGCGAATAACCCGAGCGTCGAGTCCGCCGTCAAGTTCCTGAAAAAGACCGATTGGGCGCGGGAGAAGGTCGAGGCTTTTTATCTTTACCAGTTCAAGAGCCTACCGCGGGCGTCGGCCGAGCAATTCGAATTGCCGCCGCGCGACCGCATCGTGCCGGCAGACCAGAAGCCGGGGGCGCCGGCCGAGTTGAGTTTGGAAGATGCCGAACGCCTGCGCGAGAAGCGCGCCAAGAAGGCGGCCTTGCACGACCGTGCAGCCGTTGCCGGCCGACGAGCCCCGAACACGGCGGGAGCTGCCGCCGTGGACGCTTCTGATCCTTGGGCCAAGTGGAGAAAATAGAGGGGGCTGAATGCCTGGTGGGGTCGTTCTCGCAGTGAGCCTGGAGACGATGGCTGTCCGGGGGGCAAGCGCCGGTTTTGTCCGGGTGGGCGAATATAATGCGGCCCCATGGCTACTCCCTCCCGCAAGCGCCTTGCGCATGATGATCTTTCCCCTGATTTCCTGACAGCAGATGCCAAGCGCCTGCGCGGCCTGCAGCGCGAATTGCTGCGGTCGAGCGGGGAAAAAAAACAAAAACTGCAGGCCGACCTCGGGGCCTTGCTGGCGCAGTCGCAGGCTGCTGTGGCCGCCCGGCGCGACAAGCTGCCTAAGCCTGAATTCCAGTCCGACCTGCCGGTCAACGAGCGGCGGGCCGACATTGCCGAGCTGATCGCCAAGCACCAGGTCGTGATCGTCTGCGGTGAAACCGGCTCGGGCAAGACGACGCAATTGCCAAAAATCTGCCTCGACCTCGGCATTGGCGCCCGTGGCCTGATCGGCCACACGCAGCCGCGCCGGCTGGCCGCCCGCTCGGTGGCGACGCGTCTGGCACAGGAACTGAAGACGCAGGTCGGGGCTGGCGTCGGTGTCAAGATCCGCTTCCATGACAAGACGACGCCGGACAGCTGGGTCAAGCTGATGACCGACGGCATCCTGCTCGCCGAATCGCAGTCCGATCCTTACCTGAACGCCTACGAGGCGATCATCATCGACGAGGCGCACGAGCGCAGCCTGAACATCGACTTCCTGCTCGGCTACCTGAAGCAGCTGCTGCCGAAGCGCCCGGACCTGAAGCTGATCATTACCTCGGCGACCATCGACGCCGAGCGTTTTGCGCAGCACTTCAACGGCGCGCCGGTGATCGAAGTGTCAGGCCGGCTCTACCCGGTCGAGGTGCGCTACCGGCCGGTCGAGGATATCGACAAGCAGGACGACGAGCGCGATCTCTACGACGCCATCGTCGATGCCGCCGACGAACTGGCCCGCCTCGGCCCCGGCGATATCCTGGTCTTTTTGCCCGGCGAGCGGGAAATCCGCGAGGCCGCCGAAGCGCTGCGCAAGCACGCGCTGGCCCGGCCCGGCCTGAGCACGGCGCACGCACCGGAAATCCTGCCCTTGTTCTCGCGCCTGTCGGCCGGCGAGCAGGACCGCATCTTCAAACCTTCCGGCGGCCAGCGGCGCATCGTGCTGGCGACTAACGTCGCCGAAACCTCGTTGACCGTGCCGGGCATCCGCTACGTGATCGATACCGGGCTGGCCCGGGTCAAGCGCTACTCCTACCGCAACAAGGTCGAGCAGTTGCAGGTCGAGCCCATTTCGCAGGCCGCGGCGCGCCAGCGGGCCGGCCGTTGCGGCCGGGTGGCGGCCGGCGTGTGCGTCCGTTTATACGATGAGGCCGATTTCAACGCCCGGGCACCGTTTACCGATCCGGAAATCCTGCGGTCCTCGCTGGCCGGCGTCATCCTGCGCATGAAGTCGCTGCGCCTGACCGACGTCGAGACCTTCCCCTTCATCGAGCCGCCGCCGAGCAAGGCGATCAGCGACGGCTACGCGCTGTTGCAGGAGCTCGGCGCGCTCGACGACGAGAATCGCCTGACCAAGGTCGGCGAGGCGCTGGCCAAACTGCCGCTCGATCCGCGCATTGGCCGCATGCTGGTCGCTGCCCGCGACCTCGGCTGCCTGACGGAAGTGCTGATCATCGCCGCCGGGCTATCGACGCAGGACCCGCGCGAACGGCCGCAGGAGCGGCAGCAGGCCGCCGACGAAAAGCACAAGCTGTTTGCCGACGAGAAGTCGGAGTTCCTCAGCTGGGTCAAGCTCTGGCAATGGTTCAAGAATGCCGTCGACCACAAGAAATCGAACAAGTCGCTGGTCGACACCTGCCACGCCCATTTCCTGTCCTACCTGCGCCTGCGCGAGTGGCGCGAGGTACATGGCCAGTTGCACGCGATGGTCACCGAGCTGGGCTGGAAGGAAAACGAGATTCCCGGCACCTACGACGCCATCCACATGGCGCTGCTCTCCGGCCTGCTCGGCAACATCGGCTGCAAGTCCGACGAATCCGGCTACTACCTCGGCGCGCGCGGCATCCGCTACCTGATCCACCCCTCGTCGCCGCTGCAAAAAAAGGCCGGAAAATGGATCATGGCCGCCGAGATCACCGAGACGACGCGCCTGTTCGGTCGCTGCGTCGCCCGCATCGAAGATGGCTGGATCGAGAAAGTGGGCGCTCACCTCATCAAGCGCCAGTACTTCGATCCGCACTGGGAAAAGAAGGCGATGCAGGTCGCCGGCTGGGAGCGGACGACGCTCTACGGTATCGTGATCAACCCCAAGCGGCGCATCCATTACGGCCCGCTGGCGCCGGCCGAGGCGCGCGAGATTTTCATCCGCCAGGGCCTGGTTGCCGAGGAGATCGACGAGAGTTACGCCAGGCGCTGGCCCTTCTTCCAGCACAACCAGAAGCAGATCCGCGACATCGAGAAGATCGAGCACAAACAGCGCCGGCAGGACGTGCTGGTCGACGACGAGCTGATCTTCGCCTTCTACGACCACATCATCCCGGAAGGCATCCACAACGGCGCCACCTTCGACCATTGGCGCAAGACCGCCGAGCAGGACAACGCCAAGCTGCTGTTCCTGGCCAAGGACGACCTGATGCGCCACTCGGCGGCCGGCGTGACCACCGAGGCTTTCCCGCATCACCTGAAGGTCGGCGGCGTCGATTACGCGCTGAGTTACCACTTCGAGCCGGGTTCGCCCAAGGACGGCGTGACGCTGACCTTGCCGCTGGCGCAACTGAACCAGATTCCGGCGCTGCGCATGGAGTGGCTGGTCCCCGGGCTGTTGAAGGAAAAACTGGTGCAGCTGATCAAGACGCTGCCGCAGAAAATCCGCGCCAAGCTGGTGCCGGTGCCGGAGTTCGTCGACGAGTTCATCGCCGCTACGGCCGGCAACGACAAGAAGATGAACGCCGGGCTGATCCCGCCGCTGATCGACTACATCCTCGAAGCGCGCGGCCTGAATGCCCGCGGCTGGGCGGTGACGCCAGACGCCTTCCGGCCCGACGCGCTGCCGCCGCATTTCTCGATGAACTACAAGCTGATCGACGAACATGGGCGGCAGCTGGACATGAACCGCAGCCTGGTCGCCCTGCGCGGCGAGTGGGGTAAGGAAGCCAAGGAGGAATTCGCCGAGCTGCACGAAACGCCGTCCGAATACACCAACCTGACCGACTGGACCTTCGGCGAATTGCCAGAACTGATGGAGGTGCCGGTCGGCAAGCAGACGGTGATCGGCTACCCGGCGCTGGTCGATGACGGCGAGACGGTCAGTCTGAAGGTCTTCGATTCGGCCGAGGAGGCCGCCGAGACGCACCGCAAGGGCCTGGCCCGGTTGTTCATGTTGCAGTTCCGCGAGCAGGTGAAGTACTTCGACAAGAACGTGCCGGGCATGAGCCAGATGGGCATGCAGTTCATGGCCTTGGGGACGACCGACGAACTGAAGCGACAGATCGTCGACCTGACCTTCGAGCGCGCCTGCCTGACCGAACCGCTGCCGACCACGCTGGAAGCCTTCAAGGCGCGCTGTGGCGAAGCCAAGGCGCGGCTGGGTCTGATCATGCAGGAGGTTTGCCGGCTGGTTGGCGCGATCCTGACCGAATGGCAGGTGGTGACCAAGAAGCTGCCGGCCTTCAAGGCGCAGGCGGCGGTGGTCGCCGACATCGAGGCGCAGTTGAAGCGGCTGGTGAGCAAGAACTTCGTCGTCGCGACACCTTTTGAGCGCCTGCAACATTTCCCGCGCTACCTGAAGGCGATCGGCGTGCGGCTCGACAAGCTGAAGGCGAACCCGGGGCGCGATGCCCAGTCGATGGCCGACTACGCCAAGCTATGGACCAACTACGAGCGCCGGGCGCTGCAACTGGCCAAGATGGGCGCGGTCGATCCGCAGGTCGAGCAGTTCCGCTGGCTGCTCGAAGAATTGCGTGTCGGGCTGTTCGCGCAGGAACTCCGGACGCCGGTGCCGGTCTCGGTCAAACGTCTGGAAAAACAATGGGAGGGCATCAAGCATGGGTGATGTCATGCTGGCGCTGGCGCGCACCTTCGCCTCACTGCGCCAAGGCAAGGTCTGGCTCTATGTGCTGACCCCGGCACTGTTCTCGCTGCTGCTCTCCATCGGCCTTGCCGTTTGGGTGCTGGGCGCTGTCGTGCAGCAAATGATGGAATACCCGCCGATGACCTTGCTCGTCGGCTGGGGGCTGGTCTGGCTGGCCAACATCTTGGCTTACCTGGGGGGCTGGATGGCGATCTTTGCCATCGCCTACCTGACGGCCTCGCTGCTCGCCGCCGTCGTCATCCTGCCGCTGATCCTCAATCATCTGTCGGCCAGCGAGTACCGCGACGTGGCGGCCATGGGCAAGGACAGCTTCGTGGCGGCAGCCATGAACAGCCTGGTTGCGTCGGTCGTTTTTGTGCTGGCTTGGGTGGCAACCATCCCGCTCTGGCTGATTCCCGGCTTCTCGCTGCTCATCCCCCTGTTGCTGATGGGCTGGCTGAACCGCCGTACCTTTGCCTACGACGCGCTGTCGATGCACGCCACGGAGAGCGAATGGCAGGCCATCCGCCGCGACCAGAAAACGCCGCTCTTCATGCTCGGCCTGACCATGGCCCTGCTTGCCCATATCCCGGTCATCGGCTTGCTGGTGCCGGCGCTGGCGGCGCTATCATTCGTCCATTACGGGCTGGAGGCCCTGCGCCGCTCGCGCGGCGGCGCGCTGGTCACTATCGAGGGAGAACGTGTATGAGCCGTACCTTTGGCGCCATCATCATTGGCGACGAAATCCTGTCCGGCAAGCGGCAGGACAAGCACTTCGCCAAAATTGCCGAAATGCTCGGTGCGCGCGGCCTGCGCCTGAGCTGGGTGGAATACCTGGGCGACGACCGCCAACGCCTGACCGAGACCTTCAAGCGCACGATGGCCGCTGGCGACGTGGTGTTCTCCTGCGGCGGCATCGGCAATACGCCGGACGACCACACCCGGCAGGCGGCCGCTGCAGCGCTTGGTGTCGGGCTGGAATTGCATGCTGAAGCGTTCGAGGATCTGAAGATCCGTTTTGCCGGCGAGGAGATCACCGACCAGCGCAAGCTGCTGGTCACTTTCCCGCAAGGGGTGAAGATGATTCCCAATCCCTTCAACCGCATCGCCGGTTTCATGGCCAACGAGCATTACTTCGTGCCGGGCTTCCCGCAGATGGCGCACCCGATGATCGAGTGGGTGCTCGACACCTTCTACAAGAGCGAATTCCAGCCGGTCGCCGATACCATCGAGAAGGCCTTCCTGCTCACCGGCCCGACCGCCTACGAGAGCGCGCTGCTCGACCTGATGGAGCGCATCGTCGCCGTCTACCCGACCTTGCGGCTGTTCTCGCTGCCGTCGCTGGTCGGCAAGGAGCGCAAGCATCTGGAACTCGGCGTCGAGGGGGCTCCGGCCTTGGTCGACAAGGCGATGGAGGAGATTCGCCTTGAGGTCGAGCGGCGCGGCATTACCTGGGTCTGGCGGCCGTAGTTTTTTGCGCCCCCCCCCAAAAGCAAAAGCCCGCTGCAAAGCGGGCTTTCTTTTGCCGGAGCGCGGTGAATTACTTGGCGGCGGCCTTCTTGGCGGCGGCCGCGGTGGCGCTCTTCTTGGCCGGTGCGGCAACCTGGGAGGCTGCTTGCAGGTTGGCTTCGGCGATATCCGACAGTTGCTTGGCCATCGAGGTCATCTGGTCGAAGGCCTTGGTCGAGGCGCCGAGCATGGACTGCATCGTGGCGGCGAACACGTCGCCACCGACCGGTGCGGAGGCCTTGGCTTTCTCGACGGCGGTTTCGGCTGTCTTGGTGAAGGTGCTGTACTGGGCTTCCATGACCGAGGTGATTTCCTTCTGCATTTCGGAAACCAGGTCATAGACGCTGCGTGAGTAGCTCATCAGCTTATCGACGTTCGGCTGGGCCAGTTCGCTGTTCAGCTTGGCGACTTCGTTGGCATCCTTGGCCGACAACAGTTGCTGGGCGTTGGCAACCGTGTTGTTGAAGAACTCGCGGGAGGCCGCCATGTTCAGGGCGGTCAGGCGCTCGACACCGTTGAAGGCGGTACGCATCAGGGCCATCATGACTTCGGCGTTGGCTTTCTGGGCGGCGGTCAGTTGTTCGATATTCGGGTTGCTCATCATCTTCTCCAGTTCGTGTTTGCAGGCGTGGATGAAACAAGACCCCTGCCGGGGCAGGGGCCTGATTGCAGCGAGATTACTTGGCTTTCTTGGCGGCGGTCGCGGTAGCGCCAACGGCCTTGACGGTGGCGTTGGTGGCGGCGGCAACATTGGCTTCGGTGATTTCGGCAACCTGCTTGGCAGCCTTGTTCATGTTGTCGAAAGCGGAGTTGGCGGCGGCGATGGCGCTCTTGACGGCAGCGACGGCAACGTCGGAACCAGCCGGGGCAGACTTGGCAGCCTTGTCCAGCAGGCCGGCGACCGACTTCTGGAACTCGGAGAACTGGGCTTCAACCATCTTGGACAGCTCTTCCTGGGTCTGGGCCGAGATTTCATAGACTGAACGGGAATAGGCAACGGCCTTCTCGACGTTCGGCTGGGCCAGGGAGGCCTGGATGGACATGGCTTCCTGGACATCCTTGGCACCCATCAGGGCCTTGGCACCGGAGACGGAATCTTCCATCACGGAACGGGCGGTGTTCAGGTTCAGGGCGGCGATGCGCTCGGCGGAAGCCAGGGCGGTGTTGGCCAGGGACAGCAGGGAGTCGACGGTGGCCTTGTTGGCAGCGGCGAATTGCTCGGGGGTGGTGAACATGGGTTTATCTCCTAATGAAAAGTCATGCAGTGCTATGAGTTTTTGCAGTGCTGCCCTGTTGGATGTTGCGCTGCAGCATGGACTTCATTATAGGGATGATTGCCTGCTTGTCAAGCCTATTTTGTGCAGTGCACCAAATTGAATAAACCGATGTAAATCATGTGCTTGGCGTTGCTTGAAATGGCGGATGGCTGAAGCTTTTCGCGGCGCAGCAGGCGGTGTTGCACTATTCTTGTGCAGGTTCGACGCCCAGGCCGGCGGCACCCTTGAGCTGCAGGCGTTCGCCGCGGTTGGCCGGGCGTTCCGGTTCCGTTTCCTTGTTCTTTGGCTGGATGACGGCGCGAACGCGCGGTGCGGCGCCTGTCGGCGTACGCGTCTCGCCGGCGGTGACCAGGTATTTTTCATTCACCGCGTCGTACCAGATGTAGTCGCCCTTGACCTGATCCTCGCCGCTTTTCACCCAGGCGCGGTGGAACAGTTCGGCGACCTCGGTATTGGTGTCGTATTCGATGCGTTCGGCCTCGCCCTCGACGTATTCGTCCTTGCCTTCTCGCTTCTGGCGGAAATAGGCGAGCCCTTTCTTGCCGCTGAAGGCGGTACCCTTCTGGAAGCCGTAGCGGTCTTCGGTGATGATCACCCGTTCGGCCTTGAGCACCATGCTGCCCTTGGTGATGACGACGTCGCCTTCGAGGATCTGGATCTTTTTGGCGTCATCGATCGACACCTTGCCGGCTTCGACCAGCATCGGCTTGTCGCGGTCAGCTTTTTCGGCGTGGGCGGGAAGGGTGGCCAGTAGGCAGAGGCTCAGCGTGACGAGGCGAACGTTCATGGCTTGTTACTCGGTCGAATGTACTGCCCCTTGACCTGCGATTGCAGAACGAAGGTGGATTTGTTGTTGTCGATCTCGGCGCCGACGCCGGTTATCCAGGAGGGGCCCTGGGTAATCTCGACCGGGCTGTTGGTGAAGGCGAAACCAGTCTCGGTCTGCACCGTCAGGTCGGGCGTGCGGGCCACCAGTTCGAGGCTGTCCGGCGTCGCGGCGCGTGTGATGCGCACGTTGTCCCACAGGAAGGCCACTTCGCCCTTCGAGGTGACCTTGGCGAAATTCGATTCGACCTTGATCGGCGGTGCATCCGGGCGGTAGCTGATCAGCACCGGCGAGGTCAGTTCGGAGCTGTCGTCGTCCGGGTAGTGCACCAGGTGGGGGCCAGTCAACCGGTACTTGACCTGGCCGGTTTCATCAAACCGGCGCACAACATAGTTTTCGGCAATGGCGTCGGGGTCATGGCGGAACTTGCCGTCGTGCTTGTCGTCACCGGGAGCGGTGGCGCTTTGCAGCCAAAAGGTCAGCCCGGCCAGCACGGACAGGATGATGATCGGGAAGAGTTGGCTCGGCCAGTGCTTCATGCGGCGGCGAGGTAGGGCGCGAAGGCTTCGTCCAGCTTGCCTTGGGCGGCGAGGATGAATTCGATGGCCTCGCGCACGGCACCGTGGCCGCCGGCTGCCTCAGTGATGGCATGCACGCGTTCCTTGACGATCGGGCGGGCGTTAGCCGGTGCGATGGCCAGGCCGCACAGTGCCATGGCCGGCAGGTCGATCAGGTCATCGCCCATGAAAGCCAGTTCGGACCAGGTCAGGCCGAGTTTTTGGAGCAGTTTCTCGGCAACATCGCGCTTGTTGCCGACACCCTGATAGACGTGCGCCACGCCAAGGTCGGCGGCGCGGTGCGAGACGACGCCGGAATTGCGACCGGTGATGATCGCCACCTCGATGCCGACGCGCTTGAGCAGCACGATACCGAGGCCGTCCTGGACGTTGAAGGTTTTGAACTCGTGGCCGTCGTCGGAATAGTGCAGGCCGCCGTCGGTCATCACCCCGTCGATGTCGAAGGCGATGAGTTTGATGCGGGCGGCGCGGGCTTTGGCGTCCATCATATGACCTTGGCGGTGAACAGATCGTGCATGTTGAGGGCGCCGATCAGGTGATTGTCGGTGTCGACGACGAGCAGCGCGTTGATGCGCAGGCGCTCCATCATTTCGACGGCCTCCACGGCCAGGCGATCCGGGCCGATGGTGCGGGGGTTCGGGTGCATGACCGAGGCGATGTCGCCCTGCTGCAGATCGATGCGCTTTTCGAAGGCGCGGCGCAGGTCACCATCGGTGAAGATGCCCAGTACGGCGTTGGCGGGGTCGGTGATCGCCACCAGGCCCAGCCCGCCGCGCGACATGGCGATGATGGCGTCGGTAATCGGGGTGTCAGGCCTGACGGCCGGCACGCGGTCGTCGCCGCGCATCACGTCGCGGACATGGGTGAGCAGGCGGCGGCCGAGTGAGCCGCCGGGATGCGAGCGGGCAAAATCTTCCGGGCCGAAACCGCGGGCGTCGAGCAGGGCGACGGCCAGCGCATCGCCCAGCGCCAAGGCGGCCGTTGTGCTGGCGGTGGGCGCCAGGTTGTGCGGGCAGGCTTCCTGTGCGACGCCGGCGTCGAGGTGGATGTCGGCTTCGCGGGCCAGTGTCGAGGTGGGTACGCCGGTCATCGCGATGATCTTGGCCCCCTGGCGCTTCAGCGCCGGCAGGATGCTGAGCAGTTCACCCGATTCGCCGGAGTTGGAGAGGGCGAGCAGCACATCCTCGCGGGTGATCATGCCGAGGTCGCCATGGCTGGCCTCGGCGGGATGGACGAAGTAGGCCGGCGTGCCGGTGCTGGCCATGGTCGCCGCGATCTTGCGGGCGATGTGGCCGGATTTACCCATGCCGCTGACGATCAGGCGGCCTTGGCTGCTCAGGATCAGCTCGACGGCGCGGCTGAAATCGCCATTCAGGCGGCCTTGCAGGGCGGAAACTGCCGCAGCCTCGATGCTCAGGGTCTGGCGACCCAGTTCCAGAGCGCGTTCCGGGGAAAAGCGATGGGCGTTGAGGCTTGGGTTCATGGCTGGGCTGCGGTTAAGATGTGCGAAGTATACCCGAATCGAGAAAACGCCCCTTGAGCGCACTTTCCCTCGTCCTTTTGCTGCTTGGCGCCTCGGTGATGGCCGTGGTCGTTTTCCGGCGTTTCAACCTGCCGCCGGTGCTCGGCTACCTGTTCGTCGGCAGCGTCATCGGGCCGCATGCGCTGAACCTGATGGACGACATCCATCGCGCCGAGTCGCTGGCCGAATTCGGCGTCGTCTTCCTGATGTTCTCGATCGGTCTGGAATTCTCGCTGCCCAAGCTGTTTGCGATGAAGCGCATCGTGTTCGGGCTGGGGTTGCTGCAGGTGGCCGTCACCATGGCGCTCGTCGCCGGGCTGGTCATGCTGTTCGGTGTCAGCTGGCAGATCGGCATCGCGCTGGGCGGCGTCTTCGCCATGTCGTCCACGGCGGTCATCACCAAGCTGCTGGCCGAGCGCATGCAGCTCGATTCAGCGCACGGCCGGGAGATCATGGGGGTGCTGCTCTTCCAGGATCTCGCTGTCGTCCCCCTGCTGGTCATCATTCCGTCGTTGACCCAGCCACCGGAGAAACTGGCCGTGCTGCTCGCCATCGCGCTGGCCAAGGCGGTTGTCGTGCTCGCCCTGATTCTCGTCTTCGGCCAGCGCCTGATGCGCAAATGGTTCCACTTCGTGGCCCGTGCCAAGTCGTCGGAAGTGTTCATCCTCAACGTGCTGCTCATCACGCTGAGCCTGGCGACGATCACCGAACTGGCCGGCCTGTCGCTGGCGCTTGGCGCCTTCGTCGCCGGCATGCTGATCTCGGAAACGGAATACAAGTTCCAGGTGGAGGAGGACATCAAGCCCTTCCGCGATGTGCTGATGGGGCTCTTCTTCGTGACCATCGGCGTCAAGCTCGACATGCACATCCTGCTCGGCCTGTGGTGGCAGGTGCTGCTCGCTTTGCTTGGCCTGCTCGTCATCAAGGCGCTGATCGTCGGCCTGATGTCCTGGCGGCTGGGCGCCTCGCCCGGCAACGCCATCCGCTCGGCGCTCTGGCTCTGTGCCGGTGGTGAATTCGGTTTCGTGCTGCTCGGCGAAATCGTCCGCCTGCCGCGCGAGATCCAGCAGGTGGCGCTGACCGTGCTGGTCCTCTCGATGCTGATCGCGCCCTTCATCGTCCAGTACAGCGAACGCATTGTCGTTCGTTTCGTGGCCAGCGAATGGTTGATGCGCTCGATGCAGCTGACCAAGATCGCCGCCCAGTCGATGGGGGCGGAGAAGCACGCCATTCTTTGCGGCTTCGGCCGCAACGGCCAGTATCTCGCCCGCTTCCTGGCCCAGGAAGACATCAACTACGTCGCGCTCGATCTTGACCCGGATCGGGTGCGTGACGCGTCGGCTGGTGGCGAAAACGTCGTCTATGGCGACGCCGGGCGCAAGGAGGCATTGATGGCAGCCGGCCTGATGCGGGCCAGCGTGGTCATCGTGACGATCAGCGATACGGCACTGGCCGAGAAGGTGCTGCATCACGTCCAGGAGCTGCGGCACGACCTGCCGGTCGTCGTGCGGACCTTCGATGAGCGCGACATGGAACGCCTGACGCGTGCCGGTGCTGCCGAGGTGGTGCCGGAGGCGCTCGAAGCCAGTCTGATGCTCGCTTCCCACGCACTGGTCCTGGTCGGCGTGCCGATCAACCGGGTGCTCAAGCGCATCCGCCAGACCCGATCCAAGCGCTACAGCCTGCTGCGCGGCTTTTACCGTGGCATTTCAGACCGCGATTATGACGAGGAAGACGAGCAGCATCCGCGCATGCACTCCGTGCTCCTCGAACCGGGGGCGGGGGCCATTGGCAAGACGCTGGATGAACTCGATCTGGAAAACCTGGGATGCGAAGTCAGCGCCATCCGCCGCCGCGGCATCCGTGCCGTCGAGCCGGCGCCGGAAACGCGACTGATGGAAGGTGACGTCGTCGTTGTGCTTGGCCTGCCGGAAGCGATTGCGGCTGCTGACGAACGCCTGCTGCAGAAATGACAAAGCCCGCCGAGGCGGGCTTTGCGTGCTTCCAAGGTGGTGGTTTAGAAACCGGAACAGACGGTGAACAATTGCTGATCGTTATTGCCAGGGGCGAGGAGTGTTGCATCAGCTTGGTTGGCAACGCCGTCTGCAATGACGCGCACCGTTCCGGTTTGGGTGTTGCCGTCGTCCAGCATGGTATCCAGCTGGCGCGCAAAGCGGCCTTGGATACCACCGGAGCAAACGTAGAAATTGGCGGGCCAAGGCGTGGTCGGTGCGGTCAGGATGGCATCGCCGGTAATGCCCACCCGGCCACCGTCGGCGTTGCGATAGATATATTCCGCGTTACCAACGACCGGTGTTCCTGTGGCCAGCCCTGCGAGGCGCACGTGTTGCCAGAACAGATAAGCTTCGTCAGTTTGCGTGACCGAATTCCAGGCACCGTTGATCCGCGCATTATTAAGTGTCGCTGCCGGGGTGGTCGCTGCAACCCCGCCCTGAACGTGGCTGGCTACCGCAGCATCGTCGCCGGGTAGCGCACGGAAGCGATCCTGGTAGGCATATACGAACGATGAAACCGAGCGGAAGTCGTTGGCGAAGTTCTTGACCTTCGCACTGTTGATCAGCTCTTGACCCTTCAGGACGCCGCCCATCAGCAGGCCGATAATGACCAGCACGATAGCGATCTCGACGAGGGTGAAGCCCTTTTGTTGGTTTTTCATGGCATGCTCCGAATATGATTTTGTTTGTTCCTGTGCAATAAGCGTGCCTATGACTTTAGGCCTAAAAAATGGCAAACCGGTGCCGAGGTGAGCCAGAATGTGTCGAAAAATGGACAGGGTGTCGAAAAGATGAACGCCGTCGCTGGCCTGCGCCTGGCAGATCGCCTGGCCCATTGGCCACATGCTCTATTGGCCGGACATTTGCTGATGCTGCATGCCCTGGCCTTCGGCGGCTGGCAGGCACCGGCGGTGCGCCTGCTGTGGGTGGTTGCTTTGGGCTTGTTCCTGATCTGGCAGCCCTTCGTGGCGGGGGAGCGGCGCATCAGCGGACGGCAGGCGGCGCTGCTGGTCGGTGCCACGCTGGTGTCGACGCTGTTGCTTGGGCCGTGGTTGCTGCTGATCTGGTGCGGGGCGCTGGCTGCGTCAATCGGCGGTCGGGTCATGGGTACCGAACACCGGGGCGAGCGGGCCGGCTATCTATTGGCCTTTGGCTATCTGATCGCACTGACCGTACTGGGCGTCGTGCCGGAAATTTCGCCGGCCGCCCGGATCGACAGCGGCCTGCGGCAGACGGTGGCCTTGTTCCTGCCGATGGCTTTGCCGCTCCTGCTGCTTTTCCCGGCCCGACCGCCGCAGCGGAAATCCGGTGAAACCTTCGATCTGTTTTACGGCATGCTGGTCTTCCTGGTGCTGGCCGTGCTGGTCCTGGGGGCGCTGGCTTACATGCCGATTGGTGGGGCCGGCTACGTCGAGTCGCTGTTCAAGACCTCACTGACCGTTGCCGTCGCCCTGCTGATCGTTGCCTGGGCCTGGAATCCCCGGGCCGGCTTCTCGGGGATTGGTTCGGCGATCTCGCACTATTTGCTGTCGCTCGGCATGCCGCTCGAACAGTGGCTGGTCCAGCTCTCCCGGGAGAGCGAGCAGAATGCCGATCCGGCCCTCTTCATCGAGGCGATGATGCGGCGTCTGGCGGCGGCCCCCTGGGTGCTGGGCATAGTTTGGCAGTCGGGCGAGGCGTCGGGGGCGTTCGGTGTAACTTCGGCGCATCGGCATGTTTGCGCGGTGAGCGAACTGACGCTGATCGTCCATTTCCGCCATGCGCCGTCGCCAGCCATGCGCTGGCATGTCGAGTGGCTGCTGCGCCTTGCTATCGAGTTTTACCTCGTCAAGCGCCAGAGCCAGCAGTTGCAGCGCATGGGGTATGCCCAGGCGATTTACGAAACCGGCGCCCGGGTGACGCACGACGTCAAGAACCTGCTGCAGTCCCTCCAGGTGCTTTGCTATGCGGCGACCCAGCCGGGTGATCCGGCCGAGGTGGCGGACCTGCTGCGTCGCCAGTTGCCGCAGATCGCCGACCGCCTGAAGGCGACGCTGGACAAATTGCAGTCGCCGCAGGTTGCCGATGCCGAATCGATCGATGCCGATCAGTGGTGGAGCCGCCTGCAGGATCGCTACGCACATGCCGCAATCGCGTGGCGTGGCGGGCCACTGGCCGGGCGGCAGATTCCGCGGGCCCTGTTCGACAGCGTGGCGGAGAATCTGTTGCAGAACGCCCTGGCCAAGCGACAGCGCGAGCCGGGGCTGGTCATCGAGGCGTGCCTTGACGGGGCCGGGCTTGGTGTGGCCGATAGCGGTTCGCCGATCCCATCGGCCGTGATGCGGGGGCTGCTGCATGAGCCGGTCGCTTCCGAGGACGGGCTGGGCATTGGCCTCTACCATGCCGCCCGGCAGGCAGCCGAACTCGGCTATCAACTGAGCGTGGCGGAAAACCAGCCGGGCAGAGTGGCCTTCAGGCTGTCGCCGGCGCCTTGAGGCGGTACAGCCGATAGACCGGCGTGTTGCCCTTGCCCTTCAGGTAAATCTCGAGCGGTGCTGCGAAATCGAATTCGCCAGCCAGGCGCCGGTAGGTGGTGGTATCGACATGGATCATGCCCGGCGTGCCTTCGCTGGTGATCCGGCTGGCCAGGTTGACCGTGTCGCCCCACAGGTCGTAGATGAACTTCTTCTTGCCGACCACGCCGGCGACCACCGGCCCGGTGCCGATGCCGATGCGCACGTCGAGATGTTGCGCATTGACCGTGAAGTCGCGGTGCAGCACGTCGCGCATGGCGATGGCCAGTTCGGCGATGGCCCGCGTGTAGTGGCCGCGCTCGCTGTTCAGGCCGCCGGCCACCATGTAGGCGTCGCCGATGGTCTTGATCTTCTCCAAGCCGAATTGCTCAGCCAGTTCGTCGAAGGACGAGAAAATCCGGTTGAGCATGGCAAACACCTGTTGCGGCGTCATACCCTCGGCCAGCCGGGTGAAATTGACGATATCGACGAACATGACGGTGACGTCCGAAAAACCATCGGCAATCGTCTGGTTGTCGTGCTTCAGGCGCTCGGCCACCGGGCCAGGCAGGATGTTGAGCAACAGGCGCTCGGAACGCTCCTGTTCCTCCTGCAGCAAGCGGTGCGTCGCCTCCAGGCTGGCCTGCAGCTTGCCTTTCTCGAGGATGGCGTAGCGCAGCAGCAGATAGACGATGCTGGAAATGGCTGCGAAGTTGAGGGCAAAGAAGAAGACGCTGGTTTCCGTCGACACCCGGTGGGCGTTGCTGATCGGCGAATCGGCCAGGTAATAGTCGAAGAAACCGGAGAGCGCAGTCAGGAAGATGTAGGCGATAAACCAGGCTATCGACTCGCGCGCGCCGCAAATGAGGACCGCGCCGATCGGCGCCAGCAAGCCCCACAGGCTGGTGCCGCTGGCCGTGATGAAGTTGCCGATACTCCATTGCACGATGAACGGCGCAAACAGGAAGAGCGACAACTGGGTAATGCGAAACCAGTCGAAATTGCCGCTATGCAGGAAATAGACAAGATTGGCGACGAGCAGCAACTGGAAGACGAACGGCGCGTTCGCCGAAAACTGCGGTCCCATCTGGCCGTAGAGGAACAGCCAGAGCATCGATCCGGTGCAGAAAAGGCCCGTCGCGAAAACCAGCAACGACTTCTTCAGGCGCATCTCGGCATCGTCGGCGGGATGGATGCCGCCGCTGCGCAAGGAGGAAATGAAGGATTGCAAACTCACGGTGGGATGGCCGGGCTGATTTATAACGTTCGCATGGCCAGTGTGGCAGCCGGGCCGGCCGCGGTCAATAAGCCGGCGCTCAAGGCAGACGGCCGGCGGCAATCAGGCGGTTGTAGAGAATGTTGGGGGAGATCCAGACGACGAGGTCGTCGAATTCGCTGGGGCCAGGCGGGGTGATCGTATGCATCACAAAGTCGTTATCGGCGTTGGTATTCTCCAGTTCGTCGGCGCTTGTGGCGGCAGGATTGGCGATGTTCGTGCCGGATGTTCCGCCCAAACCGTTGCGTCCATGCGAGATGACGACGGCCGGTAGTTGGGTGGCCAGGGAGGCGGTGCAGGCGGCCTGTTCGCAGACACGCAGCGCGCCGGTGCTGCTCAGGGTGAATCCGATGTCGCTACGAGCAAAGAGCGGTGTCACGCGGTAGCGGAAACGATTGTTCCAGGCATCCTGGTTGCCAATTCCGAGATCACTCCAGGGCAAAAAGCCTTCGGCGCCGGTACAGACGTTGCCAGTGCGATTTTCAAGCCCATCGCCATCGGTATCGGGGCAAGGCAGGTAGGGCTTGCCGTCGGCGGCCCCATGTGAGGCGGCATAACCGAGCAGCGCATCGCGCAGATCCTGCAGCAGCTGCTGCGTATCGCGGTAGGCCCGTTGGTCGATCTGGCTCCCCATTGTCATCATCAGGCCGCCGGAGAGCAGGGCAATGATGATCAGGACGATGGCCAGCTCGACGAGCGTGAAGCCGCGATTCTGGTGGATAGGGCGGGTGGTCATGGGCAGGGAAGTGTCGAGCACGGCAGAACGGTCAGGGTCGAGGTTCCGAGCTGAATTTGCGCCCGGTTCGGAGCGAGGCGCGTGTAGCTGACCAATGACAACCAGCCGTTGTTCGCCAGCCAGGTACTGTTACCCAGGTAGTTCAGATCGGCGTAGGGCAGTCCGCCACTCGCCTTGTTGGGGACTGCCGATCCACTGCTGGCCGGGGCAGCCCAGGGAAATTCACCGTAGTCGAGGAAGTGGCGGCGAAGGCCGCGGACGGGAAGGTTGGGGGCCTGGTCATCAAGACCGCGGACTTCGGCCAGGACAACGCGATTGATCGTGGCGAATAGCTCGCTTGCCGAGAGCGCCATGAGGCGGTCGTTGAAAGTGGATGCCGGGCCGCTGGTGACGAAAGGGCCGTTGCTGGCGTTGCTCAAGTCGAGATAATTGGCCGCCAGCGGTGGATTGGCGGCCGAAGGCTCAGCGCGTAGCTGGTTTCCGGTTGGGCTGCCGGGGGAAATGATCAAGGCGACAGCGGCGTTGGCCACGCCGTTCACCGTCAGTTGGCCAGCAGTAAGATGGTTGATCGGGGCACTCGAAAAACCCGGCGAAAGGGCATACCAGAGTGGTTCGCCGGAGCCGTCGACGAGCCGCCCGGTTTTCAGCGTTCGCCAGGGCAGGCGCCCAAGACGGGATGCCGGTGTGGTGCAACTGCCCTTCGCCTGACCTTCGAGCGGCGTGCCGATGCTGGCTTCGTCTTCCGGGCAGGGGAGCCGGCCCGGAGCATTGGCATAGGCGGCGGCATAGCCGATCAACGCTTCCTTGGCCTGCTGCAATGCCTGCTGGGTCCGGGCTTCGCGCAATTCGACCGCCTGACGACTGTTCCAGCCGGTCAGCAGGATTCCGGCCAGCATGGCGATGATTGCAAAGAGCAGTCCCAGCAGTACGACACCGCGTTGCGCGCGGGCATGGCCTCGCCGGCTCATTTTTTCCCGCGCCTGATGGTGATTCGCCCATCCTCGAGCAGGGGGGTAGTCTGCCCGCTTTCCGGGTAATAGGTCGTCCCGACCGGTACTTGCGGCAATGGGTTCTGGTTGTCCCAATCCGCCTCGCCGTTGATCCAGCGGGTGCGGCGGCCATTGCTGCTGCGGACTTCGCCGTTCAGGGTCTGGCTGGCTTCGCCTTCGCCCGGTGCCAGTTGGCCGAATGCCGGGTTGCGCTGGCGTTGCTGGTCGAGATGGGTGCGCTGCGGGGCATCGAAGAAGAGGCGGCCGAGCGGCGGGGTTTCGGCCTGGCCGGGGGCGCAGGCGAGGCTGAGAAACGTGGCGAGGAGCGGGATGACGCGGCGCATGGTCAATTCTTCTTGCCGGGCAGGCGGGCGGTCAGCCAGTCCAGCTCGCATTCAGCAGCAAGTCCGACGGGGATTTCGTGGCGCTCCGTAGAGCCGGCGGGCGGCGCCAGCTTGCAACTGCGGACGATGACCAGCGCCTTGGCCTGCTGCTGGATGCGGTCGAGGAAGGCAAGCAGGTCGCCTTCGTGCACCAAGCGTAGCTGGAGGCGCAGGGGGCTGGTGAACCAGGCGGGGCCTCCCGGGGTGTTGCCGCTCAGCGGGGCCTGGGCGGCAAACTCATATTTCATGCCGGGCAGGTGCAGCTCGCGTTGGGTGTCGCGCAGTTGCTCCATCCAGTCGAGGCGCTTTTCATCGCCCAGGATGCCGCCGCTTTGCAGGTGCTGCAGGGCCTGGAGGCGGGTCTTGAGGTCGAGTTCCTCGCTGTGGAACTGGCGCAGGCGCTGTTCGATGCGGGATTTCGCCTCGGCGGCCCGGTTGCGTTCGAGGCCGGCCTGCCGGGCGTCGTCCTGCGTCCACCAGGCGAGGGCACCTGCTGCGCCAAGCAGCCCCAGCGTGATGACGATGGGCAGGGCGAGTTTGCGCAGATCGCGTTCGGTCAGTGTCATGGCGTGGGCCTCCGGACGATCTCCAGCGCGAACTGGCGTGGCTTGGCTGCTTCCTCGCCGCCGTCGCCGCCGCGCAGCGTGCTGCCGGATTCGATATCGAACGGCCGTTGCCGCACGTTGACGGTCACCCCGGCCGCCAGGCGCAAGCTGTCGATGAAGTCGTCAAAGATGGCAAGTACCCGGCGGGGTTCGGCCTGGGGCAGGTTGATCGAGCCGCGCAGGGTGGTGATTTCGCCGGTTTCACCGGTGTTGCCAGGAGAAAACTGGATTTGATTCTTCCACTCGATGCCTTCGAGTACGACGTTTGGCATCCGTTCAAGCGTCTGGCCGACCAGGCTGAAGGCTGCATCGGGCCGGCGCTGCTGGCGGCTGAGTTCGGCGTGGCGGCTGGTCAGCAGGCGCAGGGTTTCGCTGTCGATGTCAAGCTGCGGCAGGGTGCTTGCCGCGGCCTGGTAGCGGCGGTCGAGTTCGGCTGCGCTGGCACTCAGGCTGCGGGCGTCGTCACGCAGGGCATGGGCGTCGTAGATCTGCTTGGCTGAATAAAGCAGGCTGCCGAGGAGGGCGACGAGCCCGGCGGCGATCAGGCCGTGGCGCAGTTGGGCCAGGCGGAAATGGTGCCGGTGCACCTCGCCGGCAAACTGCTGGCTGGGCGTGGCGATGGCCAGCAGGTGCATGAACAGCGTGTCGCTACGGTTGTCGTCGGGCAGGGCGTGCAGTCCCAGGCGGCTGGCTGCGGTGTGGCTGTCGATGATGTGGAAAGCAAGCTGTCCGCGGTCCGGGCAGGCATTCTCGATGGCCGGCAGGGTGTGCGGATGGGCGACGATGTAGACGGGGAGGGCTTCCTCGCGGCCGATCAGGCGCTGGCCGATCAGGTATTGCTGGAGCTTGGCCGATTCGGCGGCAAAGGTGCCGGCGATACCGGCGATGCTGCTGTCGGCGAGCGGCGTCATGCGCGAGAAATAGACCTGGCCGTTGGCCAGATAGCTGGAACGGACGGAATGGTCCTGCATGCTGAGCAGCAGGCAGCGGGCAGTGCCCAGCCCGAGTTTCCTGAGCAGCGGGCCGCCGAGCTGGGCGAGGCTGTAGATGCCGGAAAGGGCGATCTCGGCACTGGCCAGCCGCTGGAGCCAGGGTTCGAAATGGGCCGGGTTGGTCAGCGCGGCGAGGAGCAGCTTTTCGTTCTTGCGCTGGGTCTTTTCATAGCCCAGCGAGACGGCGGTGGCCAGCGCGGTCCCCTGGAAATGCTGGCCGATCTTGCGGCTGATCAGCGTCTGGCGGTCGGCGCCGCGCAGGAAGGGGATCGTTTCGTGGGCATGCCCTTCCTCGGCGACGTTGGCGAGCAGCGCGAAGCGGTCCTGGCGGTGGGCGGCGAGGTAGTCCGAGAACTGCTGCAAGCCGGCTTCGTCATTGTCGAAGTCGCCCTCCGGCAACAGCCGGCCCTGCTGCCAGGCGTAGGCCGACAGGCGATGGGTGTTGAGATAGAGGATGCGGCTCTTCACGTCTTGATTTTACTGATCACGTCGTAGATCGGGCCGATGACCGACAGCATGATCCAGCCGAGCAGGGCGCCCATGAACAGGGTGAGCATCGGTTCGATCATCGCCTGGGCCTTGCCCACCGACTCCTTGACGTCGCGGTTGTAGAAATAGCTGACGTTGAGCAGCGCCTTGTCCAGCCCGCCGGTGCTCTCGCCGATGCGCAGCATGCGGACGACGAGCGGTGGGAAGAGGCCGACATCGCGGAAGGCGCCGGCCACGTTCTGACCCTCGCGGATGGATTGTTCGACCCGCTCCAGGCCACGCCGGATAGCCCGGTTGCCGACGATGTCCTGCGTCGTGCGGATCGACTCCAGCACCGGGATACCCGAGGCGTAGAGCATGGCGAAAGTGCTGGCGAAGCGCGACAGGACGATCTTGCTCAGGATGGGGCCAAGCACCGGCAGGCGCAGCTTGGCGTCGTCGAAACGCAGGCGGGCCAGCGGGTTGCTGCGCACCAGCTGGAAGCCGATGAGGAAGGCGGCGAGCGGAATGGCCAGGAACAGATACCAGTAATTGACCAGCAGGTCGGAAACGAAGAACAGCACCTGGGTATGCGGCGGCAGCGTCTGGCCCATATTGCGCACGAAGACCTTGAGCTGCGGCACCATGTAGATCATCAGGAAGAAGGTGGCGGCGAGCACGATGCTCGCCACGAAGGCCGGATACAGCAGCAGCTTGCGGGTGTGCGAGGCCAGTTCGTCCTCCCACTTCAGCGAGTCACTCAGGCTGGCCAGCACGTCCGGCAGGCGGCCGCTCGCTTCGCCGGCCCGGATCAGGTTGCTGAACACCTGGCCGAATACCTCGGGGTGCTCGCTCATCGCCTGCGACAGGGTCTGGCCGCCTTCGATACCCTCGATCAGGCCGGCCATCACCTCGCGGAAGCGCGGATGCTCGATCGAGTCGCGCAGGTCGGTCAGCCCCTCCAGGATGGGAACACCGGCCCGTGTCAGCTGCTCCAGGTGAAAGCAGAAATTGATCAGCTCCGGCCGGGGCACGCCGCGCGTCCCGAACAGGGTGCGATGCTGCACCGGCGTGCCGGTCACCAGGTCGAGGTTCATGCGCTTCAGGCGCATTTCGAGGTCGATCAGGTTGATCGCATCGAGGCGTCCGTAGGTCATCCGGCCCTCTGCGCTGACCGCCTTGTAGTCGAAGATCATCGCTACATCCGGTCGGTCAGGTCGACGACGCGGGCCAGTTCCTCCAGCGAGGTCACGCCGTCGATAACGCGTTTCAGACCATCGTCGGCCAGCGTCGTGAAGCCCTGGAGCAGGGCGCGACTGCGGATTTCGTGCGTCGTGGCCCGGCGGGCGATCAGTTCGTCGATGCCGGCATCGATACGCAACAGCTCCATGATTGCGATCCGGCCACGATAGCCCTGGAAATCGCACAACTCGCAGCCGGTGGCGCGAAACAGCACCGGCCGCGGCCCTTCGCCCAGCGGGCCGAGCAGGCGGATTTCGTGCGGCTCGGCGTGGTATGGCGTCTTGCAGTGCTCGCACAGGCGCCGGATCAGGCGCTGGGCGATGATGCCGATGATGTTGCCAGCCATGATGTCGGGCAGCACGCCGATGTCGAGCAGGCGCGGCACGGCCCCGATGGCCGAGTTGGTGTGCAGGGTGGTGTACACCTGGTGGCCGGTCATTGCCGCGCGGAAGGCCATCTCGGCCGTTTCGGCATCGCGCACCTCGCCGACCAGGATGACGTCCGGGTCCTGGCGCATCATCGAACGGATGCCGTTGGCGAAATCGAGCTTGGCAGCCTCTGCCACCGAGGTCTGGCGAACCATGGCCATCGGGTATTCGACCGGGTCTTCGAGGGTCATGATGTGGATGCCCTCGCTGTTGATGTGGTTCAACACCGAGTACAGGGTCGTCGTTTTGCCGCTGCCGGTTGGGCCGGTGACCAGGATGATGCCCTCCGGCCGGGAAATCATCAGTTTCAACTGGTGCAGGTGCTCCTCGGCCAGGCCGAGCCCTTCCAGGGGCACGATGCCTTTCTGGCGGTCGAGGATGCGCAGCACGATGTTCTCGCCGTGGATGGTCGGTTGGCTGGCGACCCGGAAGTCGATCGGCCGGCCGGATACCGTCAGACTGATGCGGCCGTCCTGCGGCGCGCGCATTTCGGCGATGTTCATGCCCGACAGCACCTTGATGCGCACCGTCATGGCCGGCCAGTAGGATTTATGCAGGGCGCGGATCTGGCGCAGCATGCCGTCGATGCGATAGCGGATGCGCAGGAAATTGGCTTCCGGCTCGAAGTGGATGTCGGATGCCTCGCGCTTCACCGCATCGGTCAGGATCGAGTCGATCAGGCGGACAACCGGCTGGCTGTACTCGTTGTCTGCCGCCGACAGGCTCTTCCAGTCGATTTCGCCGGTCTCGATCTCGTGCAGGATGCCATCGATGGAGAGTTCATGGCCGTAATACTGGTCGATGGCGTGGTCGATTTCCGATTCGCCGGCGAGCAGCGTATCGATCTCCGTGCCTTCCTCGAGCAGGGCGCGCACCCGGTCGAGGCCGACGATGTCGTTGACGTCGGAAATGGCCAGCGCCAACCGCCGGCTTTGCGTGTCGTAATCGAGCGGCAGCAGGTGGTGGCGCTTGGCCAGATCGCGCGGCACCAGCTTGAGCGCCTGCGGATCGACCACCGCGTTGCCCAGATCGATGCTCTGCTTGCCCAGGCTTTCGGAGAGCGCCTGGCGCAGCGTCGCTTCGGTGACGAATCCGAGGGAGACGAGCAGCTTGCCGATCGGCTGGTTGCACTTCATCTGCTCCAGCAGCGCGATGCGCAACTGGTCTTCCGACAGGATACCCTCGGCAATCAGGATCTGGCCGAGCGGGCGGCGTTGCAGGGCGGTGGTGCTCATGTCGGGGTCAGCGCGGCGCTTCCAGTTCGGCCAGGCGTTTCTCGACGCCGGCACGGTCGAAGGCAGCCGGGCGGCGGCCGGCGGCTTCCAGCGCCAAGCGGTAATGCTGGCCGGCCAGGCGGGGCTGGCGCAGGTGGTCGAGGCTGACCGCCAGGTTGAACAGGTAGTCCGGGTTATCGCCCTCGGCGGCGACGGCGTTGAAATAAACCTGCTGGGCTTCCGGCCAGCGGTTCTGGCGGGCATACAGGTTGCCCAGGGCAAAGTTGAGGGGCGCCGATTCCGGTGTGGCCGAAAGCAGGCTCTTCAGGCGGCTCTCGCTGCCCTGCGGGTCGGCGTCTGCCGCGCTGCCGCTCAGGGCGGCGGCCTGCACCGCCGGGTCGGCCGGGTTGGCGACCAGGGCGCGCTGGCGCAGCGTCTCGGCATCGGCCAAGCGGCCCTGCTGCTGGGCGATGCCGGCCAGTGCCAGCAGGGCATCGGTATTGTTCGGATCGCGGCGCAGGGTCTGCTCGAATTCCCGTCGCGCCAGTTCGATCTCGCCGCGCTGCAGGCTGGCGTGGCCGCGGGCCAGCGCAGGATCGACCGTCGGCTGGCTGCGGGTGAGGCGAATCGGGATGGGATTGGCGCCGGGATCGGCAGTGGTTGGTGCCGCCACCGCCTCCCGGCGGGGGGCGAACAGCGCGGGTGCCGCATCGCGCGGTGTCGGTGCTGCGCCGCCCGCCTGCGGTGGTGTGACGGACGGAGCGAGCAGAGGCGCTGCTGGCGGGGGGGCAGGCGGTGCGACATTGGGTGCGCCGGCAGGGGCGATCGCGAGCGAGCCCCGGTTCATCGCATTCAGCTGATACCAGACATAGCCGCCGATGCCGACACCGGCCACACCGAGGGTGCCGAGTGCCAGCCAGAGCGGCAAGCGCGAGGGGCCGTTGGCGGTGGGCGCCTGCTTGGCGGCAAAGGCATTGCGCACGGCCTGGCGGTTGGACTGCTCATTGGCTGGCGCGGGAGATGCCGCGCCGGGTGCGTGCGATGCGGCGGGGGGCGGCGTCTTGGGGAGCGCGTTGCTGGCCAGATCGGCGTCCACGGCATCGATGTAATTCGCCAGGTCGGGCAGCGGATTGCTGGCCGGGCTACCGGTTTCGCCGGGCAGCGGCTCCAGGCTGAGGGCCGGTTCCGGCCCCGTGCCCGGCGCGATACCGAATTGCGCCCGCGCCGCCTCCTGCTTGGCCGTTTCGGCCCGTTTCAGCGCATCCATCAACAGGCTCATGCGCGATTCCTCAGCGGCTGGGAACGACGTTGAAGGGCTGGGCTTCGTTCGGCTGGGCGAAGAAGTTGTCGCCGGGCAGATAGCCCTTCAGGCCGGCGTAGTCGCCATCGAGGCTGGCATCCTTGATGACGATGGGGCGGAGGAGGATGACCAGTTCGGTTTTTTGAGCGGCGTTGTTGCGGTTGTTGGCCACTTCACCAAGCAGGGGAATTTGCCCGACCAGCGGCACACGCTGCGTCTGGTAGTCGACCTTGTCTTCCATCAGGCCGCCAAGCACGGCGATATTGCCACTGGCAACGCGCATGACGGATTCAATTTCCTTGGTCCGGATGACCGGCACCAGGTTGTTGATGTTGTTCTTGCGCAGGTCCGGGTTCGGGTCGGCCACTTCGCGGGCGACGGAGGTAATCGTTGGCCGGACGTTGAGGGTGATCGCGTCACCCTCGCCGATCTGCGGCGTGACGCTGACCACCAGACCGACCGAAACGGATTGCGGCGTCGTCGTGTAGGTGGTCGTTGCGCCGAAATTGGCGGTTGTCGTTGTGTCGGCCTTGACGTTGAAATAGACGTAGTTCTCGACCACCTTGAGCAGTGCCGTCTGGTTGTTCATGACCGACAGGCGCGGGCTGGACAGCACCTTGGTCGTGCCGAAGGTGTTCAGCATGGTGATGGCTGCCGTCGGATCGCCGCCGGTGTAGCGCAGGTTCACGGCATTCCGGGTCAGGGCGTCGCCACTGAAGGTGAATAGCCCGCCCGAGGTCAGCTTGCCCCAGTTGATGCCTTGCTGATAGCCGTCACTTAGTGCGACCTCGACGATGGTCGCCTCGATCAATACCTGGCGTCGGACGGAGTTGACCACGCGGTCGACGAATTCCTGGATGCGGTCGTGCTGGCGCTGGGTGGCGCGGACGGTGACGATGCCGCTTTCCGCGTTGACGATGACCGAAGCGGCTTCGCGGAAGGTGCTGTGGCGGACCAGCGTGGTTGCCGTTCCCTGGCTGGTCGAGTTGGGGGATGGGTTGCCCTGCAGGGCGTTGGCGATGGCTTGCGCTGCCCGCCGGCCAGTTTGCGGCAGGGCCGCGGCGCCGGTCGCTGTTTGTTCGTTGGCTTGCTCGTAGCTGGTTTCGCTGGAGCCTTCCGGCAACACCTTGTCGGTTTCGCGCAGGATGTCCTTGATGTTTTTTTCGAGCGATTCCCAGAACTGGTTTTTCGATGAATTCTCGATCCGGGTGTTCGAGATATTGCCGGTGGTGGCACCGGTGGGCGAGGCTGTCTGGGCGCTGCCCGGCGTGCCGGTGGCGATCTGGGTATTAGCTGAAACTGTGCCGGTCACGTTGCGCGCCATGTTCACGTAATCGACCTTGTAATGTTTCAGGAAGGGCGAGTCGGGCATCACGGCCAGGTTCGGGCCGTCGAGTTCGTAGCGCATGTCCACCTGCTTGGCGATGCGGGTGAGCAGTTGCGGCAGGGTCTGGTCGATGGCGTTCAGCGTGACGTGGCCGGTGATGCCAGGGTGGATGTCGACATTGACCTTGGCATCGCGGGCCAGGGCGAACAACAGGTCGCGGACCGGGACGTTGTTGACGACGACGCTGTAGGTTTCGGCCTTGCGGGTCGGGCGCGGTTTGGGCAAGGCCAGCGTTTGCTGGACGGGCGGCGGGATACTGCCGGCAGTCGCGGTCGGCGCGTGGTCGCCGTTCAGGTGTCCCTTCAGCGGCTCACGCGGCGTCGGAGCGGAGCAGGCGGCAATCAGGAGGGCGGCGAGCGGGATGCTGAAATATCCGATTTTCATCGGCTTGGGCCTTGTCTGCGGTGGTGGCAAATGTTGTTTGCTTATCGTGCCGATGCTAGCACGTAAATCACCACTGCCGCATATTCCGCGCCCGCCTCGCGCCGCCTACTTCAACTTGCTGACCTGGCGGGGAAAGGGCTGGATGGCCTTGATCGATTCCGGCAGGGTCTGCATGGCCTGTGCCGCTTCTTCCCGGCTGTCGAAGTCGCCGTAGATGACGCCCAGCCGGTCGCGTCCGGAGAGGCTGGATCGATAGACGCGGAGATGGGCCGGTTCGAGGGCCGCGGTGGCGCGGGACAAGAAACCCTCGACCTCGCCGGTGTGCGTCGCATCGGTCGCCAGCAACTGGATGAAATAGCGGTTGCGTGGCGCGTCCTTGATCCATTCCTCGTACTGCGCCAGATGCTGGCGGGTGAGCGGGCCGAAGCGGATTTTTTCGCTGGCGGCCGGGCTCGGCGCCGCGGATTGTGCCGGCTTGGCGACCTCGGGCACCGGGGCGGGCGTTTCCGCTTGCTGGAGCATCGCTGCCTGGCGCGAACCCAGGGTGACGACCATGCCGATCAGCAGGGCGGCGATGCCGGCGCCAGCCAGGCCCCAAAGCAGGGGTTGGGCGTTCAAGCCAGCCTTGGCCTGCAGCGGGGAGAAGCGGGCATCCTGCTCGGCGGTGCGCACCTCGTCAGCGCCGACCTGGTGGCTGCCGTGCGAATAGGCGGCGAGCAGGGCTTTGTCGGCAATGATGTTGATACGCCGCGACAACCCCTCGGAAATCCGGGTAATCAGGCGAAGCGCCTCGTCGGAGAAGGGGTTTGGGCCGTGGTAGCCAGCCGCCCGCAGACGGAATTCGATATAGGCGGCAACGTCTGCCTGTTTGAGCGGTGCCAGGTTGAAGTGCTGGGTGATGCGTTCGCGCAACTGGCGCATGTCGGTCGCGGCGAGGCGCTCGTCCAGTTCGGGCTGGGCGAAGAGGGCGATCTGCAGCAGCTTGGTGGCTTTTGACTCCAGGTTCGACAGCAGGCGGATTTCTTCCAGCGACTCGGCCGGCATGGCGTGCGCTTCGTCGATCAGCAGCACAACACGCTTGCCTTCGGCGTAGCGGGCGATCAGTGCATCCTGCAAGGCGCGGGTCAGTGAATGCGTTGCCTTGCCGTCGGCCGGAATGCCCAGTTCATCGGCGATGGCGCCGAGGATTTCGCCGCGCGACAGAGACGGATTGGCCAGATACAGGGTTTCGACATGGGCTGGCAGCCGTTCAAGCAGCATGCGGCAGAGCATGGTCTTGCCGCTGCCCACTTCGCCGGTGACCTTGACGATGCCTTCATCCTGCGTGATGGCGTAGATCAGCGCGTCGAGCGTCGGGCCGCGATTGGCGCCGGTGAAGAAGAAATCGGTATGCGGCGTGATGCGGAACGGCGGTTCGCGCAGGCCGAAGTGCTCGAGGTAAAGGCTCATGGCCGATTCCAGCTTTCCATGCGGTTGTACAGGGTCGTGCGATTGATGCCGAGGCGGCGGGCCGCTTCGCTCATGTTGCCGTTGCTCAGGTCGATGGCCGCTTCGATGTAGCTGCGTTGCCATAGCTCCAGCGTGGTGTCGAGATTGAGGTGTCCGGCACGCTGGAGATGCTGGCGCGCGGCCTGGCGCACCTCGTCCGGCTGCGCTGCATCGAGACCGGCACCGGCCGGGGGTAGGGGCGTGCTGTCCGGGTAGTCAAGTTCGGCACGCAACTGCTCGGCGGCGACCGCCTGTCCGGCGTAGCGGGCAGTCAGCCGGATGATGATGTTACGCAACTCGCGGACATTGCCGGGGAAGGTGTAGTCCAGCCACAGCGACTGTGCATCCGGCGCCAGCGTGAAGGGTTCGGCGCGCACGGAAGCGGCGCAATGCTTGCGGAAATGTTCGAGCAGCAGCAGCCGGTCGAGGCCGGTTTCCCGCACCGGCGGGACGGCGACGGTGAACACCGACAGCCGGTGATAGAGGTCGGGCCGGAAGCGGCCGGCCTTCATTTCCTGGCGCAGGTCGCGGTTGGTGGCCGTGATGATGCGGGCCGTGGAAATCCGCGTCTGGGTTTCGCCGACGCGCTGGTACTCGCCATTTTCCAGCACGCGCAGCAGCTTGGGTTGCAGGTCGAGCGGCAATTCGCCGATTTCGTCGAGGAACAGGGTGCCGCTGTCGGCATCCTCGAAATAGCCGGCCTTGGCCGTGTGGGCACCCGTGAAGGCGCCCTTGGCATAGCCGAACAGCGTCGGTTCGAGCAGGGTGGGCGAGATGGCGGCGCAGTTCAACGCCAGGAAGGGTTTGTCGCGACGCTCCGTCAGGCGGTGCAGGTAATGGCTGGCGACGATGTCCTTGCCACTGCCCGATTCGCCCTCGATCAGTACCGGATAGGCCAGGTCGGCGTACTGTCCCAGTTGCAGGCGCAGGCGCTGCATGGGCAGGCTTTCGCCGATCAGGCCGCCCGGTGCGTCGTCGGTGGCCGGGGTGTCGAAGCGCAGGACCTGCCGGAAAAGCTCGGCCAGTTGCGCCGGATCGCAAGGTTTGGCGACGAATTCGACGGCACCCAGGGTGCGCGCATGGCGAGCGTTTTCATCGTCGCTCTGGCCGGATAGGACAATGATCTTCAGGTCGGGATGCAGGGCGAGCAGGTCGCCGATCAGTGCGAAACCTTCATCCGGCCGGTGCGGCAGGGGGGGCAGGCCGAGGTCGACCAGGGCGAGGTGAGGCGGGCTGCGCAGTTGCCGGACCAGGCTGCGGGCATGGGAGCGGGAGTGGCTGGTCAGGACGTCGTATTCCTGGGCGAAGGCGAAACCGAGTGATTCGCTGATCAGGGAATCGTCGTCGACAATCAGCAGGAGCGGCTTGGCGACTGGCAAGGGCGCAACATTCCATATGAAATTTTTCCGATTATAGCCTTGTCGTTTCCGGGCGACGGATGGGACTTCTGTTAAAATCGACAGACTTTTGTTTTGGGATTGCATTTTGTCCGACGACGTCCTGGTCGATATCGAGGACCTACACTTCACTTATGACGGCCGACCGGTGCTGCAGGGGATCAACATGAAGATCCCGCGCGGCAAGGTGGTGGCCATCATGGGCGGCTCCGGCTGCGGCAAGACGACGCTGTTGCGCTGCATCGGCGGTCAGTTGCGGCCCAGCGGCGGGCGCGTGCGCCTTGAGAAACATCAGGTATGCGGCATGTCGCAGGCCGAGTTGTACAACCTGCGTCGGCGCATGGGCATGCTGTTTCAGTTTGGTGCGTTGTTTACCGATATGTCGGTTTTCGACAATGTCGCCTTTCCGATGCGCGAACACACCGATCTGTCGGAGGAAATGATCCGCGATCTGGTGCTGATGAAGCTGGAAGCGGTTGGATTGCGTGGTGCGCACAAATTGATGCCGGGTGAATTGTCCGGCGGCATGGCGCGCCGTGTTGCCCTGGCCCGCGCCCTGGCCCTCGATCCGATGCTGGTCATGTACGACGAGCCGTTCACCGGCCTCGATCCGATTGCGCTTGGCGTGATCGGCCAGTTGATCCGCAAGCTGAACGATGCGCTGGGAGCGACTTCGATCATGGTCACCCACGACATCCAGGAATCCCTGCTCATCGTCGATTACATCTATTTCCTGAACGGCGGCCGCGTCGTCGCCCAGGGGACGCCGGACGAAATTCGCGCCTCGGCCGACCCCTTCGTGCACCAGTTCGTTCATGCCGAGCCCGATGGGCCGGTCCATTTCGATTATCCGGCGCCGTCCATCCGGCAAGAGTTCCTGTCCGGGGTGAGGCATGGCTAGGCCGGCCGATTTGTTGCGCAAGCTGGGGCATGCGACCGTTGAGCGCGTCTGGCGGCTGGGCTTTGCGGCGCGCTTCTTCTGGGTCGTGCTGCTCTATTCCGGTGCATCCTTCCGGCGTCTGCCGCTGACCTTGCGCGAGATCTATTTCAGTGGCGTGCTGTCGCTGATCATCATTCTCGTTTCCGGCCTCTTCGTCGGCCTGGTGCTCGGCTTGCAGGGCTTCGAAATCCTCCAGCGCTTCGGTTCGACCGAGGCGCTGGGGACGCTGGTTGCCCTGTCGCTGACCCGCGAACTGGGACCGGTGCTGGCGGCCATCTTCTTCGCATCGCGCGCCGGTTCGTCGGTCACTGCGGAAATCGGCTTGATGAAGGCGACCGAGCAACTGAAGGCGATGGACATGATGGCGGTCAATCCGATCGCCCGTGTCGTCGCGCCGCGCTTCTGGGGGGGCGTCATCTCGATGCCCTTGCTGGCGGCGATTTTCTCGGCGATGGGGGTGCTCGGTGGCTGGTTGATCGGTGTCGTCTTCATCGGTGTCGATGACGGCTCCTACTGGTCGCAGATGCAATCCAGCGTCGATTTCCGCTTTGATGTCTGGAATGGCATCGTCAAGAGCTTCGTTTTCGGTGTCGCGGTTTCGCTGATCGCCGTTTTCGAGGGGTATGACTCCGTGCCGACCGCCGAAGGCGTGTCGCGGGCGATCACGCGTACCGTCGTGACGTCCGTGCTGGCGGTGCTGGCCCTTGATTTCGTTCTGACATCGTTCATGTTCCGGGGAACTTCATGAACCGTACCGTACTCGACCTGTGGGTCGGCTTTTTCGTCGCGCTCGGCATTGCTGCCGTGATGTTTCTGGCTCTCAAGGTAGGCAACCTTTCTTCGGCGCGCCTGTCCGAGACTTATGTGCTGCAAGCCAAGTTTGATAACATTGGCGGCCTCAAGGTCCGCGGGCCGGTCAAAAGTGCCGGTGTCGTCGTCGGGCGGATTTCCGACATCCGCTTCGATGCGGAGACTTACGAGGCTGTCGTGGAAATGACGATCGATGGTCGCTACCGTTTCCCGAAGGATACCTTCGCCTCGATCTTCACGGCCGGCTTGCTCGGTGAGCAGTACATCGGCTTTGATGCTGGCGGCGACGAGAAAATGCTGCAGGCGGGCGATACCATCGCCAAGACGCAGTCGGCGGTCGTTCTCGAAAAGCTGATCAGTCAGTTTTTATTTAGCAAGGCAGCAGACGGACAGGACAAGAAATGACGAAAAGTCTCGGCTTATCTGGCATGCGCAAGACCTGGCAGTGGGCCGCCAGTGGTCTCCTCGCCCTGGCCTGCATGGGCGGCGCGCTGGCTGAAGAAAACCCGCACGACCCCTACGAGGGTTTCAACCGCTCGATGTTTGCCGTACATGAGGTCATCGACCAATACGCTGTAAAGCCGGTGGCGCAGGTTTACGACAACGTCGCCCCGTTGCCGGTCAAGGCCGGTGTCGGCAATTTCTTCGGCAACGTCGGCGACCTCTGGGTCGGCGTCAATAGCGCGCTGCAAGGCAAGTTCGGCGATGCCGGCGTTGATCTTGGCCGTTTGCTGGTGAATTCGACCGTCGGCATTTTCGGCCTCTTCGATGTCGCCAGCGAACTCGGGCTGGAGCGGCACGACGAGGATTTCGGCCAGACCATGGCGGTCTGGGGAGTCGATGGCGGCGGTTATCTGTTCTGGCCGGTGATCGGTTCGCGCACGGTGCGCGACACTTTTGGCTGGGGGGTTGACCTGATGGCCGATCCGGTCGGCTACGTCGATTCCGTTCCAGTGCGTAACAGCCTGCGCGGGCTGCGCATTGTCGACATCAGGGCCAGCTTGCTGCCGGCCGACAAGGTGGTCGAGGAGGCGGCTCTCGACAAGTACGCCTACATTCGCGACGCTTACCTGCAGCGTCGCCGCAACCAGATTTTCGATGGCCGCCCGCCGCGCCAGGATGACTACTGACCCAAACGTTTCAAAAAAATGAAGAAACTTATCGCCCTGCTTTTCTCTGGATTCGTCGCCACTGCTGCCGTCGCCCAGGAGGCACCGGATGTCCTGGTCCAGCGTGTTACCGAAGAGGTGCTGGAAATCGTCCGGCACGACAAGGATATTCAAAACGGTAGCACCAACAAGGTCATCGACCTTGTCGACAAGAAGGTCCTGCCGCATTTCAACTTTCAGCACATGACTGCGCTGGCGCTCGGCAAGGAGTGGCGCAAGGCCAATCCACAGCAGCAGCAGCAGTTGACGGCCGAGTTCAAGACGCTGCTCGTGCGTACCTACTCCAATGCGCTGACCAGCTATAAGAACCAGAAGATTGTCTACAAGCCCTTCAAGATGGCACCGGCCGATACCGACGTGCTGGTTCGTACCGAGGTTCAGCAGCCGGGCAGCAAGCCGGTTCAGCTCGACTACAGTCTGGAAAAGATGGAAGGCGGCTGGAAGGTGTATGACGTGGTCGTCGCTGGCATCAGCCTGGTCACCAATTACCGCGACCAGTTTGGCCAGGAGGTGCGCAATGGCGGCATCGACGGCCTGATTGCCTCGATTGCCAACAAGAACAAGTCGCTGGAAGCGAACCAGAAGAAATGATCGAACGTCAGAACGGGCGCCTGCGGGTTACGGCGCCCCTGGTCATGGCCAATGCGCGCGGCCTGCTCGATGCAGGCCGTTCTGCTTTGCAGCCGGGAGAGGTCGTTTTCGATTTTTCGGCGGTGAATGAAGCCGACTCCGCGGCGATTGCGGTAATGCTCGGCTGGTTGCGGGCGGCCGATGCTGCCGGCGCGCACGTCAAGTTTGCCCATATCCCGGCGGGTGTCCGTGCGCTGGCTGAACTGTACGGCGTGACCGATCTCCTGCCCCTGGCCTGACAGGGTGCGTATGCTTCCAGCCGTTTCCATCGTCGACGTCGTCAAGCGTTTTGGCACGCTACAGGCGCTGGCCGGGGTGTCGCTCGACATCGGGCAGGGCGAATTCTTCGGTTTGCTCGGGCCGAACGGCGCCGGCAAGACGACCCTGATTTCCTCCCTGGCCGGCCTGGTGCGTCCGGATTCCGGAACCATCCAGGTCATGGGGCATGACGTCATTCGCGATTTTCGCGAGGCGCGTCGACTGCTTGGTGTCGTGCCGCAGGAACTGGTATTCGATCCCTTCTTCAATGTGCGCGAAACGCTGCGCATCCAGTCCGGCTATTTCGGTATTCGTAAAAACGACGACTGGATCGACGAGATCCTGGCCAACCTCGACCTGACCGGCAAGGCCGACGTCAATATGCGCCGCCTGTCGGGCGGCATGAAACGTCGGGTGCTGGTGGCCCAGGCGCTGGTGCACAAGCCGCCGGTCATAGTGCTCGACGAGCCGACAGCCGGGGTCGACGTCGAGTTGCGCCAGGGCTTGTGGCAGTTCATCCGCCGCCTGAATGGCGAGGGGCACACCATCATCCTGACCACGCACTATCTCGAAGAGGCGGAAGCCCTGTGCAACCGCATCGCCTTGATGAAGCAGGGGCGGGTGGTTGCCCTCGATACGACGGCCAATTTGATGGCGGCACACCCGGGAGCATCGCTGGAAGAGGTTTTCGTGCGGACACTGCAATCGTGATCGGCTTCCTGACCCTCCTCGAGAAGGAATTCCTCCGCTTCTGGAAAGTGGCCTTCCAGACAGTGGCCGCGCCGGTGCTGACGGCCCTGCTCTACCTGCTCATCTTCGGTCATGTGCTGGACGACCATGTCCAGGTGCATGGCGTGCGGTACACCAGCTTCCTGATCCCGGGGCTGGTCATGATGCAGGTGCTGCAGAATGCCTTCGCCAATTCGTCGTCCAGCCTGATCCAGGCCAAGATCACCGGCTCCATCGTTTTCGTGCTGCTGCCGCCGATTCCCTACAGTGCCTTCTTTGCCGCCTACGTGCTGGCTGCCGTACTGCGTGGCATGATGGTCGGGCTCGGCGTGCTGCTGGCGACGGTCTGGTTCGTGGACCTGAAAATCGTCGCGCCGCTGTGGATCATGGCGTTTGCGATGCTCGGCGGCGGGTTGTTCGGTGCACTGGGCATGATCGCCGGTATCTGGTCGGAGAAGTTCGACCAGTTGGCCTCCTTCCAGAATTTCCTGATCATGCCGCTGACCATGCTGTCCGGCGTCTTTTATTCGATTTACACATTGCCTGCATTCTGGCAGGGCGTGTCGCATTACAATCCCGTTTTTTACATGATCGACGGCTTCCGTTACGGTTTCTTCGGCGTCTCCGATGTCGCGCCTGAAACCAGCCTGCTGGTCGTCGTCGCCTGCTTCGCCGTGGTGTCCTGGGGGACGCTGAGCCTGCTGAAGCGGGGCTGGAAGCTTAGAGCCTGAATACGATGCATCCCGAACACATCAAGCAACTCATCCTCGCCGGCATGGCCTGCGACTACCTCGAACTCGACGGTGACGGCCAGCATTTCCAGGCCATCATCGTGAGCAGCGAATTCGTCGGCAAGAATCGTGTGCAGCGCCAGCAGCGTGTTTACCAGACCCTGCAGGAAAAGCTGGCCACCGGGGAACTGCATGCCCTCTCCTTCAAGACCCTGACCCCGGAAGAATGGAGCACCCAGCGTGGATAAGCTGTTGATTGATGGAGGCAAGGCCCTCTCCGGCGAAGTCGCCATGTCCGGCGCCAAGAACGCCGCCCTGCCCATCCTGTGCGCCTCCCTGCTGACTGCCGAGCCGGTACATTTCACCAATGTGCCGCACCTCAACGATATCTCGACCATGCTGCGCCTGTTGGGCGATATGGGGGTCGGCGTGACGATGGAAGGGGTCGATGGCCTGGTCCTGAATGGCGGTGGCCTGAACAATCCGGTCGCCTCCTACGAGATGGTCAAGACCATGCGTGCCTCGATCCTGGTGCTCGGCCCGCTGGTTGCGCGCGGTGGCGAAGCGCGGGTGTCGCTGCCTGGCGGTTGCGCCATTGGCGCCCGGCCGGTCGATCAGCACATCAAGGGGCTGCAGGCGATGGGGGCCGAGGTCAAGGTCGAGCAGGGGTATGTGCATGCCAAGGCCAGCCGCTTGAAGGGGGCGCGCATCTGTACTGACATGGTCACCGTGACCGGTACCGAGAACCTGATGATGGCAGCCTGTCTGGCCGAAGGGGAGACGATCATCGAGAACGCCGCCCGTGAACCGGAGGTGGTCGATCTGGCCAATTGCCTGATTTCGATGGGCGCGCGCATATCGGGCGCCGGCACCGACGTCATCCGTATTCAGGGCGTGGACAAACTGCACGGGGCGACGCACGCCATCATGCCCGACCGTATCGAGACCGGTACCTATCTGTGTGCCGCCGCCATCACCGGCGGCGACGTCCGGCTCCTGAAGACCTCTGCTGCCTACCTCGATACCGTGGTCGACAAGCTGATGGATGCCGGTTGCGAGATTACCGTCGAGCGTGACGCCATTCGCTTGCAGGCACCCAAACGCCTCAAGGCCGTCAGTCTGCGGACTGCGCCATACCCCGCCTTCCCGACCGACATGCAGGCCCAGTTCATGGCCATCAACTGTGTTGCCGATGGTGTGGCGACCATCCGTGAGACCATCTTCGAAAACCGTTTCATGCATGTCAACGAGCTGATGCGGCTCGGGGCCAATATTCAGATCGAGGGCAACAACGCCATCGTGCGCGGCGTCGAGCGGCTGGAGGGGGCGACGGTCATGGCGACCGATCTGCGTGCCTCGGCGTCGCTGGTCATTGCCGGCCTGGTTGCCGAGGGGGAGACGCTGATCGACCGCATCTATCACCTGGACCGGGGTTACGAGCGCATCGAGGAAAAGCTGGCGCGCCTCGGCGCTTCGGTCAGGCGCGTGCGCTGATCGCGCCGTTGAAGGGGGCGCGGGTAGATCGGTGGCTTCGTCAGGAATGCAAATTTCAAGAAAATTTTGCATTCCCCGTAACGAATCGTCACAAAACACTTGGCGTAAGTCGTTTACTCCTCCATACTCCGAGGCTCGGGATTTCCAGGCAGTGTGTTGTTCCTGCACCGTAATCGGTTTGTCAGCTCCTCGGTCTTGGCTCTCGTAATTTTTTCAATCTTTTCCAAGGAAGCTACAAATGGCAACTGGTACCGTCAAATGGTTCAACGACGCTAAGGGTTTTGGTTTCATCTCTCCGGACGGCGGCGGCGAAGACCTCTTCGCTCACTTCTCCGCTATTCAGGGCAACGGTTTCAAGACCCTGGTCGAAAACCAGAAGGTCACCTTCGACATCGTGACCGGCCCGAAGGGCAAGCAAGCTGCGAACATCCAGAAGGCCGACTAAGTCGCCCTGCTGTTCGCGAAAAGCCCGGTTCGCCGGGCTTTTTTGCGTTTACGGAGTAGTCGGTTCGTCGGCCGTTAGTCAGGCTTAATTGCGGCGATAGGGCCAGAGGCGACCGGGCCTGTCGGCGCATGCGCTAAAATGCAGGCTTTGCTTTCAGGCGATCTGCCCGTGACGACCATCACCATCGCCCTCTCGAAGGGCCGCATCTTCGACGAAACCCTGCCGCTGCTCGCGGCGGCCGGCATCGTCCCGACCGAAAACCCGGAAACCTCGCGCAAGCTGATCATTGAGACCAATCAGCCACATGTGCGCGTCGTCATCGTCCGCGCCACCGACGTGCCGACCTACGTGCAGTACGGCGCGGCCGACATCGGCGTGGCCGGCAAGGACGTGCTGATCGAGCATGGCGGCGAAGGCCTCTACGCACCGCTCGACCTGAACATCGCCAAGTGCCGCATGATGGTCGCCGTGCCGGAAGGCTTCGACTACGCCAACGCCGTGCGCCAGGGTGCCCGCCTGAAGGTGGCGTCGAAATACACCAAGACGGCGCGCGAACATTTCGCCAGCAAGGGCGTGCATGTCGACCTGATCAAGCTCTACGGCTCGATGGAACTGGCGCCGCTGGCCGGTCTGTCGGATGCCATCGTCGACCTGGTGTCGACCGGTGGCACGCTGAAGGCCAACAAGCTGGTCGCGGTCGAGCACATCATGGACATCTCGAGCCGCCTGGTGGTCAACCAGGCCTCGCTCAAGGTCAAGCGCGAAACGCTGCAGCCGATCATCGATGCCTTTGCCGGGGCGGTGGAGAAATAACATGACGATTGCCATCCAGCGTCTGTCCACGGTCGACGCCGATTTCCTGTCCCAACTGAAGACCTTGCTCGCCTTCGAGGCGGCAGCCGACGAGAACATCGAGCGCACCGTCGCCAACATCCTGGCCGATGTGAAGACCCGCGGCGATGCGGCGGTGATCGAATACACCAACCAGTTCGACCGGCTGACCGCCAAGGCGATGATCGACCTGGAGCTGCGCCAGGACGAACTGCATGCGGCCCTCGACGGCCTGCCGGCCGAGCGCCGCGCCGCGCTGGAGGCTGCGGCTGGCCGTATTCGCGCTTACCACGAGCGCCAGAAGATGGAAGGCTGGTCCTACACCGAGGCCGATGGCACGATGCTCGGCCAGATGATCACCCCGCTCGACCGCGTCGGCCTCTACGTGCCGGGCGGTAAGGCGGCGTATCCATCGTCGGTGCTGATGAACGCGATCCCGGCCAAGGTCGCCGGCGTCAAGGAACTGATCATGGTCGTCCCGACGCCGGGCGGCGAAAAGAACCAGCTGGTGCTGGCCGCTGCCTGCCTGGCCGGGGTTGATCGCGTGTTCACCATGGGCGGTGCGCAAGCCGTCGGTGCGCTGGCCTACGGCACGCAGACCGTGCCGCAGGTGGACAAGATCGTCGGCCCGGGCAATGCCTACGTCGCCACGGCCAAGCGCCGCGTCTTCGGCATTGTCGGCATCGACATGGTGGCCGGACCGTCGGAAATCCTCGTTGTGTCGGATGGCTCGGGGAACCCGGACTGGGTGGCGATGGACCTCTTCTCGCAGGCTGAGCATGACGAACTGGCGCAGTCCATCCTGATCTGCACCAACGCCGCCTTCATCGAGCGCGTCCAGGCCAGCATCGAGAAGCTGCTGCCGACCATGCCGCGTCAGGAAGTGATCCGCACCTCGCTGACCAATCGCGGTGCGTTCATCCTGGTGCGTGACATGGACGAAGCCGTGGCCATCGCCAACCGCGTCGCGCCCGAGCACCTGGAACTGGCATTGGATAACCCGGATCCGTGGGTCGGGAAGATCCACCACGCTGGCGCCATCTTCATTGGTCACTACACCTCGGAGTCGCTCGGCGACTACTGCGCCGGTCCAAACCATGTGCTGCCGACCTCGGGCTCGGCCCGCTTCTCCTCGCCGCTCGGCGTGTACGACTTCCAGAAGCGGACCAGCCTGATCAAGGTGTCCAAGGTCGGTGCACAGACGCTAGGCAAGATCGCCTCGACCCTGGCCCAGGGCGAGGGCTTGCCGGCGCACGCCAAGTCGGCTGAGTTCCGGCTGGAAAACTGAGAAAAAGTATTGTCCACCGCAGCAATGCCTGAATCCCAAAGCCGCCCGGACCTCCGGGCGCTTTTTTTGGGTTTTTCGTCGGTTGGTCTTTCCGGCTTTGGTGGCGTACTGCCCTTCGCGCGCCGCATGCTGGTCGAAGAGCGGCGCTGGATGACGGCCGAGGAGTTCAATGCCCAGCTCGGTTTGTGCCAGTTTTTGCCCGGGCCCAACGTGATCAACCTGGCGGTCGTCGTCGGCAAGCGCTATCAGGGGCTATATGGCGCCATCGTCGCGCCGCTTGGCCTGCTCGCCGGGCCGCTCGCCATTGCGCTGCTGCTCGCCTTGCTCTATGACGTCTATGGCAGTCTCCCGGTCGCGCAGGGCATGTTGCGCGGTATCGCCGCCGTCGGTTGTGGGCTGTTGCTCGCCATGGCTTGGCGCATGGGGATGGCGATCAAGGAGAAGCGTTGGTTCCTGCCCTTCTCTGTTATGGTCGTCGGTGCCATCGCCGGCCTGCGCTGGCCGATGCCCTGGGTCATGCTGGCCGGGCTGATCCTGTCTGGCGGCGTGGCCTACTGGCGTTTGGGTCGGAAATGATCGTCGTTCAGCTCTTTCTCGATTTTGCCCTGCTGTCCTTCGTGGCGTTTGGTGGCGCCACCGCGCTCCTGCCGGAGATGCACCGGGTCGTTGTCGAGAATCATCATTGGCTGGACGATGCGACTTTTACCCACCTCTACGCCATCGCCCAGGCTGCGCCAGGGCCGAATGTGCTGGTCGTGACGCTGATCGGCTGGAAGGTCGCCGGGCTGGCCGGTGCGCTGGCTGCCACTACCGCCATGTGCCTGCCGATGAGCATTGTGATTTATCTGCTGATCGATCGTTGGGAGGGGTTTGCCGGCAAGCGCTGGCAGCGGGCGATCAGCCTTGGCGTATCGCCTTTGGCGGTGGGGCTGATTTTTTCAGGTGCGACGCTGATCGCGCAGGCTGCCGATTTTGGCTGGGCCGCCTGGCTGCTGGTGGTTGCCACCGTCATGGCCAATTTGCGGCTGAAACTCCATCCGCTGTGGTTCATCGCGGCCGGCGCCGCCCTCGGGTTGGCCGGCCTGGTTTGATCGGGCGTCGTTGATTCAGCCGAGAATCTGGCGCAGGGCCTCCGCCAGCGCCCGGCATTCGTCATCGGTGCCAACCGTGATGCGCAGGAACTGGTCGATGCGCGGCAGCTTGAAGTGGCGGACGATGATGCTGCGGTCGCGCAGCGCCTTGGCCAGTTCCGCGGCGTCGTGCTGCGCATGGCGGGCAAAGATGAAGTTGGCGGCCGACGGCAGCACGTCGAAGCCGAGCTTGCTCAGGTCGGTGGTCAGGGTGTCACGGGTGGCGATGACCTTGCGACAGCAGTCGGCGAACCAGGCGTCGTCCTCGATGGCGGCGACGGCGCCGGCGATGGCCAGGCGGTCGAGCGGGTAGGAGTTGAAGCTGTTCTTGACCCGCTCCAGCGCTTCGATCAGGTCCGGGTGGCCGATGGCGTAGCCGACGCGCAGGCCGGCCAGCGAGCGGGACTTGGACAGCGTGTGAATGACCAGCACGTTGTCGAAGCGGCGGGTGAGCGGGATCGCCGTCGTGCCGCCGAAGTCGATGTAGGCCTCGTCGACCACGACGACCGAATCCGGGTTGGCGCGAGCGATGTCGGCAATGGCGTCGAGCGCCAGGACGCGGCCCGTTGGTGCATTCGGGTTGGGAAAGATGATGCCGCCGTTGGCGCGGCCGGTGTAATCCGCCGGATTGATCGTGAAATCATCGGCCAGCGGCACGGTCGCGTAATCGACGCCATACAGGCCGCAATACACCGGGTAGAAGCTGTAGGTGATGTCCGGGAACAGGATCGGCGCGTCGTGTTTGAGCAGGGCCTGGAAGACGTGCGCCAGTACCTCGTCCGAGCCGTTGCCGACGAAGACCTGATCTGGCGTTGCGCCATGGCGGCGAGCGACGGCCTGCTTCAGCAGGTCGGCATTAGGGTCCGGGTACAGGCGCAGGCGCGCCGCATCGTCGCCGAGTTCCGCCTGGATCGCCGCCAATACCCTGGGTGAGGGCGGGTAGGGGTTCTCGTTGGTGTTCAGCTTGATCAGGTTGGCGATCTTGGGCTGTTCGCCCGGCACGTAGGGGGTGAGGTCGCGGACGACCTGGCTCCAGAAGCGGCTCATGGGGTTTTCACGAAAGGCGTAAAAGTAGGCCGAAATGGTATCATGCCCTTCCGATTCAACGTTTTGCAGCCAACCGACATGCGGCAAGCCGAAGTAACCCGTAACACCCTCGAGACGCAGATCACCGTGCGTCTCAACCTCGATGGCACCGGCCAGGGCAAGTTTGCCACCGGTGTGCCCTTCCTCGACCACATGCTCGACCAGATTGCCCGTCATGGCCTGATCGACCTTGATGTCGATGCCAAGGGGGATTTGCATATCGATGCCCACCACACCGTCGAGGATATCGGCATCACCTTCGGCCAGGCGCTGGCCAAGGCCTGGGGCGACAAGAAGGGGCTGACCCGCTACGGTCACAGCTATGTGCCGCTCGACGAGGCGCTGTCGCGCGTCGTGATCGACCTCTCTGGTCGTCCCGGCCTGGAATTGAACGTCGATTTCACGCGAGCGATGATCGGTAGCTTCGACGTCGATCTGGTTTCCGAATTCTTTCATGGCCTGGTCAACCACGCCGGCATGACGCTGCACATCGACAACCTGCGCGGCAAGAATGCCCACCACCAGGCTGAAACCATCTTCAAGGCCTTCGGCCGCGCGCTGCGCATGGCGGTGACACCGGACCCGCGCATGGCCGGTGCCATGCCGTCCACCAAGGGCACGCTGTGATGGCTGGTAGCATGGACAGCGGCACCATTGCCGTCATCGACTACGGCATGGGCAACCTGCGCTCGGTCTCCAAGGCGCTGGAGCACGTGGCGGGTGGCAAACCCGTCATTGTCACTTCTGACCCCGCCGTCGTCGCGGCGGCCGAGCGCGTCGTCTTCCCGGGGCAGGGCGCGATGCCTGACTGCATGGCCGAACTGGACGCCCGTGGCTTGCGTGCCGCAGTGTTGCAGGCCGCCCGGGAAAAGCCGTTTCTTGGTATCTGCGTTGGCGAGCAGATGCTGTTCCAGCACAGCGACGAAGGCGACGTACCGGCGCTCGGTATCTTTCCCGGCAATGTCGTGCGTTTTCCCGACGACAGGATGGCCCTGCCGAGTGGTGAGCGCCTGAAGGTGCCGCACATGGGCTGGAACGAGGTACGCCAGACGCCGCACGCCTTGTGGAACGGCATTACCGATGGCGCCCGTTTCTACTTCGTGCATAGCTACTTCGTACAACCCGCCGATCCGGCGCTGGTGAAGGGGACTTGCGACTACGGCGTGCCCTTTACCTGTGCAGTGGGGCGGGATAATATCTTCGCGGTTCAATTCCACCCTGAGAAAAGCGCCCGCGACGGTTTGCAACTGCTGAAAAACTTTGTCGAGTGGCACCCTTGATTCGCGTACGTCGAATTTATTCTCCTAGACTTCCATGCTGATTATTCCCGCGATTGACCTGAAGGACGGCCAGTGCGTCCGTTTGAAACAAGGCCTGATGGAACAGGCTACCGTGTTTTCGGAGAGCCCGGCCGAACAGGCACGCCACTGGCTCGACCAGGGGGCACGTCGCCTGCACCTGGTCGACTTGAATGGCGCCTTTGCCGGCAAGCCGAAGAATGCGGCAGCGATCAAGGCCATCCTGGCTGAAGTCGGCGACGAAATCCCGGTTCAGCTGGGCGGAGGTATCCGCGACCTCGATACCATCGAGGCCTGCCTGGATGGTGGCTTGAGCTATGTCATCATAGGCACGGCGGCGGTCAAGAACCCGGGTTTCCTGCACGATGCGTGCGTGGCCTTCCCTGGCCACATCATTGTTGGCCTGGATGCCAAGGACGGCAAGGTGGCGACTGACGGCTGGTCGAAACTGACCGGCCACGATGTCGTCGACCTCGGCAAGAAGTACGAGGACTACGGCGTCGAGTCGATCATTTATACCGATATTGGCCGTGACGGCATGTTGTCAGGCATCAACATCGAGGCGACGGTGCGCCTGGCGCAGGCCCTGACCATTCCGGTCATCGCCTCCGGTGGTCTGTCCAACCTCGACGACATCCGCAACCTGTGCGCCGTCGAAGGCGAGGGCGTGGTTGGCACCATCGCCGGGCGGGCCATCTATGACGGTTCGCTCGATTTCGCGGCAGCCCAGAAGCTGGCCGACGAGCTGTTGCCCAAAGCGGGCGCCTGATGCTCGCCAAGCGCATCATTCCCTGCCTTGACGTCACGGCTGGCCGTGTCGTCAAGGGCACCAATTTCGTCGATCTGCGCGACGCCGGCGACCCGATCGAAATCGCTCGCCGCTACGACGAACAGGGCGCCGACGAGGTGACCTTCCTCGACATCACGGCCTCCTCCGATCAGCGTGACATCATCCTGCACATCGTCGAGGCCTGCGCCGAGCAGGTTTTCATTCCGCTCACCGTCGGTGGTGGCGTGCGCAAGGTGGAGGATGTCCGCCGCCTGCTCAACGCCGGTGCCGACAAGGTGTCGATGAACACGGCTGCAGTGCAGAATCCCGATCTCGTGTTCGACGCATCGAGCAAGGTGGGGTCCCAGTGCATCGTCGTTGCCATCGACGCCAAGCAGGTCGCGCAGGGCCGCTGGCATGTCTTCACGCATGGTGGTCGCAACGATACCGGTCTGGACGCCATCGAATGGGCGAAGAGGGTTGAATCGCTGGGCGCGGGGGAAATCCTGCTGACCAGCATGGATCGTGATGGCACCAAAAATGGTTTCGACCTGGCCCTGACGCGCGGGGTGTCCGATGCGGTCGGCATTCCGGTCATCGCCTCGGGAGGCGTCGGCAATCTGCAGCACCTGGCCGATGGCGTCTCCGAAGGCCGCGCCGATGCCGTGCTCGCCGCCTCCATCTTCCACTTCGGCGAATACACCGTGCGCCAGGCCAAGGAATACATGGCGGCGCGCGGTATCGAAGTCCGTTTGTAATGGCCGATCTCGACAATACCTTGCCTTGGCTGGATGCCCTGAAATGGGACGCTGACGGCATGATCCCGGCGATCGCCCAGGATCAGGGGGGGCGTGTCGTGATGTTTGCCTACATGAACCGTGAGTCGTTGCAGGAAACGATCGCCTGCGGCAACGCGGTATACTGGTCCCGTTCAAGAAAGCGCCTGTGGCGTAAAGGTGAGGAATCCGGGCACTTCCAGAAGGTGAAGTCGATCCGCACCGATTGCGACGGCGACGTGCTGCTGCTTACGATCGAGCAGGTTGGCGGCATTGCCTGCCACACGGGGCGCCAAAGCTGCTTCTTCAACGAGTTGGATGGGGATCGCTGGGTTCCCGTCGATCCGGTTTTGAAAGACCCGAAGGAAATCTATCAATGAGTACGCATGACATTCTGCATCGCCTGTCCGAGACCTTGGCCAGCCGCAAGCATGCCGATCCGGAAAAATCCTATACCGCCAAGCTGATTTCGGAGGGGCCGGATTCGATCCTGAAGAAGATCGGCGAGGAGTGTGCCGAATTGATCATGGCCGGCAAGGATGGCAAGCGGCTGCCCATCGTTCGGGAGTCCACCGATGTGATCTATCATATCCTGGTCCTGCTCGCCTTCTACGACATGGGAATCGAGGACGTGTCTCAGGAAATGCGCCGTCGTGAAGGCATTTCCGGCATCGACGAAAAGGCTTCGCGAGGCCAGCGGTGAGCGACTGCATCTTCTGCAAGATCGTCGAGGGCAAGATTCCGGCATCCCGGGTTTACGAGGATGACGACATCCTGGCCTTCAAGGACATCAACCCGGCGCGCCCGGTGCATGTTTTGGTGATCCCGAAGAAGCACATCACCTCGCTGGCGACGGCCACGGCGGACGACCAGCCGGTGCTGGGCAGGATGCTTGCCAAGGCCAACGAAATCGCAGTGGCCCAGGGCAGCCCGGATGGTTTTCGGGTCATCATCAATACCGGGCGTGTCGGGCAGCAGGAAGTGCCGCACCTGCACGCGCATATCGTGGGCGGACCGGACCCGGTCGGCCCCATGCTGAAACGTATCTAGGAGACTGACATGGGTAGTTTTTCCATCTGGCACTGGCTGATTGTTCTGGTCATCGTCATGCTTGTATTCGGGACCAAGAAGCTGCGCAATATCGGGCAGGATCTGGGTGGTGCGGTGAAAGGCTTCAAGGATGGCATGAAGGAAGCCAATGCCGACACCAAGCCGGCAGAGGGGGCACAGCCAACCCAGCAAGTCGGTGGCCAGACCATCGATGTCGAGGTCAAGGAAAAGACGAAAGGCTAGTGGATAGTCGCCAGTGTTTGGCTTTGGGCTAATCACTGGCAACTAACGACTAACAACCATGTTCGATATCGGTTTTTCCGAATTGATGGTGATCGGCGTTGTGGCGCTGATCGTCATCGGCCCCGAACGCCTGCCCAAGGTGGCCCGTACGCTCGGCCATCTTCTCGGGCGGGCGCAGCGCTATGTCAACGACGTCAAGTCGGACATCAATCGCGAAATTCAACTTGATGAACTGAAGAAGCTGCAGGCGCAGGTGACCGATTCCGCCCGGGCCATGGAGGCATCCGTGCGCCAGGAATACGAGTCGGCTCGCTCTGCGCTAGAGACCCCGGCGCAGGAAGCGGCTGCCGAGCTGCAGTCTGTCGCCAAGCTGGCCGAAGGCCTGCCGCAGCAGGTATCCGACACGACGAGCAAGCCCCAGGCATGAGCGAAGCACAAGAAGAATCATTCATCTCGCATCTGGTCGAGTTGCGCGACCGCTTGCTGCGCAGCCTGATCGCCATCGCCGTCGTCTTGGGGGCGTTGTGCCTTTACCCGGGGCCGGGAGAAATCTACGATATCCTGGCGGCGCCGCTGACCAAGGCCTTGCCCGAGGGTACGAAAATGGTGGCGATCGGCGTCATCACGCCGTTCATGGTGCCGCTCAAGGTAACGGCGATGGTGGCCTTTGTGCTGTCCCTGCCCTTCATTCTCTACCAGGCATGGGCTTTCATCGCGCCTGGCCTGTATGCCCATGAAAAGCGCCTGGGGATTCCGCTGATCATTTCCAGCACGCTGCTCTTCATTCTCGGCATGTCGTTCTGCTACTTCTTCGTGTTCGGGCAGGTTTTCAGTTTCATCGCCAGCTTCGCACCCAAGAGCATTACGCCGGCGCCGGACATCGAAGCCTACCTGTCATTCGTGATGACCATGTTCCTCGCTTTCGGCATTGCCTTCGAGGTGCCGGTGGCGCTCGTCGTTCTGGTCAAGCTGGGTGTCGTAACGGTGGAGAAGCTGAAGGAATGGCGCTCCTACTTTATCGTCGGTGCCTTCGTGGTCGCGGCGGTAGTGACGCCGCCTGATGTCGTTTCACAACTGGCACTGGCCATTCCGATGTGTCTGCTGTACGAATTGGGCATCCTGGCTTCGCGTCTGGTATCCCGGCCGGCGCCGGAGGTTCCGGTTGCCGAGGAAACCCTGGCGACGGATGCCGAGATGGACAAGGCCGAAGAGGAATTCCGCAAGCTCTCCTGAGAGGCAACGACCCCGTCGAGTGATGAGAACCGGCCGATCAGGCCGGTTTTTTCATGGGGCCCGGACGGGTCGGCAGCGTCTTGACCGGGCTGCCTTCCTCGAACCACCACAGGGTACCCGGTGGCATCTCGACCCAGGTTTCGTTATCGGTTAGCGGCAAGGTGGCGATAACGGCGACACGGTCATCCGGCGAGGTCACGTCGCTGAAATCGACGGTGATGTCCTGGTCCTTGAGATGGGCTTGCGCGAAGGGCGCCTGGCGGACGATATGGCTCAGGCGAGTGGAGGCGTGCGCGAACAGGCAATCGCCGTTGGAGAGCAGAAAATTGAACTCGCCATGACGGGCGACATCAAGCGTCAGGCGGTGCACGGCATCGAACAGGGCGGAACGCTCCGGCGTCTGGCTGCCGAAGGTGCGACGCAGTTCCTGCAGGAGCCAGCAAAAAGCCCGTTCGCTGTCGGTCAGGCCGACCGGCATGAAGCTGCCGTCAAGCGCCGGGGAAAAATCGAGCAGATTGCCGTTGTGGGCGAAAATCCAGTAACGCCCCCACAGTTCGCGCATGAACGGATGGGTGTTTTCCAGGCCGACCGAGCCCTGTGTTGCCTTGCGGATGTGGGCGATGACGTTGCGGGAGCGGATCGGATAATGGCGGACGAGTTCGGCGACCGGTGATGTCGCCGAGGGTTGCGGATCGAGAAAGAGGCGGGTGCCGCGTCCCTCGAAGAAGGCGATTCCCCAGCCATCGGAATGCACATCCGTTGCGCCACCCCGTGCCTGGAAGCCGCTGAAAGAAAAGCAGATGTCGGTCGGGACGTTGCAGTTCATCCCAAGCAATTGGCACATCGTGTAGCTCCTATTCGCGCTCGGCGCGCATGGCGGGGCGCTTGCCGATCCTCACCTGCACTTCGACGATGCCCTTGTCGCGGCGCAGGCGGAAGGCTGCGCGTTCTTCCGGGGTGAGCGCGGCGATCAGGTCGAGCATGACTTGCGGGTCCTTGACCGGTTTTCCATTGACCGAGAGCAGGACATCGCCGGGGCGGATGCCAGCCGTGTCGGCCGGGCTGCCGCGCATGACGCCGGCGATCAACGAACCTTCGGTATCCGGCAGGCCGAAGGACTCGGCCAGTTCGGGCGTGATTTCCTGCGCCTCGACGCCGATCCAGCCGCGCGTGACCGAGCCGGTCCGGATGATCTGCTCCATGATGCTGCGCGCACTGGACACCGGGATGGCGAAGCCGATGCCGAGCGAGCCGCCGGTGCGCGAGTAGATGGCAGTATTGATGCCGACCAGGTGGCCCTGGCTATCGACCAGCGCGCCGCCGGAGTTGCCCGGATTGATGGCGGCATCGGTCTGGATGAAGTTCTCGAAGGTGTTGATGCCAAGGTGCGAACGGCCGAGGGCGGAGACGATGCCCATGGTCACCGTCTGGCCGACGCCGAACGGGTTGCCGATGGCGAGCACGACATCGCCGACACGCAGGCTGTCCATCTGGCCGAAGGTGATGGCCGGCAGTTTCTCGGCCTTGATCTGCAGGATGGCGAGATCAGATTCCGGGTCGCTGCCGACGACCTTGGCCTTGTAGGTCTTGCTGTCGTTGAGCGATACCTGGATGTCGTCGGCCCCCTCGATGACGTGATAGTTGGTCAGGATATAGCCATTGGGGCTGACGATGACGCCCGAGCCAAGGCCCGAGTTCTGGCGAGGCTGTCCTTCCGGGCGCTCGCCGAAGAAGTGGCGGAAGATGGGGTCGTCGAACAGCGGATGGCGGGGCTGGCGGACGGCCTGCGTGGTGTAGATATGCACCACGGAGGGCAGGGCGGCCCGTGCGGCGTCGCGATAGGAGCCGATCGGGGCGCGGCCTGTCTCATCACTGCTCGGCGCTTCCTGCAGGGCGACGACGGCCTGGCGTTGCGGCAACCACTCCGGCTTGAGGGTGGAGACGACGAACAGGAGGGCAAGCGCAACGGTTGCCGTTTGTGCAAAAATCAGCCACAACCTCTGCATGGAATCGTCTCGAATGAAGCGTGAAGAATTGGTCAGCTATCTGGAAGGGCTGTTGACGCCCGGAAAGTTCAAGGATTATTGCCCAAACGGCTTGCAAGTGGAAGGACGCGCCCAGGTCAGGCGGCTGGTGGCCGGTGTCACCGCCAGCCAAGCCCTGCTCGATGCGGCGGTGGCGCGCGAGGCCGATGCCATCCTGGTGCACCACGGCTATTTCTGGAAGGGCGAGGATGGCCGGGTGACGGGTATCCGTCGCCAGCGCCTGGCTACCTTGCTGGCTCACGACATGAACTTGCTGGCCTACCACTTGCCGCTCGACGCCCACCCCGAACTGGGCAACAACGCCCGCTTGGCGCAGTTGCTGGGCTGGGTGCCGGAAGGGCGTTTTGGCGATCAGGATATCGCCTGGCTGGGCCGCCTGGCCAAGCCGTGCGATCTGACCGAACTGGCCGCTGACGTCCAGCGCCTGCTGGGCCGGGTTCCTCTCGTCATCGGCGAGGCCGGACGGCCGATTTGCCGTATCGGCTGGTGTTCCGGCGGGGCACAGGGCTACTTCGAGCAGGCCATCGCGCTGGGTGTCGATGCCTACCTGTCAGGCGAAATTTCGGAGCAGACCGTGCATCTGGCCCGAGAGAGCGGCGTCGCCTATATCGCCGCCGGGCATCATGCTACCGAGCGCTACGGCGTGCAGGCGCTCGCCGAGCATCTCGGCCGCCAGCTCGGCATCGCCTGCGAATTCGTCGATCTCGACAACCCGGTCTGACCGGCGATCAGTGGCGACGCTGCAAATCGTAGCCGTCGACCAGGACACGCATGAGCAGCGCGATTTCCTCGACCACTTCGAGCGGGAAGCCACTGCGCTGACCGGCGCGCGTGTCGTGTACCAGGCCATAAAGGTAGTCGACACAGGCCTGTGAGCCCCAGAGCTGACAGGCCTGCTGGATGACGTGCGGGAAATCCTCCAGGGTTTTCAGGCCGGAGACGGGTGTCGAAGATTCGTTCCAGTCGGGAATCCGGGCGTTGAAGCGCGCGCGCATTTTCAGTGCCAACGCTTCGAATTCCTGACGCATGCCACCGCGCCGGTAGAGGTCGAGCAGCATGTTCCACGGCTCGAAGCTCTTCGGCATCGTCTGGTCGATATGCTCGGCCAGTGTTTCGGCGGCGCCGCGCAGGCGGCCGAAGGCCAGCATGATTTCGGCCAGTTCGAGCACGGAATGCTCGTCCTCGCTCTTGGCTTCGATGACATCCGCTTCCAGTTGGAGCGGAATGTCGCATTCCTCGACTGTCTGCGGCGCAGGTGCGGCCTTGCGCGGGGGCGGTGTCTCGTTTGCACGCCCGGCGGGAGGCTCGGGGTGTGGGGCGAGGGTTAGCGGTTCGGCGGACTTGGGGGGCTGGCTCGGGGTGGCTTCGCTGCGATAGCCGGAAAAGGCCAGCGGGACTTCCTCATCGCCCGGATAGCGACGCCGGCGACCAAGGAATTGCGCCATGCCGATCGACAGGCCGGCACCGATGGCGGCACTGATCAGCAACTCAAGCCAGTTCGACGATGCTGCGGGCTTGGCTGCTGCGCTCTGGGTTTCGATGCGTGGTGCCGGAGCGGCTGGCGAAGGCTGCATGTTCTGGGCCATTTGCAGGCGGCTTTGCGCCTCCAGGGCCTTGGTCGCCAGGTCGATGGCCTGATCCATTTTCTCGATTTCCTGCGTCAGACGATGCAGGGTTGTTTCGAGTTTGAGCAGGCGTTCCTCGGTTTCGGCCAGGGAGGTGAGGCCGGAATTGCCGGCTGCCTTGGCTTGGGGCGGCTCGCCAGCGGCACCCAGAACCAGGCGATCCGCACCGCCGTTGGTTGTGGGGGGCGCTGCGGTGGGCTTGGGCTGACGGCTAGGGGGGGCTGGTTGGCGGGGCGGCTTGGGTTCCACCTGGCCGGCGCTGGCCGCGGGGGTGTCCGCCGCAGCCTTGGGCGGCGGGGCGGGGCGCTTGCGTTGCGGCGGCGGCATCTGAACGAGCGTGCCTTCGGCCAGCGGTGCGTCGCTCTCCAGTTCGGGGTTGGCGCGCTTCAGCGCAGCCAGCAGTCGGCGACGTTCGGCCGGGTTGTTCGGGGCGCGTGCCTCGGCGATAGCTTCCAGCGTCTCCCCTTCGCGGGCCTGCCATTGGGACGCCTTGCCTGCCGGTCTGGCAGCAGTGCCGGTGTTGGCGCTGGTCGCGGCTTGGGCCAGTTCGATCGGCGGTTCCGGCATCAGCACGTACTGGCGTTCGAAGTCGTAGCCGCAGTTGGCTCGTACGCCGATGGCAAAGACCGGTTCGTTGACCGGGCGTTCGCCAACGATCTGCAGGATGTAGGAAGAACCGCGCTTGATCAGGCGCGGTTTGGCGGCGGTCACGACCGGGAAGTCAGCACCGCGCAGGGCGACCATCGAGAAACAGGCGGCAATCGGTGTTTCGCTACTGTTGCTGACAATCGGCACTTCCGCCATCAGCGGTTCCCCGATGCGCGAGTGCAGGGCAATTTCGCCAAAGCCGATGGCGTTGGCCAAGGCTGGGGTAAGCGCGGCAGTCAGTGCGACAATGCTGGCAAGTTTGTTTCCCATGATGCTTCTCGTGATTTGTTTTTTACTTTTTTTAGAATCTATCACTTTAGTCATGCGCCGGGGAGTGAAATATTCCACGGCGGGCTATGAACAGGATCGATCATGAACTACGTCTTTGCACCGCATCCCGTCGCTTCCTTGCCGGTGGCCGGCAACGCGCTGCACTTTCCGGTGCGGCGGATATTCTGTGTTGGCCGCAACTATGCCGAACATGCCCGCGAAATGGGGGCGGCCGACCAGGCCGAGGGGCGTGAGCCGCCCTTTTTCTTCACCAAGCCGGGCGATGCACTGGTCGGCGGAGAGGGGGAGGTGGCGGTCAGCTATCCACCGTTCACCGACAACCTACATCATGAGGTGGAACTGGTGGTCGCTCTCGGAGAAGGGGGGCAAAACGTCGCTGTCGAAGCCGCCCAGACGCTGATTTACGGTTATGCCGTCGGATTGGACCTGACCCGGCGGGATATCCAGGCCCGGGCCAAGGCGAAGGGGCACCCCTGGGACATGGGCAAAGGCTTCGATCAGTCGGCGGTGGCCGGCCCAATCACGCCGGCGGCTGCTTGCGGCCACCCGGCGCAGGGGCGGATCTGGCTCGAGGTCAATGGCCAACTCCGCCAGCAGGGCGACCTGGCTAACATGATGTGGAAAGTGCCGGACATCATCGCCAATCTGTCGACCCTGGTGCGCCTGGAAGCGGGCGATCTGATTTACACCGGAACGCCCGCCGGTGTTGGTCCGTTGGTGCGTGGCGATGTCCTGGCGGCGGGCGTGGCCGGCGTCGGCAGCCTGCACGCCCGCATCGTCTGAAGCAACAGGCGCCACGGCGTGGCGCCCGGCAGCTTATTTCGGCCGTTTGTCGATGACACGCCTGGCCTTGCCGATCGAGCGCTCGATGCCGCCGACTTCGACGACTTCGATCTTGGCGGAAATGCCGATGTAGGACTTGATGTGGTGCTGCAGGTCGTGTGCCACGTATTCCTTCTCCGGCCCGCTGGCGAACTGGAACTCGGGCTTCATCTCGACATTGACCTTGATCGAATCGAGGTGGCCGTCACGCGTCACTTCGAGGACGTAATGCGGCGACAGCTTCGGTTGCTTGAGGATCAGTTCCTCGATCTGCGACGGGAAGACATTGACGCCGCGGATGATCAGCATGTCGTCCGAGCGGCCGGTGATCTTGCCGATGCGGCGCATGCTGCGCGAGGTGGGCGGCAGCAGGCGGGTCAGGTCGCGCGTCCGGTAGCGGATGACCGGCATTGCCTCCTTGGTCAGCGAGGTGAAGACCAGTTCGCCCTGGCTGCCTTCGGGTAGCACTTCACCGGTTACCGGGTCGATGATTTCCGGATAGAAGTGGTCTTCCCAGATCACCGGGCCATCCTTGCTCTCGGCGCACTCGTTGGCGACGCCAGGGCCCATCACCTCAGAGAGACCGTAGATGTCGATCGCATCGATGCCAAAGGTGCTTTCGATTTCGCCGCGCATGGCGTCGGTCCAGGGCTCGGCGCCGTGGATACCGATACGCAGGTCGGTGCTGCGCGGATCGATCCCCTGCCGGCGGAATTCGTCGGCGATGTTGAGCATGTAGGAGGGCGTCACCATGATGATGTTCGGCTTGAAATCACAGATCAGCTGGACCTGCTTCTCGGTCTGCCCGCCGGACATCGGGATCACGGTGCAGCCCAGTTTTTCGGCACCGTAATGGGCGCCCAGGCCGCCGGTGAACAGGCCGTAACCGTAGGCGACATGCACGATGTCGCCGGGCCGGCCGCCAGAGGCGTAGATCGAGCGGGCGATCAGGTCGGCCCAGGTGTCGATGTCCTTCTGCGTGTAGCCGACGACGGTCGGCTTGCCCGTCGTGCCGCTCGACGCATGGACGCGGACGACCTGCTGGCGCGGTGTGGCGAACATGCCGTAGGGGTAGTTGTCGCGCAGATCCTGCTTGGTGGTGAAGGGGAACTTTGCCAGGTCGGCGAGCGACCTGAAATCGTCCGGATGCACGCCGGCCTTGTCGAAGGCAGCCTTGTAGTGCGGAACGTTGGCGTAGACATGATGCAACGTCCATTTCAGACGCTCGGTCTGCAGTGCCGTCATTTCGTCGCGGCTGGCGTTTTCGATGGCGTGTAGGCCTATTTTCATTATGAGCTCCCTCCTGAACAGGCCATTTTCATATTGTGGGAAAAAAATGGCTTGAGGCAGATCAAGGGGCGCTTTGTTTGGCAGCCAGCCGGCCACGCCGCCGGCATGCGACAATGCCGGCCATGTTTCTTGCCGTTGCCCGGGGGCTGATCGCCCATGCCTTTCCCATCCTGATCGCCCAGCTCGCCTCGATCGGCATGATGGTCGTCGATACTGCCGTGCTCGGGCATGTCAGTTCGGTCGATCTGGCTGCCGTCGCGATTGGCGGTGGCATCCACGTTTCGGTCGTTTTCGCCCTGGTTGGCGTGTTGCAGGCCGTCGCCCCGGTCGTCGCCCACCTGCATGGCGCCCGACGCGACAGCGAGGTGGCCAACGTGCTGCAGCAGGGCTTCTGGCTTGCCATTCTGCTTGCCGTGCCCGGCATCCTGTTCCTGACGCATCCGGGTGGCGTACTTGGCTTGTCGAGCATGGATCCGGCGGTCGAGGCCAAAGTCCGTACCTATCTGGGGCTGCTTGCCTGGAGCTTGCCGGCTTCGTTGTTCTACCGGACCTTCTACGCCTTCTGCAATGCCCTCGGCAAACCGCGCGTACTGATGGGCATCGGCCTGCTCAGCCTCGCCCTGCACGCCCTGCTGGCGTGGGGCTTGGCGCTGCAGGGCTGGCTCGGCGAGCCGCTCGGCGTGGCCGGTTGTGCACTGTCCAACGTGCTGATCGCCTGGCTGGCCTGCAGCAGCGGGGCGCTTTACCTGGCTTTCGGGCCGCTTGGGGCCCGTTACCGCCCCTTTGCCAACTGGTCCCGGCCGCGTTGGGCGACCTGGCGTGAACTGCTCCGCCTGGGTGTGCCGATGGGTTTGTCGAATCTGGTCGAGATCACTTCCTTTACCCTGATCAGCCTGTTCGTGGCCTCGCTTGGCGCGACCGTGGTCGCCGGCCACCGCATCGTCGCCAACCTGTCGGCCTTGATCTACATGCTGCCCCTGTCGTTGGCCATCGCCACCATGGCCGCCCTCGGCCAGGCGGTGGGGGCGCGCGACCGGGCGCGTGAGCGGCTGACGGTCAGGGCCGGCCTGGTGCTGGCGGCCGGCGCTTCCTCGCTGGTCGGCCTGCTGCTCTGGCTGACGGCAGGACCGGTCGTTGCGGCTTACACCGACGATCCGGCGGTGCGCCTGGTGGCGGTCGGGCTGGTCGGCTACGTCGCGCTCTATCAATTCTTTGATGCCCTGCAGACGGTGGCAGGACATTGTCTGCGTGCGTACCGGGTGACCTTCGTGCCCATGCTGATCCAGATCGTCTGTTTCTGGGGCGTCGGTTTGCTCGGCGGCGGCTGGTTGTGCTACCGCTGGTCGCCACCGCTCGGTGTGGCCGGCTTCTGGTTGGCCTCCGTGCTCAGTCTGATTGGCGCAGCGGCACTGTTGTTGCCGCTGCTGCGCAAGGCCATGCAGGACTCGGAAAGGCTTCTGTAATTATGAATTTTGGGCTAATCCAGTTTTTGCTCTCTGTGATAAGATCGTGAATTCAAAACGGTATAACCGGGTGGGGTCGGGGGATAGTTCGGCTACCGCTCATTGCTCGCAACTCAACTAAACGCAAGGAAAGCGCATGAAAATTCACGAATATCAGGGCAAGCAAATCCTGAAAAAATTCGGCGTTACGGTTCCGCGCGGGATTCACTGCACGACCGTCGACGACGCGGTCAAGGCAGCCGAAACCCTGGGCGGCAAGGTCTGGGTGGTCAAGGCCCAGATTCACGCCGGTGGCCGTGGCAAGGGCGGCGGTGTCAAGGTTGCCACCTCGCTCGAAAAAGTTCGCGAATACGCCAGCCAGATCCTCGGCATGCAGCTGATCACGCACCAGACCGGCCCGGAAGGCCAGAAGGTCCGTAACCTGCTGATTGAAGAAGGCGCCGACATCCAGCACGAATACTACGTTGCCGCACTGACCGACCGCGCTACCCAGTCCGTCGCCATGATGGCCTCCTACGAAGGCGGCATGGATATCGAGGAAGTCGCCCACAAGACCCCGGAAAAGATCGTCAAGGTCTTCATCAACCCGCTGGTCGGCCTGACCGACGAGCAGGCCCTGACCCTGGCCAAGGGCATGGGCATGAACGAAGCCTCGATCCCGCAGTGTGTGCAGACCCTGAAGAACCTGTACACCTGCTACATGGAAACCGACGCTTCGCTGGCTGAAATCAACCCGCTGATCCACGAAGCCGACGGCACCGTCAAGGCGCTCGACGCCAAGTTCAACTTCGACTCCAATGCCCTGTTCCGCCAGCCGGAAATCGTCGCCATGCGCGATCTGGACGAAGAAGACGCTGACGAAATCGAAGCTTCCAAGTTCGACCTGGCCTACATCTCCCTCGACGGCAACATCGGTTGTCTGGTGAACGGTGCCGGTCTGGCCATGGCCACCATGGACACCATCAAGCTGTTCGGCGCCGAGCCGGCCAACTTCCTGGACGTCGGCGGCGGTGCGACGACCGAGAAGGTCACCGAAGCCTTCAAGATCATGCTCAAGAACCCGAAGGTCAAGGGCATTCTGGTTAACATCTTCGGCGGTATCATGCGCTGCGACACCATCGCCACCGGCGTCGTCGCCGCGGCCAAGGAAACCCACCTGTCCGTGCCGCTGGTCGTCCGCATGAAGGGCACCAACGAAGACCTCGGCAAGCAGATCCTGAAGGATTCCGGTCTGCCCATCATCTCTGCCGATTCCATGGCTGAAGCCGCCACCAAGATCGTCGAAGCGGTCAAGTAAGGAGCCACCGAATGTCTATTCTGATCAACAAGAACACCCGGATCATCACCCAGGGTATCACCGGCAAGACCGGCCAGTTCCACACGGAAAAGTGCCAGGAATACGCAAACGGTAAGGAATGCTTCGTCGCCGGCGTGAACCCGAAGAAGGCTGGCGAAAAGATTTTCGACATCCCCATCTACGGTTCCGTCAAGGAAGCCGCCGCTGAAACCGGCGCCACCGTTTCCGTCATCTACGTGCCGCCCGCCGGTGCTGCCGCTGCGATCTGGGAAGCTGTCGAAGCCGACCTCGATCTGGCCATCTGCATCACCGAAGGCATCCCCGTCCGCGACATGCTGATGGTGCGCAACAAGATGAAGGAAAAGGAAGCCAAGGGCGGCAAGAAGACCCTGCTGCTCGGCCCGAACTGCCCTGGCCTGATCACCCCGGACGAAGTGAAGATCGGCATCATGCCGGGTCACATCCACCGCAAGGGTCGTATCGGCGTCGTTTCCCGTTCCGGCACCCTGACCTACGAAGCCGTTGGTCAGCTGACCGAACTGGGCCTCGGCCAGTCTTCCGCTGTTGGTATCGGTGGTGACCCGATCAACGGTCTGAAGCACATCGACGTCATGAAGATGTTCAACGACGATCCGGATACCGACGCCGTCATCATGATCGGCGAAATCGGCGGTCCGGACGAAGCCGAAGCCGCTCAGTGGTGCAAGGCCAATATGAAGAAGCCGATCGTCGGCTTCATCGCTGGTGTGACCGCGCCGGCCGGCAAGCGTATGGGCCACGCTGGCGCCCTGATCTCCGGCGGTGCCGATACCGCTGATGCCAAGCTCGCCATCATGGAAGAGTGCGGCTTCAAGGTGACGCGTAACCCGTCCGAAATGGCCAAGCTGCTCAAGGCCATGCTGTAAAATTCGAGCCTAGCTCAACCGGAAAAGGCGGGCCTGGGGCCCGCCTTTTTATTTGCCCCTGGTGTTATGGAACTGGATATTTCTTCAGCCGTATTCTGGCTTGCCGTTGGACAGATCATACTGATCGACATCGTGCTCTCCGGCGACAACGCCGTGGTGATCGCGCTGGCCTGTCGCAACCTCTCGCCGGAACAGCGCCGGAAGGGCATCCTGTGGGGCGTTGCCGGTGCGGTCAGCTTGCGCGTGGTGCTCACCGTGTTCGCCGCACTGGTCATGAACCTGCCCTGGCTGAAATTCGCCGGTGGCCTCTTGCTGGTCTGGATCGCCGTCAAGCTGATGCTGCCGGAAGACGAGGAGGGCCACGATATCGAACCTTCCGCCCATTTGTGGGGGGCGGTGAAGACCATCGTGGTTGCCGATTTCGTGATGAGTCTGGATAACGTCATTGCCGTCGCCGGTGCCGCGCACGGTAGCCTGGCCCTGTTGCTGTTCGGCCTAGCGGTCAGCATTCCATTGATTGTCTGGTCGAGCCAGTTGATCCTGCACTGGATGGAGCGCTTTCCGTCCATCGTGCTGTTCGGCGCCGGCCTGCTCGGCTATGTCGCCGGCCAGATGATCTTTTCCGATCCCGGCGTTACCGGCCTGTTGCCGCCGCTGCCTGCCTGGTCGGCCAAGGCGGCGGGCATCGTGGGGGCGTTGCTGGTTGTCGCGGTCGGCCGCTGGCTGGAGCAGCGCATGCTGGCCCGGCAGGATGTCACCATCGTTTAGGGAGGAACTCGCATGGCCTTGTATCTTTCGGAAGATGACGTCAAACAGGTACTGACCATGGACATGGCGCTTGATGGCGTTGAGTCCGCCCACCGCGACCTGGCGCTGGGCCGGGCCAGCGATACGCCACGGGCGCGCAGCCGCCTGCCGCAGACGGCGCTGCACATCCTGCAGGGTGCCTTGCCGGATCAGGGTATCCTCGGTTACAAGGCCTATACCAGCAATCGTTCCGGCAACCGTTTCCTGGTTCATCTGTTCGATGCGGCGAGCGGCCAGTTGCGGGCTGTCGTCGCGGCCGACTATCTGGGCATGATGCGCACCGGTGCGACCAGCGGCGTCGCCGCCCGCTGGCTGGCCCGGCCGGACTCGACCATTGCCGGGGTGTTCGGTGCCGGCTGGCAGGCGGAAGGCCACATCCGGGCGATTTGCGCCACGCTGCCGCTGGCGCGGGTCAAGGTATTCAGTCGGAAGGCCGACAAGCTGCAAGACTTTTGCCGGCGCCTCAGTGAACAGACCGGCATTGCCGTCGTACCGGCACTGAGCGCCGAGGATACGGTGCGTGGCAGTGACGTGGTCGGCACAGTGACGACGGCGGCGCAACCGCTGTTCGAAGCCGATTGGCTGGAATCCGGGGCGCATATCAACGCCGCCGGCTCGAATGCGCTGATCCGCCAGGAGTTGTCGGAAGCCACTGTGCGCCGCTGCGCCGTGATTGCCGTCGATTCCGTGCCAACGGCGCTGGCCGAATGCGGCGATCTGCTTCCCTTGCTTGAAAAGGGCCGGTTGCACGAGCGGCAGTTGCTTGAGCTGGGCGACGTGATCGCCGGCCGTCGGGCGGGACGCGAATCGGCCGGGCAGATCACCTTGTTCGAATCGCAGGGCTTGGCGATCCAGGATCTTGCCGTCGCCTGGCGGGTCGTCCAGGCCGCCGAGGCGCGCGGCCTGGGCGTGCCGTTGCCTTTCTGAGCCCCATGATCCAGGACCACGCCCTCGCCGTTGCGCTGAGTACCGATCCCGGATTGATCCGGACGCAAAACGAGGACGCCGTTTTCGTCGATGCCCGGCTCGGCCTGGCCATCCTGGCCGACGGCATGGGCGGCTACAACGCCGGCGAGGTGGCCAGCGGCCTGGCGACGAACCGCCTGGCGGCCGATCTGGGGCACCTGATCGCTTCGTCTTCGCTGCAGGATCATGCGGCAGGCCACGATGCTGCCACGATCGAGCGTCACATCCTGAATGAAGTCGGCGCCGCCAACTTCGCCATCTTCCATGCCGCGCAAAGCACGCCGCGTTATGCCGGGATGGGCACCACGCTGGTCCTGGCCTGGCTTTACGACAACCGGATGAGCGTCGCCCACGTCGGCGATTCGCGCCTGTACCGGCTGCGCGGCGACGATTTCGACTTGCTTACCCACGACCATTCGCTGATCCAGGAGCAGCTCGATAGCGGCCAGATCAGCCCGGAGGCGGCGCGCCACGCAGAAGGCCGAAACCTGGTTACCCGGGCGCTGGGCGTGGCGCCGACCGTCGAGGTCGATATCCAGGAATTCGACGTGCAGCTGGGCGATGTCATCCTGCTCTGTTCCGATGGCCTGAACGACATGGTGGACGACGAGGAAATTGCCCTTACCCTGCGCACGCTCAGTGGAAACCTGCAGCTTGCCGCCGATCATCTGGTTCACATGGCCAACGATAATGGCGGACGCGATAATGTATCGGTTATCCTGATCAAGGTATTGGCGGATTTTGCTGCGCCGCGTGGCTGGTGGCGGCGATTGCAGCAACTATTGAAGTAAGACGAGGAAAATGCGATGGCAAAACTGATCCTGTCGATGGACGGCCTGGTTCTCAAGGAAATCCCGCTCAACAAGGAGCGGCTGAGTATCGGCCGCAAGCCGCACAACGACATCCAGATCGATAACCTCGCCATATCCGGCGATCATGCCGTCGTCGTCACCATCCTGGCCGATTCCTTCCTCGAAGACCTAAACAGCACCAACGGTACCCTGGTCAATGGCCAGCCGATCAAGAAACATTTCCTGCGCAACAACGACATCATCGAACTCGGCAAGTACAAACTGAAGTACATGGCCGACCTGCAGGCCGGTGCGGCGGCCAGCGATTTTGAACGGAATGCGGCAATCCGCTCCGGGCAACTGAAAATGCCCAGCGAACTGCAACTGGAAAACCCTGATCCCCTGGTCCGCTCCAGCGTCGGTGTCGTGTCGTTGCCCAAACCGCCGCAACCGGCCGCCGGCGCAGCCATCCAGTTGCTCAACGGGCCGAATGCCGGCAAGGAGCTGGAACTGACCAAGACCCTGACCACGCTTGGCAAGCCTGGCCTGCAGGTCGCCGTCATCGCCCGCCGGCCGCATGGCTACTTCATCACCCATGTCGAGGGGCGCCAGTTCCCCTCGGTGAATGGCAAGAGCCTGGATGCTCAGGCCTATCCGCTCTCCGATCACGACATCATCGAGATTGCCGGGGTCAAGATGGAATTCTTCCTGCGCGGCTGAGTCTCGACCATTCTGTGTCGCGCGCTGTGACTTATTTCACGGCGCGCACTGGGCTGCGGCGATTGCCCCGGCTAGAATTCCAAGTGGATTGCGGCACACGGCATGGGCTGGCTGCCGCGAGGGCAATCGAACCACGGCAGTCAACCAACAGGCTCCCCGCACATGAAGCTACGCGTACTCGGTTGCAGTGGCGGCATCGGCGGCCGGCATCTGCGCACCACATCGTTTCTCGTCGATCAGGACATCCTGATCGACGCCGGCACCGGGGCGGCTGAATTATCGGTGGCGGAGCTGGCGGCCATCGATCACGTGTTCCTGACCCACGCCCACCTTGACCATATCCTCGCCTTGCCGCTGATGATCGATGCGGTCGCCGACCGGCGGCAGAAGCCGCTTGTCGTGCATGCCATTCCCGCGGTCATCGAGGCGCTGCGCCAGCACATTTTCAACTGGTCTATCTGGCCTGATTTCACCCGCCTGCCGGATGCCGAGCAGCCCTTCATGCGCTTCGCCCCGCTCGAAATCGGCGTGGCGGTTGAACTGGGCGAGCGGCGCATCAGCGCCCTGCCGGTCAGCCATACCGTGCCTGCCGTCGGCTACTGCCTCGATTCTGGGGTCGGCAGCCTGGCCTTTTCCGGAGATACCGGTCCGTCGGCCGAATTCTGGATGGCGCTCAATGGCATCCCGAACCTGCGTTACCTGCTGATCGAGTGCGCTTTCTCCAACCAGGAAGCCCGCCTGGCTGAAGCCTCCAAGCACATGTGCCCGCAAATCCTCGGCGAGCAGTTGGGCCGCCTGCGGCAGCCCTGCGAGGTGCTGATCACCCATCTGAAGCCGGGTGATATCGAGCGGACCATGCGGGAAATCGAGGCAGACCTGGCCGCTTTCAACCCCGGCATGCTGCAGAACAATCAGATCCTCACTTTCTGACATGAACCACAACGGTGCCGTTGTGCCCGAAACCGGTGCCGCGCTCGAAGACGTTTTCCAGCGTCTCGACCAACTCAACGACATCGGCGCTTCGCTCTCCGACGAGCATGACATCAAGCTATTGCTCGAAAAGATCGTGCTCGCCGCGAAGCAGATCACGCGGGCCGACGGCGGCACGCTCTACCTGCTGTCGGAAGATCGCCGATTCCTGCACTTCGAGATCGTGCGCACCGATTCGCTGCACATCGCCTTTGGCGGCTCCAGCCCGCAAGCCGCTTCCCGCCTCTTTCCCCGGCTGCCACTCTGGCGGGCGGATGGGACGCCCAATGATTGCATGGTTGCCGCCTACGCTGCCATCACCGGTGCGACCGTCAACATCGCCGACGCGTACGTCGCAAAAGGTTTTGATTTTTCCGGTACACGCCAGTTTGATGCCCGCACCGGCTACCGTTCACAATCCTTCCTGACCGTACCGATGAAGGATCACGAGGGTGAGGTGATCGGGGTGCTGCAACTGATCAATGCCCTCGACCCTGTCTCCGGCGAGGTCATCGCCTTTTCGCCGGCCGACCAGCGGCTGGCCGAATCGCTCGCCTCGCAGGCTGCCGTGGCGCTCAGCAACCGGCAACTGGTGCAGCAGCTGGAAATGCTGTTCGAATCCTTCGTCAGGCTGATCAACCTCGCCATCGACGAAAAATCGCCCTACACCGGCGGCCACTGCCAGCGCGTGCCGGAACTGACCATGATGCTGGCCGAGGCCGCCGACGCCGCCACCGAAGGGCCGCTCGCCGACTTCAAACTGACCGACAAGGACCGCTACGAACTGCGCATCGCCGCGCTGCTGCACGATTGCGGCAAGGTGACGACGCCGGTGCACGTCGTCGACAAGGCCACCAAGCTGCAAACGTTGTTCGATCGCATCCAGCTGATCGATACCCGCTGGGAAGTTGTCCGGCGTGATGCCGAAATCGCCAAATGGCGCCGCATGGCGGATGGCCAGCCGGCCGAGGCGGCGGAGCGGGACTACCAGGCCTTCTGCCGGCAATTGGTGAGTGATCGCGAGCACCTGCGCCGCGCCAATATCGGCTGCGAAAAAATGGACGAGGCAGCCATCGCCCGCGTCCGGCAGATCGCCGAAGCCTACCGCTGGCAGGGGCCGGACGGACAGGAGCACGCTTTCCTCAGCGCCGATGAGATCGAGAATTTGACCATCCGCTCCGGCACCCTGAACGTCGCCGAGCGCGAAATCATCAATCACCACATCGTCGCCACCATCCGCATGCTCGAACAACTCCCCTGGCCCCGGCACCTCAAGAACGTGCCGGAATACGCCGGCGGCCACCACGAGCGGGTCGACGGAAAGGGTTACCCGCGTGGCCTGAAGCGCGAACAAATGAGCTGGCAGGCCCGGATGATGGGCATCGCCGACATCTTCGAGGCGCTAACGGCCAAGGATCGGCCGTACAAGGAAGGCATGGGCCTGGCGCAGGCGCTGGAAATCCTGGAGGGATTCAGCCGCAGAGGGCACATCGATCCGGATTTGTATGAGGTGTTCGTCAAGGGCGGCGTATTCCAGCGCTATGCCGAGGCCTTCCTGTTGCCGGGGCAGATTGATAGCTGAGTTTTGCTCGGTTCGCAATTTTGCTGTTTTGTGGCCGGAAATTGATATTCGTGCCGCATTTTGACGGGTGGGGGTGCCGAAAATTGTCATTTCGCTCCGGCCAGTAACGAGCTATGTCTTTTTACGTTTTGCGACAAAACGCCCGAAACCCATGAATAGCAAGGAGCTTAGCTTGTTTGTCCGATTCTTGAGGGGCGTTTGGTAAAAGCTGGCATGGAAGCTGATTGGGGTTAGGCAAGCGGTTTTCCCCGCCTTTAACCTTAAAGGAGATTGACATGAAGAAGGTTCAACAAGGTTTCACTCTGATCGAACTGATGATCGTTGTGGCGATCATCGGCATTCTGGCGGCTGTCGCTTTGCCGGCTTATCAGGATTACACGATCCGTGCTCGTGTGACGGAAGGCTTGTCCCAGGCTTCCTCGGCAAAGACAGCTGTTACGGAAGCTGCCGCCAGCCTTGGCTTGGCCAACGTGACGCAGGCGAATAGTGGTTTTGTCTTTGCAGCTAACGCAACAAACAACGTTGCCTCCGTTACGATCGCCGATGGTGGAGTGATTACCGTCGTGACCCGAAATACCGGTGCTGCAACCCAGCCGGCTTTTACTCTCTCTCCTGCACAAGCAACTGCAGACGCTCCTATCGTATGGACTTGTGCGCGAACTGCCGGTTCTGAAAAACACGTGCCGGCAAGTTGCCGTTAAGCTTAAATAGAGCATAAATAGGGGTCAGACCCCTATTTAGAGAAGCCGGAGCAAATGCTCCGGTTTTTTTGCGCCACAATTATGCAATTGTAATTATTTGTGCTGCCGATGCCCCGCCGTCCGCGTGTCATTCTTCCTGGTGTTCCGATGCTTGTCATTCAGCGGGGGAACAACCGTCAGGTCTGTTTTTGTTCGGATGAGGATTACCGCTTCTATCTGGACTGGCTGGGTGAGTATGCCGCCAAGGCCGGTTGCTCCGTTCATGCCTATATTCTGATGACGAATCACGTCCATCTGCCGGCGTCGTCCGATTCGGCCAGCGGCGTAGGTGATTTAATAAAGGCCTTGGGGCAGCGCTATGTGCAGTATTTCAATCGTACGTATCGGCGGAGCGGAACCTTGTGGGAAGGGCGTTTCCGTTCCTGCTTGCTGCAGGACGACGCTTACCTGCTGGCTTGCCAGCGTTACATCGAGTTGAACCCGGTTCGCGCCGGTATGGTCGAGCATCCGGCCGACTATCCGTGGTCGAGTGCACGGGCGAATTTGTTGGGTGAGGAAAACCGGTTAATCACGCAACACCCGCTTTACCTGGCGCTGGGAGGCGATCCCACTGGCCGCATACAGGCTTACCGTGAGTTGTTTCGTCATGAGCTCGAGCCCGGAATACTCGACGGCATACGTCATGCGACAAATGGTAATTTCGCACTGGGCAACGCCCGCTTTGCGGAGGAGGTTGCGGCTGTTCTCGGGAGACGGGGGCGGCCCGGTGTGTCTGGCCGACCAAGGAAGCCGGCAACGGTGGAGAGCTTGAGTTTGTTCGAGTAAGGGCTGGGGGAAACCGTGGTCTGTCCCCCTTTCGAGAGCTTACCTCGGCAAGCGCTGCGCCAGCCAAGTCTGTAATGCCCCATCCAGTCGTTCGATCAACAAGGCATGCCGCCCGCTGATCCACGCTTGGATAGCGTGGTTGCTGCTGTTGCCGATCGCCTTGGTAACCATGCTTTCCGCCGTGACGCAGTCGTTGATCTGCCCCAATTCGTCCTGCAGACGGGCTAGGGCGGCGAGGTAGGGGCGGAGTTTGGCGGGGGGGGCCAGGGGGGCGAGGAATTCGAGCGTGTAGCGCAGTTTCTTGAAGGCGATGCGCATCTTGTGGCGTTCGGCGGAGCTCAAGTCGGCGTGGTTTTTGGCGAACTGGCGGGCCTTGCGGGCGTGGCGGGCGAGTTGCTGACGGGCGAATTCCTCGAGCGGCAGGGGCAGCGTTTCGCCAAGGGTGTAGACGGCGGCGGTGAATTCGAGGAGCAGGCGCGGGTATTCGTCGACGGCGAGCAGGGTGGTGACGGATTTGCGCGCGTTTTTCGCCTTGCGCTGGGCGATTTTTTGCAGGCGCTTGCCGTCCTTGTTACAGGGGAAGGCGGCCTGGAAGGGGGGGAGGGTTTCGCTCAGGAAAACATCCCAGTTGCGGGCTTCGCCGAGGGCGCTGGCGAGGGTTTGCCAGGTCTGGCCGTAGGCGGCGACGAAGTCGGCGGGCAGGATGGGGGCGAACAGCTTGATGGCGGAGCGCAGGCGGCGCAGGGCAACGCGGGCCTGGTGGACAAATTCCGGATCGCTGCAGCTGAGCAGGCCCTGTTCGTTGCGCTGGAAGTGTTCGAGGCAGTTGAGGGCGATGGCGCGGAAGGCGCCGACCGGGCTCATGTCGGCATCGATGGCCGCTGGCCGGGCCTTGAAGGGGGCGAGCGGGGTGTCGAGGAAGAGGTTGTAGCCGCGCTCGGCCTTGCTGGCAATGGCCGGGTGCAGGTGGTGATCGCCCTGAAGTTGGCGGGTCAGCCAGAAGAGATCGTCGACCTTGCCGGAGAGCAACTCGAGCTCGATTTCGCAGATCGGCAGGCGCAGGCCGCGGCTTTCGATGTGGCCGCGGTCGATGGCCAGCTCGATCTGTGATTCGCCGAAAGGGACGTGCCAGATCTGGCGTTTGAAGTCGGTGGTGAACACCGGTTCCAGCTGGTCGATACGGGCTTCGAGAAAGCGGCGGAAATCGTCGTTGTCGACATGGCTGAAATCGAAGGTGCCCGGCGTGGCCTGGGTTTCCCACTCGCTGCGCATGGCCAGGCCGCCGCTGGCCGGTTCGGCGGATTTGACGGTGCATAGCCATTGCCAGCCTTTCTTGCGAAAGCGAACGGCAACGCGGCGCTGGTGCAGCTCGAGGCCCGGCGTATCGAAATAGGTGTTGAGCAGGTGCTGGTTCTGCGCCGGGATGTTGGCCAGCAGCGGGTGCTTGGCGAGTCTGGTTGCGGCCTTCGGGCTCAGTTGCAGCTTGAGTTCGATTTCGGTGCTCATCGTTCCCTTCCTGGTGGGACTGGTGCCGACATGGCGGGTTGCCCCGCTCAGTGGCGGGTTTCGACGTCGGCGACGAAAACGTAGCCCTGCGAGCGCAGGGTCTTGATGAAACTGCTGCCATCGGCCTGCTTGCCCAGGGTGCGGCGGATCTGGCTGACATGCACGTCGATGATGCGGTCGTACGGCATGTATTCGCGCTTCAGGACGCGCGAAAGCGTTTCGCGCGACAGCGTCTCGAACGGGTGCTCGAGGAAGGCAAGCAGCAAGGCGTAGCCGGAAACGCCCAGCGTGGCGGGCGGGTGGTCGGTGTGCGTCAGTTCGCGGGAGGCGGTATCCAGCGTCCATTCGCCGAAGTGCAGCCGGCGCAGGTCGCCACGTGACATCGGGGTGCTGCGCTGCGTGCGGCGCAGCAGGGCGCGGACACGGGCCAGCAGTTCGCGCAGGTTGCAGGGTTTGGGCAGGAAGTCATCGGCGCCGATCTCGATGCCGATGATGCGCTCGATTTCGTTGGAGCGCGTCGTATGGATGAGAACCGGCACATCGGAAGTCTGGCGCAACTGGCGCAGCAGTTCGAGACCATCGCCGTCGGGCAGGCTGAGATCGAGGATGACAATGCTCGGGGCCTGCTCCAGTTGCTGCCACATCGCGGCCCCGGTCGGGGCATGGAGGCTCTCGATGCCGGCGCTGGCCAGGGTCGAACTCAGGAGATGGCGGGTGCCGGGATCGTCTTCAACGATAAGTGCGGTTTGCCGCATGGATTCGATTCGTCGCATACGAAAAGCCGGATTGTAATCGATTGCCTTGGGTCGGATATGCTTGAAGAATTTTTGATGGCGAAGCCTTTTCCCGAAGGGGGCGCCCTTGTCGGCTGGGTCTGCTGCCGCCTTCAGCCGGTTCCTTGCCTTGTGGCAGAATCGAACAGGATAATCGAATCGCTATGCGCATTCGGCGCTGGCAGGGGAGGGATCATGGGGTGGCAAGGGGTGACACGGAATTTGCTGTGCGGCGTGGTCATGGCCGTCTGTACGTCGGGCTTCGTGGCGCATGCGCAGGAGGTGCGAGCGCCGAGCAAGGGGCAGACCCTGTATCTGCCGATTTATTCACACATGCTGTATGGCAACCTGGGCAAGAGCGGCAAGGCGTCCTACGTACTGCTGTCGGCGCTGGTCAGCATTCGCAACACCGACGCTAAGCGGCCGTTGCGCGTGCTGTCGGCGCGTTATTTCGACACCAACGGCAAGCTGCTGGCCGAGCGTGTGCCGACGCCGATGCTGATTCCGCCGTTTGGCACCCTGGAGTTGTTCGTCGAACTGAATGACGCCTCTGGTGGCTCCGGGGCCAATTTCATCATCAAATGGGATGCCGAGCAGCCGGTCAGCCCGCCGCTGGTTGAATCGCTGCACGCCAACATGGATGGTGGCAAGGCGGTGATCTTCATGACGCAATCGGTGCCGCTCGCTGAATGAGCGACGCCCGGGGCATGCCCACCATCAACACCGCGCAGACCGGCTACATCGTCCGTCTGGTCTATGTCGCGATCGGGCTGCTGGTCTTTGTTCACGTCTTCGGCACGGTCGGCTACATGATCCTGACCGAGGGCAAATATTCGTGGTTCGATGCCTTCTACATGACCTTCATTACCGTGGCGACCATCGGTTACGGCGAGATTATCGACATGTCGAGCAACCAGCCAGCCCGGATGCTGACCGTGGTGATCGGCATCCTCGGTGCCGGCAACCTGTCGCTGCTCTTTTCGGTCGTCACCGTGGCGCTGCTCGAAACCGACCTCAATGGAACCTTGCGGAGAAAACGCATGGAAAAAGCAATCAGGAAACTTAAAGGCCATTACATCCTGTGTGGCTTCGGTCGGGTGGGGCGCAACATCGCGCACGAACTGGAGGCGACCAACCGCCATTTTGTCGGGGTGGATGAAGAGTTGCAGCATCTCGAGGATTACAAGGAAAGGAACCCGGGGTTCCTGTATCTGCATGGCGATGCCAGCGACGACGATGTGCTGGTGGCGGCTGATCTGGAGGATGCCAAGGGTCTGTTCGCGGTGACTGGCGACGATTCGCGCAATCTGATGATCGTCATCACCGCCAAGCAGTTAAAGCCGGAACTCCGCGTCGTTGTCCGCTGCACCGAAACGCGCAACATCGAAAAGATGCGCAAGGCAGGCGCGGATGCGATCGTCTCGCCCGATTTTACCGGCGGCATGCGCATCGCCTCGGCGATGATCCGGCCGCACGTGGTGTCCTTTCTCGACGAGATGCTGAAGTCGGAAAAGAACCTGCGGGTCGAGGAGGTGCCGGTGCCGGCCGGCTTCATTCCCAAGCCGCTGGGCACCCTGGAGCTGCGCAGCGCCAACTACGTGCTGCTCGCCGTGCGGGAACGCAACGGCAGCTGGCAGTTCAATCCGGACAAGGATTTCCAGCTCAAGCCGGGCTTTACGCTGATCGCCATGGCCAGCCCGGTTGGGCGTACCGAGATCGAAACCTTGCTGATCGAGATGGCTTCCTGAGCGATCGACGGGGTTTTCCAGTGCGGCAGTTGACGTTAACGTCAGCTAGAATCGGGGTCGCCTGCTCAAAGGCCCCGAAATAACGATAAACCAGACGGAGAACCCATGCAGCACCTGACCCCGGAACAAATGAAGCGTCGCTGGCTGGCGCTTGGCATCGTCGCCCTGGCCTACGTGCTGTCCTTCTTCCAGCGCTTCGCCCCGGCCGGCATTGCCAATGACCTGGCGGCAGCTTTCGAGACATCAGCTGCCTCGCTCGGCGTGCTGGCGGCGACCTATTTCTATGTGTACACGGTGATGCAGGTGCCGACCGGCATGCTGGCCGATACCCTCGGGCCGCGTCGCATCCTGATGCTGGGGGGCGTGATTGGCGGTGTCGGCAGCTTCCTGTTCGGTCTGGCACCCTCGCTCGACATCGCACTGGTCGGGCGGACCCTGATCGGTCTTGGCGTGTCGGTGGTCTTCATCGCCATGCTCAAGCTGATCGCCGTGTGGTTCGAGGAGAGCCGTTTCGCCACGTTGGTCGGTCTTTCCATGCTGATCGGCAATCTCGGTTCGGTGCTGGCCGGGGCGCCCCTTTCCGCTGTTGCCCAGGCGACGGGGTGGCGCGGCGTCTTCGTCGGCGTTGGCGTATTGTCGCTAGTCCTGGCGGTGCTCTGCTGGCTGATCGTACGCGATCGCCCGGAGGCGGAGGGGGCTGCCCCGATGGCGGCGCCCCGCTTCGACCGCACGGTGCTGTTCAACAGCCTGCTGTCGGTGGTGCGCAACCGGGCCACCTGGCCGGCCATCCTGGTCAATACCGGTCTGTGCGGCGCCTTCTTCACCTTTGCCGGCTTGTGGACGGTGCCCTATCTGATGCAGGTGCATGAGATGACGCGTCCGGTCGCTGCTAATCACCTGTCGCTGTGGTTTGGCGGTTTCGCGGTTGGCTGCCTGGCGCTGGGCTCCCTGTCCGACCGCCTGGGCCGGCGCAAGCCGGTAATCATCGTCGCCAGCCATGTGTACGGTGCTGTCTGGCTGATCCTGCTATCAGGCGTGCGCATGCCCCTGGAATTTTCTTATGCCTTGTTCGCCCTGCAGGGCCTGGCGACGGCGAGTTTCTCGCTGACCTGGGCCTGCGCCAAGGAGGTCAATCCGCCGATGCTGTCCGGCATGTCGACCAGCGTGACGAACATGGGCAGCTTCCTGGCGGCAGCGATCTTTCAGCCGGTGGTCGGCTGGGTGATGGATCTCGGCTGGAAAGGCGACATGGTCGCCGGGGCGCGCGTTTACGACCTGGCGGCCTGGCGGGGGGGCGTCGGGGTGGCGACAGCCTTGGCGCTGGTTGGTATCGTTTGCAGCTGGTGGATCGTCGAGACGCGTTGCAGGAATATCTGGAAGCCGGCCTGAGGCCCTTGCTCGCCTGAAAAAGCGATAAGAATCAAGGCAGTCATGCCGGGCTGGCTTGCCCTGTTTACATAAATTAGAGTATTCTTATATTCATGAAGACGAATATTTTCCCCGCCCTTGTCTTGGGATTGGCGCTGTCGGCGCCGGTCGTTGCCGAATCGCTTCCCGTCGTCGCGGTCAAGCCGCACGCTGTGGATCTGCTTTTTCCGGCCGAAGCCGTGGTCGAGGCCATCCAGCAGGCCACGGTCGGCGCGCAGGTGCCTGGCCGGGTACTGGAAGTAAAGGCGGATGCCGGCCAGGCAGTGAAGAAGGGCGACGTGCTGATGCGGATCGACGCCCGCGAGGCGGCGGAAACAGCACGGGCGGCCGAAGCCCTGTACGCCAATGCCCGGGTGCATTACGAGCGGACGAAGAGCCTGGTGGCCCAGAAGTTCATGAGCGCCGCCGCACTCGACAAGGCGAAGGCCGATCTCGATGCGGCCTCGGCCAATCGCGCCGCAGCGAGTGCCAGCCAGAGCCACGCCACCATCGTTGCGCCGATTGCCGGCGTTGTCGCCCGCCGCCACGCTGAACTGGGTGACATGGCCATGCCGGGCGCGCCGCTATTCACCATTTACCAGCCGGGCGGCCTGCGCGTCACGGCGAGCATTCCGCAGTACCGTCTGAAGGAGATGCGCAATGTGAAAGCGGCCCGCGTCGAGTTTCCTGAGTTGGGCAAATGGGTCGAGGCGACCTCGGTCCAGGTGTTGCCGACTGCCGATGCAGCCACCCACGTCACGCCCGTGCGTGTCAATCTGCCGGCGGTGCCGGAAGCGACCCCGGGCATGTTCTCGCGCGTCCACTTCATCACCGGCCAGGCCGAGAAGCTGACCGTGCCGGCCAAGGCCGTGCTGCGCCGCGGCGAGGTGGCGGCGGTTTACGTGCAGGCCGCCGACGGCCGCCTGAGCCTGCGCCAGCTGCGCCTGGGCGATGTCGTCGGACAGGGCGAGATCGAGGTGCTGGCCGGGCTGGCGACCGGAGACCAGGTGGTGACCGAACCGGTCAAGGCCGCTATCGCCGTGAAAAATTTGCAATCGCAATCGGGCAAGTAAGCGATGAGCGCTGAACGCACCTCCCTCGGTATTTCCGGGCGCATCGCCGCCGCTTTCCAGGCTTCGCGGATGACGCCGCTGCTGGCGCTGGTCGCCCTGCTGATGGGCATCTTCGCCACGCTGGTCACGCCGCGCGAGGAAGAGCCGCAGATCGACGTGACCATGGCCGACGTGCTGGTCGCCTTCCCGGGCGCCTCGGCCAAGGATGTCGAGAACCTGGTGGCCCGGCCCGGCGAGCAGGTGCTGTCGCGCATGCATGGCGTCGAGCATGTCTATTCCATGTCGCGCCCCGGCATGGCGGTGATCACCGTGCAATTCGAAGTCGGCGTCAAGTACAACGATGCGGTGCTCCGCCTGCACGATACGGTGATGGCGCACCGTGACTGGCTGGCGCCCAACCTGGGCGTCATGGAACCGGTGATCAAGCCGCGCGGCATCGACGATGTGCCCATCCTCGGCCTGACCTTCTGGACGGCCGATCCGGCGCGTTCAGCCTACGACCTGCAGCAGGTGGCGCGGGCCGTCGAGATCGAACTCAAGCGCATCAAGGGTACCCGCGACGTCTCGACGCTGGGTGGCCCCGACCACGCCATCCGCGTGCTGATGGATGCTGAACGGATGAATGCCTACGGCGTCACGCCGCAGGATATCGCCGGTGCGCTGAAGATTTCGAATGCCCTGCAAAGCTCGGGCAGCCTGACGGCCGGTAACCGCGAGGTGCTGGTGCAGACCGGCACCTATCTCGAATCGGCGGCCGACGTGAAGCGCCTGGTTGTCGCCGTACGGGGTGACGCAAAGGCGCGCAAGCCGGTCTACCTGGCCGATGTGGCGACCGTCGAGGACGGCCCGGACCAGCCGAAACGCTATGCCTGGTTCGGCACCAGGGAAGGGGAATTCCCGGCGGTGACCATCCAGCTCTCGAAGCAGCCGGGTGTCAATGCGGCCGACGTGGCGGAGGGCGCCATCGCGCGTATCGCGGCGCTGAAGAATACGGTGATTCCGGAGGGCGTCGAGGTCACGGTGACCCGCAACTACGGCGAAACGGCCACCGAGAAGGCCCAAAAGCTGATCGGCAAGCTGATCTTCGCCACGGCCTTCGTCGTCGCGCTGGTCTTTTTCGCGCTCGGCCGGCGCGAGGCGGTGATCGTCGGCGTCGCCGTGACGTTGACCCTGGCTGCGACGCTGTTCGCGTCCTGGGCCTGGGGCTTCACGCTGAACCGCGTGTCGCTGTTCGCGCTGATTTTCTCGATCGGCATCCTGGTCGATGACGCCATCGTCGTCGTCGAGAACATCCACCGCTGGCAGGGGCTGCATCCGGACAAGACGCTGCTGGAGATCATTCCCGGTGCCGTCGATGAAGTCGGCGGGCCGACCATCCTGGCGACGTTGACCGTCATCGCCGCGCTGCTACCGATGGCCTTCGTGTCCGGCCTGATGGGGCCGTACATGAGTCCGATCCCGATCAACTCATCAATGGGCATGGCGCTGTCGCTGGCCATCGCCTTTGTCGTGACCCCCTGGCTGGCCGCCCGGCTGATGAAGTCGCATGGCGGCGGGCACGGTGAGCCGGTGCAGTCGAAGCTCGATGCCAAGCTCGATTCCACGTTCCGCACGCTGTTGACGCCCTTCCTCGATCCGCTGAAAGGCGGCGCAGCGCGCGTCAAGCTGGCCATCGCCGTCGTGTTGCTGATCGCCGGTTCGGTGTCGCTGGCCTGGTTCCAGCTCGTCGTGCTGAAGATGCTGCCGTTCGACAACAAGAGCGAATTCCAGGTCGTGCTCGATCTGCCGGTCGGCACGCCGGTCGAGGAAACCGCCCGCGTGCTGCATGAAATCGGCGCCGAACTGGCCAAGGAGACCGACGTCGTCAATTACCAGGCCTATGCCGGCACGGCCAGCCCGATCAATTTCAACGGCCTGGTCCGCCAGTACTATCTGCGTGCCGCGCCGGAGAAGGGCGACATCCAGGTCAACCTGGCCGACAAGAAGCACCGTTCGCGGCAGAGCCACGAAATCGCCGTCTCGGTGCGCGACCGCATCGAGGCGATCGGCCGGAAGAATGGCGGTGTCGCCAAGGTGGTTGAAGTACCGCCCGGCCCGCCGGTCATGTCGCCCATCGTTGCCGAGATCTATGGCCCCGATTACACCGGGCAGATGGCCGTCGGCAAGCAGGTGCGCGCGGCCTTCGAACAGACGGCGGATATCGTCGCCATCGACGACTACATCGAGGCCGATGCCCGCAAGTTCGTGCTGCACGTGCTGCAGAGCAAGGCGGCCCAGCTCGGCGTGGCGCAGAGCGACATCGTCGAGGTGGTGACCATGGGGCTGGCCGGCATGGACGTGACGCCGGCGCGCAACACCGAATCCAAATTCGAGATTCCGGTACGCATTGCCTTGCCCGCCGAGAAGCAATCCTCGCTCGACGCCCTGCTCAAGCTCCGTGTCCGCTCGCGCGACGGCCTGCTGGTGCCGGTTTCGGAATTGGTCGAGGTGCGCGACGTGGCGCGCGAAAAGGCGATCTACCACAAGGATCTGCTGCCGGTGGTGTATGTCGTGGGCGACATGGGGGGCAAGCTCGATTCACCGCTCTATGGCATGTTCGACATCCGCAGCAAGGTCAACGGCATGGCGCTCAAGGAAGGCGGCACGCTCGGCGAATGGTTCATCCGCCAGCCGTCCGACCCCTATGCCGGCTACAGCCTGAAGTGGGATGGCGAATGGCAGGTGACCTACGAAACCTTCCGCGACATGGGGATTGCCTACGCCGTCGGTCTAATCCTGATCTACCTGCTGGTGGTGGCGCACTTCGGCAGCTACCTGGTGCCGCTGATCATCATGGCGCCGATTCCGCTAACCATCATCGGCGTGATGCCCGGCCATGCGCTGTTCGGCGCGCAATTCACCGCCACCTCGATGATCGGCATGATCGCGCTGGCCGGCATCATCGTCCGCAACTCCATCCTGCTCGTCGATTTCATCAAGCAGCAGGTCGCTGCCGGCATGAACTTCCACGACGCGGTGATCCAGTCCGCCGCCGTGCGTGCCAAGCCGATCGCCCTGACCGCGCTGGCCGCCATGCTCGGCGCGCTGTTCATCCTCGACGACCCGATCTTCAACGGCCTCGCCCTGGCCCTCATTTTTGGCATCCTGGTGTCCACCCTGCTCACGCTGGTTGTCATCCCGGTGCTGTATTTCTCCGCTTTCAGAAAGGAACATCAATGACCATCGAACGTGCAATCCGCATCATGGCCGGCTTCTTCGTCGTCCTCTCCCTCGCCCTCGGCTGGCAAGGCAGCCCGATTTTCGTTTCCGAGTGGTTCCTGGCCTTTACTGCCTTCGTTGGCCTGAACCTGATGCAAAGTGGTTTCACCGGCTTCTGCCCACCGGAAAAGCTGCTCGCCAAAATGGGTTTCAAGCGCGGCAACGGCGGCTCGTGTTGCGGCTAAGCTAAAGTCGTTAAAAGCGCTTTCAGATCAGGTATTAAGAATCTGCTCCAAGCGCTTGTTCCAGTTGCAGAAAGTCTTTTTTCTGCTATGTCAGAAAATTAGGCTGAAAGTTATAGACGACTCGGCTACACTGCGCTACATCTTCGTGTTCCGGTAGTCGAATCTTGAGTTCAAGCCCGGCCGTCGCCGGCCGAAAATTCAGACTGGTCGCCCTGGCGACGGTCAGCCTGCTCTGGTGCGCCATCGGCCGTTGCCTGTGGCTGATGCGCCACCCGGTGGCCAGCGGGTTCGAGCGGCCGGCCGCCTGGTCGACTGTCGGGCTGGTCGTCGCGCTCGGTGCCTTGCTCAGCGGCCTCGTCTGGTTGGTCCTGCGCCAGATGGATCGGGTGGGACGGGTGGCCGAGGCCCGCGTCGCCCTGCAGAGCCTGATTGCCGACCATGCTTCCGAGGCGATGATGCTGACCGACCGGGCGCAGCGCATCCTGTCGGTCAATGCCGCTTTCGAGACAATCACCGGCTACCCGGCGCGGGAAGTCATCGGCAACACGCCGACCCGACTGAGCGCCGGACACCATGGCCTGGCCGGCCACCGCACGGTCTGGGATCACGTTGCCGAGCATGGCTACTGGGAAGGCGAATTGTGGGACCGGCGCAAGGATGGCACGCTCTATCCGCGGCAAATGCGCATCTCCGCCATCTGCGAGAACGGGACGGAAGTGTCGCATTACGTGGCGGTCTTCAATGACATCAGCGAGAGCAAGGCGCAGGCGCAACGGCTGGAGTACCTGGCGCGTCATGACCCCCTGACCAATCTGCCGAACCGACTGGCGCTCGATGCCCAACTGGCCAAGGTAATCGACGGCAGCGTGCCGGGCATCGACCGCCTGGCCTTGCTGGTGATTGATCTCGATAATTTCAAGACGATCAACGATTCGCTGGGCCATGCGGCCGGCGACCGGCTGCTCGGCGAACTGTCGCGCCGGCTGGCGGTGCAGATGGGGCCGGCGCAGCGCCTGTTCCGGCTGGGCGGCGACGAGTTCGTCGTCTTCGTCGAACAACTGGATGGCGAGGAGGCGCTGATCGAACTGTCCAGCCGCCTGATCCGGATCACCGGCGAGCCGCTGGAGATCGACGGTCATGTGCTGCATGTCACGCCGTCCATCGGGATCAGCCTCTATCCGGAGGATGGCCGCGATGCGCAGGCCCTGATCCGCAACGCCGACACGGCGATGTATTACGCCAAGGCCAATGGCCGGGCCAATTACAAGTTCTTCACCGAGCCGATGAATGCTGCGGCCACCAAGCGCCTGCACCTGGAGAGCGAGTTGTGGCGCGCCCTGGCCGAGAACCAGCTGGTCCTGCACTACCAGCCGCAGATCGACCTGCTCGCCGGCAAGGTGGTCGGCGTCGAGGCGCTGGTCCGCTGGCGGCATCCGCAGCGTGGCCTGATCGGGCCGGCCGAGTTTATCCCGGTCGCCGAGGAATGCGGCCTGATCCTGCCGCTTGGCCACTGGGTGCTGCTCACCGCCTGCCGGCAGGTCAAGGCCTGGCTGGACCAGGGCATCGACATGGGGGAAATGGCGGTCAATATTTCCGCCCACCAGTTCCGCCAGCCGGAATTCGTCCAGTCGGTGCGCCGCATCCTGGCCGAAACCGGCCTGCCGGCCAGCCGGCTGGAACTGGAAATCACCGAGAGCACGATCATGCATGGCGTCGACGAGGCGATCGTGACGCTGGGCGAACTGCGCGGCATGGGTATCCGCCTGGCGATCGACGATTTCGGCACCGGCTACTCGTCGCTCGCCTACCTGCGCCGCTTCCCGCTCGACCGCCTGAAGATCGACCGTTCCTTCCTGGCTGATGTCGATACCGACCGCGATGCCGCCTCGCTGCTCACCTCGATCGTCCTGCTCGGCCGCTCGCTTGGCCTGCAACTGGTCGCCGAGGGGGTTGAGCGTTTTGCCCAGGCCGAGTTCCTGCGCACCCTGGAGTGCGAGCGGGTGCAGGGCTACCATTTCTACCAGCCAGTGTCGGCCGAGGAAGTGGTCGGTTTCGGCGGTTTTGGCCTGTTCGCTGCCGCAGCGGCCTGAAACCGACGGCTGGCGGCGTGTCCGGCCCAGCCCCTGGCATTCTGCCGAGGCCCATCGGGTGCCATTCGCGCTAGAATTTCAGGCTTAACGACACGGAGTTCTGCATGAAAATCGGATTCATTGGCCTCGGCATCATGGGGCGTCCCATGGCGCTCAACCTCGTCAAGGGGGGGCATGAGGTGACCGTCTGGGCGCGCCGCGCCGAATCGATGCGCCCCCTGCTCGAAGCCGGGGCGCGAGCCGCGGTCAGCCCGGCCGATGCGGCGCAGGGCAATGAACTGGTGATCTCCATGGTGGCCGATGCGCCGGATGTGGCCGAAGTCATGCGCGGTGTGGCCAGCGGTGCCGAACCGGGTCTGGTCGCCGTCGATATGAGTACCATTGCGCCGGCGGCGGCACGCCAGATCGGTCGTGACCTGGCGGCGGCCGGGGTCGATTTCGTCGACGCACCGGTTTCCGGCGGTGAGGTCGGCGCCATCGCCGGCACCCTGTCGATCATGGCCGGTGGCAGCGAGGCTGGCTTTGCCCGGGCCAAGCCGGCGTTCGAATGCCTGGGCCGGAATATCGTGCATGTCGGCGAGTCCGGTGCCGGGCAGGTGGCCAAGGCGGCCAACCAGATCGTCACCGGCATGGGCGTGCTGGCGGTGGCTGAGGCTTTCGCCTTCGCTACCAAGAACGGCGTCGATGCCGGCAAGGTGCGCGAGGCGCTGCTCGGCGGTTTCGCCTACTCGAAGATTCTCGAAAACCACGGCCAGCGCATGCTGGACCGCAATTTCAAGCCGGGTTTCAAGAGCTGGATGCACGAGAAGGATCTCAACATCGTGATGCAGACGGCCCACCAGCTCGGCCTTTGCCTGCCGGGTTCGGCGGCGACGGCACAGATGTTCAACGCCATGGTCGGCTCCGGCCTCGGCGAGGAGGACTCCATCGCCGTGCTCAAATTGCTGGAAAGGCTGTCGGGGCAGGCATGAAAGTCGGTTTCATTGGTCTGGGCGTCATGGGGCGCCCGATGGCCCTGCATCTGCAGCGGGCCGGCCACGACCTGCATGTCTGGGCGCGCCGCCCGGCGAGCGTTGCCGGCTTGCCGGCCACGGTGTGCCAGACGCCGGCCGAACTGGGGCGGCAGTGCGAGGTGGTGTTCACCATCATCACGTCGAGCGCCGATGTCGAACATGTTGCACTGGGCCCGGATGGCCTGATCGAAGGCATGGTGCCCGGTTCCGTGCTGGTCGATTGCTCGACCATCGCGCCGGAGGCGGCCCGCCACATCGCGGCACGGCTCGGCGAAAAGGGCATCGCCATGCTGGATGCGCCGGTGTCTGGTGGGGCGCAGGGCGCCATTGATGCCACGCTGGCCATCATGGCCGGGGGCAAGGCCGAGGTGCTGGCGCGCGTCAGGCCGCTGCTGGAATGCCTCGGCCAGCGCATCGTGCATATCGGTCCGAGCGGCGCCGGCCAGGTGGCCAAGGCGTGCAACCAGATGATCATGGTCGCCGCCATCCAGGCTGCGGCCGAGGCGATGCGCCTGGCGGCCGCTTCCGGCGTCGACTGCGGCAAGGTGAGGGACGCGCTGGCCGGCGGTTCGGCCGCCTCGCGGGTGCTTGATGTGATGGGGGAGCGCATGGTGCGCCGCGATTTCGCGGCCGGCATCGAGGCCCGCCTGCATCACAAGGATTTCGGACTGGTTCTCGCCGCAGCGCGGCAGAGCGGCGTGCCGGTGCCGCTGGCCGCTGTCGTCGATCAACAATTGAATGCGCTGATGGCGCAGGGCTGGGGGCGCGACGACACCGCCTCCTTGCTGCGCGTACTGGAGTTGCTGTGAGCCAGTTTGACCAGATGAGCGATGCGGAAATCGACGATCGGTTCCGGATCAGTGGCGGCAAGCCGGTGGCCTTTCTGCTCGCCGGCTATGCCAAGGCACGCGAGCCGTTTTCGGTCCATTTCCTGCACGGCGAGGAGATGTTCCTAACCACCCTGCTCGATGTGCAGGTCGACCAGAAACGTCTGGTTTTCGATTGCAGCGGCAGCCAGGAAGCCAACCGTCGCATTCTGGCGGCTGAAAAGGTCAGGTTCAGCGGGCGGCCGGGCGGTGTGCCGGTGCAGTTTTCGTCCGGTGCGGTCAGCGAGACCACCTTCGAGGGCGGCAAGGCCTTGGCCGTTGCGCTGCCGGAATATGTCGTTCGCCTGCAGCGGCGCGAGTATTTCCGTATCGAAACGCCGCGGGTCAATCCGCTGATCCTCTTTGCCCGCATGCCGGATGGCGGCTTGCTCAAACTGCCGGCGCACGACATCTCGGTATCGGGCATCGGCCTCGACGCACCGGAACTGCCGGCGGGGCTCGAGGTCGGATTGGTCCTGCCCAACTGCCATTTTGCGCTGCCCGGCGAGAGTCGCGAATTGTTCTTCAGCGCGACGGTGCGCAATTTTCATCAGCACACCAGCCGCAGCGGCGCCGTTTTCTGGCGTATCGGCCTGCAGTTCAGGGATTTGCCGCTCGGCGACGAAAACCGCATCCAGCGCTATATCACGCAGATCGAGCGCGGTCGCCAGCTGGCTTGATGGTTATTGCCGACCAGGCTGGTTCGGAGAGGGTAGAGAAAGGCAAAAAGGGGGCATTGTCCGCTGGGCTCCTTCGCGGCCCCGTCCCGGCTTCGGCGAAGCGCCGTTACCTCAGCAGATGTCGCAGAGGTGGATTTCCACCGTGACGTGCACGATTTCCTCGTGGATGCCGAGCGCTTCGCGAATCTGCAGCGGGGTCAGTGCCGGGTCATGGGTGAGCAGGCTGATGGCGCAGGCGTAAGCCCCGTTGCCGACGCGCCAGACATGCAGGTCGGTGATCTGCGTATTGCCGGATTCGGGCAGGGCTGCGATGACCTCGCGGATTTCGGCGACGACCGGATGGTCCATCTCGCGATCGAGCAGGACGCGGCCGCTCTGCACGATCAGGTTCTTCGCCCACAGCGCGACCAGGACGGCACCGACCAGGCCAGTCGCCGGATCGAGCCAGGCCCAGCCCCACAGCCAACCGCCGGCCAGCGCGGCGATGGCGAGCAGCGAGGTCAGCGCATCAGTGACGACGTGGATGTAGGCCGCCTTCAGGTTCAAGTCGTGGTGATGCGCATGTCCATGATGAGGGGGGTGATCATGATCGTGGTGATGATCGTGCGCCTGGCCGAGGATCAGTGCACAGACCAGATTGACCGCCAGGCCGCCGATGGCAACGATCATCGCCTCGGCGTAATGGATCGGCTGCGGCGACCACAGGCGTTCCAGTGAGCCGAAGACCATCGCGCCGGCGACGCCAAGCAGGACGATGGCGCTGGTGTAGCTGGCCAGCACTTCGATTTTCCAGGTGCCGAAGGCAAAGCTCGGGTCGGTGGCGTACTTGCGGGCGGCGGCATAGGCGAAGGCCGAGAGGCCGATGGCCAGGGCGTGCGAACTCATGTGCCAGCCGTCGGCGAGCACCGCCATCGAGTTGAACCACCAGCCGGCGACGATCTCGACCAACATGGTAACGATGGTGATCCACAGCACCAGGCGGGTACCGCGTTCGGCCGCGGCATTGCCCGCGCCGTATTCATGCCGGTGCGCCCAGCGGGAAAGGTCGTGCATCGGGTTCATTGCTGTCCGTAGCCGGCGAATTTGGCTATCACCTCGGTCATTTCGTCGTCTGACAACAGCACCGGGGCGCCCAACTGGCAGGCGCGCCAGTACTGTTCGCACAGTTCTTCAAGCTCAATGGCCAAGGCCAGGGCTTCGTCGAGATCGCGGCCGGCGACGAGCAGGCCGTGGTTGGCGAGCAGGCAGGCCTTGCGCTCCCGCATGGCGAGCAGGGCGGCATCCGACAGCGCCTGCGAGCCGAAGAGGGCGTAGTCGGCGCAGCGGACGGTGTCGCCGCCGAAGCGGGCGATCATGTAGTGGAAAGGCGGAATATCGCGGCGCAGGCAGGCCAGGCTGACGGCGAAGGGCGAATGGGCGTGCAGCACGGCGCCGACTTCCGGGCGGGCGGCGTAGAGGTCGCGGTGGAAGCGCCATTCGGATGAGGGCTTGCGGGCGCCGACATGCGAGCCGTCGAGCGCCATGAGCGGGATGTCATCGGCGACCAGCCGGTCGTACGGCATGCCGGTCGGCGTGATGTAGAAGCCGTCGCCGTGGCGCACGCTGACATTGCCCGAAGTACCCTTGTTCAGCCCGGCCGGCTGCAGGGCGCGGGCGGTGGCGATCAACGCATCGCGCACGTCAGCCACCGGCTTCCTCCGGGTACAGCGTCAGCAGGCCTTCTCGGCTGGCGGCGCAGACACCGCGCTCGGTGATGATGGCCTTGACCAGCCAGTTCGGCGTGACGTCGAAGGCCGGATTGGCGACGTCCTCGCCGGCCGGCAACTGGCGCAGGGCGCTGGGCTGGGCGTGGCGGTCGAGGCCGTGCACCAGGCGGAACTCATCGCCGTCGCGCTCCTCGATCGGTATGTCGGCACCCTCCGGGCAGGCGAAATCGAGCGTCGAGCGGGGTGCCGCGACGTAGAAGGGAATGCCGTTGTCGGCGCAGGCCAGCGCCTTGAGGTAGGTACCGACCTTGTTGGCGACATCGCCGTTGGCCGCGATGCGGTCGGCGCCGACGATCACCGCATCGACCTTGCCTTGGCGCATGAGCAGGCCGGCCGCGTTGTCGGCGATCAACGTGTGCGGCACCCCGTGCTGCTCCAGTTCCCAGGCGGTGAGCAGCCCCTGGTTGCGCGGCCGGGTCTCGGAGACCCAGACATGCACCGGCACGCCGGCATCGTGCGCGGCGTAGATCGGCGACAGGGCGGTGCCCCAATCGACAGTAGCCAGCCAGCCGGCATTGCAGTGGGTCATCACGTTCAGGGTCTGGCCGTCGGCGACGATCAGATCCTTCCAGAGCTTCAAGCCGTGCTGGCCGATGGCGGCGTTCTGCGCCACGTCTTCCTCGGCGATGGCGGCCGCTTCGGCCCAGGCGGCGTCGCAACGCATGGCCGGTGCCAGCGGGCGCAGCACTTTTGCCATGCGGGCCAGCGCCCAGTGCAGGTTGACCGCCGTCGGCCGCGTCGCGCCGAGGACGGCGATGGCTTCGTCCAGCCGCGTGTCGGAGGCCTCGAAATCGAGTGCGATGGCCAGGCCGTAGGCGGCGGTGGCGCCGATCAGCGGGGCGCCGCGCACCTGCATGGCGCGAATGGCGTGGGCCGCCTCGTCCAGCGTCGCGACGCGCACCCAGTGCAGGGCGTGCGGCAGGCGGGTCTGGTCGATGATGTCGATGGCGCGCTGATCGGGATGGGCGCGCAGGGTGCGAGTGGGGATGCCGTCGATGTTCATGGGGCGAATTGTGGCATAGCGGCTGCCATCGGGGCAGCCTGGCGGCCGCCAGATGAAACCCGGGATGCCTTCCGCTGGTCAATCAAAATAACAAGGCGTACTGGAGGGTGCCGAAGTGATTCTCTGGTTTTTGCTGAGTGACGTTTCGCCCCGATGGGTGGCCAGGGGCGGCAATCGATGTTAAAAGACTATGGGTTAAGCAGAAAGGCCGCATGGAACACAATATCACCCTCATCACCACCCTTGCCGCCGGCTTCGGTACAGCGCTGATACTCGGCTTCATCGCCGAACGGATCAAGCTGCCGGCCCTGGTCGGCTATCTCGTGGCCGGCATCCTGATCGGGCCGGCGACGCCCGGTTTTGTCGCCGATGTGCACCTCGCCGCGCAGCTCTCCGAAATCGGCGTGATGTTGTTGATGTTCGGTGTCGGCCTGCACTTCTCGATGGGCGACCTGCTCGCCGTCAAGCGCATCGCCGTGCCCGGTGCGGTGGTGCAGATGAGTTGCGCGACACTGCTCGGCCTGGGGGTGGCGACGCTCTGGGGCTGGGAGTGGGGGCATGGCCTGTTGTTCGGCCTGTCGCTCTCCTGCGCCAGTACCGTCGTGCTGCTCAAGGCACTGGAAGCACGCGGCGTGCTCGACAGCATGAACGGGCGCATCGCGGTCGGCTGGCTGGTGGTCGAGGATCTGGCTACCGTACTGGTCCTCGTCCTGCTGCCGCCGCTGGCCGGCATGCTGGGCGGTGCGGCAGCCACTGGCGTGGCGGGCGGCTCGGTGGGGATGACGGTAGCCTGGACCCTGCTTCAGGTCGGCGCCTTCATCGGCCTGATGATGCTGGTCGGGCGCAAGGTAATTCCCTGGCTGCTCTGGCAGGTGGCCGGCACGGGGTCGCGCGAACTGTTCACGCTGGCCGTGGTAGCCGCGGCGATCGGCATTGCCTACGGTGCGGCCCATCTGTTCAGCGTTTCGTTCGCGCTGGGCGCCTTCTTTGCCGGCATGGTGATGCGGGAATCGTCCTTCAGCCATCGCGCCGCCGAGGAGTCGCTGCCCCTGCGCGACGCATTCTCGGTGCTCTTCTTCGTTTCGGTCGGCATGCTCTTCCAGCCGGCGATCCTGGTCGAGCAGCCGTTGCGCGTCCTCGGTGTCGTCGCCATCATCATGCTCGGCAAGACACTTGCCGCGCTGGCCCTGGTCCTCGCCTTCCGCTATCCGCTCAATACGGCGCTGGTCGTCGCCGCCAGCCTGGCCCAGATCGGCGAGTTCTCCTTCATTCTGGCCGGCCTCGGCCAAGCGCTCGGCCTGATGTCGGCCGAAGGCATGAGCCTGGTCCTGGCCGGAGCGCTGATTTCGATCGCCTTCAATCCGCTGATGTTCTCGGCCATCGATCCACTTCGCCGCTGGGTGCTGGCCAAGTCGGCCATCGCCCGCCAGCTCGAGCAGCGCGAGGATCCCTATGCCGAACTGCCGATGAGCACCGAGCGCAAGTTCCTGGAGCGGCAAGTGGTGCTGGTGGGTTATGGCCGGGTTGGCCAGCGTATTGCGGAGGATCTGCGCCGGCAGGAGATCCCCTTCGTCGTCGCCGAACAGAACCGCGAACTGGTCGAGAATCTTCGCCAGCAGGGCATCCCGGCCGTGTCAGGCGATGCCGCCGAGCCCTCGGTGCTGATCCAGGCGCACATTGCCGATGCCGCCATGCTGGTCGTCGCCACGCCCGATCCGGTCAATGTACGGCAAATGGTCGAGACGGCCCGTACACTCAATCCTGGCATCGACATTGTGCTGCGCACGCACAGCGAAGCGGAATCGGCCTTGTGGCGCAAGGAAAACCTCGGCATCGTGTTCTTCGGCGAGGAGGAACTGGCGCGTGGCATGGCTGGCCATGTCTTGCGCCGGATCGGAGAGATCACCGGCCGGGCCTGATGCCCGGGCGACTGGTTTGGCGAACGGAAAGGAGCGCGTGATGGCGACACTGAACAACTTCCTGGCGGCAACCGACCTGTCGGCACCGGCCCGCCATGCTGCAGAGCGGGCGGCGGCCCTGGCCGGGAGCATTGGTGCCAGCCTCGCCCTGGTGCATGTCGCCAGCCGGGCGCCGCTCGACCAGTTGCGGCAGCTGCTTTCGGCTGGTGACGACGATGTCGAGCAGGAGTTGCTCGATCGCTTGCGTCTTGACCTGCGCGGACTGGGCGAGGTGATCCACCAGCGCTACGGCGTGGCGCCTGCGCTGTCGGTCGGTATCGGCGACCTGCTGCCTAGTCTGCTGGCCGAGGCCGATGCGCTGCCGGCCGATCTGCTGGTCCTCGGCGCCCGCGGCGCCAGTTTCCTGCGCCACATCCTGCTCGGTTCCACCGCTGAACGCCTGCTCAGTTCGGCGCGCTGCCCGGTGCTGGTGGTCAAGCAGCCGCCGCACGAACCCTACCGCCACCTGCTGGTGCCGGTCGATTTTTCTCCCATCGCGGCCCGAACCCTCCGCCTGGCCGCCGCATTGGTCCCGAACGCCAGCCTGACCGTGATGCACGCCTACGACGTGCCGTTCGAGGGACAATTGCGCTATGCCGGCGTGGATGATGCGAAGATCGCCCACTACCGCAGCCTGGCCGCCAGCCAGGCGCGTACCCGGCTCGATCGCCTGGTCGAGGAGAGCGGCATCGATCGTTCGCGAATCAACAGCCTGGTCGTACAGGGCGACGTTTCCCAGCGCATCCTGGAACAGGAGCAGGAATCCGACTGCGACCTGATCGTGGTCGGCAAGCATGGCGAAGGGGTATTCGAGGAACTCCTCCTCGGCAGCACGACCAAGCACATCCTGGCCGAATCGCAGAACGACGTCCTCGTTGCCGTCTGAGCCGCTGTGGCATAGTGGGACCCTTGTCCAGCCTTGCCCGAGCCGCATCATGGAAACGCCGATCCGCATCGATTCCCGCTTCCCCGCCATGGGGACGACCATCTTCACCGTCATGTCCCGCCTCGCCACCGAGTGCGGCGCCGTCAACCTGTCGCAGGGTTTCCCCGATTTCCAGGCTGAGCCGGCCCTGTTCGACGCCGTGCATCGCCACATGCTGGCCGGCCGCAACCAGTACGCCCCGATGGGCGGCCTGCCGGAACTGCGCCAGGCCATCGTGGACAAGGTGGCGACGTTGTACGGCCCGCGCTTCGATGTCGAGTCCGAGGTGACGGTGACAGCGGGGGCGACGCAGGCGATCTTCACCGCCATCGCCGCCTTCGTCCGGCCGGGCGACGAGGTCATCGTCTTCGAGCCGGTATACGACAGCTACGTGCCGGCCATCGAAACGGTCGGCGGCCAGGCCGTCTTCGCCCAGCTGAGATTCCCGGACTATGCGCCGGACTGGGACCAGGTGCGCGGCCTGATCAATGAGCGGACGCGGATGATCATCGTCAATTCGCCGCACAACCCGACCGGCAGCCTGCTCACCGCCGCCGATCTCGATCGGCTGGCCGGCCTGGTGCGTGGCACCGACATCGTGATCCTGTCCGACGAGGTGTACGAGCACATCGTCTTCGACGGTGAGCGGCACGCCAGCCTGTGCGCGCATGCCGAACTGGCGGTGCGCAGCATTGTCGTGTCGAGCTTCGGCAAGACCTATCACATCACCGGCTGGAAGATCGGCTACGTTGTCGGCCCCGCCGCGCTGATGGCGGAATTCCGCAAGGTGCACCAATTCAACGTGTTCACCGTACATGCACCGTCGCAACTGGCCATCGCCGAATACATGCAGGACGCTTCCCGTCATCTCGGTCTGGCCGCCTTCTACCAGGCTAAGCGCGACCATTTCCGGCAGTTGATGGCGGCGACGCCCTTTACGTTGCTGCCCTGTCGCGGTACCTATTTTCAACTGGCGCGTTATGCCGGCATGTCCGACCTGCCCGACCGTGCCTTCGCCGAGTGGCTGACGCGCGAGGTCGGCGTGGCGGTGATTCCGGTTTCCGTATTCAATGCCGACGGGCGCGACGACCAGGTGGTCCGCTTCTGCTTCGCCAAGCGCGAAGCAACGCTGGAAGCCGCTGTCGAGCGGCTTTGCAAAGCCTGGTAAGGAAACCCGGCATTATGAAAAATGCTTGACCCGCGTTGCGGGCGGGGCAAATAATCAATCCACCAATAACTTCATTGCAATCGACGGAGAAAACAGTATGGGAATGATTCAGGAATTCAAGGAATTTGCTGTCAAGGGCAATGCCATGGACCTCGCGGTGGGTGTCATCATCGGCGGCGCCTTCGGCAAGATCGTCGACTCGATCGTCGGTGACCTGATCATGCCGCTGGTCAGCCGTGTTGTCGGCAAGCTCGACTTCTCCAACCTGTTCGTCGTGCTCGGCGACAACCCGAACAACCTGACCACGCTGGCCGATCTCAAGAAGGCCGGTATCGCCGTCTTCGCCTACGGTTCCTTCCTGACCATCGTGGTCAATTTCGTCATCCTGGCCTTCATCATCTTCATGATGGTCAAGCAGATGAACCGCCTGCGCAAGGCCGAGGAGCCGGCGCCGGCTCCGGAAGCGCCGCCGGTGACGCCGGAAGACATCGTGCTGCTGCGCGAGATCCGCGATTCGCTGAAGAAGTAAGGCATCCGAGCCCCGCTGCAAGGCCGCCTGCGGGCGGCCTTGCTTGTTTACATCACGGGCTGCCGTCAGGTCTGCAACAAATCGTAAAATCGGCGGTGCTTCGTCTATCCAAGGTCCGGGCGGGGCGTTATGCTCAACATGACCATTTGCTGAGCGGGGTATCCATCATGAAGAGCAAGACACTGATTACAGCGCTGCTGGCCGGCATGGCGATGCTCTCCGGCTGTGTCGTGGCGCCGGCCCCGGTTTATCGCGAACCGGTCTATATCGAGCCGCCACCGCCGCGTGTTGAATATCCCGGTTATCCGCCTATCGTCGGCTACATCTGGATCGGTGGTTTCTGGACATGGATCGGCCAGCGCTACGAGTGGGTGCCGGGGCGCTGGGAGGCGCCGAGACCTGGTTATCGCTGGGTTGCGCCCCGCTGGGAGCGCGAGGGCAACCACTGGCGGCAGCATGAAGGACGTTGGGATCGCGATGACCGGGCCCCACGCGGGAATCCGCCGCCACCGCCGCCGCGTTACGAACCACCGCGCCCGGAGCCGATGCCGCAATACCGCCAGGAGCGTAATTACCAGCCGCCGCAGCAGGCGCCGGCCCCGTTGCCGCGACGCGACATGGACGGTCCGCCGCCCGGCCGGGAGATCAACCGCGAGACGCGCGGTCAGCCCGATCTGCGCCCGGCGACGCCGCCACCGCCACGCGGCCCGGACATCAAGCGGGATGACCGCGACCGGGGTGAGCGCGGCGACGGAAGAGGCCGCCGCAACAAGGACGACGACCGCTGAGCAACCTCAGGCGTTGCCGAATACCGCCTGCCAAAGCGTACTGACGGCAGCGATGTGCGTTTCCACCTCTTCGCGCGGAATCGGCGCTTTGGGCGTGGCCGACAGGCGTCGGGCGTGCTGCAGGCGGCGGTATTCGCGATAGGCGTTGCCGGCCGTCTGGGCCTGTGCCGGATCGATCAGCCCCAGTTCGCCGGCAATGCGCAGCAGCGCGATGTTGCCGAGGTTGCCGGTCAGTTCGGCGTATTGGTGGGCATGGCCGAGGATCAGATACTGGACGATGAATTCGACGTCGATGATGCCGCCCGGATCGTGCTTCAGGGCAAAGTCGGTCTCGCTGTTCAGGGCGTGGGCGGCATACATCTTTTGCCGCATGGCGACGACGTCTTCCTTCAGCTTTGCCAGGTCGCGCGGCAGGCGCAGGATTTCGGTGCGGATCGCCTCGAAACGCTGGCCAACGGCCGGGTCGCCGGCGCAGAAGCGTGCCCTGGTCAGCGCCTGGTGTTCCCAGGTCCAGGCGTTCTTGAGCTGGTAATCGCGGAAGGCATCCACCGAGACTGCGAGCAGCCCCGAGTCGCCGTTCGGGCGCAGGCGCAAGTCGGTCTCGAACAGGATGCCGGCCGGCGTCTGGTTGGACAGCCAGCTGTTCAGGCGCTGACCAAGGCGGGTGTAGTTTTCCTCGGCGTCCATTGCGTCATCGTCGAACAGGTAGACGAGATCGAGGTCCGAGGCGTAACCGAGTTCCTTGCCGCCCATCTTGCCGTAGCCGATGACGGCGAATTTCGGCGTGTCGCAATGCCGCTTCTTGATCGTCCCCCAGACCAGTGGCAGGGTTTCCTGGACCAGGGTATCGGCCAGTTCGGTCAGGTGATCGGACAGGTGTTCGATGGTCTGCAGACCGGCGAGGTCCTGGGCCAGCAGGCGGAAGACCTGGGCGTGGTGCATTTCGCGCAGGATGTCCATTTCCCGCTCGGTGTCGCCGACGTTCTGGGCCAGTGTGGCGCGCAGGTTCTCGCGGAAGCCGGTCCAGTCGGTGGCGATTTCGTACAGGCGCGGATCGAGCAGCTCGTCGAGGAGCAGCGGGTAGCGGTTCAGGTAGTCGGCTGCCCAGTGCGAGGCGCACATCATGTCGGCGACGCGGCGCAAGGCCATCGGATACTGCTGGAGCAGCGCCAGATAGGCACCGCGCCGGGCGATGTGTTCAAGGAAGCCGATGCCGCGGGCCAGGGTCGTGTCCGGGTCGGTGGTGGCGCCCGCCGCCTCGATCAGGCGCGGGCCGACGGCGTCGAGGCGCGAGCGGTTGGCGGCGGGGAGTTGCTGGTAGCGGCTGGAAGCGCGCAGGTCGGCGAGGCGGGCAATGGCGTCCTTCGGGTGGCGGAAGCCGAGATTGCCGAAGCCTTCGAGGGCGGTCTCCTCGTCCAGTTGCCCCAGCCACAGTCCGGTCAGGGGGTGCTCGCCCGCTTCGGGGTCGGAAAAGACGGCCTCGAAATGGCGACTGACGATTTCCCGGTGCTGGTTGAGCACGGCGAGCAACGCATTCCAGTCGGCGAAATCCATGCTGCGGGCGATCTTCTCCCGCTCGGCCGGGTCCTCCGGCAGCATATGCGTCTGCTTGTCCTCGACATACTGCAGGCGATGTTCCAGCCGGCGCAGGAAGACGTAGGCCTCACGCAGTTCCTGTTCGGTTTCGACCGGGATCAGCTTGCGTTCGGCCAGCAGGGCAAGGACGGCCAGCGTCGGGCGGATCTGCAGCGCCGGGTCGCGGCCGCCGCGGATGAGCTGGAAAACCTGGGCGATGAACTCGACTTCGCGGATGCCGCCGGGGCCGAGCTTGACGTGCTCGGCCATGTCCTTGCGCGCCACTTCGCGACGAATCTGGGCATGCAGGTCGCGCATGGCGTTGATTGCACCGAAATCGAGGTACTTGCGGAAGATGAAAGGGCGGGCGCAACGCTGCAAGGCGTCGATCCAGCCCGCCATCGCCTCGCCGGCGGCGTTCGGGCCGCTGTTCATGACCCGCGCCTTGATCCAGGCGTAGCGCTCCCATTCGCGGCCCTGGGTAACGAAATAGTTTTCCAGTCCGTCGAGCGAGCAGACCAGGGGGCCGGAATCACCGTTTGGCCGCAGGCGCATGTCGACGCGGAAGACCTGGCCGTCGGCAGTGACATCGCCGAGCGCCTGGATGACGCGCTTGCCGAGGCGGTTGAAGAAGTCGAAATTCTCGATGCTCTTCTTGGCGCCGGCGGTATCGCCATCCTCCGGGTAGATGAAGATGTAATCGACGTCGGACGAGACGTTCAGTTCGCGTCCGCCGAGCTTGCCCATGCCGACGACCATCAGACGCTGCGGCCGGCCCTGCCTGTCGAGCGGTTCGCCGAACATCTCGACCAGCTGGCGGTGGTAATGGTCGAGTGCGAAATTGGTTGTCACGTCGGCCAGCAGGGTCATGCTTTCGACCACTTCGGCGAGCGGCGCCAGGCCGCACAGGTCGCGCAGCTCGATATGGGCCATCGCCCGCTGGCGCAGGCGGCGCAATGTGCTGCGCACCGCATCGTCGTCGGCGAAGTCGCGGCGCAGCGGTGCCTGCAGCAATTCCTCGGAGAGCGGCGCCTCCCAGGTGGCGGCCAGCTCCGGGATCAGGTCCGGCCGGGCATAGAACAGGTTGCTCAAGTAGCGGCTGTGGTCGAGGGCGCGCTGCCAGCGGGGGTCGAGAGGGGGTGTCATGGGATCGGGGGCGGCGGTGTATCCGGAAAGGATAGAATGATGGTTTTCGCGATCACCCGATTGTAGTGAGCTATTACCCCCCATGGCAAAGCGGTTTTGCCGGTGAATGAGCCTTTGCTTCACGATTCCGGCCTGACCCGGCAGGAAGTTCGCCGGGCGGCCTATCGCCGTCTGTACTGGCTGTGGCCCTTGCTGGCCCGGCCGGGTTTCGCGCGCGCCCTGCGCTGGACAGGCTGGCTGCTCTTTGCTGCCTGGCTGGCTTTCACCGGGCTGATCCTCGTCCTGCGCCATGTTGTGCTGCCGCGGGTGGCCGACTACCGGGTGGCCATCGAGCAGGCGGCGAGCCAGGCGGTCGGCCAGCCGGTGCGCATCGGCCGCATCGAAGCCCGCTGGCAGGGGCTGAATCCCGATCTCGTGCTCGATGACGTGGTCGTCGCCGACCATCAGGGGGGGGCGGCCTTTTCGCTGACCCGCGTCGAAGGCGTGCTGTCCTGGCACAGTCTATGGCGTGGTCGGCCAACCCTGGCGCTGCTCGCCTTCGACGGCCCGGTGCTGCATGTGCGGCGCGAAACGAATGGCAAGCTGACCATCGCCGGCCTGACCTCCGAGGGCGAGAGCGATCCCGCCTTTGCCGAGTGGGTGCTGGAGCAGAAGCGCATCCGCATCCACGATGCGACCATCGTCTGGGAGGACCGCCTGCGCCAGGCGCCGCCGCTCGTCCTCGAAGATCTCCAGCTGGCCCTCGACAACAGCGGCCGGCGTCATCGTTTCGGCCTCTCCGCCGCCCCGCCGGAGAATCTGGCGGCACGTCTCGACATCCGGGGCGAAATCCGGGGCGACCTGGGTGACGCACTGGAACACCTGACCGGCAAGGTTTTCGTTGAACTGGACTATGCCGACCTGGCGGGCTGGCGGGCCTGGGTCGATTACCCGGTGGCCTTGCCGCAGGGCCGCGGGGCCTTGCGCGTCTGGGGCGATCTGGCCGACGGGGCCGGGCAGCTGACGGCCGATGTCGCCCTGGAGGAAGTGCGCATCCGCCTCGGCCAGAAGCTGCCGGAACTCGATTTGGCCAGCCTGCGCGGCCGTCTGGCGGGGCGCTACAAGGCCGACGAATGGGCGGTTTCCGGGCACAAGGTGGAGTTGCTGACGCAGGACGGTGTACGTGTCGCGCCGACCGATTTCAAGCTCGAATGGCGGCAGGCGGCGCAATCGGGCGCCGTCAACGGCAATGCCAGCGCCAGTTTCCTCGATCTGGCCATTCTGGCCCGGCTGGCAGCCTACATGCCGCTCGATGCCCGCAGCCGGCAGCTGCTCGAAACCCACCAGCCGCAGGGCCATATTGTCGAATTGCGTGCCGGCTGGACGTTGGCCGGCGACACCCTGAGCCGCTACAGCTTGCGGGCCGGTTTCCGCGACCTGGGCCTGCGGGCGGGCGGTTACTTCCCCGGTGCCGCCGGACTGTCTGGCAACATCGACCTGACCGAGAAAGGCGGAGACCTGATCATCGACTCCGCCGAGTCCGGCCTTTCCCTGCCGGCGGTCTTTCCCGAGCCGGACATTGCGCTGACCGCACTCAAGGCTCGGGCGAGCTGGAAGAATGGCCGGGACGGGACCGACATCCGCCTCGACAAACTCGAATTCGCCGGGCCGGATGCAGCCGGGGCGGCGCAGGGGCATTACCGCTACACCGGTGATGGTCCCGGCGAGATCGATCTGACGGCGCGCGTCGACCGGGCCGATGCGCGGGCGGTGTGGCGCTACATGCCGCACGTCGTCAACGGTGAGGCGCGTGCCTGGTTGCGGCGCGGCCTGGTCGGCGGGCGCGGCTACGACGGGCGCCTCGTCCTCAAGGGCAATCTGCGCGATTTTCCTTTCCGTGACGGCAAGGGAGGCAAGTTTCTGGTCACCGCCAAGGCGGCCGATGCCCGGGTGGATTACGTGCCGGGCTGGCCGGCCATCGACGGGATCGCGGCGGACATGAGTTTCGACACCGGGATGAAGATTGCCGCCAGCCAGGGCCGCATCCTGGGCGCTTCGCTCTCGGATGTGACGGTGCGCATCCCCGATTTTGAGTCGCATGAGGAAATGCTGCTGGTGCGCGGCCTGGCCCAGGGGCCGACCAGCGAGTTCCTGCGCTTCATCGAACAGAGCCCGCTCGGCGAGACGCTCGACCATTTCACCCGCGACATGAAGGCAGCCGGGAATGGCAGCCTGAACCTGGAACTCGATATCCCGCTGCGCCACGCCCACGATACCAAGATGCGCGGCGACTACCGCTTCCAGAACAACCAGTTGCAGCCGCTGGCCGGGCTGCCACCCATCGCCCAGGTCAATGGGCGCCTGCAGCTGACGGAAAGTACGGCGACGGCGCAGGACATCGTCGGCCGGGTATTCGGCGGGCCGCTCAAGGTGCAGGTCCGCAGCGTCGGCGGCAAGGTCGGTATCCAGGCCAGCGGCACGGCCCAGATCAAGGAGGTGAGCAGTCACTTCGGCTGGCCGCTGATCAATCATCTGACCGGGGGGGCGGCCTGGAAGGCCGACATCGGCATCCGCCAGCGGATGGCCGAGGTGGTTGTCGAATCCGACCTGGTCGGCATCAGCTCACCCCTGCCCGAACCGCTGAACAAGACGGCGAACACGCCACTGCCCCTGCGTATTGAGCAGACCATGCCGGATGCCCTGCGCGAGCAGTACCGCATCGTGCTCGGCAAGGTTGGCCAGGGCATCATGGTCAAGCGGCAGGGCGCCTGGGAGCGGGGTGTTTTCGCCGTTGGCGAAGCCGAGCCGCGCCTGCCCGACAAGGGGCTGGCCATTCGTGTCGCGACACCGCGTATCGATGCCGATGCCTGGAAGAATTACCTGCCGGAGAACGGCGGTGCGGCCAATGGAACCGATTCGGGGGGGCTGGCGCTCAATGTACTGACCTTGAAGACGCCGCTGCTGCGCATTTTCGAGCGCGATTTCAATCAGGTCGAAACCAGCCTGCGGCCGCGTGATGGCGGCTGGCAGATCGGGCTGAATACCCGTGAGGCGATCGGCGACGTGTTCTGGAAAAGTGCCGGCGAAGGCTGGGTCGAGGGCAATTTCAAGCGCTTGGTCCTGCGGCCGGCCGCCGAAGTGGCCGAGGGCAGCACGACCCTGATCAATGCGCTGCCCGGGATGAGCCTGAGCGTCGATGACCTGCAGATCGGCGAGCGGGCGCTGGGCAAGCTGGAATTGAAAGCGCGCAACGACAAGGGAGCGTGGAACCTCGATGCGCTGAGCCTGCAGAATCCGGATGGCATCCTGAAGGGCAAGGGGATCTGGAACAACACCGGCCGCCACCTGACCCGGCTCGATTTCGAACTGACGGCGAAGGATGTCGGCAAGCTGCTCGACCGTCTTGGTTACGTCGATGCCGTGCGGCGGGGCAGCGCGAAGCTGACCGGCGACCTGCAATGGAGCGGCCCGCTGACCGGAATCCACTATCCGACCCTGAGTGGCCAGCTCAACGTGGCCGTCGACAAAGGCCAGTTCAACAAGCTGGAGCCCGGCGTCGGCAAGTTGCTCGGTCTGATCTCGCTGCAGTCGCTGCCGCGCCGCCTGACCCTCGATTTTCGCGACATCTTCAGCGACGGCCTGGCCTTCGACAGCATCGAGGGCAAGCTGGCCATCCGTCGCGGCATCATGCGCACCACCGATCCGCTGCGCATCTCCGGGCCGGCGGCACAAATCGAAATGACCGGCGAGACGGATCTGAAGAACGAAACGCAGGACCTGCACGTCACGGTGCGCCCCGAACTGGGCGGCCTGGCCGCGGTCGGCACGGCGGCACTGGTCAACCCGGTGGTCGGCGCCGCGGCACTGGTTGCCAACACGGTGCTGCAGAAACCGCTCAACCGCCTGTTCAGCTACCGCTATCATGTCACCGGCACCTGGGCCGATCCGCAGGTCGGCAAGGCCGCCGAGACGCCGGCTGGTACCCAACCGAATCCAGACGAGGACAATAAACCGTGAGCAAGCAGAATTGCCGGATCGCCGCCATCCAGATGGTTTCCGGGCCGCGTGTTGGCGACAACCTGGCGACGGCCGGTCGCCTGATCGAAGACGCCGTGGCGCAGGGCGCCCAGTTGGTCGTGTTGCCCGAGTACTTCCCGATCATCGGCGCCGTCGATGCCGACCGGGTGCGGGCCTGCGAACCCCATGGCAACGGGCCGATCCAGGCCTGGCTGGCCGAAACGGCGCAGCGGCATAACGTCTGGCTGTTCGCCGGTTCCCTGCCGCTGGTCGCCTCGGTGCCGGACAAGATGCGCAACAGCAGCCTGGTTTACAACCCGGCCGGCGAATGCGTGGCGCGCTACGACAAGATTCACCTGTTCGGCTTCCGCAAGGGCGCCGAAGCCTATGACGAAGCCGCCTTCATCGAAGCCGGCGAGCAGGTTGTCGCCGTCGATACCCCCTACGGCCGGGTCGCCCTGTCGATATGTTACGACCTGCGTTTTCCCGAGTTGTACCGGTCGCTCGCGCCGGTCGATCTGATCCTGGTGCCGGCCGCCTTCACCGAGACCACCGGCCGGGCGCACTGGGAAATCCTGCTCCGGGCGCGGGCGATCGAGAACCAATGCTATCTGCTGGCGGTCGGACAAGGCGGCAAGCACGAAAGCGGCCGCCTGACCCACGGCAACAGCATGATTGTCGACCCCTGGGGTGAAATCCTCGACCGCAAGCTGAAAGGGCCGGGCGTCGTGATCGCCGACCTCGACCACCAGCGTATCGCCGAAATCCGCGAGAGCCTGCCCGCCCTCGCCCATCGCAAACTGTAAGGAAGTTCCATGACCCAACCGAGCGCCCTGGCGCAAGCCGAATCCCTGCTGCTGACCCCCTTTTCGCTGAGCGAAGCGGACCTGTCGCGCACCTTTGGCCAGATTCTCAAGAACCAGGTCGATTACGCCGACCTCTATTTCCAGTATTCCCGCTCCGAGGCCTGGAGCCTGGACGAAGGCATCGTCAAGTCGGGTAGCTTCAACATCGACCAGGGCGTTGGCGTGCGCGCCATTTCCGGCGAGAAGACAGCCTTCGCCTACTCCGACGACATCAGCGCCCGTGCCCTGGGCGATGCCGCCCATGCCGTGCGCGCCATCGCCGCAGCCGGGCAGGCGGGAACCCTGCCGGCCCTGCAGGCAGTCAAGGCGGCGCATTCGCTGTACGTGCCGAACGACCCCATCGCGTCACTGCCGGCCGACGCCAAGGTCAGGCTGCTTGAGCGTCTGGAAGGCTATGCCCGGGCCATCGATTCGCGCGTCGTGCAGGTCATGGCCTCGCTGGCCGGCGAATACGAGGTGGTTCTTGTCGCCGGTTCCGATGGCCGCTTGGCGGCCGACATCCGGCCGCTGGTGCGCTGCTCGGTATCGGTCATCGTCGAAGAAAACGGCAAGCGGGAGCAGGGTGGGGCGGGCGGCGGCGGCCGTTTCGACTTCGCTTATTTCGATGACGAAATCCTGCAACGCTACGCCAAGGAAGCCGTGCATCAGGCGGTGGTCAACCTGCACGCCGCGCCGGCGCCGGCCGGACAGATGACCGTCGTCCTCGGTTCCGGTTGGCCCGGCATCCTGCTCCACGAAGCAGTCGGCCACGGCCTGGAGGGCGATTTCAACCGCAAGGGCAGTTCCGCCTTCAGCGGCCGCATCGGCCAGCGCGTCGCGGCCAAGGGCGTCACCGTGATCGACGACGGCACAATCGCTGACCGGCGCGGTTCGCTCAATTTCGACGACGAAGGTAACCCGACCCAGCGCAATGTGCTGATCGAGGACGGCATCCTCAAGGGCTACATGCAGGACAGCCTGAATGCCCGCCTGATGGGTGTTGCGCCGACCGGCAACGGCCGCCGCGAATCCTTCGCCCACCTGCCGCTGCCGCGCATGACCAACACCATGATGCTGGCCGGCGAGCACGATCCGCAGGAGATCATCGCCTCGGTCAAGAAGGGCATCTACGCGGCCAATTTCGGTGGCGGCCAGGTCGATATCACCAGCGGCAAGTTCGTTTTCTCGATGAGCGAGGCCTACCTGATCGAGGATGGCAAGGTGACGCGGCCGATCAAGGGGGCGACGCTGATTGGCAACGGCCCGGATGCGCTGACCCGCGTCAGTATGATCGGTAACGATCTCAAGCTCGATCCGGGAGTTGGCACTTGCGGCAAGGATGGTCAGAGCGTACCGGTTGGTGTCGGCCAGCCCACGCTGCGAATCGATGGACTGACCGTGGGGGGTACTGCATAATGACTAGTCATTTAGTTGGAGGTGACCTGTGCGGACGCTGCTCTGGGCAATCGGTTTTCTGGTAACAAGTGTTTCGGCCTCGGCTCAGCCGGCTGCTGTGGAGCGATTGAACGCTGTGCAGGGTGATCCGGTTGCCCTCAAGGCAGCCATCGAGGCCGGGCGCAAGGCATCCTTCTTCTGCGCCAACTGTCACGGCGAAACCGGCATCAGCAAGACGCCGGAAGTACCCAACCTGGCAGGACAGAATCCGGCCTACCTGCTCGAGCAGATTCGCAAGTTTGGCAGCGGCGAACGCCAGGATGCGTTCATGCAGGGTTTGATCAAGGTGCTGAAGGACGAGGAGCGCGTCCAGATGGCGCTGTTCTATGCGGCGCAGGCCGCTCCGCCGACAAAGGCCAACGCGGCGCAGGCCGCCCGCGGCAAGGATCTGTACGCCAAATTGTGTGTCCGCTGCCATGGTGAACTGGCGCGCGGCAACGATCTTTACCCCCGCCTGGCCGGGCAGAATGCCGTTTATCTGCAGACTTCGGTTGCTCGCTACCGAGATGGCACGGGCATCCGCAACAACCAATTGATGGCCATTGCGACCGCCCCGCTGAAGAACGACGATATCGCGGCGATCGCTCAGTACCTTACGCAAATGCCATGAAATGTTGCGGGTTTGTGTGACATTGTTGATACAAATCATGGCTGCCCCTGCTGCGTGGAGAATAATTCCCGAATTCGACAATGTGGCGAGCGGAGGCCTTCTTGAAGACCATTCTGGGTGTTTTTCTTGTCTTCATTCTTGGGCTGTCCGGCGGCAACGCCGTGGCCCAGATCAATGACATCAATTCGGCGATCAATAAGGCCGGTCGCGAGCGCATGTTGTCACAGCGCATGGCCAAGGCTTATTTCCAGATTGGCCAGGGTGTCGATGTCGAGCGCAGCAAGAAGGTGCTCGATGCTTCCGTCACGGCCTTCGACCGCCAGTTGGTCGAGTTGAAGAATTACGCACCGACTCCCGAGATCAAGACGACCTACGTCAATCTGGAAAAAGCCTGGCTCGACTACAAGGACTACCTGATCGGCAAGTCCCCTTCGCCGGAAAATGGCCGTAAGGTGCTGGCGCTCTCCGAGGATGTCCTGGCCCTTGCCCAGCAGGGAACGGTACAGCTCGAGAAGCATGGTGCCTCGTCGGCTGGACGCCTGGTCAACCTGTCGGGTCGCCAGCGCATGCTGTCGCAACGGATGGCCAAGTTCTACCAGGCGGCAGCCTGGGGCGTTGGCGACACCAACGGGGCGACAAATCTGGAGACGGCGCGCAAGGAGTTCAACCAGGCCCTCAAGGAGCTCGGTGCTGCTCCTAGCAATACCGCGCAGATCAAGGATGGCCTGGAGCTGGTCAAGCAGCAGTGGTTCTTCTTCGAAAATGCCCTCAGCCAGAAGGGTGGCACCGACAAGCGTCCGCAGCTGGCCGTGGCGACAACCAGTGAGCGCATCCTGGAAGAAATGGAACTCGTCGTCGGCCTTTACGAGAAGCTGCCGAAATAACAATCGGGGCGCAGCGACAATCGTCGAGGGCGCCCGATTTTCCGGTTGGCGCGATATCTCGGTGGCCTGGGGCGCGGCGCTGCTGTGGCGCTTGGGGTGGTGGATGAGGTCGAATCGCCCGGACTGATCCGGTAGAATGCAGGCCTTTCTGCAATTCCTGAATGGGTCTGGCCATGACGCCGCACAGCACGCAAACGAGTAAACCGAATACCGACGACGTCCGCATCCGCGAGATCAAGGAGCTGGTTCCGCCGGCCCACGTCTTCCGCGAGTATCCGCTGTCCAATCGTGCGGCGCAGACCACCTACAATGCCCGGCAGGCCATCCATCGTGTCTTGCATGGTGCGGACGATCGCCTGCTCGTCGTCATCGGTCCCTGCTCGATCCACGATTACGACGTGGCGATGGATTACGCGAAGAAACTGGCCAGGGAGGCCGAAAAATACCAGGATGACCTGATCGTCGTCATGCGGGTCTATTTCGAGAAGCCGCGCACCACGGTCGGCTGGAAGGGCCTGATCAACGATCCGCGCCTGGACAACACCTTCCGCATCAACGAAGGCCTTCGCCTGGCGCGTCGCATCCTGCTCGAAATCAACGAACTCGACCTGCCGTGTGCGACCGAATTCCTCGATACCATCACGCCGCAATACACCGCCGACCTGATCGCCTGGGGTGCCATCGGGGCGCGCACCACCGAGTCGCAGGTGCACCGCGAACTGGCCTCCGGCCTCTCTTGCCCGGTAGGCTTCAAGAACGGTACCGACGGCAACATGCGCATCGCGGTCGATGCCATCCGTGCCGCCAACTCGCCACACCATTTCCTGTCGGTGACCAAATCCGGGCATACGGCCATCGTGTCCACCATGGGCAACGAGGACTGTCACGTCATCCTGCGCGGCGGCAAGGAGCCCAATTTCGATGCGGCCAGCGTCGAGGCAGCCAGCCAGGAGGTCGCCAAGGCCGGTCTCGCTGCCCGTCTGATGGTCGACTTCTCGCATGGCAACAGCCGCAAGCAGTACAAGCTGCAGATGGAAGTCTGCGACAGCGTCGCTGATCAGTTGGCAGCCGGTGATGAGCGCATCGTCGGTGTCATGGTCGAATCGCATCTGGTCGAGGGGCGCCAGGATCTGTCACCGGACAAGCCGCTGACTTACGGGCAGAGCATTACCGATGCCTGCATCGGCTGGGAGGACAGCATGGTGGTTCTTGACCGCCTGGCCGCCGCCGTGCGGGCGCGTCGCGTCGCCGAAGCCGCCGAGTGAGCCGTGCTGGCGTTCCCTTCCGGGGTTTGATCAACTAAATTCCGGCTTTTGCCCCTTGCCGGGGCGAGGGCTGTGCTAGAATTCGCCCCGGCGGGTCTCCCCGCATTGCAGGGTGGTGAACCTGGTCAGGTCCGGAAGGAAGCAGCCACAGCCATTGACTGCAAGTGCCGGGGGTTAGGCTCGCCAATTTCATTTTCTTTTCGTGGGTATGGGGCGCATGAGTTATCAGGTTCTTGCGCGAAAATGGCGGCCGCGCAATTTTTCGACGCTGGTTGGGCAGGAGCATGTCGTGCGTGCCCTGTCGCACGCCCTGGCCGAACAGCGCCTGCATCATGCCTACCTGTTCACCGGTACCCGCGGTGTCGGCAAGACAACCATTGCGCGCATCCTGGCCAAGTCGCTGAACTGCGAAACCGGTATCACCGCCACACCATGCGGCCAATGTTCCGCCTGCCAGGAAATCGATAGCGGTCGCTTCGTCGATCTGCTTGAAGTCGATGCGGCAACCAATACCCGTGTCGACGAAATGCGGCAGTTGCTCGAAAACGCCGTCTATGCCCCGACCCGTGGCCGCTTCAAGGTCTATGTGATCGACGAAGTGCACATGCTCTCCAATTCCGCCTTCAACGCCATGTTGAAGACGCTGGAAGAGCCGCCCGAACACGTCAAATTCATCCTGGCGACGACTGACCCGCAGAAGATTCCGGTCACCGTCCTGTCGCGCTGCCTGCAGTTCAATCTGAAGCAGATGCCGGCGGTCGCCATCACCGGGCACCTGGCGCATATTCTCGATGCCGAGGGGGTGTCCTACGACATGCCGGCCCTCGCCCTGATTGCCCGTTCGGCGGCCGGCAGCATGCGCGACGCCCTGTCACTGCTCGATCAGGCCATCGCCCATGGCGCGGGCAAGGTCGAAGAGGCGCAGGTGCGTGGCATGCTCGGCACGGTCGATCAGGATTTCCTGCTCGCCATTCTGGAATCGCTGCAGGCCGGTGATGCGGCTGCGCTGCTACAGGTCGCTGCCGACATGGGCGTGCGCAGCCTGTCGTTTTCCGCCGCGCTGCAGGAGCTGGGTGCTCTGTTGACCCGCCTGCAAATCATCCAGTGCGTACCGTCCGCCGTCGATGATGACGAGCCGGAGAAGGAGCGTCTGGTTGCGCTGGCGCGCACGTTTTCACCGGAATTCGTCCAGTTGGCCTATCAGATCGTCAATATCGGACGAGTTGAACTGGCCAGTGCGCCGGATGAATATTCCGGCTTCGTGATGACCTTGCTGCGCTTGCACACCTTCCGCCCGAGCAGTGTCGCCGATGTGGTGGGCACGGTTGCGCCGCGCCGTGCCGCAGCGGTCGCCGCCAGTGCGCCGGCGGTAAGGCCGGCGCCTGCTACGGTAGCGGCGCCTTCGGTGGTTTCGGCATCGCCGACCCCGTACACGGATGTTCCGCTGTCAGCGCCTGCGGCACCGGCCGCGGGACCGGCCGGTGACTGGCACCAGATCGTCGCCGCCTTGTCGGTCAGCGGGCTGGCCAGGGAATTGGCCCAGAATTGCGAGTTGCGCGGCCTGGACGAGGGGCTGTGCCTCTTGCGTCTGTCGCCGAAGCAGGGACATCTGCAGATGAAGCCGAGTCCCGAGCGCTTGCAGCAGGCGCTGGCTGAATATCTCGGCAGACCGGTGCAGCTACGCATCGAGGTCGGTGACATCGAAGTCGATACCCCTGCCGCAACCGCCGGCCGGCAACGTCAGGAGTTGCAGGAGCGTGCGGCATCGGCGATTGCCCAGGATGGCTTCGTGCGCGACATGATCGATACGCTCGATGCGTCTGTCGTCGATTCCTCAATCAAACCCATCGCCTAACGGAGAAGTGAATATGATGAAAGGTGGCTTGGCTGGCCTGATGAAGCAGGCCCAGGCAATGCAGGACAACATGAAGAAGGCCCAGGAGCAACTCGCCCAGATGGAAGTCGAGGGGCAGGCCGGAGCCGGCATGGTCAAGGTCGTGATGACCTGCGCGCACGAGGTGCGCCGTGTCAGCATTGATCCGTCGGTGATGGATGACCGGGAGATGCTGGAAGACCTGGTTGCTGCAGCCATGAACGATGCCGTTCGACGCGGCGAGGATCTGAGCAAGGAAAAGATGTCCGGTTTCACCGCCGGGCTCAATCTGCCCCCGGGTTTCAAGCTCCCCTTCTGAGATCGTGAATCCGTCGGGTCTCGAAGCCCTGATCGAGGCTTTGCGTTGCCTGCCCGGGGTTGGCCCCAAGTCGGCGCAGCGCATGGCCTACCACCTGCTGCAGCGTGACCGCGCCGGTGCCCGGCGTTTGGGTGAAAGCGTCCTGCATGCGCTGCAGGCGGTGCGCCATTGCCAGCGTTGCAATACGTTTTCCGAAAGTGATATTTGCGAGCGCTGCCTGTCGCCGCGCCGCGATCGCAGCCTCCTCTGCGTGGTCGAGACGCCTGTCGACATGAACATGATGGAGCAGACCCTGAGCTACCAGGGGCTCTACTATGTCCTGATGGGGCGCATTTCGCCGCTTGACGGTGTCGGGCCGCGAGAGCTGGGGCTGGAGCGCCTGATGGCACGGGTACTCGACGGCGAGGTGAAGGAAGTCATTCTGGCTACCAACTACACCAATGAAGGCGAAGCGACGGCGCATTACATCACCGCGATGCTCAAGGCGAAGGGTATCAGCGTGACGCGTATTGCGCGTGGTGTGCCGGTCGGGGGCGAGCTCGAATATGTCGATAGCGGCACGCTGGCGCAGGCCTTGCGCGAACGCAAGTCCTGTTCAGACTAATCTGCGGCTATTACCGACGGGGCTGCTTGTCGTATAATTTAGCGTTTGTTTCTAAACCCATCCAATACCTTTAGGGGTCAGCGTTATGAGCAATCAAGGAAAAGTGGACTGCGGACGGCGGCGTCTGGTCGTTGCGACCGCAGCCGTGGGCGGGGTGGGCGCGGTCGCCGCGCTTGTGCCGTTCGTCTCCAGCTTGCTTCCTTCCGAGCGCGCCAAGGCAGCAGGTGCTCCGGTCGAAGTCGATATTAGCAAACTCGAGTCCGGTCAGATGATTACGGTCGAGTGGCGGGGTAAGCCGGTGTGGATCATCAACCGCACGAAGGACATGTTGGACACACTGCCCAAACTGGCCGATGCGGTGGCTGATCCCAAGTCGGAAAAGAACCAGCAGCCGGATTACGCAAAGAACGATACCCGTTCGATCAAGCCGGAAATCCTGGTCGTGGTCGGTATTTGCACCCACCTCGGTTGCTCGCCGTCCTCCAAGTTCAAGAAGGGTGCCGAAGAAGGCATGGGCGCGGACTGGCTGGGCGGCTTCCTGTGCCCGTGCCATGGTTCCACCTTCGACTTCGCTGGTCGCGTCTTCAAGGCCAAGCCGGCCCCGACCAATCTCGAAGTGCCGCCGCACTACTACATGGCCGATACCCGCATCCTGATCGGCGAAGACAAGAAGGGAGCATAAGAAATGGCTGCTGGCAATTTCGAGAAATACAAGTCTGACGGTTCCCTCGGCGGCAACTTGCTGGAGTGGGTGGACGCCCGCTTCCCGGCGACCGCCATGTGGCGGGGCCACCTGTCGGAATACTACGCACCGAAGAATTTCAACTTCTGGTACTTCTTTGGCTCCCTGGCCCTGCTGGTCCTGGTCATCCAGATCGTCACCGGCATCTTCCTGGTCATGCACTACAAGCCGGATGCCGCGCTGAACGCCAACGGCGTGCCGGTTGCCTTCGCCTCCGTCGAGTACATCATGCGCGACGTGCCGGGTGGCTGGTTGATCCGCTACATGCACTCGACCGGTGCCTCGGCCTTCTTCATCGTGGTCTACCTGCACATGTTCCGCGGCCTGATCTACGGTTCCTACCGCAAGCCGCGTGAACTCACCTGGCTGTTCGGTGTCGGCATCTTCCTGTGCCTGATGGGCGAAGCCTTCTTCGGCTACCTGCTGCCGTGGGGCCAGATGTCGTACTGGGGCGCCCAGGTTATCGTTAACCTGTTCTCCGCCATTCCGGTCATTGGCAGCGACCTGTCCCTGATCATCCGCGGTGATTTCGTCGTCGGTGACGCCACGCTGAACCGCTTCTTCTCCTTCCACGTCATCGCTTTCCCGCTGGTTCTCATCGGGCTGGTTGCGGCGCACGTGCTGGCCCTGCACGAAACCGGTTCGAACAACCCGGACGGTGTCGAAATCAAGGCCAACAAGGATGAAAACGGCATTCCGCGCGATGGCATCCCGTTCCACCCGTACTACACGGTCAAGGATATCGTCGGCGTTGTCGTCTTCCTGATGGTCTTCTCCGCCGTGATGTTCTGGGCACCGGAAGGCGGCGGCTACTTCCTGGAAACGCCGAACTTCTACCCGGCCGACCCGCTGAAGACCCCGCCGCACATTGCACCGGTCTGGTACTTCACGCCGTTCTACTCCATCCTGCGTGCCATGGTCTGGAACTTCTTCGGTCTCGACGCCAAGTTCTGGGGGGTAGTGGCGATGGGTGCCTCGGTCGTGATCTTCGCCTTCCTGCCCTGGCTGGATCGCAGCCCGGTCAAGTCGATCCGCTATCGCGGTCCGATCACCAAGGTGATGATCACCATTTTCGTGATTTGCTTCTTCATCCTGGGCTATCTGGGCACCCTGTCCCCGTCTCCGATGGGCGAACTGGTTTCCCAGGTGTGTACGGTCTTCTACTTCGGCTTCTTCCTCGGCATGCCGTGGTGGTCCCGCATGGACAAGTTCAAGCCGGTCCCTGACCGCGTGACGATGAAGTGAGAGGTTGCCTAAAATGAAAAAATTCCTGATCGCATTGCTCTTCGCCCCGATGCTGGCCCTGGCCAGCGGCGGCAACGTGCACCTCGACAAGTGGCCGGGTTCGGTGAGCGACAAGGCAGCCTTGCAGAACGGCGCCAAACTGTTCGTCAATTACTGCCTGAACTGCCACGGTGCGTCCTACATGCGCTACAAGAACCTGATGGACCTCGGCCTGACCGAGCAGCAGGTCAAGGACAACCTGATGTTCACCTCCGACAAGATCGGTGGCCTGATGGCGGTTGCCGCACGTTCCGACGAGCAGAAGCAGTGGTTCGGTGCCACCCCGCCGGACCTGACCATCATCGCCCGTGCCCGCGGCGAAGCCGGCAACGCCGGCGCTGGTGCCGACTGGCTGTACACCTATCTGCGTTCCTTCTATCGTGACGAAAACCGTCCGACCGGCTGGAACAACGTGGTGTTCGAAAACGTCGGTATGCCGCATGTCCTGTACGGCCTGCAGGGCCAGCAAGTGCTGAACCATGAAACCCACAAGCTGGAGCTGGCTGTGCCGGGGCAACTGGCGCCGGCCGAATTCGACAAGGCGGTTTCCGATCTGGTCGGCTTCATGGTCTGGATGGGCGAGCCGCAGCAGGAGTTCCGCCGTACGCTGGGCTTTTATGTTCTGGCCTTCCTGGCTGTCCTCTTCGTGGTGTCCTACGCTTTGAAGAAGGAATACTGGAAAGACATTCACTAATCCGTCACGGGTTAGCTAACGGCATCGCGGGTTCGGCTTCGGTCAGCCCCCGATGCCGAATCTCATTTTGAGGGTTACCACAAATGATGAACCTTTACTCGGGCACTACTTGCCCCTTCAGCCATCGCTGCCGCATCGTCCTGTTCGAAAAGGGCATGGATTTCCAGGTCATCGATGTCGACATGTTCAACAAGCCGGAAGAAATGGCGGCGGTCAATCCGCACAACCGTGTACCGGTCCTCGTCGAGCGCGATCTCGTGTTGTTCGAGCCGAACATCATCAACGAGTACATCGATGAACGCTTCCCGCATCCGCAATTGATGCCGGCCGACCCGATCATGCGTGCCCGCGCCCGCCAGTTGCTGGTCGGTATGGAGCGCGAGATATTTTCGTTCATGGAAGTGATCGAGAAGAACGGCAAGACCGCCGACAAGGCACGCCAGGAAATCAAGGCGCGCCTGACCGAGATCGTGCCCATTTTCAACAAGCAGAAGTTCATGCTGGGTGACGAATTCTCCATGCTCGACGTGGCCATCGCGCCGCTGCTGTGGCGTCTGGATCACTATGGCATCGACCTGGGCAAGGCTGCTGCGCCCCTGATGAAGTACGCCGAGCGCATCTTCAGCCGCCAGGGCTTCATCGACGCGCTGACGCCGTCGGAAAAGGCGATGCGCAAGTAAGCATGGAACTGCCGTCCACCAAGCCTTACCTGTTGCGTGCCCTCTGGGAGTGGTGCTGCGATAACGGCTTCACGCCGCATATTGCCGTCGAGGTCGACGAGCGCACCCGTGTACCGCGCGAGTACGTGCGCGGTGGCCAGATCGTGCTCAATCTCGGGCCGACGGCAACCAACAAACTGCAGATGGGCAATGAGCTGATCGAGTTCCAGGCCCGTTTCAACGGCGTCGCGCGCGATTTGTCGGTGCCGGTCGGTCGTGTGACGGCGATCTATGCCCGCGAAAACGGCGCCGGCATGGCCTTCGAAGTGGAGGGCGAGAGCAGCGTGGCCGATGTGGATGCTGCTGTCCCGGACGCGCCGGAATTGCCGTCCGACGAACCGCCACCCGAGCCGCCGCGCCCCAAGTTGCAACGCATCAAATAGGGCCGGCCGCTGCGGCGGATGCACCAAAGAAGGGAAATTTCCAACGGGAATTTCCCTTTTTCCATGCCAAGTCCCTGATTTTCCGTCGTGGCATGCCTGTTGCTCATTAACAGGCCGAAAGGGAAATCATGCAAACCGAAGTCAAATCCACCTGTTGCTATTGCGGCGTCGGCTGCGGCGTCCTGATCCGTACCGAGGGCAGTCGTATTGTCGGGGTGCGGGGCGATCCGACGCATCCGGCCAACCGAGGCCGTCTGTGCACCAAGGGAGCGACGCTCGATCAGACCCTTCATCCGGCCAGTCGGCTGCATTACCCGGAGCAGCGTCCGGCACGAGGCCAGGCCGGCCAGCGCATCGGCTGGGATGAGGCACTGGATCAGGCCGCCGAGCGATTCGCCGCGACGATCAGGCAATATGGTCCGGATTCGGTGGCTTTCTATGTTTCTGGCCAGTTGTTGACAGAGGATTACTACGTCTTTAACAAACTGGCCAAGGGGCTGATCGGCACTAACAACATCGACACCAATTCACGGCTCTGCATGTCCTCGGCCGTCGCCGGCTACAAGCTCACCCTTGGGGTGGATGCACCGCCTTGCAGCTACGCGGATATCGGGCAAGCCAGAATGATTTTGATGGCCGGGGCAAACCCTGCCGTAGCGCACCCCATCGTCTTTCGCGCCATCGAGGACGCGAAGGCCGCCAATCCCGCGCTGAAGATCGTTGTGGTCGACCCGCGGCGCAGCGAGAGTGCGGAGATTGCCGACCTGCACCTGCCGATCCGGCCGGGTAGCGATATCGCCTTGTTCAACGGCATGCTGCACGTGCTGATCCGCGACGGCCTGGTCGACCGCGCCTATATCGCCCGCCACACCGCGGGATTCGACGAACTCACGGGGATCGTGGCAGGCTACACGCCGCAGGCCGTTGCCGAGCTATGTGGCGTGCCGGCCACGGACATCGAGCAGGCAGCCCGCTGGTTCGGGCAGGGGGGGGCAGCCTTGTCATTGTATTGCCAGGGGCTCAACCAATCGGCACACGGTACCCACAATAACGCGGCGCTGATTCACCTGCATCTGGCGACGGGTCAGATCGGCCGGCCGGGAGCCGGCCCCTTCTCGCTGACCGGCCAGCCGAATGCGATGGGAGGGCGCGAGGTCGGCGGCTTGTCCAACCTGCTGTCGGCCCACCGTGATCTGGCCAATCCGGCGCATCGGGCCGAAGTGGCTGCCCTGTGGGGCATCCCCGCCGTGCCGGAGAAACCGGGCAAGTCGGCCATCGACCTGTTCAAGGCGCTGAAGCGTGGCGAGGTCAAGGCGGTGTGGATCGCCTGCACCAACCCGGCGCAGTCGTTGCCCCATCAGGCGGCGGTGCGCGAAGCCTTGCAGACGGCGGAGTACGTGGTGTTGCAGGAAGCCTACGGCAACACCGATACGGCAGCCTATGCCGACCTGCTGCTACCGGCCAGCGCGTGGGGCGAGAAGCATGGCACGGTGACCAATTCCGAGCGGCGCATCACGCATGTGAACGGCGCGGTACCGCCGCCGGGCGAAGCGCGCCATGATTGGGCTATCGTCGTCGATTTCGCACGTCGTCTGGGACGCCGCCTCGGTGTCGATGGCGAACGCCTGTTTCCGTACGTCGACGCCGAGTCGATTTTCAACGAACACCGCGAGAGCACGCGCGGTCGCGATCTGGACATTACCGGCTTGAGCTATGCCCTGCTCGATGCCGCCGGCCCGCAGCAGTGGCCGTATCCGGAAGGGGCGAGCGGCGGCCAGGTGCGCCTCTATGGTGACGGCGTTTTCCCGACGGCTGACGGCAAGGCGCGTTTCGTTCCGGTACAGCACCTGAAGACGGCCGACCTGCCGGATGCCGCCCATCCGGTCAGCCTGCTCTCCGGCCGTATGCGCGACCACTGGCATGGCATGAGCCGGACCGGAACGGTGCCGCGCCTGTTCAATCTGGAAGACGAGCCGGTGCTCGCCATGCATCCTTGCGACATGCGTCACCGTGGCCTGAGCAGCGGCGATCTGGCCCAGGTCAGCAACGGGCGCGGTTTTACCGTCGTGCGTGTCGAGGAAAGGACGGGGCTGAAGAAGGGCAGGGCCTGGATGCCGATGCACTGGGGTAGCCAGTTCATGAATACGCCGGGCGTCAATGCCGTGGCCTGTGAAGCGACCGATCCCTACTCGAAACAGCCGGAACTGAAGCATGCGGCCGTGCAGATCGCCAAGGCCGATCTGCCCTATCCGATTGCCGTCGTGCGCCGTTGCGCCAGCCAGGCCGAGGCACTGGCGCTGCTGCAGTCCGTGCGACCGTTGTTGGGGCGTTATCCGTATGCGGCGCTCAGCCTCTACGGCCACCGGACGCCGCTCGTGGTGTTGCGGGCGGCGACAGCCGAGCCGATCGACGACGGGGCGATCGCCGGGCTGGATCAACTGTTCGGCATTGACCAGGCGGACGATGCGATGCTGTATGTCGATGTCTCGAAGCGCATCGCCAAGAAGGCGGTGGCGCGTGATGGGTGCCTGCAGGCTGTCCGCCTGTGTGGCGAGACGCTGGCCCAAAGCTGGCTGAAACAGGCGATGGCCGAAGACGAACTCGATGCCGGTTTACTGAGCATGGCCCTGGCGCCGACCCGCCGGGCACCGGTCCGCGTGGCGCCCCGCCATATCGTTTGCAAGTGCGCCGATGCCAGTGATGTGCAGATTCGCCAGGAACTGACTGCCGGCGCCGATTTTTCGATGCTGCAGGAAAAGCTGCGTTGTGGCACATTCTGCGGTTCCTGCGTGCCGGACATCCGCCGCATGGTGGCCGAACATCCCCCTGCCGAGGCGGTTGCTGCCTGACAAGACAAAGGAGACAAGGTGAGCTACGGACATTACATCAAGGAGATCGGGCGGGGCGCCCAAGGCGCCCGCGATCTCACCCAGGAAGACGCCCGCCAGCTCTATGCGGCGATGCTCGACGGTGGCGTACCGGATCTTGAACTGGGCGCCATCATCGTCGCCCTGCGCGTCAAGGGCGAGTCGCTCGACGAAATGCTCGGCTTCCTGGCGGCGACCGACGAACGCACACACCCGCTCGAAATGCCCCCGGGGCGCGGCCGGCCGGTCGTCCTGCCGACCTACAACGGAGCGCGCAAGGAAGCCAACCTGACGCCGCTGCTTGCCCTGCTGCTGCAGCGCTTTGGCGTGCCCGTCCTGGTCCATGGCCTGATCGAGGGCTACGGGCGGGTGACCTCGGCGCACATTTTTCGCGAACTGGGTGTGCTCCCCGTCGCCTCGCCCCATCAGGCGCAGGCAGCGCTCGACGACAAGGGGCTGGCCTTCATGCCCTTGAGCGCCCTCTGCCCCGGCATCCATAACCTGCTGTCGCTGCGCGCCCGGATGGGCGTCCGCAACAGCGCGCACAGCCTGGTCAAGCTGCTCGATCCCTTCCATGGCGATGCTGTCCTGGTCGCGCCGGCAACGCATCCGGACTTCATCGACCTGATGCGCAACATCATGCTGGTGCGCGGCCAGCACGGCCTGCTGCTGCGCGGCACCGAGGGCGAACCCTACGCCAATGCCAAGCGCCGGCCGCGCCTCGAGCATGTGCATGACGGGGTTGCCGAAGTGCTGTTCGAAGCCGAGCACGAAAGCCTGCGCACCTTGCCCAACCTGCCGGAAGCGGCCGATGCGGCGAGCACCGCACGCTGGATACGCCGCGTCCTCGACAAGCAGATTCCGCTGCCCACGCCCATCGCCAACCAGCTGGCCTGCCTGCTCTTCGCCTCGGGCTATGCGGCCGACCTGAACCAGGCCAAGGCCATCGTTGCGGTCGAGGCGACCGGCCTGCTGGTCGGCGGCAACTAAGCCGCACAGCCGCGACACGACGCAAAGGGCCAGAGGGCAAACCGGAGGACCGCCGCGCGGGGCAAAAACAGCCCGCTTGCCTGCTTGTCGGTGCAGCCCCCTTTGGCGTCCCTCCGCGCCCGCTGCCGGTGCGTTGAAATCGTTCGTTTGAGGCTGAGTTTCACCGGCCCAGCCAGTTTCTCTGCTTCCGCTTCCCGGCTCAAACCTGCACCGCCATAGCCCAGCATGCACCGCACTGGTGCGGCGAAGTCCGGGCAACGCCCGGGCGATGCGCTGCCGACCCCGATAAATCAAGGGTTTGGCGGGCTGGCACGCGGATTGCGATAACTCCCCCGAAGCAGCGAATCAACCGCCAACGGGGGCGGTCCGATGGCAACGACGCCATGCGCTGGAAACAATTTGCACCGCCAGGTGCGCGCAACGTTGGAGCCCAAACATGAGCAAACCCCGTCTCGTCCTGATCGGTAACGGCATGGCCGGTGTCCGTACCGTCGAAGAACTGCTGAAGATCAAGCCGGATCACTACGACATCACCATCTTCGGTGCCGAGCCGCACCCGAACTACAACCGCATCCTGCTTTCCCCGGTCCTGGCCGGCGAAATGCAGATCAAGGACATCATCCTCAACGAACTCGACTGGTACGCCGCCAACAACATCACGCTGCATACCGGTAAGGAGGTGGTCCGCATCGATCGCGTCAAGCGCAAGGTCATCGCCGCCGACGGCTTGGAGGTGCCCTACGACCGCCTGCTCATCGCCACCGGTTCGACCCCCTTCATGCTGCCCATCCCGGGCAATGATCTGCCCGGTGTCATCGGCTACCGCGATATCAAGGACACCGACGAGATGATCGCCACGGCGGCCAGGCACAAGCACGCGGTAGTCATCGGCGGCGGCCTGCTCGGCCTGGAGGCGGCCAACGGCCTCAAGCTGCGCGGCATGGATGTGACGGTGGTCCATCTCGGCCCGTGGTTGCTCGAACGCCAGCTCGACGAGGTGGCCGGCCAGATGCTGCAGAAATCGTTGGAGGACAAGGGCCTCAAGTTCCTGCTGTCTACCCAGACGGAAGCACTGATCCAGGGCGAGAGCGGTCGCGTCGCCGCGGTCCGCTTCAAGGGCGGCATGCAGATTCCGGCCGACCTGGTGGTGATGGCTGCCGGCATCCGCCCCAACTACGCACTGGCCGAGGCTGCGGGCATCTACTGCAACCGCGGCGTCGTGGTGAACGACACGATGCAGACCTACGATCCGAAAATCTATGCCGTCGGCGAATGCGTCAGCCACCGCGGCATCGCCTACGGCCTGGTCGCCCCGCTCTTCGAGCAGGCCAAGGTCGCCGCCAACCATCTGGCTGGCTACGGCATCGGCCGTTACACCGGCTCGGTGACCTCGACCAAACTCAAGGTCACCGGCATCGATCTCTTCTCGGCCGGCAATTTCATGGGCGGCGAGGGCACCGAGGAAATCGTCCTCAACGACCCCTACGGCGGCGTGTACAAGAAGCTGGTACTCAAGGAAAACAAGCTCGTCGGCGGCGTCATGTACGGCGATACGGCGGACGGCCCGTGGTACTTCCAGTTGCTCAAGGACCAGCGGGATATCCACGACATTCGCGATTCGCTGATTTTCGGCCAGAGCCTGGTCGGCGACGTCGGCCACGCCGGCAACAGCAAGGCGGCCGACATGCCGGATTCGGCCGAGGTCTGCGGTTGCAACGGCGTGACCAAGGGCTGCATCGTCAAGGCGATCAAGGAAAAGGGCCTCTTTACGCTGGACGAGGTCAAGAAACACACCAAGGCGGCTTCGTCCTGCGGCTCCTGCGCCGGCCTGGTCGAGCAGATCCTGGCGTCGACCATCGGCGGCGCCTACACGCCGGCGGCGCTCGACAGCAAGCCGGTTTGCGGCTGCACCGACCATTCGCACAAGGTGGTGCGCGAGGCGATCTTCAAGGAGCACCTGACCCGCAAGGAAGCGGTGTTCGAGATCCTCAACTGGAAGACGCCGAACGGCTGCGACAAGTGTCGCCCGGCCATCAATTACTACCTGATCTCGAGCTGGCCGCATGAGGCGAAGGACGATGCGCAGTCGCGCTTCATCAATGAGCGGGCCCACGCCAACATCCAGAAGGACGGCACCTACTCCGTCGTGCCGCGCATGTGGGGCGGCCTGACCACACCGGCCGAACTGCGCGCCATCGCCGATGCGGCCGAGAAATACAACGTGCCCACCGTCAAGGTGACCGGCGGCCAGCGGATCGACCTGCTCGGCGTCAAGAAGGAAGACCTGCCCGCCATGTGGGCCGACCTCAACGCCGCGGGGATGGTCTCCGGCCACGCCTACGGCAAGTCGATCCGCACCGTGAAAACCTGCGTCGGCGCCGAGCACTGCCGCTTCGGCACGCAATTGGCCATGGACATGGGCGTCAAGCTGGAGAAGATGTTGTTCGACATGTACGCCCCGCACAAGGTCAAGCTGGCCGTCTCCGGCTGCCCGCGCAACTGCGCCGAAGCCGGCATCAAGGACGTCGGCGTGATCGGCGTCGATTCCGGCTACGAGCTCTACATCGGCGGCAACGGCGGCATCAAGACCGAGGTCGCGCAGTTCCTGTGCAAGGTGAAGAGCGACGAGGAGGTCATGGAATATGCCGGCGCCTTCCTGCAGCTTTACCGCGAGGAGGGCTGGTACCTGGAGCGCACCTGCCACTACCTCGACCGTGTCGGTCTCGACTACGTCAAGGGCAGGATCCTGGAAGACGAGGAAGGGCGCAAGGCCTATTACTTCCGCCTGCTCGATTCGCTGAAGGACGCCAGGGACCCGTGGCAGACCTCGCGCGAGGCAGAACCGATCAAGCAATTCATCCCGATCAAGCTGGAAGCTTAAACAGCAGGGTGGGTTGCTCGCCATGCTTCGCTAGCAACCAACCCCTCACGACCAACAGCTAGCAACTAACGACTAGGTACTGAACCATGAACTGGAAACTGATCTGCAAACTCGACGACATCCCGCAACTTGGCTCCCGCGTCGTGCAGCGCGCTACGGGGGGCGACATCGCCGTCTTCCGCACTGCGGACGACGAGGTCTTCGCCATGCACGACAAGTGCCCGCACAAGGGCGGCCCGCTGTCGCAGGGCATCGTCCATGGCCGGCGCGTCACCTGCCCGCTGCACGGCTGGAACATCGGCCTCGACGACGGTCATGCCGTCGCACCGGATATTGGCCGCTGCGACACCTTCAAGGTCAAGGTCGAGCACGGCGACGTCTACCTGGCCGTTTGACGCCTGGCGGAAAGCAATGCGTCGGTTGTTCCGCCCTGCAGAGCAGGGCGGGGCCGCCCAAGGAACAATTCAATTCATCAAGGAAACCATCATGGCCTATCTTGCCCCTACCGAGTTCGTCACCAAGATGATCGACGCCGGCGAGTCGAAAATCTTCATGTCCACCCGCGATACCCTGATCCGTGCCTACATGGCCGGTGCCATCCTGTCGCTCGCCGCCGCCTTCGCGGTCACCGTCACCGTCCAGACCGGCCAGCCGCTGGTGGGCGCGATGCTTTTCCCGGTCGGCTTCATCCTCCTCTACCTGCTCGGCTTCGACCTCCTGACCGGGGTGTTTACGCTGTGCCCGCTGGCCTTGATCGACAAACGTCCGGGCGTGACGATGAACGGCATCCTGCGCAACTGGGGCCTGGTCTTCACCGGCAACTTCGCTGGTGCGCTGACCGTGGCGGTCATGATGGCCATCATCTGGACTTTCGGTTTTACCGAAGCGCCGAATGCCGTTGCCCAGAAGATCGGTACGATTGGCGAAGGCCGCACGGTCGGTTATTCGGCGCACGGCGCGGCCGGCATGCTGACGCTGTTCATCCGCGGCGTGCTGTGCAACTGGATGGTGTCGACCGGCGTCGTCTGCGCCATGATCTGCACCAACGTCACCGGCAAGGTCGTGGCCATGTGGATGCCGATCATGCTCTTCTTCTACATGGGTTTCGAGCACTCCATCGTCAACATGTTCCTGTTCCCGTCCGGCCTGATGCTCGGTGGCAACTTCACGATCATGGATTACCTGATCTGGAACGAGATTCCGACCGTGCTGGGTAATCTCGTCGGTGGCCTGCTCTTCGTCGGCCTGACGATGTATTCGACCCACGTGCGCACCGCACCGAAGCGCAAGCCGGCCTGATTTCGCCGGGCGACCCGGGCGGCCCGGCCGTTTGGCGAGGGCCGCCCGCATTGAATCCGCGCAGCCCACTCGATCTGCCATGGCACACCATCTGAACATCTCCCTCGGCCAGTATTCCGACAAGGGACGCAAGCCGTGTAATCAGGATTTTCACGGCGCCTGCCTGCCGCGCGAGCCGCAGCTCGGTGCCAAGGGCATCGCCGTGGCGCTGGCCGACGGCATCAGCAGCAGCGAGGTCAGCCAGGAGGCCGCCCAGTCGGCGGTGACCGGCTTTCTTGAGGATTACTACTGCACCTCGGACGCCTGGTCGGTCAAGAAATCCGGCGAGCATGTGCTGACGGCAGTCAACTCCTGGCTGCACGCCCAGACCCAGCAGAGCCAGCACCGCTACAACCGGGAGCGCGGCTACGTGTGCACCTTCAGCGCCCTGGTCATCAAGTCCACCACGGCACACCTGTTCCATGTCGGCGATGCCCGCATCTACCGGCTGCGCGGTGGTAGCCTGGAGCAACTGACCGAGGATCACCGGGTCCGCGTGTCGTCGCAGCAGAGCTACTTGGCGCGGGCATTGGGCATGGATCGCAAGGTGGAGATCGATTACCTGTCGTTGCAACTGGAAATCGGCGATCTCTTCCTGCTGGCGACCGATGGCGTCTATGAACATACCGACGCGCTGTGCGTCCGCTCGGCGCTCGACAGCGCGCCCGATCTCGATGCCGCGGCTCGGGCGATCGGCGAGCAGGCACTCCGCCGGGGCAGTGGCGACAACCTGACGGTGCAACTGGTGCGCATCGACGGCCTGGCCGCGCCGGAGGCCAACGAGGTTTATCGCCAGCTTTCCGAGCTGCCCTGCCCGCCACTGCTCGAAGCGCGCGACAGCTTCGACGGCTACCAGATCGTCCGCGTCATCAAGCGGGGCAGTCGCAGCCACATTTACCTGGCGGTCGATTCGGCGAGTGGCGAGCGGGTGGTGATCAAGGCCCCGTCGGTCGACATGCAGGCCAGCCCGGCAGCCCTCGAACGTTTCCTGCTGGAGGAGTGGATCGCCCGCCGCATCAACAGCCCGCACGTGCTGAAGCCCTGTTCGCAGACCCGGCAGCGCCACTACATCTACGTCGTCACCGAATACATTGAGGGACAGACCCTGGCCCAGTGGCTGATCGACAACCCGCGGCCCGACCTGCCCGTCGTGCGCGGCCTCCTCGAGCAGATCGCCAAGGGTCTGCAGGCCTTCCACCGGCTGGAGATGGTTTATCAGGACCTGAAGCCGGACAACATCATGATCGACGCCACGGGCACCGTGAAGATCATCGATTTCGGCGCCACCCGCGTCGCCGGCATCGAGGAAATCGCCTCGCCTATCGCCCAGATCAACCTGCTCGGCGCCGCCCTCTATGCTGCGCCGGAGTACTTCCTCGGCGAAGCGGGCAGCGCGCGTGCCGATCTCTATTCGCTCGGCGTCATCGCCTACCAGATGCTGTCCGGTGATTTTCCCTACGGCACCCAGGTGCCCAAGTCGCGTACCCGGGCAGCGCAGAAAAAACTGGCCTACAAGAGCGTGCTCCGCGAAGACCGCGAAATCCCCGCCTGGGTGGACGACGCCATCGCCAAGGCGGTACACCCCGATCCCTACCAGCGCTACGAGGAAATCTCGGAATTCATCTTCGACCTGCATCACCCGAACCAAGCCTTCCTCAGCAAGACCCGGCCGCCGCTGATCGAACGGCATCCGGTGCTGTTCTGGAAGAGCGTGTCGTTCGTGCTGTTGCTCCTGGTGATGGTGCTCGGCGTGGGGCGTTTTCACTGAATTGTGGTTCGTCCGCCAGAAGGAGCGCAGGCAAGGCGATTGAATCGGCGGGGGAAATGGGGGCTAGCGCAAGGCAGAGGCTGTGCGACGTATTCGGTCTGGCTTGTCCGGGATAGTGGATGCCGTAACAACCACGTCCGGAGGTAAGAGTGAATCGTCGAGAATTCTTGAAAAGGCTGGCGCTGTCGGCCGGGGCGTCCGTCGCGCTGCCGGCCGCAGCGGTTTGGGATAAGTTCGGTGTCGAGGCATTTCCGCTCAAGGCCCCGTCGTATGCCGGCCATCTCATGGTCAACGGAAGCGCTCCGGCGATTGGCATGGTGGCGGTGGGGAGTGGGGCATGCGGCATGTTGCGGAACTGGCCGGGGAATTCGCCTGCGCTTCAGCGCCGTGTGGCCATCGACACCAGCCCCTTCGTTCTCCATCGTACGCAGGCCGATCGTTCGGTCAGGGTGGGGCAGGCCGCTGAAAAAATTTCCGACCCCAAGACACTGCGCCTGCAGGCCAGGGCGGCGCAAGCAGAAATCCGTGATGCTCTGGCGGGACTCGATCTGATCTGGCTGCTCAGCAGCCAGGGGGGGAACGCCGGTACCGGGATTGCACCGATCGTGGCGGAGGTGGCCAGGGCGTTGGCTATTCCGGTGATCGCCGTGTCGGTGACCCCCTTTGCCTTTGAGGGCGAGCGAAGAAGTCAGGTCGCCCGCGCCGGGCTGAATGCCATCACGCGCCGCGTCATGGCCTCGATTGAACTGCCCAATGAAGCCTACGTCACGGACGATGACGATGAAACGCTCGAGACGGTATTGGGGCGAGTCACCAGCGATCTCGAGCAGCTCTATCGCGCGACGACCTTGGTACTCGGGCCGCAAGGCCTGATCGGTGTCGATTTGGCGGATGTCCGGGCCGTGACGGCGCGTGCTCAGGGGGCGCTGGCCGTCGGCCACGGTGCTGCCAGCGGACCGGAAGCCTTGCGTGCGGCCTGTTCTGCGGCAGCGAATCACCGCCTTCTCGGTGAGGATCGCCTGCTCCAGGCCAAAGGCGCATTCGTTGCGGTCGAGTTGAAGTCCGACCGGGGGGCCATGAGCAGCGTCGGCCAACTCATGCAGGCCATGGGCTTGGCGGTCAACGATCCCGCTGCCCTGTTGATCTACGGGCTGGCGGTCGAGCCCGATTTGCCGAGCGATGTCCGGATTTCCATCATGGCAGCACTGTGAATCCGACGGGAGGGTGTGCGACGTATTCTGACTCAATGGTTCGTAAGCTGTTAACATCCGATCAGCGATGAGCTTGCCATGTCCCGTCCAATCAAACTTTCCAAGTCCAGGCTGCTTGCTTTCCGGCAATGCCCGAAGCGTTTGTGGCTGCAGACTTATCGGCCAGAACTGGCTGAGCTCGATGCGACCGCGTCGGCCGTCATGGCGAGCGGTACGGCCGTTGGCGAAGTATTTCGCTCCCTGTACGGCAATGGGGTATTGATTGACGATGAAAGCCTTCGGGATGCGCTGGCGTCAACGCGCGAAGCGCTCATCAACGTACCTGATCGCCCGATTTTCGAAGCCACCTTTGAAGCCAACGATGTGCTGGTACGTGTCGACATGCTGGCCCCGAACCCGGATGGCTATCACCTGGTCGAAGTCAAATCCTCGACCAGCGTGAAGAACTACCACCTGGACGATGCGGCAATTCAAACCTGGGTTGCGCAAGCGGCCAGTATTGCGGTGACGCGAACGGCGATTGCCCACATTGATAACAGCTTCATCTATCCGGGGGAGCGCCAATATCAGGGCTTGTTTGTCGAGGAGAGCATCGATCAACAGGTCGCTGAGCGGCTACCGCAAATCATGCACTGGGTTCGCGATGCGCAGGCCATGGTGGCCGGTGACGAGCCGAGCATCGACACCGGCCACCAGTGCCACGAGCCATTTGCTTGCCCCTTCCTAGCCTACTGCGCTCCGCTGGTTGATGGCCCGGAATATCCGGTGGACATCCTGCCCAGGAGCCATCGGCTCGTTGCGGCGCTGAAGGCGGAAGGCTACGACGATCTTTGCAGCGTGCCGGATGATCGGCTGGAGCGCGCCATTCACCAGAAGGTGTGGCGCGTCACCCGGTCGGGGCAAGCCGAGTTGAGTGCGGCCGGGCGCCAGATAGCCCGCTCCCTGCCTTATCCACGGTATTACCTCGATTTCGAGACAATCAACTTTCCCGTTCCGCGCTGGGCGGGCACACGGCCTTATCAGCAGGTGCCGTTTCAGTTTTCCTGTCACATTGAACTGGCCCCCGGCATTGTCGCGCCAACCGGGTTCTTGAGCAGCGATGGACAAGACCCCCGTCGTCCGTTTGCCGAGGCGCTCATCAAGGCGGTCAATGCCACCGCATTCACCGAGCAGGGTGTGGATCTCGATCCGATGGGGCCGGTGCTGGTCTATAACGCATCCTTCGAGCGCAGCCGGATCAAGGAGCTAGCTGACTGCTTCCCCGACCTGGCTGAGCAACTCTTGGCGATCAACGCGCGGATGGTCGATCTGTTGCCGATTGCCCGCGAGCATTACTACCATCCGGAAATGCGCGGCTCCTGGTCGCTGAAAGCGGTATTGCCCACCATTGGGGCTGACCTCGGTTATGACGGCATGGCAGTCGCCAACGGCCGCATGGCTCAGGAAGCCTATCTGGAGATGATCGATCCGCAAACCCCGTTTGATCGACACTGTCAGTTGCGTGAATCGTTGTTTGATTACTGCACGATGGACACCTATGCCTTGCTGCAGCTGGTCGAATTTTTCGCGAAGGAAGCGTAATGCCCAAGGCGGCCCAACATCACGCACTGGCGCGACAGTGGCAGATTCTTCGCCTGTTGCCGACAAAACCCCCGGGTATGACCAGCCGGGAATTGGTCGATAAGCTGGAACGAGAGGGGTTCTCCGTCACGAAGCGCACCGTCGAGCGTGACCTGGCCGAGTTGTCGACCATTTTCGGCATTGCCTGCAACGATAAAGGCATGCCTTACGGCTGGCACTGGATGAAGGGCGAATATGCCGATCTGCCGGGCTTGAGTGTGTCGGATGCCCTATCGCTCAGGTTGGTGGAGGATTTGCTCAGGCCATTGCTGCCATCGGCCATCCTGGAATCACTGGAGGCGCGATTCGGCCAGGCGAAGGCCAAGCTCGCCGAGTTGTCAGCCGACAATCCCAATGCCCGGTGGGCGGACAAGGTGCGCTATGTATCGCCCACCCTGCCTTTTGTGCCACCGAAAATTGATCCGGCGGTGCTGGATGCCGTCCATGAGGCACTGCTGACCGAGCATCAGATCGCGGTTGAGTACCAAAAGGCATCCGGAGAACAGCAAACCTATCGGTTGCATCCGCTTGGTCTCGTTCAGCGGGGGCAAATCACCTACCTTGTCGCAACAGCCTACGAGTACGCGGATATGCGACTGTATGCGGTCCATCGAATAAAAAAAGTTGCCTGTTTGGCGGATGAAGCCATCCGACCGGCGCTTTTTTCGCTGGAGGAATACGCTTCGTCGGGTGCAATGGAGTTTGGCTCTCCTGGCCTGGTTGAGCTTGAGGCTTGGGTCAGTGACGATTTGGCGGGAGTGCTGCGGGAGACCCCGATCAGCGCCCAACAGGAATTAATTCCTGTGAAGGGGGGCTGTTTGCTGAGCGCGAAGGTTCAAAATAGTTGGCAATTGACTTGGTGGGTATTGAGCCAGGCCGAAAATATTCGCGTCATGCAGCCGGTGATACTGAAAACCGCCATTTCTGAACACCTTCGGAAAACAATCGAGCTATACCAATGACCTCATCGACAGCACATTTTTTGAGCACGATCTACGGCCAGGTGTCAGGTTTGCGACATGCCAGTGAGCAGTTTTCTGAGCAGCTTGCACCAGGTTTTAACGTGTTTCGTTTGCTATGGCCTTCAGAGCTGACCTTGTCCAATGTCTTGGCCGACTTGCTGTCGCCGCAAGGGAGCCATGGACAAAAGGCCGCATTCCTGGCCTTGTTTTTGAAGACTTTGGGCCTTGCGGATTCGTGGGCAATTCCCAGCGAGGCCAGGGTGGCGACCGAAGTGGCAACCCATGGCGGCCGAAGAATCGATATCCGCATTGATTTTGCGGATGGCGTGATTGGGATCGAAAACAAGCCTTGGGCCGCCGATCAGAAACTGCAAGTTGCGGATTACATTGCTGAACTCGAAGCGAAGCATCCACAAAACAGGCTGCTGATTTATTTGTCTTCCAATGGCGATGGCCCCGGCGAGGACAGCACCGGAAAAGCCCGGGACTTTGTCAAGGAGGGATCGCTGCGGGTTATCGGCTATGGGCAATTGCTTGCCTGGTTGGCATCTTGCAAGGGCGTCTGCCGGTCACTTCGGGTCATTGCCTTCCTGGATGAATTTTCCGACTACATTGCAAAAGAGTTTGAGGGAGTAAAGCAAATGCATGAGCGTGACATAGTGGTCAGCGAGGTAGTTAAAAATGCAGCCAATGTGGAAGCTGCCTTCTTGATCAGTGGGGCGCTGAATGATGTGAAAGCAAAGCTTCTCGCGATGTTATGGGCGCAACTAAGAGAAAAAATTTTGCAAAGCTACCCGACCTGGCAAATGGAAATCGACTTTACCCGCCCTGAAAGCTCCAAGTGGCAAGGGATAAACATTTCAGTGATGCCTGGTTGTCACTACCTGCTCCGCTTGGAGTTTGCCCAAGGGAATTGCAACGACTGCGCCATCGGTATTGCCAAGGCAAAAGGGAGTGACAAGCTAACCGGTCGACCCAAAGTGACAGAAGCGATGCTGGAAGCGTTTGCTGTGGGGCAAAGCGGAGAACCCCACTGGCCATGGTGGCGAAATTTTGATCCGGGTCGTTGGGGAGATAACGCGGATGTGTGGAGTAGCGTTCTGTCAGGGGCCCTCTCTCAAAAAATATTCTCCGAGTTTCAGGAAATCTACGTTGCGCTAGAGACGCGGGGGCTGCTTGCCGAATTGAACTGATTTTTACCGAGCTTATAACCTGTCTTGTCCCTCTTGCCGTAAAGTCCGCCTCATGAAAACCGCACTCATCCTCTTTGCCCATGGCGCCCGCGACCCCGAATGGGCCAATCCCATGCGTCGCGTTCAGGCGGCCGTTCAGGCGCGCCAGCCCGGCGTTCCTGTCGAGCTGGCCTTTCTCGAATTCATGTCGCCGACCTTGTCCGAATCGATTGCCGGCCTGCTGGCCGATGGAGTGAACAAGATCGTCGTGATGCCGATGTTCATCGCACGCGGCGGCCACCTCAAGCGGGATTTGCCGGAGATGCTGGCGGTGCTGCGGGCGGCGCATCCGGATGTCGAGTTCATCCAGGGCGATGCCATCGGCGAGCATGAAACCGTGGTTCAGGCGATGGCTGCGGCCGCGCTGCAAGAAGCTGGCCTGTAACTTGCTCGGTAAGCGGCATGCTTACCGTACTCGTCATTGATGAATCCAGGGCCCGCGCCGGCGAAATCTGCGCCGGGCTCGCCCTCGCCGGTTACCAGGTGGCCGCCATCCTGGCCGGCGCCGATAACCTGACCGCTGAAGTTGAAAAACGCCAGCCGGACGTGATCCTCATCGACACCGATTCGCCCAGCCGCGACACGCTGGAGAACCTGGCGGCGATGAACAAGGACATGCCGCGCCCGGTCGTCATCTTTACCCAGGAAGATGGCCGTGAAACCATTCGCGATGCCGTCCGGGCGGGCGTTTCGGCCTATGTGGTCGATGGCCTCGACCCGAAGCGCATCAAGCCCATCGTCGAGGTGGCGCGCGCCCGTTTCGAGGATACGCAGGCCCTGCGCCGCGAACTGGACGAAATTTCGCAGAAGCTCTCCGACCGCAAGCTGGTCGACAAGGCCAAGGGCGTGCTGATGAAGGCGCGTGGCCTCGATGAGGAGGCGGCCTACCACGCCATGCGCAAGCTGGCGATGGAGCGTGGCCAGACCATGGCCAAGGTGGCGCGCGACGTCATCGACATGGCCCGGGTGCTGCTCTAAGCGGGTGCGGCGCCCGCCCTTGCTGCACTGCAATAGTGCATCGCCAGGGCGGGCCTTTCTTCCCGGATCGGGAATCCAAGTGATTGAAAAATAGATAGTTATTTGGAGTTAGCTCGAAATAACTAGGGCTGGCATGGCCATTGCGATAGTCCTGACAAAGCGCACGGTCAAAGGCGGCCGGGCGGTAGCCGGAAGATCCGGCTCAAGGACAAGGGCGTCCATCCGCGCTGCCGACTGGTGGCGAGGATGCGACGCCCATTTTGTTTTCGATTTTGTTAATCAAGGAGCAAGCAATGGAACCGAAAAGAACTGTCGATGCCCGCACACCAAGCGTTTCACGTCGTGATTTTTTTTCAACAGCGTTGGGAGTCTCACTGATGGCCATGGTCCCCCCCGGCGTCCGCAGCGGTGCCTGGGCCGCTGGCTCCGACGCCCCCGAAAAGAAGGAAGTCAGGATCGGCTTCATCCCGCTGACCGATTGCGCCTCCGTCGTGATGGCCTCGGTGATGAAGTTCGATGAGAAGTACGGCATCAAGATCATCCCATCCAAGGAAGCCTCCTGGGCTTCGGTGCGCGACAAGCTGGTCAACGGCGAACTCGATGCCGCGCACGTGCTGTACGGGCTGATCTACGGCGTGCAGCTCGGCATCGGCGGGCCGAAGAAGGACATGAACGTGCTGATGAACCTGAACAACAACGGCCAGGCCATCACCCTGTCGAACCAGTTGAAGGACAAGGGCGCCATCGACGGCCCGAGCCTGGCCAAGCTGGTCGCCAGGAAGGAGCGCGAATACACCTTCGCCCAGACCTTCCCGACCGGCACCCACGCCATGTGGCTGTACTACTGGCTGGCGGCGCAGGGCATCAACCCGCTCAAGGACGTCAAGACCATCACCGTGCCGCCGCCGCAGATGGTCGCCAACATGCGCGTCGGCAACATGGATGGCTTCTGCGTCGGCGAGCCGTGGAACAACCGCGCCATCATGGACAACATCGGCTTCACCGCGACGACGACGCAGGACATCTGGACCGATCACCCGGAAAAGGTACTCGGCACCACCGCCGACTGGGTCAAGCAGAATCCGAACACCGCCCGTGCCGTGGTCGCCGCCATCCTCGATGCCGGCAAGTGGATCGACGCCTCGCTGGCCAACAAGCAGAAGACGGCCGAGACCATCGCCAGCAAGTCCTATGTGAATACCGACACCGAGGTCATCGTCGCCCGCATGCTCGGCCGCTACCAGAACGGCCTGGGCAAGAGCTGGGACGACAAGAACCACATGAAGTTCTTCAACGACGGCGCGGTGAACTTCCCCTACCTCAGCGACGGCATGTGGTTCATGACCCAGCACAAGCGCTGGGGCTTGCTCAAGGATCACCCGAACTACCTCGAGATCGCCAAGAAGGTCAATCGCATCGACATCTACCAGCAGGGTGCCGCCGCCGCCGGTGTCGCGCTGCCCAAGAGCGAGATGCGCAGCCACAAGCTGCTCGACGGGGTGGTGTGGGATGGCAAGGAACCGGCCAAGTACGCGGATGGTTTCAAGGTGAAGGCCTGACCACCCGAGACAAGTCATTCCCGGCTTGACCGGGAATGACGGTTAGCCAAGGAGAACCCCATGAGCGCAATGACGATGAACGACGCGTACGGCGCGGAAAAGCCCGCCGAACTCGCCACCCACAGCCAGCCGGTCGCGACGCCTGTCGCCGAGCCGGCCAAGGAAACAAAAATGGAAACCACTGCAACCCTGCCGGCCGGCGTGCCGCTCGTCGAAAGACTCGGCACCTTCTTCCGTGCCGCCCTGCCGCCGGTGCTCGGCCTGCTGGTGCTGGTCGGCATCTGGCACGTCGCCACCCACAAGGGGGGCAGCATTCCCGGTCCGGCCCAGGTCTGGGATGCCGCAGTCGCCCTGTTCAGCGATCCGTTCTACCGTAACGGCCCGAACGACCAGGGCATCGGCTGGAACGTGCTGTCCTCGCTGCAGCGTGTCGCCATCGGCTTTGGCTTCGCGGCGTTGGTCGGCATTCCGCTCGGCTTCATCCTCGGTCGCTCGGCCTTCCTGTCGGCCATGGTCAATCCGATCATCAGCCTGCTGCGTCCGGTGTCGCCGCTGGCCTGGCTGCCGATCGGTCTGCTTGTCTTCAAGAAGGCCGACCCGGCCGCGACCTACACCATCTTCATCTGCTCGATCTGGCCGATGATCATGAACACCGCCCAGGGCGTCCAGCGCGTGCCGCAGGATTACCTGAACGTCGCTCGCGTCCTGGCCCTGTCGGAGTGGAAGATCGTCACCAAGATCCTGTTCCCGGCCGTGCTGCCCTACATGCTGACCGGTATCCGTCTGTCCATCGGCACCGCCTGGCTGGTCATCGTCGCCGCCGAAATGCTCACCGGCGGCGTCGGCATCGGCTTCTGGGTGTGGGACGAGTGGAACAACCTGAAGGTCGAGCACATCATCATCGCCATCTTCGTCATCGGCATCGTCGGCCTGATCCTCGAGCAGGCGCTGATCCTGCTGGCCAAGAAGCTGACCAAAGAATCGTCGTAAGGAGCCAACATCATGGAAAAGTTCGTCCAAATCGAGCGTGTCGGCCAGACTTTCGACACCAAGAAAGGCAAGTTCGTCGCCCTGCGCGATATCCATCTCAATATCGCCCAAGGGGAGTTCATTGCGCTGATCGGCCACTCCGGTTGCGGTAAATCGACCTTGCTCAACCTGATTGCCGGCCTGACCAAGCCGACCACCGGCGTGCTGCTCTGTGACGGCCGCGAAATCGCCGGCCCCGGCCCGGAGCGCGCCGTGGTCTTCCAGAACCATAGCCTGCTGCCCTGGCTGACCTGCTTCGAAAACATCTACCTGGCGGTCGAGCGGGTGTTCGGCAGCAAGGAAGGCAAGCCGAAGCTGAGGGCGCGGACGCAGGCGGCCATCGAACTGGTCGGCCTGGCCCATGCCGCGCACAAGTACCCGCACGAGATTTCCGGCGGCATGAAGCAGCGCGTCGGCATCGCCCGCGCCCTGTCCATGGAGCCGAAAGTGTTGCTGATGGACGAGCCCTTCGGTGCCCTCGACGCATTGACCCGCGCCAAGCTGCAGGATGAGCTGATGAAGATTTGCGAGAAGACGCAGGCCACCGTCGTCATGGTCACCCACGACGTCGACGAGGCCGTGCTGCTCTCCGACCAGATCGTCATGATGACCAACGGCCCGGCCGCGACCATCGGCGAAGTGTTGCATGTCGATCTGCCGCGCCCGCGCGACCGCCTGACCCTGGCGCACGATCCGGCCTACATCGGCTATCGCGCGGCGGTGCTGGAGTTCCTCTACGAGAAGCAAGCCCACGTCGAGAAAGAAGCGGCCTGACCGGATTGCCGGTTCATCGTCGCTGTGCGCGCTCCACGGCGATTTTTGCCCGCCGGCCAACCCGGCGGGCATTTTTCTTGATGCAGGTTCTTTGCTTTTCGCCCGGCGGGCGCTATGTTCCCCCCATTCATGGAAGGAAGAACCGGAATGCAGGCCAACCCAGGCAAGCTGTCGCGCAAGATCGTCGGCATGCTCGTGGTGTTCTTTATCATCGCGACCGTGGCAATCGGCATGACCCTGCTCCTCTCCTGGCAACTGGAGGGCGTGGCAGCAGCGATCAACGATGCCGGCAGCCAGCGCATGCGAACCTACCGCATGGGCCACCTGATGGCACGCGGCCTGGAAGCTCCCGGGCCGGAGACGGCAAAGTCCCTCGGCGAGGAGATGCAGCGCTTCGACAAGATGCTGCGCGATCTGGAGCAGGGCGATCCCTTGCGCCCCCTGTCGTCGGCGCGCAACAGCGAAGTGCTGCAACGCCTGCAGGCGGTTGAACAAACCTGGCTGGGTACCGTGCGGCCGCTGGTCGTCGCGTATCTCGGCAGCGCTGGAGCCGAGCGCGAAGCCATCGTCGAGCGCTTCGACGCCGAACTCGAACCCTTCGTCAACACCATCAACGATGTCGTGGTGGCCATGGAGCGCAGCTACGCCCACGACACCAGCCTGCTGCGCACCGTGCAGGGGGCTCACGTCCTGCTCGCCTTCGCCGGTTTGGCGCTCCTGATCAGCTTTCTGCTGCGCCTGGTCATCCGGCCGGTCAATGTGCTGCATGCCGGCATGCAGCGCATGACCGGCAACGACCTGACCGTCCGCCTGCCGGTGTCGAGTGACGACGAACTCGGCGGGCTGGCGTCCGGCTTCAACCTGATGGCCGAACACCTGCAATCGGTCTATGCCACGCTGGAAGACCGGGTCGAGGCAGAGACCCACCGGCTGGCGCAGCGCAACCGGGAACTCGGCATTCTTTACGACGTGACCTCCTTCCTCAGCGAACCGGCACCGCTGGAAACCCTGTGCGAGGGATTCCTCGACCGCATCAAGACGGCGCTCGGCGCGGACGGCGGTGCCGTGCGGCTCTACATGCCGCAGTCCGAAAAGCTCTACCTGATGACGCATGACGGCCTGTCCGACGATTTCGTCGCCAGCGAGGGCCAGATGAACTGTGCCGACTGCCTGTGCGGCCAGGTTTTTCAGACTTCCAGCCCGGTTGCCTTCGACACCGCCAATCCGCCGCCCGGCATGCGCTTGCGCACCTGCGTGCGTGAAGGCTTCGCCACGGCAACGGCATTCAGCATCCTCTACGACAAGCAGCGCCTGGGTGTGTACAACATCTATTTCCGCCGGCCGCAGGCGCTCTCCGAGCAGGAGGTCCAGCTGCTCGAAACCCTGGGCCAGCATCTCGGCGTGGCCATCGAGAATCAGCGTCTCAAATCGCGCGAGAAGGAGCTGGCGGTTTCCGAGGAGCGCAACCTGCTTGCCCAGGAACTGCACGATTCCATCGCCCAGGGTTTGGCTTTCCTGAATATCCAGGTCCAGTTGCTGCAGGATTCGTTGAAGAAGGGCCGTGTCGACGAGGCCTTGCAGACGGCCGGCCAGTTGCGCGAGGGGGTGCAGGAAAGCTACGACGATGTGCGTGAATTGCTGGTGCATTTCCGGACCCGGGTGCACCAGTCCGATCTCGATTCGGCGATCAATGCCGCGCTCGAGAAATTCGAGGGGCAGACCGGCATCAAGACCGATTTCGAGCGATGCGGCTCGCCGGTGCCCATGCCGGCGACTGACGAAATCCAGATCATGCACATCGTCCAGGAGTCGCTCTCCAATATCCGCAAGCACGCCCGGGCCGGCCATGTGCAGGTGGTGGTCGACCAGGACATGACGAACAGCCGGGTTACCGTCGTGGATGACGGCGTCGGCTTCGACCCGCAAACCGACCCCAACTGCCAGTCGGATCGACACGTCGGCCTGAAGATCATGCGCGAACGCGCCCACCGCATCGGAGGCGAATGTCGGATAACATCGCAACCGGGGCAGGGCACCTGCGTGACCCTCACCCTGCCAAAAGAAAATAGGGAGACTGTCTGAAATGGGTGAAAAAATTCGTGTGCTGCTGGTCGATGACCACACCTTGTTCCGTAGCGGCATCAAGTCGCTGCTGCAGCGCACCGACGATTTCGAAGTGGTCGGCGAGGCGGGTGACGGCCTTGAGGGCATCAAGCGCGTCCGTTCGCTGAAACCGGATGTGGCCTTGCTCGACCTGCACATGCCGGGGATTTCCGGCCTGGAGGCGGTCAAGGTGATCAGCGAGGAAATGCCGGATGTGAACGTGCTGATGTTGACCGTGTCGGAAGACGCCCAGGACCTGATGGAAGCCTTGCGTGCCGGCGCCTGCGGCTACCTGCTCAAGAACATCGAAACCGACACCCTGGTCGACGCCATCCGCAAGGCGGCACAGGGGGAATCGGTCGTCTCGCAGCAGATGACGGCCAAGCTGATCCAGGGCGTGCGCAATCCTCCCCGGGTCGAATCCGCCGCCGTCGAGCGCGATCGCTTCTCGCCGCGCGAACGCGACATCCTGGCCTCGCTGGCGCAAGGCGAAAGCAACAAGGAAATCGCCCGCAGGCTCGACCTGGCCGAGAGCACGGTCAAAATCCATGTCCAGAACATCTTCAAGAAGCTGAACATGAGCAGCCGCGTCCAGGTCGCCCTCTACGCCGTCGAGAACGGCTACGGGCAGGGGCGCTGACCGCGCAGTACATCACCCCCCGCCCGCTTCCTGCGGACACGCGGCGGGGTGACAGACGGCTTCCGCCGTCGGCAATCCGTCAGCGAACTCAGTGAGAACTCAGGCTTGGCAACGGGTGGGTTCGTTGCAGGTGCTGGTAGGCAGCCGCCAGTTCATTCACGTGCTCGAAATTGCCGCAGTCGAATGCATGCTGCATGTTTTCCAGAAACATCACATGCAGCTTGCAGACACCTTCCGGCGAACAGAGCAAGGCTTCGCTCATTTCAGCGGCCAGCGTAATGGGTATGTGCTCGTGCTCGGCAATCGCCTCGATTTCGCCGCGATCGAGATCGCAGTAATCCAGCACATCCTGAATAGACAACATCGGCGCCTCCTTTGACGAGGGAACAAGAAGTCGGGTCGTTGCCAACCCATCCAGCTTGTAGTTTTTATGAGCCGCCTTGTCGTTATTTTCGGTGGAGAGCTTAGTTTCTTTGTAGCCCACCAATCTTCAAAATCAAGAAAAAGAGCAAATCAGATGCGCAAACGCCCATCTGGCAAGGGATTGGCGAGTTGCAGCCGCGAAATGGTCGGCAGTAGGTCGAGGCGCGTTGCCTGCTTCAACGCCGTTGCCCGGACCCGCATCGCGTCGAGCGTCACATCGACCTGCTTGCCGCCGGTTGCGAAAGCGATGGTGTTGCCGCTGTCGCAGGAGGGCAGCACGGCGACCCGCCCGTCGAAGGCCTGGTTCAGCCGGTCGACGCTGGCCGGGAAGTTCCGGTCGCGGCCGAGCAGGTTGACGCCGAACAGGCCGTCATCGCTCAGGCGCGCCCGGCAGCCCTGGTAGAACGGTATGGTGTCGAGCGGCCCGGTGCGTGCCTCGGGGTCGAAACCATCGACCAGGATCAGGTCGAAACCACGCCCACCGCCCAGCACGTAGTCAGCGCCGCAACCAATAACGACATCGAGCCGCTGCGGGTCGTTCGGCAACTTGAAGAATTGGCGGGCGATGAATTCAACCTGCGGGTTGATCTCGACGACGGTGGTCCGGCACTCCGGCAGGTAGCGGTAGATGAACTTGGCCAGCGAGCCGGCGCCCAGGCCGATGAGCAGGGTCGAACGCGGCCATTCGGCAGCTGGACGCAGCAGCAGGCCGGCCATCATCTCGCGGGTATAGGCCAGTTCCAGCGACCAGGGGCGGGCGATGCGCATGGCGCCCTGCACCCAGTCCGAGCCGAAATGCAGGTAGCGGACGCCGGCCTCTTCGCTGATATCGACAGGGTGGCGCGGGGGTTTTCGAGTGTTTCGCACGGGGGCTCCGGAAGCGTGGCCCCAGGTGGAATCACATTAGAGGCGGTTTGCGGCGTATTTTAATGGTTCTGTGTTGGGTTGTTTTTGGTGGTACCAACAAAAGTACCAACAAATTGAGAGGCTACTTCCAAGTACTCATAGTAGGTCTGTTTTGAGGGGTGCCGTATTTTGGCACTGTGGGTTGCTATGGGCCAAGACAATGAGGCAGGAGGGAGATATAGTCATTCACAAACCATTCCCCTATGCTTTCTGCCAATGGAAAAACCATTCTACGCACTTAGCGAATCAGCAACTCTCCTTGGATACACGATCGCCGACCTAATCCACCTAGCGGCCAGCGAGGAGATCGCTTTTCTGATAGGAGTGCCAGACGGTATTCGTTTTCAGGTCTTCGATGCAGACGCGAACCGTACCGAAGCTCCTGCGCTTCTTGAACCTCAGCTTTTAAGGCTCTCTGCCACGCAGTGCCAGAAAATTCAGCTCAATGGGCGAACAGAACAGAGCGATTTCCGACAGGGCTATCTGATCGCTCCAAGTGGATCGTTGCAACTACTCAAACCTAGCTATGGCAAAGCCGGCCGCTTGGAACATGCCTGGGCATTTTGGCGAACCTGCAAAGGCCCTTACGTCAAAGAGATCGAACTGACTCCGGAGCGCTTAGTCGTCGTTGGTGACGATGTGCGGCGATTATTGGAGGCCCAGACTAAGTCTCAGGTCAAAGCAAAACCGAAAAAACAGGAAGAAAAAACCATAAAGCAGGTGTCAGTGGTGTCGCACGAAGAGGATACTGCACCGTTGGTTCAAATACAGTTGTCCGCTGGGCAAGAGCATACGAGTGAAACGATACCCAATGGAAATATAGATTCGTCATCAGAGCCCGCTGGAATTCCTGCTGCGGTGGCTGCGCAAACAATCTTAAGAAGAACGGAAGTCGAAGCGCGAACAGGGCTGAAGCGCTCCACTATTTACGATAAGCTTGATCCAGAGTCGCCAAGGTATGACGCCACATTTCCCAAGCGGGTCAGTCTGGGAACGAGTGCGGTGGGATGGCTAGAGTCAGAAGTTGATGCGTGGGTTGCTTCTCGACAGGTGGTCAGCAAAACAAACGTCAGTTGATCGGCCAAAGCGGACACCTGCATCCTTAGTGTTGAACGGCCGCTCAATGCACTATTGCAGACGTATCAATATCGCCCATTTTGAAAGAGCCTCGATCCAGCAGCTGATCTTCCATCGAGCAAGGATCGTCAATCGGTTCGATATGCGCCGTAATGTGAGCGCCAGGCACAACTTCACGTAAATCCTTCTCCACCTTTTCCACCCAATCGTGAGCCAACTGGACGGACCACTGGCCCGGAACAAGGACGTGAAGACTGATGAAGGTTCGCCGCCCAGCCTGGCGTGTACGCAGGGCGTGGTAGGCAATCTGGTGTTGCGCATAGCCTTGAAGAACAGCCTCGATCTTGCCCAACTCGCTCGCCGGCAGCGCCTCGTCCATCAGCCCGGAGGCAGAGCGCCGCATGAGTTGCGCCCCGGTCCACACGATGTTGCCGGCCACCAGCAGGGCGATCACCGGATCGAGCCAGATCCACCCGGTGAGCGCAACCAGCCCCACGCCGAGGATGACGCCGACCGATGTCCAGACATCGGTCATCAAGTGGTGAGCATCTGCCTCCAGTGTGATCGATTGATGATCTTTGCCCGCCTTGAGCAGCACTCTGGCAACGACCAGATTGACCACCGAGGCGGCGACGGAAACCAGCAGACCCAGCCCAACCGCCTCCAGCGGCTGAGGGTTCAGCAAGCGACCAATGGCGGCGTACCCGATACTCAGTGCCGCCAGTACGATCAGAAAGCCCTCAAAAGCACTGGAGAAATACTCTGCCTTGCTGTGTCCGTAAGGATGATCGTCGTCGGCCGGTTGCTCCGCCAGCGCCAGCATCCAGAGCGCCATCAAGGCGCCGGCAAGATTGACGAAAGACTCGATGGCATCCGACAGCAAGCCGACGGAACCCGTCAGTTGCCAGGCCACGCCTTTCAACAAGATGGTGGCTATTGCTGCAGCAATCGAGATGTAGGCGTAACGTTTCAGGCTGGTCGAAGTCATCAGTTTGTGAAGTGCTTGCGAATTTGGGCTTCAAGGAGTGCGCGCGCCTTCGGTTCCGAGGCGTCTTGCAGGGTGTCACGCACCTCGTCGGCAATCTGTTCGAATACGGCCATCACCTTCGGGTCAAAATGGCTCCCGCTATCGTTCCGCAGAATCTCCATGACGCGCTCGAACGGCATCGGTTCCTTGTAGGGACGTTTCGAGGATAGCGCATCGAAGACGTCGGCCAGCGCAAAGATTCGGGCGGCCAGCGGGATCGAGTCGCCGGCCAAGCGCCGGGGATAACCGCTGCCATCCCACTTCTCATGGTGCCCGCCCACCACCTCGTGAGCACCGTCCAGCCAGCCCATGCCTTTGACGATCTCCTCGCCCTGGCTGACGTGGGTGCGCATGATGCGCATCTCCTCGTCGTCGAGACGACCCGGTTTGAGCAGGATGGCATCGGGAATGCCGATCTTCCCGACGTCGTGCAGAAAACTCCCGGCAATCAGCGCCTGCATGGTACTGCCCGCCAGCCCCAGTTCCTCGCCGATGCGCGCCGCTATCCAGGCGACCCGGTAGTTATGGGCACCGGTATCGGAATCGCGCTTGGCGATCGCCCGGCCCAGCGCTTCCATCATCGAAATGTGCGAGTCGAGCACCTCAAGCGTCTTGTGCGTGTTTTCGGCCGACAGCTTGACCACAATCGGATAAATCGCAACGCCGCACAGGAGCGCCGCCAGACAGGCAATCAGCGCCATTTTCAGCGCCGCCGAGTGAATCTCCTGACGCTGCCACTCGGGAACAATGCGCACACCTTCAAAATAGCCGGTAATCGCCCCCGCCTCAGCGCTGCGCAAGGGGATGAACACCCGCAGCGCCCACTGTTCGCCGATCTGCAGGCTTTCGTACGAAGCGGCGCTGTAGGCCGGCTTATTGTGCTTCGGCAGCCGACCTTCGATCTCCTCGCCGACCTCGGTCAGGGACTCCGCCAGTTTTTCCCCGCGATGGTTGTAGAGTTCAGCGATATCGAAGAGTCCGCCAGACAAGGTGGCCACCGCTTTCTCCGCCTTGGCGGTGGCCTCCAGCCCCGTCAATTCGAGTGCGTCCGAATGGCGAAGAAAGCGCTTCGATTCTTCCATGGCCAGCGACACCACCTCGTCCTCGGCGCTTTCGGTACTGATGAGCCAGGCGATGGGTGTGGCAATGGCCGCCAGTAACAAGCTGACGAAGGCAATACGCAGCGCTGCCCGCCGATTAAACTGATTCAATTAAGGCCCCCTTGACTCATTCCTCGCACGCCAGGCCGAAGACTGCTGACCATCAACGCGGCGGCATTTCTTTTCCTTGTGCGGCCCCATCCTTGGGCAGCCGGACCTGAATCCTCATCCCGCTGCCGGTCGCCGATGTCTTGTTGCTCGCAAAATCAACCCGCCCACCGTGCAGTTCAGCGATTCGTCCCACAATCGACAAGCCCAGGCCACTTCCCCCGGCGGCCAATGAATTCTGCACTGACTCCTGGCTACGCCAGAATCGTTGGCCAAGGCGGGACAACTCCTCCTCGGCAACGCCCGGGCCGTCATCTTCCACCACCAAGCTTACCGCAGCATTAACAGGCTCAATCGCGACGCGAATCCGGCCATTTCTCGGCGTATAGCGGATGGCGTTATCCACCAGGTTGCGGACCAGGATGGAGAGCCAGGCAGGATTGCCCCGTACCGACAGCCCCGCATCGGCCTTCAATTCGATGTCGATTTCCTTGTTGATGGCCTGCGGCACCAGTTGTCCGACAACCTCCCGCACGAGTTCGACGAAATCCACATCGACGAAATCGCCCGAACCGGCCGCATCGACCCGGGCCAGCAACAGCAGCTGTTCGACGAGATGGGTCATGCGGTCGCAGCCTTGCAACACGGCGTTCAGCGCATGGCGACGCGCCGCATCCTCCGTCGCCCCCAGGGCAACCTGGGCCTGAGCGCGCAATCCGGCCAAGGGCGTGCGCAGTTCGTGGGCGGCATCCGCAGTGAAGCGGCGCTCCTGCTTGAAACTCCGGGCGACGCGGCCAAACAGGGCGTTCAGCCTATCTACCAAGGGCTGAACTTCAGTCGGCAGGTCGTTGGTCGGCAGTTCAGCCAGATGTTCGGGCGAGCGCCGTTCGACTTCAGCGGCGATGCGCTCCAGCGGACGCACACCATGACGAACCGCCAGCCAGATGAACAACGCCGCCAAGGGCAGCGCAATGAGCAGCGGCTTGAGCAGACCGGCTGCCACGGTACGCGCCATGTGGTCGCGCGCACTGATCCTTTCGCCAACTTGTATGAGCACCTGACGCCGCTCGTTCCATGCAGAGAAGACCCGCCAGCGTTCCCCATCGACCACGCTGTCGGATAGCCCCTCGCGTTTGCCGCTCAATGGACTATCGGGGGCGTTGGCCGAGTGCAGGCGCAAACGGTCGCCGAGCCAGACCTGAAAGGCGACGCGACGGGCGTAGCGATGCAATTCGGGGGCGTGGCTTTCCTCGAAAGTGTCGTCGTCCTCATCGTCCAGTTCGCCGTTGGTCTGAGCGATCAGCAGCGAGGCCGCCTGGATCAGATGCGCGTCGAACAACTCTTCCGCTTCGTGCCGTGCCTCGAGCCAGGTGGCCGCGGCCGCCAGCAACCACAGCAAGCCAATCAGGGCGCAGATGGCCAGGGTAAGGCGTGCTTTCAGGGAAGAGGTCAGCATCCGGCGCTCAATCCTTCTCGATCAGATAGCCGATGCCGCGCATGTTGCGAATGAGGTCGCGGCCAAGTTTCCGGCGCAGATGATGGACATACACCTCGATGGTATTGCTGCCTGTCTCGTCGTTCCAACTGTAGAGATGCTGCTCGAGCTGCTGGCGCGAGAGGACTCGCCCGGCATTCAGCATCAAGGTATGGAGCAGCGCGAACTCCTTGGCCGTCAAATCGATGGGGCTTCCATCCACGCTGACCGTATGGGCTGCCGGGTCGAGCACAATCCCCGACACTTCGAGCCTGGGCGTCGCTTTGCCCTCGGCGCGCCGGATCAAGGCGCGCAGGCGGGCCAGCAATTCCCCCATGTCGAAGGGCTTCAGGAGGTAGTCGTCGGCGCCGCTATCGAGGCCGAGAATGCGATCCTCGATCGTGTCACGGGCCGTCAGGATCAGGACCGGCAAGGGGTTACCACGTTGCCGTATCCCTTTCAGAACCGTCAGGCCGTCGCGGCGAGGCAGGCCAAGATCGAGCACCATCGCCGCATAGTCACTGGCCGCCTGGCCGGCCAATGCATTTTCAGCGGCCAGTCCGTCGCACACCCAATCGACCGCGAAGCCGGCCTGGGTCAGGCCGGCCTGAATGGCATCTCCCAACAGACGGTCATCTTCGACAATCAATAGTCGCATCGATTATTTCTTCAATCGTGTTCGTGCCGATCATGCTGCTGCGTCACGGCGACGCCGGAAGACAGCGGCAACCAGCCGAATCGGTCAGCACTCCAGAAACCCAGAACGGCCACCAGAAGAATTATGCCTACCAGCGGGCGGGTTTTGCGTATTGCCTGATCGGCCGGGCCGGATTTGTTCCCTGAAAACATCGAGCGGACCAGGTTTTCACGATGCAATAGGCTGCTCACCATGACCCCCATGACGTGGACCGCCACCACGGCCAGCATCGTTGCGGCGCTGCCTTCATGGAGTTCTTCCAGCCATTCCCCGCCGATCTCCTGATAGGTGGCAAAGCCGCTGATCGCCGTCACCAAGGCCAGGCCAAGCAGGAGGAAGATGGCCAGGGCGCCGGCCGGGTTATGGCCGAGGTAGTGTTTCGGGCTGCGCGTCAGCAAGGACTGCACATACTCGAGCAGGCGGGATGGGCTGAAGAGGAAGGAAGAAAACCGGGCATAGCGCGTGCCGGCGATCCCCCAGATCAACCGGAAGACAATCAGGGCGGCCACGGTGTAGCCGAACATCACGTGCCAGTCGCGGTAACGTTCGGACTCGGAAGTGAGATAGGCCGCCGTGAACGAGAAGGCCAGCAGCCAATGGAAGATTCGGGTCGGGATGTCCCAAATCTTCACCGGGCGAATGGACAGCTCCTGAGAGGCGGTGGTGTCGTGGTTCATGATCTTCCTTCCTTATTTCGCACGAGGAATACGAATCCCGCGCTCGCTGTAGTTGCCCTCGCCCGCCTCACGGTGGCAGGCCGCGCAATTGGCCGGAGACTTCACAGCCGCCGACTGCCAGACCGATGCCGACAGGCCGTCATGACCGTCTCGGTGCTCGCGCTTGAACCAGGCCGTTTCGGTAATGCGCAGCGTCGGCCCCTTGGCGCCCGCAGCCAGGCTTTGCCCGCTGCGCCCGGCATTGGCCACCAGGTACTGGGTGATTTCCTTTGCCACCGGCGCGTTGAGCGTGGCGTTGCTGCCGAAATGCTTGTCCAGCCCGCCCATCAGCGAGCGCCATGAGTCGGCCGGAAGCAGCTGCAGCGGATAGGGAACATGGCAACTGCCGCACTCCTCCTTGTAGGTTGCATTCAAGGAGGAGTACTTATGTTCATCAGCCTGAGAAGCGCCGAAATGCAGCGCCAGCACCGTCATCACCGCAGTCAAGGCAAACGTACGTAGTTTCATGATGAGTGTCCTTATCGTTTCACCGAGATCAGGTAGGCAATGACATCGCTCTTTTCTGCAGGCGTGCATTGCCGGCCGAGGACGTCGTTGCAATTCCGCTTGAACCATTTCTCAACCTTCTCCTGGCGAGTGAAGCGCTTGTCGTTGGCAGCTGGCGCCAGGGGGTCGATGCTCTTGCCGGTCGTGGCGTGCTTGCCCATGGCGAGCGGGTTTTCCGTGTGGCAGGTAGAGCAACTCCAATCCTGATTGCCCGTTCGCTTGAAAAACTGCTGGCCGCGCGGCGCCGATGCGGCAAAGCCGGGATCAGCGCGCCGCGCTTCGGCCTGGTAGCTATGTAGGAAATCTGCTGGAATTTCAGCGTAGGCCGCTCCTGCGGCCAGAGTGACTAAACTGACTAAAAGAGGGAAACGGAACTTCATGAGCTTCTCCATCCGGTTTGATTTAGATGAGAGGCTAGAAGCTGAAACTTAAACTTGAATTAAGCGGGAATCATGCAGTTTTCAGTCATGCCGCAACTGAGGTTGGTATGAACCAAATTCGTTGGATGCAGAATTGCACTCTTGTGTAGATAACACAGGTAGCCAGTGACGAAAATACGTGTTCAAGCCGGCAGCTAACCGAAGCATTGTCGCCGGATTTAGGCCAGCGAACCACGGTCAGCTATGGCCGAAATTCAGTCTTTTGCTTCAATAGCCAAGGGCATCCACTGCCTCTGCAAAACCGGTGATCTCAGGGCGTTTTCGGCGTTGAGAGGTGGGCATGGTGCGTTGACGTGGAGCTCCCCGCTTTTTTGCTTCAGCTTTTGGCCGTTCTCCACGGCGAATCAATTGCGCTCCTTGAACACCAAGCGGACGGATGAACTGATCCATCTTGCAGAGGTAACTGATCACGTGTTCCTTGAGGTTGTCCAGTTTCTTGGTATCACGAGTATCCACTAGGCCGATCCCGAGTTTTCCCCAGGCATCGTACTTGTTACTGTTGGCGTTGCAGTTCCAATACTGCCCACGTCCTTTCGTGACCACATTTTTCCAGTATTCGCCGATCAGTTCACCGAGATGAATGTGACGGAGTGCCTGCTTGTGCTGAGTGTCGAACAGGAGGATCAGGTGCATGTGGAAGCCTTTGCCCAAGCCGTATTCAATCTTGGCGATATAGCCTCGCCTGCCCCTAAAAATCTTGTTGTTTCGAGCGTTGTTGTAGAGGTGATCGAAATCAGTGCGCAGGTCGTCCAGCGTGATGGTTTCCCAAAGTTCAGGCCGATAACTCAGATCGATGCGCAGGACGATCAGTGTTGCTAATTTGGCAAACCACCCATCAATGTAGCTGCAATACTCCTTGGTTCGGTTTCGCGTTTCTACGACTCGCCGCTGAAAACGGGCTTTGTACCCCTTTGCGCTCCAGTCACGTCGAAGTAGAGCACAAAGCGCGTTGAAGCACATGGCACCATCCATGCCGCTAGGGTGAGAAAAGGTCAGCGGGTGCCAGTTGTCTTCGCGGATCAACGACGGATTGTTCAGAGCGAGTGCAGCGCAGGCCTCACGAAAAATTTCGATGTGTTCGCTGTAGCTGTAACTCGTTGGGAGGATTGATATCAGTCTCACAAATTCTTGGATCGGTTTGAAATATCGATTAGCAAGTTGTGTCGCGTGATAGCTGTGGGAACTATCCGGATTGATCTTCAAAACAAACGGCCGATCATCCGTACCGGCCGCTGCCTCAACGAATGCTGCGGTAATCCCCCCGGCCAATAAAGGCGGTCAGAGGTAGAATTTTCTCGTAAAGGGAGAGTTCTGCATGAAGAAGTCGAAGTTTTCGGACAGCCAGATCATCGAGGCGTTGAAGCGGGTCGAGGGTGGGCTATCGGTGCCGGAGTTGTGCCGGGAGTTGGGAATCAGCTCGGCGACGTTCTACAAATGGCGGGCGAAATACGGCGGCCTGGACGTGTCCATGATGGCCCGGATGAAGGAGTTGGAAGCCGAGAATGCGCGGCTCAAAAAGATGTACGCCGAGGAGCGCCTGAAGGCGGATATTCTGAAGGAGTACCTGGGAAAAAAGTAGGTCGGCCATCTCGCCGGCGTGAGATGGCCAAGGAAGTGGTGGCCGGAAAGCGAATTTCGATCCGCTTGGCCTGCGACATTTTCCAGGTGAGCGAGACCTGCTATCGGTATTCGGCCAAGAAGAATGCCGAGAATGAGGAAATCGCCGACTGGCTGATGCGGCTAACCGACAACCACCGCAACTGGGGATTTGGGCTGTGCTTCCTGTACCTGCGCAACGTGAAGGGCTTTGGTTGGAATCACAAGCGGGTGTATCGGATTTACCGGGAGTTGGAATTGAATCTGCGGATCAAGCCCAGGAAACGGCTGGGGCGGGAGAAACCGGAACCGCTGGCCGTGCCGACTGCCATCAACCAGGTGTGGTCTATGGATTTCATGCATGACCAGCTCGAAGACGGGCGCTGTTTCCGGTTGTTCAATGTGATCGATGACTTCAACCGGGAAGCCCTGGGCATCGAGATCGATTTCTCGCTGCCGGCCGAGAGGGTGATCCGTGCCCTGGAGCAGATCATCGAATGGCGGGGGAAACCAGCCGCCATTCGATGTGACAATGGCCCGGAGAACATCAGCGGCCTGGTGCAAAACTGGGCAGAAAAGCGGCAGATCAAGATGGATTACATCCAGCCGGGCAAGCCCCAGCAGAACGCCTACGTCGAGCGCTTCAACCGGACAGTGCGCTACGAGTGGCTATCGCAATATTGCTGGGCAGACCTCGATGAAGTCCAGCTCTTCGCCACCCAGTGGATGTACGACTACAATCACGACCGCCCAAACATGGCCTTGGGCGGCATCACGCCAAAACAGCGGCTGGCCATGGCCGCGTAGCTCTACTTCTGATCGCCCCTAATTCTGGGGGGATTACCCTTGGACATCACTCGTAGGCGAGCCGCTTTGGCAATTTCATGCCCTTGGGCCACTGTCAAATTGCCATCAATTTCCAGATGCACATCGACCAAAATCATGTCACCCGTTTTCCGGGTACGGAGTTCATGAAATCCCAACACTCCAGGTGTGGCGCGAATATCTGCCTCGATTCCGGCAATCTGCTCCTCGGTGGCTGCACGGTCAGTCAGGTCATGAAGCGCATCCCAACTGAAGGACCAGCCCATCCTGGCCACCATGAATCCAACAATCAGGGCAGCAATCGGGTCGAGGAGCGGATACCCCAACAAGTTGCCACCGATACCGATGGAAACAACCAGAGAAGACGCCGCATCGGAACGGGCGTGCCAGGCATTGGCGACCAGCATGCTGGAGCGTACCCGTTCAGCTACCGCCAGCATGTAGCGGAACAATATCTCCTTGGCCGCCAGGGCCCCCAGAGCGACCCACAATGCGGTCAAATGAACCGTCGGAATTTCCTCTGGAGCCTGCAATTTATGAGCAGCCGACCAGACCATGCCGATACCGACCGAAAGCAGCAAGGCTCCCAGCACCAGAGAAGCAGCGTTTTCATAGCGCTGATGGCCATAGTGATGGTCTTCATCTGGTGCTTTCTGGCTGTGATGCACTGCCAGAAGCACCACAAAATCTGCCACTAGGTCGGACAGCGAATGGATACCGTCGGCGATGAGACCTTGCGAATGGGTAACTATCCCAGCGATTACCTGGGCCAGCGTTAACCCGATATTGACAGCCACACTGACCCAAGTGCTGCGTTTAGTTGCTGCCTCTCGCTCGGGAGATGCATCCTCGGTATCAAGTTCAGTCAGATTTCGAAGGTCGTTCATAAACTCTCTCTCATTGCCATCCGTAACGACGAGTGTAAAAACTCTTCATCGCCTGGGTCAGTAACATATAGCCGACTAGCAAGGCCGCCAGCAAAGGGAAATACGTCAACGGCAAGGCTTGCAGTTTGAAGTAATGCGCTACCGGCCCCATCGGGATAAAGATGCCACAAGCCATGATTAAGCCGGTCATAAACAGGAGAGGTGTGCCCGCCCGGCTCTGGAGGAAGGGAATCTTCCGGGTCCGAATCATGTGGACTACCAACGTCTGGGTCATCAGCCCCTCAATGAACCAGCCTGACTGGAACAGGGTCTGCTGCTCTGGCGTATTGGCTCCGAAGGCGAACCACATCATCAGGTAGGTCAGGATGTCGAAGATTGTACTGACCGGGCCGAAGAACAGCATAAAGCGCCCGATGTCCGCCGGATTCCAGCGCTGCGGCGACTTAACCAGTTCCTCATCGACGTTATCGAATGGAATGGCAATCTGCGAGAAGTCGTAGAGCAGATTCTGCACCAGCAGGTGCATGGGCAGCATCGGTAGGAAAGGAATGAAGGCGCTTGCCACCAGAACCGAGAAGACATTGCCGAAGTTGGAGCTGGCCGTCATCTTGATGTACTTCAGCATGTTGGCGAAGGTCTTGCGCCCCTCGACCACGCCTTCCTCAAGCACCATCAGGCTCTTCTCCAGCAGGATGATGTCGGCTGCCTCCTTGGCAATGTCAACCGCCGTATCTACCGAGATACCGATGTCCGCCGTGCGTAAGGCCGGCGCATCGTTGATGCCGTCACCCATGAAGCCCACAACATGACCGTTGGATTTGAGGATGCGCACGATGCGCTCCTTGTGGGCCGGCGTCAGCTTGGCAAAGATGTTGTGCGCTTCCACGGCCTTGGCCAGTTCATCGTCACTCAGGCGCTCAACATCACCGCCTACCATGACACGCTCGTCCGATAGGCCGACCCCCCGGCAAATTTTGGCGGTCACCAGCTCGTTGTCGCCGGTTAGAACCTTGACCGCGACGCCATGGGCAGCCAGAGCCTCCAGGGCCGGGGCCGTGGTTTCCTTCGGAGGGTCGAGGAAAGCCACATAACCAATCAGGCTCATTGCTCCCTCATCGGCGACGCCATACACCTCCTTGGTCGGCAGCAATTCCTTGGAGGCTACCGCGACGACTCGCAAGCCATCTTCGTTGAGGTCGGCAGTAACTTGGCGGATTTGCGCCAATAACTCCGGGGTCAGAGGTTCATCCACCTCGCCATGGCGTACCCGGTGACAGATGCTCAAGATTTCCTCGACAGCCCCCTTACAGATGAGGAGGTGATGTTCATCGTGCTCTGCGACGACCACGGACATCCGGCGGCGCTGAAAATCGAAGGGAATCTCATCGACCTTACGGAAGTTAGCAGCTGGGTCCAACTCGCGGTGCACTTCGGCATGTTCCAGGACCGCCACATCGAGCAGGTTCTTCAAGCCGGTTTGGTAGTAGCTGTTCAGGTAGGCTGCCTCCAGCACGTCGTCAGATTCTTCGCCCCAGATGTCGGTGTGCCGAGCCAGAAAAATCTTGTCCTGGGTCAGGGTGCCGGTCTTGTCGGTGCAGAGCACGTCCATGGCGCCGAAGTTCTGGATCGCATCGAGGCGCTTTACGATGACCTTGTGCCGAGACAGGATGACGGCCCCCTTGGCCAGGGTGGAGGTCACAATCATCGGCAGCATTTCGGGCGTCAGGCCGACCGCGATTGACATGGCGAACAGGAAGGCTTCCAGCCAGTCATCTTTGGTGACGCCATTGATGATAAGCACCAGGGGTGACATGACCAACATGAAGCGAATCAGCAACCAGGCCACCTGATTGACCCCGGCCTGGAACTGGGTGGTCGTCCGGTCGGTGGCCGTCACCCGTTGGGTCAGTGCCCCGAAATAGGTTCGACTGCCGGTCGCCAGGACGACCACCATAGCCGAACCCGACACTACGTTGGTGCCCATGAACACGAGATTGTCTAATTCGAGAGCATTCACGGTGTCCGGCCCCTTGTGCTGGGCATGCTTCTCGACTGGCAGCGACTCGCCGGTCATGGCAGCCTGGCTTACAAACAGGTCCTTCGAGGTCAGGATGCGGCAGTCGGCCGGAATCATGTCGCCGGCCGAGAGGAAGACGATGTCCCCTGGAACTATGTCGCGGATGGGGATTTCGGCCTTTTGTGCAGTACGGGGATGCAACTGCACTTCAAAGTAGCGCTTGGCATCCTCCATGGCGTCCTCAGCTAGGTCACGCCGTAGCACGGTGGCCGTGTTGGTTACCATGGCCTTCAGCTTTTCGGCCGCAAGGTTCGACTTGCGCTCCTGCCAGAAGCGAATGACGACTGACAGCACGACCATCGTCGAGATGACAATGGTGGCCTTCATGTCCTCGGTGAAATAGGAGATGGCGGCCAGCAGGGTCAGCAGAATGTCGAACGGCGTCTTGTAGCAGTTCCAAAGGTGCTGCCACCAGGTTGGCGGTTTCTCGTGCTCAACTTCGTTATGACCGAAGCGCTCACGCATCAAGGCAGCATGGGCTTCCGACAGGCCATCAGGGTGCGACTCCAGACGCAGCAGCAGGCCATCCACATCGCTGTTTGCCGCCGCAAGCAACTCCTGGGAAAGCTGCTTCGGTATCTCTCGGCTCACCTCCGTGGTCGCCATACTTTCAAACATCGCCAGACGTTTGAAGTGATGGCCCAGCCCTCGGGTGCGGACGAAATTGGCGAAGAATTCCTTCAGGAAGTTGAGGTTCATGCTGCGGCCTCCTCAGAGACTAAGGTTTCAAGATGCAAATGTGCGGATTAGATTCGACAAAAGCGAAGAGGAGTCCAGTTACTCGGTCGTACTGGGGCTCCAGAACGCCTGGCTGATGTAGGGTTGTTCGGCTAATTGCTGAGCCATGCGGTCAAGTTCATCACCATCGACGCCAGTAGCCAGAAGGACTGCCTCAATTTCGACTGCGTCGTCTCCGAAGGCGTGGATGACCAAGTCGCGGGTTGAGTAGCCGGCCGTTTCCAAGATTTCCTCCAGTAGGCGCATCGCCTTCTTCTGGTGGTCACGCTGGGCAATGACGTAGACCGTGTTGGTTACCTCCACCGCCAGAGTGTCCATAGGCTGCTGGTTGATGCGATTGACGACCGGACGCAGCAAGGTATTAGAGGCCAAGACAAAAATAGCCCCGAGCACAGCCTCCGGCAGCAGGTCAGCACCAGCACAGGCTCCTACCGCGGCCGACCCCCACAGAGTGGCGGCGGTATTCAGCCCCCGGACATTGCCTTCCTCACGCATGATGACGCCGGCCCCCAGGAACCCAATGCCTGAAACGACATAGGCGACGACATGAACAGCGCCTTCGTGGCCAGCAAGACGGTTGGCCATGTCCACAAAAATTGCGGCGCCAACCGCAACCAGGACATTGGTTCGTAGGCCGGCAGTGCGCTGTCGGTATTGACGCTCGAAGCCAATGACACCGCCCAGGATGAAAGCGCTAACCAGGCTGAGAATGGTGTCGAAAATAGATTCGATATTGATGTTTTGGATTGCTTCCAGAGTCATGGTCAGCGCTCCACATCAAAGGCCATCACAGCAGAGGCAGTTCTGTCGCCAATTGCGACTGCTACCCGGCTGACTTCAAGAAAAGGAAACAAAAGTTCCCGGCTTGTTTTGGAAATTCCAATACGCATTGCATACATCCAAGTTGCAGGCGGAACCTGCCCAGGAGAGTCCAAGCGAACGACATAATTTGCCCAAAACCACCATGCTCCCAGCAAAGCCAAACTAGCTGAAGCAGGATAAGCAAGCAACACGACGGCAAGGTCGTGTTACCGGCACTTTGCAAATTGTTTGATGGAAATTGGAGGAGAGCCGTAGAGGTGGCTCTCATGCCGCTTCCCGCGCTTAGCGAGATGCGGCAGTAAACTCTGCGTTATCTTGCCAAGCGTGCGCTCGTCTGCAAGACGAAGCGATAACTGTCACTCGAACAAGGGCCCACGTGGGGTCTCCGCAAAATGAAAACGGGCGGATTCTGAACCTGTAGGATATGAAAGTAAAGTGACAATTTGTTTATGCTTGTCACTGTAGCGCGATGTTAAAGCAGTCTAAATCTGTCTTCTTAGCGTCTGGTTCCAGCCGTTTGGTCGATACGACTTGAATGACAGCAACGGGTCGGGTGCCGTCCTACGTCGGTGACGAAAGCGGCCACTGACTGCCATCAGCGGCTGAGCGGTCGGTAACTGGAACATTGCAGCCCGATGCATACCTGAGGCCCAACGGCGGCTTTGGTCGATACTCAGACTGTCAAATGAACAAGGAGGGCAGCCAATGCCCTCCTGTTTGGCTCGGGAAATCAGTGGCAGATTACCTGCTCAATGTCTTGGTTTGGCCAAGGTGATATTGAGCTACGCCAATCAGCCAATGAAACTGCCCGGGCCTTCTCGTAGGCAGAAATTGCCTCTTCTACTGTAAGGCCTCCGTAAATCATCAACAGTATCGGCACACTGCTATCGTCAATCACCTTGCAAACACGATTGAAAGCCGCCGCGATCTCCGATTCTTGTAGTTCTGTATCGGTTAGCTCGATCTGCTCCATCGTCCAGAGCGCATTGTCTGAAGGATCGAGCTCCAGTTGTGGCAATCGGCGAAGCGTCACAGCATCCAGGAACAGCTTGAGCTCCGTCATCTTGGCTGCCGGTGTCGCAATCCCATTCGATGCACTCAGGAAGAACGAGCCAAATAGACGGTTGTAGCTAATCGTTACCCAGCAATTGCTCTGCGCCAAGGTCTGATAGTTCAACAGGATTGGGTTTTCGCAACTCGATGACAGCAATGTCGGAGAACCAAAGCGTAGCACCCACTCATGAATCTTGGTGTAGGCTGCTTTCGGGTTGTGGCGATTGGCAATCGGGGAAAAGGCGGTATTCATGATCAGTCTCCAGAGTGAAAGGTGGTGTGTTCTTCAGAGCATGTGAACTGGCTGTAAAAAAGGGCGTGTAAGAATTTTTGTGTAAACGGTCATTTGGCAGGAAACTGCCGCGCCCCAAGGAGCGATGATGGCCGTAGCAAAGAAAGCAGTACCGAAGGAGTTGCTGGACAGCCTGCTGGCTGACTATCGGAAACCGGAAGACCTGATTGGCGAGAACGGCTTGCTCAAGCAGCTCACCAAGTTGCTGGTCGAGAAGGCGTTGGAAGCGGAGATGGCCGACCACCTCGGCCACGGCAAGAATGAGCCGGTAGAGAATCCTGCCGGCAATACGCGCAACGGGAAGAGCAGGAAGACGCTCAAAGGGGAGTTCGGCGAACTGCCGATAGAAATTCCCCGTGACCGCCACGGCACCTTCGAGCCGCAGTTGATTCCCAAGCACCAGACCCGCTGGACGGGCTTTGACGACAAGATTCTGTCGCTTTACGCCCGAGGCATGACGGTCCGCGAAATCCAGTCACACCTGGAAGAGATGTACGGCACGGAGGTGTCGCCGACGCTGATTTCATCGGTCACGGATGCCGTGATTGAAGAAGCCAAGGCCTGGCAATCACGGCCGCTGGACAGCATTTACCCCATCGTCTATCTGGACTGTATCCACGTCAAAGTCAGGGATGGCAGCGTGCGCGTCAAGGCCGTCTATCTGGCGATTGGACTCAACCTGGCCGGTGAGAAGGAAGTGCTCGGCCTGTGGATTGCCCAGACGGAAGGCGCAAAATTCTGGCTGCAAGTGGTGACGGAATTGAAGAATCGAGGCGTACAGGATGTCTTCATTGCCTGCGTCGATGGCTTGAAGGGATTTCCGGAGGCCATTGAAGCAGTCTATCCGCGTGCTGCCGTTCAGCTGTGCGTCGTCCATATGGTCCGGCACAGCCTGAACTATGTCTCGTGGAAGATGCGCAAGGCCGTTGCCGCTGACCTGCGGCGGATATACACCAGTGCCACCGCCGATGAAGCCGAGCAGATGCTCGGTGAATTCGAGGACAAATGGGACGATGCCTACCTGCCCATCAGCCAGTCCTGGCGCCGGAATTGGTCACGCATCACGCCGTTCTTTGACTACCCGCCCGAGATACGGAAAGTCATCTACACGACCAATGCGATTGAGTCGGTGAACATGAGCCTGAGAAAAATCACCAAAAATCGCGGTTCGTTTCCGAGCGATGAGGCACTGATGAAACTGTTCTACCTGGCTCTCCGCAACATCAGCCAGAAATGGACCTTGCCCATTCGGGATTGGAAGGCTGCACTGACCCGATTTACTATCCAGTTCGAAGACCGGATGAACAACGTTTAACTCAAACCCCGTTTACACAAAATTCCGGACACGCCCGTAAAAAATCACCAGATGAATGCTTCTTTCGTTGGACGGAGACCTTTTCTCCCTGGATCATGTATTGACGTGGGTGTCCTCGTGTTTCCTCTGTTTATTGGTGATGGGGCTAGGCTAGGCAGCTTGAAACGAAATGATCTCTGCGCCTTTCTCCAACTTGTCGAGGTGGTTTGCCCAAGCCTGCATCATGTTTCGGCGTTCAACCATGTACTCAGCTTGGTGGGAGTAGGCACCAAATACTTTTTTCCGTTCACGATGCGCAAGTTGCCTGTCGATAATGTGAGCATCCCAGCCCAGTTCAAGTAAGGCCGATGTGGCAGTGGCGCGGAAGCCATGGGCTGTTACAGGAAATCCGAGGCCTTTCTGGATCGCCATGCGAAGGGTGTTTTCGCTCATCCCTTTTGTGGGATCGCCTTTGCACGGAAATAGAAAACGATAACTGCCCGTCAGAGGACGAAGCTTTTCAAGTGTGGCGACAGCTTGTTCTGAAAGGGGAACAATGTGTTCTTCTCGCATTTTCATGCCTCGACCTTTACCTTCAACTCGCTCGGGTGGAATCCGCCATTCTTTCGAGCTGAGGTTGAATTCGTTCCACATTGCCCAGTTCAGTTCGCCAGGGCGTACGAAAGTCAGTGCGAGGAGTCTTAGCGCTAGGCGGGTTCGGTAGTCGACGCGTTTGGCTGGGTCATCAAGGGAGCGCAGAAACACTGGAAGCTGTGCAATCGGTAAGCTCTCAAGGTGCTTTTCCTTGCTGGGTTTGAGTACTTCTCCGCTACGAATTTCGGATGCAGGATTGGTTTTCAGGCGCTGAGTCACAATGGCGTAGCGGAAAACCGCTTCGATCCAGGCTCTAACTCGGCGAGCGGTTTCTCCTTTTCCTTTTGCGTCGATGCTGGTGACGACGGCGAGGATGTGAGCAGGCTCGATGCTATTGACTGGAAGAGCCCCGATCAGTGGAAAGGCGTGTGTCTCCAGTGCCGTGATGGTTTTGTTGGCAGTAGTTTCAGCCAAGCCATTCTCTCGTTTTTCGTGCCACTCACGTGCGATTGCCTCGAAGGTGTTGGCTGCTGATAGGTGTGCGGTCAGTCTCTCGACCTTGCGTTGCATTCCGGGATCGATGTTGTTTTCGAGGAGTGCCTTGGCGTTTACCTTTTCTTGACGGGCTTTCTTAGCGCCTACCTTCGGGTAGACGCCAAGAGCCAATGTCTTCTGCTTGCCTGCGTATCGGTACGCTAAACGCCAGTACTTAGAGCCATCCGTCTTGACCTCAAGGTAAAGGCCTTCCCCATCGGATACTCGGTAGGGTTTTTCCCTGCCTTTTAAGCTGGAAATCTCTTTATCTGTCAGCATGTTACGTCGCCTTTGTTGGTATCTAGCTGTGGTGTATGCGAATGGGCTTTTAGATACCAACAAATATACCAACAAAACGATAGGAACTGCTTGGAATATCGTGGCGGTCGATTGGATGTTTTTGGAAGGTAATTAAACAAAAAACCCAGCATTTACGCTGGGTTATAAAATATCTGTCGGACTTCCTTGGACTTCTTCGGTAGATTCGTTGGCGCCCCCAGGTGGAATCGAACCACCAATTCGCCCTTAGGAGGGGCGTGTTATATCCATTTAACTATGGAGGCGCGTCGGAGGTGCGCATTGTACCGGGCATGAGGGCGATGTGATAGATTGCCCGGCAGCACAATAACTAAAGTCAAGGAGGGGCCATGTTTGCCAATTTCGCCCGACGCCCGATTGCCCAGCAGCTGATCATGGCGACGATTTCAGCGTTTGTCGTCGTCTTCGCTGCGCTGATCGTGGTCATGCAGCAGAAGGCGGAGAGCGCCGCCATCGCCGTCAGCGAGCGCAATCTGGAGCACGAGGCCAAGCTGATGGCCGGCATGCTCGACTCCATCTATCAGTCGGTCAAGATCCGGGGTGAAAACGAGGCCCAGTTTTTCCGCAAGTATCTGGGGGGTGAGCCGGAGGCCGGCGCCGGCATGGTCAAGACGGGTGACGTCGAGTTGCCGGTCATCCGGCTCGGCAACGAGGTCATCAACGGTAACGACCGCCACATCAAGGGTTTCCGCGATCTGACGGGGAGCGATGCTGCCTTCCTGATGGTGCGCGACAACAAGGTCTATCGCCTCGCCACGCTGCTCAAGGACAAGGATGGCAAGCCGATGAACGGCGTGCCGCTACCGGATGGCGATCCGGTCGCCAAGGCGCTGCTGGCCGGCCAGGACTACCAGGGACTGGCGATTCGGGGCGGCAAGTACAACTTCAGCACCGTCAAGTTCCTGCGTGGTGCCGATGGCAAGCCGTGGCTGGCCTTCTCGGTACGCATTTCCCTCGAGAACGAGTTGAAGCGCATACGCGAGCAGTTCGGTTCGCTCGTTTCCGGCAAGACCGGCTATGCCTACATCGCCCGCCCGACCGACGAGAAGGGCATCGGCGAGTTCGTCATGCATCCGAAATTCCAGGAGAAGCAGATCGGTGAGTTGGATGTCCCGGCCCAGACCAAGGACATCCTGCGCCAGGTGTTGCAGCAGAAGAACGGCGTCTTCCGCTATCCCTTCGCCGATGCTTCGGGTGTCATGCGCGACAAGATCGTCGTTGCCGCGACCTCGGCGACCTGGGGCTGGACGGTCGCTACCGGTAGCTGGCTGGATGAGTACCTCGAGGAAAGCCGGGAGATGCGCAACATGCTCATCCTGGCCTGCGTGGTGGCTGCATTGCTGCTGGCGTTCATCGTGTACGGGCTGATCAGCTCGCGCCTGCGGGCGCTGAAGCAGATGGTGGCCGATGTCGAGCGCATTGCCGCCGGCGACCTGCGGACCGTGATCCATGGTGCCGAAGCCGACAGTCGCAACGAGGTGCATGTCATCGGCAACGCCTTCAACCACATGGCCCAGAGCATGCGCAACCTGGTGCAGGGCGTTGCCTCGACCTCCGCCCAGGTGGGCGTGGCGGCCGACGAGCTGCAGGCGGCGGCCCATGCCGCCCGCGAGTCCTCAGGCCAGGCCTCGACGTCGGCCTCCGGTATTGCCGCCTCGGTCGAGGAGTTGTCGGTCAGCATCACCCATGTCGCCGACAATGCCAACCAGGCTGCCGAGATTTCGGAAGAGGCCAAGCAGGTCACCAGCACCGGGCGCGACGTGGTCTATCGGGCGATGAACGAACTGGAGCGCGTGGCGCAGGACATTACCGAGTCGGCCAGCTTGATCGAATCGCTGGGCGAGCGCTCGAAGCAGATTTCCAGCGTCGTCGGCGTCATTCGCGAGATCGCCGACCAGACCAATCTGCTCGCCCTCAATGCGGCCATCGAGGCGGCACGCGCCGGCGAGCAGGGGCGCGGCTTTGCCGTGGTGGCCGACGAGGTGCGCAAGCTGGCCGAGCGTACTTCGTTGTCCACCCAGGAGATCGCCACCACCGTCTCGGCCATCCTCGACGAAACCGGCCGGGCGGTTTCCCGCATGCAGGATCTCAGCACCAACATGAGCGGCAGCGTGGACATGGCGCGACAGGCCGGTGATTCGCTGGAAACCATCGATCAGCGGGCGCAGCAGACGGTCGAAGTGGTGCACGGCATCGCCGACAGCACCCGCGAACAGAGCAGCGCCAGCCAGGAGATCGCCCGCCTCGTCGAGAACATCGCGCAGGCCGCCGAAGGCAGCAACAGCCGGGCCGTCCGCAACAGCGAACGGGCCCAGGAATTGCAGCGGCTGGCAGCCGAGCTGCGGGCGCAACTGGCGCGCTTTACCACCTGATCGCCCGCCAGGCGGTAAAATCAGCCTCTTCCCAACGCGGCGCCCTGCGGGGCGCCGTTTTCATTGCCGACCATGCCCTATCTCAAGCTCAACGATGCCTGCCTGGCCTATGGCCACGTTCCCCTGCTCGACCATGCCGATTTCCAGCTCGATCCCGGTGAACGGGTTGCCCTGATCGGCCGTAACGGGACCGGCAAATCCTCGCTGCTCGCTGCTCTGGCGGCCGGCACCGGCAAGGGCCGGCTGGATGACGGCGAAGTCTGGGTGCAGCCCGGCATCCGGGTCGGCTACGTGCCGCAGGAGCCGCCCTTCGATCCGACGATGACTGTCTTTCAGGCGGTTGTCTCCGGCATGGGTGAAACCTCGGCCTTGCTCGCCGAATACCACGATATCTCGCATCACCTGGCCGAAGGGCAGGGTGACCACGATGCGCTGCTCAGCCGCATGGATACCTTGCAGCATGAGCTGGAGTCGCGCGGTGCCTGGGCCTACGAGGCTCAGGCCGAGCGGGTGATCGACCGTTTCGGGCTCGATCCGGAAGCCCGTGTCGGCGCCCTGTCCGGGGGCCAGAAAAAGCGCCTGGCGCTGGCCCAGGCCCTGGCCGTGGCGCCCGAGGTGCTGCTGCTCGACGAACCGACCAACCATCTCGACATCGCCGCCATCGAGTGGCTGGAAAACCTGCTGATCGAAACCGGCGTCACGCTGTTCTTCATTACCCACGACCGTTCCTTCCTCGACCGCGTGTGTACCCGGATCGTCGAGCTTGATCGCGGCAAGCTGGCCAGTTTTCCGGGCAGCTTCGGCAAATACCAGGAGCGCAAGGAGGCCATGCTGCACGAGGAGTCGCTGGCCAATGCCCGCGCCGACAAGTTGCTCAAGGAAGAGGAAGTGTGGATCCGCAAGGGCGTCGAGGCCCGCCGGACGCGCGCCGTCTTCCGCGTCCAGCGTCTCGACAAGCTGCGCGCCGAGCGCCAGGCCCGGCGTGAGCGGCTGGGCAAGGTCAATCTGCAACTCGATGCCGGCGACAAGAGCGGCAAACTGGTCGCCGAACTGGAGCACGTCAACAAGGCATTCGGCAACCGCCAGGTGGTGCGCGATTTCTCGGCCCGCATCCAGCGTGGCGACAAGATCGGCCTGATCGGCCCCAACGGCGCCGGCAAGACGACGCTGCTCCGCCTCATCCTCGGCGAACTGCAGCCGGATTCCGGCCAGGTGCGCCAGGGGACGAAGATGGAAATTGCCTACTTCGACCAGTTCCGTACCCAGCTCAATCCGGATTCGACCCTGGCCGATGTGATTTCGCCGGGTTCGGATTACGTCGAGATCGGCGGCGCCCGCAAGCACGTCATCGGCTACCTGGAAGACTTCCTGTTCGCGCCGGAGCGGGCCCGTTCGCCGGTCAGCTCCCTGTCCGGTGGTGAGCGCAACCGCCTGCTGCTCGCCCGCCTGTTCGCCAAGCCGGCCAACGTGCTGGTACTCGACGAACCGACCAACGACCTCGATATCGAAACCCTCGAACTGCTCGAAGAGCTGCTGCAGAACTACGACGGCACGCTGTTCCTGGTCAGCCACGACCGAACTTTCCTCGATAACGTGGTGACGCAGACCATCGCCGCCGAGGGCGATGGCGTGTGGAAGGAATATGCCGGCGGTTACAGCGACTGGGCGGCCTACCGCGCCTCGCTGCCCAAGGAGCCGGCTACCCGCGTCAAGGCCGAGGCCAAACCAGCGGCCAAACCTGCCGAGGTGGCCAAGCCGAAGGCCGACAAGCTGTCGTGGAAGGAGCAGCGGGAACTCGAAGCGCTGCCCGGCAAGATCGCCGACCTCGAAGCGGAACAGGCGCAACTGACGCAGCGCCTTGAAGATCCGGCCATCTACCAGACCGATCCGGTCGCCGCGCAGAAGGCGGCCGAGCGGCTGTCGGCCATTGACGACGAACTGATGGCGCTGCTTGAACGCTGGGAAGCGCTGGAGGCCCGCACCGGCTGATCAGGGCTCCTGGCCGTCGGCCTCGCGGGCTGGCATGGGGGTCAGGCCGAGGCGCTGGCGCACCGCTTCCGGCGTGATGTGCAGCAGTTCGCCGATCTCCGCGTAGTCATCGGGCAGGGCCGGGTCATCCCAGTCGTGCGACGAATGGCGGGCCAGGCGGACGGCCAGTGCGACGTTCTTGACACGCGGCTGGTCGGCGTTGTCGTCGTCGATCAGGGTGCGCAGCAGTTCGGGCAGGTGCCAGACGCGGCAGAGTTCGCGCTGGATGTCGAGGAAAGTGAAGCCGAGCAACTGCTGCTGGGCATCGGCGCTGCGCATGCCTGGGTGGGTCTTGAGCTTTTCCTGCAGGGCCAGGCCGAGCTTGGGCGCCGAGCACCAGACGAGGATTTCCGCCAGATCGTGGAGCAGGGCGGCAATGCGCACTTCCTCCATGTTGATGTCGTGCCGCCAGATGGCCCATTCCTGGGCATAGTCGGCTGCCCGCTGCGCCCGCCGGATGACCTGCAGTACGCCGAGCAGGGCCTGCGGCCCGGCTTCCCTGACCTGGTCCTCGACGGTGAACAGTTCGGAAAAGCGGTGGAAGAAGGGCTCGATGCCGGCCATCATCACCGCGCTGGCGATGGTCGTGATGTCGCGTTGCAGCGCCCGGCCGCGCAGGGGCTGGATGTAGGCCAGCACGCGCACCGTCATGATCGGGTCCTGCAGAATCAGGTGGGCCAGTTCGCGGGCATCGACCCGGTCGAGGTCGGCCCGCATCTCGTCAAGCCGGCGTTTGGTGATGCGCAGCACGGGCAGCCCGTTGTTGCTGAATAACAGGGTCCAGGAATCGATATCGGGCAGGGCGTGGTCGAGCATGATCCGGAGGCCTTCGGGCGGGGTGGGTTTATGCGGCAGAGTGTAAGGGGGGCGGCAACGGCGGGCAAGCACGGTAGCGTGCGATAATCGCTGCCGCCTCAACCATTCCCGTTTCGCCATGCGCTACCAGATCGTCCCGGTTACCCCCTTCGAGCAGAACTGCACCGTCCTCTGGTGCGAAAAGACCCGTCAGGCGGCGGTGATCGACCCCGGTGGCGACATCGAGCGCATCCTGCGCCTGCTGGAGGACGAAAAACTGACCCTGGCCAGGATACTCGTCACGCATGGCCACATCGACCACGCCGGCGGCGTGGCCGCCCTGGTCGAACGAACCGGCGTGCCGGTCGAAGGGCCGCACGAGGAAGATCGCTTCTGGATCGAGGGCATGCCGCAGCAGAGCAAGATGTTCGGCTTCCCCAATGTGCGCAGCTTCGAGCCGAGCCGCTGGCTGCAGGGTGGGGACAAGGTGCGCTTTGGTGAGGTTGAGCTCGATGTGCTGCATTGTCCGGGTCATACGCCGGGCCATGTCGTGTTCTTCCACGCCCCGAGCCGCCTGGCTCAGGTTGGCGACGTGCTGTTCCAGGGCTCGATCGGCCGCACCGATTTCCCGCGCGGCGACCACGCGACGCTGATCCGCTCGATCAAGGAACAGCTCTTTCCGCTCGGCGATGATGTTGCCTTCATCCCCGGCCATGGCCCGATGTCGACCTTTGGCGAAGAGCGCCAGTACAACCCCTTCCTGTCGGGGCGTTTCGGCTGATCAGCCGGCGGTGCAGATCCTGGCAGCCCAGCTGATCGCGGCCAGTTGGGCGTCGAGATAATTCACCGGATCGATACCCAGCTTGCCGAGCTGGCTGGCAGCGGCAGTCAGCTCACGCTTGTCGGCAGCATCGATCGCTGCCAGGGCCGGCCCGAATGGGCCGGTGCGCGTGCCCAGTGCCTGTTGCGCGATTTCCGGCAACGGTAACTGGTGCAGGATGTCTGCCATCGGCATGTTGAGCAGCGTGTCGAGCAGTGAGAACGTGCCGATCATGAAGGCCAGGTCGCCGACGTTTTCCCAGGCCGGGTCGAGTGACAGGTCAGGGGCGAGCAGTTCGAGCAGGCGGCCGCGCACAGCGGCCTTCTGTAGCAACGGCGTCGGATGCTGGCCGTTGTTCGGGTCGGAATAGACCAGCAATTGCAGCCAGCGCTGCAATTGCCGGCGGCCAAGCAGGTTGATCGCCTGGCCGAAGCTGGTGATCGGGCTGCGTGGCGCCATGGCTGCCGAATTGACCAGGCGCAGCAGGCTATACGACAGCTTCGACTCCTCGCGGAAAATTTCTTCCAGTTCGTCGGTACTGGCATCGCCCTCGATCAGGCCGAGCAGCTTGAGCAGCTTGAGGCGCGTCATGTCGGCCTTGTGCTGGCCCGGGGTGCGGGCCAGCAGGTATTCGCCGGTGGTCAGTGTGCAGGCATTGGTCAGCGCCCAGTCACGGTCGCTCTGGGTGTGTGGTGCAGTGATGGCGACGATGGTGCGGCTGGCCATGCCGAGCAGCGTATAGGGCGGCAGGCTGCGGGCGTGGCTGGCGGTCAGCATCAGGTAATCCCAGGTGCCGCTGGCCGGCAGCTTGGCGCCCGGGCTGCTGGCCAGGGCGAGCTTCTGTCGGGCCTGGCGCAGGCTGCCTTCGAGGGCGGCCAGGGCTTCCTTTTCGGCTTCCGGCACATCGTCCGGAAAGACGATGACGGCGCGCTCCCCCAGGCTCTGCAGGGATGGAGAGTAGCTGCCGGCGGGCAGGAACCAGGTAAGGCGGTGATCGAAGGTATCGAGTTGCGGTGTGCCGGCCAGGTGCGCCAGTTGCTCCGGGCTATGGGTGCCGGTCGGCAATTCGACATTGAAGGCTGACCAGGCGTCATCCGGCCCCAGCATGGGGTGGACGAAGGCGTAGACAGTTTCGGTCATGGCGTGATCTCAGGGTAAGTCGTTATTTTTGGCAATGTTATCAAACTTGAGAGTCGTCGTCTTCGTGCGGCGACAAAATGTTTCCAAAGAACCGGGTGCGTGACCCGAAAAGGCAGCCCTTTATAATTCCGCCATGGTTCCACATTACTGGCCGCAGGCCGCCGAGGCCCTGGCTGGCCGCGATCCGCAGATGGCTGAACTGGTTGCCCGCTATCCCGGTGTTTCGCTGGTTTCGCGGGGCGACCCCTTTGGTACGCTGGCGCGCTCCATCGTCGGCCAGCAGATTTCGGTGAAGGCCGCCGATGCGGTATGGGCGCGCCTGGTCGCCGTGCTGGGCGAGGTTGCGCCGGGGCGCGTCGCCGAACTCGGGCTAGCGGGATTGGCCGGATGCGGGCTTTCCCAACGCAAGATCGAATACCTGAACGACCTGGCCCGGCATTTCCTGAACGGCCAGCTGCAGCCGGTGGCCTGGTCGCATCTCGACGACGATGCGATCATCGCTGAACTGGTCGCCGTGCGGGGCATCGGCCGCTGGACGGCAGAGATGTTCCTGATCTTCAACCTGATGCGGCCGGATGTCTATCCGCTCGACGACATCGGCCTGCAGCGCGCCGTCTTCCTGCGCTATTTCAACGGCGAGAAGCAACCGCGCCGGGTGCTGGCCGAAATCGGCGAGCGCTGGCGCCCCTGGCGCTCGGTGGCGACCTGGTATTTGTGGCGCAGCCTCGATCCGGTGCCGGTCGAGTATTGACCGGATGGCGTAACGGCCTTTGGGGTAAAATGCGCCCCAACTTTGAAAACGAGCAGTCCATGAAAACAAGTTTCCTCGACTTCGAGCAATCCATTGCCGACCTTGAAGCCAAGATCGAAGAACTGCGCTTCGTGCAGGATGATTCCGCCGTCGACATCTCGGAAGAGATCGAACGCTTGGAAAAGAAAAGCGGCCAGCTGACCAAGGACATCTACGCCAAGCTGACGCCGTGGCAGATTTCGCAGGTCGCACGCCATCCGCAGCGCCCGTATACGCTGGATTACGTGCAGCACATCTTCACCGATTTCGAAGAACTGCACGGCGACCGCGCCTTTGCCGACGATCATGCCATCGTCGGTGGCCTGGCCCGCTTCAACGGCCAGCCGGTGATGGTCATCGGTCACCAGAAGGGGCGCGATACCAAGGAAAAGATCTACCGCAACTTCGGCATGCCGCGCCCCGAAGGCTATCGCAAGGCGCTGCGCCTGATGAAGCTGGCCGAGAAATTCGGCATCCCGGTGATGACCTTCGTCGACACGCCGGGCGCCTATCCCGGCATCGACGCCGAGGAGCGTGGCCAGTCCGAGGCCATTGGCCGCAACCTGTACGTAATGGCCGAGCTGAAGGTGCCGGTCATCGTCACCATCATCGGTGAGGGCGGTTCCGGCGGCGCGCTGGCCATCGCCGTCGGTGACACCGTGCAGATGCTGCAGTATTCGACCTATTCGGTCATCTCGCCGGAAGGCTGCGCTTCCATCCTCTGGAAGAGCGCCGAGAAGGCGCCGGAAGCCGCCGAAACCATGGGTATCACGGCGCATCGCCTGAAAACCCTGGGCCTGGTCGACAAGGTGGTGAGCGAGCCGCTCGGCGGCGCCCATCGCGATCACGTCGCCATGGCACAAAATCTCAAGAAGGCCCTGCAGGAAGCCCTCAAGCAGCTCTCCGGGCTGTCCACCAGCGAACTGCTGGCGGCCCGCTACGAGCGGCTGATGAGCTATGGCCGCTACAAGGAACAGCCGGTCAAGTGACCTGCCGGCGCGGGTCGGCGCCTTTCTCGCCGCCCGCATTGGGCCCTCGGACACCTTGTCCGTCGGTCTTTCGGGCGGCTGCGATTCCGTCGTTCTGCTCCATGTCCTCTGCGCCCTCGATCTGATCGACCGTCTGCAGGCGATCCACGTCCACCACGGCCTGTCGCCCAACGCCGATGCCTGGGCCAATTTCTGCACGGATTACTGCCGCCGTCTCGGCGTGCCGCTCGTCCTGCGGCCAGTCGTCGTCGATACCGACAGCGGCAGTGGCCTCGAGGCAGCAGCGCGCGCGGCGCGTTACCAGGTCTTTGCCGAAGTGGCGGGCGACATCCTGCTGCTGGCCCATCATCGTGGTGACCAGGCCGAGACGGTGCTCTTCAACCTGCTCCGGGGTGCCGGTGTCACCGGAGCAGCCGGCATGCCGCTCGAACGGCGTTTCGGCGAGAAGCGCCTGCTACGGCCATTGCTTGGTGTGGCACGGGGCGAGATCGAAGTGTATGCCCGCCAGGCAGGGTTGGACTGGGTCGAAGATGAAAGCAACCGGGATATCGGCCTGACCCGCAACTACCTGCGTCACGAAGCGTTGGTCGCGCTGGGGCAGCGCTTTCCGGCAGCCGAAGCGGCGCTTGCCCAGGCGGCCGGCCATTTCGCCGAGGCCGGGGCATTGCTTGATGAACTGGCTGCGCTTGACTGGCAACGGGCGAGCGACGGCGATGGCGCGGCAATGTCGGCCCTGCGTCAGCTTTCCTTGCCCCGTCTGAAGAACCTGCTGCGCTACCGCCTGCGTGCGCTCGGCTGGCAGGTTCCGGTTGCCAGCCGGCTGGAGGAGTTCGCCCACCAACTGTTGACCGCTGCTCCCGACCGGCACCCGGAATTGCAGTTGCCGGACGGCCGGATGGTCGTTGCCCAGCGTTGCCTGCGCTGGTGTCCGGGAAAATAACATTCTGTTACCAAGCGCCTTTCCGGCGCGAATCCCCATCAGTTACAATCGAGAAATTACTTTTTTCATATACAGGCCATGATTACAGGATCCATTGTCGCCATCGTCACTCCCATGCAGGAAGATGGCAGCCTCGACCTGAATTCCTTCCGCAAGCTGCTCGACTGGCACGTGCAGGAAGGCACCGACGCGGTCGTCGTCGTCGGAACGACCGGCGAATCGCCGACGGTCAATGTCGAGGAGCATTGCGAACTGATCAAGGTCGCCGTCGAGCACGTCGCCGGCCGTATCCCGGTGATCGCCGGTACCGGCGGCAACTCCACCGCCGAAGCCATCGAGCTGACCGAATTCGCCAAGAAGGCCGGCGCCGACATGTCGCTGTCCGTCGTGCCCTACTACAACCGGCCGACCCAGGAAGGCATGTATCGCCACTTCAAGGCCATTGCCGAAGCGGTCGAACTGCCCATCCTGCTCTACAACGTGCCGGGCCGCACCGTGGCCGACATGTCCAACGACACCATCCTCCGCCTGGCCCAGGTGCCGGGCATCGTCGGCGTCAAGGATGCGACCGGCAACCTGGATCGTGCCTGCGACCTGATCGCTCGGGCACCGAAGGATTTCGGCCTGTACACCGGGGACGACATGACGGCCGTGGCGACCATCGCCCTCGGCTTCCATGGCGATATTTCGGTGACGGCCAACGTCGCGCCCCGCCTGATGCACGAGATGTGCGTCGCTGCTCGCCATGGCGACATGGCCAAGGCCCGCGAAATCCACTTCAAGCTGGTTGGCCTGCATCGCGACCTGTTCTGCGAAGCCAACCCGATTCCGGTCAAGTGGGCGGTGCACCAGCTCGGCCTGACGCCGAACGGCATCCGCCTGCCGCTGACCACCCTGTCCGAGGCCAGCCAGCCTCGCGTCCTGGCTGCTCTGCGCCAGGCCGGCCTGATCGCTTGATGCGGAGTAACAGCAACATGAACCGTCGGCTTTCCGGCCTTACCCTTTCCCTGCTTGCCGTCGCGCTGGCCGGGTGCAGCATGCTCCCCGAATCGCGCAAGATCGAATACAAATCGGCCGGCAAGGTGCCGACCCTGGAAATCCCGCCCGACCTGTCGCAGATCGCCCGCGACGACAAATATCTGGTACCCGACGCCGCCGGCAAGGGAACCGCTACCTTCTCGGCCTACAGCGCCGACCGCACGCCGCAAGCCCAGGCGCAGAGCACGGCTGTCCTGCCGCAGGTCGACAAGGTGCGTGTCGAGCGTTCCGGCAACCAGCGCTGGCTGGTCGTCGCCGCACCGGCCGACAAGCTGTGGGACACGGTCAAGGATTTCTGGCAGGAAACCGGCTTCATCATCAACGTCGAGCGTCCCGAGGCTGGTGTGATGGAAACCGACTGGGCGGAAAACCGTGCCAAGATCGGCCAGGATTTCATTCGCAACACGCTCGGCCGACTGCTCGATTCGCTATACTCGACCGGCGAGCGCGACAAGTTCCGCACCCGCTTCGAACCGGGTGCCACGCCGGGAACGACCGACATCTTCATCAGCCATCGCGGCATGGAAGAGGTTTACACCTCCTCGGCCAAGGATGACACCCGCTGGCAGCCGCGTGCCGCCGACCCGGAACTGGAAGCCGAAATGCTGCGCCGCCTGATGGTGCGCCTGGGCTCCGAGGAAAAGCGGGCCGAAGCCTCGCTGGCCGCCGTCAAGGCCGAGCCGCGCGCCAAGCTGGCCAAGTCGGACGACGGTGCGGGCACTCTGGAGGTCTTCGAGCGCTTCGACCGCGCCTGGCGTCGTGTCGGCCTGGCGCTTGACCGCGTCGGCTTCACCGTTGAAGACCGCGACCGTACGCGCGGCCTGTATTTCGTCCGCTATGTCGATCCGGACGCCGACAATCGCAGCAAGAAGGATACCGGCCTGTTGTCCAAGCTGGCTTTCTGGAAGAGCGACGCGCCGGTCAATACCAATGCCCAGTATCGCATCCATGTCAGCGAGGATGGGCAGCAGAGCGTCGTCAAGGTGCTCTCGGCTGAAGGCGGTACCGACAAGTCGGAAACCGCAAAGAAAATCCTCGGACTGCTCCTCCAGCAGTTGCAGTGATGCGTTTCGCCTCGCTCGGCAGCGGCAGCGCGGGTAATGCGCTGCTTGTCGAAGCCGGGGCGACCTGCCTGATGCTCGATTGCGGCTTCGGGTTGCGGGAAACCGTGACCCGGCTGCAACGCCTTGGCCGGCAAGCGACTGATCTCGCCGGCATCGTCGTGACCCACGAACATGGCGACCATGTCGGCGGGGTTTTCCGCTTGGCACGCAAGTACGGGCTCCCCGTCTGGCTGACGCACGGCACCTGGGCGGCCTGCGCGGCCGATGATGCCGGGCTCGACCTGCGCATCATCGACAGCCATCGTTCGTTCGCCGTCGGCGAACTGGAAGTGGCCCCTTTCCCTGTGCCGCACGATGCGCGTGAGCCTGTCCAGTATGTCTTTGCCGCCCATGGCAGACAGCTGGGTGTGTTGACCGATGCCGGTCAGACAACGCCGCATGTTTGCGACATGTTGTCGGGGTGTGACGGGATGGTCCTCGAATTCAATCACGATGGCGAGATGCTCGCCCGCTCGACCTACCCGGCTTCGCTCAAGCGGCGCATCGCGGGGCGCCGGGGGCATCTCGAAAATGGCGCCGCCGCGGCCCTCTTGCGGCAGATCGATTGCCGTGGGCTGCAGCATCTGGTGGCGGCCCATCTCAGTGAGCGCAACAACGTGCCGGAAACGGTGCGCGGCCTGCTCGGCGAAGTGTTTGCCGGAGCAGCGGTGGAACTCGGGGTGGCAACCCAGGAAACTGGATTCGACTGGCGCTGCCTGGCCTGATACAAGATTTCAGGCAATAAAAAACGGGGCCGCAGCCCCGTTTTTACGGAAGAAAGAAGGATTACTTCTTTTCTTCGGCCGGCTTGGCGGCTTCCATGCCAGCCATACCAGCTTGCTCGGCCGGCTTGGCGGCTTCCATGCCAGCCATACCAGCTTGCTCGGCCGGCTTGGCGGCTTCCATACCAGCCATACCAGCTTGTTCAGCCGGCTTGGCTTCCGGAGCCGGGGCAGCAGCCGGAGCGGGGGCCGGGGCCGGAGCAGCAGCCGGCTCTTCCTTCTTGCCACAGGCGGTCAGGGCAACAGCCAGCAGGGCGGCGACGAGAATAGACTTATTCATGGGATTTCCTTATCGACAAGAACCAAAAAATTCTGAATTTTGGGAGATCAGGAGCTACCTGATCAGCACACGATTATAGCAACAAAATTGCCGGGAGAGCGCGCCATTTGTTGCAATGCGGAATGGCGGACGAATAGCGAAGCCGATTGTTCACGAGCGATCGGCTGGCATCGCGACCCCGGATGGGCGGCGCGCAGCGCCTCGGATGTCGCATTGCGACATTGTGCGGCAGGGCGCTGGTTGCCTTACAGGCCGACGACCGAGTTGGTGATGCGTTCGCCGCCTTCTGCCCAGATTTCCTCAAAACGGGTGAGATAAGGACGCAACTCGTCGGCTTCGTCGATCAGCAATTTACTACGCGGCAGATCGCGTTCGAAACGGATCAGGGCGTGCTTGCCGTCGACAATCAGCATGCTGTCGCGCAGATGGGCGATCTGGGACGGTGTTTCCTGCGCCGTGGCGAGGTGGCCATAGGTGGTCAGCAGGTTCTGCAGGCGCGGATGGGCGTGCCGGAGCGGACCGCCGTTTCGCACAGCGATGCGCAGGACAGGGGCGGGCTGGCCGGCCAGCAGGCGCTTGAGGTGATCGAGGCGGGCTGACGATTCCAGTTTCAGGTTGGTCAGGTCCTCGTCGTAGATGCAGATGCGGTGGCAGGCAATCGCCAGCATTCGGTCGATTGCTGTCTGGTATTCCGCCCAGGTGGTGATCAGTTCGCGAGCCATGGCGCTTAGTGTAACCGATTGATAAAATTCGCGCTTTTTTGCGGAGTAGACCGTGCCGATCGGGACTATCGTATCGCTGGACCACGAAGCGCGCGGCATTGCCCGCCAGGAGGGCAAGACCATCTTCGTCGATGGCGCCCTGCCCGGAGAAACCGTCGAATATGCCAGCTTCCGGCGCAAGCCGAATTACGAACTGGCCCACCTGGTCAGCGTCCTGAAGCCGTCGGCGGCCCGCGTCCAGCCCCGCTGCCCGCATTTCGGCATCTGCGGCGGCTGCGCCATGCAGCATATCGAGCCGAGCGCTCAGGTCGCCGCCAAGCAGCGCGTGCTGGAAGACAGCCTGTGGCACATCGGCCGCGTGCGGCCGGAAAGCATCCTGCCGCCAATCCATGGCGAAGCGTGGGGATATCGCCACCGGGCGCGTCTCTCGGTGCGCAAAGTCGAGCGCAAGGGGGGCATGCTGATCGGTTTCCATGAAAAGCGCAGCAGCTACATCGCCGACATGGAAACCTGCGCCATTCTGCCGCCGCATGTCTCGGCACTGTTGATGCCGCTGCGCGAACTGATCGGTTCGCTGTCCATCGCCGAGCGCCTGCCGCAGCTAGAACTGGCTGTTGGCGAGCATTGCACGGTCTTCGTCCTGCGCATCCTTGAGCCGCTGACTGCGGCGGACGAACAGCGGCTGCGCGATTTCGCCGACCGCTACCGGATCATTTTCTACCTGCAGCCGAAGGGGCCGGATTCGGCCTACCGTTTCCATCCGGTCGACGGGCCGCGCCTTTCCTACACCCTGCCGGAATTCGGGCTGGAGCTCGATTTCAAGCCAACCGACTTCACCCAGGTCAATCATGCGGTGAATCGCATCCTGGTTCGCCGGGCGCTTGGGCTGCTCGACCCGCAGCCGGGCGAGCGGATCGCCGACATGTTCTGCGGCCTGGGCAATTTCACCTTGCCGATTGCCCGCTCCGGAGCCCGTGTCGTCGGCGTCGAAGGCAGCCCGGCGCTGGTCAAGCGCGGGCGCGAAAGTGCCGTCGCCAACGGGTTGGGCCAGCGTGTGGAATTCGGTGTCGCCAACCTGTTCGAGTGCACGGAGGCTTCACTGGCCAAGCTCGGGCGTTTCGACAAGATGCTGATCGACCCGCCACGCGAGGGGGCCATCGAGCTGATCAAGGCGCTGGGGGCGGATGCGCCGCGGCGCATCGTCTATGTCTCGTGCAATCCGGCGACGCTGGCCCGCGACGCTGCGGTGCTGGTCTCGGTCAAGGGCTATCGTTTCATCTCGGCGGGGGTCATGAACATGTTCCCGCATACGGCGCACGTCGAATCCATCGCCGTTTTCGAACGGCCCTGAGGGGCGGTCGTCGGGCAAGAAAAAGGGCAGCCCCGGGCTGCCCTTGACGTCTCCGGAGCAGTGCCTGCTCAGTCGCGTTCGCCGGTGAAGGCCATGATCAGCTGCAGCAGGCTGACGAAGACGTTGTAGATGTCGAGATAGACGGCTAGCGTGGCGCTGACGTAGTTGGTCTCGCCGCCCTGCACGATGCGGCTGATGTCGTACAGGATGTAGGCCGAGAAGATGCCGACGGCGGCTACCGCGATGGTCAGTGACAGAGCCGGCACCTGGAAGAAGATGTTGGCGACGGCGGCGAGCAGGATCAGGATCATGCCGGCGAACAGGAACTTGCCCATGCCGGTGAAATCGCGCTTGCTGACGGCGGCGATCGATGACAGCGTGAAGAAGATGGCACCCGTGCCGCCAGCGGCCAGGGCGATCATCGACCCGCCATTGGAAAAGCCCAGTGCCACCTGCAGGATGCGCGACAGCATGAGCCCCATGAAGAAGGTGAAGCCGAGCAGCAAGGCGACGCCGAGGCCGCTGTTCTTGTTCTTCTCGATACCCCACATGAAGCCCCAGGCGATGCCGAGGAAGAGCACGAAGGAGATCATCGGGCTACCGGCGAAGAAGCTGAACCCCATCTGGATGCCGGCCATGGCGCCGAGCACCGTCGGGATCATCGACAGGCCGAGCAGCATGTAGGTGTTGCGCAGGACGCGATTCTGACCGAGCGCGACATCGGCAGAGGTCTGGCGGGCAAACTCGTATTGGGTGGTCATTCGGGCATACTCCTTCGGTTGTTTCGTTAAAGGCTAAGACTAGCCGAGTGAGCTGGAAGTTTCAACGAAGCGCCGGTGCCGGGCACGGGTGCGTCGGTGTGACTGTGCTATCATGCGCGGCTCAGGCGGCTGAGGCAGGATGCCGCGCTGACCGATTGCAGGGGGTTTGGGTGAGTGGTTTAAACCAGCAGTCTTGAAATTTGTTGGGGGTAGTGCATCGGAGGTGTGGCAGAGTGGTCGATTGCACCGGTCTTGAAAACCGGCAAGGGGAAACCCTTCGTGAGTTCGAATCTCACCGCCTCCGCCAATAAAAACAAGGACTTGGTGTTTGTTGCGCAGCCAAGAAAAAGCCAGATGTTAAAAAGCACACGCTGGGTCAAATTCTGCGCCAATCACTGACAAGCAACAGCGAGCGGTAAGCAGATAGTAAGCGCACAAGGAACAGGCCGTGCCCATGCAGTACCAACAGGCTTTTCCTATTGATTTCGACGTGTGTTCCGCGCTGGGCAGCTCTGTATCTATTTCAAGGCCTACATGTGTTTAGCTTTGATGATACAAATCGGTTTGGGAAGGTCTTGGCGTTGGAGGTGCGATGGGCCCATTCGTACGCCGACATGCGCCACGGAAAGGCCGATCGTGAACGCCGGGAAAACTTTCGAAATGCTGCTTCTGGAAGAAGGTTGCTAGGTATCCCTTCCAATAGGCTTTGGTGGGCATTTCGTATTTCCGTGCGTAAGGGATGGGACGTTCCCTTGATGTTGATAACATTGCCAAGACCATCATAGACTCGTTCTGCCTTAGTCAGATCGACAGTGATGGCTCTTCTTTCACCGAACTTGGCCTACATCTCGACGATACGTTCGCTCATGTTCGTATCTTGCAGGTTCTTGGTGGTCGCAGTGAAACCACTGATTCAACACTGATCGAAATATTTGCCTGTGTGCAGGACTGTAAGTACTACCCCTTCAGTCATTTAGTGCGCGAAACTGAACTGCTCTTCAAAGCAGCGTCCCGATATATTGGCTAGGCGCACTGTCGGCCAGCATAGTGTCGATGGATTGTCGCGCCAAGTTGTGGCCTTTCGGGAAGCGTGACTTTGGATATTTGCGACAACATACCCATGACATTAAGAGCGGCGCAGCATGATATTATCATGCAAGTAGGCGCCTCCGTGAGAGGTACTATATTTCGAGTCATCTTCCTGCTCATTCATAATGACTATAGAGAATTGTAGGCGTGCAGACGAATTAAAGCTGCGACAAATTTGCAAGTTGCTCTGCACTACGGGGATTCGTTCCCCATTGACTATGGAGCGGGTTAAAACTTGGCTAAACCAGTTTTTAACTGAGCAAGAAAAGATACTCGGTTTGCTTATCCTCCGTCATTTGGTTTTTAGAACCAATGACCAGCTTGTTTCTTCGTTGCGGCAGGCGTTACGTAGAGCCGGCAAATATTTTTTGCCTTCTGATCTGAATCCAGAAGTAGCCAACTGGAAGGATGTAATCGAGGGGCGAGTAGATTCCATAGAGATGATTTATGGGCCTCCGACGCATGACTACACTCCACCGGGAAAAAGCGGGGAATTAATTGTAAGAGTTCTGACGTCAAAACTTGGAATAAAAAAAGGCCAGCTTCAATATCCTGTGCAAATAACCAATCTGACGCCGAAGGAGCGCTATTTGCTTGTCGATGATGGTGTATATACTGGCGATCAACTGTCGGATTTTATTTCTCAGCGAGGCGGTTTTCTTGCAGATGGTGATCAGTCGGGAATAGTTGTTGCGCTTGCCCACGAAACCGCAATAAATAAATTTTCCGAAAAATTCCCAAAATTGCCTATTTTTTATGGTGAAATGCTCACGAAAAGTGACGGATTTTCGGCGCTTTCGCGCGTTTGGGTAGATAGCGGTGTTTGGCCATATACTGATATCAGCCCGGAAGATTTGTATATGAAAATATATGAAAGACATGAGCCATTTGAGAAAAATAGCCCATTAGGGTACGGAAATTTGGGATTGCTTGTTGCATATGAGCACGGTATTCCAGATGACTCTGTCGAACTGTTGTGGGGGGTGTCAGCCACTTGGACCCCTTTGATCGGTAGGTAAATCATGTTGCCAATCGTTGATCACACTATCCTGTCGAAAACTAGAGCAGAGGAGCACGATGCTGATGTCTGGGGGAAGTTTTTTATTCCGCCATATTTCACTCGCCTCGCACTAAAGACGGCAACCAAATCAACCTATATTGTGGGAAAGCGCGGTTGCGGGAAGACAATGCTTCTGAAATATCTCGACTATCATACGGCTTTCTCAAATAGGCGTACTGATATTGATCGAGATGAAATCCAGCATATCGGTATCTATTGGCGCGTCGACACCCAATTCTGCAATTCGCTACACCATCGTGGATTAAGTGAGGCGGATTGGATTTCGATTTTCGAAAACTACTTTGCCTTGGTTATATCGGTAGAACTAATTAGATCAATTAGGGCTGTTGCCCTTAGTAGTTATCCGGATTTTTCAGAAGATAATTTTAATTCTTTGAGATTTCCTTCGGTCAAAGATTTCCATCCAGATTTTCCGGTTTCGCCAAATGACCTTGAAAGATATCTAGAAGGCCGGCGAAGGGCGTTTAGTACATGGATATCCAATATGGCGTCCATGGAGCGCCCTTTGCTACCTCCAGGGAAATTCTTTCTTGATTCGCTGATAAGTGATATAAAAGAATCGACAGGATTGGAGGGTGCCTCGTTCTATATTTACGTTGACGAGGTTGAGAATCTGGTTCCTTATCAAAGGCGTGTATTAAATTCGTTTTTGAAGCATAGCCAGCGGCCTTTGATTATTAGCTTTACATCGAAAGAGCTTTCTGGTGAGTCGAGAACCACTGGTCCAGAGTCCATCAATGCAACCCACGATTTTCGTTTGCTTGTCTTAGATGAGTTAATGGATGAGACGGAGCGCCAGATATTCTTTGCCGAAGTATTTCTTGCAAATCTAGACTTGGCCGAAGCTAATCAGGCCAGCGAGTTGCTGCGCACCGTAAGGACTTTAGACTGTTTGGCAGGCAGGCAGTCCAATGAATATCGAAAAAGAATTCTTGATGAGATTAGAGCAAAATTCCCAACCTTAGGTGATAAGGAGTTTGCGCAGGAGGCGGTTGGAAAAGATCGTATATTAAATATACTCAAAGAGCGTATTAAAAAGGCTCTAGATGACGCAAATTCGAGTATTTCGCCCGACGCCTTTTTAAAATATTCTCACATTGGCGAAGCTTTGATCGTCGTGCCCGCGCTATTAAACCGGCAACGCCTACAGCCAGAGCAGGTTCTCGCCGAGCTAGCGCTATATGATTCTGCTAGGACTGGGAAGTTTAGTACTAGTTGGATTCATAATAATTTGGTTGGCTCGTTGCTGGAGGCCTATCGGCCGTATCGACAAGAGTGTCCCATATATAGTGGGTTCGACACATTTTGTACAATGGCCAATAACAATCTCAGGCATTTTTTGATTCTTTGTTACAAAGCGCTTGAAATCTCTGAGTTGAAAGACGAGGAAGCCGATGTCTTCCCTGTTTCTACTCAAGCGAGAGCTGCATATGAAGCAGCTGATCAGTTAATCCGTGAAATCAAAACATTTGGGGAGTTCGGCGAGCGCTTGAGAATGTTTGTCTTGCGATTGGGGAGCCTATTTAGGGCGCTTCAGGCAAAGCCGGCAATGAGCGAGCCAGAACAGAACCAATTTACAATAAACTCGGGTAACAGGCCTTTGGATGAAAGCGAGTTGTTGTTTATTGGCGAGGCTAAGAAATACGCAATACTAATCGAACAGCTCGAGACAAAAGCAAAGGGGGAAATTGGTGACGATATTATTGATTACCAACTCAACCCAATTTATGCGCCATATTTCTGGATTAGCTACAGAAGAAAGCGCAAGATATCTCTTTCTGTTGAAGATTTCCATGTGTTGGCAGTTGGCACTGAAAACGAATATCGGGAATTGGCCGGGAAATTAGTTAAAACCGATGGTCGATCATCGTCAGGGCTGCAATTGGATCTCATGTTATGACTTCTCCAGTGATTTTCTCGTCAGAGGCTTACTCCGATCCCGGAAAAATACCATTCGCACATCCCACGGTTCTTTTTCACGGACATGCTGTCGATGAACGTGAGGAATCCGCGATACAACTCGGTGGTGATGCGGTCGTAAGGAGAGTTAAGGTTGCCTACGATAGCCAAACCATGACTCTTAAAATCGGAGATGGCGACGTAGGCGCAGATGATTGTTGTGAATTGTTTGGCAAATATATTTCAGATGCCAACATAGTGCTAGAGGCAACCTCGATGGATTTTTCCGAGTTGCTGTGTACTATCAGAGCGCTAATTGAGCTTGGAGTCTCTCGATTTCAAGTACTTTATTTGGAGCCTCAAGACTACAGCAGAAGCAATCATGGAAATGATCTATTTGCGCTTTCGGAATTGATAGTTGGCTATCGCCCAATACCTCATGCGGTCGTGGATCTTTCTAGTGATGACGTCGAAGCCGGTGTTTTTTTTCTTGGATATGAGCCAGAAAGGTTAGAGCGGGCTCTTGAAGAATATCAAATGATCGGGTCGAAAGAAATTAAAGTGGTATTTGGCGTCCCCGCTTTTAAACCCGGCTGGGAGTTAAATTCAATTGTCCCCCACCTGTCGATCTTGAATGATAAAAGTTCATTCCAGGTAGCCTACTGTGCCGCAAATGATCCTGGTTCCGCTTTTGATTGCCTCGAAGAAACTCGGCTTTCGCTTCAAATGGGAAATCGTATGTTTGTCGCCCCGATTGGAACTAAGCCCTGTGGAATAGCATCAGCAATTTTTGCTAGCTTATTTCCCGATCAGGTTGGGGTTCTTTACGATCACCCGAAGAAAAAAGAAGAGCGTTCTAAAGGCGTTAGCGTTGGCCACCGGTACGTGGTTTCAATTCAAAATCAAACGTAGAAACATTATAGAGCCAAGGGGAATGATAGAACATCATCATGAGTTATGATCCTCGCTCCGACTCCATGAGCTCTCGATGCTAGCCACGCACTTCCTATTGGGCTAGATAATTGGGTAAGAATCTTTTTCCGATATAAAGCAGGTGCTCTTAGCCGTAGGACGCAATCTGTAATAAGAGGATTTCCATTTTTAACCCCTATTACTTTATGCTCAAGGTTTCGTCCAACACGCGCAATAAGTATGTCGCCAGGCCTTGCGATAGCAAGTTCCCGGCCTGGTAGGTTTTGTGTAGCAGATTTAAAACTGAAACAGCTGAGGTCACACCATTTGCCATAGTCGGATAGCTGGATATTCGATGTGTGGAGGATTGGTGTTTCAGCGTGTTTTGCTTGGGCGCTAGTATGGGAGCCTCTTTTTAAGGTCACTCCCAACTCACTCAGTAGCTGGTATTTGAATCCGACGCTATGACTTGTTGTTGACTGTGCGTGATATTCGTAGTCAAGCCGATCAATTGCCTTGTCGAGATTGACTTGTAAGCCATTGCTTAGTTTATGGCTATCATCCAGCCGAAAGAGGCTAGTCCGGTCGGTGGTTGGTTTTCGCTTGCTGATTATAAGTATGTGCGCTTGGGCATCAGTCTTCGAAAATGAATGACGCGGCAATCTAATCGCTCGCTCGACGCAGTAGCGCTCAACAAGTTGACGACGGAAGTTACGGTAGCGCGCGCCGGAAACCAAGGTGTCAGGGAGAATAATCCCTACTGTAGAGCCATCTTTAATGAGTCTAAGGTTTTGCGCGAGGAACAAGAGGGCAGCATCAACGTTGTTTACAGACGGTAAGCAGCTATTGAAGCCCGCATCCTCTAGAATTTCTGCGAAGCCATCGCGCCATTTTGGAACCACAAATGGTGGATTACAAACGGCCGCATCAATTTCGGGAGCTTGTGACGCTATAAGCGATGGCAGATGGTCACTGAGCGCATCTGCACATACGTGACGGTGCTTTCCGCAACTGGGTAGGTTGCTAAGCTTAGCCCCTAGTTTGATTCCTGCACTTTCGTCGACATCGACAGTCAGGATCTCTGCATCTTCCCAGCGTTGCAGTGCTGCAATTGATAGAGCTCCCGCACCGGACCCTAAGTCTAAAATACGTGAGGGGGTCTGGCCGTGCATCTGGTCGATCAGAACTCGGCTAATGTCTCCAAATGTGTAGTAGCGGCCTAACCAGTCCGAACCTGTGGTTTTGCGACTTTCAGGTTCCATTGAGGCATCTCCAGCATTACTCAGACAATTTTTCAATTATCCATTAAGTGTCGAGCCAATGGCACAAAAAGTCTTACACGATAAGCATTTTGCAAGATGTTACGTGAGGGCTGGGATGGTTGGGAGTGGTCAACGGCAGCGCGGCAAGCTTAGCTTATCCTTCCCACGTATTACGTTATGTTACGCGCTGCTGCGTTGCTTGCTGTGGCCTTGGTGGGCATTGGTTGGGCCGTAGGGGCTAGCTAGCAGCTAGCTTGCAGCAACTCACGTTCCGTTTCACTAACCAGATTTGCGGCTGGGATTCCCAGCGCGGCCCCCAATCCTATTAGCGTGGTAATAGTCGGTTGTCGGACACCTCGTTCGAGGCGAGAAATGTAGGTCCGATCTACCCCCGCCCGAAAGGCGAGCTCTTCCTGCGAGACATTCGCCAGCGTCCGGTGACGCTTCAGAATGTTGCCAAATATGGGACCAATGTCAGGATGTTGCGAGTTCGCCATGAAGGGAATCTCGCTTCGGGTGTGACTATAGACAACGGCCTATAGTCACGGGGTCGTGCGTCGTGTATAGTCAAACGGCATTTTTTGGTGCGTGTGGATTCTGTAATTCCATGAAGGAGATTCCTGCCAATGAAATCAAAAATTATCGCCTTGCTAACTGCTGCACTCACCCTTGGTGGATGCGTCAATGTCCCTAAATCCCTTAGTCAAGAAGAAATCGATGCCAGAATCAACGAGACAAAAGCTTGGAAAAAAACTTTGCCGGTTGCGAATGCAGACTATGGCTCTTACCCAAGTGATTCCGAACTATTGTTAAAAAAGTATTTTTCGAAAAACCTTAAAGACCCGGAGTCTGCTAGGTACGGCGATTTCAGCAAGCCAATTAAGCGGTATTTTATAAGAGATGAAAAGGCGAGGGATGTTGTCTATGGCTACGCTGTATGTGTTTCGGTAAATGCGAAAAATTCATACGGAGGCTATACAGGAGCCCATGATTATTGGTTCTTTATAAGGAATGGCGAAATCGTAAAATCATACGATACCGAGGAGATTATGTTCGGTGTGAAGGTGTGGAAGAATTATCTTGCCGACTGTAAGAATGGAGTATAGGTCATTTATTTGACCGGCGTGGGATTTGTTGTATCGGCTAAAGTTGAATTTTCATTCTGCGTTTCAGCGCGAAGGTTAAATTGCATTGGTAATGCAACAAACTCCCATTCGTCAATTGAAAGCATTGGTGGCCACAAGGCAATCGGTCGGCCAACTGCCAAATTTAGTTCCAAACGTTCTAATCTACGTTTTGTGGAAACTCTGATTCTCATGGGCAGCCTTTGGTGGAGACTATATCGGCAAGAAGCGATGCTGCATTTACTCTCTCCATGTGATTGTCACTGTTTTTGATTGTGTATCTGAGTTTTGCGGATAAATTTTGGTAGGTGTCATTTGAAAATGAGTCGTTAATTATTTTGTATCGGCAAAACAATGTAATGTGATGGGCGAAACCATAGGGCAAAATTAAGTCCCTAAGGGCTTCTCGAAGCCTGTCAATAAATTCCCTTTCAGGCTCGCCAGTTTTTCGCGTTGTTGTTGATTGTATGACCGGTGACGTTTTGTCCGTCCTCCATGCTCTTGCAATAACCTGTTGAGGGCATTCTTCTCGCTCTCCGATTGAAGAGTAATTGAAAGGGGGAAGCATGGTTATCTCCTACTCATTTTGTTTTCGATGTTGATGATGCGATTTTCCAGTTCTTCTACCTGCTTGAGGCCGGCGAACCGCGATATGCAATCAATAAGCAGTCGCCCATTTTCCGGATCTATGCTGCCGCAAGCGATAGCTTCTAGTACCTGCTTGGCTTGCTGCGTGAGAGATAAGTTGGTGTCTAGATGGATTTGCACAGTCCGGGTTTCAGGCTTGAGAGGCGGTGCAAGGCGCAAGAGAGCAATATTTGCTGCTTGAATATCACCATTTTTTGCGGCTTCAATAACAGCCTTTGCAATTTTTGAGCCTTCTTTTTCAAACTCCTCCTGTATTAGTGTTTTCTTGTTTAAGGCCCCTTTGGGGCGACCTTTGGGATTTCCGGACTCGCCGGATTTCCAACCACGGGATTGCGGCTTATGCTGTGAAAGCCAACTAGGTGGTTCGGTAGGCTGCATGACTGAAGTTCCTGTATTTAACAATTTAAAAGCAGTATTTGTATTTTCGGTGTAAAAAAATTTATTTGGCTGACTATTTGCTTACTGTCTTGTGTTGGTGGTTCATCTATCTATATATAAAACATAAGGTTAATTGTCTGGTTCCATAGAATAACAAATAATCTGTAGGTTCCATCGCCGCAACGGACACCCCTATGCCCCCCTTGATTGTCTATATCGGTCGGGGCTTAAATACTCGTGGTTGATCAATACGGGAGTTATTTGATGGGGCTTACATACTCAAACAGGTCAAATGCACGACGTGCTGCCTTACAAGCCGGGATAGAGCGAGATCGGGTTGAAATTACGGTTCACAAGCTTCCAGAGGGGGTACGTTTCGGTTTTGTGGAGAGGGTTCCATTCAGCAATAAGCCGATGAATACGGTAAATGCCTCGCACGTCAAAAATCGGATTGATGAAGATGCTATTCGACATCCAAGTTCAGGCGGAGTGTGTTCGGCCATTTGGGAATGGGTTACGAAAAATCCTCAAGCCACATTTGGTGATATAAAAAATGTTGGGTTAGAGATGGGCTGGAACAAAAACACCGTTGCTCGACAGTTCTACGAGTGCCGAAAGTCCTTGGGTATCGGTTATGCAGCTAGTGACCCCCTACCGGAATCTTCCGCTGGCAATACTGCTTAGTAGGGTGTTGGGGGTGGGTTGTTTTCCCTATAGGGCTACACCCACCCTAGCGAACCCTTGTTCGCAGGGGGTGCTAGGGGCTGGCGTGGTTCGCTAAGTGAATTGCTAGCGAACCCGAGGTTCCCCAAGCGAACCTGCTTGGTTATGCGTCGCCCCCAGGCCAGTCAACAGCTCTCAACCACACGTTATGCGAAGGAGAATTGGTTTCTTTCATCAGCTTGCTCTCGGCCATTAGTCGTTCAACGGATGCGGCCACTCGCCCTTGGGTAATTGCCCGATGAGGTTTCATTTCAGAGAGCTGATGTTTGAGGGAGTTTTTGCTTGGATAGTTACCGGCCACAACCTGCTGATGCACCCATTGCCAAATGAATTTGTCATCGTCTGCGTCGATTTCCGTTGCGCTGACTGTCTCTTCCATAGTGTGGGAAATTACGCACGAGGTAATCGGCTGGCAATCATCGTCGTGGCCGAGAAACACCTGCTCAAGCACAAAATCGGTTTTCATGCCGTCACTGCCATCCTTGGACTTGGTTACTTCCCAACGGCGGTTCGTGTTCCGCTTGTCCTCGGAAACGCGGGAGACAGCGATTGCACAATCCAGCGCACCATTCAGACCTGACCAGCCGCGCAGACCCCGTGTTTCGTCCTTGCCGCTGTGATGCACAACCAGCACGAACCCGCCAAGCTCGGTTTGAATGTCTTGGAGGTTGGCGATTAGTTGGCCCATGTCTGCGCTGGTGTTCTCGTCTATTCCCGGGGCACTGGCTGCCAGCGTGTCAATGCACACGACACCTCTATTCAAGCCAGCACTCCGAATTAGGTTGACCAGTTCCTTGAGGTTGTCGGGTTCGCGCAGATCAATTGGCTGCTCAATGAACGCAATGCGGTCTAACGGACCTTTCTTGGTGCGATAGGCGTTGATTCTCTGCGGCATACCGGCTTGGCCTTCCAGCGTGAGATAGACCACAGGTGTAGCCTTTGTTGGAATCCCGAACCAGTGACAGCCGGCCGCAACTGCCGCCAGCAAATCAAGGACCAGGAAGGACTTGCCCGACCCGGGCTGACCGAAGATCGCGCCGATCCCCTTTTCTGGTAGTACTCCGCGTACCAGCCATTTCATTGGAGGGCGGGCTGCAATCTCGTTCGCGGCGACCAGCCGAAGCCCACCGACAGGTATTGTTCGTTCTGGGCGCTTTGGTGCCATGCGCTTGACCAGTTCTCCCGCCATCAGTTGCAAGGCGATCTGTTCTCCATGGCGTGCATTGGGTTCGTTGGCTTGGTGTGCTCGCGCTTGCGCCAGCGTCCTGTCGAGGTAATCTTTGCGCTTGGTAGCCTTGTCGCGCTGCCCGAGTGCCGATTTTAGGAACAGGCGCTTCACCTGCTCATTGTTCGCGCTGTACTCGGCCAGAATCTGCACCAGTTGCGCGTCGGCCTTGCTGTGGTCTTCATGTCCAATGGCTTGCCAGTCGCTCTTGAACAGGGCTTGAAACTTGGCACCGTTCGCCGCGCTGGTGGCACGTTGCAGAATGGCCTCATCGGTTTCCACTTCCGGCCCATCGGCCAGCGGTTCCGTCGCCTCGGAGCGCCCTATGTCTGCCGCCAACATGCCCAAAAATTCGGGTCGAGGTGCGATAGGCTTCTGGTGCAGGGTGTTGCCGGTGCAGATCATGAATCGCTCGTGTGAATATACCTCTACACCATCGCGCCTCATGCCCTTGGCTACCTTGCCCGTGACCCACACATGCAGGCCACGCCCACTGCGCGAATGCTCGGTGTAGCTGTCGAAGGTATCGACAATCTTCTGGAAGCGTTGCAACTGCTCGGGTGTGGTGTCGGACTTCACGTCCAAGTCAATGCAGGTGAAGGGGTCCGACTCGTGCAGCATGTACCCGATGTGCATGCCGTGTTGGGCGGCTAATGCACAGGCTTCATCGAAAGTTCTCCACGTCGAAGCGTCGTTGCTCTTCGCATATGGCAGGCCTTCCGTCGCGATTCTAGGGGCTTTGTCCTCCCCCGCAACGCACCATTGGTGGCGCTCACACAGTTCCTTGGGGATATTTCGCCAACGTGTCTCGGTACGGTTTTCAACTGGGCTATTCATGGTTATACCCCTTGCCCAAGAGGTAAATTTTGTTCCGTTATGGGAATCGGGTAGGCGCTGGTGCTGTTAAAACATTGCGCCTCAAGCCAGGTAAGAATTTCCCCGATTTCATAGCGGATAGGTGCCTGTTTGCTGATTCCCAGTTTGACAAATTTGGGGCCTTTGCCCCGTGTTCGCCATATCTCGAGAGTGGTCGGCTTTAGGCCGAGCATGTTTGCGGCCTCAACATTTGAAAGTAGTTGCGGACGGGTGTTTGAATTCATTTGGCAAATCTCCGGGATTTGCCTTGCCGCACTGGTGATGAAATAAGGCGACAAGGCATATGCTTGTTGCCGTCATTTCTGTGGTCACCAGTTCGACGGAGATTCAGTGTCCGGGTCATGGGGGACTTTCACCCTTACTCCACCGGCTGCGGGTTCTGGATTTTCCTCGTGGGGTGCCCCAGCGCACAAAAGCCATGACTATTAAGCTAGCCCTGCATAGCTTTCCGCTAGCGTAGCATTATTTTCTTTGGGGATATCGGCGGCCTGCTAGTTGGATATATTCAGGTCGCGTTGTATCTAACTACGTGTTTTTATTGACGTTGATTGTCGATTGTGGCTGCTGGCTGTCAAACCAATCGGAGATTCGTTGTACTTCCGGCTGCAAGTATTTCAGATGCGATGTTTCGAGGTAGTGGCGTGCAGTTACGCCCTTTGGGACATGGTTTGTCAGTAATTCGACTTTGTGTAAGTCAATCCCACACTGTGCGACACCTACGGTTGTAAAGGTTCGTCTCAGGTCGTGCGGGGTGATTTTTGTTCCAGCGACTACGCTGACCTTTTTCATGGTGTCCCGCGGATCACGAATGTGGCCGCATTTACCCCAACTCGTGAAAACGTAGGGGCTACCTTCAATTTTCTGGCGAGTACTCAAGAGCTCGTGAGCCTGCGAAGACAGTGGAAGCCAAACAGGATTGGAATTTTTTGGATCAGGAATGTGCCACCATCCTTCGTCTAAATTGACCCTGTCCCATGTGAGTGCGGAGGCCTCGCCGATTCTTGCCCCCGTGAGTATCAGGAACATGACCAGATCAATGCTGGCCAGAGTGTCACGGTTGTATGCGACATCACGCCATTCCTTCAGCGCAGACCAGACGGTGCCGACTTTGTTGTCAGGGATGCGACTTGTCCGAGGTTTGATGGGGTTCCATTTTTTGTACAGAACCTCGATTGGGTTGTCGGTAATGATCGCGCTGCCATCCGGTTTTCGATATTCACGAATGGCGTAGTTGATCAGTGCTCGCAAGATCGCAAATGCTTGGTTGGCCTGTGCCGGTGCGGGGCCGTTTCCTCGAAGGCCCTTGGTTTTAATTTCGTTGAAGCGCTTGGTTACTGCTTCACGCGTGATGGCGGAAACGGGCTTGTTTAACCATGTTTCAAAGGTCGTGGTTACGTGGCGTTCAATTTCGGCCTTGCTGCTCTCTTTGAGGGGGCGGTCACGCTTGTAGGAATCGGCCACGGTTCGCAGCGTTACCGCTGTTGCAGCACGCTCTTTTGCAACCGTGCGTGGATCAATGCCGCGCCGCATGCTACGGAGATGTTCGCGAGCTGTTTCACGGGCTTGGTCAGGAGTGAATACACCATGTGGTCCAACGGTGATTCTGGCTTCTTTGCCATGGATGCGACCTTGAACGATGTATGTCCGCTTGCCATCGCTTGTTACACGAAGGCCAAACCCACGATCCTGCTCATCCCAGTGCAGTGCATAGCCTGTGGGAGGTGGCGTAATTTTGTCGATAAATGATTTGGTGAGCCTTGTCATGATGTGATCCTGTTCGACCTGCGGTAAGCACGCCGTAAGCATCACAGACAAAGTTGAAGCAGGCTACAGAAAACTGATTTTCTAGATCAAACCGTTGATTTCATTGATTCAATCGGAAATTTATTGCTGCGTAAGGCTGCGTATGGTAAGCCTTCAAAGAACTTGAAAACTGCCGACGTGCAAGCGTCCGTGAGTTCGAATCTCACAGCCCCCGCCAGACCTGGCAAGAGAAACGGCCCCATGATCGGGGCCGTTTCCTTTTAGTCCCGGTCGCCACGGAGCGGTAGCCAGAGGCGGAAGGTGGTGCCTTCTCCCGGCGTGCTGCTGACGTCGAAGCGGCCGTGGTGCTTCTTGACGATGATGTCGTACGAGATCGACAGGCCGAGGCCGGTGCCCTGGCCGACCGGCTTGGTGGTGAAGAAGGGCTCGAAAACGCGCTTGCAGACCTCGGGCGACATGCCCTTGCCGGTATCGGCTACCTCGAACCAGACGTGGCCGTTTTCCTGGCCGGAGCGGACGGTGATGCGGCCGCGCGTATCGATGGCCTGGGCGGCATTGACCAGGAGATTCATGAAGACTTGGTTGATCTGCGCCGGGATGCATTCCACTTCCGGGATCTCGCCCAGTTCGCGGACGATTTCCGCCTTGTATTTCAGCTCGTTCCAGACGACGTTGAGCGTGCTTTCCAGCGCGTGATTGAGATCGGCCAGCTGGTACTCCGCCTGGTCCACCCGCGAGAAATCCTTGAGGTCCTGCACGATCTTGGTGACCCGGCCGAGGCCCTCCTGCGACTCGGCGAGGAGCGAGGGCAGGTCTTCGCGCAGGAAGTCGAGATCGGCCTTCTGGCGAGCGGCTGCGACCTGGCCCGGGTCACCGCCAGCGCTGGCTGCTTCGTAGGCGTCGATGACGGCGAACAGCTGGCCGATGTAGGTTTTCAGGGTGCCGAGGTTGGAATTGACGAACCCCACCGGGTTGTTGATCTCGTGTGCGACACCGGCGGCCAACTGGCCGATCGCGGCCATCTTCTCCGACTGCAGCAATTGCTGCTGGGCTTCCTCGACGCGGGCGAGCAGTTCCTCCAGCGCCTTGCGGTCGGCTTCCAGCTCGGTATTGACCCTGGCCAGTTGTGAGGTACGCTCCGAAACCATCTGCTCCAGCTGGTTTTGCTGTGCCAGCAGGCGATCCTTGGCCACCCGGCGTTCGGTGACGTCCTGCAGGGTTTCGATGGCGCCGACGCGCTCACCTTCGGCGTTCAATAAAGGCGCCGCAGTGAAGAACAGCCAGCACCCCTGGCCGATATGCGGAAAGAAGGCTTCGCTCTCGAAGGCGCCATCGATGATCGGCGAACGTCGGTAGTTGCTCTGGTAGAACTGCGCGACTCGTTCCTCCAGACTGCCATCGAGGATCAGGTCAGCCATAATCGGTCTTTCCTGCGGGGGATAGAAGATCCTCTGGTGTTTCTGGGTGCCGATCATGTCGGCCGCCTTCAATCCGGTGATGTTCTCGCAGGCCTTGTTCCAGTGTGTGATGCGATGATTGGCATCGATCACGAAAGTCGGCACCGGGTCGTTGTCGATGATTTGGGCAAGCATGCCCTCGATGTTGCGCCGGGTGGTCGCGGCGCGCCGGTGTTCGGATTCGAGCAGCTTGCGCTGGGTGATTTCCAGCTGCTGCATGGCAAGGTGCAGGCGGCCCTGCTCAACCTTGAGCTGCTCGTTGCTGGCCGTCAGTTCCTGTGTGCGGAACTGCACCTGTTCCTCAAGGCTGGTGTTCAACCGCTCCAGTGCTTCGTTGCGGCTCGCAATCAGGCGGTAGAGGGCACCCATTGCTTCAAGCAGGCTGTCGGTCGAGGGGTCATGCGGCAGCAGCAATTCCTCCTCATACGCTTGGGCTGGCGATATGCCGTCGCGAATCCGGCGCAACTGGCGTGCCATCGACTGGTCCATGCCGAGGATGTGATGCGCAAGCCAGCCGCTCAGGAAGCGCAGCAGATGTTCGATGTCGTCCTGATCGACCGGCGTGTCGCGCAGCTTGGTGACCTTTTCCGCAAAATCCTGGTGTACCGCGACGTGCGCCTGCAGAAAGCGGGGATCGCAGCCACTGGCGACCATCAGTTGGGTTTCGTGGGCGAAATGATTGGCCGCGTAATTGACCAGATCATCGAGAATCTGGCCCATTTCCTGTTTCTCGGCGGCCGATTTTCGGTGGCCGATGATCCAGTTGATGATGCGGACCAGTTCCTGGTGCTCGGCATCGACTTGCTCCTCGCCCGTGATGTAGCGTTCGTTCCAGACAAAGGCTTCCATGTGTTTCACTCCCCCCCGGCCTGCGGGCCGAGTACGCGCAGGATTTCTTCAAGACTGGTGGCGCCGGCCATGACCCGCTCGGCGGCATGATGGGCGATGCTGTGCAGCCCCTTCTGGCGTACGGCGCGGCGGATTTCGAGGATGCTCGCGCCGCCGCCGATGCGGTCGCGCAGGTCGTCGTCCAGCGTCAGCACCTCGTACAGCCCGACCCGCCCCTTGTAGCCGCTGCCATGGCAGGCCGGACAGCCCTTGCCGCGATGGACGCGGGTGACGTTGGCGAACACCGGGCCGAGCCGGTCGCGCAACGGTGTGTCGACTGGCGCTTCCTCGCGGCAGACGGGGCAGACCTGGCGGACCAGGCGCTGGGCGATGATGCCTTCCAGCGCAGTGGCGACGACGTAGGGCTTGAGGCCGAGGTCGAAAAGGCGGGCAATGGTGGCGATGGCCGAGTTGGTGTGCAGGGTCGAATAGACCAGGTGGCCGGTCAGGGCGGCGTGGAAAGCGACTTCGGCGGTTTCGAAATCGCGGATTTCGCCGAGCAGGATGACGTCCGGGTCCTGGCGCAGCAGCGCGCGCAGCACGGAGGGGAAGGTCAGGCCGATCTTCTCGCGGATCAGCACTTGGCCGGCCATGTCGAGGTAGTACTCGACCGGGTCTTCGATGGTGACGTAGTTCTTGTCCGGCGTCGCGTCGTGCTGGAGCAGCGAATAGAGCGTCGTCGTCTTGCCGCTGCCGGTCGGGCCGGTGGCCAGGATGATACCTTGCGGTTTGGCGACCATGTCGGCGACGCGCGGCAGGTCGGCGGCCGAGAAGCCGAGGTGGTCGAGCGTATGCACCGTCGAATTGCGGTCGAGGATACGCATCACCACCTTTTCGCCATTGATCGTCGGCAGGGTGGAGATGCGCAGGTCGACCATGCGCATCGGTGTCTTGACCGTGATGCGGCCATCCTGCGGTCGACGGCGCTCGGAAATGTCGAGCTCGGACATGATCTTCAGGCGCGACACCAGCGACTGGTGCAGGTGGTGAGGAATGTGGATCTTGTCGGTCAGCACGCCGTCGATGCGGTAGCGGACGATGACGCTCTTGATGCGGGGCTGGATGTGGATGTCGGAAGCGCCGAGACGGATGGCTTCGAGGATGATTGCGTTGGCCAGGCGGATGGCCGGCGGCGCCTCGGTCTGGCGCAGCAGGTCTTCGAGCTGGGCGGCATCCTCGTCCTCGATGACGATCTCGATCCCTTCGTAGGGATCCGGGCCGCCAACCAGGGTTTCCAGTTCCTTGAAATCGACGCCGCCGTCGCCGTACAGTTCGGCGATCTTCTTGCGGATGGCCTCGGCATCGGCGGTGACGATCTTCAGGTCGAGGCCGGCGGTGAACCGCACCTCGTCGATCAGGCCCTCGTCGAGCGGGTCGGCCACGGCCAGCAGCAGGCGGCGGCCATCGAGGCGCAGCGGCACGACCAGCTGGCGCAGGCAGAAGCTGTGCGGGATGAGTTCGGCCAGCGCCGGATCGATGCGGAATTCCGGCAACTGTACCTCGTCGATCAGCATTTCCGACTTGAGCAGGTCGCGAATCTGCCGCTCGCCGACCCAGCCCTTTTCGAGCAGCACGCTGATCAGCGGCTCCTTGCGCCGCTCCTGGAGCAGGGTCAGCTCCTGCAGTTGCGCCGCGTTGAGCAGGTTCTTCTTGTGCAGCATGATGCCCAGCCGGCTGCGGTGGGTGACGGCCAGCCGGCTGAGGGCGGAAATTTCCTTGGACTTCTTCTCGTTTTCCGTCTTCAGGGCGCGGTTGCGGGCGATCAGGTCGAATTGCTCAAGGGCCAGCGCGACGGTGACGCGCAGGTCGTCGTCGTTCCACGGCTTGAGGATGAACTTGTAGACCGCCCCGTCGTTGATGGCGCCCATCACGGCATCGGTATTGGCATGGCCGGTGAGCATGATGCGGATGGTGTCCGGCGAGCGCTGTTTCACCTCGTGCAGGAACTGGGCGCCGTTCATGCCCGGCATCATGAAATCGCTGATGACCAGGTGGAAAGTGCCTTCGGCCAGGCGTTGCAAGCCTTCGCTGCCGCTGCCGGCGGTCACCACGTCGTAGTTTTCCTGACGGAAGACGCGGGTCAGCGCCTTGACGATGCCGACCTCGTCGTCAACGATGAGCAGGCGGTATTTGGCCGGCGTCAGGTGGGTGGCCGGAGCTTGTGGCGTGCTGCTTTGGCCGGTGAAGAGCGCCGAATAGTCGGTCATGGTGCGGTCGGGAAACTGAGGTTGAGGGTCGTGCCGCGGCCCGGTTCGCTGTCGATGGCGATCCGGCCGCTGTGGGCGAGGACGATGTTGCGCGCTGTGCTCAGGCCCAGCCCGGCGCCCTTGCCGACCGGGCGGGTGGTGAAGAAGGGCTCGAAAGCGCGTTCGCGCTGCTCGGGTGTCATGCCGACGCCGTCGTCGGCGATGCGGACGCTGATCCCTTCCGGCCCGGCCTGGCTCGTGACCCGCACCACCCCGGGCCGGCCGGCATCCTGGATGGCCTGCACCGCGTTGCGGATCAGGTTATGGAACAGCTGGTTCAGGTGGCCGGGCAGGCAGACGAGGCGGGGTAGTTCGCCTAGTTCCAGATGCAGGCTGATGTCTGGTGGCAACTGCCGCTCGACGATGCCAGCTGCCTGACGGATGCTGTCGTTGAGGTCGGCCAGCTCCTCGGTGGCGCGGTCGACGTTGGAAAAGCTCTTGAGATCGGCGACGATGCGGGCGATGCGCTCCAGACCGACGGCCGTCTCGCCGAGCAGGTCGAGGCCGTCTTCGAGTACGAAATCCATGTCCAGCTCGTGCCAGGCGGCCGGGGCGTCGGCCAGGCGGGTTTTCAGCGTCGCGAGCTTTTGCAGGTAGGCGCCGAAGGTGCTCAGGTTGCTGCGTGCGAAGCCGAGCGGATTGTTGATCTCGTGGGCCATGCCGGCCGCCAGCTGGCCGACGGAGGCAAGTTTTTCGGCTTGGTAGAGCATCTGCTGGCGCTCCTCCAGTTGCGCCACCTGGGCCTGGACGCGGCTTTCCAGTTCGCCGGCCAGTTTCTTGTAGCGGTTTTCGGACTCGACCAGGCGGGCATGCTCGCGCTTCAGGGTTTCGAAATCCTCCGCCACTGCTTCCAGATGCAGGCTGGAGGCCATCCTGAAACGGGCCTGGCTGCGCAACAGCTGGGTCAGCAGCCGGGTAGCCGCGGCCAGGGCCGGTTCGCTGCCGCTGTTGCTGGCCAGGTAGCCGAGGGGTTCCAGTTCGAGAATCAGTGCCTGGCGCCGGGCGTCACCGGCGAGCAGGCCCCACAGGGTATGCCCGTCGGCATCGAGGATGGCTGCGTCGCCGCCGAGCAGTTGGCGCAGCGGCGGGCCGAGTCGTTCGAGCTGGGCCGGGTCGAGCAACTCGGCCAGGCGCCACTCGCGGTCGAAGCCGGTGTCGCTCATGCTCGCCCCAGGCCGCCGGCGATGAAGGCCGCCTCGTCCAGGCCGTGTTCCGCCGCCAGGCCAAGATCGTCGGCATGGCGGCGATAGAGGGTGGCGAGCAGGGCGCGGAAGGTGTCCTCGACACCGCGCCCGTCGAGCGCCACGGCAAAGACCAGCGGCCAGGGCGCGGCGCCCCAGCGCTGGCGGATTTCCGCTTCCGGCACGGCGCCCGGCAGGTCGCACTTGTTGAACTGGACGACCAGTGGCAGGTGCTCGAAATCGAGGCCGACGCGGTGGCAGTTCTCGGTCATGCTCTTGAACGACTCGGCGTTGTTGGTTTCCTGCGAGCGGTCGGAATCGGCGACGAAGACGACACCGTCGGCCCGCGACAGCACGGCCTTGCGGGTGCCGTCATGGGCGACCTGGCCGGGCACGGTAAACAGCCGGAACTTGATGAGCAGGCCGGATGGCGCACGAAAGCCGAGGGGTAGCAGGTCGAAAAACAGCGTGCGGTCGTCCTTCGTCTCCATGGTCATGATCTCGCCCTTCAACTCGGGCGAGAGCAGGTCATGCAGGCGCAGCAGGTTGGTTGTCTTGCCGCTTTGTGCCGGGCCGTAGTAGACCAGCTTGAAGGTCAGGCTGTTGTCCTGCCGCTCGGTCATGGTCGGTCAGTCCTTGAGTCGGAATTCGGGGTCAAGGATGACCGAGCCGTCCGGTCCCCAGTTGACGTCGGTAATGCCCGGCTCGATCGCTTCCAGGCGTTCGGCCTCGACCTGTTCCGGCGTCGTGTCGCCCATCTCCATCCGCACCAGGTTGGCGAGCTGGCGGTTCTCGAGCAGCAGTTCGCGGTGGGCGAGGGCCTGGCCGATGGCCGACAGGAGATCGTAGTCGTTCCACGGCTTGCCGATGAAGCGATCGATCCCGACTTCATTCACCGCCCGTACCAGGGCGTTGAGATCGGCGTAGCCGGAGAGGATCAGACGGGCGGCGTCGGGCTGGATTTCCTTGGTTGCCTTGAGGAACTCGATGCCGTCCATGATCGGCATCCGGTAGTCACTGATGAACAGGTCGTAATCGTCGCGCCGGGCGGCGGCGAGCGCCTCCTGTGGCGACGTGTAGGTTTCGACGTCGAGGGTGAAGGTCTTGCCGCCAAAGGTGCAGGGTGCCAGGCGCAGGATACGTTTGAGTGACTTGAGGATGGCTTCCTCGTCGTCGACGAGCATGACGCGGCTCATTTTTCCTCCGAACGGATGTAGAGGGTCAGGTTGTGCTGCTCCGTCTGTTCCAGGCGGATCAGCTGGCTGATGATGTCGGCAGTCAACACGCTGCCCTTGGCGAGCAGCAGGTAGCCGTCGCGGTGGGCCAGTTCGCGGGTCAGCATCATGCCCGGCTTGAGGTGCATGGTGCGCAGCGGCAGTTCGACCGGGCCGCTCTTGCGGGTTTCGGCAATCAGTTTGACGAAGGCGTCCACCACGGTCGGGTCGTAGCGCTTGCCGCGATTGTCGATCAGGAAGACGAGCGCCTCTTCCGCCCGCAACGGGCGCTGGACCAGGGTGCCGATCTGCAGCGAATCGTAGTCGTTCACTACGCTCAGGATGCGGGCACCGAGCGGGATCGCCATGCCGGCCAGGTGATCCGGGTAGCCGGTGCCATCGAAGCATTCGTGGTGGTGGCGGACCAGCGTGGCGACATCCTTGAACCGCTCGATGGCCATCAGCAGGTTCTGGCCGATTTGCGGGTGCTTCATGACCTGGGCGCGCTGGTCGGCGGTCAGCATGTTGAAGGGCTTGCTGAGCAGCTCGTCGGGCAGGCCGAGCTTGCCGATATCGTGCAGCAGGCCGGCCAGCATGACGTTCTGCACCTCGGCGTCGCCGACCGCCAGGCGCTGCGCCAGGTTGCGAGCCCAGTCGGCGACGCGGCGGCCATGCCCGGCCAGGATGCCACCGTTCTGGCCGCTGCGCAGTTCGCTCAGACCGGCGAAGACCTGAACGCTGGTCAGGAAGGATTTTTTCAGTTCGCCATGGGCTTTCTCGACCATGGCCAAGGCCTGGCGGACTTCCGCCGTGCGCTCGGCTACCTTCTGCTCCAGACCGGCATTGAGGGCCTTCAGCTCCTCGTTCTGGGCCTGGGTGAGGGCGGTCAGGCGGCGGTTCTCGGCTTCCAGGCGGCCGCGGTCGAGGGCTTCGCGTACCGTATTGACGATCTCGTTGTCGTCCCACGGCTTGGCGATGTAGCGGTAGATCTCGCCTTCGTTGATGGCAGCGACGGTCGAGGTCACGTCGGCATAGCCGGTGAGCAGAATGCGCAGCGTGTTTGGCCAGCGCTGGCGGACTTCCTTGAGGAAGGTGGCGCCATCCATTTCCGGCATGCGCATGTCGGAGATGACCAGGTCGACAGGTTCCTGTTCGAGCAGCGCGAGGCCGGCGGCGCCGCCTTCAGCGATCAGGATGCGGTAGCCGTGCGGCCGGAAGAGGCGACGCAACGAGGACAGGATGCTGGGTTCGTCATCGACGAAGAGCAGGGTGGCGGGGGCGGCGGTTTCGCTCATCGCGAAGTCTCCGGTGAATTTTCGGGTGGGTTGATCGGAAGAATGAGGCGGAAGGTGGTGCCGATGCCGAGTTCGCTATCGACTTCGATCCGGCCATGATGCCGGTTGATGATGCCATAGGACAGCGACAGACCGAGCCCCGTCCCCTTACCGACCGGTTTGGTCGTGAAGAACGGCTCAAAGATGCGGGTCAGGTGCTCGGGGGCGATGCCCTTGCCGGTATCGGCGATTTCGACGCATACCGCGTCGTCGCCCTGGCGGCGGGTACGGATGGTGATCGTTCCCTTGCTCTCGATGGCGTGGCTGGCATTGACCAGCAGATTCATGAAAACCTGATTGAGCTGCGAGATCAGGCAGTGCACCTTGGGGAGGTCGCCATATTCCTTGACCACCTGGCATTTGTATTTCAGTTCGTTCCAGACGATGTTCAGCGTCGAGTCGAGCCCCTGGTGCAGGTCCGCCCACTGCCATTCCTGCTCGCTGACGTGCGAGAAGGTCTTCAGGTCCTGGACGATCTTGCGTACTCGCGCCAGGCCATCCTTCGATTCGCTCAGCAACTGCACGATGTCGCCGCGCAGGTAGTCGAAATCGCGCTCCTCGCGCAGACGGGCGATGGCAGCCTGGCGGGTGGCCAGGTCGCCTTCCACGGCCAGGCTGTGGTCGTAGGCGTCGATGATCTCCATCACGTCGCGCAGGTAGCTTTCCAGGGTGCCAAGGTTGGAATGGACGAAGCCGATCGGGTTGTTCAGCTCATGGGCGATGCCCGCCGCCAGCTGGCCGATGGAGGCCATCTTTTCCGATTGCAGCAGCTGGTTGTGGGCTTCTTCCAGGCGCTTGTTCAACTGGCGCTGGGCGGCCAGCGTGGCGGTCAATTCCTCGGTCTGGGCTCGGCGTTCGGTGATGTCAGTCACCACCCCGTCGTAGAAATCGACGCCGCCGCTGGCGTTGCGCCCGACCTGGGTGCGGTCGGAAACCCAGATGACCCGGCCGTCGCCGGTCAGCAGGCGGTATTCCTGCAGGTAGTCGTTGCGCCCTTCGGCCGTGTAACGGCTCACTTCGTCGATGACACGAGCCAGGTCGTCCGGGTGCACCATGTCGGCGAAAGCGGGTTTGCCGGCCATCAATCCGGCGACGGTGTAGCCCCAACGGGTGACGTTGTCGGAAACGAAAATCACCGGCCAGCCCGCCGTTGCCCGCCAGCGGAAGCAGACCACGGGGCTGGCGTTCACCACCTGCAGCGCGACGTGCAGGGCCTGGTCGATGCGGTGCTGGCTGGCGATACGCCAGCTGGTGTTGGCCATCAACTGGATGGTTTCGATGTCCTGCAGCGTGTAGGGCTCGGGCTTGTCGGCGACGCAGACCAGCAGCTGGATGCCATCCTCGCCGTAGACCGGAACACCGGCCAGGCGGCTGGGTGCGGTGCCGGGCGGCAGGCAGGCGTCGTTTTCGCCGGCCGGGTAGGCGTCGATCAGGATGGGCTGGCGCAGGCGCAGCGCATCGGCCCATTGCCCGGCCTGGCTGAGCCGGCATGCGATGGGGCCTGCGCCGTCCGGCGGGGCGGGCCAGCAGGCCGCGAGTTGCAGCAGGTCGCCACCATCGCCGATGGCATAGGCGAAACCGGTGCTGCTGCCGGTGAATTCGGCGATGCTGCCGAGTACATGGCGGAGGAATTCCGCCTCCTCCATTTGCTTGCGCAGCCAGGGCAGTTCGAGCAGGGCATGGGCCCGGCGGGTCTGCTGGTCGAGCAGGGCCTCCGATTCGCGGCGTGCCGTGATGTCGGTGGCCACGCCGTCCCACTCGCTCTTGCCATCCGGCTGGCGCCGCGGGCGGGAGCGCACCTGCAGCCAGCGCCAGGTGCCGTCCGGCCGGCGGACGCGGAATTCCTGCTGGAAGTCGGACTGCTCGCGGTCGCTGTCGGCGATGGCCTGCCGCAGGCCCGGCAGGTGGGCGGGGTCGACCGAGCCGAACAGCGGCGCGGTGCCGGCCAGGATTTCTTCGGCCGGCATGCCATGCACCTGTGCGACGCCGGAGCTGAGATAGGTGAATTGCAGATGGCCATCCGGGCCTGCGCGGCACTGGAACAGGTAGCTGTCGGGCAGGTTGTCGCCCAGCCGGCGCAGGCGCTCCTCGCTGGCGCGGACGGCCTTTTCGGCCGCGATGCGCTCGCTGATGTCTTCGACGATGGTGAGGATGGAGTCGACGCTGCCGTCCGGGCGACGGATGGCCTGGGCCGCGACGCGCGTTTCGACGGCCTGGCCATCGGCGCGCAGGTAGCGTTTCTCCAACTCGAAGCCGTCGCTTTCGCCGCGCATAATTCGTTCGAAGGCGGCCAGGCTGGCCGGCAGGTCGTCGGGGTGGGTCAGTTCCTCCCAGGTCTTGCCGCGCAGTGCCTCGGGCGGATAACCGAGAATCCGGCTCATCGCCGGATTGACGGCCACCCAGCGCTTGTCGGGGCAGTTGATCGACATGCCGACCATGGCTCGCTGGAAATAGGCGCGGAAGCGCGTCTCGGTCGAGTCCCGCTGCAGCTTGCCGCGCGCCAGGGCGGCCGATGCCGCCGCGGCCAGGGCGAGGAGCAGCCCGGCCAAGGGGACGATTTGCTTGTCGTCGAACAGGCCGGGCAGGGCGCTGGCCGGCAGCAGGGCAATGACCTTCCAGGAAGGTCCGTCGGCCAGTCCGCGGGTGGCCCGGTCGGGCTGGTCCAGCAGGCCGCGCGCGGCGTGGGTGGTGGCGACGGTCCACAAGCCGGCGCTGTCGGCGAATTGCCCGGCTTCCATGTCCCGGATGCGGGCCCAGCTTGCCGGGTAGCGGTGGGCCAGGCTGAGCTCGGGTTTGCCGAGCATGAAGCCCCATTCGTCCTCGCGCCGGGGGGCGAGCAGGAAATGGCCTTCCGGGTTGACGACCATCAGGTGGTTGGCGGCTTGGGCGGTCACGTCGGCCACGTAGCCGAGCATTTCGCCGGCGCGATAGTTGAGGACGAGGAGGGCGCGCGTCCGGCCCTGGCTGTCGGCCAGCGGCATGGCCAGGCGCAGGGTTGGGCGATGGGGCGTTTCGAGCTGGCCGTTTTCGACATTCAGGTCGAGCGGCGAAACGTAGATGCTGCCGGCGGGCAGGCCGATGCTGTCGCGGAAGTAATAGCGGTCGGCCTTGTTCTGCAATTGCGCCGGCGCGCGGATGCGGGCCTGCTGGCCATCGTGGTCGATACGGACGATTTCCTGGCCGGCCGGATCAAGCAGGCGGACCTGGTCGTAGGCGGCGCGAGCCTCGGCAAAACCGAGGAAATCCTCGGCGATGCGGCCGAGTTCCTGCGGTTCGCCCTGCTCGAGGTAGCGCTTCAGCGCCCGGCTGGTGGCGACGAGGCGCAGATCGCGGCCGACGATGAGCAGTCGGCGGTCAAGCATGCCGGCCCCGAGGCGGACGTTGAGCTGCTCGGCCGCTTCGCGGTGGCTGCGCTCGGCATCGCGATGGCTGTCGGCATAGAAATAGCTGACGAGCACAATGATGCCGGTCAATGGCAGGAAATAGCGCAGGAAGGCGAGGATGCTCTTACGGTTCACCGGAATTCTCGCTGAAGCTTTGCTCCTCGTTGAGATGCGCCATGCGGAAGGCCTCGCGGATCTGCTCGCGCAGCTGGTCGTCATCCCAGGGCTTGGTCAGGAACTTGTAGATGGCGCCATGGTTGATTGCGTCGGTCACCGACTGCAGGTCGGTATAGCCGGTGAGCACCAGGCGGATGGTCGCCGGGTAGATCTGGCGGACGCGGGAGAGGAACTCGGTACCCGACATGTCCGGCATGCGCTGGTCGGAGATCACCACCTGGATCGGTTGTTGGGCGAGTATCTCGAAGGCCTCGGTCGGCGAGGTGGCGGTCAGGATGGTGTAGCCTTCGCGGCGCAGCAGGCGGGTCAGCGAACTCAGGATGTGCGGCTCGTCATCGACCAGCAGCAGCGTCTTTTCCTGCGGTGCGACGGGCACGGCGAGCGGCAGCAGCTTGTTGTTGCGGAGCAGGGGGGCGAATTCGTCCGGCGGCAGCGGGCGGCTGAACAGGTAGCCCTGGATCGCGTCGCACCGCCGGCTGCGCAGGAAGCTGGCCTGGGCCTCGGTTTCGACGCCTTCGGCGAGGACCGACAGGTTGAGGCTGCGGCCCATGACGATGGCGGCCGAGGCGATGGCCGCATTGACCGGGTTGTTGACGATGTCGCGCACGAAGGCCTGGTCGATCTTGATCTTGTCGAAGGGAAAGCGCGACAGGTAGGCGAGCGACGAGTAGCCGGTGCCGAAATCGTCGAGCGACAGCTTGATGCCGAGTGCCTTCAGCTTGCGGCACATGGCGACGGCTTCGGCGACATCGTCGATGAAGGCGCTCTCGGTGATTTCCAGTTCGAGCGCCGAGGCCGGCAGGCCGCTCTCGGCCAGCGCGGCGGCGACCTGTGCGGGCAGGTCGGCCTGGCGGAACTGGCGGGGCGACAGGTTCACGGCGACATGCAGCGGCAGCAGGCCGAGATCGAGCCAGGCCTTGGTTTGCCGGCAGGCGGTGCGCAGCACCCAGTCGCCGATCTGGACGATCAGGCCGGTTTCCTCGGCGATCGGGATGAACTCGACGGGGGGCACCGGGCCGAGCTGGGCCGAATTCCAGCGCAGCAGGGCCTCCATGCCGATCATGTGACCACTCTCCAGGCTGACCTGCGGCTGGTAATGCACGCTGAACTCGTCGTTGGCGAGGGCGGTGCGGAGCGCCGTTTCGATCGACAGGCGGCGGGCGGCGTCGGCGTCCATTTCCGGCGAATAGAAGTTGAAGGTGTTGCGCCCGGACTGCTTGGCGCGCAGCAGGGCAGCATCGGCCGAGCGGAGCATGGCCTCGACGGTTTCGCCGTCCTTGGGGAAGACGCTGATGCCGATGCTGGCCGTGATCGCCACCGACTGCCCGGCTACCATGAACGGCACCGAGATGGCGTCCAACATGCGCTGGGCGAGGGCCAGGGCGTCCCGTTCGTGGCTCAGGTTGGCCATCACGAAACCGAATTCGTTGCCGGCCCGGCGGCCCACGGTGTCCCCCTCGCGTACCTGCAGCTTGAGGCGGCGGGTGACCTCGACCAGGATTTCATCGCCGGCCGGCGGGCCGAGCGTGTCATTGACCAGGCGGAAGCGGTTGAGGTCAAGCAGGATCAGCGCCGTACCCCGCTCGAAGCGGCGGGCAGTGAGCAGCGCCTGTTGCAGGCGGTCGTCGAACAGGGTGCGGTTGGGCAGTTCGGTTAGTGTGTCGTAGCTCGACAGAAAGTTGATGCGTTCGGCTGCCGCCTGGCGTTCCGATAGGTCGCTGAAGATGCCGACATAGTGCGACGCGACGCCGCCGGCCTGGCGCAGGCTGCTGATCGAGAGCCATTCGGTGACCAGGGAACCGTCCTTGTGGCGATTGGTGATTTCGCCCTGCCAGTTGCCGTACTGGTGGATGGCCCGCCACATCTCGGCATAGAAGGCGGCCCCATGGACGCCGGACTTGAGCAGGCGGGGTGTCTGGCCGATGGCTTCGGCGGCGGTGTAGCCGGTGATCTGGCTGAACGCATCATTGATGCGCAGGATGCGGCTCTCGGCATCGGTGATGCAGATGCCCTGGCCGATGCCGGTGAATACCAGATCGGCCAGGCGATGTTCGGCTTCGGCCTGTTTGCGCTCGGTGATGTCGAGCAGGGTGCCGATCATCAGCGCCGGCTGGCCGGCGGCGTCGAATTCGACCGTCCGGCCGCGCGATTCGACCCAGCGCCAGTCGCCATCGTGGTGACGGATGCGGAATTCGGCAACCAAGGCTTCGTCGCGGCGAGGATGGGCGACCAGCGCCTCGATGACCGGACGATCCTCAGGGTGGATCAGGTTCATGAACTCGGCTACCGCTTCCGGTTCCCGGGCATAGCCGAGCATCTGGCGCAGGCCTTCGCTCCAGCGGTTGCGGTCGTGGGCATGGTCGTGCTCCCAGATGCCGAAACCGGTCCGCTCCAGGGCCAGGGTCAGATGGCGCTTCAGCTGAGTGTTCTCGGCGACGCGCCGGTCCACTTCCTTTTCCAGCCAGGCTTTCTGGTTGGCGAGTAGCCACTGGGCGCGGCTAGCTTCGAGGTGGGCCCGCATGCGGGCGATCAGCACCGGCATCTTGACCGGCTTGGTCAGGTAGTCGGCCGCCCCTTCGCGAATGCCCCTTTCCTCCTCCAGTTCGTCGGTTTGCGCGGTGACGAAAATGACCGGGATGTCGCGGGTTTCCGGCATCTTGCGCAATTCGGCGAGGACGGCGTGGCCATCCATGTCGGGCATCATGATGTCGAGCAGGATCAGGTCCGGCCGTGGTTCGAGGCGGGCGAAGCGCAGGGCGGTCTGACCGCAGTTGGCGACCCGGGCGTTGGCCCCGCCGCAGCGCACCATTTCGGCCAGGGTCTCCAGATTGAGCGGCGTGTCGTCGACGACGAGGATCAGCGGCTTGTCACCGTTGGCGCCTGCCAGGGGCAGATCGGGAAAAATGGAGGGGGTATCCGTGCTCACGACGTCACTCCGTATTGCGCTTGTCCGGATGATTCTAGCCCCGCGCCGCCTGCTTGTCCGCCGCGGGCACTGCTTTGCCAGTGCTCGATCAGGCGGAGCGCATCGTCGTAGGCGTAGCCGGCCATGCTCTGGTCGAGGGCAAGCAGGTCGCCGCCCGGCATGGCTTGGCGGATGGCCGGGCGCAGGGCAGGGTAAAGATGGCTGGCGGCGATGTCGCCGGTGCGCAGCGCTTGGCACAGCTGGTCGAGTTGCCCGGCCAGTTCGGCCAGGTCGGGCGTGACCTCGGGGGGCGCATCGGCAACGGCCGGTGCTGCCGGCGCCGCCGGCAACCAGCGGAGCAGCGCGGTGAACAGCATGGCCGGCTCGACCGGCTTGGCGACGAAATCGTTCATGCCGGCCTGCCGGGTTTCCTGGCGCACCTGGTCGAAGGCGTTGGCGGTCAGCGCGATGATCGGCACATTCTGGTTCGGACCGGCCTGGCGGATGCGCCGGGTTGCTTCCAGGCCGTCCATTTCAGGCATCTGGAGATCCATCAGGATCAGGTCGTAGGGGGCCTGCCCGGCCTTGGTGACGGCCTGCCCGCCATCTTCGGCGGTGTCGACGGTGATGCCGACATCGCCGAGGATCTCGGCGATGATGTCGCGGTTGATCTCGCTGTCCTCGGCGAGCAGGATGCGCCACGGCGGCTCGCGGCGTAGCGCCTCGCCGTCCAGGTCGGTGGCGTCGACCGGTTGGCGGGCCGTGGTCGTCCGGCCGACGCGGAGGGTGAGCCAGAAGGTGCTGCCCTGGCCGGGGCTGCTGTCCACCCCGGCATCGCCGCCCATCAGGCGTGCCAGGTGGCGGGAGATGGCGAGGCCGAGGCCAGTGCCACCCAGACGGCGGGTCGAACTGGTGTCGGCTTGTTCGAAGGCCGTGAACAGCCGGGCCTGGAGGTCCGGTGCGATGCCGTGGCCGGTGTCGGTGACGGCGAAGCGCAGCAGGTAGCTATCGGGCTGGCGGTCGACGATTTGGCCGTGCAGCCGGATGCTGCCCTGGTCGGTGAATTTGACGGCATTGCCGGCGAAATTGATCAGCGCCTGGCGCAGGCGGGTCGGGTCGCCGCTGACGAAGGGAGGCAGGTCATCCGTCGCGCAGATCACGGCCAGGCCCTTGCGCCGTGCTTCCTCGCCAATCAGCGAGGCGACGGCGGCGAGTTCCTCGGTCGGGCTGAAAACGGAGTGATCGAGAGTCATCTTGCCAGCCTCGATCTTCGACAGGTCGAGGACGTTGTTCAGGATGCTGAGCAGGTGTTTGGCGGCGACGTGGATCTTGCGCACCTTGTCCTGCTGGTCGCCATTGAGCGGTGACTGGCCGAGCAGGAAGCCGAGGCCCATGATGGCGTTCATCGGCGTGCGGATTTCGTGGCTCATGTTGGCCAGGAAGGTGCTCTTCGCCCGGCTGGCTACCTCCGCCGCCTCCTTGGCCAGGGCCAGTTCCTCGGTGCGCTGCGCGACCAGGCGTTCCAGGCCGGCCCGGTATTCCTCCAGTTCCTGTTCGTGGTGGCGCAGTTCGGTGATGTCGGTCTTGACCGCCAAGTAATGGCTGATCGTGCCGTCCGGCTGGCGGATGGGCGAAATGGTCGCCTGTTCGAGGAACTCGCTGCCATCCTTGCGCTTGTTGATCAGTTCGCCGCGCCAGGCCTCGCCGGCATGCAGGGCGGACCACAAGGCGGCATAACGCTCGCGCGGCGTCTTGCCGGATTGCAGCAGGCGCGGGTTCCGGCCGACCACTTCCTCTCGGGTGTAGCCGGTGACGGCCAGGAAAGCATCGTTCACATATTCGATCTTGCCGTCGAGGTCGGTGAAGATGATGCTCTCGGCGCTTTGCTCGACGGCACGGGAGAGCTTGGCGAGCGCCTCTTCGGCCAGGCGGCTTTGCGTGATGTCGATGGAAATGCCGCACAACCCCCAGGGCGTTTTGCCGTCTTCTTCCCAGAGGGGCGACTTGATCTCGTGGTAGAAGACACGTTGCCCCTGTGCACCGTTGACGGTGATGATTTCATCGGTGTGCTCCCCGGCCAGCACGCGCCGGTCGACTTCGTGCAGCGCCTCGACGGTGGCCGGCGGGAAGAATTCGTCATCCGTCTTGCCCTTCACCGACTCGGCATCGGTGCCGAACAGCTTGAGCGTCGCCCGGTTGGCGTAGCGGTAGCGGCTCGCGGTGTCCTTCAGATAGATGAAGGCCGGTACGTCGTCGAGCGCCTTCTTCAGACGGGTCATTTCGGCCAGCGCTTCGCCGAACTTGCGGTCGACCATTTCGTGCAGGAGCAGGCGGGCGGTACCGGCCGAGAGCAGCGTGATGAGCAGCAGGGCGACCAGGCGACGGCGGAACTGTTCCTCGACCAGGTCGAGCGACTGGGCGGTCGGCACGCCGACGACCAGCAGCAGTTCGCCGTTCGCGACATGCATCGGCGTCATCACGAAAAGGCGTTCGATACCGTCGATATCCCGCATGACGACCTTGCTCTGGTGGTCGGCCAATGCTGCGAGAAAGAGCTGGCGGCTTGCCGGATCCAGTTCGTCATCGCTGGATTTTTCGGGGTGGAAATACCGCGCCACGGCCTTGCCGTCACGGGTCAGGATGCGAGAAGTCCAGTCGGCCGGCAGCGTGGCGAGGTCAGTGAAGCGGTCGAACCAGTTGCTGCTGGTCGAAGCGAACAGGACGGCATTCGGCAGGGCATAGCCAAAGGCGATGGCCGCCTGGCCTGAGATGCGGCCGACCAGGAAATGGCCGGTGGTCAGACCGGGGGTCTGGCGGGCCTCGACAAACCAGCCGCGGTCAGCCAGGTTGACCGGTTTGCCTGACGGAATGGCGCTGCAGAAGACATTTCCATCCAGATCGGTTGCTCCGAGGTTGTGCAGTTCGCCGTGCACGCTCATCAGGCCGCGGGCCAGGCCCTCGCAGGCGAGGGGGTCGCGCCTGGCCATCTCGTCTGCATTGGCCATGGTCTGGAGGATCAGCCGGATTTCGCGGATGCTGGCTTCCTCGGCGAATTCGGCGGCCTTCAGCGATAGGCGGGCTTCGAACTCGATCCGGGCCAGGGCTGCGTCGCGCTCCTGGCGATACTCGCTGAGCGTGAGCAGGATGAGCGGCAGGACGGTCAGGCCGATGACCAGCCAGAGCCGTGTGCTGCGGGAAATCCTGTCGAATTTCATTGTTCTTGTCGTGCCGATGGCCTTGTCGAAAAAGAAGGCTGCTATCCCCCTCCGCCATCCAGCCGATTCCTGGTGTCAGCAGAGAGCGCAGCATGGGTGGCCATCACTGTCCGGGTGGCGTGCGCCTTCCCGAGCTTTCCCTGTGGTCTTCCGCGTTCTCCGTCCGTCCGGGGATGCCGGCGCTCTTTGTTGAAAAGTGCCCGGAAGGCGGTTGTTTTGACTTTATTACAGATTTCGGCAGCTTGGGTGTGAATTTTGTCAAAATTTTAAGCTGGAAAATCGCTTTTCAGCGCAAGGGGGCAGAGAAAATCGAGAGGCTTGCCGAGCGCCATGAAACGCAGCGCCCCCGCATGGCTGGATGGAAAATTTTCCCCTGTGCCGCTCCGCTGAAATGAAAAAGCCGCCCAAAAGGGGCGGCTGAAGCGGCGGCAGCCGGGGAGGCTTACAGGCCGAGCAGGGTTTGCGCGTGGTGCGCCATCATCCATTCCTCGTTGGTCGGGATGACCAGCACATCGACGCTGCTGTTGCCGGCCGAGATGCGCAGTTCGTGGCGGGCGTTGGCTTCCGGATTGAGGCGGATACCCAGCCATTCGGATTGCAGGCAGACGCGGCGGCGCACTTCGGCGGCGTGCTCGCCGATGCCGCCGGTGAACACCAGCGCGTCGAGGCCACCGGCCGCGGCGGCGAGCGAGCCGAGTTCGCGGGCGATGCGGTAGCAGAACAGGTTCACCGCCTCGGCGGCTTCCGGCTTGTCGCTGGCGAGCAGGGTGCGCATGTCCTGGCTGAGGCCGGAGACACCAAGCAGGCCGGATTCCTTGTAGAGCATCCGGGTCATGTCCTTGACCGACAGGTTCTTGGTTTCCATCAGGTGCAGGATGACGCCGGGGTCGAGGTTGCCGCAGCGGGTGCCCATCATCAGGCCGTCGATGGTCGAGAAGCCGAGCGTGGTGGCGACGCACTTGCGGTCGACCATGGCCGCCATGCTGGCGCCGTTGCCAAGGTGGGCGACGACGACACGACCCGTGGCGCGGCCGGAATGCTGCGGCAGGGCGCGGGCGATGTACTCGTAGGACAGGCCATGGAAGCCGTAGCGCTTGATGCCCTCGGCGGTGATCTGGCGCGGCAGGCCGAAGGTCTGGGCGACGTCCGGCTGGCTGCGGTGGAAGGCGGTGTCGAAGCAGGCGATCTGCGGCACGCTGGGCAGCAGGGCCTGCAGCGCGATGATGCCGGCGACGTTGTGCGGCTCATGCAGCGGGGCAAGCGGGATGAAGCTCTGCAGATGACCGAGCACGACGTCGTCGATCAGGGTCGGCTTGGAGTAGCGCTCGCCACCATGCACCACACGGTGGCCGACGGCGACGATCTGCCAGTTGGCGTGGCTGGCGGTGAACCACTTGAGCAGGGCGTCGAAGGCCTGGGCGTGGCTGACCTTGCCGCCTTCGAGCAGCTGGTCGGCGATGCGTTCGCCGGCCTTGTTCTTTGCGACCATCCTGGTGGTTTCGGCGCCGATGCCGTCGATCTGGCCGGAGACCTCGGCCTCCGGGGAAATCGGGCGGTCGAGCGGGAAGAGGGCAAACTTGATGGAGGACGATCCGGCGTTGATCGTCAGGATTCCTTGCTTCATTTTCAGGTGGTTCCGTTCTTGCGGTTGGCGTGGGCGATCAGTGCGGCGATGACGCACGATGCGGTTCGGGTTTCGGCGCTGTCGGCACGGCTGGTCAGCACGATGGGCACCTTGGTGCCGAGCACGATGCCGGCGGTCAGCGCGTTGGCCAGGTATTCGAGCTGCTTGGCGACCATGTTGCCGGATTCGAGATCGGGCACGACGAGGATCTCGGCATGGCCGGCGACGGCCGACTTGATGCCCTTGGTCTTGGCGGCGACGATGGACACGGCGTTGTCGAAGGCGAGCGGGCCATCGAGCAGGCCGCCCTTGATCTGGCCGCGGTCGGCCATCTTGCACAGCGCGGCGGCGTCGAGCGTCGACTGGATTTTCGGGTTGATCGTTTCGACGGCCGACAGGATGGCCACCTTGGGCTCCGGGATGCCGATGACGTGGGCGAGGTCGATGGCGTTGCGGATGATGTCGGCTTTCTCTTCCAGTGTCGGTGCGATGTTGATCGCCGCGTCGGTGATGAGCAGCGGCCGATGGTAGGTCGGCACGTCCATCACGAAGACGTGGCTGATTCGGCGGCTGGTGCGCAGACCGTTGGCGCGGGCGACGACCTCGCCCATCAGCTCGTCGGTGTGCAGGCTGCCCTTCATCAGCGCCTCGGCGTCGCCGGTACGGACCAGCGAGACGGCCAGCGCGGCGGCATCGTGGCTGTGCGCAGCGTTCACCAGGCGGATGCCGCGCAGGTCGATGCCGAATTCCTCGGCGACGGCGCGGATCTTGTTCTCCGGGCCGACCAGGATGGGCTCGATGATGCCGGCCTGGAAGGCCATGACCGGGCCCTTCAGCGATTCCTCGTCGCAGGGATGGGCGACGGCGGTGGGGATCGGCTCCAGGCCCTTCACCCGCTCCAGCAGGTGGGTGTAGCGCTCGTGCTTGTCGTCGATGCGGATCTCCGGCATGTGCACTTCCTGCAGGCGCGATACCTTTTCCAGCGGGGCGAGGATCTCCGCCGAACCGCGCACGACCTGCAGGCCTTCCTGGTTGGTGCAGACGCAGTCGAAGATGACGTGCTTGTTGTGCTCGAATTTCTGCTTGGCGGTGACGGTGATGGTGATGGCGTCGCCGATGGTCACCGGGCGGGCGAAGTGCAGGCTCTGGTCGACCAGGATGGTGCCCGGGCCGGGGAACTGGGTGCCGAGCACGGTGGAGATCAGCGAGCCACTCCACATGCCGTGGGCGATGACTTCGCGGAACATGCCGCTCTCAGAAAATTTCGGATCGACCACGGCGGGATTGACGTCGCCGGTCAGGATGGCGAAGAGCTTGACGTCTTCCGGCTTCAGCGTACGGGTCAGCGAGGCGGTGTCACCGATCCGGATTTCATCGAAGGTCTTGTTGACCAGATAGCGCTGTTCGGCTTGTTGGTTCATGGCGTGCTCCAGGCATTCGAGCGGGTTGGGGGAGCGGGCGGGTCAGGCCCGCTTTTCGCGGCGTCGTTCGATACTGTACAGGGGCTGCGGTACCTCGATGCACACCCCGGGGTGGCGGGCTTCGAGCTGGTCGATCACCCACTGGTTGGCTTCGTAAGTGAATTCGCGGGCATCGAGCGGGGCGCCGGTCAGCGCCTCGGCGAACAGGGCGACCGCCGCCGAGCGGCTGATGCCATATTCACAATGCACCATCAGCGAAATCTCGAAGGGGGCGGCGTGCAGTTCCGTGACGAAAGTGCCGATCCGCCCGGCCATGTGATGGTCGAACAGGCCGGGGCAGGCCGGCATGAATTCGTCGGCCGGCACCGCGTCGAAGAAAGACAGGCGCAGCACGTGACGGAACAGCGGGTCGAGCCTGGCCTCCGGCGTTGCCGGATCGGTAATCGAAATGACGGCCATGTAGGGCGAACCGCGCAATTGCTCGGCCAGCTTGCGCGAGGTGTATTGGATTTTGCTGATTGTCATGCCGTCATTCCATGAACACCGGGTCGGAAAAAACCAGGGTGCCGTCCTTGCGCATCATCAGGTTGTCGGCCTTGATCAGATCGGGCAGCGCACCGTATTCGTCCGAGAAGACCTCCAGCGCCTGCAGCGATTCCTTGACCGCATCGCTCCAGCCCATCGGCGTGACGGTCAGGTGGTGCAGCGCGATGCGGCCCATGTCCTGGGCGAGGTTGCGCCACATCAGGCAGGCGTCGTAGTAGGAGGAGGTGAGCTTGGTCGCCACCTCGGCGGCATCGCCGGAACCGGGCAGCGGGTAGAGGCGCTCGACCTCGACGATATGGAAGGGAAAGCCCCGGCTGGAGCGGCCGGCGGTGCCATGGTCGGCATAGACGACCGGGAAGTGGCGACCGGTCGGCCGGTCTTCGGCGGTGTAGTAGGCGTAGTCGGTGGGCGAGGAGAGCACCTTGTAGACGCGCTCCTGGCCATCGACAGTCGGTGCTTCGAGGACGATGGTGCTCTCGCCACGGCCGATTTCCCGGCGGCCGTTGAGCAGCGGGTGATCGGGTACGGGGTCGGGGAGGAGTCCTTCCGGGTCGGCCATGACGGTCTCCGCAGGCTGGGTTGGTCGACTGCCCGGAAGGCCATGCCTGCCGGGCGTTTTGTCATCAGGCGACGATGTGGGCGCCGGCGTCGACGTAGATGGTCTGGCCGGTCATGCCCGACGAGCCCGAGGTGCACAGGAAGGCGGTCAGCGCGCCGACTTCCTCGATGGTCACGGTGCGGCCGAGCGGAGCCTTCTCGGCATCCTTCTCCAGCAGGGTGTTGAAGTTGGCGATGCCGGACGCGGCACGGGTCATGATCGGCCCGGGCGACACGGCGAAGACGCGGATGCCCTTCGGACCGAGGTCGTAGGCCATGTAGCGGACGGCCGATTCGAGCGCCGCCTTGATGATGCCCATCACGCCGTAGTTGCGCACGACGCGCTCGGCGCCAAGGTAGGACATGGTGATCAGCGAACCGCCGTGCGCCATCAGCGGCTCCAGGGCCTTGGCCATGCGCAGGAAGCTGTGGCAGGAGATGTTCATCGCCGAATCGAAGCCTTCTTCGGTGGCATCGATGACGCGGCCGTGCAGGTCGTCAGCATTGCAGAAGGCCATCGAGTGAATGGCGAAGTCGATTTCGCCGAAGGCCTCGCCGCACTGGGCGATGACACCTTCCAGGCTACCCGGTTCGGCCACGTCGAGCTTGAGGAAGAGCTTGGCGCCGAGGGCTTCGGCCAGCGGCTGGGTGTAGCGGGCGGTTTTGTCGTTCTGGTAGGTGATGGCGATTTCGCCGCCCAGGTCGACAATGGCCTTGGCCACCGCGTAGGCGATGGACTTGTCATTGGCGATGCCGGTGATCAGGCCTTTCTTGCCGGCCAGGGGAAGCGCTGCGTTGGTCGTGGTCATGCTGATCATCCTTTCAATTTTTCGGGGTAGTGCGCCGCATCAATCTTTTCGGTGAATGTTGATTTGGCGTGCTTGATGGAATGCTGTGCTGCAGCAATATTCTTGCATAGCCGGATGACGATTTGTCGATTCCCGGGGTTGGGATACTTGATATAAGACAAGAAATGGTCATCTGGCAGTGCTAGTCTTGTAGCTGTCATAGGTCGTTTGTCGGAGGTTGTCGTGGCACTCAACGCAATGCATGCCGAAGCCGTTGCCGGTGTGGTCGACCGGGTGGTGGCGCGCCATCGGCGCGATGCTTCGAACATGGTGCAGATCCTGCGCGAGATACAGGAAGCCTGCGACTGGATTTCGCCGGAAGCCATCGACCGCCTGCAGGAAACCCTCGGGGTGCCGCGCACCAAGATCGAGGGCGTCGCCGGTTTCTATGCCTTCCTTTACACCGAACCACGCGGCCAGTACCGGGTGTTGTTTTCCGACAACATCACCGACCGCATGCAGGGTAACCGGGCGCTGATGGAGCGCCTGTGCAACAGCCTGTGGGTCGAGCGCGGCAAGGTGTCCGAGGATGGCCTGGTCAGCGTCGGCAAGACGGCCTGTACCGGCATGTGCGACCAGGGGCCGGCGTTGCTGGTCAATAACCTGGCGATTGCCGGGCTGACCGAAGCGCGCATCGACGCCATTGCCGAGCTGATTCGCGGCAAGGTGCCGCTGGCCGACTGGCCGGCCGAGTTCTTCAAGGTCGAGGACAACATCCGCCGGGCCGACATCTTGCTCACCGCCGATTTCAAGCCGGGTGAGGCGCTGCGCGCCGCCCGCGCCCGGGCGCCCGACGAAGGCCTGATGGCCTCCAACATGCGGTCCTGGCGCGAAGGCTTGCCGAGCGGCATGGGCGGGCCGATTGCCGTGCTCGACGAGATCAAGCGCGCCAACCTGCGCGGCCGGGGCGGTGCCGGCTTCACCACCGGCCTGAAATGGGAGGCCTGCCGCAATGCCCAGCTCAAGCCCGGCCATCGCCGTATCGTGGTGTGCAACGCCGACGAGGGTGAGCCGGGCACCTTCAAGGATCGCGTGCTGCTGTCCACCTTTCCCGATCTGGTTTTCGAAGGCATGACCGTGGCGGCCTATGCCGTGGGGGCGACCAAGGGCTTCGTCTATCTGCGTGGCGAATATCGATACCTGCTCGACCGCCTGAACGCCGTCCTCGCCCGGCGCCGCCGGGACAAGTTGCTCGGCGAGAACATCCTCGGCATCCCGGGGGCGGATTTCGATATCGAGATCCACGTCGGTGCCGGGGCCTACGTTTGCGGCGAGGAATCGGCGCTGATCGAGTCGCTCGAAGGCAAGCGCGGCACGCCGCGCAACCGGCCGCCTTTCCCGGTGACCAATGGCTATCTCGACCAGCCGACCATCGTCAATAACGTCGAAACCTTTGCCGCGGCGGCGATGATCGCGCTGAAGGGGGGCGACTGGTATGCCGGCATCGGCACCAAGCACTCGGCCGGAACCAAGATTCTGTCGGTGTCCGGCGATTGCGCGCGGCCGGGTATCTACGAATACCCCTTTGGCGTCAGCATCCGCCAGGTGCTGGACGATTGCGGGGCGAAGGACACCCAGGCCGTGCAGGTCAGCGGGCCGTCCGGCATCTGTGTGGCCGAGAATGAGTTCGACCGCATCATCGGCTTCGAGGACATCCCGACCGCCGGCGCCTTCACTATTTTCGACAAGACGCGCGACATGTTCCAGGTGGCGCGCAACTACGTGCATTTCTTCCAGCACGAAAGTTGCGGCTTCTGCACGCCGTGTCGGGTCGGCACCTCGCTGTTGAAGAACCTGATGGACAAGCTGCACAACGGCTGCGGTTCGCCCTACGACTTCGCCGAAATCGAGAAGCTGAACCAGTTGCTGCAGTCGATGAGCCATTGCGGCCTGGGGCACACGGCCTGCAACCCAGTGCTCGACACCATTGCCAAGTTCCGGCCGTATTACGACCAGCGCATGACGCAGCAGGACTTCACCCCGGCCTTCAACCTCGACCGGGCGCTGGCTGCGGCGCGGCAAATGACCGGGCGTGATGACGCAGCAGCCCACCTGAGCACGGAACACGGAGGTGCAGCATGAGCCTGACCTTTACGCTCGACGGCAAGACCATCCCCTTCACCGAGGGGCAGACCATCATCCAGGCGGCGAGCGCGGCCGGGGTCTTCATCCCGCACCTCTGCTACCACCCGGAATTCAAGCCGCATGGCTCGTGCAAGCTATGCACGGTCAAGGTGAACGGCCGGCACACGGCGTCCTGCACCATGCGCGCTGCGCCGGGCATGGTGGTGGAAAGCGATACCGAGGAAATCAACGCCGAACGCCGGGCGCTGACCCAGATGCTGTTCGTCGAGGGCAACCATTTCTGCCCGTCGTGCGAGAAGAGCGGCAACTGCCAGTTGCAGGCCACCGCCTACCACCTCGGCATGATGAGCCCGCACTACGACCACTTCTTCCCGAGCCGGCCGGTCGATGCCTCCCACCCCGATGCGCTGCTCGACTTCAATCGCTGCATTCTCTGCTCGCTGTGCGTGCGGGCCAGCCGCGATGTCGACGGCAAGAACGTTTTCGCGCTCTCCGGTCGGGGCATCGGGACGCACCTGATCGTCAATGCCAAGTCCGGCCAGTTGGGCGATACCGACTTCACACTGGACGACAAGGCGGCGCAGGTCTGCCCGGTGGGGGTCATCCTCAAGAAGCGGCGCGGTTTTGCCGTGCCGATCGGCGAGCGCACCTACGACAAGGCGCCGATTGCCGACACCGTGACGGAGGGCAAGTGAGATGACCACCCAGAAGAAACTGAAGGTCGCCACGACCTCGCTGGCCGGCTGCTTCGGCTGCCACATGTCCTTCCTCGACATCGACGAGCGACTGTTCACGCTGCTTGAGCATATCGAGTTCGACCGTTCGCCGCTGACCGACATCAAGCACTGCAGTCCGGATTGCGACATCGGCATCATCGAGGGCGGCCTGTGCAACGCCGAGAACGTGCATGTTCTGCGCGAGTTTCGCAAGAACTGCAAGATCCTGATCGCCATGGGCGCCTGCGCCATCAACGGTGGCCTGCCGGCGCAGCGCAACCACCTGCCGCTGACCACCATCCTCGAAGAGGTCTATCACACCAGCCCGGGGCTGGCCAACGGCATGATCCCCAACGATCCGGAACTGCCGCTGCCGCTCGACCAGGTGCACCCGATCCATGAGGTGGTGAAGGTCGATTACTTCATCCCCGGCTGCCCACCGTCCGGCGACGCAATCTGGAAGGTGCTGACCGACCTGCTGGCCGGCCGCGAGCCCGAGTTGGGCCACGGCCTGATGCACTACGACTAACCGAGGTGGCGCAATGACCTACCAGCTTGAAACAGCCCAACACCCCGAAACCCTGCGCCGCGTCGCCATCGATCCGGTATCGCGTGTCGAAGGCCATGGCAAGGTGACCATCCTGCTCGACGAGCAGAACAAGGTGCATCAGGTTCGCCTGCACATCGTCGAATTCCGCGGCTTCGAGAAGTTCATCCAGGGCCGGCCGTACTGGGAAGTGCCGGTCATGGTCCAGCGCCTGTGCGGCATCTGCCCGGTGTCGCATCATCTGGCTGCCTCCAAGGCGCTCGACATCATCGTCGGCGCCCGGAAGCTGACCCCGGCCGCCGAGAAGCTCCGCCGCCTGATGCACTACGGCCAGATGCTGCAGTCGCACGCGCTGCACTTCTTCCATCTCTGCTCGCCGGATCTGCTGTTCGGTTTCGACAGCGACGTGACCCAGCGCAACATCGTCGGCGTGGTCATGGCGCACCCGGAAACCGCCAAGCGCGGCGTGCTGCTGCGCAAATTCGGCCAGGAGGTGATCCGCGTCACGGCCGGCAAGCGGGTGCATGGCACCGGCGCCGTGCCGGGCGGCGTGAACAAGGCGCTGACCGTCGCCGAGCGGGACGAACTGCTCAAGGACATCTACCACATCGTGCAATGGTCGCGCGATGCGGTGCATCTGATCCAGAAGGTGCACACCCAGGACCCCGGGCTGTACAACAGTTTCGGCATCTTCCGCTCGAACTTCATGTCGCTGGTCGGCCACAACGGCGATCTCGACTTCTACCACGGCACGCTGCGCGCCCGCGACGACAACGGCAAGCTGATCTTCGACCACCTCGATTACCAGAACTACAACCAGGTCATCGAGGAGGAGGTACGGTCGTGGAGCTACATGAAGTTCCCGTACATCCGATCCATCGGCAAGGAGCACGGCTGGTACAAGGTCGGCCCGCTGGCCCGCGTGCAGAACTGCGACCAGATTTCGACCCCCTTCGCCGAGCACGAGCGCAAGGAATTCATCGACTACGCCGGCGGCTCGCCGCTACATGCCCCGCTCGCCTACCACTGGACGCGGATGATCGAAATGCTGCATGCCGCCGAAGTGATCAAGGAGTTGTTGCACGACGATGATCTGTTGTCGAACGACCTGATGGTGCAGGGCGAGCGCCAGATGGAAGGCGTCGGCGTCATCGAGGCGCCGCGCGGTACGCTTTTCCACCATTACCAGGTGGACGAGAACGACATCGTCACGATGGCCAACCTGATCGTGTCGACGACCAACAACAACCAGGCGATGAACGAAGCTGTCCGCCATGTGGCCCGCCGCTACCTGAATGGCCGTGAAATCACCGAGGGGCTGCTCAACCACATCGAAGTCGCCATCCGCGCCTTCGACCCCTGCCTGTCCTGCGCCACCCATGCGCTGGGCAAGATGCCGCTGGCGGTGGAACTGGTCGATGCCGAAGGCCAGCTGGTGCATAGCCTGAGCCGCGCGTAATGCCGGCGCCCATCGTCGTCTTCGCCGTGGGCAACCCGAGCCGTGGCGACGATGCCATCGGGCCGGTGCTCTGCGAACGGCTCGCCGCCTGGCTGGCCGAGCAGCGTCTGACGGAACGGGTCGAGCTGGTCGAGGATTTTCAGCTCAACATCGAGCATGCCCTCGACCTGGTCGGCCGCGAGCGAGCCATCTTCATCGATGCCGGCGCAAACACGCCAGCACCCTTCATCTTGACGCGCATTCAACCGGCAGCCATTCCTTCTCACTCCTCCCACGCCCTGCCGCCGTCAGCCGTGCTCCAGGTCTATCGCCAGACGGAAGGGGCCGAGCCGCCGCCGAGCTTCGTGCTCTGCGTACGCGGTGAGTGCTTTGAATTGGGCGAGGGCTTGAGCCCGCCGGCGGCGGAACGGGTCAGCGCAGCACTGGCCCGGCTGACCGGGCTGTTGCAGGCGCCGAAGTCGGCTGACTGGCCGGTCTAGCGGCAAAGTCGACCACCACGCTCAAGCCCTGTCCGAAGGGGCTGTCGTTCAGGCTCAAGGTTGCGCCATGCAGTTCGGCGATCCGGGCGGCGATCGCCAGCCCGAGGCCGCTGCCGGGCTGGGTGGTGCTTTCCAGCCGGTGAAAGCGGCGGAGCACGTTGCCGCGTTCTTCAGCCGGGATACCGGGGCCGTTGTCGTTGATGCTCAGCCGGATGTGCTGGCCGACGGGTTCGATGACGAGGCTGATGCGGCCGCCCGGCGGGGTGTAGCGCAGGGCGTTGTCGAGCAGGTTGCGGATCAGCACTTGCAGCCACTCGGCCTGGCCGGTGATCACGCAGCCGGGGGCGGACTGCAGGTCGAAATCGATGTTCCGGGCCAGGATGTCGCTACCCTGCGTGGCGCAGGCGGCTTCGGCCAGAGCCGGCAGCGAGACGGCTTGGGCGTCGGGCAGGCCGGACTCCGGGTCGAGGCGGGCAAGCAGCAGCATCTGGTCGACCAGGCGGGCGGCCCGGTGCAGGCCTTGCTGAAGATTGTTCAGTGATTGCTGGCGCTCCGCGTCGTCGCGGGCGCGCAGGGCGACTTGTAGCTGGGCCTGCAGGGCGGCGAGCGGCGTGCGCAGTTCGTGGGCGGCATCGGCCGTGAAGCGGCGTTCGTTCTCCAGGGTCTGATCGACCCGGTGCAGCAGGCCGTTGAGGGCTTCGAGCAGCGGGCGGATTTCAGCCGGGGCGCTGGCCGGGTTGAGCGGCTGGAGTTGTTGCGGGTCGCGCCGGGCGATGTCGTTGGCGATGTCATCGAGCGAGGACAGTCCGCGCCGGGTGGCCAGCCAGACCCACAGGCCGATCAGCGGCAGGCCGGGGAGGGCGGGCAGGATCAGGCGCCGGGCGATCTGGCCGATCAATTCGTCGCGGACGCGATGGTCCTCGCTGACCTGGACCTGGACGGTGCGCTCGGTGTTCCATTGGCTGTAGTGGCGCCAGTGGCCCGTTGTGGCGTCGTCGGTTTCGGAAAAGCCGTCGACGGTGGTGAGCGGGGTTTCCGGAGCGTTCTGCGAGCGCATCAACAGACGGCCTTCGGCATGCCACAGCTGGCAACGCAGGCGGCGCTGGTACTTGTGGGCCGCGTCGCCGAGATTCTCGATCTGCTCTTCGGCGTCGTGGTTGGCGAGCGCGAGCAGGGTTTGTGCAGCTTGGGCCATCTGGGCATCGAACAGTTCGTCGACTTCGTGGTGGGCATCGAAATAGCTGAAGACGAAGGTGCCCAGCCAGGCTGCCGCGACACCGCCGAGCAGCAGCATGAGCAGCCGGCGCTTGAGCGAGAACCAGGCGGTGCTCATTTGGGAATGCTGTAGCCAACGCCGCGCAGGGTGCGGATCAGGTCGCTGCCCAGCTTCTTGCGCAGGTGGTGGATGTGCACTTCGAGCGCATTGCTCTCCGGTTCGTCCTGCCAGCCGTAGAGGGACTGTTCGAGCTGGCTGCGGGTCAGCACGCGGCCGGCGTTTTCGAGCAGCAGCTGGAGCAGTGCGAATTCGCGGCCGGCCAGTTCGACCGCCTGGCCGTTCAGCGTGACGCGGTGGGCCGCCGGGTCGAGCGTCACAGGGCCGACCGTCAGTACCGGCGCCGAGCGGCCGGCGCTGCGGCGGAGGAGGGCGCGGATACGGGCGCTCAACTCGTCGAGGTCGATGGGTTTGACCAGGTAATCGTCGGCGCCGGCATCGAGCCCGGCAATCTTGTCGCCCGTGGCGTCGCGGGCGGTCAGCACGAGGATGGGCAGGGCGCTGCCCCGGCTGCGGGCCCGACGCAGCACCTCCATGCCGCCCAGACCGGGCAGGCCGAGGTCGAGCACCAGCAGGTCGACATGTTCGGTTTGCAGCGCCTGGTCGGCTGCCTTGCCATCCTGCAGCCAGTCGACGGTGAAGCCGGATTGGCGCAGGCCAATGGTCAGGCCATCGCCAAGCAGGGGGTCGTCTTCAACGAGCAGGATGCGCATGGGCTGGATTTTATCAGCGCCCCCCGGTGGGGAGTGTCCGGGCTGGCACGTCAATCCATATCCCACAGCCGATGCGTGTCGAGCAGCAGCCGGTAGCGTAGTTCGAGGGTATCGAGTTGCTGGGTGCGGGCAGCCAGTTCGGCATCGTTGGCCAGCCGGCGGGCAGCCAGCAGTTCCGGCAGGCTGCCTTCGCCCAGTTGATAGGCGCGGGCAGCCAGGTCGGCACTTTCGCCGAGGCGGGCCGCGGCGCTGCGGGCGGCTTGCCAGGCAGGCAGGGCGGCCTGGGCGGCCTGGAACAGGGCGGCAGCCTCGCCGGCGATTCGCTGGCGGGTGGCGGCTTCGCGGAATTGCGCCGCGTTGTGCTGGGCGCCGGCGGCATCGGCGGCGGCCGAGCGGGCGCTGCCGGGCAGCGGAATGCTGATGTAGGCGCCGACGATGTTTTCCTCGCCGGCTCGTTCCCGTGACCAGGCGATGCCAACCGTCGGGTCGGGCAGGCGGTCGCGGCGGGCCCGGTCCGCCTGCAGGCCGGCTCGTTGGCGCTCCTTCTCGGCCAGGCCGAGTTCATGGCTGTGGGCCAGCACCGCGTCGATCCAGAGTGCGGCATTCCCCTCCAGTGCCGGTGGTTCGGCCAGTCGGCCGGGCGCGTCGAGCGTCAGCCCCGGGAAGCGCTGGCGCAGCGTGGCGGCGGCCGATTGCTCGCGGCTGCCGGCCTGGGCCAGTTGGGCCTGGGCCTGGGCGAGCGCCGCCTCGGCCTGGATGGCTTCGAGACGTGAGGCATCACCGAGCTGCTGACGACGGCGCACGGCCTGGGTCTGGCGGTCGAGCAGCGCGACCTGGGCCTGCCATTGGCTGCGGGCCGCGCTTTCGCGCAGCCAGTCGAACCAGGATTTGAGCAGCAGGCGGCTCAGTTCGTGGCGCGCATCGCCGACCGCAGTGTCGGCCAGCGCGACGCCGGCGGCGCCGATCTCGGCATCGACCCCGGCCTTGCCCGGCAGGCGGAGCGGCCGTTCGAGTGCGGCGGACCATTCCGTATAGCGCTCGTTCGGCTGGCCGCTCGGGTAGGCGCGTCGCTGCTGGCCACCGGCCCGGACGTTCCATTCGTAGGTGCCGGCTTCGAGCCGGGTGCGGTTGGCTTCCTCGGCCTCGCGGCTGGCGATGGCGGCACGCAGGGCCGGCGCGTCGGCCAGAATCCGGGCGACCTCGGCGGCCGGTGGCAGATTGGGGAAGGCTTCGCCGGCCATGGCCGACAGCGCCAGGGTGCCGCAGAACAGGAGGGCGGTGTGGGTAGCCTGGTGGAGGCGTCGCCAGCCCCGATGTGGGCAATCGATTTCCGGCTTCATAGATGTCCTGCCTCGATGACCGGAACCAGCCAAAAGAAAATGTTGGCCCCCGGCAGCTCCTGGCGAAGCAAGGCGATGATTTCGCGCTTGGCAGCCTCCGGGCCGACGGTGCGGATCACGGCGCGCGGCGCGTTGCCTTCGACCAGCTCGGCATCCGCGATCAGCGCCACGGCGCTGCCGTGGCCTTCGGCGGCGCTGACGGTAAAGCCGGGGACCAGGTCGGGGCGGGTGAGCAGGAGGTCGGTGACATGCTGGACGATGTCCTCGGGCATGATCAGGGTGAGCAGTACGTCAGCCAAGGGCTTTCTCCTGTCGAAGAACGACGCCGAAGCGGCGGAAGAGGATGGGCAGCAGTACGAGCGTCAGTGCCGTCGAACTGAGCAGTCCGCCAATGACGACGATGGCCAACGGGCGCTGCACTTCCGAGCCCGGCCCACTGGCGAAGAGCATGGGAACCAGGCCGAAGGCGGCGATGCTGGCCGTCATCAGTACCGGCCGCAAGCGGCGCCGGGCGCCTTCGACCACCGCGTCGGCCAGCGGCATGCCGCGCGCCAGCAGTTGGTTGAAATAGCTGACCATCACCACGCCGTTGAGCACGGCGATGCCGAGCAGGGCGATGAAGCCGACCGAGGCCGGGACGGACAGGTATTCGCCGGAGACAAGCAGGCCAAAGACACCACCGATCATCGCAAAGGGGATGTTGGTCAGGACCAGCAGCGCCTGGCGTACCGAACGGAAAGTGGAAAAAAGCAGGAAGAAGATCAGCGCCAGCGCAATCGGCACGACGATCATCAAGCGTGCCGCAGCGCGCTGCTGGTTTTCAAACTGGCCGCCCCAGGCCAGACGGTAGCCCTGCGGCAGCTTGACGTCGCGGGCGACGGCAGCCTTGGCATCCTCGACGAAACCGACCAGGTCGCGGTCGCGCACGTTGGACTGGATGACGACGTAGCGCTGGGCGTTCTCGCGGTCTACCTTGACCGGCCCGTCGACGCGCTCGATACGGGCGACGCTGGCCAGTGGCACGCTGTGGCCATCGGGCAAGGACAGGCGCAGTGCGGTGAAATCGGCCGGCGAGGCGCGCAAGGTTTCCGGACCGCGCAGCACGACCGGGACGCGCCGGCCTTGCTTGATCACGGTGCCGACGTTACGCCCTTCGAGCAGCGCCTTCAGGTCATTCTGCACGTCATCCACGTTCAGCCCGAAGCGGCCGGCGGCCAGGCGGTCGACGGTAATCGTCAGGTACTGCACGCCGTCGTTCTTCAGCGTGAAGGTGTCTTCGGCGCCGGCTACCTTGCCGACGACCGTTTTGATTTCCTTGGCCAGCCGGTTCAGCGTCGCCAGGTCGGGGCCGAAAACCTTGATCGCCAGGTCGCCGCGCACGCCGGTCAGCATCTCCGAGACGCGCATCTCGATCGGTTGCGTGAAGGAGTAGCCGATGCCGGGAAAATCCGCCATCACCGCCCGCAGCTGGTCGGCCAGCCAGGCCGGGTCCGGCTGACGCCAGGTGGCGCGCGGCTGCAGGACCATGAAAGTGTCGGTCTGGTTGAGGCCCATCGGGTCGAGGCCCAGTTCGTCCGCCCCGGCGCGGGCGACGATGGCCTTCACTTCCGGCACCTGGGCGAGGATGGCTTGCTGCACGGCGCTGTCGATGGCGATGGTCTGCTCCAGGCCGATGGAGGGCAGCTTTTCGAGCTGCATGATCAGGTTGCCTTCATCCATGGTCGGCATGAAACTCTTGCCGAGCAGGCCGAAAGCGCCGGCCGCGGCGAGCAGGGCGACGAGCGAACCGATCACGAACGGCCGGCCGTGCGCCAGGGCGGTGGCCAGCACGCGGTCATACAAGGCGGCCAGTTTCCTGACCAGCCACGGGTTGCTATGGACGCCCCGCTTGATCAGCCACGAGGCGAGGACGGGTACGACGGTCAGCGACAACAGCAGCGACGAGGCCAGCGCGAAGACGATGGTCAACGCCACCGGTCCGAACATCTTGCCCTCCAGCCCCTGCAAGGTGAGGAGCGGCAGGAAGACGAGGATGATGATGACGATGCCCGAGGCAACCGGCGCGGCGACCTCGCGCGTCGCCCGGAAAACGAGGTGCAGGGTGGGCAGGTTGCCCGGCGCCGCCTGTTCGCCGCCGGCCAGCTGGCTCTCGACGTTCTCGACGACGACGACGGCGGCATCGACTAGCATGCCGATGGCGATGGCCAGGCCGCCCAGGCTCATCAGGTTGGCCGACAGCCCGAAGGCCCGCATCAGGATGAAGGTGGCGAGCGCCGAGAGCGGCAGCATCAACGCGACGACCAGCGCAGCGCGCAGGTTGCCGAGGAAGGCGAGGAGCAGGAGCACGACCAGCACGATGGCTTCGAGCAGTGCCTTGGACACGGTGCCGACAGCGCGCTCGACGAGATTGGAGCGGTCGTAGAAAGGCTGGATGCTGACACCGTCCGGCAGGGTCGGCGCCATCTCGGCCAGCCGCGCCTTGACGCCTTCGACCACGGCCTGCGCATTGGCGCCGCGCAGGCCGAGTACCAGGCCCTGCACCGCCTCGCCCTGGCCGCTCTGGGTCACGGCCCCATAGCGGGTCAGGGCGCCGAAGCGCACCGTCGCCACGTCGCCGACGCGGACCACCTTGCCGTCCCGGGCCTGCAGCACGATGGCGCGGACATCATCGAGCGTCCGGATGGCGCCCTCGGCGCGGACCAGCAACGCTTCCTCGCCATCGCGCAGGCGGCCGGCGCCGTCGTTGCGGTTGTTGGCTTCGAGCACCGCCTGCAAATCCTTCAGTGCCAGCCCGCGCGCCGCCAGGAGTTGCGGTTCGGGCACCACCTCGAAGGTCTTCGCCTCGCCGCCCAGGCTGTTGACGTCGGCAACGCCCGGAATGGTGCGCAGCTGGGGGCGGATCACCCAGTCGAGCAGGGCGCGCTTGTCGGCCAGCGACAGGTCGCCCTCGATGGTGAACATGAACATCTCGCCGAGCGGCGTGGTGATCGGGGCCATGCCGCCGGTCACGCCGGGCGGCAGGTTGCCCATGGCCGAAGCCAGGCGCTCGCCGATCTGCTGGCGCGCCCAGTAGATGTCGGTGCCATCCTCGAAATCGATGGTGATGTCGGTCAGCGCATATTTCGACACCGAGCGCATCAGCTTCTGATGCGGGATGCCGAGCATTTCCTGCTCGACCGGCACGGCGATGCGGGTTTCGACTTCCTCCGGCGTCATGCCCGGCGCTTTCAGGATGATCTTGACCTGCGTGCTCGAAACGTCCGGGAAGGCATCGATCGGCAAGCCAAGGAAAGCCTGCACCCCGGCCCCGACGAGCAGCGCGGTGAGTACCGCCAGCAAAAGCCGCTGGGCGAGCGAGAAGCGGATCAGGGCGGTGAGCATTATTCTTTCCCGACACCGGTAAAGATGGCTTTCAGGCCGGAAACGCCCTTGACCGCCACCTTCTCACCCGGCTTGACGCCATCCACCTGCACGCTGTCGCCACCCTGGCCGAGCAGGCGGACCGGGCGGGGAACGAATTGCACTTCCTGCTCATTGCCCGTGCTCTGCACAAAAACCCAGCTTTGCCCCTCGTGGCTGATCACCGCGCCGGCCGGCAGCCGGAGGCCGGCGCTGCCGGCACCCGCCAGTTCGACGGCAACGGCCTGGCCGGGAATCAGCTGCTCGCTGCCCTTGCCGACCTCGGCCCGCAACAGCACGGTCTGGCTGGCCGCATCGACCGCCTTGCCGATGGCCAGCAGCTTGCCGACGACGTCGGTGCCCACCACCTTCAGCGGTGCGCCCTCGTGCAGGCCGCTGGCCAGGTTCAAGGGCGCCTGCACCTCCAGCCAGAGCGGCGACAGTTTGGCGATGCGGTAGATCGGCGCTGAGGCCTCGATACGCTGGCCGAGCTGGGCACTTTGTTCGAGCACCACGCCATCGATCGGCGACACCAGGGCCAGCGAGCCAGCCAGCTTGCTAGGGGCGAGGCCGGCCAGGGCCAGGCCCTGGCGACGCTCGTTGGCCTGAGCAGCGGCCTGCGCCGCAGCGGCCCGTGTCGCCTGGACACGGCTCTCGGGAATCAGGCCCTCGGCAAACAGTTGTTCATCGCGCTTCAGGCTTTGCTGCAACAGGCCGGCCTGGCTGCTCGCCTGCAGCGCATCGCGTTGCAGTTCGAGCCCTTGCGGACTGGCCAATTGCGCCACGACCTGGCCTTTCCGGACCTGGCTGCCCGGCGCCACAGCCAGCCTGTCGATCAGGCCGCCGACCGGCGCGGCGATGACCCGCATCTGAGCATTGGGCACCACCACCAGAGCAGGCAGCGCGCTCACCGCAGCGCCGCCGCTCTCCCCGGCCGTCTGGCTGACGACCTGCAGGGTCTTTTGCTGGGCAGCGCTCAGCCGGATGGTTTCAGCCGCTTGCAGCGGTGCACCGACGGCAAGCATAAGGCAGACGAGAAGGGCAGGACGGATGGCCATGATGCCTCCAGGAATGACATCCGCGGATTATGCGCTACCAGTCTTAGCGCAAGCTTAAGCCCGGAAAAACGGGCAATTTGGCCATCCAGCCTTGATCTGAGGCATGATGTAGCTTCGCTACTTGGCCTATAATCGAACCGACTAATGACCGAATGGTCAGTAACCAATCGGGTGAAGTATGGAACGCAAGCGACTCCGTGGCATTTTTCTCTCGGGTCTTTTCCTGGCGTTGCTCGCCGGGGGGAGCTATTACCTCTACCAGCACCGTCCGGCTGGCTTGCCAGTGGGTTTCGCGTCCGGCAACGGTCGTTTCGAGGCGACGGAGGTCGATGTCGCGACCAAGATCGCCGGGCGCCTGGTCGAACTTGGGCCGCGCGAGGGTGATTGGGTTGAGGCTGGTTCGGTGGTCGGACGGCTTGATGCCGATGACCTGCGCGCCCAGCTGAGAGCCGCCGAGGCGCAGGTCGTGCAGGCGCAGAAGGCCGTCGATGAAACACGGGCCGGCGTGCGCAAGTCGAAGGCCGACGCCGCGCTGGCTGGCAAGACATTGAAGCGTTCCGAGGAACTGGTTGGCCGCGGTTTCATTTCCCGCAACAAGCTGGATAGCGACCAGACCGGCATGGAAGGTGCCATGGCCGGCATGGCGCAGGCGAGCAGTCGCGTCGCCGAGGCCGAGGCGGCGGTGGCGACGGCGCAGGCACGCGCCGACAGTCTGCGGGCGACGCTCAACGACACCAGCCTGAAGTCGCCGATCGCCGGCCGCGTCCTCTACCGCCTGGCCGAGCCGGGCGAGGTGTTGGCGGCGGGTGGCAAGGCGCTGACCCTGGTCGACCTGACCGACATGTACATGACCCTCTACCTGCCGACCGAAAAGGCCGGCCAGGTGGCGGTGGGCGCCGAGGCGCGCATCGTGCTCGATGCCCTGCCCGGCCAGGCGATTCCGGCCAAGGTCAGTTTTGTCGCGGCCAAGGCGCAATTCACGCCGCGCGAGGTGGAAACGCGCACCGAGCGCGAAAAGCTGATGTTCCGCGTCAAGGTTCGGGCCGACCCGGACTGGCTGTCGGCGCACCGCGACCTGGCCAAGGGCGGCATGCCGGGCATCGCCTACGTCCGCCTCGATCCGGGCGCCGCCTGGCCGGCCAGCCTGCCCGCCAACGGGAAATAAGCGGAGATCGCAGCCATGGACCGCCCGCCGGTCGCCCGCCTGGAAGGCGTCAGCCTGCGCTACGGGGCCGTTGCGGCGCTCGATGGCATCGACCTGAGCCTGCCGGCCGGCGGTATGGTCGGCCTGATCGGGCCGGACGGTGTCGGTAAATCCTCGCTGCTGGCCCTGGTTTCCGGCGCACGGCAAATCCAGTCCGGCCGCATCGAGGTGCTCGGCGGCGATATCGGCCAACGCCATTTCCGGGCGTCGGTGCAGCCGCGCATTGCCTACATGCCGCAGGGCCTGGGCAAGAACCTGTACCCGACGCTGTCGGTATTCGAAAACGTCGATTTTTTCGGCCGCCTGTTCGGTCAAAATCGCGCCGAGCGGGCGCAGCGTATCGACGAACTGCTTGCCAGCACCGGTCTGGCGCCTTTCCGCGACCGGCCGGCCGCCAAGCTGTCGGGCGGCATGAAGCAAAAGCTCGGCCTGTGCTGTGCGCTGATCCACGATCCCGACCTGCTCATCCTCGACGAGCCGACGACCGGCGTCGATCCGCTCTCCCGCCGCCAGTTCTGGGAACTGATCGACCGCATCCGCACCCGCCGGCCCGGCATGAGCGTGCTGGTCGCCACCGCCTACATGGAGGAGGCCGACCGCTTCGACTGGCTGGTCGCGATGGACGACGGCAAGGTGATCGGCACCGGCACGCCCGCTGAATTGCGGGCGCAGACCGGCCAGGCGACGCTGGATGGCGCCTTCATCCAGTTGCTGCCGGAAGACAAGCGGCGGGCGCATCAGGAACTGGTTATCCCGCCCTGGGTCGATCGCAGCCCGGGCTACGCCATCGAAGCGGAGGGGCTGACCCAGCGCTTCGGCGATTTCGTCGCCGTCGACGGCGTCAGTTTCCAGATCGACGAAGGCGAGATCTTCGGCTTCCTCGGCTCGAACGGCTGCGGCAAGACGACGACCATGAAGATGCTGACCGGCCTGCTGCCGCCGACTTCCGGCGAGGCCAGGCTGTTCGGCAAGGCGGTCGATGCCAGGGATCTGGAAACGCGCAAGCAGGTCGGCTACATGTCGCAAGCCTTCTCGCTCTACGGCGAGCTGACCGTGGCGGCCAACCTCGACCTGCACGCCCGCCTGTTCCACCTGCCGGATGCCCGGCGGGGCCCGCGCATCGCCGAGCTGATGCAGCGTTTCGGGTTGGACGAATACGCCGACCAGGCCGCTGCCGACCTGCCGCTCGGCATCCGTCAGCGCCTGTCGCTGGCCGTCGCCGTGGTGCATGAACCGAAACTGCTCATCCTCGACGAGCCGACGTCCGGCGTCGACCCGGTGGCGCGTGATGAATTCTGGGAACTGCTGGTCGAGTTGTCCCGCCAGCACGGCGTCACCATCTTCATCTCGACCCATTTCATGAACGAGGCCGAGCGCTGCGACCGCATTTCGCTGATGCATGCCGGCAAGGTGCTGGCCAGCGACACGCCGGCGGCCCTGTGCGCGGCACGCGGCGAAAAGACGCTGGAAGCAGCCTTCATCGGCTATCTGGAAGAAGCTTCGGGGGCGAGGGAGGCGACGGAGGGCGAGGCCAAAGCGGCAAATACCGTGGCAGCTGCAGGCAGGGAGCGGCGCGGTATTGGCAGCGCCTTCAGCCTGCGCCGCCTGCTCGGCTATGCCTACCGCGAGGCACTCGAGTTGCGCCGCGACATGATCCGCCTCGGCTTCGCGCTGCTCGGCTCGGTCATCATGACGTTCGTGCTCGGTTTCGGCATGTCCTTCGATGTCGAGAACCTGCGCTTTGCCGTCCTGGATCGCGACCAGACTCCGGAAAGCCGGGACTACATCGCCAACATCGCCGGTTCACGCTACTTCGTGCAGCGGCCGCCCTTGCTCGACGAGGCCGATCTCGACCGGCGCATGAAGAGCGGCGAGGTATCCCTGGCCATCGAGATTCCGGCCGATTACGGGCGCGATCTGCGGCGGGGTCGGGCACCGGAAATCGGCGTGCTGGTCGACGGCGCCATGCCCTATCGCGGCGAGACGATGCGCGGCTACATCGAAGGCATGCACCGCGAGTACGTGCAGCGCCTGTTGCGCGAGCAGGCCGGGCAGCCGGCGGCGCAGCCCTTCAGCATCGTGTCGCGCTACCGCTACAACCAGGATTTCAAGAGCGTCTATGCCATGGTGCCGGCGGTCATTCCGCTGCTCATGCTGCTCATCCCGGCCATCCTGATGGCGCTGGGCGTCGTGCGCGAAAAGGAACTCGGCTCGATCACCAATCTCTACGTGACGCCGGTCACCCGGCTCGAATTCCTGGTCGGCAAGCAGTTGCCGTACATCGCCGTGTGCATGGTCAGCTATTTCCTGATGATGCTGGAGGCCGTGCTGGTTTTCGGCGTGCCGGTGAAAGGCAGTTTCCTGGCCATGACGTTGGGCGCCTTGCTCTATGTCACGGCGACCACCGGCCTCGGCCTGCTGATGTCCACCTTCACCAAGACGCAGATCGCCGCGCTGTTTGGCACGGCCATCGTCACCATGCTGCCGACCATCCAGTTCTCCGGCCTGACCACGCCGGTCGAGTCGCTGCAGGGGGCGGGTTACTGGGTCGGCCAGTTCTACCCGGCCACCTACTTCATCCTGATCTGCCGCGGCGCCTTCACCAAGGGGCTGGGTTTTGCCGAGCTGTGGCCGTCGCTACTCGCGCTCGCTGCCTTCATCCCGGTGCTGACGCTGGCCAGCGTGGCACTGCTGAAGAAACAGGAGAAATGAGATGGAACGCTTCTCCTGGACCAACATCTTCCGCCTCGGCCTCAAGGAACTGCGCAGCCTGGCTGCCGACAAGGTGCTGCTCGGCCTGATCGTCTGGGCCTTTTCGGGCGCCATCTACGAGGCGGCGACCGGCGTCTCGCAGGAGTTGCACAACGCGCCGGTGGCCATTGTCGATGAGGATGCCTCGCCGCTCTCCAGTCGCCTGGCCGGGGCGCTCTATCCGCCGTATTTCAAGCCGCCCGAGCTGATCCGGCTCGATCAGGTCGATGCGGCAATGAACAGCAACCGCTACGCCTTCGTGCTGGTCATCCCGCCGCATTTCCAGCGTGACCTGAGCGCCGGCCGGCAACCTGAAATGCAGCTCAATATCGACGCCACGCTGATCAGCCAGGCGTTCATCGGCGCCAACTACATCAGCCAGATCGTCAGCGGCGAGGTCAGCGAATACCTGACCGGGCGACGCGATGCGGCCACTTCGCCGATCCGCCTGACGACGCGGGCACGCTTCAACCCCAACCTGACCGGCCTGTGGTTCGGCGGGGTCATGGAGGCGATCAACAACGTCACCATGCTGACCATCATCCTGGTCGGCGCCGCCTTCATCCGCGAGCGTGAGCACGGCACCATCGAGCACCTGCTGGTCATGCCGCTGACCCCCTTCGAGATCATGATGGCCAAGATCTGGGCCAACGGCCTGGCCGTCTTGCTTGGCGTCGCCTTTGCGCTGCTCGTCATGGTCCAGCGCGTGTTGCAGGTGCCGATCGCCGGTTCGGTGCCGCTCTTCCTCGCGGCGGCCGCCTGCTACCTGTTCTCGGCGGCGTCCATCGGCATCTTTCTCGGCACCATCGCCCGCTCGATGCCGCAACTCGGCTTGCTCATCATCATCGTCATCGTGCCGCTGCAGCTGCTGTCGGGTGGGGTGACGCCGCAGGAGAGCATGCCGGAGGCGATCCGCCACATCATGGCGGCGACGCCGACCACCTATTTCGTCCGGCTAGCGCAGGGTATCCTCTATCGCGGCGCCGGGCTGGAGGTGGTCTGGCGCGACCTGCTGGCGATGACCGGCGTCGGCGCTGCCTTCTTCACCATTGCGCTGGTCCGTTTCCGCAAGGCGGTGACGCAGACACAACTGTGATCGATATCAGCAAATGTTGATATGTATCATGGGCGGCACCGGTCGATGAGCGGATCATTCGTCGGACTTGTTCATCCACAGGGATTGTTCCAAGTCGACATGTTTTTCCTCAGATGTGTATTCACGGCGACTGCGGTCGCCGCCTTTTTTGGTCCCGCCCAGGCTGCCGACATGGCAGAGCGGCAATATACCCAGCTCGCCGCCCTGCCGGGCGAAAGCCTGCATGCCCGGGCCGGTCAGCGCTTCGAGGTCGATGTCGATCTCTCCGTGGGCGGGCTCGATGCCGAGGTGGATGGCGAACAGCTCAAGGTGCTCTACCGCATGGCCTTCAACCAGCTGGCCGAAGGCTGGAGCTGGCAGCCGCTGGCCGATCCGGCGGTCGAGGATTACTACCGTTTCAAGTTCCTGCCGTTGCAATCGGTGACGGTGGAGCGCGGTGAATACGTGCATGAAGACAAAATCGGCACGCCGCAGCAGATGAAGGTCAACTGGCGCTACGACTATTTCCTGGCCTTCGAAAATCTGTATGACTTCTATGCCCGGACTCCCGACGACGATGCCGGCTTCTCGGCCAGCCTGCCGTCAGGCGTGGCCGGGCATGTCGGCATGCGCGCCGTCGCTCATCTGGTCGAGCCGCTGATCAGCGAAAGCACCACGTTCTGGAAGGCCACCCATGGTCGGCCGGTCGATTTCACACTGAAGAAACGCTACCTCGTCGGCCATCTCGACGAGATCGATTTTGTCGATACGGCAAGCGGCAAGGTGCTGTGCCGCATCCTGCCGGGCCAGAGCAACTGTTCCGCCCGGTAGGTGCGGGATGCCGGCGCCGGGGAGGCGCCGGCCGCCGGTTTCAGCGATAGACGAGAACCGGGATCTTGGAGTGCGTCAGCACCTTGTTGGTCTCGCTGCCGAGCAGGAAACCGCTGATGCCGCGACGGCCATGCGAGGCCATGAAGATCAGGTCGCAGCCTGATTTTTCAGCCGCTTCGATGATCGCTTCGTAAGGGACGTCGCTGGTCGCCGAGACGGTGGCGCATTCGACGCCGGCTTCGGCACACAGCTTTTGCACTTCGCCGAGGTATTCGGTGGCCTGCTGGTCGGCCAGTTCGGCGAACTTCTCCGGCGTGGTCGGGTCGATCAGGGCGCCTTCGCCGAAATAGGCGATCGGGTATTCCGGCTTGGCGAAGAATGCGGTGACGCGGGCGCCGGATTCCTTAGCGAAGGACACGGCGCGTTGCACGGTGGCCCGGGAAAGTTCCGATCCGTCGGTCGGAACGAAGATGTGCTTGAACATGCATAACCTCCTGAAATGACCTGCTGGCGTTGCATTCCGCCTTCTTGAGGTTCATGCTACAACCAAGTCAGGAGGAATACAAACATGCGTCTTGCCTTTCTTGGGGCGGCCGGTGAAGTCACCGGTTCCTGTACCTTGGTTGAAACGGGCGATGTCCGTTTTCTGGTCGATTGCGGCATGTTCCAGGGCGGCCCCGAAGCGCGCCAGAAGAACCAGCGGGCGCTCAATTTCGGCTTCGACGTGCGGCAGATCGATTTCGTGCTGCTGACCCATGCCCACATCGACCATTCCGGCCTGCTGCCGCGTCTCGCCATGCTCGGCTATCGCGGACCGATCTACACGACGCAGGCGAGTATCGACCTGCTCGAAGTGCTGCTGCCCGACAGCGGTCATATCCAGGAAAAGGAAGCCGAGTGGCAACTGCGCCACCGCCACCGGCGCGGCAAGGACGAGCGCGGCATCGCACCGCCGCTGTACACCGTCGCCCAGGCGCTGGCCTCCCTCAAGCTCTTCAAGCCGGTGAGCTACGGTGAGACCTTCCACCCGGCCGAAGCGATCAGCGTCCGCTATCACGATGCCGGACACATCCTCGGCTCGGCCTGGCTGGAAGTCACCGTCAAGGGCGAGGGCCGGCCGCGCCGGCTGGTTTTTTCCGGCGACCTTGGCATGTCCGACCGGGCGGTGCTCTACGATCCGGAGGGACCTCTGCCGGAAGCCGACGTCTTGCTCGTCGAATCGACCTACGGCGACCGCCAGCACCGTTCGTTGGCCGATACCGAGGATGAGATCGTCGCTGCCTTCGACCGCACCCGGGCCGCCGGCGGCAACCTGATCATCCCGGCCTTTGCCGTCGGCCGGACGCAGGAAATCCTCTACATGCTAGCCAGCCTGGTCCGCCGCAAGCGACTGTCGCCGCTCAAGGTCTATGTCGATTCGCCGATGGCCAACGCGGCAACGCGCATCACGCTGGCCCACCCCAACCTGATCGACCCGGAAACCCGCGACCTGATCGCCTGGCAAAAAAAGCATCCGGACAAGATGAGCATCGAGTTTGTGGCCGATGTCGAGCGCTCCAAGGCGCTCAACCAGATCCGCAGCGGTGCGGTGATCCTGTCGGCGAGCGGTATGTGCGAGGCCGGCCGCATCAAGTACCACTTGCGCGAGAACCTGCCGCGCAGCGAATGCACCGTGCTGATCGCCGGCTTCCAGGCGGCCGGCACGCTCGGTCGGCGGCTGGTCGATGGCGCGCGGCTGGTCACCATCTTCGGTCAGACGGTGCCGGTCCGGGCGCGCATCTGCACGGTCGGCGGCCTCTCCGCCCATGCCGACCAGAAGGCGCTGCTCGATTGGCTGCGCGGCTTCCACCAGGCACCCGGGCGAACCTTCGTCGTGCATGGCGAAGCGGGCGCCTCGGCGAATTTCGCCGCAGCCATCGGTGAGCAACTGGGCTGGCCGGAGGTGCATCTGCCACGCCCCGGCGAGCGCATCACGCTGTAAGATAACTGACTATCTGGTCATTAGAGGGTACCGACATGTCCGGCAATTCCAACGGCAAGCACAACGGGGTCGACATCCGCAGCGAGAGTCCACTCGAGACACTCGGTAACGCGGTGAGCAAAGCCATCGACCCGTATGGCGTGACAACCTCGATGCTCGCCGCCCAGATGGCGTGGCTGATGCATCCGCAGGAACTGGCCCGGGCGGCGAACGCCTTGTCCGGCGACCTGTTCGCGCTACAGTCGCACATCATGCGGCGGGCGCTTGGCCTGCAATCGGCCGATGTCATCCAGCCGAATGCCGACGATGCCCGTTTTGCCGACCCGGTGTGGACCGAATCGCCCTCCTGGGACATCGTCAAGGAGTGGTATCTCGCCTTCACGCACCGCCTGGAAGACATGTTCTTCGAGACACCGGGGCTGTCCGAGAAGGAACGTCGGCGCTCCGCCTTCTGGTTGCGCAACTGGCTGAACATGGTGGCGCCGACCAATTTCTTCTGGCTCAACCCGGTCGCCATGCGGCGTTTCGTCGAAACCAACGGCGAGAGCCTGAAGCAGGGCTGGGAGTATTTCCAGCGCGACCTCAAAGCGAAGAACATCCTGATGGTCGATCCGGAGGCCTTCACCGTCGGCCAGAATCTGGCGACGACGCCGGGCAAGGTGGTTTTCCGCAACCGGATGCTTGAGCTGATCCACTACGAGCCGACCACCGACCAGGTGCGGGCGATGCCCATCGTCATCGTCACGCCGTGGATCAACAAGTTCTACATCCTCGACCTGAATGCCAAGAAGAGCCTGGTCAAGTACCTGACCGACCAGGGTTTCTCGGTCTTCATCACCAGCTGGAAGAACCCCGATGCCGAGATGGCCGAGGTGCGCTTCGACGATTACCTGCTGGAGGGCGTCAGCGAGGCGGTGCGCGTCGCCAGCGAATTCTGCAAGCAGCCCAAGGTGCATCTGGTCGGCTACTGCATCGGCGGCACGCTGGTCAGCACCTACCTGGCCTGGGCCAACCGACGCTATGGCCACGACAAGGTGCCGGTAGCGCACTGGACGCTGTTCACCACGCTGACCGATTTCGCCCATCCCGGCGACATCGATGTCTTCATCGACGAAGCCTGCGTCGGTGCGCTGGAGGAATCGATGGCCAAGAAGGGCTACCTCGACGGCAACGAGATGGCCTCGTCCTTCCGCATGCTGCGCTCCAACCCGCTGATCTGGCATTACTGGGAACGCAGCTACCTGCTCGGCGAACCGCTGCCCCCCTTCGACGTGCTGTTCTGGAACATGGATGCGACGCGCATGCCGCGCGCCATGCATGCCTACTACCTGCGCGAGTTCTACCTCAACAACAACCTGATCAAGCGCGACAAGCTGACCATCGCCGGCGAGGCCATCGACCTCGACGAGATCGTCCAGCCGCTTTACGTGGTGACGGCCGAGGACGACCACATCGCCCCGTGGAAGCAGTGCTATCGCATCCGCAAGGTGATCAACGTCGAGGCGCCCGTGCGTTTCGTGTTGTCCACCTCAGGCCACATCCTGGGCATCGTCAATCCGCCGGTCAAACCGCCCAAGCGGGCCTACTGGATCGGCGAGCCGGTGCGCAACGAGCATTGGGAGCACTGGTTCGAGCGGGCCGAGAAGCGCGACGGCTCGTGGTGGGAGGACTGGGTGGCCTGGCTGGGCGAGCGGACCGGCGAGTGGGTCGAGCCTTACCCGGCGGCCAATCGCAAGTTCCCCGCCCTGGGCGATGCACCGGGTACCTACGTGCTCGAAAAGTGAAGCGGGACGGGGCGGCGGGCTGGTTCTCGGCAGCCTGAGTTGTTACATTGCCGGTTGATACCAACGAAGGCGAGACAACCATGACGACAGCCCTGTCTACGACCGCAGCCAAGGCGCCGCAAGCCGGGGTCGATCTGCTGCGCATCGTGCGCATCAATGAAGAGATCAAGTCGGTGGTCAATGTCGCCTTCAAGATCAACATCATGGCCCTGAACGCCATTTTCCTGGCCAAGCGGGCCGGCGTCGCGGCGCGCGGCTTCGGCGTGCTGTCCAACGAATTGCGCGTCTTCTCTCAGGATCTGCGCGACTGCATGTCGTCGCTGACCAGCCTGGTGCATGGTTGCGTGAACGACGTATCGCTGATGCTGCAGGACATCCGCCATACCCGCCTGCTGCGTCATGCCGCCGAAATGACGAACGGTACCCGGATGGCCGAAGTGCTGGCGCGGCGGGAGCGCGAGAACGAGCGCCATGCCGCCAGCCTGGCCAGCCAGCGCAAGCAGCTCAAGCGGGCGCTGGAAGATGCCTTCCGGATGGTCGAACTGGGGGGCGTGCTGGCCAAGTCGGCCAAGATCGAGGCGGCCTACGGGCAGTCCTTCGCCGTGCCGCTCAGCCAGGTGTCCAGCGAATTCGACGGCATCGTCGAGGAAATCCGCGCCTCGCTCGAATCGCTGCGCCATTCGGCCTTTTTTGCCGGCCGCTAGGGGCGGCTTGCAGGACTACCTACCTTCGGGAGCAGATGTGTGAAAACGACCAAGACGATCTTTCAGGATGGTGACCACAAATGGATCGCCATCGTGCGCGATCCGGAAAAACCGAATTACCTAATCGATACCAATGAGTATCTGGTGGCGCATGGCGGCCAGGGGCTGCTGCTCGATCCGGGCGGCGCCGAGGTCTTCCCGGCCGTCTTCTCGGCCCTTTCGTCGGAGTTCGATCCCTCCGCGCTGGCCGGTATCTTCGCCTCGCACCAGGACCCGGACATCTGCTCGTCGCTTGCGCTGTGGCTGGAGTTCAACCCCGGCATGCGCTGTTACGTCAGCTGGCTGTGGAGCAGCTTCATCCCGCATTTCGGCGGCAATGCCGATACCTTCGTCAGCCTGCCCGACGAGGGTGCCGACATCTCGCTGAACGGCCTGCCGCTGCAGGCGGTGCCGGCGCATTACCTGCACTCGTCGGGTAATTTCAATCTCTACGACAAGACCGCCAAGGTGCTGTTTTCCGGCGACATTGGCGCGGCATTGCTGCCGCCGGGCGAGGATGGGCTGTTCGTCGAGAACTTCGACAGGCACATCCGCCATGCCGAGGGATTCCATCGCCGCTGGATGGGCTCCAACGAAGCCAAGCGCCGCTGGTGCGAGCGTGTCGCGCAAATGGAGATCGACATGCTCTGCCCACAACACGGCGCCATCTACCAAGGGGCGGACGTCCAGCGCTTCATCAACTGGTTCGACGGCTTGCAGGTGGGTGTGGTCAACGGTTGACCCGGTTTGCCCGGCAAAACCGTGTTGAGAGAATGGTTTTTGTTGCAGCAGATCGGTGATTTTGACAGTGGTCAAGGTGCGGTCATGGTTGCAGCACCGAAAATGCCCCCACTGTCCGCAAGTGAGAAAACCATGACAACCATCCGAACTTTCATGACCGACGATCACCGTCGCTGCGACGACTTCTTCGCCGAGGCCGAGCAGGCGATCGGCCAGAAGAACATCGCGGCGGCGCAGGCTGCCTTCGGCCATTTCCGCACTGCCGTGCTGGCCCACTTCGATTGCGAGGAAAAAACCCTGTTCCCGACCTTCGAGGCGAAGACCGGCATGACCATGGGGCCGACCCAGGTCATGCGCATGGAGCACCAGCAGATGCGCGACCTGCTCGACCAGGCGCAGGCCGCGATCATGGCCGGAGATGCCGAGGAGTACATGGGCCAGGCCGAGACCCTGCTGATCATGATGCAGCAGCACAACATGAAGGAGGAGAACATTCTCTACCCGATGTGCGACCAGCATCTGGAAGCCGAGCTGCCGGCCGTTCTCGAACGCCTGGAAACGGAAATTGGTGCCGAATGAGCCACCCCAAGACTCCGCATGTCGTCGATGCCCGCTACATGGAGCCACCCGGCCCCTTCGAGGCGACCATGGAAATGCTCGACACCCTGAAGGACGGCGAGAAGATGCTGCTCCTGCTCTTCCGCGAACCGCACCCACTGTACCGGGTGTTGCGCCAGAACGGCCACAGCTACGAAACCGAACTGCTGCCCGACGGTACGTTCGAGATCCTGATTACCCGCTGAGGCGGAGAGCCCCGGGCGCGTGAACTCGTCGAAAGCCGTGCTGTCCTTCGAAAATGCGCCGCCCTTCGCGGCCCCCCTGCGGTTTTTCCTGACGGCGCCGCTGTTCGCCGTCCTGGCCGGCCTGCTGGTCATGATCGAGGGACCGGCCCTCTTCGCCTCGCGCTGGACGCCCGGGGCGCTGGCGGCCACCCATCTGCTCACCGTCGGCTTCATGCTGCAGGTCATGCTGGGTGCCCTGATCCAGATCCTGCCCGTTGTCGCCGGGGCCGACCTGCCCCGGCCGCTGGCCTTGGCCCGGGCCGTGCATGTTGGCCTGAGCGGCGGCGGCCTGTTGCTGGTCGTCGGCTTCTGGTTCGGGCAGCCCTGGGCGCTGGAAGGCGGGGGGCTGCTGCTCGGCGGAACGGCCAGCCTGTTCCTGGTCGCCATGCTGTTCGCCCTGCGCGGCGTGCCGTCGACCAGCCCGACCATCCGCGGTCTCAAGTTCGCGCTGCTCGGCCTGGCCTTCGTCGTCGCCCTCGGGCTGCTCATGGCGCTGGCCCTGGCCGAAGGCTGGGCCCTGCCCTTGCCGCTACTGGCCGACCTGCATGCCGGCTGGGGTCTGGGCGGCTGGGCCGGCATCCTGCTCGCCGCGATGGCCTATGTCGTGGTGCCGATGTTCCAGCTGACGCCGGCTTATCCGGTCCGGCCCAGCTGGTGGTTTCCGCTTGCCGTGCTCGTTGCGCTGCTCGGCTGGAGTTGCGGCGTGGTCTTCGAACAGGCCTGGCTGGTACGGCTCAGCCAACTGCTGGCTGCGATTGCCGGCCTTGCCTTTGCCGGGCTGACCCTGCGTCTGCAGGCCCAGCGCCGCCGGGCCAAGGCCGATACCACCTACCGCTACTGGCAACTGGGCCTCTCGTCCAGCATTGCCGCCCTGCTCATGCTGGCCATCGCGGCGCTCTGGCCGGCGGCCAGCGAGTTGCCCGGGTGGACGATTGCCTTCGGCATCCTGATCGTTGTGGGCGGTTTCCTGCCCTTCATCATCGGCATGCTCTACAAGATCGTGCCTTTCCTGGCCTGGATGCACCTGCAGAACTACGGGGCGACCAGGGTCATGGCGCCGCCCATGCCCAAGCTGCTGCCGGATGTCGAGATCAATCGCCAGATGCAGGCGTACGGCGTCGCCTTCGTCCTGCTCCTGGCCGCCGTGCTGCTGCCCGACTGGCTGGGCCGCCTGGCCGGCCTGGCCTTTGCCGTCGCCAACGGCGGCCTGGCTTGGGTGCTCTACCGGGCGGTCGGGCGTTATCGGCAGGCCTGGCTGGACATGACCCTGAAACTGGCGATCAAGAAGCGCTGAGGCGACGATGAGCTACCTTGCCCTCAAGCACCTGCACATCACCTGCGTCGTGCTCAGCGGCCTGGGTTTCTGCCTGCGCGGCTGGTGGATGCTGACCGAATCGGCGATGCGTCAGCATCGCCTGACCCGGATCTGGCCGCATTTCATTGATACCACCTTGCTCGGCAGCGCGCTGATCATGGCCTGGATGAGCGGGCAATATCCCTTCGTCTTCGGCTGGCTGACCGCCAAGCTGTTCGGCCTGCTCGCCTACATCGGGCTCGGCGCCATGGCCCTGCGCCGGGGGCGGACGCGGGAAATCCGCCGGCGTTACTTCATGCTGGCGCTGCTCGCCTACGCCTACATCGTCAGCGTCGCCTTGACGCGTAACCCGCTGATTCTGCTGTAAGGCGGATTTTTCACCCCGGTGCGGAGGAACGGCAACGGCAAAACGCGCTGGCCCTCCTTCCGCGCTCAGGTTTTTCGCTCCTACATCCGTCCCAGCTTGCGATACAGCGTATTGCGGCTGATGCCGAGCTGGCGGGCGGCTGAGGAGATGTTGCCCCCCGCCGCTTCGAGGGCGCGCAGGGCGGCTTGCCGGCTGATTGCGTCGAGGCTGCTGGCCCCTTCAAGCGGGGCAGCGGCCCAGGGGTCGAAGGCTGGTGCGCTGGCGGTGCTGCCGGCGCCGCCCAAGGGGGCCTCGAACAGCTCCTCCGGCAAGTGGGTTTCGGTGATCAGTGTTTCCGCGTCGTCGAGCAGGGCGATGGCGACGCGGATGACGTTGAACAGCTGGCGGATGTTGCCCGGCCAGGCATAGTGTTCCATGGCCTGCAGGGCACCCTCCGAGAAGCGGACCGGGTTGCCGCGTGAGGCGGTTTCCGCGGCAGCCAGCTTGCTGACCAGGGTACGGATATCGGTTCGTTCGCGCAGGGCGGGCAGGGTGACGCTCATGCCGTTCAGGCGGTAATAAAGGTCTTCGCGGAAGGTGCCGCGGGCGACTTCCTCGCGCAGCTTGCGGTGGGTGGCGCAGACCAGCGAAATGTCGACCTGGATGGCGCGGGTGCTGCCGAGCGGCGTGACGCAGCGTTCCTGCAGCACGCGCAGCAGCCGGGCCTGCAGGTTGAGCGGCATGTCGCCGATTTCGTCGAGGAACAGGGTGCCGCCGTGCGCCTGCTGGATCTTGCCGGGGGCGCCTTCCTTGCGGGCTCCGGTGAAGGCGCCGCCCTGGTAGCCGAACAGTTCGGATTCGATCAGGGTTTCCGGAATCGAGGCACAGTTCAGGGCGACGAAGGCCGAGTCGCGGCGCGGGCCGCTATTGTGGAAGGCCTTGGCGAACATTTCCTTGCCGGCGCCGGATTCGCCCTGGATCAGGATCGGGATGTCGCGGCCGAGCATGCGGCGGGCGCGGTCGATGGCGGCCTGCAGGCGGCCGTCGCCCGTGTTCAGCGTGTCGAGCGTCAGTTTCGGGGTGCCGGCGCTTTCCGGGCGGCGGGCGGCCGGGCGGGCAGCCGGTATCTCATCGAAAACACGGCCGGCAACCGCCAGCGGCGGCAACTGGCCGCGCAACTGAAGGTGGATCGCCTTGCCGTTGACGTGGATTTCGCAACTGCCTTGCGGGTTGTGGCGCAAGCGGTCGACGAGGGCCGACAGGTTGCTTTCGAAGACCATCGAGAAATCACGGCGCACCGCGTCGACCTGGCGGATGCCGAGGATCTCGGTGCCGTTGCGGTTGATCGCCAGCACCTGGCCGTCCGGCGTCACGGCGGCCAGGCCTTCCTTCGGGCTGCCCAGGTAATCGGCCCGGGGGTGGAAGCAGACCAGGATGTCGCGGGCATGCACGGCTTCGAACAGGCGCTTTTCGACGATGGCCGACGACAGGCGCACCAGGCCGAGGGTGTGGCGCTGGTGGCTGCGGTAGTCGCCGGAAATGTCGAGGACGCCGATCAGCCGGCCATCCGGCCCGAAGATGGGGCTGGCGCAGCAGGTCAGGAAGCCGTTATGTTCCAGGAAATGCTCGCTGCCCAGTACCGAAACCGGGGTCTCTTCGAGCAGGGCGGTGCCGACGGCGTTGGTGCCGACAACGTTCTCGTCCCACGAGGCGCCGGCCGACAGGGCGACGCGGTCGGCCCGGCTGACGAAGTCGGCATCGCCCACTGTCTCGAGCAGCAGGCCATTGGCGTCGGCCAGGATGACCATGCTGCCCGAGTCGCGGATTTGCTCGAAAACATGTTCCATGATCGGCCGGCCCTGGATGAGCAGGCAGAGGTTGCGTTCCTGCTCGGTCTTCAGCGCGACGCGATCCATCGGCGACAGGACCGGGGTCAGTCCGGTGTCGCCCAGGCCGAAGCGCCGGCAGCGTTCCCAGGAGCGAATGATCAGCGGATCGACCAGGCCCTCGGGCACCAGGCCGCGGTCGAAAAAGAGCTGACGCGCCTGTTGCAGGCGTTCGCCGTGTACTTCGGCAACTAATTGCATTTGTCCCATCTCTCCTCCGGGTGTCCCAGATTATTTTTGTTGTGTTGTTGCAAAACGTAACACCTGCACTTTTTATCAGCAATGCAGCGAGCAGTGCGACCTTTGTTTGAGCAAACGGTGTGCCAGGTGTTCCGCAGACTTTTCATTTTCGTTCAATTTCTTCATGGGCGGCGCCAGATCGTGATTTTGACGCGGCGGACGGTGTGCTGGCACAGGGATTGCAGAAGCCTCCCCACAAAGGCAGTAACCCGAACCTAAACAAGGAGACATTGTGAAACACGCAACCCGTACCCTCGGCGCCCTCGTCGCCGCCCTCGCCATCGGTATCGCCGCTCCCCAGGTCTTTGCGCACGGTGACGTCGTGCCGCAGGCGGTCGATACCACCGGCCTGAAGCAACTCGGCGCGGATTTCCTGCCGGCCAATCCGTATCGCAAGAATGCCACGGCGATCCGCATCGGCGATTCGGCCTACAACCAGAACTGTGCCCGCTGCCACGGCCTGGGCGGCGTTTCCGGCGGTATCGCCCCGGACCTGCGCTACCTGCCGCTCGGCGACGAGGGCGACGAAGTCTTCCTGCAGCGCATCCGCAAGGGTGCGGTGCGCGATGGCCGTGTCTACATGCCGCCCTTCGAGGGCATCCTGCCCCAGGAGGCGATGTGGGCGATCCGTGCCTGGCTGGAAACCGTCCATGAAGAATGATCGCCGCCTCTGGCTCAAGGCCCTCGTCAGCCTGCCACTCGCCACCGCCCTGCCGGCCTCGGCCAATGCCCTGGAAACCATTCACCAGCGTGGTCGCCTGCGGGTCGCCGTCTACAACGATTTTCCGCCCTATTCACTGGCCGGCGGCAAGGGGATCGATGCCGACATCGCCCGCGCCATTGCCGCCAAACTGGGTGTGACGGCCGAAATCGTCGGCTACAACGCCGATGAGGACATGAACGACGATCTGCGCAACATGGTCTGGAAAGGCCATTACCTGGGCGCCCAGCCGTCGGACGTGATGATGCACGTACCGGTCGACGAATACCTGGCCAAGGCCAACGACAAGGTTCGCATCTTCGGCCCCTACCACCGTGAGAGCATCGCCCTGGCCCGCCTTCCGGAGCGGGTGCCGAAGGCACCCACCGGCTCCGCCGCCGTGGCCCTGGAAGTGTTCACCCGCGAGAAGATTGGCGTCGAGACCGCTTCGCTGGCCGATTCCTTCCTGCTTTCCGTACTCAATGGCCGCTTGCGTGAGAACGTCGTGCATTTCAAGACGGTTTCTGAGGCGACGAAGGCGATGAACGACGGCAAGGTGGCTGCCGTGATGGCCCAGCGTGCCGAACTGGAGGCCGCCTTGCAGGGGGATACCCGGGCAGTGATCGAGACGCCGCAGTTGCCCGAGCTCAAGGTCGATGGCTGGCCTCTTGGCATGGCGGTCAAGGCCGAGGAGATGGAACTGGCCAACGCGCTGGCTGCCGCCCTGGGCGAACTGAAGAAGGACGGCACCATCGCCGCCATTTTCAAGCGTTACGGTATTTCCCATCAACCGGCCTGAGAGGTCCGTCATGCATGCCATTTCCCTGCTCTGCGCCACCCTGCTGACACTGGCCGCCGCGCCGGCCCTGGCCGGGCCGCTGGCTTATGTGCCGAACGAGAAATCGGCCAGCGTCAGCGTCATCGATACCGCGACCGACCAGCGGCTGCGTGACTTGCCGCTCGGTGAGCGGCCGCGTGGCATTGCCGCCGGTGGCGGCCTGCTCTATCTGACCGACGGCAAGACCGGCCAGTTGCTGGTGGTCGAGGCGGCGAGTGGCCGCTTGCTGCGTAGCATCGCGGTGGGTGCCTCGCCCGAGGGGGTGAGCCTGTCTCCGGACGGCCGTTGGCTCGCCGTGGCGGTCGAGGACGACAACAGTGTCGTGCTGCTGACGGCGCCCGAGGGGCAGGTGGTGGCGCGCATCAAGGTGGATGGCAAGAATCCCGAGCATGCCGTGTTCAGCCCGGATGGCCGCTGGCTGCTGGTCAGCGCCGAAGAGGCGGAGCAGGTGGATGTCATCGAGGTGGCCGCCCGCCGCCAGGTGGCCAGCCTGCCGGTCGGCAAGCGGCCGCGCGGCATCGGCTTCCTGCCCGACGGCAGCCGGGCCTATGTGGCGAGCGAGGTGGCGGGCAAGGTGTACGCCATCGACGTGGCCAGGCATCAGGTGGTCGCCGAGATCGTCGCCGGCCAGTTCCCGAACGGTATCGCCGTGCAGCCGGATGGCCGACGGGTCTTCGTCTCGAATGGGCGCGATCCGTCGGTGATGGCGATCGACGTAGCCAGCAACCGGGTCATCGCCACTATCGAAGTCGGCAAGCGGCCGTGGAACATGGCCATCACGCCGGACGGTCGCAAGTTGTACGTCGCCAACGGCCGTTCCGGCACGGTTTCGGTGATCGATACGGCCAGCCTGCGCAAGACCGGCGATATCGTGGTCGGCGAATTGCCCTGGGGAGTGGCCATCCCATGAACGCGTCACGCTACACGCTGCCGGCCATCCTGCTGCACTGGGCGCAGGCGGTGATCGTGATCTGGCTGCTCTGGCTGGGCTGGACCATGGTCGATCTGCCCAAGGGGGCCGAGCGCAGCGCTGCCTATGGCCTGCATAAATCGCTGGGCCTGCTCATGCTGCTCGCGGTGGTCGTGCGGCTCGCCTGGCGGGCCGGGCACCCGCCGCCGGCGCAGCTGGCCGCTGGCTGGCAGGCGCGGCTGGCGACGGCGGTGCATCACCTGCTGTATGTTTTCCTGGTCTTGGCGCCGTTGGCCGGCTATTTTGCCTCCTCCTTCACGCCGTATCCGCTCAAATTCTTTGGGTTCGGCATTCCCAAGCTGGGTTGGCCGGACGAAGGGCTGAACGGTACTTTCAAGCTGTTTCACGTGGCATTCGTCTGGGGCGGCGCCGGCCTGATCGCCCTGCATGTTGCCGGCGCCTTGAAGCATCTCGTGCAGCGTGACGGCACGCTCGGCCGGATGTTGCCCGGCCGGTTGTTCAATAAATGAACAGACTGCTCCATCATGGAGCAGATGTGTTACGCCGAAAGTTATAGCGGAAGACCTGCCCGTCAGGGCGTCGATCACGGACGAAAGCCACCTGCGGGTGGCTTTCGTGCTGACCGGTCGTGATACGTTGCCGGCCTGATCGACTACGAAGAAAGTTATACTTCCCATCGCCCGGACAGCCGATTCGTTCGCAATGGCGCGAGCGGGGGCGACGTGTGGGGCTGTTTGGCCGGGTGTACTCAGGGGAGTTCCTTTTCCGACATGATCTCGAACCTGGATGTGTGGTCGGATGCGCCGGACAGCGCTCCGGGCGACGAAGCAGCGTGCGCGCAGCGGCGCCGCCAGCGCCGGAGCATGCTGGCGGCGGTGGGCGGCAGCTATCTGATCGACGCCCTGCTGCTTGGCCTCTTCGCCCTGGCCGGGACGGTCCAGACTAGCGTGCCGGCGGCCTATTTCGCGGCCGGCCTGGGCCATGTCGTGCTGTTCTCGCTGCTCTGGCGCGGCGATTTTTCCGAACGCCTGGCCAGCCGGCAACTGGTCGAATGGCAGGTTGCTTACGCGGTGGCCGTGCAACTGGTTTTCGTGGCCTGGGTGCCGGCCATCACGACGTATTTCCTGTCGATCATCTTCATCGTTTTCGCCTTTGCCAGCCTGCGCCTGGGCATCCGCAACGCGTTGATCATGTGGGCGCTGGCCATCCTGGCGACCGGCGCGGTACTCGTCGCCTTCCGCGGCAACCGGGTCGGCGTGGCCTCGCCGAGCACCTTCGAGGCCGTCGTCATCTGGGCCAGTTTCGCCATGGTCCTCCTGCGCTGCCTGCTGCTCGGCTATTACGCCACCCGGCTGCGTCTGCGCATCTTTCAGGACAATCTCAACCTGGCCGAGGAGATTGCGGAACGCAAGGCGATGGAGGCGGAGCTGGAAAAGCACCACCTGCATCTGGAGGAACTGGTCGAGGAGCGGACGCGGGCGTTGTCGGTGGCCAAGGAGGCGGCGGAGGCGGCGAACCGGGCCAAGAACACCTTCCTGTCCACGATGAGCCACGAGTTGCTGACGCCGCTCAGCGGCATGATGGGCCTGACCGAACTGCTCAAGCGGCGGGTCGGCGATGCGCAAAGCCGCGATTTCCTCGACCGCATCGGCGACACGCAGAGCCGCTTGCTGCACGTGATCAACAGCGTGCTCGAATTCAGCAAGCTGGAGGCCGGCCGCTTGAGCATGGAATGCAACGCCTTCACGCTGGATTCGGTGATGCAACGCGTGGCGGCCCAGATCGCGGTGCCGGCCGAGCAGAAGGGAGTGGCGCTGGAGATTGCCGACCTGTCAGCCTGGAACGGTGTGCCGGTGTTCGGTGATGCGCAGCGTATCGGCCAGATTCTGATCGAACTGACCGGCAATGCGCTGAAATTCACCGAGCAGGGCACGGTCCGGGTGGGTTGCCAGGTCAGCGAGCTGCCCGGCGAAGCCTTGCTTTGCCGCTTCGAAGTGTCCGATACCGGCATCGGCATCCCGCCCGACAAGCTGGAGAGCGTCTTCAATGATTTCGAGCAGGTCGATGGCTCGTATGCCCGCTCCTACAGCGGCATCGGACTGGGGCTCGCGATCTGCCGGCAACTGGCTGAACTGATGGGCGGCCGGATCGGTGTCTCCAGCGAACCGGGCGTTGGCAGCACCTTCTGGCTGTCGGTGCGCCTGCTCAAGGATTCTGGCGCGACCGCCTGAACGGCCGCGCCGGAGGGGGTCATTCCAGCGCCAGAATCCAGGCGATTGCTGCTTTCAGGTCATCATCGCCGATCTTGTCGGCCGGGTGCGGGATCATCGGCACCTGGCCCCAGTTGCCGGCGCCGCCGTGGCGAACCTTGTCAAACAGCATGGCCGGTGCCTTGGCGTCGCCCTTGTATTTGGCGGCGACTTCCTTATAGGAAGGGCCGACACGTTTCTGGTCGGTGGCATGGCAGGCGACGCAGCGTGCCTTCTTGACGATGGCTTCGGAGGCCAGCGCCGGCGGCGTGGCGAGCATGACCGTGGCGGCGGCCAGGCCGAGGAGGAGGGAGTTTTGCAATTTCTGGTTCATTGGGGTTCCTGGATCTAAACGAGGCCGGCAGTCTGCAGCGCGGCCCATTCGGCATCGGTAAACAGCCGGGAGCGGGTCAGGAAGGCCTTGCCGGTGCCGCCTTCGAGCGAGAAGGTGTCGCCGCGCCCATCCATCACGTCGATGATCAGTTGCGTGTGCTTCCAGTATTCGTATTGCGCGGCGGTCATGTAGAAAGGCACGCCGCCAATGTCGCCGAGGTGGATTTCGTAGGGGCCGATGGTCACTTCGCCCTGCAGGTAGCAGTTTGGGGAGCTGTTGTCGCAACAACCGCCGGATTGCAGGAAAAGCAGGTTCGTCCCGTACTGGGCTTTCAGGAAATCGATCAGGTCGGCTGCGGCCGGGGTGGCGATGACACGTTCAACCATGCTGTTCTCCCGATGCGAAGGCCAAAAAGAGGGGGCGGTCGCCCGCCCCCGAAGAGTTGCCCGCAAACTGGGCTAGTGGAGGAGATGCCTCTGACGCGCCAGCCGTGAGGCCGGCGCAGAAGATGATGCTTAGAAGAAGCCGAGCTTGTTTTCCGAGTAGGAAACGAGCAGGTTCTTCGTCTGCTGGTAATGGTCGAGCATGACCTTGTGGGTCTCGCGGCCGATACCGGATTCCTTGTAGCCGCCGAAGGCAGCGTGCGCCGGGTAGGCGTGGTAGCAGTTGGTCCAGACACGGCCGGCCTGGATGGCGCGGCCCATGCGATAGGCGACGTTGCCGTTGCGGCTCCACACGCCGGCGCCAAGGCCGTACGGGGTGTCGTTGGCGATCGCCAGGGCTTCGGCTTCGTCCTTGAAGGTGGTCACGGCGAGCACCGGCCCGAAGATTTCTTCCTGGAAGATGCGCATCTTGTTGTGGCCCTTGAACAGGGTCGGCTGGATGTAGTAACCGCCTTCCAGATCACCGCCCAGGCTGGCCGGGGCGCCGCCGATCAGGCACTCGGCGCCTTCCTGCTTGCCCAGTTCCAGGTAGGACTGGATCTTGGCCATCTGCACGTCGGAAGCCTGGGCCCCCATCATGGTGTCGGTATCGAGCGGCGAACCCTGCTTGATGGCGGCGACGCGCTTCAGGACGCGCTCGATGAACTTGTCGTAGATCGATTCCTGGATCAGGGCGCGCGATGGGCAGGTACAGACTTCGCCCTGGTTGAAGGCGAACAGCACCATGCCTTCGATGGCCTTGTCGAGGAAGGCGTCATCCTTGTCCATGATGTCGGCGAAGAAGATGTTCGGCGACTTGCCGCCCAGTTCCAGCGTGGCCGGGATCAGGTTGTTGGCAGCGGCCTGGGCGATGACGCGGCCGGTGGCGGTGGAGCCGGTGAAGGCGATCTTGGCGATGCGCTTGCTGGTGGCCAGCGGCATGCCGGCTTCGCGGCCGAGGCCGTTGACGATGTTCAGGACGCCCGGCGGCAGCAGGTCGGCGATCAGGTCGACCAGGATCAGGATGGAGATCGGGGTCGACTCGGCCGGCTTGAGCACCACGCAGTTACCAGCGCCCAGCGCCGGGGCCAGCTTCCAGGCGGCCATCAGGATCGGGAAGTTCCAGGGGATGATCTGGCCGACGACGCCCAGCGGCTCGTGGATGTGGTAGGCCATGGTGTTCTCGTCGATTTCCGAGATGCCACCTTCCTGCGAGCGCAGGCAGCCGGCGAAGTAGCGGAAATGGTCGACGGCGAGCGGGATGTCGGCGTTCAGGGTTTCGCGGATCGGCTTGCCGTTGTCGACGGTTTCGGCATAGGCCAGCAGTTCGAGATTCTGTTCGAGGCGGTCGGCGATCTTGAGCAGGATGTTGGAACGGGTGGTCGCGTCGGTCTTGCCCCAGGCCGGGAAGGCGGCATGGGCGGCGTCGAGGGCCAGTTCGATGTCCTCGGCAGTGGAGCGGGCGGCCTGGGTGTAGACCTTGCCATTGATCGGGGTGACGACGTCGAAGTACTGGCCCTTGACCGGGGCCGTCCACTTGCCGTTGATGAAGTTTTCGTACCGAGCCTTGTAAGCGATCTTGGCGCCGGCGGTGCCGGGAGCGGCGTAAATCATGGTTGTCTCCTGTCTTCTGAATGACGTTGCGGGTGAAGTTCAAGGCCGGCGGCGCGGATTGCTCCGCCGTGACTCGTGCCTACAGGAGTGCATGCCCCGTGCCAGCTGGCCAGGGAGCATGAAAATCGGCTTTAAAGCGTTAAGAATCAGCGGGTTGTTGTTTGCTGCACGGCGGGGGTGTGGCCCCGCCGTGATACGCCGTGGAGCAGTTGCTCAATTCTGGAACAGACTGTTCAGCGAACCGCGGGCAGCCACTTCAGCAAGGTAGCGTAGAGGTGTTCGGGATCGACCGGCTTGGCAATATGGTCGTTCATGCCGGCCTCGAAGCAGGCCTGGCGGTCTTCCTCGAAGGCATTGGCGGTCATCGCCAGGATGGGCGTGGCCCGGCCGTTGGGCAGCGAGCGGATCAGGCGGGTTGCCGCCAGCCCATCGAGGACCGGCATCTGCATGTCCATCAGGATGGCGTCGTAGCAGTGGGCGCGGACCTGCGCGACGGCCGTTGCACCATCGTCGGCGACATCGACCTGGAGGCCGACGCTGTCGAGCAGGTCGACCGCAATTTCCCGGTTGATCGGGTTGTCCTCGGCGAGCAGGACACGGGTCGGCCCGCGCTGACGCAGGCGTTCCTCCGCTTCGCCGAGGGAAAGCCGGGTTTCCGCTCCGGTGGCCTGGACGTGCTCGGTCAGGGCCCCCTGCAGCAGGTCGAACAGTCGGGAAGGGCCGACCGGCTTGGGCAGCACCGCGAAATAGCCGGAGCTCGCCAGATCGTCGGCCGAGAGCGGTTCCTGGTGGGCGGTGACGAGCAGGCGGACGGGTGGGTGGTTGAGATGGGTGGCGGCCAGACGGTGGCCGACCTGCAGCCCGTCGATTCCCGGCATCTGCCAGTCGATCAGGGCCAGGTCGTAGGGCTGGCCGGCAATATCGGCACTGTCGATGCGTTGCAGCGCCTGCTCGCCATTGGCGACGGCGGTGACCTGCAGGCCGAACATGCCGAGCATGTCGGTCAGCGCCTCGCGGGCTTCCGGCAGGTCGTCGGCGACCAGGGCGCGCAGGCCATGGGTATCCACCTGCCCCTGGCGCGGCGGCTTGCGCGTCCGGCTGTTGGCGAGCGGCACCTCGAACCAGAACGTGCTGCCATGACCCGGCTGACTATCGACGCCGATGCGGCCGCCCATCATCTCCACCAAGCGGCGGCTGATCGCCAGGCCGAGGCCGGTACCGCCGTACTTGCGGGTGGTCGAGGTGTCGGCCTGTTCGAAGGCGGTGAACAGGCGTGCCTGCTGATCCGGCGTGAGGCCGATGCCGGTGTCGCGCACTTCGAAGCGGGCGACGATGCCACCTTCATCGGCGGCGATCTGCCGGGCGTGCAGGCTGATGCAGCCGCGCTCGGTGAACTTGACGGCATTGCCGGCGAAATTGAGCAGGATCTGCCCGATGCGCAGTCCGTCGCCGTGCAGCATGACCGGCATGGCATGGATGTCGGTGACCAGTTCGATCTGTTTGCTTTCCGCCTTGTCGCGGATCAGGCTGACGACGTTGTCGATGATGCGTTCGATCTCGAAATCCGTGGCTTCGAGGTGTAGCTTGCCGGCCTCGATCTTCGACATGTCGAGAATGTCGTTGATGATGGCGAGCAGATGGTTGGCGGCATCGCCGATCTTCCGCAGGCGCTCGGTGTGCTGCGGCTCGGTGATGCTGCGCTGGAGCAGGTGGGTCATGCCGAGGATGGCGTTCATCGGCGTGCGGATTTCGTGGCTCATGTTGGCGACGAACTCGCTCTTCGCGCGTGCGGCTGCAGACAAGGTCTTCGAGGTGTTCCCGGTGCTGGCGCAGTTCCGCCTCGATACGCCGCTGTTCGGTAACGTCCCGGAAGGTCAGCACGCCGCCGACGACGCGGCCGTCCTCGACCTGCGGCGTGGTCTGGTAGTCGGCCAGAAAGCTGCTGCCGTCGTGCCGCCAGAAGGTGTCGCAACCCGTCCGGTGGTCGCGCCGGCCGAGCAGGGCCTGGTCGATCGGGCATTCCCCGGCCGGGTAGGGGCTGCCATCGGCCCGGCTGTGATGGGTCAGTGCGTGCAGCGACTGGCCGATCATGGTCTGCCGCGGGTAACCGAATGCCGCCTCGGCCGCCGGGTTCAGGTAGGCCACGCGGCCGTCGGCATCGATGCCGACAACGCCATCGCCGACCGCATCGAGGATGCGCGCATGGTTCTTCGAGACTTCGCGCAGGGTGCGCAGCGCATCTTCCGTGGCCGACCAGGCGGTGCGGATGCGCTGGATGGTCTCCAGTTGGAAGATGCCGAGCAGGCGGCCGAGCGTGATGGTGATGGCGATCGCGCACAGGGCGCGGAACAGTTGCACCGGCAGGCCGACCCGGTCGAGGAAGATGTTCTGGTTGAAGAGCGAGGCGGGTGCCCAGTCGGCAGCCGGGACGACCAGGCCACCGAAGAAGCCATAGGCGAAGAAGGCGCTGCCGGCCAGCCGGCCAAGCCGGCTCAGGCGGGCCCGGTGGGCCGGGCCGAAGGCGGGAATCAGCTGCTCGCGGGTGTAGCGCAGCAGGGCATAGCCGGCCAGCAGCGAAGCCGGCAGGCTGAGCAGGTAGCGCGACAGGATCGAAGCCAAGGCCAGCGGTTCGGCCGATTGCCAGGCGAGCAGTCCGCCACCGCCGAGCAGCGGGGCGTAGAGGGCAGGCCCGAGCAGGCGATGGCCGAGGCTGCCGGCCGGCAGGCAGTGGCGCAGCAGGCGGCGGCCGAAGTCGAACAGCAGCAGGTAGGAGGCGATCTGGGTGGCGGGGCGCAACACATCCACCACCGGCTGCGGGCCATGCAGCTGGCGCCACATGTCCAGCCATTCCTGCGTGCCATGGACGAAGCCGAAGCCGGCGAGCAGCCAGAGCAGCGGCGACAGGGCCAGTTCGCTGCGGGTGTTCTGGCGCACGCTGATCATCAGCCCGAGCGCCATGAAGGCAGCGCCGTAGATCAGGTAAACCACATCCATGTGGGGATGCAGGAAATGGGTTGGGGTGGGCATTGGAAGCCGGAAAAGTCGGACCGGACGATGATTATACCGCTAATGCAATTTAAAGGTTTTTGTGATTTTTGGTGTATTGCGGGCTTGCTTCCCGGCCGGGCTGGTCGATGTCTGGCCGTTCGGGCAAAAGGCGTGACCGTTCCGGGCAATCTGTGCGATATTCGCCATGTTCATTTCATAACGCCTGTCGTTTTCGGCACATTTCCTGAAGCGATCTTCATGGCCCGGCACCAATTACGGCACCGCCTCCTCATCGTCGCCCTGGGCGTGTGGACTGCCCTGATCGGCTTTTCCATCTTCTGGAACCTCAGCAATACCGAGGCGCAGATCATGAAGCTGGCCTATACCGAAGCGCAGGCCAACCTGAACAAGGATATTTCCTTCCGGCGCTGGGGCACGCTGCATGGCGGCGTTTATGTGCCGATCACCGACACCCAGAAATCGGTGCCCTACCTCGCCCATGTGCCGGGGCGCGATGTCGAGACGACCGATGGCCGCCAGCTGACCCTGCTCAACCCGGCCTCCATGCTGCGCCAGATGATGGACCTCTACGCCGCGGAATACGGCGTGCGCGGCCGCATCACCGGCCTGCGTTTCCTCAACCCCGGCAACGCGCCGGACGACTGGGAGCGCGAACAGCTCGAACGCTTCACGCGCGGCGAGGCGCGCGAGGTGTGGGCAGTGAACCAGATCGACGGCAAGCCCCACCTGCGCTACCTGCGGGCCATGTTCATGGAGCCGGGCTGCGACAAGTGCCACGCCATCCTGGGCTACAAGACAGGCGACATGCGCGGTGCCACCGGCCTCAACCTGCCCCTGGCGCCCTACCTGGAGCAGGTGACGACGGCCAAGTTGAATCTCGGCCTGACGCATGTGGTGATCTGGCTGATCGGCCTGGGCGGCATTTTCTGGGGCAACTGGCTGGGCGCCAACTGGGCCCGCGAACGCGACCAGGCGCATGCCGCGCTGGTGTGCCATCGCGACGACTTGGAAAAGCAGATTGCCGAGCGGACGGCCGAGCTGTCGGAATCGATGCGCGCCGCCGAAGCCGCCAGCCGCGCCAAGAGCACCTTCCTGGCCAACATGAGCCACGAGATCCGCACGCCGCTCAACGCCATCAACGGCGGGCTCCACCAGTTGCGGCGCAGCGGCCTGCCGGCAGCCCAGCTGGCCCTGTTGAACAAGATCGACACGGCCGGCCGGCACCTGCTCGACCTGATCAACGGCGTACTCGATTTGTCGAAGATCGAAGCCGGCAAGTTCACGCTGACCCAGGCCGCCCTGTCGGTGCGCCAGATCGTCGGCAATCTGCTGTCGATGCAGCAGGAGCGGGCGGCGGAAAAGGGCCTGGCCCTGCGCGCCGACATCGACCCGCGCATTCCGGATTGCCTGCTCGGCGACAGCCTGCGCCTGCAACAGGCCTTGCTCAACTACGTCGGCAACGCCCTCAAGTTCACCGACACGGGCAGCGTGACGCTGCGCGTCCGCCTGCTCGAACAGGCGACGGACGACGTCCGGCTGCGCTTCGAGGTCGAAGATACCGGCATTGGTATTGCGGCGGAGGATTTGCCGACGCTCTTCTCGGAATTCGAGCAGGTCGACAATTCACCGACCCGCCGCCACGGCGGCACCGGCCTCGGCCTGGCGATCACCCGCAAGATCGCCCGCCTGATGGGCGGCGAGGCCGGGGCGGAAAGCCGGGTGGGGCAGGGCAGCCTGTTCTGGTTCGAGGGGCGTTTTGCCATCGATCATGCCGGGCCGGCTTGCCAGCCGGCAGTCGACCTTGAGACGGTGATCCGCCGCCTGGCCGAGGTCGGGCGCGGCAAGCGCCTGCTGCTGGCCGAGGATGACCCGATCAACCAGGAGATTGCCCTGTCGCTGCTCGAAGATGTCGGGCTGGTCCCCGACATCGCTGGCGACGGTCGCCAGGCGGTCGACGCGGCAGCCCGCCAGGCCTACGACCTGATCCTGATGGACATGCAGATGCCGGTCATGGACGGTCTGGCCGCCACCCGCGCCATTCGTGCGCTGCCGGGCGGCGGCCGGGTGCCGATTGTCGCGATGACCGCCAACGCCTTCGCCGAAGACCGTCAGCGGTGCATCGAGGCCGGCATGAACGATTTCCTCGCCAAGCCGGTCGAGCCGCAACTGCTCTACACCACCCTGCTGCGCATCCTGGCCGGTACCAGTAACCCTGCTTACTCGGCGTAGAAGCCAACGCCGATCAGGCTGCCGTTCTCGCGGCGGATGAAGGTGCGTTTCTTTTCCACGGCATTGGTCACCGGGTTGCGCCAGACGTAATCGACAGTGCCCTCGCCCTTGGTCTTGGCCAGCTCGAGCATTTCCTTGATCAGCGGCTTGCCCTCGACGTCGTGCAGGTCGGTGGCATCGGCGCCAACCCACTTCGGGTTCATGCCGTGGGCTTCGAACTTGCCGCTTTGCAGGTTGACGGCAAAGACGTAGAGATCGTCGCGCACGAAGCTGCCCCGCGTGTCATTGAAACTGGCCGCCGCCTTGGCGATACCGAGTTTCTTGACTTCGGCGCTGGCTGCGTTGAGCAGATTGCGGGCGTCGTCGGCCGTCGAGCGGGGGGCGTAGTAGCCGACGCCGAGGATGTAGTCGCCTTCACGGTGCAGCCAGGCCACCTTGGGCTCGACATGGTTGCTCTTGCGGTTGAGCCAGACGTAGCGGATCTTCGCTTCCTGCTGCTTGTCGGTGACAGCGATCATGTTGCGGAACAACGGGTTGCCGGAAGCATCGACGGTGTCGAGCACATTGAGGCCGACCAGGTCGATCGGTGCGGCGCCGTTGGCGATGTAGGTGCCCTTGTTGTCAATCACGTAAACGTAGAGATCCTTCTTCACGAAGGGGCCGGTGCGGTTGTTGAAGGCCTTCCACGACTTATCCGGGCCGTTGGCCTTCAGGTAGCTGACCGCCTGGTCGAACAGGGCGCGGGCTTCGCGCGGCGTGGCATGGTCGGCAGCGGCTGCCAGCGAGCTGGCGACGACGAGGCTGAGGGCGGCGAGCCCGTGGGGAATGCGGCGTTGCATGAAGATGTCTCCGTTTGGTTTGTGTGAAAGAAGCGGCTTGGTCAGGCGCTGACCGGGTCGCGCATGTCGACCAGGCCATGCCGGGCGGCAAGGTGAAGCAGTTTGAAATCGCTGTCGGCATCGAGCTTTTGCCGGATCAGCGACAGGTAATTGAGGATGGTCTTGGTGCTCAGGTGCATGGCACCGGCGATGTCGGCCGCCGTGTCGCCGTGGGCCAGCATGCGCAGGACCTCGAATTCGCGCGGCGTCAGGTGCTGCAGCGGCGCTTCGCCGTCCCGCGCCTCGTCGGCCAGCACGTCGGCGACATCCGGCGAGAAGGCGCGGCGGCCGGCGGCGATGCGGCGCAGGGCATCGATCACGTCATCGGGTTCGCAATATTTGGTCAGGTAGCCATGGGCGCCGCTTTTCAGGGCTTGGCGCACATGACCGGCACCTTCGTGCATGGAAAGCACCAGGACACGCAGGCGGGGATGACGGGCGAGCATGCCGCGGATCGCTTCCAGGCCGCTGCTGCCCTTGAGGCTGAGGTCGACCAGTGCGACATCGGGCTGGCTGCGCAGGACCAGGGCATTGGCTTCGTCGGCACTGGCAGCTTCGCCCACCACGTCGAAATCCCCCTCGGCCGAGAGCAGCCGGCGGTAGCCGGTACGAACCACGGCATGGTCGTCGATCAACACGATGCGGATCATTGCTTTGCTCCTCGTTGCTCAGCTGTTGTTGCCCTGGCCGGTACCCGGGCGGTAACGCACAGGCCCCTGCCATCCCTTTCGCCGGTGGCTGCCAGCCGCAGCCAGCCGCCGGCCATATCCAGCCGCTCCGCCATGCCGAGCAGGCCGCCGCGACGAACCGGTCCGGCGGGCAGGCCCTGGCCGTCATCAACGATGCGCGCCTCGACCCACAGGCCGGCCTCGGCCAGGCTGACCCGACAATGCCGGGCGCCGCTGTGGCGGACAACGTTGGTCAGGGCTTCCTGCACGACCCGGTAGAGGGCCAGCGCACCGGCCTCATCAACCGGCGGCGGTGCGCCGGGTAACTCCACTGCAAATTCAATGCCGGTTTCCCGGCTGCGCCAGCCATCGACCAGTTCGCGCAGGCTTTCGGCCAGGCCGGCGGCATCCAGTCCATGCGGTCGCAGGGTCTTCAGCATGTGGCGCAATTGCTCGCCGCAACTGCGGATGTCGCGTCGCAAGTCGGCAGCGCAGTCGGCCACGGCGGCGGCGTCGAGTTGCCCGGCATGGCGTTCGAGATGGGCTGCGGTGACGTTCAGGGCGGTCAGGCTCTGCCCCATGTCGTCGTGCAGTTCGCGGGCGAGGGCTCGGCGTTCGTCTTCCTGGACGCTGATCAGTTGCCGGGCGAGTTCGCGCTGGGCGCCTTGCGCGGCCTGCAGGGCTGTCGCCAGCTGGTTGATGGCGCCGGCGACGCGGGCGAATTCGCGCAGGGTGAAGGCGGGCAGGGCGGGGTCGGGTTCGCCCTGCGCCAGGCGGTGCAGGCCGGCTTCCAGGTCGCGCACCGGGCGCAGCGCACGGTCGGCAACCAGCCAGGCGACGAGCAGGGTTGTTCCAGAATAGAGCAGCAGGGTGATCAATAGTCGAACAGTGTCCCCCAGCCGCTCGTCGATTTCGGAATCCGGCCGCGGGGCGATGATCAACTGGTGCTCGCCGATGCGGATCTGTTGTTCGGCTGAGCGCGCCGGCTGCAGACCGAGCCACCGGGTCCAGCCACGGCTGGTCGTGGCAGGCGGCGGCTGGTCGGCCGGGCGGATGCTCAGGTGGCGCAGCTCGGCACCCGCCAGCGCCTCGGCCAGCGCCGTTGGACTGGCTGTGGTGGCCGCGAGCAGGGTGGCGACCAGCCGCTCCGACGCGGCGACCTCGGCCTCGATGTCCTGGCGTAGCGACGAGAGCTGCACCAGCATGGCGACGGCGAGCAAGCCGCCGAGCAGCAGGCCAAGCCGGCCCATCAGGCGGCGGCGCAGATCCATGTTTTCCCTCCTTCTTGTCTCTGGTCGTGGTTGAGCAGGTTTCGTACCCAGTCCGGGAAGATTTCCCGGAAAGCCGGGGAGGTTCTCCCGAGACAGCCGAGCGGGCGCCTTCCTACACTGGGCCGGCCAGTCGGATAAGGGCCGGCTCACGACGCAACGCATAACCTGGAGACACGGAAGAACATGAAAACAATGCACATCACTCCCCGCCGCACCTTGCTGGCCGCGCTTGTCGCCGCCATCTGCACGGCACCGGCCATGGCCAGCAAGCCGGTAAGCTGGGAAGACATCCTCAACGACGACAAGACGACACAGGACGTGCTGTCCTACGGGCTTGGCCTGAAAGCGCAACGCCATAGCCCGCTGGCCAAGATCAACACCAAGAACGTCGAGCACCTGGTACCGGCCTGGAGCTTTTCCTTCGGCGGCGAAAAACAGCGCGGCCAGGAAGCGCAAGCCCTGGTGCACGACGGGGTGATCTATGTCACCGCTTCCTATTCCCGCATCTACGCGGTCGATGCCCGCACCGGCAAGCGCCTGTGGGAATATGAAGCCCGCCTGCCGGACGATATCCGCCCGTGCTGCGACGTGATTAACCGGGGCGCTGCGATCTATGGCGACAAGGTCTATTTCGGCACGCTCGATGCGGCCATCGTCGCCCTCAACAAGGACACCGGCAAGGTGGTCTGGCGCAAGAAGTTCGGCGACCACAAGGTCGGCTACACGATGACCGGTGCGCCCTTCGTCGTGAAAGACCAGAAGAGCGGCAAGGTGCTGCTGGTGCATGGCTCGTCGGGTGACGAGTTCGGCGTCGTCGGCTGGCTGTTTGCCCGTGATCCGGAAACCGGCGAGGAAGTCTGGGCCCGCCCGATGGTCGAAGGCCACATGGGCCGCCTGAACGGCAAGGACAGCACGACGACAGGCGACCCGAAGGCGCCGAGCTGGCCGGAAGGCCCGGACGGCAAGAAGGTCGAAGCCTGGAATCACGGTGGCGGCGCCCCATGGCAGACGGCAAGCTACGACGTCGACAAGAACATGGTGGTCATCGGCTCCGGCAACCCGGCACCGTGGAACACCTGGCACCGCACGAAGGAAGGCGACGATCCGCGTAACTGGGACAGCCTGTTCACCTCCGGCCAGGCCTATGTCGATGCCAACACTGGCGAGTTGAAAGGCTTCTTCCAGCACACCCCGAACGACGCCTGGGACTTCTCCGGCAACAACTCGGTCGTGCTGTTCGAGTACAAGGATCCGAAGACCGGCAAGCTGGTCAAGGCCTCGGCCCACGCCGACCGCAACGGCTACTTCTTCGTGACCGACCGCGAAAAACTGACCGACGGCGCCGGCTATCCGAACAAGCCGACTTCGCTGATCGGCGCCTGGCCGTTCGTCGAGGGCATTACCTGGGCAAAGAGCTGGAACCTGCAGACCGGCAAGCCGAACATTGTCGAAGGCCAGCACCCGCCGAAGCCGAAGGAGGGGGCCGACAAGGGCGAATCGATCTTCGTCTCGCCGCCTTTCCTGGGCGGCACCAACTGGATGCCGATGAGCTACAGCCCGCAGACCGAGCTGTTCTACATCCCGGCCAACCACTGGGCGATGGACTACTGGACGGAAAAACTGACCTACAAGGCCGGTTCCGCCTACCTGGGCCAGGGCTTCCGCATCAAGCGCCTGTTCGACGATCACGTCGGCACCCTGCGCGCCATGGACCCGAAGACCGGCAAGATCGTCTGGGAGCACAAGGAGAAATTCCCGCTCTGGGCCGGCACCCTGACTACCGCCGGCGGCCTCGTCTTCACCGGCACGTCGGACGGCTACGTCAAGGCCTTCGACGCCAGGAACGGCAAGGAGCTGTGGAAGTTCCAGACCGGCTCCGGCGTGGTGTCCGTGCCGATCACCTGGGAAATGGATGGCGAGCAGTACGTCGGTATCCAGTCCGGCTACGGCGGTGCGGTGCCGCTGTGGGGCGGCGACATGGCCGACCTGACCAAGCAGGTCACGCAAGGCGGCTCGATGTGGGTGTTCAAGCTGCCCAAGCTGGCCCGTCGCTGAGACTGGGGTTCTCCCACCGCCGCGGTACGACTTTCCCCGCCCGTGGCGGCTTCCCTGGCAGGGCCGGCGCTGCATGGACGCCGGTCCTGTCCCTCTTTCCGGAGAACTTGCCTGATCCGTCAGGAGCCTGACTATGCCCAGAACACGCTACCTCTACCCCCTGCTTGTCGCGCTGCTCGGCCATCCGCCTGGCGTCTTGGCCCAGGAGGGCGATCCGCCGGTCATCAATGGGTGCGGCATTTGGCCGCATGCCCAATGCCGTGGCGTCGACCTGCGCCACGCCAACCTGGCGGGGAAGAACCTGGCCGGCGCCGATTTTTCCGGCGCCAACCTGGCCCGCGTCAATTTCACCGGCGCCAATCTGGCCGGTGCCAATTTCGACGGGGCTGACCTGACGGCGGCCAGACTCGTCAAGGTGACCGCGCCGACGGCAACCTTTCGTGGCGCCAGGCTGGTTGGCGCCGATCTCGAGTTTGCCCGCCTGTTCCGCACCGATTTCACGCAAGCCGACCTGACTGGCGCCAACCTTGAGGCGGCCAAGGTCAATTTCGCCTGGTTTACCGGCGCCCGGCTGACCAACGCCAACCTGCAGGAAACCAAGATGTTCACCGTCAATCTGCGCCATGCCGACCTGACCGGTACCTACCGCCGCTTCGCTGTCTTCCAGGATGCGGATTTCGAGGGCTGTACCGGTTGCCCGACCGATTGGTGAGACGATGATGCGCCGCATTCTCCTTGCCCTGTCCTTCGCGTTGACCGTGCTGCCGCTCGCGGCCAGCGAACCCGCCAGCGCCCCGCCAGTCGACGCCGGCCGCCTGCCGGTGCTCGGTACCACCTGGCTTGTCGCCAATCCCTACCGGCAGCAGGCCGCGGCGACAGAAGCCATCGCCCTCGGTCGCGATGCCTACAACCAGGCCTGCGCCCGTTGCCATGGGGCCGATGCGAGCACCCATGCCGCACCGGCGCCCGATCTGCGCAACCTCAACCGTTCCTGCCGCCGGATGGCCGATCCTGATCTCAAGGCCTGGTGCCAGCGCGATAACGATGCCTATTTCGCCAAGACGGTGCGTCACGGCAAGATCATCGTCGGCGTCACCCACATGCCGGCCTGGGATGGCGTATTGAAGCAGGAACTGGCCTGGGCCATCCAGTTGTTCATTGAAGATCGGGCAGCCGCAAAGTAGGGGAGGGCCGCCGCGCATGCTTTGCCGAGTGGCGTCCAATGCCAGCACGCTCTCCCTGATCAGGAGGTAAACCACGCCGGGCCACCGTCGACTGGAGCAAACCGGAATAGCGTCTAGACTGATAGTGAGTCTGGCCTTCCGGAAGTTGTTGCCGGAATTTGATCGATCGTTGCTGTGGAGAGAAATCATGACCAAGAGGAATCTCAGAATCCTGTTCCTGGCCCTCGCAATGGGCGGTTTCGGTGCTGGCGCAGTGGCCGATGAGGCTCCGATCTACGGTAGCCAGTTGATGACCAACCAGGAGCGCATCGAGCATCGCAACCAGTTGCGTAATGCCAAGACGGTCGAAGAACGCGAGCAGATTCGTCTGCAACATCACGAGCAGATGCAGTTGCGTGCCAAGGAGCGCGGGGTGACCCTGCCGGATGCGCCACCGCCCCAGGGCGGTGGCATGGGACGTCGCATGGGTCCGGGAGGCGGAATGGGTCCGGGCATGGGCGGAATGGGGCCGGGGGGTGGCATGGGTCCCGGTGGTGGCATGGGCCCCGGCCGCAATCGCTGATCGGGCTGCCTGGTTAGAATGCCCAGCCGGCCTTCACGCCGAGGCCGGTTGTGCTGTTGCCGCTCAGCGGGGTGCCCGTTTCCGGGTGGGCGTCACTGGGTTTGGAGTGACCCTCTGAATCGACCGCCACCAGCGTGTTGCCGCCCTGGAAGGGGTGCTGGATCAGGCATTGGCCTGAATGATCCGGCGTTTCGTAGAAAGCCGGGCGGCAATCGAGTGACTGGCTGCTTGTCAGTTGGTGCGAACCTAGAACGGTCGCATGCGTGCTTCCATCTTTACTACCGTGTTGTTGGCCGGAACATTGACGATTTCATTGAACCCGACTTCGGTTTTCACCCGGAAGTGCTGTTCCTCAGTCTGGACGACCAGTCGCGGAACATCGGTAACGCCATGGCGGCTGACGACATAGCCCGCGGTCTCGTAGCGGGTGCCAACAGGAACAGTTTCCTGGCCGCTCGAGGTGATAAGCATGTTTTCCACATAGATCAGGTAGTTGCCGGGGCGCATCTCGGTGAATTCGAACAGGCCGTTGCCGTCGGTCTTTGTGGCCAGGGCGTATTTGTGAATACGCGGGTCACCGATGAAGCGCTTCAGTTGAACCTTCCGCCAGGCGCGTTGAGAACGGTTTTCGCTTTCCAGGCGAACGATCTCCTTGACGTGTTCGGTCGCCGGGTAGAGATACACCGTCACACCGGATATCGGCGATCCCTGTGAAAAATTCAGGATGGGTGCATCCCGCCCCGCCTGTTTGCCGCCATTGATGATCTTGTGGAATACCACGCCCTTGATGGTGCTGCTCCCCTTGGCCAGGGCCGTTTTGGCATAGGCTTCGTCAAAGGGCGGTGAGGTGACGGTCACCGTGACCGGCGTATCCAGTTGTTGGTCCTGGACCTTCATTTCCGCGCGGCGCATTTCGCTGCCGCAAGAAGCAAGCAGGCCACGATCATCGGCATGGTTCTCATTGCGGGCGGGACACGCATCGCTCAGTCATTCCTTTCGCTGGGTCGTCGAGGGGGCGTAATGGCCAAAAAATGACATTGTAATTGAATCGCGCCCTGCCTTTGAACACCGGGGACGGCTGACGGAGCGAAAGAAAAAACGGCCCGGGTGCCGAGGCAGCCGGGCCGTGGGGAGTGGCAGTCGCCTGCCTTGGGAGAGATCAGCCCTTGTGCAGCTTGAAGACCCAGACGGAACCACCCTGTTCCAGGTAGTTCACGCGCTTGGCCACGTCGCCGCCCCAGAGCGGCACGGCGCCGCCCCAGCCGGTGGTGACGGCGATCATCTGCTCGCCGTCCTGTTCCCAGGTGACCGGCGGTGCGACGATGCCGGTGCCGGTCTGGAAGGACCACAGTTCCTTGCCGGTCTTGGCGTCGACGCCCTTCAGGTAGCCTTCCGGGGTGCCGTAGAAGATCAGGCCGCCGGCGGTGGTCAGGACGCCACCCCAGAGCGGGGCGTAGTTCTTGTTTTCCCAGACGATCTTGCCGCTGACCGGATCAACGGCGCGCAGCACGCCGATGTAATCGTCGTTCAGCGCCTTGATGGTGAAGCCGGCGCCGAGGTAGGCAGCGCCCTTCTTGTAGGCGATCGGTTCGTTCCAGATATCCATCGCCCACTCGTTGGCCGGTACGTAGAAGAGGCCGGTCTGCGGGCTGTAGGCGATCTGTTGCTGGTTCTTGCCGCCGAGGAAGGACGGGGCGGAGAAGACGACCTTGCCCTTCTTGCCGTCGGCGGTTTCCGACGGATCACCCGGCCGGCCATCCGGCGTGTAGAGCGGGCGGCCGGTGTTCATGTCGTAGCCGGTGGCCCAGGTGATCTTGTTCACGAAGGGGAAGGCGTTGAGCAGCTTGCCGTTGGTCCGGTCGTTCACGAAGAAGAAACCGTTGCGGTCGGCCTTGCCGCCGGCCTTGATCAGCTTGCCCGTCTTCGGGTCCTTGTAGTCGAAGGAAACGAATTCGTTCACACCGTCGAAGTCCCAGCCGTCGTGCGGGGTGTTCTGGTAGTGCCAGACGATCTTGCCGGTGTCGGCGTCGATGGCCACGGTGGAGGACGAGAACAGGTTGTCGCCCGGACGCAGGTGGCTGTTCCACGGGGCCGGGTTGCCGGTGCCGGCGAAGATCAGGTTGGTTTCCGGATCGTAGGTGGCGCCGTTCCAGGTGGCGGCGCCGCCGGTCTTCCACAGGTCGCCGGTCCAGGTCGCGTTGAGGGTGCCGGAGATGCCGTTCTCGACCTTCTCCCCATCCTTCATGATGTAGCCCATGTGGCCTTCGACCGTCGGCCGGGTCCAGATCAGCTTGCCGGTCTTCGGGTCGCGCGCATCGATGCGCCCGACGACACCGAATTCACCGCCGGAAACGCCGGTGATCAGCTTGCCGCGGGCGATGATCGGGGCGGCGGTGGCCGAGTAGCCGGCGGCGTAGTCATCCAGCTTTTCCTTCCAGACGACCTTGCCGGTGTCCTGGTTGAGGGCGACCAGCTGGGCGTCCAGCGTGGCGAAGATGACCAGGTTGTCGTACAGCGCCGCGCCGCGGTTGATCACGTCGCAGCAGGGCATGATGCCGTCCGGCAGGCGGTGCTCATACTTCCACAGCTTCTTGCCGGTCTTTGCGTCCATCGCGAACAGGCGGCTGTAGGAGGCGGTGACGAACATCTTGCCGTTGTGGATGACCGGCTGCGATTCCTGGCCGCGCTGCTTCTCGCCGCCGAAGGACATCGACCAGGCAGGCACCAGGTTCTTCACCGTCTTGGTGTTGATCTGGGTGCTCGGGCTGAAGCGCTGGCCCTGGGTGCCGAGGCCGAAACTGACGACGTCGCCCTTGGTCTTGGCATCGTTCAGGATGTCCTCGTCGGTGACGACGGCGGATGCCTGGCCGGCGGTCAGCAGGGCTGCCGCAAGCAGGGCGATCGTGCTCCGCTTGAAGGGGGTGTGACTGTGCATGGATTGTCTCCTTGGTTTATCCAATTGGTTCCGGCCGGCCGGGGTGTTGGTCGTTGCCCGGCTGTCCGGTGAAACCTGCTGGCGCGCCGCCTTCCTTTCCCTGAATCGGCGCACTGGCGGAGGGAGTGTTCGCAAGGCTTGTGCCAAGCCGCCGTGGAATGCGCCGTTGCCCGATTGGCGCGGCGAAGCGCCCGATCACCGGGTTTTTCGGGGTGCGCCGCTGTCACACAAGGCGCTGTATCAAATGTCACCAGCTGCTCCAAAGTTGCACAGCAGCGTTAAGGCGACGCCATGACGATGCCGTGTGCCAAAGGCGAAATGGCCGTCTGGCGGGCGATTGGCGGATTTGGCCAGGGATTGGCACGGGGTTTGCGACCGTCTCGCCAAACAGCCCACAGGGCGAAACGGAGCGAGACAACACATGAAGTATCCCTTGACCATTGCCGCCATCGCGCTGGCGGCCCTGATGCCGCCGGCCGAGGCCGCCGCGCTGAAAGAGAACGGCGATCCGCTGGATTCCGCACGCTGGGGCGAGATGGCCAAGACCTTCCTCGCTGGCGCGCCGGTGCTGTTCGATCCGCGCGTCAAGGTGATCGCCCCGTCGACGGCCGAGAACCCGATGCAGGTGCCGGTGACGGTCGATGCCACGGCCCTGCCGGGTATTGTCGAGGTCGTCGTCTTTGCCGACTTCAACCCCATCGTGCAGGTGCTGCGATTCTTCCCGGAGGGGGCCCCGGCCTACCTCGGCTTTCGCGTCAAGCTGCAGCAGTCGACGCCGGTGCGCGCCGCGGTGCGGACCGGCGATGGCGTCTGGCATGTCGGCGGCACCTGGGTGAATACCGTGGGCGGCGGCTGTACCGCGCCGTCGGCCGCCGCCGCCTCGCCGGAATGGCAGAAGCGCCTCAATGAAGTGAGCGGTCGCCAGTGGTCGGAAGGCCCCAACGCTGGCCGCGTCCGCCTGCGCATCGTGCACCCGATGGACACCGGCCTGATCGCCGGCACGCCGGCCTTCCATATCGAGGAAATCAACTTCACCGACGCCGCCGGCAAGCGCCTGATGCGCGTGCAGACCTACGAGCCGGTCAGCGAGAACCCGGTGTTCACGCTCAATCGTGGCGTCGTCGATGGCCCGTTGGAGGCCAGTGGGCGCGACAACAACGGCAACCTGTTCAAGGCGAGGATCGCGCCGTGAAACGCCTGTTCGCCAGTTTGCTGCTGCTCGCCTGCGGTCAACTCGCCGCGCAGGACTTCGACTATCGCCTGAGCGCCACCCCGGTCGCCCGCGACGTCTATGCCTTCATCGGCAAGACCGAGGATTTCGACACTGTCAATGGCGGCAACATCGTCAACACCGCCTTCATCGTCGCGCCGCAGGGCGTCATCGTCATCGACAGCGGCCCGTCGCTGCGCTACGGCCAGCAGATGCGCCAGGCCATCGGCCGGGTCACCGACAAGCCCGTGGCGCTGGTCATCAACACCCATCACCATCCCGATCACTTCCTGGGCAACCAGGCCTATGCCGACGTGCCCATCGGTGCGCTGGCCGACACCCGCCTGGGCATTACCAGCGACGGCAACGCCTTCGCCGAAAACCTGTTCCGGATGAGCGGCGACTGGATGAAAGGCACCGAGGTGCAGGCGCCAACACGCACGCTGCAAGCCGGCGAGCTGGAGGTGGCCGGCCGCAAGCTGCGCCTGATCGCCCTCGACGGCCACACCGGTGCCGACCTGGTGGTGCTCGACGTGGTCAGCGGCGTGCTGTTCGCCGGCGACCTGGCCTTCAACGGCCGCGCCCCGACCACGCCGCATGCCGACGTGGCGCACTGGCTGGCCGCCCTCGACCGCCTCGAAGCGCTGACCCGCGATAGCGGCTTCACCGCCCTGGTTCCCGGCCACGGCGCGGTGACCCGCGATGCCGCGCCGCTACGCCAGACCCGCGCCTGGCTGAACTGGCTGACGCAGACCCTGCGCGATGCCGCCCGCGACGGCCTGGACATGAACGACCTGCTGGCCCGCCCGCTGCCGCCGCAATTCGCCGAGCTGCCGGTGGCCGCCAGCGAATATCGCCGTTCGGTCGGCCACCTCTTCCCGGCCGCCGAGCAGGCCGCGCTGGAGGGCAAGTAATGAGCGCCGCCGTGCTCCACGACACCCTGCCGGTCCGGGTGGTGGATCGGCGTTTCTGGGCGCTGATCGGCCTGTCCCTCCTGTTCCACGGTGCCCTGTTCGCCGGCATGGCCTGGCAGCGCAAGGCACTGCCGGTACCGCTGCCGACGCTGATGGCGACCCTCCGCCTGATCGCTCCGAGCGAAGCCAATCCCGAACCGCGACCCGTTGCCGCCAGCGCCCCGGCGCCTGCCGCAGCGGTTCCCCCGAAGGCCCGGCAGCAAGTCGCCGCAGCGGAGCAACGGACTGCTCCGCGCGTCACGCAGCCTGCCGGGCCGGCCAATGTGCCGGCCCAGACCCGCGCCCCGGCTGTCGTTGCCGAGGCCGCGCCCCAGACTGTGCCGGCGGTTGCTGCCACAGCGTCGGTCGCACCGGCCGAGGCCGCCCCCCCGGTCCGGCCGCAGGGTGACGTCCTCGCCGCCTATCGCCAGCACCTCACCGAATTGTTCGCCCGCGGCTACGAATATCCGCGCATCGCCGCCCTGCGTGGCTGGGAGGGTGAAGTCCGCCTGCGCCTCAAGGTCGCCCGGCGCGGCAACCTGCTCGGCATCGCGCTCGATCGCTCCAGCGGCTTCGATGTGCTCGACCAGCACGCCCAGTCGCTGCTCGCCAGCTACGGCGATCTGCCGCCGCTGCCCGAGGCGCTGGAAGCCAGTGAAATCCAGGTCATCGTCCCGATCAACTACAAACTCAGAAAAACGACATGAAGAGACAAAGCCCCCAACGCACCCTGCTGGCCCTTGCCATCGCCGCCGCTTTCGCGCCGGCCCACGCCGAGCCCATCGTCACCACCGCCACCGTCGAAGTGGTCGGCACCACGCCGCTGGCCGGGGTTGGCGTGCCGCGCCTGCACCTGCCGGCCAACGTCGTGTCGCTCGACGACCAGCGCCTAGAGGAAATCGAGAGCCTCAACATCGCCGAACAGTTGCTGCGCCAGGCACCGGCCGTCACGGTCAATGAAACCCAGGGCAATCCTTACCAGGCCGACCTCAACTACCGCGGCTTCACCGCCTCGCCGCTGCTTGGCACGGCCCAGGGGCTGTCGATCTACGTCGATGGCGTGCGGGTGAACGAGCCCTTCGGCGATACGGTGAATTGGGATCTGATTCCGCATTCGGCCATTGCCGGCATCGACCTTGTCCCCGGCTCCAACCCGGCCTTCGGCCTCAACACCCTGGGCGGTGCACTGGCCATCCGCACCAAGAGCGGTTTTTCGCATCCGGGCGGCAAGCTCGAACTGTCCGGCGGCAGCTTCGGGCGCAGCAACACCGAACTGGAATACGGCGGCAACAACGGCACGCTCGGCTGGTACGTGGCCGGCGACTGGTTCCGCGAGGATGGCTGGCGTGATTATTCGCCGTCCGACGTCAAGCAGTTCTTCGGCAAGCTGTCCTTTCGCAATAGTGCCGGCGAGGCCGACCTGACGCTGACCCAGGCCCGCACCCGCCTGATCGGCAACGGGCTGTTGCCCCAATCGATGGCCAGCGAGCGCCGCGAAGCGATCTTCACCCGCCCCGACCAGACGCGTAACGACCTGACCCAGCTCGCCCTCAACGGCAAGCTGTGGCTGGGCGACAGCCAGAGCCTGAGCGGCACCGTCTATGTCCGCAAGACGCGCACCCGGACGCTGAACGGCGACATGAACGACGATTACGAGAACGACTGGGCGAGCGATCCGACCACCCCGAGCGGTGCCCACAACCGGACGCAGACCCGCCAGGTCGGCACCGGCGCCGCCGTGCAGTGGAACCTGACCAGCCAGGCCCACCAGCTGGCGGTCGGCGCTTCCTGGGACCAGGCCCGCATGCGCTTCGTGCAGACCCAGCAGCTCGGTTCGCTGAACGACTCGCGCGGCATCGACAACCTGCGCGATGTCGAGGAAGAAAACCGCCTGTGGGGCACCACCCGCACGGCCAGCCTGTTCGCCACCGATACCTGGTCGATCACCCCGGCCCTGCACCTGACCGCCTCGGCCCGCTACAACATGAGTCGGGTGACGACGCACGACGAACTGACCCTCACCGCGCCGAACCTCGATGGCGACCACAGCTACCGCAAGCTCAACCCGGCCCTCGGCCTGAGCTGGCAAGTGCTGCCGACGCTCAACGCCTACGCCGGTTTCAGCCAGGGCAACCGTATCCCGACGCCGATCGAACTCGGCTGCGCCGACCCGGCCAACCCGTGTACCCTGCCCAACTCGATGGCCGCCGACCCCTACCTGAAGCAAGTGGTATCGCGCACCCTGGAGGCCGGCCTGCGCGGCACCCTGGCCGGCAACACCCAGTGGAACGCCGGCGTCTATCGCACCTTGAACACCGACGACATCCTGTTCGTCGGCACCTCGACCAGCGCCGGTTATTTCACCAACTTCGGCAAGACACAGCGCCAGGGCTTCGAACTCGGCCTCAACGGCAAGCTGAGCGGCATCGACTGGTTCGCCAGCTACAACTGGCTGCACGCCACCTTCCGTTCCGACGCCTGCCTGCTCGCCGAAAACAACAGCACGCGCGGCACGGCGGCCGAATGCACCGGGGCCGGCCAGGACGACGAGATACTCGTCAAAAAGGGCAACCGCCTGCCCGGCCTGCCGGAGCACAGCGTCAAGCTCGGCCTGGCCTGGCGGGCGACCAGCTGGCTGCGCCTGGGCGGCGACGTGCAGGCCTTTTCCAGCCAGTACGTGCGCGGCAACGAGAACAACCAGCACCAGAGCGGCACTACCACCGATGCGCTGGGCAATGTGCGCACCTTCGAGGGACCGGGCAAGATCGGCGGCTACGCCATCCTCAACCTGAACGCCGAGGCGAAGCTGGGCGGCGGCTGGCAGATGTTCGCCAAGGTCAATAACGTCTTCGACCGCCGGTACGCCACGGCCGGCGCGCTGGCCGAAAGCCCCTTCGTCGGCGGCAGCTTCCAGGCCGATCCGGACGACTGGCGGCGGCAGACTTTCGTCGCGCCCGGCGCGCCCCGTGCGGCCTGGGTCGGCGTCCGCTACGTCTTCGGCGGCAAGTGAGCATGCAGCAGCCATTCGCCCTGCCTGACGCCAGCCTGCACACGCGGGTCGGCCTGGTCCTCACCGGACTGGCCGCCTGCCTGCTGCTGGTCCTTGGCGGCTTGTGGCTGCATGCGACGCGCAATGCCGTGCATGAGGAAGTCGAGGCTGCGACGCGGGTTTCCGGGCAATGGCTCAAGGTCATGCTCGGCCAGTTGCAGGCCCTGCCCGAAGCCGAGCGCGGTGAGCGCTTGCTCGCCATGACGGCCAGCATCGGCCGGGTGCGCGCCAATGTGCTGGAGGTGCGCGATGCCGCCGGCCAGCTGCGCTATGTGTCGCCGCCGTCGCCGTACAAGGCCGGGCGGACGGCGCCGGCCTGGTTCGCCGCGCTGCTGGCCAGCGACCTGCCGGGCAGCCGCCTGCCGTTCGCCGGCTACGAACTGAGCCTGCATCCCGACCCCTCGCGCGCCGTGCTCGACGCCTGGGATGAACTGCTCGGCCTGGCCGGCTGGGCCTTGCTGCTGCTCATTGGCCTGTTCGCCGCCACCCGGCGCGCCCTGGCGCGTGCTTTGCGCCCGCTCAACCAGGTCATGCAGGCGCTCGACCGCACCGGCATGGGCCGTTTCGACACCCGCCTGCCGCGTTTCGCCTCGCCGGAACTGGGTCGCCTGTCGCGTGCCTTCAATGGCATGGCCGACCGCTTGAAAGCAGCGGTGGACGACAACGTCCGGCTGGAAACCGCCAAGGAGGTGGCCGAACAGATGCAGGCCCGGGTCGAAGCCGAGCGCCGGGCCGAACGCGAGGGCATCGCCCGCGAACTGCACGACGAACTGGCGCAGGGCGTCACGGCGGTGCGCGCACTGGCCGGCGCCATCGTCCAGCGCACCACCGAACAGCCGGCCCTGCACAGCCACGCGCAGAGCATCGTCGCGGTGACTGGCGAGATGCAGGACGGCGTGCGCCGCATCCTGCATCGCCTGCGTACCGGGCAAAGCCTGGTCGCGCGGCTGGAGAGCACGCTCGACGCCTGGCGCCGGCAGCATCCGATTCAGCTGACCAGCCGTATCGCCCTGACGGGCGAGGCTTTTGACGATGAGGTGGCACAGTGTGTGCTCCGTACCGTGCAGGAAGGGCTGACCAACATCGTTCGCCACGCCGATGCCAGCCGGGTCGATCTGACACTGCTCCAGAATGGAGCAACTGTGCAAATCCGGCTCGCCGACAACGGCCGCGGCCTCGATGGCAGGCCTTCGGGACAGGCCGGGTGCGGCCTCGGCCTGCAGGGCATGCGCGAACGGATCGCGCTGCTCGGCGGCCAACTCGAATTCGCCACGCCGGCGGGCGGGGGCTTCGTGCTCCAGGCCTGCCTGCCGGTGGCACAGGGGAGGGTAGAAGCATGAAACTGAACGGAGTCCGCGTCCTGCTCGCCGACGACCACGCCATGGTCCGCCTCGGCTTTCGCCTGCTGCTCGAAGGGGCCGGCGCCAGCGTGATCGGCGAGGCCGATTGCGGCGAGAGCGCCGTCCGCCTGTACGCCGAATCGAATCCGGATGTCGTCGTGATGGATGTCTCGATGCCCGGCGTCGGCGGCCTGGCGGCGCTTGAACGGCTGCTCGTCTGGGAGGCCCGGGCGCGTGTGCTGATGCTTTCGGCCCACCACGACGACATCGTGCCGGTGCGCGCCCTCAAGCTCGGCGCCCGCGGTTATTTGTGCAAGCGGGCGGCGCCGGAGGAATTTCTGCGTGCCGTCGGCGAAGTGGCGCGCGACCGCCGCTACCTCGACCCGGAACTCGCCCAGGCCGTCGCCCTGGCCCAGCTCTCGGGCTCGGCCAACCCGGTCGAATCGTTGACCGAGAAGGAACTGGCCGTCTTCCTCAAGCTCGCCGAGGGCCGTTCGGTGAACGAGGTGGCGAGCGATTTCTGCCTCAGCCCGAGCACCGTCGGCACCCACCTCTATCACATCAAGCAAAAGCTCAATGTGCAGAACGCAGCCGAACTGACGCTGGTCGCCGTGCGCAACGGCCTGATCGAATCGTGACCGCCAGCCGATGACCGGCGACCCGCTATTCCCCGACGTGCAGCCCCGCTGCGCACGCCGTATCGCGGTCGGTGACGGGCATTATCTCTACGTCGAGGAAATCGGCCCGGCCGATGGGCTGCCCGTTCTCTTCCTGCACGGCGGGCCGGGCAGCGGCTGCACGCCGGGGCAGCGCCGGCTGTTCGATCCGCAGCGCTTCCGCACCATCCTCGTCGACCAGCGCGGCGCCGGGCGCAGCCTGCCGCTCGGCGACCTGCACGACAACACCACGGCCGACCTGATCGCCGACCTCGACTTGCTGCGCGAGGCGCTCGGCATCCCGGCCTGGATCGTCTTCGGCGGCTCCTGGGGCAGCCTGCTCGCCCTGGCCTATGCGCAGATCTACCCGGAAAACATCCTCGGCCTCGTGCTGCGTGGCATCTTCCTCGGCTCCCGGCGCGAGATCGCCGCCTACGTGCAGGGCAATGGCGAGGCGCCGAGCCCGGCCTGGCTGGCCTTCGCCGCCACCCTGCCGGCCGGGGAACAGAGCGACCTGCTTGCCGCGACCGCCCGCCGCGTCCTGCGCGGCACGCCGAGCGTTGCCCGGTGTGCCGCCCGCGCCTGGCTTGATTACGAACGCGCCCTGCTCGGCGAGGCGCCGCTCGGGCACGACCCCGATGCCTGCCAACTGGCCAAGGTGCGCATCCAGATGCACTACCTGACGCGCGACTGCTTCCTGATGCCCGGCCAATTGCTGGCCGGTGTCGAGCGCCTGCGCCACCTGCCGGCGGCCATCGTGCAAGGCCTGGCCGATCCGGTCTGTCCGCCGCAGGCCGCCGAAGCCCTGCATCGCGCCTGGCCGGAAGCCACCTGGTTCCCGGTCGCCCAGGCCGGCCATGCCGGTTTGTCGCCGCCCATCGCCCGCGCCTGCATCAAGGCGCTCGGCTGGGTGGCGGAATGCGTCGAGACGGTAGGCTAGTTCGCCGCCAGCGGAGGCGGTTGGCGGCAATCGGCCAAGGCACCGGCCCCGTCGAATCCTTCGATCGCCACCCCCAGTCGGCGTACCGCTTCCGCCAGCATCCCCTCGGCCAGATTCCCGTAGCCCAGCACCAGCCCGTTGCAGGTCATCGGTGGCCGGGTGTAGCTGCTGAGGGCACGCACGCCGAGCCCCAGCGTTGCAGCCCGCGCCACCACCGCGCCATCGCGTATCCCGGCGGGTAGCCACATGACCAGGTGCAGGCCGGCTTCGCCGCCCGACAGCGTGACGGAAGAGCCGAAAGCCTCCTTCAGGGCCGTTCTCAGTGCGCTCTGCCGTGCCGCGTAGCGCCCCCGCATGCGGCGCAGATGGGCGGTGTAGTAGCCGCGGTGGATGAAATCGGCCAGCGCCCGTTGCTCGATCCCCTGCCCGGGGCGCATCGCCTGCGTGGTGGCGCGGGCAAAGTCGGCGGCGATGGCGTGCGGCAGCACGAGATAACCGAGGCGCAGGCCGGGGTAGAGCGTCTTGCTGAAGGTGCCGGCATAGACGACCGGCGCGTCGGGTTGCAGGCCGAACAGCGCGGGGGGCGCAGGGCCGGCGCGGCGGAATTCGCTGTCGTAGTCGTCCTCGATAATCCAGGCAGCGGCCTGGTGGGCACGCGCGATGAGGGCTAGGCGGCGCGGCAGGGGCATGACGCGGCCGGTCGGGTACTGGTGCGAGGGGGTAATCATGATCAGGCGCGGCGGATGACCGGACCAGTCGCCTTCGCGCGGCGCCAACCCTTCGTCGTCGACCGGCACGTCATGGATGTGCAGCCCGGCAAGGCCGAAGACGGCACGGGCGGCGAGATAGCCGGGATTCTCCGCCCAGACGGTATCGCCGTGATCGGCGAGCAGCCGGGCGCAGAGATCCAGCGCGGCCTGTGTCCCGCTGGTGATGACGATTTGTGCCGCATCGACCGGCAGGCCGCGGACGGTAGTGAGATGACCGGCCAAGGCTTCACGCAGGACCGGGTCGCCGCCGTGCGCGGCATAGCCGAGCTGGCGCCAGCCGGCATCGCGCCAGGCGCGCTCCTGGCAGGCCCGCCAGGTGCGGAACGGAAAGGCACTGTAGTCCGGCGTGCCGGGGGCAAATGGCAGTGCCGCCGCCTCGCGCGCCGGTTCGGGTTGCAAGACGGCCGCAGCGCGGGCGGCAAGGCGCAGCCGGGTGACGGGCGAATGCCCGCTGCTGGCGGGCGGTGTCGCCCGCTCCGGCAACGATGCGACGCGCGTGCCCTGGCGATCGGCCCACAGGCAGCCTTCGGCCGTCAATTGTTCGTAGGCAAACAGCACGGTGTTGCGGGCGATCTTCAACGAAGCCGCCAGGCTGCGGCTGGCCGGCAGGCGTGTACCGGGCGCCAGGCGGCCGGACAGGATCGCCTCGCGCAGGCGGTGGTAGAGCACGCGCTGCCGTGGCAGGGTGTCCGGCAACGGTGGGGTGAGCAGCCAGTCCAGCTCCATCGTGGCTCCTTTGGTGAATCGTTTGGTGGTACTACGAAAGGTACCACGGGCGCCCTAGAGTGGGGTCCTCGTGACCCTCTGGAGCCTTGCCCCCATGCCAACCGTTACCGCCCCGTCCGCCCGCACGCGCGTGCGCCGCAAACCGGAACGCGCCGACTACGATGCAACCGCCATCAACGCCATCGTCGACGCCGCGCTCATCTGCAGCGTGGCTTTCCAGATCGACGGCGCCGTGCACGCCATTCCCACCCTTCATTGGCGCGACGGCGAGCACCTCTACCTCCACGGCGCCAAGGCTTCGCGCATGCTCAAGGCGCTGACCGAGGGCGAGGCCTGCCTCACCATCGCGCTTGCCGACGGGCTGGTGCTGGCCCGCTCAGCCATGCACCACTCGCTGAATTACCGCTCGGTGGTGATCTACGGTCGCTTCGCGTTGGTGACTGACCCGCTGGAAAAACAGCGTAGCCTGCAGGCTTTCATCGAAGGCCTCTACCCTGGACGCTGGGAGACGCTGCGCCCGATCACCGACAAGGAACTCAACGCCACCAGCGTGCTGCGCATGCCGCTGGCCGAGGCATCGGCCAAAGTACGCGACATGGGCACGGTGGACGACGCGGAGGATCTGGCGTGGCCGGTCTGGGCCGGCGTGATCCCGTTGAATACGGCTACCGGAACGCCGCGTCGGGAGGACGACAGCGTGGGGGGCACGGTGCCCGCCACCCGCTTCTTGGTGGGGAAGGACAGCGTCGGCCGGGCGGTATAAGCTATCCGGCATGACGGAAAAGCAGATCCCGGGCGGCACGTCCGGGCTGCCCGGACTGGCGGAGGTGTCCCATGCGCGAACTCGAACTGAGCAAGGCCTTCACCCTGATCGAGCCGGGGCCGGTGGTGCTGGTCACCACCTGTGCGGCGGGCCGGGCCAATGTGATGACCATTTCGTGGACCATGGTGCTCGATTTCTCGCCGCGTTTCGCCCTCACCACCGGGCCCTGGAATCATTCCTTCGCCGCGCTGGAGCAGCAACGCGAATGCGTCATCGCGATCCCGACGGTGGACCTGCTCGATACCGTGGTCGGCATCGGCACCTGTTCGGGCGCCGATACCGACAAGTTTGCCCGCTTCGCCCTGACGGCGCTGCCGGCCCACCAGGTCGCGGCGCCGCTGCTCGGCGAGTGCCTGGCTAACATCGAATGCCGGGTGATCGACATCGTCCGGCCGCACGGCATCGTCGTGCTCGAAGCGCTGGCCGCCTGGATCGATCCGGAACGCAAGGAGCGGCGCCTGCTGCATGCAGTCGGCGATGGCACCTTCATCGTCGATGGCCGCCGGCTGGACCGCAGGGCGATGATGGCGGCCAAGCTGCCGCCGGGGGTCTGAACGTCCGGCCGGCGCGAATGCGCTAACATGCCCTGGCTGCCATCATTTCCAGGGAGGATCGAATGGACCTGCAACAACGTTTCAGCGACGAACAACTCCACCAAATCGTCGAAGAAGCCTCGATCTACATGTGTGCCTGCCCCGGGCAAGTGGCCAATGAATTACGCCAGTTGCGCTATCTGATTCGCTATCAGCGCGACTGCATCACCGAGGGAAAATCGCCCAGCCTGGTGCACCAGACCATCGCCGCCGCCTCGCAGGAAGCGCACGCGGTGATGGAAGGCTGCCTTGACCGGGTGCTGGAAATCGAGGGCTGGGACCGGACCACGCTGAAAATGCCGGCCGGCCTGCGCAAACTGCGGGATGAAATCCTGGCCAGCGATCTGTAAGCAGCCCTCGCGCCCGTGATGCGGCCGCCGCCGGTATCCGCATCGGTCCTGAAACCCCTTTCCGCCGAGCCCATCCATGCCAACCATCGAAATCGTTTCCGACCTTGTTTGCCCGTGGTGCTTCATTGGCCTGCGCCGCCTGGCGGTGGCCATCGAACAGGTGCGCCGCGACGTGCCCGATCTCGAATGCCACAAGCGCTGGCGCCCATTCTTCCTGAATCCGCAGACGCCGCCGGAAGGTGAGCCGTACCTGCCCTTCCTGGTCGACAAATTCGGCAGCCGCGAGGCGGTCGAGGCCTTGTTCGAGCGGGTGCGGGAAGCCGGCCGGCCTTATGGCATCGAATACGCCTTCGAGAAGATCACGCTGCGCGCCAACACCCTGCAGGCGCACCGCCTGATCCATTGGGCCCAGCAGCAGAGCGACGCCGAGGCGCTGGTCGAGCGCTTGTTCGTCGCGCAGTTCCAGCGCGGCGAATATGTCGGGGATGTCGGCCTGCTCGCCGCCATCGCCGGCGAGTGCGGCTATTCGGCCGCCGACGCGGCCGCTTATCTCGCCTCGACGCAGGACACCGACAGCGTCCGGGCGATGGAAGCCGACGTGCGCCAAGCCGGCATCCGGCAGGTGCCCACCTTTATCGTCGACCGCCAGCAGATCGTGGTCGGGGCCGAAGACCCGCGGGTGCTGGCGGAGGCCATCCGCCGGGCGCTCGCCGCCAACTGACGTCTATTGGCCTTGCCGGCCGGCCCACAGGCCATGCAGCCCGGCCCCGGCGAAGATGGCCGCCAGTGCGATCAGCATGTCGCCATTGCCCGCCCCCAGGCCGGCCAGCGCCGGACCGGGGCAGATGCCGCAGATCCCCCAGCCCAGGCCGAACAGCACACCGCCGGCCAGCGCCGGGCGGTCGAGCGTGAACGGCCGTTGCTGGTAGGCGGACGCGAAAGCCGGGTGCCGGGTGAGGCGCGGCAGCAACTGGAAGACCAGCAAATTGAGGCCGACGGCGCTGCCCAGGACAAGAAGCAGGCCAAGATCCTGAAAGCGCAGGAAGGCAAGGATCGACTCGGGGCGGATCATGGTGGACCAGGCCAGGCCGAAACCGAAGATCAGGCCGCTGACCAGCGTCGCGATGTGGCCCAGGAAGGCGCGGCTCATGGTGCAACCCCCAGTCCGTACAAGGCCCAGGCCGTGACGATGGCCGTACTCAGAAAAGTGATGACCATCAGCAGGGAGCCGCCCGACAGCGAAGCCATGCCGCAGATGCCGTGGCCGGACGTGCAACCGCCGCCCAGGCGGGCGCCAAAGCCAATGAGCAGGCCGCCCAGCACCAGTTTCCACAGCGGCAGATGGCTGGGCTCGACCGGCTGACCGGCGAGCACGTAGAGACTGCCGCCGAGTAGCAGGCCCAGCGCATAAACCAGGCGCCACTGGCGGCTATCGCGTAACGATGCCTGCTGGAAAAATGGCGTCCTGAGCAGCCAGGACCAACTGGAACTGAAAAAGGTACTGACGCCCCCTTGCCGCCCGGTGGTGGCAAACAGCAGCGCCACGCCAGCACCGATCAGAAGGCCGCCGATCACGTAGCGTTCGAGGCCATTGGGGAAAAACGAGAGGATCATGGTGCGGCAACATGTAAAAGCTGGGGGGGCGAATTTTCCCATCAAGGGCGCCCGGCTGTCAGGTGCGAGGGTTGGCCGAAGGGGGGCCTTGGCGCGGAGTCGGCGCCATCCGGGCGCCGAACTGCATCGCCTTCACTGGCGCGAATCGACCTAAAGCGGCAAGTGCCGCATGAGCAAAGCGGAGCTCAGTGGGCGGCAATCAGGTAGATCGCGGTCACACCATGCTCAGAAACGTAGCGCCGCACCAAGTGCAACGGTGAGTCCGCGACAAGGGATTCGAGCCCTCCCGAGGCAATGAAATCACAATAGTTGCCGTAATGCTTCCGGCCGGCACTGATTTCCATGAGTTTGATGAGCAGATACCAAATCTTGCCCATGACCTTGGAGTACGGCCCGGGGTGGTAATCCATCAGCATGATGCGACCGCCAGGCTTGAGAAGTTGCTGGCATTCCTTCAGGACTACCGGCCGCAATTCTGGATCCATCTCATGCAAGACGAACACCACGCTGATCAGATCGAAGCGAGAGGCGGCGAGTGGCATTCGGGTCGCATCACCGATGCACAATTCGGCGGCCTGACCCAGTTTCTGTTTCGCAACGGCGAGCATTGCGGGGGAATTATCGATGCCGACAAGACGGCAGCCCGCTCTTCGATAAAGAGCAAGCTGGCTCCCGGTACCACACCCGACGTCCAGAATCGCGATATTTTCCCGCGGGGGAAAAATCGTCAGGCCGACATCCCGGAGAATCTTCGCAGCAGGCTCATAGAGGCGGTCATAGAAGCCTGCATGCCAGCCGTAAGCGTCATGCTTCATAGGCGGCCTTTCCATTAAAGGCATCGATGAAGCACTATCGCACAAACTGGAATTCCGGGTATGCAACCCTTGATCTGTTTTGTTGGCATGCGTCTGGCCGCATCCCGCCGACGATCGTCAGATCCTCCTCAAGCCGCCCTCACCAAGCGCTGCAGTCGTATGTCCACGGTCATCGTCAGCGCAGTCAGCGCGGCGGCGCGGGCCCGGCCTTCCGGGGTGGCGCGGTAGAGGTGGGGGGTCATGGCCAGCAGGTCGGCGATTTCAGCCTGGCTGTTGAGGCTGAGCGGGAAGCGGACGGTTTCCGGGGCGAGGTCGGTGAAGCCGGGGGGCGGCGCCATAGGTGCTGGGCGGGCGGGCTTCAGGCTGGGGTAGATGATCTCGCGCAATTCGCGCAGGTGATCCGGCCCGGCGTCGGCCATCAGGAGCTGGCCGCCCGGTTTCAGGGCGCGGGCGAATTCGGCGTACACCGGAAAGCCGAACAGGCACAGGATGCGGTCGAGGCTGGCGTCGAGCACCGGCAACCGGGCGTTGGTGCCGACCACCCAGTTCGGGCGCTTGTCCTGCTTGGCGGCGGCGAGAACAGCCCATTTGGAGATGTCGAGGCCGAGCACGGCCAGCGCGATGCCCCGGCTTTCCGCTGCGGCGGCCAGTTGGCGCAGGTAGTAGCCTTCACCGCTGCCGGCGTCGAGACAGGCGGCCGGGCTGCCGGCCGGCAGGTCGGCCAGAGCGGGGCGGGCGACGGCTTCGGCGATCGGGCGGTAGTGCCCGGCATTGAGGAAGCGCCGGCGGGCGGCGACCATCTCCTTGCTGTCGCCGGGGTCGAGCGAGCGCTTGTGCTGTACCGGCAGCAAGTGCGTGTGGCCCTGGCTGGCGATGTCGAAGCTGTGGCCGGCGGGGCATTTCCAGGCGGCGCCCTGGCGGTTGAGCGGGGCGCCGTCAAGCGGGCAGGCGAGGGCGGTGAAGGGCTGGATGGACATGCGGCGGGGGCGAAGGCGAAAGCCGGATTTTCGCCGCTTTCCGGGGCCTTGTGTGCAGCCGGGCGCCGTTGGCGAGGTAGCCTCCTGAAAATCGCTAGCCCCGGTTCCCGATTCCATGGTCGCCCGCCCGCAGCCGGGGGGCAACAATCGGTCATCACATCGCTTACGTCGAAAGGTTGGCCATGCCCAAGGAAGATCGCGGATTGAGCCTGGACGGCCAGGGGATTCCTCTCTGGTTGTCGCTGGAGCTGACTTACCGTTGCCCGCTGAAGTGCTCGTGGTGCAATAACCCGCTCGATTTCGAGGATTACGGCAGCCAGGAGCTGAGCACCGCCGAGTGGAAGAAGGTACTCGACGATGCCCGCCGGCTTGGCGCGCTGCAGCTTGGGTTCACCGGCGGCGAGCCGATGCTGCGCGACGATCTGGAGGAGCTGGTCGGCCACGCCGACCGCATCGGCTTCTACACCAACCTGATCACCTCCGGCATCGGCCTGACCGAGGAACGCCTGCTGGCCCTCAAGGCGGCCGGCCTCAAGCATATCCAGCTGTCGGTGCAGGCTTCGCGGGCCGAGCTGACCGACGCGCTGGTCGGCGCCCGGGCCCATGCCGGCAAGATGGAAGCGGCGCGGCTGATCAAGAAGCACGGTTTCCCGATGGTGCTCAACGTGCCGGTCTTCAAGCAGAACATCGGCGAGATCGATGCGATGATCGCCTGGGCGGCCGGGATGGGCATCGAGTACATCGAATTCGCCAACATCCAGTACTACAACTGGGCGCTGATGAACCGCGACGAGCTGATGCCGACGCTGGCCCAGGTCCGCGAGGCGGAAGCCGTGGTGAACCGCTGGCGCGAGAAGCTGGGCAACACGATGACCATCTATTTCGTCATCCCCGATTACTACGAAGGCCGCCCCAAGGCCTGCATGAACGGCTGGGGCGCCATCCACCTGACCGTGGCGCCGGACGGCGTGGCCATGCCCTGCCAGGAGGCACGGGTGATTCCTGGCCTGCAGTTCGATTCGGTACGCGAAAAGCCGCTGGACTGGATCTGGCACGAGTCGTCGCTCTTCCGCAAATACCGCGGCCTGGACTGGCTGCCCGAGCCCTGCAGTTCGTGTTCGGAAAAGGAAAAGGACTTCGGCGGCTGCCGCTGCCAGGCCTTCCTGCTCACCGGTGACGCCAGCAACACCGACCCGGCCTGCAGCCGTTCGCCGCACCACGGCGTGGTCCAGCAGGCGGTGGCCGTGCGCGAGCAGACAATGCGCTTCCAGAAACCGTTGATCAAGCGCTCGGCGCAGGCGGTGTGCACCGATTTCATGGCGGGCTGAGCCATGCGCCATCCCTTCGATTCCGCCCTCGCCACCATCGCCCTCGGCCTGCTGCTGACGCTGGCCCTCAATGCCGCGCTGCGCGTCTGGATGGGCTGAACATGGACGGCGCCACCTTCGACCTGCTGGCCCGCTGGCTGCACTTCCTGGCCGGCATCATCTGGGTCGGCCACAACTACTCCAGCGTCGTCCAGCGTCCGACCTGGCAGCCGCTGAACGCTGCCGACCTGCGCGACCCCGACAGCCCGCGCCTGCGTGCCGTCATCAACCGCGAACACGGCACCTTCCGCTGGGCCGCCGTGGTGGCCTGGGCGGCGGGCATCGCCATGCTCGCCCAGCGCGGCTGGTTGCTGCCCGCCTTCACGCTGCAAGGCACGCTGGCGCCGCTCGGCCTGGGCGCCTGGATCGGCACGCTGATGCTGGCCAACCTGTGGCTGGTGCTCTGGCCGCACCAGAAGAAGGTGCTCGGCCTGGTGCCGGCCAGCATCGAGGAGCGGCTGCGCTGTTCGCGCATCACCCACCTCTCGTCGCGCACCAACACCATGCTGTCGGTGCCGCTGCTGTTCTTCATGGCGGCCGGCAGCCACGGCGGGCACCTGTTCGGCGCATGACCGCCTGGAATTTCGCGGCCGGCCCGGCCCGCCTGCCCGATGCCGTGCTGGCCCGGGCCGAGCGCAGCCTGTTCGCCCGTGATGCCGGCGGCGCCTGCCTCAACGAGCAACCCTTCTCCGGCGCCGCCTTTCGTGCCTTGCGCGCCCACGCCACCCGGCAACTGGCCGCGCTGATCAACCTGCCGGACGATTACCGCATCCTCTTCCTGGCCGGCGGCGCCATGCAGCAATTCTCGCTGCTGCCGCTCAACCTGGCGGCCCCCGGGCAGCGGGTCGGCTATGTCGACACCGGCTACTGGTCGGCGCGGGCGGCGAGCGAGGCAGCGCTGCATCGGCCGGTGCTGACATTGCCGCCCCCCGGCGAGGCGGGCCTCGCCGTGCCGGACGATCTCGCCTATTGCCACCTGACCACCAACGAAACGGCCGACGGCCTGGCCTGGCCGGAACTGCCGGCAGCGCCCGCCGGCGTGCCGCTGGTCGCCGATGCGACGGCCGATTTCCTGTGCCGGCCGCTGGACATGGGCCGTTTCGGCCTGCTCTACGCCAGCGCCCAGAAGAACATCGGCGTCGCCGGGCTGGCCGTGGTCATTGCCCGCGAAGACCTGCTGGCGCGCTCCCCGGCCAGCCTGCCGGGCATCTGGTCTTACGCCCGGCAGGCCGAGGCGGAGAGTGGCGTCAACACGCCGCCCATCCTCGCCCTGCAACTGGCCGCCCTGGTTTTCGACTGGGTGGCCGGGCAGGGCGGCCTGCCGGCCATGGCTGCCGCCAACCGGCGCAAGGCGGCCTTGCTCTATGGCGCGATCGATGCCAGCGGCGGCTTCTACCGCTGCCCGGCCGATTCCGCCTGGCGCTCGCCGGTGACGGTGTGCTGGCAATTGCCGGATGCGGCGCTGACCGGGCGCTTCATCAGCGAAGCCGCCGCCGCCGGCCTGCACCACCTGGCCGGCCACCCGCGCCGCGGCGGCATCCGTGCCAGCCTGTACAACGCCATGCCGGAAGCTGGCGCTGCCGCGCTGGCCAGCTTCATGGCCGATTTTGCCCGGCGCTGCGTGTGAAGCCCGCTTTCTGGTGGTTGGCCCGCCCCGGCCTGGCCGGCGGCATCGACAAGAGCGGCGAACGGGCAGGCGAACTGCTCGGCCTGGGCTTTGGCAGCGTCGAGTTCGGCTCGGTGCTGGCCGACGACCTGCCGCCCCTGCTCAGCCGACTGGCCGGACAGCGCCCGGCGATTGCCGCAACCGCCATCGGCATCGGGCTGGGCCTGCCGCCTGATTTGCCGCCAGCCGCGCTGGGCAGCGAATGGCGGCGCGGTTTGGGCTGCCTGGCCGAATTTGGGGGCGTTGCCGACTATCTCAGTCTCAACCTGAGCGCCGCCGCCAACCGCCGTTTTCTGACCCCGTCGCTGCAAGGCGCGCTGGACGATGCGCTGGCCGAACTGGCGGCGTGCCGGCACGCCTTGCCTATGCCGCTGGCGGTCAAGCTGCCGGCGCACGATGCGGCCCGCCTCTGGCCGGCCCTGGCCGCGGCCGGTGTCGACCAGTTGACCGTGGTCCTGCCCGATAACGTGGGCCTGGCGGCGCTATCGGCAGTCGGCGCTGGCGGCCTGCGCCTCGTCGCCGTTGGCGGCATCGGCAGCGCGGCCGATGTGCAGGCGGCGCGCGCTGCCGGGGCCGACGGCATCCAGGTGCATCGACTCTTCCTGAGCCACGGGCCGGCGACGCCGGCCCTGCTGGCTGCCTAACGGACGGTCAGGTAAACCAGCGTCTGGTTCAGCAGCTGGTAGCCGATTTCGCCGAAAGTGAACGGCCCGACCAGATCGCCCGTCCGCTTGCCCTCCAGCCCGGAGTGCAGGTAGTTGAGGATGCAGTTGCACGAAAAGGCGATCTCCGGTGTTTGTCCCGGCAGGGCCTGGTGAAAGCTCGCCACGTAGTCGTCCACCGGCGCCGCGATGCGGTAGTCGAGCCCGGGGAAGACTGGCGCGTAGAGCTCGACCCGGCCGCTCGCCCGGTCGACGGCCTTGATGCTGACGTTGACCAGCGCGCCGCAGTAGTCGGCGACCAGCGGCAGGCGCGTGTCGATACCGGCGCTGGCCAGGTATTCGGCGAGGTTGCCCGGTTGGCCGTCGAGGCTGCAGGCGCCGACCGTGAAACCGCTGGCCGGGAAGACGATAGCCGGGCCGTGGCCGGGATGGAACAGGTTGACGATGTCGATCTGGGCAAAGCGCTCGGGCGGTAGCGGCACATCCATCACCACGGCGCAGTCGTCGGCAAACTCGCCGGTCGGGCCGAGCACGACGCGCGGCTTGGCCTGGGCGAGATCGTCGAGATGCACGCCGGCGATCCAGCCGACCAGCGGCTTCAGGTACATCTCCTCGTAATCCGGCGCATGCTGGGCAAATTCGACATGGCAGTCGCTGAAGGCGGGGATGATCACGATGCTGTAGCCGCTTTCCGGCGCATCGCGGCAGATGCCGGGCAGGGCGGCGCGGTCGCGCAAGCGCAGCCGGGGCGGCTCGGCGAAGCCAGTGACGGGGGTGACGAAAACCTGGTCGCGGCTGACCTGGCCGCCGTCGCCGGTCATGAAGTAGGGGATCGTGCCGCCGATCCACTGGCCGTGCGGCAACTGACGCAGCGCCGCCTCGTCGCCGGCAATGCACAGTACCTGGCCGGCAGCGATCATCTCGGCCGCGAGCGGGAGCGGCATCAGGGTTTGCTGCCGGTTCATGGCCGCTCCCCGCCGGAGGTGGCGCGCAGGCGCAATTGGGCCAGTTCGCGGGCCAGGCTTTTTTCGTGGCGGATGAAATAGCGCCGCAATTCCTGCACCTTCAGGGCGCGTACCTCGGGATCGCCGATCACGGCCCATTGCTCGCGCAGCTTGGTGAGCAGCAGCTTCAGGCCAAGGGCGTGCATGTCGATGCCGAGACTGCCGTCGAGCAGGTTTTCCCAAACCGGATCGTCGGCCGCCGGCAGGGTGTTCAGCGCTTCCTGGCGGCTCTCCGGAGGCGCAGCCAGGACGGCCTTGCCGCTATCCAGGCGGTGCTTGAATTTCCACAGGTCGGCCACCGGCAGGTCGAGCAGGTCGCAAATGGTGCCCAAGCCGACGCCGTCATGCATCAGGCCGGCAACCCGGCGCGACAGCAGCCGGGTGAAGGGCTGTTCCTCGTCGCCAAGCCAGACGGGCGCCTCGCCATCGGGCGACGGCGTGCCGTGGATCACGCAACGCAGGCGGCCGAGATTGACATGCCGCCAGCGCCCTTCATCCCCGGGGTTGGGGCTGCTGCGCGCGCCGAACAGCCAGCCGCTGCGCGCCGCCTCCTTGCCGATCCAGACGTCGATCTGATCCGGCCCGAGATCGTGGCGGATCTGCGTAACCTGCCAGGGCTGCCGGACTTCCAGTGCCGCAGCGACGAGTTCCTTGGTATTCATCGGCTCCTTCCTCATCCTGAAAAGAGCAGACAAGCGGCAATCTTCATGCCAACGGCCTATCCCCGAAAAACCGTCGGCCTGGCAGCCGGGGTGTGAAAAAAGGGGACAGTCGCTGCTGCAGAACAGCACGCATGCGGGCCATGAAAATCATGAGGTGTCTTTGGCGCTTTCCCGCATGCCGGCCCCCAAACCGGCGTGCAGACTGGGGGCATGAAAATACTCGTTCTCGGTTCTGCCGCCGGTGGCGGCTTCCCGCAGTGGAACTGCAACTGCCGCAATTGCGCCGGTGTGCGCGATGGCAGCGTGCGGGCCCTGCCGCGTACCCAGTCCTCGATCGCGGTCAGCGCCGATGGCGTCGACTGGGTTCTGTTCAACGCCTCGCCCGATATCCTGAGCCAGATCCGCGCCCAGCCGGCGCTGCAGCCGGGACGGGCCTTGCGCGATACCGGCATCGTCGGCGTCGTGCTGATGGATGCGCAGATCGACCATACCACCGGCCTCTTCATGCTGCGCGAGGGGCGGCCGCTCGATGTGTGGTGCACGCCGCAGGTGCAGGAAGACCTCACCACCGGCAATCCGATCTTCAACGTGCTGGAACACTTCTGCACCGTGAACTGGCAGCCGGTCGACGTCAGCCCCGGCCAGCCTTGCCCGAGTTTCGTCGTGCCACGGACCCCGGGCCTGCGCTTTACGCCGGTGCCGCTGAGCAGCAAGGCGCCGCCGTATTCGCCGCACCGCGAAAACCCGCATCCGGGCGACAACCTGGGCATGCTGATCGAGGACGTGGCGACCGGCTACCGGGTTTTCTACGCGCCGGGTTTCGGCGCCATGGAGCCGCATCTCGAAACCTTCCTGGCCGATTCCGACTGCGTGATGCTGGATGGCACGTTCTGGACCGATACCGAAATGATCGACCTCGGCATCGCCCCCAAGACGGCGCGCTCCATCGGCCACCTGCCGCAATCCGGGCCGGGCGGCATGATCGAATTGCTGGCTGGCTACCCCAGGCCGCGCAAGATCCTCATCCACATCAACAACACCAATCCGATCCTCGACGAGGACTCGCCGCAACGTGCCGAACTGGGCGCCGCCGGCATCGAACTGGCCTGGGACGGCATGGTGATCACCAACGGAGACAAGCAATGAACATGAACGAACTGCCACCGTGGAGCGCCGAAGAGTTCGAATCCCGCCTGCGGGCGATGGGCACCAGCTACCACATCCACCACCCCTACCAGGTGATGATGAAGGAGGGCAAGGCAACGCGCGCCCAGATCCAGGCCTGGGTCGCCAACCGCTACTACTACCAGATCAACATCCCGATCAAGGATGCTGCGATCATGGCCAACTGTCCGGAGCGCGAAGTGCGCCGCCACTGGGTGCAGCGCATTCTCGATCACGACGGCTTTGCCGGCGAGGCAGGCGGCATCGAGGCCTGGATTCGCCTCGGCGAAGCGGTCGGCCTGAGCCGCGAGGACATCATCGCGCAGCGCCACGTGCTGCCCGGCGTGCGCTTTGCCGTCGACGCCTACGTCAATTTCGCCCGCCAGCGCCCCTGGCAGGAGGCTGCCGCCGCCTCGCTGACCGAGCTGTTCGCACCGACCATCCACCAGTCCCGGCTCGACAACTGGCCGAGCCATTACCCGTGGATCGAAGCGGCCGGCTATGACTACTTCCGCCGCCGCCTGAACGAAGCGCCGCGCGACGTGGTGCACGGCCTGCGCATCACCCTCGGCCATTTCACGACGCGGGAGCAGCAGGCGCGGGTGATCGACATCCTGCAGATGAAGCTCGACATCCTGTGGAGCATGCTCGACGCCATGCTGCTCGCCCACTGCCCGGTACAGATCGAAGGCTGGGGCGCCTACCGGCCGATGGCGCCGGTCTATCCGCGCTGAACCCTGGCCCTGGCGCCGGCCTCCAGAAAATCTTGAGGGGCTTTTGGCGAATGCCCGGGCGCCAGCCGGCCAGCGAATAGCCAAGATGACACACAGGTGCCGCAGGGTGCGGCGCCCTAATCAAGGAGACATACGATGAACTGGCAAACCCCGGCTTACTGCGAAATCCGCCTCGGCTTCGAAGTAACCGCCTACGTCTACGTTCGCTGAACGAGCCCCGGAGCGGTCGCCGGCAACGGCAGCCGCTCCCTCTGACCGAGCATGGCAACCATGAATCCATCCGACCGCCCGCGCCTCAGCCCGCACTACCTCTTCCGCTACGAAGCCAGCCAGCAGGCACACATCCTGTTGTACCCGGAGGGCCTCATCAAGCTCAACCCGGCCGCGGCCGAAATTCTGCAGCGCTGCGACGGCGAGCGGACAACCGACGACATCATCGCCGACCTAGACGCCGCCTTCCCCGGCAATCGCACGGCCATCGCCCAGGACACCCGCGCCTTCCTCGCCGCCGCCTGCGACAAGGGCTGGTTGCGCGTCACCTGACGGCGCTCGCCGCCGACCCCCTCCCGGTTTTACCCGGCCGGATTATTACTTTCGACATATTTCATTTGGCTGGCGAAGGGAGCAGAATCGAAAGCGTCTATTACTTTGGTTTGGGTTGGCTCGCTCCGAATGGTCCGGCCCAGGCGCTTTTGATCGGGTTGTCCACAGGTAACAAAATGAACAAACACCTGTTGCTCGGCGTGCCGAATATCGACCATCAGCACGATGAGTTGTTGCGCTCGCTGCAGCACCTGCTCGCCGCGGGCAAATGCGACGAGGGGTTCAGCGAAGTCATCTCCCGTCTGACGATCCAGATTCACGACCATTTCCAGAGCGAGGAGCGTTTCATGGCCGGCCTCGCCCTGCCGCCGGAGATGATGCGCGAACACGAACGGGAGCATTCGCGCATCATCGAGGAACTGACCCAGATGCACCTCGATACCATGGCCGGCCTGCGGCTGTCGTTCGAGGACATCATCGGTCATTTCGTGTCCTACATCAGCCAGCACGTCATCGAATTCGATCTCCGGCTCAAGCCTTACATTGCGCAGCCTGCTTGACGGCTGAGCCGATCAGCTACCGGCCATCGCCAGTGCCAGGGGCGTGGTGATCGCCGAAAGGGCGGTCGACAGGATCAGCGCGCCGGCCATGCCGCCTTCCACCGCCTTGAATTGCCGCGCCATCAGGAAGACGTTGGCGCCCTGGCCGATCGAGGCGAGCAGCACGATGACCCGGGTTTCGAGCGGCGGCAGGGCGAGCAGCCTGGCCAGCCCGAAGACGATCAGCGGCAGGATCAGCAGCTTGGGGATGACGATGGCCAGGCTGACCTTCCATTCCGATTTCAGGTTGTATTCCGCCAGGCTCATGCCGAGCGCCACGAGGGCGAGCGGCATGCCGGTCTGGCCGAGCATTTTCAGCGGGCTGTCGAGCATGGCCGGCAGGGCAGCCCCGCTCAATCCGAAGGCACTGCCGGCCAGGATGGCCAGGATGATCGGGTTGCGCAGCACGCCCTGCACGGTGTCCCGCAAACCCTTGAGCGACAGGCTGCCATGGCGGTGCCATTCGACCGACAGGCTGACCAGCGTCCACAGGATCAGGGCATTGAACAACAGCACCAGGGCGACCGACGGGATTGCCGGGTCGCCAAGCGAAGCCTTGGCCAGCGGCAGGCCGAGCATGATGTTGTTGGAGAAGATGCAGCCGACGCCGAACACCGACTGGCCAATACCGTCGAGCCCGAAAGCCTTCCCCGCAATGAGCCGGCCGAGCAGGAAAACGAGCAGGCAGCCGCCGAAGAAGGCGACGAGCAGCCGGCCATCGACCGGCGGCAACTGCGAGAGGTCGCTCATCATGCGAAAGAGCATGGCCGGCAGGCCGACACTGAACACGAAAGTGGTCAGATGCTGCGCCATGGTGCGCGGCCAGCCGGCGAAGCGCATCAGCAGGTAGCCGATGAGGATCAGCGCAAAGAGCGGTGCGCCAAGCGTCAGATGGTGCAGGAAGGCGGTCATCGGTGGGTGGTCAGCTCCCGCTTTCCAGCGCGGCGGCAATCGCCCGGCCGAGATCGGCGGTCTGCGCCGTGCCGCCCATGTCCGGCGTGCGCGGCCCGCCAACCAGCACCTGCTCGATGGCCGCCATGATCGCATCGTGCGCGGCCTGGTAGCGGCTGTCGCCATTGCCGAGGAACTCGAGCATCATCGCGCCCGACCAGATCATGGCGATCGGGTTGGCGATGCCCTGGCCGGCGATGTCCGGCGCGGAACCATGCACCGGTTCGAACAGCGAGGGGAAGGTGCGATCCGGATTGAGGTTGGCCGACGGCGCGATGCCGATGGTGCCGGTGCACGCCGGGCCGAGGTCGGACAGGATGTCGCCGAACAGGTTGGAGGCGACGACCACGTCGAAGCGCTCCGGGCTGAGCACGAAGCGGGCAGTCAGGATGTCGATGTGGTACTTGTCCCAGCGCACGTCGGGGTAGGCGTGGGCCATGGTTTCGACCCGCTCGTCCCAGTAGGGCATGCTGATGGCGATGCCGTTCGACTTGGTGGCCGAGGTGAGGTGCTTCTTCGGGCGGCGCTGCGCGAGCTCGAAAGCGAATTTGAGGATGCGGTCGGTGCCCTGGCGGGTGAAGATCGATTCCTGAATCACCGTCTCGCGCTCGGTGCCCTCGAACATGCGGCCGCCGACGGCTGAATACTCGCCCTCGGTGTTCTCGCGGATGACGTAGAAGTCGATGTCGCCGACCTGCTTGCCGGCCAGGGGGCAGGGAATGCCCGGCATCAGGCGTACCGGGCGCACGTTGGCGTACTGGTCGAATTCCCGGCGGAACTTGAGCAGCGAGCCCCACAGCGAAATGTGGTCGGGTACCGTGGCCGGCCAGCCGACAGCGCCGAAATAGATGGCGTCGAAGTCCTTCAGTTGAGCGAACCAGTCGTCCGGCATCATCTGGCCGTGCTGCAGGTAATAGTCGCAATGTGCCCAGTCGAAGGCGGTGAATTCCAGGTCGAGGCCGAATTGGCGGCAGGCTGCTTCGAGGACGCGCAGGCCCTCGGGCATCACTTCCTGGCCGATGCCGTCGCCGGCAATGACTGCGATTCTGTGTTTCATGGTGCGGGCGCTCGTGGCGGATGAAAGGCACCAGCTTAGTGGTCACCGGATTAATTACAATCCAGCCTGTTGTGAATTTCGTGAACACAAATCGTGAACATAAAGCCCCAGCTTGAAGACCTCCGCCTGTTCTGCATTGTGGCCCGTCACCGCAGCTTTGCCGAAACCGCCCGCGAGCAGGGTATTTCCAAGGCAGTGGTCAGCAAGCGCATCGCCTTGCTTGAAGCGTCCGTGCAGGAAAAGCTCTTCCACCGCACGACGCGCAACGTGTCGCTGACCGCCCAGGGCGAAATCGTCCATCAATGGGCGCAGCGCATCCTCGAAGACGTCGACCTGATGGGCGAGGCCATTTCCCGCGAAAAGGCGGCACCGGCCGGCCTGCTGCGCATCTGCAGCAGTACCGGCTTCGGGCGCAGCCGCCTGGCACCGGCCCTGTCGGAGCTGGCGCGGCAGTTTCCGCAGCTGGAAATCCAGGTCGAATTGTTCGATCGCCCGGTCGATCTGGTGGAGGAGGGGTTCCACCTCGACATCCGCCTCGGCCAGGTGCGCGAAAGCCATGTCATCAAGCGGCGCATCGCCTGTAACCGGCGGGTGCTGTGCGCCGCGCCCGCCTATCTGGCGCAATACGGCACGCCGCATACCCTGGCCGATCTGCAAAGCCATCGCTGCATCCCGATCCGCGAACGCGACCAGGATTTCGGCCGCTGGGAACTGCACGGGCCGGCGGGCATCGTCGCCATCAAGGTCAGCGGCCCGCTCTCCGCCAACAATGGCGAAATCGTCCGGCAGTGGGCCATCGACGGCCACGGTATCATCCTGCGCTCGACCTGGGACGTCAGCCGCGACATCGCGGCCGGCCGACTGATCCCAGTGCTGCCGCAGTATTTCCAGCCGGCCGATGTCTGGGCCGTCTATCCGTCGCGGCTGTCGGTATCGGCCAGAGTCCGCGTCTGCGTCGAATTTCTCGCAGCATGGTTCGCGCAGAACGGCATGCACGACGACTGAGCGACCGGCGGTGGTCGGCGCTGCAATCAGGGTAGGTCGTGTGAGGCCAGGTTCCTGAGCAGGGCGGCGAACAGCACGGCCGGATCGACTGGCTTGGCGATGAAGTCGTTCATGCCGGCAGCCAGGCAGCGCTCCTTGTCTTCGGCGAAGGCGTTGGCGGTCATCGCGACGATCGGCTTGGTGGCGTAGCCCGGCAGGGCGCGGATCAGGCGGGTGGCCTGCAGCCCGTCCAGGCGGGGCATCTGCATGTCCATCAGGAGCAGGTCGTAGTCTTCTCTGCCGGCCTGCTCGACGGCTTCGACGCCATCATTCGCCACCGCCACCTGCAGGCCGACGTCTTCCAGCAGCAGGCAGGCGATTTCCTGGTTGACCGGTTCGTCTTCGACGAGCAGCACCCGGCGGCCGCTGTATTCGCTTCTCAAGCGGCTTTCCGCGTTTTCCTGCGGGGTTGCCTCGGGGGTCGCGTGGGGTGCCGCGGCCCGTTTCAGCCGGGCGGTGAACCAGAAGGTGCTGCCCTGACCAAGGACGCTTTCGGCGCCGGTATCGCCATGCATCAACTGGGCGATTTTGCGGGTGATGGCGAGGCCCAGGCCGGTGCCGCCGTACTTGCGGGTCGTCGAATTGTCTGCTTGTTCGAAGGCGGAAAAGAGCCGGGGCATCGCCTCCGGGGCGATCCCGATCCCGGTGTCGCGGACCTCGAAGCGCAATTTCACCGTGTCGGCGGTGCGCTCAAGGATGCGGCAACCCACCTCGATGCTCCCCGCTTCGGTGAATTTGACGGCATTGGAGAGATAGTTGAGCAGGGCTTGCTGCAGCCGGGTCTTGTCGCCGAGCAGCGGCAGGGATTCCGGCAGCGGATGGACGATCAGGGCGACTTTCCTGGCCTGTGCCTTTTCCTGCACCATCGCTGCCGCGCTGGTCAGGATGGCATCCGGGTCGATGGCCGCCTCTTCCAGTTCCAGCTTGCCGGCATCGATCTTCGACAGGTCGAGGACGGCATTGATCGTTTCCAGCAGGTGCTGGCTGGCGGCATCGATCTTGTCCAGGCGTTCCGCCTGTTCGGCCCCGACGCCGGAGCGCCGCATCAGGTGCACCATGCCGCTGATCGCATTGAGCGGCGTGCGGATTTCGTGCGACATGTTGGCGATGAAGGAGCTTTTCGCCCGGTTCGCTGCCTCGGCCTGCTCGCGCTGGGTGCGGTTGCGCAGGCCGATGATGCCGAACGCGAGGTTGCCGGCCAGTTCTTCGAGCAACTGGACCTCGTCGGCACCGAAGGCGTTGGGTTCTGCGGCATAGACGCACAGGGCGCCAAGCATCGTCTCCCCGTGCTGCAGGGGGAGGGCGATCGACGCCTGGTAGCCCCGCGCAATGGCTGCGGCGCGCCAGGGTTTGAGTTGGCTGTTGTCGAGTACGTTCTGGTTGATTTCCGGCCGGCGCGAGCGGATGGCCTTGCCGGTTGGTCCCTGGCCGAATTCGCTATGAGCATCCCAGGAAATCCGGGTCCGGCACAGGTAGCCGTCGTCGTAGCCGGCCTGAGCCATCGGGCGGACCGTCCGTTCGGGGTCGTCTTCGGCATAGCCGACCCAGGTCATCAGATAGCCCCCGGTGCCAACGATCAGATGGCAGATGTCGTTGAGCAGGCGGATTTCATCTTCGTTGCGCACCAGCGCCAGGTTGCATTCGCTGAGCAGGCGCAGCGCCCGGTTCAGGCGCTTCTGTTCGTTGAGCGATTGCTTGCGCTCGGTGATGTCGGTGTGGATGCCGATCATGCGCAGGGGGCGGCCCGCCGCATCCCACTTGACCACCTCGCCGACCGATTCCAGCCAGATCCAGTCACCGGCAGCCGTTCGGCGCCGGTATTCCATGGTTTTCGGCCCGCCATCCGCCAGGCACCGGGCGATCTGCTGCTTCAAGCCGTCCAGGTCGTCCGGGTGGATCTGCTTCAGCCAGCTGTCGAGGCTGCTCTCGAAGCCTTCGGATGGGTAGCCGATCATCTGCGGATAGTTCGGGCTGACGGTGACTGCGCCTGTCAGCAGATCGAGGTCGAACCAGGCCTGGTTGGCAGCATGCAGGGCCAGGCGCAGGCGTTCTTCCTTCTCGCGCAGGCTGTCCTCGGCGCGCACCTTCTCGGTGACGTCCTTGAACACCGTGGCGAACTGATTGCGGCCGGGCGAAAAGACCGAAATGGAAAAGACCTTGCCCATCGGGGCAAAAGGCGGCTGGAAACGCAGGGCCTTGCCGGTCAGGGCGACCTGCGCATAGTCGGCCAGGAAGGGAACCTCGCCAAAGACCTCGCTGGCGAGCCGCCCGACGGCCTGTTGCCGGCTGATGCCGAGGATGGTTTCGAAAGCCGGGTTGACGTCGAGCAAGCGATAGTCGACCGGTTGGCCGTTGCCATCGACGATCAGTTCGTGCAGGGCGACGCCCTCGTTCATGGCCGAATACAACGAGTGGAACTTGTGCTCGCTGTGCCGCAGCGCCTCAACCGCGGCCTTGCGGTCGGTGACGTCGTCGTAGACCCCGAGCACGCCGATGATCTCGTTGTGGCGCCCCTTGAGCGGCACCTTGGAGGAGCGCAGCCAGAGAGTTCCGCCGTCCGGCGTGGTTTGCGGTTCCTCGTAGTCGAGCTTGGGTTGGCCGGTTTCGATGACCGTCAGGTCGTCGGCCCGATAGAGGTCGGCTTGCGCTGCCCAGGCCATCGCGTAATCGTCGTGACCGATCACGTCGCCGGGGTCGCGTTTACCCGCATCCCGGGCAAAGGCCGGGTTGCAGCCAAGGTAGTTGAGCTGGCGGTCCTTCCAGAAAATGCGCACGGGGGCCGCATCAACGACCGACTGCAGGAGGTTCTTCGAATCTTCGAGCGCCGCTTTGGCCTCCTGCAGGGAGGCTTCCAGTTCCCGGTGCTCGGCCAGTTCGCGCATCAGATGCAGGGTGTTGTTCGACAGCGTGCCATAGATCGACAGGATGAGGTCGATCAGCGTCCGCGTATTGCCTCCCATCAGTTCCTTGGCCCGCGCCTGGGCAGCCTCGAGCGGCAACCCTTCCTGCAGTGCATGCACGGTGTAGGCCATGGCCCGGTCGGATTCGAGAATATGCGAAGCCAGCCAGCGCGCCAGGAAGCCGAGCACTTCCTCGGCCACGGCAATCAGCGGGCGGGTGCTCAGTTCGCCCCGCAGCCGGGTGACTTCCTGCACGAAGAAGGCGTGTGTCTTGCGGTGCTCGATTTCGTGCCGGTCGTCCGGCATGAACTGCCGCCAGATCGCCTCTTCCGACGTGAAGTGATAGACCGTGTAATCCGTCAGCTCATCGAACAGGCGGTCGAGGACCAGGCTCTCGGAGCGGAATGCGACATGACCGGCCAGCTGGTTGATCAGGCGAACCAGATTGCGATGCTGCTCATCGACTGTCGGCAAGCCGGTGTTGAAATTGTCGTCCCAGGGGAAGATGTCTATTGAATTCATCGACGCAGCAGGCGGCATAGGGAGGGCGATGGTTATTGTTGGTTGTCGCAGGTCGGCCAGCCCGGGGCTGGGAATGGCGTCGAACGCTGTCCGGGCGATCGATGCCTTTCATCATACTCCGCAAATTTGTCAAATGTCCGCCTGCCAAGGCGTTTGGCATTCCCTCATGATTTTCTGTAGGCGAGTTGGGCGATAGTCTGGAAGCAGCCGGGGGCGGGCTTCCGAATAATCCCTCCTGGGGCAAGTCCGCTTGCCGATAAAAAAACAGGAGACAACCATGCAAACCCGCTTTTCCTCCCCACTTCCCGCTCATCTCGCCCGCCCGGGCCGCCTGGCCATCCTGCTTGCCGCCGCCTTCGCCGGCGGGGCGCAGGCTGAAACCACCGTCAGCCTCGACAGCATCGTCGTCACCGGCAGCCGCGTCGAGCACAACACCTTCGACCTGCCGGCCGCCATCGACGTCGTCGACGCCAGTCGTATCGGCGCCGACCAGGCCAGGGTCAACGCCTCGGAGGCCCTGGCCTCTGTGCCTGGCATCACCGTCCAGAACCGTCAGAACTATGCGCAGGACCTGCAGATTTCCTCGCGCGGTTTCGGCGCCCGCTCGGCCTTCGGCGTGCGCGGCATCCGCCTGATCAGCGACGGCATTCCGGCCTCGATGCCGGACGGTCAGGGGCAGGCAGCCACCTTCAACCTCGACCGCGCCGAGCGCATCGAAGTCATGCGTGGCCCGCTGTCGGCGATTTACGGCAATCACGCCGGGGGCGTGATCCAGCTGTTTACGCCGGACGGCAAGGGCGCGCCGAGTGTCGAGGCCAACTTCGCGGCTGGCAGCTACGGCACCTGGAAAACCGACCTCAGCGCCCAGGGTGAAGTGGGCGGCGTCGGCTACGTGATCGACGCCTCGCGTTTCGCCACCGACGGCTACCGCGAGCGGAGCGCCGCCGAGCGCGACCAGGCGATGGTCAAGCTGACCTACCGGCCAAGCCAGGACGGTAAGCTGACTTTCATCGCCAACACCTTCCGCCAGGATGCGCAGGACCCGCAGGGGCTGCAGTGGAGCGAGTTCAAGAGCAATCCGCGCGGTGTGGCCTGGGATGCGACACGCGGCAACTATCCGGCCATCGCCTACGACACGCGCAAGAGCATTGACCATACCCAGGGCGGCGTCAGCTACGAGCATCGCTTTGGCGATCACAGCGTGCTGCTCTCGGCCTACGCTGGCCAGCGTTCGACGACGCAGTACCAGTCGATTCCGGTCGGTGCGCAGACCGGCTCCACACGTCATTCCGGCGGCGTGATCGATTTCGACCGTGACTTCGCCGGAGTGTCGGGCCGGTGGACCGGCCGTTTCGGCCTGGCCGGCGGCCGCCTGACGACGACGCTCGGTTTCGACTACGAGCAGGCCACGGATGATCGCCAGGGCTACGAAAACTTTGTCGGCAGCGGCACGCCGGCCAATTGCGTGGCCAATACCTGTGGCGTCATGGGGCGCCTGCGCCGCAACGAGGAAGACCGTGTCGCCAGCTTCGACCAGTACGCCCAGGCCGAATGGCAGGGCGAGCGCTGGGCCTTCACGGGCGGCCTGCGCCACAGCCGCGTCGCCTTCAAGGTCGATGATCGCTACCTGAGCAACGGTGACGACAGCGGCCGAGTTGCCTACGAAAAGACGACGCCGACCCTTGCCGCCCTGTACCGGGTGACCGACGCACTCAACCTCTACGCCAGTGTCGCCCGCGGCTTCGAAGCGCCGACCTTCAACGAAATGTTCTACTCGAGCAACGGCGGTTCCTTCAACCTGTCGCTCAAGCCGGCGACCAGCACGCATTACGAGGTCGGCGCCAAGGCCATGCTTGGTGCCCGCAGCCGGCTCGATGTCGCGCTGTTCGAGATCAGGACGCAGGACGAACTGGTCGTCCTGTCCAGTACCGGCGGCCGCACCGCCTACCAGAACGCCGGCAAGACGGAGCGCCAGGGCATGGAGGTCGCGGTGGACAGCCGCTGGGGCGAGCGACTGAGCAGTCGCCTGGCCTACACTTGGCTGGATGCGACCTATGCCGAGGCGTTTACCACCTCCTCCGGCACTGTCAATGCCGGCAACCGCCTGCCCGGCGTCGCCGCCCACAACCTGTTCGGCGAGATCGCCTGGCGGCACCAACCGAGCGGCTTCCACGCCGCGGTCGAGGGCATCGTCCGGGACAAGGTCCATGTCGAAGACAGCAACCAGAAACAGGCAGCCCCCGGTTACGCCATCGCCAACCTGCGCCTCGGCATCGACCGCCGTTACGGCCCGCTCAATCTGCGCGGCTTTGTCCGTCTCGACAACGTCTTCGACCGCCAGTATGTCGGGTCGGTCATCGTCGGCGACAGCAACAACCGCTTCTACGAGTCCGCTCCCGGCCGCAACTGGCTGGCCGGCGTCAGTGCCCGCTATACATTCTGAGTTGTCTCCTTTCCCGTTCAGCCCGGCCGTGCGCCGGGCTTTTTTTCGTCCACATTGCGTTGCTCCGTTTTTTGGCAGAAGTAGAGCAAATGTCCAGTATTTGAACGGATTCGGAGCACTCGTTCAGGCCGCCCGCAAACCCGTCAAGTGTCCGAAGATGGCCGTCAGTTGGTCGATTTGACGATTCGTCAGCTGATTTTTAACGGCCTGGCACGGGCTTCGCGATCAGTCGGGTTCCATGCCGTCGCCCGGGATGGCAGCGGGGGAAACAGCTCGGGGCCTGTCCCCGGGCGGCACATATCAACGAAAACATCTGGAGACTTTTCATGCACAAAATTCCGTCCCTTCGTCCTCTGGTTCTTGCCCTGCTGGCTTGCGGCAGCTCCGCCAGTCATGCGGTCAGCTTTACGCAGAACGATGTCACCATCGACATCAACGGCACCATCAATGGTTTCTATGTTGTACGAGAAGCCAAGAGCATCGACCGGATTACTGGTACGACGACGAAAACCACCAACAGCGAACTGACCAACGGTCTGCTGCCCGGCTGGATCAACTTTGTTGCCACCACCCAGGCCAAGGGGCAGGACATCAAGGCACACATCAGCTTTGCACCAGGCATCAACAACAATTCCCAGGTGGTCGGCCTGCCGATCGGCAATAACGCTGACGGTGCGGGTACGACCAACCCGTACAGCCAGATCGATACCCGCAATGTGTATTTCCAGTTCGGTAACAGCAGTTGGGGTACCCTGAAGTTCGGTCGCGACATTGGCTTGTTCGGCCAGAACATCATCCTGTCCGACATGACCCTGCTCGGCGTCGGCGGCACCAGCAATGCCGGCATCCCCTACAACACGACCTTCGGCATGATCGGCCACGGTTACATGTACACCGGCTTCCAGCCGCAAATCACCTACACGACCCCGAACATGGGTGGCTTGCAGGCTTCGGCCGGCATCTTCCAGCCGAGCAAATTCGCCGGCAATGAGACCAAGACGCCGGGCTTTCAGGCCAAGATTGACTATGACTGGAAGGGCAGCATGCCGGGCAAGGTGTGGGGTGGTCTGGTGACGCAATCGACCAGTTGCTCGGTCGAGCCGTGCGCGACCAAGTCCTTTACCGGCACCGGTTACGAAATTGGCGCCAAGGCCGGCTTCGGCAATTTCGAGGCGGTTGCCTACGCCTTCAAGGGCACAGGTCTCGGCCTGTCCACCGTCGGTGCGCAGTTCTTCGGCGGTAGCGATGGCAACGGCAACAAGACGGATTCGCAGGGTTATTTCCTGCAGGGTACCTACAAGTTCGGGGACACCAAGGTCGGTATCAATTTTGGCGAGAACAAGGACAAGGACGGCTACGCGCTGACCAGCATCCGCGGTACGCGTGCCACACCGGATAACCAGATCAAGAACCGTGCGGTTACGGTGGGGATTTATCACTCGTTGAACAAGTACATCACGCTGGTTGGAGAGTACAACGACGAGCGCATCACCAACGTCCTCGACACCAACTACGACAACAAGAACCGCACCATCTCCATCGGCGGCCTGATCTTCTTCTGATCGACCGGGTCATTTTGTATTTCTTGCGTCAGATGTTTTCCTCGCATCTGTTCAGGGCACCCTGCGGGGTGCCCGTTTTTCTTTGCTGGGCCTTCTTGCTCGTCTGCCTTCCGCTGCAAGCGGCAGATGGGATTGTCAGGCACCGGGTTGAAGGGGGAGACTTCCGCTCAGTACGCGAGGCTGTGGTCGAGGTCGTCGAAGCCGAAGGCATGGTGATCGGCCAGGTGCTCCCCTTCGGGCTGATGCTGGAGCGTACCGGACAAGGGCAGGTCAGCCCGTATGTCGAGGCAGAGATCGTCCAGTTCTGCAGCGCCGGCCTGGCGCGTCGCATGGTTCTGGAGGACCTGACGCAGATGACGCTCTGCCCACTCTCCATCGCCATCTATGTTTCCGTTGGGGAACCCAATGTTGTTGTTCTGGCCTACCGTTTGACGGGGGGTGACTCGCCAGCCAGGGCGCGGGCCGATCAGCTATTAGCCCACCTGGTGGAGCGGGCAGTCAGTCTGGGAAAACTTCGCTGGTAATCCGGCTGCGTTCAGCGTTGGTGATTCATCAAGGCCTTCAGGCCATTGACGTTCAGAATCCGGATGTGTTTCTGCTGAACGGCGATGTAGCCTTCTTCCTGGAATTTGGAGAAGGCGCGCGACACCGTTTCCAGCTTGAGGCCGAGATAACTGCCGATTTCCTCGCGCGTCATGCGCAGGTAGAACTCGGCGTGCGAGAAGCCGCGGGCGGTGAAGCGCTGTGACAGGTTGAGCAGGAAGGCCGCCAGGCGCTCCTCGGCGCGCATGGTGCCGAGCAGCATCATCACGCCGTGGTCGCGGACGATCTCGCGGCTCATCACCTTGTGGAAATGGTGCTGCAGTGTGTGGATTTCACGCGACAGGACTTCCAGCCGGGAGAAGGGGATGGCGCAGATCTCGCTGTCCTCCAGCGCGATGGCGTTGCAGGTGTGGTGTTCGGTGCTGATGCCGTCCAGGCCAAGCAGTTCGCCGGCCATCTGGAAGCCGGTCACCTGGTCGCGGCCATCTTCGAGCAGCACGTCGGTCTTGAAGAAGCCGCTGCGAATGGCGTAAATTGCGTCGAAGGCTTCGCCGGCCCGGTACAGGTGATCGCCGCGCTTGATGCGGCGCCGGGTCGAAACCAGATCGTCCAGTCGGGTCAATTCCTCGATGCTGAGGCCGAACGGCAGGCACAGCTCGCGCAGGTTGCAATTGGAACAGGCCGTCTTGATGACGGTCAGCGAAATTTCCTGATTCAACGGTTGTGTCCGTGCCATGGGGAACCTGCGTTCGCTTGATCCACGTCAACCACGGTATCATGCCCTCCGAACATAATCCAGAGAACACTTGGTGGCTTGTCAAATGAATTTCGCAACTGAAAACCTCGTCTTCGATCCGCAGATCATTCGCCGATTTGACGTCAACGGCCCGCGCTACACGTCCTATCCGACTGCCGACCGTTTCGTCGAGGCATTCGACTCGGAGGCTGCCAAGCTGTGGCTGGGCAAGCGCAACATCGGCGGCATCAGCAGACCGCTCTCATTATACTTCCACATCCCATTCTGTAACACCATCTGTTACTACTGTGCCTGCAACAAGATCATCACCAAGGATCACGGGCGCAGCGCCAAATACCTGAAGTATCTGGCCAAGGAATTGGACATGCAGGCCGCCGCGCTGGAAGGCCGCGACGGCGAACATGAGGTGATCCAGCTACACTGGGGTGGCGGTACGCCGACCTTCCTGTCGCATGCTGAAATGCGCCAGCTGATGGGCGAAACGCGCAAGCATTTCAAGCTGCTCGACGGCGGCGAATATTCCATCGAAGTCGACCCGCGCAAGGTGGACCGCGAAACCGTCGCCCTGCTTGGTGAACTCGGCTTCAACCGGATGAGCGTCGGTGTCCAGGATTTCGACGAAAAGGTGCAGGCAGCGGTCAATCGCATCCAGAGCGAGGAGGAAACCGCGCTGGTCATTGATGCAGCACGCGCCAACGGCTTCAAGTCGGTGTCCGTCGACCTGATCTACGGCCTGCCGCACCAGACGGTGATGGGCTTCAACCGCACGCTGGAGCGCGTCCTGGCCATGGACCCGGACCGCCTGTCGATCTACAACTACGCCCACCTGCCCAGCCTGTTCAAGCCGCAGCGCCGCATCGCCGAAGCCGATCTGCCGTCCGGCGACACCAAGATGCAGATCCTGGCACTCGCCATCAAGAAGCTGACCGAGGCCGGTTATGTCTATATCGGCATGGATCACTTCGCCAAGCCGGACGACGAGCTCGCCGTGGCCCAGCGCCAGGGGCGTCTGCATCGCAACTTCCAGGGTTACTCGACCTATTCCGACTGTGACATGCTGTCCTTCGGCATCTCGTCGATCAGCAAGGTCGGGCCGACCTACTACCAGAACGTCAAGACCTCGGACGAGTACTATGACCGCATCGATGCCGGCGTGCTGCCGGTCTTCCGCGGCATCGAGCTGACGGCCGACGACATCCTGCGTCGCTCGATCATCCAGGCCCTGATGTGCCATTTCGAGTTGTCCATTGAGAGCATTGAAAGTGCCCACCTGATCGACTTCCGCAAGTATTTTGCCGCCGAGCTGGAGGACATGAAGGAAATGGAGCGCGCCGGTTTGCTCAAAATCGACCGCGAGTGGATCACCGTGTTGCCGCCGGGACGTATGCTGGTGCGCATCATCTCGATGGTTTTCGACCGCTACCTGCGCGAAGGGCGGCAACGGGCCAGCTATTCGAAGGTGATCTGATCGCCTGAGAACAACCGAAACGGGCAGGTTAAACTGCCCGTTTTGTCTTTCAGGCCTGCCCCTGATGCCCGATACCGGTTTTCTCGCCCTGTTTCTCGTTGGCCTGCTTGGCGGCACGCACTGTGTCGGGATGTGCGGCGGCATCGTCAGCGCCATGTCGATGGGCGGCCAGGCGGGGTGGGGACTGCATCTCGCCTACAACGCCGGACGCATCCTCTCCTATGCTGTGGCCGGCGCCGTCGCCGGTGCGCTGGGTGCAGCCAGCCTGGGGCTGGAGGGTCAGGTGCCGGTGCGCATGGTGCTCTATTTCATCGCCAACCTGATGCTGGTCGCGCTCGGCTTGTACCTGATCGGCTTGAGCGGCGCGCTGGCTTTCACCGAACGCGCCGGGCAGGCGCTGTGGCGACGCGTGCAGCCGCTGACCCGGCGCTTTCTGCCGGTGCGTGGCGTGGCGCAGGCTTTTCCGCTGGGTGTGCTGTGGGGCTGGTTGCCCTGCGGTCTGGTCTACAGCGCCCTGGCCAGCGCGCTGACTGCCGGCTCGGCCGGGCGCGGTGCGGCGATGATGCTTGCCTTCGGCCTTGGCACACTGCCCAACCTGCTGCTCGCCGGGCTGCTGCTGGCCCGTCTGAACGGCATCGTCAAGCGCCCGGTCGTCCGTACCGTCTCCGGCCTGTTGGTGCTAGGCTTCGGTATCTATGGATTCTTCGGCCTGATGCGTCTGTCGGGCTGGATTTGAGAGGTTTTCGCCATGAAAATTCTGCTGCCGGTCGACGGCTCTTCCTGCTCGTTGCGCGCGGTTGACCAGCTGATCGACCTTATCTATTGCCTGCGCGAGATTCCCGAAATTCACGTGCTGCACGTTCATCCGCCGATCCCCATCGGCCGTGTCCAGGCCCATGTCGGCAAGGAGACGCTGCATGCCTATTATCTGGAGGAAAGTCAGCAGCATCTGCTCGCCGCGCAGCAAAAGCTTGACGCAGCCGGGCGCTTCCATACGACGCATATCCATGTCGGGCAGCCGGCGGAAGTGATTGCCAAAGTCGCCGGCGAGCTGGCCTGTGACCTGATCGTGATCGGTACGCATGGCCGTGGCCCGGTGGCCGGCATGGTGATGGGGTCGGTGGCTAGCCGTGTGCTGCATCTCGCAGCGTGTCCGGTACTGTTCGTCAAATGAGTGGGGCGGATCAGGCGCGGGTCGTTGAGTTCGCTATCGGCGGAATGACCTGTGCCGCCTGCTCGACGCGTCTGGAGAAGGTACTCAACCGCCAGGCCGGCATGCAGGCCAACGTCAATCTGGCCGCCGAGCGTGCCCGGGTGCGCCTGTCCGGCGGGGCCGACGAGGCTGCGGTGATCGCTGCGGTGGCCAAGGCCGGTTTCAAGGCAGAGGTGGTTGACAAGCAGACGCGGGAACGCGAAAAGGCGGAAAAGGCCAAGGCCTACCGCAGCGAGATCAAGCGCTTCTGGATTGCCGTGCTGCTGACCTTGCCGCTGGTCGGGCAAATGTTCTTCATGTTCGGCGAACACGGCCATCACAACGAATTGCCGCGCTGGCTGCAATTGCTGCTGGCGACGCCCGTGCAGTTCTGGATTGGCTGGCGCTTCTACGACGGCGCCTGGAAGGCGTTGCGCGGCGGCGGGGCGAACATGGATGTGCTGGTCGCGCTGGGCACCAGCATGGCCTGGGGCTTTTCGACGGTGGTCACGTTGTTCGAACTGCCGCAGCACGTCTATTTCGAAGGTGGCGCGGCGGTCATCACGCTGGTCCTGCTTGGCAAGCTGCTTGAGGCGCGGGCCAAGGCGCGCACCTCGGAGGCCATCGAATCGCTGGTTCGTCTGCAGCCGAAGACGGCACGCGTCGAGCGTGACGGCCAGTGGGTCGAGATGTCGGTCGATGGGCTGATGCCGGGCGACATCTTCCTGGTCCGGCCGGGCGAGAGCGTGCCGGTCGATGGCGAGGTGGTCGATGGCGAATCGAGCGTTAATGAGGCGATGCTGACCGGCGAAAGCATGCCGATCGGCAAGCGGGCCGGCGACCAGGTCTTCGCGGCCACCGCCAACGGACAGGGTTCCCTGCGCTGCAAGGCGACCGGCGTCGGCGAGCATACCTTGCTGGCCGGCATCATCCGCCTGGTGGGGGAGGCGCAAGGCTCCAAGGCGCCGGTGCAGCGCCTGGCCGACCGGATATCCGGGATTTTCGTGCCGACCGTCTGCCTCATCGCGCTGGCCACCTTCGTGGGCTGGTGGGCGTATTCCGGCGAGTTTGCCGAGGCATTGGTCAATGCGGTGGCCGTCCTGGTCATTGCCTGCCCCTGTGCCCTCGGTCTGGCAACGCCGACGGCGATCATGGTGGGCACCGGGCAGGGCGCCCGGGCGGGCATCCTGGTCAAGAATGCCGAAGCGCTCGAGCGCGCCGAGAAAATCACCGTGCTGGCGCTGGACAAGACCGGCACGCTGACCTGCGGTCGGCCGCAGATGACGGACAGTGAGGCGCGCGGCCTGCCGAAGGCGGAAGCGCTGCGCCTGGCGGCCTCGCTGGAGCACCACTCGGAACACCCGCTGGCGCGGGCCATCGTTGCGGCGAACGGTGAGGGGGAGATCGCGGCGGTCAGCGGCTTCCGGGCGATGGCCGGCATGGGGGTGGAGGGCGAGGTGGACGGGCGCCGCCTGCGCCTTGGCTCACCGGAATGGCTTGGCCTGCAGGATGACGCCGTGGTGCGCCAGTGGCAGCAGGCGGGCAAGACCGTGATCGGCCTGCAGGAAGGGGCAACCACGCTGGCCGTTTTCGCCATTGCCGACGCCTTGCGGCCGACCTCGCGGGCGGCCGTGGCGCGCCTGCGCGAGCGGGGCATCCACGTCGTCATGCTGACCGGCGACAATGCGCTGACGGCCGCGGCGATTGCCAGCGAGGCCGGAATCGAGGAGTTCCGCGCCGGCATCCTGCCCGGCGACAAGGCACAGGCGGTTGCCGAGTTGAAGGCCGGTGGTGTGCTGGTCGGCATGGTCGGTGACGGGATCAACGACGCGCCGGCGCTGGCGGCGGCCGATGTCAGCTTTGCCATCGGCGCCGGCTCGGATGCGGCGATCGAGGCGGCCGACCTTACCCTGATCCGTAGCGACCTGCTCGGGGTGAGCGACGCCATCGCCTTGTCCGGCGCGACACTGGGGAAAATCCGGCAGAATCTTTTCTTTGCCTTCATTTACAATGTACTCGGCATTCCGCTGGCTGCCCTGGGTTGGCTCAATCCGGTGGTGGCGGGAGCGGCCATGGCCATGAGTTCGGTTTCCGTCGTCTCGAATTCGCTCCTGTTGAAGCGTTGGCGGCCGCGGGCCTGAAAGGCCGGATGATCACGGGGTTTTGATGGCCGAAAAGCTGGAAGAACGATTACAAAAAGGGGAGCGGGCTGCCGCGGGCGGCCCCCAGTCAGCAGATGGCACGGTGACGATGAGCGATCAGGAGACAATGTTCCGGACGACGATGGCGGCCGCCCAGGTCGGCATCTTTGTCCTGCAGGACCAGCGCTTCAGATTCGTCAATCCCTTCCTGGCCGGGCTGCTCGGCTATGCCGAGGAGGAGTTGATCGGCCGCATGGGGCCGCTCGATGTCGTCGCTCCCGAATATCACGGCATTGTGGTCGAGAACATGGCCCGGCGGGCGGCAGGCGTGGCTGGCCATGCCTACGAACTGGTCATCGTGCGCAAGGATGGCTCCCGCTTCCCGGCCACCGTGCTCGGCGCCGCCGCGCTCATTGACGGGCGCCCGGCATCGGTTGGCACCCTGCTCGACATTTCCACACAGAAGGCAGCCGAACAGCGCATCCGGGAACTGGCCGACTACGACGTGCTGACCGGCCTTCCCAACCGTCGCCTGCTGCAGGAGCGTTTCGCGCAGCTGCTGGCCGCCGCCGAGCGCGACCAGGAAGAGCTGGCCGTCATCTTTCTCGATCTCGATCATTTCAAACGGGTGAACGATTCGCTCGGGCACAGTGTCGGCGACGAACTGCTGTGCGAAGTCGCCCGTCGCCTAGGTAGCGTGGTGCGTCGGGTCGATACGCTGGCCCGCCTGGGGGGCGACGAATTCATCTTCGCCATGCCGGGCTTCCATAGCGCCGCGGCAGCCGATGTAGCGCGCCGCCTGCTGCAGGTTTTTGCCCGCCCCTTCGAGATCGCTGGCCATGAGCTGACGGTCACGCCGTCGCTCGGCGTCAGCATCTACCCGCACGATGGCGAAGACCTGGAAACGCTGCTGCGCAATGCCGATACGGCGATGTACCAGGCCAAGGAAGTCGGCCGCAATGCTTTCCAGTTCTATTCGAGCGAAATGAATTCCAAGTCGCTCGATCGCCTGCTGATGGAGAGCAACCTGCGCCGTGCCTTGCAGCAGAATGAATTCGTGCTGCATTACCAGCCCCTGGTCAATCTGCAGAGCGGCCTGATCGTCGGTGTCGAGGCCCTGATCCGCTGGCAGCATCCGGAACTCGGGTTGATCATGCCGGACCGCTTCATCCACGTGGCCGAGGAAACCGGCCTGATCAACCCGATCGGCGACTGGGTATTGTGCGAGGCCAGCCGGCAGGCCCAGGCCTGGTGCGACAGCGGTTTGCCGGCGGTGGTCATGGCGGTGAACGTCGCGCCGGTGCAGTTCCGGCAGTCCGGTTTCATCGAGGTGGTGGCCGGGGCGCTCGCCACTTCCGGGCTCGATGCCGGTCGGCTGGAACTGGAACTGACCGAACGCACGGTGATGCACGATGCCGACGTCAATATGGGCACGCTGTCCGCCCTGCATCGTATGGGCGTCGAGTTGTCGCTCGACGATTTCGGCACCGGCTATTCGTCGCTCGCCTACCTGAAGCGTTTCCCGGTCGGCAAGCTGAAGATCGACCGGTCCTTCGTGAACGACCTGGAAACCGATCCCGACGACTGGGCGATTGCCTCGACCATCGTCAGCATGGGACGCAGCCTGCGCATGACGGTGCTGGCCGAAGGCGTGGAAACGACCGAACAACTGGCGTTATTGCGTAAAATGGGTTGCGACATGGCGCAGGGCTATCTGTTCAGCCGTCCGGTGTTGGCCGAGGCGATGGCCGACCTGCTGCGCCGCCAACCCTTCGTCAACAGGTGACAGCATGGAAAGTACGGTAATCAAGATCGGCGGCATGAGCTGCCAGGGCTGCGTCAAGAACATCAGCGGTGTGCTCGGCGCGCTGCCCGGCGTTGCATCGGCCGAAGTCTCGCTTGATGCAGCCGAAGCGCAGGTGGCGTTCGACCCGCAAGTGATTGCTCGGGCGGCCTTGCTCGAAGCCATCGAAGACGCCGGCTTCGACGCCGAATAAATCCCCATCACGTTTCATCCGAGAGAACAGTCGTGTCCGAACCCGCCGTTCGCCTGACCCAGCTTTCCCATGGCGGGGGCTGTGGTTGCAAGATCGCGCCCGCCATCCTGCAAAAAATCCTGGCCGGTTCTGCGCCGGGCATCCTGCCGCCACAACTCCTGGTCGGTACCGAAACCAGCGACGATGCGGCGGTCTACCAGATCAATCCGCAGCAGGCGATTGTCGCGACGACGGACTTCTTCATGCCCATCGTCGACGATCCGCACGATTTCGGCCGTATCGCGGCAACCAACGCCATTTCCGACGTTTATGCCATGGGCGGCACACCGCTGTTCGCGTTGGCCCTGGTCGGCATGCCGGTCAATGTGCTGCCGCTGGAAACCATCGGCAAGATCCTGCAGGGCGGCGAGGATGTCTGCCGGGCGGCCGGTATCCCGATTGCCGGCGGACATACGATCGACTCGGTGGAGCCGATCTATGGCCTGGTTGCCATCGGCATCGTCAATCCAGCCCACCTGAAGCGCAATGCCGACGCCCGGGCCGGCGACAAGCTGATTCTCGGCAAGCCGCTCGGCGTCGGCGTCTACAGCGCCGCGCTGAAGAAGGATCAACTGCACGGCAGCGATTACGACGCGATGATTGCCGCTACCACGCAGCTGAACACGCCGGGGCCGCTGCTCGCCTGCCTCGATGGCGTGCATGCAGTGACCGACGTCACCGGGTTCGGCCTGGCCGGGCACCTGCTCGAAGTGTGCAAAGGCAGCCGGCTGCGCGCCCGGGTGAATTTTGCCGATCTACCGCTCCTGCCGCGTGCCCGGGAATTTGTCGAAGCCGGCTATCTGACCGGTGCCTCCGGCCGCAACTGGGCCAGCTACGGCGAAGCCGTCAGGCTGGCCGAGGGGCTGGATGCCACGGCGCGAACCCTGCTGACCGACCCGCAAACCTCGGGGGGGCTGCTCGTTTCCTGCTCGCCGGACACGGTTACCGAAGTGCTGTCCCTCTTCCTGCAGCACGGTTTCTCGCAGGTCTCGGTGATTGGCGAGATGAGCGAAGGCGAGCCGGGTATCGATATCCGCTGATCGGCTCATCCGATCGACCGGAAGACAATCGGTCAAGCATTGGTCACTGCCGGGGTGCTGACGAAAACAAGCAGGGCTTGTCACGCGGCGCCGAGCCGGTGTCATTCGCCTTTCGCCGGGTAACCCTGTCCTTTCTTCTGCGCTTGTGGTGTTGAACGCCGCCGTTTGGGATCGCTGGCGAGCGAGCCCTATCGTGTGTCCCGGTTCTGTATGCAGTTGTTTCCGATTTGTAAATACGATATATTCGCATTATCGTTATCGTCGGGCCGGGTTCTGGTGCAGTTCCCTCCTGTTGCCACCCCGGCCGCTGACCTGACGAGTACAAACCGGCAAGCCAGCCTTCATGCCAGCCAGCCATCCCCGACTGACAACAAGAAGGTTTGCCTGTGAAAAAACAAGATCAAGCGGGCGCGCACGCCCGCGCTCTGGACGGTTTCACCCCTCTATTTGGCGCCGAGCGCCCGGCTGCTCGTCGCCTTCCCGCCCGTGCTGCCGTCCTGGCGGCCTGCCTCGGTGTGGCCAATGGTGCGCTGGCGGAAGCTGAAAAAACCCTTTCCTCGGTCACCGTGACAGCCAATCAGGAGCAGCAGGACGGCTATCGCGCCACCAAGACCCGCGTCGGCAAGGTGGTGCAGGACCCGCACGACGTACCGCAGGCGATCACGACCGTGACCCGGGCGTTGATCGAGGAACAGGAAGCCAACTCGCTGCGTGAAGCGCTGCGCAACGTTTCCGGCCTGACCTTCAATGCAGCCGAAGGCGGACGGGCTGGCGACAACATGAATCTGCGCGGTTTCTATACCTTCGGTGACATGTATCTCGACGGTATCCGCGATACGGCGCAGTACAACCGCGAAGTCTTCAACCTGGAGCAAATCGATGTGCTGCGCGGCGCCGCGGCGATGCTGTTCGGCCGCGGTCAGGCCGGCGGCGTCATCAACCAGGTCAGCAAGACGCCGATGCTGTATGGCATCAACAAGGTGGGCGTCGGGGTCGGTACCGATGGTTTCCGTGAGATCAAGGCTGACCTGAACCAGCGTCTGGCTGATACCACCGCGCTGCGCCTCAACGTCATGAATCGCGATGAGGGGAGTGCGCGCAGCAATCCCTACACCGGCACCGAGCCGGAAATCCACCGCATGGGCTTCGCGCCGAGCATCGCCTTCGGCCTCGGCACCAACCATGAGGTCACGCTCAGTCACCTGTGGGTCAAGACGCAGGATCGCCCGGACTACGGCATCCCGTTCGTCAACAAGCGTCCGAACGAAGCCATGGCCAAGGCCGGCAACTACTACGGCGTGGACGGCAACTTCGACGACAGCGAAACGAATGTCTCGACCCTGAACTACCTGTTCAAGATTTCGCCGGATACCCAGTGGCGCACCGTATTGCGGGCGGCCAACTACAAGCGCGCTTACTGGGCGGTGGCTGGCCAGGGAACATTGACGGCCAACAGCACGCAGCAACAGGCCAAGACACGTCAATTCGATACCAACAACTATGTGCTGCAGAGCGATCTGAACACCGCCTTCAACCTGCTCGGCATGCGTCATGAGCTGGTTACCGGCGTCGAATATCTGAACGAGGATTCCATCCGCTGGGCGCTGCGCAATCTGGGTACGGCCAGCAATCCGCTCTACAAGCCTGGCCAGTTCACCACGGGGGCGCCGGCGACCTACAAGGGCGAGACCTACAGCGCCTATGTGCAGGATACCCTCGAGTTTATTCCGGACTGGAAGCTGACGCTCGGTGTGCGCCGCGACATCATGCGTTCGGAGTATTTCACCAACGCTGCGTTCAGCGGCAATTTCAGCGAGAACAGCTACCGTGCCGGCCTGTCTTGGCAGCCGACGGCAGCCCAGCATTACTACGCCGGCTGGAGCGATTCCTTCAGCCCGACGGCCGACCTCTATCAGCTTTCCGGCAGCCAGTATCCGGCCGAACGGTCCAAGGTGATCGAGCTGGGCAGCAAGTGGCTGCTCGCCGATGGCAACGTTTCCCTGCGCACCTCGCTGTATCGCGCCGTCAAGGACTGGGAGCGTAATACCGACTTGGAATCCACCGCGACCATCCTGACCCGCAAGCGCCAGTCGGACGGTATCGAGCTGGAAGTGGCCGGCCGGATCACCGACAAGTGGGAGGTGTTCAGCGGCGTTTCCTACATTCATGCGGAGATTCGCGAGGTCGCGCCGGGCAACGGCAACCCCAACTTCATCGGCCAGGCGCCGCGCAACACGCCGAGGAAGACCTTCAACTTGTGGACGACCTACCAGTTGCCGTATGGCTTCAAGGTCGGCGGCGGGATGGAGTACAAGAGCCGGCGCTATGGCGGTTCGCCGACCGGAACGGCGGCATTCAACCCGAACTGGGTGGACTCCTATACCCGTTGGGATGCCATGGTGTCGTATGACCAGCCGAAGTACACGGTCAAGTTCAACGTCCAGAACATCTTCGACAAGGTGTACTACGACGCGCTGTATGACAACGGCGGCTTCACCGTACCCGGCCAGGCCCGTCGCTTCATCCTGAGTACCGAGTACAAGTTCTGATCTCCTGGCAAAGCCCCGCCCAGCTGGCGGGGCTTCTGCAATTCCGGTCGGCTGTCGCGCGAGGCGGCGGCCTTCTTCTCTCAACCAATCGACGAATCGCCATGAAAAAGACACTCACTGTCCTGTCGCTCGCCCTGCTCGCCGTGACGGCAGCCCAGGCCCAGGAAAAGGTTCTCAACCTTTACTCGGCCCGCCATTACCAGACCGACGAGCGCCTGTACGAGAATTTCACCCAGCAGACCGGCATCAAGATCAACCGGATCGAAGGCAAGGAAGACGAACTGATGGAGCGTCTGCGCAACGAAGGCGCCAACAGCCCGGCTGACGTGTTCATCACGGTCGACGCGACGCGCCTGGCAGTGGCCGACAGCTATGGCCTGTTCGCACCGGTCAAGTCGAAGCTGCTGGAGAGCCGCATCCCGGCACACCTGCACACTGACACCTGGTTCGCATTCTCGACGCGGGCCCGGGTCATCATCTACAACCGCAGTGCGGTCAAGGCGGAAGACGTGGCGACCTACGCGTCGCTGGCCGACCCGAAACTGAAGGGCAAGGTGTGCAGCCGCTCCGGCGCCCACCCCTACAACCTGTCGCTGGTCGCCTCGTTGATTGCGCACGATGGCGAGGCGAAGACCGAGGAATGGGCCAAGGGCGTCGTTGCCAACTTCGCCCGGGCGCCGAAGGGCGGCGATACCGACCAGATCAAATCGGTAGCCGCCGGCGAGTGCGGCGTCGCGGTGTCGAATACTTACTACCTGGCCCGCCTGATCCGCTCCGACAAGGTTGAGGACCGCCGCATGATGGAGCGGGTCGGCATCGTCTGGCCCAACCAGGCCAATCGCGGCACGCACATCAACATTTCCGGTGCCGGCATGGTCAAGACCGCGAAGAATCCGGAAGCCGCCGTCAAGTTCCTCGAATACCTGGCGAGCGACGAGGCGCAGCGCTATTTCGCCGATGGCAACAACGAGTGGCCGGTGGTGCCGAGTGTCGCCACCAATAACCCGGCGCTGGAAGCGATGGGCAAGTTCAAGGCGGATGAGCTGCCGATCGGCAACCTGGCCAGGAATGTCGCGGCCGCGCAGAAACTGCTCGACCGCGCGGGGTATCGCTGATGAAACCAGGCCTGCAGCGTCGGGATTTCCTCAAGCTGGCCGGCGCCTGCGGCCTGCTCGCCCAGGGCGGCCTGGCCCTGGCGGCCGGCGAACGGGAGCCGCACAGCGCCCGTATCGCCGCCGCCTGGCGCGGCCCGAACCCGACCGATACCTACTACGCTGGCACCCTGCTCGCCGACTGGGGGCGCAAGAAACTTGAGATCCTCTCGGCTGTTCCCCTGCCGACCCGGCCGCATGGCCTGCTGCCCGAGCTGGACGGCAGCCTGCTGGTGGCCGGTGTGCGGCCCGGCACCTGGCTGCTGCGTATCGACCCGGAAGGCAAAGTCGCCCGCCAACTGGATATCGACGCCTCGGCCGACGTGCTGCTCAATGGCCATGCCATTCACAACGCGACGGGCGACCTCGTGTTCACGACGGAAACCGACTTTGCCTCGGGGCGCGGCCGAATCGGCGTGCGCGACCGGGCAACGCTGAAGAAGCTCGACGAATGGGAGAGCGGCGGCCTTGAACCGCATCAGTTGCTGCTTGATGCGAACGGGCATCTGGTCATCGCCAACGGCGGCATTCCACGCAACCGGGCCGACAAGAAATTCGACCTGCCGCGCATGGATTCCTCGCTCGTTCGCCTGGACGGCCGCACTGGCAAACTGTTGCGCCAGTGGAAGCTGGACGACAGCCGCCTCAGCCTGCGCCACCTGGCGTGGAGCATGGCGCCGGATGGCGAGCGGCGGCTGGGCATCGCCATGCAGGCCGAGCACGGCGATGCGGCCCAGCGCAGCCGGGCGCCCGTGCTGGCCGTGCTGGAGGGCGATGCGTTGATCGTGCCGACGCGGGCCAACGATGGCTTTGGATACGGTGGCGATCTGGCGGCCGCCTACAACGGCGGTTTCGTCGTTTCCAGCAACCAGGCGGGCTTGGCCCAGCTCTGGCATCCGGGCGCGCCGGAAAAACTGACGCCGGTCGTTGAGTTGCAGGAAGCCTATGCCATGGCCGAATGGTCAGGCCCCCAGCCGGGCGGCGGCGTGCTGGTCGCGACGGCGCTCGGCCTGGTGCGCTGGCACCCGGTCGCCAAGCCGGTGTTCCTGGCCTGGCCGAAGCCGATGGCACTGGACAACCACTGGGTGCTGGTCAGCGAAGCCTGATCGGGCCTGGCGGCATGCTGAAACGGGAGCCCGGTCGGCTCCCGTTTTTCCTTATTGCCCGCTCAGCCGTTGGCCGAAGGAGACGGCATAGACCGGGGAGCGCATGCGCAGGATGGGATCGTTGCCGGCCGAGAAGCCGGCGCTCATCACGTTGGGGTCGAAGTTGATCGGCGTGCAGGCCTCGCCGCCTGACTGGCGGATGCTCAGGGTGCCGATCTTGAGGACCGGCCGGGCTGCCGGCCAGGGGCGGGACGGGTCATCATCGCTATCTTCCGCTTCGCCGAAAACCATGATCCAGTCGAAGCGCACCGGCCCCTGGCGCAAGCGCTCAGCCAGCCGCTGCGCCAGGAAGTCGGCGGGGGCCTCGGCCATTTCGGCGGTGCTCAGGCCTTTTTCTCTGTCCTGGGGCTGCAGGTGCCAGCGCACCTTGCGCTTTTCCCCCTGGCGGGTTTCCAGGTAGAACGTGTGCAGGCCATGATAGGTGGCCGTGGCGTAGCTCCAGGGGGGCGGGTTGCTGGCCAGCCACTCGGCCTGGGGCCGGGTGTCCGGATGTGCTGCCCGGTAGGCAGCCACCCGTTCAGCATCGGGTTTGCCTTCCGGGCCCGGCCGTTGTGCCCGCAACAGGCCGAGGAAGCTGTCCGGGTCCTTGGCGCCGAAGACCGGCGTCGTCAGCGTGGCGATGTGGTGCAGGCTGCCGTCCGGCAGTTGGAACTGGGCCGCCAGACCGCGTGGCGAGCGGGTGTTGTCGGGAACGTGCGGATTGCCACCGGCCATCGAGAAGCGCAGTTGGGCCGGGATCGCCTGGCCGGAGAACAGCGGGCCGGCAAAGCGCTGGTGGGCCAGTTCGCTGGCCACGAACTCACCCTCGGCGCAGACCCCCTTGGCGTGACCCTTGCGGACCCCCTTGTGCTCGCCGCTCAGGGCGCGGAAGGCGTCGATGAAATCAATCGGGGTGGCGGCCGGCGTCTGGGCGGCCAGGGGCAGGCTCAGGCTGGCGAGAGCCAGGGCGAGGGTAGGACGAATCATGCTCAACTCCTGAAAGGGGCGGGCCCGACGGGCCTCGTCCAGGTGTCGGAGAGGGACGAGGACCGGCTGGGGCGGATAGCGCGGTTAGTTAAGACCCGCGAATCGCTCCGGCGTTCAGGGAGCGTTACAGAAAGGCAGGCGGGAAAGGGCCTGGCCCAGGAGAACGGTCGGGCGATCCCGACCGGATGGCGCGGAGTCAGGCGGCGCGGCGCATGGCTGACGAAGTCTTGCCTTGCGTGGCGTGGGCTTCGCGCAGGCATTCGTGGGCACAGGTGGCACAGCGGCCGCAGTCGCGGGTGACGCCCAGCTCGCGGCGCAAATCCTTCAGCGTGCGGGCGCCACTTTGCGCGGCTTCGCGAATTTGCCGGTCGGTAACAGCCTGGCAGACACATACGTACATGAACGATCTCCGCTGATTGCGATAATGAGAACTGTTCCTATTTTATGTGAATGAGAATGGCTGTCAATAGCATTTGCGTATGAATTTCGCGCCGGGTTCAGTGGGGCAGGTTGGGGCGAGCGGCCGCCATGGCCGGGACTATCCACTGTCGGGCGACGGCAACGATTTCCCCATCCAGCCGACCGTCGGCGACCAGTTTGTCGAGGAAGGCAACGACCTCGGCAGCGCTCAGGCCCTGGCGGTACGGCCGGTCCTGGGCCATGGCCTGGAAGATGTCTGCGACGCGCAGGATGCGTGCTTCGAGCGGCATGGCCTCGGCGCTGAGCCGGAAGGGGTAACCGGAACCGTCCGGTTCCTCATGGTGGTAGGCGGCCCAGCGTGAGATCTCTTCGAAGCCGTCAATATTGCGCAGGATCTGGAAGGTTTCGAAGCTGTGGGCATTGATGATCATGCGCTCGTCCGGATCGAGTTTGGCGGGTTTGTCGAGGATTTCGTCCGGCACGCGCAGTTTGCCCAGATCGTGCAGCAGGCCGGCAATTTCCAGCTTGTCGCAGTTGCTCGCGGAAACCCCCATTTTTTCGGCGAGCAGGCGTGACAGGCGGGCGACGCCGAGGGAATGTTCGGCAGTGAACGGGCTTTTGGCATCGACGATGCAGGAGAAGATGGTGGCCAGGTGCTTTAACTCCTCGAAACTGGCCAGGCAGCGTTCGCCCCGGAGCAGCATGTCCTGCAGGTAACACTGGATCGAACGCGGCTCGAGTAGTAGCCAGAAAGCCTCGGAGCGGGAGGCGGCGAGGAAGCCGTCGACCAGTTCGGGGTCGAAGTAGGTGCCGGCCCGCTGGCGGATTTGCTCGCGGATGGCGTCCTTGTGCAGCAGCATCGTGTTACTGGCGTAGTAGGGGGCGGTCAGGGCATCGACCCGGTCGACCAGCAGGATCAGGTTGGCCTGACGGGCAACCCAGGGATCGACCCCGGTAGCCAGCAATTTGTCCCAGCGCGTGTGGTGGTAACGGATCGGCTCGGCCATGGTGGCCAGGGGCTTGAATCCGGCAAGCAGCCGGTGACCGACGATGGCGTGGTCCTGCGAACCGGCCCAGTCGAATTCGCCGACCAGGTGCTGATGGACGTGGGTCGAGGAAACGCCGATGTCGTGCAGCAGGCCGAGATCGAACAGGAAGGTGGTTGCCGTGTCGTCCAGGCCCATCTGACGGGCGCATTCGGCCGCCATGATGCCGACCCGTTTGCCATGGGCGACGTCGTCAATGCCGACGAGGTCGAGGGCGTCGGACAGGGCGTAGATGACATGCCGCAGGTCGGCCTGGACTTCTGCCGGGGCAGGGGAGGTGATGGGGGCGCGCATGATTGTTGTCCTTGTTCTGGCCGGCGGCAGGGGCACGGTTGTTACACAAATATAGTAAAAAACTAAAAAACAACAAGCCTGGTTTCGGGCGCAAAAAAAGCCGCAAGGTCGTTTGCGGCTTTTCCGGAAGTCGGGACTGGCCTCAATCGCCACCCGGCTCCATGTGGGCCTGCAGGTAATTCGGCAGGGTCACGTTCTCGATCAGCGATTGCTGCGTTTCCAGCCAGTCGATGGCCTTCTCGCAGCCTTCCAGCAACTCGGTCAGCAGGTCGCGGCTGACGTAATCCTGGGTTTCCTCGCACAGGGCGATGGCCTCGATCAATAACGGGCGCTGGATGGTCTGCTCGTATTTCAGGTCGCCCTGCAGGCATTCGACGACGTTCTCTCCGATCAGCAGCTTGCCGAGGTTCTGCAGGTTGGGCAGGCCTTCGAGGAAGAGTACGCGCTCGATCAGTTCGTCGGCTTCCTTCATGACGCGGATCGACTGCTTGTACTGGTAGTCGTTGAGCTTTTCCAGGCCCCAGTTGCGGAACATGCGGGCATGCAGGAAATACTGGTTGATTGCCGTCAGCTCGTTCTTCAGCACCTTGTTTAGGGCTTCGATAACCTTCTTGTCGCCTTTCATCGTCGCCGCTCCTTAAACCGGGGTCGAGCCCATCTGGCTCTGCTGGTAGTTTTCCAGGCCGACCAGTTCGATCAGCTTGAGCTGCTTTTCCAGGAAGTAGGCGTGGTCCATCTCGGTATCGTCGAGCTGCGCCACCAGCATCTCGCGGGTGACATAGTCCTGGGCCTTCTCGCAGGCGGCGATGGCCTTCTTCAGCTCACCATCAACCTTGTATTCGACAGCCAGGTCGGACTTCAGCATGTCCGGCACGGTCTTGCCGATCTTCAGGCCTTCCCGCTGGGAGAGGTCCGGCTTGCCTTCGAGGAACAGGATGCGTTGGATGATGGCGCGGGCATGCTGGCGCTCGTGATCGGATTCGTGGAGGCTCTTCTCGGCCAGCTGGTTGAGACCCATGTCAGCGTACATCTCACCGTGGATCAAGTATTGGTCAACGGCGGTCAGCTCACCGGCCAGCAAGGCATTGAGGATGTCGATGATTTTCTTGTCGCCCTTCATGGCTTTTCTCCGGAGGTTCAAATGGGAACGGGCTGGCTGGCGACCTCGGCTGGCTTGCCCGGGGCGCTATTGTAGGTCGGCTCGTTGATCGTTTGAACGACGGGAAATGGAAAAGTTCTTTAATTACAGCTAATTACGAACGGTTCTCATTACCTGGGCGCGCCACTTGCCCGTGCATCACGATGCGGGCCGCGAACCCGATTGCCAGCAGGTTGGCGCCGACCGCGACATAGCCGACCAGCGGGTAGCCGACGATCCGGCCACTGCCATCGAGCGAGGTCAGGAAGCCGGCCAGCGTGGTGGCCAGCCCCATGGCCAGCGATTGCACGGTGCCGTTCAGCGACATGAAGGTGCCGCGCAGCTTGGGTTGGGCCGATGAGGCGATGACGGCCATGGCCGGGATCATGCGGCCGGAGGTGAGGACGAAAAAGCTGGTGGTGCAGATCAGCCACAGCGCGAGCGGCAGGGGGCCGGCGTGGGTGACGGCGAGCAGGGGCAGCGTGGCAAGCAGCGCGACCCGGCGGTACACCTCGATCTTGCCGTATCGGTCGGCCCAGTGCCCGATCAGGCGGGCGCTGATGAAGGTGGCCGTGCCGCCGACCAGATAGACGAGGGGAATGTCGGCCTGGGCGATGCCGACATTGTTCACCGCATAGACGGTGATGTAGGGAATGACCGTGAAGCCCGAAAAGATGATCAGTGCCGAGAACAGCAAGGCGCGCAGGTGGTTGGCGTCGGCCAGGACGCTGAACGTTGCCGACAGCAGGTGGGGCCGTTTTTCCTCACCCAGGTGATGGCGCAGTTCCGGCAGGAAGCGCAGGCCGACGATGATGAACAGCACGCAGAGCAGGGCGATCAGCACGAACGGCGCCCGCCAGCCGAGATGATTGGCCAGCCACAGCGACAGGGGCACGCCGGCAATCGTCGATAGCGAAAAGGCGCTGGATACCACACCGCTGGCCCGGGCGCGCCGGGCGAAGGGAATGGCGTCGCCGATCATGGTGTGGATCAGCGCACCCATGATGCCGCCGAAGACGCCGGCCAGGCCGCGGGCGACAATCAGGGTGGCAAAGCTGGGTGCCAGGCCGCAGGCCAGCGTCGCCAGCCCGAACAGGGCGAAACAGCTGAGCAGAACGCGCTTGCGTTCGAACAGGTCGACGAAGGTGGCGGCCAATATGCCGGAGACAGCGGCGCTGAAACTATAGGAGGCTACCAGCAGGCCGAATTCGTGGGTGCCGATGGTAAAGGCCTGCATCAGGATCGGGCCGAGCGGCATCATGATCATGAAATCGAGCACGTGGCTGAACTGGATGCCGGCCAGCGTCAGCAGGAAGAAGCGTTCGGCGCGGGGAGGGAGCGGGCTGGTCATGATTGAGAGGTGAGTGGGGGCGACAAGGATACGCGCCGGGCTGCCGGCCGGTACACTGCACGTCCTTTCAATCCGGCGACAGGCCAGAGGAAAACCCCATGCAAAACTTGGTCGACCGCGTTGCCGCCCATATCAAGGCCCGATTTCTGGCCGAAAGTTCCGGCCATGACTGGCACCACATCAACCGGGTCTGGCAGCTGACGCGCCGGATCGCCGCCCAGGAAGGCGCCGATAGCCAAATTGCCGAACTCGGCGCGCTGGTGCACGACATCGCCGACTGGAAATTCCACGGCGGTGACGACAGCGTCGGGCCGCGCGAGGCGGAAGCGCTGTTGCGCCGTGAGGGGGCAACGGAAGCAGTCATTGCGGCGGTGGTCGACATCGTTGCCACCATTTCCTACAAGGGCGCCGGCGTGACGACCGCGATGCGGACGCTGGAAGGCCGGTGCGTGCAGGATGCGGATCGCCTCGATGCCATCGGCGCCATCGGTGTCGCCCGTTGCTTCGCCTACGGCGGCCATGCCGGCCGCCTGATGCATGATCCCGACGAGGTGCCGGTCCTGCACCAGACGGCGGCTGCCTACAAGGCCTCGAAAGGCGCCAGCCTCAACCACTTCTACGAAAAGCTGTTCCTGCTCAAGGACCGCATGAACACGCCGACCGGCCGCGCCTTGGCCGAGCCGCGTCATCGCTTCATGGAAGCGTTCGTGGCGCAGTTTCTTGAGGAATGGAACGTGTCGGCTTGAGGCTGCGGCAAGGCATCCGGGGCAAGCCCGCGACGGGATGCGACGAATCCACGAACCAACGTCGGCATCGGCACTCCAACGCCTGTGATCAAGGTGGTTCCGCAAGCCCGTGAATGGTGCGCCGCCTTTCTCCTGCCAACGCGTAGGCCCACATGGAGGTACCCCATTTCATGAGCCAGACCTTCTACGACTTCAGCGCCCAGCGCCTGAACGGTGATCGGCAGGACTTCGCTGCCTACCGCGGCCAGCTGGTGCTGATCGTGAACACCGCCAGCCAGTGCGGCTTTACCCCGCAATACACCGGCCTCGAAGAACTCTACCGCTTGTTCAAGGACCGGGGCTTTGTCGTCCTTGGCTTTCCCTGCAACCAGTTCGGCGGGCAGGAGCCGGGCGATGCGGAAGCGATCGGCCAGTTCTGCCAGTCGCGTTTCGATGTCACTTTCCCGCTATTCGCCAAAATCGACGTCAACGGCGACAACGCCCATCCGCTCTTCACCTGGCTCAAGCACGAAGCGGCGGGAATCCTGGGCACCGAGGCCATCAAGTGGAATTTCACCAAGTTCCTGGTCAACCGCGAGGGAAAGGTCGTCCATCGCTTTGCCCCGGCCACCCGGCCGGACGAACTGCTGGAAACGATTGAGGCGCAGCTCTGAGGGATGACGAGGGAACTGTTGTCCTCCGCAGCCATCGAACCGACAGATCGCCGCGCCCTGAAGGAGTCCGCCATGCAATCCCAAACGCACACCCTGAATAACTTGTTTGCCCAACTCGGATTGCCTGCTGACGAGGCCGGGCTGGAAAACTTCATCGCCACTCACCGCCCGCTGGCCAACGATATCCCGCTTTACAGGGCGTCCTTCTGGAGCCCGACGCAGCGGGCCTTCCTCAAGGAGGAAATCATCGAGGATGCCGACTGGGCACCGGTCATCGACGAACTGAACGGGCGTCTGCGCTAGGCTTGGTCTGGCCCCTCAGCCTCGGCCGGAATCCGCCACCAGCTTGCCGCCCGAGGCCATCACCCGCTCGCTGAGCGTCTGCAGCATGGCCTGAGCCTCCGCGGCGGCTTCCTGCATTTCATCGGCCGTCAATGGCCGGGCCAGCGCCTCCAGTTCGATACGCTGGATGTTCGGGCACTTTTCGACAACCCCCTGCAGGATGCTGTCCACTTTCTTGGCGCCCAGCCCGAACAGCACTTTTTCCAGTACAAACAGGCGGACGACCATGATGTCCTCCGGGTTCTGGGCGGTCGCCTGCACGGCCTGGATTTCCTTGCGCAGATAGCCACGGAACTTGAGCGGCGTGACCTCGGCAGGTATCTGCAGGACGGTGGAACGGAATTGGCCTTGGATCATGGTGGGGCGAGAAACTGGAAAGCGGTGATTTTCGCAGAAGGGTGGGGGCGGAGAAAGCGTTGTCCCGGCCAGGACTTTCGTCTTGGCTGCCAAACAGGAATCGCTATGCGGCGCCTGCGTCTGTTGTGCGCTCCACCCAGATATGTCGCGCAACACCATGCTCCAGGGCGAGTTCGACTTCCTCGGCGAGGATCACCGTCATCGGTCGCTGCTGCAGGATCTTGATCGGGCGGCCTTCGGCCAGGCCATAGGCTGTCAGTTGTTCGCGCTGCAGCGGGTCGATCTCGTCACCGAGGGCGATGAGGCGGACTTCGCTGCCGGCCGGGATGAAGGCGAGGGGGAGGCGGGCTTCGTGTTTCGGGCTCATGGGGTCACCAGACGGCGCGCAGGACGAGGTTGAACAGGCCGCCGATGAAGAAGGCGAAAGGCACGATCATGCCGACCATGGCCATCGCCGTCTTCGTGCCTTGCTCCTTGACCATCATCATCAGGCTGGCGAAGCAGGGAATGAACAGGGTGATGGTGATCATGCCAACCACGGCCTGGATCGGCGACAGGTCGTGGGCCATGGCAAACAGGCCGGTGGCGCCGAAATCGCGCCGCAGGAAGCCCATCACGAAGGCGGCCGAGGCTTCCTTGGGCAGGCCGAGCCAGCCGGTAACCAGCGGTTCGCCGGCTTCGATGATGGCGGGCAGGGCGCCCAGCTTGTCGAGTGCGAACATGATGAAGGTGCCGAGCAGGAAAAGCGGGATGACCTCGATCAGGTACCACTTCAGCCGGCCACCGGTTTTCTTCAGCACGTTGCCGAGGATGGGCAGGCGCATCGGCGGCATTTCGGTGACCAGCGGAATGCGCCGGCCGGGGATCAGCTTGGCGGCGAGAAAGCCGGCGAGCAGCAGGACGCCGACCATGGCCAGCGCCCAGATCAGCACGGCGGTGAAGGAGACGCCGCCGAGCATGCCGAGCACGACGCCGAGCTGGGCCGAGCAGGGAATGGCCAGGGCGAGCAGGAAGGTGGTGATCAGCCGTTCGCGCGGCGAATGCAGGATGCGCGTGGTCAGCGTCGCCATCGTCACGCAGCCGAGGCCGAGCACCATGGGCAGCACGGCGCGGCCGTTGAGGCCGATGGCGGCGAACAGGCGGTTGGCGATGACGGTCAGGCGCGGCAGGTAGCCGGAATCCTCGAGCACGCCGAAGGCGATGAAGAAGGTGCTGACGATGGGCAGGATGAGCGCCAGCGCATAGGTCATGCCCATGGTCCACAGGCCGTACTGGCCGACCAGCAGTTCGCGCAGCCAGCCGAGGCTGACATTTGCTTCCATGAACTGGGTGAAGGCCGGGTTGAGGATGCCCTCGAACAGCCCTTCCTCCATCAGCCCGACCAGCGTGGTGGCGCCGAAGACGCCGACGAATTCGTAAACCGCGAACAGCACGCCGAGCAGGATGGGGATGCCCCACAGTGGATGCACGACGGCCTGGCCGATACGTTGGGAGAGCAGCGGGCTGCTCTTCACGGCGCGGGAAATGACGCTGGCGGCGAGCGCATCGGCGGCTTCCGTGCGTTCGCGGGCGAGCAGGGTCGGCAGGTCGCCTTCGCTGGCCGTACGGGCCTGCTGGCGCAGGGCTTCCAGGGTCGGGTAGGCGGTGCCGCCCTGTTCGCGCAGCCAGTCCTCGACCACGCTGTCGCCGCCGAGGAAGAGGATGGCCAGGCCGCGTGCCGCGAGGTGCGGGTGCGGGCAGTGCTGGGTGATGGCGGTGGCAACGGCAGCGATGTGGCGCTCGAACTCCTCGTCGTAGTGGAGCAGGCTTTCCGGCTTCTTCGCCTGGCCGATGGCGGTAATCAGATGCCCGATGCCTTCGCCGCCGGTTGCCACCGTGGCCAGCACCGGGGCGCCCAGTTCCTCGGCCAGTTCGGCGATGTCGACGGTGACGCCGCGCGCCGCCGCTTCGTCGTGCATGTTGAGGGCGAGCACCATGGGCACGCCGAGTTCGACGAGCAGGGCGCTCAGGGTCAGCGTGCGGCGCAGGTTCTTGGCATCGCCCACTTGCACCAGACAGCGCACCGGCTCACCGAGCAGGGCGCGCATGGTGGCGCGTTCGTCGTCGCTGCGCGAGGGCAGGGCGAGGACGCCCGGCGTGTCGAGCAGTTCGGCGCTGGCGTCGAAGCGGGCCGTGGCGCGGGTGACTTCGACCGTCGTCCCGGGGTAGTTGGAAACGTTGACGTAGGCGCCTGTCAGGCGGTGGAAGAGAACCGATTTGCCGACGTTGGGGTGGCCGACGAGGAGGATGGCAGGGTGGGTGTTCACGATGATCAGGTGCGGGAGCAGCGGTGGATGGCGGTGTTCAGCCAGTCGGCGGTGACTTCGCCGGTTTGTCGGGCGCAGGTACGGCGTTGCGCGTCGAGCACGACGGTGTAGGGCAGCGCGCCAGCCCGGTTGCCGAAGCGGGCAAGCAAGCCGCGCGGCTCGCTCGGGCCGTGCAGCAGCCGGACCGGCGGTTGCAGGGCGGCGAGCACGCCGCCCGGTGCGTTGGCAGTTTCGTAGGGGCGTTGCAAGGCAATGGCGACGACCTGCGACGGGCCCTGGCGGGCGGTGTCGGCCAGCAGCGGCATTTCGCGCACACAGGGCGGACAGTCGCTGCGCCAGAAATTCACGACGGTCACCCGCTGGGGCAGGTCAGCCAGACGGATGAAGGCGCGTCCGTCGGAGAGTTCGAAATCAAGCGCCGCGCCGCCCGCCTCGGCAGCATGGGCAGCGGCAGGCAAGCAAAAAGGCCCCGCCAGTGCGGCGAGGCCAATGAGCAGCGAGGCGGAGCGGCTAGAAATCACAGGGTGAATTTTACGCCGCCGTAGATGAATCGGCCGCGGTTCGGGCCCCAGATGTTGGTCACGTCGAAGCTGCCCGTGCCATCCACCCAGAGCATGCTTTCCTTGTCGGACTGCTTGAAGTCGAAGACATTATCGATGCCGAGGAAGGTGCTCCACTGCTTGTTCAGGCGGTATTCGCCGCGCAGGTCCACGACCCAGTAGGACGGGCTCTTGCTCAGCTTGCGGGTACCGTCGAAGTTGTAGCGGTCGGTGCCGTAGAACTTGTCGAGATCCATCGGGCCGGTCCAGGTGCCGCGCAGCATACCGGTCCATGGTCCGGCCTCGTAATCGAGGCGCAGGTAGGCGCGGGTTTCCGGACGGGCAAAGGCGAGGGTGCCCATTTCGCTGAAACGGTACTTGAAGTGCTCGACGGCAGCAGTCGTTTCCAGTTGTGGTGTCAGCTTGTAGGTGACGGTGAGGTCGCCGCCGACCACGGTGACCGGCTTATGGGCCGAGGTGAACAGCGTGATCGGCTGGCCGCTGACCGGATCGGTGGCGCCCGAATCGAGCAGGGCCATGTTCTTGATCCGGTTGTAGTTCAGCGAGCCGACGAAGGCCATCCGGTCGCCGGCGTAGGACAGCGCGTAGGACAGGTTGTCCGATGTCTCGGCTTCCTTGATGTTGCGTACGATGCGCGTTGTCGCCAGGATGCCGTGATCCTGCTCGAAGAAGGAAGTCGGCGCGCGGAAACCGCGACCGATGGCGAAGCGACTGTTCAGTTCGTGACTGTGGTTCCACAGCACGTTCAAGCGCGGGCTGGTGATGCCGCCGAAAATGTTGTGCTGGTCGTAGCGCACCGAGCCGTTGAGTTCGACGACGCCATCGAGGAGGGCACGGTAAGCCTGCAGGAAGACGCCTGGCGTCCGGTACTTGTAGTTGTCGATGCCGTCGTTGACGGTCGATACGCCGGTCGTGTTGTCGTAGGCACTGCCGACGCTGCTCAGGTCTTCGTAGCGGTAGGTGGTGCCGGCGGTGACCAGGGTGGCGCCGAGCGGCTGCTGGGTGCTGGCTTCCAGGTAGTATTGGGTTTGGTCGGCCTTGTAGTAGGAACCTTCATAGAAGGAATCCTGCTTGTGCTTGGCGTAGCCGACGGCAAAACGCAGGCTGCCTTCGCCGAGCTTGCGGGTGGCGCTGGAAATGAATTGCTGGCGGTCGGTAAAGATGATTTCCGACATGCCGCCCCGGCCGTCGGTGTAGGGGATCACCGTGCCGGTGGAGGGGTCGATCCAGCCGTTGCGGTCCGGCGAGCCGTTCCTGCCCTTGCTCCAGTCGAAGGGGTTGCCGCTCATGCTGGCCTTGACGCCGCTGTAGTCGGTGCCCATGGCGCCGCCCATCCGCTTTTCCTCGACCACGTCGAGGCGGCCCCTGAGTTTGAAGCCGCCGATGTCGTCGACGAAGAAGCCGAGACCGCCCATGTTGCGTTTGAAACCGGTGTATTCGGAAACGCCGTTGCCGTCGCCATCGACCGTGTCGTGCTGGTTGTGGCTGAAGTTGGCGGTCAGCGCGCCACCGGCGAAGGTCTTGGCGCCGAACAGGTCGGTATTCCATTGGCCGAAGGAGCCGAACTGCTGATTGGCCATGAATTCATCCTTGAGCGGGCGGCGGGTGACGATATTCACCGAACCGGCCAGCGCCTCGGGGGCGATCAGGCTGCTGCCGGCGCCGCGCGAGATGTCGATGCGCTCGATGCCGCCCAGGTTCACGCTGTCCAGGCCATAGGCGGTGGACACCGACGAGAAGATCGGAATGCCGTCGATGAGCAGTGTGGTGTAGCGGCCGGGCAGGTTGTTGAGCACGACGTTGCGCACGTTGCAGATCGAGCATTCGGTCTGCACCGAGATGCCCGGGCGCTTGTCGAGCGCCTCGGTGAGCATCGTGGCGCCGGTTTTTTCGAGTTCGCGGGCGCCGATCGATTCCGTGGCGACGATCTCGTCGCGCAGCACGGGCTTGGCGCCAACGCTGCGGCCGGAGGATACGGTGACATCGCCGAGCTGCTTGTCGGCCAGCGCCGGCAGGGCGAAGGCCAGGGCCAGCGCGGCGGCCAGCGGGCGAAGCGCATGCGTGTTCATGATGATTGCTCCCTGAGTGCTTTTTTTGGTGTGGTGGATCATGAAAAAGGCCGCTCGCAAGCGGCCTGTCGAAGGCGAGGCGATTACGGCTGGCCTTCTCCCGGCTGGGTGACGAAGCCGATCTTGGTCAGCCCGGCCCGGCGGGCGGCGCTCATCGTCTCGGCCACCGTTTCGTAGCGGGTGTTGCGGTCGGCCTTGAGATGCATCTCGACGTTGGCGTCCTGGGCCACGGCGTCGCGGAACTTCTGCTCCAGGCCGTTGCGGTCCACCGTGTCGTTGCCGACATAAACGAGGTTCTCGCCGGTGATCGAAACCTGCAACGTCATCGGCTTTTCCGGCGTCGGCGTGCTGGCGGCGCGCGGCAGGTCGACCTTGACCGAATGCGTCATCAGCGGCGCGGTGATGATGAAGATGATCAACAGCACCAGCATCACGTCGACCAGCGGCGTCATGTTGATTTCCGCGGTCGGCATCTGGCTGCCCGGCGAATTGAAGGAACCCATCGCCATGTTATGCGGCCTCCGTCGCGGCGCGGGCACGCATCGGGTGGATCTGCGCGCTGTTGGCCACGAAAGGCTTGCCGACGGTGAAGAAGGCGTGCAGGTCGTGGGCGAAGGCGTCGAGGTCGGCCAGCACGACGCGGTTGGCGCGGGTGAAGGCGTTGTAGGCGAAGACGGCCGGTAGCGCGACGGCGAGGCCGGCGGCGGTCATGATCAGCGCCTCGCCGACCGGGCCGGCGACCTTTTCCAGCGCGGCCTGACCCGAGAGGCCGATGGCGACCAGGGCGTGATAGATGCCCCACACGGTGCCGAACAGGCCGACGAAGGGGGCGGTGGCGCCGGTGGTGGCGAGCAGGGTCAGGCCGTTTTCCATGCCGGCCTGGGTCACCATTAGCTGTTGGCGTAGGGCGCGCTCCATCTGCTCGGCCGGGTCGAAGCGGGAGGCCAGGCGGCCGGTGACGGCCTCGCACTCATGGTTGCAGCAGTTGGCCTGCTCGGCGAGCTGGGCGTAGGGACTGTCCTCGCCGTTCTGGCGGAGCTTCTCGATGCCCTCGGCGACGCTGGTCGCGGCCCAGAAGCCGGCTACTGCCCTGGCGGCGCGGCGGGTGCGATACCAGTCCCAGGCCTTGGCCAGGATCAGGTACCAGCTGGCGATCGACATGGCGGCCAGGATGTAGGCCACAGTATGCGAGACGACGTCGCCGGCAGCCCACAGGTGGGCGAAGCCAAAGGCGTTTTGGGCGGTTTCCTGCATGCTTATTGCTCCAATTTGAAAATGATCGGGACGAGAACGAAGCTCTGCACGGCGGTGTCGCCGCGCTTGGCCGGGATGAATTTCCAGTGGCGCACGGTCTTCTGCGCCGCCTCGTCGAGGCGCTGGCTGCCGGAGGAGGTCTTGATCTCGACGCTATCCGCCGTGCCTTGCGGGGTGACGGAGACGCGCAGGATGACCTTGCCTTCCTCGCCCATGCGGCGGGAGAGCGGCGGGTAGGGCGGCGCCGGGTTGGCCAGGTAGTCGGCGTCGAAACGGGCCTGGGTCAGCGGCTCGGGGGCTGGCGGGGCGGGCGGTGCCGGCTTGATGTCGGGTGGGGTGGCGACCGGGGCGGCAGGCGCCGGTTGCGTGCTTTGGGTCGCTTCGATGACCGGCACCGGCTGCGGCTTCTGCGGCGTGGGCTGCTGGCGCACCGGCTGTGGCTTGACCACCGGCAGGGGCTTGGCTTCGGGCGGCTTTTCCTGGGCTGGCTGGATCAGATCGACGATCAGCGGCATTTCCATGATCTGCGGCGCCACGGTCTTGGCGGCCATGATGATCAGGAAGACCCCGACGTGGGCGCCGATCACGATGCCCAGCAGGCCGCCGCGGCGGGCTGTGGTGGGGCGGGAGAGGGCGTAGCTCATAAATTTGTTCGGATGTGGCCCCGGAGCGCGGCAAAAAGACCCTGGCTCGCTGGCTGTCGGCTTGCTGGCTGTGGGAACGAGAGATTTACAACGGAGAGAAAAAACGCGTCTATTTGGTCAGGATCAGCTTGTTTTCGCGGGTCACGCGCAGCAGGTAGCACTGGCCGGCATGCTCGATCTCGACCGACGAAGCGCCCTGCAACAGGTTGTGGCTCGGAATGCGCGAGCGTTGCCCGGCAGGCGAACTGGCCAGGGTCGGGACAGGCGGTTTGGGTTGGCTGTTCATGATTTTGATTCAAACGAGAATAGTTCGCATTATTTTGTTAATGAGAATGATTGTCAACAATATTTTGGCCTAGTCCGGAAGGTTTATGCCATGGCGTCGCTTCTTCCAGAATCGCCTTGAACTTTTGAAATCATTCGATATTATTCAAATTATGGAAACACTAAACGCCGCTGAACTTCTCGCAGCCCTGGGGCATGAATCCCGCCTCGGCATCTTCCGGCTGCTCATCGAAGCCGGGCCGAAAGGCATGCATGCCAGTGCCATCGGTGAGCTGTTGGCGATGGCGCCAGCCACCCTGTCGTTCCACCTGGGCCACCTTAGCCGGGTCGGGCTGATCCAGGGCGAGCGGGAAAGCCGCTTCATCCACTACAAGGCGAACTTCGCCACCATGGACGAATTGATTGCCTTCCTGACCCGCAATTGCTGCCAGAGGGAGCAATGTCTGCCGCGAACGGTGTGTTGCGATACCACGGACAAACGCCGCGGCAGAGCAAAGGCTGGCGAGGAATAACGAGGGGAATTGGTCATGGACTGGTTGATAACAGTGGTGCAGAGCGGTTTGGCCAGCCTGGCTTCTTATCTGGCAGCTCATGTCCTGCTCTGTCTGGTGCCCGCCTTCTTCATCGCCGGCGGCCTGTCGGCACTGGTGCCGCAGCAATCCATCATTCGCTACCTCGGCCCCGATGCCCCGAAGTGGATGTCGTACTCTGCGGCAGCCGGGGCGGGCAGCCTGCTCGCCGTCTGCTCATGCACCATACAGCCCCTGTTTGCCGGCATCTACAAGAAAGGCGCCGGCCTCGGCCCGGCGATTACCTTCCTGTTCTTCGCCCCGGCCGCCAATATCCTGGCGCTCTCGTATACCGGGGTCGCCCTCGGTGCTGACTTCGCGATTGCCCGGATTTTGCTGGCGCTCTCGTTCGGTATCGGCATCGGCATGATCATGGCGGTACTGTTCCGCACCAGCGAGGTTGCCCGCCTGGCAGACAGCCAGACCTTTGCTGGCGGCGAGGGTGTTTCGCGCAAGGTGCTGCTTTTCCTCGGCACACTGGTCGCCTTGCTGATTGCCGGCACTCTGAAGCTCGATTTCCTGAAAGCTGTCGTGTTCAGTACCGCCCTGTCCTGGCCAGGCGCCGCTGGCGTGCAGCAACTGCTCGATAGCTGGGTGCCGGTCAACGCCGCCACCGGTGCCGAGGGCCTGAGCCTGCAGGGGGCTCTGCTCATCGCCCTGCTCGCGGTCATTGGTGCCACCGCCTGGCAGGGCCTGGGCAAGGTCGATGCAGGCTTTAACCGCCTGACGCCCATCGCGCTCGGGCTGGTCGTCGCCACCCTGGCGTTTGCCGCCATGGGCGTCCAGGTGACAGCGGACGGCATCAGCCTGACCGTCACCGGCCGCACCCTGGCCGTAATCGTGACCAGCCTGGCGCTGTTGCCACAGGCTCGCCGTTTCGATGCCTGGGACGTTCAGCAATGGCTATGGGAAACCTGGCGTTTCGTGAAGATGATTTTCCCGCTGCTGGTTGTCGGGGTCTTCCTGGTCGGCGTGATTCGGGTCTTCATCCAGCCCGAGTGGATACAGGCCGTCGCCGGCACCAACACCTTGCTCGCCAACATGGCGGGCGTCGTGTTCGGCGTCTTCATGTATTTCCCGACCCTGGTCGAAGTACCAATCGCCAAGATGTTCCTGTCGCTGGGCATGCACCCGGGGCCGCTGATCGCCTACCTGATGGCCGACCCGGAGCTGTCCTTGCAAAGCATCCTGATCACCTCCGCCATCATCGGCAAATTGAAGGCCTGGACCTACGTCGGCCTGGTCGCGCTGTTCTCGACCCTGGCCGGCCTGACCTACGGTGCCTGGGTGGACGGCACCTCGGCCCTGCTGCTGGGTGTCGCGGTGGCCGCCTTCATCCTGCTGCTGAGTAGCGCGCTGCATGTCATCGAAACCCGCCGCAAGGCTTAACCCAAGGAGTTCGCCATGCTTATCAAGATTCTTGGAACGGGATGCGCCAAATGCAACCGCCTGGAACAACTGACCCGCGAAGCGGCCGCCGAACTCGGCATCGCGGCCGATTTCGAGCATGTGACCCAGATGGAACAGATCATGGCCTATCCCATCATGACCACCCCGGCGCTGGTCGTCGATGAACAGGTCAAATGCTCCGGCCGTATACCCAGCAAGGATGAACTGCGCTCCTGGCTCAGCTGATGCGCCGGAAGGCCGGGCGCGCAGCAAGGCCGACGACGGGCCGCGCTTTGGGCGCGTGGTTTTCTATGCCAATGAAAGGGGCTAGTCATGGGTGTCAGGCGACGCAGTTGGCTCATCGCGATAGTGTCCCTGCTCTGCATCGATATGGCGCAGGCCAGGGGACCTTGGCGGGCGAGTGACGGGAACACCACCGGATGGCATTTGATGACACCCGAAGAGCGTGTGGCGCATCAAGCCAGGATTCGCGGGTTCACCAGCTACGAGGCCTGCCATGCCTACCGGCAGGAACATCATCAGCTGATGGTGGCCAGGGCCAGCGAAAAAGGGCTTGCCGCGCCTGCCGGTCGTCGCGATTTCTGCGATCACTTGAGACAGCCGGCACCCCGGCGCTAACGGTCGGTCTGACAACATGCTGCGCATCATGCCGCTTGCCTTGCTGACTACCCTGCTGGTGGGCATCCCGGTTTACTGGGCATTCCCGGAGGGTCTGGGCATCTGGCGCAGCGCCGCCATCGTCTCCGGCTGGCTGGGTTCCGGTCTGCTGCTGGCCAACCTGCTGTGCATGATCCGGGAGCCATGGTTGGCACAGTGGCTTGGTGGCCTGGAAAGGATGTATGGCTGGCACCACTGGTTTGGTCTGGCGGCCTACATCGTCATCCTATGTCATCCGCTTGCCCTGGCGCTCGATGCCTGGGCCGAGCAACCCGCGCTGGCCTGGGCGGTGCTGGCGCCCTGGCAGCAGAGCTGGCCGGGGTGGCTGGGTTGGCTGGCACTGCTTTGCCTGATGGCAGGCATGAGCAGCGCGTTGGCCTCGCGGACACCGTATTCGACCTGGCGCCGGCTGCATTGGCTGCTCGCCGCGGCCATCATTTTGGCGGTGGCCCATTTGTTCGTGCTCGGGCTGGATTTTCCCTTGCTCTGGTCGCCACTGCTTGCCATCGGCTTCATTCTGTGGCGCGTCGTCAGGGCGGATTACGGGCTGGCCGCCACACCATTCGTTGTCAGCGAGGTGCGGTCGCCGGCCAGGGATATTGTCGAAGTTCAGCTTGCACCCTTGTCCCGGGCGCTTGATGCCCGCCCCGGGCAGTTCGTCTTGGCGGCCTTTCACGATGGTCCGAATTTTCGCGGTTGCCACGAGTTCCACCCGTTCACCATCAGTGCCCTCGGTGCGCTTGGAGAGTTGTCGCTCGGCATCAAGGCCCTGGGCGATTGCACACAGCACCTGCAGTCACTGGAGCCGGGCGTTACCGCCAGCATCCAGGGGCCGTTCGGGGATTTTCTCTCCGGGCAGGCAGCCGGGCGGAGTTTGTGGATAGCCGGCGGCATCGGCATCACGCCGTTTCTCGCTCGCCTGCGTGCCGGCCCACCCACCAGTCCGGTGCATCTGGTTTATCTCTATCGGGGTGAACAGGATGCCGCCTATCTGCACGAACTGCGCAGCTTTGCCCAGTCAGGTCAGCATTTCAGCCTGACCGCCCGGGAAAGCGGCAGCAAGGCACCGGCATTTTCCGACCTCATTCCTGCAACACCCGAACTGCCGGGAACGAACTGTTACTTGTGCGGCCCCCCGGGCCTGGTCGCCGCGGCTGTCCATTACCTGTTGGCGCAAGGGGTTCCGGGCGGGCAAATTCATTTCGAACGGTTCGACTTCCGATGAGCCGCAAACTATTCCTTGTCGCGACCGCGCTCTTCTGGATGGCTGTCGGGGTTGCCTGGCTGGACAGCCGCTCGGGGTCGGCAACGCCGGTTGTGCCACCGGTCGAGGTTGGCAAACGGTTTACCCTGGCCGAGGTCGCCCGGCATGCCACCGAAGACGACTGTTGGATGGCCATCAACGGCAAGGTCTACGACCTCAGTGCCTATCTGCCGGAGCATCCGTCGCGTCCGGACATCATTTTGCCCTGGTGTGGCCGGGAAGCCTCGGAGGCCTACCGCACAAAGATGAAGGGGCGGCCCCATTCCGGCATGGCGGATCAGCTGCTGGAGACCTACGTAATGGGGAGTTTGCTCGCCGAATAGGCTGGCGGCACGCCAGGCCGGTCTGTCAGCATGCCGCCGTTGTTGTACTTATATATTTCTATTATTATAGAAACATGGATATACAAAACGCTGTTGTCGCCCTGGGCGCCCTGGCCCAGGAAACCCGCCTGCAAGTGTTCCGCTTGTTGGTTCAGGCGGGTGAGGAGGGTTTGGCTGTCGGGCGCATTGCCGAACTGCTGGGCACCGAACCCAATGGCCGCTTGTCCTTCCATCTGAAGGAACTGGTCAATGCCGGTCTGGCCACGTCGCGCCAGGCCGGGCGATTCATTTACTACTCGGCCCATTACCCCGCCATGAACGAGCTGCTGGCCTACCTGACCGAGCAGTGTTGCGGCGGGCAGCCCTGTGGCGAGCCGGTACCCGTGTGCCAGCCGCAACCCGCAAACTCCTCCTCCATCGTTTAAGGCCTGTCGATGAAACACGCTCCTTTCAATGTGTTGGTGCTGTGCACCGGCAACTCCGCCCGCTCGATACTTGCCGAGGCCTTGTTCAATCATCTCGGCGGTGGGCGCTTCACGGCGTATTCCGCCGGCAGCCAGCCGTCCGGCACGGTGAATCCGGTGGCGCTGGAAACCCTCGACAGGCATGGTGTGCCGCTCCCCGAGGCGCGCAGCAAGTCGTGGGACGAGTTCGCCGCGCCGGGCGCGCCCGAGATGGATTTCATCTTTACCGTCTGCGCCTCGGCGGCCGGCGAGGCTTGCCCGATCTGGCCGGGCCACCCGACCACGGCGCACTGGGGGATTGCCGACCCGGCGCATGTCGAGCCCCTGGCGGCGCGACTCGAGGCCTTCGAGACGGCCTACTGGCAGCTTGCCCGGCGTATCGGCGCTTTCGTGACATTGCCGCTGGAAACGCTGTCGGCACAAGAGGTTGCCGCCGCCGCCCGCCGTATCCATGAGGAGGGCGAGGCATGAGTGCCCAGTGCGGTGTCGCCACCAAGCAGGCGGCCGGTGTGTCGATGGGCTTCTTCGAGCGTTATCTTAGCCTCTGGGTCGTTCTCTGCATCGTCGCCGGCATCCTGCTCGGCCAATGGTTTCCGGCGGCCTTCCAGGCCCTCGGGCGGATCGAGTACGCGCAGGTCAATTTGCCGGTTGGCCTGCTGATCTGGGTGATGATCGTGCCGATGCTGATGAAGATCGACTTTGCGTCGATCAGCGAGGTCAAGGATCAGAAGGCCAGCATCGGCATCACGCTGTTCGTCAATTGGGCGATCAAGCCGTTCACCATGGCCGCCCTCGGCTGGCTGTTCATCCGCCATGTCTTTGCGCCCTGGCTGCCGGCCGAACAGCTCGACAGCTACATTGCCGGCCTGATCCTGCTCGGCGCGGCGCCCTGTACGGCAATGGTCTTCGTGTGGAGCAACCTGTGCCGCGGCAATGCCAATTTCACAATTTCGCAGGTGGCGCTGAACGATCTGGTGATGGTCTTCGCCTTTGCCCCGATCGTCGCCTTCCTGCTCGGTGTGTCGGCCATTCCGGTGCCGTGGGACACCTTGCTGCTGTCGGTGGTGATGTACATCGTCATTCCGCTGGCCATCGCCCAGGGGCTGCGCAAGCATTTCCTGCGTGGCGGCGAGCAGGCCTTCAAGCAGGCGGCCGAGCGCATCGCGCCGTTCACCATCATGGCGCTGCTGGCCACGCTGGTGCTGCTGTTCGCCTTCCAGGGCGAGGCCATCGTCAAGCAGCCGCTGATCATCGGCATGCTGGCGGTTCCCATCTTCCTGCAGGGCCTGCTCATTGCCGGCATCGGGTATTGGCTGAACCGGAAATTCCGCGTCGATCACGATATCGCCGGGCCATCGACCATGATCGGTGCCTCCAATTTTTTCGAACTCGCGGTGGCGGTCGCCATCGTTCTCTACGGTTTCGATTCCGGCGCCGCGCTGGCCACCGTTGTCGGCGTGCTGATCGAAGTGCCGGTGATGCTCTGGCTGGTCAGGATGGTCAATGCGAGCAAGGCCTGGTACGAAAAGGCGCTCTGATTTCGGGGCGGGCTGAACAAGGCGACAATCGGCGATACCCCCGGCTGCGGGGCTGACTGAAACGGCGCGCCGTGTCATCCTTGGGCAGCCCGGCGATCAAGGAGCAGAACCATGGAAAACTTTACTTTTTTCAACCCGACCCGGATCGAGTTCGGTGCCGACAAGGAGCAGTTGATCGGCCAGCACCTGGCCCGGCACGGCGTCCGGAAGGTGCTGCTCTGCTACGGCAGCGAGCGGATCAAGCGCGACGGCCTGTTCGATGCGGTCACGCAGCGCCTGGCCGAGCAGGGCGTTGGCTTCGTCGAGCTGGGGGGCATCGTCAGCAACCCGCTCCTTTCCAAGGTGCGGCAAGGCGTTGCCCTGGCCCGCGCAGAGCAGGTGGATGCCATACTCAGCGTCGGCGGCGGTTCCGTGCTCGACAGCGCCAAGGCAATTGCCGCCGGTGTCGCCCATGCCGGCGATGTCTGGGAGCTGTTCACCGGCCAGGCGCGCATCGAGTCGGCCTTGCCCGTGTTCGCCATCCTGACCCTGGCGGCGACCGGTAGCGAAATGAACTGTTCGGCGGTGGTGACCAACGACGAGACCCAGGAAAAATTTTTCATCACCGCACCGGCCATCTTTCCCAGGCTGTCCATCGTCAATCCCCGGCTGATGCGGAGCGTGTCGCGGGAGTATCTGGTGTATTCCGCAGCCGATGTGATCGCCCATTCCATTGAGGCCTATTTCACCGCGACGGTGCATCCCCGCTTGCAGTCGCGGCTGGTCGAGGCGGTGATCAACACCATCATCGAGACGACCGAAACCCTACTGGCCAACCCGGCTGACGACGACGCACGCGGCGAGTTCGCCTGGGCAGCGACGCTGGCCCTGAACGGGCTGACTTTTTCCGGATGCGCCGGCTTCGGCTACCCCAACCACGCCATCGAGCATTCGCTCTCCGCGCTGTTCAACGTACCGCATGGCGCCGGGCTATCGGTGGTCATGCCGGCCTGGATGAAGTGGTACCAGGGTCGCAACCCGGCCCAGTTCGAGCGCTTCGCCCGGCAGGTGTTCGGCCTGGCCACGGCCGCCGAGGGCATTGCCGCGCTGGAAGACTGGTTCGACAAGATCGGCACGCCGACGCGCTTGGGGCAACTGGGCATCCAGGCCGCCGACCTGCCGGCGATTGCCGACAACGTCCAGCTCAGCGTCCAGCGTTTCGGCATCGCCGAGGCGTACCCGCCGGAGGCGGTGGCCGAGATCCTGCAACGCGCGCTGTAAGCCCCCCGGGTTCCTGAAAGCCCGTGTCAACGCAAAGGCGCCAAGGGAAAAACGAGTTTCACCGAGCAGGCGCAAAACTGCAGGCACACCTGCCGCGTTAAAGGCCTTCCTCGGCGTACCTCCGCACCCTCCACGCCTCCGCGTTGAAAAGCCCCTGACCTGCGGTTTTCAAGATCAGTCGGTGCTCACCGCTTCCGGCTCCTCGCCGCACAGGTCGGCGATGACCCGGCCAAAACTCGATACGCCGCTGCGTTTGACGAACAGGCAGGGCTTGCCGGTGCGCTTGCATTGCTCTTTCACGCGCCAATAGGCGTTGTGGCTGATGCAACCCGCCTGGCAGATGACGAGGTCGGCTGCGGCGAGGGCGCTGTCGATACGGTGCAGGCTTTCTTCCAGGCCGCCGTCGTGGTGCAGGAAGCGCCCGCCCTGGCGCTCGACCGCCTCGCGGTAGGCGCCCACCGCGCCGGAACGGCCGCCGACACAGAGCACGCACTTGCCGTCGAGCGATTCGCAGGCGGCCGTTCGCAAGGTTTCGCCCGTCGAGTCAGGCAAGGAGGTGTCTTCCGCCTGGCGATTGTCGGCTGGGGCGAGCTCAGCAAGCCGGCGCTGCAGGCGGTCCACGGTTTCGGCCTGCTCACGGCACTGGGCAGCGAGGGCGGTGGCGCGTGCGTCGGCATCTTCGGCGCGGCGGGCCAGGGCCTGGCGCTGGCGCAGTTCCGGCACGCTGTCGCGCAGCCGCTCCAGTTCGGCCGACAGGCGGGCAATGCAGGCATCCCGCCCGGCCTGCTCGGCGCGCAGTTCGGTCAGGCGCTCGCCGAGGGCGCGGGTTTCGCCGGCCTTTTCATGGCGGGCCGCTTCGGCATCCTGGCGCAGCACGTCGACCTGGCGGCGCAGTTCGGCATTCTCGGTACGCAAGGCCTGCAGGGTCTTGAGATCGGCACGGGCGCCTGTGCCGACCTGATGCTGGATCATGTGGATGTCGCCGTAGATCTCATGTTCGAGCAGGCTGTCGCAGGCCGGGTGCGTCCATGCCGCCCACAGGGCGCCGGGCAGCTCCACGCCGCTGGCCGTGGCTTCGCGCCAGAGCTGGCGCACGCCGTCGGCCGTCTTGCTGGCGGCAAAGCGGCGGATGGTCAGGGCGTAGCGTTTTTCCAGTGTCTTGTGCAGCAACTCGGCCAGCCGGCTGCGGTTTTCGCAGGCGCCGACGGCCGTGGTGTGCAGCACGAAGTCGCTGGTGTCGCGCGGCAGGTGCATGACCTTGTGCATCAGGCTGCGCAACTCCTTCACTGCAAAGCAGCTGCCGACCACCGGGCAATGGAACTTGTGGGGAATTTCCCACAGCTTGCGCCGGCGGGAGGTGCTGGCCGCTTCCGGCAAGTCCGGTAGTTCGGCCTGGGGGCGGGTCAGGAAGCTGGCGTCGATTTCCGGCCTGGCCGGGTTGTGGCCGAGAAAGACGCCGCCGGCGACGTGGAAGGGGTGATCGGGCATGGTCGGGCTCCGTACTGGAACGCTGGCTGGCTGACCGGAGTGCCGGGGGCTGGCTGCGGGAATTTCAGGGGGTTACAGGCTGGATGGTGCAGTCGTACAGGCAGTCGAGCGCATCGTCGCGCGCCCGCGCCAGGCGTTCGCCTTCGCGGCGGGTGGCATGCAGCGCCTGGTTGAGGCTGCACACGCGATGCGCTGCGGCGAGCAGTGCTTCGTTTTCCGCACGCAGGGCCATCAGTTGCTGGCCGAGGGCGACGATGACCTGGCCGTTTTCCAGCTCGTCGAGGCGGTTGCGCAGCTGGCGGTTGTGTTCGCTCAGGCGGGCGACCTCGTTGGTCAGCGCAATGGACTGCCGGGCACCGTGCGCCGCAGCCTGTCGCTGGGCCTGGCGAGCCTGGCGCAGGGCGAGGCGCAAGGCGGCCTCGTTGTCGGTCGATTCATCGTCGGCCCGGAGCAGGATGCTGCGGTCCTTAAGCGGGGCAAGCATGGCGCGCTTCATGGAGGCAAAGACGGGCGCTGGCCCGTTCGCACAGCTTGCGGGTGTCGTCGTCGACATCGTCGGCATCGCAAATCTGGTCGAGCAGGCGGGCCGCGTTGTGGGCCGAGTGGGCGCAGCCGGTTTCCTCATGCAGCAGGAGGAGACTCAGGGCGCCGGCCCATAGTTCGCGCGAAGGCATGGCGTTCCTCCTCAGTTCGGAAAGGCAGTGACGAGGGCCGCGCCGAGCAGCAGGGCGGCAATCGAAATGTGGGCGATCAGGCTGTTCATGGCACCTCCTGTAAATGAGAGTGTTTCTCATCATAGGGGTTTTTGCCAGAATTGCAAATAGGAATTGTTACTATTTGTGACGATGGTATGGGTTGGCTGCCTGTTGTGCCGGCTGCTCAGGGTGTAGCGGCTTCGACCACCGGCGCAGCTTCGTCGCAGCCGCCGCGGTCGTCCGGCCGTGGCCCGCTGAGGGGTTTCAGCGAGTAGGCCAGATAGAGGCTCCAGCCGACAATCCACAGCATGGCTGCCGCCTGCAGTCCGGCGGTGGCGGCTGCGGCAGCATACGGCGTGCCCGCGCCCACCCTGGCCAGTGCGGCGAGGACGAAGAGCAGGGCGCCGAGCGGCAGCCAGCCGCGGTGATCGAGCCCCCAGCCGCTGTGCATGCGGCCGGCCACGGCCATCACGATCAGCACGGCGAGACCGAGGGCGCCGACGACGAGCAGGTGTTCGCCGGCACTGGTCATCTCCATGCCACTCAGGCGGCCGAGGCCAATCAGCGCGTAACCGAGTGCCATGCAGACGTAGCCGAGGTAGGGGATCAGCACCCAGCGCTGGCACAGGGCGCGCCCGACGTGCCAGTCGTTGAGCAGGTTGGCGATGGCCGCGGCAGCCGCCAGGGCGAGCCAGCCGGCGACGGCATGGCCGGGCAGCAGGAACTCCCCGGCGCTGTAGGCGGCGATGGCGAAGATGGCCAGGTTGCGGCGGGGCGGGCGGGCCAGGTAGGGGGCGGATTCGCCGCCCTGGGCTTCGAGCACGTCGTTGACCAGGCGCATCGAGATGCGGGACAGGGCGACGATGATTAGCGCCATCAGCACGCCGATGCTCAGCCGCAGCCAGGGCATCGGATCGTGGCCGCCGAGCAGTGCGACATAGAAACCGGCATGCACGGCGAGCAGGGCGAGCAGGTTGTAGATGAAGGCGACGTGCCGGCGGTCCGGTTGGTGCCAGATCGGCCCGGCGACGCTGGCGATCAGCGTCAGGAGCAGGGCAAGGTCGCACAGCGCAGCCGGCCAGGCAGTGAGCGCACCGGAGAAGGTGAAGGCCAGGCGACCGCCGAGCCACAGCGCGACCAGCACCTGCAGCCGGCGCCGGGGAATGGAGGGTAAGCCGGTGAATTCCGGCACGGCGGTGAGCAGGAAGCCGACGATGGACGCCATGGCGAAACCGAACAGCATTTCGTGGGCGTGCCAGACCACCGCCCCGCCGGCCACGTCGGGCAACGGCAGCAGGCCGCTCAGAAACGCGATCCAGGCCGCCATGGCCAGTACGCCGTGGGCCGCGGTGAGCAGGAAGAAGGGGCGGAAGGGGCAGAGCCAGACCGGCGCACCGGTCTGGAAAATGCGGTCGAACAGGCGATTCATGGCAATTCCGGCAAGGCGAAGGCGGTGCGGATGTCCGGCCAGCGAATGAATTCGGCGGTACGGGTGAATACCCAGGATTCGTCGCGTTCGGCGAGCGGCGTGTCGACGCGGTGCTCGGCGACGATGCGCCCCGGGCTGCCGGCCATGACCAGGATGCGGTCGGCCAGGCGGATGGCTTCCATCAGGTCGTGGGTGATCATCAGCACGGCACAGTGGCGGTTGTCCCGCTCCTCGGCGAGCAGGCGGTACAGCTCGCTCTTCAGGCCGATGTCGAGGGCCGAGAAGGCCTCGTCGAGCAGCAGCAGGTCGGGCTGCACGGCCAGCGCGCGGGCCAGCGCGGCGCGGCTTTGCATGCCGCCGGACAGGGCACTCGGGTATTTGTCGAGATCGTCCTCGGTCAGCCCCATGCGCAGGGCCAGCGCCGCGGCCGTGGCGTGGCGGGCGGCGCGTGGCTGGCCGGCCGCCTTGAGGCCGAGGGCGATGTTGTCGCGGGTACGCTTCCAGGGCAGCAGGCGGGGCTGCTGGAACATCATGGCCGGCCGCCGGAAACTGCATTCGACGCAGCCTTCCCACGGCGAGAGCAGGCCAGCGGCGAGGTTGAGCAGGGTGGTCTTGCCGCAGCCGGAGGGGCCGACCAGAGCGACAGCCTCGCCGGGCGCAACGCGCAGGTCGATGTCTTCGAGCACGCGCTGGTAGCCGAAGCGGTGGGCGACGCGGTGGATGTTCAGGCTCATCGGCTTGGGCTCACGCAAAGTTCCGCCAGGATTCGACCTTGCGCTTGATCGGTTCGAGCAGCAGGTATTCGATGGCCAGCAGGCTGCCGACCAGGGCGACGATCCAGGCCATCGAGGCAGCCGTGTCGAGGTGACTGCGGGTGACGGCCAAGGCGGCGCCGACGCCGTCACTGGTGGCGAGCAGTTCGGCCATCACCACGACCTTCCAGGCGGTGCCCAGTGCCGTGATCCAGCCCGGGAAGAGGTAGGACACCACGTGCGGCAGGTAAACGTCGGTCAGCTTCATCCAGCCGGGCAGGCCGAACATCTGCGCCACCGCCTGCAACTGGCCGTCCAGCGTGCGCGTGCCCTGCATGGCGCCGACGAAGATGATCGGGAAGCAGGCGATGAAGACGGTAAACACCGGCGTGCCGTCGCCGGCCCCGAACCAGAGCAGGGCGAGGATCAGCCAGGCGATGGGCGGCGTGCCGACGAGCAGCGTGACAATGGGCCGCGCCATCACCGAGGCAGTGACCGACAGGCCGGCGAGCAGGCCGAGCAGGCTGCCCAGGCTCAAGGCCAGCACGTAGCCGAGCAGGGCGCGGCGGGCAGTGACGGCAATCTCCGGCCAAGCCTCGCCGCTGGCAAACAAGCCGGTCAGCGTGGCGAAGGCTTCGCCCGGTGTCGGCAGGATCAGCGAGCCGAGGCGCTGGGCGGTGAATTCCCACAGCGCGAAAAAGAGGCACAGGCTGGCCAGCGAACCCCAGCCGCCCCACAGGTAGTGGCCGGTCGCGGCCAGCCCGTCGACGAGGCGGCGGGCCAAGGTCAAGCGTGCCCGGCTCACGGCTGGCCGGGGTTGCCGTAGAAGCCGGCGTCGGGCAGCTTGCCGCCAACCAGGGCCGGGTTTTTGGCGTGCATCTGCTGGAAGAAGCGGGTCAGCTCGTCGCGCGCCGCGGCAGCGCTGACGTGCTTGAGCGGGCTGGCGGCGAGCGAATCGGCGACCGCCTCCGGGGTCAGCAGGTCGATGCGCCTGGCGACCATCTCGCCACACTGCAGCGCATTCCTCTGGCACCAGAGGACGGACTTCTCATACGCAGCCATGACCCGGGCCTGCAAGGCCGGGTCGTTCATGGCCTTGCCGAGCACGGTGATGCCGGCTTGCGGCAGGCGCGCCTCCTGCTTGAACAGGCGGCCCCATTCCTGCTGCAGGTCGACGCTGCGATGCAGGTCCGGCGCGATGACGCTGACCGGGAAGGACTTGGTCTTGCGCAGCGCCATCGACACCGCGGGCTCGGCGAGCAGGGCGTGATCGACGCGGCGGGTAACCAGCAACTGCATGGCGTCGAGCGGCGAGGCGACGTAGCGCAGGGTGAAATCCTTTTTCGGGTCCAGGCCCTGCTTTTCGGCGAGCAGGCCGAAGACGATGTCCGGCATGTCGGCGCGGAAGGGCATGGCGATTTCCTTGCCGCGGAAATCGGCCAGCGTCTTCAGGTTCGGGTCGCGCGAGACCATCCACAGCACGCCCCAGGTCGAGATGTTGAGCAGCTTGAGCGACTGGCCGCGGTTGTACAGGTTGGCCGCCACGTTGCTCGGCATGGCGACGAAATCCGCCTTGCCGCCCAGCGCCAGCACGCGCAGCTGGTCGGGATCTTTCCACAGGGCGAATTCGACGTTGTCCGCCACCTCCTTCAGCGCCCTGGTTTCCACCATGTGGATCAGCGGCACCGAGACGGCGGCGGCCGGGCCGGCCAGCACCAGCTTGGGCAGCTTGTCGGCACGGGCCGGTGTGGCCAGCACCAGGGCAGCCAGGCAGGCCGCCGCCAGGCGGCTGAGACGGGAGGTTTTCGGGCTGAAGAAGGCGGAGATCACGCGTTGCTTTCCTTTCGGTTAAAAACTGCCGCGCCAGGCAAGCTGGACGCTGCGGCCGGGGGCCTTGATCTCCCAGCCAGAGAGGCCTTCGGTCTGGTGTTCGTGGTAGGTCTTGTCGGCCAGGTTCCTGACCGCCAGGCGCAGGCTCTGGTTCTTGGCGAAGGCCCAGGTGGCGCCCAGGTCGGCCGTCACGAAGCCAGCGGTGGCGTTCTCGGTGCCGCGCGTGAAGCGGGTGGCGATGCGATCCTGGCGGTCGACCAGGCGCAGCGTGAAGTCGGCCTTGACGCCGGGCAGCACGTTGCCCAGCCAGCCGAGGCGGGCTTCGTCGGCCGGCATCTGGAACAGCGGCTCGTCGAGGTCGTTGTTGGTACCTCGCACCAACGAGTAGCCAGCGCTCAGCCAGTGGCCGGAAACGACCTGCCAGCGGGCATTGGCCTCGAAGCCCCGGATCGTCACGTTGCCCAGGTTGACGGTCTTCTTGCAGTTGCCAGCATTGGGGGCTCCGCAAGCCGCCGTGGCGGCGGCGCCGGTCAGGATCTGGCCGGTCAGGTAGTTCTCGATGCGGTTGTGATAGCCGGCCACCTGGTAGACGAACTGGCTGCTGGCACCCTTGATGCCCAGCTCGAACTGGTCGGCCTTCTCGGCTTCCACCTCAGGGCTGCCGGCGTAGAAATAACCGTCGCCGCGGACGCCGGATTCGTAACGCTCGCGCATGCCCGGGGCGCGGAAGGCGCGGGCGTAGTTGGCGTAGGGGCGGAGCAGCGGCGAAACCTCGTAGATGGCGCCCAGGTTGCCCGAGAAGGCGTTATCGGTGCCGTCCAGCCCGGTCGTGCGGGCACCGTTGAGCATGCTGTCGGCACTCGATTTGACCGTGTCGTAGCGCAGGCCGGCCAGTACGCTCAGCTTGCCGAAGCGCATGTCATCCTGTACGTAGGCGCCGACGGCGGTGATCTTGGCCTTCTGGAAGGGGTTGTTGGCGCTGAAGGCCGTGAAGTTGGGGGCGGCTGCCTGCCAGCGATCCGGGTTGCCGGTCATTTCCCAGGCATTGACGCCGAAGGAAACGAGATGCTGCGGATGCACCAGCCAGTCGGCCTTGGCGTCGATGCCGTCGGTCCGGAAGGTGACCTGGTTGGTGACGATGTCGCGGTTCAGCCAGTTGGCGTAGGCGTAGATCTGGCGTTCCATTTCCTGGCGATAGACGCGCACGTCAAGGTTGAGCGGTTGCTCGCCGCTGCCCTTGCGGCTGTAGCCCAGTTCCAGCAGGCGGCGCTCCTGTTGCGGCGAATGCACAATGGTCGTGCGCGTGGCCGGGTTGGTCGGGTGGCGTTGGATTGAACCCGGGTACCAGACATCCTCGTCCTTGTGCAGCTGCGCCGAGATGCGAATCTGCTGCTGGCTGTCGAGGCGGAAGCGGTATTGGCCGATGAAGCTGTCGGAATCGTAGCCGGTGCGGGCGACGCTGCCTTCCGGCGACTTGTAGTCGTCGATGCGGGCCAGCGAGGCGCCGACCATCAGTGCATGGTCGCCGGCGCTGGCGTTCATCACCGCCGTGCCGCGCAAGCCCTTGCTGGCCGAATCGAAGGAAGCGCCGGCCTCGACGCCGACCCCCGGCGTAAAGCGGGCCTGCGGCAGCAGCACGTTGATCGCGCCGCCCAGCGCGCCGGTGCCGTAGAGCACCGATGAAGCGCCCTTGACCACCTCGACCCGTTTGGCCATGCCGAGCGACATGAAGGAGGCGATGGCACCGGCCGGCTGCGCCGAGTTGAAGCGCATGCCATCGACCAGCAGCACGATGCTGTCCTTGCCCAGGCCGCGCAGCGTCGGGTTCTGGCCCTGCGCGCTGTCGTTGGAAATGGCAATACCGGGCTCGCCGCGCAGCGCGTCGCCTAGGTTCTGCCCGCCGCGGCGGGCGATTTCCTCGCGCTCGAGGGTACTCGTGGAGATCGGCGTTTCCAGGTCGCTGGCCGAATAGCCCTTGGCGGTCACGTTGACGGCCGACAGGGCGGTATCGTCAGCATGGGCAGCAGAGAAGGCGACAAGCAGGGAAAGTGTTATCGGACGCAGGTGCGGCAGGGCCATGGCAACTCCAGTATCAATCAGGTTGGGGCTGGCTGGCGGGGTGCTGGGCTGGCTTGCCGATCGGTAAATTAGTCGTGGATTATAAGCGAATAAGAATGATTTGCATTTTGATGTCAATCAAGACCATGGGCGCCAGGTCGAACGCTTAGAACAACTCGACTTCGCCCTTGGCGATCTCTTTGGCGGCAATGGCCCCGGCGGCCACCAGTTGCTCGTAGCAGGCCACCTGATTGCGGCCATGGTGCTTGATGAAGTAGAGCGCTTCGTCGGCGCGGTCGATGACATCGGTCGGCGTATCGTTTGAGCGCAGGGCACTGAGGCCGATGCTGATCGTAATTCTGCCGACGCGGCTGAACGGTTGTTGTTCGATGTCGCTGCGGAAGCGCTCCAGTACGGCCAGGGCATCCGCTTCATCGGTCGGCTGGAGCAGGGCGATGAACTCCTCGCCGCCAAAACGGAAGAGCTGGTCGTCGAATCGGAAGGCGCGCCGCATCGCCTGGGCGAGCATGATCAGCACCTCGTCGCCGATCAGGTGGCCGAAGGTGTCGTTCACCTGCTTGAAGTGGTCGATGTCACAAACCGCCAGCCAATGCGGGGCATCGCTCGCACCGCGCCGCCGGCTGGGCGACGTGCCGTTTGATTGCGGATCGGCGGCGGCCTGCCCGAGCAGTTCGAACAGGTGCTTGTCGAAGGTCTTGCGGCTGGCCAGCCCGGTCAGCGTATCGGTCTCGCCGTAATCGAGCAGGTTGATATGGTTACCGAAATACTCGATCAGCCCCATCAGCGTGACGCGCTCGTCGCCGGAAAACTGGTCGGAGAGCGTCAGGTCGATCATGTAGATCGGCTCGTCCAGATGCATGATGGGGAAAATTACCCGGTGCGAGCCGTCGGCCAGAAAATCCAGTACAGCCGATTTTTCCCGGCGGCATCGCTGGAGCAGCGCATCGCGCTCCAGGGCAAAACAATGCTTCTTGTCGGGCAGATAGGCATTGCGCAACACCTTGCCGGCCGCCCCGTAAGCGGCGCAGGTATAGACCATCGGCTTCCTGGCACCGGTATAGCAACGGTAGATGGTTGTTTCGCGCGGATGAAACAGGTGCTGCAAGGCGTCGACAATGGCCGAATTGATTTCCGTGCGGTCCCGTCGCGATGAAATCTGGACGACGTGATTGATGAGGTCGAGCATGGAAACGATGGCGCACTAGGTATGGCCCATTATAACGAAAGGCTTGCTCTTTCCCCGAGCCGGCCTGTTTCCAGGGCTGCTTTTCGAGCGGAATCAGCCTCCCCGCCTCCGGCATGTCGTGCCGGGCCTGTGGCCATGCTCCGCAGTCGTTCCCAAGCCGTTATAATTCAACGTTTTTCCCGCCTCCAGATTCATGCGCGTCTTTCGCGGCCACTCGCGTCCCGTTCCGGCTCCCGTCGTGCTCGCCATCGGTAATTTCGATGGCGTGCATCTCGGTCACGCCGCGCTGGTTGGCCGTCTGGCCGAAGTGGCCGGGGAGCGCCAGTTGGCGCCCATGGTGCTGACCTTCGAGCCGCATCCGCGCGAATTTTTTGCGCCGCAAGCCGCGCCCGCCCGTTTGTCCACGCTGCGCGAAAAGCTCGAACTGCTGGCTGATAGCGGCGCCCGGCAGGCCATGATCTGCCCGTTTAATGCCCGCTTCGCTGCCTTGTCGGCCGACGAATTCGTCGAGCAGGTGCTGGTCAGGGGCTGCCAGGTCAGGCACCTGATCGTCGGCGATGATTTTCGCTTCGGGCAGGGGCGCGTTGGCGACTACGCGTTCCTGCAACAGGCCGGCGCCCGCCATGGCTTCACGGTCGAAGCCATGGGCAGCGTTACCGTCGATGGCGAGCGCGTCTCCAGCTCCGGCGTGCGTCGCGCCCTGGCGGCCGGTAACATGGAACATGCCGCCCGCCTGCTCGGCCGCCCCTACATCATCGACGGCCAGGTTTCGCACGGCCAGAAGCTCGGCCGCCAGCTCGGCTTCGCCACGGCCAACCTGCGCATCAAACACAATCCGCTACCGATGACCGGCGTCTTCGCCGTCGAAGTCAGCGGCCTCGGCGCGCAACCCCTGGCTGGTGTGGCCAACCTCGGTGTCCGTCCCACCGTCGGCGGTACCCGACCGCTGCTCGAAGTCCACCTTTTCGATTTCAATCGCGACATCTACGGCGCGCACATTGCCGTGCGTTTTGTGCACAAATTGCGCGACGAGCAACGTTTCCCCAATTTCGACGCCCTCAAGGCGCAGATCGCGGCCGATGCCGCGGCGGCGCGGGCTTTCTTCTCGCTGTGAGCACGCAAAATGGCTGATTACAAAGACACCCTGAACCTGCCGGATACCGCCTTCCCGATGCGCGGCGACCTGCCCAAGCGCGAGCCGCAATGGGTTGCCGACTGGCAGCAGAAAAAGCTTTACCAGCGCATCCGCGAGATCAGCGCCGGCCGGCCGCGCTTCGTGCTGCACGACGGCCCGCCGTATGCCAACGGCGACATCCACATCGGCCATGCGGTCAACAAGGTGCTCAAGGACATCATTGTCCGCTCCAAGACCCTGAGCGGCTTCGACGCGCCCTACGTGCCGGGCTGGGACTGCCACGGCCTGCCCATCGAGCACCAGATCGAAAAGCTGCACGGCAAGAACATCCCGGCCGACAAGGTACGCGAACTGTGCCGTGCCTACGCCGCCGAGCAGGTCGAGCGCCAGAAGAAGGACTTCATCCGCCTCGGTGTGCTGGGCGACTGGGACAACCCCTACCTGACCATGGCCTTCAAGGCCGAGGCCGAGGAAATCCGCGCTCTGGGCAAGATCATGGAGCAAGGCTACTTGTACCAGGGCTTGAAGCCGGTCAACTGGTGTCTGGATTGCGGTTCGGCGCTGGCCGAAGCTGAGGTCGAGTACGAGGACAAAACCTCGCCGGCCATCGACGTCGCCTTCGAAGTGCATGACAACCACGCGGCCAAGCTGGCTGCCGCCTTCGGCCTGACCCACCTGCGCGGCCCGGCCTTCGTGGTGATCTGGACGACGACCCCGTGGACCCTGCCGGCCAACGAAGCGGTCAGCGTGCATCCCGAACTGACCTACGACCTGATCGAAACCGAGAAGGGCGCCCTGATCCTGGTGCGCGAACTGGCCGAAGCCGCCTTGAAGCGCTACGGCCTGGAAGGCACGGTCGTGGGTTCCTGCCCGGGCCTGGCCCTCGATCAGGTGCTGCTCAAGCATCCCTTCCAGAACCGCGATGTCGCCATCATCTGCGGCAAGCACGTCACGACCGACGCCGGCACCGGCCTGGTGCATACCGCACCGGCGCATGGTGTGGACGATTACAACATCGGCAAACAGTACGGTTTGCCGGTGAATAACCCGGTCGGCAACGACGGCAAGTTCATCAGCACCGTGCCGGCGCTTTCCGTCGGTGAATTGGCCGGCAAGTCGGTTTGGGAAGCCAACCCGCTCGTACTGCAGGAACTGGACGCCAAGGGCCGCCTGCTCAAGCAGGAAAAGATCCAGCACAGTTACCCGCACTGCTGGCGCCACAAGACCCCGATCATCTTCCGTGCCACGACGCAGTGGTTCATCGGCATGGAAAACCGCAAGGACGAAAGCGAACCAACCCTGCGCTGGATCGCCGAGCGCGCCGTCGACGAGACCCAGTTCTTCCCGGCCTGGGGCCGCGCCCGCCTGGAAGCGATGATGAAAACCCGCCCGGATTGGTGCGTCTCGCGCCAGCGCAACTGGGGCGTGCCGATTCCCTTCTTCCTGCACAAGGAAACTGGCCAGCCGCACCCACGCACGGCCGAGCTGATCGAACAGGTCGCCCAGCGTGTCGAGCAGGCCGGCATCGAAGCCTGGTTCAGCCTGGATGCCAAGGAATTGCTGGGTGACGAAGCCGAGCACTACGTCAAGATGAAGGATACGCTCGACGTCTGGTTCGATTCCGGCACGACGCACTGGCATGTCCTGCGCGGCTCGCACGCCGATGTATCGACCCATCCGGCCGACCTCTACCTTGAAGGTTCCGACCAGCATCGCGGCTGGTTCCAGTCCTCGCTGCTCTCCGGCTGTGCCATCGATGGCCGCGCCCCGTACAAGGCGCTGCTCACCCACGGTTTCGTGGTCGACGGCAAGGGCCACAAAATGTCCAAGTCCAAGGGCAACGTCATCGCGCCGCAGCAGGTGTCGGACAAGATGGGCGCCGACATCCTGCGTCTGTGGACGGCCTCCACCGACTATTCCGGCGAACTCAGTATTTCCGATGAAATCCTCAAGCGCGTCGTCGAAGGCTACCGCCGCATCCGCAACACATTGCGCTTCCTGCTTGCCAACGTCTCCGACTTTGATGCCACCGCCGACATGCTGCCGGTCGACCAATGGCTGGAAATCGACCGCTACGCGCTGGCCCTGACCCGCGAACTGCAGGAATCCTGCCGCGCCGACTACGACCGATACGAATTCCACCGTGTCGTCCAGGCCTTGCAGACCTTCTGCTCGGAAGACCTCGGCGGGTTCTACCTCGACATCCTGAAGGATCGCCTGTACACCACGGCACCCAAGTCGATCGCCCGCCGCTCGGCCCAGTCCGCCCTGTGGCACATCACCCAGTCCTTCGTCCGCCTGCTGGCCCCGATCACCGCCTTCACCGCCGAGGAGGTCTGGGCCGTGCTGACCGGAAAGGCAGACGATTCGGTCATGTTCCAGGTCTGGCACGATCTGCCCGAACTGGCCGGCGAGGGCGAGCTGCTCACCAAGTGGAGCCTGATCCGCTCCGCCCGTGCCGACGTGACCAAGGCGCTCGAGGCCCAGCGCGAAGCCGGCAAGATCGGCTCGGCACTGCAGGCGGCGGTCGAAATCCGCTGTGCCGGTGAGAAATACGATGCATTGGCGTCGCTCGGTGACGACCTGAAGTTCATCTTCATCGTCTCGGCCGCCAGCGTTGTGCGCGATGACAAGGAGCATGTCGAAGCCAGCCCGCTGGAGCATGGCAAGTGCGAGCGCTGCTGGCATGTTCGCGAGGATGTGGGTGCCGACGCTGAACATCCCGGACTGTGTGGCCGTTGCGTCAGCAACCTGCACGGAACGGGCGAGGCGCGCCGCTGTGCCTGACAAGCCGGCTCACTGGTATGTGCTGGCGGGGCTGGTCGTCATCCTCGACCAGCTCAGCAAGTGGGTCGTCCTCAACCACATCCAGTTCGGCGAGACGATCTACGTCGCGCCGTTCTGGAACTGGGTGCTGACCTTCAACCCCGGCGCGGCTTTCAGCTTCCTGGCCGATCAGCCGGGCTGGCAGCGCTGGTTCTTCACGATACTGGCGTTGGCTGTTTCAGCCTGGATGGCTGTCGAGATCAGGCGGCATCCTGCTCAAAAGCTGCTCGCCCTGGCCCTGGCGCTGGTCATGGGCGGCGCCATAGGCAACGTGATTGACCGCGTCCGCTTTGGCGCCGTCGTCGATTTCATCCAATGGCATGCCGCTGGTTTCTACTGGCCAGCCTTCAATATTGCCGACTCCGCCATCACGGTCGGCGCCATCCTGCTGGTCTTCGCCCAACTGACCGGCGCTCCCCATCAAGAGAAATCCCGATGACTGCAACCGTCCGCTCCGACAGCTATCTCACCCTGCATTACCGGATCACCACGCTCGATGGCGAGGAGTTCCTCTCCACCTTCGATATGAGCCCGGCCACCCTGCAAATGGGTAGCGGCCAACTGGCCGAGAACCTCGAAAGCGTACTGATCGGCCTGCCGGCACACGAACGTTTCGTCTTCGAACTGGAACCGGCCCAGGCCTTCGGCCAGCACAACGAACGCCTGGTCGAACGCATCGCCCGTAACGCCCTGCCGGCCGGCATGGAACTCAAGGAAAATTCTGTCGTCGAATTCACCGCACCCAACGGCGGCACCTTCGCCGGGTTCTTGCGTGAGCTGGACGGCAGTTCAGCCCTGTTCGACTTCAACCACCCGATGGCCGGAAAGACAATCCGCTTCGAGGTGGAAATCATCGGAATCATGTAATGGAAATTCTCCTCGCCAACCCCCGTGGCTTCTGTGCCGGCGTCGAACGCGCCATCGCCATCGTCGAGCGCGCCCTGGAAAAATTCGGCGCGCCGATCTATGTCCGCCACGAGGTCGTGCACAACAAGTTTGTCTGCGACGACCTGCGTGCCAAGGGGGCTGTTTTTGTCGAGGAACTCGATGAGGTGCCTGCCGGCAGCACCGTCATCTTCAGCGCCCACGGCGTCTCCAAAGCCGTCCGCGCCGATGCCGCAGCCCGTGGCCTCAAGGTCTTCGACGCCACCTGCCCGCTGGTCACCAAGGTGCATGTCGAAGTGGACAAGATGCGCAAAGGCGCTCGTGAGGTTGTCATGATCGGACACAAGGGGCACCCGGAGGTCGAAGGCACGATGGGGCAGAGCGATGGGGGGATGTATCTGGTCGACACGGTCGAAGACGTCGAGCAACTCGTCGTCCGTGACCCTGATCACTTGTCGTTCGTCACACAGACTACGCTGTCGGTCGATGACGCGACGGTGGTTATCGAGGCGCTTAAAAAACGCTTTCCCACCATCCAGGGGCCGAAGAAAGATGACATCTGCTATGCCACGCAGAACCGGCAGGATGCGGTGAAGGCATTGGCCGAGCAGTGTGATCTGGTTATCGTGGTGGGGAGCCCGAATAGTTCGAACTCGAAGCGTCTTCGTGAGGTGGCGACTGCCCGCGGTGTTAATGCTTACTTGGTAGATAGTGCGGCCGATGTTCAACCAGCCTGGCTGGATGGTAGAAAGTGCATTGGCATAAGCGCTGGTGCCTCAGCACCGGATGTTCTGGTCGGTCAAGTCATTGACCGTATAGCACAATTGACTGGTGCGTTAGTCGTAACGGCACCGGGTATTGACGAAAACATTTCATTCCCTCTCCCCAGGGAGCTCGCGTTGGATCACTGATACCGCTAGTCGTTAATTCCTTTCCTTTGGTCGCCCTCAAGAAGCAAAGCCCCGCCTAGTGAATTAGATTACCCTTCAAAGGAGGGTCATCATGCGTGGCTTAGTTGGAAAAAATTCAGGCTTTACTCTGATCGAACTGATGATTGCGGTTGCGATTGTCGCTATCTTGGCGTCGATCGCTTTGCCGTCCTATCAGGATTACGTGCGTCGGGGGCGTATTCCGGAGGCGACCTCCGGGCTGGGCCAAGGGCGGGTCGTCATGGAGCAGTGGTTCCAAGATAACCGGACTTACGTTGGGGCTCGGTGCCCAGGCGCAACGCAGAGTTTTGGCTTTGTATGCAATCCCCAGACGGCAGATACATTTACGATCACTGCCACTGGTATCGGTACGATGGCTGGCTTCACTTATACCATCGATCAAGCAGGTGCGATGACCTCGGCAACTCCGTGGGGTAATGGGGCGACCTGCTGGATTGCTCGTCGAGGTGATGCGTGTTGAATGATCGTTTCCCCTTTCAGCGCGGTGTCTCGATCATCGAATCAATGATCGTAGTCGCGTTGGTTGCCATTTTGTTGATTCTTGCGCTGCCTGCGGGTAATGAATGGCTTTCCAATTCACGTATTCGGACCGCTGGCGATGGAATGCTTGCCGGCCTCCAGTTGGCACGTGCCGAGGCTGTCCGGCGTAACGCCGTCGTTGAATTGGAAATCACTGGAGGAAATACCGCCGGGTGGACAATTCGTGCAGGTAACGAGGTGGTTCAGTCGCGAGGAGCCGGTGAGGGTACGGGGAACGTAGTTGTTGTTACGTCACCTGGAGGGGCAACCAAAGTCAGTTTTGATGGGCTAGGGCGACGTACTGCTAATGCAGACGGGAGTGCGGCAATTAATCGCATTGCCATTGATTTGCCGACCAGTGTTCTGCCCGCAGACCGAACAACTAACCTGGAGTTGCGCATCGGTGTGGGTGGCCAGGTTTTGATCTGCCTTCCTGATGTGGAAGGTAGGCTCAATGCGCAGGATGTACGCAAATGTCAAAATTAGCAAATATTCCTTGCCGTGGACAACAAGGTGTCGCATTACTTGAGGCACTAATCGCGGTGCTGATTTTCTCCATCGGCATTCTCGCCGTTATTGGCCTACAGGCGACATCCGTTCGCTTGACAACAGATGCTAAATACCGAGCTGATGCCAGCTTTCTGGCCAATCAGGCTTTGGGGCGTGTTTGGGCTGATCCGGGTAATTTGGCCGCTTATGTCGAAGCTGACACTGCGCTTGCAGGTTTGCCTGGTGGAAAACGCAAGGTAGAGGTTGTGGGTGACCGCGTTACGGTGACGATTACGTGGCAGCTACCGGGTGGTGATGCTCACAATTTTGTTGTGTCGGGGTACGTCAATGTCAACTGAACGCGCTGTCAGAAAGAGTCTCATTGAAAGTGGTTTTGGCCTCGTCGAATTGATGGTGGCATTGGTTATTGGATTGGTCTCGACGCTGGTTATTCAACAAGTACTGACAGCATTTGAAGGCCAGAAGCGTACAAGTACGAGTGGAACAGATGCACAAATCAATGGATCGGTAGCGTTGTACACCGTGGAGCAGGCAATTCGTCAGGCTGGCTATGGTTTGTATGGGGCAGATGGTAAGTTACTGTGCCCGTTGGGGATCAATATATTTTATGATGGTGTTGTTAAGTCGAATGGTGGGCTAGATTTTTCCGTTCCAGTAATCATAAGGCCTGGGCAAGGTGCAAGGGGGTCGGATGTAATTCAAACCTTGTTCTCGGATAGTGATTTTGGTTCCATTCCGACAACTGTCGTCAAAAAAATGCCAACGCCGTCTGCAGAAATCACCGCCAGTGGCAATGGTGGCCTTAAGCAAACAGACACGTTTGTAGTAGCTGGAAAAAATGGCAGCAAGGTCTGCACCCTCATGCAGATGTCGCAGGATCCGCAGAAAACAGGTAATGGATGGAATTTGCAGCATAATTCCGGACAGTATTTATATAACCCCGCCAACCCGTCAAATGTATTTACTAATGCACCCGAATATACGATTGGTGATGTTGTTGTAAATATGGGGGCGTTTGCCCAGCAGTATTTTTTAATCCCAAATAACGCTGGTTGTAATCGCAGTTTGTCGGTGGGAGGAGCAACTGCTCCGATTGCTTTTAATACGTGCGATCCAGTTCCTCTCGTTGATCAAATTGTTTTTATGGCGGCGCAGTACGGAATTTCGCCAGCCGGGAGTACTCAGGTTAGCGAGTGGAGAAGTGCTAGTAACTTCGATATTCTCGCTGATCCCAAAACGACCGTTCCTCGCGTGCGAGCAATACGTTTGGCCATCGTGGCGCGGAGCACTCAGTTTGAAAAGGAAGAGGTCAGCCCGGCAGCAATCACACTTTGGGAGGCTGGGTTGCCAGGTGATCCTCCCCCTGTCTTCAATATCGACGCGGACGGCCGACATTACCGTTATAAGGTCTATTCGACCATCGTTCCAATTCGTAACGTGATTTGGGGGGGCGTATGAGACAGCGGTTAAATGCATCCCTGTATCCTGGAAGGCAATCGGGTGTGGTTTTGCTGGTGGCGCTAATTGCACTGGTCGCTATCACGTTGGCCGGTTTGGCTTTGCGCCGTTCCGTCGATACGGGAATTGTCATCGCCGGTAATCTCGCCTTCAAGCAGGCGACGACGCAGGCTGGGGATGCAGGAACGGAGGCTGCGATTACCTGGCTTCAGAACAACGCAGGCAACTTGAATACTGATTCGCCAGGCAATGGTTACTACGCGACATGGATGGAGAATTGTGATCTCACGGGCAACATGACAGCTGCCGTTGATGACTCAGTCAAGTGGTCGGCTACCGATGCTGGGGGGTGTGGAATGGTAGCTGTGGGGGTTCAGGCCAATAGATTGCCCGCTGGCTATGAGGCACGATATGTCATTAACCGCGGGTGCAGTGCAGCCCTCCCGGCAAATGACCCAACCAATTCATGCTCTGCTTTCCAGTCGAGTTCAGCCGGTGGCGGCAGTACCAAGGGTGGACCGTCATACGGTCAGTTGGGTTTGGGCGGTTCTGCGCAGCAATATTACCGGATAACAACCCGTGTGACAGGGCCTCGAAATACGATTGCGTTTGTTCAGGCTACGGTCGTTTTCTGATGGCGAAGGAGGCTATTGTGAAAAGAATTAATTTGCTAGGTATTTGGGCTGCTTCATTGTTGTTCGGTGGAAGCGTTGCCGCCGCAGTCCCGGATCTGGCTGATAAACCTCTGGCGAGCGGTACGAGCGGCGAGGTAAAGCCGAATGTCATGTTTATTCTCGATGACTCCGGGAGTATGGGCTGGACCCATCTGCCAGATCATGTGCGGAGCTTGCGCACAGATTATGGGTATAAATCACCCCAGTGCAATGGTATTTACTATAACCCGAGTGTTGTCTACAAGGCGCCAGTTAAGGCGGATGGAACGAGCTATCCGGATGTCGATTTTTACAATGCACCGTATGATGGTTTTGATTCCAGTTCTGTTAAGAAAAATCTGTCCTCAGAGTTCCGCGCTTATGATAATGATACAAGCTACGGTGGTGGAAGCGACGCGGAGCAGGCTGCCTATTATTACTCATATTCTGGAAGCCAGGCTGCGCTCTCTTATACGTACGATGCTTCTGGTAATGTTCAAACGACTACGACGTTTTATAAAGAGTGTACTAGCTCGATTGGAGATACACCGGGTAAGAATGTTTTTACAAAAGTAACGGTTGGTGCTGGGGAGAGGCAGAATTTCGCGAATTGGTATAGTTATTATCGTGTGCGAATTTATTCGGCAAAAACTGCTTTGGGAAGAGCAGTTGCGAGTTTGTCGGAGCCATCGAAATATCGCTTGGGTTACACCACGCATAGTTATACCGGAACAAATAGTACAAGCAATGAATTTCAAAAGGTAAATGATTTTTGCAGCGCTTCTGACGGTTGCACACAGCGCATATATTTCTATAGCAAGCTTTACGGAGCGTCGGCATCCGGCGGCACCCCGTTGCGAGCTGCCCTTTCCAAAGTAGGCAAGATGTATGCAGGAAAATTGCTCACGGGGGCTGATGATCCGATGCAGTATTCCTGCCAGCAAAATTTCACGATCTTGGCGACCGATGGTTTTTGGAATGGTGATGCGGGTTACAAGCTGGACAATGGTGGTATCGGTAATCAGGATGGTGGAACGACGGCACGCCCGATGCTGGATGGCCTGAACAAGAGCGATACCTTGGCTGATGTGGCCATGTACTATTACCAGACTGATCTTCGTGATACAGCGTTGGGAAACTGTACCGGGGCTTTAGGTAAGGATGTTTGCGAAAACAATGTGCCGGGTGCCGGCCTTGACAAAGCGTCTACGCAGCACATGACCACTTTCACATTGGGTCTGGGAATCGATGGCTCATTGAAATATTGTGAAAATTACGAGGCAGGTGGTTGTGCAGATTATGTTGCACTGACTCAAGGTACGAAGAATTGGCCAGATCCCACCGATAACGAGGATTTACACCGCGTGGATGATCTTTGGCATGCGGCAGTGAATGGCCGAGGCAAATATTTCAGTGCCAAATCACCGGAATCCCTGGCTAGCGGCGTCCAGAAAGCACTGGCTGGTGTATCTGCCCGCACTGCCTCTGCAGCGGCGGCCGCTACTTCCAATCTGGAGCCGGTGGCTGGCGATAACTACGCCTATGTAGCTATGTACACCACGGTGGATTGGGATGGGGATATCGAGGCGAGGGAAATTGATCTTTCCGTTGGTACCGTCTCGGAAATCGCTATGTGGTCGGCCAAAGCGAAGCTTGGGCAACTGGTTTCGGCAAGCGCTGATAGTCGCAATATTTATTTCAACAAAAGCGGCACACTTAGGCCATTCAATGCGACGAATCTGACGACTCAGATTGCCTCAAAATATTTCGAGCCGGGGTTGACCAATCCGAATGGTGCGCTCTCTCAGTATTCTGCACTTTCCCCAACCGATCAGGCGCTTGCGACGCAAGAGAGTGTAATTAACTACTTACGAGGCTGGTCACAATATGAGGATGAGACTAGCAACACATACAAGCTCTATCGCGACCGGAAACATGCACTTGGCGATATCGTGAATGCGGCGCCGGTTTTTATGAGCAAACCGCCATTTGGCTACACAGACAGCAATTACGCAGCGTTCGCCGAAAACAATAAGACTAGACAGTCAGTTGTTTACGCGGGTGGCAATGATGGGATGCTTCACGCATTCAATGGCGATACTGGTGTTGAAATGTGGGCCTTTGTGCCTTCTGCGGTAATTCCCAATCTGTACAAATTGGCAGATAAGAGCTATGGAACGAATCATCGTTTCTATGTTGATGGACCTATCACTGTTGGTGACGTTTGCCTGGCAACGACCTGTGCCGCTAATCAATGGAAAACGATGTTGGTTGGTGGCTTAGGTAAAGGTGGGCGTTCATATTACGCATTGGATGTCACCAATCCCTCATCGCCGGCGCTTTTGTGGGAGTTCACCAACCCGAATTTGGGGTATAGCTTCGGCAATGCCCTGATTACAAAACTCAATGGTACTTGGGTGGTGATCGTTGCCTCGGGATATGACAACGGAGTTGGGGATGGAAAGGGGCATTTGTTCGTGTTGGATGCGAGGGATGGCAGCATTCTCGCTGACATTGTGACTGATAACTCGGTGACAGACCCGGCTCTTAGCGGGATAGCCAAGATCAATAGCTGGGTTGACAATGGCAACCTAGATAACTCGACGCGTTATGTGTATGGCGGTGATTTGTCGGGCAATTTGTGGCGCTTCGATATCGAGGCAAGAACCGCTGCAAAGTTGGCGATTCTTGGCGGGGTTGCGCCCGTGGGTGTGCAATCCATAACGACTAAGCCTGAACTTGCGGAGGTCTCCGTGGCAGGTATTCCGACCCGACTTGTCATGGTGGGTACTGGCAGGTATTTAGGTACAACAGATGTGGGCTCCAAGGATAGGATGTCATTCTATGTACTCAAGGAGGACTTGACGTCTACTTACGGGCTGGTCCGTTCGGATCCTAGAATGGTTGAACAACAGTTGACTGGTACGGTTGGTTCGCGCCAATTGACATACACTGAAATGCTTTCTACCAATATCGGCTGGTATATGGACTTTGATGCCGAGGATGGTGAACGCGTTAACGTTGATCCGAAATATCAGGTTGGATGGTTGGCCTTGCCGACCAATGTGCCCAATCCAAATGTCTGCAATATTGGCGGCACAAGTTGGTTGTACTTCTTGAATCCGTGGCCAACCAAGTCCGTCGCCGCGTCGACAGCGGAGTTGGTCAACATCGGCAATTCCTTGATCGTGGGTATTAACACGATCAGACTTCCGACCGGTAAAGTGGTAACCATCGTTACAACGTCTGATGCTAAGTATCCTGTAGTTGGGAATCCGTCAGCTCCCCCTGCTGGTAGCCTGAAGCGTGTAAATTGGCGGACACTGACAACTGAGAAGAGAAAGTAATGACTCCCTGGCAAGGTGTGTCCAATCCGAAATTTCACTTGGTTAACGATTGAGTTTCTGGTATAGTCGCACCTTTGTTTTTCCCGACTTCATAGGTTTCCAATGGCCAATAGCGCACAAGCCCGCAAGCGCGCCCGTCAAGCTGACAAGCAGCGCTCCCACAACGCCAGCCTGCGTTCGACCCTGCGCACCGCGATCAAGCGCGTGCGTCAGGCGATTGATGCTGGTGACAAAGCCGCCGCTCAGGGCGTCTTCCAGCAATCCGTCGCAGTGCTCGACCGCATCGCCGACAAGAAGATCATCCACAAGAACAAGGCTTCTCGCACCAAGAGCCGCCTATCTGCTCAGATCAAGGCGCTGGCTGCTGCCTGATCTCACTGGGTTGATCCAATAAAAATGGCGCCTCCGGGCGCCTTTTTTTATTACCTTTTTTATTGCTGTGTCGGTTTCGTTTCAGGGCGTTTTCTTGTCGATGGGGCAGACGCCGTCAACGATCTGCAGATCGTTATCCTGCGCGAAGTTGAGCATGAAGCGGTAGGCCATGGGTTCCAGTTCGCCGAGGCGGCCATCTACGAATACGGCTTTTTCCCCGTTATAGTCGCCGGGGCCCACGTAGGGTGAGTACTTCATCTTGCGTTCCGCGCCAAAGGCGGACATGACGCCGCACAGGCGCTCGGCCCAGTCGCTGGGGCGAAACTTTCGTCCTTCCTTGGTGAGGCCAACAATGATGAATGTGGTCGATTCTAGGTTTGTCATTGTTCTACTCTGCGTTTGCGGGCGGTACGACCTTGCGTGGGCGCATTCTAGCAGAAGCGGTTGCGCTTTCCATAATTACGGCGCCGCTGCGGCTACTGGCGGGTCGTGCGTGGCAGGGATCGTTCTATACACGGTCCTGTTTTTTTCATAAAATTCAGCTTTCTGCGGTTTGCAGGCGGGCACATCGCCAGTAAACAGCGGTCGTTTCGGCGGCGGTTGCCGCCGTTTTTGTTTTGTGAGGTTGCCTCATGTCGCATGTCATGAATACCTACGCCCGGTTGCCGGTGACTTTCAGTCATGGCAAAGGCTGCCGGATTACCGATACCGAGGGCAAGGAATACCTGGATGCCCTCTCGGGGATTGCCGTTTCCACCTTGGGCCACGCTCATCCGAGACTGGTCGACGCGATTGCGGCTCAAGCTGGGCGCATGTTGCATACCTCGAACCTCTACCGCATTCGCGAGCAGGAGCAACTTGCCGACAAGTTGTGTGAATTGTCCGGGATGCAGGAGGTGTTCTTCGGCAATTCCGGCGCCGAGGCAAATGAGGCAGCGATCAAGCTGGCACGTTTTTATGGACACAAGAAGGGCGTCGAGTTGCCGACCATTGTCGTGATGGAAAAGGCTTTCCATGGCCGTACGATGGCGACGCTGTCGGCAACCGGAAATCGCAAGACGCAGGCGGGGTTCGAGCCGCTGGTCTCCGGTTTTGTCCGGGTGCCTTATGGCGACCTCAATGCCATCCGGGCGGTGGCCGAGCACAACAAGAATATCGTCGCCGTCATGCTGGAGATCATCCAGGGCGAGGGGGGTATTCACCTGGCGGATCCAGTCTATTACCGCGGCGTGCGCGAATTGTGCGATGCCCACGACTGGATGATGATCTGCGACGAAGTGCAGTGCGGCATGGGGCGCACCGGAAAGTGGTTCGGCTATCAGCAGGCTGGCGTGTTGCCGGATGTCGCAACGCTGGCCAAGGGGCTGGCTTCCGGCGTGGCGATCGGCGCCTGTATGGCGAGTGGCAAGGCGGCAGGGCTGTTCGGCCCGGGCAACCATGGTTCGACCTTCGGCGGTAATCCGCTGGCGTCGACGGCTGCCTTGACGACGATTGCGGTCATGGAGGAGGAGGGGCTGCTCGATAACGCGGCGCGCATCGGTTCGTTGATTCGCCAGTTGTTCGGTGAGGCGCTGGCCGGTGTGGCCGGCGTGGTCGATATCCGGGGGCATGGGCTGATGATCGGCATCGAACTGGATCGCCCGTGTGGTGAGCTGGTCGGCAAGGCGCTGTCTGAGGGTTTGTTGATCAACGTGACCTCCGAAAAGATCATTCGCCTGTTGCCGCCGCTGATCTTCAGCGATGATGATGCACGGGAGCTGGTGGCGCGCACCGCGCCGCTGATCAAGGATTTCCTGGCAGCTTGATCATGGCAATCAAACATTTCCTGCAATTCAAGGATTTCACCCGCGACGAGATCGAGTACGTCTTCGCGCGTACCGGGTGGATCAAGAACCAGTTCAAGTCGTACCAGAAGTACTGGCCGCTCTCCGACCGGACGCTGGTCATGATCTTCGAGAAGGCCAGCACGCGGACTCGCCTGTCGTTTGAGGCAGGGATGCAGCAGTTGGGTGGCTCGGCGATTTACCTGAATACACGCGATTCCCAGCTTGGGCGTGGTGAGCCGGTCGAAGATGCGGCCCAAGTGATTTCCCGGATGAGCGACATCGTGATGATTCGCACCTTCGAGCAGGAGATCATTGAGCGCTTCGCCGCCAATTCCCGTGTGCCGGTCATCAATGGCCTGACCAACGAATACCATCCGTGCCAGATCCTGGCCGATATCTATACCCATTTCGAGCATCGTGGCTCGATTCGCGGCAAGACCGTGGCCTGGGTGGGTGATGCCAATAACATGTGCAACACCTGGCTGCAGGCGGCTCAGGTGCTGGATTTCAAGGTGCATGTGTCGACGCCGCCGGGCTATGAATTGCAGCCGGAGCTGATCGCCGGGGTCGACGCGTCGTGCTATCAGGTTTTTGCCGATCCGATGGATGCCTGTCGTGGGGCCGATTTGGTGACCACCGACGTCTGGACCTCGATGGGTTACGAAGCTGAGAACGAGGCGCGCATGAAGGCTTTTGCCGATTGGTGCGTCGATGCCGAGATGATGGCCGTGGCCAATCCGGGGGCATTGTTCATGCACTGCCTGCCGGCGCACCGCGGCGAGGAAGTAACCGCTGAGGTGATCGATGGTCCGCAGTCGGTGGTATGGGACGAGGCGGAAAATCGCCTGCATGTGCAAAAGGCCCTGATGGAATATCTCCTTCTCGGCAGGATTGAAACGCAATAAAGGGAACGCAAATGAGCGATATCAAGAAGGTTGTGCTGGCCTATTCCGGCGGTCTGGATACCTCGGTCATCCTCAAGTGGCTACAGGATGTGTACAAGTGCGAGGTCGTCACCTTCACGGCCGATCTCGGCCAGGGTGAAGAGCTGGAGCCGGCACGCAAGAAGGCCGAATTGCTTGGCATCAAGCCGAAGAATATCTACATCGACGATCTGCGCGAGGAGTTCGTCCGCGATTTCGTTTTCCCGATGTTCCGCGCCAACACCATCTACGAAGGTGAATACCTCCTCGGCACCTCGATCGCGCGTCCGCTGATCGCCAAGCGCCTGATTGAGATCGTCAATGAAACCGGCGCTGACGCCATCTGCCATGGCGCCACCGGCAAGGGTAACGACCAGGTTCGCTTTGAATTGGGCGCCTATGCGCTGAAACCGGGCATCAAGATCATCGCACCCTGGCGCGAGTGGGATCTGCTGTCACGTGAGAAGCTGATGGCCTACGCCGAAACGCATGGCATCCCCATCGACATGAAACACAAGAAGGGCGGCTCCCCGTATTCGATGGACGCCAACCTGCTGCACATCTCCTACGAAGGTCGCCACCTGGAAGATCCGGCAGCCGAGGCCGAAGAGTCGATGTGGCGCTGGACCGTGTCGCCGGAAAAGGCCCCGAACAAGGCCGAGTACCTCGACCTCGAATTCGTCGCCGGTGACCTGGTTTCGATCAACGGCCAGAAAATGAAGGCACATGAGCTGCTTGCCACGCTGAACCAATTGGGCGGCAAGCATGGCATCGGTCGTCTCGACCTCGTCGAGAACCGCTACGTCGGCATGAAGTCGCGCGGCTGCTACGAAACCCCGGGCGGCACCATCCTGCTGCGCGCTCACCGCGCCATCGAATCGATCACGCTCGACCGCGAAGTCGCCCACCTCAAGGATGACCTGATGCCGCGCTATGCCAGCCTGGTATACAACGGCTACTGGTGGAGCCCGGAGCGCAAGGCGTTGCAAGTGCTGATCGACCACACCCAGCAGAACGTGAACGGTACCGTTCGCCTGAAGCTGTACAAGGGCAATGTCATCGTTGTCGGCCGTGATTCAAAGACTGATTCGCTGTTTGATTCGACCATTGCCACCTTCGAGGACGATGCCGGTGCTTACGATCAGAAGGATGCCGGCGGTTTCATCAAGCTGAATGCCCTGCGCATGCGGATTGCCGCCAACCTGGCTGCCCGCAAGGGGGGCAAGCCGGCAGCAGCCAAGAAGGCTGCCGCTCCGAAGAAGGCGGCACCCGCCAAGGCGAAGGCCAAGCCGGTTGTCGCCAAGGCTGCTCCGAAGACGGCTGCCAAGCCGGCGGCGAAGGCTGTTCCGGCCAAGGCAGTAGCAAAGCCGGCTAGCAAGTCGGCCGCCACCAAGAAACCGGCGGCCAAGAAGAAGGGCTAAGCGATGGAAGGCACCGTATTCGGCTTCAACGAGGAGCAGATCGCTGATTTCTTCTCGACCTGGGGCGTCGGGGCCTTCATCCTGTTCATGCTGTTCATCATCGGTGAGATCGCCTGGCGTTCCAAGGCAGGCAAGACGGGCACCTTCGTGCTCTTCTTCGTGCTGGCCTTCGGCATGCTGGGCTTCATCGCCAAGGGCATCATTCAAAAAATCTGGGGTATCTAATGTCGCAATACGACAACGTTTCTGTGGTCAAGAAGGCCAATGTTTATTTCGATGGCAAGTGCGTCAGCCACACCGTGGTGCTGGCCGACGGCACCAAGAAGACGGTCGGCGTGATCCTGCCGTCCAGCCTGACTTTCAACACCGGTGCGCCGGAAATCATGGAAGGTGTCGGCGGTTCCTGCCGCGTCAAGCTGAAGGGCGAGAGCGAGTGGAAGGTCTACGGCGAAGGGCAGTCCTTCAACGTGCCGGGCAATTCCAGCTTCGAAATCGCCTGCGACGAGCCGTATCACTACGTCTGCCACTTCGGCTGATTGCCTGAGCGTTTGACACTGCGCCCGGCCGAGTGGCCGGGTTTTTCATTAGGAGGAAACGATGCCGTCTTTTGATTTCACTTCCGAAGCCGACATGGTGGCGCTGAAAAACGCCATTGACGTGGCGGCCCGCCAGATCGAGAACCGCTACGACTTCAAGGGTACCTCGGCCAAGGTCGAGTTGAACGAGAAGGACAAGCTCATCACGCTGCAGGGCGATTCGGACTTCCAGCTTGACCAGATCAAGGACATCCTCTTCCCAGCCATGGAGAAGAAGGAGGTCGAGAGTACCAAGCGCCTCGATCAGCAGCCGGTGCAGAAGGTCTCCGGCAACAAGGTGAAGCAGGAGCTGAAGATCAAGCTGGGTATCGAAACCGAACTGGCGAAGAAGATCGTCAAGCTGATCAAGGATGCCAAGCTCAAGGTGCAAGCCTCGATCCAGGGGGACGCCGTGCGTGTCCAGGGGGCCAAGCGCGACGACCTGCAGGAATGCATCGCGCTGATTCGCAAGCAGATCACGGATTTTCCGATCAAGGCGGGCAATTTCCGCGACTGACCGGTATTTCCGTTACGACATGCGACAAGGGCAGCCGAGGCTGCCCTTTGTTTTCTGTGGTTTCCCTGGTCAGCGAGCCAGCCCCTGGATCCACACCGAGTAGAGCTGACTGGCCAGTTGGCGCATGGCACCGAGGTGCTGCGGGGTCTGTTCCTGCATCGCTTCCGGCGACTGGACGCTGGACTGATCGGCGACCGCAGCGACTTCGTCGGCCCACTGCGTGCTCCAGGTGGTGATCATCTCGGGGGTCATTTCGACATGGCATTGCATGGCCAGGTGTGGGCCGCAGGCGAACATCTGGTTGGCGCAGTGCGGGCTGGAAACGAGGCGGCTGGCACCTTCCGGCAGGCTGAAAGTCTCCCCGTGCCAGTGGAAGACGGTTCCCGCCCGGCCGGCGAACGCACCCAGCCAGTGCTGTGCGAGTGGATCGGATTCGGCGTAGACCGTTCCCCAGCCGATTTCCTTGACCGGGTTGGGGGTGATCTGTCCGCCCAGCGCCTTGCTGATCAGTTGCCCGCCGAGGCAGTGGCCGATGAGCGGGATGTTGGCGGCGTCGGCCTGGCGGATCAGCTGGCAGGTGGCATCGATCCACGGCAAGGGGTCGTTGACGCTCATCGGACCGCCCATGAAGCAGAGGCCGGCGTAGTCCTCGGGGCTTTCGGGAACCGCTTCGCCAGCATCGACCGCGATCAGGCGCCACGGAATCCCGTGCTCCTCAAGGAATATGGCAAAATAGCCCGGACCTTCAGAGGGAGTGTGACGGAAGATGGCAACGGGTTTCATGGCGCAGGGCGGGTCGAAAAAATGAAACGTCATTTTACGCTCATTGCCCTGGCGCTGATCTTGATCCCTTATGAGGCTGGTGCGCAGGAGGTCGGGTTGGCCGGCATTCTGGGCAGCAAGGCGATGCTAATGATCAACGGGGGCGAGCCACAGGCCGTGCCGGTTGGTCAGACGGTCGATGGCGTCCGGCTGATCTCCATTCAGGGGGATCAGGCCGTGATCGAAATCGGTGGCAAGAAGCGCGCCCTGCGCGTTGGCCAGCATGCCGTTGGCGCCGTCGGTGGCGACGGTTCCGGCAAGATTGTCATGGTTGCCGACGGCCAGGGGCATTTTTTGACGACCGGCACGGTCAACGGGACTTCCGTGCGCTTTCTGGTCGATACCGGCGCGACGATGATTTCGTTGGGAGCGGCTGATGCGCGCCGGATTGGCGTCGATTTCAACCGCGGCCAGAAGGCGCTGACCAACACAGCCAATGGCCAGGCGGTAGTAAGCAAGGTTCAGCTCGATACGGTCAGGATCGGCGATGTCACGTTGCACAACGTCGATGCGCTGATCCATCAGACCGACATGCCCGTCGCGTTGCTCGGCATGAGCTTCCTCAACCGGATGGAAATGCAGCGCGATGGTCACACGATGACCCTCAAAAAACGATACTAGGAGAGCGAAATGCCACAACGGGACCAGGAAATTGCGCTGCTGCGCCGGGAAATTGAATTGCTGATGGGCGAGCGTCAAGCGCTGTTGCGCGTTGCGGGATCGGCCGCCGTGCTGATCGCCAGCCTCGACAGCAAGCGTCTGCCGGTCGGTGCGGTCGAATCGGCCGATCTGGTGGCGACGTCGATCAACGATCTGTCGGAAGAGACGCTGCAGGATGCGTTGGCGTCGGTCAATGCCGAAATCGAGGAGGATGCGCCGGCACGATGACGGTCGATCTGCAGCGTTTGCGGGCCAGCCTGCTGGCGGAACCGCCGACCGGGCAGGTCGTGCTGGAGGACGGGGCGCTCGGTGAGCCACTGACACCGGCTGCCGTTCTTTTTCCGATTATCCTGCGCGATGCCGGTCATACCGTGCTGCTCACCCAGCGGACGGCCCATCTGCGCGACCATGCCGGGCAGATCAGCTTTCCCGGTGGGCGGGTCGAGGCACACGACGCGACGCCGATGGATACGGCCCTGCGCGAGACCGAGGAGGAAATCGGACTTTCCCGGGAGCGGGTCGAAATCCTCGGTTTCCTGCCTGAATACCGCACCGGAACAGGTTTCCGGGTGACCCCGGTGGTTGCGCTGGTGACTCCGCCCTTCGATCTGCAGCCCGATCCGTTCGAGGTGGCCGAGATTTTCGAGGTGCCGCTGTCCTTTTTGCTCGATCCGGCCAACCATCAGCAGCATTCCTTACATTATCGTGGCGCCCTGCGGAATTACTTTGCCATGCCTTACGGCGACTATTTCATCTGGGGGGCGACGGCTGGCATGATCCGCTCGCTGACCGAGCGACTTGGACTTCTCCGCGCCGCCTGAGCCGTGGTATCGTGGTACTTTGAAATAAGAAAATTAGCCGAATACGGCAAATCTCGGCCCCCATGAGTCTTCTGTCGCTGATCGCAGTCTTCCTCATCGAGCAACTGCAACCCTTGGATTACCGCCGCATCGTTGCCGAGCCGCTGGGTGCCTGGGCGGATTTCGTCGAGTCGCAGTTCAATGCTGGTGCCTATCGCCATGGCGTGCTGGCTTGGTGCCTGGCCGTACTGCTGCCGGTGGGCGTGGTCGGCGGGATCTATGCCGCCCTGTATGCGCTGAACCCCATCTTCGCGCTTTTGCTGAATGTCGGCGTGCTCTACCTGACCATGGGGTTCCGGCAATTCAGCCATCATTACACGGAGATCCAGCTGGCATTGCGCGAGGAGGACCTGCCCCGGGCGCGCCAGTTGCTCGAAACCTGGCAAGGGCGTTCTGCCTACAACCTCGGTTCAAGCGACATTGCCCGCCTGTCCATCGAGGGGGCTCTGGCCGCCTCGCACCGCCATGTGTTTGCCGTTTTGCTCTGGTTCGTCCTGCTGCCCGGGCCGTGCGGGGCCTTGCTCTATCGCCTGGCGATGATCGTCCGCGAACGCTGGGCAACGAAGGGGGGAGAATCAGGCAAGGATTTTGCAACATTCTCGGCACAAAGCTTCTCTATCATCGACTGGTTGCCGGTTCGCGTCACCGCAGCGGCCTTTGCCATCGTCGGCGATTTCGAGGATGCTGCTTATTGCTGGCGTACCCAGGCCGGCGCCTGGCCCGATCGCGACCTGGGCATCGTCCTGGCGGCCGGTGCCGGCGCCCTCGGTGTGCAACTGGGGCAGCCAGTGGTCGATGGCGTCGAGCTTGCCGACCGGGCCGAACTGGGCCTGGGGGAACCGGCCGATGTCGATTTCATGCAAAGTGCCGTCGGGCTTGTCTGGCGGGCCACGGTGCTGTGGATGTTGTTGCTCTTTTTGTTGGGGCTCGCCAGCTTGGTGGGCTGAATCAATTTCACTGAGGAGGTAGGTACATGTCTAAAGATGTTGTCGTTCTGAGCGCAGTTCGTTCCCCGGTTGGTGCTTTCGGTGGCTCCCTGGCCGACATGGATCCGTGCGATCTGGGTGGTATCGTCATGAAGGAAGCGATCGCCCGCTCCGGCGTTGATCCGCAGCAGATCAACTACGTGACCGTCGGCACCACGATGCCGGTCGATTCCCGTTATGCCTACGTTTCCCGCGTCGCGTCGATCCAGGCCGGCCTGTCGATGGATTCCGTCGCCATGCAGGTTTCCCGTCTGTGCGCTTCCGGCTTGCAGGCCATCGTCACCACCGCCCAGAACATCATGCTGGGCGATGCCGAATACGGTATCGGCGGTGGCGTCGAAGTCATGTCCAAGGTGGCCTACCTGATGCCGGCTCTGCGTTCCGGGGCCCGCATGGGTGACACCAAGGCGATCGACGCCATGGTTGCCGTGCTGACCGACCCGTTCGGCGTTGGCCACATGGGCATCACCGCCGAGAACCTGGCGGCCAAGCATGGTTTCACCCGTGAAGACCAGGATGCCTTCGCCGTTGAATCGCAGCGTCGCGCGGCTGCTGCCATCGATGCCGGTTACTTCAAGTCGCAGATTCTGCCCATCGTCAAGCAGACCAAGAAGGGCGAAGTGGTGTTCGATACCGACGAGCACCTGAAGCGTGGCACGACCATGGAGTCGCTGGCCAAGATGAAGCCGGCCTTCAAGAAGGACGGTACCGTGACCGCCGGTAACGCTTCCGGCATCAATGATGCCGCTGCATTCTTCGTCCTGGCCGATGCGGCCAAGGCTGCTGCGGCCGGCCAGAAGCCGATCGCCCGCATGGTGTCCTATGCCGTGGCCGGCGTGCCGAACGACGTGATGGGCGAAGGCCCGATCCCGGCGACCAAGCTGGCGCTGAAGAAGGCTGGCCTGACCCTGGACCAGATGGATGTCATCGAGTCGAACGAAGCGTTTGCCGCCCAGGCCCTGACTGTTTCCAAGTGCCTCGGCCTGGATCCGGCCAAGACCAACCCGAACGGCGGTGCCATTGCCCTCGGCCACCCGGTCGGCTGTTCCGGTGCTTTCATCGCCACCAAGGCGATATATGAAATGAACCGCATCGGCGGCAAGTACTGCCTCGTCACCATGTGTATCGGTGGCGGCCAGGGTATCGCGGTCATCTTCGAACGCGTCTAAGCCTTTCGCGGCACACCCTGAACAACCCGCCGGAGCGATCCGGCGGGTTTTTTTATTTGCACCAAGATAAAAAATCATCGCACCGTTGTGGTGCGTCAATAGTTCGAAAGTGGTATTCGGCGCATGATTTAAGACTGATTTGCGGGTGGCATGGAACCTGCTGAATTCAGTTCGAGAGCATCCTCAGCGACGAGTCCTAACATGAACTTCTATAACGAGATGTATGACGCCCAAGGCGGCGTCCGGGGGCATTACAAAGGGTATGAAGACTGGCTCAAGGCGACACCGCCGGAGCGCATCGAGCGCAAGCGAGCCGAAGCCGATCTGGCCTTTCACCGGGTCGGCATCACCTTCGCGGTGTATGGCGAGGAGGCGGGGAAAGAGCGGCTGATCCCCTTCGACATCATTCCCCGGGTGATTCCATCCGCCGAGTGGAAAGCCTTGCAGGCCGGCCTGCGCCAGCGGGTCAAGGCACTCAACATGTTCCTGTGGGATGTGTACCACGATCAGCATATTCTCAAGGCCGGCGTCATCCCGGCCGAGCAGGTGCTGAACAACGCCCAGTACCGGCCGATCATGCAGGGTGTCGATGTGCCGGGACGGATTTACGCGCACATCACCGGCGTCGATATCGTACGGGCCGGTGAGGGCGAGTTCTATGTACTCGAGGACAACCTGCGCGTCCCATCCGGCGTCTCCTACATGCTGGAAGACCGCAAGATGATGATGCGCCTGTTTCCGGAACTGTTCGCCAAACACAAGGTGGCGCCCGTCCAGCATTACCCGGACATGTTGCTGGAAAAGCTGCGCGCCGTATCGCCCAAGGGGGTCTCCAATCCGACGGTAGTGCTGCTGACGCCGGGGGCCTACAACAGTGCCTACTTCGAGCATACCTTTCTGGCCCAGCAGATGGGCGTTGAGCTGGTCGAGGGGCGCGACCTCTTCGTCAAGGATCAGGTGGTCTACATGCGGACGACGCAAGGGCCGCAGCGTGTCGATGTGATTTATCGCCGCATCGACGATGACTTCCTCGATCCGCAAGTGTTCCGTGCCGATTCGGCCTTGGGGGTGCCGGGGCTGATGCAGGCGTACCGCGCCGGCAATGTCACCCTGGCCAACGCGGTCGGCACTGGCGTCGCCGACGACAAGTCGATCTATCCCTATGTACCGGAGATGATCCGCTTCTACCTCGATGAGGAGCCGACGCTGAACAATGTGCCGACCTATATGTGCCGCAAGCCGGATGATCTGAAATACGTGCTCGATCACCTGCCGGAACTGGTGGTCAAGGAAGTGCACGGCGCAGGCGGTTACGGCATGCTGGTCGGCCCAGCTTCGACCGCGGAGCAGATCGAACACTTCCGCCAGTTGCTGATCGCCAAGCCGGACGGCTACATCGCCCAGCCGACCTTGGCGTTGTCCAACTGCCCGACCTTCGTCGAGGAAGGCATCGCGCCGCGCCATCTCGATTTGCGCCCCTTCGTGTTGTCGTCGGGCGAGTGCGTGAACATGGTGCCAGGCGGCCTGACCCGCGTCGCCCTGACCAAGGGCTCGCTGGTCGTCAATTCGTCGCAGGGCGGCGGCACCAAGGACACCTGGGTTCTGGAGGACTAATCATGCTGAGTCGTACTGCCGATCATTTGTTCTGGATGTCGCGCTACATGGAGCGCGCCGAGAATCTGGCCCGTTTGCTGGACGTGACCTACCAGATGTCACTGGTCCCGCAATCCGAGGAAGCGGCCAACCAGAGCTGGAGCGCCATCATTGCGTTGAACAGCCTAGAAGAGGCTTATGCCGCCCAGTATTCCGTGGTCAATGGCGAGAATGTGCTGAAGTTCATGGTCAGCGATGCGGGCAACGTTTCGTCCATCCATAGCTGCCTGCGCATGGCGCGGGAAAATGCCCATGCCGTGCGCGGCACGCTGACCACCGAAATGTGGGAAACGCTGAACTACACCTGGCTGGAGGCGCGCAGCCGCAGTTTCGAGCAACTGCTCAGCGCCGGCATCAGCGAGTACTTCGAATGGGTCAAGATGCGTTCGTCGTTGACCCGCGGCACGACCCTGGGCACCTTGCTGCAGGACGAGGCCTACCATTTCATTCGCCTCGGGACGCTGCTCGAGCGGGCCGACAACACGGCGCGCATCCTCGACTTCAAGTATCACGTGCTGCGGCCGCAGGGCGATGAAGGGGCGACCGACTTTTACCAATGGGCGGCCCTGCTGCGTTCGGTGTCGGCCTTCGAGGTCTATCGCAAGGTCTATCGCGACGTGATCACGCCGGATCGGGTGGCCGAACTGCTGATCCTGAACAAGGACATGCCGCGTTCCCTGCATTTCTGCCTGAACGGCGTGATCAAGAACCTGGACCTGATCGCCAACCGCCAATCCGGCGAAACCGCCCGCCAGGCCGGCCTGCTACACGCCCAGCTGCACTACGGTCGGATCGGGGGCATACTCGAACACGGCCTGCATGAGTGGCTGGAGGACTTCATGGATCGCATCTACCTGCTCGGCAATGGCATCAGCAAGGATTTCCTCGTGCCGATGGACGAAGCGGCCTGAGCTTCGCGGTCAACGAAAAAGGCCCGCCATGTTTGGCGGGCCTTTTGCATTCCGGGGGTCGGAAATTACTTGCCGGAAGCCTTCTTGGCGGCCTTGACGGTGGCGCTGGTGGCGGCGGCGATGTTGTTCTGGGCCAGTTCGGTAGCCTGCTGAGCAGCCTTGCGCATGTTGTCGAAAGCCGAGTTGGCGGCAGCGATGGCGCTCTGCACGGCAGCGACGGCGACATCGGAACCGGCCGGTGCGGACTTGGCGGCCTTTTCCAGCATGCTGGCGACGTTCTTCTGGAAGTCGCCGAACTGGGCCTCGACCATCTTCGTCAGCTGCTCCTGCATCTCGGCGGAGATTTCATAGACCGACTTGCCGTAAGCAACGGCCTTCTCGACGCCGGGCTGGGTCAGGGAGGCCTGGATGGCGACAGCTTCCTTGACGTCCTTGGCGCCCATCAGGGCCTTGGTGTTGGCAACGGAGTCCTCGAGCACCGAGCGGGCGGTTTCGAGGTTCAGGGTGGCGATGCGCTCGGCGGAAGCCAGGGCGGTGTTGGCAACAGCCAGCAGCGAATCGACAGCGGCTTTGTTGGCGGCAGCAAACTGCTCGGGATTAATCGACATGGAACACTCCTGTGGTGGTCGTGGTGGAAAATTCATAATTACCACGACAGTGTAACAGCTTTATTGCGAATATGTTGCAGTGCAGCATGAAAAATAACTATTTTTCACGATGTGTTGTTTCGGTGGCAAACGCTTGTTTCAATGCGGAAATTGGGGCGTGCTGCGGCGTTTCCGCGCAGGCCGCGTGTTGCCGGCGCTGATCGCGGGCAGAAGGCGGGGCCAGTCGGGGGCAAGGCCGGGGCGTCAAAAAAACAGCCCACCGAAGTGGGCTGGAAATGTCGTGTTCGAAGCGCAGCAATGCTCTGAACCGGCTCTAGGGAGCAGGCGCAGGATAGCAAGCCGGTCGTCTGCATTGGATCAGGAAAAGATCAGTATTCGATCAGTGAGCCAAGCCTTCCGCGTGGCGGCGCAATACCGCTCGGGGCGGGCCTTTCCGCGTTTCGCTGAAGGTCGCCATCGGGCTTTGTCAGGGCTGCATCAACGCTAGGTCAGTAAATGATCAAGGCGCCCCCGGCGGAGGGGGAAAGCCCGTTTTTTTGTCAGCCCGCCGTAAGTTTCCGGCAAAAAACTGAACTCGGGATGTTGGGGTCAATGCGCCTGAATGTCCCGTCAATTAAACCAAAGGAGACAATCCCATGAACGATACAGGTAAGGCCTATTGGTCTGCTGTACTGGGGCTGCTGGCCAAGGTGCTCGTCATCTGGTTCGTAGTCTCGTTCGGCGCCGGCATCCTGTTTGCCGATGCGCTGAACAGCATCAAACTCGGCGGCTATCCGCTGGGCTTCTGGTTTGCCCACCAGGGGTCGATCTACGTGTTCATTGCCCTGATCTTTTACTACGCCAAGGCCATGAACAAGATCGATCGCAAATTCGACGTGCACGAGTAACGAGGAGCCGAAATGGATCTGCAAACCATGACCTACCTGGTGGTCGGCGCCTCGTTCGCTCTGTACATCGGGATTGCCATCTGGGCTCGCGCCGGTAGCACCAGCGAGTTCTACGTCGCCGGCGGCGGCGTGCACCCGGTCACCAACGGGATGGCGACGGCGGCCGACTGGATGTCGGCCGCCTCGTTCATCTCGATGGCTGGCCTGATTTCCAACATGGGCTACGGCGGCGGCCTGTTCCTGATGGGCTGGACCGGCGGCTACGTCCTGCTCGCCTGCCTGCTCGCCCCGTACCTGCGCAAGTTCGGCAAGTTCACCGTGCCGCAGTTCATCGGCGACCGCTTCTACTCGAAGACGGCGTCGACGGTGGCGGTGGTCTGCCTGCTGACGGCGTCGATCACCTACATCATCGGTCAGATGACGGGTGTCGGCGTCGCCTTCTCGCGCTTCCTGGGCGTGTCCAGCGAAATGGGCATCTACATCGGTATGGGCATCGTCTTCGCCTATGCCGTGTTTGGCGGCATGAAGGGCATCACCTACACCCAGGTCGCCCAGTACATCGTGCTGATCCTGGCCTACACGATCCCGGCCGTCTTCATCTCGCTGCAACTGACCGGCAACCCGTTGCCGCAACTGGGCCTGGGTGCCGACATGGTCGGCACCAACGTGTCGCTGCTCGAGAAGCTCGACCAGGTGGTGACCGATCTCGGCTTCGGCAAGTACACCACGACGACGGCCGGCAGCACGCTGAACATGTTCGTGTACACGCTGTCGCTGATGATCGGTACGGCCGGTTTGCCGCACGTCATCATGCGCTTCTTCACCGTGCCGAAGGTCGAGGATGCCCGCTACTCTGCCGGCTGGGCGCTGGTCTTCATCGCCATCCTGTACACCACTGCACCGGCGGTTGCCGCGATGGCCAAGATGAACCTGATCGGTACCACCAACGTGGCAGCGATGAAGGGCGGCGACATGTTCGCGCCGGAGTCCAGCCTGAAGGCCGAAGAGCGTCCGGACTGGATGAAGCGCTGGGAAAAGACCGGCCTCCTGAAGTTCGAGGACAAGAATGGCGACGGTCGCATCCAGTACTACAACGACAAGACCAAGGACGCCGCCGTCAAGGCCAAGGCGGACGCTGCCGGCTGGAAGGGCAACGAGCTGACGGTCAACGCCGATATCATCGTACTGGCCAACCCGGAAATCGCGCTGCTGCCGAACTGGGTCATCGCCCTGGTTGCCGCCGGTGGTCTGGCTGCTGCCTTGTCGACCGCTGCCGGCCTGCTGATGGCGATCTCCGCTGCGGTGTCGCATGACCTGATCAAGGGTGTCATCAAGCCCGATATCAGCGACAGTGGCGAACTGATGGCCGGCAAGATCTCGATGGCCATCGCCATCGTCATCGCCGGCTACCTCGGCCTCAATCCGCCGGGCTTCGCAGCCGGTACGGTGGCCTTGGCCTTCGGTATCGCGGCCTCCTCGCTGTTCCCGGCGATCATGATGGGCATCTTCTCGAAGAAGATGAACAAGGAAGGCGCCATCGCCGGCATGCTGGCTGGCCTGGCCGTCACCCTGATCTACGTGTTCGCGCACAAGGGCATCTTCTTCATCAAGGGGACCGAGTTCGTGAATGCCATCGGCGGTCCGAATAGCTTCTTCGGCATCACGCCGGAAGCCTTCGGTGCCGTGGGTGCGCTGGTGAACTTCATCGTCGCCTTCGTGGTCGACAAGATGACCAAGGAACCGCCCGAGCACATCCAGCACCTGGTCGAAAGCGTCCGCATCCCGCGTGGCGCCAAGGCGGTGGATGGTGCGCACTAAGTTGTAGTCATGCTGCCGGCGGCCGTTCGTGGCCGCCGCAGATCCGCCCCGGCCGAGGTGGCCGGGGCGTTTTCGAAGGACCGAACAAGATGTTGCATCTGTTGAAGACGGGAGTTAGCCATGGTGTTTGACGTCAGTGTCGCCCTGACCTGGATACTCTTCATTGCCCTGTTTCCGATCACCTATTTCTGGATGCGCCGGGCCTGGCGCATCGTCGTGCGCCGGGATTATTCCGAGGTGGCCCTCAAGCGTGGCGTTTCACCGCCGAATCCGGCCCGTTTCGCCCCCTTTGCCGCCGCCATCAACCTGATTGCCGGAGGCATCATCGGCTTTGTCATCATCGGCGTACTGGCCGGCGGCATGCCCTACGAAACCTGGACCGCCATTGCCGGTTCGACCCTGTGGTTGAAGTTCATGCTCGATTTCGCATTGAGCCGCCACGCCCATCCGTTTATATTGCGCAAACGCGCTTAGGCGGGCATGTCGCCCGCCGCGCCCGCCGGGCAGATCCGGCACCCTTTGCTTGAGCAGGCATGGCACACAGTGTTCTCGTTGTTGAGGATGACCGCGACCTGGCGAGGAATCTGGTCGACTACCTCGATTTGCGTGGCTACGCCACCGACTATGCACCCGATGGCTTCGCTGCCATCAACCGATTGCAATCCGGCCACTACGACCTGGTCATTCTTGACCTGATGCTGCCCGGCATCGACGGCATCGCCGTCTGTCACCGCCTGCGCCACGAACTGATGAAGCGCACGCCGGTGATCATGCTGACCGCCAAGGACGATGTGGACGTCAAGGTGTCTGCCTTCGACTTCGGGGCCGACGACTACATCGTCAAGCCGGTTGCCCTCAAGGAACTGGAGGCCCGGGCTCGCGCGCTGATCCGGCGGGCGAACAGCGAAGGCGACAGCCCGGTGCTGGTGGTCGGCGACCTGCGCCTCGATACCGGCACCCTGCGTGTCGAGCGGGCCGGCCGGCCGATCAGCATGCCGCCTGTCCAGTTGCGCCTGCTCGCCCTGTTGATGAAGCATGCCCCCAATGTCGTCAGCCAGCAGGCGATCACCCGCGAAATCTGGGGAGAGGAGGCTGGCGACAAGCATTCCATGGTGGTTCACATGCATGCCTTGCGCACCGCCATCGACAAACCGTTCGACAAACAGCTGATCCATACCGTGCGGGGCTTTGGCTATCGCATCGCCCTGGCCAATGAATCGCTATGAGAGCCTGCGGCAGCGGCTGGTCCAGCCGTTCCTGCTGCTCGGTTTCATCGTCGGTGCCACGCTCAGCCTGACCACCTTCGCGCTGCTCGTGCAGATCGAGGAGCGGGCCATCGCCCGGGCGCTGCATGTCGAACTGGAGAGCTTCCGCCACCGCCTGTCGCACAACCCGCGGGCGGCACCGGCCGAGTCGGCGCTGCTGCGCGGACTCTACCTGCCGACGCCGGACCTGACGCTCTTTCCGCAGCTTGCCGAGGGCGAGGAGAGCCTGGAGTTTCGCACCCTGGGCGATGGTGAATACAGCGTGCTGTTCACCCGCATCGGAGGCCGGCCGTTCGCGCTGGTCTACGACCGCACCTACATCCGCAGCAACATTGCCCAGATTGCCCTGTTGCTGCTGGTGACCACGGCGGGCACCACGCTGCTCTCGTTCCTGGTCGGCTATCGCCTGTCACGGCAGATCGTGCAGCCCATTGCCCGGCTGCTCAAGGAGGTTTCGCAGAAGGCCGGCCAGGCGCGGCGGCCCGGCGAGCGTATCCGTTTTTCGGGCGACGATTACCCGAGCGACGAAATCGGCCGCCTGGTGCAGGAGCTCGACCGCTTTTCCGTCCGCCTGCATGAGTTCATCGAGCGGGAGAGCTATTTTGCGGCCGATGTCAGCCACGAATTGCGCACCCCGATCGCGGTGATCGCCGGAGCTACCGAGGTGCTCGAAGAAGTGCCGGACCTGCCGGAGGCCGTGCGCCAGCGGGTCGCTACCATCGGTCGCCATGCCCGGCGCCTGTCGCAAGTGGTCGAAGCCATGCTGCTGCTTGGCCAGGAAGAGGCGTCCGACGGAGATCCGTCCTGCGTGCTCGGCCAGGTGGTCGAAGAGGTGGTTGCCGATTGCCGGCCGTTGCTCGACGGCCGCCCGGTGTTGCTCGAAACCCGCATCGTCGAGCCGGTCGTGTTGCCTGTCGAAGGCTCGCTGGTCTATGTGCTGATCAGCAACGTGGTGCGCAATGCCTGTGCTCACACCCGCCGCGGGCATGTGCAGGTCCGGCTGGCCGCCGGCCACGTGGCGATCAACGATACCGGCATCGGGATTCCCGAGGAGCGCTTTCCGGCGCTCTTCCAACGCCACACCAAGGGTGAGGCCAGCCCCGGCCACGGCCTTGGCCTGTCGATCGTCGCCCGCATCTGCGAGCGCCTTGATTGGCACGTCTCGGTGAGCAGCGATGAGGCGAGCGGCACCACCTTCCGCTTCGACTTCCCGCCCCAGCCTGCCGGGCGCTGAGGCGCGCCCCGCCCCGGGTCAGGCCGGGCGCAGCATGTCCCGTGCGACAGCCTCGGCCACCTTGATGCCATCGACGCCGGCCGACAGGATGCCGCCGGCGTAACCGGCACCTTCGCCGGCCGGGTAGAGGCCGCGCGTGTTGATGCTCTGGAAGTCCGGGCCGCGCTTGATGCGGATGGGGGAGGAGGTGCGCGTCTCGACGCCGGTCAGCACCGCATCGGCCATGGCAAAGCCACGAATCTGCCGGTCGAAGGCCGGGATCGCCTCGCGCAGGGCTTCGATGACGTAGGGCGGCACGCATTGGGCGAGGTCGGTCCAATGCACGCCTGGCTGGTAGGAGGGCTCGACGCTGCCCTGGGCCTGTGAGGGGCGGCCGGCCAGGAAGTCGCCGACCTTTTGCGCCGGGGCGTCGTAGTTGCCGCCACCGGCGACGAAGGCGGCGGATTCCCACTGGCGCTGGAAATCGATGCCGAGCAGGGGATTGCGCCGGTAGTCGCCCGGGAAGTCTTCCGGGCGCACCTCGACGACGAGCGCCGCGTTGGCATTGCGCTCGGCGCGCGAGTACTGGCTCATGCCGTTGGTCACGACGCGGCCCGGTTCCGAGGTGGCGGCGACGACCTGGCCGCCGGGGCACATGCAGAAACTGTAGGCGGCGCGGCCGTTTTTGCAGTGATGCACCAGCTTGTAGTCGGCGGCACCGAGAATTTCGTTGCCGGCATTGGGGCCGAAGCGGGCGTGGTCGATCAGCGTTTGCGGGTGTTCGACGCGGAAGCCGATCGAGAAGGGCTTGGCTTCGACGTAGACACCGCAGTCATGCACCATCTGGAAGGTGTCGCGGGCGCTGTGGCCGACGGCGAGCACGACATGGCGGCTGCGCAGCTGTTCGCCGCTGGCCAGTTCAACGCCGGTGATCTGGCCGTTGTCGACCAGCAGGCGCTCGACCTTGCTCTCGAAGCGGATTTCGCCGCCCAGTTCGGTGATCTTGTGGCGGATGTTCTCGACCATCTTGACCAACCGGAAGGTGCCGATGTGCGGCTTGCTGACGTAGAGGATTTCCTCCGGCGCGCCGGCCTTGACGAACTCTTCCAGCACCTTGCGGCCGTGGAACTGCGGGTCCTTGATCTGGCTGTACAGCTTGCCGTCCGAGAAGGTGCCGGCGCCGCCCTCGCCAAACTGGACGTTCGATTCCGGGTGCAGGTTGTGCTTGCGCCAGAGGTCCCAGGTGTCCTTGGTGCGTTCGCGGACGATCTTGCCGCGCTCCAGGATGATCGGCTTGAAGCCCATCTGGGCCAGTAGCAGGCCGGCCATGAAGCCGCAGGGGCCCATGCCGATGATCAGCGGGCGTTCGGCGAGACCGGCCGGGGCGTGGGCGACGAATTTGTAGGAAGTATCCGGCGTCGGGCCGACGTGCTTGTCGTCAGCCAGCTTGGCAAGGATGGCGGCTTCGTCGCGCAGTGTGCAATCGAGCGTGTAGATCAGCGAAATGGCCGATTTCTTGCGGGCATCGTAGCCCCGGCGAAAGATCGTGAAATCGAGCAGGTCGCCGTCGGCGATGCCCAGGCGCTGGCAGATCGCCGGGCGCAGGGCGTCGGCGGCATGGTTGAGCGGCAGCTTCAGTTCGGTGATGCGCAGCATGGCGGCGGTTCCTCAGCGGGCCTTGAAACGGTCGTGGCAGGCCTTGCAGCTCTCGTGCACGGCATCGTAGGCCGGCTGGATGCGCGCCTTGTCCTTGCTTTGGGCAGCGGCGAGCAGGGCATCGCTGGCCTGCAGGAAGGCCTGCTTATCGGCCTCGAATTGCTGCGGCTGCTGCCACAGCTCGGCCTTGGCCTTGGTCGGCGGGTAGTTGGTGTCCGCGCCGAAGTGGCGCCACGGCAGCTCGCGCGCAGCGTGCAGTTTCTCGGCAAAAGCGAGGAAGCGGTCGGCCTCGTAGCTACCCTTGCGCAGCATGACGCCCATCGGTTCGAAGGATTTGATAATTTCCTTGAAGGCCTGCTGGCGTTGCTTGACCGGCTGGCCGGGACGGGTGTCCTCCGGTTCGCCGCAGGCGGCGAGCAGGGCAGCGGTGGACAGCAGGAGGAGGCCGGTCAGGGAAGGCTTGAGCATGGTGCGGGAGATGGGGGGAAAGGGCGAATTATACGTTGCGGGCCGTGGCGGCCACTTAGCGCGTCTCGTCCACGATCATCACCAGCTTGGCCTCGATTTCCGCGGCGAGGCGGGCGGCGGCCGGGTTGTCGACGAGCAGCGCGGCGAGGGCGGCCGGGCGGAGCAGGCCGATCCGGGTCGCCCCGTTGTCGGTGAAGATGGCGATGCGCCAGGGCAGGTCGAGGGCGAGCCGCATGTCGAGGGCGAGCAGGTCGGCGGCGTAGCGGTAGTTGATGACCTCATGCACGGCATGTTCCTCGTCGATCTCGACGCCACGCCGCTGCAGGGTCTCGCCGATATCCTGGCGATGCAGGACGACGAAGCCGAGGCGCTCGACCACCGGCGCCAGATCCAGATTGGCCTCGTAGAACGACTTGCTGCTTTCGACGATGTAGAACACGGGTTTTCCTCTGGCAACGGGCGGGGCAGGCAGGATAGCGGACGGCCGCCGGTCGGACAACCACCGTTCAGGTAGGGCCTGCGGCCTCCGGGCAGTCGGCCAGGGTGCAGGTGTTGCGGCCGGCGCGCTTGGCGGCGTAGAGCGCCCGGTCGGCCTGTTCGAGCAATTCGCCGAGATCGCGCCCGGCCGCGGGATAGACGGCAATGCCGATGCTCGCCGAAACCCCGGTGGCGATGCCCTCGTATGGCTTGGCCAGTTCGAGGACCAGGCGCTGCGCGGTTTCCTGGGCGCTGGCCTGGTCGGCATCGACCAGCAGGATGGAGAACTCGTCGCCGCCCATGCGCGCCGCTGCATCGGAGGCGCGGATGGTCGATTCGATGCGGCGGGCGACGGCTTCGAGCAGGCGGTCGCCTGCCGCATGGCCTTCCTCGTCGTTGACCACCTTGAAATTGTCGAGATCGATGGCCAGGATGCTCAGCTGTCCGCCTTCCCGCTCGGCGACGGCGAGCTGGTGCTGAACCAGTTCATAGAACAGCGCGCGGTTCGCCAGTTCGGTCAGGGGGTCGTGATAGGCCCGGTGATGTACCCGCGCCATCAGGTGGGAGGCCTGGGCGATGGCCTGGCCGACTGCCTCGGCTTCGTAGAGCTGGACTGCCGGGGGAGGGAGTGGCTTGCCGTCGCGCAGGGCGAGCGCTGCGTCGTTCAGGTAATGGACGGAGGAGACGACGCGCCGGGTGATGCAGACGGCCAGCCAGGTGCCGACGGCGATGAGGGCCAGCGCGGTGGTACCGATGCCGGCGAACAGGCGGACCATCTCGTCCCGGGTCGCCGACTTGGGGGCGCCGATGGCAACGCTCCAGTTCCACAGCGCCGAGCGGGCATAGGCCGTGGCAACCGGAATGCCTTCCTTGGTCTGTGAGGTGAGCGAGCCGTGGCGACCGGACTTGAGGGCGGCGCGCAATTCCGCCACCGCTTTCTCGCCGACGAAGCGCTCGGCTTCCCGCGAGCGGCCGATGATGGTCCCCGAGCCGTCGATGATCGCCACCAGCCAGTCGGCGGGCAGCGCCTGACGTCGCAGCAGCTCATTCAACTGGCGGGGGAGGAAGCCGACATTGAGGGTGTAGATGACCTGGCCCTCCTTGTCATGCACGGGAACCCCCATGGCCATGATCGGCTCGTTGGTTAGCGGCCCACGGAAAAGGTCGGTGAGTACGGTCTGCCCGGTTTCGAAGATGGTGGCGAGTTGCGGTGGATTGCCGCTTTCCGGCAGTGGGGCATCGACGTGACGCAGGGTGTTGAGCACCTGTCGGCCCTGGCGGTCGATCAGCACATAGTTGTAGGCGGTCTGCGATTTCAGCGCCGCCCGGGCGATCTGGTGAAAGCGCCGCAGGTCACCGTTTCTCAGCTGTTCCGAGGTGGCCAGCACGTGTAGGCCGGATTCCATCACCGCCAGTTCACGGTCGAGCTCGACGAGAATCTGCCCGGCCAGCGCTTCCGTCTGGCTGACGATCTTCGCTTTCTCGAGCTGGTAATTGACGAAAACGAGGTAGGAAGAGATCGCCAGGCCGGGCAGGATGCAGGCAAGGACCAGCATGATCAGGCTGGCTCGCAGCGATATGTGGCGCGGCGGGCCAGGGGCGAGCGCCAGCCGCCCCGTGCCGGTCATCGGGTCGACGGCATTGCCCGGCCTGCCTTCTGCTTGCTCGATGCCCACGAAAATCCCCCTTGGCGGACTTCGTCGATTGAACGGTGCCGAAACGCATTGCGCTCGTTTGGGCACTCCCTTGAGGCTAGGCGCCTTGGGCGTTCGCGTCAATGGGGGTTTTCGCGGGGGCGCTGAGCAGGTAGGGGGAGTTTTTAGGCGGCCGGTATAACAAATCCGGCGTTGCACCGGCTAATCCGGCGAGCAACGCAGCAACAGGCACGATCTTCCCAACCCGATCGGGGAAAAGTCGTGAGGAAAGCAAAGACTCAGCACCCCTGACCGCTGGTTCGCTGCTGACCGCCAGCAATCAATTGAGGCAGGCCGACAAGAAGGTCGATAGCAAGTGTGGTGAGGCTAGGTGTGGCGCCGACATGAATCAAGGCCAACGCGCACTGGCCGACCTGCGAGGAGGCGACATGATGCTAGTGTGCTGGATGGGAGGCGAGGCGATTACCGGCAGATGGCCTTCCTGCGGGGGGCTGCCGCCATCTGGTCGGGCAGACGGCCGGTGACGGCGAGAGGCTGCCGGGAGCCTGAGCGGAAGCGGTCAGCCGCCGGTCTTTTCGAGTGCCGCCAGCAATTTCAGGGCGCGCTCGCGGTTCCGGGCGATGGCTGCAGCCCGGCCTTCGACATCAGCGCTTTCGGCGCGCGAGGCTTCGAGCAGCGCCTCATGGGGCGTCATGCCGCCGAGGGCGGCTTCCAGCATTTTTTCTGCTTGTTGGTCGACGTCGAGGTCGGACATGCAAATCTCCATACATGGTCGTGGCCCGGCTTTTTATCAGAAAAAAGGCCCTGCGGGTTGCGCAGGGCCTCCGTATCAGCGGGCTTTGGCCGATTAGCGCTTGGTCATTGCCGCGATGTTGGCCTGAGCGGCTTCGGTGTATTGCTTGGCGACGGCGTTCATGTTGCCGAAAGCCGAGTTGGCGGCGGCGATGGCGTTCTGGATGGCGGCCACGGCGCCTTCCGAGCCGGCCGGCGCGGACTTGGCGGCCAGTTCAACCATGCCGGCAACCGATTTCTGGAACTGGCTGAACTGGGCTTCGACCATCTTGGCCAGTTCCTGCTGGGTTTCGCTGGTGATTTCGTAAACCGACTTGCCGTAGGCGACGGCCTTGTCGACAGCCGGCTGGGCCAGCGACTTCTGGGCGGCGAAGGCGGCTTGCGGATCCTTGGCGGCGAGCACGGTCTGCACGCCGGAAGCGGTGTCTTCCAGGGCGCTGCGGGCGGTGTTCAGGTTGAGGGCGGCGATGCGCTCGGCGGAAGCCAGGGCGGTGTTGGCGACAGCCAGCAGGGAGTCGACGGTGGCCTTGTTGGCGGCGGTGAATTGTTCGGTGTTGAGGTTCATGGCGGTTTCCTTGTAAGAGGGTAATTGATGTGTTCGGAGCGCAGTATAGAGGAGTTGCGACAAATATTGTGCACTGCAACAAAAATGTTTTTCGCGTGACGGACGTGGCCTTTTTGAGCGGTTTGCCGAATTGTGCACCGCCGTGGTGCATGAAAGCCGGTTGCCGGCTTTGAATGGGTGCGCAAGTGGCCCAAGGTGGCTGCAATGGCGCCTGTAATGCCTGTTTGCAGGCTGGTTCGCCTCTTGCTTTTACGGTCTCAGTCATCTGCCCGGAGCCCAACCGTGTCCATTCACGTCGCCCTTAATCACGTTACCCACTATGCCTACGACCGCCTGGTCAATCTCGGGCCACAGGTCATCCGGCTGCGGCCGTGCCCGCATGCGCGCACCCGTATCCTGTCCTACGCGCTGAAGGTCACGCCGGAAGCGCATTTCATCAACTGGCAGCAGGATCCGCAGGGCAACTACCTGGCCCGCCTGGTCTTCCCGGAAAAGACACGCGAATTCCGCTTCGAGGTTGATCTGGTGGCCGAGATGTCGGTCATCAATCCCTTCGATTTCTTTCTCGAACCGCATGCCGAGGAGTTTCCCTTCCAGTACGAAGCCTGGCAGCGCCATGAACTGACGCCCTACCTGTACAAGGTTCCCGGTGGTGTGCTGTTCGATCAATACGTCGCCGCCATCCCGCTGGCCAGGAAGCGCAGTGTCGATTTTCTCGTCGCCCTCAATGCGCAGGTGCAGAAAGACATCGGCTACACCATCCGCCTGGAGCCGGGGGTGCAGACGCCCGAGGAAACGTTGACCAAGAGAACTGGCTCCTGCCGCGATTCGGCCTGGCTGCTGGTGCAGATCCTGCGTCACCTCGGCCTGGCCGCCCGTTTCGTATCCGGCTACCTGATCCAGTTGACGCCGGACGTCAAGTCGCTCGATGGCCCCTCCGGCCCGGCGGCCGACTTTACCGACCTGCACGCCTGGGCTGAAGTGTACTTGCCCGGCGCCGGCTGGATCGGCCTCGATCCGACCTCCGGCCTGTTCGCCGGCGAAGGCCACATCCCGCTGGCCTGCACCCCCGAGCCGGCTTCCGCCGCGCCGGTGACCGGCGGCATCGACCCGTGCGAAACCGAATTCGCCCACCACATGCAAGTCACCCGGGTCTGGGAGGCGCCGCGCGTCACCAAACCCTACAGCGATGAACAATGGGGTGAAATCGAAGGCCTCGGCCATGCCATCGACAGCAAGCTGCAAGCGATGGACGTGCGCCTGACCCAGGGGGGCGAGCCGACTTTTGTGGCCAGCGAGGACCCGGATGGCGCCGAATGGAATACCGCCGCCCTCGGCCCGACCAAGCGCTTCTACGCAGCCGAGCTGTTCCATCGCCTGCGTGAGAAATACGCCCCCAATGGCCTGATGCACTTTGGCCAGGGCAAGTGGTATCCCGGCGAACAACTGCCGCGCTGGTCGCTCAACTGCTTCTGGCGCAAGGATGGCGAGCCGATCTGGAACGCCCCGGCGCTCTATGCCGACGAACGCAAGGACTATGGCGCCACCGCCGAGCAGGCCGGCCAGTTCCTGCGGCGCGTTGCCGAGCGCCTGGGCGTTACCGCGGAGCATGTATTCCCAGCCTTCGAGGATGTCTATTACTACCTGTGGCGCGAACGCCGCCTGCCGGGCAACGTCGATCCCTTCGATTCGCGCGTCGACGACCCGCTGGAGCGCGAACGCCTGATGAAGGTGTTCACGCAGGGCCTGACCCATACCGTCGGCCATGTGCTGCCGATCATGAAAGACACCCGCGACCAGTGGCAGACCGGCCCGTGGTTCCTGCGTGCCGAGCGCTGCTACCTGATCCCCGGCGATTCGCCCCTCGGCTACCGCCTGCCGCTCGATTCGCAGCCGTGGACGGCCCAAAGCGACTACCCCTACGTCAACCCGCCGGATGCCGAAATGGCGCAGGCATCGCTGCCCAGTCACGCCGCTTACCGGGCGGCCGCGATGGGGCAACCGGCAGGGCAGCAGCCGGCCCGCGCCCAGATGCGCGTGCAAGCCCCCGCGTTCGGCCAGGGCGGCCCGGATGGACTGGGCCACCCATGGGACAAGCCGACCGATACCGTGCCCGGCTTCAAGGAATCGGCCGCCTGGATCACCCGCCTGGCCATGTGCGCCGAGCCGCGCGACGGCAAGCTGTACATCTTCATGCCGCCGACCCAGACGCTGGAGGATTACCTGGAAGTCGTTGCCGCCGTCGAGGCGACGGCCGAGGAACTGCAACTGCCAGTCATCCTCGAAGGCTACGAGCCGCCGTCCGATCCGCGCCTGACTCACTTCCGCGTCACCCCTGACCCGGGTGTCATCGAGGTCAACATCCACCCGGCCAAGACATGGGATCAACTGGTCGACCAGACCACCCACCTCTACGAATCGGCCTACTACAGCCGCCTGACCACCGAGAAATTCATGCTCGATGGCCGCCATACCGGCACCGGCGGCGGTAACCACTTCGTGCTCGGCGGCGCGACGCCGAACGATTCGCCGTTCCTGCGCCGCCCGGATCTGCTGCGCAGCCTGATCGCCTACTGGCACAACCATCCCAGCCTGTCCTACCTGTTCTCCGGCCTGTTCATCGGGCCGACCAGCCAGGCGCCGCGCGTCGACGAGGCGCGCAACGATTCGCTGTACGAGATGGAAATCGCCTTCCAGCAGATTCCCCCGGTCGGCGGCTACATTCCGCCCTGGCGGGTCGATCGCGTGCTGCGCAATCTGCTCATCGACGTCACCGGCAACACGCATCGCGCCGAGTTCTGCATCGACAAGCTGTACTCGCCGGATGGCCCGACCGGTCGCCTCGGCCTGCTCGAACTGCGCGCCTTCGAGATGCCGCCGCACGCCCGCATGTCGTTGGCCCAGCAACTGCTGCTGCGCGCCCTGATTGCCCGCTTCTGGGAGGAACCCTACGCGCCGCAGCGCCTGGCCCGCTGGGGCACCGAGTTGCACGACCGCTTCATGCTGCCGCACTTCGTCGAGCAGGACTTTGCCGATGTGATGGAAGAAATGCAGCAGGCCGGTTATGCCTTCAAGGCCGAATGGTTCGCCCCGCACTTCGAGTTCCGCTTCCCGAAATATGGCGATTTCGCCGTCAAGGGTATTGAATTCGAGCTGCGCCACGCGCTGGAGCCCTGGCACGTCATGGGCGAGGAGGGGGCGCCCGGCGGTACGGTGCGCTATGTCGATTCCTCGGTCGAGCGCGTCCAGGTCAAGGTCAAGGGCATGGCACCAGATCGTTACGTGCTGACCTGCAACGGCCAGCCGGTTCCGCTGACCAAAACCGGTACCAACGGCGAGTTTGTCGCCGGTGTGCGCTACCGGGCCTGGCAGCCGGCCTCTTGTCTGCATCCGACCATTGGCGTGCATGCGCCGCTGATCTTTGACATCGTCGATACCTGGATGGAGCGTTCGCTGGGCGGCTGCCAGTACCACGTCGCGCATCCCGGCGGGCGCAACTACGAGGTTTTTCCGGTGAATGCCTACGAGGCCGAAAGCCGCCGTCTGGCGCGCTTCTTCCGCTTCGGGCACAGCCCGGGCAAGGTGGTCGCCAAGGCGCCGGAAATCAGTGCCGAACATCCGTTTACGCTAGACTTGCGCCGTTTTTGAACCCGATTCGCCCCCGATGTGCGCTTGTTTCTGGCCGGAAATCCGCTGATTCCGGCCGCGGCGCATGACAGACGGCTCCATGGCCCGCACCCTTCTCGCCATCTACCCCCATAGCGCCCGCCGTTACGACGAAATGATGTCGGCGGATGGGGCTGTCCGTCCGCATTGGCAGCAGTTCTTCTCCCACCTCGATGCGGTGGCGCCGGACGAAATGCGCCAGCGCCTGGCATTCGTCGACCGCCGCATCCTCGAAAACGGCGTCACCTACAACGTCTACGCCGCACCGGACGGCGCCGACCGGCCGTGGGCGCTCGACCCCGTGCCGCTGATCATCCCGCCCGAGGAATGGGCCGAGGTGTCGGCAGCCGTGGCGCAGCGCGCGGCCCTGCTCAATGCCATGCTGGCCGACCTCTACGGGCCGCAGACGCTGCTCGCCGAGGGGCTGTTGCCGCCGGCGCTGGTCTACGGCCAGCACGGCTACCTGTGGCCCTGCCACGGCATCAAGCCGCCCGGCGACATCTGGCTGCACAGCTACGCCGTCGACCTGGCGCGCTCGCCGAATGGCCAGTGGTGGGTCATTGCCGACCGTACGCAGGCGCCTTCCGGAGCCGGTTACGCCCTGGAAAACCGGTTGATCGTGTCGCGCGTCTTCCCCGAAATGTTCCGCGACCTGCGCGTCCAGCATGTTGCCGATTTCTTCCGCGCCAAGCAGGAAGGTCTCACGGCGCTGGCGCCGGTCGAGGGTGACGAGCAGCCGCACATCGTCCTGCTGACGCCGGGGCCGTATAACGAAACCTATTTCGAGCACGCTTACCTGGCCCGCTACCTCGGCTACCCGCTGGTCGAGGGGCAGGATCTGACGGTGCGCGGCGACACGGTATACCTGAAGACCCTGCGCGGCCTGAAGCGGGTGCACGTGATCCTGCGCCGGCAGGATGACAGCTATTGCGATCCGCTCGAACTGCGCGGCGATTCGGCACTCGGCGTGCCCGGCCTGCTCAATGTGGCGCGTGCCGGCCGGGTGGTCATCGCCAACGCACTGGGCAGCGGCCTGCTCGGCTCCGGCGCCCTGATGGGTTTCCTGCCCGCCATCTGCGAACGCCTGCTTGGCGAGAAGCTGATGATGCCGTCGGTGGCGACCTGGTGGTGTGGCGAGAAGCCCGCGCTGGAGTATGTAAAGAAGCATTTCGACGAACTGGTCATCAAGCCGGCCTATCCGACCCAGCACATGGAGCCGGTGTTCGGCCATGAGGTGAAGGGCGAGGAGCGGGCGGAAATTCTGCGCCGCATCGAGGCCCGCCCACATGCCTACGTCGCCCAGGAAATGGTCCACCTGTCGCAGGCACCGACCTGGAGCCGCGCCCACGAACGCCGCCTGCTCGCCCGGCCGGTCGGCCTGCGCGCTTATGCGGTGACCACGCCGGACGGCTATTCGGTCATGCCCGGCGGGCTGGCGCGGGTTGGTACGGCTGGCGACACGCGCATCCTCTCGATGCAGCGCGGCGGTGCCTCGAAGGACACCTGGGTGCTGACCAACGGCCCGGTCAGCGACTTTTCGCTGCTCAAGCCGTCGGTTGGCGTGCGCGACCTGGTACGGGCCGGGGCCAACCTGTCGTCGCGGGTGGTCGAAAACCTGTTCTGGCTCGGCCGCTATTCCGAGCGCTTCGACGACAGCGCGCGCATGTTGCGCGTTGCCTTGGGCCGTGTCGTGGTGGCCGGGGGCGGCAAGACGCCGGCCGTCATCGCGGCCATGGCCCTGGCCCGACATGTCGGGGTTCTGCCCGAGCCGGACGAGGATGATCCGGTCAAGGAGGGCAGCGAGCACGTGCTGCTCGAAGCTATCTACAACCCCGACCAGCCGGGCAGCCTGGCCGGCAACATCCGCAGCCTGATGTGGACGGCGACGCATGTGCGCGAACGGCTGTCGCTCGACCACTGGCATTCGCTGAACCGCCTGCAGCGCGACCAGCAGGCGGCTTTGAAGAAGCATCCGACGTTGACCGAGGCCATCGCCTTCCTCGACCGTGTGCTCGGCGTGTCGTCGTCGCTGACCGGTTTCGCCATGGACAACATGACGCGTGACGACGGCTGGCGTTTCCTGATCATCGGCCGTCGCCTGGAACGCCTGTCCTTTCTGGCGCAGTCCCTCGCCCAGTTCCTGACCATGGAATCGGCAAGCGGCCCCGAGTCTCTCGACTGGCTGTTGGACCTGATGGATTCGATCATCACCTACCGTTCGCGCTATTCCCGCTCGCCGGAATTGCTGCCGGTCATCGATCTGCTGGTCTTCGACGACAGCAACCCGCACGGCGTGCTGTTCCAGGCCGGCGTGCTGACCCGCTACCTGGAGCGCATGGGCCGCGAACTGGGCGCCGATTTCGATGGCGAACTGGCCGAGGCCATCGAGCGCCTGCGCGCCTTCGATTTGGGAAAGCTGGAGCATCTGCCCTACAGCCGCGGCTTTGCCAGCGCGCCCTGCAGCGAACTGGCCGGCCTGCTGCGTGATCTCCAGACCGCTGCTGGCCAGTTGTCCGATTGGCTGGGCATGCGCTACTTCACCCACGTCGGCGATGTCAGCCGGCAGACGATGGCGCTATGACCATGCCCGCCGTCCGTTACCACGTCCTGCACGAAACCCGCTACGACTACGGCAGCCCGGTTTCGCTGTCGCAGCAGCAACTGCACCTGTCGCCGCGCATCCTGGCCTGGCAGCAGGTCGAGGAGCAGTGCGTCGATATCGAGCCAACCCCCAGTTGGCGGCGTGATGGCCTCGATGCGTTCGGCAATCCGGTGACCTGGGTCGCCTTCCATGCGCCGCATGATAGTCTGCTCATTCGCTCGGTGATGACCATCGCCGTCGAGCCGCACCTGCCAGGCGATCTGAAAAATTCACCGCCCTGGGAGGCGGTGCGCGACCGCCTGGCCTACGACGCGACTGACCCGCAGCCGGCCGACCTCGACGCTACCCGCTTCCTGTTCGAAAGCCCGCACGTTCGCATCAAGCACGAACTGGCCGACTACGCCGCCGATTGCTTTCCACCCGGCAAGCCGCTCCTGCTCTGCGTTCAAGCCTTGATGGCCAAGATTTTTACGGAATTCACCTTCGATCCGGAGGCGACCACGGTATCCACCCCGGTCCTCGACGTGCTCGAAAACAAGCGCGGCGTCTGCCAGGATTTCGCCCACCTGATGATCGCCTGCCTGCGCGCCCTGGGCCTTGCCGCACGCTATGTCAGCGGCTACCTGCTGACCCGGCCGCCACCCGGCAAGCCCCGCCTGATCGGCGCCGACGCCTCGCACGCCTGGGTTTCGGTCTATGTGCCGGGCAGCGAATACGGCTGGGTCGATTTCGACCCGACCAACAACCTGCTGCCCGATACCGAGCACATCACGCTGTCCTTCGGCCGCGATTTTTCCGACATCTCGCCGCTGCGCGGCATCATCCTCGGCGGGGGCGGGGCCGAGCCGGAAGTGGCGGTGACCGTTTTCCCGATCGAAGAGGAAGACATGCCGAGGGAACTCTTGGCTGCCATCGAATCACGGAAGGGGGCCGGGTGATGCGGGAGTGCGTTTTTCACTGCAGAGGCACAGGGGAACACCGAGGAAGGGCAATGGCCAAAACGGCTTTTGCTTTTCCTCGTGCATCGCTGCGCCTTCCACACCTCTGCGGCGAAGATGTCGTATCACAAAGGCCTCACCCATGAACACACGTATCGCCATCGTCGGCGGCGGCCCGGCCGGGTTGATGGCCGCCGAGGTGCTGTCGGCGCTTCCCGGCCTGGCGGTCGATCTCTATGACGCCATGCCCTCGGTTGGCCGCAAGTTCCTGATGGCCGGCAAGGGCGGCATGAACATCACGCATTCCGAGCCGCTGCCCGATTTCGTCGGCCGCTACGGGGCAGGGGCCGGGCAGGTGGCGCCCTGGTTGGCAGAATTCAGTCCGACCGCCGTGCGCGACTGGATCCACGGCCTCGGCATCGACACTTTTGTCGGCACTTCGGGGCGCGTCTTTCCGAGCGGGATGAAGGCGGCGCCGCTGCTGCGTGCCTGGTTGCATCGGCTGCGCAGCCAGGGGGTCCGCTTTCATGTTCGTCACCGCTGGCTGGGCTGGTCCGGTGAGGGGTTGCGCTTCGCCACACCGGACGGCGAGATCGTTGTCCAGGCAGCTGCCACCCTCCTCGCGCTGGGCGGCGGCAGTTGGGCCAAGCTGGGTTCGGATGGTGCCTGGGTGCCGGTGCTGTGCGATTCGGGCATTGAGGTGGCGCCGCTCAAGCCGGCCAACTGCGGTTTCGATGTCGCGTGGTCGCCGTTTTTCAGCGAGCGGTTTGCCGGCCAGCCGGTCAAGCCGGTGGTTGCCACCTGTGCCGGCCAGTCCCGGCAGGGTGAATTCAACATCACCGCCACCGGCATCGAGGGCGGCCTGGTGTACGCCTTGTCGGCTCCCCTGCGCGATGCCTTGGCGCACGACGGCCATGCCGCACTCATGCTCGACCTGGCCCCGGGGCGCAGCGTCGAGCGCCTGGCGGCCGACCTGGCCCGGCCGCGCGGCCGCGATACGCTGGCCAACCACCTGCGCCGGCGGGCTGGTATCGAAGGTGTCAAGGCTGCCCTGCTGCGCGAATTGTGCCCGCCGGAAACCCTTGCTGCGCCGGCCTTGCTGGCCGCCGCGATCAAGGCGCTACCGGTGCCGGTCGTCGCAGCCCGTCCGCTCGACGAGGCGATCAGCACCGCCGGCGGGGTCCGTTTTGCTGCACTGAACGAGGCCCTGATGTTGCGCGGCAAACCGGGCGTTTTCTGTGCCGGCGAGATGGTCGATTGGGAGGCTCCGACCGGTGGCTACCTGCTCACCGCCTGCCTGGCCAGTGGCCGGGTGGCGGCTGCCGGGATGCTGCGCTGGCTGGGTGATAGCCGCCTACGCTGAGTGCTTCGTTCCCCCTTCCCCCAAACCGTTGGATGGCGGATGAAACGCGAATTTCGTGAATGCCGGAACTGCGTGCCTCCGGGGGCTCGCCGATCACCCCTCACTGTGCAGCCAGACCCGCGGCACGTTGGCGACCGCGGTGACGATTTGCTACAAGCCGCCTTGGCGGCTCAGCCAGCCTGATCAAGCAAGACCAGGGCGTCTTCGAAAGCGAAGGATGAGACGAGGTTGTCGAATTCGCTGAAGCGCGGGCCGAGCAGTTGCTTCAGCGTCTCGGCATGGACGCGCACGCGTTCCTGGACGCTCATGTCGCCGTGCTCGAGTTCGTGCCGGATTTCCTGTAGCAGGGCCCGGGCCGCCGTCACATCAATGGCGATGGCCGGTGGCTGGGCGTTTTCCTGGATGGCGGCGAGCTGGCTGTGCAGGGCGTGGTAGGCCTCTTCGGCGCGGTCGATCAGGGGCTGCAGCGCGGCGGTCGGCTCGCCGTCGAGAATGGCCAGTTCAAGGGTGATTGCGGCCTGGTTGATGAAGGTCGCGCCGAGGGTGGCCGAGACGCCTTTCAGCGAATGGGCGATACGACGCGCTTCGTCGCGGTTGTTGTCGGCCAGTGTGCGGCGAATGAGGTCGAAGTCGCCATTGTGCGTTTCAGCGAACTTGGCGAGCAGGCGGAGGTAGGTATCCACCTTGCCGCGCACCGCATGCATGCCGGCGCTGCTGTCCAGCCCGGTGATGTTGTCGAGGACGCTGATGCGCGCCTGCTCGCCTTCCGACGCCTGGGGCTCCCGGCGCAGGGGCAGCCAGCGGGCCAGCGTGGCGTACAGGATGTCGGGTGATACCGGCTTGGAAATATGGTCGTTCATGCCGGCCGCCATGCAGGCCTGGCGGTCCTCATCGAAGGCGTTGGCTGTCATGGCCAGGATCGGCACCCGGTTCCAGCCGGGCAGGGTGCGCAGTTGCCGGGTAGCCTCGATGCCGTCCATGACCGGCATCTGCATGTCCATCAGGACCAGGTCGTAGCGTTGCTGGCGGGCCAGCTCGAGCGCTTCGCCGCCATGACGGGCGAGATCGACCTTGAGGCCGGCACCCTGCAGCAGGTCGCAGGCGACTTCGGCATTGATCGGGTTGTCCTCGGCGAGCAGCACCCGGGCACCCTGGCGGTGGTGGGCCGGTGGCAGGCGGACGGCATGGGCTTGGGGCGTGGCGCTGGCCACCTTGAGCCGGGCGGTGAACCAGAACGTGCTGCCCTGGCCTGGCGTGCTGTCGACGCCGATTTCCCCCTGCATGGCCTTGGCCAGCCTCTGGCTGATCGCCAGGCCGAGCCCGGTGCCGCCGTAGCGCCGGGTGGTCGAGCTGTCGCCCTGCTCGAAGGGGATGAACAGGCGGGGAATGTTGGCCGCCGGAATGCCGACCCCGGTATCGCTCACCGTGCAGCGAATGGTGATGCTGTTCTCATCGTGGGCCAGCAGTTGGGTATGCAGGTCGATCTGGCCGCGCTCGGTGAACTTGACGGCGTTGGACAGGAAGTTGAGCAGAATCTGCTGAATGCGCATCGGGTCGCCGCGCAAGGTGTCCGGGATGGCCGGGTCGAAATGCCAGCGTACCGGCAGGCGCTTGGCCTCGGCGCGGGTGGCGACCAGTTCGCAGGCCGCCTGGCAGGTCTTGACGAGCGAGAAGTCGGTATCTTCGAGTTGCAGCTTGTCGGCCTCGATTTTCGAAATGTCGAGGATGTCGTTGATGATCGACAGCAGGTGATGTGCCGCATCGCCGACTTTCTGCAGGCGCTTCTGTTGTTCGGGGTCGCCGGCGTGGCGCTGGGCGAGGTGGGTGAGGCCGATGATGGCATTCATCGGCGTCCGGATTTCGTGGCTCATGTTGGCCAGGAAGGTGCTCTTCGCCCGGCTGGCCGATTCCGCCTCTTCCTTGGCGCGCATCAATTGCACGGTACGTTCGTCGACCAGTTGCTCGAGATGGTGGCGATAGTGTTCCAGTTCCTTCTGGATGCGCTTCTTCTCGGTGATGTCTTCCTTGATGCCGAGGTAGTGGGTGACCCGCCCGTCCGGCTGGCGGACCGGGGAGATGATCGCCAGTTCCTCGTAGATCGTGCCGTCCTTGCGCTGGTTGATGAACTCACCTTGCCAGATCTCGCCGCGCGCCAGGGTTTGCCAGAGGTTGTCGTAATTGCCGCTCAGGGTCCGGCCGGATTTCAGGATACGCGGGTTCTTGCCGACCGCCTCGGCCAGCGTGTAGCCCGTGTTGCGCATGAAAGCCGCATTGACGTACTCGATCTCCGGCACGGTATTGGTGATGACGATGCTGTGCGGGCTTTGCTCGATGGCCAGCGACAGCTTGCGCAACTGTTCTTCGGCCGTCCGGCGCTCGGTGATGTCCTGAACGGTACCGACTGCTGATATGGCCCGGCCATCCTGGTCGAAGCGGATATGCGCCCGCTCGCGCACCCAGCGCGTCGCTTCGCCGACCACGATGCGATGCTCGCTGTCGTAGGGCTTGCCGCCGAGGGCGGCCTGCCAGTCAGCCAGCACCCGCTCACGGTCCTCCGGATGGATGCAGGCGATGAAGTCGGCGATACGCAATGCTTCGCCGTGCGGCCGGCCGAAGATGCGATAGACCTCGTCGCTCCACTCCAGTTTGTCGTGGCCGATGTCCAGCGTCCAGCTGCCGAGGTGCGCGATGGCCTGTGCCTCACTGAGCGCTGCGGCGCTCTGACTCAGTTTTTCCTCGAACAGCTTGCGTTCGGTGATGTCCTGGCTGGTGCCGAACAGGCGGCTGACCCGGCCGTCCGGGCCGATCTCCAGCTGGCCGGCGGTGCGCACCCAGCGCACTTCGCCGTCGTCGCGCCGGATGATGCGGTAGTCGCTGTCGAAAGGCTGGCGACCGCGGAAAACGTGGTCGCGCGAATAGGCAGCGGTGCGCTCGCGGTCTTCGGGATGCACCACGGCCAGCCAGCTCTGCGTATCCATGAGTTCGCCAGGCGGTACGCCGAGGATTTCGTTGTGCGTCGGCGAGCCGGTCAGGGTATCGGTGACCGCATCGAAGGTGAAATGCCCGATGCGCGCCAGGCGCTGGGCCTCGAGCAGCATCGCCTCGTTGCGAGCCAGAATCTGGCGGGAGCGCAGCATGCTCATGCCGACGGCGATCTCGCCGGCCAGGTTGCCGAGAAGGGCGATTTCCTCGTCGTCGAAAGCGTCCTCGGCGGTCGAGTAGAGATTCATCACGCCGATCACGCCGCCGTCGGCATGCAGCGGCAACGCCATGGTCGACCGGAAGCCACACCGCCTGGCGGCGGCCAGCCAGGGAGCGAAGCTGGCATCGCACTCGATGTCGCGCACGATGCTCGGTACGCCGGAACGCACGGCCCGGCCGCTCGGCCCGCGGCCATGCGGTTCGTCAGCCCAGGTGACGGTGAGGCCGCGCAGGTAGTCATCGGCCATCCCGGAGTAGGCGACCGGCGGGATGCGTTTTTCGGCATCGTGCTGCACGTTGCCGACCCAGGCCATGCGGTAGCCGCCGATTTCGACGATCACCGTGCATACCTCGGTCAGCATGGAGGGCTCGTCGGTATGCCGGACGAGCGCCTGCGCGATACCGTTCATCAGGCGCAGGGCCCGGTTCTGGCGGTTGATCTGGCGGCGGTCTTCCTGACGGGCGGTGATGTCGTTCATGACGCCGGCCCGGATGCGCGGACTGCCGTCGGCCTTGCGCTCGGTGACACAGCGGTGGTCTTCGATCCAGATCCAGTGCCCGTCCGCGTGGCGGATACGGTATTCGAGGCGCTGCGCGGGGGTTTCCGCCTTCTGTTCGCGTTCGAGGGCGGCACCCAGCAGGGCTCGGTCGTCTGGATGCACGCGGTCGACCCAGTCCTGCAGCGAGCGCGGGGCCGCCTCGGCCGGGCAGCCCAGGATGCGCAGAACCCCCTCGCTCAGCGTGTGGCGGTCGGTGTCGTAGGAATATTCCCAGCTGCCGGCGCCCCCGATGTCGAGTGCCAGCTTGAGGTGGGTTTCCAGGCGCAGGCGGTCGCGTTCGAGCTGGACGCTTTGCAGGGCGTTTTCCAGACGCTCAATGGCCAGTTGCTCGAACAGCCGGCGCTGGCTGATCACCCCGGCGACCCGTCCGTCGGTATCGACGACGACCATGTGGCGCAGGCGGAAGCGATTCATCACCTCGAGTGCGCCGGTCACCGAGGTATCGAGCGGCACGCTGCGCAGCGTGGCGGTCATCGCCTGGCCGAGCGGTATGTCGTGCGGCTCGGCGAAACGGTCGAGCAGGCGCGGCACGTCGCGCTCGGTCAGGATGCCGAGCGGGCGGTCGCCTTCGCTGACAATCAGGTAATCGGCGCCATCTTCCAGCATGCGCGCGATGGCCTCGTCGAGCCGGGCATCCGGCGCCAGGTGCGGGATCTTGCGATCCATGATGCCTTCCAGGGTGCGCAAGTGGCGGAAGGCGGCGCTGCCGAGGTGCAGCCGGAAATCGGTATCGCTGACGATGCCGGTCAGCCGGCCTGCGCCATCGGTGATGACGAGGTGGCGGATTCCCTTTTCCTCGACCAGCTGCCGGGCACTGAGCAGGTCGAGGTCGGCGGGCGCGGTGATCAGCGGTGCCGACATGATTGCCTCGACGGGCGTGTCGCCCCGCCGGCGGTCATGCAGCGCGCGGACGATGTTCGTTTCGGTCAGGATGCCGAGTGGCTTGCCATCGGCGACGACGAGCAGGCTGGAGATGTGCTCGCCGGCCATCAGCCGTGCCGCGTCGCGCAGCGTGGCGCCCGGTGGCAGGCTGCGCACCTCGCGGGTCATGATCTTGCCGAGGGGGGCGGTGGTCGACATGGGCATCAGGCTTCGGGGGGAGCAGGTTCGGGGAGACGATACCCTACTCGGCGTAGGTGCGGGCGATGGTTTTGAAGGTTTCGATATCGTGGACGAAGGCATCGACGACGTCCGGATCGAAATGCTGGCCGCGGCTGTCGACGATGATGCGGTAGGCGTCGTCGAAGGAGAAGGCGGGCTTGTAGATGCGCTTGCAGGTCAGCGCGTCGAAAACGTCGGCCAGCGCCATCAGGCGGGCGGCAATCGGGATGTCGTCGCCAGCCAGGCCATCCGGGTAACCGCTGCCATCCCATTTTTCGTGGTGCGAACGGGCGATCAGCTTGGCGATGGCGAGGAAGCCGACCGGCTTCTCGGCATCGGCTTCGGCCTGGGCGATGGCGTTGCAGCCGAGCTCAGCGTGGGTTTTCATGATCTCCCACTCGTCCGGCGTGAGTTTGCCCGGCTTGAGCAGGACATGGTCGGGAATGCCAACCTTGCCGATATCGTGCAACGGAGCGGACTGGACAAGGGCGTCGATGGTCTTCTGGTCGAGGTAGTGGCTGAAGCGCGGGTGATCGGCCAGGCGCCTGGCCAGGGTGAGCACGTATTCCTGGGTGCGGCGCAGGTGCTTGCCGGTTTCCGGATCGCGCGTTTCGGCCAGGCGGGCCAGGGCGTGGATGCTGACCTGCTGGATCAGCTGGTTCTCGTGCATGCGGCGGGCGACCTCGGCCTCGAGGAAGGCGTTCTGGTCGCTCAGCAGGTCGCGCGCCGCCTTCAGTTCGAGCTGGGTGCGAACCCGGGCCAGCACGATGCTGGGGCGGATCGGCTTGGTGATGTAATCGACGGCGCCCATGTCGAGGCCGCGTTCCTCGTCGGCCGTCCCATCCATGGCGGTGACGAAGATGACCGGAATCCGGCGTGTGTGCTCCGCAGCCTTGAGTTCGGCCAGCACCTGGTAACCGTCCATCTCCGGCATCATCACATCGAGCAGGATGAGGTCCGGGGTCGGCGTACCCCTGGCAATCTGCAGGGCGCGGCGCCCGGAATTGGCGGCCCGCACGCGGAAATAGGGTTGCAGCGATTCGCCCAGAACGCTGAGGTTCTCGGGCGTGTCATCGACGATTAGCAGGGTCGGTTGGCGGTCATCCATGGATATCGGTCAATCGCCCGTCAGTGGCGAAATTGCGAGAATTATCACTGCCTGGCAGGAATATTGCCAACTTCGCATTTTGACGATGCCAGCAGGATGCCCGGTCAGCTGCCGTTGTGCAGGCCGACGATGCGTTGGTAGATTGCGAAACGCCCGGCGTCGATCCGGCCTTCGGCCAGCGCGGCAGTCAGTGCGCAGCCCGGTTCGCGATGATGCCGGCAGTCGCGGAAGCGGCACTGACCGAGGTAGGGGCGGAATTCGCGGAAGGCCAGTTCGATTTCCTGGCGATCGAGATGGCCGAGGCCGAATTCCTGCAGGCCGGGCGAATCGATCAGGTCGCTCGTGGTGTCGAGATGGTAGAGCGTGGCGTGCGTCGTCGTGTGCTTGCCGGAGTCGAGCGCCTGCGAGATTTCACGGGTCGCCGCCTGGGCTTCGGGGATCAGCGCATTGACCAGCGTCGATTTGCCCATGCCCGACTGGCCGACCAGCACGCTGGTCTTGCCGACCAGCCAGGGGCGAAGATCTTCGGCATGATCGCGGGCCGAGAGTTCGATGACGCGATAGCCAAGCCCGGCGAGGACGGCCAGCCGCTGGCGGGCAGCGGGCAGCTTGTCGGCCAGGTCGCACTTGTTGAGCACGATCAGCGGCTCGATTTCCTCGCTCTCGGCGGCGAGCAGGGCGCGCGTCACCAGTTCGTCGGAAAAGCCCGGTTCGGTGGCGACGACGATCAGGATCTGATCGACGTTGGCAGCGATCAGCTTCTGGCGGATTTCGTTGGAGCGGTAGAGCAGGCTGGTGCGCGGCTGGATCGCCTCGACGACCCCCTGGTCGTCCGAGGTGCGCTGGATATCGACCCGGTCGCCGCAGGCGATCTCGCTTTTCTTGCCGCGCGGGAAGCAGGAGAGCCGGCTGCCATCGGCCAGTTCGACGACATATTGCCGGCCGTGGGCGGCGATGACGCGGCCGTCCATCAGCTCCGGCTTCCCTGCTGTTGCAGGTGGGCGATGCGCTGCGCTGCCGGCGGGTGCGAATCGTAGAACAGCGAATGCAGCGGGTCGGGTGTCAGCGTCGCGGCGTTGTCGCGGTAGAGCTTGACCAGCGCGCGGATGAGGTCGTCGGCGGCGGCATGCTCGGCGGCATAGGCATCGGCCTCGAATTCGTGGCGCCGCGACAGGGTGCTCATCAGCGGCGTCAGTGGGAAAGTGAAGACTGGCATGACCAGGAAGAAGAGGATCAGGGCCAGCGCCGTATTCTGCGCATCGACGCCGAGCCCGGCGTAGAACCAGGGTGCGTCGATCAACTGGCCGAGCAGCCAGAGGAAGGTCAGCGAGCCGGCGAACATCATGACCAGGCGCTTGGCGACATGCCGGCGGCGGAAGTGGCCGAGCTCGTGGGCGAGTACGGCTTCCACCTCGGGCGGGTCGAGGCGGGTGAGCAGGGTGTCGAAGAAGACGATGCGCTTGTTGTCGCCGAAGCCGGTGAAATAGGCGTTGCCGTGGCTGGAACGCTTCGAGCCGTCCATCACGAACAGGCCGGAGGAGCGAAAGCCGCAACGGGCCAGCAGGGCTTCGACGCGGGCCTTCATGTCGCCTTCCTCAAGCGGTACGAACTTGTTGAAGAGCGGTGCGATCCAGGTCGGATAAACGAACATCAGCAGCAGGTTGAAGGCCGACCAGAACAGCCAGACATAGAGCCACCAGAGATCGCCCATGGCGCCCATCAGCCAGAGCACGGCGAGGATGACCGGAGCGCCGATCAGGGCGCCGAGCAGCGACTGCTTGAGCAGATCGGCGAAGAACAGGCCGAGTGTCATCCGGTTGAAGCCGTGCCGCGCCTCGATGACGAACTGGCGGTAGAGCGACAGCGGCAGGTCGACCAGGCCGGAGATCAGCATCAGGCTGAAGATCATGGCCAGGCCGTAGAACAGCCCATCGAGACGCGGCGCCCAGAAAGCGTGCAAGGCGGCAAGACCGCCGCCGAGCGTCAGGGCAAGCAACAGGCCGGCGTCGATGGCGATGCCGAGCACGGCGGCCTTGTTGCGGTCGATGGTGTAATCGGCTGCCCGGCGATGGCTGTCCAGCGTGATGCGCTCGGCGAACTCAACCGGCACCTGCTCGCGATGGCTGGCGATGAAACGGATGTGGCGGCGCTTGAGCCAGAGGCGGATGCCCAGCGTCAAGGCGAAGCAGGCGAGGAATATCTGGGTGAAGTCCTGGGTCACGAAGGTCGGGGGAAGCTGTGCGAAAATCGGGGTTTTCAAGGAATCGGGCAATTATATGGCAGGCAATGCAAACAACCTCGTCTGGCTGGACATGGAAATGACCGGCCTCAACCCGGATGGCGACCGCATCATCGAGATGGCGATGGTGGTCACCAATTCCGAACTGGAAATGGTCGCCGAATCGCCGGCCTGGGTGGTGCACCAGTCCGACGCGATATTGGCTGCCATGGACGATTGGAACCAGAAAACGCACGGCCGTTCCGGCCTGATCGACAAGGTCAAGGCGTCGACCCTGGACGAGGCTGCCGTCGAGGCCGCCGCACTGGAATTCCTGAAGAAGTATTCGCTGGCCGGCCATTCACCGATGTGCGGCAATTCCATCGGCCAGGACCGCCGCTTCATGGCGCGTTACATGCCGACGCTGGAAGCGTTTTTCCATTACCGCAACCTCGACGTCAGCACCCTGAAGGAATTGTGCAAGCGCTGGCAGCCGGAGATCTACAAGGGCTTCAAGAAAAAGAGCAAGCACACCGCGCTGGCCGACATCCATGAGTCGATCGAGGAACTGAAGTACTACCGCGCTCATTTCCTGCGCGGTGGGGATGCCTGATTCGGGAACTGACGGGCTTCGCCTCCTGGTTCTTCGCACTGTGCAGCAAGGCTGTGGCTGGTGTGATGGAGGGAGGTAGAAGCCCCGTGCCGGATCAGCGCCGGTAAAGCCGGAATTTCTCCCGGCGGTCGCCCGGCCGACTGCCCTCCCAGACCTTGCTCCATTCGCCGCTCGGCGCAGCCAGTTCGCGTCGCGTATCACCGACCACCAGCAGCCAGTCGCAGGCCCGGCCGGCCGCTGAGTTCTCGGCGACCGGCTCGATGCCGACGAAATAGGCCAGCGAAGCCAGTTGCGTGTCGCTCAGGCTGCGTTCGGCTAGGCAGCCGTGGTTGGCGGGCAGGGCCCGGGCGACAGCCTGGGCGACGGGGCGATAGGTCTTGCCATAATCGAACCAGGGCAATACCAGGCTGGTCGCCAGCAGCCACAGCGTGGTGAAGCCGAGCGTCCAGTGCGTCAGGCTGCGATAGGGTGAGCGCGGCGCCGTAACGATCAGCCACAGCCACCACATGCTGGCTGCCAGCGCAATAACGATGGCCAGCACATGGATCTGGCCGACGAAACCGGGGCGCAGCACCAGGGCGCGTTCGGCCAGTTTGGCCGGCCAGCCGAGCATACCGGCCGACCAGCCGATCCAGACCACGACGGCGAACAGGCTGAAGGTGGTCATGGCGAACCAGTCGAAGGCGCTGGCGGCGCCGCGGCGCAGGGTCAGCGAACCGGGGGTGGCGAGCAGCGCAAAGGCCGGTAACAACAGCAGCGAGGGGATTTCGCGCGGGCGATAGGCCCAGGCCAGCATCAGCAGGGTGATGACGAGGAAAGTGAGGGGCAGCAGCAGGTTGGCGGCAGCCAGATTGTGGCGGCGTGTCCACAGCGTCCAGGCAGCGAGCGGCATGGCCGGGAAGGCAAACCACGGGGCCATGCTCATGAAACGGCCCAGGCCGCTGATCGAGAAGGGGGTTTTCAGGGGCGCCAGTTCGGTGGCCAGCCAGCCGTGGAAGCGTGCTGGCTCCAGGCTGAGCAGCAGTAGGGGCCAGGGCAGGATCAGCACGGTCGCGATGGCCAGGCCGATAAGCAGGGTGTGCAGGGCCTTCGGGCGATCGGGCGAGAGCCACCAGGCAACTGGCGCGATGGCGAGCAGGGGCAGGGTGGGGGCGATGCCGGTGCCAAGCAGGCAGCCGGCTACCGCCAGGCCGTAGAAGATGCCGGTCAGACGAGGTTTGCGACCAATTGCGGCGAGAGCGCCGAGGGCGCCCCCGTAGGCGGCCAGCGCGATCAGCATCGGCTGGGCGTCGTGGGCATGGAAGAGCAGCCCGGCGCAGCCGGCGAGCAGCAGCGGGCTGGCGGCGGCCGATTCCTCGCCGTACAACTCGCGGGCGGCGTAATAGAGGCCCATCAGGGCCAGCGTGACCCAGATGCCGCTGGCCAGGCGGATCGCTTCGTGCAGGGGGAGCAGCCAGCCGAAGACCTTGCCGGTCAGCGCGGCGCTCCAGTAATAGAGTGGCGGCTCGTGGAAGGCCCGGCCGACCAGGTCGGGCGACAGCCAGTCGGCATGGTGCAGCATGTGCCAGACCACGCCGATGTGCACGGCATCCTCGCCCTTCCACGGGTCGCGGCCGAACAGGCCGGCCAGCACGTAGAAGGCCAGCATGCCGGCGAGCATCCAGCCCGACGGCGGCAGGCGGATGCCCCGGCGGAGCAGAGGGAGGAATTCAGACATGGCAGCCGGCAAAGAAAAAGGCAGCCCTCAGGCTGCCTTTGTCGATGGCGAAATGCAAGCCGATCAGGCAGCAGCCTTGCCGCGCATGGCGCCGAACTTCTGGTTGAACTTCTCGACGCGACCGGCAGTGTCGACGATCTTCTGCTTGCCGGTGTAGAACGGGTGGCAGGCAGCGCACACTTCGATGTGGAAGGTGTCCTTGGCCATGGTCGACTTGGTCGTGAAGGTGTTGCCGCAGGAGCAGGTCACAGCGACGTCGTGGTAATTCGGGTGGGTATCGGCTTTCATCTTGTGTCCTTAAATCAAGCGACCGGCGGATGTGGCCGATCTGAGAAGCCCGCGATTATCCTAAAAAAATCGCGGGCTTGCAATGTTTTTGTTGGCGACGGGCTTAGCCGCGACGCATGGCGTCGAAGAACTCGGCGTTGCCCTTGGTGGACTTGACCTTGTCGAGCAGGAACTCCATCGCTTCGAGGTCGTCCATCGGGTAGCACAGCTTGCGCAGCACCCACATCTTCTGCAGCACATCCGGCTTGAGCAGCAGCTCTTCGCGGCGAGTGCCGGAGCGATTGACGTTGATCGCCGGGTACATCCGCTTCTCGGCCATGCGGCGGTCAAGGTGGATTTCCGAGTTGCCGGTACCCTTGAATTCCTCGTAGATCACCTCGTCCATGCGCGAGCCGGTGTCGATCAGCGCGGTGGCGAGGATGGTCAGCGAACCGCCTTCCTCGATGTTGCGCGCGGCACCGAAGAAGCGCTTGGGCTTCTGCAGGGCGTTGGCGTCGACACCACCGGTCAGCACCTTGCCGGAAGCCGGCTGCACGGTGTTGTAGGCGCGTGCCAGGCGGGTGATGGAGTCGAGCAGGATGACCACGTCGCGCTTGTGTTCGACCAGGCGTTTGGCCTTCTCGATGACCATCTCGGCGACAGCGACATGGCGGGTGGCCGGTTCATCGAAGGTCGAGGCGACGACCTCGCCCTTGACGGTGCGGGTCATTTCGGTGACTTCTTCCGGGCGCTCGTCGATGAGCAGCACGATCAGCACGACATCCGGATGGTTCGCCGTGATGGCGTGGGCGATGTTCTGCAGCATCACGGTCTTGCCGGACTTCGGCGGGGCGACGAGCAGGCCGCGCTGGCCGGCGCCGATCGGCGCGATCATGTCGACGACGCGGCTGGTGATGTTCTCTTCCGACTTGATGTCGCGCTCGAGCTTGAGATGACGCGTCGGGTGAAGCGGCGTCAGGTTCTCGAACATGATCTTGTTCTTGTTGGCTTCCGGTGGGAAGCCGTTGATGCTGTCCAGCTTGGTCAGTGCGACGTAGCGCTCGCCGTCCTTCGGGGTGCGGATTTCACCCTCGATCGTGTCGCCGGTGCGCAGGTTGAAGCGGCGGATCTGCGAGGGCGAGACGTAGATGTCGTCCGGGTTGGCCAAGTAGGACGTGTCGGCCGAGCGGAGGAAGCCGTAGCCGTCGGGCAGCACTTCCAGCGTACCGTCGCCATGGATGGTTTCGCCATTCTTGGCCTTGGCCTTGAGGACGGCGTAGATCAGCTCCTGCTTGCGCATGCGGTTGGCGTTCTCGATGGCGAGTTCGGTCGCCATGTCGAGCAGTTTGCTGACGTGTAATGTCTTGAGTTCGGAAAGTTGCATGAGGGAATGTGTGGCGCCGGCTGAGAAACGGGCGAGAGGCCCGAACGGGGCGCAATGACGAAGAGCCAGGGGAGGGAAGGGACGCCGGACGGTAGCAGTGAGCCTCGTCGCGTCTGCCTGAAGATGCAGAGCGCACCTTCAGGCCAGGAGACTACGGGAGATTACAGGTTGCTGTCAATGAAGGCAGCGAGTTGCGACTTGGAGAGGGCGCCGACCTTGGTCGCTTCGATGTTGCCGTTCTTGAAGATCATCAGGGTCGGGATACCGCGAATGCCATACTTGGCCGGCGTGGCCTGGTTGTCATCGATATTGACCTTGGCGACCTTCAGCTTGCCGGCATACTCAGCGGCGACTTCGTCGAGGATCGGGGCGATCATCTTGCACGGGCCGCACCATTCTGCCCAGTAGTCGACGAGAACCGGCTGCTGCGCCTGCAGCACTTCGGCTTCAAAGGTGTCGTCAGTGACGTAATGGATGTGCTCGCTCATGGTTTCCTCGTGGGATGGGGTATGGAACAGGCTGCGCCGGAACGGCGACCGAAAAGTTGGCGTGATGCTAGCGAAAAAAAAAGCCTTAGGGAAGCATTCGCCGCTCCGTGATCTTCGGGCAAGCGGCTGGAACGGAGTGTTTCGCAACAGGCCGGTGGCTTATCCGGGCTTGAGCAGGTTGGCCAGTTCGACCGCCGTCTTGACCTGCATCTTGTCGAACAGGTTGGCGCGATGCACCTCGACGGTGCGCATGCTGATGTTCAGTTCGTCGGCGATGACCTTGTTGAACTTGCCGGCGAGCACCAGGTCCATGATCTGCCGCTCGCGCGTCGTCAGGCTGGCCAGCCGGGCCTTGACCGAATCGACGGTGGCGCTGGCTTCGCGCTGCCGGGTATCGAGGGCGATGGCTTCCTCGACCCGGCTGGCCAGCTCGTTGTCGTTGAACGGCTTTTCGAAGAAGTCGAAGGCGCCTTTCTTCAAGGTGGCGACGGCGAGCGGTACATCGCCGTGGCCGGTCAGGAATATCACCGGCAGGGTCGACTGGCGCTCGCCGAGCTGGTCGAAACAGTCCAGGCCGCTCATGCCGGTCATCCGCATGTCGAGCACGATGCAGCCCCGCATGTCCTTGTGCCAGGCGTCCAGGAAGCTTTCAGCGGAGGCGAAGTTGCTGCTCGGGATGCCGCGCGATTTGAGCAGCCAGGAGAGGGCGTCGCGGATCGCTTCGTCGTCGTCGACCAGATAGGCTTGGGGCGTGCTCATGCGCTTTCCAGGGGCAGGGTGAAGCGGAATATCGTACCGCTTCCGGTTGGCGAGTGGGGATTGTCCTCGGTCCACAGGCGGCCGCGGTGGAATTCGATGATCGAACGGCAGATCGACAGGCCGATACCCATGCCCTCCGGTTTCGTGGTGAAGAAGGCGATGAACAGCTTGTCTCGCGCTTCGGGCGGGATGCCGCAGCCATTGTCGCTGACGCTGATGCACAGTTCGCTGGCGCTCGAAGCAATACCGATGCGCAGCACGCGATGGGCGGGGGGCGTACCGGCCATCGCTTCCATGCCGTTGCGCATCAGGTTGAGCAGGACCTGTTCGAGCAGCAGGCGGTCAGCGAGAACCGGCAACTCGGGCGGCGTGTCGCATTCGATGCGGACATGGTGCTTGCGCGCCTCCGCCTCGATGAAACCGATGCAGTCCTCAATCACATCGCCAAGCTGGCAGGGGGCGCGTTTCGGTTCGCTCTTGCGCACGAAATCATGCACCCGGCGAATGATTTTGCCGGCCCGCTGGGCTTGGGTGCTGATCTTCTCCAGTGCGCTACGCAGATCTTCCGGCTGTGCCTGGCCGTTAGCCAGCAGATTCAGGCAGCCGGTGTTGTAGCTGGCGATGGCGGCCAGCGGCTGATTCAGTTCGTGGGCGAGGGTGGACGCCATTTCGCCCATGGTCACGAGGCGCGAGGTGAATTGCAGTTGCTCCTGCTGCTGGCGGGCCAGTTCTTCTGCCCGTTTGCGTTCGGTGATGTCGAGCACCGAAGCCATCCAGCCGGTGTGCTTGCCGTTGCCGTCGATCAGCTTGGCTTCATAGACCAGGGCGTTGAAGCGTTCGCCATTCTTGCGCATGAAGGTCATCTCGAAGCCATCGGGCGGTGCTTCGCCGGCCAGCACCGTCTGGTGCATGGCATAACTCTCTTCCAACTGCTCCGGCGCCCAGTAGGGCATGGGCGGCGTGGCGCCGACCAGTTCGTCGACACTGAAGCCGGTCATCTTGCAGAAGGCGGGATTGACATAGACGACCTTGCCCTGCAGGTCGCGGGCGCGCATGCCGACGGTCAGCGAATCCTCCATCGCGGCGCGGAAGGCATGCTCGGAACGCAGGGCTTCCTCGGCCCGGCTGCGCTTCTTCATCAGGTCGCGAACCAGCCACAGGCTCCAGAAAACCCCGGCAGCCAGCAGAACGATGGCGGCGACCAACGAGCGCTGCACGGAATTGTCCGGGGTCCGATAGCTGGTGACGCGCAGTTGCAGGCCGGCACCCGGCGGGTCGAACGGGATCACGTAGCGCTGGTCGCCATTGCCTTCGATCCGTGTCTTTGCGGCATACAGTTGCTCGTTGTCGTCGATGATCTCGACCTTGTATTTCTCGGTGAACCACCAGGGCACCTGATTGGCCAACAGCGTGTCGAGCGGATAGAGCAGCGCCAGCATGCCGGATATCTGCTGGCCTTCGCCATGGATCGGTACCAATAGTTCGACATGAGCCCGGTTGCCCTCCAGGAAGAAGGGGTCGCTGTAGTGTGGTTTGCCGATGTGGAGGGCGAGGTCGAAAGCCTTGCCGATCGACGAGGGGCCAAAAGTTTCGATTTCCTGCTCGGGCGGGGCGGTGGAGGGCAGGGCGTCGATCACCTTGCGGTCAGGGCTGAGCCACAGGATTTGTGCGATTTCCGGCGAATTGCGCAGCATGTGTTCGGCGCGCAGGCGAAAGACCTTGCGGCTGTCGGACAGCGTGTTCATGTCCATCGACAACTGCTGCAGTTGTTCCTCGTTGCTGTTGAGGTGGAACTGGAGGTTCTGTTCCAGCCACAACACGTCCTTGATCAGCGCGGCACGCTCCTCCTCGATTTCGTTGCGATGGAGCAGCCAGAGCAGGGCGAGCAGCGCGGTCAGCAGAAGGATGATGCCGAACTTGGGCAGGGCGAGCAGCCAGCGTATATGGCGTGGGTTGCCCGGCGGGGAGGCGAACGGGGTGATCATGGCGAAAATGGTACCTCACGTTTTTCCCGGCGGGCCGATTGTGGTTATCCACAATTCGGATAGCCACAATGGCCGCCCCCGGCCGAACTGAAGATACTGCGCCCCGATAATTTCATCCGCCATTTCGGAGACAGTATTCATGGCCAGGAAGTCGATATTCCACAGTCTGTACGTGCAGGTTCTGATCGCCATCGCGCTGGGCGTCGCCCTCGGGCATTTCTACCCATCAGCCGGCGCCGACATGAAGCCGCTCGGCGATGCCTTTATCAAGCTGATCAAGATGATCATCGCCCCGATCATCTTCTGCACCATCGTCGTCGGCATCGCCGGCATGGAAGACATGAAGAAGGTCGGCAAGACCGGCGGCTACGCCGTGCTGTATTTTGAAGTGGTCAGCACCATCGCCCTGGTCATCGGCCTGATCATCGTCAATCTCTGGCAGCCGGGCGCCGGCATGAACGTCGATCCGAGCACGCTCGACACCAAGGGCATCGACAAGTACGTCGGCCCGGGTAAGATGCAGTCAACCACCGAGTTCCTGATGAACATCATCCCGACCAGCGTGGTCGATGCTTTCGCCAAGGGCGACATGCTGCAGGTGCTGTTCTTCTCCATCCTCTTCGGCTACGCCATGCACGCCTTTGGTGAGCGCGGCAAGCCGGTGTTCGAGTTGATCGAAAAGCTGTCGCACGTGCTGTTCGGTATCGTCGGCGTGATCATGAAGGTCGCTCCGATCGGCGCTTTCGGTGCCATGGCCTACACCATCGGCAAGCACGGCGTCGGCAGCCTGGTGCAGCTGGCCAACCTGATGGGGGCCTTCTACCTGACCTGCGTCGTTTTCATTCTCGGTGTGCTCGGCACCATCGCCAAGGTGCATGGTTTCTCGATCATCAAGCTGATCAAGTACATCAAGGAAGAGTTGTTCCTGGTGCTCGGCACCTCGTCGTCGGAATCTGCCTTGCCGCGCCTGATGGCCAAGATGGAAAACGCCGGTGCCCAGAAGTCGGTGGTCGGTCTGGTCGTGCCGACCGGCTACTCGTTCAACCTGGACGGTACTTCGATCTACCTGACCATGGCCGCCGTGTTCATTGCCCAGGCAACCAATACGCCGATGGATCTGTCGCAGCAGATCACGCTGCTCGTCATCCTGCTGCTGACCTCGAAGGGGGCGGCTGGCGTCACGGGTTCCGGCTTCATCGTGCTGGCTGCTACCTTGTCTGCCGTCGGCACCGTGCCGGTGGCCGGCCTTGCGCTGATTCTCGGTATCGACCGCTTCATGTCGGAAGCCCGCGCCCTGACCAATTTCATCGGCAACAGCGTCGCCACGCTGGTTGTTGCCAAATGGTGCAAGGCGCTGGATGTCGACCGCATGAACGCCGTGCTCAACGATGAAACTGCCGACGAGGCGGATCATCCGGAGTTGGTACTGGACGACGCGCCGGACATCATGATTCCCCATGTGCCGCGCCCGGTGGTTGAGCACCACTGATCGTTTCCTCGCGATACCACAAACCGCCGGCCAGTCCGGCGGTTTCTGTTTGTGGGTCGCTACTGTGGTTTTCCACAATATTCGATGGTTACGCCTTTGGTAATACTTTGCTCCAGTCGTAATTAAACGACCCATTGCCTGGAGGAGAGATATGAAAATTTCTAATTTGCTGGTTGGCTTGTTCGCCTGCGCCATCTCGCTGGGGGCCTATGCCCAGCAGCCGATCGTCATCAAGTTCAGCCACGTCGTGGCGGCCGATACCCCGAAGGGCAAGGCAGCCGAGATGTTCGCCAAGAAGGCGGCCGAACTGACCGGTGGCAAGGTCAAGGTCGAGGTCTACGCCAACTCGACGCTGTACAAGGACAAGGAAGAAATGGAGGCGCTGCAACTGGGTGCCGTGCAGATGCTCGCCCCGTCGCTGGCCAAGTTCGGCCCGCTCGGCGTCAAGGAATTCGAGGTCTTCGACCTGCCGTTCATCTTCAATGGCTACGACGACCTGCACAAAGTGACCACCGGCGCCGTCGGCAAGCAGTTGCTGGCCAAGCTGGAGCCCAAGGGCATCCGTGGTCTGGCTTTCTGGGACAACGGTTTCAAGTCCTTCTCGGCCAATTCGCCGATCAAGACCCCGGCCGACCTCAAGGGCAAGAAGATGCGCATTCAGTCCTCCAAGGTGCTTGAGGAACAGATGCGTTCGGTTGGCTCGATGCCCCAGGTGATGGCCTTCTCCGAAGTTTATCAGGCCTTGCAGACCGGCGTGGTCGACGGTACCGAGAACCCGATCTCCAATCTGTACACCCAGAAGATGCATGAAGTGCAGAAGCATCTGACCCTGACCGACCACGGTTATCTGGGCTACGCAGTCATCGTGAACAAGAAGTTCTGGGACGGCCTGCCGGCGGATATCCGCAAGCAACTGGAAGACGCGATGGAGCAGTCCACCCGCTACGCCAACCAGATCGCCAAGGTCGAGAACGACAGCTCGCTGGAAGCCGTGAAGAAGAGCGGCAAGACGGCTGTCTATGTGCCGACCAAGGAAGAGCGCCTGGCCTTCAAGAAGGCGATGGTGCCGGTGCATCAGAAGATGGAAAGCCGTGTCGGCAAGGAAACCATCCAGGCGGTGTATCGCGATATCGGCTTCAAGCCGGACAGCCTGTAACGCCAAGCTGGCCTGAAAATATAACGACGGGGGCTGCGGCCCCCGTCATTCAATCGGGGGAACTCTCATGTTAAACAGAGCACTTAACCACCTCGAAGAACTGCTGGTCACCTTCCTGATGGGCGCGGCGACCTTGATCATCTTCGTTTCGGTGGCACACCGCTATCTGGCCGGGGTCGAAATTCCCGGCCTGCAGGACTGGTTGCTCAGCCTCAATTTCAGCTGGGCGCAGGAATTGTGCATCATCATGTTCGTCTGGATGGCCAAGTTCGGCGCTGCCTATGGCGTGCGCACCGGCATCCACGTCGGCGTCGATGTGCTGATCAATCGTCTGGATGACTCGAAACGCGGCAAGTTCATCGTTTTCGGCCTGCTCGCCGGGGCCTTGTTCACCGGCATCGTCGCCACGCTTGGCGCCACCTTCGTCTGGGAAAACGGCGCCCACTATGCGTTCTACACCTTCTTCGGCATCGAGCAGGAAGGCTTGTTCGAAGGGCCGATCACGCCCGACCTGGAATGGCCGACCTGGATCGTCTACAGCGCCATTCCGCTCGGTTCGTCGCTGATGTGCTTCCGCTTCCTGCAGGTCACGGTCGGCTTCCTGAAGACTGGCGAATTGCCGCACCACGACCACGGCCATGTCGATGGCCTAGACGAAGAAGCCCCACTGCCGGTCGATGTTGATGTGTATGGCATGGGTGACAACCTGCACATGCATGACCTGAAGCACACGCAAATCGGTGAACGCCGCAGCGGTGACGAACGTCGTCAGGGCCAGTCCGGCCACGATGAGGGTGAGCGCCGGCACGGTGAGCGTCGTCAGTCGCAAGACAAGCAAGGAGACCAGCAATGAACGCCCTGGTAATTTTCAGCCTGCTGGCTGTCCTCATGCTGACCGGCATGCCGATCTCGATTTCGCTCGGCCTGACCGTGTTGACCTTCCTGTTCACGATGACGCAGGTGCCGCTGGAGTCCGTGGCACTCAAGCTGTTCACCGGTATCGAGAAGTTCGAGATCATGGCCATCCCGTTCTTCATCCTGGCCGGCAACTTCCTGACCCACGGCGGGGTGGCGAAACGGATGATCAACTTCGCCACGTCGATGGTCGGTCACTGGTATGGCGGTCTCGGTCTGGCCGGTGTGCTGGCCTGCGCCCTGTTCGCGGCGGTATCCGGTTCCAGCCCGGCGACTGTCGTGGCGATCGGTTCGATCCTGCTGCCGGCGATGGTCAAGGCAGGCTTCCCGAACCGCTTTGGTGCCGGGGTGATCTCGACCTCCGGGGCGCTTGGCATCCTGATCCCGCCGTCCATCGTCATGGTGATGTACTCGGTGGCGACCAATACCTCGGTCGGCGCCCTGTTCATGGCTGGCGTCATCCCGGGCCTGGCCCTGGCGGCAACGCTCGGCGGCGTCACCTGGTACCGCGCCCGCAAGTTCAACTACCCGCGTCAGCCGAAAGCCTCGTGGGCGCAGCGCTGGGACAGTTTCCGCAAGTCCGTCTGGGGTCTCTTCCTGATCGTCGTCGTGATGGGCGGTATCTACTCCGGCATCTTCACGCCGACCGAAGCCGCTGCCATGTCGGCCGTCTATGCCTTCATCGTCGCGGTCTTCATCTACAAGGACATGGGCCTGAAGGACGTGCCGAAGGTGCTGCTCAACTCGGCCAACATGTCGGCGATGCTGCTCTACATCATCACCAACGCCGTGCTGTTCTCCTTCATCATGACCAACGAGAACATCCCGCAGGCGCTGGCCGACTGGATGCTGGGCAATGGCCTCGGCGTCATCACCTTCCTGCTCGCGGTCAACGTCATCTTGCTGCTCGCCGGTAACTTCATGGAGCCGTCGTCGATCGTGCTGATCTTCGCCCCCATCCTGTTCCCGGTGGCGACGGCGCTGGGCATCCATCCGGTGCATTTCGGCATCCTGATGGTGGTGAACATGGAGGTCGGCATGTGCCATCCGCCGGTTGGTCTCAACCTGTACGTGGCGTCCGGCATCACCAAGATGGGCATTACCGAACTGACCATTGCTGTCTGGCCGTGGTTGCTGTCAATGCTGGTCTTCCTGGGTGTGGTCACCTACTGGCCGGGGCTGTCGCTGTGGCTACCGCAGCAGTTGGGCATGCTCTGAAGCTGCTTTCCCCCTGATCCGAAAAACCCCGGTCGCGTACCGGGGTTTTTTTTGCGACCGGGCGCTATGGCACAATCCACCGCCTGTTCTCAAGCTCGAAACACCATGAAATTTGCCCTCTCCATCATCGCCCTGATCCTGCTCGCCCTGATCGTTCCCTTCCTGATTCCCGACGTGGCCAAGCAGGAGGGCGTCGATCCAAACGCCAATCTGCCCTGGCAGGTGGAGGTCGATGGCCAGGGGGGCAGCAAGGTTTTCGGTCTGCAACCGGGGGTCAGTACCCTGAGCGAGGTGCGGCAGAAATTGGGGCAGGAAATCGACGTTGCGATCATTGCCGAACCCAACGAAACGGGTGCGCTGGAGGGCTATTACGCCCAGGTGTCGCTCGGCTTTGTGCTGGCACGCGTCATCGTCACGGTCGATGCACCGGAAGCGGCGATTGTCGCCATGCGGGAACGGGCGCTGAAAGCGCAGCACATGGAAAGCACGACCCGCAAGATCACCCTGCACCCCGATGATTTGGCCGCCGTCGACGGCATGCCGGTGCGGGCGATCAGCGTCATTCCGACGGTCAATCTCGACGAGGCGACGGTGATCCAGCGTTTCGGCCCGCCCGGCGAGCGTCTGGCAGTGTCCGAAAAACGGGTGCATCTGCTCTATCCGGACAAGGGGCTGGATGTCGTCGTCGATGGCGATGGCAAGGAACTGCTGCAGTATGTTGCGCCGCGTCAGTTCGCCTTGCTGCGCGAACCTCTCGCCCGCTTGCCGGTCGAAAAGCCCGCTGGACGGTGAAGCGGACGCCAGGCGATGGAGTCTGCTAAAATTGTCCGTTTTTCAACTGACTAGCTTTCTCGGAGCAAACCCATGGCTATCGAACGCACCCTTTCCATCATCAAACCGGACGCCGTCAAGAAGAACGTCATCGGCCAGATTTATTCCCGTTTTGAAGCAGCCGGCCTGAAGGTCATCGCCGCCCGCATGACCTGGCTGTCCGAGCAGGAAGCCGGCCAGTTCTATGCCGTGCACAAAGAGCGCCCCTTCTTCAAGGATCTGGTTTCCTTCATGACCTCCGGTCCGGTCATGATCCAGTGCCTGGAAGGCGAGAACGCCATCGCCAAGAACCGTGAGCTGATGGGCGCCACCGACCCGAAGAAGGCCGAGAAGGGCACCATCCGCGCCGACTTTGCCGAATCCATCGACGCCAATGCCGTGCATGGCTCCGATGCTCCGGAAACCGCTGCCGTGGAAGTGGCTTTCTTCTTCCCGGGCATGAATACCTACGCTGGCCGCTAAGCAACACCGCATGACCGTCAATCTGCTGGATTTCGATGCCGATGGCCTGACTGCCTGGTTTGCCGAGCAGGGCGAAAAGCCCTTCCGCGCCAAGCAGGTGTTGCGCTGGATGCATCGTTCCGGCGTGGCGGACTTCGCTGCCATGACCGACATCGCCAAGAGCTTGCGTGAAAAGCTCAAGGCGAGGGCGGTCGTGGCCCCGCCGGCTGTCGTTTCCGACAAGGTTTCGGACGATGGCACGCGCAAGTTCCTGATCGATGTCGGCAATGGCAATGCTGTCGAAACGGTGTTCATTCCCGAGGATGACCGCGGAACGCTGTGCATTTCCACGCAGGCCGGTTGCGCACTCGACTGCGCCTTCTGTTCGACCGGCAAGCAGGGTTTCAACCGCAACCTGACGGTGGCGGAAATCATCGGCCAGCTGTGGCAGGCCAACAAGGCCCTCGGCGTCGTGCATGGTGACGAACGCGTCATCTCCAACGTCGTCATGATGGGCATGGGCGAGCCGCTCGCCAATTTTGAAAACACCGTCGCCGCGCTCAAGTTGATGCTCGACGACAACGCCTACGGCCTGTCACGCCGCCGTGTCACGGTGTCCACCTCCGGTCTGGTGCCGGTCATGGACCGCCTGCGCGAAGAATGCCCGGTCGCCCTGGCGGTTTCGTTGCATGCGCCGAACGACAAGCTGCGCGACGAACTGGTGCCGATCAACCAGAAATACCCGTTGAAGGAGCTGATGGCCGCCTGCCAGCGTTACCTGGAAAAGGCGCCGCGCGACTTCATCACTTTCGAATACACCATGATCGACGGCATCAACGATTCCGAAGCCCATGCCCGCGAACTGCTGGCCCTGGTGAAGAACGTGCCGTGCAAATTCAACCTGATTCCCTTCAACCCCTTCCCGGGTTCGCCGTTCAAGCGCTCACCGGCGGAGCGGGTGCGCCGCTTTGCCGATATCCTGATGCAGGCTGGCATCGTCACCACGACGCGCAAGACGCGCGGCGACGACATCGATGCGGCATGCGGCCAACTGGCCGGGCAGGTCAAGGACAAGACTAAACGCACTTCTGGACGCGTAATCCCCCTGATGGAGGCTAGATCGTGATGTTTGCATCCCTCTCCGTGAAGCAATGGGCGCTCGGTATCAGCCTGGCGTTTTGCTGCACCCTGCCAGCCATTGCCCAGCAATACCAGTTCAACAATCCGGCGGGCCAGGAACCGAAGAACACGGATCCGCGCAATCGGGCCCGGATTCATACCGAACTGGGTGCCATGTACTTCCAGGCTGGCAATTACGCGGTCGCCCTCGACGAGTTGCAGATTGCGCTCAATGCCGATTCCAGCTATTTCCAGGCATATAGTGTGCGCGGCCTGGTTCATACGGCGCTCAAGGAAAACGACAAGGCCGAGAGCGATTTCCGACGTGCGCTGGACATCGCGCCGAACGACCCCGAGGTCAACAACAACTATGGCTGGTACCTCTGCGAAACGGGCAAGGAGCGTCAGTCGATCGCCTATTTCCTGAACGCGTTGAAAAGTCCGCTGTACGAGACGCCCGACCGGGCCTACACCAATGCAGGTACTTGTGCGCTGAAGGCGGGTGACCTGGAAGGGGCGCAGAACTATCTGCTCAAGGCTGTTCAGTTGTCGCGCGATGGTGCCATGACGGCCCGTCTGGAACTGGCCAAGTTGTTCTATCGACGCGGGATTCTCGAAGAGTCGCGCATCTACCTGAACGATGCGCTGAAGATGATGGAGCCGCCTTCGGCCGAGGCGCTCTGGCTCGGTGTCCGTCTTGAACGGCGGCTCGGCAACCGGAATGCCGAGGGGGGGTTTGCCTCGCAATTGCGCAGCCGTTATCCGTCGTCGGCCGAATATCAGGAATTCCTCAAGGGTAATTTTGAATGAGCGAGCAGGTCAGTAGCCAGGATGCAGTGATCGAGGAGGCGCCGCCCCTCGTTGCCGAAACGCCGGTGGGTGCGCAGTTGCGCCAGGCCCGCGAAGCGCGCGGGTTGCAGCTTGCCGATATCGCGCAGACACTCAAGCTCGGCCTGCGCCAGGTTGAAGCGCTGGAGGGGGGCGATTGGCAGCACCTGCCCGGCCATACCTTCATACGCGGCTTCGTGCGCAATTACGCCCGTCTGGTGCAGGTCGACGCGGCCCCGCTGATGGCCCAACTCGACCGCATTCTGGAAAAGCCGGTCGATAATCTCGGCAAACAGGATACCGGGCCGGCGCCGATGCCCTCCTCGATCACCTCGGGCAGCGCCCGCCGCGACCGTCAGGTGATGGCGCTCGGCCTTGGCTTCGTCGCCCTTGCCGCCGCGCTCTATTTCCTGATGCCCGGCGATTTGTCGGCTTGGCGCGAGCGTGCCCAATCGCTGATCGATTCGCTGTCGCGCAAAGATGCCGCTGAGTCGGTTCCGGCTACGTCGCCGGCGCCGGCGACCGAACAAGCGGCCAGCGCTGTCAATGAGCCGGTTTTTCCGCCTGGATCAACGCAGCAGCAGATCATGTATCCGCAGGTCCTGGCCCCGGCGGACGCCCCAGCGCCAGCCAGTGCCCCGGTGCCGGCCGCTGCACCGGAGGCCCAGGGGGTGACACAGGCCGTCGCAGTGCCCCAGTTGCGCTTCCTGTTCGACAAGGATTCCTGGATCGAAGTCCGCGATCGCGACAACAAGGTGATTTTCTCGCAGCGCCTCAGTGCCGGTGCCGAGCAGGCGGTTTCCGGCCAGGGACCGTTGTCGCTGACGATTGGTTACGCACCGGGCGTTCGCCTGTTCTGGCGCGGCCAGCCGGTCGACCTGGCACCGCACACCAAGGGCGATGTCGCCCGCCTGGTTCTGGAGTAAGCCGTGAGCGCCGTGAGCAAGCGTCCGACCCGCGCCACATCCATCGCCCACATCCGCATCGGCGGTGATGCGCCGGTCGTTGTCCAGTCGATGACCAACACCGATACCGCCGACTACCTGGCCACTGCCATCCAGTGTGCCGAGTTGGCCCGTGCTGGCTCCGAACTGGTGCGGATCACGGTCAATACGCCGGAGGCGGCGGCGGCCGTGCCGAAGATCCGCGATCATCTCGACAAGATGAACTGCAACGTGCCGCTGATTGGCGATTTCCACTACAACGGCCATCGGCTACTGCTTGATGAGCCGGCCTGTGCCGAGGCGCTGGCCAAGTACCGGATCAATCCGGGCAATGTCGGTTTTGGCAAGAAGAAGGACGAGCAGTTCGCCCAGATGGTCGAACTCGCCTGCCGCTACGACAAGCCGGTACGCATCGGCGTGAACTGGGGCAGTCTGGATCAGGAATTGCTGGCCCGCATCATGGACGAAAACAGCAAGCGGGCCGAGCCGCTCGATGCGACGGAAATGATGCGCCACGCCATGGTCACTTCGGCCCTCGAATCGGCCGCCAAGGCCGAAGAGGTTGGCCTGGCCGGCGAAAAGATCATCCTGTCCTGCAAGGTTTCGAGTGTGCAGGACTTGATCGCCATTTACCGCGAACTGGCGAAGCGCGCCGATTACGCCTTGCATCTCGGCCTGACCGAGGCCGGCATGGGATCCAAGGGCATCGTCGCCTCGACGGCCGCCCTGTCCGTGCTGCTGCAGGAAGGCATCGGCGATACCATTCGCGTCTCGCTGACGCCGGAACCGGGTGGTTCGCGCTCGCAGGAAGTCATCGTCGCCCAGGAGATCCTGCAGACCATGGGCTTGCGTGCCTTCACACCGATGGTCGCGGCTTGCCCCGGGTGTGGCCGGACGACCAGCACGTTTTTCCAGGAACTGGCTGGCGAGGTCCAGGATTTCGTGCGTGCCAGGATGCCGGAGTGGAAGCTGCATTACGACGGTGCGGAAAACATGACGCTGGCCGTCATGGGCTGCATCGTCAATGGCCCCGGTGAATCGAAGCACGCCAATATCGGCATTTCGCTACCGGGCACCGGCGAAGCGCCATCGGCCCCGGTTTACGAAGATGGCGTCAAAACTGTGACGCTGAAGGGCGATAACATCGCCAGCGAATTCAAGGACATCATCGAGCGCTACGTCCAGCGCACCTACAAGAAGAAACTGCAAGCATGAGTCAAACCCTCCAGTCCGTACGCGGGATGAATGACATCCTGCCGGACGAAGCCGAATCCTGGGAACTCTTCGAAGATATCGTCCGTTCCTGGCTGAAAGCCTACGGCTACCGGCCGATCCGCATGCCCATCGTCGAACCGACGCCGCTGTTCAAGCGTGCCATCGGCGAAGTTACCGACATTGTCGAGAAGGAAATGTATTCCTTCGAAGACAGCCTGAATGGCGAGGCGCTGACACTGCGCCCGGAAGGCACGGCCGGTTGCGTGCGGGCGGTCATCCAGCATGGCCTGGCGAATCAGATTCCGCGCCGTCTTTATTATTTCGGTCCGATGTTCCGCCATGAACGGCCGCAGAAGGGCCGTTACCGCCAGTTCCATCAGGTCGGTGTCGAGGCGATCGGCTTTGCCGGGCCGGACATCGATGCCGAAATGATCCTGATGGGCGCCCGCCTGTGGGATGACCTGGGTCTCGACGGCATCGAACTGCAAATCAACAGCCTCGGCCAGCCGGAAGAACGGGCCCAGCACCGCGCGGCGCTGATCGCCTATTTCGAGGAGCACGCCGAGATTCTCGACGAAGATGCCAAGCGCCGCTTGTATACCAACCCGTTGCGCATTCTCGATACGAAGAATCCGGCCCTGCAGGACCTATGTGCTGCCGCACCGAAGCTGATCGATTATCTCGGCGAAGCATCGCTGGCCCACTTTGAAGGCGTACAGCGCGTGCTGCGCGATGCCGGCATCCCGTTCACGATCAATCCGCGCCTGGTACGTGGTCTCGACTACTACAACCTGACCGTCTTCGAATGGGTTACAGACCGTCTCGGTGCCCAGGGTACGGTCTGCGCCGGCGGCCGTTACGACGGCTTGGTCGGTCAGCTAGGCGGCAAGCCGACGCCGGCTTGCGGCTTCGCGATGGGGGTCGAGCGCCTGATCGCGTTGATCAAGGAATCCGGTGGTGAACCCTCGGCCCCGGCGCCGGACGTCTACGTCGTGCATCAGGGAGACGAGGCGGCTCGCCTGGCCTTCCGCGTCGCCGAAGGCCTGCGCAACGAGGGCATCGATGTCCTCTTGCATTGCGGTGGCGGTTCCTTCAAGTCGCAGATGAAGAAAGCCGACAGTAGCGGTGCCACTTTTGCCGTGATCATTGGCGACGATGAAGCGGCGACCGGTGAAGCACAACTGAAGGCGCTACGCGAAGAAGGCGTGGAACAACGTAAACTGAAAGTCGATGACCTGGCCGATGCCATTTTCGACCAACTGATTGATTCGGAAGACGAAGAGGAATAAGCAGCATGGCGCATTACGACCTCGAAGAACAGGAACAGATCGACACGCTGAAAACCTGGTGGAAGCTTTACGGCAATCTGGTAACCGGACTGGTCATGGCGGGTTCACTGGCCGTCGTTGGCTGGCAGGGCTGGAACTGGTACCAGGGGGGACAGGCCGCCAAGGCCGCGGCAATCTACGGCGTTCTCGAACAGGCCGCGGCGGCGGGGGACGCGCAGAAGGTCAAGGCGGCAGCCGGCGAACTGGCTGAGAAATTCGGTAGCACGACCTATGCCTCGCTGGGTGCAATGGTCGCCGCCAAGCAATCGTTCGACGGTGGCGACCTGAAAACCGCCAAGACCCAGCTGGCCTGGGTGGCCGAGCATGGCAAGAACGAGGCGCGCGACCTTGCCCGCTTGCGTCTGGCAGCCGTGCAGCTCGACGAGCAGGCTTACGATGATGCCCTCAAACAACTGGAGGGGGCGCATGCACCAGCCTTCGCAGCCCGCTTCCTCGAATTGAAGGGCGATGTGCTGAGCGCCCAGGGCAAGAAGGTGGAAGCCCGTGCGGCCTACAAGGCAGCACTCGACAAACAGGACGACAAGCCCTCCGCCAGTCGTGAATTGCTCCAGCAAAAACTCGACAGCCTGGGCGAGGCCGCCTGATGTCGCGCCGCCTTGCCACCCTGTTCGCTGCCGCCGGCTTGCTGCTCGGCGGTTGCGCCACCATTTCCGATGGCCTGGATGCGATCAACCCGTTCTCCAGTTCGGGCCCGAAAATGGCTCCGCTGCCGCCGCTCAAGCCGACGGCCGATGTTCGGATCGCCTGGTCGGCCAGCATTCCCAAGGCCGGTGATTACAGCTTCACGCCGGCCGTGGTCGAGGGCGTTGTCTATGCCGCCGGGGCCAAGGGTGCGCTGAGCCGCATCGAGGACGGCAAGACGGTATGGAAGATCGATGCCGACCAGCCGCTGTCGGCCGGGGTTGGCGCCAATCACAAGCTGGTCGTCGTTGCGACGCCGAAGGGTGAGGTGCTGGCTTTCGCCGCCGACGATGGCAAGCCGTTGTGGAAGGCCAAAGTGTCGTCGGAGGTGCTCGCCTCCCCCGTGGTCGGGGATGATGGTGTCGTCGTCAAGAGCGGCGACAATCAGGTATTCCTGCTCGATGCCACGGATGGTGGGCGCAAATGGGCCTACCAGCGGGCGACGCCGCCGCTCTCCGTGCGCAGCGCGGGTTCCCCGGTCCTGGCCGATCGCTATGTTTTTGTCGGCTATCCGGGCGGCAAGCTGGTCGCCCTTGCCATTCAAAATGGTGCGCCGGTCTGGGAAGGTACGGTCGCCCTGCCCAAGGGCGCGACCGAACTGGATCGCGTGGCTGATGTTGTCGCACCGCCGGTGGTTGATGGCCGTCAGATTTGCGCTGTCGCCTTCCAGGGGCGCATTGCCTGCTTTGACATGGGGCAGGGCGGCGCCATGGTCTGGTCGCGGGATATCTCCTCGGTTAGCGGTTTGGCGATGGACGGCCGCTACCTGTTTGTCACCGACGACAAGGGCACCGTCTACGGGCTCGACCGCCTGTCCGGCAGCAGCCTGTGGAAGCAGGACAAGCTGAAGAATCGCCGCCTCTCGGCTCCCGTCATCCGGCGAGGCCTGGTTGTCGTGGCCGATGCGGAGGGTATTGTTCATTTCCTGTCGCGGGAAGACGGTAGTTTTGCCGCCCGCCAGAAAACCGATGGCACGCCGGTTCGCGCGCCGCTGCAAGCGCTCGGTTCCGCCGTGCTGGTCCAGACGACCGGTGGCGAGGTCAGCGCGATCGAGGTGCAATGAAACCGACGCTCGTTCTGGTTGGCCGTCCCAATGTCGGCAAGTCCACGCTGTTCAACCGCCTGACCAAGTCGCGCGACGCCATCGTGGCCGATTTGCCCGGCCTGACCCGCGACCGCCATTATGGCCACGGCAAACTGGGCAAGAAACCCTATCTGGTCGTTGACACCGGCGGTTTCGAGCCGCTGGTCAAGGATGGTATCCTGCATGAGATGGCCCGCCAAACCGAGCAGGCCATCGCCGAAGCCGACGCCATCATCTTCGTGGTCGATGGCCGCACCGGCCTGACGCCGCACGACAAGGAAATCGCCAACAAGCTGCGTCGGATCGACCGCCCGGTCTTTGTCGCGGTCAACAAGGCCGAGGGCATGAATGCCGGCATGGTCGAGGCTGATTTCCACGAACTGGGCTTGGGCGAGCCGAATGCCATTTCTGCGGCCCATGGCGAAGGGGTGCGCGGCCTGGTCGAAATGGCCCTGGAAAGCTTTCCGGAGCCGGAAGAGGACGAGTGGCACTCGGACGCCGTGCGCGTCGCCATCGTCGGGCGTCCGAACGTCGGGAAATCGACGCTGATCAATACCCTGCTCGGCGAAGAGCGCGTCATCGCCTTCGATGCGCCGGGCACGACCCGCGACTCCATCGAAATCGACTTCGAACGCGGCGGTCGCAAGTACGTGCTGGTCGATACGGCCGGCATGCGCAAGCGGGGCAAGGTGTTCGAGGCGATCGAGAAATTCTCGGTGGTCAAGACGTTGCAGTCCATCGAAGATGCCAACGTCGTCATCCTGATGGTCGATGCCCAGGCCGACGTATCCGACCAGGATGCCCACATTGCCGATTTCATCGTGCAATCCGGTCGTGCCCTGGTCGTTGCAGTCAACAAGTGGGACGGGCTTGATGCCTATACCCGCGAGCAGACTCGCCAGGTCCTGCAGCGCAAGCTGAAATTCCTCGATTTCGCCAAGTTCCACTTCATCTCGGCACGCGAGAACATTGGCCTGGAAAATCTCTTCAAGTCGGTCGATGCCGCTTATGCCGCAGCGATGGCCAAGATGACGACCCCGCGTCTGACGCGCGTCCTGATCGATGCCGTGGCCAAGCAGGCGCCGGCCAAGCACAACGTTTTCCGCCCGAAGCCGCGCTACGCCCACCAGGGAGGATCCAACCCGCCGATCATCGTCATCCACGGCAACGCGGTGGACCATATTACTGACAGCTACCGACGCTATCTTGAGCATACCTTCCGCGAAGCCTTCAAACTGCAGGGAACGCCCTTGCGTATCCAGTTCGTTACCGCGAAGAACCCGTTTGCAGACAAAGACAAGAAATAATCTGCAAATTCTTTGGCATCGCTGTTCAATTTTGGGTACATTAGGACCCTCATAACAACACCATGGAGTCCACACCATGAGCAACAAAGGGCAACTCTTACAAGACCCCTTCCTCAATGCGCTTCGTCGCGAGCATGTCCCCGTCTCGATTTATCTGGTCAACGGCATCAAGTTGCAGGGTCAGGTCGAGTCTTTCGATCAGTACGTCGTTCTGCTCAAGAACACGGTAACCCAGATGGTGTACAAGCACGCCATCTCGACGGTGGTTCCGGCTCGCCCGGTCAACCTCCAGCAGGAACAGGCGGCCGAATAATCAGCCCCTGTCTGGCAGCCCGCCAACCTGGCGGGCTCGCGTTTCTCTCTCCAGGAATTTCCCATGATTGAACGACCGGCCGCCGGCGAACGCGCGGTGATCGTTCAGCTCGACTTCGGTCAGGCCGACATCGAGGACCAGCTTGAAGAAGTTCGCCTGCTGGCCGAGTCGGCCGGCGGTTTTGTCGCTGCCGAAGTGCGTGGGCGGCGGCAGAGCCCCGATCCCAAAACCTATGCCGGCAAGGGGAAGGTCGATGAGATCGGCGCCATGGTCGCGGCCGGTGAGGCCGATCTGGTGATTTTCAATCATGACCTGTCGCCGGCCCAGCAGCGTAATCTGGAGCGGGAGTTGAAGTGTCGCGTCATCGACCGTACCAGCCTGATTCTCGACATCTTTGCGCTGCGCGCCTCCAGCGCCGAAGGTAAGCTGCAGGTCGAACTGGCGCAGCTGGAACATCTTTCCACCCGCTTGGTGCGCGGCTGGACCCACCTCGAAAGGCAGCGCGGCGGTATCGGTATGCGCGGCCCGGGTGAAAAACAGCTCGAAACCGATCGCCGTTTGCTCGGAAATCGCGTCAAGCTGCTCAAGGAGCGCCTGCAGAAATTGACCCGGCAGCGTGGCGTGCAGCGCAAGGCCCGCATGCGTGGTGACGTGCTCAGCGTATCGCTGGTTGGCTACACCAACGCCGGCAAGTCGACCTTGTTCAATGCGCTGACCCATGCCGGGGTCTACGCGGCCAACCAGTTGTTCGCGACGCTCGACACCACTTCGCGCAAATTGTGGATCGAGGGGGCCGGCAATATCGTCATTTCCGATACGGTGGGTTTCATCCGCGATTTGCCGCACTCATTGGTCGATGCTTTCCATGCCACCCTGGAGGCAGCGACCGACGCCGACGTCCTGCTGCATGTTGTGGATAGTGCCAGTCACGCGCGGGATGAACAGATTGCCGAGGTTGACAAGGTACTGGCGGAAATTGGTGCTGAACGCGTGCCACAGGTTCTTGTCTGGAACAAGATAGACCTCACTGAGGCAGCTTCCGGGGTCGAGCGGGACGAGTATGGTAATATCGCGCGCGTTCGTGTCAGTGCGCGCTCGGGCGAGGGACTCGACCTGTTGCGCGAAACCCTGGCCGAATACGCCCGTGCCAAGGCCGAGGCGCGCAGGAAGGCGCTGGACGAGGCCGAACGCGAAGCTCATAACGACTACATCTATTGAATCCCCAACATTCATGATTCCTACCGTAGGTATATTCATGTCGCTCAATGACCCGCAGTGGGGCAGTCGTGGTGGCGATGACGGCGATAAAAAGCCGGGCGGCAATGGGCCGCGTCGTCCCAATGATGGACCTCCCGATCTGGAAGATCTCTGGCGTGACTTCAACCGCAAGCTGAACGGCATGTTCGGCAACAAGCGCGGAGGGGGCGGTGGCAACGGTGGCGGCGATGGTCCGCGCATGCCGCAGATCGATTTCAATCCGAGGTTTCTGGGGGGCGGCATCGGCCTGCTGATCGGCTTGATCGCGATCGTCTGGCTGGCTTCCGGTTTCTACATCGTCGATGCCTCGCAGCGTGGCATCGTGCTGCAGTTCGGCAAGTTTAATGAAACGACCGAACCGGGCCTGCGCTGGCGCTTGCCCTATCCGATCCAGTCACATGAGCTGGTCAATCTGACCGGCGTGCGTACCATCGAGATCGGCTATCGCGGCAGCGAGCGCAACAAGGTGCTCAAGGAAGCCTTGATGCTGACCGACGACGAGAACATCGTGAACATCCAGTTCGCTGTTCAGTACATCCTGAAGGATCCGGTCGAGTACCTGTTCAACAATCGCCATCCGGACGATGCGGTGATGGGTGCTGCCGAGACGGCCGTGCGTGAGATCGTTGGCAAGAGCAAGATGGATTTCGTGCTCTATGAGGGGCGTGAGCAAATCGCTACCCAGGCAGCCAACCTGATGCAGGAAATTCTGGACCGCTATCAGAGTGGCATCCAGATTTCCAAGGTCACCATGCAGAACGCCCAGCCGCCCGAGCAGGTGCAGGCGGCATTTGACGATGCCGTCAAGGCCGGACAGGATCGCGAGCGCCAGAAGAACGAAGGCCAGGCCTACGCCAACGACGTGATCCCCAAGGCCAAGGGCACGGCTGCCCGTTTGATGCAGGAAGCGGATGGCTACAAGCAACGGGTGATCTCGACCGCCGAAGGTGATGCCTCCCGCTTCAAGCAGGTAGTCACCGAGTATGCGAAGGCGCCCGAGGTGACGCGTCAGCGGATGTATCTCGATACCATGCAGCAGATTTACGCCAACACCAGCAAGGTCATGGTCGACGCCAAGGGGCAGGGGAATCTGCTTTACCTGCCGCTCGACAAGCTGATGCAGGCGGCGGCCGCCACCGTGCCGCAGCAGGCGACGGAAGTACAGGCGCCGTCCGCGATCGTTCGCCCGAATGCACCGCTGTCGTCGGAGGCGCCGCCGCAAATGGAAAGCGCGCCGAAGGTGGGGGGTACCTCATATTCTTCAAGTTCGCGCGATGGTTCGCTGCGTTCGCGTGACCGGGAGGGGCGTTGATGAGCTCGCGTATCAATCTGTTTGGGGCGGTCGTCGCAACTGCCCTGGTTGGCCTCGCGATGTCGATGTTTACCGTCGATCAGCGCCAGTATGCCGTGGTGTTCCAGCTGGGCGAGGTCAAGCGGGCAATTGCCGAGCCGGGCCTCTATTTCAAGGTGCCGATGGTGCAGAACGTGCGCTATTTTGAAAAGCGCATCATCACGCTGGATAACGCCGAGCCGGAGCGTTTCATTACCTCCGAGAAGAAGAACGTGCTGGTTGATTCCTACATCAAGTGGCGCATCATTGATCCCAAGCTCTTCTACATTTCGGTGGGCGGGGACGAATCACGGGCCAAAACGCGTTTGAACCAGACCGTCAATGCCGGCTTGCGCGAGGAATTCGGCAAGCGCACCGTGCATGATGTAGTGTCTGGCGAGCGTGACAAGATCATGGACCAGATGCGCGAGAAGGCCGATTCCGACGCGCGCAAGATCGGTGTGCAGATCGTCGATGTCCGCGTCAAGCGGGTCGAACTGCCGACCGAGGTCAGCGATGCCGTCTATCGCCGCATGGAGGCGGAACGCAAGCGGGTCGCCAACGAGTTGCGTTCGGAAGGTGCCGCCGAGGCCGAGAAGATTCGCGCCGATGCCGATCGCCAGCGGGAGATCATCATTGCCGAGGCCTATCGCGATGCCCAGAAGATCAAGGGCGAGGGCGATGCCAAGGCGACCAGCACCTACGCCCAGGCCTTTGGCCAGAATCCCGAGTTCTACGCCTTCTACCGCAGCCTCGAGGCCTATCGCGGCAGCTTCAAGAGCAAGAACGACGTCCTGGTCGTCGAACCGAACTCCGAATTCTTCAAGTACATGAAGAGTTCGGGGCGTGGAAACGACAAGGGCAAATGATCTCGACGCTGTTGCTCGCCTTCGCGCTGATGCTGGTGCTCGAAGGCCTCATGCCTTTTGTCGCACCGGCTGCTTGGCGTGAAACCTTTCGCCGTCTCATTCAATTCTCGGATGGGCAGATTCGCTTCGTGGGCCTGACCTCGATGCTGATCGGCCTGATCCTCCTGATGCTCTTCTCATGAACTGGCTGTTACCCGAATACCTTGCCGACGCACTGCCCGCCGAGGCCGAACGCATCGAACGCCTGCGCCGGACGGTGCTTGATCACTTCCGCAGTCGCGGTTTCGAACTGGTCATGCCACCGATGCTGGAGTACCTCGAATCGCTGCTGACCGGTGCCGGCCAGGATCTCAAGCTGCGCACCTTCAAGCTGGTCGACCAGCTGTCCGGCCGGACCATGGGCGTGCGGGCTGATATCACCCCCCAGGCGGCGCGTATCGATGCGCATCTGCTCAACCATCGGGGCGTCACCCGCCTGTGTTATTGCGACAGCACGCTGCACACCCTGCCGGCGACCATTTCCGCCAGCCGCGAACCCTTGCAGATCGGCGCCGAATTGTACGGTTACGCCGGCATAGCCGCCGATCTCGACATCATTCGCCTGATGGCCGGGGCGTTCGACAAGATCAAGTTGCCGCTGAGTCGCATTGACCTCGGACATGTCGGGATTTTTCAGGCGCTGGCCGAGGCGGCGGGCTTGCCGGAAGACGCCGAAGAAAACCTGTTGAGCCTGTTGCAGGCGAAGGATGTGCCGGGTCTGATCGAAGCGTGTGCCGAAGTGCCAGCGCCCTATCGCGAGGCGTTGCTGCGCCTGCCGCAACTGTACGGTGGGGCCGAGGTGCTGGAGCGCGCTGCAGCCGAACTGCCGCCCCTGCCGGCGATTACTGCAGCGCTGGATGGCTTGCGCCATCTGCTGGCCGGGGCGCCCGAGTTGCCGTTCTCGATCGACCTGTCCGATCTTCGGGGCTACCACTATCACAATGGAGTGGTCTTCGCGGCCTACTGTGACGGCTACCCGGCAGCCATTGCGCTGGGTGGTCGATATGACGGCGCCGGCAAGGCCTTCGGTCGGGCACGGCCGGCGACCGGCTTTTCGATGGACTTGCGAGAGGTCGGTCGGTTGGCGCCGGCCGCTAGGAGCGCGGGTGCGATCCTGGCGCCACATGTCGGGAAGGATCAGCGTCTGGCGGCCCACATTGCCGCCCTGCGCGAACAGGGAGAGGTTGTCGTCGAGCTGCTGCCCGGCGAAACTGCCTGCGAAGGGCCGGTTTGTGACCGTAAACTGGTCTTGGTCGGCGAGCATTGGATTATTGAAGCAATACAAGAGGACTGAAAAATGGCCAAGAATGTCATCGTGGTGGGCACCCAGTGGGGCGACGAGGGAAAGGGCAAGATCGTCGACTGGCTGACCGATCACGCCAAGGGAGTGGTGCGGTTCCAGGGCGGCCACAATGCCGGCCATACGCTGGTCGTCGGTGAAAACGTCTACAAGCTGAACCTGGTGCCGTCGGGCATCGTGCGCGATGGCGTCGATTGCTATATCGGCAACGGCGTCGTCCTCGACATCCACCATCTGATCTCCGAAATCGCCGAGCTGGAAAAGGGCGGCATCAACGTCCGTTCCCGTCTCAAGATCAGCCCGGGATGCCCGATCATCCTGCCGTACCACTCGGCCATCGACAAGGCCCGCGAGGCGGCCAAGTGCAGCGACAAGAAGATTGGTACGACCGGCAAGGGCATCGGCCCGACCTATGAGGACAAGGTCTCCCGCCGCGGCTTGCGCGTCTATGATCTCTTCCATCCGGAGCGCTTTGCCGAAAAGCTGAAGGAGGTACTGGACTATCACAATTTCGTGCTGACCCAGTACTTCAAGGCCGAGCCGGTCGATTTCCAGATGGTTTACGACCAGGCGATGGCCGATGCCGAGATCATCCGGCCGATGGTGGTCGATGTCTCGGCGGCGCTGTACGACGCCAACAAGGCTGGTCATAACATGCTCTTCGAAGGCGCCCAAGGTACCCTGCTCGACATCGACCATGGCACTTACCCGTTCGTCACCTCGTCGAACTGTGTCGCCGGCCAGGCAGCGGCGGGCGCCGGTATCGGTCCCGGCATGCTGCATTACGTGCTGGGCATCACCAAGGCCTATTGCACCCGCGTTGGCGGTGGTCCCTTCCCCAGTGAACTGGATATCGATACGGAAGGTACGCCGGGCCACCAGATGTTCTCGGTCGGCAAGGAGTTCGGTACGGTGACCGGGCGCAAGCGTCGTTGCGGCTGGTTTGATGCCGCCCTGCTGCGCCGTTCGGCTCGCATCAATGGCCTGACCGGCCTGTGCATCACCAAGCTTGACGTGCTCGACGGCCTCAAGGAAATCAAGATCTGCACCGGCTACAAGCTGGGCGACAAGGTCATCGACCTGTTGCCGATCGGCGCCGATGATGTGGCGCGTTGTGAGCCGATCTACGAAACCATGCCGGGCTGGGAGGGGACAACCTTCCGCGTCAAGCGCTGGGAAGACCTGCCGGTTAACGCCCAGGCCTACCTGAATCGTCTGGAGCAGCTGTGCGAGGTGCCGATCGCCATCGTGTCGACCGGCCCCGAGCGTGACGAAACCATCCTCAAGCAGCATCCGTTCAAGTAAGCCGGCATTCGCTGAGTCGGATCGACAACGGGCCATTCTGGCCCGTTTGTTTTTTTAGCGGGCCGGTACGGCCTGCCAGCCTTCCGGGCAGGCATGGGTGTAAGGGTAGTATTGTCCTGAAGAGCCGCAGTAGTACCACAGGCCACTAGTCGCCGGTGGTGCGACATAGACCGGCTGGGGCTGAACATAGACTGGCGCCGGTGCCGGTGTGGCATAGGCGTTGTTGTAGGCCGCCGCGCCGATTGCCAGGCCGGTGATGGCGAGAACTGCAGCCGGCCCGACCCAGTTGCCACCGCCGCGGTGATGATGGTGGTGGTGTCGATGATGGCCGTACCAGCCGTGATGGCGTCCGCCATCCGCGTAGGCGATGGAAGTCGAGGTCAGGGCCAGGGACGAGGCGATGAGGATGGCAGCGAGCTTTTTCACGGAATTTCTCTCGGTGATGATTCGGACAATCCGAATAACGCCTAGAGAAGATGTTCGCTGACCGGCGTTTGTGAGCAATTGTTTCCGGCCCCTCTGGGCGGCAATTGGGGGGGCGCACAAATGAAAAAAGGCTTCGATCATTCGAAGCCTTCAATCAAAATCGCTGGTGCCCAGGAAGGGACTCGAACCCCCACGGAGTTACCCGCTAGTACCTGAAACTAGTGCGTCTACCAATTCCGCCACCTGGGCACAGGTGCGAAGAGCGCGCATTTTACATGATTTCCCGGGGCTGTAAACTATTTTCTTGCCTTGATTGAATTCGGGGTTTTTCCCGGCCCTGTGAGACAATCATTGCAGTCGTTCGGCGGAGGCCGAAAAGAAAAAAGGCTTCGATTGCTCGAAGCCTTCAATCAAAATCGCTGGTGCCCAGGAAGGGACTCGAACCCCCACGGAGTTACCCGCTAGTACCTGAAACTAGTGCGTCTACCAATTCCGCCACCTGGGCACAGGTGCGAAGAGCGCGCATTTTAGAGGAAATACCGTTAATGTCAAGAAAGAAACTTTCCAAGATCCGCCGAGCCGATCCGTTTTTCGAGCGTGAGTCGGCGCGCTACGAATTCCCGCTGCCCTCGCGCGAGTACGTCTCGCAGGTTCTGGCCGATGAGGGGCGGCCGCTCGATTTCATCGAGTTGACCGAGCTGCTCGATATCGCCGGCAGCGAGCGTGAGATGTTCCAGCGTCGGCTGGGTGCGATGGAGCGTGAAGGTCAGTTGATGCGCAACCGCAAGGGGGCCTACATCCTGCCGGAGCGGGCCAGCCTGACGGCCGGCAAGGTGCAGGGGCACCCCGATGGCTACGGTTTCCTGATTCCCGATGACGGCAGTGCCGACATCTTTCTCGACCAGCACCAGATGGGCAAGGTGCTGCATGGCGACCGGGCGCTCGTCCGGGTGACCGGTATCGACCGCAAGGGGCGGCCGGAGGGTGGGATTGTCGAGGTGACCGAGCGGGCGAACAGCCGGGTGGTCGGCCGCGTCTTCGTCGAGCATGGCGTGGTTTTCGTCGTGCCGGAGAACAAGCGCATCTCGCAGGATATCCTGGTGCCGCCCGAGAAAAAGGCCAAGCTCAAGCCGCAGTCCGGCCAGGTGGTGATGGTCGAGATCATCGAGCAGCCTTCCAAGTTTTCCCAGCCGATCGGCCGTATCGTCGAAGTGCTCGGCAATTACGCCGACCCCGGCATGGAGATCGAAATTGCGCTGCGCAAGCACGATCTGCCCTTCGAATTCCCACGGGCGGCGCTCGACGAAAACCGGAAGATGCCGGACAAGGTGCGCAAGACCGAGTTGAGGGGGCGCGAAGATTTGCGCGAACTGCCCTTGGTCACCATCGACGGTGAGACGGCGCGTGACTTCGATGATGCGGTGTATTGCGAAAAGAAGGGGCGCGGCTGGCGCCTGGTGGTGGCGATCGCCGACGTGTCGCATTACGTCCAGCCGGGCATGGCGCTCGACAAGGAGGCGCTGTCCCGTGGCAACTCTGTCTATTTCCCGCGCCGGGTCATCCCGATGCTGCCGGAAAAGCTGTCGAACGGCATCTGTTCGCTGAACCCCGATGTCGAGCGCCTGGCCATGGTGTGCGACATGGAAATCAGCTCAGCCGGCAAGATCGGCAAGTATCGCTTCTACCCGGCAGTTTTCCGCTCACACGCTCGCCTGACCTACAACCTCGTCTGGTCCTGGCTGTCCGGTGAAGCCAAGCCGGAGAGCGAGGTGCATCAGGCTGTGCTGCCGCACGTGCAGAACCTCTACAAGTTGTTTGGCGCGCTGCACAAGGCGCGCGGCGAACGTGGCGCGATTGATTTTGAAACAACCGAGACGATGATGCTGTTCAACGAGAACGGCAAGATCGAGAACATCGTGCCGGTGGTGCGCAACGACGCCCACCGCATCATCGAGGAATGCATGCTGGCGGCCAACGTCTGCGCCTCGGCTTTCCTGGAAAAGCACAAACAGACCTGCCTCTACCGGGTGCATGCTGCGCCTTCCGAGGACAAGTTGCAGAACCTGCGTGCCTTTCTCGGCGAGTTCGGTCTGGCGCTCGGTGGCGGCGACGATCCGCGGGCCAAGGATTACGCGCTGCTCCTTGAGAAGATCAAGCAGCGGCCGGATTTCCAACTTCTGCAGACGGTCATGCTGCGCTCGCTGAAGCAGGCGATGTACAGCCCGGACAACGTCGGGCATTTTGGGCTGGCCTACGAGCACTACACGCACTTTACCTCGCCGATCCGCCGCTATCCGGACCTCTTGGTGCATCGCGCCATCAAGTCGGTGCTGAATGGCGAAAAGTACGTGCCGGAGCAGGCCTGGGACGATATCGGCCTGCAATGCTCGGCCACCGAGCGACGGGCCGACGAGGCGACGCGCGATGTCGAGAACTGGCTGAAGACCTTCTTCATGAAGGAGCGGATCGGCGAAGTGTTCGATGGCACGATTTCCGCCGTGACGGCTTTTGGTATTTTCGTGGCGCTTGATCAGGTCTATGTCGAGGGCCTGGTGCATGTCTCGGAACTGGGGGCCGATTACTTCCAGTACGATGCCATCAAGCACCAGATGCTCGGTGAGCGGACCGGGCAGCGTTTCCGCCTCGGTGACCGTGTGCGGGTCAAGCTGGTGAGGGCAGACTTGGAGTCGAACCGCATTGACTTCGTGATGGCCCCGATCGAGCGGGCGCCGGCCGGTCGTGCAGCTGCAAAGCCGGTCAGCGAGCCAGGCGGCATGAGAGGGAAGGTGGCCAGTTCGAGGAAGCCAGGGGCGAAATCTTCACGCCAGTCGGCCAGCAAACCAGCCAGCAAACCAGCCAGCAAACCGCCGGCCAAGGCGGCGCGCAAGCCGGCTAAGAAAGGGCGCTAGGCGTTTGGCAGGCTTGCCGCTCGGCTGCCTGGCTGGCGATCTCGGCGCGCTGCGTCGGATCGAGGTCAGGCAACTGTTCGATCAGCCAGTCGAGCGAAGCGCCGGGAATCAGTTGTCTGGCTTCGGCGATGTCGGAGGGTAGCGCCGGGCTGGCAGCCCCTTCAGTAAGCAGGTGGCGGGCCGTGTCGACACAAAGGCGCGACAGGTTGGCGCGCGAATTGTCGATGCCGTGGATCAATTGGGTGAGCAGGGGCGGCAGGTGCCAGATCAGCGCGCATTTGAGCGACAGATCCTTGAAGCGGAAGCCGCAGGTGTCGACCTGGGCCTGCACGCTGCGTGGCGAATGTCCGGCATGCAGGGCAGCCAGGGCGTTGCGGGGCAGGTCGGGGGCGAAGGACCAGAGCAGCAGCTCGCCGATTTCGGAGAGCAGCGCCGCCATGGCAATCTCGTCGGGTGACACGTCGGCACGGGCGCCGGCCCAGCGCAGGGCGAGCAGGCTGGCAAGGTGGGCGCGGGCCTCGCAGTCGACCAGGCCGGGCTGTGTTTCGTCGGTTTCCGGACTGTTCAGCAAGAGTGTGTGGAATGTGTCGGTGCCGAGCTGCATGACCGCCGCCAGCGGCGTCGTCGTTTCATGGCCGAGTCGCTGGACGCGATGCGCTTCTGCGGCGCGCAACAAACGCAGGCAGAGGAAGGGGTCGGCTGCAGCGATATCGGCCAGGTCGCGCGCCGCCAGTGTGTCGCGCTGTGTGTCTTCCAGTTCGAGCAGTCGGGCCCGTGAGCGGGGCATGCAGGGGAGTTCGCGCTGGCTGAGGTAGGCGGCCCATTGATCGACCCCCCAGCGTTTCTGGTTGGCTGAAAGCACATCATCCCCCTGGCTGTCGAGATATCTGTTTATCGGCAGGCGGCCGGAAAACCTGAATCGGAGCTTTTTCCCCCTCCCATTTCTCTGACACTTGATAACAATGCAAAATGGGCAAACGCTTATAATGTCTGGCTATGAATTTTCGACTGGCAACGACCGCGCAGCGGACGGCTCACATTTCCTCGGGCGCGGGGGTTTCCGCTAATTTGCTCTCCGATGCGGTGGCTCATTGGCTGGGGACCGGCAATTTGCCGCCCCAGTTGATTACCGGCCACGCGATGATCGACCATGAACATCGTTTCCTGATCGGTGCCATTGCCAACCTGCGCCGGATCTGCGTCGACCAGACCCGCCTGGAGAACTGCATCGCCTGCGGCCATGCGCGGCAGGTGGGGTGCGAAAATGGCCTGATCGGCCTGCTCGGCGATGTCTTCGCGTTCATCCTCGACCATTTCAAGACCGAGGAAGCCGTCATGCGCGAGTCGTTGCTGATTGTTGCCGACCGTGAGATGTGCCAGGCCCACATGGAAGACCATGCCGAGATCGCGGCCAAGGTTCAGGAAATCGTTTCGGCACTTGATTCGGTACACATTGTGTCGCGCATTCGCGAACTGGACGCCTTGCTGGCGCGCTGGATGACCAACCATGTCGCCCTGCACGACATGATGCTGTCGCGCTGGGTGATGCGCGACGATTCGCTGTTGCGGCATCTCTGATCTTGCCCCGCCGATTGCTGCGGTTTCCGTGGCGGGGAGCGGGCGGTAGAATCCGCCATCCTGATTTCCGAAAGCAGCCATGTCCTCCCGCCTGATCTACGGCTTTCATGCCGTCATTTCCAAACTTCGCCACGACCCGAGTTCGATCAAGGAAATCATGGTCGATGCGACGCGCCAGGATGCGCGGGCTCGCGACCTGTTGCAGCATGCCGAACTCCAGGGCATCCGGATCATCGCCACCGATGGCAAGCGGCTCGACGGCATGTCGCCCGGCGGGCGGCACCAGGGTGTCGTGGCGCGCATCGAGGGGGGACGCAAGGCGGCGCACCTCGATGATGTGCTCGATACACTGGACGAGCCGGCCTTCCTGCTCGTTCTCGACGGCATTACCGATCCGCGCAACCTCGGGGCCTGCCTGCGGGTGGCTGACGCGGCCGGCGTGCATGCCGTCATCGCACCCAAGGACCGGGCGGTCGGCCTGACCGATGTGGCCGCCAAGACCGCCTGCGGCGCGGCGGAAACGGTGCCCTACGTGATGGTCACCAACCTGGCGCGGACCCTGCGTGAACTGCAGGAGCGCGACATCTGGGTGATCGGCACGGCCGGTGAGGCGGAGAGCGATCTCTATGCCGCCGAATGGCCGAAGGCGACGGCCTGGGTGATGGGGGCGGAAGGCGAGGGCATGCGCCGCCTGACCCGTGAGAACTGTGATCAACTGGTCAAGATTCCCATGCACGGCACGGTGGAGAGCCTGAACGTCTCGGTGGCGGCCGGGGTCTGCCTGTTCGAGGCCCGGCGACGACTAGGCTGAACCACGGGCAGCCGGAATCTTTCCCCCGCAAAAAACTAGGCCAGCGGACAACTGTCTGCTGGCCTTTTTGCTGACTGAGTGTTTTCCCGCTTACCGGGTTTGGTTCCGGTCGAAATCAGCCTGGTTTTTCTCGTCCACGTAGAGTCGCCCGCTGCCTGGCTGGCTGCTTGAAAAGCAGGCGACGACCACGTTGGCGATCGGTTTGCCCTTGTGCAGCACGTCCACCGCGCAACGGCCGAAGACGCTGTCGATGGTGGCCAGCAGGTTGCGAGCGTAGGGGGTTTCCAACTTGCCGTCGAGGATCAGGTTGGCGAGCAGGATGCCGTCCGGCTTGAGCACCTGCCGCGTGCCCTGCCAGAACTCGCGGGTGACGAGATGAGTCGGGATCGAGGTATGCGAGCTGTACACATCGACCACCACCGCATCGAAGCGCCGTTTCGTCGTGGCCACGAAGCGGCGGGCATCGTCGGCGATGAACTCGCCACGGATGGGCGCGTGCAGGAAATCGCGCTCGGCGATTTCCTTGATCCTGGGATCGATATCGACGTAGGTGTAGCGGTTTGCCATTTCGTTGTGCGACAGCGTGAAACCGCCGGCACCGAGGACCAGGATGTCGCGGTCGCGGTAGCCCAGGTCATCGCGCAGCACCTGGCGCAGATGGCTGATGTAACGCGTGTATTGCGGCGGCTGGCTGGCGTCGATCAGTGAGGCAAGTGACTTGTTGACCCAGAAGGCGCGACCGTCCTGCAGCCCGGCGCGGTCGACCGGGCTGATCAGGTAATCGGCGTAAGCGGTGTCGGCCGTCACCGCATGGTGCAGGTTGAAGCCAGCGGCCAGTGCGATGCAACCGGTCGCCAGGGCGGCGGTCAGCCGGCGCCGGCCGGCGAGCAGGAGGGCACCGAGGGCGAGGATGACGGCACAGGCGAAGACGGCAGCGGAAACGCCCAGCCATTGCATGACGATCAGCGACAGGGTCAGGGAGCCAAGGAAGGAACCGAGCGTAGACCAGTAGAGCGCCATGCCGCTGGCCTCGCCGGTACGTTCTGCCTGCATCAGGTTGGTCAGGATGGGCACGGTCTGGCCGAGGAGCCAGGCGAGGGGGCAGAGGACCCCGCCGATGAAGGCGAGGTAGGCAATCGGCGTTGGTTGCAGGTGGGTGAACAGCCCGTCCACGGTGAGGCCGGCCAGACCGACCCCGGCCAGCAGGGCGGAGATCAGGAAATTACGGGCGACGGTTTCGGTATAACGCTCGGTGACCCGGGCGCCGGCCGCATAGCCGAGGGCAAGGGCAAGCAGGAAGAAGCCGATGGTCGGGGCGGTGACGACGATGGAACTGCCGACGTGCGGCACCAGGCGGCGCAGGGCAATGACTTCGGCGCCGAGCGAGCAGAAGCCTTCGATGAAGACAATGGCGTAGAGAAGGGCGCGGGACATCCGCCCATTATCGTTCAGCCCCGCCTCTCCTGTCCTGGCCGGGCTGCCTCCGGCGGCACGGCAGGCGGTTCAGCGGCCCGCCGCAGCCACCGCGTCGACTGCCTGACGCAGTGTCGGGTTGCTCTCGATGATGGCGTCCAGCGTCCGCAGGGCGGCGGCAAAATCGTAGTCGTCGATCTCCAGGCGCATGCGGCTGGCCGAGCGGCCGGCGATGGCTTTGAAGCGTGCTTCGAGGGCGCTGAATGCATCGGATGCGGTCAGGTTGTCCTCGCTCAGCAAAAGACGCAGGGCGGCGAGTTCGCTGCCCAGTTGGGCCAGGTCGACGCCGCTGCTTTCATCAATTTCCGACTGGCCGGGCGGTGTGATTTCGCGAATCTGCTCGACGAGGTCCGCCAGCCAGGTGGCGAGACGCTCGATATCCGGGCCCACTTGGCTGGCCGGGGTTTCCGCAACAATCATTTTTTCGAGGCGGGCGACGCAGTCGGAAAAAGCGTTCAGACCCAGCGTGGCGCTCGTCCCCTTCAGCGAGTGGATGAGCAAGCGGGCATTCCGGTAATCGCCCTGTAGCAGGCTGTGACGGAGCTTGTCGAAGTCGCCGCTGTGGTGTTTGGCGAACATGCCGAGCAGGTCGAACAGCTTGTCGGGTTTGCCCGAGGTCGAGCGCAGGCCGGCCTGGATGTCGAGGCCGGCGACATGGGCGAGGGCCTCTTCCAGCGGATTCCCGGGTGCGGGGGGAGCGGCCGGCGCGGTCATCGATGCCGGCGGCGCGCCGAGCAGACGATGTAGCACGCCATAGAGCACGTCGGGATCGACCGGCTTGGCGACATGCTCGTTCATGCCGGCGTCGAGGGCGCTTTGCCGGTCTTCATCGAAGGCATTGGCGGTCATCGCGACGATGGGCGTGGTGGCGTATTGCGGCAGTTTGCGCAGTTCGCGGGCGGCGGACAGGCCGTCCATGTTGGGCATCTGGACGTCGAGCAGGATCAGGTCGTAGGGGTGGCTTTGGGCCTTGGCCAGGGCGATCAGGCCATCCTCGGCGACATCGACCGTGATGCCGGCTTCTTCGAGCAGGGTAACGGCGACTTCCTGGTTGAGCGGATTGTCTTCGGCGAGCAGCACGCGGTAGCCAGCCAGCCGTGGGCTTGTCGTCTCCACCTCGACCAGCCTCGTGCCCAGGGTTTCCGGGCATTGCTCCAGGGCGACGAGCAGGCTGGACGCAGTCAGCGGCTTGGCGACGAATCCGCTGATGCCGGCGGCGTGAAGGTGTTCGCGCGGCGCATCGAGCGTGCCACTGACCAGCAGCACGGTCGGTCGCCGGCGCAACACCATGTCCCGCAGTCGCGCCGCCACCTGCATGCCGTTCAGGCCGGGCATCTGCCAGTCAAGGAGAACCAGACTGTAGGGCTGGCCAGCCGCATCGGCCGCGGCGATGGCATCGATGGCTTGTTCCCCGCTGGCCAGGGCTTCCGGCCGGGTGCCGAGATCGAGCAGGGTAGCGGTCATCGCCTGTCGGGCATCGTCGATGTCATCCACGATCAGCACGCGGGAGGCCGAAGGCAGGACAGCAGCGACCTGGCGTTGGCGCTGGCCGGCCACCTTGTCGAGCGGCAGTTCGATCCAGAAGGTGCTGCCCTTGCCCGGCGTGCTGTCGACGCCGATCCGGCCGTCCATCAACTCGACCAGCCGGCGGGAAATCGCCAGGCCGAGCCCGGTGCCGCCGAACTTGCGGGTTGTCGAGATGTCCGCCTGCTCGAAGGCTTGGAACAGGCGCCCGGTTTCCTCGGACGTCATGCCGATACCGGTGTCGTGCACGGCAAAGCGTGCGACGATCCGGGTTTCGTCTTCGCTGACCACGCTGCCACGCAGGATCACGCTGCCCTGTTCGGTGAACTTGACGGCGTTGCTCAGGAAATTGACCAGGATCTGGCCGATCCGCATCGCGTCGCCCTGCAGCATCGGTGGCAGGGCGGCAATATCGGAAACCACTTCGAGCCCCTTGAGTTGCGCCCGTTCAGCGATCAGGCCGCAGGCGTTGCCGACCAGGCGGTCGACCTCGAAATGGCCCACTTCCAGCTTCATCTTGCCGGCTTCGATCTTCGAGAAATCGAGAATGTCGTTGATGATGCCAAGCAGGTGCTGGGCGGCACCGTTGACCTTGTCGAGTTGCTCGGCCTGCGTCCGGTCGGTGGCGCTGCGGCGCAGGATGTGGGTGAGGCCGATGATGGCGTTCATCGGCGTGCGGATTTCGTGGCTCATGTTGGCCAGGAAGGAACTCTTGGCCTGGTTGGCCTGCTCGGCAGCGTCACGCGCCTCGGCCACTTCACGAGTGCGGGCGGCGACCAGTTCCTCCAGGTGGTTGCGGTGGCGCGCCAGTTCATCGTTGGCGGCCTTGCGCTCGGTGATGTCGAAATTGACACCGAGCGCCCGTACCGCCTTGCCATCCAGGGTGACGACGCGACCGCGCGAGGTCAGCCAACGTATTTCGCCATCGGGGCGAACGATGCGGTATTCGATTTCGAAGGCATCGCTGGCCGACATGTGGACCAGTACCTTCTCTTTGACGTCATCGACATCGTCCGGGTGGATACAGGTCAGCCAGGCTTCCTGCGTACCATCAAAGCTGTTCGGTGGCAGGCCGTAGAGTTTCTCCACTTCGGTCGACCACCAGGTTTTTCCGGTATCGAGGTCCACGCCCCAGAAACCCACGCCAGCGGCGGATTGGGCGATTTCCAGCCGTTCCTGGCTGGCCGCCAGGTTTTCCTCGACCCGTTTGCGTTCGGTGATATCGGTCCACACCAACGAAAGCTGCGTGACTTCGCCGATCTGGATGGGCTTGACCGAAATCCAGAAGTGTCGCGTGTCGCCATTCTTGCAACGCAACTGACGTTCATAGCTGCTGCCGCCGGTGGCGACGAGGGCATCCATGCGGGCCTTGGTGGCAGCATGGTTGGGTGTGACCTGCATGTCGTCGACGGTCAGCCTGGCGAACTCGTCGCGCGTATAGCCGAGGTGCTGGCAGGCGGCGTTGTTGAATTCGACGACCGCCAGGCTGTCGATATCGATGAGCAGGATGCCGCTGTCGGCCTGACTGACGATGCTGGAGAACACTTCCTCGCGCTGGCGCAACGCTTCGGTGGCCTGCTTCAGCGAGGTGATGTCCTGCACCATCCCGATGGCGCGGCACGGGGTACCGTCTGGGTTGCGTTCGATTTCGGCGCGCTGGGTCAGCCATTTCAGTGTGCCGCCAATCTGGGCGCGGTGTTCGACCTGGAAAACACTGCCCCGCCTGGCTTGCTGCCAGGCAGTCCAGACCGGGCGGCGATCGGCGGCGACGATGAACTGGAAGAACTGGCGTGGCGTGAACGTGGTGCCGAGCGGAATGCCGAGCAGGTGGTAGGCTTCTTCCGAGCCGACCAGCGTGTTGAAGCGGAAATCGTAGATCCAGCTGCCGATCTTGGCGACGTTCTGGGTGCGCTTGAGGGTTGCCTGGCTTTCCAGCAATTCGCTGTGGGCCATGTACTGTGCCGTGATGTCACGGCCGACGCCAAGAATGCCGAGCAGACTGCCATCCGGGTTGCGGATGGCGACCTTGAGTACTTCGATCAGTTCGCGGTGCCCATCGGCAAAGGTACGCCATTCCTGCTCGGAAATGATGTCCGGGCGCTCGCAGGCAAGGCGGTCGCGGGATACGAAGCGGTCGGCTATTTCAGCTGGAAACAGGTCGTGGTCGGTCTTGCCGATCAGGTCAGCCTGGGGTAAACCGACAAAGGCTTCAAAGCGCGGGTTGCAGCGCAGATAGCTGCCGTTGGCGGCCTTGAACCATACCAGGTCGGGCATGCTGCGCAGGAGCTGGACCAGTTGTTGCTGCTCGTTCTGCAGCAGGGTTTCGGCATAGGTTCGCGCCTTCTGCGTTTCGGCGAACTGCAGTGTGGCGTGGGCCGTTTCGCGCAGCAGAAAGCCCTTGGCCGCCTTCAAATGGGCCTTGTGATCCTCGCTCAACCCCTCGTTGCGGCCGAGGGCTTCGAGGGCCGAGGAAATGTAGGCCAGGTTGCGCGTGGTCAGGAAGACGATGATCGCCCAGATCAGGACGATGACCAGGCAGGCTTGCAGCGTGGACTGGATCAGTGCCTGTCGTTCCTGGTGCAACTGGGCATCGCCGGCCTCGATGCGCTGCAGCGTGAAGCCAGAAACCGTTTCGTTGATGTTCAGGATGTGTTCGGCGAAATGCGCGTGGAGCACCTGCGCATCGTCGATGTAGCGGCTGGCGACCGGCGGGTCGATGGCGACGATGTCGGTCGCGGAAACGGCCAGCTGCCAATAGCCCTGAAAATCGCGCACGGCTTCTTCCAGGGCTTCCTTCAGTTCCGGGTGCGGGTTTTCGGCCAGCATGCGCTTGAGGTCGGCATCCATCTCGGCCATGGTGTCGACCACGGCGGTGTGCACCTGATAGGCGCCAGCTTCATCGATCTGGCCGGCTTTGGCCTGACGCAACACAGTGACCAGCAATTTCTGCGTCGTGAGCATGTTGTTGCTCAGGCGGTTGCCCAGGCTTTCGAAGTGGAGATCAGTCTTTTGTGCGGCGGTTCGCGCGTCGAGATAGTCGTCATACAAGGAAAAGGCGCGCCAGCCGAGGAAGGCAGCAATGCCGATGCCGACCACCAGGGGCAGGAAAAAGACCAGGAAGCTCTGGACGCGGTTTTTCACATCAGCGGCTCAGCAAGTCGCTCCACAAGGCAGGCGGGATGCTGGCGACATACTCGTACCCCTCCGGCCCGCGTTGCGCAAAAACGACCAGCGTGCCTTCCGGCTTGACGAAGAAACCGATCAGGTCGGCCAGGTTGGGGGCGTGGGCCAGCAGCAGGCGGTTGCTGCCGGCTGGCACGGGGGCGGCCAGCAGCTTCTTCAGGGCTTCGAGGCGCGGCTGTTTTTCTGCGCGCGTCATGTTGGCCGAGTACATCAACGCCTCGGCGGTTTCGAATTTGTCGCCGATGGCCAGGGTTGCCGATTCGCGCGTCCGGCACATCGGGCTGACGATGATTTCGCCGAGCGGAATCTTGGCCTTGCGCAGCGACTTGCCGACATCGCGCATCAAGGCCCGGCCCTGGTCGTTGAGCAGGCGCTGGGTGTTGCAGTCGGCCAGATCGACATGGGGAAACTGATCAGGGCGCGAATTGTCGGTATCGCCGTGGCGGAGATAGAGCACATAGCCGCCCTTCTGCAGCTTGGCCAGCAGGTCGCGGTTGGCCATTACTTCGGTAAAGGCCGGCTTGGCCGGTGTGCCGGGCTGCGCGGCCAGCGGCACTTGCCACCCGGCGAGCAGGGCGGTGAGGAGGAGCGTGGGCAGGCGGAGTCGATTCATGTCAGGCAGTCGCTTCGGGAGGGTGGTCGGCGTGGCGCTCGGCAATCGCAATGCAGGCGTCGATGTTGGCCAGGAAGACATCGACGATGCGTGGGTCGAAATGTTGCCCGCGTCCCTGGCGGATGATCTCGATGCTCTTCTCGATGGGGAAGGCTTCCTTGTAGTGCCGTTTGCAGACCAGGGCATCGAAGACATCGGCCAACGCCATCAGGCGGGCGGAGAGCGGAATGGCGTTGCCGGACAGGCCGCGCGGATAGCCGGAGCCGTCCCATTTCTCGTGGTGGCCGCCGGCAATTTCACGGGCGATTTCCAGGAAGCTCAGCGCGTAGCGGTTGTCCTGTTCGTGCTCGTTGTCCTCCTGGCCGCGCAGCACGCGTTCAATGGCCTCGGTCAAGGCATCGGCCCCGATCTGGGCATGGGTCTTCATGACCAGGAACTCCTCCGGCGTCAGCCGACCTGGCTTGAGCAGGATGGCATCCGGGATGCCGACCTTGCCGATGTCGTGCAGGGGGGCCGCCTTGGCAATCAGCTCCTGGGTCAGCGGATCGAGTTGACCGGCGAATTCCGGCAAGGTGCTCAGGCCGTGCATCAGCACCTCGATGTAGCTCCGGGTGCGGATCAGGTGGTTGCCGGTTTCGTTGTCGCGCTTTTCCGCCAGCGTGGCCAGCGCCTGCATGGTCACTTCCTTGATCAACTCCAGTTCACGGGTGCGCTGCCGGACCTGCGATTCGAGCCGGGCATTCTGGTCGGCCAGCTGGTCGTGCGCCCGCTTCAGGGCCAGGTGGGTGCGGACACGGGCATTGAGGATGGCCGGGCGGATCGGCTTGGTGATGTAATCGACGGCGCCCAGGCGCAGGCCGGCCTCCTCGTCCTCGTCGGCTGACATGGCGGTGACGAAAATCACCGGAATGTTGCGGGTTTCCGGCATGGCACGCAGATGGCGCAGGGTTTCGTAGCCATCCATGCCGGGCATCATGATGTCGAGCAGGATGAGGTCCGGGATGGGTGCGGTAACGGCCACCTGCAGCGCCCGCTCCCCCGAGTTGGCGACCCGTACGTGGTATTCGCTCTTCAGCAGGCCACCGATGACTGTCAGGTTGTCCCGGTTGTCATCGACGATGAGGATGGTGTTGGTCATGTTGCCGACCCGTGCTATCAGTGTTGGTAGAAATCATACATTTCTAACTAACTTGGCAGAAGGGGCCGGGGCGTTTTATTTTGCCGCCACCGGCGGGCGCCGGTACTTCTGGCGCATGCTGACCGTGTAGAAGAGCAGGCCGAGCCAGATCAGGCCGAAGCTGATCAGGCGCGAGGTCTGCATCGGTTCGTCGAACAGGTAGACGGCAGTCAGGAATTGCAGGGTCGGGTTGATGTACATCAGCATGCCGACCATCGCCAGGTCGAGGCGCTGCGTGGCGGCGGCGAAGGCCATCAGCGGCAGGGCGGTGATGATGCCGGCGCCGATCAGGAGCAGGGTGGTCAGGTCGCCGGCGAGGGTGAATACGGCGTGCCCCTGGCCGCCCTGCCAGGCGGCGTAGATCAGGCAGACGGGCAGCATGGCCAGGGTTTCCAGCCACAGGCCGGACAGCGCGTCGACCGGAACCTGCTTGCGCAACAGGCCGTAGGTGCCGAAAGTAGCGGCGAGGAAGAGCGAGATCCACGGCAGGGTGCCGAGGGCGATCAGTTCGTTGATGACGGCGACGACGGCCAGGCCGATGGCCAGCCATTCCTTGCCGTTGAGGCGCTCCTTGAGGACCAGCAGGCCGAGCAGCACGTTGACCAGCGGTGTCAGGAAATAGCCGAAGCTGGCAGCGACGACCTGCTGGTGGTCGACCGCCCACAGGAAACCCAGCCAGTTGCTACCGAGCAGCAGGGCCGCCAGGCTCAGGCGGGCCAGCTGGCGCGGCGCCTGGAAGACGCCGATCACCTTGCTCCAGCGCCGGCGCAGGGTGAGCAGAGCAGCGACGAAGACGAAGGCCCACAGCGTGCGGTTGGACAGGATGTCCATCGGCGAAATGTGCCCGAGTTGCCTGAAATAGAGCGGAAAGAAACCCCAGATCAGGTAGGCGAGCAGGCCGTAGCTGATGCCGGCCAGCGGGAGTCGGGAACTCATGGCGCTCAGGACGGGTCGCGCAGGATGTGCAGGGCCGGCGAACGGTAGTCGCGGCGGAAGAGGACGACCAGCACGACGAACGAGAGCAGGCCGAACAGTGCCGGGTTGAGCAGCCAGCCGGAGGCGGCCAAGCCGAAGTAATAGGCACGGATGCCGCGGTTGAAGTCGTCGCCGGCCAGGTTGTTGGCCCCGGCCACGCGCCGGGCATAGGCATCGATGCCCGGCTCGCCGGCCTGGCCAAAGGGGGCGGCGCCGACCAGGATGGAAAGCAGGTTGAACTGGCGCAGCGACCAGGTGAACTTGAAATAGGCGAAGACGAAGCAGGCAAGGACGAGCATCAGCTTGATCTCGAGCAGTTCACGATTGCCGGTGTTGCCGAAGGGCAGGTCGGCCGTGAAGCTGATCAGCTTGTCGGAAGCGCCGAGCGCGGCGACCAGGCCGGCGATGATGTAGATCGTGGTATTGGCGTAGAACGACACGCTGGTCACCAGGTTGCCGATCAGCGTCGAATCGGTCACCCGCACGTCGCGTTCGAGCATGCGGTAGGCCCACTTCAAGCGGTATTGCTGGCTGGTGCCGATTAGCCCGCCAGCCCCCCACGCGCTATGTTCGGAATACCAGGCGTAACCGGCCCAGCAGGCGAAAAAGACGAGCAGGGAAAGCCAGTCGACCGCGGTGAGATGGGGAAGGGCATGCATGGTGGCAGTTTGCCATAGCACCGGCCGTTTTCGGCATTGGGGAAAACCGTGCCGGCTGGCGCCCGGTCAAACTCGGGTATCCTGTGCGCCTTTGTTTTGGGGAGGAATAAAATGGGACAAGCCAAGCAACGCGGTACGCAGGCCGAACGGATCGCCCAGGCACAGGCCAGGATCGAGGCGAAGCGTCCGGAAAAGCTGGTCTGCAACCACTGCAGCGCCGACGTCACGCAGATCAACCCGGTCAGTACGCGTGGCTTGCGCGGCCTGGACGCCATCTGGGTCGGCCAGTGCGAATGCGGCCACACGACCTTTGCCGCTTCCGGCGACCCGAAGGCGGTGGAAGCCTTCTTCTTTGCGTTGAGCGAAAACACCGAGCTGACGCTGGGTAGCCAGAAGCAGGACGGCAGCGAGCACGAAACGGCCTGACCGGGCCGTTGCCCCGCCGGGATCAGGCGGCGCCGTCGAATTCGGCGGCGCGCGGGTGGGGCTGCAGGGCGGGGCGCCGGGGAACCAGTTGCTCGTCGAGCAGGCGTTCGATGCGGAAAAAGATTTCGTAACGCGAAAACGGCTTCTTCATGAAATCATCGGCCCCGATGCGGGTGCCGAAAAATTGCTCCATCGCCTGCTCGTTGCCGCTCATCATGATCACCGGGATGTCACGCAGCATCGGGTCGCGACGGATGGCCCGCAAGGCGGCGAAGCCGTTCATGCCGGGCAGCACGATATCGAGAAAAATCAGTTCTGGCCGGTGCTCCCGCATCAATGCCAGTCCGGTTTCGGCGTCGAGCGCCTCGTAGGTTTCATAGCCGGCCGAGCGCAGGAACTTGCGCAGGGCGACCAGGATGGTCTTGGAGTCGTCGATGATCAGTACACGCGTCCCTTCGCGGGCATCGACGCGGGGCTTCTTGCGCCGCTCGACGATGCCGTCGGTGGTCTTGGGGGGTGCTGCGGCACTGTCATTGCGCCCGAGCAGCGTCCTGATTTGATCGAGTATTCCCAAGACTTTCTCCTGGCCTGGCACTGGTGAATGTTTAACAGGCCGGCATTTTATGATGTATTCATCGCTTGCGCCTGCTTTCCTTGGCCACTTTCAGGTGCGCTGGCCAGTTGCCAGCGGTGCGTGCTGTAGCGCTGGCCGATATGGTTTCGCGCGATGGTAACTGCTAAGCTGGTATCCCATCGGCGCAGTTTTGGCTGCCCGGCTCTGGCAAGGAGATCGGATGACCGTTTTGCGTATTCGTTGCGACTTGTTCCGGGTGGTGCTCGCCAGCCTCTGTTTTTCCGGGGTGTTCGGTCAAGTTTAGGCCGAGGAAAGCCAGCCCCCCACGGCAAGTGGAAGGGGGCCGGTCGAGTTCGTTCGTGTTGTCTCGGACGACAACTATCCGCCCTATCTGTTCCGCAATGCCGATGGTGCCGTCGAAGGTTACCTGGTGGATCTCTGGCAGCTCTGGGAGAAAAAAACCGGCGTGCCTGTACGCCTGACGGCAACCAATTGGGACGATGCTCAGCGCATGATCAAGGCGGGCGAGGCGGATGTGATCGACATGATCTTCCGCACCCCGCCACGCGAAGCCTTCTATGAGTTTTCCCAGCCGTATGCCGAACTGCCGGTTGCCATCTACAGCCATGCCTCGATCAGCGGCATCAACGGGGTCAGCACCCTGAAGGGATTTCAGGTGGGTGTCCAGGCCGGGGATGCCTGCATCGACATCCTGCAGAGCAACGGGATCACCACCCTGGTGTTCTATCGCAACTATGGGGAACTGCTGGCCGCGGCCCGGAATCAGGAAATCAAGGTGTTTTGCCTGGATGAGTACCCGGCCAATTTCTATTTGTACAAGTTGAATGCCCGGTCCGAACTGCGCAAGGCGTTCGAGTTGTATCGTGGCCAGTTTCACCGGGCGGTACGCAAGGGGCAGGGCGACATGCTGCGCCTGGTCGAGGTGGGCATGGCAAAAATTACGCCGGATGAAAGGCAGGTCTTGCACGAGAAGTGGTTTGGCGAACCGCTCGACTTCATGCCCTACGCCCGGAGCATCGGTTGGGTGGCGTTGTTCCTGTTGGGGGGCGGGGGTGTCCTGCTGGCTTGGAGCCTGGTCTTGCGGAGGCAGGTGGCAGCCAGAACGCAAACGCTCAACCAGACATTGCTCAAGTTGCAGGAGGCGCATCGCGCTACGGAAGAGATGAGCCAGCACCTGGCCGCCATTCTGGCAGCGATTCCCGACATGCTTTTCGAGCTGGACGCGGATGGACGTTATCTGGGCGTCTTTGCCAACCCGAGCATGCTGCTGGTGGCGCCCCGGGATAGCCTGATCGGACGTCGGGTCGATGAGGTCCTGCCGCTCGATGCGGCAAGGAGCGTGCATGAGGCGATTGCCATTGCCTTGCGCGATGGGGCTGACTACGGTCGTGAAGTCTGTTTCGAAATCAACGGCCAACTGCACTGGTTTGAACTGTCCACCGCGCGCAAAGCGGCGGTGGCAGACTTGCCCCATGTGCTGATGTTGTCGCGCGATGTCACTGCCCGTCGGGAATCCGAGCAGGCATTGCTGAAAGCCCGGGAAGAGGCGATCGTCCATGAGCGTGACAAACGTATCCGGGCCTTGTTCGATGCGGCGCCGGTCGGTCTGGCTTACGTCAAGGGGAATGTCATCGAGTCCCTGAATCAGCAGTTTGTCGCCATCTTCGGCTACCAGGCGGACGACATCCCGACGCTGGATGATTGGTGGCGGCGCGCTTATCCGGACCCCGCCTATCGGCAAACGGTCGTGGCGACCTGGGAGGGATTGATCAAGAAGGCATTGGCGGGCGATGGTGAGGTGGAAAGCCGTGAGTATCGGGTACGCACCAAGAGTGGTCGCGATCTGGACATGCTGATCGGCGGCAAGGTGCTGGAGGACGGCATGATTGCGACACTGACCGACATATCCCAGTTGAAGAGTGTGCAGGCGGCATTGAACGAAGCCAAGGAGGCGGCGGAAGCTGCCAACATGGCGAAGAGCACATTCCTCGCCAACATGAGCCACGAAATTCGGACGCCGATGAATGCCATCCTCGGCTACGCGCATTTGCTCCGGCGCGGCGAGTTGACGGCAGAACAGGGTGACCGGCTGACCAAGATCGGTACGGCTGGCGAACACCTGCTGGCCGTGATCAACGACATTCTCGATATCTCCAAGATCGAGGCCGGGAAGATGGTGCTGGAGGAAACCGATTTTGCCCTGAGCGCCATTCTCGACCATGTGCAGTCGCTGATCGCCAACAGCGCCAGGGCGAAGGGGCTGACGGTCAGGATCGACTACGGCAATGTGCCGAGCATCCTGCGCGGTGACCCGACGCGCTTGCGTCAGGGATTGCTGAATTTTGCCAACAATGCCGTCAAATTCACGGAGCGTGGCACTGTCACGATACGCGCCCGGCTTCTGGAAGAGAGTGAAAGCGGCTTGCTGATCCGCTTTGAAGTGTCAGATACCGGCATCGGTATCTCGGCGCAGCAGCGTGCCGGATTATTCCGGGCTTTCCAGCAGGTCGACGCGTCGACCACGCGCAAGTATGGAGGCACCGGACTGGGGCTGGCCATTACGCAGCGGCTGGCCCGAATGATGGGGGGCGATGCGGGCGTGGAGAGCCAGCCGGGCCTCGGCAGTACCTTCTGGTTCACCGCGCGTCTTCGGCGTGGCCTATTGGCGGAGTCTGCCGAGACCAGGGATCAATCGTCGCCGGAGAGCATGATTCGGCTGCATTACGCGGGGACCCGTATCCTGCTGGTGGAGGATGATTCGATCAACCAGGAAGTGGCGCTGGCACTGCTCGAAGATACCGGCTTGAAGGTCGATGTGGCGGATAACGGCTGGCAGGCAGTCGCCAAGGCAACAGAGACTGACTATGCCTTGATCTTGATGGATATGCAGATGCCGGAGATGGGGGGTATCGAGGCCACCCAGGCGATCCGGCAACTACCGGCCCGCCAGTGGACGCCCATCGTGGCGATGACGGCCAATGCCTTCGATGAAGATCGTGAACGCTGCATCGCAGCCGGGATGAGCGATTTCATTCCCAAGCCGGTCGACCCGGAAGTGCTGTACCAGACGCTGGTGCGCTGGTTGTCCAACAGCAGCCACTAGGGGCGTCACGAGGGGGCGACAGGTTGGCCGGGGATCGGTCAGGCCCGATCGAGCCAACCGGGGCGAGGCAAGCCCTAGCAGGGCTTGCCCGGTGCGCAGATGACCTTGCTCGGGCCGCTCGGTGCGGGCTTGGCGGGCGGTGGGGGTGGTGGCCTCGGGTGCGGCCTGGGGAGCGGGTAGTGGTGCTGCGGGACGCCGTAGCCCGGCACGACATAGACCGGTTGTTGCGCGGCCGGCGGCCTGACCAAGCTGCGGCATTCGGCTTCCAGTTGCGCCCGCTGCGTGGCTTCCAGCGCTTGCACGGCAAGGTCGCGCAGGCAGGCGTCGGGATCGCCGTAACGCACCGCCGGTGGGGGGGTGGCTGCCTGGCGCTGGCTTTGCGCCTGCCGTTCGGCGGCCGCCTCGGCGCGTTGGGCGCTTTCTCGCTGGTCGACGAAAGTGCGCATCCGCGCGACGTCGCGTTCGGCCTGCTGGCGGCTCGCTTCGGGCACCGTGTCGTCGGGGCGTACCGCGACCGTGCCGCTGCCGCCCGGGCAGGGTGAATTGGAAATTTCCACCTTGCCGTTGGGCAACCGACATTTGTAGATTTCGGCGCCGGCCGGCTGGGCGAGCAGCAGGCCGGCAAGAAGGGGCAGGAGCATCCGGTGCATGGTCTCTTTATAGCTTAAACGGGGCACCGGACAACTCAGTTGACCGTTCAGTGGACGGGGTTGGCTGCCACCTCGCGCTCGACCGGGTCGCCGGATTTGTCGGTGAAGCGGTCGAGGTAGAGGTAGATGACCGGAGTGAGGTAGAGAGTCAGGAGTTGCGACAGCATCAGGCCGCCAACAACGGCCAGGCCCAGCGGCTGGCGGACTTCGGCGCCGGCACCGATGCCGAGCGCGATCGGTAGCGTGCCGACCAGGGCGGCCATGGTCGTCATCATGATCGGCCGGAAGCGGACCAGGCTGGCCTGAAAAATGGCCTCGAACGGCGGTGCGCCTTCCTTGCGCTGCTTGTCGAGGGCGAAGTCGATCATCATGATGGCGTTCTTCTTGACGATGCCGATCAGCATGATGACGCCGACGAAGGCGTAGAGGCTGAGGTCAACCTTGAAGATGAGCAGGGTGATCAGCGCGCCGAGGCCGGCCGAGGGTAGGCCGGAGAGGATGGTCAGCGGGTGGATGAAGCTCTCGTACAGCACGCCGAGGACCAGATAGACGACCAGCACGGCAACCAGCAGCAGGATGCCGAGGCCTTGCAGCGAGGACTGGAAGGCCTGCGCGGTGCCTTGCAGGCTGGTGGTCAGCGACACCGGGACACGGACTTCCTGCTCCAGCGCCTTGATGCGGTCGACGGCATCGCCCAGCGAGACGCCGGGCAGCAGGTTGAAGGAGATGGTGACCGATGGCAGCTGGCCCTGGTGGTTGACGGTCAGGGCCTGCGTCTTGCGGGTGAAGCGGGCTACCGTATCGAGCGGGATCAGCTTGCCGCCACCGCGCACGTAGATGCGGGACAGGGCCTGCGGATCAGCCTGAAATTCCGGGGCGACTTCGAGGATAACCTGGTACTGCGCCGTCGAGCCATAGATGGTCGATACCTGGCGGGCGCTGAAGGCGCTCTGCAGGGCGTCCTCGACCTGCCCGAAGGTCAGGCCGAGCGAGGAGAGCTTGTCGCGGTCGATATCGACGCCGACCACCGGGCTGAGATTGCTCAGGTTGTTGGTGACATCGACGAAGCCGGGCAACTGGCGGATCTTCTGGGTCAGCGTGCCGGTCCATTCGTACAGTTCGTCGAGGTCGGTATCCTGCAGCGTGTATTGGTACTGTGCGGCGGTGATCTGGCCGCCGATGCGGATCACCGGCGGGTTCTGCATATAGACCTTGATGCCCGGTAGGGCGGCCAGCTTGGGGCGCAGACGCTGGATGATCTGGTCCGGCGTCGATTTCCGCTCGTCCTGCGGCTTGAGGATCATGAACACCGTGCCGGTGTTGGCGGTCGGCCGAATGCCGCCGGCACCGACGGACGACATGAACGACGCGATGTCCGGTTCCTGGGCGACGATCTCCGCCACCGCCCGCTGGTGGGCGACCATCGAGGTGAAGGAGGCATCCTGGGCACCCTCGGTGAAGGCGATGATCTGGCCGGAATCGCCGCTCGGGATGAAGTCCTTGGGCACCTGGGTGAACAAATAGCCGGTGAGCAGCAGTGTGGCAACGAAACTGGCCAGGATGGTGCGCGGGTGGGCCATCGCCAGCTTCAGCGTTTTCTCGTAGCCGGCGAGCAGGGCGGCGAAGAAGCGTTCGAACATCTGGAAGACGCGGCCGTGCGATTCGGGCTCGGCATGGCGGATATAGCGGCTGCACAACATCGGCGTCAGGGTCAGCGAGACGAAGCCGGAAACCAGGATGGCGACGCAGATGGTGACGGCGAATTCATGCAGCAGGCGGCCGACGATGCCCTGCATGAAGAGCACCGGGATGAACACGGCGATCAGCGAAATGGTCATCGAAATGATCGTGAAGCCGATTTCCTGGGCCCCCTTGATCGCCGCCTGGAAGGGCGGTTCGCCGGCCTCGACGTGGCGCACGATGTTTTCCAGCATGACGATGGCGTCATCGACGACGAAGCCGACGGAGAGCGTCAGGGCGAGCAGCGACAGGTTGTCCAGGCTGTAGCCGAGCACCGACATCGCGGCAAAGGTGCCGACCACCGAGATGGGCAGCGCCAGGCTGGGGATGACGGTGGCCGACAGGTTGCGCAGGAAGAGCAGGATGACCAGGATGACCAGCACGGCTGACAAGACCAGCGTGAACTGCACGTCGTCGATGGCGTGGCGGATCGAGTTGCTGCGGTCGAACAGGATGTTCATGTTCACCGCCGCCGGCAGCTTGGCCTGGAAGGAGGGCAGGATGCGCTTGATGGCATCGACCGTCTCGATGGTGTTGGCGCCCGGCTGGCGCTGCACGGCGAGCACGATGGCGCGCTTGTCCACGTTCCAGCTGGCGATGCGGATGTTCTCCACGCTGTCGATCGGTGTCGCCACGTCTTCCAGACGGACCGGCGCGCCGTTGCGCCAGGTGACGATCAACGGCCGGTAGGCGGCGGCGTTGCTGAGCTGGCCGTTGTCCTTCAGGGCGAAGGTCTGGCGGCTGCCGTCGAGCTGGCCGACCGGCTGGTTGACGTTGCCTTGGGCGATGGCCTGCTGCAGTTCGTCGATGCCGATGCCGCGCGCGGCCAGCTGATCCGGATTGGCCTGGACACGGACCGCGTATTTCTGCGAGCCGTAGATCTGCACCTGGGCAACGCCGGGAACGGTCGACAGCCGTTGCGCCAGCTGGGTTTCGGCGTACTCATGGACCAGCGACAACGGCAGGGTTGGCGACGACATCGCGATGTAGAAGATCGGCGAATCGGCCGGGTTCACCTTGCGGAAGGAGGGCGGTGCCGGCATGTTCGGCGGCAGCTTGCGCTGGGCGGCCGAAATGGCCGACTGCACGTCCTGGGCGGCGGCGTCGATGTTGCGGTCGAGGGCGAACTGCAGCGTGATGGTGGTCGAGCCCTGGGCGCTGGTCGAGGTCATCGAGTCCAGCCCGGCGATGGTCGAGAACTGGCCTTCGAGCGGCGTGGCGACGGCGGCGGCCATGGTTTCCGGCGAGGCGCCGGGCAGGCTGGCGCTGACCGAGATGGTCGGGAAATCGACGGCCGGCAGCTCGGAAACCGGCAGCGAACGGTAGCCGATGATGCCGAAGATGAGCAGGGCCACCATCATCAGGGTGGTCATTACCGGCCGGCGGATGCACAGTTCGGGCAGCGTCATGGCGCCTACCTCACTTCGCCGGGGTGGCGGCGGCGGCCGGGGCAGCTTCGCCGGCTGGCTTGGCCTTGACCGTGGCACCCGGCGTCAGGCGTAGCTGGCCGTCGGTGACGACCATTTCACCTGCCGCGACGCCCTTGGCGATGGCCGTCCTGCCCTGGTGGCTGGCAATGACCTCCAGCTTGCGAACCTCGACCGTGTCATCAGCCTTCACCACGTACAGGAAATTGCCGTCGGCCCCCTGCTGGACGGCTTCGTTCGGCACCAGCACGGCGTCGCGTACCTGGTCGAGCACCATGCTGACGTTCAGGAACTGGCCGGGCGTCAGGCGCGCCTGCTTGTTGTCGAGCACGGCCTTCATCTGGATGGTGCCGGTTGTCGCATCGACCGCGTTGTCGATGAAGCGCGCCCGGGCCTCGAAGCTGGCATTCTTGTTGCCCGGCAGGGCGAGTTGCACGGCCATCGGCCCCTGGCTGACCGCCCGGCGCAGGCCATGCAGGTGGCGCTCCGGTACGGCGAAGGTGACATAGAGCGGGTCGATGCGATTGACGACGGCAAGCGCCGTGTCGTTGGTCTTGACCGTCGAGCCGGGGAAAACCAGCCGGGCGCCGACGATGCCGGAGAAGGGGGCGCGGATGCTGGTGTAGGAAAGCTGCAGGCGGGCCAGTTCGAGCGCCGCCTGGTCGGCCTTCAGGGTCGCGGCGGCCGCGGCCTCGTTGGTGCGGATCTCGTTGACCTTCTCGTCCGACACGAAGCCACGCGCCTTGAGGCCCTGGTAGCGTTCCAGGTCGGCCTTCGCCTTGGCCAGTTGCGCCTGGTCACGGGCGACCACTGCCTCGGCCTGCGCCAACCGGGCTTCCAGGTCGGCCGGGTCGAGGCGGAGCAGCACGTCGCCCTGCCTGACGGCCTGCCCCTCGGTATAGGCCACGCTCAGCACCTGCCCGTCGATACGCGACTTGACGGTGACGCCCTCGTAGGCCTCGGCACGGCCGACGACGTTCAAATGGATCGGCATCTCGCCGCTCTGTGCCTGGGCGACGATGACCGGCACCGGCGGGGCGGCCTTGTTCTTGGCCGGGGCAGCGGCTCTTTGCGTGGACCACAACCCGTAAGCGCCGCCAAGCAGGGCGATGGCAACGAGGGTGACGAGCGGCTTGTTGATTTTTGGCATGGTCGAAACGCCGGGGGGGCGCGAGGGCGGACGAGATGGGCGAGAATAGCCCGAAGGGTCGCGCCAGGCGGCCCTTCGGGTGATTAGAAGCGAATCGTAACATTCCCGCCGGGGAGGCTGCCCGCTCCCCGTGCACGCTTGCCGCTTGTCAGGCGAGCAGGCGGCGGATGCCGAGCAGGATCAGCACGGCGGCCGAAGCCCAGACCAGCCAGCGCGACAGCCAGGGGCGGCCGGCGCGCAGCTCGCGGCCAAGACGGCCGGCCAGCGGCACGAGGATCAGGATCGGCGTCATCGCCGCGCCCAGACCGAAGGCCAGGCCATAGCCGGCGCCGGCGGCGGTACTGCCGCTCTGGGCGGCGAGGGCGAGCAGCGAGGCGAGTGGCGTGCACGGCGTGAGGGCCAGCGTGGCACCCAGCGCGAAAGGCGGGGCTGCATCGGCCCGGCCGTGGAAGCGCAGCGGCTGGACGGCCGGCCGTTTCGGCGCGCAACCCTGGCGGCGGGACTTGAACAGCAGCCACAGCCCGGCCCCGATGCTGGCGCCGCCGATCAAGGCATTGCCCCAGGTGCCGCCCAGCGCCTTGGCCAGACCGAGGCCGGCCAGCCCGGCCGAGGCGGCGAGCAGGGTATACATCAGCACCCGTCCGGCCAGGAAGACCACGGCATGGCGAAAGGCTTCGGCCGTGCCGCTCGCCCGGCCAAGCGCCCAGGTGCCCATGAAGGGCAGGCAGGTGACGGTGCAGGCGGTCAGCCCCATCGACACGCCGAGCAGCCAGACGGTGCCGAGGCCGACCTGGCCGGCGGCGAGTTCATCGAGCATCGGTCGCCTCGCTGCGTTTCACGAAGCGCACCGGCTTGACGCTGCCATCCGGCAATTCGCCCTTGACCTTGTTCTTGTAGTACTCGCGGCGTGACGAGAACAAGGTGACCGGCCCCCATTTGAGGCGGATGGTGCCGTCCTGCGGGCAGTATTCGGCGCAACGGCCGCATAGCGTGCAGTCCTCGGTGTAGGCCTTGCGCCCCTCGTGCAGCGAGATTTCCTGAATATCCATCGGGCAGGCTTCGCTGCAGATGCGGCACTGGCCGCAGTTCTCGTGCTGCGTCTTGGCCAGGCGCAGGGGCGACAGGCGCTGGAACAGCGAATTGAAGGCGAGCAGGGGGCAGATGCGGCAGAAGGGTTGGCGAATGGCCAGGGCGCCCATTAGCATGAAGCCGATCAGGAAATCGGCCGTCGCGCCGAGTGCAAAACTCCAGCCATCGCCGACGCGCAGCGCCAGCTGGTCGGTGTTGCCGGTGAGCAGCGTGGTCGCCACCCGCGACGGACAGATGTCGCAGTACGGATTGCCGAGCGCATGCGGCGTGACGCCCAGGCCGGTGAGCAGCGGCAGCAGGAAGACCAGGCCGAGCAACAGCAGCCACTTGACCGGGCGAACCCGGCGTCCGGCGACCAGATCACCTTCCTCCAGCCGGCGCAGGCCGAAGCCGAAGCGGCGGCCGATCATGCCGACCATTTCCTGCAGCGTGCCGAGCGGGCAGACCCAGCCGCAGAACGCCTTGCCGAGCACGAAGAAGAAGGCGAAGAAGGCCAGGAAGCTCATCAGCAGCGGCAGGATCATCGTGAAGGTGAGCTGCTGGGCGCGCACCATCGCTTCGCCGATGCGATGGTGCAGGATGTGCTGGGTCGGAATCAGCACGCAGTAGCCGCCGTTCATCTGGTCATAGGCGCAGGACAGCGCCGGCAGCGCGTTGGATATCTTGCCGGCCATGTAGGTGCCGACGATAACGCTGCCGTATACCGTGACGAAGAGCATGACCAGCTGCACCGCGAAGCGTAGCCGGGAGAGGGTGGGAAAGAGGGTTTTCAGCATCATTGCTCCTTGCCGTTCTGGCGGCGGCGCAGCAGCGGCAGGGCGCCGAGCATGCCGGCCAGGCCGAAGGCGGCGCCCCAGGCGAGGCTGCGACCACGCTCGCCGTCCGGGCCGTAGCTGTGATTGAAGGTCGTGACGAAATGACGGTCGCCGTCCTGGCGCTCGGTGCTCAGCACGAAACCGGCCTTGGCGCGGTTGTGTCCCTCGCCCTCGGCCTCCGGCGGAAAATCGCGGGGGAAGAGCACGGTGGCGACCCCCGCGCTATCCGTCGTGAAGTGGGTTCGCGTACCACGCTCGGTTTCCATCCGGACCACCTGGCCCGCCAACGGCTGCCCGGCATAACGGACGATGAAGCGCCATTTCTCGCTTTCGCGATAGTTGGCGTGTTCGCGCGGCAACGGGTCGGGCACGATCTCCAGTTCGCTCTTGGCGCGCTGCAGCAGCTCGACCGGGGCCGGGCCAGGGTTGCTCGAATACCAGACGGTGCTGGCGACGGCGACATGGGCCGGGGTTTCCGCCCGGGCGCTGAGCCAGTGGTAGTTGCCGGATTCGGGCGCCGTGCTGCGCAGGCGGGCCGCCCCGGCCTCGACCGGGAAGGCCTGCTCGCCGCCGCGCGGGCCGAAGACGCGAATCTCGGTGGCCGGCAAGCCGACCGGCCGGAACTGCGCCGCGGCACGTTCGCCGCGGCCACCCGGTACGGCGACGATCAGCGGCTGGCTGGTCCAGGCCGTGGTCGCCGGGCCGGACGGGCGGCCGTGCTGGCCATGCTGCTGCGCCAACGCCGAAGCGCTCGCCGCCAGCAGCACCAGCAGGAATGCGGTGCGATGCATGGTCGTCTCCTAGCGGAAGTCGTAGCGGTAGGTCAGCATCAGGGCGCGCGGGGCGCCGACCGTGTAGGTCACCCGGCCGGTCGTGTCCTTCTTGGCTTCTGCCGCATAGCGCTCGTTGAACAGGTTGTCGGCGTTCAGGGTCAGCGAATGCTGCTGGAACTGGTAGCCGAGCGAGGCGTTCACGATCCACTCCCAGCCTTCGTACTTCTGGGTGTTGGCGCTGTCCATCCAGTATTCGCCCCAGGTGTTGGCCGAGACGCGCGCGCGCCAGCCGCCCTGTTTCCAGCCGGCGAAGACGCCGTACTGGTTGCGCGGCACGAACGGCAGCGTGTTGCCAGCCCGTTCCTGATTCACCGTCGTGGCGCCGACGCGCACCGGTTCGGAGAATTCCGTGTAGCGATACTTGGTATAGCTGTAATAGCCACCCAGTTCCCAGTGCTTGTCGAGCGCATAGCGGCCGGCGAACTCGAAGCCTTTCTTGTCGGTCTTGCCGGCATTCAGGTAGGTCGTCACGCCGCCGTTGCTCTGCTGCACGATGTCCTTGCTCACCGGATTGACGTAGACGCTGGTATCGAAGGACCAGTCGGCGGCGCGAGCCTTCAGGCCGATTTCGTAATTGCGGGCGATGGGAGCTTCCAGCGCCGGGTTGGTCGATACTTCGCTGAACGACGGAATCTGGCCGGCCTGGGCCGCCATTGCATAGACGTTCAAGCCGGGCAGCAGGCGATAGCTGGCGGCAATTTTCGGGGCCGGCAGGTAGAAGGTCTTGCTGATCTGCGTCGTGCCGGCACCGGCGACATATTTACCGGAGGCGTAGTCGTACTTCCGGAACTGCTGGTTGTTGTCGTCGAAATCGACGATGTCGTAGCGCATGCCGGCGTCGACGATCCAGCGCTCGTTCGGGCGCCAGGATTCCTGGAGATAGACGCCGGTCAGCAGGGTCGTTGCGTCGTCGATTTCGGCCAGGCGGCCTTTCGCATCGGAGCGGGTGGCGACGATGCGGCCGCCGCCGCCCGTGGTGACATCGCGATATTCGTATTTGCGCGAATCCGGGGCGCGCTCCTGCCGCGCCGTGATGCCGGCGACCAGGGTGCCCTGGGCATGGCGGTAGTTGCCTTCGAGATCCATGCCAAGGTTGGAAACCCAGGATTCGGTTTCGTTGATGATGCCGGTGACCGGGTGGTAGTGGTACCAGGTGTTGTAGTAGAGGCGCGGCTTGAAGGTGAAGTCGCCGCGCCGCATTTCCAGGCGGCTGTTGAGGAACCAGACCTTGGAGTAGCGGCCGGAATGCTTCCAGGCTTCCGAGGTGCCGGTCTGCTTGCCAGTCTGCTTGAAGGTCTGGAACATGGCCTCATCGACCGCCCCCGGCAACTGCATGTCGGATTCGGCGTAGGACACTTCACTTTCGAGGATGTCGCCGTCGCCCAACTGGATGCCGTGCTTGAGCGAGGCTTGCGTGGTTTCGAAGCGGTTCCAGGTGCGCCAGTCGTTATCCATCTCGCGGCGGGTCACGGTCAGGGCCAGGGCCTGGCGGTCGTCGATCATGCCGCCGACGCGCAGGTGGTAGTTCTGGGTGCCGAGGTTGCCGGCGCCGATCTTCAGGTTGTTGGCCTGGGTGTCGAAAACCGACTTGGAAATGATCTGGATCGCGCCGCCCGCACTGCCCGCCGCGAACAGATTGCCCGGGCCCTTGGCGATCTCGATGCGCTCGATGTCCTGCGTATCGACAAAATCGAGGCGGGTGAAGCTGTCCGGGTCGGAGAGCGGTACGCCGTCGCGCAGCACCTGGATCTCGCGGATGCCGTAGGCCGCCTTGAGACCGGCGCCGCGGATGATCAGGCGGGCGTCGAAGCCGCCGTTCTTGCTGTCGATCAGCACGCCGGGCACTTCCTGCAGCGCCTCCTTGACGTTGAACATCTTCTTGTCGGCCAGCGTCTCCTTGCCGACGACGGCGATCGCCTGCGGTACATCGCCGGTCGAGCGTGTTTCGCGCGTTGCGGTGACCGAGACCTCATCGAGTACCTTGCCCGCATCGCTGGCCAGAACGCCTGTCGTGGCCAGCGAACAGGCACAGAGCACCCCGAACGGCGCCATTCCCTTTTTGTTCTTCATGAACTCCCCTTGTTTGCTTTTATCCTAAAAATCTCAGTTGGTGATGTGCAGCTTGCTCGAACCGCTGGCAGGCTATGGGTTTGCTGTTGATCGAGGGAGTCACCCGATGGGTGAGTCGAAATTGAAGCGTCTGGACGCCGAGGAAATGCTTTTGTCGTGTGCGGGGGTGCAGACGGCGGGCGGTCGCGTGCGTGTTCGCTGGGAAGCAGATGGCGCGGCCACGCCGATGGGGCAACTGGCGTACTTCATCGAGTTCCTGACCCTGACGGGGCTGTGGTCGGGCTGGCAGGATCGCTGCCCGCTGTCGTACTCGAGCCCGAACGCACCGACCAGGGCCGATGTGCTCGGCACCTGGATGCTGTCGATTCTGTCGGGGCACCGGCGCTACTCGCACGTCACGACGATTCGCTGTGACGGGGTCAATCCGGGGCTGCTGGGGATGAACAAGGTGATCAGCGAGGATGCGCTGCGCCGGGCGCTGGTGGCGATTCCCGAAGACAAAGGGGTGAGCTGGCTCGACGACCACCTGCGCGAGAGCACCGCGCCCTTGCTCGATGTGCCCTGGATTCTGGACATCGACACAACGATCAAGCCGCTGTACGGCAAGCAGGAGGGGGCGGTCGTGTCGTACAACCCGAAGAAGCCGGGGCGGCCTTCGCACAGTTACCACACCTACCTGATGGCCGGGCTGCGCCTGGTGATGGGGGTCGAGGTCAAGGCGGGCAACGAGCACTCGGGCAGTCACACCTTGCCCGGTCTGCTCAGGATCCTCGATGAACTGCCCGCCCATCAGCGGCCCAAAATCGTGCGCGGCGATTGCGGTTTCGGGTCGGACGGCATCATGCGCGAGCTCGAAGCGCGCGCGCAGCCCTATCTGTTCAAGCTGCGCCTGTCGAAGAACGTCAAGCGCCACATCGAGCGTCTGTTCCGGGTCTCGGGCTGGTGCGATGCCGGTCAGGGCTGGGAAGGGATCGACAGCACGCTGGCACTCACCGGCTGGGAGGACAAGCGCCGCGTGGTCGTGCTGCGTCGCGCCTTGAAGGGCGAGATGCTCGTCGCCCAGGAGGACAACGGTCAGCAATTGCTGGGCTTCATCGAGGCCGACCGCAAGGGCGCAAAGCGCATCACCGGCTACGAGTACGCCGTGCTGGTCACGAATCTGGACCACGAAATCCTCTCGCTCGGCCAGCTCTACCGTGACCGGGCCGACGCGGAGAACGCCTTCGACGAGCTCAAGAACCAGTGGGGCTGGGGTGGCTTCACCACGCACGATCTGCATCGCTGCCAACTGTCCGCGCGTGCCGTGGCGCTGATCTACAACTGGTGGAGTCTGTTCGTGCGCCTGGCCAACCCCGAAGCCCGACTCGAGGCCATCACCAGCCGGCCCTGGTTGATGTCCTCGGTCGGTCGGCGCACCGAGCATGCCGGCCAGACCACGATCACGCTCACTGGCCAGCATGCCTACTTCGACAAGGCCCGGCAGGTGCTCGTGCGCGTGTCCAGCCAGCTTCAAGCCTGGATGAGCGAAGCTGCGGAGCAGTTCACCGCCCCATCGGTCTGGCTGCGCTGTTGCGACCATCTCAAGCGCACCATCGCGGCCATCGGGCCACCGGCACCCCTTCGTTTGCTGACCGATCATGCAAACCGGGTGGGGTAACTGAGGTTTTTAGGTTTATGGAAAGGGGGGAATATTAGATATGCCTTACGTAATAGATATGCGGCACGTTGTCACATGCGACAACGTGTCGCAGCGAGGGTTTTGATCATCCCGACGGTGGACGGTATTGCCTGATCGATGACGAAAATCCCGGGAAATTTCGCTATGACGATTAACGCCGGGCGATTGCCTGTGCATAATTCCGGTTTTTCGTTTTCGACGATTTTTCGGCTTGCCAGGGTCGCGTTCGGAGCCCGGTGTTGCCGTCGCCTTCCCATGAAACCATTCGCTTTCGCCCGGTCTGTGGTGACTTCGCTCAAGCAGCGGGGCAGACGTTGAGCTCCCGTCGCCAGGGCTCCCGGCCGCTGCTTGGCGTGCTGGCCATGACGCTGGTGTTGTGCCTGCCGACCGGAACGGCCCGGGCGACCGGGGAGGAGGACCTGAGCGCCGTTCCCTTCGCGCAACTGGTTCAGCGCGAGGTGGTGTCCGCCTCGACGCTGGTCCGCCAGATCAGCGATTCCCCTTCCGCCGTCGCCATCGTCACGGCCGAGGACATCCGCGCCTACGGCTACCGGAGCATCGCCGACGTGATCAACGGCATGCGCGGCCTGTATATCACCGGCGATCGCCGCTACGCGTACATGGGTGGGCGCGGCTTCGGCGCGCCGGGGGATTACACCGGGCGCATCATGGTGCTGATCGATGGCTACGTGACGCAGGACAGCCTGTTCAACCAGGCCTACATCGACGAATCCGGCCTGCTCGACCTGGCCCTGGTCGAACGCGTCGAGTACGTGCCCGGCACCGGTTCGGTGACCTATGGCAACAATGCCATGCTCGGCATCATCAACATCGTCACCCGCAAGGGTGGCAGCCTGAACGCCTTGCAACTGTCCACCGAGGCCGGCAGCCACGATGCCTACCGGCAGCGGGTGAGCTACGGCAAGCGCTTCGAGAACGGGGCCGACGTCGTGCTTTCGGCCTCCAGCTACGATGCCGCCGGACAGAACCTGTACTTCCCGGCCTACGATACGCCGGCTACCAACGGCGGCTGGGCGAACGGCATCGACGGCGAGCGCAACAAGCGCTTCTTCGGCAAGTTTTCTTACGAAGGCTTGGTTGTCGAGGCGGGTTATGTGGATCGCCAGAAAACGGTGCCGACCAAGGCGACGGCATATTCGGTCTTTAACACCCCGTTTACCATCGATGACGCGAACGGCTACCTGAACGCCAGTTACGAAACCGATATCGGCTTGTATCTGTATTCGGCATCCCGTTTTTATTTCGGCCACTACGCCCATGAAGGGCATCGGGTCATCGACGATCTGACGACACCCTATGCCCAGCGGAAACACCGCGCCGAATGGTGGGGGCTGGATCAGAAGTTTGTCGGCAAGTGGTTCGCCAATCATTCCATCCTGTTCGGGATGGAGTATCGCAATGACTTCAGCCAATACCTGAGCCGGGCGTATTTCTATCCAGACGGGACCATCGACAGCGCCAGCCGCGTCAGGGAAAACTACGCGCGAAACACGACGAGTGTTTATGTCGCCGATGAATACCGTTTTCATGACCGCTGGCGCCTGAATGTCGGTGCCCGCTTTGACAAGGCGAGCGATCTGGACGGCAATTGGAGTCCCCGTGTCGCGCTGATTTTCCAGCCTGATTTCCGCACGACCCTGAAGGCCTCCTACAGCGAGGCGTTTCGCATGCCGAATGCCGACGATCGTTCTTTCTACGGTACGCAAGCGATGCCCGAGTACGTCAAGGCCAAGGAGTTCGTGGCCCAGCACGACCTCGACCGGCGCATGCGCCTGACCGGAACGGTCTACGAATATCGGCGCATGGACCAGATGATCGATGTGACCGGCAACGGCGATTACGCCGCCGTCGGCAACAGCCGTTCGCGTGGCCTGGAACTGGAATTCGAGGCGCGCTGGGACAATGGGGTTCGGCTGCGCAGCAGCGGCGCCTGGCAGGATGCGCGGGATACCACTGGTCAGGATGCGGTTAATTCGCCCAACGTGCTGGGCAAGTTCCAGATCACCGCGCCGCTGCCCGGGGACTGGTTGCGCGCCGGCCTGGAAACCCAGTACCTGGGCGCCCGCCTGACGGCCGAACGGCGTCGGCTGGGCGGAGTGGCACTGGCCAACCTGACCTTCACCAATGCCCGGTCATGGCATGGGGTGACCGCCTCGTTCAGCGTCCGCAACCTGTTCGACCGCGACTACGAGGTCGTTTCCCCCTTCACCTGGGCGCCGGGGACGGGCATCGACAGCCTGCGCATGGACGGCCGGACCTACTGGGTCCAGCTCAACCTGGATCTCTGACAATGATGCGCCGCCTGCTTGCCCTGCTCGCGATGTGGATCAGCCTGGCGGCCAACGCTCAGGTAGTGTCCGAGCACGACATGAAGGCGGCCTACCTGTACAACTTCGCCCATCTCTTCGACTGGCCGGAATCGTCGCGCGCCAACTTCCATCTCTGCGTGCTGGGGGAGGAGGACGTCGGCGCGGCCTTGCAGCGTTTCGACGAGCGGCGGGTGGACGGCAAACGCATCGTCATCGCCCGGCTGAGCAGCCTGGCCCCGATCCGCCTGTGCGACATCCTCTACGTCGGGGTTGGCGAGCTGCCCAGCCTGCCCAAAATTCGCAGCACGCTGGGCAGCCAGCCGACCCTCGTCGTCACCGACCGCGGCAACCTGCCGGCCGTGGGCGTGATGCTCGGTATCGAGAACAGTCGCCTGGTGTTCGACGTCAATCTCGAACAGTGCGAACGCGCCGGCCTCAAGGCCAAGCCTACCCTGCTCGGCTTTGCGCGCAGCGTGCGCCGGGCGGGCGAAGCCGAGGCCCGGCCGCTGCCGGCCAGCCTGCCCGGCAAATAAAAACGCCTCCGCAAGGGAGGCGTCCGGAGGCGGGTTGGCTCAGCCGTCTTACTGGATCATGCCCGCGCCAACCGTGTTGTTGTTGCTCTCGTCGATCACGATGAAGGCGCCGGTCGCCCGGTTTTCCTGGTAGGGGTCGACGAACAGCGGCTGGGCCAGCTTGAAGCGCACCTGGGCGATGTCGTTCATCGCCAGCTTTTCGGCCGGCACCTTTTCCAGCGTGTTCACATCCAGACGGTGGTCGATGGCGGTCAGCTTGGCCTTCGAGTCGCGTGTCGTGTGACGGATCAGGTAGGTGCGGGCGCGGTCGAGCGGGGTTTCGGCCAGCCAGCAGACGGTGGCGGCAATTTCCTTGACCGCTTGCGGCGCCTCGTCGGTCTTGACGATCATGTCGCCACGCGAGGTGTCGATTTCATCCGCGAGTAGCAGGGTGACCGATTGTTCGGTAACGGCTTCACCGATATCGACGCCGCCGATCTGCACGGCCTTGACGGTGGATTCGAGGCCGTTGGGCAGGACGGTGACCTTGTCGCCGACCTTGATCGCGCCGGACTCAACGCGGCCCATGAAGCCGCGGTAGTCGTGCAGCTCGGGGTTGGCGGAATCCTGCGGGCGGCAGACGTATTGCACGGGGAAGCGGAACTTCTCGGCGTGCTCGCTGTGCGCGGTCGGGGCGGCTTCGAGGATTTCGAGCAGGGTCGGGCCGTCGTACCAGTTCAGGCTGTCGCCCCGGTCGACGATCATGTCGCCGTTGAGCGCCGAGAGCGGCAGGAAGCGCACGTCGTCGATGCCGACCTTGGCGGCGAATTCGAGGTAGTCGGCCTTGATCTTCTCGTAAGCTTCCTGCGAGTAGTCGACGAGGTCCATCTTGTTGATGGCGACGACCAGGTGCGGGATGCCGACTAGCGAAGCCAATTTCGAGTGACGCCGGGTCTGCGTCAGCACGCCCTTACGCGCATCGATCAGGATGATGGCCAGGTTGGCGGTGGACGCGGCGGTGACCATGTTGCGGGTGTACTGCTCGTGGCCCGGCGCGTCGGCGATGATGTACTTGCGCGTGCCGGTGGAGAAGTAGCGGTAGGCGACGTCGATGGTGATGCCTTGCTCGCGCTCGGCTTGCAGGCCGTCGGTGAGCAGCGAGAGGTCGACCGCGCCCATGCCGCGCTTCTGCGAGGTCTTTTCGATGGCGTTCAGCGTGTCGGCCAGGATGGTCTTGGTGTCGAACAGCAGGCGACCGATCAGGGTGCTCTTGCCATCGTCGACGCTGCCGCAGGTCAGGAAGCGCAGCAGGCCGTGATCTTCAACTTGGTGGGCGCTCATTAGAAGTAACCCTCTTTCTTGCGTTGTTCCATGGAGGCTTCGCTGGTCTGGTCGTCCAGACGCGTGGCGCCGCGCTCGGTGATGGTGGTGGTGGCGGTTTCGACGACGATCTTGGCGACGTTGTCGGCATCCGACTCGACCGGGGCGGTGCAGGAGATGTCGCCGACGGTACGGAAGCGGACCAGCTTTTCGACGATCTCTTCACCGGCCTTCGGCAGGTTGGTCAGTTCGCCGGAAACCAGCGGCACATTGACCGGCACGATGGCGCCCTGGCGGATGACGACCGGGCGGGTGTGGGCGAAGTAGATCGACGGCAGTTCGAGGCCTTCGCGCTCGATGTATTGCCAGACGTCCATTTCGGTCCAGTTCGAGATCGGGAAGGCGCGGATGTTCTCGCCCTTGTGGCTGCGGGCGTTGTAGAGGTTCCACAGTTCCGGGCGCTGGTTCTTCGGGTCCCATTGGCCGAACTCGTCGCGGAAGCTCATGATGCGTTCCTTGGCGCGGGCCTTTTCTTCGTCGCGGCGGGCGCCGCCGATGCAGCAGTCGAAACCGAATTCTTCAATGGCTTCGAGCAGCGTCACCGACTGGTGCTTGTTGCGCGATTCGCCTTCGTGCTTCAGCACGACCGTGCCGCGCTTCATGGAGTCTTCAACCGAGCGCACGATCAGGCGCTCGCCCAGTTCGGCGGCGCGCTTGTCACGGAAGGCGACCACTTCCTGATAGTTGTGGCCGGTGTCGATGTGCATCAGCGGGAAGGGGAACTTGCCGGGGCGGAAAGCCTTTTCGGCGATGCGCAGCATGCAGATCGAGTCCTTGCCGCCGGAGAAGAGCAGCACCGGGTTGGAACACTGGCCGGCCACCTCGCGCATGATGTGAATGGCTTCGGCTTCCAGCCAGTCGAGGTGAGAAAGCGGTTGTCGTTGAGTCATTGCTGGGTAATCCACAGGGATTGTCGAATGAGGCGCATTGTAGCAAGGCCTTAATATTCAATTAAGAACATGTGAGCATCTTGTTATACGAAATGGTTATATTGTTTGCGCGGGGGCGCCTGCCGATCTGCTCGGTCGTCCCGGTGGCGCAGCAAGTAGCAAGATGCGTTTTTCCGAAGCCCCGGGCGGCTTGCGGGTCGAAGCTCAGTTCAGGGGGGGCGCAGCGTGCTCAGCCATGCCGATCCGGATGACTAAACGTCACAGCCCGCCAGTCATTCCGGCAAGCGCATCGCCTGCGGCGTGGTTGCCGGGCAATACAGCGGCCGGTCAGACGGTATCGTCAGTTTCCGCCAGTACATCGGCTAGCGTGAGATGGGTCGGCAGGCGGAGGGTGAAGGTGGTGCCTGCGCCGACGACGCTGTCGCAGCTGATGTGGCCCTGGTGCTTGTGGATGATCTTGATAGCCAGTGCCAGGCCGAGGCCGGTGCCCTGGCCCACCGGCTTGGTGGTGAAGAAGGGATCGAAGATGTGTGCCAGGTTTTCCGGCGAAATGCCGCTGCCGGTGTCGCTGATGCGAATCTTGATGTGCTCTTCACCATCGCGTTCGGTGGTGATGGTGATCTTGCCGCTGTGTTCGATCGCATGGCCGGCATTGACCAACAGGTTCATGAATACCTGATTGAGTTGCGACGGGTAGCCCTGGATATCCGGCAGATCAGCGGCATATTGCTTGTCGACCGTGCATTTGTATTTGAGATCGTTCCAGACGATATTCAGCGTCGAATCGATGCCGTCGTGCACCGAGAAAATTTCCAGCTTGTCGCTGCCACGGTGGGCGTAGCTCTTGAGGTCGGCGACGATCTTGCGGACGCGGGCGAGGCCGTCATGGGATTCGCTGAGCGTTTGGACGACATCTTCACGCAGGAATTCGAAATCCTTGTCGCGCTTGATTTGCTGGTAGACGGCGTAGTCGGAGGAGTCCGGGGCGTGCGCGGCTGCCTTGTCGGCGGCTTCGATGATGGCGAACATGGCTTCGGTGTAGCGTTCGAGGGCCCCGAGGTTGGTATTGACGAAGCTGACCGGATTATTGATTTCGTGGGCGACGCCGGCCGCCAATTGCCCCAGCGACGCCATCTTGTCCGCCTGGAGCAGGTGTCTTTGCGTTTCCGCCAGCTTGTCGTTGAGCATCTGCTGTTCTTCGAGCGAGGCGCGCAGATGGGCGGTGCGTTGTTCGACCAGTTGTTCGAGTTGAGCGTTCTGGTCACGCAGGCGGTCGCGGCCCTGCTTCAGTTCGATCTGGGTGCGGACGCGGGCAAGCAGGATCGAGGCATGTACCGGTTTGGTCAGGTAGTCGACCGCCCCTGATTCGAGGCCCTGCGACTCTTCCGCCAATTCGGTCATGGCGGTGAGGAAGATCACCGGTATGTTACAGGCTTGCGGATGCTGGCGCAGACGGGCGAGGACTTGGTAACCGTCCATCTCCGGCATCATCACATCGAGCAGGATCAAATCCGGTGGCGTCGGACCCGTGGCCAGATCAAGGGCCTGCTGCCCGCAGTCGGCGGTCAGCACTTGATAGTCCTTGGCCAGCATTGCCGCAATCATTTTCAGATTGAACGGTGCATCATCGACGACAAGGATGTTTGGTTTATTTTTCAGAGTTATAACATTAGCGATTAATGTAATAAATATAATAACTCAAATTGCGTAAATAAGGTGAGTGATTCTTTTCCGTCGTCACCCCCCATTGGGCGTAACGATTTGTGCCGATTGTCAGGTATCGACTGCAGCGATCGGGTGAACCTTGGCGTATTCGGCCAGCAGGTCGCCGTGTAGCGCGCAGCCGGCAAGCGGAAGACCGGGCGAGGGAGGCATCCTTGCCCGGTCAGCACGGTTCGTTTTGCCTGGGCATCCTGCCAGGGTGATTGAGGGATGCAGGGTAGGCCAATGCCGGGCCGAGCCTGGCGGTAAAATCCGGCTTTCCCTGCGCCACCGACTGTCCATGAACCCCGATGCTCCCGCCCGTTACCTGGCTGGCTATCCGCCGGAACTGATCGACCAGGTGCGGCAATTGATCGCCAGCGGCCGGCTGGCCAGGCATTTGCAGCAGAAATACCCGGCCGCTCATGCGGTGCGCACCGACAAGGCTCTATACGATTATGTCCAGACGGTGAAGGGTAATTTCCTGCGCAATGCGCCACCGCTCAGCAAGGTGCATTTCGACAGCCGCCTGCACATCATTCGCAACGCCCTTGGCACACACACCACTGTGGCGCGCGTTCAGGGTGGCAAGCTCAAGGCGAAACGGGAAATCCGCGTCGCCACGCTGTTTCGCGAGGCGCCGGAGGCCTTCCTGCGGATGATCGTCGTGCATGAGCTGGCGCACTTGAAGGAACGCGAGCACGACAAGGCCTTCTACCAGTTATGCCAGCATATGGCGCCGGATTATTTCCAGCTCGAATTCGATCTGCGCGCCTATCTATGCCTGCTGGCGGCCGGCGGCGAGGCCTTGTGGGCGAGTGCTGCGGTCGACGCCTGAAAATGTCCTGAAGTCAGCCATGAAAAACGGGGATGGCCGGCCTGGCGATCCCCGTCTTGTTTTTCCGAAAGCCGACGATCAGCCCCGGTTCTGGATTTCCTCGATGTAGCCGAGCATGCCGGTCTGGATGTTGCCGGCGTTACCTTCGTCGGTGTCGATGTGCATGGCCAGGCGGAAGGCCGGGTTCACGCGTACCACCACGTCGCCGAAAATCAGCTGGCGTTCGCCTTCGATACGGACGCGGACGACGGTGTTGTCACGGACATGGAAGCGCATGGCGTCTTCCGGTGTCATGTGGATATGGCGCTGGGCGCAGATCACGCCGCGCTCGATGGTCGTCGAGCCGTACGGCCCTTCGAGCGTGATGCCCGGCGTGCCGGTCAGGTCGCCGGATTGGCGGATCGGCGGCTGGATGCCAAGCTTGAACTGCTCGGTCATCGCGATCTCGACCTGGGTTTCCTTGCGCGTCGGGCCGAGCACACGCACCTTGGCAATGCGGCCTTTGGGGCCGACCAGGTGCACCTGTTCCTCGCAGGCGAACTGGCCCGGCTGCGACAGCTCGCTCTTCGGCGTCAGCTGGTGGCCGGGGCCGAACAGGGCTTCGACGTCGGCCTGCGACAAATGCACGTGATGGGCTGAAATCTCGACCGGAATCGGCAGGTCTTCCGGCTTGGCGGCGACGAGCAGCGCGTTGCGTTCGATGGCGCGCAGGGTTTCCCAGGCCACCAGGCGCTCGTCGTCGTTGGCGACAACCAGCACGGTGACCGGCGAGTCATCGGTTGAAATCACCGCGAAGTCGTCAAACCGGCCGAGGTTGCGGTTCTTTTCCTCGTCGAGCTTGATGCCCATGAATTCGAGGCCCTGACAGGCCAGGCTGCGTACCGTGGCGCTGGTTTCGCCGACATCGCCGGTGAAGGCCAGGACGTCGATGCCGCCCATCGCCGCGACATAGGCGCCGATGTTCTTGCGCACCTGGTAGCAGTAGGCCTTGTGGGCGAGCAGGGCGCGGTGATGGCCCTCGGCCGCCGCCGCCTCGATGTCGCGGATGTCGCTCGAAATGCCGGAGATGCCCTTCAGGCCGCTTTCGCTGTTGACCAGCGTGGACAGCTGTTCGGGCGACATGTGGTGCTGTTCCATCAGGTGGATCATCACGGCCGGGTCGATGCTGCCCGAACGGCTGGGCATGATCAGGCCATCGGTCGGCGTCATGCCCATGGTCGTGTCGATCGAGCGGCCGTGGTCGATGGCGCACAGCGAGGCACCGATGCCAAGGTGGCAGGAGATGATTTCCAGTTCGCCGAGCGGGCGCTGCAGCACTTCCGCCGCCTTCAGCGATACATAACGGTGCGAGGTGCCGTGGAAGCCATAGCGGCGGATGCCATGCTGCTTGTACAGCTCGTAGGGCAGGCCGTAGAGGTAGGCGTAAGGGGCCAGCGTCTGGTGGAAGGCGGTGTCGAACACGGCCACGTGCGGCACATTCGGGAATACCTTCTGCGCGACCCGGATGCCGGCAACGTTGGCCGGGTTGTGCAGTGGCGCGAAAACGGCCAGTTCCTCGATGTCGGCGATCACCGCCGGGGTGATGACCACCGAACTGGAGAACTTGTTGCCGCCATGCACGACGCGGTGGCCGACAGCCGTCACGTCTTCCGGGTGGAAGGTAAAGGCCGGGCCGAGCAGCGCGGTCGCTTCCTGCATCACCTTGAACAAGTCGGACAGCTTGAACGGCGCGTGCTCCATGGTTTTCTGCTGGGGGCCGACGGTGACCGCAATGCGGGTTGTCTGCTGATCGGCATGGTCGATGATGCCGTGCACATCGGCGCCGCTTTCCTCGGTGTCGTAGATGCCGAAATGGATCTGGCTGATGCCGACATTGAGCACGATGACCTTGCCCGGCTGGTTGGTGTGCAACGACAGGGCGTAGGGATCGTCGGACCTGGCCGGGGCGTTGGCCTGGTCGAGCGAAATGGCGCGGGTGCGCTCGGCGAGCAGGCGGGAGAGGTAGGCGACAGCCTTCGGGTTGGTCAGGATGTGGCTGTTGAACACCGCCTGCGGGATCATCAGCGCGAAGCAGCGGTTGCCGGCGATCACATCGGCCGTGACGCGGTCGCCGGTGAGCAGCGAGAGCACGCCGAAGACGTCGCCGGCGTTGAGCTGGCTGACCACGCTGCGCGTACCGGTGTTGTCGGTCATCGAGATCTCGGCGTGGCCGCTGATCAGAACGCCGAACATCTTGCCTTCGTCGCCGGTTTCGAGAATGGCCTCGTTGCCTTCGAAGGTCGCCAGGCGGGACTTGATCACGATTTCCTCGACCTTCTCGGCCGGGAAGCTTTCGAACAGGCGAACCTGTTCCAGGAAGAAACGTTTCAGATCGATTTCACTCATGCTGTTGCTCGCTTTGGTCGCGTGATTTTATGGCGTCAAGGCTACCATTTTGTTGCGCTGCAGCAAAGTCGGTGTGGCGTCCGTGCCGCCACGCCGCAGCGGCCCGCGGTCAGCCGCCGCACTTGCCTTCCGCCGCCGGGCGGTCGGCGATCAGCGGGCGCAGGGCCGGCTCCATGGTTTTCAGGATCTGCACCGGCAGGGCCGAGGTGAAATCGTAGGCGGCGGCCTTCGAACCGGGGACGAAGGCTGTGACCACGCCGTAGAAACGGTCGCCGATGTAGAAGGCGAAGGTGGCGGCGCGGTTCATCACCTTGGCGCTGCGGACGCCGCCGTCCGCGCCGATCACCTTGGAGCGGTGGTCACCGGTGCCGGTCTTGCCGCCAACGGCGAGCGGTTTTTCTTCGTGGTCCTGGTAGGTGCCCTTGATGCGCCGGGCCGTGCCGCTGTCGACGACGCGCAGCAGGGCACGCCGGGTGACTTGCGCCACCTCGGCCGGCATGACGCGCTCGCCGGCCTTCGGCTGGTGGTCGAGGCGGGTTTCGAAGGGCGTATCGGCGGCGAAGCGCAGTTCGTCGATGCGCACGGTCGGTCGGCGGATGCCGTCATTGACCACGATGCCCATCAACTCGGCCAACGCCGCCGGCCGGTCGGCGGAACTGCCGATCGAGGTGGCCAGCGAGGGCACCAGATGCTCGAACGGGTAGCCCAGGCGCCGCCATTCCTCGGCGATGCGCTCGAAGGCGGCAACCTCGACGACGATGTCGATTCGTACCTGCTGGGCGTGCTTGAAACGCGGGGCGAACAGCCATTTCGACGCATCGCGCCGGGCTTCGACGCTGGCCGGCACGATGTCCTTCAAGGTGGCTTGGGGCTGGCTTTGCAGATGGCGCACCAGCCACAGTTCGAGCGGATGGACGCGGGCCAGGTAACCCTGGTCGGCCAGGCTGTACTGGCGTGTGGCGTGGGCGTCGAACAGCTTGCGCAGGCCGGCCTCGGTGCCGGCCTTGTCACCGAGTTGCTTGCGCATGAAGGCGGCGAAGCTGGCGAAATCGCTCTTCGGCAGCACGCTCAGGTAGGCTGCCGCCTGCGGCCCGGGGCGGGCAGGCACCGAGTCGCCGAGCACTTCCAGGCGGTCTTCCGGCGCCACGTCACGATACTTGTGCCAGTAGGTGCGCAGGAAACCCAGTCCCTCGCGCTCGGCAAAGCGGTTGAGGAAGGCCTGGCGGGTATCCTCGTCGTCCTTGTCGCGCAGTCCCCTGGCCGGGGCGTCGGCGGCTTCGTAGGCGTGGTAATGCACCACGTCGTGCATGATGCGGACGAAGGACAGGTTGACCGATTGCTCCAGCGCCTCGGCCACACTCGGGTTCTTGGCGTCGTCCTCGTGCTTGAAGTTGCCGAAGCGGTGGATGCCGCCGCCGGTGAAGAAGGTGTCGTTCGGGTCGGCCGAATAGCGGCGTTCCATGGCGGCTTCGAGCAGTTCCTCCAGGGTCGTTTCCGGCTTGGTGCGCAGCAGGTCGATGGCCCAGTTGCTCAGGCGGTCGGCCGGGTGGCGCTTCACTTTGGCGAGTTCGTCGGCCGGCAGCGAGGCGTAGCGCTGGTGCAGGTCGGCGACGACCAGCAGGTAGGAGACCAGGGTGCGGAACTTGGCGCTGGAGCCGAGATCGAGCTTGGTGCCGGCATTGATGTCGAGCGGCTGGTCGAGGTTGTCGGCCTGGATACGCAGGACGTTGGCATCCGGCGTCCGCTCGTAGAGCGTCAGGCTGTAATTGACCTGCTTCGGATCGCCCTTGGCCAGCAGGCGGCTTTCCTTGAGGCCGGCACAGGCCAGGAAGGCCGGATCGGCCAGGCGGTTGAGGACGCGCGTCACGGCCTGCTGGCTGGGGCCGTCGAGGGTGGTGTGCACGGTCAGGTCGTAGCGGTCGAGGGCGTAGAGGTTCTCGACGCCGAGCAGTTCGCTGAGCGTGCCGCGAATGTCGTTGACCGCCTTGCGTTCGACGAAGGAGACCTCTTCGCCGGGGCGGGCCTGGCGGGCCGGGTGGATGGTCGTCTGGAGGGCCGCCTCGCGCAGGTCGGCGGGGATCAGGTGGTCTTCGGCGAGCAGCCGGATGTAGCTATCGGTCAGCGCGTTGAGCCGGCCGGTGGTGTCGCCGAGCAGGCCGGACGGGCGGCGCTGGGCGACGAACAGCGACAGCGCCTGCTTGAAGGCCAGGGCGCGTTCGGTCAGCTCCGCCTTGGGGTCGGCCAGCAGTTGATTGACCGAGGCGAAGTCGCGGCCGTACCAGGCCCACAAGCCATCGCCCAGGCCGTTGACCTCGCCGTAGCCGGGAATGCCGCCGAGCGGCACCGAATTGACGAAGTCGAGCACGATGCGGCGACGGGCCGGCTGGGTTTCCTCGCCATCCTGGTAGGCGCGCAGGGCGGCCGACATCATCTGGTGGAACTTGTCGTCAGTGTCGTGCGTACGACCGCCCGGAGAATGACGGAATTTCTCGATCTGCGTCGCCAGCGTACTGCCGCCGGCTCGCCCGCCGCCGCCCAGATGGGCCCGGCGCAAGGCTTCGCCCGCGGCGACCCGGGCCAGGCGCCCCCAGTCGACGGCCGGGTTGAGTTTCGGGTGCCGGGGATCGAGCAGGTCGCGGTTTTCGATGAACAGCAAGGCTTCGACCAGCACCGGCGGAATCGCCTCGAAGCTGGCGTACTGCAGCCGGGGATAGCGGCTGTCGTACAGCGCCTGGTTGTGGCGGTCGAGGATACTCAGGCCAGCCTGCGATTTTTCGCGATAGATCGGGAAAAAACCCTGATTGACGATGTCACGAAAACCGGCCGACTGCCGGGCCTGGGCAGTGACACCAAAGCCTGCTGCGGCCATGCGCGGCAAAAAGCCCCTGAGCTGGGCGTAACCCAGCCGTTGCTCGTAGGGGCCGCTACTCGGCAGCCAGATGCCCGCGTCTTCACCGGGTTCGAGCTTCCAGGTCGAGGCTCTGGCTTGCTGGTGAAAATACTCGGCCTGGAAATTGGATTCCTGCAATTCGATCCAGGCTGCCGTTCCGGCAGCACCGGCCATGGCGAGGAAAGTCAGCGAGAGATAGAGCTTCCAGCGGCTTGGCCGGGGCTTGTCGTTGGGGGTTTTACCGGACATCGTTGGGGGCGGGCTTCTGTGGGTTTTTATGTACTCCGGCCTTCAATCGCCTGGCGCTGAAAACCGTTCATGTCCTTCGCATGGTAAATCGGTTTCGTGACGCCCGCACCATGCCTTCCAAAAAGAAAACCCAGCGCAGGGCTGGGTTTCCGTAGTGGAGGGGTGCCTCAGGCCTTCAGGTGAAGGCCACATTCTTTAGTGTCGGGGTTTTGTCTCCGGCCGCCGCTGCGCGGCTTAACATCGCTTCGCGAGTTAGCCTGCGACGAACTGCCGACTTACGAGGTGGCCTTCAGGTGAAGGCCACATTCTTTAGTGTCGGCATTTTCCCACCACCAGCGGCCGGCCCGGACATCCTCGCCCGGCGAAATGGCACGTGTGCAGGGCGCACAGCCGATGCTCGGGTAGAACTTGTCGTGCAGTGCGTTGTAGGGCACGGCGTGCTGCTTGATGTAGGTCCAGACTTCCTTTTCGGTCCAATCCGACAGCGGATTGAATTTCTCCAGGCCGTTGCCTTCGTCGTATTCGCGGAAGGGCAGGCCGGTGCGGGTGGTGGCCTGCTGGGCGCGCAGGCCGGTGATCCAGGCGCGCTTGCCGGCCAGGGCGCGCTGGAGGGGCTCGACCTTGCGGGCGTAGCAGCAGGCTTTGCGCAGCGTGACGGAGTCGTAGAAGGCATTGATGCCGTGCTGGCGGACGTAGCTTTCGACTTCTTCGGGTTGCGGGAAAAAGACCTTCAGTTTCAGGCCGTAGTGCTTTTGCACGGCCGCCATCAGGTCATAGGTCTCGAGCGGCAGGCGGCCGGTGTCGAGGCTGAAGATCTCGATTGGCAGCTTGGCCTTGACGATCAGGTCGGTCAGCACCATGTCCTCGGCGCCAAGGCTGTTGGCGAAGGTGGCCGGTGACCAGTGGGCGGCGATGTCAGCCAGCAGGGCATTGACGGCCTGGGTCTTGGCAGCGACGCTGGCGGTCAGTTCCGGCGTGATGTTGAGCAGGTTCGGCGTCATGGTTCAGGCGCTGCGGCGGCGGAAAAGTGGTTGCGGTTGGGTGGTCGAGGGCTGGTAGGCATCGCTGAAGACCGAAAAACCCTTTTCGATGGCGTAGGCCGCGCTCTTGTCGTCCCGCAGTGCGTAGGCGTCGAAGCCGACGCGCGTCAGGTAGAACAACTGGTCGTGCAGGATGTCGCCGACCGCGCGCAGTTCGCCGGTGTAGCCATAGCGCTGGCGCAGCAGGCTGGCCGTCGAGTAGCCGCGGCCATCGACGAATTTGGGGAAATTGACGGCGATGACGGCGAAGTGTGCGATATCGGCGGCAACTTCCTCGACGAGGTCCTCGCCCTTGATCAGCAGGCCGATCTTGCCGCCCCGGGCGAGAATCTCGTCCTTGCGAGCCTGCCAGACGGCGAAGGGGAAAATGACGTCGCCGGCCGGCAGGGCAATGCTTTCCGCCGTGTCGTTTTCACCGAGTTCCAGGGTCAGCCAGGTGTCGGCGACGATTTGCTTGTCCTTGATCAACTGGGCCATTAGGCAGCCCTCCTTTCCGTATTCTTGGCCTGGCCGTGGGCGCGGCCTTCATAGACGCGGTTCTTGAACGGGTCGATGCCGATGCGATCGAAGGTGTCCAGGAAGCATTCGTCCGCGTGGCGGCTCTCCAGATAGACACCGATGATTTTCTCGACGACGTCCGGCATTTCTTCGGCCGAGAACGAGGGGCCGATGACCTTGCCCAGACGCGCGTCGTTGCCCTGGCGGCCACCGAGCGTCACCTGATAGAACTCTGCGTCGTTGCGATCGATGCCGAGAATGCCGATATGGCCGACGTGATGGTGGCCGCAGGCGTTCATGCAGCCGGAGATGTTCAGTTCGATGTCGCCAATGTCGAAAAGGTAATCGAGATTGTCGAAGCGTTTTTGAATAGCCTTGGCGATGGGAATCGATTTGGCATTGGCGAGATCGCAAACGTCACCGCCGGGGCAGCAGATGATGCCGGTCAACAGACCGATGTTCGGCGTCGCCAGGCCGGCCTTTTTGGCCTCCAGCCAGACGGCATGGAGATCGGCTTCCCGGACGTCGGCGAGAATCAGGTTCTGCTCGTGGCTGACCCGCGCTTCGCCAAAGCTGTATCGGTCGGCCAGATCGGCGACGAGGTCCAGCTGCTGGTCGGTGATGTCGCCCGGTGCGACTCCATGCGGCTTCAGCGATAGCGTCACCGCACGGTAGCCGGCCACCTTGTGCGGATGCGTGTTGCGCTCGACCCAGCGGGCGAAGGCCTTGTCGGCCGCCCGTTTTTCAGCGAAATCGCCGCTGCCGGCCGCGGTATCGTAGGCGGGGGGGGCGAAATGCGCGGCAATCCGGTCGTATTCGGCCTGGGTCAGCGTCAACGGACCGTCTTTCAGGTGGCTCCATTCGGCCTCGACCTGCTCGCCGAAAGCCTCGATGCCCAGTGCCTGAACGAGGATCTTGATGCGCGCCTTGAAGGCATTGTCGCGCCGGCCGAAGCGGTTATAGACGCGCAGAATCGCCTCGCAATAGCTCAGCAGATGCTGCCAGGGCAGGAATTCGCGGATCACCTGGCCGCGGATCGGCGTCCGGCCCAGGCCGCCGCCGACAATGACGGTGAAGCCGATCTCACCATCGACCACTTTCAAATGCAGGCCGATATCGTGGAACCAGGTCACGGCACGGTCGTCCAGGCTGCCTGAAATGGCAATCTTGAACTTGCGGGGCAGGAAATAGAATTCCGGATGGAACATGCTCCACTGGCGAACGATCTCGGCCAGCGGACGCGGGTCGATGATCTCGTCGGGCGCCACGCCGGCGAACTGGTCGGTCGTGATATTGCGGATGTCGTTGCCAGACGTCTGGATCGAGTGCATCTCGACCTCGGCCAGTTCGGCCATGATGTCCGGGCAATCCTCGATCTTCGGCCAGTTGAACTGCATGTTGTGGCGGGTGGTGAAGTGGCCGTAGCCGCGGTCGTAAGTCCGGGCGATATGCGCCAGGCGGCGCAACTGGGCCGAATTCAACATGCCGTAGGGGACGGCGATCCGGTACATCGGCGCATGGCGCTGGATGTAGAGGCCGTTCTGCACGCGCAGCGGGCGAAATTCGTCGTCGCTCAATTCGCCGGCTTTCCAGCGGCGAACCTGGTCGCGGAACTGGGCGACGCGTTCGTCGAGCAACTGGCGGTCGATGGCATCGTATTTATACATGGCGTTCTCTTCTGGGGTAAATCAGGCAAAGACCAACTTGCTGCCGATCAGGGCAAGCATGGAGGCCAGCAGGCGGCGCAGGATGTGTTCCGGCACCTTGGCGGACAGGTGGCTGCCGAGCCAGATGCCGGGCAGCGAGCCGATCAGCAGGGCGCCGAGCAAGGCCCAGTCGACACCGCCGAGCAGCCAGTGGCCAAGGCCGGCGACCAGCGTCAACGGTACGGCGTGGGCGACATCCGATCCGACAATCTTGACCGGCGAAAGTTTTGGGTAAAGGAAAAACAGCGCCGCGACACCCAAGGCGCCAGCGCCGACCGAGGAAATGGTGACCAGCACGCCGAGCAGGGCGCCGACGGCGATGGTGATCTTGGGCAGGCAGCACTGGCGCAGCGCCGAATCCTCGTGTTTGCCGGCGTATTCCCGCAGCTTGCGGCCGAACAGGATGGCGATGGCGGTGAGCAGCAGCGCGAAACCCAGGCCGTGCGAAACGATGGCGCCGATGGCATTGCTCCCTTTGGGCAGTTGCGACAGCACCCCGATGGTGATCACGGCAGCCGGGATGCTGCCCAGCGCCAGGCGGCCGGTGATGGACCAGTCGATATGTCCCTTGCGGCCATGGGCGACGGTGCCGCCGGCCTTGGTCAGCGCTGCGTAGAGCAGGTCGGTGCCGACGGCCGTGGCCGGATGCACGCCGAACAGCAGGACGAGCAGCGGCGTCATCAGCGAGCCGCCGCCGACGCCTGTCAGACCGACGATGGTGCCCACGGCAAAACCGGAAAGGGTATAGAGGTAGTCCATGGGGGCGCATCGTAGCAGCGCCTATTTGAATCAAAAAGAATATTGGGTTAGATTGGTATAGCTTTTGGTTATTAGTCGCTGGTTGCTAGCGACTGCCCTCAGCTATTAACGAGCACCTAACGACTGCCATGAAACTCCAGCAACTACGTTACATCGTCGAAATCCAGCGCCAGGGGCTGAACGTCTCCGAGGCGGCGGAAACGCTCTATACCTCGCAGCCGGGTATCTCCAAACAGGTCAAGCTGCTCGAGGACGAACTTGGTATCGCCATTTTCGAGCGCAGCGGCAAGCGCTTCACCGGTGTGACCGAGCCGGGCAAGGTCGTGCTGGGCATTGCCGAGCGCATCCTGCGCGAGGCGGAGAACCTGAAGCGGGCGAGCGCCGAGTTTGCTTCCGGCGACACCGGCCGGCTGGTGCTGGCCGCCACCCATACCCAGGCGCGCTATGCGCTGCCGCTGGTCGTGCGCGATTTCGTCGCCCGCCACCCCTCGGTCAAGCTGGAAATGCACCAGGGCAGCCCGACGCAGATCGCCGAATGGGTGGTCAGCGGTGAGGCCGACATCGGTATCGCCACCGAGGCGATCGACCAGTACCCGCAACTGATCACCCTGCCGGTGCGGCAATGGACGCACTGCGTGATCGTGCCGGAAGGGCATCCCCTGCTCGCTGCCCAGCCACTGTCGCTGAATGAACTCGCCAAGTGGCCGCTGATCACCTACGACACGGCCTTCACCGGGCGCTCGCGCATCAACCGGGCCTTCGAGCGGGTCGGCGTGCAGCCCAATGTCGCACTGACCGCCCTCGACGCCGACGTGATCAAGACCTATGTCAGCCTGGGCCTCGGCCTGGGCATCATTTCCGCGCTGGCGGTGGACCCGCAGCGTGATGCCGGGCTGGTGGCGATCGATGCCGGCCACCTCTTCGAGTCGAACACGACGCGCCTGGCGGTACGGCGCGGTACCTACCTGCGTCGCTACGACTACGACCTGATTGCCCTGTTCGCCCCGCATCTCTCGAAGCGGGTCGTCGAGATGGCCATGCAGGGTGGTGGTGACGAATATCAGCTATGACCTTTGTGATATTTTGCCGCCGTGCGCTTGCGGTTATTATGGCTTTTGATAGTTTAAGCGAATGTCATTGAGTCGTCCTTCCAACCGCTTGCTTCACGAACCGCACGAATGAATCCTGTCCCCGAAGAAAAACTATTGCTCGGCATGTTGAACGGGGTGGATATTCCCCCTTGCCCGGCCATCCTGGTCGAACTCGATGCCGAACTGCGCAAGGCGCATTGCGATCAGCGCGAGGTCGCCCGCCTGATCACCCAGGACGTCGCCTTGTCCGGCCACGTCATGCTGATCGCCAATTCACCAGCCTTCTCCACGGGCAAGCAACTTGATTCGGTCATGCAGGCGATCCAGGTTCTCGGCCTGCAGAGCGTCTTCAACCTGATCGTCGGCCATCTCCTGCGGGTCGCGTTGACCGGTGGGCAGGATTTCTCGATGGAGCGTTTCTGGGAGAGTTCGGCCCAGACGGCGCGCATCTCGGCCGAACTGGCCCGGCGCCTGCGCTGCGCCCGGCCGGATGTCGCTTACACCTTCGGCCTCTTCCACGATTGCGGCATTCCGCTCCTCGTCAAGCGTTTCCGGCAGACCAAGGAAGTCCTGGCCCAGGCCAACCAAGCTGAAGACCGGCTATTTACCGATGTCGAGGATGGCTTGCTCGGTACCAACCATGCCGTCGTCGGCTACTTCCTCGCTCGCCGCTGGCAACTGCCGGATTTCATCGCCGAAGGCGTGCTCTACCATCACGACTACAGCGTGCTGAGCAAGTCGGGGCTGATTTCGGAAACCGCGCGGGCCCTGATCGGCATTTGCGTCCTCGCCGAACACGTCATCCGCCTGCATAGCAGCGGCGACGGCGAGCAGGAGTGGGCCAAGGCAGCGCCTGCTACCTGTGCTTACTTCAATCTCTCGCTGGGCGCGATTGATGATCTGATCGACGACCTCCGGGACTGGCTCGACTGATTTTCCGAGCGGCACTACTTGCGCAGGCGGGGTGCCGTGTCGCGCAGGATCAGGGTCGGAGAGGAGAACGGCGCCAGCCGTTCGAGGAAATCAAGCAGTTCGAGTACCGGTGAATTGCGGAAGAACGCCGCGCTCGGCGTTTCCAGCCAGATCCGGTCGGCGTAGGCGTGCAGTTCGTGCGGCTTGTCGCCGAAGCCGTCGCCATCCAGGTCGAAACCCTCGTAGTTGTCCCAGCTGTTGCCCCACCAGACGTCGTTTTCCGGATCGCCATCGCCGACCGCGGTGACCGGCCAGAGGTTGCTCTTGAAGGTGTTGTTGATCGCGATGTGGCCGCCCTTGGCGCCGTAGAAATAGATGCCGGTGATGTTGTGGGCGATGACGTTGTCGATGAAGACGATGCGGTTGAGCGGGTTCATCGGCGAATCGGCCATGATGCCGTGGGCGCAATGGATGATTTCGTTGCCGAGGACCAGCGCGGCCGACGTTTCCTTGAGGGCCACGCCGGCGCCCGAGGCGTCCATGGCGTGCAGGATGTGGTTGTGGCGGATGATCAGCCCCTCCGAGTTGAGGGCGATGACGCCGGTCGAGTTCTTCTCCAGCCGGTTGTTCTCGACGATGCTGCGGTGCGAGAACAGGAAATTGAAGGCGCGCCGACTGTCGCGGATGAGATTGCCGGTGAAGCGGTTGCGCGGTGAATTGCTCACCGTGATATCGCGAATCTGCGCGATGTCGTTATGCTCGAAGCGGTTGCCGGTGCTGTACCACAGGCGGATGCCGTCACCCCGGTCGGCGGAATCGACGGCCCGCGAGCGGATATGGTTGCGGCGCACCACGCTGTCGGTCGTCTTGTGCAGCGAAATACCGAACAGCACGTCTTCCAGTACGTTGTTTTCGATCAGCAGCCCCTTGCCCTCGCCCATGATGCCGCCGTCCAGCTTGTCGTGCGAGTCGCCGCTGTTGCGCAGGGTCAGGCCGCGTACCGTCACGTTGTCGGCCTTGATGGTGAGCACCGTGCCCTGCCCGCCGGCATCGACGACGACCTTGCTGTTGCCCTCCAGGGTCAGCGGCTTGTCGATGATCGCCGGGCCGCGATAGGTGCCGGGCGGCAGGCGCAACACGCTGCCCGGCAGGGCGGTGTCGAGCCAGGCCTGCAGGGGCTGGTTGGCGAAGGCCTCAAAGGTGAGCAGGAGGGGGAGGACAAAGAGAAGCAGGGGGCGCATGGAATCGCGATTTAGCCATGCAGGCCGGGGATTTGCCGCGACCTGAATCAAGTTTTCACCAAACGAAGCGGGTGGCGAGCGGCGTTCATTCCCAGTATTCGGTCATCTCGCTGGCCCAGGCCGTGGCGGCCAGCAATGCACGATTGACGCTTTCCGCATCGACACCAGCCTGGCGGGCTGCCTCGGCCATCCTGTTCTGGTCGGTCGCCTCGCTCGCTTCGGCGACGGCGAGCAGCGAGGCGTAGGGGCCTTGGTGTTCGAGCAGTGCCTGGCGGATGGCGTCGGCAACCGGCATGGCCTGCAGGATGTCGGCCAGCGGCCGGCGCAGCAGGCGGTCGAGGCAGGAAAAGATGCCGGTCAGGAAGAGCGGGTCATGGTGCCCTCCGGGCAGGCTCTGCGCGCCGAGCACTTCCATCAGGCGGCCGCGGGTTAGCGCGTTTTCGATCAGCAGCCAGTCGCTCAGCTGCGGCTCGCGCACCGAGAAGAGCAGCACGGCGAGCCAGCGGGCCAGTTTCTGGCGGCCGAGGATGGTCACCGCCTGCTCCAGCGAGTCGATGCGGCGGGTCAGGGCCAGGGCGGGCGAATTCAGGTAGCGCAGGATGCGGAAGCTGAGTACTGGGTCGAGGCGCATCGCCTTGGCCAGTTCCGCCGTATCGGCATCGCCCTGGACCAGGTGCAGCAGGTTGAGCAGTTGCGTCTTGTGCGGATCGCCGGCCGGCGCGCTGCTGGCGATTGCCGCATGGTCGACGAAGTGGCCATGGCAGTAGTCGAAATGCCATTGCAGGCAAAGCTGATGTTCGTCCAGGGTGTCGATGTTGCAGGCAAACAGCTGGATCGGGTCGCCCTGGACGCCGGCACGCACGGCAGACGAAAAATCGCGGACCGAGTTGGGTTCGCTACCGGCAATGTCGATGGCGGCGTAATCGACTTGCTGGATTACCTTGGCGAAGGCCGGGTTCCTCGGCTGGCGGAAAACGCCGAACCGGTACTCGCGTTCCCGCAGGCGGGCCATGTCATCGCCGATGCTGCCGGCCTCGGCATCGGGTGCCAGGCGCAGGAGGAGGACGATTTGGCCGCCCGGCAGGCGGTCGAGTTCCGGTGCATCGAGGCTGGCCGAACTGATCGGAACGAAGGCCGGGCTTTGCTGCAAGTCGGCGCGGCTGGCCACCAGCGCATGGAGCAGGAGACGGTCGGGGTCCTCCACCGTGTTCGATGCCGGCAGCCGGAACAGATGCCCGGCGATCCGCCCGTTCCGGTCGAAAACCGGCTCCCGGCCGAGGAAGGGAATGGCGCGGCTGCTTGCGGCTGGCGCGCTGTCGGCTCCGTCATTCGCCGATTTGCCGAACAGATTTTTCAGGCTACTGAACATGACGCTATCCCCCAAAACAAAATGCCCACCAGCGGTGGGCATTCTCCGGCCACCCGAGGGCGGCCATTTTCGCATGCGGGGTCCGGCTTTAGTCGACCTTGGCCTTGCCGCGCAATTCCTTGACCAACGTTTCGATCTGCTGCTGGCTGGCACGCTGCTGCAGCTGCGGCTTGACCTGGTCGAACGGCGGCGGGTTGGACGGGCGGGAGTCGTCGAGCTGGATGACGTGGTAACCGAAGTCCGATTGCACCGGAGCCTTGGTGTATTCACCCTTCTTCAGCTTGGTCAGCGCTTCGCCGAACGGCTTGACGTAGGCGGCCGGGGAGCTCCAGCCCAGTTCGCCGCCCTTGTCCTTGGAGCCGGGGTCCTTCGACTGCTTGGCCAGTTCGGAGAACTTCTCGCCCTTGTCCAGCTTGGCGATGATCGCCTTGGCGTCCTCTTCCTTCTCGACCAGGATGTGACGGGACTTGTATTCGGTGCTGCCCAGGTTGTTCTTGATTACGTCGTACTCGGCCTTCAGCTGTGCTTCGCTGATCGGGTTGGCCTTGACGTGCTCGGACAGGAAGGCGCGGATCAGCACGGCCTGCTTGGCCAGCTCGATCTGGCCCTGGATGTTCGGGTTCTTGTCCAGGCCTTTCTTCTTGGCTTCCTGGGCGAGAATCTCGCGGCGTACCAGTTCTTCCTTGACGGCAGCCTGCAGTTCCGGCGAATCCGGCGCGCCTTGGGCCTTCTGCTCGGCGACGAAGGCGTTATAGACGGTTTGCGAAATCGGCTGGCCGTTCACGGTGGCGAAGGCCTTGCCCTTTTCGGCAGCGAAGGCCGGGGCGGAGACGATGGCGCCAGCGACGAGCAGGGCGGCCAGACGGGAGAGCTTGTGCATGTATCTATCCTTGGTTGGAGAACAACTCGAAAATTATACTGCGCCCGGTACTTCCGCGCAGATGCTGAGCGCATGGACCGGGCCGCGCATCAGGTCACCCGCCGCATCATAAATCAGGCGATGGCGGGCGACGGTGTTTTTTCCGGCGAACGTGGCGGCCACGATGTCGACATGGTAATGGCCGCCGCCGCCCCGGGCGCCGGCATGGCCGGCATGCAGGTGCGAGTCGTCACGGATGGCCAGCGCCTCCGGTTGCAGGGCGGCCGTCAGGCGGGCGCGCAGTTCTTCGACGATATCGGCGCTCACGCCGGCAGTGCCTTCTTGAATGGCTTGACGGTGACCTTTTCGTAAACGCCGGCGGCGATGTACGGGTCGGCATCCGCCCAGGCGCGGGCGGCTTCCAGCGAGGGGAATTCGGCGATGATCAGGCTGCCCGAGAAGCCCGCCGGGCCAGGATCGGGCGAGTCGATGGCCGGGCAGGGGCCGGCGATGACCAGGCGGCCTTCGGCCTGCAGGGCTTGGAGGCGCGCCAGGTGGGCGGGGCGGGCGGCCAGGCGTTGGTCGAGCGTGCCGACGCGGTCTTCGGCGATAAAGGCGTAAAGCATCATTTTTCCTCGATGTATTTGGAGAGCAGCAGGCCCTGGCCGAGTACGAAGACGAGCATCAGGCCCATGCCGCCGAACAGTTTGAAATTGACCCAGGTGTCGGTCGGGAAATTGAAGGCGACGAGCAGGTTGAGTACGCCCATCACGGCGAAGAAGGCGATCCACGACAGGGTGACCTTGCCCCAGACCGGCTCGGGCAGCGTCAGCTGCTCGCCGAGCATGGCCTTCATCGGATTCTTCTTCATGACCAGCGCGCTGAATCCCAGGCTGATGGCGAACACCCAGTAGAGGATGGTCGGCTTCCATTTGATGAAGGCTTCGTTCTGGAACGCCAGGGTCATGCCGCCGAAGACGACGACCAGCCCCAGGCTGATCCACAGCATCTTGTCCACCTTGCCGTGGCGGAAATGCACCCAGGCGATCTGGGCAATCGTCGCGGCGATGACGACGACGGTGGCGAGCAGGATCGGCGCCTGCTTGACGTCGACCACGGCCGAACCGAGCAGCGAGGCGACCCAGGCGGCGGCCGTTTCAGGATTCTTTTCGGCGTACTTGAAGGCGCCGAAAAAGAGGATGACGGGGAAAAGGTCGAAGAGCAGTTTCATGGCGCCGCATTATATACTCCGGGCCAATCGCCTCCAGCAAGCCGGAAAATCCATGCATACGGTCCTGATCATCGATGACAGCGACATCAATCTGACCCTGATCAAAGCCCTCGTGCTGAAACTGGGCGAATGCAACCCCGTGCTGTTCGACAAGCCGTTGGCGGCGCTCGAGTGGTGCCGCAGCAACGAGCCGGACCTGGTCATTGTCGATTACATGATGCCGGACATGGACGGCCTCAAATTCATCGCGGCCTTCCGTGCCTTGCATGGCCGCAATGAAATCCCGGTCTTGATGATCACTGCCAATGACCAGCGGGATGTTCGCTACGAGGCCTTGCTCGGTGGCGCCAACGATTACCTGACCAAGCCGATCGACCGGGTCGAATTCGGGGCGCGCGTGCGCAACATGCTGTCGCTGCGTATCGGCCAGAAATTTCTCGCCGACCGGGCCGCGCATCTGGCCGAGCTGGTCGATGCCCGGACCAGCGAGATTCGCGAGCGCGAGAAGGAACTGATTTTCCGCATGTCGCGGGCGGCCGAGTTCCGCGACCCGGAAACCGGCGCCCACATCCAGCGCATGGCGCATTACTCGCAGGTCATCGCGCATGGCCTCGATCTTGGCCCGGCGATGGAAAAGCTGGTTCTGGAAGCGGCACCGATGCACGACGTGGGCAAGATCGGCATCCCCGATTACATCCTGCTCAAACCGGGCAAGCTGACGCCGGAAGAGTTCGAGGTGATGAAGGGGCACGCCCGGCTCGGTCATGAACTGCTCAAGGACAGCGGTTCCGAAATACTGAGGGCGGGGGCCGAGGTGGCGCTGTCGCATCACGAGAAATACGATGGCTCGGGCTATCCCAAGGGCCTGAAAGGCACGCAGATTCCACAACTCGGACGGATCGTCGCGGTCGCCGATGTCTTCGATGCCCTGACCTCGGAGCGTCCCTACAAGCGGGCCTGGACGCTGGACGATGCCTGCCGCTTCCTGGAGGATGGCCGCGGCAAGCATTTCGATCCGCTGTGTGTCGAAGCCTTCCTGGCCGGCTGGGAAGATGTCCTGGAAATTCGCCAGCGTTTCCGCGACGAGGAAATTCCGCAAATTTGAGTACATGCCGGCGGGCTGCCCGGTCGGGTGGTGCCGGCGCAATGGAGAAGGGAATGGCTGCAGCTTTCGTATTGAACAAGGCGTCCATCCTTGAACGCCTCGGCGGCGACGAGGAGATCTACGCCGTGATGGTGAGCATGTATCTCGCCGACATCGAAAACAACTGCGCCGCCCTCGCTGCCGCTTATGCCGCAGATGACGGGAAGGTGCTGCAGCGCGAGGCGCACACGATCAAGGGCCTGCTCGCCACCTTCTCGGACGAACCCGGTGCAGCCGAGGCGCACCGGGTCGAGAAAGCGGCACAGGCCGGCGAACTGGCTGGTCTGGGCGACGCCGTGACCGAATTGCAGAGCCGCTTGCGCGAAGTGGCAGCCGTGCTACGCGCCGGGTAGACGCAGGAAGTCGGCCGCCCCGGATGCGCCGCCTGCCGGTGCGTGCGGTACGACGCCGAGCAGCGGCGCAGCCAGGCGGGACTGGAGCGTCGCCAGGTTTTCCTCGAAACGCGACATGGCGGGGTCGATCCGGTTGGCTACCCAGCCGGCCAGCGGCAGGCCGCGGGCGGCAATGGCCTCCGCCGTGAGCAGGGCGTGGCTGATGCAGCCCAGGCGCATGCCGACGACCAGAATCACCGGCAGGCCGAGGGTGACCGCCAGGTCGTCGCTGCCCTGGTTTTCGCCAAGCGGTACGCAAAAGCCGCCGACGCCTTCGACAATGACCAGATCGGCCTGCTGACGTGCCGTCTCACAGGCGGCGCGGATCGGCGCCAAGTCGATGGTCACGCCAGCTTCGGCAGCGGCGATATGCGGTGCGATGGCCGGAGCGAAACAATACGGGTTGATCAGGTGGCGTGGCAGGTCGATGCTGCTGGCGGCGCGGATGTTCTCGACATCCTCGTTCAGCCCGCTGGCGTCGGTGCCGGCGGCGACCGGCTTGAGGCCGGCGGCGCGCAATCCATTGCGGCGGGCGCGGTGGAGCAGGGCGCAGGTGATGAAGGTCTTGCCGATTTCGGTATCGGTACCAGTCAGGAAATAGGCGGGGCTCATGGGCGGGCGATCAGGGTGATGACGTCGTAGGTCAGCGGCAGGCCGTCTGGCGTGCGCTGGGCTTCGTAGGCAGCCTCGGCCTGCTGGAAGGTGTGGCGGCTCATCAGGCTGGTGCGCCGGCCGTCGCCGACCTGGTTGGCACCGACGGCCTTGACGGCGCGAAGCAGCGATTTGAAATCGGCGTAGTGGGCGACCTGGCGGTGGGCGGCCAGCGTGTGGTCGGCGAATCCGGCCGTTTCGGCCATGCTGCGGATGTCGTCGGTCGTGTGAAAAGCCAGGGTGTGGCGGTATTCGTCGACACCGGCGAAGGCCTGGCGCAGTTCGTGAAAAGTGGCCGGGCCGAGGCTGGCCAGGGCCAGGACGCCACCCGGGCGCAGCAGGCGGCGGGCTTCGCCCAGGGCGGCCGGCAGGTCGCACCACTGGACGGCCAGGCTGGTCCAGTACAGGTCGATGCTGGCGGTGGCCAGCGGCAGGTGTTCGAGGTCGGCGGCGACGCGGCAGCAGGGGGTGGATACGTGGTGCAGCATGGCCGGCGAGAGGTCGAGACCGACGATCTGCGCTTCAGGAAAGCGCTGGCGCAGCAAGGGCAGGGCGTAGCCGGTGCCGCAGCCGGCATCGAGCAGCCGGCCGACCGGCAGGGCCGGCAGGCGGTCGATCAGGTCGTGGCAGATGCGGCGCTGCACGCTGGCCGCGCTGTCGTAGGTCGGGGCGGCGCGCTCGAAGGATTGCCGGATGCGCGCCTTGCTCGGTCTAGTCATGCAGGAAGTCGCGGGCCCGGGCGATGAAGTCATCCGGGCGGGAAAGGAAGGGCGCGTGCGCACAGTCGTCGAACACGGCAAGTTGGGCGCCAGGGATCAGTGCGGCGAGCGCTTCGGCGGCACCGAGCGGCATCAGCGGGTCGGCCGCACCATGCACGAGCAAGGTCGGGCAGGCTACCCTGGGGGCATCGGAGCGCAGGTCGACATCGCGCAGCCAGCGCAGGCCGGTGGCCAGCACCTCGCCGCTCGGGCGCGGGTCGGCCAGTTGCAGCAACTCGGCCGTCACGCTCTTGGCACGGGCATCGCCGCGATTGAAGCCGCCGACGAAGCGGGGCAGCATGGCCTCGACATCGGCCGCGATGCCGGCGGTGAATTCGGCCAGCATGTTTGGCGGCATGGCGTACGGCCAACCGTCGCGCTGAACAAAGCTGGTGGTGCCGGCGACGAGCAGCAGTTTGCCCACCTTGGCCGGATGGCGGGCGGCGACAGCCAGCGCCAACTGGGCGCCGAGCGACCAGCCACCCAGCGCGGTGCCGGGTTGCAGGCGGGCGGCGATGGCGTCGACGGCGGCGTCGAAGTCGGCGATCAGCGGCTCGCTGCCGTAGCCGGGCAGGTCGATGATGCTGCCGTTCAGGGCGGAGACGGCGGCGTTGACCGGGGTACGGCCGACGCACCAGCCGGGCAGGAAGACGAAGGGAGCGGTCATGCGAGTTCCTTCAGGGCGGAAAGGAGTTGGTCGATGTCGGCAGCGGTGTGGGCAGCCGAGACGGAAATACGCAGGCGCGCCGTGCCTTTGGGGACGGTGGGCGGGCGAATGGCTGGCACCCACAGGCTGCGTTCCCAGAGCGCCTTGGACAGGGCGACAGCGGCTTCGTTGTCGCCGACGATGTAAGGCTGGATGGCGGTGGCCGAGGGGAGCAGGGGCTTGCCGGCCAGGCCGTCGCGCAACTGGGCGATACGGGCCATCAGGTTCGCACGCAGGGCATCGCCACTGCGCATGATGTGCAGGCTTTTTGACAGCGCACAGGCGATGGCCGGCGGGGCGGCGGTGGTGAAGATGTAGCTGCGACCTTTCTGCAGCAGGTATTCGATGGCCGTTGCCGAGCCGGCGACGAAGGCGCCGCCGACGCCGGCGGCCTTGCCGAGCGTGCCCATGAGCAGGATGCGCGGCGAGGCGGGCAGGTTGAAGTGGGCCAGGCTGCCCGCGCCATGCGGGCCGAGGACGCCGAAACCGTGGGCATCGTCGATCACCAGCCAGGCATCGTAGCGCTCGGCCAGTGCGAACATCAGCGGCAACGGCGCGAGGTCGCCATCCATGCTGAACACGGCGTCGGTGACGATGAGCTTGCGCGCCGCCGTGCTGGCCGCCAGCAGGCGTTCCAGTGCGGCGACGTCGTTGTGCGGATAGCGCTGCACGTCGGCGCCGTTGGCCTTGGCCAGTTGCATGGCGTCAATCAACGAGGCGTGGTTCAGCTTGTCGGCGAAGACGGCAGCACCACGGCCGGCCAGCGTCGGGGTGACGGCGAGGTTGGCGAGGTAGCCGGTGGAGAAGGTCAGCGCTCGCTCGAAACCGGTGAAGGCGGCGATCTCGGTTTCCAGTCGCTCATGCGGCGTCAGGTGGCCGCTGACCAGATGCGAGGCGCCGCTGCCGGCCCCCCACTGGAGCGCGCCATCCGCCAGTGCCCGGGCGATGTCGGCGTTGCCGGCCAGGCCGAGGTAGTCGTTGCTGGCGAAATTGAGCATTGCCTTGCCGTCCACCCGGGCGATGCGGTCGGCCGGCGAATCCAGCACGCGGCGGCGGCGGGTCAGGCCGGCGGCGGCGATGTCGGCCAGTTCGGCAGCGAGTTGGGCAGGGAGCGCGGATTCGGACATGGCGGCGATCATGGGACGGGTGGGGTCGAGGTCAGGCCGGTCGGCAGCAGGCGGCGGATCAGCGGGCTGACGGTGGCGCGGAAGCGCGGGCTATGCAGGCAGACGCCGCCGAGCAGGCCGACTAGGCAGCCGAGGACGGTGTCCCAGAAGCGCGCTGCGATCAGCGGCGCCGGGCTGGTTTGGCCGAGGGTGGCGGCTTCGACCAGCAAAATGGTCAGCGGTGTGATGAAGATGGCCGCCAGCGCGTAATGGCGGACAATCAGCATTTCGATGCAGAAGGCCAGCGCGATCATGACCAGCGGGATCGTCCACGCACTGAGGGGCAGGAGCAGCACGCCCCAGGCCAGCAGCAGGCCGATGGCGGTGCCGACGATGCGGTGGATCTGCTTGGTCCACACGGCGCGCAGAGTCATGCCCTGGAGCACGGCCAGGCAGCTGACCGGCACCCAGTAGGGCTGGACGAGTTGCAGGGCATGCGCGAGGGCGAGGGCGATGCCGACGAAAAGGCCGATGATCACCGCGTCGAATACGACGAAATCGAAGGTGGGGGCCGGCAAGGGCGGAATTGGCCGGGGGGGCTGGCGGCGCAGCGTGATCAGGCTGTAGAGGAAGGCGATCAGGCTGGCGAGCAGGCAGCCCATGGTCAGCAGGCCGACCTTGAGCGGCACGTCGAGGATGCCGCCCGGGGTGTGGGCACCGATCGAGGCCGCCATGACGAAAAAAAAGCTGCCCGGCGGCGGCATGCAATAGTAGCGGCTGACCATGGTGACCAGGATGGCTGTTATGGTCAGCGCCGGGATGGTGGCCGGCGGGTAGAGCTGGCTGATCACACCGGCGGCGTAACTGGCGATCAGCGCAAAGGCGCAGGCGAGCAGCACCACCATGCGGTGGTACATCGGCGTTTCCGGCAGGTAGAGGAAGAGCATGCCGCCCAGCGAGGAGATCAGGCCGTAGTCGAGATGGCTGAAGGAAGCGCCGACCAGCAGTGGCAGACCGGAGGAGAGCGCGGCGGCAAAGGGCATCGGCCAGCGGCGGTCGCTGCGGTTGAAGCGGGTCAGGCTGCCCCATTCGGCGCGTAGCCAGCTGATCAGTTGGGCTGCTCCGGCCACGATGGCGCTTCTTACAAGGAGGCCGTCAGGGCGGCGGCGATGGTCTGGCCGAGCAAGGCGATTTCCTCGTCGCTGACGATGTAGGGCGGCATGACGTAAACCGTGTTGCCGATCGGGCGGATTAGCGCGCCACGATCGAGCGCAGCGCGGTAGAACTGGCGGGAGAAGTACGGGGCGTCGGTGGCGACGTCGAAGGCGGCGATCATGCCACGCTGGCGCAAGTGCTTGACCTGTGGGTGGTCGGCGAGTGGCGCGAGGGCGGCGCCGATGGCCTGGGCCTTGGCCCGGTTGGCGGCGATCACGTCGTCCTGTTCGAAAATGTCGAGGGTTGCCAGCGCCGCCCGGCAGGCCAGCGGGTTGCCGGTATAGCTGTGCGAATGCAGGAAGGCGCGGGCGACCGAATCGTCGAGGAAGGCGGCGTAGATCGTGTCGCTGCACAGCACGATGGAGAGCGGCAGGTAGCCGCCCGAAATGCCTTTCGACAGGCACATCAGGTCGGGCCGGATGTCCGCTTGTTCGTGGGCGAAGAAGGTTCCGGTACGGCCGCAGCCGACGGCGATTTCATCACAGACCAGATGCACTTCGTAGCGGTCGCACAGCTGGCGGGCGAGGCGCAGGTATTCCGGGTCGTACATCGCCATGCCGGCGGCGCCCTGCACCAGCGGCTCAACGATCAGCGCGGCGGTGCGCTCGCCGTGCTGTTGCAGCCAGTTTTCCAGCCCGGCGGCGGCGCGGCGGGCCACGTCGGCCGGGGTTTCACCCGCTTCGGCCTGGCGGAAGTCGGGCGAGGGCAGCACGTGCGCCGCGGCGCGGACCAGCGGCGCGTAGGCGTCCTTGAAGATGGCGACGTCGGTGACGGCCAGCGCGCCGACCGTTTCGCCGTGGTAGCTGCCGGCCAGGCAGAGGAACTCGGATTTCTCCGGGCGGCCGATGTTGCGCCAGTAGTGGAAGCTCATCTTCAGCGCGATCTCGGTGGCCGAGGCGCCGTCCGAGGCGTAGAAGGCATGGCCGAGCGCGCCGCCGGTCAGGACGGAGAGACGTTCGGAGAGTTCGACCACCGGCTGGTGCGTGAAGCCGGCGAGCATGACGTGTTCCAGGGTGTCGAGCTGTTCGCGCAGCGCCGCGTTGATGCGCGGGTTGGCATGGCCGAACAGGTTGGTCCACCACGAACTGATGCCGTCGAGGTAACGGTTGCCGTCGAAATCATGCAGCCAGGCACCTTCGCCGCGGGCGATGGGGACCAGCGGCAGGTAGGCGGGGGCGCCGGGCCGGGCGTGATGCTGCATCTGCGTGCAGGGGTGCCAGACAGCCGCCTGGCTGCGCGCCAGCCAGTCTTCGTTCGACGACGTGCGCATCAGTGCAGGATCTGCGAACCGGCGGCGTTCGGCTGTTCCGGCATCTCGGCATGCACCAGCTCGCCCTCGCGGTTCGGGAAGAGCGGGGCGCCGCAGTCGTCGCAGAATTCCATCGGGAAATGATGGTCGAGGAAGAGCACTTCCTTGACGCCGGTTTCACGCAGCACGGCCTCGATCTCGCCGGCGGCATCGGTCGCCTCGTCCTCGGTGCCGAGCAGCGGCCAGACGATGCCGTGGTAGACCTCTTCGCCACTCTTCGGGCCGAGGCTGACGCGGTATTCCTCCATGCGGCGGTCGTAGCAGGGGCCGACGACGGCGCGGATATCGGCCGGCATCAGGCCGAGCATGGTTTGCAGGAAGGCGACGGAAGCCTTCAGGGAATAGGGACGCGACAGGCGGTCGGCGTTGCGGCAGGCAGCGTGGTAGGCATCAGCCAGCAGCGGCTGCCAGGCGCAGCCGGTGAGCAGCGGCTCCAGGCTGGGGCTGCCTTGCTTGATCCATTCCTTGAGCGCGGTTTCCTTGTTGCCACCATCGGCTTCATTCCAGCGGAACAGCGGCTTGCCGCGCGGCACGGCGATGGTGCCGACCAGGTAGCGCACGTCGGACAGGAACCGATTGGTTTCCGGCATGGTGCTGGCATCGATGCCCAGGTGCTTGTCGGCCAGGGCGGCTTCGCCGAGTTGCTTGGTCAGTTGCCAGGTGTCGCAGAAGCTGCGTGGCAGCTGATCGGGGCTGAACAGGAAATCGGCCATCGCCAGGCGGGTGTCGGCGCCGAAAACATGGGCGCCCAGTTGCACGGCGAGTGCCTGTAAGGTGCTCTTGGGCAGCGAACAGGCGGGGATCGAGAAACGCGACCAGGCCAGGACGGGCGCGGCGAAGAGCTGGATGTCGAAGATCTGCCCCTGCACCTCGACCTGGTTGCTTTCGGCACGCGATTCGACCATGTCGGCCAGTTCGTCGTGCGCCCGCGGATTGGCTTCGAACAGGCGGTCGAGGGCGGTGTTGATGTCGTCCTCGGCGCCATGGCGGAGCAGTCCGTCGACGGCATCGGCCAGCTGGCTTTCCCAGAAGCTGTCCTCCAGCTTGCCGCCGGATTCGGAGAGGCCGGTGGCGAGGCGTTGCAGTTCGGCCGCTTCGCGGGAGAGACGGTCGCGCGAACCAAAGCGGGTGCGTTTCATCGATGATCCAGAAAAACCAAAAAGAGGATTTTACCAGCCGGTAAAATGGCGCACAGCACAAACCTTTGTTTTCACCCGCTTTCGATCATGCTCATCCTGCTCTCGCCCGCCAAGTCGCTCGACTACACGACGCCGCCCCATGTCGCCACCTGCACGCAGCCGCGCTTCCTGCCTCAGTCGGAAAACCTGATCCGGGCGTTGCGCCGCTTGTCGCCGGCCGACATCGCGACGCTGATGGATTTGTCCGATCAACTCGCGCTGCTCAATTTCAACCGCTATGCCGACTGGTCGCTGCCCTTCACGCCGGAAAATGCCAAGCAGGCAGTACTTGCTTTCGACGGCGATGTTTACGACGGCCTCGACGCCCGCCACCTGAGCGCCGATGACCTCGACTTCGCCCAGCAACACGTGCGCATCCTCTCCGGCCTCTACGGTCTGCTGCGGCCGCTCGACCTGATGCAACCCTACCGCCTGGAAATGGGCACCAAATTTGCCAATGCGGCGGGCAAGGATTTGTACGCCTTCTGGGGCACCACCCTGCTCGACGCGATCAATGCCGAACTCGCCGCCATGCCGCGCCCGGTCGTCGTTAACCTGGCCTCCGAGGAGTATTTCAAGGCGGCGGTCGGCCGCAAGATCCAGGGCACGGTGATCCAGCCGGTGTTCGAGGACTGGAAGAACGGCAAGTACAAGATCATCAGTTTCTACGCCAAGCGGGCGCGCGGCCTGATGACGCGCTACGCGGTGGTCAACCGGCTGAGCGAGCCGGAAGCCCTGCAGAATTTCGCGGTCGATGGCTACGCCTTTGCACCGGAGGCTTCCGACGCGACGACCTGGGTCTTCCGGCGGCGCGAGGACTAGTCGAGTGCCTGCAGGACGGCGCAGACGGCATCCATTTCGGCGAGGAGCGGCGCGACCGTCGCTTCGCTGACCGGCGTGGCCTCTTCCTTGAGGCTCAATTCGATCGTCCGCGCCGTTTCACCCAGTGCATCCATGCCCAGGCTAAGCGCGACGCCCTTGATGCTGTGCGCGCTACGCACGGCTTCCGGGCGCTGGCCGGTCTGCACGTTCTGCCGTAGGTCGCGGGCCAGTTCGGCGGCATGCGTGTCGCGGAACTTGAGTAGCATGCGGCGGTAGAAATCCACCTTGTGGCGGACGCGCGCCAGACCTTCGTCGACGTTGATGCCCGGCAGGTCGGGCAACGGGCGGGCCGCCGCCGGTTGCGGGCAGGTCGGCGGCATGGCTGGCGGCGGGAGGGGGGCAGGACGTTCGGCCGGCAACAGTTCGGCAATCAGCTGGAGCAGTTTTTCCAGATTGACCGGCTTGCTGACGTGGGCATTCATGCCGGCCGCCAGGCATTGCTCGCGGTCGCTTTCGAGCACGCCGGCGGTCAGGGCGATGATGGGCAGGCCGGCGTATTCCGGCATCTCGCGCAGTGTGCGGGTGGCGGTGAAGCCATCCATGACCGGCATCTGGCAATCCATCAGGATCACGTCCGGCTTGCGGGCGCGCACCATGGCGATGGCTTCGTCACCGTTGCTGGCCAGCCGGACCTGGATGCCGGCCGTGGCGAACAGTTCGCGCATCAGGTCGCGATTCAGCTCGATGTCGTCGACGACCAAGATGTCGGCCTCCTTCAGTTGCTGGATGGAGGACAGGTCGGGGGCGTTGACCCCCGCGGCGATTGCGACCGGGTGGTCGAGACCAAGGGCCTTGCTCAGTACGGCGTGCATGCGGCGCAGGCTGGTCGGCTTGAGCAGAACGGCATCGGCCGCCTGGTGATCGGCCTGTGCCGTACTGGTCGCGATCAACGAGGAGAGCAGAATCAGTTTCGGCTGCCCGGGCTGCGCCTCCCGGCGAATTTCCTTGATGATGTCCAGCCCGTTTGGGGCCGGCATCTGCCAGTCGAGCAGGGCGGCGAGCGGAGCGCTGCCTGGGCGGCGCAGGGCGGCCAGTGCCGTGTCGCCGCTGGCGTGGGCATCGACCGTGAAACCGAGTTGCCGGCACAGATTGCCCAGCGCCCGCCGCGCGGCCGGATTGTCGTCGGCAATCAGGATGCTGCGCCCGGCGTAGGCCGCCAGTTGCTGGCGTAGTTCGGTGGCGGGCAGCGCGGCGGGCGGGCAGCCGAAGCGAACGGTAAAGTGGAAGGTGCTGCCGAGCCCCTGCACGCTCTCCAGCCACATGCGCCCACCCATCAATTCGACCAGGCGCTTGGAAATCGCCAAGCCGAGGCCGGAGCCACCGTAGCGCCGGGTGGTGGATGAATCGGCCTGGCTGAAGGCCGAGAACAGGGCTGTCTGCTGTTCCGGTGCGATGCCGATGCCTTCGTCCTTTATCCAGAAATGGAGCTCGGCCTGCTCACCGCTCGTGCCGGCCAGTCTGCAACCCAGCTGCAGGCTGCCCTGGGGCGAGAACTTGACGGCATTGCCGAGCAGGTTGATCAAGATCTGCTTGAGGCGCAGCGGGTCACCGATGAAGCTGCGCGTCGCTTCCGGCGCCAGATCGATGCACAGTTCCAGACCCTTTTCCTCGATACGGCCGATCAGCAGGTCGTTGATCTCGTCGAGCAGGCCTGGCAGTTCGAAGCTCAACTGCTCGATGCTCATCTTGCCGGCTTCGATGCGCGAGAAATCGAGGATGTCGTCGATGATGCCGAGCAGGTGGTCGGCCGCCCGGCGGATCTTGCCGATGTGCTGCTGCTGGACCGGATTGAGCGGCGTCAGCAGGCAGAGATCGGACAGGCCGAGGATGGCGTTGAGCGGCGTGCGCACCTCGTGCGACATGTTCGACAGGAATTCGCTCTTGGCGCGGCTGGCGGCCTCTGCCTGCAACATGGCGAGGCGCAGGTCGTGCGTCCGCTCATCGACCATGCGGGCCAGGTTGTCGCGGTGGTCACGCAATTCCTCGGCGGTTTCGTGCAATAGGCGTTCGTTGTCGCGCAAGGCCTGCTCGCGCGATTTGAGGGTGGCGATGTTGGCGGCGACAACGACGGCTCCCTCCAGCTTGCCCGCCTGGCTGTGCAGGAGACTGGCGTGGACGAGGTAGGGAATGTGGCCGTCCATCCCCTGCGGCTGGGTGGACCCGGCCCGGCGGAAATACAGCTCGGCGGAGAATCGGCCGCCGGCCGCCCGGATCGCATTGAGCAACCAGGGCGCCTTCGCCACCGGCAGCAGGCTGCGCAACTGCTGGAGACTCGGCTCGGCCAGGCAATCCTCGAAGTAAGCGCCGATCAGGGTGGCCGGCGTATAGCCCAATTCCTGTTCGAGCAGGGGATTGATCCGCGTCACCCGACCATCCGGCCCGAGCATGACGAAGATTTCTGCCATGGTGCCGATGGCACGTTCCAGCGCGCCGTGCAGGCGCGTCAGTTCGTCCGAACGCAGGCGCAGTTCATCCTGCTGTCGCTCCTGCTCGGCGATGAGCAGTTCCATCGTTTCGGTGCTCTGGATCAGTTCACCTTCCAGCGCCTGGTTTGCCTCGCGCAGCATGTCGAGTTCGTTGGCCAGTTCGGCCGCGATGTCTTCGCTCGCCGGCAGAAAGCGCTGCCGGATCAGGCCGACCGTTTCGCCGACGGCGGCGGCGACCTCGACCGACAGGCCGGGGACGAAGGTGGCGACGGGGCCGATTTCGGCGGCGATGACGTCGACCCGCGGCAGCGGATTCAGCGTTTCGCGCGCGGCCTCCAGCAGATAGCCCACCCCGGCGCCGTGCCCGCCGTGGTGATCCTCGACCGGCACGTCGCGCGGCCCGAGCAGGTGGACCGTGCCGGGGCGGGGGCCGGCCATCGCATCGACAACGATCACCTGGCGCACGTTCTCGAAATAGTGCAGCGCATCGAGGCCGCGGTTGCCGCAATCGATCACCTCCGCCGTTCCGGCGGCGAGCAGCCGGCGCAGGGCCAGGGCGACGGCCGGGCCAAAGCCGTCATCCCCGTGCAGGGGATTGCCGAAGCAGAGGATGCGCAGGCGCGAACGATCAGACATGGAAGCGTGTTTTATCGTGGCGGCCGATGAAATGCACGGTGCACACCAGGCAGGGGTCGTGCGAACGCACGATGTGGCCGATTTCGAGCGGGTTGGCCGGGTCCGGCACGGGCAGGCCGATGATGCTCTGTTCCCAATGGCCATGGCGCCCGGCGCTGTCACGCGGCGAGGCATTCCAGGCGGTCGGTGTGACGATCTGGTACTTCTCGATCACCCCATTCCTGATCCGCAGCCAGTGGCCGAGCGCGCCACGCGCCGCCTCGACCAGCCCGTAGCTTTCGCCATCCGGCCAGACATCGAGGCCGGGGTCGAGGTAGTGCGGCTCGCTGAGGCAGGCTTTAATCGACTGCAGGGTCTCGGCCATGGCCTGGATCAGCCAGCCGGCGCGCCGCAGGCGGGCAAACTGGCGCAGCCAGGTGTTGTCGCCTTCGCGCGCCAGCAGGTCGGTGATCAGCGGGTCGCCAGCGATGCGCAACTCGGCCAGCGGGCCGGTCTGCACCACCCGGTCGCCATAGCGCGGCGCCTTGGCCCAGGTGTAGCGGTCGGTGCCCGGCAGGTGGTCGGGGATGGTTTCGCCCTGCCACGGGTGGCGGCCCCCCTCGTAGGGCAGGAACCAGCTGTGGCGGACGTGTTCGTTGATCTGCGCCTGGTCGAGCGCCTCGACTGCTTGCGTATCGCCGTTGAAGAAGCCGGCCGGCAGGGCGTGGCCGCTGCCGTCGGGGCGGATGACCGAGCCATAGCTGAGGAGGTGCGGCGTGCCGCGCCCGAGCAGGTGCAAGCCGATATCGCGGCTGAAACGGTTGAACAGGCCTAGGCCGCTGCCGGCACGGGCGGCGTCGGCCGCCTGCCAGCGGAACAGCGCATCGCCGCTGTCGAGGGCCATCCATTCATCGAGGCTGCCGCCGATGACGGCCTGCTCGAACCAGCCCCGAACAGCGGCCAGGATGTCGCGGCTGTCCATCACCCGCCGGCTGTTGGCCGGCTGCGAAATGCCGCCGGGCAGCATGTAGGTCGAGTGCGGCCACTGGCCGCCGAACAGCGCGACGATACCGAGCAGGTCCCGCGTCGCCTTCAGCGTGCCGCGCGCCACGCTGCCCTTGAGTGGCAGGAAGGCGGCGTTCAAGGCGCCAGCCAGCGGTTGGCCGGCATAGCGGGCGTTGCAGAAATCCGGCGTGAAGAAGAGGAATGTCTGGCGCAGGTCGCTCTGCAGGGTTTCCGCCATCAGGCACAGGTTGCGGACATGGACGGCATGGGCCGGCGGTGTCAGGTTGGCGATCTGTTCCAGCGCCAGCGTCGCGGCGTAGAGGTGGGCCGTGCCGCAAATGCCGCAGACACGCGGCGTGATGACCAGCGCGTCGCGCGGTGCGCGGCCGATCATGATCTGCTCGAAACCCCGGTAGAGCGTGCCGATGCAGCGCGCATCGACGACGATACCGTCTTCCAGGTCGACCTGGAATTCCAGATCGCCTTCGACGCGGTTGAGGTCGATATCGACGGTGACGCGGCTCATCGTTCAGGGCTCCATTTCCCGGTTGACCACGCGTTCCGGCGCAGCGGCACGGGCCAGGTTCTTGTAGGCCATGTACTTGGCGCGGGCCACGCCGAGTGGCAGGAATTTGGGTACGGTGCCAATCTTGGGCGTGACGAACAGGTCACGTGCTGGCGGGAAATCGGCCGAAGTGCAGCCAAAGCAGGGCACACCGGCGCGGGTCTTACTGTTATGGCCGTTCCACAACTCGGTATTGCATGGCGCGACGGTCTGCGGGCCGCGGCAGCCCAGGTTGAAGAACAGACAGCCTCGCCCGCCGAGCACGTTGTCCTCGATGTCGTACTCGTGATACTCGTTGCGCGTGCAGCCTTGGTGCACCAGGGTCGAAAAGAAGGCGGCCGGCCGGTTCAGCGCATCGAGCGACAAGGTTTCGCCTTCGGCGAGCATGGCCAGGACCTTGGTCATCGTGTTGGGGTGGGCCGGGCAGCCGGCCACGTTGATCACCGGCTGGCCGTTGCGGCTCCGCCAGTCGCTGCCGAGCAGGCCGCCCGGCTGATCCTTCATGAATTGCAGGCCGGTGCAGTCGGTCGGATTGGGGCCGGCGGCATGCACGCCGCCGTATGCGGCGCAGGTGCCCATGGCGACGACATGGGTGGCGAGGGGTGCCAGTTGGCGGACGATGTCGAACTTGGCGCGCCCCTTCCAGGTGTCGTACTGACCGCTGCCGTTCGGACCGGTGAGCAGGCTGCCCTCGATGCACAGGATATCGAGCGGCTCGCGGCCGCTGGTCACGCCATCGAGCACCTCGCCGAAACTCCGGTCGGCCGTCAGCGAGGGATGCCACAGGAAATTCAGGCCGTACTGGTCAATCAGGTTCTCGATGCTCGGCCGGTCGGCGCAGAGCAAGGCCATCGACTCGCCGCTGCAGGCGCCGGTTTGCATCCAGACGATATTGGCCATGGCCGCTCTCCGAGTTTCTTGATGGCTGCCAATCGGGCATGTCACCACAATTTGCGCTGTTATTTCGTAAAATTATAGTTAAATTTATTATTTTTACAACAAATGTGTCAATTTTTCCTGCGGGCTGCACGGGATGTCAGGTCCGGTTGCCATTGCCCCCGCAATCAGGCTCGCCGCAGCGGCCGGCTTGACGATTTGAAAGCCCAGTTTGGTCCTTCCGCGCAACTTGAGCAATGCCTTGTCCTTGCTGACCAGCAGGTCGGCCTGGCAGCGGGCGGAGAGTTCAAGGAATTTCTGGTCGTCGCGATCCTTGCAGCGCGGCAGGGGCGGCGAATCGCCTTCCGGATGCATCTGGACCAGACCGCTGTAGCGTGCGTAGCGGTCGGCGATCATCGCCGGCGTCAGCTTCAACTGCGGGTAGGTCAACACGCGCTGCAGTTCGTCCAGTGTGCGCCGGTCGGCGAAACACGCGATGCGGCCGGCTTCCAGCGCCGCCATGATCGGTACCGCATCGGTATTGGCCCAATGGAAGAGGTCGAGAACGACATTGGTGTCGAGAACGAGGCGCAGCATGGAGCGATTATAATGCGCGCCTCTTCCCCCACCCCGTGAAATCCCCCATGTCCCGCATCCTGCTCGCTCCGATGGAAGGCCTCGCCGATCCGCTGATGCGGCAGGTGCTGACAGCGATCGGCGGCTACGACTGGGGCATCTGCGAATTCGTCCGGGTTACCGAGAGCGTCTTGCCCAACCGCACGTTCCTGCGGACCTGTCCGGAATTGCACAACGACAGCCGAACCGATGCCGGTACGCCGATGCGCGTCCAGTTGTTGGGTTCCGACCCGCATTTCATGGCCGCCAACGCCCGGCGCCTGGTCCGTCACCGGCCGGCCGGGGTGGATATCAACTTCGGCTGCCCGGCACCGACGGTCTTCCGCCATCGCGGCGGGTCGGCCCTGCTCGGCGAGCCGGAACTGCTGCACGCCATCGTCAGCGCCGTGCGCGCCGAGGTGCCGGCCGACATTCCTTTCACCGCCAAGATGCGCCTCGGCATTGCCGACAGCAGCCTGGCGGTCGATTGCGCCCAGGCCATCGCGGCGGGTGGAGTCGATGAACTGATCGTCCATGGCCGTACCAAGGTCGACGGCTATAAGCCACCAGCGCGTTGGGCGCAGATCGACCGGGTGCGGGCTGCGGTCAGTATCCCGATCATCGCCAACGGCGAGGTATGGACGGTGGCTGATTTCCGCCAGTGCCAGCTGGAGTCGGGGTGCGCCGACGTCATGCTTGGCCGCGGTGCGCTGGCCGACCCATTGCTGCCGCGCAAGCTGCGTGGCGAGGCGACTGGCGGCTGGGCTGAATTGCTGCCCTCGGTGGCAACCTACTGGCGCGGCGTGCGCGAGCGGGTGATGCCGGTGCATGCCGGCGGTCGCCTGAAGCAATGGCTGATGTTGCTGCGCCGCCATTACCCGGAGGCCGAGGCGCTCTACCAGCAATTGCGCCCGGTCAAGGCTGCCGAGGATATCGACGCCATGCTGGTCGCTGCCGGCGTGCTCGACAGTCTTCCCGAGCGCCTGCTTCTCGCCGCCTGATGGAAGGCAATTCCCGCTTCATCCGCAGCGCCCAGGGGGAGCCGCACGCCGATCTGCCGGAACTGGTCCGGCGCCATTTCGCCCACCCGTTCCGCAAACCGATTCTCGATTACAACCGGCAAGCCTACGCCGCAGCGCTGGCCGCTCGCGCCGGCTGGAACCCCAAAGCGCCGCTCATTCTCGACGCCGGTTGCGGCGTCGGCTGGAGCACGTTGCGCCTTGCCGAGGACTATCCCGATCATTTCGTGATCGGCGTCGATCAGTCGAGCGACCGCATCGAGCGCGGCAAGCCGCTCGCCCTGCCGGGCAACGCGGTGTTCGCCCGGGCCGACCTGGTCGATTTCTGGCGTCTGCTGCAGGCTGACGGTGTCCGCCTGGCCCGCCATTACCTGCTCTATCCGAACCCGTGGCCGAAGATCGGTCACCTGGCCCGGCGCTGGCACGGTCACGCCATCTTCCCCTCCCTGCTGGCGCTTGGTGGCGTGCTCGAATGCCGCAGCAACTGGTCGGTGTATATCGATGAAATGGCCCTCGCCATCGCGCTCGCCACCGGCCGGCCGGCGGTCGGGGAAGCATGGCAGCCGTCCGGCGAGCCACTGACCCCGTTCGAGAAGAAGTACCTCGCTTCCGGCCACGCCCTGCATCGCGTCGTGGTCGATCTGGGCTGAGACGAGGGGCATGTCGGAGGAAACCACGGTGTCGCCTTGCCAGAGTTGCGGCGCCTGTTGCGCCAGTTTTCGCGTCGACTTCCATCCGGCTGAACTGGCCGGAGGGCGCTTTGCCTGGGGGCAGGGCGTTCCGCACTCCCTGAGCGTGCCGGTAACCGCCTGCATTGTCCGCATGGCCGGCACCGATCGCGCGGCGCCGCGTTGCGTGGCACTCGATGGCGAGATCGGTCTGGCTGTGCGCTGCACCATTTATGCCGAGCGCCCATCGCCCTGCCGCGAGTTCGATACCGAACACAGTGCCTGCAACCGGGCACGGCAACGCCACGGCCTGCCTCCGCTATAAGCGATATTTATCCCCGTTCTGGTCGGACAAGGCTGTGGATAAGCTCGGGATGAACGCCGTAAGCCCCTGATGCACATAGTCAAACCGCGGGTTGCTCAAATTTTGGGCGGGTGGCTGCTTTGGCTTGCCGGACAAGGCTTTTCGGGTTTTGTCAAATGCCCCGCGAGGGGGGAAGGGCTGCGGCCCGGGATTTGCCAGTGGTGTTCAGTTGTTGAATAAACGCTATTTATCCCCGTTCGGACGGGGTAAGTCTGTGGATAAGTTCTGGGTAGATTCTGCAACTCACTGTCCGGCAAGGGTTTTGGGTGTCTTGCTTAAATTTTGAGCAAAACTTGCTGCGCTGCACATCAATTCATGGCAAAACCCGCAAGATAAGCTATCATATATAAGACTTGCGGGCCGGCCTCGGGACGCTACCCGCCGAACCATTCGGCCGCCGCGATTGTCGTAAAATATTCGTTTCCCAGAGCAACCCTTTACGAAAGGAAGTCGCCGTGCTTGAAGCCTATCGCGCCCACGTTGCAGAGCGTGCAGCCCTCGGTATCCCGCCGCTGCCCCTGTCCAAGCAACAGACCACCGAACTGGTGGCCCTGCTGAAGAATCCTCCCGCCGGCGAAGAAGCCGCTCTGGTCGAATTGATCACCTATCGCGTGCCGGCAGGCGTCGATGACGCCGCCAAGGTCAAGGCCGAGTTCCTGGCCAAGGTCGCCAAGGGTGAAGAGTCCTGCGCCCTGATCTCCAAGGAAAAGGCCACCGAACTGCTCGGCACCATGCTCGGCGGTTACAACGTCAAGCCGCTGATCGACCTGCTGGCCTGCCCGACCTGTGGCGCCGTCGCCGCCGAAGGCCTGAAGAAGACCCTGCTGGTGTTCGATTACTTCCACGACGTCGCCGAGCTGGCCAAGGCCGGCAACGCCAACGCCAAGGCCGTCATGCAGTCCTGGGCCGACGCCGAGTGGTTCACCTCGCGTCCGGAAGTCCCGGCCTCGCAAAAGCTGACCGTGTTCAAGGTCACCGGCGAAACCAACACCGACGACCTGTCGCCGGCCCCGGATGCCTGGTCGCGTCCTGACATCCCGCTGCACGCCCTGGCCATGCTGAAGAACCCGCGTCCGGGTATCGAAGCCGACGAGCCGGGTGCGCGCGGCCCGATCAAGCAACTGGAAAAGCTGGCTGCCAAGGGCAACCTGATCGCCTACGTCGGTGATGTGGTCGGTACCGGTTCTTCCCGCAAGTCCGCCACCAACTCGGTGCTGTGGTTCACCGGCGAAGACATCCCGTACGTCCCGAACAAGCGCTTCGGTGGCGTCTGCCTGGGCTCCAAGATCGCGCCGATCTTCTTCAACACGATGGAAGATGCTGGCGCGCTGCCGATCGAAATCGACGCCGGCCAGATGGACATGGGCGATGAGATCGAACTGAAGGTCGATGGCGCCACCGGCAAGGTTACCGCTGTCAAGAATGGTGCCGTGATCGCCGAATCGCAGCTGAAGACGCTCGTCATTCTCGACGAAGTCCGCGCTGGCGGCCGTATCCCGCTGATCATCGGTCGCGGCCTGACCGCCAAGGCGCGTGAAGCCCTCGGCCTGCCGGCCTCCACCCTGTTCCGTCTGCCGCAGCAGCCGAACGATCCGGGCACCGGCTACTCGCTGGCCCAGAAGATGGTCGGCCGCGCCTGTGGCCTGCCGGAAGGCAAGGGCATCCTGCCGGGTACCTACTGCGAACCGAAGATGACCACCGTCGGTTCCCAGGACACCACCGGCCCGATGACCCGCGACGAACTGAAGGATCTGGCCTGCCTCGGCTTCTCCGCCGACATGGTCATGCAGTCCTTCTGCCACACCGCCGCTTATCCGAAGCTGGTCGACGTCAAGATGCACCGCGAACTGCCGTCCTTCATCAGCACCCGTGGTGGCGTTGCCCTGCGTCCGGGCGACGGCGTCATCCACTCCTGGCTGAACCGCCTGCTGTTGCCGGATACCGTCGGTACCGGTGGCGACTCGCACACCCGTTTCCCGATCGGCATCTCCTTCCCGGCCGGTTCCGGTCTGGTTGCCTTCGCTGCCGCCACCGGCGTCATGCCGCTGGACATGCCGGAATCCGTGCTGGTTCGCTTCAAGGGCAAGATGCAGGACGGCATCACCCTGCGCGACCTGGTTAACGCCATTCCGCTGTGGGCCATCAAGCAGGGTCTGCTGACCGTCGAGAAGAAGGGCAAGAAGAACGTCTTCTCCGGCCGCATCCTCGAAATCGAAGGTCTGCCGGATCTCAAGGTCGAACAGGCCTTCGAACTGTCCGACGCTGCTGCCGAACGTTCCGCTGCTGCTTGCGCCATCGCCCTGAACAAGGAACCGATCGTCGAGTACATGCGTTCGAACATCACCCTGATGAAGTGGATGATCGCTGAAGGCTACCAGGATGCCCGCACCCTGAAGCGTCGTATCGCTGCCATGGAAGAGTGGATTGCCAAGGGCGAACTGCTCAAGGCCGACGCCAACGCCCAGTACGCTGCCGTGATCGAAATCGACCTGGCCGAGATCACCGAGCCGATCGTTGCTTGCCCGAATGATCCGGACGACGTCAAGGTCCTGTCCGAAGTGGCCGGCGACCAGATCGATGAAGTCTTCATCGGTTCCTGCATGACCAACATCGGTCACTTCCGCGCGGCCGGCAAGGTGCTGGACGGCAAGTCCGACATCCCGACCCGCCTGTGGATCGCTCCGCCGACCAAGATGGATGCCATGGTGCTGAACGAGGAAGGCTACTACAGCGTTCTCGGCAAGGCCGGTGCCCGTATGGAAATGCCGGGCTGCTCGCTGTGCATGGGTAACCAGGCCCAGATCCGCAAGGGTTCCACCGCGATGTCGACCTCGACCCGCAACTTCCCGAACCGCCTGGGTATCGACACCCGCGTCTACCTCGGCTCCGCCGAGCTGGCTGCGATGTGCGCCCTGCTCGGCAAGATTCCGACCAAGGAAGAGTACATGCAGTACATCCAGGTCGTGAATGCCAAGGCGGCCGATATCTACCGCTACATGAACTTCGACCAGATTCCGGCTTTCGTTGAAGTGGCTGAAACGGTCACCATGTAATTCATCTGCCGCAAGGCGGATTGCAATCGCCAAACCCCTACCGGGAAGCCGGTAGGGGTTTTTTGTCGTTGTCATTCGGAGGGCGGTGGCGTTAACATGCGGTCGGACTATGGCTTGTCCGAGGTGTGGCAGGCATGATCGTCGGTTAGGATGGCTCGGGTTGGCAGGGGTGGCAGTGGTACCCCGCGGTCGCTAGTTACTGCAGGAAAGCGAAGCACATGGCGTATGAACTCGTATGGGAACCGGAAGGGGTCGTGCGGCGATTCTCGGGGAGCGTTTCGGCCGCCGAGTTCATCAATTCGGTGGAGCGTGTGCAAGGTGATCCGCGTTATGACGACATGCACTATGTCATCAACGATTTCTCCGCTGTGCCGAGCGTCAGCTTCTCCGATGAGACATTTACCGAACTGGCAGTCCTGCATTACGGCGCTTTCGTCTCGAATCCGAATTGCCGGGTCGTCTTCGTGACCACCGACAACATGCTGGCCGGCATGGCGCACCGGATACTGCAGCATGGGCCGGTCATTTCATACCAGACCGAAGTCTTTCCAACCGAGGCCGAGGCCAGGGACTGGCTGGCCAGCCAACCACAGTTGCACCTGATGAGCAACGTGATGGGATTCCGCCTCGACTGAGGCCTTGTGCGGCCAGTTTGGTGGCGCCTTGATCGATGCATCGCGTTGCCGGGGTGGCCGTTTTCCGATTGCCGCAGCGCGGCAGGAGGTGCGCGAAATGCCCTCGATGACAGTTTTCCAGATGCCTTTGGCCGTCTTGCTCGTCGGCTTGGCGACGGGGTTTGCGCCTGTGGCGTGGGCGGCCGATAGTCTGCCGCCGACGCCCGATTACCTTGGCGAAGTCCGGCGGGGCGCGGACGGCCGCTTGTTGGCGCGTCCGGAGCCGACCACGGCGACCCCGGGCAGGGTCGAGGCTGCCACGCTGATTGTCGGTCCCGGCGAGAAAGTCGCCACCTTGACCGAAGCCGCCCGGCTGGCGCGCGATGGCGAGGTGATCGAGGTGCGTCCCGGCACCTATCGTGGCCAGCCGGTGGTGTGGACCCAAAACGACCTGATCATCCGTGGCACCCGTGAGCGTCCGGTCATGCTGGCCGATGGCAGAAGTGCCGAAAGCAAGGGGCTCTGGGTCGTACGCGGCGGCAAGGTGCGCATCGAGAACATCGAATTTCGCGGGGCGCGGGTCCGGGAATCGAATGGTGCCGGTATCCGCTTCGAGAAGGGCAGCCTGACGGTGCACGGCTGCGCTTTCTTCGACAACGAGATGGGCATCCTGACCGCCAATCAGCCGGAAATGTCGCTCACCGTGATCGACAGCGAGTTCGGTGAGGCGCCGCGCCACAAGGGCGACCTGCATCACCTGCTCTACGTCGGCGCGATCGGCAAGTTCGTGTTGCGTGGCAGCCGCTTCTCGAACGGCTATCTTGGCCATCTGGTCAAATCGCGGGCCCGCGAGAATCACATCCTCTACAACATGTTGCTCGATGGGGCGGGTGGCCAGGCCTCCTACGAACTGGAGTTCCCGAACGGCGGCCTCGCTGTCGTGATCGGCAATACCATTGGGCAGAGTGCCGGCACCGACAACCCGCGGCTCGTTTCCTACGGTGCGGAAGGGCCGCGCTGGCCGGAGAACGGGCTGTACATGGCGCACAACACGCTGATCAACGACGCGCCGAGCGGCAATTTCGTCGCCGTGTGGACGGATAAGCTGGGTGTAGCGGTGGACGTCTGGCTGCTCAATAACCTGACGGTCGGCAACGGCGATCTGTTTCAGCCGGCGCAGGGGCGTTTCGATGGCAACCGCCCGGTGCCGCGCGCCGAGTTGGTTGAGGTCGGCGGGGTGCCGCTGCGCTTGACGATGACCTCTCCGCTGCGCGGCAGCATCCGGCCGCCGGGCGAGGCGAATGGTATCGATTTGTTGCCGCGGGCGGAATTCGTCTTCCCGGCCGGCACGCGGCCGATGCCGGTCGGTAGTCGGCTGGCGCCCGGGGCGTTCCAGTAAAGCTTAGAACGCGAACCAGGCCGCTGCAGCGAAGCTGAGGGCCATCGCCCAGCCGGCCAGGCCGCCGAGCAGCATGCGACGGTCGCCCTTGAGGCCAAGCGGAATCATCTCGGTCACCGTGACACGCCGGCCGTAGCGCGCGACGCCTTCTTCCCCGATGCGGATGGCGAGGAGGGCGCAGCCGATGCCAAGCACCAGGCAGGCCCAGGTCGGCCAGTTCACGGGCGGTGGCCCATCGCCTCGCCCAGGCGGATGGGGCGGGTCGGCGTCCATTCCGGGTTGAAAGTCAGTGTGTTCCCCGGGAAGAGCATGACCACCGTCGAGCCGAGCAGGAAGCGGCCCATTTCATCCCCCTTCTTGAGCACGATGTTCTGCTCGTCGTAGCGCCATTCGCGGATCACCCCTGGGCGCGGTGGATTGACCACGCCATGCCAGACAGTCGCCATGCTGCCGACGATGGTGGCGCCGACCAGGGTGAGCACGAAGGGGCCGTGGGCCGATTCAAACACGCAGACGACCCGCTCGTTGCGGGCGAACAGGCCGGGCACGCCGCGTGCCGTGGTCGGATTGACCGAGAATAATGCGCCGGGGATGTAGATCATCCGCGTCAGCCTGCCGTCGCACGGCATGTGGATGCGGTGGTAGTCGCGTGGGCTGAGGTAGAGGGTGGCGAAGCTGCCGTTCTCGAATTGCGCGGCCAGTTGGCGGTCGCCGCCGACCAGGGCGGTGGTCGAGTAGCGATGGCCCTTGGCCTGGAAAATCTGGTCGCGCTCGATGGCGCCGAACTGGCTGATCGCGCCATCCACCGGGCACAGGAAGTCAGCCTCGGCGGGGGGGCGGGCGCCTGCCTTGAGCGGCCGGGTGAAGAATTCGTTGAAGCTCTTGTAACTGGCGATGTCCGGGTTGGCCGCCTCAGCCATGTTGACCTGGTAGCGGTCGACGAACCAGCCGATGACGCGGGTCGTCAGACTGCCGGCCTCGGCCGAGGCCAGTTTGCCGGCGAGGATGGTCAGCGCCTGTTTCGGAATCAGATATTGGGGCAGAACGGCAAGGCGGTCGGACACGGCAGCTTCCAGCGTGGAAAACCCACAATTATACGGGGTCTATTGTCGGCGCCGTCGGATCGGCTGCCTGCGACCAGCGCTCGCGCCGCCATTTCTCGCGCTCGCCATTGGCGCAGAAGGTCCAGGCGACCAGCCGGCTCTGCTTCTGGCCCTGGGTCATCGGCATGATGCGCGATTCGATGACTTTGGCCTTCTTCAGCGCTGCTTCGATATGGACGATGTTGTCGGCCTTGGACACCAGACTGGTGAACCACAGCACGCGCTTCGGAATGCCGGCGCTCTGCTCGATCATCGACTTGACGAAGGCGCGCTCGCCGCCGTTGCACCACAGTTCGGTGCCGCCGCCGCCAAAGTTGAGGCGCGGCTGAGCCGTTCCCTTTTTGGCACCCGGCTTGCCGAGGTTGTTCCACTTGCGCTGGCTGACGGCCAGCACTTCGTCGGGCGAGTTGTGGAAGGGCGGGTTGCAGATCGACAGGTCGAAGCTCTCGCCGGAACGCAGCAGGCCCGTGAAGATGTTGTCCCACACCGGCTGGTGGCGCAGTTCGATGTCGGCGGCCAACTCGGGGTTCTTGCCGAGAATGGCCTGGGCATTGGCCAGCGCGGCTTCGTCGATATCGACACCGAGGAAGGACCAGCCGTACTCGGCGTGGCCGATCAGCGGATAGACCAGATTGGCGCCGGTACCGACATCGAGCACGCGGACCCCGGGACCGGTCGGGATGGTTTTCTTGTTGCAGGTGGCGAGCAGGTCGGCGACGCTATGGATGTAGTCGGCCCGGCCGGGAATCGGCGGGCAGAGGTAGCCAGCCGGAATGTCCCAGCCCTTGACGCCGTAGTGATGCATCAGGATGGCCCGGTTCAGCATCTTGACGGCAGCCGGGTTGGCGAAATCGATGCTCGGCGTACCGGCCGGCGTGGTCTTGATGTACTTGGCCAGGGCGGCCGACGTGGCCGTCAGGGCGGCAAAATCGTAGCCGGCGGCGTTCTTGTTGCGCGGGTGCATGGCGGCTTTCGTGAAAACGGGCCGCCATTGTCCCACGCCTGCGCCATCAATGCTCCCGGCCGTCGATGCGGGGCTGCATCAGGAGCGGGATATACCGCACGGCGAGGATGCCGAAGGCGAGCAGCCAGCAGGTGGCGGAGGCATGGATGCAGGCCAGGTAGGCACCGGGTGCCAATTGCGGCACGACGACGCGGATCGCGAGGGCAGCGATCATCACGTACAGCACGGCGCGGTCGAGGGCGTCGAAAACGACCTTGCGTCCGGTATGCCCTTTCGAGATGCGCATGATCATGGCCGGGATGACGCAGCCCATGGCGCCGAAGGTGAACAGGTGCACCGACACTGAACCGATCCAGACGAAATTCACGAGATGACCGAGAGCCTCGATCAGCAACTGGCCGACGATGGCCAGATAGCCGATGTACATGATGCCGATGTCGATGCGCTTGAAAGCCAGTTGCGGTTTCCAGAAGACGAAACGGATGGCGAGCAGGACGGCGAGGGCGAGCGACAGGCCGGCGGTCAGCGGGCGGGGCAGGAAGGGCTCGACGACAAGCAGCAGGCCGAGCAGCTTGATCGGCATGTCCAGCTTGGGTTGGCGCAGGATCTGGACCTGGAAGACGCCCTTCATGAACTGTGTCAATGTACGCTCCAGCATCACCAGGAAAGCCAGGCGGAACAGGGCGATGGCCATGCCGTAGCCGGCTGTGAAGTTGTTGCCGTAGAGCATCAGGTATTTGGCGATCAGGAAGGCCGGCAACATCAACATGAAGAAGGCGTTATCGCGGTAGCTGTCCTGGCTGCGATAGCGGATCAGCGTCCACAGCAGCATGGCGGCGATCGTTCCGAGGAAGGCGTTGTTGGCCAGCATGGCGAGGGGCAAGGGCCAGTTGCCACCAAAGCCCATGGCCAGGCGTTCGACGATCCAGGCGCCGGCCAGCACCATCAGGGCCGGGCCGTGGTAGCCGCGGATGTTCACCCAGTTCTTGGTCGAGGTCAGCAGAAAACCGCCCAGCACCGCCCAGCCGAAGCCGAAGAACATCTCATGGGCGTGCCACTGGACGGAGGAAAAGGGGGCTGTGGGAGCGGGCAGGATGCCGCTGAAAATCATCGCCCAGAGCAGCGGCAGTGAGAGACCGGCGAGGCAGGCGAGGGCGAAGAAGGGGCGAAAGCCGACGAGCCAGAGCGGGTGAGTGTGTCGAAACATGGGCGAACCAATAGGCGGGTTGTGCAATCGAAGTGGCAAGTTTAGCGACAGTCGGCGTGGTGAAACTTGATTTGACCCCGGGTTGTCACGCATGGCAATGAACAATGGCGTAAAATTCCATCCTTGGCCGAAAGTGAGGGGTTTCTCGGCTGGTTTCCATAAGGACAAAGATGAAGCGTGTGGATGATTTCCGCTTGCGCCTGGGCAAGCACGAGCTCGTGCCGATCATGATCGGCGGCATGGGGGTTGATATTTCGACGGCCGACCTGGCCCTGGAGGCGGCCCGGCTGGGTGGCGTCGGGCATATTTCGGACGCCATGATCAACACCGTGTCCGACCGCCGCTACGACACCAAGCACGTCAAGGAAAAGCTCGCGCTGTACAAGTACAACGTCCTCAATGAAGACAAGTCGCCAGTCAAGTTCGACCTCGGCCGGCTCGAGGAAGCAACCAAGCTGCACGTTGAGGCCACCATGGCCCGCAAGCAGGGCTCCGGCATGGTCTTCATCAACTGCATGGAAAAGCTGACCATGAACGCGCCGAAGGAGACGCTCAAGGTCCGCATGTCCGCTGCGATGGACGCCGGCATCGAAGGGATCACGCTGGCCGCCGGCCTGCATCTCGGCTCCTTTGCATTGATCGAGGACCACCCGCGCTTCCGCGACGTCAAGCTGGGCATCATCGTTTCCTCGGTGCGTGCCCTGCAGCTGTTCCTCAAGAAGAGTGCCCGAACCGGCCGCCTGCCGGACTACGTTGTCGTTGAAGGCCCGCTTGCCGGCGGCCACCTCGGCTTCGGCATGGACTGGGCGCAATACGATCTGGCCACCATCGTCGCTGAAGTGCTGCACTACCTGCGGGAAGAGAAACTGGATATTCCGGTGATCCCGGCCGGCGGTATTTTTACCGGCTCCGATGCCACGGCTTTCCTCGAACAGGGTGCCGCCGGCGTACAGGTGGCGACGCGCTTCACCGTCGCCGAGGAATGCGGCCTGCCGGCGGATGTCAAGCAGGAGTATTTCAAGGCCAGCGAGGATGATATCGAGGTCAACCAGATCTCGCCGACCGGCTATCCGATGCGGATGATCAAATCCAGCCCGGGCATCGGTGACGGTATCCGCCCGAACTGCGAGGCCTACGGCTATCTGCTCGATGCCAACGGCAAGTGCGCCTATATCACCTCATATAACCGCGAGGTGGCGGCTCATCCGGATGCCCGCAAAGTTAAGGTGTGGGACAAGACCTGCCTGTGCACCCACATGCGCAACTTCGATATCTGGACCTGTGGCCAACTCACCTACCGCCTGAAGGATACGACCCGCCGCGCCGAGGATGGCAGTTACCGTATCCTGTCGGCCGAGCACATCTTCAAGGATTACCAGTTCAGCACCGATCAGCAGATCGCCCTGCCTGAAGCCTGAGATCACTCGCGCAGCCGCCTACCAGGCGGCTGCGCTGCAATGGGCCAGGCCGGATTGCCTGGATGAACGTCGCATGTCCCCAACCCCTCTGAACGAACGATTGTCTCGGCCTGGCGCTGCGTGGCGCGGATTCCTCGTCGGCCTGCTGGCCTTGCTGGCCCAGCCAGCCAGCGCTGAAGCCGACTTGCCGTTCAATCTGCAGGGTTTTGGGACGCTTGGCCTGGCTAGGACGACCAGCGATCAGGTCGAATTCGTGCGCGATCTTTCCCAGCCGAGCGGCATCCGGAAGGATTGGGATGGGCGTGCCGACAGTGTATTTGGCCTGCAGGCCACCTGGCAGATTGCGCCGCAACTGAGCGCCGTGGTTCAGGGCAAGGTGAAGTACCACTATGACCGCAGCTACGATCCGCAACTGGCCTGGGCCTTCCTGAAATATGAGCCGACCCCCGAGTGGAGCCTGCGCCTGGGGCGACTGGGGACCGAGTTCTTCATGATGGCCGACTCGCGCTGGGTCGGTTATTCCTTCCTGACCGTGCGTCCGCCGGGAGATTATTTCTGGTACCTGCCCTTCTACAGTATCCATGGTGGCGATGCCGCTTATTCCGTGCCGCTCGGCGATGGTCTGGTCAGGCTCAAGGCTTTCTACGGCGAATCGAACGGCCGGGTACCGCTGGCTGACCGGCAGTGGGACGTCGAAGGCTCGCCGATGTCGGGTGTGTCGGTCGATTACTACCGGGGCGGCTGGCACCTGCGCGCCAGCTACGCCAACATCCGGGCCAGCAACGACCTGCCGATCGCCGGCCTGCTGCAGGCCTATTCGCCCGATCCGGCGGCCTCGGCTGCCTTCCTGGCGACCCGCAACCAGCGCACCGACTACTACTCGCTCGGCGTGGTCTACGATCAGGGCCCCTGGCAAGTCCAGTTCATGCTCAACCGTATCGAACAGGGCAACAATGCCCTGGAAAGTTCGGAGGGCGGCTATCTGCTGGCCGGTTATCGCATCGGCACGGTGACGCCCTATCTCGGTTATTCCTGGGTGCATTCGCGGGCCAACAATCACGACGGCCGCCCGCTTATCGAGCAGCGCATCATCGCCGACTCACATTCCGATCAGACGACCGGCATTGTCGGCGCGCGCTGGGATTTCGCCAGCAACCTGGCGCTCAAGGCCCAGTGGGATGCGATACGCGGTGATGCCTCGTCGATCTTTCCCTATCGAAGCGAGCCGGCATCTGGCCGCTGGTCGGGCCGGATGGATGTCTATTCCGTGACCCTGGACTTCATTTTCTGATCGCATGCCGATCCGTCGCCTGTTCCTTCTCGGCATCGTGTTCTGGCTGCTGGCCCAGCCGGGGGCTCCCCTGCATGCCGAACTGGCAGTCGTCGTCAATGCCCGTTGCGGCGTTGCGGCGATGACGCGCAACGAGGTGATCAACATCTTCTTCGGGCGCAGCCGCCAGTTCTTCAACGGCGTCGAGGCCCAGCCGGTCGATATGCTCGACAGCCATCCTGATCGGGCGCGTTTCTATTACAAGCTGCTCGGCAAGGATCTTTCCGAGGTCAATGCCTATTGGTCACGGCAGGTCTTTTCCGGGCGCGGCCAGCCGCCCGTCAAAGTGGGGAGTTCGGAGGAGGTGCTGAAGTGGGTTACGACGCACCCGGGCGGTATCGGCTTCATCGAGGCGTCCAAAGCGGATGCCCGGGTCAGGGTCGTGCTGGAAATGGCCCATTAGGAATTCCGGTGGGGCATGAACATTGAACTGATCGGCATGGTGATCATCTTCGTGGTCATTGCTGTCATTGTCATCAAAGCAGGGTAATCTCTCCTTGGGCTGCACCAGCCATGGCTCGATGAGCGGCTGGCGTACGCCACACTGACCAAGGAGACAAACCATGCCGAAAAGAATGATCCGCAATCTGCTTGAAGGCCGTGTGCTGGTAACGGCTAGCAAGGAAACGACAGTACGGGTGGCCTGCCGCCTGATGACCGAGCGCCGGATCGGTGCCTTGCTGGTCGTCGAGAACAACCGTATCGCCGGCATCTTCACCGAGCGCGATGCGCTCAACAAGATCCTGTCGGCTGGGCTGGACCCGGATACGACGCAGCTCGGCCAGGTCATGGCGAGTAATCCGCAGACCATCACGGCCGACAAACCCTTGTCCTACGCGCTCTACATGATGGCCGAGGGGGGCTTCCGCCATGTGCCCGTCGTGGACGCCGAGGGGGTGCCAGTCGGCATGGTTTCGGCGCGTGATGCGCTGGGCCAGGATATGGTCGACCTGGAACGTGAGATCAGACACCAGCAGGAACTGGAAACCGCAATCGGTTACTGAGCGAGCGGCCAGCCAAAACGCGCCAGTGTCGCGGCGAATTCGCCGGACACTGGCGTTTTCATGTCCAGGCGCAAGCCGCTGACCGGGTGGTCGAAACCGAGCCTGACGCAGGCGAGCAGCAGGCGCCGACAGCCGAACTGTTCGGCGAAGAAGCGGTTGTGGCGGCCCTTGCCATACGTTGCGTCGCCGATGATCGGGTGGGCGATATGCTTCAGGTGCCGCCGGATCTGGTGGCGGCGGCCGGTGACCGGCTCCACCTCTAGCAGGGCATAGCGACTGCTTGGATAGCGGTCGACGGCAACCGGCAATTCGATTTGGGCCAGTGTGCGGAAATGCGTCAGGGCGGGCTGCGCTTCGTTGTTACTCGCCTCACCCTGGAATTCGTAGGGGTCGCGCTGCCGGGTCAGCGGATGATCGATGCTGCCCGTTGTCGCTGGGTAGCCTCGCACGACGGCCAAGTAGCGTTTGTCGATCCGGCCTTGCTCGAACTGGCGGCCGAGTTGCCCCGCGATTTCTGCAGTCAGTCCAAAGAGCAGTACGCCGGAAGTGCCGCGGTCCAGGCGGTGGGCCGGCCAGACCCGCTGGCCGATCTGGTCGCGCAGGATCTGGATGGCGAAGCGGGTTTCGTGGCGGTCGATTTCCGAACGATGGACGAGCAGGCCGGCCGGTTTGTCGATGACGACGATGTGCTCGTCGCGGTAGAGGATCGGTAGTTGCTCAGCCAAAGAAGCGGCTCTTGGCCTCGTCCGGGACGGCCATGCCGGTGACGTGGGCCCGGTCGAGCAATTCCCAGTAGTAGCGGTAGGAGGCCCGGTCGTGCAACTTGCCGTTATGCTGGATCGGGCCCCAGTCCTTGTCCTGGGCGGCGATCAGGATTTCGGTGGCAGACTGCACTTCCGAGAAATCAGGGCGCATCGCCTCGACGATGGGCATGATCTGGTTCGGATGGATGCTCCACATGCGCAGGTAGCCAAATTCGTTGCGGGCACGTCGCGCGTCGCTGCGGATGATCTCGATGTCCTTCAGTTCGGTCGTCACGTTGTGCGACGGTACAACGCCGCAAGCCAGCGCGGCAGCCGTGATTTCGCATTTGGCGCGGGCGACCAGCGGATGTTCGAACTGCCCCGGGCTCTTCATCGCGCTACCGGGAATGGCGCCGTGATGCCCAGAAACGAAGTCCATCAGGCCGAAATCCAGCGATTCGACCCCGGGCAGGGCGGCGATCTCCCACACCTCACGCAGGGCGCCATGGGTTTCGATCAGGACATGCACTGGAATCTGGCGCTCGATGTTGAGATGCCGCTCGATGGCGCGCAGGGCCTCGATCTGCACCTGCACGTCGCCGGCACTACACGGCTTGGGCAAGGTGATGAAAGGCAGGCGATTACCGGCGATACCAACCAGGATTTCCATGTCCTGCCGCCAGTGCGGATGGCTGACATCATGCACGCGGGCGCCAACCCGGTTGAACCGGTTGTCGTCGCTCATGATCACGCTGGCCGCCATCTCGGCATGTTCCCGCTCGGCGCCGGCATGGGCACCATCCTCGCAGTCGCAGGTGATGTCGAAGATCGGCCCGAGTTCCTTCTGCAACTGCAGCGCCTTGCGCATCAGTTTTTCCGATCCGGCGTAATGATCAACGGCTGGCAGGATGGGGAAGGGCTTTTCGCCAGCGAAAAGGACAGCTTTGGGGTGGCGCATGATGTTTGGGCGGATGAATGAAAAAGGCCGCGGCATTTTACCGCGGCCTTTTGGTGAAGCTAAGAACTAACGCCGGATTACAGCATGCCCTTGACGGCTTCGGCCTCGTCGGTCAGTTCCTTGAGGGTGATATTGATCTTTTCCTGGCTATAGGCATCGATTTCCAGGCCCTGGATGATCTTGTAGGAACCCCCCTTGCATTCGCACGGGAAGCCGAACACGATGCCGGCCGGAATACCGTAGGAGCCGTCGGAAGGAACGCCCATCGTGACCCAGTCATCGGAACCGAGCACCCAGTCACGGATGTGGTCGATGGCGGCATTGGCCGCGGAGGCAGCCGAGGACAGGCCGCGGGCTTCGATGATGGCGGCGCCGCGCTTGCCAACGGTCGGCAGGAAAACGTCGTTGTTCCAGGCGTGATCGTTGATCAGGGCCTTGACGTTGTCGCCGTTCGAGGTGCAGTTACGATAGTCGGCATACATCGTGGGCGAATGGTTGCCCCAGACGGTCAGCTTCTTGAACGAGGAAACCGGACGGCCGGTCTTTTCGGCCAGCTGGGACAGGGCGCGGTTGTGGTCAAGGCGCAGCATGCCATGGTAGTTGGCCGGGTTGGTGCGACCCACCTTCTTGGCGGCAGCGGCAGCGATGTAGGCGTTGGTGTTGCACGGGTTGCCGACGACCAGAACCTTGACGTCTTCCTTGGCGTTTTCGGCAATGGCCTTGCCTTGAACGGTGAAGATGGCGCCGTTGGCGGTCAGCAGATCGGCGCGCTCCATACCCTTGGTGCGGGGGCGGGCGCCAACCAGCAAGCAGACGTCGGCGTCCTTGAAGGCGACGTTCGGATCATCGGTGGCAACCATGCCAGCCAGCAGCGGGAAGGCACAATCGTCCAATTCCATCATGACGCCCTTGACGGCCTGCTGGGCCTGCGGCAGGTCCAGCAACTGGAGGATGACCGGCTGGTCTTTGCCGAGCATTTCGCCGGAGGCGATGCGGAACAGCAGGCTATAACCGATCTGGCCGGCGGCGCCGGTCACGGCAACGCGCATGGGGGCTTTGGACATATGTCGCTCCTGTATTGAAACAGCGTGGTTGAAATTGTGCGGGTCTTGATGTGTGCCGCTTCGTGGTTACCTTGCGTGGCGTGCTGGCACAACAGACTAAAGATGTTAGAAGCTCGGCGTTTTCCTGTCAATTCATCATCTGTCTTATATAAGACAACTTTTCGTGGACGCTCTGGCCGAAATATGCTGAAATTTGCGCCCATGACTCGTGACGTTTCCCGTCCTGCCTCCCGTTTGTCTTCCCCGACCTTTAGCCCACTCTATCGGCAGATCAAGGATTTCCTGATCCGCAGCCTGGAGCAGGGGGAGTGGGGGCCGGGCGATGCCATTCCCAGTGAAGGGGAGTTGGCGGTCCGCTTCAATGTCAGCCAGGGTACGGTGCGCAAGGCCATTGATGAAATGGCTGCTGAGAACATGCTGGTGCGCCGCCAGGGCAAGGGGACCTTTGTTGCGACCCATGACGATCCGCGTTCCTTCTATCGTTTTCTCCGTCTTGTGCCGGATAGCGGGAAGCCCACGCCTACCGTCAGCGACCCTTTCCTCTGTGAAACGATAGCTGCGTCACCGGAGGTGGCGAATGCACTGGGCTTGAGGGCGGGCGAGCGGGTTGTGCATGTCAAGCGCTTGCTGCGCTTCGGTGACGATCCGGTGGTTTTCGACGAAATTTACCTGGTGGCGGATCTTTTTGATGGGTTGTCTCTCGATCGCCTGCGCGGCGGGGAACGTTCGCTCTATAGTTTGTTCGAGAGTGATTTCGGTGTTCGCATGATCAGCGCGGAAGAGCATTTGCGCGCTGTTGCCGCCGATGCGGAGAGTGCTGGTCTGCTTGGCCTCAAGCCGGGTGATCCGCTTCTGTTGGTAGAGCGGACGGCCTATACCTATGGCAATAAGCCGGTCGAGTGGCGCCGGGGTTTGTATTGCACTCGCCGCCACTATTACCGAAACGATCTGGGGTGAGCGAAAGCATACTGACGAATTAGGTCGTAAAGCGCATGGAGTGGCGTGTTCGGCCTGGTTTTGAATGTATAATTACGGTTCTTTTCAAACCACGTACAAGCGGATAACCGCATCTTTACGCGAGGGATGACGTTCATGGCAGAAATGACCATCAAGAAACGTCCAAAAAACTTGGACTTGACCACCATCCGGCTGCCGTTGCCGGGCAAGGTTTCGATTCTTCACCGGGTCAGTGGTGCGGGATTGTTCCTCTGTTTCCCGGTAATGCTTTGGCTCTTCGGCGCCAGCCTGGGTTCTCCTGAAAGCTTCGCCTCCTTCAAGGAGATTGCTGGTCTGCTGCCGGTAAAGGTCATTCTTGCCGGTCTGCTTTGGGCTTTCGTGCATCACTTCTGTGCTGGTATCCGCTTCCTGTTGCTCGATCTGCATGTCGGTATCGAAAAGGAGGCTGCTCGCCAGTCCGCCGCCGTTGTCTTCGCCGTCAGCATTCCGCTGACCTTGATCCTGTGGGGGGTTCTGCTGTGATCAATCGTATCGTTGTCGGTGCCCATTACGGCTTGAAGGACTGGATCGCTCAGCGTGCCACAGCCGTCATCATGGCCGTCTATTCCGTGTTGATCGCCGCCGTTCTGCTGGTTGTTCGCCCCTCCACCTTTGAGGCCTGGCAGGGTGTCTTCGCCAATGGCGTCATCAAGTTCCTGACCTTCCTTTTCTTCGTGAGCCTGTTCTACCACGCCTGGATTGGCGTGCGTGACATCTGGATGGACTACGTGAAGCCGACGGGCCTGCGCCTGACTCTGCACGTTGTGACCATTGCTGCGCTGGTGGGTTACACCGCGTGGGCTGCTGCGATTCTCTGGAGGCTGTAAGCGTGAGTATTCCTGTTCTGAAGTTTGACGCAGTCATCGTCGGTGCCGGTGGCGCCGGTCTGCGTTCCGCGATCCAATTGTCCGAAGCCGGTCTGAAGACCGCCGTCCTCTCCAAGGTCTTCCCGACCCGCTCCCATACTGTTGCTGCTCAGGGTGGTGTTGCCGCCTCGCTCGGTAACTCCGAGGAAGATCACTGGCACTGGCACATGTACGATACCGTCAAGGGTTCCGACTGGCTCGGCGACCAGGACGCGATCGAGTTCATGGTGCGCAAGGCCAATGAATGCGTCGTCGAGCTTGAGCATTACGGCATGCCGTTCGACCGTACCGATAACGGCAAGATCTACCAGCGCCCGTTCGGCGGCCACATGTCGAACTTCGGCGAGAAGCCGGTGCGTCGTTCTTGCGCCGCGGCTGACCGTACCGGTCACGCCATGCTGCACGCCATGTATCAGCGCAACGTCAAGGCCAACACTCAGTTCTTCGTGGAGTGGATGGCGCTCGACCTGATCCGCGATAGTGAAGGTCATGTCGTCGGTGTGACCGCCATGGAAATGGAAACCGGCCAGGTCGTCATCTTCCATACCCGCGCTACCATTTTTGCGACCGGCGGTGCTGGCCGTATCTTCTACTCTTCCACCAATGCCTTCATCAACACCGGTGACGGCCTGGGTATGGCGGCGCGTGCCGGCATTCCGCTGGAAGACATGGAATTCTGGCAGTTCCACCCGACCGGCGTGGCCGGTGCCGGCGTGCTGATCACCGAAGGCGTGCGCGGCGAAGGCGGCATCCTGCGTAACAGCAGCAAGGAACGCTTCATGGAGCGCTACGCCCCGAACGCCAAGGATCTGGCTTCGCGCGACGTGGTTTCCCGTGCCATGACCACCGAAATCAACGAAGGTCGCGGCTGTGGCGTCAACAAGGACTACGTCCTGCTCGATATTACCCACCTCGATCCGAACACCATCATGAAGCGCCTGCCGGGTATCCGTGAAATCGGCCTGCAGTTTGCTGGTGTCGACTGCATCAAGGAGCCGCTGCCGGTTGTACCGACCTGTCACTACCAGATGGGCGGTATCCCGACCCATTATTCCGGTCGCGTCGTCATGCCGCAGAATGGCGATCCCAATGCCGTCGTTCCGGGCTTTTACGCCGCTGGCGAGTGTGCCTGTGCCTCGGTGCACGGTGCCAATCGCCTGGGAACCAACTCCCTGCTTGACCTGCTTGTCTTCGGCAAGTCGGCCGGCGATTCCGCCGTGGAAGACCTCAAGGCTGGTAAGGCTCACCGCGAGTTGCCGAAGAATGCCGCCGAACAGTCGCTTGCTCGCGTTTCCGCGATCGATAACCGCAAGGGTGGCGCCAACGTGCATGAAACCCGCTTGGCCATGCAGCGTACGATGCAGGCCCATGCTGGCGTGTTCCGTTTCGGCGACCTGCTGAAGAGTGGCGTCGACAAGATTCTCGAGATCGAAAAGGCTGCTCGCCAGCTTGAGATCAAGGATAAGTCGATGGCCTGGAATACGGCGCGTACCGAAGCCCTTGAAATGGAAAACCTGATCGAGGTCGCCAAGGCTACCATGCTCTCCGCCGAGGCTCGCAAGGAATCTCGTGGTGCCCATGTTCGTGACGATGCACCGGATACCCCGGAATTCCCGAACGGTCGTAACGATGCCGAATGGCTGAAGCACACCCTGTTCAATCCGGTAGATAACAGCATCAGCTACAAGCCGGTGAACATGCAGCCGCTGACCGTCGAAACCATCGCGCTGAAGACGCGCTCGTACTAATCGGAGAAGAACATGAGCAAACGCATGGTTCAATTCAGCATCTATCGCTACGATCCGGACAAGGATGACGCGCCGTACATGCAGGATATTTCGGTTGAGCTCGAGCCGACCGATCGCAAGCTGCTGGACGCGCTGACAAAACTGAAGGCCAAGGACGACACGCTGTCCTATCGTCGCTCCTGCCGCGAAGGCGTCTGTGGTTCCGATGCCATGAACATCAATGGCAAGAATGGCCTGGCTTGTCTGACCGATATCGACGAACTGAAGCAGCCGGTCGTTCTGCGTCCGTTGCCGGGCCTGCCGGTTATTCGCGACCTGATCGTCGACATGACCCAGTTCTTCAAGCAGTACCACTCGATCAAGCCGTACCTGATCAACAATGATCCGCCGCCGGAGCGTGAGCGTCTGCAGTCGCCGGAAGATCGTGAGGAACTGAACGGTCTGTACGAATGCATCCTGTGTGCCTGCTGCTCCACGTCTTGCCCGTCGTTCTGGTGGAACCCGGACAAGTTCGTCGGCCCGGCCGGCTTGCTGGCGGCTTACCGCTTCATCGCCGATACGCGCGACCAGGCAACCAACGAGCGCCTCGACAACCTGGAGGATCCGTATCGCCTGTTCCGTTGCCATACCATCATGAACTGCGTTGACGTGTGCCCGAAGGGTCTGAACCCGACGAAGGCCATCGGCAAGATCAAGGACATGATGGTCCGTCGCGCCGTCTGATGGAGCGCGCGGATTACGAACGTCTGCGTTGGCGTTGTATCCGGCGGGCTTTACTCGAGCTGGATATCACGCTGACGCGCTTTCTCGATACAGGGTTCGATCGTTTGTCCGAGGAGGAAAAGCAGGTGTTCGTGGAATTGGCAAACATGGAGGATCATGAGCTCTGGTACTGGCTGAGTGGTCAGACCGAGTGCGATGATCCTCGCTTCGCACCCATTGTGGCTGCGATTCGTAAGAGTTGAGTAAGGTTGATGTTCTAATTTGGGAACGTTTACCGCTTTTTGGCAGTGCAGTGACAACCAACACCTGTAAAGGGAAGACACCATGACGACCGAACGCAAGGCAACTTTGACAATCGATGGACAGGCTCCCGTCGATTTCCCGATCATGTCCCCGACGCACGGCAACGATTGCGTCGATATTCGTACGCTCGGTGGCAAGACCGGTTTGTTTACCTACGACTCCGGTTTTCTCTCCACCGCCAGCTGCAAGTCGAAAATCACTTTCATCGACGGCGACAAGGGTGAGTTGCTGTACCGCGGCTACCCGATCGAACAGCTGGCCGAACAGTGCAACTTCCTGGAAGTCGCGTACCTGCTGAAGAACGGTGAGTTGCCCAACGTCAGCCAGAAGTCCAGCTTTGAAAACACCATCAAGAAGCACACGATGGTGCATGAGCAGCTTGCCAAGTTCTACTCGGGCTTCCGCCGTGATGCCCACCCGATGGCCGTCATGACGGGTGTCGTCGGTGCCTTGTCTGCGTTCTACCATGACGCGATGGACTTCTCGGATGCTGAGCACCGCAACGTCAGTTTCATCCGCCTGGTCGCCAAGATGCCGACCATCGTCGCCATGGCCTACAAGTACAACACGGGTGCGCCGTTCATGTACCCGGACAACGAGTTGGACTACGCCTCGAATTTCATGCGCATGATGTTCGGCAACCCGTGCGAAAAGTATGTCGCCAATCCGGTCCTGGCGCGCGCCCTCGACATCATCTTCACGCTGCATGCCGATCACGAGCAGAATGCCTCGACCTCGACCGTCCGCCTGGCCGGTTCGTCGGGTGCCAATCCGTTCGCCTGTATCGCCGCCGGTATCGCCTGCCTGTGGGGCCCGGCGCACGGTGGTGCGAACGAGGCCTGTTTGCAGATGCTGGAAGAAATCGGCGACGTTTCCCGTGTCGGCGAGTACATCAAGCGTGCCAAGGATAAGAATGATTCCTTCAAGCTGATGGGTTTCGGTCACCGCGTCTACAAGAACTTCGATCCGCGCGCCAAGCTGATGCGCAAGGTGTGCGACGATGTGTTGCAAGAACTGGGCCTCGAAAACGACCGCCTCTTCAAGCTGGCCAAGGAGCTCGAAAAGATCGCCCTGGAAGACCAGTACTTTGTCGAGAAGAAGCTCTACCCGAACGTCGACTTCTACTCCGGTATCGTTCAGAAGGCGATCGGCATCCCGACCGAGATGTTCACCTGCATCTTTGCACTGGCCCGTACGGTAGGCTGGATGACGCAGTGGGAAGAGATGATCACCGATCCGGAATACAAGATCGGCCGTCCGCGGCAGCTGTACATCGGCGCGGCGAAGCGCGACGTCGTACCGCTCGCCCAACGCGGCTAAAGAAAAAATTGGGCGGCCGTGTGGCCGCCCTTTTTTTACCTGCGGAGATTTGTAGCACCGCACATGTAGCTACGAATGAAAAAAATACCCTAGAGGGGATGCCTATGACAACGATGAACCAATTGTTCGACAGCACGATGTATTTCGGCGGCAACGCGCCGTTCGTCGAAGAGCTGTATGAGAACTACCTGAATGATCCAACTTCGGTCGACGCCGAATGGCGTGATTATTTCGACCGTCTGGCCCAGATGCCGGGTTATGTCGCCCGCGATGTCGCACACGCGCCGGTGATCGCTGCTTTTGCCGAATTGGCCAAGGACGGTGGTTTCCGCCCTGCGGCTCCGGCCTCGTCGGCGACCGAGCACAAGAAGCAGTCCGCCGTCGGCCAAATGGTCACTGCCTACCGCTCGCTCGGTACGCGCTGGGCCGATCTCGACCCGCTGAAGCGTCTACCCCGTCCGAAGATCGACGAACTGGAGCCGTCCTTCTATGGCTTTACCGACGCCGATCTCAACCAGACCTTCAGTGTCGGTTCCCTCAAGGGCCTGCCGGACAACGCCAAGCTCGGCGATATTCTGGAGACCCTGAAACAGACGTACTGCGGCACCGTGGGTGTCGAGTACATGTACATGACGGATTACAACGAGAAGCGCTGGCTGCAGGAGCGCCTGGAAAGCATCCGCTCCCGTCCGTCCTACAACGCTGATCAGAAGAAGCGCATCCTGGAGCGCCTGACTGCCGCAGAAACGCTGGAGCGTTACCTGCACACCAAGTACGTCGGTCAGAAGCGTTTTTCGCTTGAAGGCGGTGAGTCGCTGATCGTCTCCATGGACGAAGCCGTCCGTACCGGTGGTAGCCTGGGTCTCGACGAAATCGTCGTCGGCATGGCGCACCGCGGGCGCCTGAACGTCCTGGTCAATACCCTGGGCAAGGCACCGTCCATGCTGTTTGCCGAGTTCGAGGGCAAGAAGAAAAGCGACCTGACGGCCGGTGACGTCAAGTACCACATGGGCTTCTCGTCCGACGTCTCGACCCCGGGAGGTCCCTGCCACCTGACGCTGGCCTTCAATCCGTCGCACCTGGAGATCGTCAATCCGGTCGTCGAAGGCTCGGTCTATGCCCGTCAGGTTCGCCGTGGCGAAGGTGCCAAAACCAAGGTTATGCCTATCCTTGTCCATGGCGATGCCGCCGTGGCCGGTCAGGGTGTCAACCAGGAAATGCTCAACTTCGCGCAGACCCGTGGTTATGGCGTTGGTGGCACCTTGCACATCGTTGTGAACAACCAGGTCGGCTTTACTACCTCCGATCCGCGCGACTATCGTTCGGGCCACTACTGCACCGACATCTTCAAGATGGTCGATGCGCCGATCTTCCACGTCAATGGCGACGATCCGGAGGCCGTGGCACTGGTGACCCAGATTGCGGTGGAGTACCGCCAGAAGTTCCAGAAAGATGTCGTTATCGACATCATCTGCTTCCGCAAGCTCGGCCACAACGAGCAGGATGAGCCGATGGTCACCCAGCCGTTGATGTACAAGATCATCTCCAAGCATCCGGGTACCCGCAAACTCTATGGTGACAAGCTGGTGGCCGAAGGGGTCTTGCCGGCCGATGGTCCGGAGCAGATGATCAAGGAGTTCCGCGAGCACCTCGACAAGGGTGAATTGCTCTACAACCCGGTGCTGGCAGGTTACAAGCATCCGATGACCATCGACTGGACCCCGTTCCTAACCAAGCAGTACATCGAGACATGCGACACCAGCGTACCGAAGGCTGAACTGCAGCGTCTGGCCAAGCGCCTGACCGATATCCCGGAGGGGTTCTCGCTCCATTCGCGCGTCAAGAAAATCGTCGAGGATCGCGCCGCGATGGGTGAGGGCAAGCTGCCGGTGGACTGGGGTATGGCCGAGAATCTGGCCTACGCCTCGTTGCTGGTTTCCGGTTATGGAGTACGCATTTCCGGTGAGGATGTCGGTCGTGGCACCTTCTTCCATCGCCATGCTGCCTTCCATGACCAGAACCGCACCAGCTGGGATGCCGGCACCTACCATCCGCTGAAGAATCTGCAGGAGAAGCAGGCCGGCTTCCAGTGCTACGACTCCGTCCTGTCGGAAGAGGCCGTGCTCGCCTTCGATTACGGTTACGCTTCGGCCAACCCGTACGAACTGGTGATCTGGGAAGGTCAGTTCGGCGACTTCGCCAACGGTGCCCAGGTCGTGATTGATCAGTTCATCGCCTCCGGCGAAGCCAAATGGGGTCGTGCCTGTGGCTTGGTCATGCTATTGCCGCACGGCTATGAAGGCCAAGGCCCGGAACACTCTTCCGCCCGTCCGGAGCGCTTCATGCAGCTTTGCGCCGAGATGAACATGGAAGTCTGCGTGCCGACCTCGGCTGCCCAGGTCTTCCACATGCTGCGCCGCCAGGCAGTCCGCATGCAGCGCAAGCCGCTGATCGTCATGTCGCCGAAGTCGCTGTTGCGTCACAAGGATGCCTGCTCGTCGCTGGACGAACTGGCCAACGGCGAATTCAAGCGCGTCATCGGCGAAGTGGATGATCTGGACCCGAAGAAGGTCAAGCGTGTCATCCTGTGTTGCGGCAAGGTCTACTACGATCTGGTCAATGCACGTCGCGAAAAGGGAATCAAGGATATCGCCATCGTTCGCATGGAGCAGCTCTATCCCTTCCCGAAGGCCTCGCTGGAAGTCGAACTGGCCAAGTATCCGAAGGCGACCGAAATCGTCTGGTGCCAGGAAGAGCCGCGTAACCAAGGGGCCTGGTACTGGATCGCTTCCCGCCACCATCTCGACACCCAGCTCGGGGCCAAGCAGAAGATGCTGCTGGTTTCCCGCCCGGCATCGTCGTCTCCGGCGGTTGGCTATCTGGCCAAGCACAACGAGCAACAAAAGGCACTGATCGAGTCCGCCCTGGGCAAGATCGAGTACTGATAACTACAGCAGAGTGGAGTAACCATGAGCATTATCGAAGTTCAAGTCCCCCAGTTGTCCGAGTCCGTCGCCGAAGGCACGCTGGCATCGTGGAAGAAGAAGATTGGCGAAGCCGTTGCTCGCGATGAAATCCTGATCGATATCGAGACCGACAAGGTTGTGCTGGAAGTCCCGTCGCCGGGTGCTGGCGTACTGGTCGAAATCATCAAGGGTGATGGCGAAACCGTTGTTTCCGGCGAGTTGATCGCCCGGATCGACACCGCTGCAACCGCAGGTGCCGCCGCCCCGGCCGCCGAAGCGCCGAAGGCTGCTGCTCCGGCACCGGCTGCTGCCGCCCCGGCCGCTGCGGCGGGTACGGCCAGCCCGGCTGCCCGCAAGATCCTTGACGAGAAGGGCATTGCTGCCGCTGACGTCGCTGGTTCCGGTCGTGGTGGTCGCGTCACCAAGGAAGATGCCGTTGCCGCTGCGCCGAAGGCCATCCCGGCTTCGCCGGCTGCCCAGCCGGCTGCAGCCATCGCTGCGCCGGCCACCAACGTTGCCTTGGGCGAGCGCACCGAGCAACGCGTGCCGATGACCCGCCTGCGTGCCCGTATCGCCGAGCGCCTGCTGCAATCCCAGCAGACCAACGCCATCCTGACCACGTTCAACGAAGTGAACATGGCGCCGATCATGGCCCTGCGCAAGCAGTACGGCGAGAAGTTCGAAAAGACCCACGGCGTTCGCCTCGGCTTCATGGGTTTCTTCGTCAAGGCCGCTTGCGCTGCCCTGCAGAAGTTCCCGATCCTGAATGCTTCGGTCGACGGTAACGACATCGTCTATCACGGCTTTATCGACATCGGTATTGCCGTCGGTTCGCCGCGCGGCCTGGTTGTGCCGATCATCCGTAACGCTGACCAGATGAGCATCGCCGAAATCGAGAAGCAGATCGCCGACTTCGGTGCCAAGGCCAAGGATGGCAAGATTTCCATCGAGGACCTGACTGGCGGCACCTTCTCCATCTCCAACGGCGGTATCTTCGGCTCGATGATGTCGACCCCGATCATCAACCCGCCGCAGTCCGCCATCCTCGGTATTCACGCCACCAAGGATCGTGCCGTGGTCGAGAACGGTCAGATCGTCGTCCGTCCGATGAACTACCTCGCCATGTCCTATGATCACCGCATCATCGACGGCCGCGAAGCCGTCCTCGGTCTGGTGACCATGAAGGAAGCGCTGGAAGATCCGTCCCGCCTGCTGCTCGGCGTCTAATCGACGCTTGCCGGCGCCAGTTCCCTGCACAAGGGCGCTGGCGCCTTTGCACATCTGAATACTGAAAGGTTTACACATGTCCAAGCAATTTGACGTGCTCGTTATCGGTGGCGGCCCCGGCGGTTACATCGCAGCCATTCGCGCTTCCCAACTCGGTTTCTCGGCTGCCTGTGCCGAATCCAATCCCTACGCCGACCCGAAGGGCGAGCCGCGTCTTGGCGGCACCTGCCTGAACGTCGGCTGCATCCCGTCCAAGGCACTGCTGCACACCTCGCACCTGTTCGAAGAAGCCAACCATAGCTTCGAAGCCCAGGGCATCAAGGTCGGCAAGGCCACCATCGATGTGCCGACCATGAAGGCGCGCAAGGATGGCGTGGTCAATCAGCTGACCGGCGGCATCAAGATGCTGCTGAAGAAGAACAAGGTCACTTTCCTGCCGGGGCACGGTTCCTTCGTCGGCAAGGAAGGCGATTACTGGAAGGTCAAGGTTGGCGCCGAGGAAGTGCTGGCCAAGCAGGTCATCGTCGCCACCGGCTCCAAGGCCCGTCACCTGCCGAACGTTGCGGTCGACCAGAAGATCGTCATGGACAACGAAGGTGCCCTGAACCAGGAATCCGTGCCGAAGAAGCTGGCCATCATCGGTGCCGGCGTCATCGGTCTGGAAATGGGTTCGGTCTGGCGTCGCGTCGGTGCCGAAGTCACCATCCTCGAAGCCATGCCTGACTTCCTGGCGGCGGCTGACGTCGATGTCGCCAAGGAAGCCCAGAAGCTGTTCACCAAGCAAGGTCTGAACATCCAGATGGGCGTCAAGATCGGCGACATCAAGACGAGCAAGAAGGGCGTCTCGATCGCTTACGAAGACAAGGACGGCAAGGCCCAGAAGTTGGATGCCGACCGCCTGATCGTCTCCATCGGTCGTATCCCGAACACCGACGGCCTGAATGCCGAAGGCGTTGGCCTCAAGCTCGATGCCCGCGGCTTCGTTGAAGTCGATGGCCACTGCCAGACCAACCTGCCGGGCGTCTGGGCGATTGGCGACGTGGTGCGCGGCCCGATGCTGGCCCACAAGGCTCACGAAGAAGGCGTCATGGTTGCCGAGCTGATGGCTGGCCAGGCCGGTCACTGCAACTTCGACACCATTCCCTGGGTCATCTACACCTCGCCGGAAATCGCCTGGGTCGGCAAGACCGAGCAAGCGCTCAAGGCCGAAGGCGTCGAGTACAAGGTTGGCAAGGTGCCGTTCCTGGCCAACGGCCGTGCCCTGGGCATGGGCGATCCGTCCGGCTTCGTCAAGATGCTGGCCTGCAAGAAGACCGACCGCATCCTTGGCGTGCACATCATCGGCGCCAACGCTTCCGAAATCATCGCCGAAGCCGTTGTTGCGATGGAATTCGGCGGTGCCTCCGAAGACCTGGCCCGTATCTGCCACGCTCACCCGACCCTGTCGGAAACCGTGCATGAAGCCGCATTGGGTTGCGATAAGCGGACGCTGAACTTCTGACCGGTTTCGGTCGAACGACAAAGGCGGGTCATGCACCCGCCTTTTTTATTTATTTGCGAAAATAGACGCTTTTCCCCCGACAGAATCACCGCCGATGCCGCACAAGAAACTCAACGTCGCCGCCCAGGGCATGCTCGACGCCTATACTGCCTTGCTCGATGCCCGGGGCTATGTTGCCGATGCCGCGCAGATGACGGCGGCGACTGCCCTGCAAGCCTTGTATACCAACCTGCTGGCCTTCAAAGTGAACCGGGGGAATACCTTCAAGCGCCTCCTGTCTCCACCCAAGCCGCCGAAAGGCGTGTATTTCTGGGGTGGCGTGGGGCGTGGCAAGAGCTTCCTGATGGATTGCTTCTACGATTCGGTTCCGTACCGCCGCAAGAAGCGCATCCACTTTCACGCCTTCATGCAGCAGATTCATCGCGACCTCGACAAGTACAAGGGGGAGCCTGACCCGATGCTGAAGGTTGCCGAACAGGTGGCCAAGGACGTCCGACTGCTCTGCTTTGACGAATTCCATGTCTCCGACATTGCCGATGCGATGATTCTTGGCCGACTGATGGATGGCCTGTTCGCCAAGGGGGTCATCATCGTGATGACTTCGAACTACCCGCCGGACCTGCTCTACCCGAACGGCCTGCATCGCGAGAGCTTTCTGCCGACGATTGCCCTGCTGAAGAAGCATCTTGACGTGTTCGAGGTCGAGGCCGGTATTGACTACCGCTTGCGGGCGCTGGAGCAGGTCGAGATCTACCACTATCCCTCGGACGACGCGGCCGAAGCCAAGATGCTGGAGTACTTCAGGATGGTGGCTGGCGAGGAAGGCAGGAAGGGCGGGCATATCGAGGTGCTGGGGCGCAACATCGACACCATCCGGCGCGGCAACGGGGTGATCTGGTTCGATTTTCGTACCCTCTGCGGCGGACCGCGTTCGCAGAACGATTACCTCGAAGTATCGCGCAGCTACCACACCGTGCTGCTGTCGCACATTCCGAAGATGACCGTGCACCAGGCTTCGGAGGCCCGGCGCTTTACCTGGCTGGTCGATGTCTTCTACGATCACAAGGTCAAACTGATCGCCACCGCCGACTGTGCGGCCGAGGATCTCTATACCGAGGGCACCCAGGCCAGCGAGTTCAAGCGGACGGTCAGTCGCCTGACCGAAATGAATTCCAAGGAATACCTGGCCTTGCCGCATATTCCGTCCGAATGAGGAGCGAACGATGAGGCGTGTTCGAGAGCTTTTCCTGGCCGGCATGCTCGGCCTGTGGTGCGCCGTGGTCGCTGCCCAGCAGATGGAAATCATCCCCCTGCGCAGCAAGACGGTAGACGAGGTGCTGCCTGCACTGCTGCCCCTGGTCGAGCCGGGTGGCACGCTGACCGGAATGAATGACCAGCTTTTCCTGAAGGCATCGTCGCGCAACCGGGAGGAAATCAAGCGGGCACTCGCCGCGCTGGACAAGCCGGCCCGCCGCCTGATCATCCGCATTGCCCAGAACCGCCAGGCTGAGGAAGGCGCGCGGGGGGGCGAGGTCAGCGGTCAGGTCACGCTGGGCAGTACCCGGCGCAGCCAGGTCGGTGCAACAGTCTGGGATACCCGCAGTGTACGAGGTGAGAATGCCGCACAGATGGTGCAGACCGTCGAAGGCGGCCGGGCCTTCATTCAGGTCGGCCGCTCGCTCGCGGTGCCGATGCGGCAGACCATCGTTGGCCCGGGCGGTGTGATGGTCCAGGAAGGTGTCATCTTCCGGGATATTGGCAGCGGCTTTTATGCGACCCCCCGGGTCAATGGCCAGCGGGTGACGCTGGAGATTTCCCAGCAGGCAGAAAGCTTCGAGCCAGCCCATGGCCGCGGAGCGGTCAGTTCCCAGCGCCTGGCGACGACGGTTTCCGGTGCACTGGGCGAATGGATAGAACTGGGGGGCAGCGGCCGTCAGGCGGTTGGCCAACAGGGTGGCGCATTCAGCGTCGGGACCGGCGATGCCCGTGACAATCGCTCCATCTGGTTGAAAGTCGAGGAAACTGAATGAGCGAAGACATCGTGCGCAAGCCGCGCCATATCGGACACAAGATTGCGCTGGTTTGCGCCGTGCTATGCGGGCTGCTGATGTTGCCGGCTGCCATCGCGTTCTTCTGGTTTCTTTACACGCGTGGCATGGCGGATACCTGGACGCCCAGCATGGCGGCGGCCGTTGCCTTCTTTGGTTGCTGCGCCGGCGTGCTGTACGCAACCAGTGTTCCACAGCCTGTGCTGCCACCCATGGATGAAGTCGACGGCGAGCAAGGGTCGTAAGGCAAAAAAATGCCCGCACGCGGCGGGCATTAAATCCAATCCGGTTAGGGAGGTTGGAGGAGACAAGGGCTCATTATCCAGAATTGGTTTGTGCATTGCAGCAATTTGTTTGTAGCAATTTGTAACAAACCACTTCTGTGATGGTTTTCGGGCCATTTTGCGGTTGCAGCAAGGGTGGCTACGACGGCTAGGCGCCGACCTTGAAGTAGGCAACCTGGTCACGCAGACGGGCTGCCATCTCCTGAAGCTGGGCAGCGCTTTCCGCGTTGGCATGGATGGTTGCCGCGGTTTCCTCCGTCATTTGGGCGATCTGCTCGACATTCGAGGCGATCGTATTGGCGGCGATCGCTTGCTCGCGGGTCGCATCGGCGACTTCGACAGCGCGGTTCATCGATTCTTCGGCCTCGTGGGCGATGTTGTCGAGCATGCCGGACACGGCATTCACCTTTTGCAGCCCATCGTTGATTTTCGGGCCGATGTGTTCGATCCCTTCGACCGTCTCCCGCGTTTCCTGCTGGGTCTGGGCGATCAGCGTGGCGATCTCATGCGTCGCCTTGGTAGTACGTTCTGCCAGTTTGCGGACCTCGTCGGCGACGACCGCGAAGCCGCGTCCCTGTTCGCCAGCCCGGGCCGCCTCGATGGCGGCATTGAGGGCGAGCAGGTTGGTCTGGTCGGCGATTTCGCGAATGACGCTGGCGATACCGCCGATTTCTTCCGAACGGGTCATCAAGCGGCCGACCTGTTGCGAGGTCTTGCCGACTTCGCCAGCCATCGCCTCGATCTCCTCGACCGCCAGATGGATGGCCGAAACGCTCTGTCCGGACAGGTTGGCGGTGTGCTTGGAACTGGCCTCGGTCGCCGTCGCCAGGTTGGAGACCTCGTTGATGCTGACCGTGACCTCTTCCAGCGAGGCGGCCGAGGAAGCCGTCGATTGGGCCTGACGTTCGGTCGCGATGCTGATTTCGCTGGTCGTTACCGAGAGGTTCTGCGAGGCCGTGCTGATCGTGTCGGCTGCCGTGCGGACCTGGCCGATGACGGCGCTGAGTCGGGTGACCATTTCGTGCATGGCGCGCATGACCAGCCCGACTTCATCCTTGCGGTCGTCCTGCAGACGGACGGTCAGGTCGCCATCGGCGATCTGCTGCGAGGTGGCGACCAGTTCGCTCAGCGGTGCGGCGACGATGCGGTTCAGGAAGAAGATCAGGATGCCGAGCAACAGCACAGTCAGCGCCACCGTGGCGGTGATCATGATGTTACGGGTATGGTAAGCGAGGCTGAACACCTCATCGGTATAGTTACCGGAAGCAATAATCCAGTCCCAACTCTTGTATTCGTCGAAAACGACGATCTTTTCGCGCAGGCGGCTGTCGTTGCCGCTCTTGTCGAGCCACGGATAGATGATCAGGCCGCTGCGTTTGTCGAGCATTTCTTTGATGAAGGGGCGGCCGTCGTGATCGGTGGAATCGGCAACGTTCTTGCCCTCCTGGTCACGGTGAACGATCAGGGTGCCGGCAGTTGGCCCCGGCTTGCCGTCCAGCACGTAGGTGTACCCGGATTGACCGAACTTGACCGAGCGGATGGTCTGCTTGATATGCTCCAGCGAGTCCCCGATCGCGATGCCGACGAAGAGCAGGCCGATGATTTCCTTCTTCGCGTCGAGGATCGGCGTGTACTTGGTCATGTAGTCGCGGCCGAACAGTGTGGCCTTGCCACTATAGGCCTTGCCGCTACGGATGCTGGCGTAGGCCGGATGGCCGCTACCCAGTTTGGTGCCGATGGCGCGGCTGCCGTCTTCCTTCTTGACCGAGGTGGCGATGCGGAGGAAATCGTCACCCTGACGGACGAAGATGGTGGCGACGTTGCCGTTGCTCGATTGGTAGAAATCATCGACTTGGCGGGTTGAGCCATTGAGGGTAGAGCCATTCAGCTTGAGGATGGGCGTGTCGCCCGCCTCAAGGGTGAAGGTGCCGCTCATCACCGTGTCGAAGGCGTGCGCCCAAGCCTCAGTCTGCTGAAGCAGGATCGAGTCGGTCTGGGCGATGATGTCGCGTAGCAGGTCGTTGGTGCTCTTCAGCTTGGCGGTCTCTTCGCGCTCGTTGACCTCGTGGATTTCCGACGTCAGGAACAGGGCAAAGCCGCCCAGCGAGACGGTGATCGCCAGCGAGACGATGATGGCGATGCGAAATCGGATGGAATGACGGTTCAACATGATGGCTCCCCCGAGCAGTCGATGTAGCTTGCAGCGCACCCCGTGCGACCGCTTTTGGGAAGCGTTAACGCCGTTGTGCCCTTTGTGTTTTTGAAGCTTTAAGCATCTCTAATATAGGCTCGGCTTAGCCAAATGTAAATAGCAAAAATAACACCATCGTGGTTGGGTGTGTGATTTTGCTATTTGAAAAGATTGTTAATTTTGGGGCGACCGGCAAGACGCTTCAAGCCTTCAGCGATTTGAAGGCGTAGATGTCAAAACGGCTGGACTTGCCTTCTAATGTGTAGCTGGGCGGAGCCCCGGCAATGCAGGGGGCCTTGCGGGGGCGTTTGACGACGACCCGGTGGCTGGCCAGGGCGAGGGCAGCCTGCAAGAGTTGCGGCGCATCGTCGTCATCGCCGACCAGCGGACGAAAGACGCGCATTTCCTTCTTGACCAGCGCGCTCTTGTCGCGGTGCGGGAACATCGGGTCGAGGTAGATGACCTGGGGGGCTTCGCCTGGCCAGGACTGCATCAGCGCGATGGCGTTCCCCTGTTGCAGGTGCATGCGCTGGGCGATGGGGCCCACGTCGGCATCGTTCGCGGCGCGCCGCAGGCCGTCGGCCAGCAGGGCGGCGACGATGGGTTGGCGCTCGATCAGCGAGACCTCACAACCGAGCTGGGCGAAGACGAAGGCGTCCCGACCAAGACCGGCGGTCGCATCGAGAATAGTCGGCCGGACGCCGGGCTGGATGCCGACGGCCTTGGCGATCATCTGGCCGCTGCCACCGCCTTGCAGGCGACGGTGGGCCAGGGCGCCTTCGACGAAATCGACCCGCACCGGCCCGGCGGCGCCAGGGCCCAGTTCTTGAAGTTGCAGGCCGTTGCCACCCCATTGCAGGCTGAACCCGGCCTCCCCGCCGAAGGGCAGGCCGAGTTGCGTGGCGAGATGGCGGGCGGTTTCGGTGAGGGCCGGAGAGAGGGCCTCGACGCGAATGATCGTCGCGCCAGGGGCGGCGGTTTGCGGGTTTGGCATCGTCGACGGGGTGGTGGGCGGGGAGCGGCCGGCATTGTAACAGCCGCCCGAGCGGCGGCTGGCCGCGATGGCCGGGGAGAATCGAGGGTAAATTAGCAACTTTGCCATGCCGCCAGGGAGTTCTGCCGTGTTACCCAGCACCACCGAATGCATCGAGATCCGCGGTTTACGTTACAACGTTCGCCAGTGGGGGCCGGCCGATGCACCGCCGGTTTTCCTGCTGCACGGCTGGATGGATGCCTCGGCGACCTTCCAGTTCGTCGTCGACGCGCTACGCCAGGATTGGCATGTGATTGCGCCGGACTGGCGGGGCTATGGCGCGAGCGAATGGCTGGGTCGGCCGTACTGGTTCCCCGATTACTACGCCGATCTGGACGCCCTGCTGCAGCATTATTCGCCGGGCGGACCGGCGCAACTGGTCGGCCACAGCATGGGGGCCAACATCGCCGCAACCTATGCCGCCCTGCGGCCGCAGCGGGTGGCGCGGCTGGCCATGCTGGATTTTCTCGGCCTCAAACCGGACCCGGCCATCGATGCGCCGACCCAACTGGGTAAATGGCTCGATGAAATCGGCGAAGAACCACGCCTGCGCACCTATCCCGCCCATGCCGCGCTGGCCCGCCGCCTGCGCTTCGCCAATCCCCGGCTGACGCTGGCGCGGGCCGAGTTCCTGTCGCATGCGGTGAGCCGGACCTTGCCGGATGGGCAGGTTGAAATGGCCTGTGACCCCTGGCACAAGGTAGCGTCGCCGGCCGTGTACCGGATCGAGGATGCGATGGCGGCGTGGCGCCGGATTCAGGCGCCCGTGCTCATGCTGGTAGCGGAAAAAGGGTTCGTGAACATGCGCTTTGGCCAGGAACCTGAGGAATATCGGCGGCGCCTGGGCTGTTTTGCCGATCTCCGGGTCGAGACGGTGGCCGAGGCCGGGCACAACCTGCAACACGACCAGCCGGAGCGGGTGGCTGAGTTGCTGGAGGGCTTCCTGGCGCGTTAGTGGTAGAAGGCGTAGCCGATCAGGATGGCGCCGACCAGCCCGACCGCGTCGGCGATCAGGCCGCAGGCCAGCGCGTAGCGCGTCTTGGTGATATTCACGCTGCCGAAATAGACGGCCAGTACGTAGAAGGTGGTTTCGGTGGAGCCCTGGATGATCGCGGCCAGCTTCCCCGGAAAGGAATCGACCCCGTGGGTGGTCATCACGTCCACCATCAGGCCGCGCGCACCGCTGCCGGAGAGCGTTTTCATCAGGCCGACCGGCAGGGCGGGAACGAAATCGGCGTTCAGGCCCAAGGCGAGCACCGCCGTACGGATGCCGCCGATCAGGTAGTCCATGCCGCCAGTGGTGCGGAAGACGGAAATCGCGGCGAGCATGGCAATCAGGTAGGGAATGATCTGCACGGCAACGCCGAAGCCCTCCTTGGCGCCTTCGACGAAAGCTTCGTAAACATCGATGCGCCGCCAGGCGGCGACGGCGACGAAGAGGGTGATCAGCGAGACGATCAGGCCGCTACCGAGCAGGCCGATCATCTGTGCCATGCGTTCGGGCGGCAGGCCGGCGAGCCAGGCGTAGAGGCCGCCCATCAGCGCGGCGAAACCGGCAAAGAAGGTGAGCACCGGGCGGCTGAGCAGGTTGATGCGCTGCCAGACTGCCACGGCGACCAGCCCGGCGCAGAAGGAAACGAAGGTGCCGAGCAGGGTGGGCAGGAAGATGTCGGCTGCGTTGAAACCAACCAGCCCCTGCTTGAGCGCGATGGCCTGGCGGATGGCGATGACCGAGGTCGGGATCAGCGTGATGCCGGCCGTGTTGAGCACCAGGAACATGATCATCGGGTTGCTCGCCGTGTCGGGCTTCGGGTTGATCTCCTGCAGTTCGCGCATCGCCTTGAGGCCGAGCGGGGTGGCGGCGTTGTCCAGGCCGAGCATGTTGGCGCTGAAGTTCATCACGATGCTACCGCTGGCCGGGTGGCCGGGCGGGATGTCGGGAAAGACGCGGCGGAAGAAGGGGGCAACCAGCCGCCCGAAGAGCTGGATCAGGCCGCCGCGCTCGCCGATCTTCATGATACCCAGCCACAGGCTCATGACGCCGACCAGGCCGAGCGAAATGTCAAAGCCGGTCTTCGCGGTGTCGAACAGGCCGGTCAGTACCCGTGAAAAGATGTCCAGGTCGCCCTGCAGGGTCTGCACCAGTGCGGCGACGAAGCCGACGAGGATGAAGGCGACCCAGATGATGTTGAGCACGGGGGCGGGTTCAGGCGGGTGGAAAGGGCGTCAGTCTAATCGGCGACGGCCGGGCTGTCACGGCAGCCCCCAGGCCTTCCGGTAGCGGGTGTATTCGGCTTGCGGTAACTGGGCGAGCAGCGGCCGTGCGGCGGCGTCGAGCCAGGTGCAGACGGCGGTCATGTCGGCCTGCGCAGCCGCAGTGCAGCCGGCGGTCGGCGTGGTGGCATCCTGCCAGACATGCAGGAAGATACAGGAGCCGGCGCCCGGGCGGTGCTCGGGGTTGTGTCCGACAACGGCACCGATGGCGTAGCGCGTATCGGGGCGAAGCATGTCCTCGCACGATGCCCAGTCGATATCGGCGATCTCCGTTTGATCGATGATCTGGTTGTAGTGCCTGGAGCCTGGGTCGTCGACGCACTTGAGATCGCCCGTCGCGCAGCGGTAAGGTAAGCCGGCCGATTGCGCCAGTTGGCTTTCCGGACCCGCCGTGCCGAACAGGGCGGTGAGGGCGAAGACGCCGGCCGGGGCGCAGCCGTCGCCTTCGCGCTTGGTTGCGCCGTCATGGACGGGGGCGGGATGCAGCCCGAGGCCCCAGGCCAGTCCGCCGCGGCCGAGGGTGACGGGGATGGCATCGCCGACGGCCTGCCACTTGGCATTGGTTGAATTCTTCACGAAGCGCTGCAATGTGGCTTGCGTACTGTTCCAGTCCGCAGCCAGAACGCGAACGAGTTGCCGTGATCCGGAGAACGGTGAAGGGGGGGCGGGCATGATCGATCGCAGCGGCTGGAAATGCCCAATGGTAGGGCGTTTCCGGGTGATTGGCCAAGCGTTTCGGTGGCCTTTCAAAATCGAGGGAACTTTTTCTAGACGACCGGTCTAATTTGCCGGAGACCATCGCGCCATGAATACCCGCCACGACAATACCCGCCAGCACATTCTCGAAACCGGCCAACGCATCATCGTCGGCAAAGGGTTCGCCAGTGTCGGCCTGAATGAAATCCTGACCACCGCCGGTGTGCCGAAGGGTTCGTTCTATCACTACTTCGCCTCCAAGGAGCAGTACGGGCAGGCCCTGCTGCAGGATTATTTCGACCGTTATCTGGCCGATCTCGATGGCCTGTTTGCCGCCGAAGCCGGCTGCGGGCGCGAGCGTCTGATGCGCTACTGGCAGCACTGGCGCGACAAGCAAGTGGACACCTGCGCCGAGCAGAAATGCCTGGTCGTCAAGCTGGCGGGGGAGGTGGCCGATCTGTCGGATGCCATGCGCATCACCTTGCGCGATGGCACCGATCAGGTCGTGCAGCGCATCGCCCGTGTGATCGGCGAGGGTGTGGCCGATGGTTCGATTCCGCCGCTGGAGCCCCTGGCCAGCGCGCAAGTGCTTTACCAGTTGTGGCTGGGTGCCAGCCTGCTCGGCAAGCTGCACCGCGACGGCGCAGCGCTCGACAGTGCACTGGCCTTCACGCGGGCGATGCTGTCGCCCTGATTTCCTGAAACGCTTTTCCGATAGGAGCTTTGCATGACCACCTTGTTCGATCCGATTCAACTGGGCGACATCGCCCTGGCCAACCGCATTGCGATGGCACCGCTGACGCGTAACCGTGCCGTCGAAGGCAACAAGCCGGGACCGATGACCGTCGAGTACTACCGCCAGCGAGCAACGGCCGGCCTGATCATTGCCGAGGCCAGCCCGATCAGCCCGACGGCGCAGGGCTATCTCGACACACCGGGGATCTGGAACGACGAACAGGTTGCCGCCTGGCAATCCGTGACCCAGGCCGTGCATGCCGAGGGCGGCAAGATCGTGCTGCAACTGTGGCACGTCGGGCGCATCTCGCACACCTCCTTGCTGCCGGACGGTGAAGTGCCGGTGTCGTCGACCGATCAGGTGGCGAATGCCTCGACCTTCACGCGCGACGGCTTTGTGCCGGTATCGCAGCCGCGCGCCCTGCGCGACGATGAAATCCCCGGCCTGATCGAGGATTACCGCCGCGCTGCCCGCAATGCCATCGCAGCCGGTTTCGACGGTGTGGAAATTCATGCCGCCAACACCTACCTCATCGAGCAATTCCTGCGCGACAGCGTCAATGACCGCAGCGGCCCCTACGGTGGCAGCATCGAGAATCGCGCCCGCCTGCTGCTCGAAGTCGTGCAGGCCGTGACCGGCGAAATCGGCGCTGGCCGCACCGGTATCCGCCTCAGTCCGATGACCACCTTCACGGCACCGCTCGACAGCAACCCGCAGGCGCTCTACGGCTATGTCGTTGAACAACTGGCGCCCTTCGGCCTGGCCTACCTGCATGTGATCGAAGGGGAGACCGGCGGCACGCGCACGCCGGACGGCAAGCCCTTCGACTATGCCGCCCTGCGTCGCACCTTCAAGGGGCTGTGGATGGTCAACAACGGCTACAGCCGCGATCTCGCGCTGCAGACCGTGGCCGACGGCCAGGCTGACCTGGTTGCCTTCGGCCGGCCGTTCATCAGCAACCCCGATCTGGTGCGCCGCTTGCGTGACGGCGCGACCCTCAACGAGTTGCGTGCCGACAAGCTGTATGGCGGCGGCGCCGAGGGTTACATCGACTATCCGACGCTGGCGGCCTGATCGCCTGTCCTTCCAGCATGCCTCGGTCGGCCTTCCCGGCCGGGGCGCAACCGGGAAAACGCATGCATTCCTACCGCCGCTGGCTGCCGGCTATCGCACTTGTCGTGTTGTCGCTGACCTGGGGCTACACGTGGGTGCTCGCCAAACAGGGCCTGCAATACGCGCCGCCCTTTGCCTTCGCTGCCGAGCGCTGCGTCGGTGGGGCGCTGTCGCTGCTCATCGTCCTCAAGCTGATCGGCAAACCACTCAAATTGGTGGCGCCCTTCCAGACGCTGGGGGTCGGCCTGACCCAGGTGGCCGGCTTCATGATTTTCCAGACCTGGGCGCTGGTCGAAGGCGGGCCGGGCAAGACAGCGGTGCTCATTTTCACCATGCCGATCTGGACGCTCCTGCTGGCCTGGCCGCTGCTCGGCGAAAGGGTGCGCGGCAAGCAGTGGCTGGCCGCCGCCAGCACACTGACCGGGTTGCTGATGATCATCGAACCGTGGGACATGCACGCCAGCCTGTTCAGCAAGTTCCTCGGTTTGATGGCGGCGCTGTGCTGGGCGAGCGGGACGATCCTGATCAAGCGCCTGCGCGCCACCACGCCGGTCGATCTGCTGACGCTGACCGCCTGGCAGATGGTGCTCGGCGCCGTTCCGCTGGTCGTGCTCAGCCTGTTCGTCGCCGAGCCGGCTACCCAGTGGACGCCGCACTACGTCGGCATCCTTGGCTTCATGTCGGTGGCCAGTACGGCGATGTGCTGGTGGCTGTGGATCTACATCCTTGATCGCGTACCGGCCTGGGAGGCCAGCCTGTCGGTGCTCGGTACGCCAGTGGTCGCCATCCTGTCGTCCCGCCTGACCTTCGGTGAGGAATTCAAGGTGACCGAGGTGGCCGGCATCGTGCTCATCGGTAGTGGGCTGGTCTTGCTGTCGCTGCTCAGTTGGGCGGCCAGCCGGCGCAATCCGGGCGCCCATCGTGATCTTGCCGGGGAGAAGAAATGAATTCGCGCAACAAGATCCGCCTGTCCATGCTCGACCTGGTCGCCGTCCGTCAAGGCGGCACGGTCGGCGAGGCCTTGCAGCTTTCGCTGGCCAACGCCCGCCACGTCGAAGCCCTGGGGTTCACCCGCTACTGGCTGGCCGAACACCACAACATGCCGGGCATCGCCAGCTCGGCGACCGCCGTGCTGGTCGGCCACATCGCCGGCGGCACGCAGCGCATCCGGGTCGGTTCCGGCGGCATCATGTTGCCCAACCACGCGCCGCTGGTGGTGGCCGAAGCCTTCGGCACGCTGGCCGAGTTGTATCCCGGCCGTATCGATCTCGGGCTGGGCCGGGCGCCGGGCACCGATGCCGTCACCATGCGCGCCCTGCGTCGCGACCGCATCGAGACGGAGGCCGATTTTCCGCGCGAGGTGGCTGAATTGCAGCGTCTGCTCGGCCCGCAACAGCCGGGGCAGCCGGTGGTGGCCGTGCCGGGGGCGGGGACGGAAGTGCCGATCTGGCTGCTCGGCTCCAGCCTGTTCTCGGCCCGCCTGGCGGCCGAGCGCGGCTTGCCTTATGCCTTCGCCTCGCATTTCGCGCCGGCCATGTTGCTCCAGGCTATCGACATTTATCGCCGTAGCTTCCAGCCATCTGCCCATCTCGCTCAGCCCTATGTCGTCATCGGTGTGCCGCTGATTGCGGCGCCGACCGATGCGGAGGCGGAATTCCTGGCGAGCAGCACCTTCCAGCGCGTGCTCGGCATTTTGCGCGGCGATCGGGGTTGCCTGCAGCCGCCGGTCGCCGGCTTTTTGCAGAGCCTGCATCCGCGCGAGCGGTCGGGGATCGCCGACTTTCTCGGGGCGGCCGTGATCGGCGGGCCGGAGACCGTTCGCGCTGGTTTGAACGATCTGTTGGCCGCCACCGGGGCGGACGAAATCATGTTCGTTTGCGATATCTTTGATCCAGCCTTGCGCCAGCGCTCGCTGTCAATCGCCGCCGACGTCTGCTGGCAGTCCTGATCAGCCTTTTTGAGGAACTCCACGATGGCCCATCTGTTCGACTTCAACTACAGCAACCCGACCCAGATCGTTTTCGGCACCCACAGCTTCGCCAAGCTGGGTGAGCTGATTCCGCCCGAGGCCAGGGTCCTGCTGCTCTACGGTGGCGGCTCGATCAAGCGCAATGGCGTCTACGAGCAGGTCACGCAAGCGCTGGCGGGGCGCCGGATCGTCGAGTTCGCGGGGGTCGAACCGAACCCGACGCTGGAAACACTGGAACAGGCCGTGGCGCTGGTGCGCGAGCAGGGCGTCGATTTCATTCTCGGCGTCGGTGGCGGTTCGGTATCCGATGGCGCCAAGTTCATTGCCTGCGCTGCGCTCTATGACGGCGATGGTTGGGACATCGTCAGCGGCCAGCATGTCCCCCGGCTGGCGCTGCCGGTCGGCATCGTGCTGACCTTGCCGGCGACCGGCTCGGAGTCGAATGTCGGGGCCGTGGTGACCAAGCGGGCGACGCAGCAGAAAAAGGTCTTCTACGTGCCGCCGGCCCGGCCGCGCTTCGCCATCCTCAATCCGCAAGTCATGGCCAGCCTGCCGGATCGCCAGCTGGAAAACGGCATCGTCGATGCCTTTGTTCATGTTTGCGAGCAGTACCTGACCTATCCGGTCGGGGCGCTGGTGCAGGACGGTTACGCCGAAGCGGTGATGAAGGCGCTCAAGACCCTGGCCGATACCTTCGACCAGCGCCACGACAACGCCTGGCGGCAGAACCTGATGTGGGCGGCCAATCAGGCCCTGTGCGGCGTGATCGGCGTCGGCGTGCCGCAGGACTGGATCACGCACCGTATCGCGGTCGAACTGACCGCGCTGTGGGGCATCGACCACGGCCGCACGCTCAGCATCGTCCAGCCCTGGCTGCTGCGCGAGTTGATCGAGCCCAAGCGCGCCAAGCTGGAGCAATTGGGGCGCCATGTTTTCGGTCTGGCTGCACCGAGTGCCGAGGACACCATCGCCGCACTCGAGGTTTTCTACCGCAGTCTGCGCATGCCGTTGCACCTGCGCGATGCCGGCATCACCGAGCCCGATGCCGCCGACCGCGTCTGGCAGGCCGTCCAGGCGCATGGCAATGCCGCCTTGGGAACGCATGCCGAGGTGGATGCCGTCAAAACGGAGCGTATCGTGCGGGCGGCGTGTGCTTGAAACGACTGGGTTCAATGTCGGTGTTTCTGGCGTTTTTGCTGAAATAGTATAAAGTTCGGTATGTCCAAGCCGTTTTCAGTCGAGGTGAATTATGGCTATCCAATCAGTTACTTCCAGTATCAGCGCCTACGCCGGTAGCGGGGTGCAGGCCAGCCAGGCGCAGCAGGCCCGGCAGGCCGAACAAGCCCAGCAGACCCGCCAGGCCGAACAGCAGCCGAAACCCGAGGAGCGCGTCGAGCGCAAGGAAGAGGCACCACGCCCGGTGGTCAATGCCCAGGGGCAGCAAACCGGCACCCTGATCAACGTCGTCGCCTGAAGGTGACGCTTTAAGCTGACAGATACGCGAAATGCCGGCCGCCTCCGTCTCCGGTTCGCCCGGTGTCAGCGGTGCGCTGTGGGCGCAGCTACAGCAGCAACAGGCCCAACGCACAGCTGAACAGGCCGAGCAGCGGGCGCGTTCCCTGCAACAACAGGCCCGGTCGGCGCAAAGCGATGCCGACCGCGCCCAGGAAAAGGCCCGCAGCCTGCAGGTCGAATCCAATTCCGCCCGCAGCGAGGCGGGGGAGGCGAAGCGTAACTTGGCGTCGCTCGATTCTCTGCAGGGCTTGCAGGCACAGTTCGACGACGTGCGCCAGCAGATCAGCCAGATACTGCAACCGGCAGCCCCGGCCGCGCCGGCCAGCCCCGCCTTGGCCCCGGTGCTCAATGCCTTTGGTCAGGAAACGGGAACCCTGGTTAACGTGACGGCCTAAGGGGCTGAAATACCGGCCATGCGAGGGCGCTTCGGGCGCCCTTTTTCGTGGCCTTTGTTATTGTCTCGAACCTGTTGAAATCGTGTGAAGGAGTTGAGTCGTGCTAGCCAATCACTGGTGTGCCTCGGTCGATGCCACCATCCAGTTGCGGACCGGATGCAATCCGCTTGAGAAACATGGGCCGCAGGCCGTGCAGGTGCATGCCGATGCCTGGGCGCCGATGGATGCCGTCGCCGATCCGCACGACATCCGCCAGGTGGTCGACTACGAGGTGATTTTCCTGGCTATCCGCAAGCTCGAACAGAATGCGCATTGCGAATGCCTCGAATCGAGCATCCTGGAGGTCATGGATGCCATTTTCGGCATGCCTATCGTGACCTCGGCCTTCATCTCCATGCACAAGCCGCATGTGTACAACGGCCAGGGTACACCGGCCATTTCCCTGTCTATGACACGCGAGCAATGGCAAAGGATGCGGGCGTGATCTCGGCCATCGGCGCCGTCTCCGCGAACGGGATGATCGGCCTGGAAGGCTGGTTGCCCTGGGATATCCCCGAGGAACTGGCCTATTTCGAACGCACCGTGGCCGGTGCGGCGCTGGTGATTGGCCGCCTGACCTACGAGTCGATGGATGTCGTTCCGGAGGATTCCTTCATCGTGTCGCGGCGCGACGAGCTGAGTGTGCGCCCCGGTTGCCGGCGCGTCGATTCGGTCGAGGCCGGGCTACAGGCGGCACTGGCCACCGGCAAACCGGTTTTCGTGATCGGCGGTGCCTCGCTCTATGCCGCCGCCTGGCGCTATTGCCATCGTTTCTACCTGACGCGGATCGAGGGATCCTACATCGGCGATTCGCGCTTCCCTGAGGCGGTGGACTGGCGTGCCTGGACGCTGGAAAGCGAAATCGTCCAGGTGCTGCGGGAGCACAAGACTGCCAGTGATGTCCGCTGTCGTTTTCAGGTGTACCGACAGCTCGCCCCCTTGCCACTGGCTGCCGCCGATTGCAATTTGGCTGCCGGCTGAGCAGAATGTCCTGAAAGTCCAATAACAAACGGCGAGAGGAGACCATGTCGGAGCAAAACGCCCGCTATGGGTACCGTCTGTGGGTTGCGCTGATTGCCTTGGTGGTCGGCGGTTTCTTCCTGCTCGCCTACGTTCTGTGGTCGGCGTATCGGGATGTCTGGGCCGATGCGCAACTGGTGGCCAGCAGCCAGGCCGAGATGCTCGATGCCCGTTTCGACGCCACGCTGCGCCGGGTCGAGGCAACGCTGGGCGATCTGGCGGTACGGGTTCCTGTCGAGGCCTACGAGGCATCGGAGGTGGACCATTTCCGAGCCTCGATCGAGGGCGAACTGGAGCGCATGCGCCAGGCCTTCCCCGAGGTGGCTGGCTTCCGGGTGATCAACGTGACCGGAGATCTGCTCTATCGCTCCGGTGGCGGCGAATACACCAACATCGCCGATCGCTCGTATTTCCGCATACCGAAGGAAAATCCGGAGGCCGGCCTGGTCTTTTCCGAAGTGCTCATGTCTCGCATCACCGGTCGGCCGGCGCTCGTAGCGTCGCGGGCGGTGCGTACCCGCGACGGGCGTTTCCTCGGGGTGATCAGTGCCGCCATCGAGCTGTCGTATTTCGAGGTGCTGTTCCGCTCGGCGCGGGTTGGGGCTGCCGGGGCGCTGGCCATCTGGCGCAGCGACTTGCATGCGCTGGTCGTGCACCACCCGCCGGTTCCTGGCGAACTCAACCGACCACTTGACCCGCAGCACCCGATCCTGCTCAGGCTGCAGGCGGGAGAGCGCCACGGGATTGCCGAGTTGAACGCACAGGTCGATGGCGTACGACGGGTTTATGGTTTTCGCCAGCTTGAGCGCTACCCCTTCTTCGTCCAGGCCGGGCTGGCCAAGGAGGATGTCATGGCGGCCTGGGGCCAGCGCGTGTTGCTCGTGGCATTGGTTGGTGGCGTGTTGTACGTCGGCCTGATCCTGGTGGTCATCGGCTTGTATCGCTCACAGCGGCGCGAACGGGCCGTGACACAGGAGCTGCGCCGCAACGACGAGCGCCTGAACGCGGCCCAACGCATCGCCCGCCTGGGTAGCTGGGAGATCGAATGGCCCGAGCGGCGAGTGCGTTGTTCGGCCGAGTTGTTCCGCATTTTTGAAATTCCCGAAGTGGTCCAGCCGATTGCCCAGTACGCCGACTTCATGGCGCATGTGCACCCCGATGACCGGGAGCGGGTCGACAAAAGTTTTGAAGAGCTGATCGCCACGCGCCAGCCGATGATGCTGAAGCATCGGCTGTTGCTGCCGGATGGGCGGATCAAGCATGTGCTCGAGTGCGGCGAACTCGAGGTGAGCGCCGGTGGTGTTCCGCTCAAGGTGATCGGTACCTCGCAGGACGTCACGGCCGAGCAGGAAATGAGTTCGCAGATGCAGTTGCTGGCCAGTGCCGTCCAGTACAGCGGCGAGGCGATCCTGATCACCGATGCCGATAACCGGATCGTCACCGTCAATCCGGCCTTTACCGAACTGACCGGCTATGAGGCGGCCGAGGCGATCGGCCGCAATCCGAGCTTCCTGTCAGCCGGCCGGACGACGCCGGAAGAGTATGCGCAGTTGTGGAGCAGTCTCAACGAGCGGGGTTTCTGGCAGGGCGAGATCTGGGACCGGCGCAAGGATGGCGGCGTCTATCCGAAGTGGATGTCGATCTCGGTGATCCGGAACGAAGAAGGCAGCGTTCGCTACTATGTCGCGCACTTTACCGACGTCTCCTCCGAACGGGCGGCCGAGGAGCGCCTGCACCACATTGCGCATCACGACGTGCTGACCGGCCTGTTCAATCGCTTCAGCCTGAAGGGACACCTCGACCAGGCGCTCGCCGCGGCCCGCCGGGACGGTTCGCGGGTGGCCCTGCTGTTCATCGATCTCGACCGCTTCAAGGTCATCAACGACACGCTCGGCCATCACGTCGGTGACGAGTTGCTGATCGAGGTCGGCCGTCGGCTGGAGGAGACGGTGCGCGACAGCGACGTGGTTGCCCGGCTGGGGGGCGACGAATTCGTCATCATGCTGACCGGAATCGAACACAGTTCCGCCACGGCGGTGGTGGCCGAGAAGCTGGTCTTCAACATTGGCCGCTCCTACCAGATTGGCGGCTTCGATCTCTACACCTCGCCCAGCATCGGCATCGCGATCTATCCAATCGATGGCCAGGATGGCGAAACGCTGATGAAGAACGCCGATGCCGCGATGTATCACGCCAAGATGGCGGGGCGGAACAACTTCCAGTTCTTCGACCAGAAGATGAACGATGCCGCGGTCGATCGGCTGAAGATCGAGCACAGCCTGCGCCAGGCGCTGGCCAACGAAGAGTTCTGCCTGCATTACCAGCCGGTTATCGAGTTGCCCAGTGGCCGGGTGCGCGGTGTCGAGGCGCTGGTCCGCTGGCAGCATCCGGAGCGCGGCCTGCTGGCCCCGGCCCGCTTCATCGGCGTGGCCGAGGAAACCGGCCTCATCCAGCCGCTGGGCGAGTGGGTGCTGTGGGCCGCCTGCCGGCAGCTGGCGGAATTCCGTGCCGCCGGCCTGACGGACTTGCGCATGGCGATCAATATCTCCGCCATCCAGATGCGCAACGGCAACCTGCCGCTGCTGGTGCGTGGCATCCTCGAGGCCTACGACCTCCCTGCAGAGCAGGTCATGTTCGAGATCACCGAGTCGGTGGCCATGGAACAGCCGACCGAAACGGTGCGCATCCTCGATCTGCTGCACGACATGGGAGTGAGCCTTGCGATCGACGATTTCGGCACCGGCTATTCGTCGCTGAGTTATCTGCACATGTTCCCGCTCGACCACCTCAAGCTCGACCGTTCCTTTGTCGAGGAGATCGGTCAGAGCACTGATGGATCGGTCATCTGCGATGCGACCATCGGCCTGGCGCACAGCCTCGGCCTCAAGGTGGTGGCGGAAGGTATCGAGACCGAGGAACAACTGGAGTACCTGAAGCACATTGGCTGCGATATGGGGCAGGGCTACCTGTTCAGCCGCCCGATTCCGGCGGAGCAGGTCATCGATTTCATTCGGCGGCGGGCCGTGTAGAAGTTGCTCCGGGCTCCCGGTTAAAAACGCTTGCAATGCGTTTTTGTTTTCCCTATGATTCAAACGAACGTATGAATCATAGGAGAGGATGATGGCTGAAGCCCGCTCGGGAGATACCCGCGAACGCATTCTGGATGCAGCGGAGCGCCTGTTCATGGCGCACGGCTATGAAGGCACCTCGATGCGCCAGATCACCGGCGAGGCGCAGGTCAACCTGGCGGCGGTGAACTACCACTTCGGTTCCAAGGAATCCTTGATGCAGGAGGTCTTCCGACGTCGGCTCGACTGGCTGAACGAGGAGCGCATGCGCGTGCTCCACGCGCTGCAGGCTCAGGCCGGTGGCAAGCCGCTCAAGCCGTCGCAGATCGTTGATGGCTTCTTCGGCACCTTGCTCCGCATGGGGGGTGACGAAAAGCGCGGCGGGGTGACCTTCCTGCGCCTGCTGGGCCGCACGCTGACCGATCCGTCCGAGTTCATCCGCGCTTTCCTGGCCCACGAGTACCAGGAGGTCATGGATCGCTACAAGGAGGAGTTGTTCCGGGCCTTGCCCGATGTACCCAAGGCCGAGATCGTCTGGCGCTTCCATTTCATGCTCGGCGCGACCTCCTACGCCATTGCCGGTACCGATGCCCTGCGCCTGGTCACCGACTGGCAGATCGAGGCAGCCGATGCCACCGATCGCCTCGATCGTCTGGTGCCTCGCCTGATGTCCTTCCTGCTTGGCGGCCTGCGTGCCCCCTTGCCCCAGTTTCAAGACGCCGCCGTCGACGGTTTGTAATCGACACAACAAAAGACATAAAAGGAGTAGACAGCATGTTCAACAGCACCATCCCTCTGCTGGGCATCACCATCCTGGTGGTTTTGGCCGGGTTGTTCATCGTTCGGCCTTTGCGCCGGGCGCTGATCACCCGGCCCATTTTTTCCACCTACCGCAAGGTGTTGCCGCAGATGTCGGATACCGAGCGCGATGCGCTCGAAGCCGGTACCGTCTGGTGGGAAGGCGAGCTCTTCCGTGGCAAGCCGGACTGGCAGAAGCTGCAGGCCTATCCGGTGCCCAAGCTGACGGCTGAGGAGCAATCCTTCCTCGACAAGGAGTGCGAGGAAGCCTGCCGCCTGGTCGATGACTGGAAGGTAACGCACGAACTTTATGACCTGCCACACGAAGCCTGGCGCTACATCAAGGAAAAGGGCTTCCTCGGCATGATCATCCCGAAGAAGTACGGCGGCCTGGAGTTCTCGGCTTACGCCCATTCGCAGGTGGTGACCAAGCTGTCGACGCGTTCCTCCGCATTGTCGGTATCGGTCATGGTGCCCAACTCGCTCGGCCCGGCCGAACTGCTGCTGCACTACGGCACCGAGGAACAGAAGAACCATTACCTGCCGCGCCTGGCCAAGGGCATCGAGGTGCCGGCTTTCGCGCTGACCAGCCCGTGGGCCGGTTCCGATGCGGCGTCGATTCCGGATACCGGCGTCGTTTGCAAGGGCATGTACCAGGGCAAGGAAGTGCTCGGCATGCGTGTTTCCTGGGACAAGCGCTACATCACGCTGGCGCCGGTGTGCACGGTGTTCGGCCTGGCCTTCCACCTGTTCGATCCGGACGGCCTGCTCGGCGACAAGAAGCACATCGGTATCACCTGTGCGCTGGTGCCGTACGACCATCCGGGTGTCGATACCGGTCGCCGCCATTTCCCGCTCAACGCCATGTTCATGAACGGCCCGACGCGCGGCAAGGAGGTCTTCATGCCGCTGGACTTCATCATTGGCGGTCCGAAGATGGCCGGCCAGGGCTGGCGCATGCTGATGGAGTGCCTGGCCGCCGGCCGTTCCATTTCGCTGCCGTCGTCCAACACCGGCATGGCGCAGATGACGGCGCGTGCCGTCGGCGGCTATGCCCGCGTCCGTTCGCAATTCAAGATGGCCGTCGGCAAGTTCGAAGGCGTCGAGGAAGCGTTGACCCGCATCGGTGCCTACACCTACATGATGGATGCCGTGCGCAAGATGACGGCCGGTGCCGTCGATCTCGGCGAGAAGCCTTCCGTGGTTTCGGCCATCGCCAAGTACCACGTCACGGAGCGCGCCCGCCAGGTGGTCAATGATGGCATGGATGTCATCGGCGGCAAGGGCATCTGCCTCGGCCCCAACAACTTCCTCGGCCGCGCCTACCAGCAGGTGCCGGTGGCGATTACCGTCGAAGGCGCCAACATCCTGACCCGTTCGCTGATCATCTTCGGTCAGGGTGCGATCCGTTGCCATCCCTATTTGCTGCCGGAAATGCAGGCGGCGCAGAATCCGGATGCGAAGAAGGGCCTGGTCGATTTCGACAAGGCGTTGTTTGGCCACATCGGCTTCACCATCAAGAACTGCCTGCGCGCCCTGTGGCTGGGCATGACCGGCTCGCACTTCGTGAGCGTCAATGCCGACGTGGCGCCGGAAATGAAGCGTTACTACCAGCAACTGACCCGCTTCTCGGCCGCCTTTGCCTTCCTGTCCGACGTGTCGCTGCTCGTGCTGGGCGGTAGCGTCAAGCGCCGCGAAAAGCTGTCGGCTCGCCTAGGCGATATCCTGGCCCAGATGTACCTGATCTCCTGCACGCTGAAGCGCTACGAAGCCGAATGCCGCAAGAAGGAAGACGCCGCGCTGGCGCACTGGGCGATCTGGGACGCCATGTACAAGGCACAGCAGGCCTTCGACGGCGTCATCGCCAACTTCCCGGTGCGCGTCATTGCCGGTGTGGTGAATCGCATCATCTTCCCGTGGGGGCACCCGTACGTCGTGCCGTCCGACGACGTGGGCCACCAGGTTGCCAAGTCGCTGATCGCGCCGTCCGCTACCCGCGACCGCCTGACGGCTGAATGCTTCCTGCCGCTGGTCGAGAACGAGCCGGTCGGCGCCATCGAACTGGCGCTCAAGGCAACGCTGGAAGCCGAGCCGATCGAGGCCAAGATCCGCGCCGCCGAAAAGGCTGGCCGCTTCGACAACAACCCGCAGGCCAACGTGCGCGATATCGCCATCGTCGCCTTTGAGGTAGGTGTCATCACGGCAGCCGAATACGAAATCATGAAGCGCCGCAACCACCTGCGCGACATCGTGGTGCACGTCGATGATTTCCCGTTCGACTACAACGTCGCCACCGCCAACAAGCCGGCCGAGTGCCGGATGGCTGCCTGAGGTCGTGATTCGACGCAAAAGTGCGAAGACGCCAAGGTGACGCCGGGAGATTCACGCGATGAATTTCCTTTGCGAAACCTTTGCGTCTCTGTGTCGTTGCGGTGAAAGGTTTTGACATGAAAACAATCTATGTAGTCGACGGCGCCCGGACGCCGTTTCTGAAAGCCCAGAAAGGGCCGGGGCCGTTCGCGGCGTCCGACCTGGCCACCCAGGCCGGCCGGGCGCTGCTGTTGCGCCAGCCGTTCGAACCGTCCGATCTGGACGAGGTGATCCTCGGCTGCGCTGCACCGTCGCCAGACGAGACCAACATCGGCCGCATGGTCGCGCTGCGCCTCGGTTGCGGCAAGAAGGTGCCGGGCTGGACGGTGATGCGCAATTGCGCCTCCGGCATGCAGGCCATCGACTCGGCCATCGCCAACATCCAGTGCGGGCGTTCCGAACTGGTGCTGGCCGGTGGTGTCGATGCCCTGTCGCGGGCGCCGCTGCTGTACTCGGATGCGATGGTGCGCTGGTTCGCCGGCATGATGTCGCTGCGTACGGTAGGCCAGAAGCTGCAGCATTTCCTCAAGCTGCGGCCGGCCATGCTGCTGACGCCGGTCATCGGCCTGATGAAGGGCCTGACCGACCCGGTGGTCGGCCTGCTGATGGGCCAGACGGCTGAGAACCTGGCGTGGAAGTTCGGCATCAGCCGGCAACAGATGGACGAATTCGCCGTGCGCAGCCACCAACGCAGCATTGCCGGCCGGCAAGCCGGACATTTGGCCGAGATCGTGCCGGTGGTCGACGGGCAGGGGAATGTCTATGCTGACGATGACGGCGTGCGCGCCGATGCGACGCTGGCCGGCATGGCCAAGCCGAAGCCCTTCTTCGACAAGAAGTACGGCAACATCACCGCTGCCAACAGTTCGCAGATCACCGACGGCGCCGCCTGGGTGCTCCTTGCTTCGGAAGAGGCCGTGCAGAAATGGGGGCTCAAGCCGATCGGCAAGATTGTCGACAGCGAATGGGCCGGCCTGGAACCGGATCAGATGGGTCTCGGTCCGGTCCATGCCTCGACCCCGATCCTGCAGCGCCACGGCCTGAGCCTCGCCGACATCGATTACTGGGAACTGAACGAGGCCTTCGCCGCGCAGGTCCTGGCCTGCCAGGCGGCCTGGAAGGATGACGCCTATTGCCGCGAGCAGCTCGACCTGCCGGGGGCGCTGGGCGAAATCCCGGAGGATCGCCTGAACGTCGATGGCGGAGCGGTTTCCATCGGCCACCCGGTCGGTGCTTCGGGGGCGCGCATCGTGCTGCATCTGCTGCATGTGCTGCGCCGCAACCAGGCTCGGCGTGGTATTGCCACCATCTGCATTGGCGGCGGTCTGGGGGGTGCGATGTTGCTCGAGACGGTGAACTGACATGCGGATCGGTATCGTTGTCGATTCCGCCTGTGATCTGCCGCGTGAATTTCTCGACAAGCACGGCGTGCTGATCATGCCGATTACCCTGCGCATCGGCGACGCGCTGATCGAGGACCGTCGGCATCCGGACGAAACGCAGGCCTTCTACGCGCGGCATCTGGACCGCAAGAGCGAAGATTTCGCCGAATCGATCCCCTATTCGGTATCCCAGATCGAGCGCCTGTTCCTTGAGCGCCTGGTGCTCGATTACGACTATGTGTTCTGCCTGACCATCACCAGCACACGTAGCCCGATCTACGAGCATGCCATGCAAGCCTCGCGGACAATCCTCACCAAATACAAGGCCATCCGCCGCGAAGCCGGCATGGAGGAGCGTTTCGGGCTGGCCGTGTTTTCCACGCGCAACCTGTTCACCGGGCAGGCCGTGCCGGTCGCCGAGGCCGTGCGCCTGATCCGCCTGGGCGGCCTGCCGAGCGAAATCGGTACCCGCCTGAAGCAGTTGATCGACGAGACCCACACCTACCTGGTGCCGGCCGACCTCTTCCACATCTACAAGCGGGCATCGAAGAAGGGCGACACCAGCCTGGGCTGGAGCTCCTACACGCTGGGTACCTGGCTGGATGTCAAGCCCATCCTGCACTGCCACCGCGACGTGACGACGACGGTGGAGAAGGTGCGCGGTTTCGCGGCCGGTGTCGAGCAGTTGTTCGACAAGGCGGTCAAGCGCATCGGTGACGGGCTGGATGCGCCTAGCGTCTGCATCAGCTACGGCGGCGAGCCCGCCATGGTCACTCGTATGCCGGGCTATCAGCGGCTGGCCAAGGCCGCCGAGGACAACGGCGTCGAAATCCACGTGTCGCCGATGAGCAAGACGGCGGCCGTCAATGTCGGGCCGGGCGCCCTGTCGCTGGCTTTTGCTGCACGCGGCCACCAGGCTCACTGAGGACAATGCAATGAATGTGAATCTGCAACACTGGCGCTTGGACGTCGATGCGCAAGGCATCGCCACCGCTACCCTGGACAAGGCGGGAGAGTCCGCCAATTCGCTGTCGGCCGAGGTGCTGCGCGAGTTTTCTTCGCTGCTCGACCAACTGGATGTCTATCCCCCCAAGGGCCTGATCATCCGCTCCGGCAAGGCAGCCGGCTTCATCGCCGGGGCCGATATCTCGGAATTCTCCCAGCTCGATACCGCCGAGAAGGGCCGGGCGCTCGTCGAGCGTGGCTGGAAGCTGTTCAATCGTCTGGAAGCCGTCAAGTACCCGACCCTGGCGCTGGTCCGTGGCCACTGCCTGGGCGGCGGCCTGGAACTGGCGCTGGCTTGCCGCTACCTCCTGGCGGTCGATGAATCCGGCACCAAGATGGGCCTGCCGGAAGTCATGCTCGGCATCTTCCCCGGCTGGGGTGGTATGCTCCGCCTGCCCCAGCGGGTCGGCCCGGCCGCCGCGCTGGACATGATGCTGACCGGCAAGACCCTCGATGCCAAACGGGCAAAGAAGATGGGCCTGGCCGACGATTGCGTGCCGCCCCGCGTCATGGAAATGGCCGCCCGCCAGCTGGTTGTTTCCGGTCAGCCGCGCCGTCCGTTGCCCTTCATGCAGAAGCTGATGAACGGTCCGCTGAAGAGCGTCGTCGCCAACGGCGCCCGCAAGCAGGTGGCGAAGAAGGCACGGCCACAGCACTATCCGGCCCCGTACGCGATCATCGACCTGTGGCAGAAGCACGACGGCAACGCGCTGGCCGCACCGGAGGTGGTGGACCGCATCATTGCCTCGCCGACCGCTCGCAACCTGGTGCGCGTCTTCGGACTGCAGGAGCGCCTGAAGGGCTTCGGCAAGGACTCCGATTTCAAGGCACGGCGCGTGCATGTCATCGGCGCCGGCGTGATGGGCGGCGACATTGCCGCCTGGTGTGCCCTGCGCGGCATGACCGTGACGTTGCAGGATCAGGCCCTGGAGCGTATCGCCCCGGCCCTCAAACGGGCGCAGTCGCTATTTGCCAAGAAGCTGCGCGACCCGCTCAAGGCCCGTGCCGCCTTTGATCGCCTGATCCCGGATCCGCAAGGCGATGGCGTGCCGCATGCCGACGTGATCATCGAAGCCATCTTCGAGAACGTCGAGGCCAAGCATGCATTGTTCCGCGCCCTGGAGCCGCGCATGAAGCCGGGGGCGGTACTCGCTACCAACACTTCCAGCCTCAAGCTGGAAGATCTGCGCACGGTCCTGCACCGACCGGAGCGCTTGGTCGGCATCCACTTTTTCAACCCGGTATCGATGATGCCGCTGGTCGAAGTGGTCGAGGCCGAAGGCGCCGATCCGGCTGCCGTGCAGGCCGCCTGCGCCTTCGTCAAGCAGATCGACAAGCTGCCGCTGCCGGTCAAGAGCGCGCCGGGCTTCCTGGTCAACGCCGTGCTGGCGCCGTACATGCTGGCCGCCATGCGGGCGGTGGACGAGGGTATCTCACCGGAAACGGTCGACGAAGCCATGCTCGCCTTTGGCATGCCGATGGGGCCGATCGAACTGATCGATACCGTAGGCCTCGACATCGCCATGGCCGCCGGCAAGCAACTGGCCGGTGGAGCCGATGCGCCGAAATGCCTGCTGCAGCGGGTGGAGAAAAACCTGCTCGGCAAGAAGAGCGGGCAAGGCTTCTACGCCTGGTCTGAAGGCAAACCGCAAAAAGGCAGCGCTGGCAGCGTGCCGGCCGGCCTGGCCGAACGTCTGGTCAAGCCCCTGATCGACCGCACTGAGCGTCTCGTTGCCGAGGGCATCATCGGAGATGCCGAATTGGCCGACGCCGGCGTGATCTTCGGCACCGGCTTTGCACCATTTACCGGTGGGCCGTTAAATTATCGTAAATCAGTTTAATAATGTTGCATTTGTGCAACATATTTCAACGCAACAGCAATTGAAACGAAATTTCAAACGCGTGTTTGAGATTTAATCGAAGCACCAGTAGCACCCGGGAAACTTCCCAGAACAATCCATAAAGGAGACATATTGATGCACAAAAAAATCACCCTGCGCCTGATTCCGGCCTTGCTCGCCATCACCTTTTCCGGTGGCGCGTTTGCTGCAGCTTTCCAGCTGACCGGGCAGAGCGCTTCGGGCGTCGGTATCGCCAACGCCGGTGCTGCTGCCGCAGCGGAGGACGCCAGCACCCTGTATTACAACCCGGCCGGGATGACCTATCTGTCCGAGGGGCACAACATCAGCTTCGCTACGACGCTGCTGGATCGTAGTACCCGCTTTACCAATGAAGGAACTGGTGGATATCTTAACAATCCTGGTTCTCCACCATTCTATGCAACTGGATTGGGGAAGGATGTTGGTGGTGATGGCGGTAACGGTGGTGGATTGAATGCAGTTCCCGCTTTCTATTACTCCTATTCCCTTGCGCCGCAGTGGCGTCTTGGTTTGGCGGTCAATCCGACCTTCGCGGATGAAACCGAGTACGACAAGGATTTTGCTGGCCGTTATTCCGGTTTGAAAACCAAAATCCGGATTATCAATGTCAACCCCTCGGTTGCTTACAAGGTGAATGATGCATTGTCGCTCGCGTTCGGCATCAATTTTGCCAAGGCTGATGTCGAATTCAATCAGGCAGTGCCGAGGGCCGGTCAGCCAGATGGCTCAGGTACCTTGAAGGGCGATGCGACCGGCTGGGGTTATAACCTGGGTGCGATGTACCAGGTTACGAAGGATACGCGTGTTGGCCTGAGCTATCGTTCCAAGATCAAGTTCGATCTTGAAGGCGATAAAACTCAGACTGGGCAAGCGACCCGCAACATCTATGCCGACTTGACGACACCGGACACCGCCTCCCTGGCACTTCATCACCAGTTCAATGACAAGTGGGCGATCCTTGCCGACTACACATGGACGGGCTGGAGCAAGCTGCAGAAACTTGAGCCGGTCTATTCGGATGGAAGCCGTGCTGTAGCACCGCTACGCTACAACTTCAAGGATACCTACCGCGTCGGTCTGGGTACTACATATCAACTGAATGACCAGTGGATGCTGCGTTTGGGTGTTGCCTTTGACAAGGGGGCTGTCCCTGACGATGCCTCGCGTACGATGACGGTACCGGATCAGGATCGTACTTGGCTAGCGCTCGGTGCGAAATGGAAGATCACACCGAAGGCCTCCCTTGATGTTGGTTATGCCCATATTTTTGTGAAGGAAGCTCGCACCGCTCGTAATGTTTACAGCAGTGCGGCTGAAACGACAGTTGTTCAGACTGTCCGCGGCAAGTTCGAAACCTCGGTCGATTATTTGTCGCTCCAGTTGAACTATTCCTTCTGATTGCGGAAGAACCTTGCGTGAATTTGATCCCCGGCTAGTCCGGGGATTTTTTTGAACCGACCTACAAAAAACCGTTGACCACTGGGTCACCTTATCTATAATTCAAACGTTCGTTTTAGTTTTTAACGAAGCCCGATAACAGACCAAAAGGAGACGCGCTTGAACAAGCTGATCGTGAAGAAAGCTGCCGTGCTGGGCGCTGGTGTGATGGGGGCGCAGATTGCGGCTCATCTCGCCAACGCCAATGTGCCGGTCGTGTTGTTCGATTTGCCGGCCAAGGAAGGTGACAAGAACGGCATCGTGAAGAAGGCCCTCGATGGCCTGAAGAAGCTGGAACCGGCGCCGCTGGCCAGCAAGTCCAAACTGAAGTTCATTGATGCCGCCAACTACGACGAGCATCTGCCGCTGCTCGCCGAGTGCGATCTCGTCATCGAGGCCATCGCCGAGCGTATGGACTGGAAGAACGATCTGTACGCCAAGATCGCGCCGCATATCGGCGCCAACGCCATCGTCGCCTCCAACACTTCCGGCCTGTCGATGAACGCGCTGGCCCAGGGGTTGCCGGAGTCGATCCGGCCGCGCTTCTGCGGCATCCATTTCTTCAACCCGCCGCGCTACATGCATCTGGTCGAGATCATCGGTACCCAGACGACCGATGGCAGCACGCTGGATGCGCTGGAAACCTGGCTGACCTCGCGCCTCGGCAAGGGCGTCATCCGCGCCCTCGATACGCCGAACTTCGTCGCCAACCGCATCGGTGTCTTCTCCATTCTCGCTGTCATGCACCACACCCAGGCCTTCGGCCTCGGTTTTGACGAAGTCGACGCGCTGACCGGCCCGAAGATCGGTCGCCCGAAGAGCGCCACGTATCGCACGGCCGATGTGGTCGGCCTCGATACCCTGGCGCACGTCGTCAAGACCATGCAGGACACCCTGCCCAACGACCCGTGGCACGCCCATTTCACCACCCCGGCCTGGCTCAAGCTGCTGATCGAGAAGGGCGCCCTTGGCCAGAAGACCCGTTGCGGCATCTTCCGCAAGCAGGGCAAGGAAATCCAGGTGCTTGACCTGGCGGCGCAGGATTACCGCAAGTCGGCCGGCGAGATCGCAGAGGAAGTCGCTGCCATCCTGAAAATCAAGAGTCCGGCCGAGAAATTCGCCGCGCTGCGTGCTTCCAGCCACCCGCAAGCGCAATTCCTGTGGGCCATTTTCCGCGACATCTTCCATTACGCCGCCGTACAGCTGGAAAGCGTTGCCGACAATGCCCGCGATCTCGATCTCGCCATGCGCTGGGGCTTCGGCTGGGCGCAAGGTCCGTTCGAAACCTGGCAGGCTGCCGGCTGGAGCGACATCGCCCAAGCCGTCGCCGCCGACATCGCCGCCGGCAAGACCATGGCCAGCGTGCCGCTACCGGCCTGGGCGCTGGAAGCCGGCCGTACCGGCGTGCATGCCGCGGAGGGTTCCTACTCGGCCAGCAAGAACGCCTATGTGCCGCGCTCGTCGCTGCCGGTCTATCAGCGCCAGCTCTTCCCCGAGCGCGTGCTGGGCGAAGTGGCCGCCACTCCGGAAAAATCCGGCGAAACGCTGTACGAGAACGAGGGCGTCCGCCTGTGGCGCTTGCCGTCGCTCGACGCCGGTATCGGCATCCTGTCGGTCAAGTCCAAGATGCACACCATCGGCAACGAGGTACTGGATGGCGTGATCGCTGCCGTCAAGCAGGCCGAAGGCACGCTGGATGGCGTGGTGGTCTGGCACGAAGCGCCGTTTGCCGTCGGTGCCAACCTGCAGCAGGTCGGTGAAGCCTGTGCCGCCGGCCAGTTCGACATCCTGGAAGCGACGGTCGAGAAGTTCCAGCGCGCTTCGCAAACATTGAAATACGCCCAAGTACCGGTCGTCGCGGCCGTGCAGGGCATGGCCCTGGGCGGTGGGTGCGAATTCGTCATGCATGCCGGCAAGCGTGTCATGGCGCTGGAAAGCTACATTGGCCTGGTCGAGGCCGGTGTCGGCCTGATTCCGGCCGGTGGCGGTTGCAAGGAGTTCGCCGTGCGTGCTGCGGAGTGGGCTGCCCAGTCGGCGACACCGGGCGAGGTGTTCAATTTCCTGCAACCGGTGTTCCAGACCATTGCCATGGCCAAGGTTGCCAAGAGCGCAGTCGAGGCCATCGACATGGGTTTCGCCAAGCCGTCCGACACCATCCTGTTCAACGCCAACGAACTGCTCTGGGTCGCCATCAAGGAAGCGCGGGCCATGGCTGACGCCGGCTATGCCCCGCCGCCGATGGCGCGCGGCGTGATCGTCGCCGGCAAGAACGGCATCGCCACGCTGGAGATGATGCTGGTGAACATGAAGGAGGGCGGCATGATCTCGGCACACGACTACGTGGTCGCCCGCTCGGCGGCCGTCGCCCTGTGCGGTGGCGAGGTCGAGACTGGCAGCGTGGTGGATGAGGAATGGCTGATCACCGTCGAACGCCGCCTGTTCGTCGAACTGCTGAAGAACCCGCTGACCCAGACCCGCATCAAGCACATGCTGGAAACCGGCAAGCCGCTGCGCAATTAATCGGGTCAAGGAGACAACACAAATGAGCAAACAGATTCAAGAAGCCTACATCGTCGCCGCCACCCGCCTGCCGGTGGCCAAGAAGGGCGGGATGTTCCGCAACGTTCGCCCGGACGACATGCTGGCCCACGCCATCAAGTCGGTTGTCGCCCAGGTGCCGGGTATCGACCCGGCGCGCATCGGCGACGTGATCGTCGGCTGCGCCATGCCGGAAGCCGAGCAGGGCATGAACGTCGCCCGCATCGGCGCCCTGCTGGCTGGTCTGCCGATTACCGTGCCGGGTATCACCATCAACCGCTTCTGCTCCTCCGGCCTGCAGGCCGTGGCGGATGCGGCCAACCAGATCCGTCTCGGCCTGGCCGACGTGATGATCGCCGCCGGTACCGAGTCGATGACCATCATGCCGCAGATCATGGGCAACAAGATGGCCATGAACCCGGCCATCTTCACCGATGAAAATATCGGCATCGCCTACGGCATGGGCCTGACCGCCGAGAAGGTCGCCAACCAGTGGCAGATCAGCCGCGAGGAGCAGGATGCCTTCGCGCTGGCCTCCAACCAGAAGGCCTGCGCCGCCATTGCGGCCGGTCATTTCAAGGCGGAAACCTCGCCCTACCTGATCCGCGAAAGCCTGCCCGACCTGAAGACCGGCCAGATCAAGGTGCGCGAGCGCACCGTCGAGTTCGACGAAGGCCCGCGTCCGGATGCCTCGCTGGAAAAGCTGGGCAAGCTGCGCCCGGTCTTCCATGCCCGCGGTTCAGTGACTGCTGGCAACTCCTCGCAGATGTCGGACGGTGCTGCCGCCGTCATGTTGGTCTCGGAAAAGGTGCTCAAGGAACACAACCTGACGCCGCTCGCCCGTTTCGCCAGCTTCGCCGTCGGCGGGGTGGCGCCGGAGATCATGGGCATCGGCCCGATCGCTGCGATCCCCAAGGCGCTGGCCCAGGCCGGCATCCGCCAGGAAGACCTGGACTGGATCGAACTGAACGAAGCCTTCGCTGCCCAGTCGCTCGCCGTGGTCAAGGAACTCGGCCTCGACCCGAGCAAGATCAACCCGCTCGGCGGCGCCATTGCCCTCGGCCACCCGCTCGGCGCGACCGGTGCCATCCGCACGGCGACCATCGTGCATGGCCTGCAGCGCACCGGCGGTAAGTACGGCATGGTCTCGATGTGCATCGGTACCGGCATGGGTGCCGCCGGCATCTTCGAGCGTGTCTGACGGAGCGCGCGGGTGAAGCCTGCCTGGCTCGCCAAGCTGCCTCGCCCCTGGGGGGCGCGACTGGTGCGGATGGGGTTCAATCTCCATCCCGCCTTTCGCAGCACCGGCGGGCGCGTCGTCCATGTCGCGCCCGACCTGTGCCACATTCGCGTCCGCCTGCCGCTGACCTGGAAGACGAAGAACATCGTCGGCTCGCTCTACGGCGGCTCGCTGTTCGCCATCACCGACGGTGCGCACCCCGCCATGCTGATGGCGGCGCTCGGCGAGGACTACATCATCTGGGACAAGGCAGCCAGCATCCGTTACCGCAAACCGGGCTACAGCACGCTGTACGCCGATTTTCGGGTGACGCCCGAGGAGATGGCGGGCATTCGGGGCGCGCTGGCCAGGCAGCATGAAGTGGACTGGACTTTCCAGATCGACATCAAGGACGCCGACGGTGTCATTCATACCGTGGTTGAGCGTACCGTTTATATCGCTGAAAAAAACTACTACCGTCTGAAAAGCGGAGGAGACAATACATGATTACTTCGACGAGCGTTCGGCGTGCTGCGCTGATCGCCGCCCTGATGGCGGTTCCCGGCCTGCATGCGGCCGAAGTGGCCGGTGTCCGGGTGGCCGACAGCGTCAAGGTCGGCAACAACGAACTGGTGCTCAACGGCGCCGGCCTGCGCAGCAAGCTGTTCATCAAGGTCTATGTCGGCGCGCTGTATGTCGGCCAGAAGGCGGCGACGCCGGCGGCCATCTACGACAGTGCCACGCCGCGTCGCATGGTGCTCCGCCTGCTGCGCGACCTCGATGCCGATTCCCTGCACTCCGCTCTCGATGAGGGCTTGCGCAACAACCATACGCCCGCCGAGTTGTCTGAGATGCAAGCCCAGGCCGAACAACTGGCTGGCATCATGAAGGCGATCGGCAAGGTGCGTGAAGGCGATACGATCAGCATCGACTTCTCCAGCGAGGGCGTTGTTGTCAGCCAGAATGGAGAGGTGCGCGGCAAGGTGGCCGGAGCCGGGTTTGCCAAGGCCCTGCTCAAGGTCTGGCTGGGCGAGAAACCGGCCGATGCGTCACTGAAGAAGGCGCTGCTCGGCAGCTAGGGCAGGCAACGAAGGAGGAGACAAAAAATGGAAAAGATCTGGCTGCAAAGTTATCCCAAGGGTGTCCCGGCAGAAATCGATATCGACCACATCCCGTCGCTGGTCGCCCTGTTCGACAAGGCCTGCAAGACCTTCGCCGACAAGGTGGCCTATATCAGCATGGGGCGCGAGATTACCTATCGCCAGCTCGATGCCGAGGCGAGCGAGTTTGCCGGTTGGCTTCAGGCGAAGGGTTTGAAGAAGGGCGACCGCGTCGCGCTGATGATGCCCAACATCCTGCAATATCCGGTTGCCCTGTTCGGCACCCTGCGCGCCGGATGTGTCGTGGTCAATTGCAACCCGCTCTATACGCCGCGCGAACTGGAGCACCAGCTGAAGGATTCCGGCGCGACGGCCATCGTCATCGTCGAGAACTTCGCCCATACGCTGCAGCAGGTCATTGCGCATACGGCGATCAAGCATGTGATCGTGACCTCGATGGGCGAGAGGCTGGGTGGCTTGAAGGGGGCGATCGTCAATTTCGTCGTCCGCCGGGTCAAGAAAATGGTGCCGGCCTGGCACCTGGCCGGTTCCATCAGCTTCAAGACGGCCCTGGCCCAGGGACGCAAGCAGGGCTTCAAGCCGGTGCCGCTGGAACAGGGCGACCTGGCCTTCCTGCAATACACCGGCGGCACGACCGGCGTTTCGAAGGGGGCCATGCTCACCCACGCCAACATCGCCTCCAACGTGACCCAGGCCTACAACTGGATCAAGCCGGTGGTGCGCGAGGGCGAGGAGATGATCATCACCGCCTTGCCGCTCTATCACATTTTCGCGCTGACCGCGAACTGCCTGACTTTCCTGATGATCGGCGCGCGCAACCTGCTGATCGCCAATCCGCGCGACATCCCGGGTTTCGTCAAGGAGTGGCGCAAGTATCCGGTAACCGTGGTGACCGGTGTGAACACGCTGTTCAATGCCCTGCTCAACAATGCGGAATTCGGCAAGCTCGATTTTTCGACCATGCGCGTCACGCTCGGCGGTGGCATGGCCGTCCAGGGGCCGGTTGCCGAGCGTTGGCGCAAGGTGACCGGCGTACCGCTGCTGCAGGCCTATGGCCTGACCGAAACCTCACCGGCGGCGACGATCAACCCGCTCGACATGCATGAGTTCAACGGCGCCATCGGCCTGCCGATATCCTCGACCGATGTCTCGATCCGCGATGACTACGGTGCCGAGGTGCCGCAGGGACAGGTCGGCGAAATCTGCATCAAGGGGCCGCAGGTCATGAAGGGCTACTGGCAGCGGCCGGAAGAGACGGCCAACGTCTTCCATCCGGACGGTTTCCTGCGCACCGGCGACATGGGCTATGTCGACAAGTTGGGCTTCGTTTTCCTGGTCGACCGCAAGAAGGACATGATCCTGGTCTCCGGTTTCAACGTCTATCCGAACGAAGTCGAGGAGGCTGTCGCCATGCATCCCGGGGTCAGCGACGTGGCGGCCATCGGTGTGCCGGACGAGCATTCCGGCGAGGCGGTGAAAATATTCGTCGTGCGCAAGGATCCCGCGGTCAACGAGCAGATGCTGATCGCCCATTGCCGTAGCGTGCTGACCGGCTACAAGGTGCCGAAACATATCGAATTCCGTGACGACCTGCCGCGCACCAACGTCGGCAAGATCCTCCGTCGCGCCCTCAAGGAAGGAGCATAAATGGGCATTCCTGCCTCGCTGAACCAGAATCTCGCGCTGCCGGTCATCTGCGCGCCGATGTTCATCATTTCCAACCCGGATCTGGTCATCGCCCAGTGCAAGGGCGGTGTCATCGGCTCCTTCCCGGCCCTCAACGCCCGGCCGAAGGAACTGCTCGACGAATGGCTGACGCGCATCAAGAGCGAACTGGCGGCCGACCCGAATGCCGCGCCGTTCGCCGTCAATCAGATCATCCACCCGTCCAACGAACGACTGGAACACGACATGGCGCTGTGCGTGAAGCACGAGGTGCCCTTGATCATCACCAGCCTGTCGGCGCCGACCCAGATCGTGCCGCATGTCCATGCCTACGGTGGCAAGGTCTTCCACGACGTGATCAGTGTGCGCCATGCCGAGAAGGCCCTGGAGGCCGGTGTCGATGGCTTGATCCTGGTTTGCGCCGGCGCCGGTGGCCATGCTGGCACCCTCAGCCCCTTCGCGCTGGTCGGCGAAATCCGCAAGTTCTACGATGGCCCGATCGCGCTGTCCGGTTCCATCACCAACGGCCAGGCCATCCTGGCGGCGCAGGCCATGGGGGCGGATTTCGCCTACATCGGCACGCGCTTCATCGCCACCACCGAAGCCAATGCGGTCGAGGCCTACAAGCAGGCCATCCTCGATTCATCGGCCAAGGACGTGGTCTACACGCCTTATTTCACCGGGGTGCATGGCAACTACCTGACCAAGAGCATCATCGCCGCCGGCCTCGATCCGGCCAACCTGCCGGAGCGTGACAAGTCGGCGATGAATTTTGGCGCCGCCACCGGTGCCAAGGCCTGGAAGGACATCTGGGGCGCCGGACAGGGCGTCGGCACCATCGACGAGGTGCTGGAGGCCGGCGAACTGATCGCCCGCCTCCAGCAGGAATACCGCAGCGCCAAGACGGCGCTGTGCAACAACCCATTCTGAATAAACAACACAAGGAGACACAGCAATGAGCGACTACCGCGCCCCGATCAAGGACATGCGCTTCGTGATGGATGAGATTGCCGGCTTCCAGCAACTCAGCCAGATTCCGGCCTACGCCGAGGCGACCCCGGACATGGCCGATGCCATTCTCGACGAAGCCGCCAAATTCACCCGTGAAGTGCTCGCCCCGCTCAACCGCGTCGGCGACACCCAGGGCTGCACCTGGACGCCCGAGGGCGTGACCACGCCGGACGGCTGGAAGGAGGCCTACAACGCCTTCCGCGAAGCCGGCTGGAGCGGCATCACACTGCCCACCGAATACGGTGGGCAGGGGCTGCCGAACACGCTCGGCATTGCCGTTCAGGAAATGGTCTGCTCGGCCAACCTCGGCTTCTCGCTTGGTCCCTTACTCACGTCGGGTGCGGTTGAGGCCTTGCTGACCTGCGCCAGCGACGAACTGAAGGCGACCTACCTGGAAAAGATGGTCACCGGCGAATGGACCGGCACCATGAACCTGACCGAGCCGCAAGCCGGTTCCGACCTGGCCCTGATCCGCTCGCGCGCCGAGCCGCAGGCCGACGGCAGCTACAAGGTTTTCGGCCAGAAGATCTTCATCAGCTACGGCGACCACGACATGACCGACAACATCGTGCATCTCGTCCTCGCCCGCCTGCCGGACGCCCCGGCCGGGGTGAAGGGCATCTCGATGTTCCTGGTGCCCAAGTTCATGGTCAATGCCGACGGTTCGCTCGGCACCCGCAACGACGCCCATTGCGTGTCCATCGAGCACAAGGTCGGCATCCACGCCAGCGCCACCTGCGTCATGGCCTACGGTGACAATGGAGGTGCCGTGGGCTACCTGCTCGGCGAGCCGAACCGCGGCCTCGAATACATGTTCATCATGATGAACGCCGCCCGTCTTGGCGTCGGCGTGCAGGGCATCGCCCTTGGCGAACGCGCCTACCAGCGCGCCCTGGCCTATGCCAAGGATCGCAAGCAGGGGCGCGATGCGCTGACCGGCGAGGCGCTGGTCACCATCGACAAGCACCCCGACGTGCGCCGCATGCTGCTGTTGATGAGGTCGCGCGTTGAAGCCTGCCGCGCCATGGCTTACTACACCGCCAGCCTGCTCGACCGCGTCCATGCCGGCGGCGCCGATGCCGAGCAGCAGAAGCGCGATCTCTACCTGGCCGAATTCATGATCCCGCTGGTCAAGGGCGGCGGTACCGAAATGGCCATCGACGTCACCTCGCTCGGTGTCCAGGTACATGGGGGCATGGGTTTCATCGAGGAAACCGGCGCTGCCCAGCACTGGCGCGATTCCCGCATCACCACCATCTACGAAGGCACCACCGGCATTCAGGCCAACGACCTGCTGTTCCGCAAGCTGATGCGTGACCAGGGGGCCACCGCCAAGGTCGTTTTCGGCGAGGTCTATGCCACCGCCAAGGCGCTCGGCGCTTCCGGCAAGCCGGAACTGATGGCGATGGGCCAGAAACTGGGCAATGCCCTGAAAGCCTGGACAGGCGCCACCGAATGGCTGGCCGCCAATGCCCGCAGCAACCTGTCCGGTGTGCTGACCGCCGCCGTGCCTTACCTGCACCTGGCCGTCACCGTCACTGGCGGCTGGCTGATGGCCAAGTCGGCACTGGCTGCTGCTGCCCATCTCGACAAGGGCGAAGGTGACCTGCCGTTCTATCGCGGCAAGATCACCTCGGCCCGCTTCTACGCCGACCAGATGCTGCCGCAGGCGGCGTCTTACGCCGAGATCGTCATGGCCGGCGACAGCGGCCTGTCTGGTGAGCCTCTGTCACAGGAGTAATCCTCGGCTGACGGGTCGTTCGGCCCCGAAATGCAAAAAGGAGAAGCCGCGGCTTCTCCTTTTTCATGGGGGCGAGGAAAGGGTCAGAAGTTGATGCCGACCTTGGCGATCAGGGCCCAATTCTCGAAGTCGACGTTGTTGCGCTCATTGGTGTTCAGGTAGCGCAGGTCGAGGCCGGAGTAATACATACCCTTGCGGTAGTTGGCACCCACCACCGCACCGTAGGCGAACAGGTTCTTGTCGGCGATGCCGTTATCGGCTTTGACCATGCCGATCACCGGGCCGGCGCCGATGGAGAATCCGCTACCGATGGGCACGGTGTAGCGCGGTGACAGTTCGAAGGAGGTGGCCTTCACGCCGGATTCGTTGGTGTGGTTGATCTGGACATGGGTGCGGATTCGGTTGTCCGCCGTCTGGATCAGGCCACAGTTCATGTTGAAATCGAGGCCATAGACGAAGTTGTTGTCGTCGCTGGCCGGGGTGGCCTTCATGATGCCGCCGGTGAGGGCGATGGTCGGCTCGAACTTGAAGCCGGCTTCCTTGCCGGCGAAGAAACGCAGGCCGTCGGCCTGGCTGGCGGTCGCGCCGAGCGCGAGGCCGGCGAGCAGGAAGAGGGCGGTGATGCGGCTGGTTTTCATATTCTCTCCGAATGACACAAAACTTCTTAACGCCAGCTAGGGCCGGCAACCCGGAAAGGATAGAGCGGACTGGGGACCGAGTCTGTGACCTGGGTCACCCAGCGTCATTTCTTCAGCAGGGTGTCCTGAACGGAATCAAAGTCCGGTTTGCGGACCACGCCCATCTTGCGCTGGATCACGTTGCCATGGCGGTCGATGAACAAGGTGTAGGGCAAGCCGGCCTTGGTATTGCCGAGCGCCTGCATCAGCGGAATACCCTGTTCTTTGGCGACGAAGACTGGGTAATCCATGTCGTAGGCCTTGGCGAATTCTTTGGCCGGTTCGGCCTTGTCCTCGATACCGATGCCGAGTACCTCGATCTTGCCCTTGTGGGCGTTGCGGAACTTGATCAGCTCGGGAATTTCGGCCCGGCAGGGACCGCACCAGCGGGCCCAGAAATTGACGATCAACGGCTTGCCCTTGTAGCGCTCGAGGGCGACCGGCTTGTCGTCGAGGTCGTTCAGTGTCGCAGCGAACAGCGGGCCGGAGGAGGGCATTTCCTGGGCACTGGCAGACGTCGCGGAGAAGGCCAGGGCGAGGGCGAGGAGCCGCATTTTCAAGGCAGATCTCCACGGCGGAAGATGACGTAACCGGCGGTGGCGCTGATGACACCCAGCGCGGCCGGATAAGCCAGGGCAAAGACCTTGTAGCCAGCCGTGCCGAACAGATCAAGGATGACATAGGCCGACGGACCGAGCACGATCAGTTGTGGGTCGAAGAGGGCCAGCGCGGCGGTGCGGAAGACCTGCAGCGGGTTGGCCAGGGCCAGGGTGACGGCGAACTCCGGGGCAACCTTCCCCTGGATCATCACGCCGAGCAGGATCAGGTCGAGGAAGAGCAGCAGGACCAGCCAGACCATGAAGGCAGCACCCTGCGCCATGTCGGTCGTCCGGGCGATGGCCGAGATCAGCATGCCGATGCCGAGGAAGCACATGGCCATCACGGCGAGCAGGGCGGTGTAGTAGCCGAACATGTCCCAAGGCACTTCGATGTTGGCGATCATCGCCCAGATGACGGAGCCCAGCATGGCGAGAAAGACCGGCGCGAAGACGACGATGTAGCGGCCGACGATCTTGCCCCAGAACCAGGCGCCGAGGCCGACCGGCAGTGACAGCAGGTATTCGAAGACGCCCGCCTCACGGTCCCCGGCCACCGAGCGGACGGTGGTGATCAGCACGAAAATCGGCAGGATGGCCATGGTCAGCTGGATGTAGGTGACCAGCAGCCGGGAGAGGCCGATGAAGCCCAGCACGCGCGACTCGGTCAGACCGAACAGGAAGAGCAGGGCAACGATGCCACCGAAGACCAGGGTATAGATCTGGAACCAGCGGGCACGCAGGGATTCGACGATATCCAGTTTGGCGGTGAGCCACAGTTGCTTCATTTTTTTAACCTTGCCAGGACATGCTGGCGCATGTCGGTGAAATCGAGAGCGCCGGCCAGCGGAGAGGCAACGGCAGCAAAATTGAAACCCATCGGCGACGTGCGTGTCACGAAATACGCACGGCGCGGATCGAGCCAGTTCATTTCTTCACGGCTCTTGCTGTTGTAGTCGGCAACCCACATCCAGGTGGCGGGGTCTTTCAGCCAGGGATATTTCTCTCCCTTTTCCTTGAGCCAGATCGCCATGCAGCCGGGGTCGTCGAACTTGAAAACGGTCTTGTCCGGGCCGCCGCGCATCTCACCGGCAAAGCGCCGGTCGGAAATGACCATGTTGCAGACGACGCAGGTGTCGCGATCCCATTTGATCTCGACCATGTTGTCCGGCCAGTTGCCTTTCTGGCAGCCGGAAAGCGCCGCTGCCAGCGGCGTCAGCAACAGACCGCCGACGCCGAGCCGGCCAAGGAAGTCACGTCGATGCCGGTTGCACATGCTCAGTTCTCGGTCAGCGACAGGTCTGCGACCAGAGCCGTATAACGGGACAGGATGCCGAGGAAGCGCAAGCGGTCAGGCCCGGCGATCTCGCCAGTCCAGATCAACTGATCGGCATCGGCAGCAGAAATTTTCCAGCCATCGAGCGCTTTGGCAAAAGCCGGTTCGAAGCGCTTGAGGACGATCCGGCAATTCAGGACATCGGTCAGGGTCACGTCGTCGGCCACCTTGTCGTCGAGGACAACCTTGCCCATGTCCATCTCGATGACCCGGTTGACCAGGGAGGAGACTTCGTCGAGACGGTGGCTGGAGATGATCATCGTCGTATCCTGCAGGCGTTCGGCCAGCAGGTCGAAGAAAATCTTGCGGGCCTCGGGATCGAGGTTGGCGGCCGGTTCATCCATGACCAGGACCTGCGCCTCCCGTCCCAGCGCGATGGCGATCAGCAATTTCTGCTTCATGCCGCCGGAAAGACGAACGAACTGGCGTGTCAGGATGGCGTCGACATCGAGGCCGAGACGGCGCGCGATGTCATGGATGCGCTTCGGATCGGTGCCGCATAGCGAAGCCGAGAAATCGATCAATTGGCCTACCGGCATTTTCAGCGGCGGCGGCAACTGCGGCACGAAACCGATCTTGCCGAGGACGGCGGTGCGGTTGCTGCGCGGGTCGAGACCATTGATGGCAACGCTGCCGTCGAAGGTGTATTCGCCGAGCAGGCAGCGAATCAGGGTGGTCTTGCCGGCACCATTGGAACCGATCAGGGCGACTCGTTCGCCGAGGCCGATATCGAGGCTGATGCCGTCGAGAACGCGGGCCTTGCGGAAGGTCTTGGCTACTTGCTTGAACTGGATCATGGGGCGGATTATAGGTGGCGCAGCAGATTCGGACATTGAATATCGATCAAAAATCCGCACGGGCGCCATGGTCACGAATAGCTGTTCGCATCGGGCTTTTCCCCGTGCCTGGACAATGCCGCCATGGAGGCTGGCACGGTCCCGGCACGGGGTCTCGTCTGAAGGACTACATCAACTTGGACAGGCCCTTGATCTCGAAAGTCAGCGAACCAGTGGGGCAGGCGTCGACGCACAGGCCGCAACGCGTGCAGTCCGGGCCGATGGGCACTTCCGGCTCGATGGCGCGCCCCTTGATCACGGTGTCGAGCACGTGCGGAACGAGACAGACCTTGCGGCAATCGCCTTCGTGGAAGCAACCATCCAGCTTGTACTTGATGCGCACCGGCGAGATGATGCCCACCACGCCGTAGGTCAGACCGATCGGGCAGGCATAGCGACACCAGGCGCGGCGGGAGAAGAAGACCTCGAAGAAGAGCAGGGCCAGCACCCACAGCATGGCCAGCCCCGGGCCGTAGATCAGCGCACGGGAGACGATGCCGGTCGGCGAAATGGCCTCGTACACCGTGTAGCCGGTGGCGATGGCGAGCAGCGCGAAGATGACCCAGAACACCGTACGCAGGCGACGATCCATGGTCTGGTCGGTGACCAGCTTCTTCTTGGCCAGGAAGAGGTGAATCTTCTCGGCCCACTCGGCCAGCAGGTGGTAGGGGCAAATCCAGGAGCAGAAGGTTCGACCACCGAGCAGTACCCAGAGCACTAACACCGTTCCGGTTCCGATCAGCAGGTTGTTGATGATGTGCTTGTGGGCGAGCATCACCTGCAGCGCGGAGTTGAGGTCGATCAGGTGAAAGCCGACGAAGCGCGAAGCGGTCAGGGCGCCTTCGAGGATCTGGATGTCGAGGGCGAAGGAGATGACGAACAGCAGGTTGGCGAAGATCAGCGTTGCCCAGCGGCGGTTGCGCCACTTGGTGCTTTTCTGCTCATGCGCCTGGGCGTGGAGCTTGAAATCCTTGTTGCCCTTCTTGTAGAAGTGGATGGTTTGCGCTGCCGGGCTGATGTCCTCGGGTTTGGTCGGCTTGGCCGGATCAGCGCCGAATAGAACCTTGATCTGGTCGACAAAACGTTTTTTCAACAAGGCACTCATGCTCGCCACCCTTCACCGGGAATGATTTCGATGCTGGCCGGTTCGGTCGGGCAGATCATTTCACAGACGCCGCAACCAACGCAGGCTTCATGAACGACGGGAATGCCCTTCATCTTGCCGTCCTTGCCCAGGCCCATTTCAACGGTGATCGCACCCTTGATCGGACAGGCCTGCTCGCAAAGGTCACAGACTTCGCGGTCGTATTTGTAGTCGTTGACCGGAATCGGCTTCCAGCGGTCGACCGACATGTAGCGCAACTTGCCTTCGAAGTTGGCGCCCCGGGCGCTTCCCTTGAAACCCTTGCCTTGTATGGCCAAGCAGGATTCCGGTCGGGTCAGTCGGGCAACACCGATTCGTTCGGCCAGGTTGAGCGTCGGCTCGGCGTCCTTTTCCTTGGCCAGCAGAATCGGCTTGGATGAAAGTTCGGCACCGGGCCGTACGGTCATGTGGGCCGGCTTGTGGTAAGTCAACGAACCGGTCGGGCAGGCCAGGATGCACTGCACGGCATCGCAGGAGAAATCGCAGGCTTGCTCGCGGGCGTCGATATACGGCGTCCCAACGCCCATCCCATCGACCAGGTCGGCCAGCTTGATGGCTTCGACCGGGCACACCTGAACGCATTGGCCGCATTTGATGCAGCTCGACAGGAAATCTTTTTCATCGAGCGCACCCGGCGGACGCAAGCGATGCTTTTTTGAATAGATCAGCGGCAGGAAGCCGGAGCCGGCCGCTCCCAGCACACCGCCGGTCAGCAGGATGGTGCGCAGGGCACGCCTGCGGTTGGTTTGCTTCTTGGCGTTGGAAACCTTGCCGGCTTCCGGCTTGCGGTCGCCATTGGCGGTATTGTCTTCGCTCATGATGGAGTCACCTTGGCAGGTTTGACGAAGCGCGGCTTCTCGTCACGCAGGACCAGGTCCGGTGTCGAGAAAGGAGCGAGGCGTTCCAGGAAGTCGAGCAGTTCCATGACTGGGGAGCTGCGGAAGAAGCGGGCAACCGGCAACTCGATCCAGATCTGGTCGGCATAGGCGTAGTTTTCGTGAATCTGGTCGCCGATTCCGTCTGCATTACGATCGAAGCCCTGGTAGTCGTCCCAGTAATTACCTTCCCAGAAATTCTTGGCGGAATTGCTGTTGTCACCACGGCCACCATAGGTCACCTGGGTCAGGTTGCCTTCGAAGACGTTATCGCGGACGTTGTTGCCGCCGGTTTCCGAGTTGAACAGGATGCCGATGCCGTTATAGGCAAAGCGGTTACCCTTGATCTCGATCGTCGAGTCGGGCTGGAACGGAGAGAGATCCGAGCCGATGCCGATGCCGCAGTAAATGATCTCGTTATTCTCGATCAGGGTACCGGAGGCTTCCTTGAAGCCGATACCCATGCCCGTTGCGCCGGTCGCATGCGAAATCACGTTGTGGCGGGCTGCGCCACCCTCGGTGTACATGAAGTAGATGCCGACGGCGTTATCGTAGAACTGGTTGCGTTCGACGATGTTGTCGTTGGCAAACATGAAGTGGATCGAGTAGCGGCTGCGTCGGCCCAGGTTGTCGCGGAAAATATTCCTGTGGGAATACCAGGCAACCATGTCGCGCGAGTCGATGATTTCGTTCTTCTCGACCACGTTGTTGTTGCTGTACCACAAGCGCAAGCCATCGCCGCGTACACCCAGTTCGAAGTCCTTCGACTTGATCCGGTTGCCGCGCACCGTGCTGTCGTTGACCTGCTTGAGGTCGATACCGAACAGACAGTTGTCGACCACGTTGTCTTCGATCAGGTTGTGGTGGCCACGGACATCGAGGCAGGAGTCATCCGTGTCGTGCGAGTCGCCGGAACCAGTAAGCCGGAGACCGCGGATCACTACGTTACTTGCGTTCAGCACCATGACGGTACCCTTGTCGCCGGCGTCGATGGTCACCTTGCCGCCACCGTCGATGGTCAGCGGCTTGTCGATGGTGACCGGGCCGGCGTAGGTACCCGGCGGGGGTTTAAGGATACTGCCGGGCGGCGCCTTGTCGACCAGATCCTGGAACGGTTTCAGGCCGTGGACGCGCTTGTCGCGCTCCATCAGCATGAACGTTGGTTTCGGGCGGTCGATGGTGACGCGCGGGGCAGTGCTCAGATCGGCTGAAGCACCCAGTTGCTGCTCGGTGTTGCCGGTCGATAAGGCGAGAATCGAAGCTAGGGCGACTCCCGCCTTGGCAAAGGCGTTGAGCGGTGGCACGGAAATTACTCGGCCTGGCCTTCGCGCAACTGCTTGCGACGGATGAGAAGGGCCAGAATCAGGCAGACAAAGATCACCATCAGCAGGCCATAACCCCAGTACGGGTAGGAGAAGGTCGAGAACTGGGCGACCTTGCCTTCGCCAAACACGGTCGGCATGAAGGGCTTCACGGTGAAGGCGCCCCACGGGTGCAGGTTGTGGCCGAAGAACCACAGCCAGCCGGCGTAGGTGATCACGAAATAAAGGGGCAGCAGGGCCGGAACCAGGGCCAGCAGCAGCTGGAAGGGGCGGATCAGTGCAGTGGCGGCGACGACGACGACCATGACGGCGATCAGGCCGAAGATGGCAACCTTGGAGTACAGCGTGACATTGTCACCCCACACCTTGATCTTGTCCGGTTCCTTGAAGAAGGTGCCAGCTTCGGCCATGTAGGCGTCGACATGGCTGGCCAGGTGGCCGAGGACGAACTGGTCGACGATGGCCCAGGCGGCGACAGCAGCGAAACCGACGGCCAGGGTCGCGACGCGTGCCTTTTTCTTGGTCATTGCAAAGGCGATCATCATCACGGCGAAGAAACCGAAGAAGAACTTGGCCAGCGGCTTTTCGACCGGTGCGCCGGTAGCGATCGGGAACATGCCGACGTAATGGTTGATCGTGTTCATTTCGTGCACGCAATCCAGCCCTTGAGCACCCTTGTCGACGTTTTTCTCGGCGTCGAGTACCGGGTTGTAGCGCTCATCGTCGTGCGCCAGGTCTTTCTGGATGATTTCGTTAGCCATGCGGGTGCCCTTGCCGGCTGCCTTGCAGCCGTTATAGACACCATCGAAATGGAAGTGGATGCGGATGCCATCGGGGAAGGCATCGGGTGGATAGTTCGGGGCGGTGAGGGAAACCCACCAGATCGGGGCAAAGTAGGCGGCGACCAGGCAGATCAGCGAGATCAGGGTCAAGCCACCAATGATTTTGTTCTGTTTTTCCATGTCGCTATTCTCTATCGTGTTACGCCCGGCGAATGGCCGGGTGGGGAAGCTGCCCGTCTCAGGGACGGGCAGCGGCACTAGCCAGGTGCTTTATTACTTCTTCTTGGCCGTCGGCTTGCACATCGAGCCCGGCATGGTCAGGCTGGCCTGGTAAGCCGAGATGGCAACCAGTTGGTCATTGGTGTAAGGCTTGATGACCTTGACCATGTCCGGGTTGGCGTTGCGGCGATGACCGTCACGGATTTCGGTCATCTGGCGCAGCAGGTACTTGTAGTGCTGGCCGGCGATAACCGGGTAGAACTTGTCCTTCTTGCCTTCGCCGTTCTTGCCGTGGCACTCCAGGCACTGCTTTTCATACAGTTCCTTGCCTTGGGCGATCTTGATGGCGGCATCGGCACCCTCGTACTTACCGTGCTCGACCGGGATGCACAGGCTTTCGATGTAGGCAGCGACGTCGGCCAGTTCCTGCGGGTCGGTCAGGGTGGCGGCGAACGGGTACATGGTCGGGTTGTCACGCAGGCCGGCGCGGATGTCGGCCATCTGCTTGATCAGCACGGTGGTGTGCTGGCCAGCCAACTGCGGGAAGGTGCCGTCCGGGCGGCCAGCGCCGGAAGGCAGGTGGCAGGCGCCACAGACTTCATAGGCTTCCTGGCCGTTCTTCTTGTCGCCCTTCTTGTTCAGGGCTTCGGACTTTTCGCCACCCTCGGCGTTCCACTTGTAGTCCTTGCCTTCAATGCCTTGCTGGTGCGGAGCGGGGGGGCCGGCGAAAGCGACACCGGCGGAGAGCAGGCCAATCAGCAGTAGAGATGCTTTCATATTTCGAATCCTTTTGGGCTGGTTATCCAGTGCAACATGGCCATTATTACCTTGGCCATATTAGTATTCATTGATATGGGTCATACGCCCTGTAGATCAGGGCTTCCCAAATTACTTGAGCTTGGCGAGGTACTCGGAGAGGGCCTTGATTTCCTCGTCGTTCACCAAGTGCATGACGCCCTTCATCGCAGCGGTCTGGCCATTGTTGCGGGCACCGCTCTTGATGTCCTTCATCTGCTGCTCAGAATAGGCAGCGTTCTGGCCGGCGATCTTCGGGTAGTTCGGCATCAGCGGCTTGTCGCCCTTCGGGCCGTGGCAGGCGTTACAGGTTTTTTCGGTGTACAGCTTGGCACCATCCGGAGCGGCAAAAGCCGGGGAGGCGACGAGAGCTGCGGCAATCAAAGACATAACGAGTTTCATGGAATTTCCCTCCTGATGTGAAACGGGGAGCAGAGTAATTCTGCTCCCCGCAATATGCCTTAAGTCAGATCAAAACTGTCAGGCGCTTGGATTACTTGACCTTCTTGGCACCGTTCTGCTCAAGGTAGGTCTTGGCACGCAGACCGATGTCGGCAGCCTTGACCTGGTATTGCCAGACTTGCTCAGCCCACAGGTTGGCCTGGTCCCAGTCCTTCTTGGCGGCAGCGGCTTCGTGCTTGGCCTTGGCATCCTTGGCCTTGTTCAACTGGTCGGTTGCATCATCAACCATGTTGACCACATCCGGGAAGTCCTTGAAGTTGTGGCTGGTGATGAAGCCAACGACGGAGTCGATGACGGCCTGGGTATCCGCAACCTTCTTCAAGGTGTTCTTGTAGTCGGTTTCGGTGTAGTTGGCCTTGGCTTCGGCGGTCTTGGTCGGCTTCCAGCCCTTCGGCTTGACCAGCAGGTAACCCTGCATTTCAAGGTGCAGCGCCGAGCAGAATTCCGTGCAGTAGTACGGATAGACGCCTTCCTTGTCAGCCTTGAACTTGACCGTGACGGTCTTGCCCGGCTCGACCGACGCATGGACGTTGTAGGTCGACACGGTGAAGCCGTGGGTTTCGTCCTGGGCACGCTCGAGGTTGGTCAGGTGGATGGTGATTTCGTCGCCCACTTCCGCCTCGATGGTTTCCGGCGTGATGTGCGAGCGGATCAACGTACCCTTGACCTCGATCTTGTTGCCCTTCTTGGTCGTCACTTCTTCGCCGGCACGGACGGCGCCCGGATGCGGCTTGTCCGTACGGGAATCGGTACCGACCTTGTAGCGGACACCCGGCTTCAGCTTGGAAGCTTCGATGGCCACGACGTAGTGCGGCTCACCCAGCGGCAGCGGCATGTCGTACAGCAGTTGCATCTTGTCGTTGGTGATGTCGATCAACTGGTGGTTCTGCGGATGCAGCGGGCCAACCGGGTTGAAGCGGTCGATCGACAGCTTGTTCAGGGCGACCAGATAGCGGCCCTTCGGATCCATGGAGTCACCTTCCATGGTCATCAGGTGACCGATGTTGTAGTGCACCGAGATCTTGTCGAGAACCTTGCCTTCGCAGTGATCCCACTTGACGACCTGCGAGTCGACATACAGGGAGGTGTAGGCGACGCACTTCTTCGAGTCGTACTGGGTGTGGAGGGGGCCGAGACCCAGTTGAACCTGGGTGTGCAGCGCATCCTTCATGCCGACGACCGGAATGCCGTACGGGTCCTTGGATTCGAACTTGCCGGCCTTGATGGCGGCCTGAATCTTCTCGAAGGAATAGACGGAGACGTGGGTGTCCAGCTTGCCGGAGACGGTGATGAACTTGCCATCCGGGGTGACGTCGACGCCGTGCGGCGACTTCGGCTCGGGGATCAGGAACAGGATGCCTTCCTTGACGGCGACATCCATCGGCAGGACCTTGTGGCCGTTGATGACCTTGGCCTTGCCAGCGGCGACCAGTTCGGCAGCCTTCTTCCAGTTGATCACGTGCAGGTAGTCGGTGTCCTTGGCGGAGCAACCGGCTTCATACGGCGGACGGCCCTTTTCGATACCACCGACGTAGCGCTCGGTACAGAAGGAGTTGGTGAAGGACCAGCCGTCAGACGGGCCCTTGCCGGCGTCGGACAAGTCCTGCGAGTACGGCGGCAGTTCGACGGAGAAGGATTCCTTCGGGTCGATACGGCCTTCCTTGCGGTCGAACTTCCAGTAGGTCACGCCACCGCGGTACTTCTCGTTGAAGTCTTCCAGCGGGTAGAACTTCTTGTTTTCCAGCGGGGCAGCGTACTGGGCGGCTTCGATGACGTATTCGGTATTCGGGGTGACGAAGGCGCCACCGTGTTCCGACTTGTAGATCGGGTTGATGACGATCTGCTTGGTTTCGAAGTCACGCAGGTCGATCACGGCGAGGCGCGGGTTGGCCTTGTCGTTGATGAACAGGAACTGGCCGTCATACTTGCCCTGGGTTTCGGAGATGGCCGGGTGGTGCGTGTCGCCCCAGGTGATTTCCTTGCCATCGATCCAGCCCTGCTTGAGGACGGACTTGGAGTTTTCGTCGAAGCCGTAGCCTTGCCACGGTTCCGGGGTGAAGACACCGATGTATTTCAGGATGCGCATGGACGGAATGCCATACACGATGACCTGGCCGGACTGGCCGCCGGAGCTGAAAGCGATGAATTCATCGCGCTTGCCGGTCGGAACGTAGGTCTTGGCCGCGGCCAGCAGATCCTGCTGGCTCAGGTTGCGACGCTTCATCACGTCCTGCAGGGATTCGGCGGACATTGCCGTACCGGCAAAGCCGAGGGCCAGCAGCAGCGCGGTGGTTTTCACTGCGAACTTACTCATATCTATTTCTCCCAAATCAAGAAGTTAGAACTTCCATTTCCCCCATCGTCGCATGCGTCATAGTGTCGCTGCGACAATATGCCGCACACTGTAAGCGCCGCTCAGTGGTAAAGAATTGATCTTTGTTAAATTTCATTGGGCGATATCGGCGAAAATGCGCGCTCCCCAATGGTCCCGAGCCCCGGTGCTGTCTCGTGAATAGAAAAATACTGATGGATTTGATCGGTCTCGAACTGATCGCTCTGGTCGTGGTTATCGGTTACAAGATATCGCCGATCCTGTTGCCGAAGGCCGACCTGACCGTTCTGCCCGATCCGGCCTGCAATCTGCAGAAACAGGTGTGCCCGGCAACGCTGCCTTCCGGCGGAACCATCGAGTTGTCGCTCGGTGCCCGTCCGGTACCGCTAGTCAAGCCCTTTGCGGTGCAGGTGGTGGCAAAGGGACTTCAGCCGGCACGGATTGCAGTGGATTTTGCCGGCGTTGAAATGAATATGGGATATAACCGGCCGGAATTGCAGGAAAGCGGCGAGGGGCGATTCGTCGGCGAGGCGACCTTGCCGGTCTGTATCACCGGCCAGATGGACTGGCAGGCGACCGTGCTGATCGAGGCGGGGAGCGAGCGGATTGCCGTACCATTCCGCTTTACCACGGGAGAGCATGAATAATGGTTGAGCGTTTGCTGGGTCTGGCCGCCGTCGTGCTGGCCTTCGTCATTGCCGGTCTGGCCCTGTTCTGGCAGCCGGAGATGCCCGAACGAGCGCTCCCCAGGGCGCCGCTCGTGGCGGGGGGCGATTTCACCTTGCAGTCGGCCGGCGGCCCTGTTTCCCTGGCGGATTATCGGGGCAAGCTGGTGCTGCTCTATTTCGGCTACACCTATTGCCCTGATATTTGTCCGACTTCCCTGGCAGCTGCCGCCGAGGGATTGAAACAACTGACACCGGAGGAGCAGGCTGCCGTGGCGATGATCTTCGTGTCGGTCGACCCGAAGCGCGATACGCCCGAGCGCTTGAAGGAATACGTGGCCTTCTTTCATCCCGCCATTGTTGGCGTGACGGGCAGCGCCGAGGTCATTGCCGAGGTTGCCCGACGTTATGGCGTGATCTATGCGGAACAGAAGGTGGAAACGGCGGGTGGCGGCTATGTTGTCGATCATTCCTCAGATACATTCATCATCGCACCGGATGGTGCGGTGGTTGCCAAGATTGCCCATGCGACGCCACCGGACCAGGTTGCCCACGCCATTCGCAAGTATTTGAACCAACCCTGAAGGAGTAGGAATTCATGAAGAAGCTATCGCTGTTTGCTGCCGGTTTGCTCTTTTCCGCGGGTGTGCTCGCGGGTGCCGCCGACAATGTCGCCGTGCAGGACCCCTATGTCCGCCTGGCGCCGCCCAATGCGCCGGCGACCGGCGCATTCATGGTGATCAAGAACAATGGCGACAAGGACATCAAGGTGGTCAAGGCGGCCAACCCGGTTTCGAAGGTGACGGAGTTGCACACCCATCTGAACGAAGGCGGCGTGATGAAGATGCGCCCGGTTCAGGCCATCGACATCAAGGCCAAGGGTGAGGCCGTGCTCAAGCCGGGCGGCCTGCATGTCATGCTGATCGACCTCAAGGCGCCGATGAAGGAAGGGGATGTCGTGCCGATCACCCTGACCTTCGATGATGGCAGCAGCAAGCAGGTCGATGCCAAGGTGGTGCGTCCGATGGCCGCCGGTATGCCGATGGGCGAACACAAGCACTGAGTCGTTCCTCTTTCGACCAGGGCCGCCGCGTGACAGTCACGTGGCGGCCCTTGTCATTCCTGAGGTTGCGTTGCGGCACGCTGCCCTGGCTACCGGGATTGCCTGTGTTAGGCTTGGCATCCGATTCCCTTTGATGATCCCGGTATGAATCCAGGCAGCATTTCGACCCCGGAAATTGTCGCAGCCGTTGTGTTCGGGCTGGCTGTGGTGCACACCTTTTCGACCGGCCTGTTCGCACGCCTTGCCCATCTGCAGCCCCGGCATGCAGGCTTGTGGCACTTGCTGGGCGAGGTGGAGGTGGTCTTCGGTTTCTGGGCCTTCGTCCTGGTGGCCGTGCTGATCGGCCTGACGGGGAAGACAGATGCGGTCGATTACATGGAAAGCCGCAATTTCACGGAGCCGATGTTCGTGTTCGTGATCATGGTGATCGCCGCCAGCCGGCCCGTGCTCGAAATCTGCGGCGTCGCGGTGCGCAGACTGGCCGGCCTGGTGCCGCTGCAGCAGTCGCTGGTCATCTATTGCTTTTGCCTGTCGCTGATTCCGCTGCTCGGCTCATTCATCACGGAGCCGGCGGCGATGACCCTGGCGGCCCTGATGTTGCGCGACCGCTATTTTGGCAGCGGACTGTCGACGCGCTTCAAGTATGCGACGCTCGGCGTGCTGTTCGTCAATGTGTCGATTGGTGGCACGCTGACCAGCTTTGGCGCACCGCCGGTCCTCATGGTGGCGGCGACCTGGCAGTGGGATACGCCATTCATGTTCGCGACCTTCGGCTGGAAGGCGATGCTCGCCGTCGCGTTCAATGCCGCTCTTTGCACGGCCCTTTTTCGTGACGAGCTGGCCAGCCAGCCGGCCGGCGACGAGGCAAGTCTCGCGACGCCGGTACCGCTCTCGGTTGCCGCCATTCATTTGGTTTTTCTGGTCGGCGTGGTGCTTTTCGCTCACCACCCGGCGGTTTTCATGGGACTCTTCCTGTTCTTTCTTGGGTACGTCGAGGCCTATGAGCGTTATCAGGACCGCCTGATCCTGCGCGAGGGCTTGCTGGTGGCCTTTTTCCTGGCCGGGCTGGTGGTGCTGGGGGGCTTGCAGCAATGGTGGCTGCAGAAGACCCTGCTGGGGGTCGAGCCGACCGTGTTGTTTTTCCTGGCGACTGGCATGACAGCCATTACCGACAATGCGGCGCTGACCTACCTGGCGTCCCTGGTTCAGGGGGTGACCCCCGATTTCCAGTATGCCATCGTTGCCGGTGCGGTGACCGGCGGCGGCCTGACCATCATCGCCAATGCGCCGAACCCGGCTGGCGTAGCGATCCTCAAGTCGAGTTTTGAGGACGAGTCGGTCAATCCCTTGCGGCTGTTGCTGGCGGCCTTGCCACCGACCGCAGTGGCGGCCATGGCGTTCATGCTGCTTTGACCGGCTCCGGGTAGCTGGTTGTCAGCTCTTGACCGGCCGCTTGGACAGCTTGCGCTGCAAGGTGCGGCGGTGCATTTTCAGGGCCCGTGCCGTGGCGGAAATGTTGCCGTCATTTTCATTCAGCACGCGCTGGATGTGCTCCCACTCCAGACGGTCGATGGAGAGCGGTTCGTCCGAAATGGGGAGGTCGCTGTCGGGATGGGCGTCTTCCTCGAAGGCGGAGAGGATGGCCTCGATCTCCACCGGCTTGGCCAGGTACTGGATGGCACCCAGCTTCACCGCATCGACGGCGGTGGCGATGCTGGCGTAGCCAGTCAGGACGACAATGCGGCAGTCGGGAATGATGTCCAGCAGCTGCGGAATGAGGGCCAGTCCGGAGCTGCCATTCAGGTTGAGATCGAGGATGACGCGTTCCGGCTTGAGCTCGCGGGCTTGGTCGAGTGCGTTGCCGGCATCCTGTACGCCCACCGCTTCATGGCCGTGGCGGGTCAGCGTGCGGACGAGAATCGCGTTGAAACTGGGATCGTCGTCGATGACGAGGGTTGATGGATTCATGTTTTCGCTCTCGGCAATTCGATGCGGGCGATGGCGCCGCCATCGTCCGGATTGAGCAGGGATAGTCGGCCGCCCAGTTGCTCGATGGCGGTGCGGGTCAGGATCAGGCCGACGCCGCTGCCGCGTTCGTGGGCCGGGAAACTGCGCTGGCCACCCAGACTGAGGACGTCCGGCGGAAAACCGGGGCCGCGGTCACGGATGTCGATGCAGAGCTCGTCGCTGCACCAGCCCAGGCGGATTTCCATGGGCCTGGGTGTGGCGTTGGCGGCGTTGTTCAGCAGGTTGAGAACGGCTTGTTCGAGGCGCGGGTCGGCCACGATGTCTGGAGCTTCGCCGTCGCTGGTCACGACCAGGCGGCTGTTCGCCTGGGGGCGGGCGGCATGCCAGTGCTGGCGCAGGTTTTCCAGCCAGCGGTCAGCGGGCAGCGACGCGGCATTTTCCAGTCGCTCGGCGCCGGCACGGCGCGACAGGCCGGTAATGATCTGCTTGCAGACGCCAATTTGCTGGCGGAGCAGGGCGATATCCTCGCGGGCGGTAGCGGACAGGGCCGGGTCGTTGGCCAGTTCGCCGGCGAGCAGGGCCATGGTGCCGAGCGGGGTGCCGAGTTCGTGGGCGGCGCCGGCGGCGAGCGTACCCATTGCCATGATGCGTTCGTCGCGAAGGGCCTGTTCGCGGGTCGCGGCCAGTTCGGCATCGCGCTCGCGAATCTGGGTGGTCATGCGGACAATGATCCAGCTGATGATCGCCGCCGAGAGGACGAAGATCAGCCACATGCCGATCAGGTGCAGGCGGGTGGCGCGTGTCGCATCGTTCATCTGCAGGGGAATGAAATAAACCATCAGCACCGAGTAGGCGACGATGGCCATGGCGCTGATGATCGCGACGCAGCGGGCTGGCAGGGTCAGGGCGGCAACGGCGACCGGTGGCAGGAGCAGCGAGACCAGCGGGTTGGTGGCGCCGCCGCTGAAAAAGACGATGGCGGAAAAGGCGCCGATGTCGAACAGCAACTGCGTGAAAAGCTCGGCCGTGCTGGCTGACTGGCTGTGGATGACGCGCCACTGGGCCAGTGCGTTGAAGAGGGTGGCGACGGCAATGATGCCGAGCAGCGGGGCCTGTGGTACCGGGATATCCAGAATGGCCGGTACGATCAGGATGAGAAGGGCCAGGACGGCCAGCACGAACCAGCGCCATACGACCAGGCGGCGCAGGTTGGCCAGATGGTCGATACTTTCTTCGGTACACGCTGTAATTGCCATGGCCCGAATTATGCGTGATTTGGGTCAATTTCTGAGCGCCCTGAAGATGCGACAATTCGCCGCAGTACAATGAGGAGTCTTGGTATGTTGCTGTCCGTGCGTGTTCCGGTTTTGGTGGCTGCCCTGCTGTGGGGCGGCATGACGTTTGCTGCCGATCTTGAAAAGGGCAAGGAAATCAACGGTACCTGTGCCGCCTGCCATGGCGATAATGGCCAGGGTGGCAAGAAGGGCGAATATCCGCGCATCGCGGGCCAGCAGGTGAAGTATCTGGAAAGCCAGCTGAAGAATTTCCGGGCACGTACCCGGATCAATATTCCGATGTTCCCCTACACGCAGGAGCGCGAGCTTTCCGATGAGGACATCAAGGATATCTCGGCGTATCTGGCCGGTGTCGAACTCGACACCAAGATGCCGACCTATACCGGCAACGAGGACGCCCTGACCCGTCTGCAGATGGCCGACCGGGTGATGATCATCCCCCGTGCCGAAGGCGACCTGGCGAATGGCGAGAAGTTGTTCCAGAAGCAGTGTGCCGCCTGCCACGGCAAGGCGGGCAAGGGGCGGGGCATGTTCCCGATGCTCGTCGGGCAATACACCAATTACCTGCAGCGCCAGGTGGACCTGTACCTGAAGGGCGACCGCCCGCATGACGAGGAAGGCACTGTTGGCGTGCTCAACGGCCTCAAGGCGCAGGACATCCAGGATATCCTGGCCTATCTCACCTCGATTCAGGACACGAACAAATGAAACGCTTACCGCTTCTCCTGCTGACCCTGCTGACGACCTCCGGTGCCTGGGCGCATGGCCATCCGGCGCCGATCGACGACAGCATGCCGGATGCCCAGAAGATCCGCTTCTGCGAGCGGGTACGTGACCATGCCTTGCAGGCTTTCTACAATCGCGACCGTGGCCGCCCGATGAAGCTGTTCGAGGAGGATGGCAGCGACGGGCCGCGCATCACCAACTTCATCATCAAGCGCATCTACGAGGAGCCGCAGATTTCCAGCCCGAAGAAGGCCGAGGCTTTCGGCCGGGCGACCTGCAACGAGATGATGGGGACGAAGACCCCGTCAGAGTAGGAAGGGGATGAAGCGCTTGGTACGCTGCATGTAGGCAGCGTACTCCGGGCCAAAATAGGCCAGGCATTCCCGTTCGTCGGTCGTGGCGGTCAGCCACAGGGCGACGGAGGCGCTCAGCGCCAGTAGCGTGCCGGGCAGGCTGGGGTCCTGGAAGTAGGCGCCCCAGGCCAGCGCCAGTAGCGAGGCATACATCGGGTGGCGGATGTAGCCGAAAATCCCGTGCGATACCAGCTGGGTCGTTTTCTCGAATTCATAGAAGGAACGGTCGTCCCGCCGGGCGTCCGGGGCGCCGTCGCGTTTCAGTGTCGAGACGCCGAGGATGACCAGGGCGATGCTGGTCAGCATCAGCAGCCAGGAGGTGAACTGGTGCGGCGAATAGGGGTCGGTGCCCCAGACCGCATGGTTGAGGGTCAGCAGGCCGAGAATCGCCTCCCAGGCAAAAAAGCGGTAGAAACCGTGGCTGCCCGGCTTGCTGAGTGGTTTGCGCGACCACCAGACGAGTACGAGCGACCCGGCAATGAACAGGTGCAGGTCGCTCATGTCAATCGGCAAAGGCGGCGCTCAGGGCGGCGATCATGTAGCCGTGGTCGAGCACGCCGGCACTCTCGCGGATGCTGTGCATGGCCCACATCGGCGAGCCGACGTCCACGCTCGGTATGCCGAGGCGCGCCGCGACGATGGGGCCGATCGTGCTGCCACAGCCGAGGTCGGTGCGGTGGGCGTATTGCTGGCAGGGTACGCCGGCCTTGTCGCAGAGTGCCATGAAACGGGCCGCCGTTTCAGCATTGGTGCTGTAGCGCTGGTTGGCGTTGCTCTTGATCACCGGGCCGGCATTGACTAGCGCATGGTGGCAGGGCTCGTAGGCGGCCGGAAAGTTCGGGTGCCAGCCGTGCGCCATGTCGGCGCTGATGAAGAAGCTGCGCGCCAGCATGCGGCGCTGGTCTTCCGCATCCAGTCCGGCGTTGCCGGCGAGCCGGGCGATTACGTCGGACACGAAGCTGCCGCCGGCGCCGGCGGCGCTTTCGCTGCCCACTTCCTCGTGGTCGAAGAAGGCGCACAGGCAGGTGGCACCGGGTTGCCCGGCCGCAAGCAGGGCGCTCAGCGCGGCGTGGCAGGAGGCCAGGTTGTCGAGTTGACTGTCGGCGATGAACTCGCGGTTGGCGCCCCACAGCGTACCTTTTTGTGTGTCGTAGGCGTTCAGTTCCCAGGTCAGCAGGTCGGCCGGATCGACGCCGAGCGCATCGGCGATGGGGCGGCGGAAGCGCATCTCGGCTTTTTCCCCGTCCTCGGTAATGCCCAGCAGCAAGGGCAATTCGGTTTGCTTGTTGAACTTCAGGCCGTTTTCGTTAACCTCGCGGTTCATGTGGATGGCCAGGTTGGGCAGGCGGAGCAGCGGGTCGGCAAAGCGGGTCAGGCGGGTGGCGAAGCCATCGGCGGTCCGGATATTGACACGGCCGGCCAGCGACAGGTCGCGGTCAGCAAAGGTGGCGAGGATGGGGCCACCATAGACCTCGACGCCGAGCCGCACCACGCCGCCGGCTTCCTCGGCCGGCCTCGGCTTGATGCGCAGGCCCGGCGAGTCGGTGTGGGCACCGATCAGGCGCAGGCCGGCTTCGGTCAATGGCTGGCGGCCGACGATGAAGGCAATGATTGCCGAGCCGCCGCGCACGACGTAGCGCTGGTCGCCGGCTTGCAGCGACCAGCGTTCGGTTTCGTCGAGCCGGGAGAAACCCGCAGCCTGCAGGTGTTCCTCGCAGGTGGCGACGGCATGCCACGGGCTTGGGCTGGCGTCGATGAAGTCGAGCAGGTTCTCGACCTGGCGGCGGGTGGTATCGGAAATCTTCATGATGTTTTCTGTTGCAGCAATTCGATCAGCAGACGGGCAATGCGCACATCATAAAGCATGGCGAGATGGCCGACCGGCGGCAGTTCAATATCCTGGGCGCCGGGCAGGCGCTGGTTGTCCTGCGGCATGACGTAGTTGTCGTAGGCGTTGCGCAGGCTGACGGCAGGTACCGCCAGCCGCTCGGCCGCCATGTCCTGCAGCCACAGGGAGCCGGTCGTCATCTCGCGGGAGTTCTGGCCGAAACCGATCCGGCTGAGGTCGCTCCCCATGTGCGGCGTCGCCAGCGTGATCAGGCGGGCGACCCGGTCCCGGCCATGACGGGCCAGGTAGCAACGGGCGATCAGGCCGCCCATGCTGTGACAGATCAGGGTGACCTGCCGGCTGCCGGTGGCAGCGCAGACTTCCTCGATACGCTGGTTGAGCAGGGGTTCCAGGCGGCCGAGACTGATGTAGGGGGGCGCCAGGCTGACACTGGCCACCGTATGGCCGGCCGCTTCGAGGCGGCGGCGGAGCAGCCACCAGACACCGCGGCTGCAGCCGTAACCGTGCACCAGCAGGATCGGTTGCTTGCCCGGAGCCAGCCGATCGGCCGGCATCCACAGACGCTCGAAGGGAATGACCAGGACGAAGGTGAGCAGGAAGGCGAGGTATTCGTCCCACATCAGGCGGGCGGTGCGGGCAAAGCCGAGGCGCGGTGCCGGCGAGGCGAGCGCCATGCCGAAGACCCAGGTGATGGCGTTGATGCCGGCCCGGATGCCGAGCAGACCGCCGAACGCACCACCAAGGGCAGCCGGCCAGTCGGCATGCAGGAACTGACGGCCGATGAAGAGGTAAGTGGCGATTTCGAGCGCGAGCCAGATCAGGAGGGAAATGGGAACCATGGCGATCTCAGGCAGCTTCCACGTCCGGCTTGGGCAGCCAGATGCAGGCGCCCTTCGATTCCTTGTCGATGCCGGCCAGGTTTCTGGCGTGTTCGGCCAGTTCCTCTTCGCTGGCCCGGCGCACGGTCAGCGGCTTGCGCTGCCGGACCTGGCCATCGGCGCCGATCTTCGGGCGGGGTGCAGCGTCCGGTTCGATCATCAGGCTGTTCTGGCCGCGCGTCATGGCCAGGAAGACGTCGGCCAGCAATTCGGTATCGAGCAGGGCACCGTGCAGGGTGCGGGTCGAGTTGTCGATTTCGTAGCGCTCGCACAGCGCATCGAGGCTGTTGCGCTTGCCCGGGTGCAATTCCTTGGCCATCCTCAGCGTGTCGGTCACACCGTTGCAGATGGTTTCCACCGGCACCCGGTCGAGGCGGCGCAACTCGGCATTGAGGAAGCCGATGTCGAACGGGGCGTTGTGGATGACCAATTCGGCGCCGCTGATGAACTCCAGGAATTCGTCGACGATGTCGGCGAACTTCGGCTTGTCGGCCAGGAATTCGAGTGTGATGCCATGCACCGCCTGGGCGCCGGCGTCGATTTCACGTTCCGGATTGATGTACTTGTGCAGATGGCGGCCGGTCAGCCTGCGGTTTTCCATCTCGATGCAGGCGACTTCGATGATGCGGTGACCCGAGCGCGGGTCGAGACCGGTGGTTTCCGTATCGAGGACGATCTGGCGCATGATGCTTCCTTAACCCTTCAATTCTTCGATGCCGCGGTTGGCCAGGGCATCGGCGCGTTCGTTTTCCGGGTGGCCGGCATGGCCCTTGACCCAGATCCATTCCAGCTTGTGCTGGCGGACGAGGGCGTCGAGGGTTTGCCACAGATCGGCATTCTTGACCGGCTTTTTGTCGGCCGTCTTCCAGCCGTTGCGCTTCCAGCCGTGGATCCATTCGCTGATGCCCTTCAGGACATACTGCGAGTCGGTGTACACCTTGCCGACTACCGGCCGCTTGAGGGCTTCCAGGCCACGGATGGCGGCAGTCAGTTCCATGCGGTTGTTGGTCGTTTCCTTCTCGCCGCCCCACAACTCCTTTTCGTGCGGGCCGGCGCGCAGGATGGCGCCCCAGCCGCCGGGGCCGGGGTTGCCCTTGCAGGCGCCGTCGGTAAAGATTTCGATGCTGTCTTCAGTGGCCATGAGTCTCTTTTTGGGTGATGGGGCGCAGCGCCTTGGCGCGCACCGGTTTTTTCTTCCAGTCCGGGGTGATCAGGCGCATGCCGTGGGTGCGTTTGATGGCACGCAGGGCATAGACGCCGCCGGAAAAATTCCACCAGCGTTCGCCGGCGCGCAGGGTGGTCGGCCGACATTGCAGCCACTGCAGGCGTTCGAGCGGCGGCAGGTAGCAGCCCAGGCAGCCCCGGTCGACTTCGAAACCGAGCAGTTTGAGCCAGTCCTTCAGACGGTTCAGGGACAGGTAGCTGCCGTTCCAGGGAAACTCGCCGCTGCGGTCGAAGCGGCGCTTGACGCCCCACAGGGATAGCGGATTGAAGCCGATGACGATGACCTGTCCCTCGGGAATCAGGATGCGCTCGACTTCGCGCAGGATCTGATGCGGCTCGTCACTGAATTCGAGAACATGCGGCAGGACGACGAGGTCCGTGCTGTTCGAGGCGATGGGCAGGGCAGCGTAGTGGCACCGGAGATCCGCGCTCCCCAGGTCGGCAGCCTTCTGGCGCAGCGGAATGCGGTTGGCGCGGAGGAAATCGGCCTGCGGCAGGCCGATCTGCAGCGCGTGGTAGCCGAATACGTCCGCCACCAGATCGTCGACCTGGCCCTGCTCCCAGGCGAGAACGTGCCGCCCCGGCAGGGATGCCAGCCAGCGGTCGAGACCGGGAATTGACATCCGGTTCGCCTCGCTCGATAGTTCCGGCATGTTTGAAATCTCGTTCATTCCCGCATTCAAGGACAATTACATCTGGCTGTTGACCCGGGGCAAGCGCGCTTTCGTCGTCGACCCCGGCGACGCCGCGACCGTTCAGGCCAGGCTGGCAAGCGAGGGGTTGTGCCTCGAAGGCATCCTGATCACCCATCATCATGCCGATCATCAGGGCGGCGTCGCCGAGCTGGCGGCAGGCTGGCCGGTCCGGGTCTATGCGCCGGGCAACGAGTCTATCACAGGCTGCACCGACCCCTTGTCGGGGGGGGAGTGCATCGACGTTCTCGGGGCGTCGATGTGGGTCATGGCGGTTCCCGGCCACACACGCGGCCATCTGGCCTATTACGCCGAGGGCGCTCTTTTCTGTGGCGATACGGTGTTCGGAGCCGGCTGTGGTCGCCTGTTCGAGGGCACGCCGGAACAGATGACGGCCTCGCTCGACCGCATCGCAGCCTTGCCGGATACGACGCGCCTCTACTGCGCCCACGAATACACGGAAATGAACCTGCGCTTTGCCGTTGCGGTCGAGCCGGCCAATGCAGCGCTGCAGGAGCGGGTTGCCCGGGTGGCGGCCCTGCGGGCGGTTGGCAAGGCCAGCGTGCCGTCGACGCTGGCTGAGGAAAAGGCGACCAATCCCTTCCTGCGCTGCGGCGAACCGGCGGTGATCGATGCGGCGCTGCGTCAGGGGGCGGCCGGTCGCGACAAGGTGGCAGTCTTTGCCGCGATGCGCGGCTGGCGCAACACCTTCTAGTTTTTGCGCTGGCGGATGCGCGTGCCGACGCGCGCCAGGGTGTCCAGGACGCGGGCGGCGTTGAAGGGCTTGATGATGAAGCCGCTGGCACCGTTCTGGATCGATTCCTGAACCGTCGCCGGGTCGGAATTGCCGGTCACCATGACAACCTCGATTTCGGGCTGTGTGGCCTTGATCTCGCACAGCGCCTCGATGCCGTTCTTCTCCGGCATCACCACATCCAGACAGACGATGTCCGGTTTCAGCCGTTCGGCGATATCGACAGCCAGCACGCCGTTGCTGGCCTCCCCGATCACGTCGTATTCCTCGCCGCGCAGCATGGCGCGCAGGACGCCGCGCATCATGTCGTTATCGTCGGCAATGACGACTGAAATCCGTTGCTTAGCCATGGGGGTTCAGGTGGCGTCGAAACGGCAGACGCGGTCGCGTCCTTCCTGCTTGGCGCGGTAAAGGGCCTTGTCGGCTGCGGCAATCAGGTCGTCCGGCGGGTTGTCGAAACCAGGGGCGGCCGAGGCGATGCCGATACTCAGGGTGACATGACCGAAGGGTGACGAGTCGTGTGTGATGTTCAGTTCGCGGATGCCATGCCGGATTTTCTCGGCCACCATCAGTGCGCCACCGATCGAAGTTTCGGCCAGGACGACAGCGAACTCTTCGCCGCCGAAGCGGGCCACGGTGTCCGACGGGCGCTCCGAGTGGCGGCTGATGGACCTGGCTACCTGGCGCAAGCACTCGTCGCCGGCCAGGTGGCCATAGGTGTCGTTGTACAACTTGAAGTAGTCGACATCGCACATCAGCAGGGCCACCGGGTTGGAGTGCCGGCGGGCGCGGCGCCACTCGAGCGAGAGGGCTTCGTCGAAATAGCGGCGATTGGCGATGCCGGTCAGGCCGTCACTGGACGAGATACGGATCAGTTCCTGATTGGCGGCGTCGAGCTTGCGGGTCAGCGAAACCAGCGAGGCGCGCATCAGGACCAGGCGTTGCATGGCGCGGATCTTGGCGCCAAGGACGATCTCACTGATCGGCTTGAGCAGGTAATCGTCGCCGCCAGCGGCGATGCCCTTTTCGATGTCGTCGTCCTTGCCGAGCGAGGAGAGGAAGATGATCGGCGTCCAGTCGCCGCCTTTCTCCATGGCGCGCACCTGGCGGGCGACAGCCAGGCCGTCCATGCCGGGCAGGACGATGTCGAGCAGGATCAGGTCGGGGCGGTTCTGTTCGTAGAGCTGCAGCGCCGTTTCGCCACTTTCGGCACAGAGGGCGGTGGCCCCGAACTGTTCGACGTATTGCCGGAGTACGGCGAGGTTGGCGCGACTGTCTTCGACGATGAGTATTTTCATGGCGCTGCCGTGCAAGCAATCGGTGCAGTCTAGCGGCAATATTGTTTGAAGAAAACCAGCGCACCAACGGCGATGCCGACTGCGACGGCTCCCCAGATGATGCCCCAGAGCAGCGACTGACTCGCCTCGCGATGCGCGGCGCGTTGCCGGTATTCGACAAAACGCTGGAATTCGCCCAGCGTCAGCACGGCGGTAAAGCCAAAGAAGATCATGCCGCAGAACATTGCGATGATCGTGCCGTTACTCAATTCACGGCACGAGTTTCCGGCTTGCCGCAGGAAGACCAGGACGGCGTCGGTACGGAAGGCATACGTCGCCAGCAGATAGGCCAGCCCGGCAAAGGCGCTGACCAGGCCAATGCCCAGCCAGGTCTGCCATTGCTTCAATTGTTCCAGCAAGGCGCTTATTTCATCGATCAACCACTTCATATCGTTGTGCTTAGATTGGGATTTGTTGCTGTTATGTTAGATTTGAGGAATCCGGAGCAAGAAGGGCAGAATATCATGGGGCAGCAAGGGTCCAGCCATTCCGTCGCAACCTCGCGACTTTCGACCATCGTCAAATCCCCGCGCAGCCGGAAGTTCGGCAAGTGGTTCGCCATTTTCCTGCTGCTCTTCACCGTCTTCGGCTTTTTTGCCGCGCCCCCCCTCGCCAAGTCCATCTTGCTCAGGCAACTGTCGCAACAGCTGCACCGCGAGGTGAGCATCGAGCAGATTGCAATCAACCCCTACGCCCTGTCGGCCCGCGTCAATGGCCTGTCGATCAAGGCCGAGGGCGGCAAGGAAGTGGCCGGCTTCGACGAGCTGTTCGTCAACCTGTCTTCCGCCTCGATCTTCAAGCTGGCTGCCGTTGTTGACGAAATCCGCTTGCAAGGGTTGCGTGTCGCCGTGGCACGGGTAGCGGAGGGACGCTACGACATCTCCGACCTGCTCGATGAATGGATGAAGCCGAAGGATGAGCCGGATAACGGCACGCCGCGCTTCTCACTGAACAACATCCAGGTGCTCAACGGCAAGATCGTCTTCGACGACCAGCCGAAGGGCAAGGTGCATACGATCAGTGACCTCAACCTGACCGTGCCGTTCATCTCCAGCCTGCCCTATCAGGCCGAGGTGCTGGTCAGTCCGTCGTTCTCGGCCAACATCAATGGTTCGCAGCTGGCCCTGACCGGCGAGAGCAAGCCCTTCTCGACGACGCACGAAAGCCAGCTGAACCTCGATCTCGACCGTTTCGACCTGTCCGTCCTGCAGCCCTACCTGCCGGAATCGCTGCCGTTCCGACTGAATGCCGGCCTGCTCGATACCGAGATGAAGGCCATGTTCAAGGAAGTCTCGGACCAGGTCTATTCGGTCAGCGTGGTCGGGGCGGCGCATGTGTCCGGGCTGTCGGTCGGGGAGCCTGATCAGTCGCCGCTGCTCGACTGGAAGCGCCTCGATGTCGAGCTCGAACAGATCGACCCGATCAACCGCGTCGCCGCTGTCCGGCGCGTCGGGCTGGACGGGCTGGAGGTCAGCCTGGCGGTGAACAAGCAGGGAGAATTCAACGTTTTGCGCGTGCTCGACAAGTTGGCTGCCGCGACGCCGGCCAAGCCGGCAAAGGAAGACAAACCAGCCGAACCGGGCAAGCCGTTCGCGTGGACGCTCGGCGAGTTTGCGCTGAGCAACGGCTTGCTGCGCTGGCAGGATCAATCCAACCCGACGCCGGTAGCCGGTGAAGTGCGCAAGCTGCAGGCCCGCGTTGGCAAGGTGGATGGCAGGCTGGTTGAGCCGATCGTCATTGATGAGGTGAGTTACCAGATCGATCTGGGCGAGCGCTTCAAGGTCGAGGGGATGGCCTTCAAGGGGATCAAGGTCGATCTGCCGGGGCGGCAGGTCGATATCGCCGAGGTGAGCAATAACGGCACCCGGGCCCGCATGCTGCGTGACAAGGACGGCCGGATCGAATGGGTCAGCCCGCCGGCGCTCAAGGCGGCGCGGGCGACGAATGCCCAGCCCCCAGCCAAGGCGAAGGACGAGAAGCCGTGGGTCGGCCGTCTCGGCAAACTGGTGGTGGACGATGTCGCTTTCCGCTTCGAGGACCGCACGACGCAGCCGGTTGCCGTCCAGGAAATCGAGGGATTCAGCCTGCACGGCGAGGAGCTGACCAACGCACCAAACCAGAAGGGCAAGATCGCCCTGAAGACCAAGATCAACCAGAAGGGCAGCCTGAATGTCGATGGCAGCCTGCAGGTCGTTCCGCTCGAGGTGGCGGTCAAGGTCGAGACGCTGGCGGTGCCGCTCATGCCGCTGGAGCCCTACGTCGGCCAATTCCTGAATGTGTCGCTGCATCGCGGACTGATCTCGAACAAGGGCGAGGCGATGGCCAGGCTCGATACGGCCGGGTTGAAAGCGGGCTACAAGGGTAATTTCACGCTGGGTGACTTTCTGGCGGTGGACAAGGCGAACAGCGCCGATTTCCTGAAATGGAAGTCACTGTATTTCGGTGGCATCGATTTCCGGCTGGAGCCGATGGCGGTCAACATCGGCGAGATTGCCTTGTCGGATTTCTACTCGCGCTTGATCCTCAACAAGGATGGCCGCCTGAACGTGGCGGACATCGTCAAGCAGCCGGCCGGCAAGGCGGCCGAAGCGAAGCCGGTCGAGCCGACTGCTGCCGCAGCGGGCAGCGAGACGAAGGAAGCGGCCAGGGCGGCTCCTCCGGCTGTGGCACCCACCAAGCCGCCCCTGCCGATCAGGATCGCCAAGATCACCCTGCAGAACGGCACGGTGAATTTCTCGGATTTCTTCGTCAAGCCGAATTACACGGTCAATGTCACCCGGCTGGGCGGTCGGGTCAATGGCCTGTCGTCGGCGGCCGATACCGTCGCCGACATGGAGTTGCGTGGCAAGTACGCCAATTCGGCGCCGGTCGAGATTCTCGGCAAGCTCAACCCGCTGGCGGCCAAATCCTTCCTCGACATCAAGGCGGCGATCACCGGGGTCGACCTGACGGGTTTCTCGCCGTATTCCGGCAAGTACGCCGGTTACGCCATCGAGAAGGGCAAGCTGTCGCTGAACGTCGCCTACAAGCTGGAAAACAACCAGCTGGCGGCTGAAAACCGCTTGTTCATTGATCAGTTCACCTTCGGCGACAAGGTGGAAAGCCCGGATGCGACGACCTTGCCGGTCAACCTGGCGATTTCCCTGCTCAAGAACAACCGGGGCGAAATCGACCTCAATCTGCCGATTTCCGGTTCGTTGGATGATCCGGAATTTTCCATCGGCGGCCTGATCATCAAGGTCATCGTCAACCTCTTCGTCAAGGCGGTGACTTCACCCTTTGCGCTGCTCGGCTCGATGTTCGGCAGCGGTGAGGAGTTGTCCAATGTCGAATTCGCGGTCGGCCGAGCCAGCATCGATGCGGCGGCGACCAAGAAGCTGGAAAGCCTGGCCAAGGCGCTGGTCGAGCGCAATTCGCTGAAGCTGGAGATCACAGGCCGGGCCGATCCGGAAATCGACCGGGAAGGTCTCAAGCGCGTCGCCATCGAGCGGGCGATGAAGGCCGAGAAATTGAAGGATCTGAAGAAATCTGGCGAGGGCAAGTCGCTGGACGAGATCGAGATTGCACCGACGGAGGTCAAGACCTACCTGACCCGGGCCTACAAGGAAGCCAAGTTCCCGAAGCCACGTAACGTGATCGGTTTGCAGAAGGAATTACCGGTCGAGGAGATGGAAAAGCTGATGCTGACCAACCTGCCGGCGACCGACGACGACATCAAGGCGCTGGCCGACCGCCGGGCCGAGGTGGTGCAGGGCTGGCTGGTCGAGCAGGGCAAGGTGCCGCCCGAGCGGGTCTTCCTGTTGCCGGCGAAGGTCGAGCATGACGACAAGGGCAAGGGTAGCCGGGCCGATTTTTCCCTGAGGTAAGCAGTCGATGAGTGAAACAATGGGGCTGGCCCTGCTGGCCGGCGTGGTGGTGGTCATCCTGTTGCAGGTGGCCGTGTTGCTGCGCGGCAACCGCAGCCAGGAGCGGCAGGAGGCCGAGGTCCGCTTCCGGGCCTTGCAGGAGGCCTACGACAAGGGGTTGATGCGCCTGGAGCGGGAGTTGCGCGAGGAACTGGCCCGCGGCCGGCGGGAAGATGCCGAGGAGGCCTTCCGCGACCGCGAAGAGCGGGCGCAGTCGGCCAACCTGCTCAGCCAGGCGGTCACCACGCAGGTCGGCCAGTTCGGCACCCTGCAGGCCGAGCGGCTGGAAGCCTTCGCCCGCGAGCTGAACCGCTTTTCGCTCAGTCTCGACGAGCGATTCGAGCGCCTGAAGGTGGCCGTCGAAGGCAGGCTGGCGGCGATCCAGGCCGATAACGCCAACAAGCTGGAGGAGATGCGCAAGACGGTCGACGAGAAGCTGCATGCAACGCTGGAACAGCGTCTGGGCGAGTCGTTCAAGTTGGTCAGCGAGCGATTGGAGCAGGTGCATCGCGGCCTCGGTGAGATGCAGAGCCTGGCGGCCGGCGTCGGCGATCTGAAGCGTGTGCTGACCAACGTCAAGACGCGGGGTACCTGGGGTGAAGTACAGTTGTCGGCCTTGCTCGAACAGCTGCTGACCGCCGAACAGTTTGCCGCCAATGTGGCAACGAAACCCAATAGCGGCGAACGCGTCGATTTCGCCATCCGTTTGCCGGGCAAGGACGACGGCGCGGTGGTCTGGCTGCCGATCGATGCCAAGTTCCCGATCGAGGACTACCAGCGCCTGATTGACGCCGTGGAGCCCGCTGCGATCGAGGAAGCAGCCAAGGCCATCGAGACGCGCCTGAAGAACGAGGCGAGGAGTATCCGCGACAAATACGTCGCTCCGCCGCACACCACTGATTTCGCCGTGCTCTACCTGCCGATCGAGGGGTTGTATGCCGAGGCACTGCGCCGGCCGGGCCTGGCCGAGGCGCTGCAGCGCGACTATCGCATTACGCTGGCCGGGCCGACGACGCTGGCCGCGATGCTCAACAGCCTGCAGATGGGCTTCCGCACGCTGGCCATCGAGCAACGCTCGGCAGAGGTGTGGGCGGTGCTCGGGGCGGTGAAGACCGAGTTCGGCAAGTTCGGCGAGGCGCTGGCGCATACCAAGAAGAAGCTCGACGAGGCGAGCAACAGTATCAGCAAGGCGGAGGTCCGCACGCGGCAACTGTCGCGCAAGCTGAAGGAGGTCGAGGCGCTGCCGGCGGCTGAATCGGAACAATTGATCGGGGTGGCGGATTTCGATGGCGAAGACGAATAATCTGGAAGCGGCCTACCGCGCCACGACCTACCGGGTTTTCCTGCCCGGCGGCATCTGCGATCTGCGGGTTGGCGAGCCGAACGAAACCCTGCGTTGCTGGCTCGAAACCACGGGGGGCACGCAGTTTGCAGTGATCACCGCACACAATCCGGGCTCGGTGGTGGTCGACGACGCCAGCAACGACGAGCGCCAGGCGCAACTCGAATGCGACCTGCTGGAAGGCAACTACGAGCCCTATGCCGGCCAGAACCTGCCGGATGCCGCCGACGCGCCGGTCGAGGAAAGCTGCTTCGTGCCTGACCTTGCGCCGGAAGACGCCTGTGCCCTGGCAGCGGATTACGGGCAGAATGCGGTGATCTGCGGTGGCATTGACGCCATTCCGCAGCTGGTCTGGGTTGAAGATTACGAATCATGAAAAAAATCGGCCGTTTCGAGGTCAGGCGCGAACTGGGGCGCGGCGCACAGAGCGTCGTCTATCTGGGTTTCGACCCCCAGTTGCAGCGCGAGATCGCCATCAAGACCCTGCATTTCGCCCGTCCCGACCCGGCCCAGAATCAGTCGCTGCTGGCCGAGGCGCGGGCTGTCGGGCGCATGCGCCACCCCAGCATCGTGCCGATTTTCGAGGCGGGCGAGGAAGGCGGCGACCTGTATCTCGTCTTTGAATACGTGCCGGGCAGCAACCTGGCCGATTTCCTCAAGCAGAGCGGTGCCTTGCCGCCGGTCAAGGCCATTTCCATCCTGCGCCCGATTCTCGATGCGGTGGTGCATGCCCACGCCCAGGGCATCATCCACCGCGACCTGAAGCCGTCGAATATCCTGCTCGACGATGATGGCACGCCGCGCGTCATGGATTTCGGTATCGCCGCCCATGTCGATGGCGCGACGGAAGGTGGGGAGCAACTGACCGGTACGCCCGCCTACATGGCGCCGGAATATGTCCTGAATCGGGTGGTCAGCGAGCGTTCCGACGTTTTCTCGGCCGGTCTGATCCTGTTCGAAATGCTGCTTGGTCGCCGCGCCTTCACCGGCGACAGCCTCGCCGCCGTGCTCCAGCGCGTGGCGAGTGAAGATCTCGCGTTGCCGGAGGATGCGGGCATCGACGACCGCCTGCGTTCTGTCCTGCTCAAGGCCGTGGCGCGCGACCCGGCGCTACGCTTCCAATCGGCGGCGCAGTTCGCCGAGGCGCTGGACAATTACCTGGAACCCGAGGAGGAGGCCGACGGCGGCGGCAACAGCCAGTCGACCATCGACTTCCTGCTCCGCCGGATGCGTCACAAAAGCGATTTTCCGGCCCTCTCCGAGTCGGTCAGCGCCATCAACCGGATCGCCAACAGCGAAACGGAGAGCATTGGCAAGCTCTCCAACACCATCCTCAAGGATTTCGCGCTGACCAACAAGCTGCTCCGCCTGGTCAATTCGGCCTACTTCCGGCCGGCTGGCGGCGGCACGATCAGCACCGTATCGCGGGCGGTCGTCGTGCTCGGCTTCGAGGCGGTGCGCAACATCGCCATCACCGTCCTACTCTTCGAGCACCTGCAGAACAAGGGCAACGCCAACCAGTTGAAGGAAGATTTCCTGCGCGCCAACCTGGCCGGCGTGCTGGCCAAGGATATCGGCGCCACGGCACAGATGCGCGATCTCGAGCAATCCTTCATCTGCGCGCTGTTCCACAGCCTGGGCCGCCTGCTGTCGCAATACTATTTCCCCGAGGAATCGGATGAAATCCGCCGCGTCATGGCCCAGCGGCAGTGCAGCGAAGATCTGGCGGCCAGCCAGGTGCTCGGCATCTCCTTCGAGGACATGGGGGTGGCCATTGCCCGCCAGTGGGGCTTCCCGGCCCTGATCGTCGGCACCATGCGCCGCCTGCCGACCGGCCCTGTCCGTAAGCCGGCACACCAGGAAGACCGCTTGCGCGTGCTGTCCGGTTTTGCCAACGAGTTGTGCGAGGTGATCGCCCAGGCCACGCCGGAAGCGCGCGAGCGGGAGCTGAAGAAAACCCTGTCCCGCTTTGCCGATGCTGTCGCCATTGGGCAGCAAGAGCTTCACCAGACGGTGCAGCGCGCCGTCGAGGAAGTGGCAGATTTTGCCCGGGTCATCCACCTGAACCTGCAACAAACCCAGTTCGGCAAGCAGATGCGCCTGTTCGCCAAGGGCGGCGCCCAGTCAGAGGCCAGCCGCGAGGACGACCTGGCCGGCGGCACGCTGCTCGGCGAGCCGGCCGGTACCGCTGGTTACGGGGATGCCACCTCGGGCGGTACGGTCGATGCCCAGGCCGTTTTGACGGCGGGTATCCAGGACATCAGCAACACGCTGGTCGATGGTTTCCGGCTCAACGACATCCTGCGCATCATTCTCGAGACGATGTACCGGGCGATGGGCTTCAAGCGTGTCGTGCTCTGCATTCGCGATGCCAAGGCCGGCGCCATGCAGGGGCGTTTCGGATTCGGGCCGGATGCCAACGAGCTGGCGCGCGCTTTCCGCTTTCCATTGAGCTTCACGCCTGACATCTTTCACGTGGCGACGTCGAAAGGCGTCGATATCCTGATCAGCGACATCGACGATCCGAAGATCGCCAGCCGCATTCCCGACTGGTACCGCAAGGCCGTCCCGGCCCATTCCTTCGTGCTCTTCCCGCTCAATATCAAAGGCAACCCGGTGGCGCTGATCTACGCCGACCGCGACGAGCCGGGCGGCATCTCGATTCCGGAAAAGGAACTCCAGCTGTTGCGTACCTTGCGCAACCAAGCGATCCTGGCGATCAAGCAGAGCAGCTGAGGCCAGGCCACAGGCAGGGGGGCTGCCCCAGAAACGACAATGCCCGCTGTGGCGCGGGCATTGTGACGATGCATCGGAGCAGGCTTACCAGAGCTTCCACCAGGCCGTCTTGCGCTCCAGGCCGTCCTTGTAGAAACGGCTGTTCGGGAAGTTCTTCTTCATCACCCGGTCGGCATCATCGCGCAACTCGGGCATGCCCATCTTGTCGTAGGCCGTGACCAGGATGAACATGGCCTCCTCGATCGCCGGCGCCTGCGGGTAGGTCTTGATTGCCTGCTGGGCGCGGTTGGCGGCAGCAATGTAGGCGCCGCGCTTGACGTAGTAGCGGGCAACGTGAACTTCCAGCGAGGCCATGGCATTGACCAGGTAGTTCATGCGCAGCGTGGCGTCCGGCGTGTATTTGCTGTTCGGGAAGCGGGCGACCAGTTCCTTGAAGGCTTCAAAGGATTCGCGGGCTGCCTTCGGGTCGCGCTCGGTCGGGTCCTGCGAACTGATGTAGGCAGTCAGGCCGAGATCTTCGTTGAAGTTGATCAGGCCCTTCAGGTAATAGACGTAGTCAACCGCCGGGTGGCTCGGATGCAGCTTGATGAAACGGTCGCACGCGGCGAGGGCGGAACCCGGTTCATTGCCCTTCCAGTACACGTAGCCCAGTTCGAGTTGCGCCTGCTGGGCGTAACGACCGTAGGGGAAACGCGCTTCCAGTTTTTCCAGGAACTTGGCGGCCTTTTCCCAGGAACCTTCGCTTTGTGCATCCTTGGCTTCCGAATACAGCTTGCCGGCCGACCAGCCAGCCGTTTCGTCGTAGGTGCCGGTCGTGCCGCAACCGGCGACGACGGCGGCGACGAAGAGTGCCAGCAGTACGCGGAAGAGGGCGGGGAAAGACGGGAATGCGGGTAAACTGCGCATTATGAACGATCCATTTGAAGATGCCGGCGATTATAGCCGAACTGAACCACTCCGCCTGAGCGTACCCGAGGCTGCATCGGGGCGCCGCCTTGACCAGGTGCTGGCCGAACTCTTGCCGCAGCATTCCCGCAACCGCCTACAAGGCTGGGTCAAGGATGGCTGCGTGCTGGTCGATAGCGAGGTGGTGACAGAGCCGAAGCGCAAGGTGCTGGGCGGCGAAACCCTGCTCGTCAGCGAGCCGGACGACGCCCGCGAGGCCATCGACCAGCCGGAGGACATCCCGCTCGACATCGTGTACGAAGACGAAACGCTGCTCGTCATCAACAAGCCGGCCGGGCTGGTCGTCCATCCCGGCAGCGGTAACTGGAGCGGCACGCTGATGAATGCCGTGCTTCACCATGTACCGGGTATCGAGCAGATTCCACGGGCCGGCATCGTGCACCGCCTGGACAAGGACACAAGTGGCTTGATGGTTGTCGCCAAGACGCTTGAAGCGCAGACCGACCTGATCCGCCAGTTACAGGCGCGTAGTGTCAAGCGGGTATATCTGGCGCTGGCCAATGGCGTGATGAAAAAGGATGGGGGGGTCGATTCGCCGATCGGGCGGCATCCGACGCAGCGCATCAAGATGGCGGTGGTGCCGGAGAGCCGGGGCGGCAAGCCGGCGCTGACCTGGTTCCGCATCCTCGAGAACTTCCCGCACTGCACCTTCATCGAATGCACACTGGAAACTGGACGGACGCACCAGATCCGTGTCCATCTGGCATCCATCAACCATCCGCTGGTCGGCGATCCGGTCTACGGCAAGAAACATCCGCAACTGCCGGCGTTTCCGCGCCAGGCGCTGCACGCCACCCGCCTCGGGCTGGTACACCCGGTGAGTGGCCTCAAGATGCAATGGGAAGTGCCCATGCCGCAGGACATGCGTGACCTGCTCGACGCCCTGCGCTATGGCTGATTGCCGGGAGCCCGACTGGCCGGCACCGCCCGGGGTGCGCGCGCTGCAGACACTGCGCACGGGCGGTTGCAGCCCGGCGCCCTGGGCCAGCTTCAACCTGGGCGACCATGTCGGCGACGCGCCGGCCCGGGTTACCGCCAACCGGGCCGAACTGCGTCGGCAACTGCCCAGCGAGCCGCTGTGGTTGACCCAAGTGCATGGCACGACGGTGGTTGATGCCGCTCTGGCGCCACAAGGTGCCAGCGCCGACGCCAGCTTTTCCCGCTTGCCAGGCCAGGTGTGTGCCGTGATGACCGCCGATTGTCTGCCGGTGTTGTTCTGCGACCGGGCGGGCACCGTCGTCGCTGCCGCCCATGCCGGTTGGCGCGGGCTGCTCGATGGCGTACTCGAAAACACCATCGTGGCCCTGCAGGTCGCGCCGGGCGAGTTGCTGGCCTGGCTTGGACCGGCTATCGGCCCCGCGTGCTTTGAAGTTGGCAATGAAGTGAGGGCGGCATTCGTCGCCCGCGATGCCGAGGCTGCCGGCTGTTTTCGTCCGCATGGCAGCAAATGGCTCGCCGATATCTACGCTCTGGCGCGCCAGCGCCTGCAGCAGGCCGGGGTGACCGCGATCAGCGGTGGCGGGGCATGCACCGTCAGCGATGCCGAGCGTTATTTTTCCTACCGCCGCGATGGCGTGACCGGACGCATGGCGACGCTGATCTGGCTGGAAGCGCCGGGCAACTGAAATTGTCCCGGCAAGCAAAAGGGCTGCGTCATGCGCAGCCCTTTTGCTTTGGCCCAGGCCGTACTTCTTAAACCGCCCAGGCGTCGGCCTGCACGGTTGATTCCTGGCGCCAGGCGGCGCGTGCCGCGTTGTTGGCAATCCAGTTCGGCAGGAAGGTGTAGGCTTCGTCAAGCAGGTGCGGCGTATGGCGGCCCGGCGAGTAGCGCTGGGCACGGTCATAGTACTCGCGCAATGCCGGTCGGAAGTTCGGGTGGGCGCAATTCTCGATGACCGCCTTGGCCCGCTGCTTGGGCGACAGGCCGCGCAGGTCGGCCAGCCCCTGCTCGGTGACGATGACCTGGACATCGTGTTCGGTGTGGTCGACGTGCGACACCATGGGCACGATGCAGGAGATGCTGCCACCCTTGGCCGAGGAGGGGGTCATGAAGATCGAGATGAAGGCATTGCGCGCGAAATCGCCGGAGCCGCCGATGCCGTTCATGATCGAGGTACCCATGATGTGCGTCGAATTGACGTTGCCATAGATGTCGGCCTCGATCAGGCCGTTCATGGCGATGACGCCGAGGCGGCGGATGACTTCCGGGTGGTTCGAGATTTCCTGTGGGCGCAGGATGATCGAATCCTTGAAGCGCGGCAGGTCGGCGTTCAGTTCGGCCAGCGCAGCCGGGCTGAGCGAGAAGGAGGTGGCCGAGGCGCAGGTCAGTTTGCCCGACTTGATCAACTCCAGCATGCCGTCCTGCAGCACCTCGGTGTAGGCCGTCAGGTTCTCGAAGGGGCCGGACTGCAGCCCGGCCATCACGGCATTGGCGACGTTGCCGACGCCGGATTGCAGCGGCAACAGGTTGGCCGGCAGACGGCCCATCTTCACTTCATGCTGCAGGAACTCCAGTATGTGGCCGGCGATGCGCTGCGAATTCTGGTCAGGTGGTGTGAAAGCCGAATTGCGGTCGGCCTTGTCGGTCTCGATGACGGCGATGACCTTGTTCGGGTCGATGGTGTAGTACGGATCGCCGATGCGGTCGTCGGCCTTGACGATGGGGATCGGCTTGCGATGCGGTGGCAGCGCAGTGCCGTAGTAGATGTCGTGCATGCCTTCGAGGTGCGGGTTCTGCCAGCTATTCACCTCGAGAATGATCTTGTCGGCCTGATCCAGCCAGGTCTTGTTGTTGCCAACCGACGATGACGGAATCAGCCGGCCGTCTTCCAGGATGCCGGCCACTTCGACGACGGCGACGTCGAGCTTGCCGAGGAAGCCACCCCAGACGAATTGCGCGACGTGCGACAGATGGATGTCGATGTACTCCATCTCGCCGGCGTTGATGCGCTTGCGGCAGGTCGGGTCGGACTGGTAGGGCAGGCGCATCTCGATGCCATCGACCATGGCCAGCGCACCGTCGAGTTCTGGCGCGGTCGAGGCGCCGGTCCACACGCCGATCTTGAATTTGTTGCCGTGCAGGTTGGCATCGAGGATGCGCTTGGCCAGCGCGGTCGGCAGTTCCTTGGGATAGCCGGCGCCGGTGAAACCGCTCATGCCGACGTTGGCACCGGACGGGATGAGGAGGGCGGCCTCGGCGGCCGACATGACTTTGCTGCGCAGGTGGGGGTTGAGGATGCGGTTGGCACCGTCCATGGTCGAAAGCTCCGGGTCAGGTTGTTGATCGACAGCAGACTCCGCGGATGGCTGGACGCCCAATGTTTTACGCCGGGCCGGTCGACCGGCCGCTGTGGCAAGCCCAGAAAAAGAGCCCGCACGAGGCGGGCTCAAATCCGGGAGCAGCGCATGAAGCCCCGGGAGAGAGACAACTGTAGCAAGCGCGAAATTCGTCGACGAACGAGAACTTGTTAAGCGATGCGTAAGAAAAACTGATGTGTTACTTGCTGTCGGCGGCCGGTACCGGGGTGGCAGCCGAAGGCTCCGTGGTGGTAGCTGGCGGCGCCTCGACAGCCGGTGCCGGCGGCGGATTGTCGGTGGTGTTCAACGATGGGGTGCTGGCCGGCGGTGGCAGGATGACGGCCGGTTCTTCCTTCTTGCCGCAGGCAGAAACAGCAAGGGTGATCAGGGTCAGGGCGATCAGCGATTTTTTCATGGACTTTCCTCTGGGCGATGGGGGCGCTTTCCGTAGCGCAGGCCGTCACGATAGGGCTCGCCTTGCCCGCCGGCAAACGAGGCTTTATGATCCGACGAATTAGAAATTCTTAATTATTGTCATGGCCTATCGCCTGCCGCCGCTCGGCTCCTTGCGCGCCTTCGAAGCCGCCGCCCGGCACCTGAGTTTCAAGCTCGCCGCCGAGGAGTTGCACGTCACCCCAGCGGCCATCAGCCAGCAGATCAAGGGGCTGGAGGACTATCTCGGCGTTCGCCTGTTTGTGCGCCTGACCCGGGCGCTGGCCATCACGCCGCAGGGCGAGGCGATGCTGCCTGGCATCCGGGCCGGTTTCGACTGCCTGGCCGAGGCGGTCGGCAGCGTCCATGCCGATGCTGCGGGCGGGCTCAATGTGACGGCGCCACCTTCCTTCGCAACGCGCTGGCTGGTGCCACGCCTGCCCGATTTCGCCGCTGCCCATCCGGATATCCGCCTGCGCCTGTCGAGCAGCAGCGACAGCGTCGATCGTCGTGGCCGAGGGCGGCGTGTGGAGAACGATGCCTCCGACCCGCGGGCGGTGGATAGCGACTTGTCCATCCGTTACGGCACCGGGCACTACCCGGGCTGTGTCGTCGAGCGCCTGCTGGCCCCGGACTGGGTGCCGGTGTGCAGCCCCCGCCTGCCAACGGAAGGGAGACCCTTGCGCACGCCTTCGGATCTTGCCCGGCATGTCCTGATCCACGACGAAACGATCGATACCGAAGGGCGCCAGCCGGGCTGGCGGGAATGGCTGGCGGCAGCGGGTGTCGGCGGCATCGACAGCGAACGCGGCCCGCGTTTCGGCAACGCGGTGCTGGCCGTGGAAGCAGCGCTCGACGGACAGGGGGTCGCCCTGGCATTGCGCCCGCTGGTCGAGGCCGATCTGGCAGCAGGGCGCCTGATCGTTCCCTTCGACATCGCGGTGCCGTCGCCATTTGCCTATTTTCTGGTCATGCGCCCCGCCGTCGCCGCCCGGTCACCCGTCGTCGCCTTCCGCAACTGGCTGCTGGCGCAGACGGGTTGCGCCGACGGCGTATAATCCGCGCCTTCATCCAAGCAAGAGCAATTCGTGAGCACTTTTTCGTGGATCATCGCCGTGTCGCTGGCGGGTGGCGCCCTGAGCGTCGTGGCGGCCGCCGCCCTGAGCCTCTCGGTGGGCGCCCATCGGGTCAATATCCTGATCTCCTACGCCATCGGTGCGCTGCTCGGTGCTGCCTTCCTGGAAATCCTGCCGCACGCGCTGGAGCATGGCGATCCACACAAGATGGCGGGAACCGTGCTGTTCGGTATCCTGGTTTTCTTCGTGCTCGAAAAGCTGGTTCTCTGGCGCCATTGTCACCACGATCATTGTGAGGCGCATGATGCCCGGGCGCCGGCCCACGACCATGGTCGCTCGGGGCTCCTGATCCTGGTTGGCGACACTTTTCACAACTTCGTGGACGGTATCCTGATTGCTGCGGCCTTCCTCGAAAACACCGAGCTTGGCATCGTCACTGCGCTCGCCATCATCGCCCACGAGATTCCGCAGGAAGTCGGTGATTACCTGATCCTGCTGCATTCCGGCTACAGCAAGGCCAAGGCACTGGCTTTCAATCTGCTGTCCAGCGTGGCGACGCTGATCGGTGCCACGCTGGCCTATTTCGCCCTGTCGGAACTGACGGAATGGATTCCTTCGCTGCTCGGCCTGGCCGCAGCCAGCATGATCTACGTTGCGGTTGCCGACCTGATACCCGGCCTGCACAAGCGCACCGAACTCAAGGCGACCCTGCAGCAGGTCATGCTGATCGGTCTGGGGATTGCCTCCATCGCCATCGTTCAGGCCTTGGTCGGCGAGTGATTGGGCCGGGCGCGGCATTCCTGCCGCCCCATCGGCTCAGGTTTCCGTGTCCTGGCGGTTCCTTTCCGCCATCATTTCCTTGAAGCGCCGCCGCTCGCGGCGAACGCGCGATCCGGCGAAGTACAACAGCAGTCCGCAGGGCAGTGCGCCATAGAAAAGGAAGGAAACGATTCCGGATATGACGGTCGGCTCGTTGGCGGCAACCAGAATGGTGACGTAAAGCCAGCCGATGACGATGATCAGCGTGAGCGACATGGCACCCCGCAAGAGTTTGGAAGGGCAATTATTTCAATAATTTGCACGTTTGTAACAATGTACGCCGAGGGGCTTTCCTCAACGCCTAATTATGCATCCAAATCCATTGACAGCCCCGAAAAGGGTATGGAGAATCGGAACGCTATAGCCCCGACAACAACAGATACGAGACTTCCCATGGCGCAGGGATCGAACAACAACGATGCATTTATGGGTTCTGCCGCGCAATTTTTTCAGACCGGCCAGAACATGATGCAGCAGTTCATGGATTATCTCGGCAAGTCGGCGGGGCAGGGCGCTATTCCGCAACCGGTTGTCGACCCGCAGGCGGTGACCGCGCTGCAAAAGCAGTTTTCCGACCAGCAGATGTCGCTGTGGCAGTCCATTCTTGCCAAGCAGCAAGGTCAGGCGCCCGACTTCCAGGTTGCCCCCGAGCCCGGCGACCGTCGCTTTGCGGCACCGGAGTGGAAGGCGAGCCCGATTTACGATTACCTGCATCAGGCCTATCTGCTCAATACGCAGTACCTGAAGCAGATGGTCGAGGCCATGCCGGCGCAGGACGAAAAGAGCAAGGAGCGGATGCGCTTCCTGGCCCGCCAGATCGCCGACGCGATGGCGCCCTCCAATTTTGCGGCGACGAATCCGGAATTCATCAAGCTGGCCCTCGAAACCAAGGGGCAGAGCATTACCGACGGCATCAACAACCTGCTCAAGGACTTCGAGAAGGGGCGTATTTCGATGACCGATGAATCGGTTTTCGAACTGGGCAAGAATGTCGCGACGACCGAAGGTGCGGTGGTCTACGAAAACGAAGTGATGCAGTTGATCCAGTACGCGCCACTCACCGCCAAGGTGGGCACACGGCCGCTGCTCATGGTGCCGCCTTGCATCAACAAGTTCTACATCATGGACTTGCAGCCGGAAAATTCACTGGTGCGCTATGCCGTCGAGCAGGGCAATACCGTGTTTCTTGTTTCCTGGCGCAATCCGAAGGAAGAACAGGCCCACCTGGCTTGGGACGACTATCTGGAACAAGGCCCGATTGCCGCGCTGCGCGTCGTGCAGGAAATCACCAACGTCAAGCAACTCAATGTCCTCGGTTTCTGCGTTGGCGGCACCATCGTCACCTCGGCGCTGGCCGTACTCAAGGCGCGCGGCGAAAACCCGGCTGCCTCGCTGACCCTGCTGACCACATTGCTCGATTTTTCCGATACCGGCGAAATCGGCCTGTTCATCGACGAACAGGGGGTCGCCGCCCGTGAAGCGACGATCGGCAAGGGGGGCCTGCTGCCGGCCCGCGACCTGCAGAACACCTTCTCCTTCCTGCGTGCCAATGACCTGGTCTGGAACTACGTTACCGGCAACTACCTGAAGGGGCAGAAGCCGCAAGCCTTCGACCTGCTTTACTGGAATTCCGATTCGACCAACCTGCCGGGGCCGTTTGCCGCCTGGTACATGCGCAACATGTATCTGGAAAACAACCTGCGCGTACCCGGCAAACTGACCATGTGCGGCCAGAAGGTCGATCTCGGCCAGCTCGACATGCCGGTCTACCTGCTGGCGACGCGCGAGGATCATATCGTTCCCTGGCACTCGGCCTACCAGAGCACCCGCCTGCTGAGCGGCCCGGTGCGCTTCGTGCTGGGTGCTTCCGGCCATATCGCCGGTGTGATCAATCCGGCCAGCAAAAACAAGCGCAGTTACTGGGTGAATGAAGACGTGAAGACCGACGCTGACGGCTGGCTGGCCGTAGCGGAGGAGAGGAAGGGCAGCTGGTGGTCCGACTGGGCCGCCTGGCTGAAACCGTTGTCAGGAGAACAGCGGGCGCCGCGCAAACCGGGCAATACCAAATACAAGGCCATCGAGCCAGCCCCCGGACGTTACGTCAGGGAACGCGCGGTATAACACTTCCCAAGGAGATAAAAATGTCGCGAGTTGCACTGATCACCGGCGGTATGGGCGGCCTGGGCGAGGCTATCTGCATCAAGATGGCCGCCCTCGGCTACAAGGTCGTCACCACCTATTCCCCGGGCAATACCAAGGCGGCTGACTGGCTGAAGAACATGAACAACATGGGGTATGGCTTCAAGGCCTATCCGTGCGACGTGACCGACTTCGAGTCGGCCAAGGCCTGTGTCGATGTGGTGACCCGGGAGGTGGGCCCGGTCGACGTGCTGGTCAACAATGCCGGCATCACCCGTGACATGACCTTCAAGAAAATGACCAAGGCGGATTGGGATGCCGTCATGAGCACCAACCTCGATTCCGTCTTCAACATGACCAAGCAGGTCATGGATGGCATGGTCGAGCGCAAGTGGGGCCGCGTCATCAACGTGTCCTCGGTCAACGGCCAGAAGGGGGCCTTTGGCCAGACCAACTATTCCGCAGCCAAGGCTGGCATGCATGGGTTCACCAAGGCGCTCGCCCTTGAGGTTGCCAAGCAGGGCGTCACAGTCAATACCATTTCCCCGGGCTACATCGGCACCAAGATGGTCACCGCCATCCCGCAGGAAATCCTTGACTCCAAGATCCTGCCGCAGATTCCCGTCAATCGCCTGGGCAAGCCGGAAGAAATCGCGGGCCTCGTCGCTTATCTCGCTTCCGACGAAGCGGCTTTCGTGACCGGGGCCAATATTTCCATCAACGGTGGTCAGCACATGTTCTGACCGCTGTTTTCTCAACCTACACATTTCATCAACAAGGAAGGAAACACAATGACGCAACGCGTTGCTCTCGTTACCGGCGCCATGGGCGGCCTGGGTACCGCCATCTGCCAACAGCTGGCCAAGGCCGGCCACAAGGTGGTTGCCGCTTACCATCCGCAGTTCGACAACAAGGAAGAATGGCTGAAGGAACAGGCTGCTGCCGGTTTCAACGACTTCGTCTGCGTCGCTGGTGACGTCTCCGTCCTGGAAGATTGCCAGAAGATGGTTGCCGAAGCGGAAGCCGCCTGCGGCCAGGTCGACATCCTGATCAACAACGCCGGTATCACCCGCGACCGCATGTTCGCCAAGCTGGAAAAGGATGGCTGGGATGCCGTCATCGCCACCAACCTGACCTCGCTGTTCAACATGACCAAGCAAGTCTCCGCCAAGATGGCCGAGCGTGGCTGGGGTCGTATCGTGAACATCTCCTCGGTCAACGGCGTCAAGGGTCAGGCTGGCCAGACCAACTACTCCGCTGCCAAGGCTGGCGTGATCGGCTTCACCAAGGCGCTGGCCGCCGAACTGGCTGCCAAGGGCGTGACGGTTAACGCCATTGCTCCGGGCTACGTCGCCACCAAGATGGTCATGGCCATCAAGCCGGAAGTGCTGGAAACCATTGTTGCTTCCGTCCCGATGAAGCGCCTGGCCAAGCCGGAAGAAATCGGCTTCGCCTGTGCCTACCTGTCCGACGAGCTGTCCGGCTTCACCACCGGCGCCACGATCAACATCAACGGCGGCCTGTACTACCAGTAATTTCTGCATTGCAGCAGCGAATGGGCGCCTCCGGGCGCCCATTTTTTTCGCTATAATGTTGCGCTGCACACAAACAAGTATTGAGGATCGCTGCATGTCGGAACCGGTACGCCTGATCAAGAAATACCCCAACCGTCGTCTTTACGATACCAAGACTAGTGCGTACATCACCCTGGGTGACGTCAAGGATCTTGTCCTCAAGTTCGAAGCCTTCAAGGTTGTCGATGCCAAGACCGGTGACGACCTGACCCGCAGCATCCTGCTCCAGATCATCCTCGAAGAGGAAACCGGCGGTGTGCCGATGTTCTCCAGCGAACTGCTCTCCGGCTTCATCCGCTTCTACGGCAGCACCATGCAGGGCATGTTGGGCAAGTACCTGGAAAACAACATGAAGACCTTCGTCGATTTCCAGCAGAAGTTGCAGGATCAGTCGCGGAGCATTTATGGCACCGGCGATAACACCCATCTCCAGACGGATTTCTGGAACCAGTTCCTGAACTTCCAGCAGCCGGCCATGCAGAGCATGATGACGGCTTACATGGACCAATCCAAGAAGATGTTCCAGTCGATGCAGGATCAGTTGCAGAGCCAGACGCGGAACATGTTCACCGGCTTTCAGGCCGACCAGAACGACAAGTAGGATTTTTGCCGGCGCGCCACAGCGCCGCGTGATCGAAAAAAATGGCCGTTTTCACGGCCATTTTTGTTGAGCGGCAATATTTCAGCTTGCTGCGTCAGCCTTCCAGCCGCCGCCCAGGGCCTTGAACAGCTCGACCGAGGTGCTCAGACGAGCCTGCCGGACGCCGATGGCGGCCAGCTGTGCTTCGTTGAGCGTACGCTGCGCGTCGAGCACTTCCAGATAGCCGACATGGCCCGCTTCGTAACGCAGGCGGGCAATGCGCATGGCTTTCTCGGCGTTGTCGACCCGGGTGTTCTGGGCATTTTCTTCGATGCCATATTCCCGCAGGCTGACCAAGGCGTCACGGACCTCCTTATAGGCTGTCTGCAGGCTGTTCTGCCAGGCGATCAGCGATTGCTGGTTGAGTGCCTTGGCCTGGTCCACGCGGGCCGAGGTGCGGCCAAAGTCGAGGATGGGCATCAGGGCGCCCAGGCCGAGCGACCACGTGTTCGAACCGGCGCTGAAAAGATCGGACAGTGTCTTGCTCTCGCTGCCCAGGCTGCCGGTCAGCGTGAATTTGGGGAAATAGCCGGCCTTGGCGACGCCGATCCCGGCGTTCGCGGCAATCAGCTCCTGTTCGGCCTGACGCACGTCGGGGCGACCTTCGATCAGGTCGGAAGGTAGTCCGGCCGGCGGCTCGGGAAGCAGCGGCAATTGCTTGAGGTCACCGGCGGCAATCTTCAGCGCGGGATTGCCGGTGAGCAAGGCCAACTGGTGCTCGGCCAGCTGGCGCAGGCGGCGTTGTTCGGCGAGTTGGGCCTGGGCGGCCGCCAGCGCACCTTCGGCCTGGAAGCCCTCGAGCGGCGAGGCCAGCCCCGCTTCAACCCGGGTCTTGACCAGCTTGAGGCCTTCCTCGCGGGTCTTCACCGTTTCGTCGCTCACGACCCGCTGTGCATCGTAGGCACGCAGGGCGAGGTAGGTGTCGGTCACCAGGCCAGCCACGCTGAGCCGGATGGCATCGCGCGAATACTGGCTGGCCAGCAGGGTGGCGCGGGCTGCCTCGTTGGCGCGGCGGACGCGGCCCCAGACATCGAGCTCGAAGGAAGTGCTCAGCCCAGCGCTGCGGGCATGGCGGATACGGGGTTGCGTCGCGACATAGGTGGCGGTTTTGGTGCTCGCCTTGGTGTTGCTGATGCCGGCCGAGCCATCGATCTGCGGGAAGAAGGAGGCGCCGGCTTCGCGGGCCACGGCATCGGCCTGCTCGACGCGGGCGATGGCTTGGCGCAGGCTGGCATTGCCGGTGAGGGCCTGGTCGACCAGGTCGTTCAGCGTGGCGTCGTTGAACAGCGTCCACCAGGTCGGGTTGATCGTCGGGTTGCTGGCGACAGCAATATTGTCGGCCGGCTTGGCTTCACTGAAGACAGCCGGCAACAGGTTGGCTGGGCGCAGGTAGTCCGGGCCGATGGCGCAGCCACTCAGGGCGAGGCTGAAGGCGAGCGGCGTCAGGCGGAAGAGGGTACGGGAAATCATGCGGTTTCCTCCTCGTTCGTGTCGAGGTGCGAGGGGTCGATCTGCTTGCCGCGTTCCAGCCACTTGAAGAAGAGCGGCACGAACAGCGTGGCGATGAAGGTGGCGGCGAGCATGCCGCCGAAGACGCCGGTACCCATCGACTGACGGGCGGCGGCACCGGCGCCGGTGGCCTTGACCAGCGGGAAGACGCCGAGCACGAAGGCGAGCGAAGTCATGATGATCGGCCGCAAACGCAGGCGGGCGGCTTCCACGGCAGCCTGGGCGGCGCTCATGCCTTCGGCGTATTTCTGAGCGGCGAACTCGACGATCAGGATGGCGTTTTTCGACGCCAGGCCGATCAGCACGACGAGACCGATCTGGAAGTAGATGTCGTTCGGCATGCCGCGCAGCCAGATCGCCGTGAGCGCACCCATCAGGGCGAAGGGCACGGCCATCACGACGGCGATGGGCAGCGACCACTTCTCGTACTGGGCGGCCAGGATCAGGAAGACCATGATGATGGCGAAGCCGAAGGCCTGCAGCGAGGAGCCGGACGAGCGTTTTTCCTGGAAGGCCTGACCGGTCCAGGCGATACCGTAACCGTTGGGCAGGGTGGCGCTGGCCACTTCCTCAACGATTTTGATCGCGTCCCCCGAGCTGATGCCGGGCTTCGAGTCACCCATCACCTTGGCAGCGATGAAGCCGTTGAAGCGCTCGACCTGCTCCGGGCCAACCACGTTCTTCACCTTGCTGACCGCCGACAGCGGGATCATCGCATTGGTCGTCGCGCTGCGCACATAGACCTTGCCGATATCGTCCGCCTTCATGCGGTAATTGGCCTCGGCCTGCAATTGCACGCGGTAGACGCGGCCGGCCTTGTTGAAGTCATTGACGTAGAGCGCGCCCATCGTGCTCTGCAGCGTTGAATAAATGTCGGCGACCGGAATGCCCAGCGCCAGTGCCTTCTGCTCGTCGACTTCGACGTAGAGCTGGGGCACGGTGGGGCGGAAGAAGGTCGAGATACGGGTGAATTCCGGGTGCTTCTTCAATTCTTCCATGAAGTTCTGCACAACCTCGTTCAGGCGCTTGGCGTCGCCATCGACGCGGTTCTGCACATACACCTCGAAGCCGCCGGCGGTGCCCAGGCCCATGATCGGTGGCGGATTGAAGACGAGGCCCATGCCGTCCGGCTGCATCATGCCGAAACCCATGAACTTGCCGGCCAGGTCCTGCGCCTTGCCCTGCCGCTCGGACCAGTCCTTCAGCGGGATGAACATGGTGCCGGCGTTCGGCTTGTTGCCGCCGCCGATCAGGTCAAAGCCGGACACGATGAAGGTGTGCTTCACCGCCTCGTCCTTGGCGATCAGTTGGCGCATGCCTTCACCGGTCTTTTCGGTGCGCTTCAGCGTGGCGCCATCCGGCAGCATCAGGGCGGAAATCAGGTAACCCTGGTCCTCGGCCGGCACGAAGCTGCCCGGGATGATGCGGAAGAAGAGGGCGGTGGCGCCGATGATCAACGCAAAGACCAGGGCGCCGACGATACCGTGCTTGAGCGTGAAACCGACAGCCTTGGTGTAGTTGTTGGTCAGGCGTTCGAACAGGCGGTTGAACGGAGCGAACAGCTTGTTCTCAGTGTGCTGGGCCTTGAGCAGCAGGGCGCACAAGGCTGGCGTCAGGGTCAGCGCGACGACGCCGGAGAGCACCACGGCCACCGCCACGGTGACGGCAAACTGCTTGTACAACTGGCCGGCGATGCCGCCAAGGAAGGCGACCGGTACGAACACCGCGCACAGCACCAGCACGATGGCGATCAGCGCGCCGGTGACCTGGTGCATGGCCTTGATCGCGGCTGCCTTGGGCGGCAGTTTCTCTTCGGCCATCAGGCGCTCGACGTTCTCCAGCACGACGATGGCGTCGTCGACCACGATCCCGATGGCCAGCACCATGGCGAACAGCGTCAGCGTGTTGATCGAGAAGCCAAACAACCATAGACCGGCAAAGGTGCCGATCAGCGAGATCGGCACAGCGACCATCGGAATCAGCGTGGCGCGCCAGCTCTGCAGGAAGATGAAAACGACGGCCAGCACCAGCACCATGGCTTCGATCAGGGTCTTGATCACTTCATTGATCGAGGCCGACACGAAACGGGTGGTGTCGAAGGGGATGACGTAGTCCATTGCTTCCGGGAACTTGGCCTTCAACTCGACCATCTTGGCCTTGACCAGGTCGGCCACCTCCAGCGCGTTGGCGCCGGTTTGCAGGAAGACGCCCATGGCGATGGTCGGCTGGCCGTCCAGCGTCACGCGCTGGTCGTAACTGTAGGCGCCAAGTTCGATACGGGCGATGTCCTTCAGGCGCAGCAGGCCACCGGGACCGCTTGAGCGGATGACGATGTTGCCGAATTCCTCCTCGCTCAGCAGACGGCCCTTGGCGGTCACCGTGTAGACCAGCTGCTGATCGTTGGGAGCTGGCTCCTGGCCGATCTTGCCGGCGGCGTTCTGGGCGTTCTGCGCCGTGATGGCGGCTGCCACTTCGCTGGTCGTCAGGCCGAGTTGCGCCATGCGGTCCGGCTTCAGCCAGACGCGCATCGAGTAATCCTGCGCGCCGAAAATGGTCACGTCACCGACGCCCTTCAGGCGCTTCAGTTCGTCGACGATGTTCAGGCTGGCGTAGTTGGACAGGAACAGCGTGTTGTACTTGCCGCCTTCCGATTTCAGCGCGACGACCTGCAGGATGTCGTTGGAGCGTTTCTGGACGATCACGCCATTGCGCCGCACCGCTTCCGGCAGACGCGGCTCGGCCGCCTTGACCCGGTTGTTGACGTTCACCGCGGCCATGTCGACATTGGTGCCGACCTCGAAGGTGGCGGTGATCGTCACCGCGCCGTTGGCGCTGGCCGACGACGTGAAGTACAGCATGTTCTCGACGCCGTTGAGCTGTTCCTCAATCGGTGCAGCGACGGTCTTGGCCAGCGTTTCGGCCGAGGCGCCCGGGTAGGTGGCGGTGATCAGCACAGTCGGCGGCGCGATCTGCGGGTACTGCGCGACGGGCAAGACCCGCGAGGCGACCAGTCCGGCGATGACGATGATGATCGAGATGACCGACGCGAAGATCGGTCGGTTGATGAAAAACTTTGCCATGGCCGTTCCTTACTGGTGGCGCGGGGTCGTTGCCGTCATGCCGCTCATTCCATCCATGCCTGCCATGCCGGACATGCCCGGTGCCTGGCCGGCCGGGGTGGGCAGCTTCGGATCGACCGGCGCACCGGGGCGCAGCTTGATCAGGTTGTCGACGATCACCTTGTCGCCGGCATTCAGGCCGCCGAGGATGACCCAGTCCTTGCCATACCATTCGCCGGCCTTGACCGGGCGTGGTGCCACCTTGTTCTCGGGGCCGGCCGTCATGACCAGCGTGCCTTGCTCGGTTTGCAGCACGGCCGATTGCGGCACCAGGAAGACGCCGTCGCGCTCGCCGGTCAGGACACGGACGCGAACGAACTGGCCGGGCAGCAACTGGCCGTCGGCATTGTCGAATTCGGCGCGCATTGCCTGGGTGCCGAGCGTGGTGTCGATATTGGTCGCCAGGAAGTTGAGCTTGCCGCGCTTCTCGTAGGTCTGGCCATTCGGCAGCACCAGCTCGACGCCCTTGACGTCCTTCTGCGTCATCCGTCCGCCGGGGAACTTGGCCAGGTCGCTCTCGCCCAGGCTGAAGCGAACCCAGATCGGATTGGTCTGGTAAATCGAGGTGAGCAGGCTGTCGGCCGTCGTGATCAGGTTGCCGTCGGAGCGGACGGCGCGGCCGGTGGTGCCGGCGACCGGGGCGGTAACGGTGGTCCACGACAGGTTCAATTCCGCCTGGCGCAAGGCGGCCTGGGCCATGGCGTTTGCCGACACCGCATCGTCGTAGTCGCGCTGGGCGATGGCCTTGGCTTCGGCCAGGGGCTTCAGGCGGGCCGCCTCGCGGGCGGTCTGCTCGGCTTTCGCCTTGGCTTCGGCCAGCGCAATCTCGTAAGGCGCGCGGTCGATCTGGAACAGCGGTTGACCGGCCTTGACGGTTTCGCCCTCCTGATACAGACGCTTGACCAGAATGCCACCGACCCGCGCGCGCACCTCGGTTTCGCGGGCGCCTTCAGTCTGCGCCATGATCTCGATGCTGGTCGGCACCTTTTGTGGTTGCATCTCAATCACGCTGACCGGCATCGGACCTTGCGGCGGTGGGCCGCCCGCCGGCTTGTCACCGGAACAACCGGCTGTAGCGAGCGCGCCGATCAGCGCCGAAACGAAAAAGGGCAGCGCCTTGCGCTGGAAAGCTGAAGTCGGGTTCACGCAGATACTCCTTGATTATTTTTGCTGGGCTGATTATAAACATTCATGGATGTATGTAAAACAATTTTTGTGTAGAATCGTCGTAATGAGATGTAAATGTCGGCGGAAGGTTCGCCGGGGAGAAGTCGTGGTCAGGAAAACCAAGGAAGAAGCCGAACAGACGCGCAAGGAACTCATCCAGGCTGCCCGTCGGGTGTTTCACCAATGTGGCGTCAGTCGCTCGACGCTGGAGAAAATCGCCAAGGCGGCCGGTGTGACGCGGGGGGCGGTTTATTGGCATTTCAAGGACAAGGCAGCGTTGTTCTTCGCCATGCGCGAGGATGTCTTCGTGCCCATGGTCGAGCGCACCGATGCCCTGCTGTTCTCCGAGCAGTTCACCAATCCGCTCGATGCAATCGAGGCATCGATCAAGGAATTCTTCCGGGTGCTGGAGGACTGTTCGGTCGTCCGTGAAGTGTTCGAGATCATGATTTCGCGTTGCGAATACGTCGATGAATTTGCCTCGGTTCAGGAGGATGTCGCTCGCCCGGCACAAACCTTCCTGGCCAAGATTGAAGGTGTCTACCAGCAGGCGGCGGCCAAGGGCATGCTGCGTCCAGGCTTGTCGCCGCTCGATGCCGCCCGCGATACCTGGGCCTTTACCAGCGGCGTATTGCACCTGATGCTGGCCTGCCAGAAGGGATCGGACCTGCCACAGCGGATCCCCGACATGATCAGCGCCCACATGGCGATGCGGCGCTGTGTCGCACCCTGAATCGAGGGGGGTGAATGCATGCCGTGAGCCGTTCGGCTCAACGGCCGTTTCAAGTCCGGTAAGCTTGGTTCGCCTGAAAGCCGAGGCCGCTGGCCTCCGGCAGGTGCAGGCGGCCCGCTGCGACGAGGGGGGCAAGACCAGTGTCCTCGGCGAACCACTCGGCCGTTCCGAGACCGTGCACCGTGTCAGGCCCGACGGCAGCGGCCAGATGGGCACAGGCGAGCAGGCCGCATGCACTTTCCAGACTGGAGGTGACGACGATTTCCAGGCCGGCCGCCCGGGCGCGCAGGGCCAATTCCATGCTGGCCAGCAGGCCGCCTTCACGGGCCGGCTTGATGATCAGCCGGCGAACGGGCGGTTCCCGAAAGAAGTCGTCGTCGAGGAGCGCCGTCGATTCGTCGATCGCGAGGGGGAAGGCGCAGGTCGCTTGCAGGGCAGCGAGCGAGGCCGCATCCGGTTGGGCGAGCGGTTCTTCCAGGCCGTCAATCGGCAGGTCGGCACACCGGGCAATGAAGGTGGTGGCGTCGGCCAGGCCCCAGGCCCGGTTCGCATCGAGCCGAAAGCGCAGGGTGGCCGGCGCGTTCAACAGCAATTGCCGGAGTAGCGCACTTTCGTCGTTGATCGGCAGGGTGCCGACTTTCAGTTTGACGATGCCGTAGCCTGCCGTGGCGGCGGCAGTCAGTTGGGGTGGTGTCAAATCGGCGAGGGTGCCGAGATTGGCGTTGATGGCCAGGTCATCGACCGGCACATTGCCCCCCAGCCATTGCTGCAGCGGCAGGCCGGCAGACTGGGCGAACAGGTCGAGCTGGGCGGTTTCCTCGGCAAAATCCTGGGCGGCTGTCTCGCTGATGCCAAACTCCGGCAGGGGGGCGGCATCGCCCCAGCCGGTCAAACCCTCTGCCGTACGCAGTCGGAGCAGGCGCCCCTGCCGCTCGCCGACCCGGCCCCGGCTGGTTTGCCAGGGGCGCCGGAGCGGCAGGGCGTAGGACAGCCAGTCGGCCGCGACGATGTTCACGGCCGCTTGCGGTATTTTCCGAAATCGGGCGGGCGGCGCTCCAGCCAGGCATTGCGGCCTTCCTGGCCTTCCTCGCTCATATAGAACAGGCCGGTGGCATTGCCGGCCAGTTCCTGGATGCCGGCCAGGCCGTCGGTATCGGCATTGAAGCCGGCCTTGATCATGCGCAAGGCCATCGGCGACAGCTTGAGCATGTCGCGGCACCAGTTCACGGTTTCCTCTTCCAGTTTGTCTACCGGCACGACGATGTTGACCAGACCCCAGTCGAGGGCAGTCGCCGCGTCGTACTGGCGGCAGAGCAGCCAGATTTCCTTGGCGCGCTTCATGCCGATGGTGCGGGCCAGCAAACCGGCACCGAGGCCGGCATCGAAGCTGCCGACGCGCGGTCCGGTCTGCCCGAAGCGGGCGTTGTCGGCGGCGATGGAGAGGTCGCAGACCAGGTGCAGCACGTGGCCGCCGCCGACAGCATAGCCGGCGATCATGGCGACGACCGGCTTGGGCAGGCGGCGGATCTGCATTTGCAAGTCGAGCACGTTGAGGTGCGGTGTGCCACCTTCGTCGATGTAGCCTTCCTCGCCCCGTACCCTCTGGTCGCCGCCCGAACAAAAGGCTTCGTGGCCGGCGCCGGTGAGGATGATGGCGCCGATGGTGTTGTCGTGATGGGCGCGATGGAAGGCATCGATCAGTTGCTTGACCGTTTCCGGGCGGAAGGCGTTGCGCCGTTCCGGCCGGTTGATGGTGATCTTGGCGATCCCCTCGGCGGTTTCGTAGAGGATGTCGGAATAGGTGTGGGCGCTTTGCCAGTGGATGCTGTGCGTCATGGTTCGGCTGGTCGTTGGGATGAGGCGAAGTATAGCCTTGACCGGCCGGCGCCGATTTGATGTGCCTTGCGGCACGGGGGGGATGGCGCCGTCCGCTGACGGCGCCATCCCCTCTTCGGCCAGGATCAGCGGAAGAAGCGCCCGAGCAGGCCGGAGATGAAGCCGCTGCGGGCTTCCACCTTGGCGACGCTGACCTCGTGGTGGGCTGTTTCGGCGCCGACCATGTTCTTGACGATGTCGGCGTAGTCGCGGTCTTCACTGGCGATATGGTTGATCAGCCACTTGGCGAGCATCGAATGCAGTTCGTCGGCGATATCCTCACCCTTGGCCGCCCGCATGGTGAACTCGGTAACCCGTTTGATGAACAGCTCATGCACCTTCTTGTGCGGCTTGACGAACTTGTAGCCGGCTTCTTCCATCATTGATTCTTCGAAACCGAAGTGCGACTGGGTGTAGTCGATCAATTGCTCGATGACATCGGTGACCATCTTCTTGTCACCCTTGAGCTTAGCGATTTCGAGATCGTTGATGTAGTCGACAATGCGCTTGTGCTGATGGTCAATGACGTCGATACCCGTGTCGAGCTTGCTGTCCCAAATGATCGGCATGTCGTTTCTCCAGAGGTGCCTTGATGATTACCCCGCGAACGGGAAACTCTGTCAGCGGAAAGTGGCGCCACTTTCCGTGATTTTTGATTATTGAATTTTGATAAGCATCAAGAAACGATTGGATTATGTGCCGCTTTGTTTGACCTGATTTTTACCCGGCCTGTCTATGCTCCCCGCCACGGAGCATGGGAGAATGTCCGTCTGCAACCTGTTCCGGAAAAGCATCGTGAAAGAACGCCGACGGTCTCCCCGCGTACGCCTGCATGGCGAGGTGCATCTGCAGATTTCGGGCCTCAGTCTGCGCATCCCAGCCGCCGACATTTCGGTGTCCGGTGTCGGCGTGCTGCTCGATGAGTATGTGCTGGCCGGCAAGCCAAGCGGCGAGGTGGGGGTCTGCCGCATCGAGGCCCCCGAACTGGGCGGCCGGATCGAGGCCTACGTCAGCATCATGCGGGTACGCCGCATCGGCAACGTGCGACTGGGCGGCTTGCGCTTCGAGTCGATCAGCGATGGCGATCTCGAGCTGATCCGCCGATACAAGCGGAAGTGCCGGGCGGGCCCGGCTACTTCCTGATTGTTCCGCTCAAGCCCGGAAAAACGCTTCCAGATTCTGAAAGACGGCATGATCGGCGTTGTGGCGCCGGATTGCCGCGACATCCTCCAGCTTTTCGACCTGCTTGATCATCTGCGGCAGGCGCTGGTCTTCATTGACCAGCAGCCAGATGCGGCTCTGGCCGCTGTCGGCCAGCGGCAGGCAGAGAATACCCTCGACGTTGTAGGCCCGGCGGGAAAACAGGCCGACGACGTGCGACATCACGCCGGCATGGTTGTTGACGTCGATTTCCAGCACGGCGCGGGAAAGGGTTTGGCGTTCGGTTTGGCTCAGGGCATTCATCTTCAGGCTCCGATCATGTCGCGGTTGGCGGCGCCCGGCGGCACCATGGGATAAACCTTCTGTTCGGCATCGATGCTGGCGTGGATCAGGCAGGGACCCGGGCGATTGATCGCCTCCATCAGTGCGGCGCAGGGATTGGCTGCCTGGTCGAGATCGACGGCAGCGATGCCGAACCCCTGGGCAACCTTGACGAAATCCGGCGTTGCCTTGAATTGCGAGGCGAACAGCCGTTCGCCGTAGAACAGTGTCTGTTGCTGGTGGACCAGGCCGAGCGTCGCATTGTTCATCAGGATGATTTTCAGGTTCACGTTTTCCTCGGCGGCAGTGACCAGCTCCTGGATGTTCATCAGGATCGAGCCATCGCCGGTGAAACAGACCACGGTGCGTTGCGGCTCGGCCAGCGCGGCGCCGATGGCGGCTGGAACACCGAAGCCCATGGTGCCAAGGCCGCCGGAAGTCAGCCACTGGCGGGGACGGCGGAGGGGGTAGGCTTGGGCGACCCACATCTGATGCTGGCCGACATCGGTGGCGATGACCGCCTCGTTGTCCAGGCAGGCCGCAACCGTACGGATCAGGCCGAAGTGCGACAGCGGATCATCGCAACCCGGCATCTGCAGCGGGTGTTCAGCCTTCAAGGCGGCAACGCGCTGCCGCCACTCGGTGCGCTCGCTGGCGGCCACGGCCGGCAGCAGGCGGATCAGCGCTTCCCGGATGTCGGCCGTGATACCGACATGGGCCGTCTTGATCTTGTCGAGTTCCGCCGGGTCGATGTCGATATGGATGATCTTCGCCTGCGGGCAGAAGGCAGCCACCTTGCCGGTTGCCCGATCATCGAAGCGGGCACCGATGGCGATCAGCAGGTCGCATTCGTCGAGTGCCAGGTTGGTATAGCGGGCCGCGTGCATGCCGAGCATGCCGAGCGACAGCGGGTGGTCGACCGGCATGGCGCCGAGCGCCATCAGGGTCATGACAGTCGGCAGGTCGGCTTTTTCGGCGAGTTCGACAGCCTCGGCGGCCGCCTCGGCATGCACGACGCCACCGCCGAGGTAAAGGATCGGTCGCCGGGCTGCGTTGATCATGCCGGCCGCCTCGCTGAGTGCCCAGCCATCGGCCACCGGCGCCGGTTGGTGCTCTCCGGGGGCAGGCCATGCGGCGATTTCGATGGCCTGCATTTGCACATCCTTCGGGATATCGACCAGCACCGGGCCTGGCCGACCGGAGGCGGCGATGGCGAAGGCGCGGGGGATCACTTCCAGCAGTTCCTCGGCTGAGGAAACCAGGAAATTATGCTTGGTGATGGGAATGGACAGGCCGTAGGTATCCACTTCCTGGAAGGCGTCGGTCCCGATCATCGCCTTGGGCACCTGGCCAGTGATGGCGACGAGAGGAATCGAATCGAGCTTGGCGTCGGCAATGGCGGTCAGCAGATTGGTTGCCCCAGGCCCCGAGGAAGCCAGGCAGACGGCGGGCCGGCCGGTGGAGCGGGCCATGCCCTGAGCCATGAAGCCGGCGCCTTGCTCGTGGCGGGCCAGCACATGGTGAATCTGCGTCGATTGGCCGAGGGCGTCATAGATCGGCAGGATGGCACCGCCCGGTATGCCGGCGACGGTATGGATGCCTTGGCGTTCGAGCAGCCGCACGGTGATCTGGGCGCCAGTGAGGGTTTCTGTCATGGAGGTTTCCTTTCGGTTGTTGGCGTAACCGGCGGGCTCCAAAACAAAACCCCCGCCGGTTTGCGCCGGCGGGGGTGGTGAATGCTGAGCTGTTTCTGCTTACCCGGTCCGCTACGGCGCGTGTGTTACGACACCTACGCTAATGACGCGTACGACGACGACCGGGGCTACGGCTTGGGCAGCGGCAGAACAGGCGGGTCGGATAGCGTGCATCGGGATGCGGTCTGGATAAGGAAGCGAAACGCCACTATGGCGGACTCAGCACAGAAAATCAAGCACCCGGAAACGACGTACTGGGCAATCCCGGGGGGGGGTGGAAAAATCAGGCGGCGACCGCCATGCCCTTCGGGTGGTCACGTTCCTGACGGCGCATTTCCGCGCGCATGGCAACTTGCTGGCCAGCCGTGATCATGCGCTGACCGGCGCTACCGTTCCATTCGAACTGTACGTTACAGGCATGAATGCCAGCCCTCGTCAGCGCATGGGCCAGTTCGTGCAAATCGGTTTTTTCAAAGCGGCGCCCATCGCTTAGTGTGGCGACAAATTCGTTCTTGATCAGAATGATGCTTGCGGTGATGGTCATGATTCGAACCTCCTGACATAACGTTACATCGATGCCAGTCGGATGGGTCGTGGCAAATTCCACACTTCATCGGAAATACGGATTGATTGGTTGCAACCTTGCCGGAGTGCTTCCGGAAGGGCGGACAGGAGCTTAACAGGTATTTGCTCGTCGTATGCTTGACGAATGTGCCGGCATGTCGCTTAAACTCACATTTTGCCGTTTACGGCAGGGCTGTGTTTGAAACGATATTGAAGCCAGGGAGAAAAATGACGGCGAAACCCAAGGTTCTGGTCGCAGATGCCTCGAAGGTCGTGCGGGCATCGCTGGCCAAGTATCTGGCAGAGCATTTCGACGTACGCGAGGAGGCCAGTGGCGAGTCGGCCTGGCAAACCCTGGTTCTCGACAATACGATCATCGGCGTCGTTTCCGGTGTCGGCCTGACCAAACTGGACGGTTTGGGCCTGCTTGAGCGGGTGAGGGCCAGCAAGTTGTCACGCCTGAACGCCTTGCCCTTCTTTCTTGTGGTCTCGAATTCCTTTGGCGACGAGGCACGGGCACGGGCGCTGGGCGTCACCGATTTCATCGCCAAGGATGCCAGCAATGTCTCGCTCGACAGGCTGCTCCCCATCCTGTTGGCACATGGGCATCCGGCCGAGGCAGAAGAGGTTGCGATAGAGGATTCGGTCCCGCCGGCCAGCGAAGCGCAGTCCGACACGCCTCAACCCCTGGGGACACAGACCGACGTCGGGGTGAACGACATCCTTGGAAGACTGGGCGATATCCAGGGGCTGGAGGGGGATGCGGGCGACGATGATGCCTTGGGGCGGGAGAGTCCGGTTGGCGAGCAGGAAAAACTGGAAGAGGGACTTGCCCGGTGCCTAGCGGGCGCTGTCGACGGTCAGGGGGTCGGCGTACTCGCCTTCGGACTCGATCGATACGACGACCTGGTGAGCCGTTACGGCGCAGAATTGGTGGCGCGGACGGTACAGAAGTTTTCGTTCATGGTCGCCCGCAAGATTCGCGCGGAAGACGTCATCAGTCAGCTGCCGGGCGGCCGGGTCGTGATTGTCGCGCAGGAGACCACGGCAAAGGTCTGCGTCGCGTTCGCCAATCGGATTTGCAAGGCGATGGCGGCTGCCCAGGTTGCCGTGCGCGGCCAACGCATTGACCTGACGTTCAGTGCCGGCATTGCCGTGGTGCCGGAAGATGGCGTTCTGCTCGCCGGCAGCGAACTGCTCAACCTGGCTTCTGACCGGCTGGAAGAGGCTCAGCGGGCCGGTGGCAATCGGATCATTGCCGGGAGCAGCTCTCAGGGAAGTGAAGCGGGAGATTGGCAGGCATTCGTGCCGCAGCTGAAGAACCTTCTGGCTACAGTCGATCCGGCTGCCTTGCGACCTTGCTTGGGAAACGTCGGACTGCAACTGATGCCCATCCTCCGCGAAATCGAGCGGACCATGCGCCTGGGATTGCCGATCGAAGACATGAACCGCCGCTTGTGGGATCGGGCGCGCGCCGAACGCATGGGTTGAGCCTTCCCTCCCGCCCAGAAACGACAAACCCGGCCGCGGCCGGGTTTGTTCATTGCTGCGCCTGGATCAGGCCTTGACCGGGATCTTGCCGATCTTGACCTGCCATTCCTTCGGGCCGCTTTCATGCACGTTGCTGCCAGTCGAATCGACGGCAACGGTCACCGGCATGTCCTTGACGTCGAATTCGTAGATGGCTTCCATGCCGAGATCCTCGAAGCCGACGACCTTGGCCGACTTGATCGCCTTGGCGACGAGGTAGGCAGCGCCGCCAACGGCCATCAGGTAGGCCGACTTGTTGTCCTTGATCGCTTCGATGGCGAGCGGGCCGCGCTCAGACTTGCCGATCATTGAGATCAGGCCAGTCTTCTCCAGCATGGTGCGGGTGAACTTGTCCATGCGGGTGGCAGTGGTGGGGCCGGCCGGGCCGACGACTTCGTCACGCACCGGATCGACCGGGCCGACGTAGTAAATGACACGGTTGGTGAAGTCCACCGGCAGCTTCTCGCCCTTGGCCAGCATGTCGGAAATGCGCTTGTGGGCGGCGTCGCGGCCGGTCAGCATCTTGCCGTTGAGCAGCAGCTTCTGGCCGACCTTCCAAGAGGCGACTTCTTCCTTGGTCAGGGTGTCGAGATTGACGCGGGTAGCCGACTTGACGTCCGGCGTCCAGGTCACGGCCGGCCAGTCTTCCAGCTTCGGCGGCTCGATCTTGGCCGGGCCGGAGCCATCCAGATGGAAGTGGCAGTGGCGGGTTGCGGCGCAGTTCGGCACCAGGGCGACCGGCAGGTTGGCGGCGTGGCAGGGGTAGTCGAGCACCTTGACGTCGAGCACCGTGGTCAGGCCGCCCAGGCCCTGGGCGCCGACGCCCAGCGCATTGACCTTTTCGTACAGTTCAAGGCGCAGTTCCTCGGCACGGTTCTGCGGGCCGCGGGCCTTCAGTTCGTGGATGTCCACCGGCGCCATGATCGATTCCTTGGCCAGCAGCATGGCCTTTTCCGGCGTGCCGCCGATGCCGATACCGATGATGCCCGGCGGGCACCAGCCGGCGCCCATTTCCGGAATTTTCTTCAGCACCCAATCAACCAGGTCGTCGGACGGGTTGAGCATGGCGAACTTGGACTTGGCTTCCGAGCCACCGCCCTTGGCGGCGCAGATGACCTCGACGTGGTCGCCTTCGACGATTTCGAAATGTACGACGGCCGGGGTGTTGTCCTTGGTGTTCTTGCGGGCACCGGCCGGGTCGGCCAGCACCGAAGCACGCAGCGGGTTGTCCGGGTTGGCGTAGGCGCGGCGGACGCCTTCGTCAATCATCTTCTGGATGCTCATCGTGGCATCCGGCCAGGTGACGTTCATGCCGACCTTGATGAAGACCATACCGATGCCGGTGTCCTGGCAGATCGGGCGATGGCCTTCGGCGGCCATGCGCGAGTTGGTCAGGATCTGGGCGATGGCGTCCTTGGCGGCCGGGCTTTCCTCGCGCTCGTAGGCTTCACCCAAGGCCTTGATGTAATCCAGCGGGTGGTAGTAGCTGATGTACTGGAAGGCATCGGCAACGGACTGGATCAGGTCTTCCTGTTTGATGGCGGTCATGCGGGACTCCGTCTTTTAGTGGTGTTTTTGATGCTGCAAGGCCAGCGTCTGGGTCATGGTCTTGTCTACCAAAGCCATGGCCAGCGCCGAGAAAAGGAATACGACATGGATGATCACCTGCCACATCAGTGTGTGCTGGGACAGGTTGCCAGCATTGATGAAGCTCTTCAGCAGATGGATCGACGAAATGCCGATGATCGCCGTCGATAGCTTGATCTTGAGAACGCCGGCATTGACGTGCGAAAGCCATTCCGGCTGGTCCGGGTGGCCTTCCAGGTCGAGGCGGGAAACGAAGGTTTCGTAGCCGCCGACGATGACCATGACCAGCAGGTTGGCGATCATGACGACGTCGATCAGGCCAAGGACGATCAGCATGACGTCGGTTTCCGTCATGTGGTGCGGACCGAAGGCGCCGGCAACCAGGTGGCTCAGTTCAACCATGAACAGCCAGCAATAGACGACCTGGGCGACGATCAGGCCGACGTAGAGCGGTGCCTGGATCCAGCGGCTGGCGAAGATGAACGATTCGAGGTGTTTGACGGGCGAGCGCATCATCAATTTCGTGGATTGCAGGGACCGGCAGTTTACCACGGGGTCGGGTTCCGCCGAGCCGGGCTGGCTGCTGTCATGAATTGTTGCTGAATTGCTGCGGCGCAGCGTGATTTCGTAAGTCCTTTGTAAGATTATCGTCGTCTAATGCCGTGACAACGCTGGCAGGGGGAATGAGGTGTTCTCCAGCTTGCGCGGCTTTAAACGTCCCGGGGCAAACCCGAGATCCGATCGGTTGTTTCAACAACATTGCGAAGTACCGCAGAGGAGAAAAATATGTCGAATGAGTCCGTGCAGCTTATCTATCCGTCCGAAGAGGTCGTCAAGAATGCGGCGGTTTCCGGGATGGACGCCTACAAGGCGCTGTGCGCGGAAGCAGAAGCCGACTACGAAGGTTTCTGGGCCAAGCGTGCCCGTGAATTCATCACTTGGAAGCAGCCCTTTACCCAGGTGCTTGATCAGTCGAATGCTCCGTTCTTCAAGTGGTTTGCCGACGGCAAGCTGAACGTTTCCTACAACTGCCTCGACCGCAATGTCGAAGCCGGTCTGGGCGACAAGGTCGCGCTCATTTTCGAAGCCGACGACGGCCAGGTCACCAAGGTCACCTACAAGGAACTGCTGGCCAAGGTCTGCAAGATGGCCAACCTACTGCGTTCCAAGGGCGTCAAGAAGGGCGACCGCGTCGTCATCTACATGCCGATGACGGTTGAAGGCATTGTCGCCATGCAGGCCTGTGCCCGCGTCGGCGCCATCCACTCCGTCGTTTTCGGCGGCTTCTCCGCCCAGTCCCTGCGCGACCGCATCAACGATGCTGGCGCCGTTATGCTGATTACCTCCGACGGCCAGTTCCGCGGCGGCAAGTCGATTCCGCTCAAGCCGATCGCCGATGAAGCCTTCGCCATGGGGGGGTGCGACTCCGCCAAGAACGTCATCGTCTTCAAGCGGACCGGTGCCGACGTCAACATGGTCGCCGGCCGTGACGAATGGCTGCACGACCTGCTGGAAGGCCAGCCGGAAACCTGCGAACCGGAATGGGTCGAAGCCGAGCACCCGTTGTTCCTGCTCTACACCTCGGGTTCCACTGGCAAGCCGAAGGGGGTCCAGCACTCCACCGGCGGCTACCTGCTGCACGCCATCCTGACCATGAAGTGGACCTTCGACATCAAGCCGAGCGACACTTTCTGGTGTACCGCCGATATCGGCTGGGTGACGGGTCACACCTACATCACCTACGGCCCGCTGGCCTGCGGCGCGACCGAAATCGTTTTCGAAGGCGTGCCGACCTTCCCGGATGCCGGTCGTTTCTGGAAGATGATCCAGGATCACAAGGCCACCATCTTCTACACCGCCCCGACCGCGATCCGTTCGCTGATCAAGGCTTCCGACGCCAACCCGGCCGTCCACCCGAAGAGCTTTGACCTCTCTTCGCTGCGCATCCTCGGCTCGGTTGGCGAACCGATCAACCCGGCTGCCTGGACCTGGTACTACGAGAACGTCGGTGGTTCGCGCTGCCCGATCGTCGATACCTTCTGGCAAACCGAAACCGGTGGCCACATGATCACCCCGCTGCCGGGCGCCACCCCGCTGGTGCCGGGCTCCTGCACGTTGCCGTTCCCGGGCATCCAGTTCGCCGTGGTCGACGAGACTGGCGCCGATCTGCCGTGGGGTCAGGGCGGCATCCTGGTCTGCAAGAAGCCGTGGCCGTCCATGATCCGCACCATCTGGGGCGATCCGGAGCGCTTCGTGAAGTCCTACTATCCGGCCGACTTCCAGGGCAAGTACTACCTGGCGGGCGACGGCGCGATCCGCGACGCAGAAACCGGCTACTTCACCATCACCGGCCGTATCGACGACGTGCTGAACGTTTCCGGCCACCGCATGGGTACCATGGAAATCGAATCCGCGCTGGTTGCCAACCCGCTGGTTGCCGAGGCGGCCGTCGTCGGCCGTCCGGACGATCTGACCGGTGAAGCCATTGTGGCCTTCGTCGTGCTGAAGGGCCAGCGTCCGACGGATCCGGAAGTGGCCAAGAAGCTGATCAAGGAACTGCAGGATTGGGTTGGCAAGGAAATCGGGCCGATCGCCAAGCCGAAGGACATTCGTTTCGGCGACAACCTGCCGAAGACCCGTTCCGGCAAGATCATGCGCCGTCTGCTCCGTGGCCTGGCCAAGGGCGAGGAACTCACGCAGGACACCTCGACCCTGGAAAACCCGGCCATTCTGGAACAGCTGAAGGGCTAAGGCGAACGTGCCGGGTTTTGCCGATGGCGAAGCCCGGTCGCCGACGGAGAGGGGCACACCTGTCCGTCTGACACGATCAACAGGGATGATGCGCTTGCCACGTCATCCTGAACATATAAGGGGCAAGGAGGAGACAATGGTCGCCCATAAGGTGGCCTCCCGTGTGGTCGCATCAGACTGCATTCCCGAACGGCTGGCACGCTTGGCGTGCCGGCCGTTTTTATTTTCCGGGAGCAAAACATGAAAAGGGCAAGCCCGACCCGCCAGCGCCTGGCTGCTCTCGGCCTGCTCGGCGCACCTTTGCTGACCTATCCCTTGCTCAGCCTGCCCGGGGGCGAGCTGCTCGGTATTCCGGCCAGCTATTGGTATTTGTTCGGCGTCTGGGCGGGGCTGATTGGCCTGGCGGCCTGGGTCGCGGAGCGGCAGGGGTAGCCGGTGGCGCTCTCCGGCTGGTTCATCGCATTACTGTCGGCGGCCTATCTCGGCTTGCTGTTCGCTGTCGCCCGTTTCGGCGATGCGCGGGCCGATGCCGGAAAGTCGATCATTTCAGCCAACGTCTATGCCTTGTCGCTGGCTGTCTATTGCACGTCCTGGACTTTCTACGGCAGCGTCGGGCGGGCGACTTCCGGTGGTCTTTCCTTCCTCACCATCTACCTCGGACCGACCCTGATGCTGTTGTTCGTCGGCGTCATCATCAAGATGATCCGCATCAGCAAGGCGCAGCGCATCACGTCGATTGCCGATTTCATCGCCTCGCGCTATGGCAAGAGCCATCTGCTCGCCGGCATGGTGACAATCATCGCGGTCATTGGCGTCGTCCCGTATATCGCGCTGCAACTCAAGGCGATGGCGGCCAGCCTGGATGTGCTGCTCGATCGTGAAGGGCATGCGGGAGGCTGGCTGGGGCTCGATTCGACCTTCCTGATCGCAGCGACCCTGGCGCTCTTCTCCATCCTGTTCGGCACCCGCCATCTTGACGCCACCGAGCGGCACGAGGGGATGGTGGCGGCCGTTGCCGTCGAGTCGGTCGTCAAGTTGATCGCCTTCGTGGCCGTCGGGCTGTTCGTCACCTATGGGCTGTACGGCGGCCTGGCTGACCTGTTCCAGCGGGCTTCGGCAAACCCTGATCTGGGACGCCTGCTGCAACTGGATTCCGGGCGGGCCGGAACATGGACGGCGATGATTCTGCTGTCCGGCCTGGCCATCATTTTCCTGCCACGCCAGTTCCAGATCATCGTCGTCGAGAATGTGGACGAATCGCATATCAAGCGGGCGGTCTGGCTCTTTCCGTTCTACCTGCTGTTGATCAACATCTTCGTGCTCCCTGTGGCGCTGGGTGGCATGCTGCATTTCAGCGGCCAGACGGTCAATCCCGATACCTTCGTGCTGACCCTGCCGCTCGCCCACGGCGCCGAGGCGCTGGCCCTGCTCGCTTTCGTCGGTGGCCTGTCGGCGGCGACCGGCATGGTCATCGTTGAAACCATCGCACTGTCCACCATGGTCTGCAACGATCTGGTCATGCCCTGGCTGTTGCGTTCGGCCTGGCTGCAAGCCAGGCAGCAGCAGGATTTGTCGGGCCTGCTGATCGGTATCCGGCGGGTGGCCATCGCCCTGATCGTCCTGCTCGGCTATGCGTATTTCAGGGCGGCCGGCGAGGCCTATGCACTGGTCGGCATCGGCCTGATTTCGTTCACCGCCGTCGCCCAGTTCGCGCCGGCCATGTTTGGCGGCATGTACTGGAAGCAGGGGACGCGAGCCGGCGCTGTGGCGGGGCTGGCAGCGGGTTTCGTCGTCTGGCTGTACACGCTCCTGTTGCCGTCGTTTGCCAAGTCAGGCTGGATCTCGAGCGGTTTTGTCGAACATGGCTTGTTCGGCGCATCCTGGCTGAAGGCGCAGGCGCTGTTCGGGTTGAGCGGGCTGGATGAAATATCCCATTGCCTGTGGTGGAGCATGCTGGCCAATATCGGTGCCTATGTTGCGGTGTCGCTCAATTCCCGGCCGGGGGCGGTCGAGGCGAGCCAGGCCGAACGCTTCGTCGATGTTTTTCGTTATGGCCGTCATCGGAAGGAAACGCGGCTGTGGCGCGGCAAGGCGTCGCTCGACGCGCTGGTCAGCCTGCTGGAACGTTTTCTGGGTACGGCCCGGGTCCGCTTGCAATTGGCGGTCTACGCCCAGGCGAAGGGGCTGGAGGACTGGCGGACACTGCCAGTCGATGCCGAGTTCGTGCATTTTGCCGAGGCCGAACTGGCCGCCGCCATCGGTTCGGCCAGTGCGCGGGTGATGGTGGCCTCGGTGGCGGAGGAAGAAGACCTCGGGCTGGACGAGGTGCTCGACATCCTCGATGAGGCGACGCAGATTCGTGCCTACAGTCGCGAGCTCGAAGCCAAGCAACGCGAACTGGAGGCGGCCACGGCGGAATTACGCGAGGCCAACGAGCGGCTGCGCGAGGTCGATCGCATGAAGCATGACTTCATCTCGACCGTGACGCACGAGTTGCGGACGCCGCTGACCTCGATTCGCGCCCTGTCGGAAATGCTGCACGACGACCCGCGCATCGAGCTGGCTTCACGCACCCGCTTTCTCGGCATCATTGTTGGCGAAGCGGAGCGCCTGACCCGCCTGATCAACCAGATCCTCGACATGGCCAAGCTGGAGTCCGGGCGCGCCGAATGGACATCCGGCGCGGTCGATATCGGTGAGGTGGCGCGCGAGGCGATGGAGTCGCTGGGTCAGTTGTTCCGTGACAAGGCCGTCGAACTGGCCAGCGAGGTGCCGTCGGCCGGTCCCGTCGTGCAGGCCGATCGCGACCGCCTGATGCAGGTGCTGATCAACCTCTTGTCCAATGCCGTCAAGTTTGTACCCGAAGGCAGCGGCCGGGTGTATGTGCGCGTAGGCATCGACCACGGCATGGTCCGGGTCGAGGTTGCCGACAATGGCCCCGGTTTGACGGCCGAGGAGTGCGGGGTCATTTTCGAAAAATTCCGCCAGGGTGGCAACACGCTGACCGACAAGCCCAAGGGCACAGGCCTCGGGCTGCCGATCAGCCGGCAGATCATCGAATATTTCGGTGGTAAGCTTTGGGTTGAAAGCCGCCCCGGCGCGGGCGCGAACTTCATTTTCACGGTGCCCTTGCCGGCGCCGGAGGAATAACAAGGGAGACAAGGCATGACCAGGAAGATTCTCATCGTCGATGACGAGCCCAACATCGTCATCTCGCTCGAATTCCTGATGAAGAAGGAAGGGTTCGAGGTTGCTGTCGCCAGCGATGGCGACGAAGCGCTGGCCAAGGTGACCAGCTTTGCCCCCGATCTCGTGCTGCTTGACGTGATGATGCCGAAGAAATCCGGCTTCGAAGTCTGCGAGGCGCTGCGTGCCGACCCGGCGCAGGCCGGGCTGCGTATCGTCATGCTCACCGCCAAGGGACGGGATACCGAAGTGGCCAAGGGGCTGGCGATCGGTGCCGATGCCTATGTCACCAAGCCGTTCTCGACCAAGGACCTGGTTGCCCAGGTCAAGACCATGCTGGGTGCCTGAAAGCCTCACGCCCGCCCGGCGGCCGGTAGCCGAAATACCGCGCAGCCCATCGCTTCACCACCTCGTTCGGGATGCATGCCATGAAGGCAAAACATCGTTTCATTCTCGCCGTCATCGTTCTCGGTCTGCTGATGACCGGCCCCTTCCTGGTGACGTCCCTGCTGGTCTGGCTCGACATGAAGGAGGCCGAGCGCCAGATGCTCACCGAACTGCTGATGTCGCGCCTGCCGGTCGGCACGATGATGACACTGTTCGGTTTTACGCTCGGCGTTCTGGTGCTGCACAAGCTGTTCAAGCACTACGTCGAGGGTTTGTTGCGCATGGCCGAGACCTTGCGCCTGATGCTCGGTGCCAACCGCAATTTCCGGGTTACGCCAGAAGGGCCGCCGGAAGTCCAGCAACTGGCGCAGGCAGCCAACGACCTGGCCCAGCAGCGGGATGCCCTGATGGATGATGTCGATTCGCAGATCGCCCGCGCCAAGGCCTCGGTGGAAGAGGAAAAGAACCGCCTGGCTGCCTTGATGTCCGAACTGGCCCAGGCCGTGGTCGTCTGCAACAACGATGGCCGTATCCTGCTCTACAACAACCGGGCGCGACTGCAGTTCAAGGCGCTGGCCCAGGGACCGACCTCGGTTGCCGGGGGGGCGCTGATCGGCCTTGGGCGGTCGATTTTTTCCATTCTTGAAAAGAGCCAGATCGAGCATGCTCGTGAGGTCATCGACCAGCGATTGTCGGCCGGCAAGCTGGCCCTGTCGACTTTCACGACCACGACGCGCAGCGGCCAGCTGCTCCGCGTGCAGATGGTGCCGGTGCTGACGTCGAGCGGGGAGGGCGGTGAGCGGATGATGACCGGCTACGTGCTGACCGTGGAGAACATCACGCGCAGCATCGAGGAGGAGGAACGTCGCGACCAGGCCCTGCATACGCTCTCCCAGGGCAGCCGCTCGGCGATCGGCAACATCCGGGCTGCCGTCGCCAACCTGCTCGATTACCCGGACATGGAGCCGGAACTCCGCGAGCGCTTCCTGCGCGTCATCGACGACGAGGTGGCCCGGCGCAGCCAGGTCATCGATCAGACCATGAGCCAGTTCTCCGACTCACTGAAAACGCGCTGGCCGCTGGAAGACATCCTGGGGGCCGACATCATTGCCGCGGCGCAGCGCCGCATCAACGACAAGCTGAAGCTGCCGACCAAGACCGAGACGGTCGATGAAGCACTGTGGATCAAGGCAGACAGTTTCTCGCTGGTTTTCGCGCTGGCCTCCCTGGCTTCCAAGCTGCACGATCACTACGAGCCGCGCGAACTGCGCTTCCGCCTGAGCAGCAACGGCAAGCTGGCCTATCTCGACCTGATCTGGGCCGGGCCGGCGATGTCGTCGGAAACCTTCTACACGTGGGAAATGGAGTCGATGCAGATCGCGGGCGAGAGTTCGCCGCTGACGCTGCGGGACGTGATCGACCGCCATGGCGGCGAAATCTGGTACGAGCGTGAAAAGGCCGCGCATCGCGCCTTCTTCCGTTTCGTGCTGCCGGTCGCCACGCCGGAAGCCGAGCCGGTGGTCGAGGAGCGCCAGGTCACCGGTCGCCCCGAATACTACGATTTCGACCTGTTCAAGTTCGAGGACAAGTCGATCGACCTCGACCGCAAGCTGTCCGAGCTGACCTACACCGTTTTCGATACCGAGACGACTGGCCTCGAACCCTCGAAGGGCGACGAAATCATCCAGATCGGCGCCGCGCGCATCGTCAATGGCCGCCTGCTGCGCCAGGAAACCTTCGACCAGATCGTCGATCCCGAAATCCCGCTCAAGCCGGAAGGCATCCCGATCCATGGCATCACCGAGGACATGGTGCGCGGCCAACCGAACATCGACGTCGTCCTGCCGGCTTTCCACGAGTTCTGCGAGGACACCGTGCTGATCGCCCATAACGCCGCCTTCGACATGCGCTTCCTGCAATTGAAGGAGGATCGCACCGGCATCCGCTTCACGCAGCCGGTGCTCGACACCCTGCTGCTCTCGGCCGTTGTCCACCCCAACCAGGAGTCGCACAAGCTGGATGTCATCCTCGAACGACTGGGGATCACCATCGCTACCCGGCACAACGCCCTCGAAGATGCGCTGGCCACCGGCGAGGTCTTCCTGAAGCTGGTCAAACTGCTCGAGGATCAGGGTATCGTGACTGTCCGCCAGGCGCTGGAGGCCTCGGAAAAGACATATTTTGCCCGGGTCAAGTACTGAGGCCGGCGCCATGGTCGATGCCCAGCGGTTGTTCCAACGCCCCCTTGAACTGCTGGCCGAGCTCGACGCACCGGGCTTGCCTGACGATCTGCCCGGCCTGGCGGTGCGGCTGCGCACCGCCCTCGGCGAGATGGTCAGCGGCATGGAGGGGGCCGCCGCCACCCGCCTGATTTCGCATTTCAACGACCGCCTGACGATTCGCCTGATCGAGGCGACGGCCCGCCGGCATCGCCTGCCCCCCGTTGCCTGGTGCTGGCTCGCACTCGGCTCGGAAGGGCGGCATGAACAGACTTTCGTCTCCGATCAGGACAACGGCCTGATCTTCCAGGCGAGCAGCGCCCAGGAAGCCGAGGCCTTGCGCACCCTGTTCCTGCCCTTTGCCCAGGAGGCCAACCAGCGTCTGGCCGAAGCCGGCTTCACGCTGTGCCCGGGCCAGATCATGGCCGGCAACCCGGCCTGGTGCCTGTCCTTCGATGAATGGCGCGAACGCTTCATCGATTGGGTGCGGCGCCCCGACCCCGATGCGCTGCTCAATGCCAGCATCTTCTTCGATTTGCGGCCACTATGCGGCGCTGAGCAACTGGGCGAGGAGTTGCGTACGCTGCTCCTGTCGATGACGGTCGCCACGCCTTCCTTCCAGCACCTGATGGCGGCCAATGCGCTGCAGGCCGAGGTGCCGCTCAATTTCCGCGGCGAACCGGTGCTTGACGAACGGGATGAAGTCGACCTGAAGAAATACGGCAGCCGCATCTTCGTCGATGCCGGGCGCATCCTGGCATTGACGACCGGGACGCGCGAGGTGAACACGGTCGAGCGTCTGCAGCAGGCCGGCCGGCAGGTCGGCCTGCCCACCCAGGAGATCGCCGGGTTGGTCGCTGCCTTCGGCCAGGTGTTGCGCCTGCGCCTGGCGCAGCAGGTGGCGGCCGGGGTGCCGCTCGGCCTGGCGGGGAGCGGCCTGAAACCCGCCGTGCTGCACGAGATGGATCAGGCCATCCTGCGCGAGGCGCTGAAACAGGCCAGGCGCCTGCAACAGCGTCTCAAGTTAAACTATTCACTTTAGAAAATGCGCGAGGTTGTCGTGGATACGCAACAGCAATCAGGGCAGGAAAAAGTCGTCGGCCAGGTTGAAATGACCCTGCGCCAAAACGGTCGCAGCCGCATGGCGGGAAATACCGTGGCGTTTCTCCGTAATCACGCGCCGTTCAACAAGATGCAGCCGGATGCGCTGCAGCGTTTCGCCGAGAAGGCGCAGATTGCCTTTTATCCGGCGGGTAGCGAAATCATCGGGCCCGATGCCGGCAACGTTCGCTACTTCTACCTGATCGAATCCGGCAAGGTGCAGGCGCGCCAGGCCGGCGAGGTGACGGTGACGGAGTACTCGATCCTCAGCCTCGGAGCGGGGGAGGGCTTCCCGATCGGCGCGGTGACCGCCGGCCGCCCGTCCACCAACCACTACACGGCGGTGGACGACACCTTCTGCTACCAGTTGCCGGCCGAGGATTTCCTCGCCCTGATGGCCTCCAGCCCCGAGTTCAACCTGTTCTGCACGCAGTACATCGCCAGCCTGCTCGACCAGTCGCGCCGCCAGTTGCAGTTGCAGTTCGCCCAGCGCGCCAGCGAACAGCAGACGCTCAATTCGCCGCTGCTCGGCATCGGCGCCCGCTCGCCGATCACGGTGACGCCGGAGACACCGCTGCGCGCTGCCCTGGAAACCATGTCGCAGGCCGGTATCGGCTCGCTGGTCATTGCCGGCGAGGACCGCAAGCCGGTCGGTGTCTTTACCCGCACCGACCTGCTCGACCGCGTCGTGCTTGCCCAGTTGCCGCTGACCACGCCGGTATCCGGGGCGATGACGTCCAACCCCTTCATGCTCGAAGAGCACGCCACCGCCTACGATGCGATGTTTGCCATGGCGACGCACAGTATCCGGCACGTTCTGGTGACCGATATCGAAGGCCGCCTGACCGGCGTCGTTTCCGAGCGTGACCTCTTCTCGTTGCAGCGTGTCGGCCTACGCCAGATCCGCCAGTCCATCGACGGCGCGCGCAATGTCGAATCCCTGCAGCATTCGGCGGCCGACGTTCGCCAACTCGCCTTCAACATGCTGGCCCAGGGCATCGGCTCCGAACAGTTGACCCAGTTCATCTCGGCCCTGAACGATGCCCTGACCCGACGTGTCCTGCAGCTCAACCTCGATAACCACCGTTTCGACGGCATCGAGTGGGCCTGGCTGGCCTTCGGTTCGGAAGGGCGCGACGAGCAGACCTTCAGTACCGACCAGGATAACGGGATTGTCTTTGTGCCGCCCGAGGGGGCTGACGTGGCCGAATTGAAGCAGCGTTTCCTGGCCTATGCACTGGACGTCAACAAGGATCTTGATCGCTGCGGATTTCCGCTGTGCAAGGGCAACATCATGGCCAGCAACCCGCAGTGGTGCCTGACGCTGGAGGAGTGGAAGGATCAGTTCGCCCGCTGGATCCGCGTACCGCACCCGGATGCCCTGCTCAACGCGACCATCTTCTTCGATTTCCGCCCGCTCTACGGCCAGGCCGAACTGGCCGAGGCGATGCGCCGCCATCTGCTGGCCCTGACTGCGGCTACCCCGGTCTTCCTGCGCGCCATGGCCAAGAACGCGCTCGATGTCGAACCGCCGCTCGGCAAGATCCGCGACTTCCTGACCGATCTCGAACCGGATCATCCGGGCAAGATCGACCTCAAGAAATACGGTTCGCGCATTTTTGTCGATGTCGCCCGCATCTATGCCCTGGCCAGCGGTGTGCACAACACCAATTCAATCCAGCGCCTGCGCCTGTCGGCGCAGCGCCTGAACATCCGCGGCGACGAAATCAACGCCGTGCTCGACGCCCTGAACTTCATCCAGCTGCTCCGCCTGCAGCACCAGTACCTCGAAGGCGAGCCCGGCAAGCAGGGCGACAACCTGATCGACCCGGACAAGCTCAATGAGCTTGACCGCCGCATCCTGAAGGAATCGTTCCGCCAGGCCCGCAAGATTCAGACCCGCCTCAAGCTTGATTACCAGGTGAACTGACCATGCGCGGCCTGAAGAAACTCCTCTTTCGTGCCGGCGCGCCGGCCGGCCTGCCCGACGATGTGCGGGCCTCGCTGGAAGCCTGGCGCAACAGCCCGCCGCCGGACCTGAGCGACCTGCATTTCCATACCCGCTATGTGGTGGTCGACATCGTCAGCAGCGGCCTAGACCCGGACAAGGACAGCTTGCTCGGCATTGCGGCAAGCAGCATCTGGCAGGGGGCTATCCAGCCGGACGACAGCTTCTATGTTGATTTTTCCTCGCGCGATGGCGAGGGCGCGGCGGTCGACCGGCAGCTGATGGCCTTCCTGCTGTTCGCGGCCAAGGCGCCGCTGGTCACCTACCACGTCCCTTATGTCGGCGGTTTCCTGCAGCGGGCCTACAAGGAGCGTCTGGGCCTCGACTTCCAGCCGCCGTGGGTCGATCTCGCCTGGCTGATGCCGGCCATGTTCGAAGACAAGGCACACACCGTGATGCCGCTCGACCAGTGGCTCGAAGTCTTCGGCCTGGGGGGCGAAGAGGGGCGGCGCGATGCGATGGCCAACACCCTGCTGCTTGGGCGCATCTTCCAGATGTTGCTGGTCCGTGCCGTCGGCAAGCAGATCGATACCGCCGCCCGGCTGATCGACGAATCGCGGGCCAGCAGCTTCCTGCGTCGTACCCACTAATCGCTGCCGGATGTTCAGGTCGTTGACCCGCCTGCAGCGTTACTACCTGATTTACACGGGTGGTTTCCTGGCCTTCATCGGTGCGCTGGCCGTGCTCGAGCAGCATGGCATGCCGCCGCGCTGGGTGGGCTACGCCTTCCTGATCTTCACCATCTCGATGTACGCCGGGATCGGTATCATCAGCCGCACCTCCGACGTTTCCGAGTACTACGTCGCCGGCCGGCGCGTACCGGCTTTCTTCAACGGCATGGCGACCGGCGCCGACTGGATGAGCGCCGCCTCCTTCATTGGCCTGGCCGGGACGCTCTATCTGTCGGGTTTCCAGGGTTTGGCCTACGTTATCGGCTGGACGGGCGGCTTCGTGCTGGTCGCCCTGTTGCTGGCACCCTACCTGCGGCGTTGCGAGCAATACACCATCCCCGATTTCCTCGGCGCCCGCTACGGCGGCAATGCCATCAGGCTGGTTGCCGTAGCAGCGGCTATCCTGGCTTCCTTCGTCTATGTCGTGGCGCAGATCTACGGCGTCGGTGTCATCACCAGCCGCTTCGTCAGCCTGCAGTTCGAGATCGGCGTCTTCGTCGGCCTCGCCGGTATCCTGGTCTGTTCCTTCCTGGGCGGCATGCGCGCGGTGACCTGGACGCAGGTGGCGCAGTACCTGATCCTGATCGTCGCCTACATCACGCCGGTCGCCATCCTGTCCTACAACGTCACCGGCAATCCGGTCCCGCAACTGGTCTATGGCGAGGTGCTGCAGAAGGTCAGCCAGCTCGAAAACCGCTTGTTCGATGCGCCGGCCGAGAAGGAGGTGCGCCAGCTATTCCGCGAGCGGGCCGATACCTATGCCCAGAAGATCATGCAGTTGCCGCAATCGCTCAACCACGAACGCGAGTTGCTCTCCTCGCAGATCAACCAGCTTAAGGCGAGCGATGTCCAGATGCGCGATATCGTGGCCCTCGAGCGCCAGCGCCGCGACTTGCCGCACGACCCGGAGCAGGCCAAGGCGCGCTGGGAGGCGGCGATGTTCTCGGCAGTCGAGCGCAGCCGGCAACCGGCGCATCATGCCGAGGCCTTCCCCGGGGAGACCAAGGAGGAGCGCGACACGCTACGCATCAATTTCCTGGCGCTGATCTTCTGCCTGACGGTCGGCACAGCCGCCCTGCCGCACGTACTGGTGCGCTACTACACGACACCGACGGTCCATGAGGCGCGCGAATCGGTCTTCTGGTCGCTGCTCTTCATCCTGCTGCTCTACGTCACTGCCCCGGCCTACGCGGTTTTCGCCAAGTACGAAGTGCTGTCGCACCTGGCCGATATTCCGATCGCCAAGCTCCCAGGCTGGGTGACGGCCTGGGCCAAGGTCGGGCTGGTCAGCATCGAAGACATCAACCTCGATGGCGTGCTGCAACTGGCTGAACTGTCGCTCAACCCGGACGTGATCGTGCTGGCGACGCCGGAAATCGCCGGCATGCCCTACGTCGTCTCCGGCCTGGTGGCTGCCGGTGGCCTGGCGGCGGCGCTCTCGACGGCCGATGGCCTGCTGCTGACCATCACCAGCGCGCTGTCGCACGACGTTTACTACCGCATCATCCGGCCGGACGCCTCGACCCAGTTCCGGCTGGTTATTTCCAAGTCCATGCTGCTGGTGGTTGCCGTACTGGCGGCTACCGTCGCCGCGCAGAAGCCGGGTACCATCCTGTCCATGGTCGCCTGGGCCTTCTCGATTGCCGGCTCGGCGTTCTTCCCGGCCCTGGTGCTTGGTATCTTCTGGCAGCGGGCAACCCGGGCCGGTGCCCTGGCCGGCATGCTGGTCGGTGTCAGCCTGTCGCTCTACTACATCCTGCGCGTCGAGTTCGACAGCATCCCCTGGCTTGGCGTCAGCGGCTTCCGGATGGAGCCTTGGTTCAATGTCCAGGCTACCTCGGCCGGCGTTTTCGGGGTGGCGGCCGGTTTCGTGACGATCATCGCCGTTTCCTTGTTCACAAAACCAGAACCGAGTACCGCCAGCTTCCTTGAGCGTATCCGCATGTCGAACAGGCCATCGCCATGAATCGTGATCCCCAAGCCTATTGGCGCAAGACCCGCCGCCTGACCTTCTGTCTGCTCTTCCTTTGGTTCTGCATCACCTTTGGCTCGACGTGGTACGCGCGGGAAATCAACCAGGTCGTCATTTTCGGCTTTCCTCTCGGTTTCTACATGGCGGCCCAGGGGGGGCTGGTCATCTTCCTGCTCATCATCTGGTGGTACAACCGCTGCATGAAGAAAATCGACCGGGAGTTCGGGCTCGAGGAAGAATAGGGCTGATGACGCTGTTCCTGATCAGCGCCCTGCGCGCCGTCATCGAAATGCTCGGCCTGTGCCTGATCGGGCAGGGCGTTCTCCATGTGCTGGCCGGGCGGAGGCGGGAAGCCAACCGCATCTATCAGCTGTTCGACCTGATCACCCGGCCGCCAAGACGCGCCATCGCGCTCGCGATGCCGGGGGCCAGCGGCAGGACGATCGGCCTTGTCTGCTTCATTGTCCTGCTCCTGCTCTGGCTTGGCCTCGCTTATCTCCGAAAGTTTATTTGACCATTTGGCCGAATCTGCTAGAATGCGCGGCTTCCCGGAGAGGTGGATGAGCGGTTTAAGTCGCACGCCTGGAAAGCGTGTGTAGGTTAATAGCCTACCGCGGGTTCGAATCCCGCCCTCTCCGCCAGTTTGCTCATTAAAGCCTTGATTTTTTCAGGGCTTTTTTGTTTTGTGGCCGGTGCTTTGAAAGCCTGGCCCCAAGTAGGTCAGCGTCTCTGGTGCAGTCAGTACGCTGGCACAGAGAACCTGCCAACTTTTCCATGAATCCCAATCTGCCTTATTGGATGGCTGTCCTGATACTGGGTGGACGCATGCTGGCGGCCCTTCTGGCCCTTGGTGCCGTGGTGTCAAAACCACTCGAAAGCGCCATATTCGTCAGTGCTTCCCTGGCGGCGGCCTGGTTTGTTGTGGAGGCCGGCCTCAACTTGTGGCACCAGCATCAGGAGGCGATTGCACGCAAGCTGCGTGACGACGAACTGAAGCGGCAGCGGGCGGAAGAGGCTCGTCTGCGCTTTGAAGCGGCGCAACGGGAGCAGCAACTTGATGCGGACAGGTCGTATATGGATCTCGATCTGGATGATCCTGCGCTGGGCGACGCGAAGATTCCGCTGTCAGCCCTGAGGCAGAAAGGGGCTGGCGAGCGTCCGGCCAAGGGGGCTGTGCCTGACATGAAAAGCTCACCCGATGCGGTTGGGGCAATGTCGGCGGCGGAAATTGACATGTCCCTGATCGAGGCGGATACAGAGCCCGCCGTTCGCAATCGTTCCAAGGCATAGCTTCCAGCGCTTCAATCCCGTTTGCCTCAGAACGGCAGCTCGCCCTGGATCGGCGCTGCCGGTTCCGCCACCTCATTGAGCGGCAGCAGGCCGCTGGCGCGGACGCCGAGCAGGCGGAGGCGCTGGGTCAACTCGACGCGTTTGAGGCATTCGCCGGCGGCCTTGCGGATGTCGGCGGCGTCGGTGATGGCATGGGGCAGGGTGATGTCGCGCGTCACGGCGCGGAAGTCGGCATAGCGTAGCTTGATGCCGATGGTGCGGCTGGCGTAGCCCTTGCGGCGCAGGTCATTGGCCAGGTACTGGCAGAGTTCGGTGAAGATTTCCGACAGTTCAGCGCGGTCGGCCTTGGCGTGCAGGTCACGGTCGAAGGTGCTTTCGCGGCTGATCGACTTGGGCTCGGATTCCGTCACCACCGGCCGTTCGTCGATGCCGTGCGCAACGCGGTGGAGCCAGCGCCCGGTGGTCGGCCCGAACTGTTCGACCAGCAGGGCCGGCGGCGCAGCGGCCAGGTCGCCGATGCTGTGGATACCGAGTTTTTCCAGCCGTGCCGCCGCCTTCGGGCCGATGCCATTTACCTTCCTGGCGGCCAGGGGCCAGATGCGGGTCGGGATATCGGCTTCGCTCAAGATGGTCAGGCCGTCCGGTTTTTCAAGGTCGGAGGCGATCTTGGCGAGCAGCTTGTTGGGTGTGATGCCGATCGAGCAACGCAAGCCGGTGGCATCGAAGACGGCCTGTTTGATGCGTCTGGCCAGCGGTTCGGATTCCTCCGCAATGTCGGTCAGGTCGAGGTAGATTTCATCGATGCCACGATCCTCGATACGCGGCGCAATGCTCGCCACGGCCGCCTTGAACAGGCGGGAGTAGTGGCGGTAAGCGTCGAAATTGGCCGGCAGCAGGATGGCTTCGGGGGCGAGCTGGGCGGATTTCATCAGGCCCATGCCGGAGAAGACGCCGAGGGCGCGGGCTTCGTAGGTCGAGGTGGTGACGACGCCGCGCCCGACATAGTTCTTCAGGCGGGCGTAGGCGCGGTGGCTGTCGGCCTGGGGTATCGGCGGCGGTGTGCCGCGGCCGCCGACGACCACCGCCTGGCCGCGCAACTCCGGGTAATGCAGCAACTCGACGGAGGCGAAGAAGGCATCCATGTCGAGATGGGCGATACGGCGGTGACGGTTCATGCTGGCTGGAGGAAGGGTCCGGTCTGTCAGACGGCGAGACCGGCTGCCTCGTCCGGGCAGACGGCCGCTTGCCTGACGCGGGGGCGCCTGGGCAGGGACAGGGTGACGGGATGGCGCTCGGCTGGCATGGCGGTCGGGCGGCTGGGGCGGGCAGATGAAGGGGGGATTCTAGTCGCTCCTCGGTCGGGATGGGGGCGGCCTTTGATTGACAGCCCGGCCGAGCGGCCTCGATAATCCTCCGCTCTGCGGGAGAGAGAGCGCGGCCCTGGCTGCCTCCACCGAAGGCGCAAACTCCCATAATCGCTCAGGTAAGCTGAACCGCAGGATAGATTCGCCGGCTGGAGAGAAGCTGCGGACGCTCTGGCGTCTGGCGGCTCACCGAAGGGGCAGGTCCTGGCGGGCCGAAACTCTCAGGTAAAAGGACAGGGGGAGAGGCGTCGCGGAAGCACCCACCAGGGGGCTGCCGATTCTTGACGGAACTTCTCCCATGCTCGAAAGCCTTGCCCACGTATTCCAGCCGCTCGCCACCAAGCAGTTCGACCTGCTGCTCGTCATCTACCTGATCGCCATCACCACCGAAGCCATGTCCGGGGCGCTGGCCGCCGGCCGCCGCAACATGGATATTTTCGGCGTGGCGGTGATCGCCTTCGTTACCGCCCTGGGCGGTGGCACCATCCGCGATGTCGTGCTCGGCCATTATCCCATCGGCTGGACGCAGCATCCCGAATACGTCTATCTGGTCACGCTGGCCGGCTTGGCGACGACGCTGCTTGCCCGCTACATGCATCACATGAAGCGGATCTTCCTGATGCTCGACGCGATGGGCCTGGTCGCTTTTTCGCTGATTGGCTGCAACGTCGCGCTGCAACTGCAGTACCCCATCGTCGTCGTGATCATGGCCGGCATGCTGACCGGCATCTCCGGCGGCATCCTGCGCGACGTGCTGTGCAACCAGGTGCCGGTCGTCTTTCGCCATGAGCTGTATGCCAGCGTTTCGCTCTTCGTCTGTGCGCTCTTCCTCGTCTTGCGGGCGTCCGGGGTGCAGGCCGACCTCAATACCGTCATCTGCTTCGGCAGCGGCTTTGCATTCCGCATGCTGGCCCTGCGCTACGGCTGGAAGTTGCCGACCTTCTCCTATCAGCAGAAGTGGGATTGACGCCGTGACGGCCGCTCTGTGACCTGGGTTACGGAGCGAGCGGCCCTTGAGTGCTTAAATGCCGGACCAGCCTGCGGGGGCTGATTGGAGATTCCGATGTTCCGGCTGCTTTCGACGCTTTCCAAAAATTTGATCCTGGCGATTCCGGCTGTCATGGTCGCCGGCTTCCTGTTCGGCCTGGTCGTGCCGGCCGGCTGGCTGAAGACCTTGATCGTGCCGCTGACCTTCCTGATGGTGTACCCGATGATGGTCAGCCTGAAGCTGGCTAAGGTGCTGGAAGGCGGCGACAGCAAGGCGCAGTTTCTGGCCCAGATGATCAACTTCGGCCTCGTGCCGTTCTTCGCCTTCGGCCTCGGCCGCTATTTCTTCCCTGAACAGCCGTACTACGCCATGGGCCTGCTGCTTGCTGCGCTGCTGCCGACCTCGGGCATGACCATTTCGTGGACCGGCTTTGCCGGCGGCAACCTCGGCGCGGCGGTCAAGATGACGGTGCTCGGCCTGATCCTCGGCTCGCTGGCGACGCCCTTCTACGTGCAATGGCTGATGGGGGCGACGGTGCCGGTCGATCTGCTGGCGGTATTTTCGCAGATCGTCTTCATCGTCTTCCTGCCCATGGGCGCTGGCCATTTCACGCAGGCCTACCTGCTCGGGAAGTACGGCCAGAAGGCCTTCCAGGCCGAATGGGCGCCGCGTTTCCCGCCTTTCTCGACGCTTGGCGTGCTCGGCATCGTCTTCGTCGCGATGGCGCTCAAGGCCGAGCAACTGGCCGCCCGGCCGGCCGAACTGCTGCAACTGCTCGGCCCCTTGCTGGCGCTCTATGCCGGCAACTACCTGCTGAGCACCGTGCTTGCCAAGCTGCTGTTGCCGCGCGGCGATGCCATTGCGCTGGTCTATGGCACGGTGATGCGCAACCTGTCGATTGCCCTGGCCCTGGCCATGAATGCCTTCGGCAGCGCCAGCTCGGATGCTGCCCTGGTCATCACGCTGGCCTACATCATCCAGGTGCAGTCGGCGGCGTGGTACGTCAAGCTGACCGATACGCTGTTCGGCCAGAAGCCGGCCGCGTAAAACCGGGTCTCAGGCGCTTGCCACCGCCTGGTCGGCGACGATGCGGCCGTCGACCAGTTCGATGATGCGGTCGCAGCGGGCTGCCAGGCGCGGGTCGTGGGTGACGATCAGGAAAGTGGTGTGCTGGCGGCGATTGAACTCGCGGAGCAGGGCGAAGACATCGTCGGCCGAGTGCGTATCGAGGTTGCCGGTCGGCTCGTCGGCCAGCACCAGCGACGGGTTGGTGACCAGGGCGCGGGCAATGGCGACGCGCTGCTGCTGGCCGCCGGACAGCCGGTTGGCCAGGTGCTGTTTGCGGTCGGCCAGGCCGACCTGGTCGAGCAGGTGGCCGGCACGTTCGAACATCTCGCTATCCGGCCGGCCGCGGGCGACGAGCAGCGGCATGGCGACGTTTTCCTCGGCAGTGAAGGCCGGGATCAGGTGATGATGTTGGAAGACGAAACCGATGCGCTGGCCGCGCAGGCGGGTCAGGCCGGTGTCGTCGAGCTGGCCGCTATCTTCGCCGTCGATGTGCAGCTGGCCGCTGGTCGGCCGGTCGAGCAGGCCGATCAGGTTGAGCAGGGTGCTTTTGCCGGAGCCGGACGGGCCGATCAGGGCGGCGAACTCGCCGCGCTGCAGCGTCAGGTCGATGCCGTGCAGGACTTTGCTTTCCACCTCGCCGCTGCCGTAGGACTTGCGGATGCCGGCGAGGTGCAGGACGCGGTCGTTGGTGTCAGCCACGGATCGCCACCACCGGGTCGAGTTGCGCGGCACGGCGGGCCGGCAGTAGCGCAGAGAGGATGCCGACCAGGCTGGCGCCGCCGGCCGCCAGGGCGACCAGACCGGGTTCGACGCCGATGACGAACATCGGCGTGCCGTCCGGGTTGCGCGCCAGCAGTTGCCACAGCATCAGGAAGCTCCAGGCCAGTGCCGAGCCGAGCAGCGAGCCGAAAAAGCCGACGATGCCGCCTTGCAGCAGGAAGATGCGCCGCATCTGTGCCTGCGTCGCACCCATGGCGCGCAGGATGCCAATTTCCTTGCCGCGCTGGATGACCGACACGACCAGCACGCTGGCGATGCCGAAGGCGACCGAGAGCGCGATGAAGAAGCGGATGACGTTGCTCGATACCCGCTGCGAGGTCAGCGCGGTGACGAACTGGGCGTTGGTCTTGATCCACGAATCGGCGGTCAGCCCGGTTTCGCCGGCGATGCGGCGGGCCAGTTGCTCGGCCAGGTCGAGGTCGTGCAGCGCCAGGTCGATGCTCGACACGCCGCCGACCAGGTCGAGCAGGCTTTGCGCCGTGCGCAGGCCGACATAGACGTTGCGGGCATTGACGCCCTTGTTGCCGAGGTCGAACAGGCCGGTGATGGTCAGCGTGTCGCTGCGCCCGTCAGCCGCGCTCAGGCGCAGCTTGTCGCCGACCTCGGCGCCGAGATCCTTGGCCAGTTCGATGCCGATCACCGCCTCGCCGGCACCAACCCGCAGCTGCCCGGCGGTCAGCCGTTCGGCCAGGGAAATAACCCGGTTGTAGCGTTCCGGCTCGATGCCGACGACGGTAATCGCCTTGTTGGCCTCGCCGCGCACGGCGAAGGCCGGGCCGGAAGCGACCGGTGAGACGGCGGCGATTTCCGGCCAGGTTTCCAGGCGGTCGCGCAGCGTCTGCCACTGGTCGATGGCGCGCAGACGCTGGGCCTGTTTCTGCAGGCGCAGGGCGGTGGCGTCGGTGGCCTGCTGCGGGCGGGCGATTTCCTCGGGCGGCAACAGCGTAATGTGGGCCTGGGAGGACAGCGTGCGCTTGATCAGGTTGGCTTGCAGGCCGGAGAGCAGCGCTGACATGAAGACGATGACGGCGACGCCGACCCCGACGCCGACGATGATCAGCAACGACTGCATCCGCCCCTCGCGCAGAAAGCGCACGGCGGCGATCCATTCGAAGGGCATCCAGGTTTTCAATCTTGGCCCTTATTTCCGGTTGACCGCTGCCACCCGGCGGCCTTCGCCAAGCGTCGCGCTGGCCGGCAGCACGGCCTCGCCTTCACTCAGGCCCTCGATTACCTCGCAGCGTCCGGCGCCGCGCAGGCCGAGCTTGACCGGCTGGCGCACCGTGCGGCCGTCGCGCACGGCCATCACCCACGGCTGGCCGCCGGCATCGCGCACGCTGTCGCAGGGCAGGCTCAGGGCATCCGGTCGGCGGGCGGCTTCGATGTCGATGGAGACGGTCATTTCGTGGCGCAGGGTGGCCGGCGGTTGGGCCACGGCCAGGCGGATTTCGACCGAGCCGCGCAGGGCGTCGATCGACGGCGCGATGTAGCTGAGCGTGGCCGGGAAGTGCTCGCCCGGGTAGGCATCGGCCGACACCTGGGCGTTCTGGCCGAGGGCGAGCAGGCCGAAGTTCTTTTCGTCGATCTGTGCCGTCAACTCGGTGTCGCCATTCGGCGCCAGCGTGAGCAGGGCCTTGCCGGGCTGCGCGGTGTCACCCGGCTCGACGCTGCACGTCAGTACCCGGCCGGCGACCGGGGCGCGCAGCGTGGCGTAGGCCAGGCGGGCTTCAGCCACGGCCAGCGCGGCGCGGGCCTGCTCGACATTGCTGCGGGCGACCCGCACCTCGCTGCCTTGCGGCCGGTTGTTGGCCGCCTGGATCTGCGCCGCCTGCAACTGGCTGGCTGCCACGTCGCGGGCGCGCTGGGCGTCGTCGAGTTGGGCCGGGCTGTAGAAACCCTTGGCGACCAGTTCGCCGACCCGCTGGTACTGGCGCTCGGCCTGGCGGGCATTGGCTTCGGCCTGGCGGAGGCTCTGTTCGGCCAGTGGCAGGCTGGCTTCGCCGATCTGCTGCAGGCGGCTTTCGGCCTGGGCCAGGTTGGCCCTGGCCTGGGCGACGCTGGCCTGCCATTCGGCGGCATCGAACTGGAGCAGTATCTGGCCAGCGATGACCGCATCACCCTCGCGCACCGCCACGCCAGTCACCCGGCCGGTGATCTGGCTGGCCACCTCGACCCGCTGCGGTGTGCGCACCCGGCCGCTAGCGACGACGGCCTGGCGCAATTCGCCGCGTTCGACGCGCGCCACCTCGGCCCGCTCGCCGCCCAGGCTGAAGTAGGCAACGGCAGCCAGGGCGGAACCGCCGAGCAGCAGGGCAAGGCGGCGCGGGCGGGGAAGGCGGGCGAGGATTCCGGTCATGGGGTCTCGGTAGGGTTTGGCGGGTTCGGCGGCAGTTTACGGGAAAGCGGCGGCATCGCGTCGACTGCCGAGAAAGCGGCTTCGTTGCGCAGCACGGCATCGCCGCTGCTCCAGCGCAGTAGCGGGGTAGCAGCTTTCGCCATATTGACGGTGTTGCAGGCGTCGATGCACAGGCCGCATTGCGTGCAGGAGAACGTCCAGCGTTTCAGGCTGCGCGGTTTCTGGCGATGGAGACGATTGTGTCGAAGCCGCTTTCAAGGGGCCGTTACCGCCTTCAGGCGCAGGGCATCGAGCACGACTGGCGCCTTGATGCTCAGGAAATGAGGGCTGCCTTCCGCCGTGAAGCGGAATTCCAGGGCGTTTTGCTGCGGGCAGAGGCTTTCCTCGGCCAGGGCTTCGAAGCGGTCGTCGGTGAGCTTCACCTGGCCATTGCCGGCGACCGAAAATTCGAGGCGGAGCTGATAGTCGCCCTGGCCGAGCGCGCCAAGCGGAATGAAGTAGCCGCCTTCCCGGGGATTGCGCCAGGCGGCCAGTTCGCGGGTACCCAGTTGGCTGCCGGCGGAGAGCAGCAGGGCCAGCGCAGCGAGGAAACGCCCGCCGCACCGGCCATGGCGCCGATACTGCCAAGGCTGGCCAGGCCGAGAACGGTAAACGTGGACATGGCGGATTGCGTCTTAGAAAACCAGCACCTTGCGCTGGGCTTCCAGCACGGTGCGGGCCATGGCATCCGGCTTGGCCGGGGTGATGCCGTCCTTCAGCTTGTCGGGCGTGTTGCCGCTGTTGGGCAGATACAGCGCGCAGACGTTGGCGGTGGCGCCCTTCTTGATGGCGCTGTCGAGCAGTTGGGCCGGGGTGACGTCCTGCGGCTTGAGCTTCTCGCCGCCGGCTTCCTTGAGGGCGAGGTCGCCGGCCTTGTCGCAGAGCAGCACCTGAACCTGGGCGCCCTGGCCCTGCATCTGGTTGGCGAGGACGAGGGCGATGCCCTGGGTCATCGGGCTGGCCGAGTTGAGGATGAGGGTGGCGGCCTGCGGCTCGGCGTGGGCGGTGGAGAAGGCGAGCAGGCTGGCGACGGCGAAGAGGGTCTTTTTCATGATGGTCCTTGGGTGGGTTGAAGGTCAGGCGTTGCGCAGGGCGATGGTCCACGCTTCCATGGCCTGGTTGGCCGGCTGCATGGGGGCTTCGAGGAAGCTGATGACGAACTTGTCGCCCATGTCGGCGATGCCGATGGAGCGCGGGCGTACGGCCAGCATCTGCGGGGTCGGGATGGCGAAGCCGAAGCAGAAGATGATGTCCACGGCGGCCGTCATGCCCTCGACGATCGGGCCTTCGATCTTGCGCGTGTGGGCGTAGTGGTCGAAAACGCCGATGAACTGGACTTTCGGGTTTTCGGCGATACGTGCCTGGTAGTAGGCGACCAGTTCATCGACGCTGCGGTAGGTGGTTTCGTTCTTGCCAATTTCGGCAACGTAAATCGGGTACTTTTCCTGGAGCAGGGTTTGTTTCATGGCTTGCGATTCCGATGGGATGACAGCTCAGTTGAGAAAATTCGTCCGGATGCCTTCGACCAGGCTGCGGATGTGAGGGCTGCGCAGGGTGAAATAGACGCGGTTGCCCGCGCTGCGCGCTTCCAGAATGCCGCGATCGGCCAGCTTGTGCAGATGCAGCGAGATGGTTGGCAGCGGCTTGCCGAGGCGGGCCTGCAGTTCGCCGACCGAGGCTTCCCCTTCGCTGAGCAGGCACAGGATGCGCAGGCTCAGTGGGTGGCCGATGGCTTGCAGGCAGCGGGCGATGGTGCCGAATTCGGCTTCGGCCCGCTGCAGGCCGGAGAGGGCGCCAGGCAGGCGGGGCAGTTCGCCCGGCTGGGCGGAGGGCGGGGTGTTCGGGCGTGGATTCATGGCGTCAGTATTTCAAGGGCAGGGAAAGGGGCGCCGGGGTACCCGGCAGGTCGAAGGCGCTGTCATCGAAGCGCGGCGGGCCGATCACCTTCGGATTGTTCGACAGCGCGTAACCTTCAGTCGGAAACATGCCAAGGCGCAGGTTGAGCTTTTCGTCGCCGTTCGCGTCGTGATAGGCCATGACGGCATAGCGCCCGGCCGGGAGATCGGTAAAGACCAGCGTCGCCTTGCCGGCGGCGGCCGGTTGCGACAACAACCGGAAGGCACGGTCCTCCTTGCGGAAGCTATCCGGCTCCCGGTAGAGCGAAACGCGCACATTGCCCTCGGCCGAGCGGATGCCGCTGACCTCGACGACCAGTTGCTGCGTTTCGGCCAGGCAGGGCGGCACGGCGATCAGCCAGCCGAGCAGCACGAGAAGGGGCGTGCGATGCTCAGTGGGCATGGCCATGCGTGTGGCAGTCGTTGTTGGGAACGACGGCGAGCGGCAGCAGGCGGTTTTCGAGGAGGGCCTGGACTGCCGCGTCGGGATCGGTTTCGTCGGTGACGATGGCCAGGATGCCGTGGCGCTTGAGGCGCAGGTATAGGCCGTTGCCCAGGCCGCTGGTGATCAGCACGTTGATGTCGGCCAGCGGGGCAGCGAATGCGTCGTGACTGGCATGGAAGCTCTGTTCGAAGGGCAGTTCGATCAGCCGCTTGCCGGCCACCGCGCCGCGCTCGATGTCGTAAATCCAGAAATTTCGGCATTTGCCGGCATGGCCGGTGATGCGGCGGCGGTTCTGACTGCTGATGGCGATTTGCATGGCTTTCTCCGGGGTGGTCAGGCCTTGTCCAGTTCGTCACGGCCGATGATCAGGCGCGTGTCGGTCAGGTACTGGTGAGGCGGTATTTCCAGGTTGCTCGGCGCCGGCTTGTTCTTGAAGACGCGGCCGGCGAAATCGAAGGTCGAGCCGTGACAGGGGCAGAGGAAGCCGCCTGGCCAGTCGGCGCCCAATGCGGCATCGCCCGGTGTGAAGGCGGCCGACGGCGAGCAGCCAAGGTGGGTGCAGATCCCGACGGCGACGAGGATTTCCGGCCGGCGCGAACGGGTTTCGTTGGTCGCGTAACCGGGTTGCTGCGGCTTGTCGGAAGCCGGATCGGCCAGCATGGGCTCGGCCTTCTTCAGCGTGGCGAGCATCTCCGGCGTGCGGTTGAGAATCCAGACCGGCTTGCCGCGCCATTCGACGACCATCATGTCGCCGGGTGCCAGCTTGCCGATATCGACCTCGACCGGCGCGCCGGCTGCCTTGGCACGCTCCGAGGGCATCAGGCTGGAGACGAAGGGGACGATGGCGGCGAGGCTTAGCGCGCCGCTGGCGCCGACGGTGGCGATCATCCATTGGCGGCGGGTGGGGCTGGCGCAAGTGGTGAAGGATTCGCCGTGGCACAGGCATTCGGACATGTCGGGCTCCTCAGAGGCGATCAGTGATGGCGCTGTATTTCAGCAATGCGCGGAACTGGCCCTTGCCGAGCACGGCCTGCATGCGCTTGATGGTGGCGATCTGCGCCTCGGTCGCGCTACGCTTGAGGGCGACCAGGGCATCCAGGCGCGACTGCAGTTCGGCGAGCGGCACCGTGTTGTCGAGTACTTCGCGGGCGATGGCTTGCTCCATCTTTTCCGCCTGCGACAGGCGGGAAAAAACCTTGAGCGGAGCTTCCGCCATCAATTCGCGCAGCGCCGCGCGCTGGGCGTCGTTCAAACCCAGCGCCTCGGCCCGGTCGAGCGAGGTGCGCAGCAGGTGAGGCAGGTTGGCCGGCAGGATCAGCGCGTAATCGACGGTTTGCGGCCGCAGGTGCGTCGCGTGGTCGTCGGCGACGGCCGGCTGGGCGGTGAGCAGTGCGAGGCCGACGGCCAGGATGCGTTGCTGCATGGGGCGTGTCCCGATTGGCGAAACGGATGGAATGTCAGCATGTTCTAATCAAGACCCGTGCCAGCCGGCGTGGTGGGGATGGGTTTTGCAAGCCACTGATTCCGTGGGTGAAATTTTCAAGCACCCTGGCTGCAGTCCGCCACCTCGTGATAAATTGCTGACATTGGCAGAATAACTGGCAGCATTTGGCAGTCAGGATGCTGCGAGGAGACAAAATGCGTGAGCCAGCCAAGCCCCCCCGTGAACTGGTGTCCTTTCTCGAAGGGCTTTCCGAACCGCACATCCTGTGCGACCGCAATTACCGCATCCTGGCGGCCAATGAGGCTTATCGGGCGAAGTGGGTTGGCCAGCCCGAGGTCGTCGGGCGTGCCTGCTACGAGGTGTCGCACCGCTACAGCGTGCCGTGCGACCAGGCCGGCGAATCCTGCCCACTGCAGAACAGCCTGCGCTCCGGCCAGCGCGAGCGGGTGGTGCATCTGCATCACACCCACCTCGGCGAGCAACTGGAGAACATCGAACTCTCGCCGATCCGGGACGATACCGGCGAAATCGCCTACTTCATCGAAAAGCTGGAACCCTTGCCAGTGCAGCGCAGCGAGGAGCACGCACAAGGCCTGATCGGACGCTCGCCGGCCTTCGTCGCGATGATGGAACTGGTGGCGCGGGTCGCCCCGTCGGACGCGGCGGTGCTGCTGCAGGGTGAATCCGGCACGGGCAAGGAACTGGTCGCCAACGCCATCCACCACATGAGCCGGCGAGCGGCCAAGCCCTTCGTCGCCGTCGATTGCTCGGGGCTGGCCGAAACCCTCTTCGAAAGCGAACTGTTCGGCCATGAGCGGGGCGCCTTCACCGGCGCCGTGGCGCGCAAGACCGGCCTGGTCGAGGCGGCGGCCGGCGGCACGCTGTTCATCGACGAAGTGGGCGACATCCCGCTGTCGATCCAGGTCAAGCTGCTGCGCCTGCTCGAAACCGGCACCTTCCGCCGGGTCGGTTCAACCGAGCTGCGGCGGGCGGATATCCGCGTCGTCTCGGCTACCCATCGCCCGCTGGCCGACATGGTGTGCGACGGCAGCTTCCGCCAGGATCTCTTTTACCGCCTCAACATCTTTCCGATCCATCTGCCGGCCCTGCGCGAACGGCGTGACGACATCGTGCCGCTCGCCGAGGCCCTGCTGGTGCGGGTGGCCGGTGGTCGCCAGCTGCGCCTCAGCCGGGCCGCCATCGGCTGGCTGCGCGATTACGCATTTCCGGGCAATGTCCGCGAAATGCGCAACCTGCTCGAGCGGGCCTGCCTGCTGTGTGACGGCGATGAAATCGATCTCCGCCACCTGCCGGACACCCAGTCTTCCGCCCTGCCGGGTGGCAGCGGGAAAGGTGGCGGGCAGACCGCACTGACCGACCGGCAGCTGCAGGAGATGGCGCGCAGCTTCTCGGGCAGCCGCAAGGAACTGGCGCGCCGCCTGGGCCTCTCCGAGCGCACCCTGTACCGGCGGCTCAAGGAAGTGCCGGGCTGAGGCGCCCTAAGGCCTTGTCCAGCGGGCGATCAGCGCCGTGAGGGCGACGGCGGCCAGCGGCAGCAGCAGGGCCTGCTGCGGATTGTCGAGCTGCTCCGGTGCGATGACCAGCAGCAGGCCCAGGCCGAACATCATCAGGCCGGAAAGCAGCTTGAGCAGGCGCCCCTCCCGCTCGCTGAGCTTGCGGCTGCCCAGGGTGCGGACGAAGGCGAGCACGATCAGCAGCAGCGGCAGGATGTAGATCAGGTTGTAGAGCAGCAGGTAGGCGTAGTGCTGTGCCACATCCTGCTCGCGCAAGGTGAGCAGGCGGGTGAAGACCATCGGAAAACCGGCGGTGCACAGCAACTCATAAAAATTGGCGACGCTGGCCAGCAGCAGCGTGGTGGCGAGCATGGTCGGCAGGTGCCCGCTCTGCACCAGGCGCCGGCCGCGCTGGAAGAGGTCGGCCCGGCGCTCGGCGCTGATCGAGAGTGAGGGGCCGTGCGGGAAGGCGAAATAGTCCTTCAGGTTGAGGGCGCCGATGAGCAGGGCCAGGGCACCGGCTGCCGCCGTGATCCAGGCGAGGTTGCCGACGACCAGGAAGACATTGAGCCAGGCTGCCATGAAGGCAAAATACAGTACGCCGGAGCAGAGCACGAAGATGCCGCCGATCAGCAGCATGCGGCTGCGCTGGTGCTGGTGGGTGAGCAGGGAAAGCAGGAAGAGCAGCACGAAAAAGGCGCAGGGATTGAAGGCATCGAGCCCGGCGAGCAGGATGGTGAGTACCGGGAGTGACAGGTCCGCCAGCCGGATTTCGCCCAGTAGCGGGAGGTTCAGGGGCGTTTCCACGGTCGGCGGGATGGCCGCCGTGCCCTGGCGGCAGGCTTCGAGACGGGCGAGCAACTCCGCCTGCTGCACTGCTGCATCGGGCCAGCCGACTTCCATGTGTCCGCAATAGAACAGGGTTGGCACGGCCAGTGCCGTCTCGCCATGGGCTAGCGCCATGTCCTGGAAGCGTTGCAGGTTGGTCGGCGACTGGGTGATTTCGTAGTCGTGAAGGTGCAGCCATGGGTGTTCGGCCGCCATTTGCCGTAGTTCCGGCAGGGCCTTCAGGCAGTGCGGACAACGCAGCGACCAGAAGACATGCAGATCGACGGCCGTTTCGGCAATGGCCGTCAGCGTGGTCAGGGCGAGCAGCAAGGCGAGCAGCAAGCGGCGAGTCATGGCGTGATTGGGCAGAAAACGGCCTGGATTTCATTGTAGTCCGCCGGTCGTCGCGGCAAGCTCGGTGGACAAAAAAATGGCGGGGACGAGCCCCGCCAAAAGTCACGCAAGTAAGGATGCCCGGCCTGAATCATGCGCCTCCGGCAGCCCGTGTCCGGGTACTGGATGGCAGGCTCCAGGCCTGTGTTGCGGCTACTGTCTAACAAGATCCGTGCCATGCCCTTGCTCAATCGACTCGGGTGTTAATAATCAGCTACTTATGTTTTCGAATGATCTGATATTCACTGCCAATTGGCAGCTTTGTTGTCATCTGGCAGTCAAACTGGTTGCCCTGCTTGCCAGCCTGGGATCAGCATCAGGCGGTGATCGGGTCAGGCGGTATTCCCGAGCAATCGGGCGCCGTGCCGGGAAATCTGTGCTAGATTGGCCAATACAGGTTCTTTCGGACCTGCCGGGCCTTGCTGCCCGGTCCTGTCCGGCAAGCCAGCCCAACGCCAGCCAGCCAATCAGATTTTCTTCCCCGCCGGAAGGAAAAGCAGTTTTCTCAACGATCTTCGGGTCGAAACGGAGCATGGTTCTCGTGTCGTTTTCCTGGCCGGGGCCGTTCACGCAGCGATCCGGGGATTTTCATTACCTGGAGAACAATCGTGGCAACCAAGAAAACCAAATCCGCTCCCATCGACATCGGTATCGGCGAGGCCGACCGCAAGGCCATCGCAGCCGGCCTGTCGGCCCTGTTGGCCGACAGCTACACGTTGTACCTGATGACGCACAATTTCCACTGGAACGTGACCGGGCCGCAGTTCAACAGCCTGCATACCATGTTCATGGGGCAATACACCGAGCAGTGGAATGCCCTGGACATCATCGCGGAGCGCATCCGGGCCCTCGGTTTCCCGGCGCCCGGTACCTATAAGGAGTTCGTCAAGCTCGCCTCGATCAAGGAAGTCGAAGGCGTGCCCAAGGCCAACGACATGATCCGCCACCTGGTTGCGGCACAGGAAGCCACTGCCCGTACGGCACGCAACCTGTTCAAGCTGGTGGACAAGGTCAACGACCAGCCGACGGCCGATGTGCTGACCCAGCGCATCGATGTGCACGAAAAAACCGCCTGGATGCTGCGCAGCCTGCTAGAGGAGTGAGTCTCCATTGCCGATAGCCGGAGTCGATCGTTTGAATCGGTTTAATCAATTGGTTTTAACGGTCGGTCTTTTCTAGGATGTAGTCGTTGTATCTATCAACCCGTTCAACAGGAGAGATCACATGGCAACGGACCACAATCACGGCAAAACCGGCGGCCAATGCCCGGTCATGCATGGTGGCGCAACCACGGCCGATTCGGCGAACAACATGGCCTGGTGGCCGAAGGCGCTCAACCTCGACATCCTGCACCAGCACGACAGCAAGACCAATCCGCTCGGCCCGGATTTCAACTACCGCGAGGAGCTGAAGAAACTCGACGTCGAGGCCTTGAAGAATGACCTCAAGGCGCTGATGACCGACAGCCAGTCCTGGTGGCCGGCCGACTGGGGCCACTACGGCGGCCTGATGATCCGCATGGCCTGGCACTCGGCCGGTACCTATCGCATCGCCGATGGTCGGGGCGGCGGCGGCACCGGCAACCAGCGCTTCGCCCCGCTCAACTCCTGGCCGGACAACGGCAACCTCGACAAGGCGCGCCGTCTGCTCTGGCCGATCAAGAAGAAATACGGCAACAAGATCAGCTGGGCCGACCTGATGATCCTCGCCGGCAACATGGCCTACGAGTCGATGGGCTTCAAGACCTTCGGCTTCGCCTTTGGCCGCGAGGACATCTGGCAGCCGGAAAAGGATATCTACTGGGGTTCCGAGAAGGAATGGTTGGCACCGAGCGGCAGCGAAGGCAGCCGTTATTCCGGCGAACGCGATCTCGAAAACCCGCTCGCCGCCGTGATGATGGGCCTGATCTACGTGAACCCGGAAGGCGTGGACGGCAAGCCCGACCCGCTCAAGACAGCCCGTGACATGCGCGTCACTTTTGCCCGCATGGCGATGAACGACGAGGAAACCGTCGCCCTGACCGCTGGCGGGCACACCGTCGGCAAGGCGCACGGCAACGGCAGTGCGGCTAACCTCGGGCCCGCTCCGGAAGGTGCCGATGTTGCCGAGCAGGGCCTGGGCTGGGTGAACCACACCACCCGCGGTATCGGCCGCGACACGGTGACCAGCGGCATCGAGGGGGCCTGGACGGCGCACCCGACACAGTGGGACGGCGGCTATTTCGACATGCTGTTCAAGCATGACTGGTGGCTGCAGAAGTCTCCGGCCGGCGCCTGGCAGTGGGAACCGGTGACGATCGCCGAAGAGGACATGCCGGTCGATGTCGAAGACCCGTCGATCCGCCGCAAGCCCATGATGACCGACGCCGATATGGCGCTCCGCTTCGATCCGGAATACCGCAAGATCGCCGAGCGCTTCCACAAGGATCAGGCCTACTTCGAGGAAGTCTTCGCCCGCGCCTGGTTCAAGCTGACGCACCGCGACATGGGGCCGAAGTCCCGCTACATCGGCCCGGATGTGCCGCAGGAAGATCTCATCTGGCAAGACCCTGTACCGGCTGGTCGCAAAGACTACGACGTCGCTGCCGTCAAGGCGAAAATTGCAGCGGCCGGCCTGGGCGTGGCCGAGATGGTGGCCACCGCCTGGGACAGTGCCCGCACTTTCCGCGGATCGGACAAGCGCGGCGGCGCCAATGGTGCCCGCATCCGCTTGGCCCCGCAAAAGGATTGGGAGGGCAACGAACCGGCTCGTCTGGCCAGGGTATTGGCGATCTATGAAAAGATCGCGGCCGAAACCGGCGCCAGCGTGGCTGACGTCATCGTGCTGGCCGGCAACGTCGGCATCGAGCAGGCGGCCAAGGCGGCCGGTGTCGCGGTGAGCGTGCCCTTCGCACCGGGCCGCGGCGATGCGACGCAGGAAATGACCGATGTCGAATCCTTCGAAGTGCTGGAACCGCTGGCTGATGGCTTCCGCAACTGGCTGAAGAAGGACTACGTGGTCACGCCGGAGGAGTTGCTGCTCGACCGCGCCCAGCTGATGCGCCTGACTGCCTGCGAAATGACGGCGCTGGTCGGCGGCATGCGCGTGCTCGGCACGAACCATGGTGGCTCGCAACAGGGCGTGTTCACCGATCGTGTCGGTGCGCTGACCAACGACTTCTTCGTCAATCTGACCGACATGGCTTACACCTGGAAGCCGACCGGCCGCAACAGCTATGCCATCGTTGATCGCAAGACGGGGGCGACCCGCTGGACGGCCAGCCGCGTCGATCTGGTCTTCGGTTCCAACTCGGTGCTGCGCGCCTACGCCGAGGTCTATGCCCAGGACGACAACCGCGAGAAGTTTGTCCATGATTTCGTCGCTGCCTGGACGAAGGTCATGAACGCCGACCGCTTCGATCTCGTCTGATCCGGAAGCTTCCGGCAAAACAAAAGCCCGGAGCCTTGCGGCACCGGGCTTTTTGCCTTGGGAACGGGCAGTTTAGCCGCGCACCGAATCCGGCAGGTGGCCTTCGACGAGCTTGAGCAGGGGGGCAAATACCTTGGGGGTACCGGCCACCAGGTTGCCCGTTTCGAGATAGTTGGCATTGCCGCGCAGATCGCTGACCAGCCCGCCAGCTTCGGAAATGAGCAGGGCGCCGGCTGCCATGTCCCACGGGGCCAGGCCGAATTCCCAGAAACCGTCGTAACGGCCACAGGCAACATAGGCCAGGTCGAGCGAGGCAGCACCCGGCCGGCGCTGGCCGGCGGTTTTCTCGGCCAGTTCCTTGAAAATGGCCAGGTAGAGGTCGATCTTGTCGAACATCCGATACGGGAAACCGGTGCCGATCAGCGCTTCGCCCAGTTTCAGGCGGCGCGACACACGGATGCGGCGCTCGTTCAGGAAGGCACCAGCCCCCTTGCTCGCGGTGAACAGCTCGTTGCGGTTCGGATCGAAGACCACCGCCTGTTCGACGATGCCGTTTTTCGCCAGGGCGATGGAAACGGCGTACTGCGGCATGCCATGGATGAAGTTGGTGGTGCCATCGAGCGGATCGATGATCCACTGGTACTCGGTGTCGCCCGTGCCCTGGCCGGCGGTCAGGCCGGACTCCTCTGCTAGAATGCCGTACCCCGGATAAGCCTCCTGCAGGGTCTCGATGATGGCCTTCTCGGCGGCTTTGTCGACTTCGGTGACGAAATCGTTGGGCTGCTTCGAAGCGACCTTGAGCAGGTCGACGTCATTCGAGGCGCGGTTGATGATCTGGCCGGCGCGGCGCGCCGCCTTGATGGCGATATTCAGGGCTGGATGCATGGGCTTAAAGAACTGACGGGCCGCCAAGAGCGACCCGATATATTTTCAAAAAACGGATTTTACACCATGAACCCGGAAGTCCTGTTGTCACGTATCAGAGTTGTGCTCTGTCGCCCCAGCCACCCCGGCAATATCGGTGCAGCGGCACGGGCCATGAAGACCATGGGCCTTTCGCGGTTGTATCTGGTGGAGCCGAAGCAGTTTCCCGATCCCGAGGCCGATACGCGGGCAACCGGCGCCATCGATGTGCTGGCTGCCGCCCAGGTGGTGCCCACGCTGAAGGACGCGTTGGCCGGTACGTCATTTGCCGTGGCCCTTTCGGCCCGGCAGCGCGATATCGGCCCGCTGCTTGGTGCGCCGCGCGAGACGGTGGCGCGGCTGATCGGCGAAGCCGGGGAGGGCGAAGTCGCCCTGGTTTTCGGCAATGAAACAATGGGGCTGAGTAACGAGGAAATCCTGCATTGCCAGGCCGCTGTCACGATTCCGACCAATCCCCAATTCAGCTCGCTGAACCTGGGCTCGGCGGTGCAGGTGCTGTGCTACGAATGTCGCATGGCTGCCTTCGCCGAACGGCCACCCATCGCCAGTCCGCTGACGACGCCCTTTACGTCGCCGCCCGCGACGAACGACGAGGTCGAAGGTTTCTACGCTCATTTGGAGCAGGTGATGACCGATACTGGCTTCTTCAACCCGGCTCAGCCCGGCCGCCTGCTTCCCAAGCTGCGCCGCCTGTTTGGCCGGGCCCGCCTGGAGCGGGACGAGATCAACATCCTGCGTGGTATCCTGGCCTCAACGCAGGTGAAGACCAGTCACGGCCGCAAGGCCTGAATTATTTGAGGGTGCCGCGCAACTCGTTGGCCAGGGTATCGATTGCCGGCCGCAGATGGCTGAACTGTTCGTTCAGTGCGGCGATTTCAGCGGCCAACTCGGTCTGCTCGTCGGGTTCCCATTCGAGATGGCCGCCGCTCAGCATGTTCGCTACGTAAACCACATCAGAAAGGTTGCGGATGTTGGGCGGGGAGCGGCGCAAATGGTCATGGTCGATGGTTGCATCGACGATCTCGTCCGGCAGGCCCAGGGCATTCAACAACGAAACGCCGATGCTCTCATGCCATTGGGCGATCAGGTACTTGATCGTGTCCGGCCGGTGGCGCAGTTCATCATACTGCGTGGCGCGATACAGCATGTAGAACGCGCCGAGGTCGTGGATCAGCCCGGCCAGCATCGCCTCGTCACGGTTCAGGCGCGGATTTTCCGCGGCCAGGACATAGGCCGCCGCAGAGGTCTGGATCGAATGCTCCCACAGGACATGAGTCGTTTCGGAAAACTCGGCCATCCCCTTGGCCCGCATCAGCTGGGTCATGACGATGGACAAGGCGGCGGTCTGCACGGTATTCAGACCCAGCCGGATGATGGCCGACTTCAGATCCCGGATTTCCTGGCCTGTCGCGTTGAAGGCCACCGAGTTGGCCAGATGCAGCAGTTTGGCTGAAATCAGCGGCTCAGCCGAAATGGCCTTGGCCAGGTTGGCGATGCTCTGCTCCGGATCCTGCAGGATCTTACGCAGGCGCAGCACCGCGTCGAAATAGGTGGGGAAGACCACCTCGCCGGACAGTTCCTTGGCGATGTCCGCCAGCATCTGGAAACGCTGGGCCTTGAGGGCGTCGCCAGTCTTGTCGGGATCGTTGCGCTTGTTGATGTCCATAAGCATATTGTCCAACAAAAACCCCGCCTCGTGGGCGGGGTTCGGTGTTCAGCCTATGGTTAGCTGGTGGGTGCTGACGGGGTCGAACCGCCGACATTCGCCTTGTAAGGGCGACGCTCTACCAACTGAGCTAAGCACCCGGGGAAAATCAGTTGCAGGCGTCCTTCAGGCCCTTGCCAGCGCGGAACTTCGGCGACTTGGCGGCCTTGATTTCCAGGGTCTTGCCCGTGCGCGGGTTGCGGCCAGTGCGGGCGGCGCGCTCGCCGACGTAGAAGGTGCCGAAACCGATCAGGCTGACCGAGTCACCCTTCTTCAGTGCGTCGGTGATCGCCTCGACAGCGGCGTCCAGGGCACGGCCGGCAGCGGCCTTGGAGATGTCGGCCTGGGCGGCGATGGCGTCGATCAGTTCAGATTTGTTCATGTTTAAGTCCCCGAAAAGTAGGATTTGGAGTGGTTGAAATCTTGCGAGGCCGAATTTATATCTCTCGCGAAATCCTTGTGTCAAGCGGATTCTCGGCCATTGCCCGGGGCCGTGGAGGGAGGAAAAAGGTGCCGAGGCCTACGCCATCGGCATCCTTTCCTTCAAAATCAATGAGTAACGACTGTCGAAGCCGCCGTTACGTCGGCTGCGGGCTGCACGCCAGCGCTGGCGTCGGTTGCCGCCGGCAGGGCTTCCGGCTTGTGCTCCAGCGCGCGCTCCAGAACCTGATCGATCCATTTCACCGGTACGATCTCGATCTTGTTCTTGATGTTGTCCGGCATCTCGGCCAGATCCTTGACGTTCTCTTCCGGGATCAGCGCGGTCTTCAAACCACCACGTACGGCGGCCAGCAGTTTTTCCTTGAGGCCGCCGATGGCCAGTACCTCGCCCCGCAACGTGATCTCGCCGGTCATACAGACGTCGCAACGCACCGGGATGCCGGTGTAGGACGAGACCAGCGCGGTGGTCATGGCGATGCCCGCCGACGGACCATCCTTCGGCGTTGCGCCTTCCGGCACATGAACGTGGATGTCGGTCTTCTCGAAAGCTTCATCCTTGATGCCCAGGCGGTGAGCGCGGGCCCGCACGACGGAACGGGCGGCCTCGACCGATTCCTTCATCACGTCGCCCAGCGAACCGGTGCGGATGATGTTGCCCTTGCCGGGCATGTTGGCGCATTCGATGGTCAGCAGTTCGCCACCCACCTCGGTCCACGCCAGGCCGGTGACCTGGCCGACCTGATTTTCCTTTTCGGCCATGCCGAAGCTGTAGCGCCGGACGCCCAGGAACTTGTCGAGGTTCTTGGCATTGACGGCAATCTTCGCTTCGCGCTTCTTGAGCACCAGGGTCTTGACGACCTTGCGGCAGATCTTGGAAATCTCCCGTTCCAGTGCGCGGACGCCAGCCTCACGGGTGTAGTAACGGACGATGTCGCGGATGGCGCTTTCCGCCACTGCCAGTTCCGTCTTCTTCACGCCGTTGTTTTTCATCTGCTTGGGCAGCAGGTAGCGCATGGCGATATTGACCTTCTCGTCCTCCGTGTAGCCGGACAGGCGGATCACTTCCATGCGGTCGAGCAGCGGGGCCGGGATGTTCAGCGTGTTGGCCGTGGCTACGAACATCACGTCGGAGAGGTCGAAATCGACCTCGACGTAGTGATCCTGGAAGGTATTGTTCTGTTCCGGGTCGAGCACTTCGAGCAGGGCCGATGACGGGTCGCCGCGGAAGTCCTGGCCCAGTTTGTCCACTTCGTCGAGGAGGAACAACGGGTTGCGTACGCCGATCTTGGTCAGGCTCTGCAGGATCTTGCCCGGCATGGAGCCGATGTAGGTCCGGCGGTGGCCGCGGATTTCGGCTTCATCACGCACGCCGCCCAACGCCATGCGGACGAACTTGCGGTTCGTCGCCTTGGCGATCGACTGGCCGAGCGAGGTCTTGCCGACACCCGGAGGCCCGACCAGGCACAGGATCGGCGCCTTGACCTTGTCGACGCGCTGTTGCACGGCGAGGTATTCGACGATGCGTTCCTTGACCTTTTCCAGACCGTAGTGGTCGGTATCGAGAATCTTTTCGGCGGCGCGCAAATCCTTGCTGATGCGCGTCTTCTTGCGCCAGGGCAGGCCGATCAGGGTTTCGATGAAGTTGCGGACGACGGTGGCTTCAGCCGACATCGGCGACATCAGGCGCAGTTTCTTCAGTTCGCCCTGCGCCTTGGCCAATCCTTCCTTGCTCATGCCGGCGGCGGTGATCTTCTTGTCCAGTTCCTCGAGGTCGGCCCCTTCCTCGCCTTCGCCGAGCTCCTTCTGGATGGCTTTGACCTGTTCGTTCAGGTAATACTCGCGCTGACTCTTTTCCATCTGGCGCTTGACGCGGCCACGGATGCGCTTTTCAACCTGCAGGATGTCGATTTCGGCTTCGAGTTGGGAGAGCAGGCGGTCAATCCGGTCGCGGATGCTTTCCATCTCCAGCACTTCCTGCTTTTGCTCCAGCTTGAGCGGCAGGTGGGCGGCAATGGTATCGGCCAGGCGGCCGGCGTCCTCGATGCCGGCGATGGATGACAGCACTTCCGGCGGAATCTTCTTGTTCAATTTAACGAACTGGTCGAACTGGGCCACCACGGCGCGGCGCATGGCCTCGATCTCGTGATCCTCGACACCCGGCTGGGCGAGCGGCACGGCGGTCGCCATGAAGACGGCGCTTTGTACGTCGATGGCCTCGACACGGGCACGCTGCGTTCCCTCGACCAGCACCTTGACGGTGCCGTCCGGCAGCTTGAGCATCTGCAGGATGTTGGCCATGCAGCCGATGCGGTACAGGTCCTCCGGTTCCGGCTCATCCTTGGCGGCTGACTTCTGGGCCAGCAGCAGGATGTTCTTGCCGGCTTCCATGGCCATTTCGAGGGCCTTGATCGATTTCGGCCGGCCGACGAACAGCGGAATGACCATGTGCGGAAACACGACGACATCGCGCAGCGGCAGCAGCGGCAGTTCGACGGTTTCCGGGAGCGTGTTGGGGTTCGACATTACGATGCCTTCAAATAGGTATATAGCCCCCAGTTGGGGGCAGGAAACCGGATTTCAAGAGTTTCCGGCTCAGTTCGAGCCGGAAACCTTGGGCTGGTCAGCGTAAATGAGCAGGGGCGGCGTGTCGCCGGTAATCATGTTCTCATCGATGACCACCTTTTCGACATTTTCCATGCCCGGGAGTTCGTACATGGTATCGAGGAGGGCATGTTCGATGATCGAACGCAGGCCGCGCGCCCCTGTCTTGCGTTCAAGGGCCTTCTTGGCGATGGCGGAAAGGGCGGCCGGGCGGATTTCCAGTTCGACGTCTTCCATGCCGAACAGCTTCTGGTATTGCTTGACCAGCGCGTTTTTCGGCTCGGTCAGGATCTGCACCAGGGCGGATTCCTCAAGCTCCGTCAGCGTCGCGACAACCGGCAGGCGACCGATCAATTCCGGGATCAGGCCGAACTTGATGAGGTCTTCCGGTTCGACATCCTGCAGGGTCTTGCCGATGGCCTTGCCATCATCCTTGCTCTTCACCTCGGCACCGAAACCGATGCCACCGCGTTCGGAGCGGTTGCGGATGACCTTTTCCAGGCCATCAAAGGCGCCGCCGCAGATGAACAGGATGTTGGTGGTGTCGACCTGGACGAAATCCTGGTTCGGATGCTTGCGGCCACCCTGCGGCGGAATCGACGCCGTGGTGCCTTCGACCAGCTTGAGCAGGGCCTGTTGCACGCCTTCGCCGGAGACGTCGCGGGTGATCGACGGGTTGTCGGACTTGCGCGAAATCTTGTCGATTTCATCGATATAAACGATGCCTTGCTGTGCCTTTTCGACGTCGTAGTCGCACTTCTGCAGTAGCTTCTGGATGATGTTCTCGACGTCCTCGCCGACATAACCGGCTTCCGTCAGCGTGGTGGCGTCGGCCATCACGAACGGCACGTTGAGCAGGCGGGCCAGCGTCTGGGCGAGCAGGGTCTTGCCGGAGCCGGTCGGGCCGATGAGCAGGATGTTGCTCTTGGAAAGTTCAACATCGCCCGTATTCTTGGCGGTATGGCGCAGGCGCTTGTAGTGGTTGTAGACGGCGACCGACAGGATGCGCTTGGCGACGTCCTGGCCGATCACGTACTGATCGAGGATCGAACTGATTTCGCGCGGTGTCGGCAGGTCGGAGCGACTGGCCTTCGCGGTCTCCTCGGGTAGTTCGTCGCGAATGATGTCGTTGCACAGCGCGATGCACTCGTCGCAAATGAAAACCGACGGGCCGGCGATCAGCTTCTTGACCTCGTGCTGGCTCTTGCCGCAGAAGGAGCAATAGAGCAGTTTTTCCTGGCTGCCTTTGGACATCTTTATCTCCTGGATCAGGCCGCGTCGCGGCGGGTCAGAACCTTGTCGATCAGGCCGTACTCGGCCGCCTCGTCTGCCGACATGAAGTTGTCGCGGTCGGTGTCGCGCTCGAGTCGTTCGAGCGGCTGGCCGGTGTGGTCGGCCATGATGCGGTTCAGCTTGTCCTTGATGGACAGGATTTCCTTGGCGTGGATGGCGATATCCGAGGCCTGGCCCTGGAAGCCGCCCAGCGGCTGGTGGATCATCACGCGTGAGTTGGGCAGGGCGAAACGCTTGCCCTTGGCGCCGGCACAGAGCAGGAAGGCGCCCATCGAGGCAGCCTGGCCGATACACAGCGTCGACACGTCCGGCTTGATGAACTGCATGGTGTCGTAGATCGACATGCCCGCCGTCACCGAGCCGCCCGGCGAGTTGATGTAGAAATAGATGTCCTTGTCCGGGTTTTCCGCTTCAAGGAACAGCAGTTGGGCGACGACCAGGTTGGCGCTGGCATCGTTCACCGGGCCGACAAGAAAGATCACCCGCTCTTTCAACAGGCGTGAATAGATGTCGTACGCGCGTTCGCCGCGGCCGCTCTGTTCCACCACCATCGGGACGAGGCCCAGAGCCTGCGGATCCCAGTTGCTTGCGTTGTCGATATTCATGTCAGCCCTTGTGTGTTGCGTTGATTGCTTACGAGACCCTGTCGCCGGGGCGACAGGGATCAAGATTACTGCTTCTGGCCCATCAGTTCATCAAAAACGGCGGCCTTGTCGGCAACCTTGGCCTTGCCCAGAACCCAGGCGACCACATTGTTCTCGATGGCGACGCCTTCGACTTCCTGCAGGCGCTGCGGCTGGGCGTAGTACCAGCGAATGACTTCTTCCGGCTGCTCGTAGGCAGCGGCGGTTTCCTCGACCATGGCGCGAACCTGCTCCGGCGTCGCCTGGAGCTTCTCGGTCTTGACCACTTCGGCCAGGATCAGGCCCAGGGTAACGCGGCGCTTCGCCTGGTCGGCGAACCACTCCGGCTGGATCGGCAGATCGGCGACCTTCATGCCGCGCTGTTCCATATCCTGGCGAGCGGCCTGCATCAGGCGCTGGATTTCCATGTCGACGAGGGCGACCGGGACGGTGATCGGGTTGGTGGACAGCAGGGCTTCCATGACCTGGTCCTTGATCTTGCCTTCGATACGGCGCTTCACTTCGCGCTTCAGGTTGGCTTCGATTTCGCCACGCATCTTCTCGACGTCGCCATCGGCGATGCCCATGCTCTTGGCGAAATCGGCGTCGATTTCCGGCAGCTTCGGTGCCTGGACCTGCTTGACGGTGATGTCGAACTGAACCGTCTGGCCAGCCAGGTCCTTGGCGTGGTAATCGGCCGGGAAGGTCAGGTCGAAGGTCTTGGATTCGCCAACCTTCATGCCTTCAACGGCATTTTCGAAGTCCGGCAACATCATGCCCTGGCCCAGCACGAACGGATAGTCGTTGGCCTGACCTCCCTGGAAGGGCACGCCATCCTTCTTGCCGAGGAAATCGATGACGACACGGTCTTCCTTGGCGGCGGCGCGGTCGGCATTCTCGTAGGACACACGCTGCTTGCGCAGGATGTCGAGCGTCTTGTCGATTTCGGCAGCGCCGACTTCCAGCGTCGGACGCTCGATTTCGGAAGCCGACAGATCGCCGAGGGCGAATTCCGGATAAACCTCGAAAATGGCGGAGAATTCGAGGTGGGTCGTGCTTTCGGTGGTCTTCGGCTCGATGCGCGGATAACCGGCGACGCGCAGTTTCTGCTCCGTCACGGTCTCGCTGAAGACACGGTCCAACTCTTCGGACAGCACCTCATGGCGAGCCTGGTCACCATACTGCTGCCTGACGATGCTGAACGGCACCTTGCCAGGACGGAAGCCAGGCATCTTCATGTTCTTGCCCATGCGCTTCAGGCGCTGTTCCATTTCCTTTTCGACGTCAGCGATGGCGATGGCGAGGTCGACGCGGCGTTCAAGTTCGTTAGCTTGTGCAGTGGTTGCTTCCATGAGGATTCCTTGTGACTACGGAGCCGAGAAAAAAGTAAGCCGACAATAATATCACGGTCAATCAGATGCCGGGATGCCCACCAGAGGTCGGAAATTTGCAAATCGTTGTAGACAGGAGGTCGGGAAGTTCGTACAATGCGCGCCTTCTTCGACGGCGGCATTAGCTCAGTCGGTAGAGCACTGGATTGTGATTCCAGGTGTCACCGGTTCGATCCCGGTATGTCGCCCCAGTATTACGAAAACCCGCTGATCCGTCAGCGGGTTTTTTCGTTCACCGCTGCGAACTATTAACGACGGCTTCTGTGTTCAATCTGCAGGTGAATGAAAAAAGCGGATTTTGCTTGTGGCCGGCGTGTTCTTTTTTTACGCCCTGCATTGTAAAAAGAATATGGACCAACTAAATTACCGCCACTATTTCAATTAAGGAGGTAATTATGGATCTGTCCAAATTGTCGCTGGTTCAATTGCAGGAATTGCAGCAACGGATTCCGTCTGAAATCAAGCGCCGCGAAGCCGAGGAAAAGGCGAATGTGCTGAATGAATTGCGTGCCTTTGCCAAATCGCGCGGATTTGCCATTGAGGATCTGCTTGGTAAGGAAACCAAGGTCAAGGCTGCGGGCAGCAAGGTGAGGGTCAAATATCGTCATCCGGATAATGCCGAACTGGAATGGACCGGGCGCGGCCGCAAGCCGAAGTGGGTCGAGACCTGGTTGGCCGAGGGTAAGGCTCTGGAAGGTCTGCTGGTTTGATCCATGCGTATATTGCTGAGTAACGACGACGGCTATTTCGCCCCTGGGCTTGCGGCCTTGGCCGAGGCTTTGGGTCAATTGGGCGAAGTGGTCGTCGTGGCTCCCGAGCAGAACCGGAGCGGAGCCAGTAATTCCCTGACCCTGGATCGGCCACTGCAGTTGAAAAAAGCGGCAAACGGGTTTTATTTTGTGAATGGCACGCCGACCGATTGCGTCCATTTGGCTGTGACCGGAATGCTGAATGAATTGCCCGATATTATCGTTTCAGGGGTCAACCTGGGCGCCAATATGGGTGATGACACGATTTATTCGGGAACAGTGGCGGCGGCGACGGAAGGTTATTTACTCGGGATTCCGTCGATTGCAGTTTCCCTGACCAGTTTCGAGGGGAATAATTTTGCGACGGCGGGCCGGGTGGCGCGCGAGTTGGTCGAACGCTTCGTGCGCAAGCCGATCTGGGACCCGATATTGCTCAATGTGAATGTGCCGGATATTCCCTACTCCGAATTGCAGGGGTTTGAAGTGACGCGGCTGGGGCGTCGGCACAAGGCCGAGCCGGTGGTCAAGACCGTGTCGCCACGCAACGAGACCTTGTACTGGATCGGTGCGGCGGGTGCTGCGGCGGATGCAGGGCCGGGAACGGATTTCAACGCGACCGAGCGCGGTTGCGTGTCGATTACGCCATTGCAGATCGACCTGACGCATAATGCGCAGATGTCTTCAATTGCGCAGTGGATGGAGTGAGTCAGGCAGTGTTGCAGGGGATCGGCATGACCTCCCAGCGAACGCGTGCGCGCATGATCGAGCGCCTGCGCGAGAAGGGTATTCGCAACGAGGCTGTCCTCAGAGCGATGGCGGCCGTGCCGCGCCATGTTTTCGTCGAGGAAGCGCTGGCTTCGCGGGCTTATGAAGATACGGCCTTGCCGCTCGGCATGGGGCAGACGATTTCCCAACCCTATGTCGTGGCGCGGATGATCGAGTTGTTGCTCAACGGCCGCAAGACCCTGGGAAAGACGCTGGAAATCGGTGCCGGTTGCGGCTACCAGGCGGCTGTGCTGGCCCAGCTGACCGACGAGGTCTATGCCGTTGAGCGCCTCGGGCCGCTCCTTGAAAAAGCCAAGGCCAACATGCGTACGCTGCAGCAGTTCAATGTGCGCCTGAAACATGCCGACGGGCAGTTCGGGCTGCCGGAAGCCGGGCCGTTCGACAGCATCATCGTTGCTGCAGCCGGGACGCAAGTGCCGCCGGCCCTCCTGATGCAACTCGCTCCGGGCGGCCGTCTGGTCTTGCCAGTGGGGACGGATCAACAGTATCTTAGTTTCATTGAGCACACGCCGCAGGGGTACGTCGAAACCCGTCTCGACGCCGTGCGCTTTGTCCCGCTACTCTCAGGAACACAATGATTCGATTTGGCGTTGTATTGATTCCGGCCCTGATGCTGGTCGGCTGCATGTCGCAACAACCGGCACCGACGGTCGACCGTACGAGTGGCACGGCCTCGAAGGCGGCTGGGCAGCAGCCGGCCGGGCCGGGGTATTACACGGTCAAGCGTGGCGATACGCTGTACCGGATCGCGCTGGAACACGGCCAGGATCATCGTGATATCGCGGCCTGGAACGCGATCGCCAATCCTTCCAGCATCAAGGAAGGCCAGGTCCTGCGCGTCATTCCCCCCGGTGTCGCGGAGCCGGCCGATGGTGCAGTCGCCAAGCCAATTGCTACCGGGTCGGGAGTTGAATCGCGCCCGCTTGACCAACCGGCGGCGGGTTCGCCGGCAACCACCTCCGGTCTGCTGAAACGCGAGCCGCGGGTCGGCAAGGAGCCCTATTCGGATGAAGCCTATGCCCGTCTGAACCGGCTGCCGGACACGCTCCCCCCGGCTGAAGCGAAGCCCGAGTCCAAGCCGCAAACTACCGCGCCGGCCCCCGCGCCCGCCGTGGCAGGGCCGGACGATGTGGCCTGGATGTGGCCGACGACCTCGAAGGTCTCGGCGCCCTACAACGAATCGGGCAACAAGGGCCTGGATTTTGCCGGCAAGGCCGGTGACCCGGTGCTCGCTGCCAGCGATGGCAAGGTCGTGTATGCCGGCAGCGGCCTGCGCGGCTTCGGCGAACTGGTCATCGTCAAGCACAACGCGACTTACCTGTCGGCTTATGCCCACAATCGCAAGATTCTGGTCAAGGAAGGGCAGCAGGTGACGCGTGGCCAGAAGATCGCCGAGATGGGCAACACGGATTCCGACTCGGTCAAGCTGCACTTTGAAATTCGCAAGCAGGGCAAGCCGGTCGACCCGGCGGTTTATCTGCCGAAACGATGAGCGATCACGGCGACGCGATGGAGCAGGATTTCGACGGTCAGCCGGAGGAGTTGCTGCTGCCGCCGGAGCCGGAGGTCGTGACGCCTGAAATCGAGCTGCTCGAGGATGTCACCCAGCTCTACCTGACGCAGATCGGCGCCAAGCCGCTGCTGACGCCCGAGGAAGAACTGGCGACAGCACGTCTGGTGTGCCAGGGCGATTTCGCCGCCCGCCAGCGGATGATCGAGCACAACCTGCGGCTGGTGGTGAATATCGCCAAGCATTATCTGAACCGCGGAATTCCGCTGCTCGACCTGGTCGAAGAGGGCAACCTCGGCCTCATCCACGCGCTGGAAAAGTTCGATCCGGAACGCGGTTTCCGTTTCTCGACCTACGCGACGTGGTGGATCCGGCAGAACATCGAGCGCGGCATCATGAACCAGTCGCGAACCATTCGTCTGCCGGTGCATGTCGTCAAGGAAATCAATGTCGTGCTGCGCGCCATGCGCCACCTGGAGTCGGCCGACAGGCGCGATTCCACGGTCGAACGCGTCGCCGCGCTGATCGACCGGCCAGTTGAGGATGTGCGTCGCATCCTGTCACTCAATGAGCATATCGCGTCGCTTGATGCGCCGCTGGAAATCGATCCCAATCACACCATCGGCGAGATCATTGCCGACGAGAGCGGGGCGGACCCGGAAACCCTGTTCCAGGAGAGCGAGATCGGCTCCCTGGTCGATGACTGGCTGGCCCAGTTGTCGGAGCGCCAGCGCTCGGTGATCGAACGCCGCTATGGCCTGAATGGGGCTGACGTGGCGACGCTCGATACGATTGCCGGCGATCTCGGTTTGACCCGCGAGCGGGTCCGCCAGATTCAGATGGAAGCGCTGGAGCGCCTGCGCAAGATTCTCAAGCGCGGCAATATCTCTCGCGATTCGCTGCTGTAGCGGGCAACTGCTCGCACAGGCGGCCGCGGATTTCCTCCCCTAGCTGGAAGACCGACATGGCGTAGAAGCTCGAGCGGTTGTAACGGGTGATCACGTAGAAATTGTCGAAACCCAGCCAGTATTCGGTTTCCTTGCCCGGTGACACAAGGTCGATCAGGGCAACTGTCGCCTGCGGGTCGGCCTTGGCGAAGACGCCTTTGGCGGCCAGGTCGGCCATTTTCAGGCTGGGTCGGATGCCGGCTTCAATCAGTGATGGGTCAGGAGTACCGTTGGTTGCGGCGGCCACGGCAATCGGCTGCCCGGCTTGCCAGCCATGCTGTTCGAGGAAACGCCCGACGCTGCCGATGGCATCGTCAACGCTGTGGGCGAGGTCGACCCGCTCGTCCCCATCAAAATCCACCGCATAGCGTCGCTGGCTGCCCGGCATGAATTGCGGAATGCCGATTGCGCCGGCAAACGATCCCTTGACGGCAAGCGGATCGAAACCGTTTTCACGGGCCAGCAGCAGGAACTGCTCAAGCTCGGTGCGGAAGAATTCGGCGCGTGGCGGGTATTTGAAAGCCAGTGTGGCGAGTGCTTCGAGTACGCGGAAGCCGCCGGTATTTCGGCCGTATTCGGTTTCGACACCGATGATGGCGACGATGATTTCCGGCGGTACGCCATACAGCGCGCTGGCCTTGATCAGTTGCCCCTCGTTTTCCTGCCAGAAGCGCACGCCACCGTCGATGCGGCGGTCGTTCAGAAAGCGCGGGCGGTAGCGTTCCCAGGAGCGCTGCACGGGAGAAGTGGGTGGCTTGATCAGCTGCAGTACCTTGGCGTTGGGAGAGGTCTGCGCGAACTGGCTGAGCAGGGTGTCGGCGTTGAAGCCGTGGCGTTGTTCGAGATCGCGGGCGAAGGCGACGGCTTCCGGCTCGTCGGCGAAAGTTGCTGCCGGCGGCGCGGCCTGAGTAAGCGGGGCCAAGGCGGCGAGCAGGCAGGTGGCGAGGGAGAGGGCAAATAAGTTTTTCATCATCGCAACTGCGCAACGGCGGTGCGCAGGTCTTTCAGGTGGTTGGGGGCGTTGCCGTAGCGCGCCTTCAGATAGGCGTCGACAACAGCCTGGAATGTTTCGGCCAGTTCCGGGCATTGCGTGCGGACACGCGCTGCGAGGGCCAGCGGCGTTTCCCAGGGAGCGCAGTCTACCTCTCTCTTGGCCAGTCGGCGCAAGGCTTTTTGCCACAGGCGCCAGGCCGGGTCGGTTTTCGGACGGCGATGGAGCGACCAGGCTGTCAGTGCAGCGGCGAGTAGAGCGCAGGTGAGCCCCAGGGCGCTTGCCAGACTGCGCCAGTCGGCGTCCGGCAGGCCGAGGCGGGACAGGAGCTGGCGCTGGCGTTGCGGGTCGTAGCCAAGAAAATGCTGGTTCCACGCATTGTTGATCGCTTCCCAGCGGTAGCGCAGGCCGCGCAACCAGTCGGCCCGCCACTGGACAAGGGCAGGCAGCGGCTCGCCGAAGGGCAGCGCATCGGCAATGCCGGTTTCGATACGGGCCGGCGACACTGCAGCCGTCGGGTCGACCCGCACCCAGCCCCGGCCGGCCAGCCAGACCTCGGCCCAGGCGTGGGCGTCGGACTGGCGGATGACGACATAGCCGTCGAGTGGGTTGGCTTCGCCACCCTGGTAACCGCTGACCACACGTGCCGGAACGCCGGCTGCCCGCATCAGGAAAACGAAAGCCGCTGCATAGTGTTCGCAGAAGCCGCGCTGGGTGCGGAACAGGAAGTCGTCGACGCTGTGTTCGCCGAGCAGCGGAGGTTGCAGGGTGTAGGTGAAGGAAGCCGCGAATAGCGCCTGCGCCTTGCCGATCAGGCTGGACGGATTACTGTCGGCCTCCCGCCAGCGGCGGGCCAGGTCACGGGCGCGTGGATTGGCGCCGGGCGGCAGGACGAGGTTGCGCTGCAGGGTGCCGGGTGCCTCGTCGACATTGAAGCGGTAGTCCAGGCTGGCGGCCAGTTGCAGGCGGCGCCGTTCGGTCAGTGGCTGACGCAGCATGGCGGTCAGCGGGCTACTCAGGCTGACCCCCTCCGGTAGTTGCATCGGCGCATCGAGGGCCAGCGCCCAGCGCTGGTTGTGCGGCTCCAGCGTCAGTTCGTAGCGGAGCGGCGGCGAGAGGTTATCCAGCGCAGGGGAGGCGCCTCGGCCGGCCGTCGGGCGCCAGGTCGTGCCGTCGAACTCCTCCAGTACCGGGCCGCGCCAGTAGAGTTTATGCTTGGCCGGTTGGTTGCCGTCGAAGCGGGCGCGGAAGGCGATGTCGGCACTTTGTGCCAGGCGCGAGATGCTGCCCGGCGACATCGTTTCAGACAGGCCGGTCATGCCGGCGTGGGCATCCGACGGCAAGCCCCAGAGCGGCCCGGAGACGCGGGGGAAGAGGACGTAGAGCGCGAGCATGAAGGGAATCGCCTGCAGGCAGAGTTTTGCCGCCAGGCGCAGGGTTTCCTGCCGCGAGCTGACGTATCCGCCGTGCAGCCGGATCAGCGTGGCGGTCAGCAGCCAGAACGCAACAAGCAGCCAGAGTCCGGTCGGAATGCTCTGTGAATAGAAGTAATGCGTCAGCAGCAGGAAATAGCCGAGCATCACGACAACCTGCGCATCGCGCCGGGATTTCAGTTCGAGCAGCTTCATCGCCATGAAGACGACCAGCATGGCCACCCCGGCGTCGCGACCGAACAGGCTGCGGAATTCGATCAATATGCCGGCGCAGCCGGTGCCGACCAGAAACAGGAGAATCCAGCGGCCGGGCAGGCGCTCGTCCTTCCACCACAGCCAGACGGCCCAGAACAGCAGCAGGGCAGCCAATCCGCTGAGCCAGTAGGGCTGGTGAAGGAAATGGGGCAGGGTGGTGATGAGCGCGCTGGCAAACAGCCACGGGGCGGTCTGGCGGTCGAGTGCGAGGCGGGCCGGCGTGCTCATGGCTGGTACAGGGCGAGGGCTTCCAGGCAGGCCTGGCGGTGGCGGTCGCCAGCCGCCGGCGCTTGGTTGCTGCCGGGCAGGCAAAGGCCGTAGCGCAGGCCGGCCGCCTCGGCGGCGAGTACCCAACCGGCAAGGATACCGAGGCGTGTTTCGGCTGCCAGGGTGGGGTCGGTTTGCGCCCAGTCGAGTTGCAATTCGCTCTGCCCACCGCCGGCAAACTGTTTAATCAGCAATGGGGCATTGCCGCCCTGGCGGGCGCTCGCCTTCCACGCGACGTGGTGTAGCGGGTCGGCTGGAAGGCGTTCACGAAAGCCGGCGAAATCCTCCTGTCCGCCTTCACCCTGTCGCGTGCTGCCCGATTGCGCCTGGCTTGGCTCGGGCAGGGGAGCGATGATGGGGGCGGGATAGACCAGGCAGCGCATGTCCGGTTGTAGGTAGGCCCAGGCGGTGAACAGGCCGAGCGGGTAGCGGGTGGAAAGGCGCACACGGGGGAGGGCGAGCCAGCCGCGTTGCTGAGCCGGCAGCGGAACCCGAATGGTGATGCGACTTTCGCCGGCAATGGCGGCCTCGACAAACTGGCCTTTTACCGCCTCCAGTTCCAGCGCCAGGCGAGGCGCCTTGCGCTCGTTGTCGAGGGTGAGCGGAAAGCGGGCGGTTTCCCCGGCAAAAACCGGCTCGGGGCGACCCGGCGTGATGACGAGGTCGTGCAGGTTGCGGAAGGTGTGAATCATGCCGACGATGCCCAGTCCGGCGAGCAGGAAGACCAGCGCATGGCCCAGGGCGAGGTTGTAGTTGATGGCACCGATCAGCATGACGATCAGGGCGACGGCGAAGAACAGGCCGGGGCGGGACGGAACGATGAATATCCGTCGCTGGCCGAGACGCAGTGGCGCGCTACCGTCGCTGTGCCAGCGAAAGAGGGCCTGCTGGAGGCGTGCGAGCAGGCCCACGGCTCAGGGAATCGCGACGCTCTGGACGAGGCGCCGAACATCCTCGATCGGCGCCGCTTCGCCTTGTCGTGCCGTGCGCAGGCGGTGGCAGGCGACAGCAGGGAGGACGGCCTGCACATCGTCCGGGATGACCATGTCGCGCCCGTCGAGCCAGGCCCAGGCGCGTGCCGCCGAGAGTAGCGCGAGGCCGGCCCGGGGCGACAGGCCATGGCGGAAAGCCGGGTCCTGCCGAGTGGCCTCGACCAGGGCCTGCACGTAGTCGATGAGCGGGCCAGCGGCGTGAATGGCGGTGACTTGGCGCTGGATGGCCGGCAGTTGATCGGCCGAAATCAGTGCCGCGAGGTTGTCCGCCCGGTTGCGCTGGCCACCGGAGGCTAGCAGTTCACGCTCGGCGGCGCGGTCCGGGTAACCCATCTCGATACGCATCAGGAAGCGGTCGAGTTGCGACTCGGGGAGCGGGAAGGTGCCGATCTGGTGGGCCGGATTCTGCGTTGCGATGACGAAGAACGGGCGCGGCAGCGGGCGCGTCTGTCCCTCGCTCGTCACCTGGCCTTCTTCCATCGCTTCGAGCAAGGCGCTCTGCGTCTTCGGCGTCGCCCGGTTGATTTCGTCGGCTAGCACCAGTTGGGCGAAGACCGGACCGGGCAAAAAGCGGAATTCGCCACTGTTCCGCTCGAAGATCGACACCCCGGTGATGTCGGCTGGCAGCAGGTCGCTGGTGAACTGGATGCGCGAGAACTGCAAGCCGAGCAGGCGAGCCAGGGTGTGCGCCAGCGTGGTCTTGCCCATGCCGGGGAGGTCTTCGATCAACAGGTGGCCGTTGGCCAGCAGACAGGCGAGGGCCAGGCGTATTTCCTGCTGCTTGCCGTAGATGATCTGTCCGGCCTGCTGGAGAATCTGGTCGAAAGGCCGGGGTGGGCCGCCCAGCGGGGATGGGGTGCGGTGATGCATGGTCCGGTTCCGTCTGACGTCTATGCTTCGATTCTAATGCTTGAAGGTGGCCATGACTTGGGACGATAATGGGATTTCGACGTGCGCCGCTTCGAGCGCCGGTTCGCAGAGAGAGAACAAGTGACAACCACTGCCTTCATCACCCATCGCGACTGCCAGTTGCACGACATGGGTTCGCATCACCCGGAATGCCCGCAACGTCTCACGGCTATCAACGATCACCTGATTGCGCAGGGCATCGACGCCTATTTCGTTTATTACGACGCACCGCTGGCGACCTTCGAGCAACTGCTCAGGGTCCATCCGGCCGCCCATCTGGAGCGCATCAAGCGGGCTTCTCCGGAAATGGGGGTGGTGCACCTCGATCCCGATACGGCCATGAATCCGCACACCTGGCAGGCTGCCCTGCGCTCTGCCGGGGCAGGCTGCCTGGCGGTCGATCTGGTCATGAAGGGCGAGGTCGAAAACGCCTTCTGTTCCGTGCGGCCGCCCGGCCACCATTGCGAGAAGGCGACCCCGATGGGTTTCTGCTTCTTCAACAACATCGGCGTGGCCGCCATGCATGCCATCAAGGCACACGGCCTGGAGCGCGTCGCCATCATCGATTTCGATGTGCACCACGGCAACGGCACGGAAGATTGCTTTGCCGGCGACGAGCGCGTGCTGATGTGCAGCATTTTCCAGCACCCGTTCTACCCGTATAGCGGCACCGAGAAGCCGGCCGCCAACATGTGCAACGTGCCCCTCCCCGCCGGTTCGGGTGGCGAGGAATTCCGCGATGCGGTGTTGCAGGTCTGGACGCCGCGTCTCAAGGAATTCAACCCGCAGATGATCTTCATCTCGGCCGGTTTCGACGCGCACTACGAGGACGACATGGGCGGCCTCAAACTGGTCGAGAAGGACTACGCCTGGGCGACCGATCACCTGAAGAAGCTGGCGGCCGAAATGTGCGACAAGCGCATCGTTTCGATGCTCGAAGGTGGCTACGTGATGACCTCGCTGGCCCGCAGTGTCGGTGCCCACTTGCGTTCGCTGGCCGATCTCTAGGTGCTTATTCCTTTAGGAAAAAGGCGGGCTGGGTTAAAATCCAGCCTCTTTTTTCATGTTTGCAACGTTTAACCGGATAAATCCATGGCGTTGATTGTTCAAAAATACGGCGGCACGTCGGTCGGTAATCCCGAGCGCATCAAGAACGTAGCCAAGCGCGTTGCCAAGTTCCACGCGCAGGGCCACCAGGTCGTGGTGGTCGTTTCCGCAATGAGCGGCGAAACCAACAAGCTGATCGCGCTGGCCAAGGAAGTTCAGGCCAACCCGAATCCGCGCGAACTGGACCAGATTTGTGCCACCGGTGAGCAGGTCACCATCGGCCTGCTGTCGATGGCGCTGATGGATATCGGCGTTCCGGCCCGCAGCTACACCGGCGGCCAGGTCAAGGTGTTGACCGACAGCACCTTCACCAAGGCCCGTATCCTGTCGATTGACGAAGCCAACATGCGCGCTGATCTGGATGCTGGCAAGGTCGTTGTCGTCGCCGGTTTCCAGGGCGTCGATGCCGACGGTAACGTCACCACTCTCGGTCGCGGCGGTTCGGATACGTCCGGTGTCGCCCTGGCGGCTGCGCTGAAGGCTGACGAGTGCCAGATCTACACTGACGTCGATGGTGTCTACACCACCGACCCGCGTGTCGTGCCGGAAGCCAAGAAGCTCGATACCATCACCTTCGAAGAGATGCTGGAAATGGCCAGCCTCGGCTCCAAGGTACTGCAGATCCGCTCGGTCGAATTCGCCGGCAAGTACAAGGTCAAACTGCGCGTTCTTTCCAGCTTCCAGGATGAAGGGGAAGGCACGCTGATCACTGTTGAGGAAGACAAGAACATGGAACAACCGATCATCTCCGGTATCGCCTTTAACCGCGACGAAGCCAAGCTGACCATGCTCGGCGTTCCGGATACCCCGGGCATCGCTTATCAAATTCTCGGTGCCATCGCCGACGCCAACATTGACGTCGACATGATCATCCAGAACGTCGGCCATGATGGGACCACCGATTTTTCCTTCACTGTCAACCGCGGTGACTTCGCCAAGGCCCAGGGTATCCTGGAAACGGTCAAGGCCAAGCTGGGCGCCCGTGAAATCACCGGCGACAACAAGATCTGCAAGGTCTCGGCCGTCGGCGTCGGCATGCGCTCCCACCCGGGCGTCGCCTCCAAGATGTTCAAGGCCCTGGCTGACGAAGGTATCAATATCCAGATGATTTCGACTTCTGAAATCAAGATTTCCGTCGTTCTTGACGAAAAGTATCTGGAACTGGCCGTTCGCGTCCTGCACCGTACTTTCGGTCTGGATCAGTAAGGTTTGACCAATGGGCGCAGAGGCTATATCATCCGCGCCTCATTGTTGTAGCGGGCTTGGAGACGTGGCCGAGAGGTCGAAGGCACTCCCCTGCTAAGGGAGCATGCGGCCAAAAACTGCATCGAGGGTTCGAATCCCTCCGTCTCCGCCAAGACTACATCAAGCAATCAAGCGCCTTTCGGGGCGCTTTTTTGTTTTCAGGAAAGGCGTTGAAGCGTTGCTGCGTATTTCCACTTTTCAGCCGTGCTCAGGCGCTTGATCCGGTATTCGGCCTTCGAGGCTGACGATCGGTCGGGGTGCGTTTCGAAGCCGAGTAGGCGGCGCGGTGGGTGGGAGCGGGTGTAGCGGGCGCCGGTGCCCTGGCAGTGCGCGGCGTAGCGCGCGTCCACATCGACGGTGATGCCGGTGTAGAGGCTGCCATCGGTGCATTCGATGATATAGAGGAACCAGTTGTTAGTTTTCATCATCGCGTGGCTGCGGGGCCCGGCTCAGGGCCTGGCGGATGCGCTGGACGGTTTCGTCCAGCCTGGCTCTGGTCGAAACTTCCAGCCCGAGGTCTCGGGCGATGGCATTGACCTTGGCGGAATTGAGCGGGATGCCGCCGCGGTCGATGGCCGCGATCAACTGACGGGCGCGGGCATATTCGTCGAGAACAATGGGCCGGCTGGAAAAAAGGATTCTGAGGCGGGCAAATAATCCGGGGGGGCGGTGTGATCCCATACACTGCGGTCTGTAAAAAATGGGAAGGATACAGGGATGAGCGCAAGGAGTTGGGTTGTTGGTGGCGGGAGTGCGTTCCGGTGAGCGACGTGACACTCAGTCGCCGGCAGATTGCCGAGAGTGAAATGCCGGTTTTTCGGGGTGTTTCACTGGCTGACATCGTGCTGGTTGATAGTGCTGAAAAATCCGCCTCAGCCCTGGCGGCATTGCGGGAGACAGCAGTCATCGGGTTCGATACCGAATCGAAGCCGACCTTCCGCAAGGGCGAGGTATCGACTGGGCCGCATCTGGTGCAATTGGCTACCGATCGGTACGTCTTCCTCTTTCCGGTGACTTGCGCGGTCAATCATCCGGTGCTTAGGGAGATATTGGCGGCACGGCATGTCATCAAGGCCGGCTTCGGCCTGGGCAACGACCGGAGTGCCCTGCGGTCGCGCCTGGACATCGAGCTAAACAACGTGCTGGACCTTGGTGAACTATTGCGTGGTCCCGGGCACCGGGGAACGGTCGGCGCCAAGGTGGCGGTCGCCCATTATTTTGGCGAGAAACTGATCAAATCGAAAAGGGTGGGGACCAGTAATTGGGCCAATCCCCGGCTGGATGAGCGGCAGTTGCTCTACGCGGCCAACGATGCGCATGTCGCGCTGAAGATTTACCATGCCTGGCAGGCCGATCCGTCCCGCCACGCCCCAAACCTCACACGCCAGGAGAATTCATGAACGAAAACTTGCCCGAACTCTCGCTGCTCGAAACCCGCATTCTGGGTACGCTGGTCGAGAAACAGCGGACGGTTCCTGACACCTATCCGCTCTCGGTCAATGCCTTGCAGGCCGGGTGCAATCAGAAAACCAGCCGCAATCCGGTGATGGAAACGACTGAATCCGAGATTCTCGTGGCGCTCGATGCCCTCAAGGAAAAGGGCTGGGTGAGGGAGGTTAGTGGCGGTCGTGTCAGCCGCTTCGAGCATCAGGTCGAGAGGGTACTCGGCGTGCCGACCCAGGCTTCGGCCCTGCTCACGGTATTGATGCTGCGTGGCCCGCAGACGGCCGGCGAGCTGCGACTGAATTGCGAACGCCTGTACCGGTTTGCCGACATTTCGTCGGTCGAGGCGTTTCTTGAGGAACTGGCTGCCCGGGCCGACGGCGCGCTGGTCGTCGAGCTGCCGCGCCTGCCGGGCGCCCGCGAAAATCGCTGGATGCATTTGCTGAGCGGCCAGCCGCGGATCGAATCTGGCCAGGCAAGCGTACGGCCGGTTGCGGCCCATCAGGAAATGGAGGAACTGCGCGCCCGGGTTACTGCCCTGGAAGCCGAGATGGCGGAATTGCGGAACCTGGTGCGCCAGCTGGCGTTCAGTCCCGACCGGTGATCCGCTATGGCGGCTGCCAATTCACAAAAACACGCCCGCGTTCGGATCATCGGTGCCGCTAGCGGCCTTGGGGCGCAGGACCAGGCCTGCGAGAACGGGCCGGTTGCCTTTCATCGCTCGCAGGCTTGGCACGAGCTTGCGCATCATCCACGGCTCGATTGGGGGAGGACGCTGTTTGCACCGGCCGGGGATTGTGGCGGCCCGACGGGGCGAATTGCCGGGCTGTGCCGGCACCTGGCCGATGAAGTCGAGCATGCGCTGCGTGGCGGTGAGCTTCCGGTCGTCATCGGCGGCGATCATTCCGTGGCCATCGGAACGTGGAGCGGCGTTGCGCGGGTGGCCGGGCAGCCGGTGGGCTTGCTGTGGATTGATGCCCACCTCGACAGCCATACCCCCGAAACCAGCTATTCCGGCGCCATTCACGGCATGCCGCTGGCCTGCCTGCTCGGGCGTGGCGACAAGCGCCTGCTAAATATCGGTCTCGCCGGCGTGCAGGTCAGTGCCGGGCACACGGCAGTGCTCGGGGCACGCAGCTATGAACCCGAGGAAATTGATTTTCTGCAGGCCAGCGGGGTTCGCATCATCGACAGGGTCGAATTGGAAGAGCGTGGTTTTGCCGATTGCCTGGATGAAGCCCTAGCGATTGTGACGGCTGCACCGGCCGGCTTTGGCGTGACGCTGGACCTGGATGCCATCGATCCGCTGCTGGCGCCAGGCGTGGGGAGCCCGGAGCCTGAAGGGCTGAGCGCGCGCGATGTCTTGGAAGCAGTCTCTGGCATTGCCGGCTTGCCCGGATTCAGGACGTTGGAAATCGTCGAATACAACCCGGATCGGGATCGGCTTGGCATCACGGCGAGCCTGATCAGCGACCTGGTCGGCCGGATCCTGCCATCGGACAACAATTGAAACAGCTGGCGGGTTTCGTCATCGCGCCACTTTCAAACGATAATTCGATATTGGGCATAACAGGGGGCAGCGTATGAGCATTCTTGTGACCGGCGCGGCAGGCTTCATCGGCAGCAATTTCGTGCTGGACTGGCTGGCCCTGTCTGATGAAAAAGTCATCAACCTCGATGCGCTGACCTACGCCGGCAACCTGGAGAACCTCGCCAGCCTTGAGGGCGATGCGCGCCACGTCTTCGTCCATGGTGATATTGGCGACTTCGAGCTGGTCAGCACGCTGCTGGCCGAACACCAGCCGCGCGCCGTGCTCAATTTCGCCGCCGAATCGCACGTCGACCGCAGCATCCACGGCCCGGAAGATTTCATCCAGACCAACATCGTCGGCAGCTTCCGCCTGCTCGAAGCGGTGCGTTCCTACTGGGGGGGGCTGGCGGAACCGGCCAAGAGCCAGTTCCGCTTCCTGCACGTGTCCACCGACGAAGTGTATGGCTCGCTCGGCCAGGGCGACCGCGCCTTTACCGAAACCAACCGCTACGCACCGAACAGCCCGTACTCGGCGAGCAAGGCGGCAAGCGATCACCTGGTCCGCGCCTATCACCACACCTACGGCCTGCCGGTCCTGACTACCAACTCTTCCAACAACTACGGTCCCTACCACTTTCCGGAAAAGCTCATCCCGCTGGTCATCCACAACGCCCTGGCGGACAAGCCGCTGCCCATCTACGGCGACGGCCGGCAAATCCGCGACTGGCTCTACGTCAAGGATCACTGCAGCGCCATCCGTCGCGTTCTCGAAGCCGGCAAGGTCGGCGAGACCTACAACGTTGGCGGCTGGAACGAAAAGCCGAATCTTGACGTCGTGTATACCCTCTGTGCGATTCTCGACGAACTGCAGCCGCGGGCCGATGGCCGGCCCTACCAGGAACAGATCACCTACGTCCATGATCGGCCTGGCCATGATCGCCGCTACGCCATCGACGCCAGCAAAATCGAACGCGAACTCGGCTGGAAGCCGGCCGAAACCTTCGAAACTGGTATCCGCAAGACAGTTCGGTGGTACCTCGACAACCTTGCCTGGGTCCGGAACGTGACGAGTGGTGCCTACCGGCAGAGGCTGGGTCAGAAATAGGCAATGCAAGCATGACACAACGCAAGGGCCTTATTCTTGCCGGCGGTTCCGGCTCTCGACTTTACCCAGCGACGCTGGTCGTATCAAAGCAACTGCTGCCGATCCACGACAAGCCGATGATCTACTATCCCTTAAGCTCTCTGATGCTGGCCGGCATCCAGGATATCCTGATCATCTCGACGCCGCAGGACATACCGCGCTTCCAGCAACTGCTCGGCGATGGCAGCCAGTGGGCCCTGAACCTGCAATACGCCATCCAGCCGAGTCCGGACGGGTTGGCCCAGGCTTTCATCATCGGTCGTGATTTCGTCGGCAGTGGCGACAGCGCCCTGGTTCTTGGCGATAATATTTTTTACGGCCATGAGTTCGCTCACGATCTGGAGCAAGCCTGCCGGCAGCAAGCCGGTGCCACCGTCTTCGCCTACCACGTGCACGACCCGGAGCGCTACGGCGTAGTCGAGTTCGATGCGGCCGGGCAGGCGATCAGCCTGGAAGAAAAACCCAAGCAACCAAAATCCAACTACGCAGTGACAGGTCTGTATTTCTACGACAACCAGGTGCTCGACATCGCCCGCGATCTCAAGCCCTCGCCGCGGGGCGAACTGGAAATCACTGACGTGAACCGCATCTATCTCGAGCGCAAGCAACTCAGCGTCCAGGTCATGGGCCGCGGCCACGCCTGGCTCGATACCGGCACGCACGAAAGCCTGCTCGATGCCAGCCAGTTCATCGCTACCATCGAAAAGCGCCAGGGCCTCAAGGTGGCTTGTCCGGAAGAAATCGCTTATCGCAAGGGCTGGCTCGATGCCGGGCAACTGGAAAAACTCGCCCAGCCCATGCTCAAGAATCCCTATGGCCAGTATCTGATGAGCCTGCTCAAGGAAAAGGTCTTCTGATGAAGGCTACACCGACCCGGATTCCCGACGTGCTGGTCATTGAACCGAAAGTGTTCGGTGACGACCGGGGGTTCTTCTTCGAGAGTTTCAACCGGCGCGCCTTCCATGAAGCGACCGGGCTGAACGTTGATTTCGTGCAGGACAACCACTCCAAGTCCGCCCACAACGTCTTGCGCGGCCTGCATTATCAGGTCGAGCAGCCGCAAGGCAAGCTGGTTCGCGTCACGCAGGGCGAGGTGTTTGACGTGGCGGTCGATATCCGCAAAGGCTCGGCAACCTATGGTCAGTGGGTGGGCGAAATCCTGTCGGCGGAGAACAAGAAACAACTGTGGATTCCCGCCGGGCTGGCGCATGGTTTCGTCGTGCTCTCGGAAACGGCGGAGTTTCTCTACAAGACCACCGAATACTACGCGCCGCAGGATGAGCGCTGTATCGCCTGGAACGATCCCGATCTCGCCATCGCCTGGCCGATCGAGGGGCAACCCTTGTTGTCGGCCAAGGATGCCACGGGTGCCGCCTTCCGGGAGGCCGAGTGAAGGCGATGCCCAAGGTGCCGATCCGAGGTGTCGGGCGCGAATTCAGCTGCAATGAACATTGATCCTTTCCTGATTCTCGGGGTCGCCCACGATTCGACGCCGGCGGACTGGAAGCGTGCCTACCGCCGGCTGGCCATGCGCTGGCATCCGGATCGCAGCCACGATCCGCAGGCCACCGAGCGTTTCAAGGAAATCAACGCGGCCTACGAGCAGTTGCTGGCAGCCGATCAGCCGGATGTCGTCGATGAGGATTCCCGTGCCGATGAGACCCCGCCGGATGAGCCGGAACAGCCTGTCGCCAAGGCAGCGGATATTCGGCTGAACATCGAGGTCAGCCTGGAAGAGGCGGCTACCGGCTGCCGCAAGCCGATTCATTACTTCCGCGGCAAGCCTTGTGTCACCTGCGATGGCAGCGGGGAGGCCGGCATGTCGCGGACCCGCTTCTGCGATGCCTGTCACGGCAGCGGCCGCGTTCATGACGCCAAGCGGGCCTTGGTCCGCTGTACTGCCTGTGGCGGCCGGGGTTTGTTTACGGAACGCATCTGCCCCGATTGCGGCGGCAGCGGTCGCGATGCCGACGATGTCAGCCTGGAAATCAGCATTCCGCCGGGCATGCTGCCGGGCGACGAATTGCGCCTGGCCGGGCAGGGCGAACCGGGCGACGACGAATTGCCGGCTGGCGATCTGTACCTGACCCTGGTGATCGCAGCCCATCCGCTCTACCGTCTGAACGGTCGCGACCTGCACTTCGCGATGCCGGTCAGTGCGCTGGCGATGATGGCCGGCGCCGACATCGACTTGCCATCCCTGAGCGGCATTTTCAAATATTCACTGGAAGCAGGTGTCGCCGAGCCTCGCCAGTTGCATTTGCCGGGCAAGGGTTACCCCGGACGCGGCAAGCATCGGGCTGGCGACATGTGGGTCGACTTGCTGCCGGTCTTTCCCGCCAAACTGAGTGCCAGGCAACGCAAGCTGCTGTTGCAGGCCCATGCCGCGCTGCTGGACGATGCGTTGGATGCCCTGCCGGAAATCGCCGACTGGCGAGCCGCCTATTTGGCGGACTGAGGCGCTTCAGGGCTTCGGCGCGGGATCGAAGCCGAAACGTTGGGGCAGGTCGCCGGCGAGGATGTGTTGCAGGCGATGGGCGTTCCAGAAAATGGCGCTGGCGCCGCCGTTCAGCAGATCGACAAAGGCTTCCTCGCTGGCGGGCTGGCCATCTGCACCCTGGCAATCAGCAAGGAACCCCGCCAGTTCGCGGTCATCAAGCAGGCCGATGCCGAGGGCGGTTGCCAGCAGGACGTTGCCTTCGGCGTCGAGGAAAATGCTGTGCACCGCACCGGCCGGCTGACCGGTGTGGCTGATGAAACGCAGACCCTCGTGCCGAAAGACCCAGGGTGTGGCGGCTAGCGCAACGAAAACCCGTTGCGGGCCGTTCTGCACGAACCAGCGGCCCGCCTCGTCCGAACCGTACTGCCGGTTCATGAATGCGATCAGGCCGTGGTGCGTGACACGTTCCCCCTGTAAGCGCCAGTCGCCCCGCCGGTCAAGCGACAACCAGTCGTAACAGGCGGGGACGTTGGGCCACTTGGCGATGGCAGAGAGATCGACCATCAGTCGGCGTAGGCTTCCATCGGCGGGCAGGCGCAGTTCAGGTTGCGGTCGCCATAGACATCGTCGATGCGATTGACGCTCGGCCAGAACTTGTTGGCAGCCACCCAGGGCAGCGGGAAGACGGCTTCCTCGCGGCTGTAGGGGCGGCTCCACTCGCCGGAGATAACGTCCGCCTGCGAATGCGGGGCATTCTTCAGCGGATTGTTGTCGGCGGGCAGTTCGCCTCGTTCGATGCGGTGGATTTCGTTGCGGATGGCGATCATCGCCGCGATGAAGCGATCCAGCTCGGCTTTCGATTCCGACTCGGTCGGCTCGACCATGATCGTGCCGGCGACCGGGAAGGAGACCGTCGGCGCGTGGAAGCCGTAGTCCATCAGGCGCTTGGCGATGTCGATTTCGGCGATGCCGGTGGCGGCCTTGATCGGGCGGATGTCGAGGATGCACTCATGGGCGACGCGGCCGTTCTTGCCGACGTAAAGCACCGGGTAATGGTCCTTGAGCTTGCTGGCAACATAGTTGGCGTTAAGGATGGCGACTTGCGTGGCCTTCTTGACACCTTCGCCACCCAACATGGCAAGGTACATCCAGGATATCGGCAGGATCGAGGCCGAGCCAAACGGGGCAGCCGACACCGCACCCTGGCCACCGTGCGGGCCGTCGATCGGGGCGACGACATGGTTGGCCATGAAGGGGGCAAGATGCGCCTTGAGACCGATCGGGCCCATGCCCGGTCCGCCGCCGCCGTGCGGGATGGCGAAGGTCTTGTGCAGGTTCATGTGGCTGACATCGGCGCCGATGAAACCGGGCGAAGTCAGGCCAACCTGGGCGTTGAGGTTGGCGCCGTCCATATACACCTGGCCGCCGTTGGCATGCACGATGGCGCAGATGTCGCGCACCGCTTCCTCGAAGACGCCGTGTGTCGAGGGGTAGGTGATCATCAGGCAGGCCAGATCGTCCTTGTGCGCTTCGGCCTTGGCCTTGAGGTCGCTGACGTCCACGTTGCCGTTTTCATCGCAATCGACCACGACGACCTTCATGTTGGCCATCTGGGCGGTGGCCGGGTTGGTGCCGTGGGCGGATTTCGGGATCAGGCAGATATCGCGATGGCCTTCGCCGCGGCTGGCGTGGTAGCGGGCAATCGCCACCAAGCCGGCGTATTCACCCTGGGCGCCGGAGTTCGGCTGCATGCAGATGGCGTCGAAGCCGGTGACGGTCTTCAGCCACTCGGTCAGGCTACCGATCATCTCGTGGTAGCCCTGCACCTGATCGCGCGGGGCGAAGGGGTGGATGCCGCCGAATTCCGGCCAGGTGACCGGGATCATCTCACTGGTCGCGTTCAGCTTCATGGTGCAGGAACCAAGCGAGATCATCGAGTGGTCAAGCGCCAGATCCTTGTTCTGCAGCGACTTCAGGTAGCGCAGCATCTCGTGCTCGGTGTGGTGCGTATTGAACACCGGGTGGGTCAGTACCTCGTCCGTCCGCAGCAGGGCGTTCGGCAGGCCGATGACCTGGGCGTCGATGGCAGCGATATCGAGCGTCGTCTGGGCGATGACCTTGAACAGCGCGGCAATGTCGTCGCGGGTGGTGGTTTCGTCGAGCGAGATGCCAAGCACGCCAGCGGCGACGCGGCGCAGGTTGTAGCCGGCCGCCAGGGCATCGCGATAGACCGTTTCGGCGCGGGCGCCCAGGTCGAGGTGCAGGGTGTCGAAGAACTGCTCGGCCGCCAGGCCGACCCCGGCCAGTTTCAGGCCGGCGGCCAAGATGGCGGTCAGGCGCTGGATGCGGGCGGCGATGGTCTTCAGACCCTGCTGGCCGTGATAGACGGCGTACATGCCGGCCATGTTGGCGAGCAGCACCTGCGACGTACAGATGTTGGAATTGGCCTTTTCGCGGCGGATGTGCTGTTCGCGCGTCTGCAGCGTCATGCGGTAGGCGGTCTTGCCGCGGGCATCCTTGGAAACGCCGATGATGCGGCCAGCCATGGAGCGCACATTGGCTTCGCGGGTGGCGAAGAAGGCGGCGTGCGGGCCGCCGAAGCCCATCGGGATGCCGAAGCGCTGGCTGGAGCCGAGGGCGATGTCGGCGCCCATGGCGCCGGGTGACTTGAGCAGCACCAGGGCCATCAGGTCGCTGGCGACGGCAACGCAGGCACCCTTGGCCTTGAGGCCGGCGATGAGGTCGGTCAGGTCGCGCACTTCACCGTTGTCACCGGGGTATTGCAGCAGGGCGCCGAAGAATTCTTCATCCTTCACGCTGTCGATGCCGGCAATGACCAGTTCGAAACCGAAATAGGCGGCACGGGTCTTCACTACGTCGATCGTTTGCGGGAAGCAGTTGGCATCGACCAGGAAACGGTTGGATTTGGACTTGGATACGCGGCGCGCCATGGTCATGGCTTCGGCGGCGGCGGTGGCTTCGTCGAGCAGCGAAGCGTTGGCGATTTCCAGGCCGGTCAGGTCGACGACCATCTGCTGGAAATTCATCAGCGCTTCCAGGCGGCCCTGGGCGATTTCGGCCTGGTAAGGCGTGTAGGCGGTGTACCAGCCCGGGTTTTCCATGACGTTGCGCAGGATGACCTTGGGCGTCAGGGTGTCGTAGTAGCCCATGCCGATGCAGGACTTGGCGACGACGTTCTTGCCGGCGATGGCCTTCAGGTCGGCCAGGGCTTCGTGTTCGCGGCGCGGCGCAGGCAGCGGCAGGTCGGCCGGCAGGCGGATGGCGGCAGGAACGGTTTGATCGATCAGCTGGTCGAGGCTGGCAGCACCGATGTCGGCCAGCATCTGGCTCATCTCGGTGGCGCAGGGGCCGATGTGGCGGCCGATGAACTCGTCGTGCTGTTCAAGGGCGGAAAGAGGGGTATGCAGGGGCATGGGAATCCTTGCGGTCGAATGGAAGCTGCGCGTCGTCATCCCCGCCCCCCATAAGGACTTCCTCCTGTTGCAGGTGGGGATCCAGGCGCAGCTGCTGGGTTCCCGCCGAAGCGGGAACGACGATATGAGGTTAAGCGGCGTCGGCGACGGCCTGGTAGGCAGCAGCGTCGAGCAGGGCGTCGACGTCGGCCATGTTGTCCGGCGTCATCTTGAACAGCCAGGCGGCGTAGGCGTCGGCATTGACCGATTCCGGCGCGTCGGCAGCGGCCTGGTTCACTTCGGTGACGGTGCCGCCGATCGGGGCGTAGACGTCGGCCGCGGCCTTGACCGATTCAACGACGGCGATTTCCTTGTCCTTGGCGTAATGGGCGCCGACTTCCGGCAGTTCGACAAACACCAGGTCACCCAGGGCTTCCTGTGCGTGGTCGGTGATGCCGACAGTGACGGAGCCATCGGCGTTCTTCAGAACCCACTCGTGGGAGGCGGCGTACTTGAGGTTGGACGGGACGTTCGACATGGTTTTCTCCTGAATGGGTGGAATTTATTGAACAGCCTTGCCGTTGCGGGCAAAAACGGGTTTGGTGACCTTGGCCTTGAGCAGCTTGCCGCGGATATCGACCTGCACTTCGTCGCCGATGGCGACGCCGAGCGGCAGGCGGGCCAGCGCGATGGATTGCTGCAGCGTCGGCGAGAAGGAACCGGAGGTGATTTCGCCTTCGCCCTGGGCGGTGACGACCTTCTGGTGGCCGCGCAGCACGCCCTTGTCGAGCAGGATCAGGCCAAGGAACTGCTTTTGCTGGCCATTGGCGGCCAATGCGGCGCGGCCGACGAAATCGCGCTCGTCCTTCATGGCCACGGTCCAGGCCAGACCGGCGTCGAGTGGCGACACGGTTTCGTCCATGTCCTGGCCGTAGAGGTTCATGCCGGCTTCGAGGCGCAGTGTGTCGCGAGCACCGAGGCCGCAGGGGGCGACGCCGGCATCCTTGAGCTTGTTCCACAGACTTTCAGCCTCGCCGGCCGGCAGCATGACTTCGTAGCCGTCTTCGCCGGTGTAACCGGTGCTGGCAATGAAATACTGATCGACTTCGGCGGCGAAGAAAGCCTTCAAACCTTCGGTCGCGGCCTTGGCCTGCGGCAGCACCGACCAGACCTTGGCGCGGGCGTTCGGGCCTTGCACGGCGATGATGCCGAGGGCGTTGTCGCCGTCGCGGCGCTGGGTGATGGTGACGTCCATCTTCCATTCGGCGGCCTTGGCCTGCATCCAGGCCAGATCCTTCTCGGCGGTGCCGGCATTGACGACAATGCGGAAGCGGGTGTCAGTCAGGAAGTAGATGATCAGGTCGTCGATGACGCCGCCAGTTTCGTTGAGCATGGCGGAGTAGAGCGCCTTGCCGGAGACGGTCAGCTTGGCGACATCGTTGGCGACGAGGCGGGAGAGGAAGGGGCGGCAATCGGCACCGACCAGATCGACTGGGCACATGTGCGACACGTCGAACATGCCGCAATAGTTACGCACGGCGTGGTGCTCCTCGATCTGGGAGCCGTAGTTGACCGGCATGTCCCAGCCACCGAAATCCACCATCCGGGCGTTGAGTGCGCGGTGCGCAGCATTTAAAACCGTTTTCTTCAGCATATCAATCCTTTAGTGGCTTTTCTCAAAGCCGTTTCTGGAAACGGAAAAAGGGTGAAACGTAAAACTCGCGTCTTGCGTTTCACCCCTCTGTCCTCGATACCTGAGAGATTTGCCCCATCGGTGGACGCTTGCCTGGCGGCTGTCGTCGCTCTCCAGAGTTTCAGCGATAAGCTGCTGATTCCGCGGTCCTTTTGCCTGAGCGTTTTCGGGTGGGTTTGCGCCTTCGGCGGCAGATCGAACTGCCCTCTCCCACGGAATGGAGGGCACTATAGCGGGATGGCACGGTCGAATCAACATGCTGCGCCGCACAAGGAAATCCGGGCGGTCTGGCCTTCGTGATAAACTCTTCGTTTGACTTCAAGCGCTTGCCTGTGACGCCTGCCAATTTCGACTTTCATTGCCACTCCATCGTTTCCGACGGTTTGCTGCCGCCGGCGGTAGTCGCCAGGCGGGCGGCTGCCAATGGCGTCGACCTGTGGGCGCTGACCGATCACGATGATATCGGCGGCCTGGAGGAGGGAAGGTCAACGGCCGAGGAGGCCGGCATGCGCTTCGTCAACGGCGTCGAGATCTCCATCGAGTGGCAGGGCATTCCGATTCACATCGTCGGCTTGGGTTTCGATGCCCAGGATCGGGCATTAGTCGAAGGTCTGCAGGCCTTGCGCCAAGGACGCGTCGAGCGTGCCCGGCGGATGGGGGAGGCGCTTGCCGCCATCGGCATCCCGGGTGTCTATGAGGGCGCCCTGTGCTTCGTGACCAACCCGAGCCTGATCTCGCGTGCCCACTTTGCCCGCTATCTGGTCTCAGTCGGCATCGCCCGCGATGTGCCGGGCGTCTTCCAGCATTACCTGACGCCAGGCAAACCCGGCTACGTCGATCACCAGTGGGTGACGCTGGAGGATTCGGTCAAATGGATCAACGGTGCTGGTGGCGTGGCAGTCGTCGCGCACCCCGGACGCTACAAGATGTCCGGTGCCCAGATGCGCCGCTTCCTCGATGACTTCAGGGATCTCGGTGGTCGTGGTATCGAGGTAACCTGTGGCAGCCATTCGCCGGATCATGTGATGCATTTCGCCCGGCTGGCGAGGCATTACGAATTGCACGCCTCGCGTGGCTCCGATTTTCACGGCCCGGAGGAAAGCTACGTCGATCTCGGCAAGCTGCCGCAGCTACCCGAAGATCTTAAACCTGTCTGGCGTCTGGTACTTTGAGCATGGCCCGTCTCGTCAATATCCATCCCGATTCGCCGCAGCAGCGCCTGCTCGTGCAGGCTGCCGAATTCATCCGCGACGGTGCGCTGGTCGCGCTGCCGACCGACTCCTGCTATGCGCTGGGTTGCCATCTGGGTGACAAGGAGGCGCTCGACCGTATCCGGATGATTCGCCAGGTTGACGACCGTCATCACCTGACGCTGATGGTGCGCGACCTGTCGGAAATTGCCACCTATGCCCGTGTCGACAACGCGCAGTACCGCCTGCTCAAGGCGGCGACGCCCGGCAGCTACACCTTCATCCTCGAAGGCAGCAAGGAATTGCCGCGCCGGGTCATGCACCCGAAACGCAAGACCATCGGCCTGCGTATCCCCGATCATCCTGTTGCGCTGGCCTTGCTGGAGGAGTTGGGCGAGCCCTTGCTGACCACGACCCTGCAGTTGCCGGGCGACGAAGCACCGCTCACCGAAGGCTGGGAAATCCAGGATCGGCTGGATGACCAGATCGAGTTGATCCTCGATGCCGGCCATTGCGGTACCGAACCGACGACCGTCATCGATCTGACCGGCACGGCACCCGAACTGGTGCGCGCCGGACGCGGTCCGCTGGCCTTGTTCGGACTCGACTGACGATATGCTGGAAAGCCTGATCCAGACCCTGGCGATATCGGCCCTGCCGGTGATCTTCGCCATTACGCTGCACGAGGCGGCGCACGGCTACGCGGCGCGTCATTTCGGCGACCCGACCGCCTGGCAGATGGGGCGCATCAGTCTCAACCCGCTGCGTCATATCGACCCGATCGGCACCATCGTCATCCCGATCGCCATCCTGCTCTTTTCCGGCGGTTCCTTCCTGTTCGGCTACGCCAAGCCGGTGCCGGTCGATTTCGGTCGCCTGCGCAATCCGAAACAGGACATGTTCTGGGTGGCTGCCGCCGGCCCTGCTGCCAACCTGTTCATGGCCCTCTGCTGGGCCTTCGTGCTCAAGCTCGCCTGGCTGATGCCGAGTAACGAATTCACCTTGCCGCTCTCCGAAATGGGCAAGGTCGGCATCGTCGTCAATTGCGTGCTGATGGTACTCAACCTGCTGCCGCTGCCGCCACTCGACGGTGGGCGGATCGCCGTCAGCCTGCTGCCGCATGGCCTGGCCTGGAAATTCGCCCGCATTGAGCCGTGGGGCTTCCCGATTTTGCTGCTGCTCCTGTTCACCGGTATCCTCGGCGCCGTCATGAACCCGCTGGTCATGCTGTCGGCCGGGATTATCGAGTTTATTTTTGGTCTCTACTAATCGACTATGTACGCTGAACGTGTTCTCTCCGGCATGCGCCCGACCGGCGCCCTGCATCTCGGCCATTACCACGGGGTTCTCAAGAACTGGGTCAAGCTCCAGCATGAATATCCCTGCCTGTTCTTCGTTGCCGACTGGCATGCCCTGACGACGCAGTACGACAATCCGCAGGGTATCGAGAAGTCGTCGATGGACATGGTCATCGACTGGCTCGCTGCCGGTGTCGATCCGAACCAGGCGACGCTGTTCATCCAGTCCAAGGTGCCCGAGCACGCCGAACTGCACCTGCTGATGTCGATGATGACCCCGCTCGGCTGGCTGGAGCGCGTGCCGACCTACAAGGACCAGCAGGAAAAGCTGGCCGGCAAGGATCTGACGACTTACGGCTTCCTCGGCTACCCGCTGCTGATGAGCGCCGACATCCTGATCTACCGCGCCGACAAGGTGCCGGTCGGCGAGGACCAGATCCCGCACGTCGAATTCACCCGCGAGCTGGCCCGCCGCTTCAACCACATGTACGGCCGCGAGCCGGATTTCGAGGACAAGGCCCGCGAGGCCGTCAAGAAACTGGGCAGCAAGAAGGCCCGCCTGTACGAAGAACTGCGCGTCCGCTTCCAGCAGAACGGCGACAAGGAAGCCGTCGAGCAGGCCAAGGCCGTACTCAACGAAATCCAGCACCTGTCGGCGGTCGATCGCGAGCGCCTGTTCGGCTACCTGGAAGGCACCGGCAAGATGATCCTGGTCGAGCCGGGCTACCTGCTGACACCAGAATCGAAAATGCCGGGTCTCGACGGGCAGAAGATGTCCAAGTCGTACCACAACACCATCACCATGCGCGAATCGGAAGAGTCGGTGGCCAAGAAGGTGAAGAGCATGCCGACCGACACCAATCGCGTGCGCCGCACCGATCCGGGCGATCCGGCGCGTTGCCCGGTCTGGCAGTTGCACCAGGTCTATTCCGACGACAGCACCAAGGAATGGGTGCAGCAGGGCTGCAAGACGGCCGGTATCGGTTGCATCGAGTGTAAGCAACCGGTTATCGACGGCATCCTGAAAGAACAGATCCCGATGCGCGAGCGGGCCCAGATGTATCTGGACGATCCGACACTGGTCAAGAACATCATTGCCGACGGCTGCGAAAAGGCCCGCGAACTGGCGCGTGAAACGATGCGTGACGTGCGTGAAGCGATGGGGCTGGAATACCACTGATGTTCGGCATGGACTGGGAGACGCTGATCTGGATCGGCATCGGCTTTGGCGGGCAGGCGCTGTTCATGATGCGCTTTGTCGTCCAGTGGTGGTCGAGCGAAAAGGCCAAGCAGGTCGTCGTCCCGGTTGCCTTCTGGTACTTCAGCATTGCTGGCGGGCTGGTGCTCACCGTCTATGCCATCCATCGGGAAGACCCGGTCTTCATCTTTGGCCAGGCGTTGGGTCTCATCATCTACTTCCGCAACCTGCATCTGCATTACAAGGGCAAGGGCCGCGCCGCGGCCTCGTGACATGACGGCCGATCTCGACGTGCTGGATGCGCCGGTCGCCCAAGCTGACCTGCTCGAACCAGTGGCCCGTATCTACGGCCAGCCGATGGAGCAGTTGCCGCTCGACCTGTATATCCCGCCCGATGCATTGGCGATCATGCTCGATGCCTTCGAGGGGCCGCTCGACCTGCTGCTCTACATGATCCGCCGCGCCAATATCGATATTCTCGATATCCCGATGGCGCCGCTGACCCGGCAGTATCTCGATTACGTCGAAGCCATGCGGGCGCAAAATCTGGAACTGGCCGCCGACTATCTGGTCATGGCGGCGATGCTGATCGAGATCAAGTCGCGCATGCTCTTGCCGCGTCCCAAGCTGGCAGAGGGCGAAGAGGCGGAAGATCCACGGGCCGAACTGGTGCGCCGGCTGATGGAATACGAGCAGATGAAGCTCGCCGGCCAGAAGCTGAACGAAATGCCACAAGCCGAGCGCGAATTCTTCTGGGTCGAAACGCTGGTCGAAAAATCCTTGCTGGTGCGGCTGCCCGAAGTTTCAGTCGATGACCTCAAGGAAGCCTGGATGGCCGTCGTGCGCCAGGCCGGGCTGAAGAAGCACCACAAGATCGGCCGCGAGGAACTGTCAGTGCGCGAGCACATGGGCATCATCCTGCGCACCCTGCAGGAGAGGGGTGGCTTTGTGCAGTTCGAAACCCTGTTCGACATCGACATGGGGCCGCCGGGCTTGGTCGTGCATTTTTTGGCCATGCTCGAACTGGGGCGGGAAAAGATGATCCGTATCACGCAAACCGAAGCCTTTGCGCCGATCTACATCAATCTGAGTACGGGCGAACCGGAAGTGGTCTTGGAGGAGGGCGATGGAGCCGAGCCTGGTCAAGAAGGTGCTTGAGGCAGCGTTGCTCGCGGCACGCGAGCCGATGATGCCAAGCGACATGAAAAAGATGTTCGACGAGGAATTGTCGACCGATACCCTGCGCAAACTGCTCGACCAGTTGCGCGAGGAATGGGCCGACCGGCCGGTCGAGTTGATCCAGCTCGCTTCCGGCTGGCGCTTCCGGACCCGGGCTGAATACTTGCCTTACCTCGACCGTCTCAATCCCGAGCGCCCGCCGAAATATTCACGGGCGGTGCTGGAAACCCTGGCCATCATCGCCTATCGTCAACCCGTGACGCGCGGCGATATCGAAGAAATCCGCGGCGTGGCAGTCAATACCAACGTGATCAAGACCCTGGAGGAGCGTGGCTGGATCGACGTCGTCGGCCACCGCGAAACTCCGGGACGGCCGGCGCTGTTCGCAACGACCCGGCAATTTCTCGATGATCTCGGCCTCCGCAGCGTCAGCGAACTACCACCGCTTGAACAAATCAGCCAGACACTGGAGCTGGAACAATGACCAATAAACGCACACCATTCCGTCAGTCGCCGAACAAGCCCGTGGGGGCGAGCGAACGGGGCGATCAGCCGAGCCGTGGACGTGGCCCGCGCCGGGAGTCCCCGGCCATCGATGCGCCTGCCGCCAAACCCGCTCCCCGCCGCAAACCGGCGCCCAACACCGGCGGCCGCGCCAATCGTGGCCAGATCGCCCGCGACGGTCGCCCGCTCGCCGAAGCCAAGCCGGTTCGTCTGCAGAAGGTGCTGGCCGAAGCCGGCGTCGGCTCGCGCCGCGAAATGGAGGAGTGGATCGCTGCCGGCAAGGTCAGCGTCAATGGCGTCGTCGCCACCATCGGACAATCCGTGGTGCCAACCGACAAGGTCAAGGTCGGCGGTCGCCTGATCAACATCCGTTTCACCGGCAGTTCGCGTCCGCCACGCGTGCTGATGTACCACAAGCCGGAAGGCGAGATCGTTTCGCGCGACGACCCGGATGGTCGTCCGTCGGTCTTCGCCGCCTTGCCGCGCATGCGCGGTGGACGCTGGATCAACGTTGGCCGCCTCGATTTCAACACGTCGGGCCTGTTGCTGTTCACCACCTCGGGTGAATTGGCCAACAAGCTGATGCATCCGAGTTCTGAATTGGTTCGCGAATACGCCGTCCGTGTATTGGGCGAACTGACCATGGAGGCGCAGCAGCAATTGCTCAACGGCGTCGAACTGGAGGACGGCATGGCCAGCTTCGCCAGCCTGGTCGATGCCGGTGGCGAGGGGGCCAACAAGTGGTACCGCGTCACCCTGTTCGAAGGGCGGAACCGTGAGGTGCGGCGCATGTTCGAGGCGGTCGGCTGCACGGTCAGCCGCCTGATTCGGGTTCGCTACGGCCCCTTCGTCCTGCCGCCGCAATTGAAACGTGGCCGCTCGCACGAGTTGAGCGAGGACGAGGTGAAGGCCCTGCTGCGTGAGCTCGCCAGGAGCACGCCAGGCAACCAAAAGGGGGCGGAGACTACCTAAACGGATTGTCTGAGGGGAATAAATCCGTTATAATTCACGGGTTTGTTCCTCCTGCTCTTTTGAGCAGGGCATCTTTGTATTCTCAAGGTGGGCGTTTCGCCCATTTTTTATTTGTGGCCATGGATTTAAATACGCTGCTGGAAACCACCGTTGTCGGTATGGGCTATGAACTCGTTGATGTCGAGTTGTCGCCGCGCGGTCGCACGATTCGCGTCTTCATCGATGCGCCGACCAAGGAAAGCGGCGTCGATGTCGAGGATTGCGCCAAGGTTTCGAATCAGCTGACGCGTCTGTTCGAGGTCGAGAATGTCGATTTCGATCGCCTCGAGATCTCCTCGCCGGGCATGGATCGCGTCGTTAAGAAGGAAGCCGACTTCACACGCTTCGCCGGCCAGGATATCCAGATCAAGCTGCGCATCCCGCAGAACGGCCGCCGCAACTTTCAGGGTGAACTGCTCGGCTGCCAGGATGGCAAGGTCGGCTTGCGCCTGGAAAAAGATGATGTGGAACTGGAATTTACCAATATCGAGAAGGCACGTCTGGTGCCCCGATTCGACTGAAGGACTAGGAGGTTTTAGCCCATGAGCCGTGAAATGTTGCTGCTGGTCGATGCACTGGCCCGCGAAAAGAACGTCGCCAAGGAGATCGTCTTCGGTGCCCTTGAGCTGGCGCTCGCTTCCGCGACGAAAAAGCGTATCCACGACGAGGCCGAGGTGCGTGTCTCGATCGACCGCAATACGGGTAACTACGACTCCTTCCGTCGTTGGCAGGTGGTTCCCGACGACGAGTATGTCAACGAGTACCTGCAGGTGCCGCTGTCGGATGCGCGAAAGGACGACCCCGAGGTCGAGGCCGGTGATTACCTGGAAGAACCTCTGGAGCCGATCGATTTCGGCCGTATCGGCGCCCAGGCTGCCAAGCAGGTCATCCTGCAGAAGATTCGCGACGCCGAGCGCGAGCAGATACTGTCTGACTTCCTGAGCCGCGGCGAGCATGTCGTATCCGGTACGATCAAGCGCATGGAGCGTGGCAACGCCATCATCGAAGCCGGCAAGATCGAGGCCCTGCTGCCGCGCGAGCAGATGATCCCGAAGGAGAACCTGCGCATCGGGGATCGCGTCAAGGCCTACTTGCTGCGCATCGACCGCAATGCGCGCGGCCCGCAGATCATCCTGTCGCGCACTGCGCCGGAATTTGTCATCAAACTGTTCGAACTGGAAGTCCCCGAAATCTCCGACGGGCTGATGGAACTGAAAGCCTGTGCCCGCGACCCCGGTCTGCGCGCCAAGATCGCCGTCAAGTCGAATGACCCGCGTGTCGACCCGATCGGTACCTGTGTCGGCCTGCGCGGTTCGCGTGTTACCGCCGTGCGCAACGAGATCGGCGGCGAGAACATCGATATCGTATTGTGGTCGGCTGATCCGGCGCAGTTCGTGATCGGCGCCCTGTCGCCGGCCGAGGTCTCTTCCATCGTCGTAGATGAAGAAAAGCACGCGATGGACGTTGTTGTAGACGAGGATAACCTCGCCATCGCCATCGGCCGCAGCGGCCAGAATGTCCGTCTGGCCTCCGAGCTGACCGGCTGGACCATCAACCTGATGACGCAGGACGAGTCGGCCAAGAAGTCCGAAGCCGAGCATGCCGTGACGCGCGTCACCTTCATGGAAAAGCTGGATATCGACGAAGAGCTCGCCGATCTGCTGATCGACGAAGGTTTCTCGACCCTGGAAGAGGTCGCCTACGTGCCGCTGGCCGAAATGCTGGAAATCGACGGGCTGGACGAGGAGATCGTCAACGAGCTGCGTAATCGCGCCCGTAACGTTCTGCTGACCGAGGCCATCGCCACCGAGGAGAAGCTGGAAAGCGTCTCGGAGGATCTGATCGGGCTCGAGGGCATGACCAAGGAACTGGCCGCCAAATTGGCCGAACACGACGTCAAGACCCGCGACGACCTCGCGGAACTGGCGGTGGATGAACTGACCGAAATGACCGGCATCGACGACGAGCGTGCCAAGGAACTCATTCTGAAGGCACGGGCTCACTGGTTCGAGTGAGCGGGAGGTAGCAAAGTATGTCCGCAACAACAGTTTCACAATTTGCCGTTGAACTCAAAATGCCGGTCGCGGCCCTGCTCGAACAGTTGAGCAAGGCCGGGGTCAGCAAGGGAGGAGCCAACGATACCCTGACCGATCAGGACAAGGCGAAGCTTCTCGACTACCTGCGCCGCTCGCACGGCGACGAGTCGAAGACCAAGATCACCCTGACCCGTAAGCAGACGTCAGAAATCAAGGCGACCGATGCACATGGTCGTGCCCGTACCGTGCAGGTCGAGGTCCGCAAGAAACGCGTCCTCGTCAAGCGTGACGACATCGTCGAGCAGTCTGCCGAAGTGGCGGCCGAGCCGGTTCTTGAGCCGGTAGTCGAGATCGTTCCGGAACCTGTCGTCGAACCGGTGGTCGAGGTCATCCCCGAGCCGGTGGTCATTCCCGAGCCGGAGCCGGTCATCGAAGAGGCACCGGAGCCGGAACCGGTCGTCGAGGAAGAGGTGTCCGAAGTGCCGGCCAAGCCAGCGCCTGCGCCGGTTCTCGACCGCGCTGCGATCATTGGTGAAAAGGAACTCAAGGCCCGCGAAGAGGAGGCCCGTCGTCGCAATCGTCTGCGCGAAATCCAGGAGCGGGAACTGAAGGAAAAGCAGGCTCGTGAAGCCCAGCTGGCTGTCATGCGTCAGCAGGCCGAAGTCGCCGCTGCGGCGGCCAAGGTGGCCGAGCAAGCCAAGCAGCAGGCTGCTGCCCAGGCCAAGGCAGGCGAAGGCGAGAAGGGTACGCTGCACAAGAAGCCCGACACCGGTGTCAAGAAAGGTGAAAAGGGCGGCCGAGCGGCTGATGACGGCAAGAAGAAGGCCGGCATCAAGACACGAGGCGCCGACGGTGCCGGTGGCTGGAAGGACAATCGCCATGGTCACAAGAAGTCGTCGAAGTCGGACGACGGCCAGGGCAGTTTCCAGGCGCCGACCGAACCGATCACCCGCGAGGTGCATATTCCCGAAACCATCTCGGTGTCCGATCTGGCCCACAAGATGGCTGTGAAGGCGACCGAAGTCATCAAGGCGATGATGAAGATGGGTTCGATGGTCACCATCAATCAGGTGCTGGATCAGGAAACGGCGATGATCGTCGTCGAGGAAATGGGCCACAAGGCGGTCGCTGCCAAGCTGGATGACCCGGATGCCTTCCTCGAGGAGAACGTCGAGCACAAGGATATCCCGCTCGAGCCGCGTGCCCCGGTGGTGACGGTCATGGGTCACGTCGACCACGGCAAGACCTCGCTGCTCGACTACATCCGTCGCGCCAAGGTGGCGGCGGGCGAATTTGGCGGCATTACGCAGCACATCGGCGCTTATCACGTCGAAACCGACCGTGGCATGATCACCTTCCTCGATACCCCGGGTCACGAGGCCTTCACGGCCATGCGGGCGCGCGGTGCCAAGGCGACCGACATCGTCATCCTGGTTGTTGCTGCCGATGACGGCGTGATGCCGCAGACCAAAGAAGCGATTCACCATGCCAAGGCGGCTGGCGTACCGTTGGTCGTGGCAGTCAACAAGATCGACAAGCCGGATGCCAATCCGGACCGCGTCAAGCAGGAGCTGGTGGCGGAAGGCGTGATTCCGGAAGAATACGGCGGTGATTCGCCGTTCTGCCCGGTGTCGGCCAAGAAGGGTACCGGTATTGACGAGCTGCTCGAGCAGGTGCTGCTGCAGGCTGAAATTCTCGAACTGAAAGCACCGAAGGATGCGCCGGCCAAGGGCCTGATCATCGAAGCACGTCTCGACAAGGGGCGTGGCGCGGTGGCGACCATGCTGGTGCAGTCCGGTACGTTGCGGCGTGGCGATGTCGTGCTGGCTGGCCAGGTGTTCGGCAAGGTACGCGCCATGCTGGACGAGAACGGCAAGCCGATCAGTGAGGCCGGTCCGTCGATTCCGGTCGAGATTCTCGGCCTGGCCGACGTTCCGGCGGCCGGTGAAGAAGCCATCGTGCTGAACGACGAGAAGAAGGCACGCGAAATCGCCTTGTTCCGCCAGGGCAAGTTCCGTGACGTCAAGCTTGCCAAGCAGCAGGCCGCCAAGCTGGAGAACATGTTCCAGCAGATGGAGGAGGGAGAGGTCAAGACCCTGCCGCTCATCGTCAAGGCCGACGTACAGGGTTCGCAGGAAGCGTTGGTCCAGACCTTGCAGAAGCTGTCGACGGATGAAGTCCGCGTTCAGGTCGTGCATGGTGCCGTCGGTGCGATCAGCGAATCCGATGTCAACCTGGCGCAGGCGTCCGGAGCCGTCATCATCGGCTTCAACATCCGGGCCGATGCCGGCGCACGCAAGCTGGCCGAAAACTTTGGTGTCGACCTCCGCTACTACAACGTGATCTACGATGCGGTGGACGAAGTCAAGGCCGCCCTGTCCGGGATGCTGGCGCCCGAAAAGCGCGAGCAGGTTACCGGCATGGTCGAGATTCGCCAGGTTTTCCACATTTCCAAGGTCGGCGCGATTGCGGGTTGCTACGTACTGGAAGGCCTTATCAAACGCTCTTCCCGTGTCCGCCTGCTGCGCAACAACGTCGTGCTCTGGGATGGCGAACTCGACTCGCTCAAGCGCTTCAAGGATGATGTCAAGGAAGTTCGCTCTAACTTCGAGTGCGGTCTGTCGTTGCGGGGTAACAACGATATCCAGGAAGGTGACCAGCTCGAAGCTTACGAAATCCAGGAAGTGGCTCGCTCGCTGTAATGAAGAAGCAGTCCCGAGGATTTCAACGCAGTGATCGGGTCGCGGAGCAAGTGCGCCGCGACCTGGCCGATCTGATTCGCACCGAATTGAAGGATCCGCGCGTCGGGATGATCAGCCTGACAGCAGTCGAACTGACGCCGGATTACGCGCATGCCAAGGTTTTCTTCACCACACTCAATTCCGACCATCTGGCGGATATCGAGCGCGGCCTGAAGCGGGCCTCCGGCTTTCTGCGCCGTGAACTGGGTCGCCGCATCCATATTCACACGCTGCCCGAACTGCACTTCGTTTACGACAATTCGCTGGAGCGCGGCTCCAGCCTGTCGCAACTGATTGACCAGGCCAACGCGCTGTCCGATCAGACCCCGGACGAATAAGTTTCCGCCATGCAGCCCAAGGTCAAAAAAACCTGGAAGCAGGTTGATGGCGTTCTGTTGCTCGACAAGGCGTCGGGCATGACGTCGAACGATGCCTTGCAAAAGGCTCGCCGCCTGTTTTCCGCAGCCAAGGGGGGGCATACGGGAACGCTGGACCCGATGGCAACCGGATTGCTGCCCTTGTGTTTTGGTGAGGCCACCAAGTTTTCGGCCGATCTGCTCGACGCCGACAAGACGTACGAAGCCGATGTCAAACTGGGGATCACGACGGACACCGGCGATGCTGAGGGGCAGGTGCTGACCAACGCGGCAGTCACTACTTCAATCGCTGACGTCGAGCGTCTGTTGCCGCGCTTCACCGGTCCCATCAAGCAGATTCCGCCGATGCATTCCGCCCTCAAGCGTGACGGGCGTCCGTTATACGAACTGGCCAGGCAAGGTATAGAAGTCGAGCGTGAAGCGCGCGATGTCACGATCCACGCCCTCGACATGCTCGGTCTGGAAGGTGATGTGCTGCGCCTGCGTGTTTCCTGCAGCAAGGGAACCTATATCCGTGTCCTGGCCGCCGATATCGGTCAAGTGCTGGGGTGTGGTGCCCACCTGACAGCCTTGCGGCGGACCCGGGTGGGTGATCTGGTACTCGAACGCAGCGTGACCCTGAGCCAACTGGAACTACAGGACGAAGTACAGCGGGGTACCCATTTGCTGCCCGTCGATGCCTTGCTGCAGTCCCTGCCGGCGGTGCATCTCGCAGCGGCTGAAGCGAACCGCTTCAGCCACGGCAATCCGGTTACCCTGCCCACCGGCTTGCTTGGCAAGATTCGTGTCTACGCCGAAGGGCGCCTGCTGGGCGTTGGTGAGCCAGGGCCCGGGAGCTTGCTCTGGCCGAAGAGGCTGGTGCAGTTGGCGAGTTGATCTGCTACAATTCGTCTTTTCCGTCTTGGACGGTTTTCCAACTGGCGCTGGCTCTATCAAACTGGGGCGGCGTCGCAACAATGAAAGAGAGTTTGAAATGGCAATGACCACTGCAAACAAGGCGAACATCGTCGCCGAATTCGCCCAGTCGAAGGGTGACACCGGTTCTCCGGAAGTACAGATCGCGCTGCTGACCGCTCGTATCAACGATCTGCAGCCGCACTTCAAGGAGCACACCAAGGATCACCACTCCCGCCGCGGCCTGCTGCGCCTGGTTTCGCAGCGTCGTAAGCTGCTCGACTACCTGAAGGGCAAGGATATCGAGCGTTATCGTACCCTGATTACCAAGCTTGGCCTGCGCAAGTAATTCAGCCGAGATTGGAAAAAAAGCGGCCCGGAGTCTCCCGGCCGCTTTTTTCGTTTTTGCAGCACCGTTGTTTGATTGTTGTAAGTTGTTGTTATTGTTGATTAATGTGATGAGAGTGAAAGGAAGTGCATGTTTAATGTCGTGAAAAAAACCTTCGCCTACGGCGACCACCAGGTGACGATTGAAACCGGTGAAGTCGCTCGTCAGGCAGGCGGCGCCGTGGTGGTGTCGATGGAAGAGACGGTCGTTCTGGTGACCGTCGTCGGCGCCAAGAGCGCCAAGCCCGGTCAGGACTTCTTCCCGCTGACCGTCGATTACCAGGAAAAGGTTTACGCCGCCGGCCGTATCCCCGGTGGCTTCTTCAAGCGCGAAGGTCGCCCATCCGAAAAGGAAACCCTGACCTCCCGCCTGATCGACCGTCCGATCCGCCCGCTGTTCCCGGAAGGTTTCTACAATGAAGTCCAGGTCGTCGCCACCGTCGTCTCGCTGAATCCGGAAGTCGATTCCGACATCCCGGCGATGATCGGTGCCTCCGCCGCCTTGGCGATCTCCGGCATTCCGTTTGCCGGCCCGATCGGTGCCGCCCGCGTCGGTTACATCAACGGCCAATACGTGCTGTGCCCGACCCTGAGCCAGTTGAAGGACAGCCAGCTGGACCTCGTCGTTGCCGGTACCGAAGCTGCTGTGCTGATGGTCGAATCCGAAGCCGATCAGTTGTCGGAAGAGGTCATGCTGGGCGCCGTGGTGTTCGGTCACACCGAAATGCAGAAGGCGATCAACGCCATCAACGAACTGGTCGAGGAAGCCGGCAAGCCGGAGTGGGAATGGCAAGCCCCGGCCAAGGACGAGGCCCTGGTTGCCCGCCTGAAGGATCTGGTTGGCGCCAAGCTGGAAGAGGCCTACAGCATTACCTCCAAGCAGACCCGCAGCCAGACCGTCAAGGCAATCGCTGCTGAAGCCGTCGCCGCCCTGTGCACGGGCGAAGAAGGCGCGCCGGATGCCAACACCGTCGGCAACCTGTTCTTCGAAATGGAAGCCGCCATCGTGCGCGGCCGCATCCTGTCCGGCCAGCCGCGTATCGACGGCCGCGACACCCGCACCGTTCGCCCGATCACCATGCGTTCCGGCGTGTTGCCGCGCACCCACGGTTCGGCGCTGTTCACCCGTGGCGAAACCCAGGCGCTGGCTGTTGCCACGCTGGGCACCAACCGCGACGAGCAGATCATCGACGCGCTGGCCGGTGAATACCGCGACCGCTTCATGCTGCACTACAACATGCCGCCGTACGCCACCGGCGAATGCGGCCGCGTCGGCACCCCGAAGCGTCGCGAAATCGGTCACGGCCGTCTGGCCAAGCGCGCCCTGCTGGCCGTGCTGCCGGCACCGGAGGATTTCTCCTACTCGATGCGTGTCGTCTCCGAGATCACCGAGTCCAATGGCTCCTCGTCGATGGCTTCCGTCTGCGGCGGCTGTCTGGCACTGCTCGACGCCGGTGTGCCGCTCAAGGCGCACGTTGCCGGTATCGCCATGGGCCTGATCAAGGATGGCAACCGCTTTGCCGTGCTGACCGACATCCTGGGTGATGAAGATCACCTCGGCGACATGGACTTCAAGGTGGCTGGCTCGACCGCCGGTATCACCGCGCTGCAGATGGATATCAAGATCCAGGGCATCACCAAGGAAATCATGCAGGTTGCGCTGGCTCAGGCCAAGGAAGCCCGCCTGCACATCCTCGGCCTGATGCAGGAATCGGCAGCCGGCCCGCGTGAAGAAATGTCCGCCTACGCACCGCGCCTCTACACCTTCAAGATCAATCCGGAAAAGATCCGCGACGTGATCGGCAAGGGTGGCGCCGTGATCCGTGCCATCACCGAGGAAACCGGCACCACCATCGACATCCAGGATGACGGTACGATCACGATCGCCGCCACCTCCGGTGACGCCGCTGCCGCTGCCCGTGCCCGCATCGATGCCATCACGGCGGAAGTCGAGATCGGCAAGATTTACGAAGGTACCGTCCTTAAGATCCTCGACTTCGGTGCCATCGTCCAGGTGCTGCCGGGCAAGGATGGTCTGCTGCACATTTCGCAGATCGCCAAGGAGCGCGTCAACAAGGTAGAGGACTACGTCAAGGAAGGCCAGGTCGTGCGCGTCAAGGTTCTCGAAACCGACGACCGTGGCCGCGTCAAGCTGTCGATGAAGGCCGTGGCCGAGGAAGAGGGCGCTGCTGCCGCACCGGAGGCTGCTGTTCAGCAACAACAGCAATAAATCGCTTCTCTCCGAATGCAAAAAGGGCACCGCGAGGTGCCCTTTTCATTGGATGGCTTGCTTGATCAGCAAGCCGACCCTGGCCGGCAATCGCCTTACTTGGCCATCTGTTTTTCCTTGAGCTCGTCGAGCGTCTTGCAATCGATGCACAGGGTAGCCGTTGGGCGGGCTTCCAGGCGCTTGATGCCGATCTCGACGCCGCACTTGTCGCAGAAACCATAATCGCCGCTTTCGATACGGCCCAGGGTTTCGTCGATTTTCTTGATCAGCTTGCGCTCGCGGTCACGGTTGCGCAGTTCGATGGCCATGTCGGTTTCCTGGCTGGCCCGGTCGTTCGGGTCGGCAAAAACCGTCGCTTCGTCCTGCATGGTGTGAACGGTGCGGTCGATATCCTCGCTCAATTCCTTCTTGATTGCTTCGAGAATCTTGCGGAAGTGAGCCAGTTGCTTGTTGCTCATGTACTCCTCGCCTGCCTTGGGCTGGTAGGGAGTGAAGTGCTTGTGGAGCAGTTCTTCTGCCATGTTCTTGTGCCTTGTGCGCCTGATGACGAAAAACCGATTAAATATCATGAAGGCGAAATCGAGGCAAGGTTTGTTTCTTCGGTAAAGACAGTTGCCTGATCTGGCACGCCTTTCCCGGTGATGGTAGAATGCGCCTTCTCGTGTCGGGGCGTAGCGCAGTCTGGTAGCGCATCTGCTTTGGGAGCAGAGGGTCGTGAGTTCGAATCCCACCGCCCCGACCAATTCCTCTTCGCATCACCCTCAAGTGCCCGTAGCTCAACTGGATAGAGCAGCTGCCTTCTAAGCAGCAGGTCGGGGGTTCGAGTCCCTCCGGGCACGCCAATCAAGCGAGGGCTTGCTGCTGATTTCGCGTTTCGGCCGGATCGGGTGTCCAGCTTCTCCAGTGTCCACAGGCCGACCGCGCCCGACGTTCCGAACCATCCCAAGGGCCGCCCTGGCAGAGGCCGGTGCTGGTTTCTGCCTCGATCAGCACATGATCCGGGGTGCTGCCTGCTTGCCGGAAACCGCCCCAGCGTTCGCAGCTGGCGCAGCGTTTGCGGTCAACGGGGTGTCTCAGCAGGTTTTCGTTGCCTTGCATGCGGCGATGTTCTGGCTGGCCGGTATGACAGGTCCGCCGGCGCTAATCCAGCCCTTGATGCCATGCCGGACGTTGTACACGGTGGTGTAACCAGCTTGTCGTGACAGGAACTGGCTGACCGGCTTGGTGCGGTTGCCGGTTCGGCAAATCACGATGACCGGCTCGCCCGGCTTGGCGATGGGCTTGACCTTTTCCAGCCAAGCGGCGGCATCGTACTTTCCTTGGGCATCGAAGAAGGTGAGCAACGAACTCCCCGCGACGATCCCGGTTTCTTCCCATTCGGTTTGCAGGCGGATGTCGATGACAGGCACGCCGCTCTGGCGCAGTTTTTCGAGCTGGGTGTTGTCGATGTCGATGACTTCGGCCTTGGCAAGTTGGGCAAAGGCGAGAAGGCTGGCGATCAATAGCCGGTGCATTGGTCTTCCTGATTCATGAGGGGAAATGGCAAGGCCTATTCTCGAACTGAGAGTGTGTTGCAGGCGGCGAGGTTCCCTTGGCGTGGGATAATCGCCGCTTTTTTCGGGGCTGGCATGGCGCTCAAATCAACCATTTTCAAGGCGGAACTGCAACTGGCCGACCTCGATCGTTCGCACTTTGGCGATTACTCGCTGACGATTGCCCGCCATCCGTCGGAGACCGATGAGCGGATGATGGTGCGTCTGCTCGCCTTTGCGTTGCACGCCTCGGATAGCCTGGCCTTTGGCCGTGGCCTGTCCACCGAGGACGAGGCGGATTTGCTCGATACCGACCTGACTGGTGCCATCGAACGCTGGATCGATGTCGGCCTGCCGGACGAAAAGGATATCCGGCGCGCCTGCAATCGTTCGCGGCATGTTGTCGTGCTGAGCTACGGTGGCCGCGGGGCGGAAATCTGGTGGCAGCAGACGGCTGGCAAGGTGGCTGGCCAGAAGAACTTACGCGTGCTTTCCCTCACCGCCGATGAAGGCCAGGCGTTGGCCAGCTTGGCGCAACGCACCATGCGCCTGCAATGCACGATCCAGGAAGGCCTGATCTGGTTGGGTGACGACGAGCGGCAGGTCGAGCTCAAACCCGCGGTTCTGTTCGACGAAACGCAGGGATAGAATGGCGGTTTCCGATTTCTCAATTTTGCGTAGAGGTAAAGCCCGATGTCCGACAACGACGATAACGAAACCCAAGGCGTAGTCTTCGGTGTTCTGGCCGGGGTGATCTTCGGCATCATTGCCCTCGTCGCCGGCCTGGGAATGTGGAAAGCATCCCAGCCCACTGCTCCCGTTGCCCCGGTGGCTGCCGAGGCTGAAATCGCCCCGGTTGGCGAGGCGCTGGCCAAGGTTTATTTTGCTGTGGGCAAGGCGGAACTCGATGAGGCCGACAAGGGGATTGTGGCCCAAACAGTTGAGGCTCTCGCCGCCAAGGAGGGTGGCATTGTCCTGCTCTCCGGCTTCCACGATCCGTCCGGTGATCCGGCAAGGAATGCCGAACTGGCCAAGCAGCGGGCCATGGCAGTGCACGATGCGCTGGTTGCCGGCGGCGTGGCAGTGGAGCGTGTCAAATTCCGCAAACCGGAATCGACAATTGGCGAAGGCAGCCCGGAAGAAGGGCGGCGTGTCGAAATTCGCGTCCAGTAAGCCCAGGGGATTCCCGTCAAGGCGAGCCATGGTGGCTCGCCTTTTTTACGACTCGCGGCGAAACACCAGCTTCCAGATCAGTTCGACGCCCGACAAGAGCAGGTCGCCGACTTCGATATCCTCGATCCGCCCGCGCGACAGTTCGCGGTTGCGACGTGAAATTTCCCGTTCGCGCATCACGATGGCATCGCCAAGGGCGTCGACATTGACCGTGGTGCGCTTGATCTCGGCGTGCTGGTAGCGCGCCAGGGCCTGTTCGACGGCATCGGCGTCCAGAATGGCGATGGGCGCCCGGCAATGCGTACAGGCGTGGTTGTGCCGGATATCGACCGGCGCACCGCAGCCGTTGCAGCGGATGGTGCCGACCCGGGCGGCGAGTGTGGTGATTTCAGCCGGGGCCAGTTGCCGGACAAAGCCCTTTTCGATCATAAACTGACCGAAAGTGGTGAAGCGGCCGTGTTTCTGCAGGCAGCGGTGATAATTGAACTGGCCGCCATGCTTGGCTCGGTCGATACCGTGCAACAGTTTCTCGTGGCAGCGCGGGCACTGTAGCGGATCACGCAGCGGCTGGCGCTGGTCGTCTCGGTGTTCATTCAGCAACTTGAACAGTTCGATGATGCCGCCCGGCGTGATCTGCACGCTCTCGAAATCATCGAACCAGATCCCCTGGCAGGGATAGCACAGGTCGAGAATGACTTCGCCATGATGCAGCCGTTCGAAGCGGTGCTTGCTCATGGTTTGCTGGCAGGAGGGGCAGGGCGTCGGTTTCATGGTCGATTGAGGCCGAGACAGGCCACGACTATAGCGCAGAGCCATCAACCGGGGCAGTAGCAAGGCGTGCCGCCTATATCGTCATCCGTTAATATGCGGGTTGTTTTCCTTCCTGGATGCACCATGAAAATCGCCGATCCTACCCAGACCCTGCTGGTCAATGAAGTCAAACTGATGCTGGAGCAACTGCCCTTCGATGGCGCCCAAGTGCTCGAACTGGGCTGTGGCAAGGCAGAGAAGACGCGCCTGCTGGCTGAAACCGGCCGGGTCAGCGGTATTCTGGCGCTCGAAGTGGATACCATCCAGCATGAGCGCAACCTGCAGATTGCCGATCTGCCGAATGTGCAATTCCGACATGCGGGGGCCGAGGCCATTCCTGCCGAAGACAGCAGCATCGACATCGTGCTGATGTTCAAATCGCTGCACCATGTGCCCATGGCCTTCATGGATCAGGCGCTCGACGAAATTGCCCGTGTGCTCAAACCGGGCGGCCTGGCCTGGATTTCCGAGCCGGTCTATGCCGGTCATCTGAACGAAGTGTTCAAGCTGTTTCACGACGAAAAGGTCGTGCGCGAGGCTGCCTTCGCCGCCATCTGCAAGGCCGTCGAACGGGGGCCGCTGCGCTCCGAGCGGCAGCTGTTCTTCAACACCCGCAGCTATTTCGAGAACTTCGAACGCTTTGACCAGCGCATGATCCAGGTCACGCACACCAGCCATCAACTGGCGCCTGAACTGTATGCCCGGGTCAAGGCGAAATTCGAATCCTTTCTCGGGCCGGAGGGAGCGACCTTCCTCAATCCCCAGCGCGTCGATGTGCTGCGCAAACCGGCCTGAGCCGGCTTAGCCGCAGGAAGCTTGACGAATGGTGCCGAGGTTGAGCTTGACGCCTTTTTTCATCTTGCCGATGACGTGCATCTCGCAGGCCTTGCAGTCGAACTTGAGGATCAGCTTCTCGTTGCCGTTCATCAGCGTCATCGGGTCCGGCTTCAGGTGCTTCACTTCTTTCGGACATAGGTTGAAGCTGTAGCGCAGGCAGTGGCGGGTGATCATCAGCGATACCATGCCTTTTTCGTTGCCCGCCTCGTAGGCTTCCTCGATCAGCTTGACGCCGTGCTTCTCGTAAAAGGCGCGGGCCTTGGCGTTGAAGACATTACCCAGGTAGGTCAGCTCCTCCTGCGGGTAGGGCACCGGATTAACTGCCGGTTCGGCGCGCGGCGGGCGCGGGTGGCTGGCCAGGCGGGCTGCTTCGAGCTTTTCGGTGGCTTCGCGGCGTAGCGCATTGACGGCGCTGACCGGCAGGAACCACGCCTGGCTCAGTTGCAGTTCAACGGGTTCGGCGACAAACATCGTGTTGCCGAACTTGCCGAGGTTTTCCTTGAGCTTGGCGAGCGCCTGTTCCGGGTTCTGGGCCAGTTCGCTGCCGATTTGTTCGCTGCGTGGCAGTGCGGCGCTGGCGGTGACGCCGTCTTCATCGGTCAGGGTCAGCACGAAGGCGTCGTCGGTTTCCGTCAGCACAGGTTTGAGCGAGATGCGGCGTTCAGCCGAATCCTTTTCCAGCGCCCGCTCGAAAGCCTGGTCGCGGTTGCGGAACAGCGTGGCGCCTTCGGTCAGTTCCTCCGGGATTTCTGCCGGGAACAGCTTGTCGCCCTCGGCGCGATTGATGCGCATGCCCATCACATCGCCATTGGCATCATGGAAGCAGACCCCGTCGCCGTTGTGGAAGGCTTGCTCGCTATTGACGATGATCCAGCCGTCGCCAATTTCAACGACCTCGCCGATCAACTCGCCGACAAAGGCCGGCGTGTCAAAGGCGCCGATGTCGTCCTGGCGGCCACCGGCGAAATAGTCGGTGTAGCCGCGGTTGAAGGTCTTGTCCGGCTGTGGTTCGAAAGTGTAGGTGCTCTTGCCGCTGGAGGCGCGGGTGTATTGCGGATGGGTGGCGATGATGTCGTCGAGCAACAGGCGGTAATGCGCCGTGATGTTCTTGACGTAGGACAGGTCCTTCAACCGCCCCTCGATCTTGAACGAGCTGACGCCGGCTTCCACCAGGGCGAGCAGGTTCTCGGTCTGGTTGTTGTCCTTCATCGACAGCAGGTGCTGGTTCTCGGTGATGACCTTGCCCTTTTCGTCGACCAGGGTGTAGGGCAGGCGGCAGGCCTGCGAGCATTCGCCACGGTTGGCGCTGCGGCCGGTGTGGGCCTGGCTGATGTAGCACTGGCCGGAATAGGCCACGCACAGCGCGCCATGCACGAAATACTCGAGGGACAGTGTGGTCGCCTCGGCCACCTTTTTGATTTCGTCGATACTCATCTCGCGGGCCAGAACGATCTGCGAGAAACCGACGTCTTCGAGGAACTTGGCCTTGGCCGGACTGCGGATGTCGGTCTGCGTGCTGGCGTGCAACTGGATGGGCGGCAGGTCGAGTTCGAGCAGGCCCATGTCCTGGATGATCAGCGCATCGACGCCCGCTTCGTACAGTTGCCAAGCCAGTTGCCGGCTGTCTTCGAGCTCCGAATCGTGCAGGATGGTATTCAGCGCGACAAAGACCCTGGCCCGGTAGCGGTGGGCGAAATCGCACAGGCGTTGGATATCGGCGACATCGTTGCCGGCGCCATAGCGGGCCCCGAAGGACGGGCCGCCGATGTAGACGGCATCGGCGCCGTGCTTGATGGCCTCGATGCCGAAATCGGCGTTCTTGGCCGGAGCGAGGAGTTCGAGCGGATGTTGAAGTCGGGTCATGGCGCCTTAGTACGTGAAACGCGGCGCAAGTTCTTCAATGTTGAACTCGCGCAGGATGGCTACGGCCCGTTCGCGGGCGTTCTTGCGGGGGTGGTTGCGCTTTGAGGCGATGATCAGCTCGTTCTTCATCGAATGTTCCCAGCCGACCAGTTCGGTGACCGTGACGTCGTAGCCATGCGACTCGAGCAACAGGCAGCGCAGCACGTTGGTCAGGTGGCTGCCCTGTTCGCGGGTGTGGATGGGGTGTCGCCAAAGTTCGGAGAGCGGTGTCTTGCCCAGTGATTCGTTCTTTTTGGCGCGCATCGCGGCGGCCACTTCGGCCTGGCAGCAAGGGACGAGGACGATATGGCGGGCATTGCGGGTCAGGGCGAAACGGATCGCATCGTCGGTGGCCGTGTTGCAGGCGTGTAGCGCGGTGACGACATCGACGGTGGCCGGCAGCTCGGTGGACGACAGCGAATCCTCGACCGTGCAGGCCATGAAGCGCATGCGCGGGAAGCCCAGTTTATCGGCCAAAGCCCTTGATTTATCGACCAATTCGGCACGCGTTTCGATACCGACGATCTCGCCGCTGGCACGTTCCTTGAAATAGAGGTCGTACAGGATGAACCCGAGATAGGATTTTCCGGCACCGTGATCGACCAGCGTTTCCGCATTTTCGAGCAAGGGCTCGATGAATTGATACAGGTGATAGACCTGCTTCAGCTTGCGGCGCGTGTCCTGGTTGAGCTTGCCATCGCGCGTCAGGATGTGCAGTTCCTTCAGCAAATCAATGGATTGGCCAGGGCGTATTTCCGGAATGTCGGCGGGTGAATTCTGTTTTTTCATGGGCGCGATTATCGCATTTCGAAAGCACTAACTTTTGTGTCAACCGAATCGAAATTGCGTCGTTATTCGGCACATGGTGATCAAACACCGCATACCTACGGAGATAGTCAAATGGGCAGTCTGAGCAACGAATCCTTCGAACAATTCCTGGATTCCCTGAAGAAAGCCGGTATCACGATTTCCAACGAAGCCGAGCTGCGCGAGCGCCTGGCTGAAGCACAGCGCTGGCGTTTCGCCTTCCAGACCCTGGCTGCCAACGGCAAGACCATCGGGATCTGCTTCGAAGATCATTCCGAAGGCCGCAACGAAGCCGAAATTGACCGCGCTTTCAACGAATTCCAGTTTTCCGAAAAGACCAAGGCGGTTTTCTCTGCCAGCCTGAAGCACTAAGATCCACCCACTCGATTGTTGCACCTCGCGTTGCGCGGGGCGCATAAAAGGAACGGGCGCCGCAACGGCGCCCGTTTTGCATGGCGGGTCGCGGTTTGCCGCGACCGTCGCACTCAGCGGGTGATCGGCTTGTAGCGGATGCGCTTCGGCTTGGCACCTTCCTCGCCCAGGCGCTTGCGCTTGTCCTCTTCGTATTCCTGGTAGTTGCCCGGGAAGAAGGTCCATTGCGAATCGCCTTCGGCGGCCAGGATGTGCGTGCAGATGCGGTCGAGGAACCAGCGGTCGTGCGAGATGACCAGCGCGCAGCCCGGGAATTCGAGGAGGGCGTCTTCCAGGGCACGCAGGGTTTCGACGTCGAGGTCGTTCGACGGTTCGTCGAGCAACAGCACGTTGCCGCCGGCCATCAGCGTCTTGGCCAGGTGCAGGCGACCGCGTTCGCCGCCGGAGAGGTTGCCGACCAGCTTGCCCTGATCGGCGCCCTTGAAGTTGAAGCGGCCGATGTAGGCACGCGACGGCATTTCGAACTTGCCGATCTGCAGGATATCGCTGCCCTGCGCCAGTTCCTCGAACACCGTCTTGTTGCCGTCCAGGCAGTCGCGCGACTGATCGACGTAGGCCATCTTCACGGTCTGGCCGATCTTCACTTCACCGGCGTCCGGTTGTTGCTGGCCGGTGATCATCTTGAACAGGGTCGACTTACCGGCGCCGTTCGGGCCGATGATGCCGACGATGGCACCGGGCGGGATGGTAAAGCTGACGTTATCCATCAAGAGCTTGTCGCCGAAGGACTTGGTCACGCCGTTGAATTCGATGACCTGGTCGCCCAGGCGCTCGCCGACCGGAATGAAGATTTCCTGCGTTTCGTTGCGCTTCTGGTATTCGTGGCTCGACATTTCCTCGAAGCGGGCCAGACGGGCCTTGGACTTGGCCTGGCGTGCCTTCGGATTGGAGCGCACCCATTCCAGTTCCTGCTTCATCGCCTTCATATGGGCGTCGATCTGCTTGTTTTCGGTTTCCAGGCGGGCTTCCTTCTGCTCCAGCCAGCTGGAGTAGTTGCCCTTCCAGGGAATGCCCTCGCCGCGGTCGAGTTCGAGAATCCACTCGGCGGCGTTGTCGAGGAAGTAGCGGTCGTGGGTGACCGCGACCACGGTGCCCGGGAAGCGGACGAGGAACTGTTCCAGCCATTCGACGGACTCGGCGTCGAGGTGGTTGGTCGGTTCGTCGAGCAGCAGCATGTCGGGCTTGGAGAGCAGCAGCTTGGCCAGCGCGACACGGCGCTTTTCACCACCGGACAGCACGCCGATCTTGGCCTCCCAGGGCGGCAGACGCAGCGCGTCGGCGGCGATTTCCATCTGGTGCTCGGTGTCGGAGCCGGCGGTGGCGATGATCGCTTCCAGGCGGGCCTGTTCCTCGGCCAGCTTGTCGAAGTCGGCATCCGGGTCGGCGTAGGCGGCATAGACCTCGTCGAGCTTGGCCTGGGCCTGCATAACTTCGCCGAGGGCGGATTCGATTTCCTCGCGCACGGTCTTTTCCGGGTCGAGTTGCGGTTCCTGTGGCAGGTAGCCGATGGAAATGTTCGGCTGCCACTGCACTTCGCCGTCGTACTCCTTCTCGACGCCGGCCATGATCTTAAGGACGGTCGATTTGCCCGCGCCGTTCAGGCCGAGCAGGCCGATCTTGGCGCCGGGGAAGAAGGACAGGGAAATGTCCTTGATGATCTGACGCTTGGGCGGGACAACCTTGCTGACCCGCAACATGGACATGACGTATTGAGCCATTTGCACTTGCCTGAAGAAAACAAAAGACGAAGTCTACGGGGCTTCAGCGCAAATAACCAGCCTTCGCCGGGCGAAGACTGGTGGCCGGACAGATCAGTAGTGGATGTTACCGAGGGTGCGGTGCAGCAGCACGGCAGGTGCGTTGACGCGCGGGCAGGTACGCAGATCGCCGATTTGCTGGAAACCCATGCTCCGGCGGTAGTAACCGGCATGGCGGGGATTGACTTCGATGACCAGGTCGGTGCCGCCGAAGACGGCGCGAACATACTGGTAGATGGCGAGGAAGAGCGCGTTGAGCAATTCCGGGTCATGGCAGTCGGCATCTACTGCCAGCCGGGTCACTTCGCAGAAAACGCGGGCCGGAGCGCGCAGCCGGCTCATTTCTTCCCGGTACAGGCTGTCGGCCAGCAAGCCAGCCGATGAATCGCGCGAAGCGGTTGCCGTGGCAACGAGTTCGCCGTTCAGCCAGGCACCGATGGTGACGTGATTGGGGTCATCCGGCAGCAGGCGATTGGGTGCCAGGCGATAGCCGCGCCAGGCATACATGCGTCGAACCAGGTTGCTGCAGGCACGGATCTGGGAATAGGTGACGGCGGGAGCGACGACCAGTTCCGGTGCGACGGTGCAGTCGAAATCGTCGGGGAGAGAATACGTGCCGCCGTGCAGGGTTGCGGGTAGCAACCGGGAAATGTCGGGGGCGAGGGAAGATGCGCTATGCATGGCTGGATTCTATGAGTTGCCTAAAAATTAATCAACCGGCGACCGCGCTCAGCGGCAGGACGGTTTCTTCCCGCTGGGGACGCATGCTGCTCTTGTCGGCCGACAGCGAATTGATGTCGCCGCATAACTCGCCGCCTTCGTTGATTAGCAGCTTGCCGTAGCGAATCTTGCCGCTGACCTTGCCGGTGGCGTGGATGATCAGTTGCGAGCGGGCCGTCAGTTCGCCATCGAAGCTGCCATGAATTTCCGCGACATCGATGCTGACCTTGCCGGAGAACGCGCCCTTGTCGGCGATGCGGATGACGCGGCTGTCCATGGTCGCCTCGACCCGGCCTTCGACGACCAGCGTGTCGCAATCGAGAATCTCGGCTCCTTTGAGCTTGACGTCGGGGCCGACGATCAGGCGGGCGCCGTTCGGTGTGTCCATTTCCGGCGTGGCGGTGGTTTTATCTTCCACTACCCCGTTGCCTGTTTCGGTGAGTACCTTTGGCTCGGGGACGGCACCGGCCAGGCTGCTTGGTGAGCCGAGAACGGTTTTCACGTCCTTGCGGGTGATGGTGTCGTTGCGCGGGGTGAGGGTCGGTTTGCTGAACATGGGTGCTCCCGTGAGGTTGATTGCGATAAATGCAGCTCCGGCCTCCCGTTGCGATAACTGTGCCATCTTGTATTAGTCGCAATAAAACAATGGGTTGATAAATCGAATGGGATGGCTGTCGAGGATTTGTTCGTTTGGTTGTCGTGAAATGGCGACAGCTTTATTTTCAACACGCCACAATGTCGGCTAGGCGAACGAATCGCCTTGTCGCTAAAATGCGACATCAGATTAATTGCCTGATTTATTGAGGAAAATTTCCGTCTCGTGGCATTTGTCTCGAAGCTGGAAAGCGACGAGCGGCCGGCCGGGCCGCGTAAACTGGGCAGGAGTTTCACTATCCGCACCGAAATGAACCGAATTTCCTTCCGCCAGGGCATGTTGCTTGGTTTCTTGCTGGTCGTCCTGCTGCTCGGCGGCGTGGCCATCCAGAGCTGGCTGGTGGTCGAGCGCGTGGTTGAGCAGAGCCGCCGGAACAGCGAACAGGCCATCCAGCTCACCGCCGCCATCCAGGAACTGGGTGAGCGCACCGTCGATATCGAGCGCAGCGCCCGGCAATACCTGGTGCTCGACAACCCGGTATTCCGCCAGCGCTTCGACGAGCATCTCGCCCAGTCGCTGGCGGTGGTCGACCGGCTGGATGCCATGGCGGCCGAGCCGCTGCCCCCCTTGCTTGGCGGCTGGCGGATGGTGGCCGAAGCCCTGCGCAGCGGGTTGGAGCAGCGTATTCCGCAGGCCGAGATCATCCCGCTACTGGCCCGCCTGGCTGAATTGAACGGACTACTCAAGCAGGCTGGCCAGCGCTGGGTCGAGGAACAGAACCGCAAGGGGCTGGAGCAACTCGAGGCGGCCCGCCTCAAGCTCGGTGGGCGGATCGCACTGGCTCTGCTTGGCGCGCTGCTCGTCGCCCTGGCGATGGGCTGGTGGCTGGTGCGCCCGGTGCGGCATCTGGAACAGGCCATTGTTCGCCTCGGCGCCAGCCGTTTCGACGAGGCGATCACGGTCGGCGGGCCGGCCGATTTGCGCCAGCTGGGCAAGCGCCTGGACTGGCTGCGCCAGCGCCTGGCCGAACTGGAGGCTGACCGCGAGCGGGCCTTGCGCCATGTCTCGCATGAATTGAAAACGCCGCTCACGGCCTTGAAGGAAGGTGTCTCGCTGCTGCGCGAGGAGGTACCCGGGCCGCTCGGCGAGGGGCAGCGCGAGGTGGTCGACATCCTGCAGCACAATGTTCGCGCCCTGCAGGAGCAGATCGAAAGCCTGCTTACCCTGAACGAAGCGGCTTTCGACGCCCGCCGCCTGCAACGCGCGCCGGTCCGCCTGAAACGCTTGCTGGCCGGCGTCGTTCAGCGGCGCGAGTTGCACAGCCAGGCCCGGCAGTTGAGCGTGCGGATTGAGGCGCCGGACCAGACGCTGCTGCTCGATGCCGAAAAAATGTCGGTCGTTCTCGATAACCTGCTGTCCAACGCCATCGATTTCAGCCCCGAGCACGGCGAGGTGCGCCTGTCGGTCAGCCGGACCGACGGCCTGTGGCGCTTCGAGTGCATCGACCAGGGGCCGGGCGTGGCGGAGGAGGACCGGCAGCGGATTTTCGACCCCTTCGTCCAGGGGCAGCGCGTCGCGCCGGCGCCGCGTCAGGGGAGCGGGGTTGGCTTGTCCATCGTGCGTGAGCTGGTCAGGGCGATGGGGGGGCGGGTGTATCTGGTGCCGCAGGAGCGCGGCGCCCATTTTTGTGTGGAATTGCCTGATGAGCAGTAAGAATGAATTGTTCCGTCGTCGGCTGGCTGCTTGCCTGCTGGCGCTTGCCATGGCCGGCTGCGCCAGTCTGCCGCCCGCGAAGAAATTGGTCCGCGTTGACGAAACGACGCCCGAGTCCGCCCTGCAGTATTACCAGGGGCTGGGCAAGATGACCGGGGCCGAACTGGGGCGCGAGCGCATGGTGCTGGTCGCCGTGCCGCAGACGCCGTATACCCAGGTCAGGATGGCCATGCTGCTCGGCCACCCGCGGGTGCAGCACGATCTCAACAAAGCCCTCGGCCTGCTCGATGCCGTGCTGAAATCGAACGACCCGGCTGCCGTACCCTTCCATCCGCTGGCCCGGCAGATCGCCGACAATTATCTCGAGCGCCTGAAGCTCGAAGGACAACTGGACAAGCAGGGGCAGCAATTGAAGGAAAGCCAGCGCAAGGTGGCCGAATTGCAGGACAAGCTGGACAGCCTGGCCGATATCGAACGCACGCTGACGCCGCGGCCCCGTACTGTCGGGGGTAAGCGATGAGGCCGGCGCTGCGTGGCGAGGGCGCCCATGTCCTGGTGGTGGATGATGACGAGGATATTTTGCGCCTGCTGACCATGCGCCTCAAAGCGCGCGGCTTCCGGGTGTCGGCAGTGGGTTCGGCCGAGCAGGCACTGGTGCAGATCGCCGTCGACACGCCGCGCGTCGTGGTGAGCGACATCCGCCTGCCCGGCCAGGACGGCCTGGGGCTGTTCGAGGAAATCCGCCGTACCCGGCCCACGTTGCCGGTCATCCTGCTCACCGCCCACGGCAATATCCCGGATGCCGTCGATGCCACGTCGCGCGGCGTCTTCGGCTACCTGACCAAGCCCTTCGACAGCCAGATCCTGCTCGAAAAGATCGACCGTGCCCTGCAGCTTTCCGAGCCGTCGCCGGCAGCCGGCGAGCCGGCAGCGGGTGAGCCGCGCGAGACCTGGATGGATGGGGTGATCTTCCGCAGCAGCCGGATGGCCGCCCTGATGGCCGAGGTACGCATGGTTGCGGCGTCCGACGCCAGCGTCTTGATTCGCGGCGAGAGCGGTACCGGCAAGGAGGTGCTGGCCCGCGCCATCCACCGCGCCAGCCCGCGGGCCAAGGGGCCGTTCGTCGCCATCAACTGCGGGGCGATCCCCGAGCAGTTGCTGGAGTCGGAACTCTTTGGCCATGCCAAGGGAGCGTTCACCGGTGCTGCGAGCAATCGCGTTGGCCTGTTCCAGACGGCTAACGGCGGTACCTTGTTCCTCGACGAAATCGGCGACATGCCGCTTGCGCTACAGGTCAAGCTGCTGCGCGTGCTGCAGGAGCGGGTGGTGCGGCCGGTCGGGGCGACGAAGGCGGAACCGGTCGATGTCCGTCTGCTTTCGGCGACACACCGCGATCTCGATGCGGCGATGGCCGATGGGCAGTTCCGCGAGGACCTCTACTACCGGCTCGATGTCGTCTCCCTCACCCTGCCGCGACTGGAGGAGCGTCGCGAGGACATCCCGCTGCTCGCCGCCCATTTCGTCGGCCTGCTCGCCGAAAAGTACGGCAAGCCGGTCAACGGGTTTGCGCCGGATGCGCTGGAGGCGCTGGTCACTGCGGCCTGGCCGGGCAACGTCCGCCAGTTGTTCAATGTGGTCGAGCAAAGCTGCGCCCTGACCTCGACGCCGCTCATTCCGCTCTCCCTCGTCCAGCGCGCCCTCCGTGTGCCGGCCATGGAGGCGCTGAGCTATGCCGAGGCGAAGCAGCGTTTCGAGCGCAACTACCTCGTCCAGTTGCTCAAGCTGACCGACGGCAATGTCGCCGATGCGGCGCGCATCGCCGAACGCAATCGCACCGAGTTCTATCGTCTGCTGCAAAAGCACGACCTGACCCCGGCCATGTTCCGCGGCGAGGGCGAGGCACCTGCCTGATCAGCCGGCTGTCGCCGCCGGACGACGCGGAATCTCGGTTGATGCCCGTCGGTACTAAATAAATATATGAAAAACAAGGATAAATCATGCCTGGCATGAAGCTCGCGTTAGCCCTCCGCATTCATCACAAGGAGGGATATGCCATGCTCAAAAAGAAACTGATCGCCACCCTGCTGATCGCCAGTGCCACCTTTGCCGGACTCGGGCTTTCTGCCTTCGCCACTGACGACCCGCAGGTTGTTGCTGCGGTCGTTGCCAATAACGAAGCACAGGATGCCGCACTCGGCGATCGTGTCGAAACCCTGTTACGCACCGATATCGGCCTGGCCGGCTCGCGGATACGCGTCGTTTCACGGGCGGCGGTGATTACTGTCGCCGGCACGGTGCCGGATGAACATGCCCTGCGGCGCGCCCTTGATCTGGCGAGCGGCGTGCGGGGCGTGCGCGAGGTGCGCAATGCGCTGGAGGTCGAACTCCCAAAGTAACGGCGGCGGACGCGACGCGCCCGGCGTGGTGGTTGTTCAGACTGTTTCCAGGGTTATCAGCGGCGCACCTTCTTCGACCGTATCGCCCGCGGTGACATGAATGGCCACGACGCGTCCGGCGTAGGGGGAGGGGATATCCAGCGCCACCTTGCCGGTTTCCAGGGTCAGGATGTTGTCGTCCCGCTCGATCTGTCCGCCGACATCGACCAGCAGTTCGAGGATGAAGACGTCGCCGCTCGCGCACGAGCCGCAGCTCGACCAGCATTCGGGGTACTTGGGCATGTGGACGGAAATCGTGGACATCGGCTTTTTTCCTGAAAACCCTTGCATTCTACGCGAGGCCACGTATAATGCGCCGCTCTGTCAGCGCGCCCGTAGCTCAGTTGGATAGAGTATCTGGCTACGAACCAGAGGGTCGGGCGTTCGAATCGCTCCGGGCGCGCCACAGAACCTTTCAAGCCGGTTTTTCGGTTTGATTTTTGGTAGCGCGCCCGTAGCTCAGTTGGATAGAGTATCTGGCTACGAACCAGAGGGTCGGGCGTTCGAATCGCTCCGGGCGCGCCAATCAAATATGAATGTGGGCACTTCCTTTATCGGACGTGCCCATTTTCATTTCTGCCTCCCGGTTTCCGGCAGGACTATCCCGTCCTCAAGGCTGATTCCACACGATTTCTTGCTGAATCTCGTTCCGGCGCAGGAAGGGCAGCGTCCAGGGCGGGTTGTAGCGGGCCAGTTGCGGCTGACCGATGGGGGCAATACCCTGCGCTTGCAACCAGGCGAGCAACTGGTCAGTTCTTTCCTGCACGGTGCTTGCGGTATTGCTGCCCGAGTAGGTCAGGACGGCATAGGTCCGGGCAGGAATCTCACGTAGACCGATTGCCGGGTTGAGCGGTTTGGGCAGGGTCGCAAGGGTGTATTGGCTGGGCATGACGAAGTGGATGCGCCAGCGCTGCGCCCCCGCCATGCGAGTGGCTGCCGCCTCCTGTGGCTCGATGCTGACCGGGACGGTCATGGCGATCTTCTCGGCCTTGTCTTGCGGTTCGGCGACGACCGGCACGGTCATCGCGATGCGCTCGTTGTTGCCGAAAATGTAGTCGGCGATGCGCTGGAAGCCGCGCCGGGTGGCGCTGTCCATGTCGCCATCGACAAAGGTTTCGGCAACGATCACCGGCACATAGCGGCGGATCTCGATGTTGTCTTCCTGGCGCAGCGATTCGAATTTCGGTTCTTCAGTAGCCATCAGGGTTCCCGTCCAGAGCAGGCCAGCAAGCAGGGTGGTGAGGGTGAGGTGGTGTTTCATTTTTTGTCCTTTGCCGGGGTGGCGGCCACGGTGATTTCAGGGATGCCGGCCGGCCAGATGCCTTTGTCGATGACGCGCCCCTGCTCGAAAACCAGCCAGCTTTGCCCGCCATAATGGGGCAGGCCGCGTTGCAGGGCATTGAGCGCCGCCGCGTCCTGGGCGGAGATGACGGCCAGCGGGTAGGGCTGGCCCGGCACGGTCCACACCTGGGCGCTGCCTTTCCCGGCCAGGCTGGCCGGGCGAGCCGGCAGCCCGGCGCCGGCCAGGGCCTGATCGACCTCGGCGTGCGTGCCGGCGAGCAGAACGGGGTTTTTGCTGTTCAGGGCGCTGCTCAGCCGGGCCGGCGCCAGTGATTCGGGCGGGTTCTCGAACAATCGCCCGGCCAGTTGCCTGACCGCCTGGCTCGCCTCCGGCCCGCGCGCGACATCGACCAGTTGCGGCGAGCGGCCTGCCATCCACTGGCGCAGGATGGGCGGCAGCTGGCTGGCCTGAAGGCGCCGCCAGACGCGCATGTCGGGGTCGAGGCGCAGGGTTTGTGGCGCAAAGGCGAGCGGGATCGTGGCGGTGTTGCGCTCGGCGTCCAGTTCCACCCAGCGGGTTTCGCGCTGGCCGGCGCCGCTGATTTCGACGGGCAGGCGCAAGGGCAGGCGGGCGTCCTGTTTGCGGAAGCGGATGGTCAGTTGATAGGGCGGGCTGCCAGGCGTACGGACGGCGGTGCTCTCGGCGTGGGCAATGGCGACATCGGGCAGGGCCGGCTGGTCGAGCCAGGCGGCAAAGAAGGCGCCGAGCTTCTCGCCCGAGGCGCTTTCAAAGGCGGCCTGCAGGTCGTCCCAACCAGCGATCCGGAAACGCTGGGCGGCCCAGAAGTTGCGGATGCCCTGGTCGAAGGCCGGTTGCCCCAGGCGATCGCGCAGCATGACGAAGAGCATCGCTGCCTTGCCATAGCCGAGCGTGGCGCCGGCGGCGTTGGCGCGGGAGCGGAAGTCGCGCAGCGTGCCGGTGTTTTCCCCGGCCAAGACGGCGGCGTCGCGCAGCCAGGCGAGGCGCATCTCGCTGGCGGCGCTGGCCGATTCGTCCTCCTTGTAGGCGTAGTCGGCCATGAAGGTGGTCAGGCCCTCCGACCAGTTGCCGCGCTGGTAATCGACATAAACACCGTTGCCCCACCAGTTGTGCAGGATTTCGTGGCCGAGCGAGGTCTTGCGGATGAAGGGCAGGCGCAGCACCTCGGCCCCGAGATAGGTCAGCGTCGGCATGCCGAAGCCGGTGGGCAGCGGGCTGGCGACGATGGAGAACTCGCTGTACGGATAGGCGCCGATGGCCCGGCTGTAGCGCTCGATATAGGCCGCGCTGTCGTCGAGATAGCCCTGCGCCAGGCCGGGCTGGGCATCGAGGTCGGCGGGGAAGAAAGTGCGCAGGTAGATGGGCGCTTGCCCGGGACGGGCCACCGTTTTTTCACGCACGATCCACGGCCCGGCCATCAGGTCGATACCATCGCTCGGCTGGCTGAATTCAAAGCTTGCCCTGTAGCTTTCGCCGGCCGCTGCCGGCAGGTTTTCGGACATCCGCTTGCCGGCCACCAGGGCGCGCTGGCCGTGGGGAACGGCGAGCTTGACCCGATACGTGAACAGCTCGGCCGGGCGGGGATACCAGCCGCTGCCCGAGGCCAGGAAACTGCCTTCGGGCGCTGCCATCGGCGGCATGCCGCCGAGCACGCCGCGGTGGTCGCGGTTGCGTTCCAGCAGCGGCAACTGGCCCTCGTAGTGGATGTGCAGTTTTTGCCCGGGCTGGGTGAGGCGAACCGTCCATTGCCGGTAACCCCGCGGGCCGCTGGCCGAGTCGACGCCGGCGTTGTCGTTGCCGGCCCGGGCGCTGGTCACGCGCAGCGACTCATGGAGCAGGAAGCGGAAGCTGCGGGCGCCCGGCTGCAATTCGGCTTCGGCCTTGAATTGCCGGGACTGCGGGTCGAGCGAGATATCGAGCAGCAGATCGGGGGCGGCGAAGGCGCTCGCCGCGGCGAGCAGCAGGCCGAACAGGGCCGTGGCGAGATGCCGGAAACGGCTTGGACTCATGGCCGCGGGGGAAACTGGACGACCAGGTCGAGCTGGCTGTCGCCCCGAGCGACGCGCAGCGGCAGCCAGGTACCGGGGGGCTGGCGGCGGATGGTGGCCACCGCCTCGCTGCTGCCGCTGGCCGGGCGGCCGGCCATGTCGATAATGCGGTCGCCGGCGCGCAGCCCGGTTTTCTCGGCCAGGCTGCCGGGGGTGACGGCGCTGATGGTCAATCCCTGGGCCGTATCCTCCAGCGCCACGCCGAGGCGCGGCGGTTCGCTGGGCGGCATGGCCTTGTTCGGCAGGGTGAATACGGCCGTTGCGAGGCTGCTTTCCAGATGGCGGCATTCGCCGTCCAGCGCTACCGGCAGCAGGCTGGCGACTTTCGCCACGCCCAGGTAGCCGAGCTGGTGAGGTACGCCATGGCCAAAGCGGATGTGGCCGCTGCCCATGATGCCGACCACCAGCGTCGGGTTCTTGCGGTCATCCTGGCTCACTTCCAGGCTCAGGGCCTCGGCCATGGCGCGGTCCCAGGTCAGCTGGCTGTCGAGAAAGCCCTTGAAACCGGCATCGGGCTTGGCGCCCTTCTTGCCGGCATGGGCGGGCGATTTCTTTTCGTGCAGCCGATACATCTCGCGCAGGAAATCGACATATTCGGGCAGGGGCGGTGCCGGCCGGCCGACGCCTTCGCGGGCTTCCTCCGGAACGTTCTCCCAGCCGTTTTCCGCCACCTGGCGGGTCAGTGATTTATCGACGTTGAGCGCCCGCATCGGGATCTTGTTGATGCGGGCGAATTCGAACAGGGGCATGTAGAGGTGCGGGGGGTAGGACCACACCTTGTCCCATTCCGTCTGCTTCAGGAACTCTTGGGCGGTCAGCGAACCGGCGACCCATTGGTCGAGTACCGGCTGGGTACGGCGCGGGAACATCTCGAAGCCGATCACCATCTCCGGGCGCTGGGCGTGCAGGGCGGAGAGCATCTGCAGTTGCCAGCGATGGTGATCCTCGGCGTCGTGCTGCTCGCCGAGCAGGACCACGTCCTGGCGGGCCGCATGGGCGACGATGTCGCGGATGCTGGCCGGCCTGGGCGGCGTCGTGCCGAGCAACAGCCAGTTCCCACCGGCCTGGCAATAGGCCGGCGTCGGCGGCTCGGCCGGCGGCTTGCGGGTGGCCAGGGCGGCGACGGCAACCCCGGCACCGACCAGCAGACAAGCGATGGACAAGGTTTTGAAAGTCATTTTCAGCATGTGCTGCGCTCCCCATGGACTCGTTTCGACAGGCAAATCGGGCGATCTATCCGGCGCTCATTCAGCCAACCCTGATTCTGTCGCCGTAGCCGGCCAGTTCAAGATAACCCTCGCCGGCTGGCCGGCCGTTCTCGCTGACACGAATGGCACCTTCCCAATACACCGTGCCGACCGAGCGGCGACTATCCAGTTCCTGATCGTCAAGCAGCGGACTCAGTTCGAATGTCCGCTCACCGACTTGCAGGCGCCAGGCCACCGGGTAGTCGATCCCGGTGCGCGGTGAGCGCCAGTGGCGCAGGGGCCGGAAATTCACCCCATCGGGCCGGAAAATCCGGTCGACCTGGCCGGGGGCGCGCCAGGAAGCCGCCGCCCACAGCGGGTTGCCGCTGGCGTCGCGCAGGCGGAAGGCCATCAGCCCGCCGCCATCGGCCAGATTGATGCCGACCCAATCCCAGCCCTGCGCGCCGTCGGGCAGCAGTTCGCTCGACCATTCGTGATCGAGCCAGGCATGGCCGCTGACCGCCTCGGTTCGACCGTTCAGGGAGAGCGAGCCGCTGACCGCCAGCTGCGGCCGGCTGTAGTAGAAACTGGCATGGCGCGGCTCGGCGGCCTTGCGGCTGAAGCCCTGCTGGCCGTTGAGCAGGGGCGGGGTGGTGGCGTCCAGGGCGAGATCGTAGGCGAAGTCCTCGCCGCGCACGCTGGCCTGATAGCGCTGGCCTTGCGCGTTTTCCTGCTGGGCGAATCGCCAGTTGCCGATCCAGACCTCGCTGCGGCCGATGGTGTAGCCGGCATGGCCGAAGCCGGCGCGGGCCGCCCGTTCGCTGTGCCGGAGGTGGCCGAAATCCGGATCGGCGATGGCGGCGTGGGCGAGCAGCAGTTGGCGCGGCGCGAAGCGGCTGGTGTTGCGCTCGCCGATCCCGGTGCGGACGCGGAAGAAGGTGATCTGGAAGCCGAGCGGCCGGCCGTCCTGCCGCTTCAGCCAGCCGGTGGCGTACCACCATTCCGTGCGGAAATCCGGGTGGGCGCCGAAGTCGTCGGGAAAGACCAGGCGTCTTCCGGGCAACACCGGCGCAAAGTCCACCGCGGCGGCGGGGCGGGGCAGTAGGGCGGGCCAGGCGCTCAGGGCAATGACGAATCGGCGGCGTTGCATGATGGGGGCTCACCAATCCTCGCGCACGGCCAGCACGGCGTCCTGGCGCATCGCCTGGCGCCCGGCAAGCACCGCCGCCAGGGCGGCGAGGGTGATCATCGTGCCGGCAAAGAGCAGCAGGCCGGCCCACGGGAAATGCAGGTCCATGCTCCAGTGGAAGCTCTGGCGGTTGACCACGTCGATCAGGATCAGGCCGATTCCGGTCCCGGCCAGCCCGCCACCGAGCACCCCGATACCCGCCACGAGGCCGCCTTCGAGAGCGAGCATGGTGCCGATCTGGGCGCGGCTGACGCCGAGGTGGCGCAGCATGCCGAACTCCTTGCGCCGGGTGGCCGCCAGCGAAGCGAAGCTGGCCGCCACTCCGGCCAGGCCGATGACGATGGCGACCGCTTCGAGCAGGTAGGTGACGGCGAAGGTCCGGTCGAAGATGGCCAGGCTGATACGCCGGATTTCCCCCGGCCGGGCGATTTCGAGAGCGTTACCCTCGGCCAGTGCGCTCAGCCGGCTGGCCACCTCCTCGCTGGCATCGGGGTTGTCGACGGTTATCGCCGCATCGTTCACCCGCTGATCGCCAGTGAGCTGGCGATAGAGGGCCAGATCGATCATCAACGCGCCGGTTTGCCGGGAATAGTCGCGCCACACGCCGTTGACCTGAAATGCGCGCCGCACCCCGCCCAGCGGCAGGCTGACGACTTGCCCGGTTTGCCAGTCGAACTGATCGGCCATCGCCTCCGATATCCATACCGCCGGCAAGCGGGAAGGCTGCGCCTGGCTGACCAGTGGCAGGCTGCTGCCATCGGCCGGTAGCGGGCGGGCGATCAGGGCGACCGGCGCCTGGCCGTCGCCCAGACGCAATTGCTCATGGCGGGTGAATTCGAGACGTTTGATCCCGGGCGTATCGGCAATGGCAGCCTGCAGTTCCTCACCCAGGTAGGCGCTGCTTTGGGCACGCCCGGCGCGCAGATAGAGGTCGGCCGGCAGCAACTGGACCAGCCATTCATCGACCGATTCCCGGAAGGAGGCGACCATGATCGCCATGGCTACGGCCAACGCAACACTGGTCAGCACGCCGGCAGCAGCGACCACGGCGTAACCGGGGGCACTGACCAGACGGGCCGCAGCGAGGCGCCAGGGGATTGCCTTGCCGCGTTCGGCAAACGGCTGGGTCAGGTGCTGTGCGACGGCGGGCAGGAGCAGGATGCTGCCCGCCAGCAGCAAGGCGATGGCGGCATAGCCCCCGACTGGCAGGCCGCCGAGGGGCGGAATGAAGCAGGCGGCCAGGCTGGCAGCCAGGGCCAGCAGGCCGGTCCATGGGTGGCGATGGTTGTTCAAGGCCAGGGCATCACCACTTGACTTGAGGGCCTAGGCCGGCGAAATGTCGGCGGCCTGGCGGGCCGGCAGAGCGGCTCCGGCCAGCCCGGCGAGCAGCCCGAGCATGATGTAGAAGGCTGTCAGCGCCGGCTTGAATTCAAGCTGCGGTTGCAGTCCGGAAAAATAGCCGGCGCCGAGATCGCCACCGAGGGCTTGCAGGGCCATCCAGGCCAGGCCGTAGCCGAGCGCGACCCCGAGGACGCCGCCGAGCAGCCCGACCAGGGCGCCTTCAGCGAGCAGCCAGCGGATCAGCGTCGTGCGCTCCAGGCCGAGGGCGCGCAGGAAGGCGAATTCGCTGCGCCGTTTGACGACCGACAGGGCCTGTGCCGAAAAGACCAGGAAGGCGCCGGTGAGCAGGGCGATGGCGGCCAGCATGGCGAGATTGATGCGATAGGCGCGGGTCAGGTTGCCCGATTGTTCGCTGGCGGCATCCGGCGCTTCGAGCTGAACACCGGCCGGCAGCGTGGCTGGCAAACTGCGGCGCAGGCCTTCAGGCGAGCTGTTGTCGGCGACGATCAGGTCGATGCGCGACAGCTTGCCGAGGCGCCCGAAGGCAAGTTGGGCGCCGGCAATATCCATGATGGCCAACGGCTGGCCATCGCCGACGCCGGGCAGGTCGCCGGCCACGCGCAGGGTGAGCGTGCGGCTGCCGGCCTGCACCGGCAGTGGGTCCCCCATCTGGACGCCGTAGGCCTGCTGCGCCGCCGCGCTGAGAAAGATCGAGTCTTCGGCCAGCGTCGCAAAGCGTTCCGTCCGCTCGTGGCTCTGCGGCAGCAAGCGTGGCGCGACGCGGGCCAGCGTGAAAATGTCGACACCGAGCACCTTGAGCAGGGGCTCGTGGCCGACCAGCTTGGCGTCGATCTCGACGATGGGCGTGGCTTGGGCAATGTCGGGATGGCGCAGGATCTGCTCGAACAGGGTTTCGTCGAAACCGCTGGCCGGGCCGACCAGGCGCAAATCGGCCTCGCCGGCCAGGGTGCGCACGCCGCGGCCGAATTCGTTGAGGGCGGCCTCGTGGATGGCCTGCACCGCCATGCCCAGCGCCACGCCGAGGATGATGGCGAGCAAGGAGAACAGGCTGGCCATGCGCCGCCGGCCGAGGGAGCCGAGAAATACCGGGGCGAGGGTCATTCCTGCAGGCCGTCGGGCGTCAGTTGCAGGATGCGGTCGGCCGTCGCCGCCGCTTCGCGGGAATGGGTGACCAGAATGCCGATGGCCCCGGCTGCCCGGATGCGCTCGCCGAGCAGGTCGAGTACGCGTTTGGCATTGGCCGGGTCGAGGTTGCCGGTCGGCTCGTCGGCCAGTACCAGGCGCGGCCGATGCACCAGGGCGCGGGCGATGGCCACCCGCTGCAACTCGCCGCCCGACAACTCGTGCGGCCAGCTGGCGGCGCGCCCGGCCAAGCCCACGGCGTCGAGCATCTGACGAGCGCTGTCATCAGCGGCCGCGCCGGCCCCGCCTTGCAACCAGAGCGGCAGGGCGACGTTCTGCTGCAGGGTAAGGTGGGGCAGGATGTGGAAGGCCTGGAAGATGAACCCCAGTTTGTGCCGCCGCCAGCGGGTCAGCCCGGCTTCGTCGAGCCGGCCAAGGTCTTCGCCATCGAGCACGACCTGGCCGCGATCCGCCCGGTCGAGGCCGGCGATGAGGTTGAGCAGCGTGGATTTGCCCACCCCGGACTCGCCGACAATGGCCACGTACTCGCCTTCGGCCAGACGCAGCGAGGTGCTGTGCAGCGCCGGGCGACCGTTGAAACTGCGCGACAGGTTGGTGATCTCAAGCATGTCCGGACCGATATTTCACCTGACAGGATTGTGCGGCGCTGATCATTATTTGTCCAGGACAAATTTGGTTTTCGCCGGTTTTGTCCAATCTGTTGGCCAAGGTGCCGCCTGCTTGGCGCAATGCCCAGTCAAGGCGCCCCCGCCACCGGATAACGCGATCGGCGTGGCTTAAACGGGCAAGGCGCTGGAGGTTTTCACGTCGCGCAGGGAGAGATTCGAGCGAATCGACGCTACCCCCGGCAGTTTACGTAATTGGTCGCGGACGAAGGTGCCGTAGGCATCCAGATTCTCCGCCACGATTTGCAGCAGGTAGTCGCAGTCGCCGGTGACGTTATGGCAAGACAGTATCTCGGGCATGCTCGCGACACGGTTTTCGAATTGCAGCGGCTCCTTGCCGGCATGGTCGGCCAGGGTCACCTGCACGAATGCCACGACGCCAAAGCCGAGTTTCGTCCGGTTCAGCCTGGCCTGGTAAGCCTCGATATAACCTTCTGCCTCGAGGCGTTTGAGTCGGCGCCAGCAGGGCGTTTCGCTCAGCGCCAGTTTTTCGGAAAGCCTGGCGTTGGACAGCCGGCCATCTGCCTGTAATTCCCGCAGGATGGCCAAGTCCGTCGGGTCGAGGAGGTTATTGAGCCGATTCATTTCAATTTAGCCTGTAAAACGAAATTTCCTTTCTGATTCTACGGGGTTTGATGAAGCGAAAGCAGTAATGTTTCGGGCTGTTCATGGGAGGATGTTTCATCCTTGATGAGCCTGACGGGTGTCGTGATGATTACCGTGCCTGACCTGCTGGTCTTTGTTGCCGCGCTGACGGCGGTCTACCTTCTGCCGGGGCCCGACATGGCCTTGGTGCTCTCCACCTCGGCCTTCCGGGGGCCGGGCAGTGGCTTGCTGGCGGCACTGGGCCTGGCGATCTCCCGGAGCGCCCATGTCACGCTATCGGCACTCGGCCTGGCGGCGCTTTTTCATGCCCATCCGCTGTTGTTCGATGGTGTCCGCTGGCTGGGGGCGGCATACCTGCTGCTCCTCGCCTGGAGGATGCTGCGGGCCGGCGAGACGGATCAATCCGCCGGGAGAAACGAGGCGGGTGCGGGGTGGCGGGCGATGCGAAGCGGGGTGATGACCAACTTGCTGAATCCCAAGGCCCTGATGTTTTGCGCTTTCCTGCTACCGCAGTTCATTGCCACCCAGCGCGACCTTGCCACCCAGTATCTGATCCTGGGGAGCATCCTGGTCGGCCTTGGCTTGCTGTTCGACGTGCTCTATGCCTTTGCCGCAGCCAGCCTGGCCAGGCGCTTTGCCGGCGCCGGACCGGTCCGGCGGGCCTCAAAACTGCTGTTTTCGGGGGTTTTCGGAGTGGCGGCGCTTCGCCTGGCTGTCGGCGGCAACTGATCCGCAAGTTGCCGCCAGACAGTGCCGGCCCGGTGCGGCGCTCAGTGTGCGCCCGGGGCGGCCGGCGCGGCGGCACTGGCCGGTTCGCCGACTTTCTTGTGGCCTTCGTCCGGATGCCAGCCGAGCACGGCAAGCAGCACGAAGAAGCCGGCGACATAGGCGACCGGCACATGCCAGCCGTTCCTGACCCATTGCACGGCCGAGCGGGCTTCCGGGTACATGTTGGAAAGCGCGACGCCGGCCGATGAGCCGAACCACAGCATCGATCCGCCAAAGCCGACGGCGTAGGCCAGCACACCCCAGTCGTAGCCGCCCTGGCGGAGGGCGAGGGCAGTCAGCGGGATGTTGTCGAAGACGGAGGAGATGAAGCCGAGGGCGAGAGCCGACAGCCAGGAGGCGGGGGGCAACTGGTCGACCGGCATCATCGAGGCGCAAAGGACGAGGGAGAGCAGGAAGACGGAGCCCTTGATGGCATCCGGCAGCAGTTCCCAGTCGTGGCGGCGGACGCCGGCCGTGACGACGAGCGCCAGCCAGACAGCGACGCCGATGAAGGGGAAGTGATCGGCCAGTTGCGGGAAATTCACATTGACGGTGATATTGGTGCCGACCGCGAAGACCAGCATCAGGCCGACGATGAACAGCCGGCCCCAGTCGATGTGCGTGTGTTCGTGCGAGTGCTTGAGGATCGGCGAGTAGGCGTGCTGCTGCTTGGCAGCAAAATAGGCCACGATGAGCAGCGCAACGACCGCCGCGACGTAGGCATCGAGGACGACGATCGGGCTGATGCCGTCGATCCACATCATGGTTGTTGTCGTGTCGCCGACCACGGAGCCGGAACCGCCGGCATTGGAGGCGGCGACGATGGCCGCCAGGTAGCCGATGTGCACCTTGCCCTTGAACAACTGGTGCGCCATCGCGCCGCCGATCAGCGCTGCGGCGATGTTGTCGAGGAAGCTGGAGAGCACGAAGACCATCACCAGCATCAGGAAACCGCCCTTCCAGTCGTTCGGCAGATACTTGGGCAGCACGACCGGGACATGGCTCTTTTCGAAATGCCGGGCGAGGAGGGCGAAGCCGGTGAGCAGGCAGAACAGATTGGCGATGGTGACCCATTCATGGCCCAGGTGGCCGATGAAACCCGCCATGCCGGCGCCGGTCTTGAAGCCGGTGAACACGATCTTGTACAGGCTGATCGTCGCCAGTCCGGTCAGCGCCACGTAAAGCGTGGCGTGGTGGAAGAGGGCGACGCCGAGCAGGGTCAGCGCGAAGAGAATGAAATCGATCGGGATTCCGGCGACCGTGGGCAACTGGTCGGCCGCCATGGCTACAGCGGGCAGTGACAGGAGCAGTGCAGGCAATAGACGGTGCATGATTTTCCTTATTGGGTGTGGTTTCTCGCGTCTTCCTGCGGACAGGTCAGCGGACACCACATTGTCCGCAAACTTCCAGCGCGCGGAAATGCGGATTATCCCGTAAAAAACCTGGCCGCTGGACACTCCGCCGGTCTCCTGCAGGGAGGAACTCAGCGGCGAGCCTGGTCCAGCATGTCGAGGTAGAGCGCCTCCACCCGTTGCCGCGCCCACGGGGTGCGGCGCAGGAATTTCAGGCTGGATGGCAGGCTCGGGTCGACGTTGAAGCAACGGATGTCGATTTCCCGCCCGAGCGCCGCCCAGCCGTAGTACTCGACCAGTTCGCCGAGCAAGCGTTCGAGCGTGATGCCGTGCAGCGGGTTGTTGGGCTGGGCGGGTTTCGCGGCATTCATGGGGGGCGTCAGGCGGCAGCCTGCATGGCGCGGCGCACCTTGGCGTACTCGGCGAGCAGGCTCTGGTGCAAGGTGCAGCCGGCAAAATCCAGCCCCGGTGACGGCAGGTCGAAGAAGCGGACGACGCCGTCGATCAGGTCGCTGGCGAGATCGAGGGTTTCCTCGCCGAACAGGCTGACCAGGGCTTCTTCGTAAACGTTGGGGTCTTCCATGTCGAGCAGCGTGGCGATGCAGCGATAGATGCGACGGCGGCCGGCGTCGATCTGCTCGAACTGGCGCACCCACTCGCAGCCTTCGCGGATGGCTTCGCTGTCGCCAACGGCGAGGGCGAGCATGGCCTTCAGTTCGCCGACGCGCAGGTCGGCCCACAGCGAGCCGGCATCGGGTGCGAGGCCGATCAGTGCGGCGACCGGTTTTTCGTCGGCGATGTTCAGTTCATTGAGGATCTCGGCCAGCTGGGCGCACTGGTCGTCATCCAGTTCGGCCAGGTTGACGATGGCCGGGCGAATGACGGCGCCGTTGCTGTTGTTTTCCCATTCCAGCTCGTCGATCGGGTAGATCTCCGACATGCCCGGTACCAGGATGCGGCAGGCGTAAACGCCGAGGTGGTCGAAATCGGCGATGTAGATGTCGTGGCCGTCGGCATGGATGCGCTCGGCCAGCCAGGCGTAGTCGTCGGCGGTCTTGCCGCCTTCGAGATCGTTGAAGTTCCAGTCGACGAATGCGTAATCGGGTGTTTCGTCGAAGAAGCGCCAGTGCACGATACCGCTGGAGTCGACAAAATGGATTTCGATGTTCGGCGCGCTGGCCACTTCATCAAGATCGAAGCCCGGCGGCGGAAAGCCGTCCAGCGCCTCCAGGGCGCGGCCCTGCAGCAGTTCGGTCAGGGCCCGTTCGAGGGCGATCTCGAAGCGGGGATGGGCGCCGAAACTGGCGAAAACCCCCTGGTCATGCGGGTTGAGCATGGTCACGCACATCACCGGGTAGTGGCCGCCGAGCGAGGCGTCCTTGACCTGGATGCCGAAGCCGGCCGCGCGTAGCCCGGCAATGCCGGCGGCGATGCCCGGGTAGCGGGCAATGACTTCTTCCGGCACTTCCGGCAGGCAGAGGCCCTCGGCGATCACCTTGAACTTGACGTGGCGTTCGAGGATTTCCGACAGTGCCTGGGCACGCGCCTCGGCCGGCGTGTTGCCGGCCGACATGCCGTTGCTGACGTAGAGGTTGCTGATGATGTTGACCGGGAAGAAGACGGCCGCCCCGTCGCGTTGCCGCACGTAGGGAATGGCGCAGATGCCGCGTGCGTACTGGCCGGTGTTCATGTCGATCAGCATTTCGGCAGGAATGCTGCCTTCCGGGTTGTAGAAGGCTTGCAGTTCCGGCGTCAGCAGGTCGGCCGGCCAGTCGTCGCCGGCGACCGGGAACCAGCGTTCACGCGGATAGTGCGCGAAGTCGCTGCTGCCGATGCTATCGCCCAGCGCGTAGTGGTTCCAGAAATAATTGCACGACAGCCGCTCGAAGAACTCGCCCAGCGCGCTGGCCCGCGCAGCCAGCTGGCTGGCCCCCTTGCCGTTGGTGAACATCAGGTGGCAGGCCTTGTTGCGCACATGCACCGACCAGACGTTGTCGACCGGGTTGAGCCAGGAGCATTCCTCGACCTCGAAACCGAGCCCCGCCAACTTGGCCTGCATGCCGGCGATGGTGGTTTCCAGCGAGGCGTCCTTGCCGGGGATGAAGTGTTCGTTTTGCATGGTGAGCCTGTCAAATGGCCGCGCCGGAAGTCGGCTGGCGAGGGAAAAGGCAAGCAGTCTAAGGCTTGCCGCCCGAATTGTCCGGGATTATTGCCGCGCTGACCGGCAGAGCAGCCAGCGGCGAAGGGCCGATTGCCCTTGCGAAGGCCTTGGAAAGGCGGAGAACCCGCCGCGAGGCGCAAAGGGCTCAGCGAATTGCCGGGAACCGGGCAGGTTCACGCGATGGGGAAACCCACGCAGTGGAGCACCGTGCCGCGCCGGAATGGTGCGGCGCAGCACGGAAGGTTCGGCCGGCTCAGGCCTCGATGCGGGAGATTTCGACGGCGCTCGGCGGAATCTGGTAATCCGCAGCCAACTGCCGACGGGCGATATCCTCGATGGCCTGCTCTTCGCTGGCTACGAAGCGGCGGGCGCCGGCAAAGTCCTGCGGAATGCCGGCGCGGTCCTGCGTGATGCGATAGTGCACCTTGACGTTCATTGCTGTTCACCTTTTATGTGGTTTTATGATCCTGCGCGCGGAGTTTAGGCCTTGCCTGCTGCGGCGCAATACGGGATTTCCACAGGGTGGAGGCTGGGCAAAACAGGTAATGCCCGGCAAGCCTTGGCCGGTGGCCGGTTAAGGGTTTGGGTGGGCCGGGCCGGCGGCGTCGAAGCGGTGCAATTCGTCGCGGGTGTTGATGTTTTCGAAGGCGGCAGCCTCGTCGTCGAAAGCGACTTCAACCGCCTGCAGGGTAGCGTACCAGCGGTCGAACTTGCGCTCGCCACTCGCCAGGTAGGCGGTCAGGTGCGGCAGGAGGTCGCGCTTGCACAGGCAGAACACCGGGTGCGGCTGGTCGAAGGTGCGGGCAACCGCGAGGTCGGCGTTGCGGGTGATGAGCGCATCGCTCAGGCGGGCGACCAGATCGGTGGGCAGGAAAGGCGAATCACAAGGGGCGGTGGCGACCCAAGGGTGGCTGGCAGCGGAGAGGGCGGCATGCAGGCCGGCCAGTGGCCCGGCAAACCCGGGAACCTGGTCGGCGATGATCCGGTGGCCGAGTGCGGCGTAGCGCTCGGCATTCTGGTTGGCGTTGATCAGCAGTTCATCCACCTGCGGCGCCAGGCGCTCGGCGACCCAGGCCGCCATCGGCCGGCCGTGCAGGAGCTGCAGCCCCTTGTCGACGCCGCCCATGCGCCGACCAAGGCCGCCGGCCAGCACGACACCGGTAATGTCGGGGCGGCTCATCAATAGACCAGGCTGCGCCAGGCCGGGTCGAGCGTCCGGGCGACGAAGGCGGTGGCACCCGCGGCGCGGGCTTGCGGGATCAGCGCTTCATCGGCGCCGACCCAGCCGGCCCGGGCCATGCCGCAGGCGTAGAGCGGGATGTCGTGGGCGATTACCTCGCGCAGAAAATCACCAATCGATTTTTCCCGGCTCGGCGTGGCGTAAAGGCTGTCGGCCACCCCCGCGACGAGCAGACGTACCGCCGGGCCGGCAAAGTGGATCTCGACTTCGGCATCCAGGGCATGGGCAGCCAGTGCATGCACCAGCGGCGTGGCGCCCAACTCGGGCCGTTCGGCACCGGCCGAGGCGATCAGGATGGCCAGCCGGTCAGTCAAAACGCGCCTCCGGTTCGATCTTGAGGATATGCCGGCGGTAGGCTGCAGCATCGAACAGGCCAGCCTTTTCGGTCGCCCAGTCAGTGGGCCGGACGCGCACCATCCAGCCGGCTGCGTAGGGCTGCTGGTTCACCAGGGCGGGACGCTCCTCCGCTGCCTCGTTGCTGTCGAGCAAGGTGAAGGAAATCGGGGCATGCACGGCGAGCACCGTCTTGCGGCACTCCACGGTACCCAGCCCCTTGCCGATCCCGACCTCGGCGCCTTTCGGCTTGGCCGTGAAGGCGATGATTTCCCCGGCCAGGAAGATGCCGAAACTGGTTACCCCGATCAACGCTTCGCCGTTATCGAGTAACTGCACCCACATGTCGTGGCGGGGGCAATACAGCCGGTCGTCGGGAACGCTGCCGTGGAAGGGGTGGTGGGCCATGGGGCGCAGGGAAAAAAGGATGGAGGCAGGAGTTTACCCTCCCCGCTCCGGCTGTCCAGCTTTCTGCCGGCAGCGCAGGACAATGCGGAGGAAGCAAACTGTTGACGCAGCGCAATACACCAGGGACAAATGCCTGCTAGGGTGGAAGCGTCTGTTCCATAACCACAATCGATGAGAGTTAGCCTATGTTTCCTGAGTATCGTGATCTGATTACCCAACTGAAAACAACTGACCGCCACTTCCTCAACCTGTTTGACCGGCACAACGAGCTTGACCAGAAGATCAAGAATCTGGAGGCGCACATTGAACATGCGACGCCACTGGAAATTGAGGCGCTGAAAAAGGAAAAGCTGGTGCTGAAGGACGAGTTGTATACGTTGCTGCGACGGGCAGAAACTGTCTGATGCATTCAGACCCCGCTGCGGCGGGGTTTTTGTTGGCTGGTTATGCCTGAATTGGCGTATTTGATAAGCCAACCCAATGGGGCCAACCCCCTTGGCGCGCAAGGGAGGAAGAAGTGTGACAGATCTGTGCCACTCAACGGGCAGAAGCCATGGTTTGCCAACCAAGGTGGGGCAGGGGTAACTCAGTTTGTCCAACTGAAATTCTGCCGGAACCCGTGTGTTATCAGGTAAAGCAGACTGGCGGAAGAGAGCAGGAGTCGAACCTACCCAAACCTGTTTGACAGGTCCTGCCGGTTTTGAAGACCGGCCGTCCCACCGGGGAACGATCTCTTCCGTTGTTCATGTGCCGAATTGCTCCGGATTGCCGCGCAAGACGTGGGTATCGCGGACCCGGCGAGTGTAGCCGATACGGTCGAAGAATTCGAGGATATGGATGGCGACCTTGCGGCCGCCGCCGATCTCGTCACGCAGCGGTGCGGCGCGGGCGTAACCGTCGCGCTGGTTGAGGGCGGCGACGCGGCGGGCGAGGTCGGCGACGGTGGCGGCCGTGAAATAGTGGTCGTGCGCTACCGGCCACGCGTCGCCGTGGCGGGCGACGCGCTTGAACAGGGCGCGCACGGTGTCCTCCGCCAGGCCGGTGGCCTTGGCGATGTCACGTACGCGCGGCGGGTTGTAGGGTTGCGCATCGAGCAGCGGCTTCAGGGTTTGCCACAGGTCGCGGTCGGCTGCAGCGAGTTGGACGCGGTGCTCCGGCAGGTGCAGCCAGGCGTTGGTCTGGGCGATCCGGCCGTCGGCCAGCGGGGCGGCGAGCAGGGCGTCGAAAGCGGGGCGGGAGAGCGTCGGCAGGGTGAGGCGGCGCAGGCGGTCGCGCTCGACGCCGGTCAGATCGGGGGCGCGCTCATGCTCGGCGGCCAGAGCGGCGAGCAGCTTGCTTTCGAGTGCCGCCCAGCGGGCCGGGGCGAAGGCGGTATCGCCGATGACCTTGAATTGCAGGCGCTGACAGAGATCGGCTAGGTCGGCACGGGCGAGGTTGCGGTTCAAGGCGTAGGGCGTCAACTCGACGCCGGCGGGCTGCTGTTCGGCGGCGAGTTGCAGGGCGACGGCCGGGTCGGGGTCGGCTAGCGCGGCGAGCATGGCCAGGCGTTCCGGGCTGCGCTTCTTGCGGTGTGGCGGGAAGATGTCGAGCACCTGGCCGCCGCCGATGGTGTGACGGGCACCGGCGTCGCGCAGGATGAAGCGGTCGCCGGCCAGGGCGCCGATCTCGCGTTCCAGCGTGAGTTGTGCCCAGGCACTGCCGCCGGGCGGGATTTCGTCGGTGTCGAGCAGGGCGAGGCGGGCGGGCACGTCTTCGGCGCCAAGGTGCAGGTGCACCGGCGTCCAGTGCTTGAGCGCCGGCTGGCCGGAGAGGACGCGCACCCGGGCGTCGAAGCGGCGGGCCGGGGCGTGCAGTGGCGGCGCGAGGAGCCACATGCCGCGCGCCACGTCGGCCTTTTCGATGCCGGCCAGGGCCAGGGCGATGCGCTGGCCGGCACTGCCGGCTTCGGCTGGGGCGTCCTGGGCGCGCAGGCTGCGCACTCGGACCGGCTTGTCAGCCGGCGAGAGGCGCAACTGATCGCCGACCCGGACGGTGCCGGCAAAGGCCGTGCCGGTGACGACGGTACCGGCACCGGAGAGGGTGAAGCAGCGGTCGATGGCGAGCCGGAAGCCACCGCTCGCTGGCCGGCCTTGCGCTGCCATGGCAGCGTTTTCGAGATGAGTCCGGAGTTCGGCGATGCCTTGGCCGGTGGTTGCCGCGACGGGAAAAATCGGCACACCGGCCAGCGCAGTGCCGGCCAGCAGTTCGGTGATTTCGGCCTTCGCCTGTTGCTGGCGGTCGGCGCTGGCCGCATCGATCTTGGTCAGCGCCACGGCGCCGCGCGTGATGCCGAGCAGTTCGGCGATTTCCAGGTGTTCGCGGGTTTGCGGCATGGGGCCGTCGTCGGCGGCGATGACGAGCAGCGCGAAGTCGATGCCGGTGGCGCCGGCCAGCATGTTGTGGATCAGCTTCTCGTGGCCGGGAACGTCGATGAAACCGAGCGTCGGCGTGTAGGCGTAGCCGAGATCGACGGTGATGCCGCGCGCCTTCTCTTCTTTCAGTCGGTCGCAGTCGACACCGGTCAGCGCCTTGACCAGCGTGGTCTTGCCGTGGTCGATGTGGCCGGCGGTGCCGATGATCATGGGGTCAGGCGGCCTGGAAAAAAGTGTCGGCGGCGGCGAGCGCAGTGGTGTCGGAGAGCACGGCATCCGGCGCACCGCCTTTGCCCCAGAGCGGCGGCATGTAGGGCATGGCGAGGAATTCGGCGCACAGACGATAGCTGTCGAGCATCGGTTGCGCCTTTTCCCGGTTACCGCTGGTGGCGATGACCCACAGCCGCTTGCCGGCCATCCGTTCCTTGAAATCGAGGCCCGGTACGCGCAGCCAGGCACTCCAGTGGTCGAGGTAGGTTTTCAGCGGCGAGGGAATGGAGAACCAGTAGACCGGCGATACGAACACGAGATCGGTCGCGGCCAGCGTGACGTCGAGCATCGCCTTGGCATCGGCCATCGGCATCGGGTAGGTGCCAGCGGTGTGGCGCAGGTCCACAAAGGGCGGCAGTTCGAGATCGGCGAGCTTGATCCAGGTTTGCTTTGTGTCGGCCGGCAGGCCAGCGGCTGCCCGCCGGGCCAGGGTTTCGGTGTTGCCGATATGGCCGGGTTCACGGGTGCTGGCGTTGAGAAAGAGGAAATGCGACATGGGGAAACGGGTTTGACGAAAAGCGTATTCTGACACGCCCCCGCGCCGGTCAGCCGGGCGGGGGCACAAACGCCTCAACCGAACATGTCCTCGTACATGCGGCCGGCCCAGGCGAAGTCCTCGGTTACCACTTCCTCGCGGCGCAGGTTGTCGTCGTCCTGATCCTGGACGATCTGGCCCTTGTCATTGACCCAGTACTTGAAGCGCACGGCGATGTCCTCGCGCGGCTCGGTGTTGACCATCATGAAGCACAGGTTGTCGGGCAGGGCGTATGTCGGCTCGCGTCCCTTGACCCGCTCGGCAATGTATTTGGCAACGATCCTGGCGTGCGCGTTGGCGACGTGGCCGGCCTTGGGGTAGAAGCGGAACAGTGGCGAAACGACGCCCACCGAGTCGCCGATCACGTAGGTATCCGGGTCGTCCTTCAGGTTCAGCATGAAGGGATCGACGGCGGCCCAACCGGTCGGCTTGCCTTCGTCGTTCCGACCGATGACACCGGCCTTCCAAGCCATGTCGCCGGCCTGGTGGGGGGCCATCAGGATGGAATGGTCGAAGGTGAAGTCACCGGCCGCGGTCTTGATCTTCTTGTTGAAGGGATCGACTTCGCTGATCGTCGCCTTGGGCACATAGACGATCTGGTCCTTGTACAACTCGCGGAAGGCGTCCTGGAAACCGCCGGTGATCGGCGCCGGGCTCGGTTTCGGGTCGAGGATGATGACCTTGCCCTTGATCTTGCGCTGCTTGAACAGGCCGGCGATCAGGCAGGCGCGCTCATAGGGTGAGGGCGGGCAGCGATGCGGCGGGGGCGGCAGGGTCATCACCAGGTCGCCGCCGGTGAAGTTCTGTATGCTCTGCTTGAGCTTGAAGTGCTCGGCGTTCGGGATGTAGGCGGCGGGGAACATCGCCTTGGTGTAATCGGCCGCCTTGCGGTCGTTGCCGAACCAGGCCTCGTAGTTGTAACGGATGCCGCTGCCGAGTATCAGGTAGTCGTAATCGACCCAGCCCTGTGCCGTGATGACGCGCTTTTTCTCGCGCTCGAAGGCGGTGACTTCGGTCTGGATATAGTGGTAGTCGTACTTCTGCGCCACGTCGAGGTAGCTGAAGGTGAGGAACTGGGCATCGACCACATCGACCAGCCACTTGTTGCTCATCGGGCAGGAAAAGAACACCGGGTTGCGTTCGAGCAGCACGACCTCCAGTGTCGGATCGAGCAGGCGCAGGTGCTTGGCGGCCGTGACGCCGCCCCAGCCACCGCCGCAGATCACCACGCGCTTGCCCTTGGCTTTCGGCAGCAGCGGATCGGACTGCATCTGGATCAGGAAAGGCAGCGGGCTGGTTGGCGCGGCGATGCTGGCCGTTGCCCCGAGTGCCGCGCCGGCGGCGAGGAATTGTCGTCGGTTGAGGGTCATGTCTCAGTCTCCATTCGATGAACCACCCGGACACGGAGATGCCCGGATTTACGGGAGCGCCCATACGGACGCGACAGAAAGCAGCCGGCGGTACGCAGACCGCCTTACGAGGCTGCTTTCAAAACTTGAGTTGCGCCAATTGCGCGACGAAACGGGCTTCGTCCTTCGCCTCCAGGCAACGCAGATCAAGATGGTACGCATCGTCGCGGATATAGCCGATGACGGGCATCGGCAGGCCACGGAAGGCGGCTTCGATGTTCAGCAGCAATTTCCCGCTCCTCTTGCACGGTGGCCGGACAACCAGCGCGGCCGACGGCAGGCTTTCCACCGGCAGGGCGCCGCTGCCGATCTGGCTGCGGCAGGGTTCGACCGAGATGCCGAACTGTTCGCCCAAGGCCGCTTGTAGAGCGGGCCTGATGCGTTCGGCACCGGCCGCGATGTCGGCCAGCGGCCGGGTCAGCAGGCGCAGTGTCGGCAGGCGCTCGGTCAGGCGATCCGGGTCGCGGTACAGGCGCAGCGTTGCCTCCAGTGCGGCGAGGGTGGTCTTGCCGACACGCAAGGCGCGTTTCAGCGGGTTCTTCTTGATTTTGGCGATCAAATCCTTGCGCCCGACGATCAACCCGGCCTGCGGGCCGCCAAGCAGTTTGTCGCCGGAGAAGGTGACGATGTCGGCACCAGCCGCCAGTGCCTGTTGCGGCGTCGGTTCGGCCGGCAAGCCGAGGGCAGCGAAGTCGGTCAGCGTGCCGCTCCCCAGGTCGACAACGAAAGGCAGTCCGGCGGCATGGGCGATGTCGGCGATGGCCTTTTCCTCGACCACCTTGGTAAAGCCGACGACAGCGTAGTTGCTGGTGTGCACCTTCATCAGCAGCGCCGTCTTCGGCCCGATGGCCTCGGCGTAATCCTTGTCGTGCGTGCGGTTGGTGGTACCGATCTCGACCAGCTTGACCTGTGCCCGGCGCATGACGTCCGGTACGCGGAAGGCCCCGCCGATTTCGACCAGTTCGCCGCGCGACACCACGGCTTCCTTGCCCTGAGCCAGCGCGTTGAGGGTGAGCAGTACGGCGGCGGCGTTGTTGTTGACGATGGTGGCGGCGATGTTCGGGTCACCGCCGGCGATCAGTTCGGCCAGCAGTTCGGAAACGAGGTCGTCGCGATCGCCGCGGCCGCCGGAGGCAAGGTCGTACTCCAGCGCGCAGGGCGAGCGGGCGGCCTCGACCATCAGCGCGATGGCGTCTTCGGCCAGCAAAGCCCGGCCGAGGTTGGTGTGCAGGACGGTGCCCGTCAGGTTGAATACCGGCCGCAAATTGGCGCGGCCGGTTTCGTCGGCCCGGCGGCGAATGGCGGCGAGCAGGGCGCCTTCGTCGGGCAGCGGCAGGCCGTGCCTGAGGCCCTCGCGGGCAGCGGCCAGTTCGGCGCGGATGCAGCCGGTGACCGGCTGGCGGCCGTGGCGGTCGATGGTGTCGGCCAGTTGCTGGAGCAGGCGGTCGACGGACGGAAGGTGGATTCTTGGTGAGGTCATCGTTTTCACCCGGACCGGGCAGAAAGGATTGAAGGAAAGGGCTTTTCTCGCTAGCCGCGGCCCGCCTTGCCCGTTCGCGCTGAGCCCGGTTGAAGCGTTCTGCGCGAGCGTTGCGGGGCGTCGGCCGACATTGGCTTACTCGCCGCCAGCGCCGATGAGGAGCAGGTTAGGCCCGGCCCGTTCGAAGCCGGCTTCGTCCACCAGCATGTCGAGGGCGATCGAGGCCAGGTCGTCGGCGACCGGGTCGACGTGGGCGTTCTTGCCCTGGTAGATGATCTTGAGATAGCTGTTGCAGCTCTCGCAGGACTCGGCACGGGCAATGCCGTCGTCGCCATCGATCTCGTGCAGGGCGAGTTTTTCGTCGTCGCCGCACAGGAGGCAGGTGGCACGGGGGGCGTTCCACTCCGTATTGCACAGGGTGCAGTGGGCGTAGCGCAGGTTTTCCACCGGGCCATCGGCACGAATGATGCTGGCCACCGGCAGGTTGCCGCACACCGGGCAGATGCTGCGGGCTTCCATCGGCGGCAGGCGCGTCGCGTCGAGCTGGACGGCAAGCCGGGTGAACAGGACTTGCAGGGCGGCAGCAATCAGCGGCAGGCGCGGCAGATCGTTCTTGTCGGGTTCGCCGGAGAGGAGCTGGTCAGCAAGCTTCTCCAGCCCTTCGCTGCTGGTGACCATGAGCGTGGAGAGGGTTTCGCGCAGGCCCTCGGGGGCATCGTCATTGACCAGCTCGATGATCCGCCCCAGAGCGTCGCGCCAGGTCGAGGGCCGCGGGAAGGAGGCGGTGGAGAGCGGCGGCATGCGGTGAATGCGGGCGCGTTCGAGGGATTCGGCGTCCGGCAGTTCGGCATCGGTCATTTCCTGCAGGGCCTGGTGCTGGGCGCGGGACAGGCGGCCCATGAAGGCCAGCCATTCGCCCAGGCTGTGGTCCTTGGCCAGGGCGTCGAAGCGCTCGGCGCGATCGAGGAAGATGCGCTCCGGATCGGGCAGACGGATGGTTGGAACGTCGGCGGTGGAGGAGGGCGGAGTGAAAAGTTGGGAAGGCATGGTGTCGTCAAAAAAAGAGAGCGCGGGGATGATCATCCCTGCGCTCCCGAAACACAAGGCAATTTTATTTGCCGGTCACCTGGCGATACCAGGCACGATGATGCTGCTTGGCCCAGGCACGGGTCACCGTGCCATACCACATGGCGCGGATGGTGCCCTTGACCCAGATGGCGGCGTACACATGCACCATGATCAGCGCGATCATCACGGCGCCGATGGCGGCATGCACAACAGCCCCCAGGCGGACGAGCGTGATATCGAAGCCAAAGTAGGCACGCCAGATCAGGATGCCGGAAACGGTCATCAGCAGCATGCACAGGGCGGAGCCCCAGAACATGGCTTTCTGGCCGCCGTTGTACTTACCCTGTTCCGGCATGTTGTGGTCGTCGCCGTTCATCATCTCCTTGGCCCGGCTCAGCCATTCCTTGTCCGCCGGCGTCATCTTGTTCAGATGCTTGAAGCGGAAGAACAGCACGAGGAAGGACACCGCCATCAGCACCCCGATGAAGGGGTGCAGAATGCGGGCCCAGACCGGGCCGCCGAACAGCTGGGTGAGCGGGAAGAAAGCCGGATGGAAGAAGGCCAGGCCGGAGAGCGTGAGCAGGATGAAGCTGATGCCCACTACCCAGTGGTTAGCCCGTTCGGACGCGTTGTAGCGCTTAAGGTCTTTCGGGTCGCGGATCATTTTGCATCCTCCTTCTCGATCTCGTCCTCGATCTCCTTCGAGACCTCGTTCGGACCCTTGGTGACGTAGTGGAACAGGCTACCGAGCGCCACGCCGGCCAGCGCCAGGGTTGCGAGCGGCTTGGCCGCTCCCTTCCACAGCGAGACCAGCGGGCTGACCGACGGATTGGCCGGCAGGCCAGCGTACAGGTCGGGCTTGTCGGCATGGTGCAGCACGTACATGACGTGCGTACCGCCCACCCCTTGCGGGTCGTACAAGCCGGCCTGGTCGTAGCCGCGTTCCTTGAGGTCGGCGACACGCTTGGCCGCGTAGTCCTTCATGTCCTCCTTCGCCCCAAACTGGATCGCGCCCGTCGGGCAGGCCTTGGCGCAGGCCGGAGCCTGGTTGACGGCCACCCGGTCGGAACACAGCGAGCACTTGTAGGCCTTGCTGTCTTCCTTCGAGATGCGCGGGACGTTGAACGGACAGCCCGTCACGCAGTAGCCACAACCGATGCAGTTTTCCTGATGGAAATCGACGATGCCGTTGCTGTACTGGATGATGGCGCCCGGGGACGGACAGGCCTTCAGGCAGCCGGGATCGGCGCAGTGCATGCAGCCGTCCTTGCGGATCAGCCACTCGAGCTTGTTGTTCTGCTCGACCTCGGTAAAGCGCATGACCGTCCACGACTTGGCCGACAGGTCCATCGGGTTGTCATACACCCCGTGGCAGTTGCCGACTTCGTCGCGGATGTCATTCCACTCCGAGCACGCCACCTGGCAGGCCTTGCAGCCGATACAGGCGGAAACGTCGATCAGCTTGGCGATCTCCACCGTCTGCCGCACTTGCGTGGACGGCGTGGTGGTGGCGGAGCGCTGTTTGATGTCTAGCGATTGCAGTGCCATATCAGCTCTCCTTTACGCCTTCTCGATGTTGACCAGGAACGCCTTGTACTCCGGCGTCTGCGTATTGGCGTCGCCCACAAACGGCGTCAGGGTGTTGGTGATGAAGCCTGGCTTCGTCGCCCCCTTGAAACCGTAGTGGATCGGAATGCCGATGGTATGCACCTTCTGGCCATCGACATCGAGTGCCTTGATCCGCTTGGTCACCACCGCCACGGCCTTGATGAAGCCGCGGTTGGAGCGCACCTTCACCTTGTCGCCGATGGCGATCCCCTTTTCCTTGGCCAGCTCCTCGCCAATTTCCACGAACTGTTCCGGCTGCATGATCGCGTTGATCTGGCTCTGCTTGGTCCAGTAGTGGAAATGCTCGGTCAGGCGGTAGGTGGTGCCGACATACGGGAAGTCCTTGGCCGTGCCGAACGCTTCCATGTCACCCTTGTACACGCGGGCCGCAGGGTTGGCGCGGGCCTTCGGGTTCTTCGGGTGCATCGGGTTCGTTTCGAGCGGGCTTTCGAACGGCTCGTAGTGCTCGGGGAAGGGACCTTCGGCCATCAGGCCGACGGCGAACAGGCGGCCAACACCCTCACCGGTCATGATGAAGGGCATGACGTTCTGGTCGGGCGCGGCATCCGGGCGCATGTCGGGGATATCGTTGCCGCCCCACTTGTCGCCCAGCCACTTGAGCACGGTGCGCTGCGGATCCCACGGCTTGCCGGAGGGATCGGCCGAGGCACGGTTGTACAGGATGCGGCGGTTGACCGGCCAGGCGAAACCCCAGTTCAGCGTCTGGCCGAGGCCGGACGGATCGCTGTTGTCGCGGCGCGCCGAGTTGTTGCCGGCCTGCGACCACACACCGCAGTAGATCCAGTTGCCGCAGGTGGTCGAACCGTCGTCCCGCAGCATGGCGAAGCTCGGTAACTGATCGCCGGCCTTGACCAGCACCTTGGTCGGGTCCTTCGGGTCCAGCACGTCGGCCAGTGCCTTGCCGTTGTACTCCATCATCAGCTCTTCCGCCGAGGGCTTGGTCGGAATGCGATAGGCCCAGGTCAGCTTCTGGATCGGCTCGGAATAGGCGCCGCCATCCTTGGCGTACATGTCCTTCAGCTTCAGGAACAGGGTCGCCATGATTTCGGTGTCGTCCTTGGCATCGCCCGGCGCATCCACCGCCTTCCAGCGCCACTGGATGACGCGGCCGGAGTTGGTGAAACTGCCGGTGGTTTCGGCGAACAGCGAGGTCGGCAGGCGGAAGACTTCGGTTTGAATCTCGGCCGGCTTGACATCATTGAACTCGCCGTGCGGCTTCCAGAACTCGGAGGTATCGGTTGCCAGCGGATCCATCACCACCATGTACTTCAGCTTGGCCAGCGCATCCGACACCTTCTTCTTGTTGGCGACGGAAGCCAGCGGGTTGAAGCCCTGGCACAGGAAGCCGTTGATCTTGCCCTGGTACATCTGGTCGAAGATCGACAGCACGTCGGAGGCGCCGGCCAGCTTGGGCATGAAATCGTAGGCGAAGCCGTTTTCCTTGGTCGCGGCGTTGCCCCACCAGGCCTTGTGCAGGCTGACGTACCACTTGGGCAGGTTCTGGCCGAAGTTCATCTGGCCCGGACGCAGCATCTTCGGCGTCTTCTTCTCGAGGAAGGTCTTCAGGTCCGGCTCGGCGTCAGACGGCACCGCCAGGTAGCCCGGCAGGTTCTGGGCGTAGAGCGCGAAGTCGGTGATGCCCTGGACGTTGGCGTGACCGCGCAGCGCGTTGATGCCGCCACCCGCCATGCCCATGTTGCCGAGCAGGAGCTGGATGATCGCCATACAGCGGATGTTCTGGGAACCGACGGAGTGTTCGGTCCAGCCCAGTGCGTACAGGTTGGTCATCGTCTTGTTCGGCGCAGCCGTCTCGGCGATGTACTCGCAGACCTTCAGGAAGGCTTCCTTCGGCGTGCCGCAGACCTTGGCCACCATGTCCGGCGTGTAGCGGGCATAGTGCGCCTTGAGCAGCTGGAAGGCACAACGCGGGTTCTGCAGCGTTTCATCGACCTTGGCGAAGCCGTCCTCACCCATCTGGTATTTCCAGGTGGCCTTGTCGTAGCTGCGCTTCTCGTCGTTGTAGCCGGTGAAGATGCCATCCTCGAAGCCGTAGCCATCGTCGATCAGGAAGGACGCGTTGGTATACGCCTTCACGTAATCGTGATGGATCTTGTCGTTCGACAGCAGGTAATTGATGACGCCGCCCAGGAAGGCGATGTCGGAGCCCGGACGGATCGGCGCATAGTAATCGGCCACCGAAGCCGTACGGTTGAAGCGCGGGTCGACGACCACGAGCTTGGCCTTGCGGTTCTTCTTGGCTTCGATCGCCCACTTGAAGCCGCAGGGGTGCGCTTCAGCCGGGTTGCCGCCCATCACGAAAATCAAATCAGCGTTCTTGATGTCCACCCAGTGGTTGGTCATCGAACCACGCCCAAAACTCGGAGCCAGACTGGCCACCGTGGGAGCGTGTCAAATGCGTGCCTGGGTATCGATCGAGGTCATGCCCAACGCGCGAATCGTCTTCACGGTCAGGTAGCCGGCCTCATTCGGTGCTGCCGATGATGCGAGGAATGCGGTGCTGGTCCAGCGGTTGACGGTCACGCCGTCCTTGTTCTGGGCCACGAAATTGGCGTCGCGATCGGCCTTCATGTGCTTGGCGATGCGGTCGAAGGCTTCCTGCCAGGAAATCTTCTTCCATTCCGCCGAGCCCGGCTCGCGCACTTCCGGCCACTTCAGACGATTGGCGCTCTGCACCATGTCGCGCAGGCCGGCGCCCTTCGGGCACAGGGTGCCGCGGTTGACCGGATTGTCCGGATCGCCTTCGATGTGAATGATTTTTCCCGGGGTGTTCTTGGACTTGTCACCGGTCGAATAGATGAGTACCCCGCAGGACACCGAGCAGTACGGACAGATGTTCCGTGTTTCGGTGGCGCGGGCCAGCTTGAAGGTACGTACTTCCGCCAGGGCCGCATTCGGTGAGAAGCCCATCAGCGCGATGGACGACCCTCCCAGCCCGGCGGAGCAGACCTTGAAGAACTGCCGCCTGTTCATTTTCATTTGGATTTTTCCTCCTGTATGCGACTCCGTGTCGCAGTGGAAATCAGCAGCAAAGAACAGGCCAGTTTGCGTAAGTCATTGAACGATGGGGAATCGCTTTGGGGCTGGCGTGGCGCGACTGGGACATTTTGTCCATTCGCGTTCATTTCAGGACAAATTGTCCCGTCCTGTGGAGGCCTGCCAAGGTTTTGCCAGCGCCGATTCCCGGCGGTGACCAGGCCCGTTGTCAGCGCCCGCGGGCCTTTCGCCCGTTGCCGGCCGACGAGCGGGTGCCCGGGCCGCTATGGCCGCTGCCGTGCGGGCCGCGGCGCCCGCCGGGCTTGGCTGGGAAATCATCGAAGCCCTCCCAGTTGCCGGGCACCCCGCGGCCACTTCGCCCAGCCGCGACCTTGGGCTTCTTCGGCTTGGGCGGTGCGGCATGCGGGCCGGTCGGCGGCACGCGGTGGGTCGGCTCGAAACCGGGTTCCTCGTCGCGGCTCAAGCTGGTCTTGAGCAGGGTTTCAATGGCGCCAAGCAGCGGCGCCTCATCGGCGCACACCAGCGAGATGGCCTCGCCGGACGCGCCGGCCCGGCCGGTACGGCCGATACGGTGGATATAGTCTTCGGCGACCAGTGGCAGGTCAAAATTGACCACCTGCGGCAAGCCGTCGATATCCAGGCCGCGCGCCGCCACGTCAGTTGCGACGAGAATCTCGATCTCGCCGGCCTTGAAGGCTTCCAGCGCCTTGAGGCGGGAGGCCTGCGGCCGGTCGCCATGAATGGTGTCAGCAGCGATGCGCTTGGCCTGCAGGCGGCCGACCAGTTCATCGCAACCCTTCTTGGTTTTCACGAAGACCAGCACCTGGCACCAGCCCCGGTCCTTGCGCATGAACAGGAAGAGATCGGTCTTGCGCTTCTTGTCGCAAGGCACAACCCACTGCTTGACTGTCGTGGCGGCCGTATTGCGCGGGCTGACCTCGATCGACAGCGGATCGCGCAGGCGGGCCTTGGCCATGCTGCGGATGTCGTCGGAGAAGGTGGCCGAGAAAAGGAGGGTCTGCCGTTTTTTCGGCAAGGCCTGGAACAGGATGTCGAGATCGTCGGCAAAGCCAAGGTCGAGCATGCGGTCGGCTTCGTCGAGTACCAGGGTCTGCACCTGGCGCAGCTTGACGGCGTTCTTGGTGAACAGGTCGATCAACCGGCCCGGCGTGGCGACCAGAATGTCGACGCCACGGCGCAGGCGCATCATCTGCGGGTTGATGCTGACGCCGCCGTAGGCGGCATAGGAACTGACGGCCAGATGTTCTCCGTACTGGCGGAAGCTGGCCATCACCTGTTCGGCCAGTTCGCGCGTCGGCACCAGCACCAGGGCGCGGATGCTGTTGCTGGCGACGGCTTCGTCGCGCTCGCTCAAGCGCTGCAGCAGGGGCAGGGCAAAGCCGGCGGTCTTGCCGGTGCCAGTCTGCGCCGCCGCCATCAGGTCGCGGCCGGCCAGCACGGCCGGAATGGCCTGGGCCTGGACCGGCGTCGGTTCCTGGTAGCCGAGGGTGTCGAGAGCCTGGAGAAGCGGTGCGGCGAGGCCGAGCTGGGCGAAAGTCATGGCGGGAAGGGGTGTTCGAAAGCGCGGATTGTAAACTGCCGGCGTTGGCTCAGTGCTCAAAACGGTAGTCACCTGCGCTCAGCGCGCGCCATGCGCCGCTGCCGTCGAGTTCGAGAATCTGGGTGTGGAACTTGAGGATGGTCGAGCGGTGGCCGACGCTGATTACCGTGGTATGCGATTCGAGCAGTTGCTGGTAGAGGCTGGTTTCGTTCGGGATGTCGAGGGCGCTGGTCGCCTCGTCAAGGATGGCGAAACGCGGCCGGCTGAGCAGCAGGCGGGCAAAGGCGAGGCGCTGCTGCTCGCCGACCGAGAGCAATTTCGGCCAGTCTCGTTCGACATCCAGCCCGCCGACGCGATGTGCGAGATTGGGCAGGTTGACCCGTTCCAGGGCGCGCAGCAGGTCTTCGTCGGAAACCGGCAAATCCTTGTTCGGATAGAGCAACTGGCTGCGCAGGCTGCCGAGCAGCATGTAGGGTTGCTGCGGCAGGAACAGGATGTCCTTGGCCGGTGGCCGCGAGATGGTGCCGCTGCCGGCGTACCACAGTCCGGCGATGGCGCGCAGCAACGAGCTCTTGCCGCTGCCGCTCTCGCCGACGATGAGCAGGCTTTCGCCCGGTCGCACGGCGAGCGACAGATCGCGCAACAGGGTGCGTTCGCGGTCCGGGGTGAGTAGCGTCAGGTCCTTGATTTCGAGATGCGGCGCATCGACCGAGCGGATGCTTGGCCCGGCGTGCCGTTCCGTGCCCGGTTCGGACGGCAGGCATTTGGCCAGCATGTCGAGGCGGTCGATGCCGGCGGCGAAGCGGCTGAGGCCCTCGAAGTTCTCGATGATCAGCGAAATGGCGCCGAGCACGGCAGCGAAGGCGCCGGCCGCCTGGACGGCACGGCCGACTTCCAGTTCGCCGGAGAGCACGTCGTTGGCCACGATGGCGCTGGGAATGATCAGGGTGAGCAGGAAATAGCCCTGCTGGAAGAGGTTGAGCCAGAACTGGCCACGGATCAGGCGCTTGAAGTTGCTGAAGGCGGCGCCGAAGCGGCGCTTGACCTGGCCGAGTTCGAGCGCCTCGCCACGGTAGAAGGCGATCGATTCGGCGTTTTCCCGGACACGTACCAGGCCGAAACGGAAATCGGCTTCGCGGCGCAACTGGTTGAAATTGAGCAGCATCAGCCGCTGGCCGAAGACGAAGATGACGATCAGCGTGCCGGCCGTGGCATAAAAGACCAGGAAATAGACCAGCTCGTGCGAGATTGACCAGAGTACGGTGCTGAAAGCAACCAGTTGCAGGGTCGAGCTGATGATGACGAGCAGGAAATACAGCGAGCGCTGGGTAAAGGTCGAAATGTCCTCGCTCATCCGCTGGTCGGGGTTGTCGATGGCGAGGTTGGCATTCAGTTCGTAGAAATGCCGGTTGCTGAAGTAACTGTCGAGAAAGCGCCCGGTCAGCCAGCGTCGCCAGTAGATGCCCAGCGTGTCGCGTACGAAGTAGTAGAAGGCGTAGATCGGAATGGCAGCAGCGAGCAGGCCGAGGCAAAGCTTGATCGAATTCCAGAAGCGCTCTTCGTCCTGAGCGGCCAGTGCCGACGTGAATTCCCCGGTCTGTTCATTGAACATCACCGCAAAGCGGGTCTGGCCGAGGAGCAGGATGACGAGCAGAACGACCAGGCCCCAGGCGCGCCATTTTTCCTCCTGGCGCCAGTAGGGCGAGGCGAGGGCCCAAAAACGCTTCCATAACTGGAGATCGGAGGGAGTCATGGGCTGCCGGTTGAGGTTGAAACGGGGTGCGGCCCGCGCACCCGGCCGCCGGGGAGCGACACCATGTCGCTTACCGGTGGGTTTTACACCTCGGCCTGCGCAGGCGCAAGCCGGGCGGAGTTCAGAAGGTAATGACCTTGTCGGCCTGGATGGTCGCCTCGGCCAGTTCGACCAGGGTGCCAATCGCCGTGCCCGGAATCAGCGGCAGTTCAGCCAGGCCACGCGCCAGGGCGCAGGTGCGGCAGAGGCGGATATCGACGCCCTGCGCGACCAGCTGCTCAACCATGCCCTGCAAGCCATTGCCCGCGCCGTCGATCTGGTTCGGCAGGCCGAGGATGGTCGCGTCGGACATCAGGAAGACCTGCACTTCCGGCTTGTCGTCGCGGCCGGCCAGGGCTGTCGCCAGGCGTAGGCCGGAGAGGCAGCGTTCGCTGCCGTAGGGAGGGGCATGGATGATGATCAGGATTTTTTGCATGGCAAGAGAGAGGAGATACGAATGACCTTGGCCGGCAGCATCTTCGCCGACCGGGTTGAGTGAGATGGCCTGGGTTGGCCGCGCTCAGGAGAACTTTGCCTGGTGGGCAGCGACTGCCTTCTGGCGGGCGGCCGCCAGGCGCTGGGCGACTGTATCGGGCAAGGCCTCGCCATCGTCCGGTACGTGGGCCAGGGCATAGGTTTCAAGCGCCTTCAGGCGGGCCATCAGCAGGCGGACGCGGGCGGTGTCGGAGAGGTCGGCAAGCCCTTGGTCGTCGTCGCCATCGTTGTCGACGACGAGGCGCGGGCGGCTGTAGAACTGGTGCAGCACCAATTCGTCGTAACCGGCCGGGCCATCCTCGTCATTGAAGAAATTGAATAGCGGCTGGCCGTTGGCTTTCTGGGCGGCTGCAAGCAGGGCGACCTGATGCCGCTCAGTGCGCGACAACAGGATCTGCGGAAATACCTGCTTCTTGGCCAGCTTGGCCTTCTTGGCCGCGCGCAGCTTGGCGGCCGGGTTGACCGGAGCGAGCAACTCCGTGACCTGGGCCGGCATCGGCACCGGAGTAATCGTCACATCGGCCGGTGTATTCGCCGCGTCTACGAACGACACCGTCTCGTCAGCCGACGGGTCGGCTGCATGAACATTCAACGAGAACAGTGCGGCACAAGCCACGACCCACCAGATACGCACGACGATCCTTTCCTTCAATCAGGACAGTATTTTATCAATAGCAGAGGAAGTTTGTTTTAGCGAGGATTCATATATCGGATTTCGACCCGGCGCTGCAGGCGCAGGCATTCCTCCGACTGGCAGTTCGCGCTGTTCTCTTCGACGCCTGCCACGGCACGCCGCATCTGCCGGGCGGGGACGCCCAGTTCCCGCAGATGATTGTGCACGCTCGTGATCCGTTTGTCGGCCAGAGCCAGGCTGAAGGTGCGGCTGCCCGTGCTGTCGCTGAAACCGGCCAGGGTGACCTGCTGTTTCGGGTTCGCCTTCAGGCGTTCGGCATGCTGGCGGAGCACGGTGCGGCCGGCGTCGTCCAGACTGGCCGAATTGCGGCTGAAGAAAACACTGCTGCCGGTATCGATGGCGGCCATTGCCTGTTTCTCGCTGCGCTCGGCGGCGGCCGAGTTGCGGCCCGGGGCATCGGTTGCCGTAGCGGCAGCCGGGTTGGCCGCGGGCGGCGGGGCGCTGGCACAGCCGGCGAGTAGCGCGATGAGGGCCAAGACCAAGGGGCGGAAAGGCATGTTCATCTCCTGACCAGCAACACGCCGCACTCCAGGTGATGCGTGTAGGGAAACTGGTCGAAAACGGCGGCCGAGGCAATACGATGCGTATCGTGCAGGGCGGCCACGTTGTTCTTCAAGGTCTCCTGGTTGCAGGAGATGTACAGGATGCGATCGAAATCGCGGGCGAGTTCGACGGTTGCATCGTCCAGGCCGGCGCGCGGCGGGTCGACAAACAGCGTGCCGTGGCGGAAGGCGTCGAGATCAATGTCCTTCAGACGCTGGAACTGCTCGCGGCCGGCCAGCGCGGCGCTGAATTCTTCGGCTGACATGCGGGCGAGCTGGATGTTGGTGACGCCATTGGCGGCGATGTTGTACTGCGCGGCATGCACCGACGTCTTGCTGACCTCGGTGGCCAGCACCCGGTCGAACAGCGGGGCCAGCGCGATGGTGAAGTTGCCGTTGCCGCAGTACAACTCGACCAGGTTGCCGCCGATTCCCGCTGCCTGCTGGCAGGCCCAGCCGAGCATCTGGCGGTTGATGCCGCCGTTCGGCTGCGTGAAGCTGCCCTCGACCTGCTGGTATTTGAGCGGACGACCGTTCAGTTCGAAAGCTTCGAGCAGCCAGTCGCGCTCCAGCACCACCTTCTGGCCCCGGCTACGGCCGATGATCTGGGCACCGAATTCGGCCGCCAGTTCGCGGGCTGCCGTCTGCCATGCGTCGTCCAGCTTGCGGTGATAGATCAGCGTGATCATCAGCTCGCCGCTCAGGGTGGCGAGGAAGTCGACACGGAACAGCCGGCGCCGCAGAACATCGCTACCGGCCAGTCGCTCGCGCAAGCGCGGCATGGCGGCACAGATGACGGCAGCGGCCGGCGGGAAGGTGTCGAGCAGCAGGCGCTGCTTGGGATTGTCCGGGTCGGACATCGTGAAATCGAGCTTGTCGCCATCGTGCCAGATGCCGAACTCGACGCGCATGCGATAGTGCAGCGGTTCTGAGGCGTGAACGGTCGGTTTCGTGACACCGAATTCGGCGAAATTCTGTTCGAAGCGGGCAGCCTTGGCGGCCAGCTGCACCGGATAATCGGCGGGGTCGTATGTCGGAAGCGGCATGGTTCGGTGGTTTGAATGCGTTTTGCAGCCCGTTTGACGTGCGATGGCCGCGTGAAGAGGGCGAAATATACGCCGGTCCGGCAGGCATTGGGAGCTTTGATTTCGGGATACAGAGGGTGAAATTGCCTCTATCGACCAATCGGCTCGCCATGATTGAATGGCTCGACTCGACCCACAGGCGACGTTGCCAACGCTCCCGCTATGAAGAGATACAAAAAAATCACCAGCATTTGAAGCTGCCGCTCATTTGCTCAAGACCGTTTATTTGATCAGTACTCGGGAGGCTGGATTACGATGGCTGGGAGCTGCACAACTGCACCGCGCTCCTGATACCTGGTCGGTGGATAGTCCCCGGAGTGGCGAGGGCCTTCACACTTGCGTTCCTCCTTGCACCTTCCGTGCTTCTCCCATTTCCGCTCAATTTTGCAGTTGCCGCCCCTCTATTCTTCTTTGTTGTCGCCCCCCTTGGGCTTTGAGTTGACTGTCGTGAGAGAGGGTCGGGAAAGCCAATTTTGATGCGTATGACCTTATCGTTACTCGCTGGCTTTGCGCTAGATTCCTACTGTGTTGCTGCCGGCGGTTTGTGGAGTTTTGTCATCCACGGAAAATGACAATATGATGCTGTGGCCCATTGGAGTGTCAATTCTCATGTGGAACCTTACCGTATCCCAAAGGCAACCAACTCACAGCAATTCGATGAGCGTGAAGGGAAGGCAACAGTAACGCTTGGCGATGAGCGCAATATGCCGCATGCACTCAGGGGTTTTGTCGTAGCATGCCCCCAAAATGTTCACTTAAAAATAATTTAGCTTTTCAGCATCCCGGGGCAGCCCAGCCAGCCTCACAACAGAGACGGTTCAAATGAGTCAAAACGTGCACGTCGAGGCGGCGCTCTTTCGTCACCTGCTCGACCATTCTGTTATTCCCCTGATTGGGAGCGCCATTGGTGGCTCACTAGTGGGCTTGGCCCACATGGATTCTCCTTATCAACAGCAAGTTTTGGTTTGGCTCTTCGTTCTTTACGCAACAATCGTCATTCGAGCCCTCCTGACAAAGCGCTGCCGCTCCCGATTTAAGGAAATGGGATATTCCCGTCCAGAGGCGATTCGATATGCGCTGACAACGGGATTGTCTGGTTTTGCCTGGGGCATGGGGGGGCTATTTGTGTTGGATGCCTCCCCGCTGGCAATGGTTGTCACCATTACAGCAATCCAAGCAATGATAATGGGCGGTGCGCTGACGCTCGGCGCTTATCTCCCTTCGTTTTATGCGTTCTCCCTGCCTGCAATCCTCCCACTTGTCGTGGCCTTGGGACTGAAGGGGGGGGGTACAAACATCGTACTTGCCCTTTACAGCGCAATATTCCTCGTATTGATGCTGGATATTGCCAAACGACTCAATCACTCATTGCGAGATGTATGGAAACTGACCTTTGAGAAAGAATACCTGCTTAGCGAACTGACAAAGGCCAACGACCATCAAAAAACTTTGGCAAACACTGACGGATTGACTGGCATTGCCAACCGGCGCCGGTTTGACGACGTACTCGCACAGGAATTAGCCCGCTTTTCTCGAACAAACTCCCCGCTTTCACTCTTGATATTGGATGTCGACCACTTCAAAACGTTTAATGACGCATATGGCCATGTCGCCGGCGACGAGTGTTTGAAGCAGATAGCCGAAATCCTGAAGAAACAATTTAATCGTGCCTCCGACATGGCCGCCAGGTACGGAGGCGAGGAGTTTGCCATCATCATGCCCGATACAGATGAAAGGGGTGCCATACAAAAGGCTGAAGTGATTCGCAGTGAGGTTGCGAAATTGAACATACAACATGGACACTCACCTACGGCAGGCTACATCACCGTCAGCATGGGCATTGTCACTCTATACAACTCCGATATCCGTGAAGCCAATGATTTGATTGCAATGGCAGATGAGTGTCTCTATCAAGCAAAAGCGGATGGGCGAAATCGGTTTGTGTCGACTCGCTTGAAGCACGACGTTCTGCAACGACCTAGCTGCGAAGATAATCTGGAGGAAGCGTACTGCGACGTTGGCCCCTGATTTGTCGTGTTGCCCGAGGGGGCAGAGGATGTACGTAATCGCGTGATATGACGCGCCTAACCTACGTTGTAGGTATCCTGCGTGAAATAAACCGACGCAACAGGGGCGGCGGAACTGGAAACCAGCCTTGGCATGGATTCGAACCATGGCGATTGTTAAGTCGCTTGCTATTTGGGCTGAAGTATTGAGGCCCCAGACTCCTATGTGGCTAGGGTAAACCGATTCATCGGCTGCCCTGTCGTTCATGCTTGACGTATTCTTCGGCGGGCGGGGTTTCCCCCAAAAAGGTGGGTTGCGACGTTCGTCCATTCCTCAAAACGCCGCCCCCCCTACTTGAAGATCCTGCCGGCTCAGCGCATCCGCTGCCGCAGCCAGGCGCTGGCCTGATCGACGGCAATGGACAACGCCAGCATGGCGATGATGACGGTCGAGGCTTGCGCGTAATGGAAGAGCGACAACGCGACATAGAGCAGTTGCCCCAGGCCGCCGGCGCCGACGAAGCCGAGGATGGCGGCCATGCGGATGTTCATCTCCCAGCGGTAGAGCGTGTAGGCGATCAGCTGCGGTGCGGCGCCGGGCAAGGTGCCGTAGAGGAAGGCCAGGCCGGGGCCGGCGCCGCTCAGGCGCAGTGCCTGGCTGGGCTGGGCCGGTGCATTGGCCAGCGCTTCGGCGTAGAGCCGGCCCAGTACGCCGGCAGTGTGCAAGGCCAGCGCCAGCGCCCCGGCAAACGGGCCGAGGCCGACGGCGAGCGCGGTGAGGGTGGCCCAGACCAGTTCCGGCACTGAACGCAGGGTATTGAGCACGAAACTGAAGGGCGCACGCGGTTGGGGCAGGGCCAGCAGCAGGCCTAGCAGGGCGGCAAGCAGGGTACCGACGATGGAAATGGCCAGCGTTTCCCATACCCCCTGGCCGACCCGGTCCAGCCAGTCGGCCGACAGGTCGGGTGGGAAGAACCCGCTGACGAATTCGGCCATGCTGCGGGCGGCTTCGATGCTCAGCAAGTCGCCGATGCCTAGTTCCAGGAAACGGTAGCTGGCCACGATGCTGCCGGCCAGGGCCGCCGCGACCAGGCCGCTGCGCCAGCCAAAAGGCGACGGGTGGGCCGCCGGTGGCGCATCGAGGGCCCGGCGCAGCCAGCTGGAGAGCCCGTCAGCAGCAAAGACCAGGACCATGAAGGCGAGCAGGATGCTGGCCGCTTCGCCGCCGTTGAGCATCTTCATCGCCTGATCCATCAACTGGCCGAGGCCGCCGGCGCCGACGAAGCCCATGACCACCGAGGCGCGGATGGCGCATTCCCAGCGGTAGACGGTGTAGGAGGTGAGCTCCCGGGCGGCTTGCGGCAGCAGGCCGTAGAGGATGGCCAGCGGCCGCCTGGCGCCGCTCTGGCGCAGGGCCTGGGCGGGCCTGGTATCGACCGATTCGAGGATTTCGGCATACACCTTGGCCAGCATGCCGCCGTAGGTGAGGCCGAGCGCCAGCACGCCGGCCGCCGGGCCGAGGCCGAAAACGCGAACGAAGAGCAGCGCCCAGACCAGTTCCGGGATGCCGCGCAGCAGCGTGAGCAGGCTGCGGGTCAGCGGGTTGAGGGCGGGGCGTTCGCGGCCGGCGGCGGTTGCCAGATAGGCCAGCGGCACGGCCAGCAGGAAGGCGAGTGCGAGGCCGGTGGTGGCGATGGCCAGTGTTTCCAGCGTCGCCTGGCCGAGAAAGCCGAGGAATTCGCGGCTGTTTTCCGGCGGCAGGAAGCCGGCCAGGAAGTGGCCGATCACCTTCAGGTTGCCGGCATCGAACAATGCCCCGGGTTTGACTTCGGCTGCCTGCAGGAGTGGCCAGAGGATGACGAGCGCAGCCAAGGTGCCAACGAGGCGGGAGCGGGCGGCAGGGTCGTTCAGGCGGGCTTCCATCGCGAGGTCAGCAGCAGGCAGCCCGTGTCGCCGCAGCGTGGGCGGCGATCTCGGGCAACAGATGCGATTCCGTTGCCTGGGTCGGCAGTTCCTGGCCCTCGCTGGCATACAGCTCGTGAAGCAGGGGGAGCGAGACCTGCTCGTTCGGCAGGTCGAAAACGACGCGGCCAGCCTTGATGCCAACGATGCGTGTGAAGTTGCCGAGGGCCAGGTCGACAGCGTGCAGGCTGGCGACCAGCGTCGCGCCGCATGCTTCGGCCTCGGCGACGAGCAGCCGGATGGTGGCCAAGGCCAAGGCCGGGTCGAGGGCGGAAACCGGCTCGTCGGCGAGGATCAGGGTGGGCTGCTGGTAGAGCACGCGGGCGATCCCGACGCGCTGCAACTGGCCGCCCGACAGTTGGTCGCAGCGGGCGAACAGCTTGTCGGCCAGGTCGACCCGCTCAAGCGCCGCGCGGGCACCGGGCAGGTCGCATGGGTAAAGCAGCGAGGCCAGCGATTTCCAGGTTGGCCATTGCCCCAGCTTGCCGGCCAGCACGGCGGTGACGACGCGTTGCCGGCCGGGGATGGGCGGCGCCTGGTGCACGGTGCCGATGCGGGTGCGCAGGAGGCGGGGCAGGGCATTCTGCAGCGGCTGGCCGAGCACCTCGCCCCGGCCGCTGGTCGGCATCAGCGCGGTGCCGAGCACCGAGAGCAGGCTGGTCTTGCCGGCGCCGGACGGTCCGACCAGGGCGATGCGTTCGCCCTGGTCGGCGCACAGGCTGATGTCAGCCAGCGCCGTAAAACCGTTGGCGTGGGTCAGCCCCACACCGTCCAGCCGGAAACTCACTTCAGCAGGCCAGCCGACTGGGCAGCCTTCTCGATGCCGTCGTAGTTCTCTTTCCGGGTCGGGATGAACTTCGACGCCCGCTGCAGGGCCATGATTTCCTTGTGTTCCGGGTTGGCCGGGTCGAGTTTGAGGAAGGCGTCGGTCAGCTTCTTGACCAGAGCCGGGTCGAGGTCGCCGCGCACCGTCCAGTTGTAGTCGAAATAGGGCGGCGTGGTGGCGAAGACGCGCACCTTGTCGGTATCGACCTTTTTCTGCTCGACCAGCTTGTCCCAGACGGAAGCGTTCAGCACGCCGGCCTCGGCCTTGCCAGCGGCGACAAAGGCAACCGTCGCATCATGGGCGCCGGAGAAGGCGACGTTCTTGAAATCCTTTTCCGGATTCAGGCCGGCCTGCTGCAAGAAGAAACGCGGCATCAGGCTGCCCGAGGTGGAGGACGGCGCGCCGAAGGCGAAAGTCTTCCCCTTCAAGTCGGCGAGGCCCTTGATGGCCGGGTCGGCGGTGATGAACCGGGAGGTGAATTTGGCATCCTCCTCGCGCTGGACGATGGGGATGGCTGTGCCGGTGGTGCGGATCTTGGCCTGCACGTAGGTGAAGCCACCCAGCCAGGCGAGGTCGATCTTGCGCGTGGCGAGCGACTCGACGACGGCGGCGTAGTCGGAAACCGGGGTGAACACCACTTTCAGGCCGGTTTGCGCTTCGAGATACTTGCCGAGCGGCGCGAACTTGCGTTGCAGTTCAGTCGGCGCTTCGTCGGGGATAGCCGAGACGCGCAGCACGTTGTCGGCAGCCAGGGCAGGGAGGGAAAAGGCGGCAGCGCAGGCACAGGCCAACGCCCCCTTCAGCGCCAGACGGCGCGTGGCGGACAGGGTCATTTGATGCTCCGATTTTGACAACAACCGCTGCCGTGCGGAAATCGCGGCAGCTTAAAGGCGCCGGGGCGCCACCAGGACGTGCGGTACGCAGACCGCGGGCGGCATTTTAACAGGTCGATCGGCCGGCCCGGACTTGGGGTTTGCCGCGCTGCCCTTCCGTCCGGCAGGCATGAGAAAATCCGGCCAAACAAACGCATAACGGAATGTGGCGGAGACATGGAAGAAAGTTTGGCGAGCGAACACGAAGCGCCGTGGCCGGAGTATTCGGTGCTGGTGGTCGATGACGAACCGGGGATGCTCAGTTTCCTGCAGCGCGCCCTCGGTTCGCGCTGCGGCGTAGTCGACTGCGCCGACAGCGTCGAGGCAGCCCGGCCATTGATCCAGCGCAACCGCTACGACCTGATCGTGCTCGATATCGCGCTGCCGGGCTGCTCGGGCATCGACTGGCTGCACGAGTTGCGGCAGGATGGTTTTGCCGGCGATGTGGTGCTGATGACCGCCTACGCCGACCTCGACACGGCGATCGACGCGCTGCGCGCCGGTGCGGCGGATTTCCTGCTCAAGCCCTTTTCGCTGGCCCAGGTGCTGAACGCGATTCAGCGCTGCTTCGAGCGCTCCCGCCTGGCTCGCGAGAATTTCGTGCTGCGTCGCGAAGTCAGCACCCGGGCGGCTGATGTCGAAGGGGTGGTCGGCCAGTCCGAGCTGATGCTCAAGGTGTGCGAGCGCCTCAAGCGCATCGCGCCGACGCCGGCGACCGTGCTGCTCTGCGGCGAATCGGGCACCGGTAAGGAAGTCGCAGCACGCGCCCTGCACCGCATGAGCAACCGGGCGGATGGGCCTTTCGTGCCGGTCAATTGCGCGGCTATTTCGGCCGAGTTGATCGAATCTGAATTGTTTGGCCACATCAAGGGGGCCTATACCGGCGCCCAGCAGAACCGCGAGGGCCTGTTCTACTACGCCCGGGGCGGTACGCTCTTCCTTGATGAAATCTCCGAACTGCCGCTGGCTGCCCAGGCCAAGCTGCTGCGGGCGCTGGAGGAGCGGCGCATCCGGCCGGTCGGCTCGGAGCAGGAAATCGCCGTCGATGTGCGCGTCATCGCCGCCACCAACCGCGACCTGAAGACTGAAGTCGCTGCCCAGCGTTTCCGGCAGGATCTCTACTACCGGCTGCAGGTGCTGGAAATAACCCTGCCACCGTTGCGTGAGCGGCCGGAGGATATTGCGCTGCTCGTCCGTCATTTCATGCAGTTGCTTGCCCCCGGCCTGGGGCTTCCGCCACTTGCCCTCGACCCGCGTACGCTGGCCCGGATGGCCGACTACGACTGGCCGGGCAACGTGCGCGAATTGCGCAACCTGGTCGAACGTTCGCTGATCCTCGGCTGGTTCGATATCGGGCCGGAGCCCGAGGGGCGGGTGATCGAACCGGCGCCGGCCGGCATCGACGAAACCCTCGAGGCGGTCGAGAAGCGCCATATCCTGGCCATGCTCGCCGCCTGCGAGGGCAACAAATCGGAAGCCAGCCGCCGGCTCGGCATTTCGCGCAAGACCATGGATCGCAAGTGTCAGGCCTGGGGCATCTGAGCCAGCCGGCGCGGCGCTCGATCCGCACCCGCCTGCTGCTCCTCGCCCTGTTGCCCCTCGGCGTCGTGCTGCCGCTGATCATGGCGGCGCTCGCCTATTGGGGCGGCGGCTATTTCGACCAGTTGCTCAGCACCAAGGTACGCAGCGACCTGGCCGTTGCCCACAGCTACTACGAACGGGTGGCCGAGGGGGTCGGCCATTCACTGGCCAGCCAGGCCGTAGCCGACCGTCTGGTACGGGCCGTGGTTGCCGGCCACGGCCGTCCGAGCCGCGAGCTGTCGGCCATCCTGGAGTCGGCCATGGCCGCCCGCCAGCTGGATTTCCTGCGTTTTGTCGATCGCGACACGGCGCGCCGCCTGGCCGGGGAGTGGGAGGTGCTGGCCTCGGCCCTGGCCGGCAGTGCCCGCACCGAGACCGAGATTTTTTCGGCAGCCCAGCTCGCCGCGCTCGATCCGGCCCTCGCCGGTCGCGCCGCGACACCGTTGATCGCGACAGCCAATGCCGTGCCAACCGGGCGGACGGTGGAGGAGCGCGGACTGGTCATCCACTCGGCGGCGCCGGTGGTCGATGCGGCGGGTGTGGTCATCGGCGTGCTCGAAGGTGGTGTCCTGCTCAACAAGAACCTCGATTTCATCGACAACCTGAATGCCGTCGTTTATCCCGACGGCGCGCTGCCGCTGGGCAGTGCCGGGACCGCGACGTTGTTTCTGGGTGACGTACGGGTGGCCACGAATGTCCGGCTGTTCGGCGACACACGGGCGATCGGGACACGCGTTTCGGCCGTGGTGCACGACGCGGTGCTTAAGCAGGGCAGAACCTGGCTGGACAGCGCCTTCGTCGTCAACGACTGGTACGTTTCGGCCTACGAGCCCTTGCTTGATGGCCGGCAGCAGCGCGTGGGCATGCTCTACGTCGGCTTCCTCGAACAGCCGTTTGCCCGGGCCCGCTGGCATGCCTTCTATGCCGTGGCCGGGTTTTTCCTCATCGCCATGCTGCTCGCCGGCATCTACGCTGCCGTTTCGGCGCGGCGTGTATTCAAGCCGATCGAACGCATGCACGCGACGATGACGGCGATCGAATACGGCGAGGAGGATGCACGAGTCGGCCCGGTAGCCGGCGAGGACGAACTTGGTGTCATGGCTGCCCACTTTGACCGCCTGCTCGACCAGCTGCAGTTGCAGGCCGATTCGCTGAAGCGCTGGGGAAGCTCGCTCGACGCCAAGGTGGCGGCGCGCACGGCGGAGCTGGAGCAGGCGGTGGCCGACCTCAAGGCCGCCCAGTCGCAACTGGTCATGAATGAAAAACTCGCGGCCATCGGCCAGCTGACGGCCGGTGTGGCGCATGAGATCAATAATCCGATCGCGGTCATCCAGGGCAATCTCGATGTGCTGCGTGACGTGCTCGGCCCGCGTGCCGAGCCGGTCGAGCACGAAATCCGGCTGATCCACGAACAGGTACAGCGCATCCGGCTGATCGTCGCCAAGCTGCTGCAATTCGCCCGGCCACAGGATTACGTCGGTTACCTGGAACCGGTGGAAACCGGCCAACTGCTGCAGGATTGCCTGCTGCTGGTCCGCCACCTGCTGACCAAGGGCGACATCGCTATCGAGCAGCATATCGACTCCAGTCGCCGCATCACCTGCAACAAGAACGAATTGCAGCAGGTGATCATCAACCTGTTCGTCAATGCCATCCAGGCCATGCCGAGTGGCGGGGTGCTTAAAATCGGCGTCGAGGACTGGGATGAGGCCGACATGCCGCTCGGCATCCGGCTGGTTGTCGCCGATTCCGGCCCCGGTATCAGCGAAGCCGACCTCGCTCGCCTCTTCAAGCCTTTCTTCACCGCCAAGAAACCGGGCGGCAACGGGCTCGGGCTATGGGTCAGCCAGGCATTGGTCGAACGTTACGGTGGGAAGATTACGGCAGAAAGCGCGCCTGGCAAGGGCGCGCAATTTACCGTCTGGCTTCGCCTGGAGCCGCAGGGGCTGTAAAAAGAGCGGCCCGCAGGCCGCTCGGTGACAGCCGGTTCGGCCTTCAGTCGAAACGCCCGTTATCGAGCCCATTGGCCAGGGCCGGGGTGATGCGCTCGAAGGTGTAGAGCTTCTTGCCCTTGTGGTCCTTCAGGAAATCATCGGCATCGGCCTTGCTGGCCAGCGGCACGAACTCGTGGCCCATCGGGCCGAGTACGTCGGAGCCGGTGACGAAATACGCCTTGCGGGCGTCGATGCGTTCCAGGTTGTAGAAATCCGTGACGTAGATGCCAGTGATGTCTTCCGGGCGATGGCCCGGTGCGAATTTCGCCAGGTCGCCGAGGAACTTGAACATGTCCTTGGCGCCATCGAAGAAATGCGCGTGACCATCCTTCCAGGTCACCGCGGCCGCCCAGTTCGGGTACTTGGAGACGAGCATGCCACAAACCGGGCAGAGATCCCTGGCGCCCGGCTTAGGAGTGGCCTGCGCACTGGCCAGGGGAACCCAGGCGGCGAGCATCAGGCTCAGAAACAGGCGGCGGTGCATCAGCTCTTCTTCGCTTCGGCAGCGCGCTTGCGACGCTCCTCGCGGTTCTTGCGGATCATCGCCACATCGTCCGCCATGCCGAGATAGCTTTCACGCAGGGCGTCGTTGAAATTGCCCAGCGTGCCGCCATGCTTGGCCTGGAATTCCTTGGCGACGCTGGCCGAGGCAAACGAATGCTTGCTCTTCTTGGTCATCGCGTGCTTCAGGTCGGCACCGATCAGGTAAATCAGGGTATCGACCGGGGCCAGCGGGCGCGGCTCGGTGGCAGCGCCGTAATCCGGGCCCCAGATATTCTTCGGCTCGCGGTCGATATTGACCCCCAGGCTGAGCGACAGGCAGTGGATGGAGCAAACGCCATCGGTCAGGTCGTCGGAATACTGCACCAGCATGCGGCTGCGATGGTGCTCCTGGCGGTCCATGCCGCAGTATGGGCACTTCGGGTATTTTTGCAGTTCGTTGTCCAGCGGCTTGGCATCGGCCGGTTTTTTTGGAATGAACTGGGCGGGCGTACCGTCACCGGCGCAGCTGTCGGCGCTGGCGTGCGTCGTGGTGGCAGCGAGGCCGGCCAGGGCGGAAATCTTCAGCAGATCGCGGCGTTTCATGGTTGTTCTCCCTATTGCGTTGGTAGTACCCAAATATTAGCCCCGGGTGATGTTCGCTCTCTGCGACATAATGTCGCAGTCAGACGACCAGGCGATACATCACCAGGTAGTAGCGCAGACCTTGCCACAGCGTCGACATGCCGAGGGCAATGACGAACAGTGCGGCACCTTTCAGCAACCAGCCGCGCAGGCGCGGGCCGAGCTTGCCGAACAGCACCGAGGCGGAAAGCATGGAGGGCAGCGTGCCGGCGCCGAAAGCGAGCATCAGAAGGCCGCCCTCGATGACCGACGGGGCCGTCGTCGCCTTGACCGCCATCGCCATGGTCATTGAACAGGGCATCAGGCCGTTGATCGCGCCGCCGATCAGGGCGCCGACCACCGGTCCCTTCTGCACGGCGAGGCCGAATTGCTTGCGCAGCCACGCGATGGGAGCGAAACCGACACGATTGCGCACCGGCGACACGCCGAGCAGGTCCAGGCCCAGCAGAATCACGACAGTGCCGGCAACGATCTGCAAAACGCCCTGCCACAGGCCGATCTGCCCGGTCGAGATGAGCACTGCACCAATCGCCGCGGCCATCACGCCGACTACCGTATAGATGCCGACCCGTGCCGCATGGTAAGCCAGATAGGGCCATGGCCCCTTGGCGCCGAGTTTCATGAAGAAACCGGAAACCAGTCCACCGCACATCCCCAGACAATGCCCGCTGCCCAGCAGGCCGGTCATGAAAGCGAGCCAGTAGGAGAATTCGGCAACGGCGTGAGCGTGGGTGTGATCCATGACTTAGGGCTGGCGGGTTACCGGCCGCTGGCGGTCAGTAGGTCTTCGGCGACTGCCGGGCGCGGCTGGGATCGAGCGAAATGGCTGTCAGCGCCGGGATGTCGGCCTGATAGTTGCGGCCGTTCAGGCCGCGGCCGGTCTTGACCAGAATGCCCGCGTCACCCAGTTCAGTCAGCAGCCGGCTGACCGTTTCCGGGGTGATGCCGAGAATGCCGCCGAAATCGGCCAGGCTCAGACGGTGCACGCGGTCGCTGTCGCCGATGCGGAGTTGCAACAGCAGGCGGGCCAGGCGAACCTTGGCCGGAACCGTGTTGCTGACCAGTTCGGAGAGCCAGGAGTCGGTTTCGCGCAGGGCTTCCTGGGTTTTTTCGAGCAGGCGGAGTTGCAGTCCCGGGTGCTTGGCGATGAAGTCCTTGAAGTGGCTCATCGGAATCCGGCACAACTGGGTAGGCGTCAGGGCAATGGCCGTGTGCTGCTGTTCGTTGGCAAAAACCGAGTCGAGGCCGACGACATCGCCCTTTTTCAGGAAGCGGACGATGCGCTGGTTGCCGCTGACGTCGTAGCGCAGCAGCTTGATGGCTCCCTGGCGGACGCAATACACCGCATTGGCCTGGTCGGCCATGTTGAATATCGTCGCCCCGGCCTCGAAGGCCATGTCGTCGATCGGGATATGGAAGGCCGCCAGATCCTCCAGGCTGACATCGGCGCAGACCATGGTGCTGCGCAGGGAACACGTGAAGCAGTTGCTACGACCGGAGCAGGTGTGGGTGCGATTGATAGTGGCCATCGATTCTCATTGGGGAATAGTGACGCGGCTGGATACCGCTGTCGTTGTGGCTGCATGAAACGGAACTGCCAAGGGGATGATCTTAACCTCAACGCTGCAGGCGTAGGGAATTGGCGACGACCGAGACGGAGCTCATCGCCATTGCCGCGGCGGCGATCATCGGATTCAGACGGCCGGTGGCAGCGGACGGAATGGCGATGACGTTATAGCCCAGCGCCCAGAACAGGTTCTGGCGAATGATCGCCATCGTCCTGCGGGAGAGGTCGATACCGGCCGCGACGCGGGCGATGTCCCCGCCGACCAGCGTGATGTCGGCCGATTCGACGGCGATGTCGGCGCCGCCACCGATGGCGAAGCCGACGTCGGCAGCGGCCAGGGCGGGGGCATCGTTGATGCCGTCGCCGATCATGCCGACCTTCTCGCCGGCGGCCTGCAGTTCGCGCACGGCGGCCAGCTTGTCGGCCGGCGTGCAGCGGGCCAGCACGCGGTCGATACCGACCTCGCGGGCGACATGGCTGGCCACGGCCTCGACGTCGCCGGTCGCCATGACCGTCTTCAGGCCCAGGCGATGGAGCAGGGCGATGGCTTCGGCGGCACCCGGTCGTGGCTGGTCGGCGATGGCGAAAATGGCGACCGGCCGCCCGTCGATCGCGGCGTAGACCGGCGTCTTGCCCTGATCGGCCAGGCGGCCGGCTTCATCGGCGAGCGCTGTCAGGGCGATGCCCCTTTCTTCGAGCAGGGCGGCATTGCCGATGATGATGTCGAGGCCGTCCACCCGGGCGGTGACGCCGCGCCCGGGATGGGCGGCGTAAACCTCGGCTGTCAGGCTGTCCTTCAGGCGTGGCTTGCTCCATTCGCCCAGCGCGCGGGCCAGGAAGTGCTCCGAACCGGCTTCGGCAGCGGCGACCAGCGACGCCAGGCGGTCCTCGCCCATGCCGGGCAGGATGAAGGCATCGGTCACCACCGGCTTGCCCTCGGTGATCGTGCCGGTCTTGTCGAATACGACGGTGGTCAGCTTGGCGGCCGTTTCCAGTGCCTCGCCATGGCGGATGTAGATGCCGCGCTTGGCCGCCTGCCCGGTGCCGACCATGATCGCGGTCGGTGTGGCGAGGCCGAGGGCGCAGGGGCAGGCGATGAGCAGTACGGCGACGGAATGGGCCAGCGCAGCCGAAACCGGCGCTCCGGCCAGTGCCCAGCCGCCGAAGGTAAGGGCGGCAACGCCGCCGACTGCCGGTACGAAGCGGGCGGAGATGCGGTCGGCCAGTTTTTGTACCGGCAGCTTGCTGCCCTGCGCGTGATCGACCAGTTTGACGATGCCGGAGAGCACTGTATCGCCGCCGATGGCGGTGACGGTCATCGTGAAGCTGCCGTTGCCGTTAAGGCAGCCGCCGATCACCGTATCGCCCGGCGCCTTGGCGACCGGCAGCGACTCGCCGGTGATCATCGCCTCGTCGATGCTGGAGCGGCCTTCCAGCACCCGGCCGTCAGTCGGCACCTTGTCGCCGGAACGGACACGCAGCACGTCGCCGAGTTGCACGTCGTCGATGGCAATCTCGCGCTCGTTGCCATCGGCCTCGATGCGCAGCGCGGTTTCCGGCTGCAGTTCGATCAGCTTGCGGATCGCCTCGCTGGCCTTGCCCTTGGCGCGCTCTTCCATGTAGCGGCCGAGCAGGACGAAGGTGCAGATGCCGGCTGCCGATTCGAAATAGACATGGTGATGCATCTTCAGCACGCCGGGGATGCTGTAAACCCAGGCCGCGCCGGAACCGATGGCGATCAGCGTGTCCATGTTCGCTTCGCCCTGTTTGGCCAGCGCCCAGGCCTTCTTGAAAATGCTCTGGCTGCTGCCAAACAGGATAGCGGAAGACAGCACGAATTCCATGACGCGCAGGGTGGGCGAGCGGTGCATCATCATGCCGGAGATCATCACCGGAACGGTGAGCAGGGCCGATTGCACGAAGCGCTTCTTCGCTTCCTCGACCCGTTCCTTTTCGCGCTCGACGAGCAGGCGGCGTTGCGACAGCGTATCCATCGGCCGGGCTTCATAGCCGAGGCGGCGCACGACCTCCGACACGCCATCGCGGTCGATCACGCCCTGCACCGTGACGGTTGCTGCCGCAAAGTTGACGGCGGCGTTGCGCACGCGCGGATCGCGCTTCAACTTCATTTCGATGAGCAGCGCACAGGAAGCGCAGGTCATGCCTTCGACCGCCACCGAACATTCGCTCACTGGTCCATCGACCGGCGCGGCAGCGACCGGTTGTGCCCTGGGGGCGGCGACCAGGTTGCCGAGTACGGCATCGAGCGTTGCCAGCAGGCGTTCCTCGGGCAGGGCGAGCGGGTCGAAGCGGATGGCCAGCGAGCCGATGTCGGCTACGATGGCGACGTCCTTCACCGCCGGGTGCTTGCGCAGCAGGATTTCCAGGATGTAGCAGCGTTCAGCCTCCTTGACGAGCGGCGGTGCAATGACCCGGATGCGGCGTGAAAGGCGGTGAACGACGCGAAAATGCTTCATTTGGTCTTGCGGTAGCGGACAAGCAGGAAGACGAGGTAGAAGGTGGCCAGCCAGGCGTTGCTGTTGGCGATCGGATTCTGCAGCCAGCGCTTGGTGATCAGGTCCCAATGCACCCGGATCAGATAGAAGGCGACGATGTCATTGAAGAAATTGGTGATTGCCTTCTCGGTCAGCGCACTGTCGACAATCGGCTGGAAGCGTGCCTGCAGTGAGCCTTCCGGGGGCGGCTCGGCCGGCAGCAGGCGGGCCTTCAGCTTGTCGAGCAGGGGCTGGAAGCCCTGTTCCAGCGACCAGGCCGGGGTAGCCGGCGCGGCGTCGGCCGGCATTGCGGCAGTGTCGAGCGGCAGGGCATCCACCACATCAAAAAGCTGGCGGGCGACTTGGGCGGTCGTTAGTTGGGCAGCGTCGTAGCGAATGGAAATCCGTTGCCAGCCGGTATCGACCGCCGCGCTGAGAACGCCAGTCAGGGTTCTCACCCCGGCGCCCAGGTCGGCCGCGACGTCCGGTGTGCACAACTCGGCCGGCAGTTCCAGCCGCAGAAAACCCCGCTCGCGATGGCAGACGACGATACGTCCGGCCAGTTGGGCAGCTTGCGACATGGTGTATTCCTCAGGCGGCCGGTGCTTCCGTGGCCGGGGCCGGCGGTGTGCTGCGACCTTCCAGTTTTTCCTCGGCCTCGGCCATCAGGTCGTTGAGGTTTTCCTTCTGGTTCAGCGCGAAATCCTTGCCCATGCCGCTGACCTTCGACAGGCCCTCGACGATTTCCTTCTGGTACTTGAAGAGCAGGAAGCCGGCTGCGATGCCGCCAGCGGCACCAACTGCCAGCAGGGCCAGCGGGTTGCGCAGCAAGGTGTTGCCGAGCAGGCCGCGACCGGCTGCAAAGCCCGTGGCAGCCATCATGGCGCCGGTGGCGACGGGTTTGGTCATCATCTGCCCGGCCTGGCTCATCATGTGCGGCATTTGCTTCATCATTTCTTCGGTCATCATGATCGTTCCTTTCAAGAACTCTTAGGCTGATTATCGTTGTTGTCCGGCGTCGCTTCCTTGATGTCATGCAACATCTCGTAGATTCCGCGGCAACCCTCGCAGCAGAACTGGTATTGCTTGTCCGGTGTGTGCAGGAGGAAAGGCTTGGCGCCGACATCGAGTCCGCACAGATCACAGGCCCGATTCTCACTCATTTGAGTAATTCCAGGGCATGGCGCTCGAAGGTCACTTCGTCGGCCTCACCAACGATCTTGGCCCGCACAATGCCCTTGCCATCGATGAAGAAAGTGGTTGGCAGGGCGACGACGCCATAGTTGCGGGCGATGGTCGATGTTTCGTCGAGCAGGGCGGGGTAGGTGACGCCGATTTTCTTGATGAAGGCGTCGATAGTCTTCTTGTCCTGGCCGGCGTTGATCGCCAGCACCTCCAGTCCCTTGTCCTTGTGACGCTGATAGACGGCCTCGATCGCCTTCATTTCGCCTTCGCAATACTTGCACCAGTCGGCCCAGAAGCGGATGACCAGTGGCTTGCCGAAGAAGGCCGCGGGGAAATGTGTGGCGCCGCCATCTGCCCGGAAGGTCTGGAAGGTGGGGGCAATGCTGCCGATATTGATATTGGCCTTGGGGGCATCGTTGCCACAGGCCGCGAGGAGCAGCGTGGCAATGAGCAGGAGGATGCGCATGTCAGTGTTCGATCAGGATCAGGTTGGAAGCCAGTATGAACCAGGTGGAGAGTGCCGTGAACAGCAGGAAACCGGCAGCGGCCAGTTTGGCCAGCCGGGCGGAAACCCGCGGCACGATGGTGGCTAGGCTAGGCCGCCCGGCGAAGGACTGCATGGCCCCGGCGCCGAGCCCGGCTGCCGTGGCGATGAAGAGCGGGATGTACAACCCGTAGCCCTGGTAATCGTACTCCGGCTTCAGGATGCAGAAGGGGCAGTGGTGATGCGGGTGTTCGTAGATGTAGAGCGAAACGAAGGAGAGCACACCGGTTATCGCGGCAACGAAGCCCGCACCACTGGTCAGGGCGGTCAGGAAGCCGCTTGCCCGGCCGCCTCGGCGGCCATGCCAGAGGGAGGCGGCGATGGCAGCCAGCATGCCGCCATAGAACAGCCAGAGGGCGGGCAGGGGTTCGAGGCTGGTCGCTTCGGCGGTGATGGTCTTGCTCTCCTCGGAGAACATGCTGCCGCAGCAGGAGGTGATCACGTTGGCCTTCAGGTTGACGAAATACTGCACTTCCAACCAGAGATTGGTGGCGAGGACAGGCAGCAGGAGCAGGAGCAGCACGTACTTGATGCGGACCAGCGGATAGTCGCGGGCCAACGTGTCGACATGGTTGATCGCCAGCCAGATGGCAGCCAGGAAGAACACGGCCATCTGCGCGATCAGCGACGGAAACCCCCAGGCGTTGACATTCAGCGTGCCGACCGCGCACATGGCGCCGACGAACATCACCGACAGCCGGTCGGCGTTGAAGACGAAGAGCAGCAGCGCGGCCAATTGGGCGACGAGGACGAAGGTGAGCAGCGTCGAGAACAGGTAGGTGCGGCGTTCCAGCGCCAGCTGGCGTTCCGAACCGCTGTGGATGTCCCAGTGGCGGATGACCTGGACAGCGAAGGGCGCCGCGCCGGCCAGCATGACGACGGCCAGGCCGGCAGCCAGCAGCAGCGCGATGATGGCGGGCTGGAAGAGCATCAGTCGTCGGTCAACCGGCCGTCGCGCATGCCGACGACGCGATGTACGGCAGACGATTCGACGACCAGTGGGTCGTGGCTGGTCAGCAGCACTGTCTTGCCGGCTGCCGTGAAGCCTTCGAGGATGGCCATGAATTCCTTCGACAGCGCCGTATCCAGGTTGGCCGTCGGTTCGTCAGCGATGATGACTTCCGGGTCGTTGATCAGGGCGCGGGCAATCGCGACGCGCTGCTGTTCGCCGCCGGAGAGCCATTCGACCTTGGCGGCACTGCGATGGCCAAGCTTGAGCTGGTCGAACAAGGCGTCGGCGGCCGAAATCAGTTCACGACGCGGCCGGCCGGTCGGAAAGGCGGGCAGGATGACGTTTTCCAGGGCCGAGAGGCCCTTGATCAGGTTGAATTGCTGGAACACGAAGCCGAAGCTCTGCCGGCGGATGTCGGTCAGGAAACGTTCCGGCAGGCCGGAGATGTCTTCGCCCTTGAAGCGCACCCGGCCGCTGGTCGGCCGCGACAGGCAGCCGACGATGGTCAGCAGGGTCGTCTTGCCGGAACCGCTCGGGCCGCGGAAGGCAGTGACCTTGCCGGCTTCCAGCGCCAGGTCGATGCCGTGCAGCGCCCAGTATTCATTGGGTTTGCCCTGGTTGAAGGCTTTCTTGATGTCGGAGAGTTCGATCATGCGCGCATTACCGCGTCGGGGTCCGTGATGGCGGCGCGCCAGATCGGCACCAGCACCGCGGCCGTGTAGGGGAATACCGTGAAGAAAAACAATGTGGCGATCTGCAGGCCGTCGATGGTCGGCACCAGGGTGAAGCTCGGATAGAGCACCGACCAGCCCTTGAGAACCGGTTCGAAGACCGCCGCGCCGAGATGGAAAACGTGCACGTAGGCAGCGATGAAGCCGAGCAGGAAGGCGGTCAGCGAAATGAGCAGTCCTTCCCAGGATTTCATGCGGATGACGTCGCCGGTTTCCCAGCCAATGGCCTTGAGGATGCCAATTTCCCGCTTTTCCTCGGCCGACAGTCCGGAGGCCTTTTCCCAGGCGAGGATGGCGAAGGCCAGGATGGCGCCGGCCAGCACGGTCAGCACGATGCCCTCGCGCCAGTCGAAAACGCTCTGATAGGTGCGCAGCACTTCCTCGCGCAGGATGGGCCGGGAATCGGGCAGCGAACTCGACAGCTTGGCCGCGATGTTGCGCACTTCCTGCGGATTGGCGACGGAGAGCGCGATGTCGGTAAAATGGCCGGCCGGGTATTCGAAGAATTTGCGGAAATCGTTTTCCGAGAGCAGCACCAGGTCGGCTGACAGCAGTTCCGAATCGGGCGACAGGACGGCCGACACCTCGAAGGTGAACAGCTTGCCGGAGTAGGAGCGGAAGGAGATGGTGTTGTGTGCCGCCAGGCCGCGCTCCCGGGCCAGCGTGTTGCCGACCATGATGTAGCCGTCCTTGACCTCGTCGGCCGGCCGCGCCATGAAGGTGTAGTTGGCATTGAGCACCGGGTCGTAGTAATACCCCCAGAGGCGGCCTTCCTTCTTCTGAACGCCGCGGAGGCGACCGATTTTCTCGATGTAGTCGGGCGGGATCAGGTCGTGCCGGCCGGCGACCATGCGCTGCAGGATGACCTCCGGCGAACTGGCCAGCACGAAGGTTGCTTCGCTGCGCAGGGCGTGGGTGAACAGGGTCAGCGAGGCCAGCACGAAAACGATCAGGGTGTAGGCGACGAGCAGCCCGATGTTCTTGGTCTTGCGCCGGCCGAGCGAGGCCAGCGTGAAATCAATCAGGTGTAGTTGTTTTTCCAGCCAGGGGCTCATGGGGTTTCAATGCAGAGGGGCGTGGGGCCAGCAGCGAGCCGCTCGGGAAATGTTCGAGCGCGCCGGGGTGATCCTGAAAGGCCGAATGCAGATCGGCCTGGCTCGGGTGGCGAGTGTAGCGGGCCTCGGTAAACAGGGCCAGGTCGGTGAGGCCGTATTTTTCGACCAATGCCCGGTTGTCCGCCAGTTTCTGTTCCGCTTCGCGGGCCTGGCCCGGATTGGCGAGCAAAGCCGCCGCGGCCAGCGAAAGAATGGCGAGCCCACTTATCGCGAAGGTCGATGGGCGCATTACAACTGCTTCCGGATGGCGGCCACGATGGCGTCGGGCGAAGCGCCCAGTTCGATGACTTGCGCCAGTTTGCCGTCGGTACCGATCACATAGGTGGAGGTCGTGTGATCGACGGCATAGCTGCCGTCGCCCTTGGCTGGTTGTTTGTTGTAGCCGGCGCCAAAGGCCTTGGCCAGGGCGGCGATTTCCTGCGGCGTGCCGGTCGCGCCGGCCATGTCGGGGTGGAAGAAGGCGGTGTATTCCTTCAGGTGCTTGACCGTGTCGCGTTCAGGATCGACAGAGATCATCAGCAACTTGACCTGGGCGCGTTCCGCCGGCTTGAGCGCCTTCAGCGCCTGGCCGCCGGCCGCCAGCGAGGCAGGGCAGATGTCCGGGCAGTTGGTGTAACCGAAATACACCAGCAGTACCTTGCCACGCAGCTGGCGGGAATCGATAGGCCCGTCGGCCGTTTGCAGCAGGAAATCCGCGCCGGCCGGTAGCTTCGGGTCGCGCCCCGGCTGGCAGCCAAGCAGGCAGGCCACGACAAGGCCGATCAGGGAGAGTCTTTTCATGTTCCGGGGAAAAAAACAGGCAGACTGCGAGTCTGCCTGTGGGGCCGGAATCAGGCTAGCATCTGGGTCAAAAACGATTGGCTGCTCGCATCAGGGCGCCGCGCAGGGCGATGGTGACGCTGGAACCAAGACCGACGCGCTGGGCAACCGCAGGCAGGATGATCAGCGAGGCCAGGGCAAAGCCCGCGCCGAGCAGCAAGGAAGCCATTTCCGGCTGGTTCTGGGTTTGCGGTTTCTGGTTCATGGCATTCTCCCTTACGCTTTTTCGGTATCGTACCGATTATTGTTGTAGAGCAGGATGCGACATATTGTCGCACCGTGACGCACCCCTACCCTGATTGGGGTAGCGTCGATCCGCTCATTCGCATCATTCACGTAGACGGGAACAACGGCGTCAAGGCAACCTTGATCGGCCTGTTCCCGGGTCTGGAGGAGGTCTTGCTGCACATGGACACAACGGTCGACACCGTCATCGAGGAAATCGCCTGCCAGCTGCGGCAGGCCAGGCGAGCCTTGTTCATCACCGGCGCCGGTATCTCGGCCGATTCTGGATTGCCGACCTATCGCGGTGTCGGCGGGTTGTACGACCGGGAGTTAACGGCCGAGGGCATCCGTATCGAGGAGGCGCTCTCTGGCGAACTGTTCGCCGTTTGGCCGGAGATTACCTGGAAATACCTGATCGAGATCGAGAAGAACTGTCGCGGGGCACAGCCCAATGCGGCACACCGGGCGATTGCCCGGCTCGAGGATCATCTGGAGCGCGTGATGGTCTTCACGCAGAACGTGGATGGCCTGCACCGTGCGGCGGGTAGTAAGGATGTCGTCGAGATTCATGGCAACCTGCAGGAGCTGACTTGCACGGTCTGTGCGCATCGGGAGACCGCCGGCGACCTGACGGGGCGGGAGATTCCACCGCGCTGCCCGGCCTGCCGGGGCATCCTGCGTCCGAATGTCGTCCTGTTCGGCGAGGCTTTGCCGAACGACGAGATGGAGCGCTTCATTGCGGCATTCCAGGAGGGCTTCGACATCGTTTTCAGCATTGGTACGTCGAGCGTTTTTCCCTACATCGTTGAGCCGATGATTGTGGCTGCCAACCAAGGGATACCGACGGTCGAGATCAATCCGGCACGCACGCAACTGAGCGATATCGTCGATTTCTATGTGCCGCTCGGGGCAGCGGATGCGATGAGCCGCCTCCTCGAGGCGCTGGGCCTGGATGCGGTGGATTCCTGAGTTCAGGTGGTGTGTTATTGAATTGAAATTGTGCAATGCACAAAATAACTTGACATCCGGGTTGCGGTGGATAGAATTTGATCATGCTGCGGTGCAACATTGGGCTGCAGAAAATAGATTACCCCAACCCCAGGAGAAGCGCCATGTATACCAAACCCGAAGATTTCGCCAAGTCCGGCTTCAATTTCGCCCTGTTCTACGCCAACACCACCTTCGACGGCATCGAGCGTCTGGCCCTGCTGAACCTGGCCGCCGCCCGTTCGGTTTTCGAAGCTGCCATGTCCAACCTGAACACCCTGCTGGGTGCCAAGGACGTCCAGTCCTTCGTCGCCATCCAGAAGGAACTGGCCGCGCCGTCCATCGAGAAGGGCATGGAATACTCGCGTAACGTGATCGCCATCGCTTCCGAGACCAAGGACAAGATCGCCAAGGAAGTCGAATCCCAGGTTGCCGAAACCAACGCCAAGGTCTCCGGCCTGGTCGAGAAGGCCTTGGAATCCGCTCCGGTCGGTTCGGAAGCTGCCGTTGCTGCTGTCAAGAGCGCCATCAAGACCGCGAACGAAGCCTACGAAGGCCTGAACAAGGCTGCCAAGCAGGCTGCCGAAGTGGCCGAAGCGAGCGTTGCCGCTGCGACCAGTGCCACCCTGAAAGCCGCCAACGTCGTCGCCGTGCCGAAGACCGCCGCCAAGAAGGCTGCCTAAATCGCCCATTCGGGAGCGGTTCGCCGCTCGCCGTCAAAAAGCCCTTGGCGACCCCAAGGGCTTTTTCATTGCAGAACACTGACAAGGAGATTGCCATGCCCCATACGCACGCCCACAGCAAAGCCGAAGCCATTCATGAGGCCATCGAACATTTCGCGGAAGAACACCATCACCAGCCCGACGCGCACGAAAAGGCCCGCCTGGTTTCAGATGCCATCAAGGAATGGGAACACGAGGAAGTGGAGAGCATGCACGAGGGCGGCAAGGCGGCCTGAATTCACCGTGTTTTCATGAAAGAGCCGAGGCACATGACCTCGGCTCTTGGGTTTTTGGCGGCAGGCCGCCTTATTTGCGCGGCGTCTTGACCGGCTTGCCCTTGCTGCCGCGATTGCCGCGGCAATTATCCAGGCGTTCCCCCTTCAATTTGCCCGCGACCCCGTCGATGACGGGAATGATCTCATCCAGCGCCGTCTTGCCCGGTGTCGCGTCGATCAGCTTGAGGCCGCGGCCCTTCGCCAGCTGGCGGATTTCGTCGAGCGCAAAGACCAGGGCACGGCCGTCCCTGGTGAATACCGCGATGTCACCGGTGGCCGGAGCCGGCTGGAAGATGGCCGGGGCTTCGCCGTCGTCGAGCGTCAGGAAAGCCTTGCCGGCCTTGCCGCGCGAGACGAAGTCCTCGCCCTTGACGCGGAAGCCATAGCCGCCTTCGCCGGCTACCAGGTACAGCTTGTCGGCCGATACGGCCTGCGCCAGGCAGAGCTTGCCGCCATCCTGGAAATCGACCAGCGAGGTGGCCGGCACGCCATCGCCCTTGCCACCCGGCAGGTCGGCGGCGGGAATGGAATAGGCGCGGCCCTGGTGGTCGAGCAGGATCAGGTGGTCCACGGTCCGGCAGGGCAGGCAGGCGAGCAGGCTGTCCCCGGAGCGGAAGCTGAGCTGGGTCGGATCGACGTTATGGCCGGAGCGCGAACGCAGCCAGCCGTGTTTCGAGACGATGAGCGTGGTTGGCTCGTCGGGGATCGACAGGCTCTTGGTATCGGACAAGGTGACCTTGGCGTCGGCCTCGATCAGCGTCCGGCGGTCGTCGCCGTATTTCTTCGCATCCGCCTCGATTTCGGCGGCGACGCAGGCGCGCAGGGCTTCCTCGGAATCGAGCAGGGTGTTCAGCCCGGCCGCTTCCTCGCGCAGCTTGGCCAATTCCTCGCCGATCTTGAGGCCTTCCAGGCGGGCCAGCTGGCGCAGGCGGATTTCGAGGATGTCTTCGGCCTGGATGTCGCTCAGCTTGAAGGCGGCGATCAGGTCGGCCTTTGGGTCGTCCGATTCGCGGATGACCTTGATGACCTTGTCGATGTCGAGCAGGATCGCCTGCCGGCCTTCGAGGATGTGGATGCGCTTTTCGGCGGCGCTCAGGCGGTGGCGGGTGCGGCGCTCGACGGTGGTCAGCCGGAAACGGCTCCACTCGGCGATGATCGAATAAAGCGAGGCCTGGCGCGGCGCCCCGGCGACGCCGAGCACGGTGAGGTTGATCGGCGCGTTGGTTTCCAGGCTGGTGTGGGCGAGCAGCAGGCGGACCAGGTCGTCCTGGCCCTGGCGCGACGAAGCGGGTTCGATGACCAGGCGGACGTCGTGTTCCTTGCCCGATTCGTCGCGCACGCCGGATTCCGAAATGGCGGAGAGGAAGGCGGCCTTGAGATTGAGCTGTTCCGGCGTGAACACCTTCTTGCCGGCCTTTTCCTTGGCCACCGGGTTGGAGCAGGCTTCGATTTCCGACATCACCGTGGCGGTCGATACGCCGGGCGGCAGTTCGGTGATGACCAGGCGCCACTGGCCGCGGGCCAGCGGTTCGATCTTCCATTTGGCGCGGACGCGCAGGCTGCCGCGGCCAGTGCGATAGGTGGCGGCGATTTCCTCGGCCGACGAGATGATCTGCGCGCCGCCCGGGTAGTCGGGGCCGGGGATCATGGCCAGCACGTCGTCCTCGCTGGTTGCCGGGTTGCGGACCAGGGCCGCGGCGGCACAGGCCACTTCGCGCAGGTTGTGCGACGGGATTTCAGTCGCCATGCCGACTGCGATACCCGAGGCACCGTTGAGCAGGCAGAAGGGCAGGCGGGCCGGCAGCAGGCAGGGTTCGTCGTTGACGCCGTCGTAGTTTGGCTTCCAGTCGATGGTGCCTTCGTCGAGTTCGGCGAGCAGCAGTTCGGCGATCGGCGTCAGGCGGGCTTCCGTGTAGCGCATGGCGGCGGCGTTGTCGCCGTCGCGCGAGCCGAAGTTGCCCTGGCCGTCGACCACCGGGTAGCGCAGGCTCCAGTCCTGCGCCATGCGGACCATCGCGTCGTATACCGACGAGTCGCCGTGTGGGTGGTACTTGCCGATCACGTCGCCGACGACGCGGGCCGATTTGACATGCTTCGGGCTCTTGTACAGGCCCATGCGGTGCATGGCGTACAGGATGCGGCGCTGCACGGGCTTCTGGCCGTCGGCCACCGAGGGCAGGGCGCGGCCGGTGACGACGCTCATCGCGTATTCGAGATAGCGGCGGGCGGCATAGTCGGCGGGCGGCGGAATGTCGTCGGCCGGGCCGCTGGCAGCCGGGGGGAGGGGGGGCAGCGCGCCGGCATCGTCCGCTTCGGCGTGCCCCGCACTCCCGGCTGGTGTTGCGGCTGGCGCCACGTCAATGGCGCTGGGTGTCACGGCAGGCGCCGTTTCAGCGGCAGTTTCGGCTTCCGCGGGGGCGGTGAACAGATCGGGTTGGTCGCTCATGGTCAATGCAAAAAATCAGGCAGGGCGCGATGTTACTCGAACTTCGCTGCCTGGCGTGGTGATGGTCCCATCCGTTCAGGGCCAGGCGGCGGCCTGCGGGTTATTCCCAAACCGTACGGCCGGTGGTTGGCGATAAAATGCACCCCTTTCGTCACTTTCGCCGGGGCGGCCGGCCGCGGCCTCGAGCATTCACCGGAGACATCATGGAACAGACGTCCGTCCGCACCCACTGGTCCAGCCGCTGGGCCTTCATGCTGGTTACCATCGGTTCGGCAGTCGGGCTGGGCAACATCTGGAAATTTCCCTTCATGACCGGAACGAATGGCGGCAGCGCCTTTGTGCTGGTTTACCTGGCGTGCATTGCCGCTATCGGGGTGCCTTTGCTGATGGCGGAGAGCATGCTCGGCCGCCGGGGACAGAGCAATCCGGTCGGCACCATGCGCAGTCTGGCCGACGAGGCCGGGGCGAGCCGGGCTTGGCAGGTCATCGGGCTGATCGGCATTCTCGGATCGGTGCTCATCCTTTCCTTCTACAGCGTGGTGGCCGGCTGGGTGCTGGACTACACGCTACGCGCGGTCGAGGGCTTTCAGGGGATGGACAAGGCGGCGCTGGGCGCGGCTTTTGGTGATCTTCTGGCCAGCCCGGGACGCTTGATCCTGTGGCACAGCCTGTTCATGGTGCTGTCGGCCGGTGTCGTGCTGGGCGGGGTGACCGGCGGCATCGAACGGGCGAACAAGATCATGATGCCGGCGCTTTTCGCCATCCTGCTCGTGCTGCTCGGCTATGGTGCGGTTGCCGCCGACCTGTCGGCGGCCTTCCGTTTCCTGTTCCACTTCGAGCCGCAGGCGATCAGCGGCAAGGTCGTGCTGGCCGCCATGGGCCACGCCTTCTTCACGCTCAGCCTGGGCATGGGTGCGATTATCACGTATGGCTCCTACCTCGGGCGGGAGGTGTCGATTCCGCGCACCAGCCTGGTCATTGCCGGGGCCGATACCCTGGTGGCCTTGCTCGCCGGGCTGTCGATCTTTTCTTTCGTGTTCGCCCAGGGGCTGGAACCGGCCGCTGGTCCGGGCCTGATCCTGCAGACGCTGCCGCTGGCTTTTGCCGGCATGCCGGGCGGCCACGTGATCGGTGTACTGTTTTTCGTGCTCGTCGTTTTTGCTGCCTGGACCTCGGCCATTTCGCTGATCGAGCCGGCCACGTCGTGGCTGGTCGAGCATCTCGGCTGGTCGCGCCGCGCCGCCGTGCTCAGCCTGGCCGGGCTGATCTGGCTGTTGGGCATTGCCGTGGCGCTCTCCTTCAATGCCTGGGAGGGGTTCAAGATCTTCGGACTGGGGCTGTTCGACCTGTTCGATGCGCTGACCAGCAAGTTCCTGATGCCGGTCGCCGGCCTGCTGATTGCCGTGTTCACCGCCTGGGTCATGAAGCGCGAGCATGTCCGGGAGGAAATCGGCCTCAGCGGCGGAGCCTTCGCCCTGTGGTTCACCGTGGTGCGCTACGTCTCCCCGGTCGCCATCCTGCTCATCTTCCTGCACGTGATCGGCCTGCTTGGCTGAGGCGCCCGCTATTCAGCCGCCGCTGTTCGCGTAGGTGGCGATCAGTGCCTTGAATTGCGCGGCCTGGATGGGCTTGCCGATGAAATCGTCCATGCCGGCGGCGCGACAGGTCTCGCGGTCGCTGTCCAGGACATTGGCGGTCATCGCGATGATTGGACAGTGCGGCCGGCCATGCAGCCGTTCAAATTCGCGAATCCGCTGGCTGGCCTCGACGCCGCCCATCACCGGCATTTGCATGTCCATCAGGATCAGGTCGAAATGCTGGCTGGCGACTTTCTCCAGTGCCTCGCCGCCGTGTTGGGCGACCATCACGCGGTGGCCGTCGCTGGCGAGCAAGTGATTGGCGATCATCTGGTTGATCCGGTTGTCCTCGACCAGCAGGATGTCCAGGGCTCGCCTCGCGGGGGGACTCGCCATGGCAAGCGGACTGGCTTCCGCGGCGATCCGGCCTACCGGCAGGTCGAGATCAATGAAGAAAGTGCTGCCTTCGCCGAGTGTGGATTCGACCCAGATCCGCCCACCCATCAGCGTGACCAGGCGCTCGCAGATCGACAGGCCGAGCCCGGTGCCGCCGTAGCGGCGGGTGGTCGAACTGTCGGCCTGGGTAAACGCGTCGAAGACATGGCTGAGCTTGTCGGCAGGGATGCCGATGCCGGTGTCGCAGACGGCGAGGCGCAAACGGCAGCGGCCGGGCGAGCTGTCTGGCAGGCGGCTGGCGGATAGCGTGATGCTTCCCCGTTCGGTGAATTTGACGGCATTGCCGGTCAGGTTGATCAGGATCTGGCGCAGGCGGGCTGGATCGCCGATCAGCCAGGGCGGGACGTCGTCACCTATTTGGGTGGTCATGGCCAGCCCCTTTTCGCGTGCCTGCACCAGCACCGGTTGCCAGGCCTGTTCCAGCAATTCGTTGACAGCAAAGGGCAGGGCTTCGAGTTCGATGCGGCCCGATTCGATTTTCGAGAAGTCGAGAATATCGTTGATGACGTCGAGCAAGTGTTCGGCCGACGACTTGACGATGCTCAGGTGCTCCCGCTGTCTGGCATTCAGTGGCGTCTCGAGCAGCAGGTCGGTCATGCCGATGACGCCGTTCATCGGGGTGCGAATCTCGTGGCTCATGTTGGCCAGGAATTGCGACTTGGCGACGCTGGCGGCTTCGGCCGCTTCCTTGGCGGCGCGCAGCTTTTGCTGGGCGTTGCCGATGACGCCGAGAAAATGCCAGCTGAGGCCGGTGACGAACAGGGCGATCAGCGCAAAGAGGCCGTACTGCAGGAGCCGTAGCCTGCCCTGTTCGCGGTCGTGTTTCTCTTCCAGTTGCTGCAACTGGCTGTAGCCGGCGTGAAACAGCCGGTTGGCATTTTCGTTCAGGCGGAAGAAGAAGGAAGGAATGCTCTTGTATTGCAGGGCCAAGGCTTCCTCGACGGCTTGCAGGCAGTCGCGCCGGCCGTCGCAGGCCTCGCGCCGGTCGAGGAGTTCGATCAACTGGCTGACCCGCAGGGGAATCTGCTCGACCAGGGGGGTAATCTCGATGACCTCGAGCACGGCACCGGGGGCGCGCAGATCCGGGCGGTAGTGGAACTCGCGAATCATTTCGTCCTGGCCCTCGATATTGAGGGCCAGGCGCTTTCTGACCGAGCCGCCGCTGTGCAGGACGTCGATGTTGGCGATCAATTCCCTGACGTCGTCGTCGATCTTCTGTGCCAGCCGGGAGCGGGCGCTGGCACTGGTCGTGGCGAGCTGGAAGAAGGAACTTTCGATGCCCTGCACGCCATTGACGATGTATTCCCCGATGGCCAGCCGCGCCCGTTCATTGCTGCTGCGTTTATTCAGCTCGGCGATCAGGTTGGTGGTGACCTCGCTGATCACGACGATGGCGAGCAGGCCAAAGCAGAGCAGTGCCAGCAACCATAGCGTGGCGCGGCGAGTCGCGGCGGGCAGCGACAGGATTACCTTGCTCATCGGGACGGCTTAGCGGGCGCGGTTGTCGAGGAAGCCGTATTTGCGGAATACCGCCTGGCCTTCCGGCGAGGCGACGAAATCGATGAATTTGCGGCCGAGTTCAGGCTGGCGCGAAAAAGTCAGCTGGATGAGGAGCAGGGCCTGCGGTTCGGCGAGCCGGGTATCGAGATCGACCACATCGAGGTGCGGCACGTTGTCCGGAAAGAAGGCAGTTGCCCGCCAATTGAGGGCGATATCGCCTTCGCCGCGGCGCAGCGCCAGGTTGATGGCGCGCGAATCGGGCATCATCAGGGCCGCTTTGGCGACCACCGCAGGGTAAATCCCGGCCTTGTCGAGGATACGCTTGGTTTCCTGGCCGATGCTGCCGCTCTCGACGTTGCCGACGATCAGTGTCAGATCCTTGCGCAGCAGTTCCCGCACGTCTGCCTTGACCCGCTTCGGGTTGCCCTTGGGCACGACGATGGCGACCTGGTTATAGCCGACCGTCTGGTAGTGGCCGAGCAGGCCCTCGGCGAGATGTCGATCCCGGTAGGAAGGCTCGCCGGGGAAATAGAGGTCGCCCAGCCGGCTGCGCTTGGCCGCGTTATAAAGGTCTTCCGAGCCGCCCTGGGAAATGGTGACCTTGACCTTCTCGACTTGCTCGAACTGTCGCGCCAGTTCGGTGATCGGGCGGACCATCGTAATGCCGCAATAAATGAGCAGTTCCCTGTCCTGGGCGTGGAGCGACGGAATGAAGGCCACAAGACAGAGGGCAAATCGGCGCACGGTGCGCAGTAGATCCGACATGGCAATGGCCCGAAATGAAAGGAATATTATTTTAGAGTATTTGCTGGTTTTGGTACAAACCGGTGTGCTCAGGCCGGAGCGGCAGGTCAGTCGTCAAGCGTTGTCCAGTCCAGCCTCATCGGAGGCCAGCTGCTGCTCGCAGGCGGCCAGTAGCGTCTGGGCCAGTTCCGACTGATAGTTGGGGTCGAGCGCTTCCATCATTTCGTGGGCGGTGTACAGACCGGCTTCGCGGGATAGCTGGCTGGCGACCTGTCGGGCGAAGCGGTCGCTGAGTCCGGAAAGCCGACGGCGCTCGGCCAGCGGTAGGTTGTTCTTCGAGCGGGCCAGCCAGTCGGCGGCCAGCGTCGCGCCCTGGGCTTCGGTCAGCCACTGGCCGTGCTCGTAGTAGGCACTCAGCCGATGGGCGGCGAGCGCGAAGAGCAGGGCGACGCGGATGCCGCGCGGTGTCGGCGGGGTGTCGTCGCGGACCCGCATCAGTCGTATTGGGCGCCAAGCGCCCTGGCGATGAAATTGCGCCCGACGCGGGGCTTCGGCACCCGCTCGTCGAACCAGCTGCGGACATCCTGATCGAGGCAGATGCCGTGCATGTAGTTGTAGAGCGCCTTGTTCAGCGCCTTGCCGAGGCGGTCGTGGTCAACACCGGTCGGGTCGATGAAATGCACGTCATTCTTGGCGAAAGTGACGGGCGGCAGGGGCTGGAGGGTGATGCCATATTCCTCCGGATTGCGCCCGACCGGCGAATGCACGGTGCACGCGAAACGGTGGAAGAAGCCGGACTGGATGCAGTTTTCGGCGAACAACTGGCGAACGTATTCGAGGGCATCGACCGTATCCTGCACGGTTTGCGTCGGGAAGCCGTACATCAGGTAGGCATGCACCAGGATACCGGCATCGGTGAAGGCGCGGGTGACGCGGGCTACCTGGTCGACCGAGACGCCTTTCTTCATCAGCTTGAGCAGGCGGTCGGAGGCGACTTCCAGGCCGCCAGAGACGGCGATGCAGCCGCTGTCGGCCAGTTGCAGGCAAAGCTCCGGCGTGAAGGATTTTTCGAAGCGGATGTTGCCCCACCACGAAATGGCCAGGTTGCGTCGCTGCAGTTCCTCGGCCATGGCGCGCAGGGCCTTGGGCGGCGCCGCCTCGTCGACGAGGTGGAAGCCGGTGTGGCCGGTTTCCTCGACGATGCGCTCGATGCGGTCGACCAGTGTTTTGGCGCTGGCGGCATCGTAGCGGCCGATGTAGTCGAGGTTGATGTCGCAGAAGCTGCATTTCTTCCAGTAGCAGCCGTGGGCGACCGTGAGCTTGTTCCAGTGCCCGTCCGACCACAGCCGGTGCATGGGGTTGAGCATGTCGAGCAGCGACAGGTAGCGGTCGAGCGGCAGGCCATCCCAGGTGGCGGTGCCGACCTCCTCGAAGGGAATGTCGGGCAGGCCACAGTCGAAATAGCGCACGGCGCCGTCGACACGGGCAAAGGTGCGAACCAGGCCGGAATCGTCGCCAGCCGGGCGGCAGGCACTGGCCGGTGCGTCGGCGTTGAGCACGGGCGGCAGTTTGGAGGTCGTCGCCGGCCGGGCGCCGAAGTGCTGGTCGAGCAGGGCGAGCAAAGGGCGCTCGCCGTCGTCGAGCGTGACGTAGTCGAAATAATCAAAGACGCGCGGCTCGGCCAGTTCGCGCAGCTCGGTATTGACGAAGCCGCCGCCGAGCACGGTGACGATCTCGGGCCGCGTTGCCTTGATCGTCTGGGCGATGCGGAAGGCGCCATAGACCGAGCCGGGGAAGGGCACCGAGATCAGCACCAGATCGGGCTGGTGGCGCTCGATGGCGGCGTGGGTCAGGCGGGCCAGGGTGTCATCGACCAGGGTGGGTGGCGCGGCCAGTGCGGTGGCCAGCAGATCGAAGCTGGCCTGGCTCTGGGCCAGGGTTTCGCCATAGCGGACGAATTCGAAGCGGGTATCGACGGCCTCGCGCAATACGTCGGCCAGGTCGTTGAGAAAGAGTGTCGCCAGGTGGCGCGCGCGATCCTGGATGCCGAGGGCGCCGAAAGCCCAGGCCAGCGGGTCGCCGCTCTCGTCGTCAACGTAGTTGTCGATGGCCGAGAAGCGGGGTCCTTCGGGCAGGAAGGCGCGCGAGCAGATGCGGTGGGCGATCGAGCCGTCACGGCCCTGGAGCAGGGCGATGGCGGGGTCGATGGCGGCCAGGTAGCGGTCGTATTCGTTGAGAAAGGTCTTCAGCGTGCGCGATCGCTTCTTGGGCGGGATGGTCTCGGCGGCTGCCTTCAGGCCGGGCAGGCCGGCGCGGGAGAGCAGGTCGAGTACCAGCAGCAATGCCAGGTCGGTCTGTTCGGCGTGAAAGCCGCGCGAACGCAGGAAACCGGTCAGGTAGGCGGTGGCCGGGTAGGGGGTGTTGAGCTGCGTCATCGGCGGGATGACGCTGAGAATGCGGGGAGAGGCGGCGGTCATGGGGCGGAAGTTTACCCGTCTCCCGGCTGCCGGCGGTCAATAAAACAGGCTGGCCAGATCGAGGCTGGCCTGCTTGCCGACCTGTGGGCCGTGCTTTTCCAGCCAGCGCCGGGCATGGGCGTGGCCGACGGCGAACAGGTTGTCGAAAAACTCATGGCTGACTGCCAGCTTGCTGTCGGAAGGCATTTCGCCCAGCACATGCTCGGCGCTGATGGCATGGAAGCGCAGGCCGGCCAGCCGGCGTTCGAAGCGGGCAATGGGCAGCTTGTCGAGCAGCCAGGCCGGCAGGTTGGGCGTGGCGATATGTTCGTGCAGGTGGGCGAACATCCGCATTTCGCGCAGGAAGGTTGAATTGAAAGCCAGTTCGCGCAGCCGGGTGCGGATGTCCTCGGCGCTTTCCGGCGTTTCGGCATAACGCAGGGGGGTGAGCAGGACGAGCAGGATGTCCGGCGTGCGGCAGTCGTAAAACAGCGGAAAGACCGCCGGATTGGCGCTGTAGCCGCCATCCCAATAGGGCTCGCCATCGATGACGATGGTGCGGTGGATGGTCGGCAGGCAGGCGGAGGCCAGGAAGACGTCGGCCGTCAGTTCGTGGTTGCCGAAGACGCGCAGCTTCCCGGAATTGGCGTGGGTGGTGGCGATGAACAGCTTGATTGGGCTTTCCCGGCGCAACTGCGCGAAATCGAAGCGGGCCTCGATCAGGTCGCGCAGGGGGTTCAGGTCGAAGGGGTTGATCTGCTCCGGGCTCAGGTAGTTCGTCCATTGCAGCATCATCTTCAGGGCCGGGGAAATGGTGCCGGGCGAGCTGCTTGGGGAAGCAGTCGGGGCAAGGTCGGCGATGCCAGTCCAGAAGGCGCGCAGCGTTTCACGGGCGCCATCCGGACCGCCGGTCATCAGGCCGTGCGCCAGACAGAGGGCATTCATGGCCCCGGCACTGGTACCGCTGACGCCTTCAAAGCGGAAGCGGCCATCGTCCAGCAGGGCATCGAGCACGCCCCAGGTAAAGGCGCCGTGTGCGCCACCGCCCTGCAGGGCCAGGCTGATGGTGGGGGATTCAGGCATCGTCGCGACCTCGGTGTTGGCTTGCCAACATCATGCCATCGCAAGGGGCCGGCGCGTCACCTTCAACTGGCGGCGTAGCTGATCAAGTCGACATCGGCTGCGGCGAGGCGCAAGGGGATCAGTGCCTGGTAGGCGGCGGAATGGAACCAGCCGTCGACAGCTTCGACGCTGGGGAAGCGGATGACGACCGTATCGGTGTGGGTATGGCAGCCGCCGAGCACTGCGTGCCGTTCACCGCGGAAAACCAGTTCGGCCTGCCAGGGAGCCAACGTGGCCGGAACCTGTGCGCGGTATTCGGCCCATTGGGCTGGGTCTTTGACGGTGATGTGACCAATGACGTAATACATGGTGTGAACGAGGCGTTGGGGCGGAGTGGCCATGATAGGTCAAGCATCTGCGGTGTAAAGCCATTGCAACATCGGCATGGTGCAATGCGCGCCCCGAAACGATTTCCCTACGTTCGCGATGTCTTTATCCGGTTTCCTTCGTCTTGCCCCGTTCATGCTTTCCTTGTCGTTCTGGCTGCTCGCCGCCCCGGTGGCACAGGCCGTGGCGCAGACATCGGCCGTTGCCGCCAGGCCGGCCGATGGGACGCAGCTCGCGCAGGATATCGCCAGCGCCGGGCGGCTGCGCATGCAGTCGCAGCGCCTGGCCAAACTCCATGTGCAGGCCGCCATGGGCCTCAAGGCCGGGCAGGCCCGGCAGCAGATCGAGGCTGCCCTGCCCGAGGTCGATGCCGAATTCGGCCGTCTGTCACGCTACGCCCGCAAGCCGAATATGCAACGCACCTTCGCCCGCAGCGAGGCCTTGTGGCAGGAAATGCGCGGCTTGTTGAAGAAGGCGCCGGATGCCGCCGGCAGCGAACGGCTCAATCTTGTGGCCGACGAATTGATGGTGCATGCCGGCAAGCTCGCCATGCTGATCGAGGGCGAGGGCGAAACGCCGGTCGGCCGGCTGGTGGACTTGTCGTCACGCCTCAACATGCTGTCGCAGCGCCTGGCCCGCCTCTACCTGCAGGCATATGCCGGCAACTACAGCCAAGGCGTGCTGACCGACATCGAGCAGGCCCGCAAGGAATTCGCCCACGGCTTGCAGGAACTGGATACGGCGCGCGAGAACAGCACCTCCAGCCGGGACAACATCGGCCTGGCCAGGAATCAGTGGATTTTTTTCGACAACGCCATCCGTGACCTGAACAAGGCGGACCGCCGCGAGGACAGATCCGCACAGAACGTCGCCACGAGCAGCGAACGCATCGCGCAGGTGCTGGACCAGACCAGCCTGCAATACGTCAGGGATTACGGCGAAGGCACCCGCACCGGCCGCTGAGGCCCAAAACAAAGCCCCGGGGCGTTCTTGACGGCCCGGGGCTTTGTCCTGGTGCGCTGGGATCAGATCAGGCCGAGCGTTTCCTCGACGCCGAGATGCACGTTCATCGCCTGCACGGCGGCGCCGGAAGCGCCCTTGCCGAGGTTGTCCAGGCGGGCGACGACCAACATGCGCTCGTCGTTGCCGAAGACGGCGATGTCGACCCGGTTGGTGTCGTTGTTGGCTTCCACATTGTAGAAACCGCCTTCGGTGGTGGCGGCCAGGTCGACCGGCAGCACGTTGATGAAGCGCTCGCCGGCGTAGTAGTCAGCAATGATTTTCTGCACGTCGGCTGGCGAGGCCTGGCGGGTGAATTGCTGCGGCTGCAGGTAGGCCGTGACGGCCAGGCCCTTGTAGAACGGTCCGACGATGGGCTGGAAGATCGGCGCCACGGTGAGGCCGGTGTAGGCCTGCATTTCCGGCAGGTGCTTGTGGGCCAGGGCCAGCGCATAGGGGCGCGGGGCCTTGAGGCGGGTCGCATCGCTGGCGGCGGCCTGGTAATCGGCGATCATCGACTTGCCGCCGCCGGAATAGCCGGTGATGGAGTTGGCGGCGATCTGCGTCGCGGCCGGCAGCAGGCCGGCCTGCACCAGCGGGCGCAGGGCGAGGATGAAGGCGGTGGCGTGGCAGCCCGGGTTGGCGATGCGCTTGGAGGCCTTGATCTTGGCGCGCTGATCCTTGGCCAGTTCCGGCAGGCCGAAGGTCCACGCCGGATTGACGCGGTGCGCGGTCGACGCGTCGATGACGCAGGTGTTCGGGTTGTCGACCAGCGACACCGATTCCTTGGCGGCCTCGTCCGGCAGGCACAGGAAAGTCACGTCGGAGGCATTGATCAGGCGCTTGCGCTCGGCCAGATCCTTGCGCTTGTCGGTGTCGATCTTGAGTACTTCGACGTCGCTGCGCTGGGCGAGGTATTCGTTGATCTGCAGGCCGGTGGTGCCTTCCTGGCCGTCGACAAAGACTTTGTAGGTCATGGTGGGTCCGCTGGATGGGGTGTGAAAACGAAATTCTGGCAGAAAAGTGTGACGCTTTGGGGATATCCCCCTTCAGCGCAGCAATTTCTGCTTGATCGCCGGCAAGGCGGCCAGTGCAGCGCGCTCGCCTTCGATCATGGCCTCGTTGCGCGCCGTGAAGTCCCACGACTTGACGTAGGGCAGCCTGGGGCGGATCACCACATCGGCGCCCTTGAGCTCGTTGGCCGCGATGGCGCCGCCCATGATGGTCGTCGTCTGCCACATGATGGCCGTCATGCTGTCGGTTGGCTGGCCTTCCGGCTTGGCCGAAATATCGACAGCGATGACGATGTCGGCCCCCATGTCGCGCGCTGCCTGGACTGGCACCGGGCTGGTCAGGCCGCCATCGACATAACTGTGGCCGCGGAATTGCGTCGGCTGGAAAACACCCGGTACGGCCGCCGAGGCGCGCACCGCCATGCCGGTATCGCCGGTGCGGAAGACGACGCGCTCGCCGCTGTTGAGGTCGGTGGCAACGGTCGCGAAGCGGCGGTTCAGCTGTTCCAGCGGCCGGCGGTTGATGTGCTGGTTGATGAAGTCCTGCAGCGCCTCGCCCTTGAGCAGGCCGCGGCCCCCCAGCGTCCAGTCGGCAAAGATCTTCTCGTCGAGTTGCTGGGCGATCTTCTGCATGGCGAAGGCATCGTAGCCGGCGGCATAGAGCGAGCCGACGACCGCGCCGGCACTGGTGCCGACCACGTAGTCGGGGTAGATACCGTGCGATTCGAGCATCTTGATCACGCCGATATGGGCGAAGCCGCGGGCCGCGCCACCACCGAGGGCGAGTCCGATCTTCGGTTTGGCCGGCGCAGGGGGGGCTTTTTCAGGGCGCAGCGAGGTGCAGGCGCTGAGGAGGGCGGTTGCGGCGCTGGCGAGCAGCAGGCTGCGACGGCGGAGGTCGGGGCGGGATACAGTCATCGTTTTGATTGGGCGTCAGTACCATTCGAGCAGCGATACGCCGACGCCGTAGTAATTGGCGCGGTGATTGTAGTCGATCAGGCTTTCGCCGTAGCCGGAGAACCACTGCAGGTGGCCGCGCAGCTCGCCAGCGATGGGGAAGGCATAGTCCACCTGGATCGCGCCGCGGCTGCTGCTGCCGCCCTCCAGGTTGTGGCGGAGCAGTAGCGAGAACTGATGCCGCTTCATGCGGTGGACGATTTGCAGGTCGGCACGCCCCAGGTAGCTTTCGATATCCGGATTGTCGTCCGTATTGCGGTCTTCCTTGATACGCCACCAGGGGCGAAGGGTGACTGTCCAGTCCGCCTTTTCGAAGGCCAGTGTGCCGATGATGCGATTCCAGCTGCGTGAGAAAGGCAGCGCCCGGCCGTTTGACTGGTGGTTGATGCCGAGTGCGGCGAAGCGGCCGCGCCAGCCGCCCAGCGTGTAGTCGGTGCGCCACACCAGCATGGCTTCCGGTTCGTGGTTGGTTTCGCGGAAGGGGCGCGAATCGGCACCGGTATAGACTTGCCAGCGCGAGGTCTGGGTATAGCCGAACCAGAGGTCGCCGTTGCTGCCAAGAAGGTCTTCGTAGAGTTTGCTCTTCAGACTGATCTGCAACTTGGCTTCGGTGGTGCCGAGCGCGGTATAGCTGGCGCTGTGTTCGGCGGCAGGCGAGTTGGGGTGGTGGTTGGGCTGGTTGGCGCGGAAGAACGGCAGCACGTAAACCGGTTTGTAGGGCCGGATGCGCAGGATCCTGCCCCGTTCCTCCGGATCCAGTTCCCAGGCCTGGCCAAGCAGCGAGGGCGAGCGGGGCGTCTCGGGGAGAGCCATGCTGCTTTCGAGCGGTGGCTGCTCCGGGGCGGCGATGGCGGTTGGCTGCGCGTCGGCGGCATTCGTCGCAGGCAGCGGCGGGACGCCGGCGGCCACGCGGTCATAGCAGGCGAGCCGCGCGCGGTCGTCGATCAGGCGACGGCATTCGGACAGCGACTCAAGGCCGGCAGCGTGGCCGGAAGCGACAAACAGCAAGGGCATGAACAGCGGATTGAGGCGCATGACGGGGCAATGGGCGTCCAAAATCGCATGATAGGCCAAGCCGGGACGGTACGCGGCGTGAACGAAAAGCCGGCCAGGCATTGCTGCCGGCCGGCCATGGGTCAGTCAGAAAGGCTTATTTCTGCGGCGGCGGGCCGCCGGCCGGACCGCGACGGCCCTGGCGTCCCCATTGCGTCTGCTCGTCGAAGGTCTTCTTCTGCTCCGGCGTCAGCTGGGCGTAGAAGTCCTTCATGGCGGCGACGTGCTGGCTCATCGCTTCCTGATGCTGTTTCTGCCATTCCAGCATCTTCTCGGCGCGCTCTGGCGCTGTCAGCGTGCTGAAGTCGACCGGGTCGGGGCGCTTGGCGTTTCCGGCAAACGGGTGGGATTCCTGGAATTTCGTCCAGGCGCCTTCCTGTTGCGGCGTCAGCTTCAGCGCGTCGTGCAGGCGCTGCTGGTGCATCTTCATGCGGTCGGCGAAGCGGCCTTCGGCATAACGACCGCCCATCGGGCCATCACCCCAGCAGCCGCCACGCTGGGCGAAGCTCGGGGCGGACATGACAGCGGCGCTGGCTCCCAGCACCAGGGCGGCAATACGCAGTTTTTTGTTGTTCAACATGGTGGACTCCTTGATGGTGAAGGCGGGACATTCCGCGCTGGAAACCATTAGAGCGCACACATGTAATTCAGCTATTTCCGTCCGGGGGGAAAGTGTTGCAAGCTGTTTCAGGTGTCAGGCTGAGAGAGCGTGAAGAACATTCACCGCCAAGGCGCGAAGGCGCAAAGGGGGCGCCAAGGAAAAGCGCAGGAAACAATCCGGGTGCTCAGACATCCGCCTCGACCAGCCCGCCGTCCTTTTCCATCCACGCCCGGCGGCCGGAGGCTTCACCCTTGCCCATGAGCAATGTAAACGTGCGGTGCATCTGGGCGATCGTGTCACGGTCGGCCTGGAAGGGCACGAGGCGGCGGGTGTCCGGACAGAGCGTGGTTTCCCATAGCTGGTCCGGGTTCATTTCGCCGAGGCCCTTGAAGCGGGAGACGGTGATGCGGTGTTCCGGGACACCTTCCTCGCGCAGCTTGTGCAGGGTCTGTTCCTTCTCGGCTTCGTCGAGGCAATAGACCTTGCGGGTGTGCCCCTTGGCTTCGACGTCGACGCGGAACAGCGGCGGTTGCGCGACGTGGATGTGGCCCTTTTCGACCAGCGCCGGGAAGTGCTTGAGGAAGAGGGTGAACAGCAGCACCTGGATGTGCGAGCCGTCCACGTCGGCATCGGACATCACGATGATGCGGCCGTAGCGCAGGCCGGAAACGTCGATGCTGTCGATCTGGTCGATGCCGTGCGGGTCGACGCCGATGGCGACCGAAATGTCGTGCACTTCGTTGTTCTTGAACAACTGGTCGCGCTCGACTTCCCAGGTGTTCAGCACCTTGCCCCTCAGCGGCAACACCGCCTGGGTTTCCTTGTCGCGGCCCTGCTTGGCCGAGCCGCCGGCCGAGTCGCCCTCGACCAGGAAGAGTTCATTGCGCGAAATGTCGTCGGATTCGCAATCGGTCAGCTTGCCGGGTAGGGTGGCGATGCCGGAGGATTTCTTCTTCTCGACCTTCTGGGTCGATTTCATGCGGTTCTGCGCCGCCTTGACCGCCAGTTCGGCGATCTTCTTGCCGAAATCGGCATGGCTGTTCAGCCACAGTTCGAAGGGATCGCGCACCATCTGTGCGACCAGTTTGTAGGCATCGCGCGAGGTCAGTTTTTCCTTGGTCTGGCCCTGGAACTGCGGGTCGAGCACCTTGGCCGAGAGCAGGTAGGTCATCTTGCCGCAGACGTCTTCCTGCGCCAGTTTGACCTTGGCCGGCAGGATGGCGTGGTGCTCGGCAAAAGCCTTGACCGCCTCGAAGACGCCGGATTTCAGGCCGGCCTCGTGCGTGCCGCCATCGAGCGTCGGGATCAGATTGACGTAGCTCTCCGGCTTGCCGCCGCCTTCCTCGAACCAGGCCAGCGCCCAGGTGGCGCCTTCGCCAACCGCAAAACCGTTTTCGACTTCAACGTACTTTTCGCCGACGAAGATCGGTGCCACCGGTGTGCCGACCATCATCTCGGTCAGGTAATCCGCCATGCCGTTCTGGTAGCACCAGACTTTTTTCTCCTGCCCTTCGATCTCCAGTTCGACCGTGACATTGGGCATCAGTACCGCCTTGGAGCGCAGCAGGTGCTCCAGCTGGCCGAGATTGACCTTGGGCGAGTCGAAATATTTCGGATCGGGCGAGATGCGCACCGTCGTGCCGGTCGTGCGCGGGCCGACCTCGCCGATACGGGCCAGCGGCTCGACGACGAAGCCGTCGGCAAAGACGATCTTGTGCACACCGCCGCCGCGCTTGATCTCGACTTCCAGCCGAGTGGACAGCGCATTGGTCACCGAAACACCGACGCCGTGCAGGCCGCCGGAGAAGCGGTAGGCGTTGCCCGACTCCTTCTTGTTGAACTTGCCGCCGGCGTGCAGCTTGCAGAAGACCAGTTCGACGGCCGGCTTGCCTTCTTCCGGGTGAATCTCGACCGGGATGCCGCGGCCGTTGTCCGACACCTCGATCAGGCCGTCTGCCTGGATGCGCACCGAAATCTTCTTGGCGAAACCGGCCAGTGCCTCGTCGGCGGCGTTGTCGATGACTTCCTGCACGATGTGGGTCGGGCAGGTCGTCCGGGTGTACATCCCGGGGCGTTCCTTGACGGGTTCGAGGTCTTTCAGGACACGGATCGAGGCGGCGGAGTAATCGGACATGCGGAACCTGAGCTTGGGTGATAATGTCTGTTGGCCACGCCAGCGCGGCGCGGACCGCGATTCTACCCGCCGCCGCGCCGGCCGTAATCACTATTCAGCCAAGGAATTCCCCGATGAACATCGCCCAAATCGCCACGACCCGCCGTACCTGCAAAGCCTTCGATCCGCAGCGCAAGATTCCCGATGCCGTGATGGCCGACCTGCGCACCGTGTTGCGCTTCGCGCCGGCTTCGGTCAACTCGCAGCCCTGGCATTTCGTCGTTGCCGCCAGCGACGAAGGCAAGGCGAAGATCGCCGCCACGCTGGCCGGCAACTATGCCTACAACGCGCCGAAGGTGGCCCGGTGTTCGCATGCCGTGGTGTTCTGCGCCAGAACCGATCTCGACGAGGCCCACCTGGCGGCCCTGCTTGCCCAGGAAGAAGCCGATGGCCGCTTCCCGATGCCGGAGGGCAAGACCATGCAGAGCAATGCCCGCAATTTCTACGTCAAGTCGCACCAGGACAAGCAGGATCTTGACGCCTGGGTCGATCGCCAGGTCTACATCGCCCTCGGCAACCTGTTGCTGGCCGCCGGGGCACTGGGGGTCGATGCCTGCCCGATGGAAGGGATCGATACCGAAGCCGTCGATGCGGCGCTCGGCCTGCACGCCCAGGGGTTGCGTAGCGTGCTGATCGTCGCGCTCGGCTACAGTGCTGAGGACGACTTCAACGCCCGGCTGCCCAAGTCGCGCCTGCCGGAAGCCCGCATCTTTACCGATATCTGACGCGGCTGCCGGATGGCATAATTGGTGTTTTCCGGCAAGCGAGGGGCAGGTCATGGATGTTCAACCGGCAGAGCCAAAGACACCGCAGCGTGTGCGCGGTATCGACCGCCGATCCCGTAACCGGGTCGAGCCGCCCCCCTTCATGACGCGCAACGGCCTGGTCTTCGAGGAGCGCCGTTCGCCCTTCGATCGCCGGGCCAGTTGGTTGCGCGAGTATTCCTTCGATCTCGTCACACCCTCTTGCTGAACCTGCCGGCGCCGCACCGGCGCTGAACTGACTGCGAACGGAGACCCGCAATGGCCGGTGCCAGCCTGCTCACCCTGATCGACGACATCGCGAGCGTTCTGGACGATGTCGCCATCCTGACCAAGGTCGCTGCCAAGAAAACAGCAGGTGTGCTGGGCGACGACCTGGCGCTGAATGCCCAGCAGGTGGCCGGCGTAGCGGCCGAACGCGAGCTGCCGGTGGTCTGGGCGGTGGCGGTCGGTTCGATCAGGAACAAGCTGATCCTCGTGCCGGCGGCACTGGCGATCAGCGCCTTCATCCCATGGGCCGTCATGCCGCTGCTCATGCTCGGCGGCTTCTACCTGTGCCTGGAGGGTGTCGAGAAACTGCTGCACAAATGGCTGCACAGTGCGGAAGATGACGCCGCACACCACGCCCAGGAAGTCGCTGCGCTGGCCGATGCCGACATCGACCTGGCCGCATTCGAAGCCGACAAGATCAAGGGGGCCATCCGCACCGATTTCGTGTTGTCGGCAGAAATCATCGTCATCGCGCTCGGCACCGTCGCCGAGCAGCCCTTCCTGTCGCAACTGGCGGTACTGTCCGGCATCGGGGTGATCATGACCGTCGGCGTGTATGGCATCGTCGCCGGCATCGTCAAGATGGACGACGTCGGCGCTTGGTTGTTGCTGAAAGGGTCGGGACTGGCGAAATTGATCGGCAAGGGCTTGTTGCTGGCGGCGCCGAAGCTGATGCGCCTGCTGACCGTGCTCGGCACGGCGGCGATGTTTCTGGTCGGCGGCAGCATCCTGGCGCACGGTGTGCCGCCGCTGCACCATGCCATCGAACACTGGGCCGAACTGGCCGGCCCGGGGAGCAGCCTGGCCGGCATGCTGCTCGACGCCCTGGTTGGCGTGGCCGGCGGGGCTCTGGCCCTGCTCGGCCTCAAGACGTTTGCGGTGGGCCGTCGGCTACTGACGGGGGGAGCGAAGGCGTGAGCAAGGCGTTGCGGTTGTCGGAAAAGTGGTTCCGTCTCGGCTTGTGGCTGGTCGCCTTCGTTTTCGCCAGCTTCCTGATTGGACTGGGCGGCAATATCGTCGCCAACCTGCCCAAGGTCGAGCAGCGCTACACGCTCGATGACTTCATCGACAAGCCGGCCGCCGACACGCTGCGTGCCGAACTACGCGGCCTGCAGGAACAACGGCAGGCCGCCCAGGATGCGCACGACCAGGCGCAACTCAAATTCAACGGAGCACGGGCCAATTCGCAGGCCGCGCGCGATACCTTCAACAACTGGCTGGCCACCCGCCATGCCACCAGGCGGGCGGAGCAGGACAGCGAACTGATCGAGCGGACACAGGCGCTCGACGCACTGAAGATCCTCGAACGCAAGGCGCAGGCCGATGTCGAGCGCCAGCAGCAGGCGTTGCTCGATGCCCGGCAGGCCGAAGCGCGAGCGCAACGCACTCTGCAGGCATTGCAGAGCGCCGCCTCGGAAAAGCTCGGTGTCGAATTGCGCCAGCAGGAACTCCGCGTCTTCGGCTACCGGCTGGCCCTGACCCTGCCGCTACTCGCCGTCGCCGGCTGGCTGTTCGCCCGCAAGCGGCAAAGCACCTGGTGGCCCTTCGTCTGGGGCTTCATCTACTTTGCGCTGTTCGCCTTCTTTGTCGAACTGGTCCCCTACATTCCGAGCTATGGCGGCTGGGTGCGCTACGTGGTCGGTATCGCGATCACCGTGCTGGTCGGCCGCTACGCCATCGTCGCGCTGAACCGCTATCTCGAGCGACAGAAGCAGGCCGAAGCCATGCCGGATGTCGAGCGGCGGAAGGAACTCAGCTACGACACGGCGCTGGCGCGACTGGCCAAGAAAGTCTGCCCGGGCTGCGAGCGCCCGGTCGATCTGGCCAATACGGCCATCGACTACTGTCCGCATTGCGGCATCTGCCTGTTCGATCGTTGCGGCAAGTGCTCGCAACGCAAGAGCGCGTTCTCCCGTTTCTGCCACGCTTGCGGAACAGCAAGCAGCGAGGGGCGGGCAGCTTCCTGATGGCGCTGCCCGCGCGGCTACGACTCGAATAGATTGAGCAGCGAGTCGAGGCCGCCGAAGTTGATGGCGACATCGGCCTTGGCGCGGGTTGCCGGTTTGGCGTGGAAGGCCACCGACAGGCCGGCCTGGGCCATCATCATCAGGTCGTTGGCGCCGTCGCCGCAGGCGATGACCTGTTCCTTCCTCAAGCCGAGTTCGTCGGTCAGGCGGGCAATATGGTGGGCTTTGGCCGACGCGTCGACGATGTCGCCGACGACCTTGCCGGTCAGCTTGCCGCCGGAGATTTCGAGCTCGTTCGAGGTGGCGAAGTCGAAACCCAGTTCGATGCGCAGGCGCTCGGTAAAGTACGTGAAGCCGCCGGACAGGATGGCGGTGCGCAGGCCGGCGTTCTGGCAGGCTTCGAGTAGTTCGCGGGCGCCGTGCGAGAGGAGCAGGCGTTCGCCATAGACGCGGGCGAGGACGCGGGCATCCAGCCCGGCGAGGAGGGCCAGGCGGCGGCGCAGGCTCTCCCGGTAGTCGATTTCGCCGCGCATGGCGGCTTCGGTGACTTCCGATACCTCGGCCTTCTTGCCGGCGAAGTCGGCCAGTTCGTCGATGCATTCGATGGTGATCAGCGTCGAATCCATGTCGAAGCAGATCAGGCCGAAATCGGAAAGCTTCTTGCCGGGCTGGGCGAAGGCCCAGTCGAGCTTCTCGGCTTCGATGAGCGGGATCAAGGCATCGAATTCGGGGGTCCGCATCGCCTCTTTCAGGCAGACCACCTGCGGCGGACGGGGCTCAACGGCGCTGGCGCCGGTAGCCGTAACGATGCGTTCGAGCAGGAAAGTGGGCAGGGCGCCGCCCTGGATGATGAGGTTCATGGTGGTTCAGCGTGGTTCATCCCGCTGCCGGATGGCTTTGCGTTGTGCCGTGTAATGCCACCACGGCCGCGCCTCGTCGCCTTCCATGAAGCGGGTGATTGAGAGGAAAACGTCGATCACACAAGGGTCCTGGCGGTACCCGGTGATCGAACAGAGCTGGTCGTAGAGCGCGAAGGCATCCCGCCCTTTCAACTGTTCCGGCGAGTCGATGCCCAGGCGGTGCAGGTCGGCGGCCACGGCGGGCCCGACATTCGGCAGGTCAGTCAGCGTCCTGATCCTGTCGCGCACCACCTTGGCTGGGTTCATCGGGCTGGAGGGGTTAGCTCAGCCGTTCCGGCAGGACGTCGCGGAGCAGCACGGCGGCGTCGCGGATGGTTTTTTCGGTGGTTTCCCAGCCGATGCAGCCGTCGGTGACCGAACAGCCGTATTTCAGCTGCTTCAGATCAGCCGGAATCGGCTGGTTGCCAGCTTCGATATTGGATTCGATCATCACGCCAAGGATCGACTTGTTGCCGGCGCGGATCTGGTTAACGACGTCGGCCATGACCAGCGGCTGCAGTTCCGGTTTCTTGGAACTATTGGCGTGCGAGCAGTCGACGACGATGTTGGCCGGCAGCTTGGCCTTGGCGATGGCGGCTTCAGCCATGGCGATCGAGACGGTGTCGTAGTTCGGGCCGGATTCACCGCCACGCAGCACGATGTGGCCGTGCGGGTTGCCGGTCGTCCGTACGATGGCGACGCGCCCTTCGTTGTTCAGGCCGAGGAAGGAGTGCGGGCGCGAGGCGGAGAGGATGGCGTTGGTGGCCACGGTCAGGTCGCCGCTGGTCGCGTTCTTGAAGCCGACCGGCGTGGACAGGCCGGACGACATCTCGCGGTGGGTCTGCGATTCGGTGGTGCGGGCGCCGATGGCCGTCCAGGCGATGAGGTCGCCGTAGTACTGCGGGCCGTAGGGGTCGAGCGCCTCGGTGCCGGCCGGCAGACCGATTTCGTTAACCTGGAGCAGGAATTCGCGCGCCTTCTCCATGCCGACGTTGACCTGGAAGGAGTCGTCCATGAACGGGTCGTTGATGTAGCCCTTCCAGCCGACGGTGGTGCGCGGCTTTTCAAAATAGACGCGCATGATGATCTGCAGCGTGTCGCCGACTTCATCGGCCAGCTTCTTCAGACGATGGGCGTAATCGAGGCCAGCGACCGGATCGTGGATGGAGCAGGGGCCGACGACGACGAACAGGCGGTGATCCTTGCGATCGAGAATCTTGCGCAGCAGGTTGCGTCCGTGGCTGACCGTTCTGGCTGCCTTGTCGGAAATCGGCAGTTTGGCGTGGATCTCGGCCGGCGTCGGCATCGAATCGAAGGCGGAGACGTTGATGTTTTCGAGGTTGGGGGTCGTCATTTGGTCAGCTCGCGAATCATGTCCTTCACTGCGGCAACCTTGTCGTTCAAGGCTGGGCAGTGGCGTGAAAGGGAAATTTTATCCTGTCCGGCTAATTTATAGGCCCGGTTATTCTGGATCAAATGAATAATCCTGATCGGGTCGATGGGCGGATTTTTCGAGAATTCCGGGCTGAACTGGATGGTGACCTGGTCGGCCGAGGCATCCAGCTTCTGGATCAGCAGCGGCTTGACCATCAGGCGCAGGCGGTGGGTGGCGATCAGCGACTGGCCCTGCAGCGGCAGTTCGCCGAAGCGGTCGATCAACTCTTCCTGCATGGCGTCGATCTCTTCCGCCGTTTCGCAGTTGGCCAGGCGCTTGTACAGCGTCAGGCGCTCATGCACGTCCGGGCAGTAGGCGTCGGGCAGCAGGGCCGGCGTGCGCAGGTTGATCTCGCTGCTGACGCCGAGCGGCTGCGTCAGGTCGATGTTGTCCAGGTTCTTGCCCTGTTTCAGGTGGGCGACGGCACGGTTCAGCATGTCGGCGAAGACATTGAAGCCGACCTCCTGCATCTCGCCGGACTGGCTGTCGCCCAGCACCTCGCCGGCACCACGGATTTCCAGGTCGTGCATGGCGAGGAAGAAGCCCGCGCCGAGTTCCTCGGACATCTGGATCGCCTCCAGGCGTTGCTTGGCCTGCTTGGTCATCGCCTTTTCATCCTGCACCAGCAGGTAGGCGTAGGCCTGGTGGTGCGAACGGCCGACGCGGCCACGCAACTGGTGCAACTGGGCCAAGCCGAACTTCTCCGAGCGATTGATCAGGATGGTGTTGGCGTGCGGGTTGTCGATGCCGGTCTCGATGATGGTCGTGCACAGCAGCAGGTTGGCGCGCTGGCTGGTGAAGTCGCGCATCACGCGCTCCAGCTCGCGTTCGTTCATCTGGCCGTGGCCGATGACGATGCGCGCCTCGGGCACCAGCTTTTCGAGCTTTTCCCGCATGTTCTCGATGGTGTCGACCTCGTTGTGCAGGAAATACACCTGTCCGCCGCGCTTCAGTTCGCGCAGCACGGCTTCTCGGATGATGCCGTCGGAGAATTTCGAGACGAAGGTCTTGATCGCCAGGCGCTTCTGCGGCGCGGTGGCGATCACCGAGAAGTCGCGCAGGCCTTCCATCGACATGGCCAGCGTGCGCGGGATCGGCGTCGCGGTCAGCGTCAGCACATCCACCTCGGCGCGCATGGCCTTCAGCGTTTCCTTCTGGCGCACGCCAAAGCGGTGTTCCTCGTCGATGATGACGAGGCCCAGGCGGTCGAACTTCACGTCCTTGCCGATCAGCTTGTGCGTGCCGATGATGATGTCGATCTTGCCTTCGGAGAGCTCCTTCAAGGCCTGCGCCGATTCCTTGGCGGTCTTGAAGCGGGAGATTTCCGCCACTTTCACCGGCCAATCGGCAAAGCGGTCGACGAAGGTCTGGTAATGCTGCTCGCAGAGCAGCGTGGTCGGGCACAGCACGGCCACCTGCTTGCCGCCCGCGACGGCACAGAAAGCGGCGCGCAGCGCCACCTCGGTCTTGCCAAAGCCGACATCGCCGCAGACCAGGCGGTCCATCGGCTTGCCCGACTTCATGTCTTCGATCACGGCGGCGATGGCCTGCGCCTGATCGGCGGTCTCCTCGAAGCCAAAGCCGTCGGCGAAGGCTTCGTAGTCATTCTCGCCAAACTCGAAGGCGTGGCCCTGGCGGGCGGCGCGGGCGGCGTAGAGCGCCAGCAGTTCGGCGGCGGTATCCCGTGCCTGCTCGGCCGCCTTGCGCTTGGCCTTTTCCCACTGGCCGGAGCCGAGCGTGTGCAGCGGCGCCGCATCCGGCTCGGCGCCGGAATAGCGCGAAATCACGTGCAGCTGCGCCACCGGCACGAAAAGCTTGGCCTCGTTGGCGTAATGCAATTCGAGGAATTCCTGCTCGCCGGTGCCAAGATCCATGCGCACCAGGCCCTGGTAGCGGCCGATGCCGTGGCTCTCATGCACCACCGGGTCGCCGACCTTGAGTTCGGTGAGGTCCTTCAGCCAGTTGTCGAAACTGGCCTTGCGCGCGGCTTCGCGCCGGGTGCGGCGCGGTGCGCCAGCGTACAGCTCGGTTTCGGTAATGAAGGCGAATTGTTGTCCACTCGCGGGCAGCGCAAAACCGGCGTGCAGCGGGGCCACGCCCAGCGCCAGTGGCGCACCGCCGGCGACAAAGCCGGCGAAATCGGCGCTGGCCTCAGTTTTGATGCCGTGTTCGCCCAGCATGGCGGCCAGGGTTTCGCGCCGGCCGGCCGATTCGGCCAGCAGCAGCACGCGGCCCTTGAAGCCCGCCAAGTGGTTCTTCAGCTTGTGAAGCGGGTCTTCGGCCCGGCGGTCGACGGCGATGTCGGGCAGGGCGGTGGTTGCGGCGTCAGTTTTGTTTTCCAGCACCAGCCGGCCGTAGCCCTTGGCGGCGGTGAAGAAGGCTTCGTCGGAGAGGAAGAGTTCGTCCGGCGGCAGCAGCGGACGCGCCTTGTCGCCTTGCAGTAGCTCGTAGCGCGAGCGTGTTTCCTTCCAGAAGGCGGCAATCGCCCCCGGTGCGTCGCCATGGGTGGCGAAGACGGCATCCTTCGGCAGGTAGTCGAAAACGGTGGCCGTTTCCTCGAAGAAGAGCGGAATGTAATACTCGATGCCGGCGCTGGCGATGCCCTGCGACACATCCTTGTAAACGCCCGACTTGGCCGGGTCGCCCTCGAAGGCCTCGCGGAACTTCTGGCGGAAGCGCGTGCGGCCCTTGTCGTCCATCGGGAATTCGCGCGCCGGCAGCAGGCGCACTTCCGGCACCGGGTAGATGGTGCGCTGGGTGTCGACGTCGAAGGTCTTGATGCTCTCGATCTCGTCGTCGAACAGATCGAGCCGGTAAGGCACGGCCGAACCCATCGGGAAGAGGTCGATCAGGCCGCCGCGAATCGAGTATTCGCCGGGCGACACCACCTGCGTGACATTGGCGTAGCCGGCCAGCGTGACCTGGCTGCGGAATTTCTCGGCGTCGATGCGCTCGCCCTTCTTGAAGGCGAAGGTGTAGGCCGCCATGAACTCCGGCGGGGCCAGCCGATAGACGGCAGTCGAGGCCGGCACCAGCAGGATGTCCAGCTCGCCCTGCATGGCCGCCCACAGCGTGGCCAAACGCTCGGAAACCAGGTCCTGGTGCGGCGAGAAGCTGTCGTAGGGCAGCGTTTCCCAATCCGGCAGCAGGCGGACGCGCAGCTGCGGGCCGAACCAGGGGATTTCGTCGAGCAGGCGCTGGGCATCGTTGGCATTGGCTGTGATGACGGCGAGCAACTTGCCGGGATGGCGGCTGGCAATTTCAGCCAGCGCCAGGGCATCCGAGGAACCCGCCAGGGAAGGCAGATCGATGCGCGAACCAGCCTTGGGCAGGGCGGGGAGAGAAAGCAGGGAGGGAGAGACGGACACTGCGAAGCGAAAAGCGTGACGGGCCTTGGATTATAGCCGCTTCGCCAGGGTGCTCTGCGCCTGCACGGATGGGTGATTACCGGGGAGGCAAATGAGCGGAATTACGAAATGGAATGTTGGTTGGGCGCTGAATTGTGTCGGGTGAATCGTCTGAAATCGACCCGAAGCCGCCCGTGACAGCTATGAAAAACTGATGCTCAACGTAGAGCTAACCGGCGCTGCGCGGCCTTATCGCGCAGCGTCCAGCGACCGAAGGGAGCGAGGTTGAGCGCCATGTTAGGTTGCGTTTCGTGGCAAACGCATATGAATAAGCGCAACTCGATTTCCTCTCTTGTCTTGCCGTTCCTCGATGCCATAAGGCTGAAACCCAAGCTTCGGATATAGCAGTAGGCCTGCAACGTTTTGATTGAAACACGACACAGTTACCTCGGTTGCCTGATGCTTTGAGAAAGCAAGGCAGACCATACTTTCGATGAGATATTGGGCCACACCGCGCCCACGGGCTGCCGGGGAAACGATGACGTTTCCAATGGAGCAACACCCACCAGATTCCCAGCGATAGAAGTTGGCGAAGGCGACTACTTCACCACCAAGCTCTACGACCGTCGAATCTGAACGCTGCGCGATTGCCTCCTGCAACTGCGATGCAGCCAGCGGGAATATTGCCTTTGGGAACAAGAAGAACAGCTCGTCTTCGCTTTGCGGAAAGCCGCAAATGAGTTGAATGTCTTCCTCGGCGACAGGGCGATGAGTCAGCGACATGCTTAAAGCAACCTAACGTTTAAGGTAAGGGGCGCGCCGCTTGCGGCGCGTCCCGCTTGACCGCATGGTTAGGGTTGCGGCGTTTGATGAACCAGAAAACCAGAGCCCATTGAGCCAGACCGCAGCCAAAGAAAACGGACCACCAAAGGGACAGGACAAGCCGGCTGTTATAGGGAAACAAGCCTTGGCTCTCAAAGAATGAGATGGCAATCAAGGCGAGTGGATAAGCCAAGATGCTCGATGGTAAGCAAAGGACTAATAGCGCAAACGCCAAATTGCCCGCAATCTCATCGGTTTTTTCGCCGGTGAAGAAGGCTTGCGCGAGAAGCAGTGCCAGCGCAATGGCAAGCAGCCAGAATGAAAAGAGGCGCTTCGTCATGTGGTGCGAAACCTAACGTGAAGTGGACATCAATTTTGCAGGGTTTCTCTCCTGCTTGAGATCTATATCGGTGCGGGGCATGTCTGTAATCGTCCTTGTCATCGGATTTTTCGTGCATATACTGTGTTTATGTACAGCGCTAAATATCCCGTCAAACCCTGCAAGCCTGCCGACAGGCCAGCGCTCAAGTCGGTGCGCTTGCTTGATCAGGTGCGTGAGCGTATTCGGTACAAGCATTACAGCATACGTACCGAGGAATCTTATGTCTATTGGGTACGCGGATTCATACGCTTTCATCAGTTGAAACACCCGAAGGACATGGGTTCCGCCGAGGTTACTGCGTTCTTGTCGTGGCTGGCGGCAGAGCGTGGCGTGGCACCATCCACGCACAAGCAGGCGTTGTCGGCACTGTTGTTTCTGTATCGCGAGGTTCTGGAAATCGATCTGCCGTGGATGAACGAAATTTTGCGCCCAAAGGATCGTGTCCGGGTGCCAACGGTATTGTCGGTTGGCGAAGTGGCTCGCCTGTTTGCAGCGCTGGAAGGACAGATGGCGCTGCTCGCACGTTTGCTTTATGGCACGGGGCTTCGTTTGATGGAGGCGCTTCGCCTGCGGGTGAAGGATGTTGATTTTGAGCGCCGGGAAATTGTGGTTCGTGGCGGCAAAGGAGGCAAAGACCGGAGAGTCATGTTGCCTGATTCGCTGGCTGCGCCTATCAAGGACCAGTTGGCGCATGCCCGTTTGATCTGGTCACAAGATCGTGAGCGCAGCTTGCCGGGGGTATTCATGCCGGATGCACTGGATCGAAAGTATCCAAACGCCGGGATGCAGTGGGCGTGGTTCTGGGTGTGGCCGGCTCCCGAGTTGTCGATTGACCCGCGTAGTGGTGTCCGTCGCCGTCATCATCTTTATGAACAACGCCTGCAACGTGCTATCAAGCAGGCGGTATTACTTGCGGGAGTGAGCAAGCAGGTGTCGGTACACACCTTGCGCCATTCCTTCGCCACGCACTTGCTGGAAAGCGGTTACGACATCCGGACAGTCCAGGAGTTGCTGGGCCACAGTGACGTGAGCACCACGATGATTTACACCCATGTGCTCAATCGTGGCGGGCTCGGGGTCATGAGCCCTGTAGATCGAATGGCAGCGAGTTCGCTTGTTGGTTGAAATGTAGCCGAACGGCGCCTTTCCGGATGTAACTTCGACGGACGGCTTCTGGCCAAGTGCCACCAAACAGCCCATAGCTGAAACCCAGGTATTTAGCGCTCACGTGAAGCGAATCGGGTGGTCAAACGATGGAACTGGCGCCAACCCGATCCCCATGCACCGGGGTGCCCCCGGTGCACACAACCTGCCGCAATCAGCGGGCCGCCGTGGTCCAGACTTCCTTGCAGGTGGCGATTTCGGCGTCGGTCATCACCGGCTTGATCTGGCAGCGTGCTTCCCAGGCGGCTTGGCGTTGCTGGCGTTCGAGTTGGGCGAGTTCGCGGTTTTTCGCCCGGGTTTCGGCTGCCTTGCGCTTCTCGGCTTCGCTGGCATTGAGCGCCGCCTGTTCGGCTTGTTCGCGGCGCTTTTCGGCGTCTGCTTCCTGCTGCAGTTTCCGTGCGGCGAGGATTTCGGCATCGCGCTTGGCGCGGGCGGCTGCCTTTTCCTCGCGGATGCGGCGCAGGTTGGCGTCTTCTTCGCTGGTTGCTGTGCTGCCGGGCTGTGCGCCGCTTTCGCCGCCGGCCGTGCCGTCTTGCGAGCGGTGCGGACGGGCGATGGCGCTGCGGATGATGCCGGAACCGCCTTCTGCTGTGTGTGTTTCACCCGTCGCATGTGGATGGGCTTCGGGCGAGGCGTGGGAATGGGACGATCGGACGCGCCCCTTGGCGCTGGCCTCCATGGGCAGCGCGATGGCGAGTGCGATGAGTGTCGTGAGCAGGCCGATCTTGTTCATGTATTCCCCCGGGATAGGTCGTCTGGCAAATGCGCGGCGATTCTATCTGACATATCGGCGTGCCATCCGGGGATATTTCACGTTTCGCCTGTGGCTCAGGCGGCTTGCGCCGTGAGGAATTCGATGTTTTTTAGGCCGGGCCGGTGAAATAATGGCCGTTGTGGGCATTGCCCGGGCCATGCCATTTTTCAGGAGCATCCATCGTGACTGCATCGCAAAACAAGGTATCGATTTCGCCGGATGGCGAATCCTTCCCATTGCCGGAACAAGCCGATTACGCCGCCGAGTATGAGCGCGTCAGAGTCCTGGCCGAGGCGGCCCGGGCGAAGGGGCAGGAGGTGGTCGTGGTCATGGGGGTTGGCTTCGTCGGTGCCGTGATGGCCGCCATCGTGGCCGATTGCGTGGACCAGGATGGCCGGCCGAGCAAGTTCGTGATCGGCTGCCAGCGGCCGTCGACGCGTTCCTTCTGGAAGATTCCGCTGCTCAATCGCGGCGTCTCGCCGGTCAAGGCGGAAGATCCGCAGGTCGATGTGCTGATCGGCCGTTGCGTCAATGACAAGAAGACGCTGACCGCGACCTACAACAGCCAGGTCATCGATCTGGCTGATTGCGTCGTGATCGACGTGCAGTGCGATTTCCTGAAGCAGGAGCTGGGCAACATGAAGTCCGGCGAATGCGACATGGCGGCGCTGGAGGCGACGCTGAAGACGGTTGGCCAGCACATCCGTCCGGAGTGCCTGGTGCTGATCGAAACCACGGTCGCCCCCGGTACCACCGAATTCGTCGCCTGGCCGATCCTGAAAAAGGCTTTTGCCAATCGTGGCATCACCTCGGTGCCGCTGCTCGCGCACTCCTACGAACGGGTCATGCCGGGCCGCGAGTACGTCGCCAGCATCCGCGATTTCTGGCGCGTCTGTGCCGGCTGCGACGCGGCGGCGCGGGCGCGGGTCGAGAAATTCCTGCACGAGGTGCTCAACACCGACCAGTTCCCGCTCACCGTGATGGACCGGCCGATCGAGTCGGAAACCGCCAAGATTGTCGAGAACAGCTACCGGGCGACCATCCTGGCCTACCTGCACGAGTGGTCGCTGTTCGCCGAGCGCAATGGGGTTGATCTGATCAAGGTGGTCGATGCCATCAAGATGCGGCCGACGCACAGCAACATGATCTTCCCCGGCCCCGGCATCGGCGGCTATTGCCTGCCCAAGGACGGCGGCCTCGGCTACTGGGCGTACAAGCACATCCTCGGCTTCGAGGATGGTGACAAGGTGTTCCGCATCACGCCGACGGCGGTGGACATCAACGACACGCGGGCCCTGCATGTTGCCGAATTGACCCGCGACGCGCTGCGCAACATGGATCGCTACATCGCCGCCTCGCAGGTGCTGATCGCCGGGGCTTCCTACCGGCAGGACGTGGGCGACACGCGCTACAGCGGCTCGGAGCTGGTCGTCCGCAAGCTGACCGAGATGGGCGCCGAGATGCGGGCGCATGACCCGTATGTCGAGCAATGGTGGGAATTTGCCGAGCAGGATGCCTATCCGACCTCGGGCTTGTCGTGGAAGCGCTTTTTCCGCAACCAGGATGAGTTGTCGAACTTGAAAGTCGACAACGATCTGGCGCAGGCGCTCCAAGGCGTCGACGCGTTGATCCTCGCCGTGCCGCATGACGCCTACCGCCAGCTGACACCCGACCAAGTAGTTGAATGGGCCGGCAAGCCGATTGCGGTGATCGACTGTTTCGGCCTGCTCGACGATGCGGTGATTGCCCGTTACTTCGAGCTCGGCTGCGAAGTGAAGGGACTCGGTCGCGGCCACATCCAGCGTATCAAGCAGGCGTGTCGCCCGCGTTGATTCGGCCTGGGCCGGGGGGTGCCCGGGTGCAGGTCGTCATCGTCAGCCCGGTGCTGGCTGATGCCAATAACGGCAACTGGCGCACCGCCCAGCGCTGGCAGCGTTTTCTGTCGCCGGTCGCCGACGTCCGTATCGTGACCGCCTGGCCGGATGCCCGGGCCATCGGCGACGACGTGATGATCGCCCTGCATGCGCGTCGTTCAGCCGGGGCGGTTGCCGCCTGGCATGCGGCCCGGGGCAGCCGGGGCCTGGCGGTCGTGCTGACCGGCACCGACCTGCATCGCGACATCCACGACAGCCCCCTGGCCATCACCTCCCTGGATCACGCGCAGGCCCTGGTGGTGCTGCATGAACGGGGGATTGCCGCCTTGCCGGCCGGAGTGCAGGGTAAGGCCCGGGTCATCCTGCAGTCGGCCAGTGGTCGCCAGCCGGTGGTCAAAACGCCGCGTCACCTGAATGTGCTTGTCGTCGGCCATCTGCGCAGCGAGAAATCGCCGGAAACCGTGTTTGCCGCGGCCCGTATGCTGCGCGGCCAGCCGGACATCCGCTTCCGGCATATCGGGCAGGCGCTGGAGCCGCTGCTTGCCGAGCAGGCCATAGCGTGCGGGCGGGATTGCCCGGCCTATCGCTGGCTCGGCGGGTTGCCGCACGACAGGGTACGCCGGGCCATCCAGCGCGCCCATGTCCTGCTCCATAGCAGCCGCATGGAGGGTGGGGCGAATGTGGTGATCGAGGCCATCACCAGCGGCACACCGGTGCTGGCTTCGGCGGTCGATGGCAATATCGGCCTGCTCGGCGAGGATTACCCGGGCTATTTTCCGTGGGGCGATGTGGCCGCGGTGGCCGGCCTGCTCAAGCAGTTGCGGCGGGAGCAGGCGGCCGACGACGGCTTGCTGGCCCGCCTGACGGCAAGGGCGCTCGCCCGCGCCCCTCGCTTTCTCCCGGCGCGGGAAAGGCAGGACGTTCGGCAGCTGGTCGCCGATCTGGCGTGAGTCGGCAGCATGCGCCGCCGACCATTACAGGATGGCGAGTACCTTCTCGGGGGGGCGGCCGATGGCGGCCCGTTCGCCATTGACCACGATGGGCCGTTCGATCAGGCGCGGATGGGCGACCATGGCGGCGATCAGCGCGTCTTGGCTGATCGTCGGGTCGGCGAGGCCGAGTTCGGCGTATTCCGCCTCCTTCTGGCGCATCAGTTGGCGGGCATCGGTCATGCCGAGTTGGTCGAGGAGGCGGCGGATTTCGGCCGGCGTCGGCGGTGTTTCAAGATAGGCGACGACGCTCGGCGTGATTCCCCGTTGCTGTAGCAGGGCCAGCGTTTCGCGGCTCTTCGAGCAGCGGGCGTTGTGGTAGATGACGATAGCCATCGCGCCCTCACATGCCGAGCGACTTGAGCAGGTCTTCGTGATCCGTCGCTTCTGCCAGGACCGCTTCCGCCTTCGCCTGGGCGTTGCCGGCATGAACCTGGGCCAGCAGTTCATCCGGGTCCGGCGCTTCGCTGGCCTCGAAATCGTTCATCTTGATGAATTCCGTGCGGTCTATCGCCAGCTCAAGGTAAAAGATGTTGTTGCGACCGGTGTAGAAGGTGACGCGGCGTGATTCCGGCGTGTCGAGATTGGTGTCGACGCTGAGCATGACCTGCTTGTTGAGCGCCAGCATCTTCGGCTGGTTCTGCGTGATATGGGTTTGCAATTCGCGCGCCACCTTGCCGGTGAAGTCACCGACGATCTGGTTCATCAGCTCGCCCATCACGTTGCCGACCTCGTCCGAGGTGTGGGAGGTTGCCAGGCCCTCGCGGGACATGCCCATGTGCAGCATGTAGCTCTCGTACAACTCCATCGCGGCGGCGGCCGAGAAATTGATGACGACCAACCCGGAAAACCCGCCGTCGAACAGCACGAAGCAGCCGATGTCCGGTTTCAGGCAGGTCTTGGTGATGCGCTGGACCATGCCGGAATAGTGAATCTGGCTCTGCGTGGCGATGGAAAGAACCTTGGTGACCGAATTGCACAGGCTGCGCAGGATGTCCTCGGTGCCATACACGGTACGGGTGTCGGAAGTGCTCATGGTTCGGGTTTTGGCCAGTAATGGGATAAATAATATTTATAACATGGCGCGAGGGGCAGGCTGCCATCATTTGTTGTGCCGAGCGCGCCGGCGCCGCGATATTCAGGCGCGGAGATGCCGGGCGAACCAGCTGGCAACGGCAGGCAGCGGTTTGTCCAGGGGAGCGAGCCGGTGTGTCTCGTGGGTACCGCCCAGATGCCGGGCGGCGCGCTGGAAAGCGGCTGGCGCCAGTTCGTCGTCGTGATCGAACAGCATCAGTAGCGGCGCCACCATCAATTCGAGCGATTGCACGCCGGACCGGTCGATCAACCCGCCGTGGCAGGCCAGGGCTTTGACCTGGATGTCGCGCTGCGCGGCGCAGCGGATGGCGGCCGGGGCGGTATCGCCGTTGGCAAAGAGCCCGAGAGGAAGGGTCTGCATGTCGCCGTCGTTGCGGATCAGGTCGAGGACGTCGAGCAGGCGTTGCGCCAGGCGCGGGACATTCTGCGTCGCGTCGACAAACTGCAGTTCCTGCGTGGTCAGCAGGTCGATGCTCAGCGTTGCATAGCCGCGCGCCTCGAACTCGGCCGCCGTCAGGTGGTCCTCATCCAGGCGGTGGGCTCGGACGATGAGGATCAGGCCGCGTGGGTGTTCCGGCAGGCCGAGCCGGCCATGCAGCGAGCCGTGCTGCGTCTGCAACGCGATGTGGCGGATCATCAGGACAGGTGCACCGGAATGCGGTTGGCACCGAAGGCATGGCCGTCCCGCCCGAGGGGCTTGCCGAAGCGGCCGGCAATGGCGGTCTGGCAATGCGGGCAGCGGCCTTCCGGCGTCAGGTCGTAGCGGCGGATGTCGTACCAGTCGCGGACGATCAGCGGCGCCTTGCAGCCCGGGCAGAAGGTGGTGCCGCCCTGGCTGTCGTGCACGTTGCCGGTGAAGACGTAGTGCAGACCGGCGTCAAGCGCGATCTGCCGGGCCTGGGTCAGGGTTTGCGGCGGTGTCGGCGGCAGGTTGTCCATCTTCCAGTCGGGGTGGAAGGCGGTGAAATGCAGCGGCACATCGGGGCCGAGTTCCTTGGCCACCCAGCTGGCCAGTTCGTTGATTTCGCCCGGACTGTCGTTCTGACCGGGGATCAGCAGGGTGGTGATCTCCAGCCAGCAATCGGTTTCGTGGTGGATGTAGGCCAGGATGTCGAGTACCGGCTGCAGATGCCCGACGCACAGCTTGTGATAGAAGTCGTCGGTGAAGGCCTTCAGATCGACGTTGGCGGCATCCATCACGGCGAAGAACTCGCGGGCCGGCTCGCGGTGGATGTAACCGGCGGTCACCGCGACGTTGCGGATGCCCCGTTCGCGGCAGGCGAGCGCGGTGTCGATGGCGTATTCGGCAAAGATCACCGGGTCGTTGTAGGTGTAGGCCACCGCCTCGGCACCGTAGCGCTGGGCGGCCTGGGCGATCATCGCCGGACTGGCGGCATCCATCAGGCGGTCCATGTCCTTCGATTTGGAAATGTCCCAGTTCTGGCAGAACTTGCAGGCGAGGTTGCAGCCAGCCGTGCCGAAGGACAGGATGCTGCTGCCCGGGTAGAAATGGTTGAGTGGCTTCTTCTCGATCGGGTCGATGCAGAAGCCGGAGGAGCGGCCGTAGGTCGTCAGCTGCATGGCGCCATTCACCATCTGGCGGACGAAGCAGGCGCCGCGCTGGCCCTCGTGCAACTGGCAGTCGCGCGGACAGAGGTCGCACTGGATGCGGCCGTCGGGCAGGGCATGCCACCAGCGGCCGGGATGCAGGGTTTCAACGGGGCTCATGTCTGGGCCTCCTTCCATTTTTTGACCGTGTAACGCGCGAGCTGGACGCCGGAGCTCCAGTAATCGGCTGGCAGACCGGCCTTCTGCTTGAGGTGCGCCATGAACAGTCCCGGGTTGGGCAGTTGTTCCCAGACTTGCGGCAGGAAAGTCGAGCGCCGGCTGCCGACCGAAAAGATCACGCCGTCGATGTTCGGGCGCAGCTGGGCGAGGGCGTCGGCCTCGTTGCTGAAGGTCATCGGCTCGGCCGGGGTCAGCAGCGAAACCTCGACCCGCGTCAGGTCCAGTTCGTCGGCCGCCAGCGGTTCGAAGCGCGGATCGTCGAAGGCGGCAGCCAGGGCGTTTTGCTGCACGTCCTGGCGCAGCGGGCGCCAGGCTTCCAGGCTGCCGATGCAGCCGCGCAACTGACCGTGCTGGGTTAGGGTGACGAAAGTTGCGCCGGGAGCGTCCAGTTCCGGCGCATGGCTGGCTTCGACCGGCCGGGCGGGCTGGCCGAGACGGCTGGCGATGGCGTTGCGGGCGAGGGCCAGCAGGATGGGGCCAAGGTCAGTCATCGGGCACTCCTTCGCTGAAAGCGATGGCGGCGTAGCCGACCACGCGGTCGCGGTCACCGGCTGTATCGCCGGAATTGCACAGGCCGAGCAGGGCCGGCTGCAGGCCGCGCCGGCTGGCGGCGAGCAGCAGGCCGTTGATCGGGAAAGCACCACAGGCCTGCTCGGGATGGATGTGGGTGTCGAGTTGCAGGATGTGCCGGCAGGTATTGCTGTCGACCTGCTGCGCGGTGGCGTAGGGCAGGAAGTGCGACAGGTCGGAACTGACGACGATCAGTGTCTCCGGGCCGCCCCAGAGCGTGTCGAGCACCTCGGCCACCTCGTCCGGCGTGGCATGGCCGACGGCGAGCGGTACCAGCGTGAAGTCGCCAAGCAGCCGTTGCAGGAAGGGCAGATGCACCTCCAGCGAATGCTCGAAGGCATGCACGGGGTCGCTGAAGACGATCTGCGGCAGGTCGGCGAGGCGGGCGATGGCCTGGGCGTCGAGCCGGATATTGCCGAGCGGCGTCGCAAAAACCGTCGCTTCCGGCAGGGCGATGCCATTCACCGCGACCCGGTGCGTCGGGCCGAGCAGGATCACCCGGCGGATCTGGCCGGCCTGCGGCAGCAGGCTGGCATAACCGCGGGCAGCCATCGGCCCGGAATAGATGTAGCCGGCGTGCGGCACGATGAGCGCCTTGGGATGAACGGGCGAGGTGGCTTCCGCTCCGGCCAGCAGGCGGTCCACGGTTGCCGTGAGGGTTTGCGGATCGCCGGGGTAGAAGGCGCCGGCGACGGCAGGGGGACGAATGGCATTCATGGCGCTCTCCTCAGATGAGCAGCAAACCAAGGCCCATGCCGCCGCCGATGGCGAGCAGGCCGGGCAGGGCATGGCGGGCCAGCGTGCCGCCGCCGATGCTGACCACTAGGCCGATCTTGAAGGCCAGGTTGGCGAGCAGGGCGAGGGCGACGGCGATGACTGCCTCGCCGCTCGCCACCTTGTCGAGATTGAACATGCGCAGCGTGGATAACACGCTGGCGTCGGCATCGGTCAGGCCGGATACCAGCGCGACGATGTAGAGGCCGCTGTTGCCGGCGCGATCCTGCAGCCAGGCCGAGGCGAGCAGCACGACGGCGTAGAGCAGGCCGAAGGAAACGGCGGTCTTCAGTTCGGTCGGGTTCTTGACCTCCGGCATCGGCAGGTTGTCGGCGGCGCTCAGGATTTTCCAGCCGTACAGCGCCATCGCTACGCCGGGCACGATGCTGCAGGCGAAGACGATGGCGATCGGCGCAGCCAGGTGCGGAGCAACGACCCCGGCGACCAGCCACAGGCGGATCATCACCATCACGTTGGCGATCAGGATGACGATGGCCGACATGCGGACCAGGTCGGCATGTTCGCGGGCATGGCGGGAGAACATCATGGTCGTCGCGGTCGACGAAGCGAGGCCGCCGAAAATGCCAAGCACCGCCGCGCCGTGCCGGGCGCCGATGATGCGCAGGGCGAGGTAGCCGGCCAGCGCCAGGCCGGAAATGAGCACCACCATCCACCAGATCTGGCGCGGGTTGATCGCGTCGTAGGGCCCGAAATCCTCGCTCGGCAGTATGGGCAGGATGACGAAGGAGAGAACGGCGAATTGCAGGATGGAGTTGATGTCCTTCGGCGTCGTCCGTTGGCTCAGTTGCTTGAGCTCGGCCTTGAAATAGAGCAGCACGGTGGTCGTGATGGCCAGCATGACGGCCAGCGTCGCGTAGCCGAACCAGACTGCCGCACCGAGGCCGTAGGTCACGACGACAGCCGCTTCCGACGTGAAGCCGCGGTATTGCTCCTCCTGCTGCGACGAGAAATTGGAGGCGATCATCGCCCCGGCAATGACCAGCAGGCCAACGGCGAGCAGCCAGGTGCTGCCGGAGCGCTCGTCGAGCAGGGCGAACAGGCAGCCGAGCATGGCGACCAGCGAGAAGGTGCGCAGGCCGGCCGCCGAGTCGGGCCGCCGCTCGCGTTCCATGCCGATCAGCAGCCCGATGCCCAGGGCCGTGGCGAAGGCCTTGACCGGTTCAACCAGTTCGGGAACCACGAAGCTCATGCGCCTCCTCAGTTTTAATCGTTCTTCAGTAAAATTAAGCCATGCCACGCCATTTCGCAATCGTTCCCGCTGCCGGCAGCGGTTCCCGCTTCGGTGCCGAGAAGCCCAAGCAGTATCTCGACCTCCTCGGGCGGCCGCTGATCTTCCATACCCTCAAGGCGCTGACCGCCTGTCCGGACATCGAACGGGTATGGGTCGTGCTGGCGCCGGATGACCCATGGTGGCCGCGCACCGACTGGAGCGAACTGGGCGCCAAGCTGGAAACCGTGCGTTGCGGTGGCGCGACGCGGGCGGAGAGCGTCAGCAACGGTTTGCAGGCCGCGGCGATGGTCGCGGCCGACGATGACTGGGTTCTGGTGCACGACGCCGCGCGGCCCTGCCTGTCGCCGGCCATGCTCGATGCGCTGTTTGCCGATCTGGCGAATGACCCGGTCGGCGGCATCCTCGCCGTGCCGGTCGCCGACACCCTGAAGCGGGCCGATGCCGAACAGCGCGTCGCGGCCACCGAGCCGCGCGACGGGCTGTGGCAGGCGCAGACCCCGCAGATGTTCCGCTACGGCCTGCTCTGCGACGCGCTGCAAAAGTGCCGCGACGTGACTGATGAAGCCGGCGCCGTCGAGGCGCTCGGCCTCAGGCCCAAGCTGGTGCGCGGCGATGCCACCAACCTGAAAGTGACGTATCCGGCCGACCTTCCTTTGGCCGCCATGATTTTGAGGGCACGTAAATGAATTTCCGCGTCGGGCAGGGCTACGATGTTCACAAACTGGTCGAAGGCCGCAAGCTGATCCTCGGCGGCGTCGAGATTCCGCACCCCACCGGCCTGCTCGGCCACTCCGACGCCGACGCGTTGCTGCACGCCATCACCGATGCGCTGCTCGGTGCCGTGGCGCTCGGCGACATCGGCCGCCATTTCCCCGATACCGATCCGCGCTACAAGGGGGCCGACAGCCGCGTGCTGCTGCGCGGTGCCGTTGCCTTGCTGGCCGAGCGCGGCTGGCGGCCGGTCAATGTCGATGCGACGCTCATCGCCCAGCAGCCCAAGCTGGCGCCGCATGCCGCCGCAATGGTTGCCAACGTCGCAGCCGACCTTGGCCTGCCGGTCGATGCGGTGAACATCAAGGGGAAAACCAACGAACGGCTGGGCTATCTCGGGCGCGAAGAGGCCATCGAGGCGCAGGCCGTCGTGCTGGTCGAACGTGCCGGCTGAGCGCCGGCCCCCAAGAGCTGAACGGCCGCCCTCGGCCAGAGTTTTTTTCGCCCTCTGGCCGCCAGCCGCGGTGGCCGATACCTTGGCCGGCGTGGCGCACACATTTGCGTCACAACACGGCGGGCGCCCGACCCGTCTCGACACCATTCATTTGACGCTGGCTTTCCTGGGCGATGTGCCGGTGTCTGCGCTTCCCAAATTGTGTGCCCTGGGGCGTTGCCTGCAGGCGAGCCGCTTTGACTTGCACCTCGATCGCCTCGCTTACTGGGCGCACAACCATGTGCTTTGGGCCGGTTGCCGCGCAACGCCGGAGGGTTTGACCGACTTGCACGGCCGCCTGCACGCCGCGCTGGGCGAGGGCGGTTATCCGGTCGATCCGCCGGGCCGCCGTTTCACGCCACATGTCACCCTGGTACGCAAGCTGGACCTCGCCGAATCGACCGATTGGCCGCCGCTGCCCAGCTTGATCTGGCACTGCGCCAGCTTCGTCCTGGTGCAATCGGTCTTGACGCCGGAAGGGCCGAATTACCGGGTGATCGAGACCTTCCCGCTGCGCTGCGGCGTTTAACGCCTGGCCGGCAGCGTCAGGCGGACGAGCAAGCCGCCCCCGGGGTTGGACAGCAGATCGAGTTGGCCGTCGTGCAGGCGGGCGATGCGGTCGACGATGGCCAGGCCGAGACCGGTTCCGCTGGCATTGGTACGGGCCACTTCCAGGCGGGTGAAGGGGCGTTTCAAACGGTCGGCTTCGCCATCCGGAATGCCCGGGCCGCGGTCGCTGACCTCGATCAGGATTTGTCCGTCGGCTTCGGACAGGCGCAGGCCGATCTCGCCGCCGGCGTATTTGGCGGCGTTGTCGATCAGGTTGGTCACTGCCCGGGTCATCGCCTTCGGGCGCAACCAGAGCGGGGCAAGGGCCGGAATATCGCTGACCACCTGGCGGCCGATGCTGCCCTGGCGCGCCGCAATGCTGGCGAGCAGGGCGGAGAGGTCGGTCTCGGCGGCTTCTTCCCCGGTGTTGGCGCGGGCGTAATCCATGAACTGCGAAATCACGCCTTCCATCTGCTCGATGTCGGAAACGACCGCCTGGCGGGCACCTTCGTCGGCAACGCTGAGTTCGGCCTCCAGCCGCAGGCGGGTGAGCGGGGTGCGCAGGTCGTGTGAAATGCCGGCCAGCACTTCGGAGCGCTCCCGCTCCGTGCGCTGCAGGTCGGCGGCCATGGTGTTGAAGGCGATGGCCAGACGGCTCAATTCCTCCGGGCCGTCCTCCGGCAGCGGGTCCGGCGTCTGGCCGCGGCCCACCGTTTCGGCGGAGCGGGCCATGGCCTTGAGCGGCCGGCTGATGCGGGAGGCGATCAGCCAGGCGACGGCCATCGCCAGCAGGCTGGCGAGCAGGCCCCAGGTCAGCCAGTGGCGGGCGAAGTTGCGGGCGGCCCGCTCGCGGGGCAGGACCAGCCAGTATTCCTCCTCGTCAGCTTCGTCGAGGCGGAAGCTGACCCAGAAGCCGGGCACGCCATCGACACTGGCGGCGATGCGGGTGTGCCGGCCGAGGCGCTGGTGGATTTCATTTTGCAGCAGCCGGAAGAAACGCCCTTCGGGCATGGCTTCGATGCGGTCCTCCGGCTCGGCCGGCAACAGGCGGATGCCTTCCCGGCTGGAAAACTCAGCAAACAGGCCAAGGCGCTTGTCCGGCGCGGCAGCAAACAGCGAGGCGCGGATCAGGTTGACGGCGGAGGCGGCCAGTTGCGCCGTTTCGCGGGCGCGCGGCTCGGCATCCATGTAGCGGAACAGGCTGAGCCAGGCCACCGTCGTAGCCAGCAGCAGGGCGGCGAGGAGGAGGAAGGTGCGCGCCAGCAGCGTGCGCGGCATGCGCTCAGTCCCGGGGGGCGCCGTCCGGCACGAAGACGTAGCCGAAGCCCCACACCGTCTGCAGGTAGCGCGGCTGGGCCGGGTCGCTTTCGACCAGCTTGCGCAGGCGGGAAACCTGGACGTCGATGGCGCGGTCGAACGGTCCCTGCTCGCGGCCGCGGGCCAGGGTCATCAGCTTGTCGCGCGACAGCGGCTGGCGCGGATGCTGGAGCAGCACCTTGAGCACGGCGAATTCACCGGTGGTCAGCGGCAGCAGTTCGTCGCCGCGCTTCAGCGTGCGGGCGGCGAGGTCGACTGCGATATTGCCGAAACGGATGATCTCGGCATCGCCTTCCGGCGCGCCGGGCGGCTTGCTGCCCTGGCGGCGCAGCACGGCATGGATGCGGGCGAGCAGTTCGCGCGGGTTGAAAGGCTTGGGCAGGTAGTCGTCGGCGCCCATTTCCAGGCCGACGATGCGGTCGACTTCGTCGCCCTTGGCGGTCAGCATGATGATCGGCGTCTGGTCGCCCTGGCCGCGCAACCGGCGGCAGACCGACAGGCCATCCTCGCCGGGCATCATCAGGTCGAGCACGATCAGGTGGTAATGTTCGCGGGCGCGCAGCTTGTCCATTTGCTGGGCATCGGCGGCGGCCTTAACCTCGAAGCCCTGTTCGCCGAGGTAGCGGGTCAGCAGGTCGCGCAACCGGGCGTCGTCGTCGACGACGAGGATGTGATGGTGTTGTTCGTTCATGCTGGCAAGGATAAGGTCAGGCGCCGGAAGCGATGCGTGGAATGGTAACAAGCTTTGTATATCCGGCGCCGGGGAAACATATTCTTACATCTTCGGTCGCTTGCCCCTGCCGGCCGGATGGACAATGATGCTGTCCGTCAAACCGATTGCGCCTCTGCCATGAAACGCCTTGCTACCTGTTCGCTGCTGCTCCTGAGCCTGCTCGGCTCGGTGGGCGGTGCGTCGGCGCAGGCTTCGTGGCGCGATCTGCCCCCCGAGGAGCGGCGCCAGATGCGCCAGCAGATGCGCGAGCACTGGCGCCAGGAACACGATGTCCGGCGCCAGGAAATGCGGCGCGACGAGTTTCGCCGCGAGGAGCCGCCCCCCCGCTGGCGCGACCTGCCGCTGGAGGACAGGCGCCGTCTGCGCGACGAGATGCGCGAGCAGCGCGGTTTGCCGCCGCATCCCGAGCATCGGGGCGGCGGGCGGGGCTGGCGGCCGGATTGACCGCGGAGCGAGCCGCACTGGCCGGCCTCCGGTAAAATGCCGGCCCATGTTGATCCTCGCCCTCGAAACCTCCACCGAACTCGGCTCCTGCGCCTTGTGGCGCGACGGCCTCGTCAGCCAGCGGATCTGCCCCGAGAAGCGGCCGCATTCCGAAACGCTGCTGCCGCTCGTCCGCGAATTGCTGGCGGCGGGCGGTGTGCGTGTTGCCGACCTCGATGCCATCGCCTTCGGCGTCGGCCCCGGCGCCTTCACCGGCCTGCGGGTGGCTTGCGGTGCGGCCCAGGGCCTGGCCGTGGCAGCGGATGTGCCGCTGATCCCGGTCTGCAGCCTGGAAAGCATGGCCGAGCAGAGCGCCGGCGAACGGGTGTTGGCCTTGCTCGATGCGCGCATGGGCGAGGTTTATTCCGGGTTCTACGAACGCGAGGCCGGCGGCGCTTATGCGCTGCGCGGCGAGATCCGCGTTTCGCCGCCGGGTGAGGTCGCGCTGCCGGCCGGCGCCGGCTGGCTGGCTTGTGGCAACGGGCTGGCGGTGTATCCGGCGTTGCTCGAGCGGGTGCAGGCAACCGCGGGGGCGATGCATGCCGGCATCCTGCCGATGGCCGACAGCCTGGTGCGCCTGGCCGCCGTCAAGGCGGCACGGGGCGAGGGCATCGACGCAGCGCAGGCGGCACCGCTCTATATCCGCGACAAGGTGGCCAAGACGGTGGCCGAACGGCTGAGCGAAGGCGGCCGGGCGTGAGTGGCCTGGCTATCGCGGCCGAGTTCTTCCCGATGAACGAACGCGACCTCGATGCGGTCGCTGCGCTGGAAGCCAGCCTGCAGGTTTTTCCGTGGTCACGCGGCAATTTCGCCGATTCGCTGCAGAGCGGTTACAGCGCCTGGGTTCTCCGCCTGGGGGGCGACCTGATCGGTTTCTCGGTGGTCATGTCGGTGCTCGACGAGGCGCATCTGCTCAATATCGGCGTCGGCAAGCGCTACCAGGGCCAGGGCTACGGTGCCCGCCTGCTGCGCCATGCCATGGAGTGCGCCCGGCTGGGGGGCGCCGACCGATTGTTCCTCGAAGTGCGACCGTCCAACGAGCGGGCCGTCGATCTCTATCGCCACTTCGGTTTCCGCCAGATCGGCCTGCGCAAGGGCTATTATCCGGCCGTGACCGGGCGCGAGGATGCGCTGATTTTTGACAAGGAACTGGTGGCATGAGCTTGAGTCGTGAGCAGATGCTCGTCGAGATGGGGATTTCGCCGATCTGGGTGCGGCGCGACGTGCCGGCCGCCGCCGCGGCGGAAGCGACCGGCCACAGCGAAGAATCCACTGCTTTGCCCGCGTCGGCCAGCGTCGAGGAAGCAGTCCCCATCAGCCCGCCTCCGGCTGCCCCGTCCGCCATGCCGGCCGGCGAGGTCGGTTCGGCCGACTGGCCCACCCTGGCCCGCATGGTCGCCGCCTGCCGCGCCTGCCCCCTGGGGGAAGGGCGGAGGCAGGCCGTGCTCGGCGTCGGCGATACCAGCCCGGACTACCTGTTCATCGGTGAGGGGCCCGGAGCGGAAGAGGATGCCAAGGGCGAGCCTTTTGTCGGCCAGGCCGGCAAGTTGCTCGACAACATGCTGGCCGCGCTCGACATCGCCCGGGGGAACCGGGTCTATATCGCCAATGCCGTGAAATGCCGACCGCCTGGCAATCGCACGCCGGAAGCCCCGGAAATGGCCGCCTGCCGGCCGTTCCTGGAGCGCCAGGTGGCGCTGCTCAAACCCAAGGTCATCGTGTTGCTCGGCAAGGCGGCCGTGCATAGCGTACTGCATGAGGACAAATCGCTGGCCTCCATGCGCGGCCAGCGCTTCGAATACGCCGGAATCCCCGTCGTCGTGACCTATCACCCGGCCTACCTGCTGCGCAACCTGCCCGACAAGGCCAAGGCCTGGGAAGACCTGTTGTTCGCCCGCCGTATCCTGCGCGAGCGTGCTGCGCCTGAACTGCCGTTCTAGGCTGGCTGCGAAGGGAAGAGGTTGTGGAGACCTGAGTTGGCTGGTCTGTTGGCTGCCTGCTGTTAGGCCTGCCGACGTTGGCCTGTCGCGCTCCCTAGGGCGGTAATGTGCAGGTTACCAGCCGGCTAAATACCGGGCTGGAGCAGCAGATTCCGTTAATGATCCGTCAGCACATGGCGTTGCGCCGCGTAAATTCATGATTTTTAATGATTTTCCGGGTTATTCGCATATCGGAGGGCTGAGCAGCGTCACCCCTCCTGTTGCCGCCCAATGAATTCCGCCAGCGCTGCCGGGTCGAGCGGGCTCGCAATCAAGTAACCTTGGAATTCGTCGCAACCACAGGTGGCCAGCAGCTGCATTTCCGCCAGCGTCTCGACGCCTTCCGCGACCAGGTGCAGGTTGAGTCCCTTGCCAAGGAAGATGATGGCGTGCGGAATGGTCATTGCCGATTCCTCGCGGTTGCAGCCTGAGACGAAGGAACGGTCAATCTTCAGGGTGTCGATTGGCAGGCGCTGCAGGTAGGCGAGCGATGAATAGCCGGTACCGAAATCATCTACCGCCACGCGCACGCCCAGCGCCTTGATGCCGTTCAGACGGCGGATGGTTTGTGCGACGTCGCCCATGATCGCGCTTTCGGTGATTTCCAACTCCAGGCATTCCGCTGGCAGGCCGCTCTCCGCCAGCGTGTGGGCGATGAGTGCCGGTAGGCCCGGCTCGTCGAGCTGGCGCACCGAGAGATTGACCGCAATGGTCAGGCGACGGCCATCGACCATCGGCCAGCCGGCGGCTTCGTGGCAGGCGGCGGCCAGCACCTGTTCGCCGATGGCCACGATGTGCCCGGTTTCTTCGGCCAGCGGAATGAAGCGGTCAGGCGTGATCAGCCCCATTTCCGGGTGCTGCCAGCGCACCAGTGCTTCGCAGCCGTGCAGGCGGCCGGCGGCGTCGACCTTGGGCTGGTAAACCACCTTGAAATGCCGCGCCTCGATGGATTCGCGCAGGGCGTTTTCAAGTCCGAAGCGTTCCTGCATCGCCTGGTTCAGGTTTCGAGTGTAGAACTGGTAACGCCCCTTGCCCTGTTCCTTGGCGTGATACATCGCCATGTCGGCCACCCGCAGCATGCCGTCGAGATCCTGTGCGTCGTCCGGATACATGCTGACGCCGATGCTGCAGTTGATCTGCAACTGGTGCCCGCCCAGCGTCATCGGGGCCTGGATGGCGGTGATGATCCGTTCAAGCAGTGGCTTGGTATCGCCGGCGTGGTTCTGGTCGCCCATCAGCAGCACGAATTCGTCGCCGCCATAGCGGGCAACCGTGTCCACACCGCGCAGCGCCGAGCGCAGGCGCCGGGCGATCTCGATCAGCAGCAGGTCGCCGGTGGCATGGCCGAGGCTGTCGTTGATCACCTTGAAATTGTCGAGGTCCACGAAAGCCAGCGCCACCTTACCCTGCTGCCGTCCGGCCGCCAGGATGGCCTGCTTAAGCCGGTCGCCGAGAAGGTTGCGGTTGGGCAGGCCGGTCAGCGGGTCATGGGTGGCCTGGTGATGCAGGGTCATCTGGTAACGGCGGCGCTCGGTGATGTCCTCGACGATGCCCTCGTAGTAAAGCAGGGAGCCATCGAAATTGCGTACCGCGTGGGCGTGTTCGGAAATCCAGATGCGTGTGCCGTCGCAGCAGTAGATTTCCGATTCAAAATCGGTCACCTTGCCGTCGCGCTGGATCAGTTTCTTGAATTCGGCGCGGCGCAGCGGGTCCACATACAGGCGGCTGCCGATGTCCTTGAAGCTGGCGATCAGAACCTCGGGGCTGGGGTAGCGGTAGAGTTTAGCCAGAGCCTCGTTCACCGCCAGATAGCGGCCGCTTTCGGTACTCTGGAACATGCCGATCACCGAGTTCTCGAAAATGCTGCGATAGCGGAGTTCCGTATCCGCCAGTTGCAGCATGGCCAGTACCCGCTCGGTTATGTCTTCCAGATAGCCATCGAGTACTGGCGTGATTTCCTTGCCCCGGTTGAGCATGCCCCGTTCGCGGACCCATTTTTCCTTGCCGTCGCGGGTGATGATCCGGTATTCCAGCGCATAACGCTCACCGCATTCGATGGCGGCGAGGATGGTGCCGCGCACGATGGCGCGGTCTTCCGGGTGGGTCAGATTTTCCAGTGAGTGTTCGGTGTTCCCGATCAACTCGTCGGGGCGATAGCCAGTCAGGGCTTGCGCACCATCGCCGACTTCCAGTAGGGTCCAGTGCTGGTCGATCAGGCAGCGGAAACTCATACCCTCGAAATATGGCGGCAGGCGGACCGCTTCCGGCAGTTTCCCCCTGTTCCGGCTTGTTCCCCCTCCGCCGAACGGCCAGTAGTGGTCAGTGGGCATAAACGGCTGCACGCGGCGGCTCCTGCGGGGTGCTGTGGGTCAGGGTGTCGACGCTGTCGCCGATCCAGGCGAAGACGGCATCAATCGCTGCGGTGGACAGCGAGAAAAACGCCTGCGGGGAAATGGTGATGCCCGACGCCTGCAGCATCTGCGTGCGGATGATTCGCGCCATGTGCTGGATCGCAGCATTGGCTGTTGTCGAGCGTTCGCCCAGATCGGTCACTTGCTTGAGCAGCGATTCTGCGCGGGCAACCAGAAACATCAGCCGGACGCGTGCCACCGCCGGGCAGCCGTGCCGGGTTGCAATGCTCATGCCGAGCGCGCGTGCCTGACCAAGGCATTCGGTGATGGCCGGCAGGCGTACCAGGCAGTCGCGGACAAGCGGCCGACCCGCTTCCGGTACCAGCGGTTCGATGCGCGCCTCGCCAAAGGCCTGCAGCCATTTCAACAGCATTTCAATCATCATCGTGTGCTGTGCAACGCTCTGCTCAATGGTGAGATCGCCCAGGCGCTCACACAGGCTGCGCCAGCGGTGGCCGAACAGTGCCAGCTCATTGGCCGTCAGGCAGGGCGACGGCTGCCGCGCCTCATCGCGGATCGCCGTCTGCAGTTCCGGCAGGCGCTGTGCGATGTCGTTTTCAAGTGCCATCAGGCGAGTACGAAAGCTGCTGTCACCCGCCAGCCAGGCCGAGCTCAGCCCGCGGTGCTGCTGGATGCCGGCAATCAGCACCAGCAGCGCCCGGCAGGCGGCCAGCGATTCGCGGTGCGACAGGCTGGCCAGACGGCGGCGGTCTTGCCGGGCATGCATGATCATGAGGGCGAGAATGAGCGCAGCCAGTACCGGCATCGACATCATCAACCATTCCATTGTGCTTCTCCTGAAATTCCTTATTCGTATCGGTACTGCGCCAGCGCTGTGTTCAGCTGGTTGGCGAGGTCGCTGAGGTAGTGCGAAAGCTCGCTGTTTTCGCGGATCAGGCGCTCGTTGTTGTCGGCTAGCCGGGCCACCTGTTCGATGTCGCCGGCCAGGTTGTGTCCGGCCTGGCTCTGCTCGCGGCTGGCCGCGGCGATGTCACGGATCAGCGCCAGCGTGCGTTGGCTGTTGCCTTCGACCTGATGCAAGGCGCTCACCGCCTGGCCGACTTCAGCCAGGCTTTGCGTTGCCTTTACCGAGGTGGCATCCATGGACACCAGCATCAGGCCGACATCGCTGGTAATACCTCCGATCTTGGTGCCGATTTCGCCGGTCGCGTTGCGGGTCAGTTCGGCCAGCTTGCGGACTTCGTCGGCGACGACGGCAAAGCCGCGTCCCTGTTCGCCGGCGCGGGCAGCCTCGATGGCCGCATTAAGCGCGAGCAGGTTGGTTTGCCCAGCAATGCCGGCGATCAGGTCGACGATGCCGGCGATTTCGTGCGACCGCTCTTCAAGGCGCTGTGCCCTGGCCGAGCTTTCGCGCACCGTCTGAGCAAGATGTTCGAGGCTGGCGGCCAACTCGGCAACGCGGCCGGCTCCGTCGTGGGCCATGCGTCCGGATGCTTCGGCGACTTCGGCCGCATCGCCGGCATTGTCACTGGTACTGCTCAGGCTGACCGACAGTTCTTCCAGCGTTGCCGAGGCGGCAATGGTGATGTCGCGCTGGTGGCGCACACCGTGATCGCCGCCTTCGGCGTTGCTGCTGGTTTCGGCAGCGGCGCTGGAGAGCTCGTGCGACATCCGGGCAAAGTCGACGAATACGCCGGAAAGGGTGCGCGCCATGGTGTTGATGCGCTCGGCGAGCGGTGCAAGTACCCCGCAGCGCGCCGGTATGAGGCGGGCGACCAGTTGTCCCTGCGTCAGCGACATGACCTGCACCTCGATCAGGTGCAGAGCCTGTGCCACCCGGCCGGTGGCGAACCACTGGGCGGCCAGGATGAGGACGAGGACCAGCGCCGACAGTCCTTGCGTGGTTGCGGTCGGGCTGGCGATGCCGGCACCACAGGTGACTGCGGCGAGGGTGCTGGCCATGAGTTGAAGACGCAGGCTTGAAAAGCCTTGCGTACTCGCGGGTGAGGGTGTGGTTTCTGGTTCCATCGTTGCTTGTCAAATGGAGATAGCCATGAGTCAAGCAAATACGGTGCCATTTCATTAAATCAACAGGTTACCAACCGTTTTTGCAGGAGCTATGTGTTTTTTGGTGCGTTTGACAAATCGGTTTGCTGTGCGCTGCACCAATTCAGGATGAGGTTGATGCAGCTGGCCACGTTCAATAGCCCCCTTGCTGCCTGTGATCAGCAACACCGGGAAACTTGGAATAAAGGCAAGCTCGTTGGCCAGCAGCCATTGGCCATCAGGTGACCGCAACACTCCGTAACCTGTCGTCGGGCCGATTCACACAACTCGGCCTTTGCCGACATTGGCCGATCGCTCCATGTCGGTCAGCAGTCCGCCGGTTACCTGCCATTGGCTGCGAATTTGGGCTGAACGTCCGCTTCTTCACTTGGCGAACTCACACAACCGACCCCAAGCTGACATTCAGCCCCCATTTACGCGAGGACTGCTAGCTATTCGAAAGCGGTCGCTGAGGTTCGGCAAGAGCTGTATTTAACTCTTCCGTGCAGGCAACCAAAGTGAAAACCTGGTTACCCCATCAGTAGAATTGACGCTGACGCTTCCGTTATGTGCCAAAGCAATGGATTTGGTAATCGCCAATCCCAAACCAGAGCCTTCCCCTGCGCGTTGCCGAGATGAGTCGACTCGGTAGAAACGGTCGAACAGTCTTGGCAGATGTTCTGAAGGTATCGTTTCTCCGCTATTTTCAATGCGGACTCTGACTTTCTCATCCTCAATCTCAAGAGCAATGTTGATAAAACCATGTTCTGGCGTATGGCGGATTGCGTTTGAAAGCAGGTTGCCGACCGCTCGCCGCAGCATTAACCGGTCTCCATCAACTTCGGCGTTGCCATGCAACGTCAATTGCAAGTGTTTTTCGTCAATCAGCGGCTCGTAAAACTCAAGCATGCCCGATATTTCAGCTTTGAGGTCTATGGGCTCTTGTGTCGGCACCAGGAGATGGTTGTCGGCTTTGGCCAAGAAAAGCATGTCGGCGATAGTGCGAGACAATCGCTCAAGTTCTTCCGCATTCGATGCAAGAACATCCTGATATTCATCAATCGAGCGCACCTTGGACAGCATTACCTGCGTTTGAGTCAGCAGGTTGCTGACTGGCGTTCGCAATTCGTGGGCAATATCTGACGAAAAGTCAGATAGCCGGTCAAATGACTCCTTGAGACGGCCCAGCATGTCATTCAGCGTGTTGACTACCTCTGCCAGTTCGGCCGGAATTTCGCCTGCTTCAATCCGCTGGTCCAGGCTGTTGGCTGTGATGTCCGATGCCCGACGGGTAATGTTTCGCAACGGAGCCAGTCCTCGTCTGGCTACTAACCATCCCAAAAATCCACTCAGCAAGGCAGCAAGAATTACGACGGCCCACATCGTTAGCCTGAACGACTGCATGAAATGCTCGTGGTGAGTAAGACTGGTTGAGAGAAGCACCTCCAGTGGCGCCTCGCCTTCAGCGCCAGTTGGAGCCAGGCCCGAGGTGCCACGATAGTGTTGCTCTTCCTTTCCCTGCCAGGTTCTAGGAAGGGGGCTGCCTTGTTTTGGCAGATAATTTCTTTGAGGGAAGTCTGCCCCCTCAGACAAGTACAGTTGCTTACCATCGGAACCCCATACCCCTACCGCTAGACCATGGTGACCAATCAAGGCTGCATCCAGCTGCGCAGGCAAACCATCGAAGTCTCCTTCAGCGCGTGCTGAAATGACTGCGTGTTGAATGAGTTCAAGCTTTCCCTCGAGTAGCTCCAGGTCCATGTCCTCAAAGTGACGTTCAACCAACTCGGCGATAACCAATCCCAGAATCAGAAGAACACTGGATGAAACGACGGCAAAGAGAAGCGTTAGCCGGGTGGTCAGTGATTTCCTTCGGCGTAGCATCATTCGGCTGTTTCCAGCACATAACCCATGCCGCGAACAGTGTGGATGAGCTTCAATTCAAAGCTGTCATCAACCTTGGCTCGCAGGCGACGTATCGCCACCTCGATAACGTTGGTGTCGCTATCGAAATTCATGTCCCAGACCTGGGAGGCAATAAGCGACCTCGGCAGGACTTCCCCTTGGCGGCGCAGCAGCAACTCCAACAATGAAAACTCCTTGGAGGTGAGGTCGATTTTTTTGCCAGCCCGAGTAACCCGCCTGCGTATCAAATCAAGCTCGAGGTCGGCCGCTCGCAGCACGTCGGCCTCTTTGGTTTTGGAGCCTCGTCGCAGCAGGGTGCGCACTCGTGCCAGTAGTTCCGAAAAGGCAAATGGCTTAACCAGATAGTCGTCAGCCCCCAGTTCCAATCCCTTCACCCGGTCATCGACGGAATCGCGGGCGGTCAGAAACAGCACTGGCATGTCCTTGCCTGCCTTGCGAATGCCCTGCAATACCTGCCACCCCTCAATGCCCGGCAACATGACATCCAGCACGGCCAAGTCGTAAGCCTCAGTCAAGGCAAGATGTAGCCCATCCAAGCCGTCTCTGGCCAAGTCGACCATGAAACCGGCTTCTGTCAGGCCCTGCTTAAGGTAATCGCCTGTTTTCGGCTCGTCTTCGACGACCAATATCCTCATCAAACTACTCCCTGTGACTCATTTCCTGCGACTTATTCTGCTCTCAGGCGGCAGCTTAACCATCCAGATTACGGAAATGTAATTTTTCGGTCAGTTTCTGGTTAGGTCACTTTCCCCAAAATGGTGCATATTGAAATCAGGGGACGCGTATGAAGCAATTTTTGTTGGGGGCAGCCTCTGTGATTGGCCTTGGGGCTATTGCGGGCTTTGGTTATATCCAGAATGGCGGTCTCGATTTCGCGGCGGATAGGACACACTCAGATGGCGTGACCAAGCTGATTGCCTGGGCGCGTGAGCAATCCATCACGAGGCAAGCGAAAGACATCGTTTCCCCCGGAGATTTGGCGTCCGGAGAGCGTATTCGCCGCGGTGCGGGCAACTACGAAGCCATGTGCGTTGGTTGCCATCTCTCCCCTGGCATGGAAGACAGCGAGATACGCAAAGGTCTGTATCCCGTTCCGCCCAATCTCGCCTTGGCAGATGACGCAACGAATGCGTCAGAAGGCGATGGACGTCGTTTCTGGATTATCAAACACGGTATCAAAGGCTCCGGCATGCCGGCATGGGCTGCAGGTGGTATGGATGACGAAGCCATCTGGGACCTGACGGCTTTCATCAAGGTGCTACCGAAGCTCTCAGCCAACGCGTATGAGGGCAGTGTTGCTGCAAGCGAGGGGCATTCGCATGGCGGCATGCCTCATGAGCCCGCGCTACAACAACCGTCGGAGAAGGGACATAACCATGAGAGCCACTCCCACAGCCGCCACAAACACAGCCACTAGGGCCCATGCTTACAGAAATGTAATTTTGGGGTCAGGTAGCTGTTGGTTGCGCCTATCTAAACTCTGTTCCTATACGTTAGCCCTCACTGCTTAACGGAGACCGAAATGCTCAAGACCAGACCTCTCATCATTGCCTTTGCTTTGTTTGCTGCCATCCCACAGGCCCATGCGGCCGAGCGCGTCGAGGTCTTCAAGAGCCCTTACTGCGGCTGCTGCGAAAAATGGGTTGAACACATGCGCAAGGCTGGTTTTGACGTCGTCACCAAGGACGTTAACGACGTGCCTGCTGCCCGGAAATTGACCGGCATGCCGGAACGTTTTGGCTCCTGCCACACTGCCAAGGTCGGTGGCTATGTGGTCGAGGGGCATGTGCCCGCAGCCGATGTCCAGCGCCTGCTGAAAGAAAAGCCCAAGGCCGTCGGCCTAGCCGCACCCGGCATGCCCCAAGGTTCGCCGGGTATGGAAACCAATCATCCACAACCGTATGACACGCTGCTCGTCCAGGCGGACGGAAGCCACAAGGTTTTCGCAAAACATTAACCTTTATCACAAGGAGAACACTTATGAAGAAATTGATTGCCTCCCTTTCCGTTATCGGCGCTTTGGCTCCCGCAATTGCGTTGGCCGCTGACCATGGCGCGCATGCCGGTCACGGTGCAATGCACGCTCAGGCTGCGGAATCCCCGCTCATCGACGGCCTAGTGAAAAAGGTGGACAAGGCTGGAGGCAAGCTGACCGTCTCCCATGATGCATTGCCCAACGGCATGCCAGCGATGACCATGGCGTTCAAGGTCAAGGATGCTTCCTGGCTCGACAAAGTGAAGAGCGGACAGAAAATCCGATTCGCATCGGACAACATCAATGGTGCAATGACTATCGTCCGCCTGGAACTGCCAAAGTAAGAACATGTTGGCACGCGGTGCCAGCGTAAAACATCACGAGGACAAGCCGATGAAACGAATAACACCCTCGCGCAAACTCCTGTGCGCCGCGCTTACAGCATCTTGGTGCCTGGGTGCCCAGGCCCAAGTTCAACCGGGCAGCAATGTTGAGAGCTTGCTGTCGATGGCACGAGAAGGAAACCCCGACTTCGCCAGCATGCGCTACGAAGCTGATGCCGCCACTGAGCGGATTACCCCAGCCGGGGCATTGCCTGACCCTAAATTGCGCACCGAATTGATGGACATTACCAAGGGCGGCTCGCAAAGCGCCTCCCTGTCCCCCAGCCGGGTCGGTAGCACGCGCTACACCTTGATGCAGGACATCCCCTGGTTCGGAAAACGCGACCTCAAGCGCGAAATTGCCGAACTGGAGGCAGAGGGCGCCAAGGGGCGCGCCTACGGCACCTGGAGCGAAGTCGCCGCCAAAATCAAGACCACCTACGCGCAGCTCTACTACCTGAACCGCAATGAAAGCCTGACCAAGGAAATTCTCGACCTGATGGTGCGCCTGGAGAAAATTGCCCAGGTTCGCTACGCCGGCGGCCTGGCAGCGCAGCAGGACGTTATCCGGGCACAGGTCGAACAGACTTCGATGCGTAACGAACTCATCGCTATCGAGACTGAACATCATCACCTGAAGACACGCATGAACGCCTTGTTGGGGCGCCCCGCTGCTGCGCCATTGGCCATGCCGGAATCCCTGCGCCCCTTGCCGGCTCCCGCCCAACTTGACTACGCGACCCTGGAAGAGCGTGCGCGGACCCGGAACCCGATGTTGTCGGCCGAAGGCCACCGAATCGCAGCCGCCGAGAAAAGCCGGGAACTGGCCTACAAGAATCGTTATCCCGATGTGACGGTCGGTGTTGTACCGAACCAGATGCAGAATGAAGTGAAGCAATGGGACTTGATGTTCGAAATCAACATCCCTTTGCAGCAGTCCAGCCGACGCGCCCAGGAACGCGAGGCCGAAGCCATGGTGTCGGCGAGCCGAGCAAAACGTGATGCCACATCCAACCAACTCCTGTCCGACCTCTCGGCCAACCTCTTCGAACTGGAAGCGGCCCGGCGGACCGAACGCCTGACTACCGACAGCTTGCTACCGCAGGCTGAACTGACTTTCAAAGCGGCGCTGTCGGGCTATGAAACCGGCAAAGTGGACTTTGCCACCCTGCTGGATGCCCAGCGCCAGATTCGCCAGGCCAAGCTCAACCAAATCAAATCGCGTGCAGAGGCCCAGGTTCGCCTCGCCGAAATCGAACGCATCCTCGGAGAAGAACTATGAACAAGGGAGTGATTGCCGCTGCCGTCGTGGCTGCATTGGCCGCTGGTGGCGGTTACTGGGCGGGCCAGAAGAATAGTTCGCTTCCACACGCCGAGGGGCCTGCCAGCATGACGGCCGATGCGGGGAAGAAAGAACGGAAAGTTCTTTTCTACCGCAATCCGATGGGTTTGCCTGATACCTCGCCGACGCCCAAGAAAGACCCCATGGGGATGGACTACATCCCGGTCTACGAAGGCGAGCAAGATGATGAACCGGCTTCCGCCAACCAAATCAAAATCAGCACCGAGAAGATTCAGAAGCTCGGGGTGCGTACCGAAGCGGCAACGCTGCGTAACCTGGACAAGGTTATCCGGGCGGCCGGTCGAATTGAGCCCGACGAGCGCCGCACCTATGCCATCTCGCCCAAATTCGAAGGCTATGTTGAGCGTCTGCATGTCAATGTGACCGGTCAGCCGGTGGGCAAGGGGCAGCCGCTGTTTGAGGTTTACAGTCCGGAACTGGTCTCGGCGCAGCGCGAGTACGCTATTGCCGCCCAAGGCGTCGAGAGCCTGAAGGGGGCTGATGGGAGCACTCAGGACGGGATGCGTCAGTTGGCCGACTCCAGTCTGGCGCGTCTGCGCAACTGGGACATCTCGGAAGAACAAGTGAAGTCCCTCGCCAAATCCGGTGAAACCCGGCGCACGCTAACCTTCCGTTCGCCAGTCAATGGCATCGTGACCGAGAAGAAGGCCGTCCAGGGCATGCGCTTCATGCCCGGCGAAGCACTTTATCAAGTCACCGACCTCTCGTCGGTCTGGGCCGTCGCTGATGTCTTTGAACAGGACATCGCTTGGGTCAAGCCTGGTGCCAAGGCCAAGGTCAAAATCAATGCCTACCCTGACAAGAGCTTCGAAGGCACCATCAGCTATGTCTATCCGACCCTGAAAGCAGAAACCCGGACCATTCCGGTTCGAATTGACTTGCCGAATCCAAACAACCAACTGAAACCGGGCATGTTTGCGCAGCTTGAGTTGCCAACGGCGGCCAAGGGTGCGGTAGTCACCGTACCGAATTCAGCGGTCATCGATAGCGGCACGCGCCAAATCGTTCTGGTGCAAGCCAAGGAAGGCCGTTTCGAACCGCGCGACGTCAAGCTCGGTGCCCGCAGTGATGAGCGTATTGAGGTACTGGATGGGGTCCGTGAAGGCGAGCAGGTGGTCGTCGCCGCCAATTTCCTGATTGATGCGGAGAGCAATCTGAAAGCAGCCGTCGGCAGCTTCGGGCATTCCAGTCATGGTGGCGCGGCCGCGCCCGAGAAACCTGCCGCAACCAAGGTTGGCCATCAGGCCGAAGGCAAGGTTGAGGAAGTCGATACGAAGGCAGGCACGGTCAGTGTGACGCATGGCCCGGTGGCGAGTCTGAAATGGCCCGGCATGACCATGGAGTTCAAGGCTGCCAACGAAGCCATCCTCAAGCAATTAAAGCCCGGTGCTGCGATTGATTTCGAGTTCGTTGAGCGTGGTCAGGGTGAATGGGTCATCACCTCGGTGAAACTTGCCAGCCAACCGGCCGGCAAGGCCAACCCGCACGCCGGTCACTGAGGAGACTATCCCGATGTTGGCCAAAATCATCGAATGGTCGGGACGCAACCGGTTCCTCGTCCTGCTTGCCACCTTGTTTGTCATCGTCGCTGGTGTTGTGGCGGTCATGCGCACGCCCCTGGATGCACTCCCCGACCTCTCCGACGTCCAGGTTATCGTCTACACCGAGTATCCCGGCCAGGCGCCGCAGGTGGTCGAGGACCAGGTCACCTATCCGCTGACGACATCGATGCTGTCGGTGCCGAAATCCAAAGTGGTTCGTGGCTTCTCGTTCTTCGGCGCTTCGTTTGTCTACATCATCTTCGAGGACGGCACGGACATCTACTGGGCGCGCTCGCGCGTTCTCGAGTATCTCAATTTCGCGGCTGGTCGCATGCCCAAAGGTGTCACGCCGCAAATCGGCCCGGATGCGACTGGCGTTGGCTGGGTCTATCAATATGCTGTCCTGGCCAAGGACAAGACGCTGGCCGAACTACGCACGCTCCAGGACTGGTATCTGCGCTATCAACTGACCAAGGCGCATGGCGTGGCAGAAGTTGCCTCCATCGGTGGCTTCGTCCAGACCTACCAGGTCACTGTCGACCCGGTGAAACTGCGCGCCTACGGCATTCCGCTGGCCAAGGTCTCGCAGGTTATCCGCGACTCCAACCGCGATGTTGGCGGTCGGGTCGTCGAGATGGCCGAAACCGAATATATGGTGCGCGGCAAGGGTTATCTGCGCGGTGCCGGTGACATCGAAAATCTCGTCGTGAAATCGGACAAGGGCACGCCGGTGCTGGTACGCGATATTGCGCGCGTCGAGCTAGCCCCGGATGAGCGTCGCGGCCTGACCGAACTCAATGGCGAAGGCGAGGTGGTTTCCGGCATCGCCATGGCCCGTTACGGTCAGAACGCTTTGGAAGTTATCCATAACCTGAAGGAGAAGATTGGTGAAATCTCGGCTGGCCTGCCTGAAGGCGTCACCATCGAGACAGTCTACGACCGCTCCGAGCTGATTCACCGTGCCATCGATACGCTGACTCGCACCCTGGCCGAGGAAAGCCTCATCGTTGCCCTAGTCTGCATAGTGTTCCTGCTCCATTTGCGTAGCGCCCTGGTCGCCATCCTGATGCTGCCGGTCGGCGTGCTGATGGCCTTCATTGCCATGCGCCTGTTGGGCATGAACTCCAACCTAATGAGTCTGGGCGGCATTGCCATCGCCATTGGCGCGATGATTGATGCGGCCATCGTGATGATTGAGAACGCTCATAAGCACATCGAACGCTTGCCGGAAAATCACAGCCACAGCGAGCGGGTCGAGGCGATGATTGCCGCGTGTAAGGAAGTTGGCCCCGCGCTGTTCTTCTCGCTGCTCATCATCACGGTGTCCTTCCTGCCGGTATTCACACTGGAGGCGCAGGAAGGTCGCCTGTTCTCGCCGCTGGCTTACACAAAGACCTTCTCGATGGCCGGCGCAGCCTTGCTCTCGGTGACACTGGTGCCCGTGCTGATGATGCTGTTTATTCGCGGCAAAATCATGCCCGAGGCCAAGAACCCGGTGAATCGTTTCCTCATCTTGGGCTACCGACCCATCATTGCCTGGGTCATGCGCTGGAAGAAAGCGACCATCGTTGCGGCTCTGGTGGCGTTGGTGGTATCCATTTATCCAGCCAGCAAGCTGGGCTCCGAGTTCATGCCGACCCTGAATGAGGGTACTTTGTTCTACATGCCGGCCTCCCTGCCAGGCATGTCGATTACCAAGGCGGCCGAACTCCTCCAAACCCAGAACAAAATCATTAAGAGCTTCCCCGAGGTCGCCTCGGTTTACGGCAAGGCAGGGCGGGCCAATACGGCCACCGACCCGGCGCCGACCGAAATGTTCGAGACGGTCATCAACCTCAAGCCGGAATCCGAGTGGCGCTCCGGGATGACCATCGACAAGCTGATTGCCGAGATGGACAAGGCATTGCAGTTCCCTGGTGTGTCGAATGCTTGGACGATGCCCATCAAGGCTCGTATCGACATGCTGTCGACCGGCATACGGACGCCCATCGGCATCAAGGTCTTTGGCAAGGACCTCAACGAAATGGAACGCTTGGCCCGGGAAATCGAAACGGTGGTGAAGGAGGTGCCGGGCACGACTTCCGCCTTTGCCGAGCGCATCACCGGGGGTTACTACCTCAATATCGAACCGGACCGCGCCCAGTTGGCCCGCTACGGGTTGGCTGTCGGCGACGTTCAGGAGGTGATTGGACAAGCACTGGGTGGCGAGATGGTGACCACGACCGTCGAAGGCCGTGAGCGATTCGGGGTCACTGTGCGCTATCCGCGCGAACTGCGCTCCGACCCGCAGCAGATTTCGCAGCAGGTGCTGGTGCCTACCATGGATGGGGCAATGATTCCGTTGGGGCAACTGGCCAAGGTTGAGGTCGCCAAGGGGACGCCGGGCATCCGGACCGAGAATGCGCTGCTTTCCGCTTATATTTTCGTCGACATCCGCGACCGCGACATCGGTGGCTACGTGGCTGATGCGAAGAAGGCTGTCGCCGAGAAGGTGAAATTCCCGCCGGGCTATTACGCCACCTGGAGCGGCCAGTTCGAGTCGATGGAGCGAGCTATCGAGAAAATGAAGATTGTCGTGCCTGTCACGCTGCTCATCATTTTCCTGTTGCTCTACCTCAACTTCCGGCGCCTGACCGAAACCTTCATCGTGATGCTGTCGGTGCCCTTCGCGCTGGTCGGCGGTATCTGGCTGATGTGGCTGCTCGGCTACAACCTCTCGGTGGCAGTTGCCGTAGGCTTCATTGCGCTGGCTGGCGTGGCGGCGGAAACCGGCGTCGTGATGCTCATCTATCTCGATCATGCCTGGGAAGCGTTGAAGGCCAAGCGGCGCGCTGAGGGTAAAACACCTAGTGTGGCTGACCTTTACGAAGCCATTATGGAAGGTGCGGTGGAGCGTGTTCGGCCGAAGATGATGACCGTCGTCGCCATCATGGCGGGCTTGCTGCCCATCATGTGGGGAACAGGTACCGGCTCCGAGGTGATGAGCCGGATTGCCGCCCCAATGGTAGGTGGCATGATTTCCTCGACCGTTCTGACGTTGGCCGTCATCCCCGCCATCTACGCACTGGTTAAGCAGTGGCGGCTTTCCAGGAACCTGGAAGCTTGACGAGTACATCATGAGCTCAAGTACAGCCTCTCCGACCTGCGCACACTGCGGTACTAGCGACAAGGAGCGGTTGTACCTTCGAGAGGAGCATTGTGACTGCTGTGAAGGCTGCCTGCTGGACCGGTGCATCGGTCACAAGCCGACTCTCGATTTGGCTGGGCTTTACTCAGGGTTCGTGGAGGCACTTGTCCGAACACTGGACCTGCGAGAACTAGAAACAGGATTGCACTCTCGGCGAAGCGCCTGCCACACGCTGGTACTGGCCCGCCGAATCATTTCCGATGCTGAAGAGCTCCGCCAAATTTACTGGGGTGCCTTACTTCACGACATCGGAAAAATTGGCATTCCTGAGCGCATTCTTCTGAAAACTGGCGTGCTGACCGCCGAGGAGTGGCTCACCATGCGCCACCATGTCGAGTTGGGGTACTCCATTGTCAGCCAGTTGCCCGGCCTCGAGGTTGCTGCCGAATTGGTTCGGAGCCATGAAGAGCGATTCGATGGTTTAGGCTATCCACGAGGTTTGCGAGGCGAGGAAATTCCCATCGGCGCCAGGCTATTTGCAGTGATTGACACGCTGGATGCCATGACCTCGGACCGCTCATATCGACAGGGTCTCTCGTTTGATAGAGCCAAGGAGGAAATCCGGAGTATGGCGGGTAGCCAGTTCGACCCCTTGGCGGTCAAACTATTCCTGGCAGAAGAAAAGGCACTTCGGGACATGGTCGCCATCAAATGCAGTCATCCGGAGGGAATTTAGGCCAGCGCAAAATATCCTTTTAAAGCGGTTGACCTTCCCATGGTTGGAAGCTTCAGCATAGCTCCATGGCAACCCCAAGGAGATTCCAATGTCCGCCTCATCAGATTTCAGTTTCCCCATCGAACGCCAGTTTGATATTCGTGGGATGAATTGTGCCTCCTGCGTCGCACGCGTCGAAAAGGCACTCCGACAACTCACCGGTGTGATAGATGTCAGCGTAAATCTGGCGACAGAAGAGGTGTCGTTGAAAACGACGCCAGAAGTTCAAGTAGCGGAGTTGGCTGCAGCTGTTCGCAACGCCGGATACGAGGTGGCAACACAAACCATCGAGTTTCAGATTGACGGCATGAGTTGTGCCTCTTGTGTGGGACGGGTCGAGAAGGCCTTGCTCAAGCTTCCAGGGGTGCTAACAGCCTCAGTCAATCTCGCAACGGAAAAGGCAACCGTAGAAGCGCTATCGAGGGTGGCATTTTCCGAGTTACAGGCCGCCATAACCAAAGCCGGATACACCGCGCATCCGGTCGCTACCCAACAGCCGGAAGCCACCTCTGCCCGGCTCCCCGAGTGGTGGCCGATTGCCGCCAGTACGATACTGACTCTGCCTCTGATAGCGCCAATGCTGGCTCAGTTCTTCGGGGTCGAATGGATGCTGAATGGCTGGGCGCAGATGGTGCTGGCAACCCCTGTTCAGTTCTGGCTGGGTTGGCGTTTTTATCTGTCTGGCTGGAAGGCGGTCAAGGCCCGCGCAGGCAACATGGACTTGCTAGTCGCCCTCGGCACTAGTGCCGCTTTCGGTCTCTCAGCGTATCAACTGATTCAGAACGGCGGGGGTCATGGCCTCCATCTCTACTTTGAAGCCTCCGCTGCGGTCATTACGCTGGTTCTCTTGGGCAAGTGGCTGGAAGCACGAGCCAAACGGCAGACGGCCGATGCCATTCGGGCGCTGAATGCACTTCGTCCTAGCGTTGCCCGCGTCTTAGTCGACGGCCAGGAGGTTTCGATGCCGGTCGAGCAACTGGCCATTGGCGACCTCGTCGTTATCCGTCCAGGAGAGCGTATTGCCGTGGATGGTGAAGTAGTCAGTGGGGAAAGCCATGCCGATGAGGCGCTCATCACCGGCGAGAGCCTGCCGGTTTCGAAGCGTGTCGGGGATAGGGTGACCGGCGGCTCAGTGAATGGCGAAGGATTGCTGCGCGTCCGAACGGCGGCAATCGGTGCCGAGACAACACTGGCCCGCATCATTCGTATGGTGGAGTCGGCCCAGGCGGCCAAAGCGCCCATACAGCGGATTGTTGACCAGGTCAGTGCAGTCTTTGTGCCGGCCGTACTGGCGATTGCATTGGTTACCTTTGTTGGCTGGATGCTATATGCCGGGAATTGGGAAGAAGCGCTTATCAATGCCGTTGCCGTTCTCGTCATTGCATGTCCATGCGCCTTGGGTCTGGCCACCCCGACCGCCATCATGGCTGGCACGGGCGTGGCCGCAGGCCAAGGCATCCTCATCAAGGATGCCGAGGCACTTGAACTGGCACACTCGGTGACTGCCGTGGCCTTTGATAAGACCGGTACGCTCACCGAAGGAAAGCCATCCCTGGTGGCCTTTGAATCAGTCGATGGCGTCCCCAAAGAAGCGGTATTGCGGATTGCCGGCTCGCTGCAACAAACTAGTGAACACCCGTTGGCTCATGCGGTCATGGAAAAGGTGCGTGAACTTGGCCTCTCTCTGCCAGTTGTCAGCGAAGCCAAAGCTTTGCCCGGACGTGGCATTCAAGCCCTGCTAGATGGCGAATTGATGCTCCTCGGAAGCTCCCGTCTGATGCAGGAGCTCGGCGTAGCTCCAGGCAAACTAGCGGCCGTTGCCTCGGCACTCGAAAGCGAGGGCAAGACAATTTCGTGGTTGCTGTGCCAAAAGGACAATACCGCTGAGTTGCTGGGACTTCTCGCCTTTGGCGACACCGTCAAGCCAGCCTCCCACCTGGCCGTCGCCCGGTTGCGCAAACTTGGTATCAAGACGGTGATGCTGACCGGGGATAATCAAGGTAGTGCCCTGGTCGTGGCCAAAGAACTCGGCATCGATGAAGTGCGTGCCGAATTGCTGCCCGGGGACAAGGCGAACATCGTCCAGGAGCTTCGTGCTCAGGGATACGTTGTCGCCATGGTCGGCGATGGTCTGAATGATGCGCCTAGCTTGGTCGCTGCCGACGTTGGGCTGAGCATGTCGACTGGCACCGATGTGGCCATGGAAGCGGCGGGCATCACCCTGATGCGAGGGGACCCGCGCCTGGTTGCCGATTCCTTCGATGTTTCGCGGCGTACTTATAGCAAAATCAAGCAGGGCTTGTTCTGGGCTTTTGCCTACAACGTGCTGGGCATTCCCCTCGCCGCGCTGGGTATGCTGAATCCGGTGATTGCCGGTGCGGCGATGGCCTTCAGCAGTGTTAGTGTGGTCACCAATGCATTGCTCCTGCGCCGTTGGCGGGGTGCCGCAACCATATGAGCGTGGATGGGAGAGTGGAATGAATATCGGCGCAGCGGCCAAGGCCTCCGGTGTATCGGCCAAGATGATTCGGCACTACGAGAGTGTTGGGCTGTTGCCGCCAGCCAGCCGAACCGACGCTGGCTATCGCTTGTACGGCGAAAAGGACATCCGCACCTTGCAATTCATTCGGCGTTCTCGTGATTTGGGTTTCTCGATAGAGGAAATTAGGGGCCTAGTCAGTCTTTGGCAGGACAAAACTCGCCCTAGCCGCGAAGTTAAGGCTGTCGCTCGGCAACATCTGGATTTCCTGGACAGGAAGCTTGAAGAACTCCAATCGATGAAAAACGCCCTCTCTCACCTCGTGGATTGCTGCCACGGTGACGAGCGACCGGATTGTCCTATTCTGGACAATCTGGCGGGGGCAGGGAACCTGACGCGAATGTAATCTGGGCGTCACCTCCTCGACGGTTTGCAAAGCGCACACTGAAATTGTCAAAACAGGACAACCTTGTTCAACAGTTTGAGGAGAATGACCATGAAACTGCGAAACCTGCTTCCCGCCATGATTCTGGCTGCTATCGCCGCTCTCTCAACGAGCACTTACGCTGAAGAAAAAGCAGCTCCGGCTGCCGAGTTAAAAGCCGAGAAGGCGGCACCATCTCAAGCGTCAAAGCCCCATTCGCATGTTCAGGAGAAAACTGGGGTGCCGCAGAATGCGCAACCTGCTGAACCGACCAAGAAAAATCCAGCCAAGGACACGTCGAAGCATTACCACCCGCGAGACATGAAGTAGCTTCTGCTCCAATCTGGCGGCTCTCAGGAGCCGCCAATCATTTCAAATGCTCGATTTCGACACGACCCGCCACGGTAGCCACTGCGCCTGCAAGTTACTTGCGGAGGCAGTTGGCTGTGACCACAGAGCGATTAGCTTTAGGTTTTGTAGAAACTTCCTAATGCGCCGCTGGGTGGTGGAATGCAATCATGGTTGCCAGGAGGTTCCTCCTGCGGAGAAAAAGAGCGAGCATTGGCACGATGTCGGCCCGATAGATGCGGTCAAGGCCATAATCATTCACAGTGACTGATTTTTGGCTCTTGGTTTTTCGGGCACTCCCAGAGCTAGGCGGTCAACTCAATGAGTGGCCGCAAATCTTTAGAAAGCGGCCATTTTGTTGGTTTAGGCTGAACTTCTGCTCCTGGCCGGCAGCCCGCGTACAACCTGATGCCCAAAAGCGGCCGCACGGAAAATGTACTCGCACAGCCGCGACACACTGGCTAGATTTCAGTCTGCTCCGAAATCTCTAGGGCAAAGCAGACTTCAAAGCTTTCTATGTAGAAGGCAGTAAGGTGGTGCTTCCCTGCCGGTTAATGGGGCGCCCTATTGATGTCTGACGCCATAGTACGGTCAGCTATTGCGTGGCCAAATGTAGCTGCTTTCGTCGGCGCCATTCCCATCGTTAGCAATGAACTGCTTATGCCCGCCAGCGACCGCATCGAAAAATTCGGTCTTGTCACGTTCGAGAGGTATCTCGATCCGGATATTTCTTGGATTTGATCCTCACAGGATTCTCCATTAGCCAGAACGCAGTTAAGACAAAGTTCTTAAGCAGTCTGCCAATTTTTGCACCTGTCTGAACTTGAAGCTTGAGCGTTAAACGACGCAGTTAGCCGATGAAAAGTTTAGAAAAATTACCAGCACTGTACGGTGGCTATTTATGAAAAACAGATTGGATGTATTTTTGCAAATCGTTAAATCCCGGCAAGCGTGTACGCTCCTGCCTTTCGTCGCTCATGCTTGCGCTCGGCGATTACATTCCACTCACCGCTAATTGGGGTTTGCTGTTCGAGGCGGACGGCGAAGCCCCATAAGCGGGCCACATGCTCGAGAACGGTTTCGTGGCTGGAGGACAATGGGCGCCGCTGATGATTAAAGTAGCGTAGCGTCAGCGAGCGGTCGCCACGGCGGTCAACATTCCAAACTTGGATGTTGGGGTCGCTGCTACCAAGATTGTATTGTTCGGCAAGCTTGAGGCGCAGTTCGCGGTAACCAGGTTCGTCGTGAATGGCGTCGATGCTGAGGCGTTGCCGGCTGTCGTCGTCGCGGATCGCAAAGAAGCGGAATTCGCGCATTAGCTTGGGCGAGAGGTATTGGGCAATGAAGCTCTCGTCCTTGAAATTGTGCATCGCGAAATTGAAGGTGTCCCGCCAGTCGGAACCGGCGATTTCAGGGAACCAGTGACGGTCTTCGTCGGTCGGTTTCTCGCAGATGCGGCGGATATCCGTCCACATGGCAAAACCCAGCGCGTAGGGGTTGATGCCGCTATACCAATTGCTGTTGTAGGGCGGCTGATAGACCACATTGGTGTGGGAATGCAGGAATTCCATCATGAAGCCGTCCGACACCTTGCCTTCGTCGTACAAGGTCTGCAGCAGCGTGTAGTGCCAGTAGGTGGCCCAGCCCTCGTTCATGACCTGTGTCTGGCGCTGCGGGTAGAAGTACTGGTGGATCTTGCGCACGATGCGGATGATCTCCCGCTGCCAGGGTTCGAGCAGTGGTGCGTGCTTTTCGATGAAGTAGAGCAGGTTTTCCTCGGGTTCCGCCGGGAAGCGCTCTTCGCTGGCGGCGGCCGGATCGGCGTCGTGGTGCGGCAGCGTGCGCCACAGCTCGTTGATCTGCGACTGCAGGTAGGCTTCCCGCTCGCGCTGGCGCTCCTTCTCGCGGGCCAGCGAACGGGGCGGCGAGCGCTTGTAGCGGTCCACGCCGACGTTGGACAGCGCATGGCAGGCGTCGATCAGTTCCTCGACCGCCTCGGCACCATGGCGCTCCTCGCATTCGGCGATGTAATCACGGGCGAAGACCAGGTAGTCGATGATGGCGTCGGCGCTGGTCCATTGCTTGAACAGGTGGTTGCCCTTGAAGAAAGAGTTGTGGCCGTAGGCGGCGTGGGCGATGACCAGGGCCTGCATGGTCAGCGTGTTTTCCTCCATCAGGTAGGCGATGCACGGGTCGGAATTGATCACGATCTCGTAGGCCAGCCCCATGTGGCCGCGCTTGTAGCGGTTCTCGGTTTCCAGGAAGTGCTTGCCGAAGGACCAATGGTGGTAATAGACCGGCATGCCGATGGCGGCGTAGGCATCCATCATCTGCTCGGCAGTGATGATCTCGAGCTGGTGGCGGTAGGTGTCGAGGCCGTAGTCCTTCGCGACGCGGCCGATCTCGGCGTCGTAGCGGGCGATGGCTTCGATCGTCCAGTCGGAGCCTTCGGCGATCAGGCGGGGCTTTTTCTTCTTCATGCCATCCGCCTCCTGAACAGTTCGCGGAACACCGGGTAGATGTCGCTGGCCGCTGCAATGCGCTGCATGGCGAAGTGGCCGGGATGGCTGGCCAGCAACTGCTCGTATTCGCGCCACAGGTTCTGTGGTTCGCTGTCGGCGATTTCGATGTAGGCGAAATACTGCACGCTGGGCAGGATGCCGTCGGCCAGCAATTCCCGGCAGCGCGGCGAATCGTCGTTCCAGTTGTCGCCGTCCGAGGCCTGGGCACCGTAGATGTTCCAGGCGCTGCTCGCGTAGCGCTGGCGAATGATGTCGCGCATCAGCTGCAAGGCGGTGGACACCACCGTGCCGCCGGTTTCGCGGGCGTGGAAGAAGGTGTCTTCGTCCACTTCCTCGGCCAGCGTGTGGTGGCGGATGAAGACGACCTCGATGCGCTCGTAGTTCCGGTTCAGGAACAGGTAGAGCAGCATGAAGAAACGCTTGGCCATCTGCTTCTTGGCTTCGTCCATCGATCCGGAAACATCCATCAGGCAAAACATCACGGCTTGCGTCGATGGCTGCGGAATGCGGATCCGGTTGCTGTAGCGCAGGTCGAAGGGGTCGATGAAGGGAATGGCCTCCATGCGGGCGCGCAGGCAGGCGATTTCGCGTTCCAGACGCACGATTTCCTCGTCGTCAGGCGGGGTTTCCTGGCGGGCAGCGTCCAGCTCGGCCAGCAAGTGGCGTAGCCGGGTGCCATGCGGTCCGCCGACGGCAATCCGCCGCCCGGCCGCACCGCGCATGGTGCGCACCAGATTGATATTGGTCGGCACGCCGCTCTGCGTGTAACCGGCACGCACGCGCTTGTAGTCGTCGATGCGGGCCAGCTGGCGCTTGACCAGGTTGGGTAGCGCCAGTTCGTCGAAGAAGATGTCGAGGAACTCGTCGCGAGTCAGCGTGAAGACGAAATCGTCCATCCCCTCGCCATCCGGGCTGGCCGCCCCCCGCCCCTGGCCGGCGCCGCCGCCGAGCGGGCGCTCCACCTCGTCGCCGCGGTGGAAGCGGTCGTTGCCCGGATGCACGATGTCGCGCACGCCGCCCTGGCCGATGCGGAATTGCGGTTCGGAGATGTCCCGCCCCGGAATGCCGATCTTCTCGCCATTTTCCAGGTCGCGGATGCCGCGCCGGGCGATGGCGTCGGCCACCGCCTTGCGAATCTGGCCCTTGAAGCGGTGGATGAAACGGCTCCGGTTGATGGAACTCTTGTTCCGGCTGTCCAGTCTTCGGTCGATGATCCGGACCGTCATGCCCATTCCTCCCGTCGCAGCCACCCCGCCGGGGGCGGCCGCGTCATGTCAGGACGACTTGCGAACGCGCAGGTACCAGTCGCACAGCAGGCGCACCTGTTTTTCCGTGTAGCCCTTGGTGATCATGCGGTCGACGAATTCCTGATGCTTCTTCTGCTCGTCGGCGCTGGCCTTGGTGCTGAAGGAGATGACCGGCAGCAGCTCCTCGGTGTTGGAGAACATCTTCTTCTCGATCACCGCCCGCAACTTCTCGTAGGACGTCCAGGCCGGGTTCTTGCCATCGTTCTTGGCCCGGGCGCGCAGCACGAAGTTGACCACCTCGTTGCGGAAATCCTTCGGGTTGCTGATGCCGGCCGGCTTCTCGATCTTTTCCAGTTCGTCGTTGAGGGCGCCGCGGTCGAGCATCTCGCCGGTGTTCGGATCGCGGAATTCCTGGTCCTGGATCCAGAAGTCGGCGTAGGTGACGTAGCGGTCGAAGATGTTCTGGCCGTATTCCGAGTAGCTTTCCAGGTAGGCGGTCTGGATTTCCTTGCCGATGAATTCGGCGTAGCGCGGGCTGAGGAATTCCTTCAGGTAGCGCAGGTAGCGCTCCTCGATCTCGGGCGGGAACTGTTCCTGCTCGATCTGTTGTTCCAGCACGTACATCAGGTGCACCGGGTTGGCTGCCACCTCGCGGTGGTCGAAGTTGAACACCTTGGACAGGATCTTGAAGGCGAAGCGGGTGGATAGCCCGGTCATGCCTTCGTCGACCCCGGCGAAGTCGCGGTATTCCTGATAGCTCTTGGCCTTGGGGTCGGTGTCCTTGAGGTTCTCGCCGTCGTAGATGCGCATCTTGCTGTAGATGCTGGAATTCTCCGGTTCCTTGAGGCGGGACAGTGTCGAGAACTGGGCCATCATGCGCAGCGTGTCGGGCGCGCAGGCGGCATGCGACAGTGAGGAATTGACCAGCAGCTTCTCGTAGATGTGCATTTCCTCGGTCACGCGCAGGCAATACGGCACCTTGACGATATAGATGCGGTCGAGGAAGGCCTCGTTGTTGCGGTTGTTCTTGAAGGTCTGCCATTCCGCCTCGTTGGAGTGGGCCATGATCAGGCCGTCGAAGGGGATGGCGCCGAAGCCTTCGGTGCCCTTGTAGTTCTGCTCCTGGGTCGCGGTGAGCAGCGGGTGCAGCACCTTGATCGGCGCCTTGAACATCTCGACGAACTCAAGGATGCCGCGGTTGGCCAGGCACAGGCCGCCGGAGTAGGAATAGGCGTCGGGATCGTTCTGCGAGTAGGTTTCCAGCTTGCGGATGTCGATCTTGCCAACCAGGCTGGAGATGTCCTGATTGTTCTCGTCGCCCGGCTCGGTCTTCGACACGGCGATCTGCGACAGCACCGACGGGCGCAGCTTGACCACACGGAACTTGGTGATGTCGCCGCCAAATTCCTGCAGGCGCTTGACCGCCCACGGGCTCATGATGGTGCCCAGGTAGTGGCGGGGAATGCCGTAATCCTCTTCAAGAATGGCACCATCCTCATGCACATTGAACAGGCCGAGCGGCGATTCGTGCACCGGCGATCCCTTGATGGCGTAGAAGGGCACCTTCTCGATCAGCAGCTTGAGCCGTTCGGCCAGCGAGGACTTGCCGCCGCCCACCGGGCCGAGCAGGTAGAGGATCTGCTTCTTTTCCTCCAGACCCTGCGCGGCGTGGCGGAAGTAGGCGACGATGTTCTCGATCACCTCTTCCATGCCGTAGAACTCGCGGAAAGCGGGGTAGATCTTCAGCATCTTGTTGGCGAAGAGGCGCGACAGGCGCGAATCGCTGCGGGTATCGAGCAATTCCGGCTCGCCGATGGCGAGCAGCATGCGCTCAGCGACACTGGCATAGGCCGACTTGTCGTTGCGGCACAGCTCGAGATATTCCTGCAGGGACAACTCCTCTTCCTGCAGCGACTCGTAGCGTCCCTGGTAGCGGGCGAATATCGACATGGCGCACTCCTTCCACTCAAGTGGCCGATCCTGATCGGCCGGGCGAACGCAAACCAATGATCTCTTTGCCCGTTTGACGCAGGTCTTGCCGATTTCGTTCAGGCCATCATGCGCGGCGAGTGTGAAATGTTGCGCAGAACAACGGTAATTTCGTCGAGCGCCCAGTCCAGCGTCGGCCGGTCGATGATCAGCGGCGGCGCCAGGCGCAGCACGGTAGTGTGCGTGTCCTTGGTCAAGATGCCGTGCTGCAGCAGGCGCTCGGCCATGTCGCGGGCATCGGCCAGCGTCGGCTCCAGTTCGATGCCGGCGAACAGCCCTTTGCCGCGCACTGCGCGAACCACCGGGGTCGTGGCCGCCAGTTCGTTGAGCCGGGCCAGCAGGTGTTCGCCAAGGCGGGCCGCGTGTTCGACCAGGCCTTCGTCTTCGAGCAGGTCGAGGGCGGACAGCGCGACGGCCGCTGCCAGCGGATTGCCGCCGAAGGTCGAACCATGGTCACCCGGCGTAAATACGCGCATCAAGGCATCGTCGGCGAGGAAGGCGGACACCGGCAGCAGGCCGCCGCCGAGCGCCTTGCCGAGGATGATGCCGTCGGGGCGAAGCGGCTCGTGCTGGTAGGCGAACAGCTTGCCGGTGCGGCCCAGCCCGGTCTGCACTTCATCGACGATGAGCAGCACGCCATGCCGCCGGCACAGCGCGGCGCAGGCGCTCAGGTAGCCGGGCGGCGGCATGATGACGCCGCCCTCGCCCTGGATCGGCTCGACCAGGAAGGCCGCGGTATGCGGGGTGATGGCGGCGGCCAGCGCGGCGACATCGGCGAAGGGCACCGTCTTCAGGCCGGGCGGGAAGGGGCCGAAGCCGTCGCGGTACTGCGCCTCGCTGGACAGGCCGACGATGGCGATGGAACGGCCGTGGAAATTACCCTGGCAGGCGATGATCTCGGCCTTGCCGGGCGGCACGCCCTTGACCTGGTAGGCCCACTTGCGGGCAGCCTTGAGCGCGGTTTCCACCGCTTCCAGCCCGGTATTCACCGGCAGCACCCGCTCGTAGCCGGAAAGCAGGGCCAGGCGGCGCAAGAGCAGCGGCAAGCGGTCATTCGAGTAGGCGCGCGAGGTCAGCGCCAGGCGGCCGGCCTGTGCGTTCAGCGCGGCGAGCAGGCGCGGGTGGGCATGGCCGAAGCTGTTGGCGGAATAGGCCGACATCATGTCGAGATAGCGCCGGCCTTCGGTATCGCTCACCCAGCAGCCTGAACCGGCGCTGAGGACAACCGGCAAAGGTGCGTAGTTGCGCGCGCCAAAGCCGTTTTCCCAGCGCTGCAGCGTCTTGCCGTCGGGTGCGGCGGCGGCCTCGACGAGATCATGGATCAGGCGGGCGGTGCGGCCATCCGGGTCGCGCTGCGGGTTGTATTCGGCGATTTCGAGGCCGACGCAATCGCGCTGGCGGAGCAGGCCGCGCAAGGTATTGCACAGTTCGCCGGCAGCCAGCCCGTCCGCAACCGGCGTATTCACACCGGGCGCCGCGAGCGGATCGATGGCGTCAATATCCAGGCTCAGGCCCCAAGGACCGGGTCCCAGCCAGGCACGGGCCTCGGCCAGCACGGTGGCGACGCCTTTTGCAGCCACCGTTTCGGCATCGACGATGCGAACACCTAGGCGATTTAGCAATCGGTACTCCGCCACCTCGAAGCTGCGGACCCCGATGATCACCAGGCGTGCAGGTTCGAGTGGCGGACCAGTGATATCGGTCATCTCAGGCACGACCTCGCCGAGCAGGGCTGCGACAGGCATGCCGTGCGCGTTACCGCTGGGCGATGTGGCTGGGATATGGGCATCAAGGTGGGCATCGATCCATATCAACCCGGGGATGGAGCCCAAGGCACGGCCGATACCTTTCCAAGTACCTACAGCAATCGAATGATCACCCCCGATTACCAAAAGACGTTCTCCGGAGCGAATAGCGGCCTCCGTTTTGTCGGCCAACCGACCAAGGAGATTCGCCAACGGCTTGGCACAGGGGAAATACGGCCTTATTGGCTTCCCTATTTTGGCATCTAGGCCATTATTGCGTAGCGTCGCACCTAGGCTAAGTATGTTTATTTTTTCCAATACAGCTTCGCTCCCGACAATCGATAAGCCAAGCGAGGAGGGAACGAGCAGACAACGAATGACAGGGTCTAAAGGGATGAGCCTAGGCATAGGAGACTCCAATCAAACTGTTCTTTTTATATTTGAAATCGGTTGCGACCAGGAGTTCTATTTCAAAGCTGGTCTGCTCCTAAGCAGTTATGGCCAATACTGGAGCCTGTACTGAAAAGCAATCCCATTGAATCGATTCGCTAGTCACAGCAACGGCTAGTGGTTATCCGGATGGACTCGCCGGCGAAGGAATTCCGGAGTCCGCGCGAATCGTGGCGTTGGCGGATGTGTTTGACGCCTTGAGCATGAAGCGCCCGTACAAAGACGAGTGGCCTACCGAACGCATCCTCGCCTACTTGCAGGAAAATGCCGGAAAGCATTTCGAGCCGCGTCTGGTTGCTATCTTTATATAGACGCCTTACCTCAAATTCTTGAAACCAAGGCCGTATGGGATCTCAAGGAAGCTGCTGGTTGAGCTGAAATGTCGCCGAGTTGGCTCAGTGGCGCAGCCCACAGGTTAAGGCGATAGATTGCTTGATCTAATGTGAAGGTCGGAAATTGCAGAGTTACCGCTTGTTATCGTGGCCAGGAGGCGGCGGGGTCGGGGCCTGACCTGTCGGGCGAATGTAAACTTCCGCTACGTAAAGTAGCCTTGATCACTCCCAATCAGTGGTGCGCCGAGTCATCCAGGTGCTGGACGTCGTCCTGAATCGCCTGGTTGGCAATGTGGCGCAGGCGGATCATGTACATCAGGCCGCTGACGAAGAGGCCGAACAGGGTGACCACCCAGTAGATCGACATGTCCATCTTGATCATCAGGTAGTACAGGCCGGTCATCACCAGGATGGAGATGTTCTCGTTGAAGTTCTGTACAGCGATTGAGTGGCCAGCGCCCATCAGGATGTGGCCGCGGTGCTGGAGCAGGGCGTTCATCGGCACGACGAAGAAGCCGGACAGGCCGCCGATGATGATGAGCAGCGGTACGGCCAGCCACAGGCTGTTGACGAAGTTCATGACCAGCACGATGAGGCCCATCGCGATACCGAGCGGGATGACGCGGACCGACTTGCGCAGGGTGATGTACTTGGCGGCGATGATTGCCCCGGCCGCAACGCCCACGGCGACGACGCCCTGCAGCATCGAGGCCTTGGACAGCCCGAGGCCGAGTGCCACCTCGGCCCACTTGATGACGATGAACTGCAGTGTCGCACCGGCGCCCCAGAACAGCGTGGTGACGGCCAGCGAAATCTGGCCCAGTTTGTCGCGCCAGAGCAGGGCAAGGCAGTGGTTGAATTCGTGGATCAGGAAGAGCGGATTTTTCTTGAGCTGTTTGTGATCGACACCGGTATTCGGCACATATAAGTTGAAGATGGCAGCCAGGATGTACAGTGCGCCGACGACGGTGAGTGCCATTTCGCCGGTCGTGTCGATGCCGGTATCGAGCAGCGGGAAATCGAACGCCAGCAGGTGCTGGGCGATGTCCGGCCGGATCAGCATGCCGCCGATGACCACGCCAAGGATGATGGCGCCGACGGTCAGGCCTTCGATCCAGCCGTTGGCGACGACGAGCAGGCGATGCGGCAGGTATTCGGTGAGGATGCCGTACTTGGCCGGCGAGTAGGCGGCGGCACCCAGGCCGACGACAGCGTAGGCGAGCAGGGGGTGGGCGCCGAAGAACATCATGCTGCAGCCGACGATCTTGATCGTGTTGCTGATCAGCATGACCCGGCCCTTGGGCATCGAATCGGCAAAGGCGCCGACGAAGGCGGCGAGGACGACGTAGGAAACGGTGAAGAAGGTCTTGAGCAGTGGCTCGTATTCGGCCGGTGCCTGCATCTCGCGCAGGGCGGCGATGGCGGCGATGAGCAACGCATTGTCGGCCAGCGCGGAAAAAAACTGCGCGGCCATGATGATGTAGAAGCCGAACGGCACGAGAATGTTGTCTCTTATATATGACTTTGGGCGAGGTTTATACCACGCTCAGGAATCGGCGCAAGGCTTGTGCGGTTCGCCGTCTTGTGCATGTCCGGGGCGTGGTGGCGAGAAGGGGTAGTGTGTGTCCCCGCCGTTACCGGCGGATGACTGACCGGCAGCCGGCAGCGGCTTTTTTTCGTTTCGGGCGAGCTGCGTTTCCCGGAAAGCCGGCGGAATGTGATGAAATATCGGCCGCACACCACCCGGGAGAATCGATATGGCTGATCGGCGTTTGCAGGTATTCCATGCCGTCGCCAAGCACCTGAGCTTTACGCGGGCGGCTGACGCCTTGTTCATGACGCAGCCGGCCGTCACCTTCCAGATCAAGCAACTGGAAGAGCAGTACAGCACCCGGTTGTTCGAACGGCGTCACGGCAGCATTTCGCTGACTCCGGCCGGTGAACTGGTGCTGTCCTATGCGCAAAAGATCCTGGCGCTGTCGGACGAGATGGAAACGCGGCTCTCGGAAATGACCGGCGAGATGCGCGGCCCGCTGCTCGTCGGCGCCAGCACGACCATTGCCGAATTCATGCTGCCGCGCGTGCTGGGCGAGTTCAACGCGCTCTACCCGCAGGTTCGGGCGCGCCTGATCGTCGCCAATTCGGAGAGCATCGAGAATCGCGTCGCCGAGCACACCATCGATGTCGGGCTGATCGAAGCGCCGGCCAAGCTGGGCGGGCTGAACAGCCATATCTGTTGCGAGGATGAACTGCGCGTCATCTGTGCGCCGGACTACCCGCTGGCCGGCATGGAGGCCGTGACCCCCAAGGCGCTGGAGGACTACGAGTTCATTTCGCGCGAGCCGGGTTCGGGAACGCGCGAGATTACCGATGCCTATTTCCGCCACCATCATGTCGCGCCGGAAAGTCTCAAGATGCAGATGGAACTGGGCAGCCCGGAGGCGCTGAAAGGTGTCGTGTCCACCGGCCTGGGCTTCGCCATCGTGTCGCGTGCCGTCGTGGACAAGGAACTGCAGTTGGGCGAGCTGGTATCCATTCCATTGAACCCGCCGCTGACCCGCAGCCTCTACCTGGTTTATCCGCAGGATCGTTTCCAGTCGCGCCTGACTGCGACCTTCATCGACTTTGCCAAGCGCAAACTGAAAGAACTGGCTTTATGAAGATTTCCCGCCCGATCCGGGCCCGGATCGACCCGGCGGCCATCCGCCACAATTACCGCATCGCCAAACAATACGCCCCGAATTCCCGCGCCTGGGCCGTCATCAAGGCCAATGCCTACGGCCATGGCCAGTGGCGCGCCGTCGAAGCCCTGCGTGGCGAGGCCGACGGTTTTGCCATGCTGGAAAGCGAAAACGCCGTCGCCCTGCGCGAAGCGGGCGTCACCCAGCCGATCCTGCTGCTCGAAGGAATTTTCAGTGCCCGCGACGTGCGGGCCGTCGTCGAACACCGGCTGACGACCGTCATCCATTGCGCCGAGCAACTCGAACTGCTGGTCCGCAACGCGACCTTCTCGGCCCCGGTCGCCGTCTGCCTGAAGCTCAACACCGGCATGAACCGCCTCGGTTTCACCGCGCAAACCCTGCCCGCGGCACTTGCCGTCCTGCGTCAGTTGCCGGTCGATATCACCTTGATGACCCATTTTGCCGAAGCTGACAGCGAACGCGGCGTGGCGTGGCAGATGGAACGCTTCCGTGCCATCGCCGGCGACTGGGAGGGGCCGGTCTGCCTGGGTAATTCGGCCGCCATCCTGCGCCACCCGGAAGCCCACGGCGACTGGGTGCGCCCCGGCATCATGCTCTATGGCGCCAGTCCCTTTGCCGGACAGTCCGCCGAGGAGCTCGGCCTGCAGCCGGTGATGGCGCTGGAGAGCGCGCTCATCGGCGTGCAGCAACTGGCGGCCGGCGAGCGGGTCGGCTACGGCGGCACCTTCACCGCCGAGCGGCCGATGCGCATCGGTGTCGTGGCGTGCGGCTATGCCGACGGCTACCCGCGCCATGCGCCGACCGGCACGCCGATCGCCGTGCTCGGCCGGCGGACGCGGACCATCGGCCGGGTGTCGATGGACATGCTGGCCTGCGATATCACCGATATTCCCGAAGCCGGCATCGGCGCGCCGGTCACCCTGTGGGGCGACGGCCTGGCCGGCCAGGTGCCGGCCGACGAAGTGGCGACTGCCGCCGGTACCATTTCCTACGAGCTGTTCTGTGCCCTGGCGCCGCGCGTGCCGGTTTCGCTGGGCGGGGCGAGTGACGTGGACGTTCGCTGAATGGCCAAGGCGAAAACGATTTATGCCTGCACCGAATGCGGTGCGACGAGCCCGAAATGGCAGGGCCAGTGCCCGGGTTGCAATGCCTGGAACACGCTGGTCGAGACGGTAGCGGAAAAATCGACGCCGAACAGCCGCTTCGAGTCGCTCGCCCCGGCCGCCAAGTTGCAGAACCTGTCGGAAATCGAGGCGCGCGAGGCCGAGCGCATCCCGACCGGCATCGGCGAATTCGACCGGGCACTGGGCGGCGGTCTGGTGGCGGGCGGCGTCGTGCTGATCGGCGGCGATCCCGGCATCGGCAAGAGTACGTTGTTGCTCCAGGCGCTGTCGCATCTGTCCACCGGGCACAAGGTGCTCTATGTCAGCGGCGAGGAATCCGGCGAACAGGTCGCCCTGCGCGCCCGCCGGCTGGGGCTGGATACCCGGCGCCTGCAGCTGATGGCCGAGATCAACCTGGAGCGCATCCTGGCCACCTTGCAGGCCGAGAGGCCCGAGGTGGCGGTGATCGACTCGATCCAGACGCTGTGGTCCGATCAATTGTCCAGCGCACCGGGCTCGGTCGCCCAGGTGCGCGAATGTGCGGCACAACTGACACGGCTGGCCAAGCAGACTGGTATCACGGTGATCCTGGTCGGTCACGTGACCAAGGAAGGCGCCCTGGCCGGACCACGCGTGCTGGAGCACATCGTCGATACCGTGCTCTATTTCGAGGGTGACACGCATTCGAGCTTCCGCCTGGTCCGCGCCTTCAAGAACCGCTTCGGCGCGGTGAACGAACTGGGTGTCTTTGCGATGACCGAAAGCGGGCTGAAGGGGGTGAGCAACCCGTCGGCGCTCTTCCTGTCGCAGCATGGCCAGGATGTGCCGGGTTCCTGCATCCTGGTCACCCAGGAAGGAACGCGGCCGCTGCTCGTCGAAATCCAGGCGCTGGTCGATACCGCCCATGGCAACCCGCGTCGCCTGACGGTCGGCCTCGATGCGCAACGTCTGGCCATGTTGCTGGCGGTACTGCATCGCCATGCCGGCATCGTCTGCTTCGATCAGGATGTCTTCGTCAATGCGGTCGGCGGGGTCAAGATCAGCGAGCCGGCCGCCGACTTGGCAGTGATTCTTTCGATTGCATCATCGTTAAAAAACAAGGCATTGCCATCGAAACTTATTGTATTTGGTGAGGTCGGTCTGGCGGGCGAAATCCGCCCGGCGCCGCGCGGCCAGGAACGCCTGAAGGAGGCTGCCAAGCTCGGTTTCACCCGGGCCCTGATTCCCGAAGCCAACCGGCCGAAACAGGCCATCCCCGGCATGGAAGTCATTGGCGTGCGGCGCGTCGAGGAGGCGGTGACGCGGCTGCGCGACATGGAATAAACCGGCGCCTCGATCCCCCAGCCCATGTTCAACCTTTCGCGCTATTTCTCGACTGTCAGCTTCATTCTCGTCGTGCTGGCGGCTGGCCTGCTCGGGCCGCTGTACCAGAAGCTGGCGCTGCAGCAACTGCAGTCGCTGGCGGAACGGCGGAATGTCGAGATGGTGCAGATTTTCGAGAATTCGCTACACGGGCCGCTGGCTGCGTTGCTGACCGATTCGGTCGGGCGCGATGCCCGGTCGCTGCAGGCCACGGAAGATCTCGCCCGCCTCAGCGAAAGTGCGCTCGCCCTGATGCAGGACACCTCGGTTTTCCAGGTCAAGGTCTATAACCGGCTGGGCGACGTGATCTTTTCGACCGATTCCCGCCAGATCGGCCAGAGCCGCTTCGACAGCCCGGGCTTCAAGGCGGCGATCAAGGGCGGCGTGAGTAGCGACCTGCTGCGCCGGGGAAGGCTCAATGTCGGCGAAAAGGGGCGCACACCGGCCGATGTGCTGGCCAGTTTCATCCCGATTCGCAGCAACGACCAGGCGGTGGCGGGCGTCTTCGAGCTGCACCAGAACGTGACGCCCTTCATCGATGAACTGGAGCGCGACCTGTGGTGGATGACGGCCGGGGTCGTGCTGACCTTCGCCGCGCTCTATGTCATGCAATTCCTCGTCGTCCGGCGGGCGCAGGGCATCCTGGAGGATCAGGAAGGCCGCCTGAAGGCCGCCCGCGATACGCTGGAACTGCAGGTCGAGGCACGTACCGAGGAACTCAAGCGCACCAACAGCCAGCTCGAAAGCGAGATCGCCGAGCGCCGGCAGGCGCAGAGCAAGCTGAATTACCTGGCCTATCATGACCCGCTGACCGGCCTGGCCAACCGCCGCTGCTTCATCGAGCGCCTCGAGGAAAGCCTGCGCGAGACGGCGCGGCGCGGCGAACGGCTTGCCGTGCTGTTCATCGACCTCGACCAGTTCAAGCAGGTCAACGACTCGCTCGGCCACGGCATTGGCGACGAATTGCTGGTTTCGGTCGCCACCCGGCTGTCCGACCATGTCCGGTTGATCGACATGCTGGCCCGCTTGGGCGGCGACGAATTCATCTGCCTGATGGAGGGGGTGCAGCGCACCGAGGATGTCGAAGTCCTCGCCCAGGAAATCCTTGCTGCCTTCGAGCAGCCTTTCCGGTTAGGCGACACCGAGCTATTCCTGACCGCCTCGGTCGGCATCAGTCTCTTCCCGGGCGACGGCGACAGCGTGCTGGCCTTGATGCGCAATGCCGATTCGGCGATGTATCGCGCCAAGTTCAGCGGGCGGGGCAACTACCATTTCTACACGCCGGACATGACCCGTGCCGTGCAGGAGCGCGTGCAGATCGAAAACCTGCTGCGCCGCGCCCTTGACCACGGCGAGTTCCGCGTCCATCTGCAGCCGCAAGTCGATACGCAGAGCGGCGAATTGGTCGGCGCCGAAGCGCTGGTCCGCTGGCAATGCCCGGAACTGGGCGAAGTAATGCCGACGCGCTTCATCCCGGTCGCCGAGGATTCCGGCTTGATCGTCGGGCTCGGCACCTGGGTGCTGCGCGAAACCTGCCGCCAGTTCATGCACTGGCGAGAAAGCGGCTTCGACCTGCCCAAGGTCTCGGTCAATCTGTCGGTGCGGCAACTGGAGCGACCGGAGTTCATCGATACGCTGGAACGCATACTCGACGAAACCGGCATGGACCCGCACTGTCTCAAACTGGAATTGACCGAATCGGTGGTGATGGCGGTGGGCGATTCCTTCTCCCTGCTCGACAGGCTGCGCAGCCTGGGCATCAGCCTGGCGCTGGACGATTTCGGCACCGGCTATTCCTCGCTCAGCTACCTGAAAATGCTGCCCATCCAGCAACTCAAGATCGATCGTTCGTTCGTCGAAGGCATCGGCCGCAACAGCGGCGACGAGGCGATCATCCGCACCATCATGGAGCTGGCGCGCAGCCTGGAATTCGAGGTCGTCGCCGAAGGTGTCGAAACGGCCGAGCAGGCCGGTTTCCTGGCCGAACTCGGCTGCCAGCAGTTGCAAGGCCACCTGCACGGCAAGGCCGTCGCGCCAGCCGAGTTCCGCGCCCGCTGGGCGGCCCGGGCATGATCGCCGGTTTCTCCTGGCGCCTGCTCGGCCGGGAATTGCGCTCGGGCGAATTGCGCCTGCTCTTCGCCGCGCTGCTCGTTGCCGTGGCGGCGGTCACGGCGGTCGGCTTCTTCAGCGACCGCGTCCGCCAGGGCTTGCAGCGCGAGGCCCGGCAGATGATGGGTGGCGACCTGCTGGTCACCGCCGACCACCCCGTACCCGACCACTATCGCGACGAGGCGCGCCGCCGGGGATTGCAGATGGCGGAAACCATGGTCTTCCCCAGCATGGTGATGGCCGGCGGGCAGCCCCAGTTGGCCGACATCAAGGCGGTCAGCGGCAGCTACCCGTTGCGCGGCAAGCTGGCGAGCAGCCCGGGCGGCGGCGAGCCGGGGCGCGATGCGGACCACGGGCCAGCGGCCGGCAGCGTCTGGCTCGACGAGCGGCTGGCTGCAGCGCTGGGGGCCGGGCCGGGCGATCGGGTGATGGTCGGCAGCCGCTCCTTGCCGGTGGCCGCCATCCTGACCCGCGAGCCGGACCGCGGCGTCAATTTCTTCAGTCTGGCGCCGCGCCTGATGATGCACCTCGACGATGTCGCCGCCACCGGGTTGGTCCAGTTCGGGGCGCGCATCCGCTACCAGTTGATGCTGGCCGGCGCCGAGCGCGATGTTGCCGCCTACCGGAAGTGGCTGGAAAAACGCCTGGCGCGCGGTGAAAAACTGGAAGACACCGGCAACGGCCGGCCCGAGATCCGCAGCGTGCTCGACCGGGCCGAGCGCTTCCTCGGTCTGGCCACGCTGCTCACCGTGATCCTCTCCGCCGTGGCCGCTGCGATGGCCGCCCGGCGCTACCTGCAGCGCCACCTCGACGCCTGTGCCGTGATGCGCTGCCTGGGCATGACGCAAGGCCGCCTGCTCCGTTTCCATGCCACGCTCTTCCTCTGGCTTGCCCTGCTGGCCGGTGTGGTCGGCAGCGTCACCGGTTTCCTGGCGCATTTCGTCCTGATGCGTTGGCTGGCGCAGCTCCTTGCCCTCGATCTGCCGCCGGCCGGCTGGCTGCCGCTGCTGCCCGGTTTCGGCGTCGCCGGGGTGCTGCTTTTCGGCTTCGCCATGCCGCCCCTCCTGCAACTGGCCCGGGTGCCGACCCTGCGTGTGCTGCGTCGCGAGTTGGGCGCCCCGCAGGCCTCGTTACTCGGCGGCTACCTGTTCGGCTTGCTGCTGCTCGCCGGCCTGATCGTCTGGGTAGCCGGTGACCTGCGCCTCGGCCTGCTGGCGGTGGCCGGTTTTGGCGGCGCGTTGCTCGTCTTTTGGGGGATCGCCCGCCTGAGTATCGTCGTCATCGCCCGCCTGAGTATCGTCGTCATCGCCCGCGGCCGGGGCGGCGCCGGCTTCGGCTGGCGGCAGGGCATTGCCAGCCTCGGGCGGCATGCGCCGGCTGCCGCCATCCAGGTCGTCGCATTGGCCATCGGCCTGATGGCCATGCTGCTGCTCACCGTCATCCGCGGCGACCTGCTGGCAACCTGGCAGAACTCGGTGCCGGCCGAGGCGCCCAATCGCTTCATCATCAACATCCAGCCCGAGCAGCGGGCGGCGCTGGCCGACGAGCTGCGGGCGTTGGGCGTGCGGGCCGAACTGCTGCCCATGGTGCGGGCCCGCCTGATCAGCATCGGCGGCCGGCCGGTCAGCCCGGCCAGCTATCCCGAGGATGAGCGGGCGCAACGCCTGATCGAGCGGGAATTCAACCTTTCCTGGCGGGCCGACCTGCCGGCCGGCAACCAACTGGTCGCCGGCACCTGGTTCCAGCCGACGGCGGCCGGGCAGGGGGAGGCCTCCGTCGAGGACGGGCTGGCCAAAACGCTTGGCATCCGCCTCGGGGACGAGCTGGTTTTCGTTGTGGCCGGCATCGAGAAACACCTGCGCGTCAGCAGCCTACGCAAGCTGGCCTGGGATTCGATGCGGGTCAATTTCTTCGTGCTGACGCCGCCGGGTGTCATCGAGGATGCGCCGGCCAGCTACATCACCAGCTTCCACTTGCCGGCGGCACAGGCCGATGCCGCCTCGGCTCTGGTCAAGCGCTTTCCCAATTTGACGCTGATTGACGTACAGGCGGTGGTCAGCCAGTTGCAGACAGTGGTCGGGCAGGTGGCCAACGCCATCCAGTTCATTTTCCTGTTCGCCCTGCTGGCGGGCGCCATCGTGCTCTACGCCGCTTTACTGACGGCCTTCGACGAACGGCGTTACGAACTGGCGGTGATGCGCGCACTCGGCGCCCGGCGCCGGCAACTGGAGCAGGCATTGCGGGTTGAATTGGCCGTCATCGGCGCCCTGGCCGGCCTGTTCGCTGCGCTCGGTGCGCTGGCCCTGGGTACGGTGGTCAGCCGGCAGGTTTTCCAGCTCGATCTCGACACCAGCCTGTGGCTGCCTGTGGTTGCGATGTGCGGTGGCGCACTCTTCGCGGTGGTGGTCGGCTGGCTGGGTTTTCGCCGCCTGCTGGCGACGCCGCCGTTGTTGGCGCTGCGCACCGGCGCCTGATCGATTCTTTAAAACTTTCAGGAGCAGGGCGAACTCTTCCGCGGTGCCGTGGTCTATGCGCCCGCTGACGGAAACAATCAGGACGCCGTTCTGTTCGCGTCAAGGCAGATGCATGGCCGCGCCGGGGCCTCTGCCGGGGAGCGCGCCAAGCATGCCATGGCCGTCGGCGCACTCGGGTAAAATAGCGTATGAGTTCGAATCAACAGTCCCACCCCTCGTTCTGGCAGCCGCCACGTCCGCTGTTCGGCTACCGCAAGTTCTGGGCGCATCGCTTCGGCCCGGCGCCCTTCCTGCCCATGTCCCGCGCCGAAATGGATGCGCTGGGCTGGGATTCCTGCGACATCATCCTGATCACCGGCGATGCCTACATCGACCATCCCAGCTTCGGCATGGCGCTGATCGGCCGCCTGCTTGAAGCGCAGGGCTTTCGCGTCGGTATCATCAGCCAGCCGGACTGGAACTCGGCAGCCGATTTCCGCAAGCTCGGCAAGCCCAACCTGTTCTACGGCGTTACCGCCGGCAACATGGACTCGATGGTCAACCGCTACACCTCCGACCGCAAGATCCGCTCCGACGATGCCTACACGCCCAATGCCGAGCCCAACAAGCGGCCGGACCGGGCAGTCACCGTCTATGCCCAGCGCTGCCGCGAGGCTTTCCCCGGCGTGCCGGTGGTGATCGGCTCGATCGAAGCCAGCTTGCGTCGCATCGCGCATTACGACTACTGGTCCGACAAGGTGCGCCGTTCGGTGCTGCCCGATTCCAAAGCCGATATGCTGATTTTCGGCAACGCCGAGCGGGCGGTCGTCGAAATCGCCCACCGCCTGGCGCGTGGCGAAAAGATCGGCGATATCCGCGACCTGCGGGGTACGGCGTTCATGGTGCCTCCCGGCTGGCTGCCGTCCGACCAGTGGGATGTCATGGATTCGACCGAAGTCGATACGCCGGGGCCACTGGTCAAGCATGCCGACCCCTACGCCATGGAAGAGCCGGCCAGCCAGTCCGCTTGCGCCACCGGGGAAGCGCCGGTTGACGGTGGCCAACCGATCCGCATTGTTTCCCGCGCTGAACGCCTGGCTGCCCGCAAGGAGCGGCGTGCCCATACCGTCATCCGCCTGCCGTCCTACGAACAGGTCAAGGACGACCCGGTGCTCTACGCCCACGCCTCCCGCACTTTCCACCTCGAATCCAACCCCGGCAACGCCCGGGCACTGGTCCAGGCCCACGGCGAGCGGGACGTCTGGCTCAATCCGCCACCCTTCCCGCTGAGCACCGAAGAACTCGATGCCGTCTATGAATCGCCCTTCGCCCGCCGGCCGCACCCGAGCTACGGCGATGCCAAGATTCCGGCCTGGGAGATGATCCGCTTCTCGGTCAACATCATGCGCGGCTGTTTCGGCGGTTGCACCTTCTGCTCGATCACCGAGCACGAAGGGCGCATCATCCAGAGCCGTTCCGAAGATTCGATCATTCGCGAAATCGAGGAAATGCGAGACAAGACGCCGGGGTTCACCGGTGTCGTCACCGACCTCGGCGGGCCGACCGCCAACATGTACCACCTCAAGTGCAAGGACGAAAAAATCGAGTCGGCCTGCCGCCGCCTGTCCTGTGTCTATCCGGACATCTGCGAGAACATGGGCACCGATCACGCGCCGCTGATTTCGCTGTACCGCCGGGCGCGGGCCATCAAGGGCGTCAAGCGCATCACCATCGGCTCCGGCCTGCGCTACGACCTTGCCGTGCGCTCGCCGGAATACATCAAGGAACTGGTTACCCACCACGTCGGCGGCTACCTGAAGATTGCACCGGAGCACACCGAGGAGGGCGTCCTCTCCAAGATGATGAAACCCGGCATCGGCACCTACGATCGCTTCAAGCAGTTGTTCGACCGTTTCTCGCGGGAGGCTGGCAAGGAGCAGTACCTGATCCCGTACTTCATCGCCGCCCACCCGGGCACCGAGGACGTGGATATGCTCAACCTCGCGTTGTGGCTGAAAAAGAACAACTTCCGCCTCGATCAGGTGCAGACCTTCCTGCCGACGCCGATGGCGCTGGCGACGACCATGTACCACACCGAGCGCAACCCGCTGAAAAAGCTGCACCGGCAGGGGGCCGAAGTCGTCGGTTCGGTACGTAACGGCTTGCAGCGCAAGTTGCACAAGGCCTTCCTGCGCTACCACGATCCCGAGAACTGGCCCTTGCTCCGTGAGGCATTGAAGAAAATGGGGCGCGCCGATCTGATCGGCAATGGCAAGAAGCAGTTGATCCCGGCCTGGCAACCGGCCGGCACGGGCCAGAAGGCCGCCGCCATCGTCGCTCGCCAGGGGCGCGAGGGGCAGGCGCCGCGTACTTCGGCCTGCGGGCGCCAGCAGCGCAACAGCGCGTCCCCGCGTTCGCCGGTCAAGGGCCCCGGCGGTTTCGGCAAATCCGGCAGCGCGCCACGCAAGAAACGCACACCGTAATACCCGACGAGAAGACGATGGAACAAACCACCACCTACGAAAAAATCGGCGGCGAGCCGACGGTCGCCAGATTGTGTGACCGCTTTTATGAACTGATGGGCACGGCGCCGCAGTTCAGGGAACTCCGCGCCATGCATCCCGAAGACCTGCAAGGCTCACGCGACAAGCTGTTCATGTTCCTCTCCGGCTGGCTCGGCGGCCCGGACCTTTTTGTCGAGAAATTCGGTCATCCGCGCCTGCGCGCACGCCACATGCCTTTCGCCATCGGTACGCAGGAGCGTGATCAGTGGGTGGCCTGCATGGTCCTGGCCATGGAGGATGTGGGGATCGAAGCGGATATCCGCGCCAAATTGCTGCAGAACTTCTTCAATACCGCCGATTTCATGCGTAACAAGGAAGGCTGATCGCCTTCCCGCCCGTTTCAGGCGAGCAGTTCGGCAACGCGCTGGCGCAAGGCGGGCAGAACCGCCTCGGCGAACCACGGGTTGCGCTTCAGCCAGATGTTGTTGCGCGGACTGGGGTGGGGCAGCGGCAGGACGGCTGGCCAGGTGCGGCGCCAGTCGCGTACCGCGTCAGTCAGCGAGGCGTGGCCGGGCAGATGGTAGGCCATGGCGTACTGCCCGATGACCAGTGTCAGTTCGATGTGCTGCAGTTCGGCCAGCAGGGCCTGTCGCCAGGTCGCGGCACATTCCGGGCGGGGCGGCAGGTCGCCCGCGTGGCCGCTCCCGGGATAGCAAAAACCCATGGGCAGGATGGCGAAGCAGGCTGGATCGTAGAAGCTTTCGGGCGACACGCCCAGCCAGTCCCGCAGGCGGTCGCCGCTTGCGTCGTCGAAGGGAATGCCTGAAGCATGTACCTTGCGGCCAGGCGCCTGGCCGGCGATCAATATCCGGGCAGCGGCCCCAGCCTGCAGGACCGGCCGTGGTCCCTGCGGCAGGTGGGGGCTGCAGATCTGGCAGCGCTGTATGTCATCGAGCAGGGCAGGCAGGCGGGTCATGGCGGTGGCTCAGCAGGTATTGGTCTGCCTCAGTGTAGCGCTGTCTGGCGGGGTGCAGGGCAGACGCCATGTTCGGCTTTGCGGGCCACTAAAACTGCAAAGAAATTTCGCGGAATATGCTGCGCCGCAGCACGGGATGATAGAATCCTGCCTTTGATTTTTCAGGCCATTCTCGATCCATGTCCGCTCGTCCGATTCGCAACATCGCCATCATCGCCCACGTTGACCACGGCAAGACCACCCTGGTTGACCAACTGCTCCGCCAGTCCGGCACTTTCGCTGCACACCAGCAGGTGGTCGATTGCGTCATGGACTCCGGCGATATTGAAAAGGAACGTGGCATCACGATTCTTTCCAAGAACACCGCGGTCGAGTACGAAGGCATCCACATCAACATCGTCGACACCCCGGGGCACGCCGATTTCGGTGGTGAAGTCGAGCGCGTGCTCGGCATGGTCGATGGCGTGGTGCTGCTGGTTGATGCCGCTGAAGGCCCGATGCCGCAGACCCGCTTCGTGACCAAGAAGGCACTGGCCCAGGGCCTGCGTCCGATCGTGCTGGTCAACAAGGTCGACCGCGATGGCGCCGATCCGGACAACGCCGTGAACCTGACCTTCGACCTGTTCGACAAACTGGGTGCCACGGACGAGCAGCTCGATTTTCCCATCGTTTACGCATCCGGCCTGAACGGCTGGGCCGCGATGGAACTCGACCAGCCGCGCGAGAACATGAAGCCGCTGTTCGACACCATCCTGCGTCACGTGCCGGCCCCGGATGCCGACGTCGATGCACCGCTGCAGTTGCAGATCACCGCGCTCGACTACTCGTCCTACGTCGGCCGCATCGGTGTCGGCAAGATCATCCGTGGCCGCGTCAAGACCGGCCAGAACGTCATGGTCATGTTCGGCACCGAGGAAGAGGCTGCCGAGCATGATCGCTCCCCGATCAAGGCCAAGATCGGCCAGGTGTTCGGCTACAAGGGCCTGAACAAGGTCGAGATGGAAGAAGGCCTGGCCGGCGACATCGTCCAGATCACCGGTATCGAAGACCTGGTGCTGGGTTGCACGGTGACCGACCCGGATCAGCCGGAAGCCCTGCCGCTGCTCAAGATCGACGAGCCGACACTGTCCATGCAGTTCATGGTCAACACCAGCCCGCTGGCTGGCACCGAAGGCAAGTTCGTGACCAGCCGCCAGATCCGCGACCGCCTGCACAAGGAACTGCTGACCAACATGGCGCTGCGCGTCCATGACACCCCGAACGGCGACGTGTTCGACGTCTCTGGCCGCGGCGAACTGCACCTCGGCATCCTGCTCGAGAACATGCGTCGCGAAGGCTACGAGCTGGCCGTCGGTCGTCCGCGTGTCGTCAAGAAGGTGATCGACGGCGTCGAGTGCGAGCCGTACGAGCAACTGACCGTTGACGTCGAGGAAGAGCACCAGGGTGGCGTCATGGAGGCACTCGGCCTGCGCAAGGGCGAGATGCTCGACATGGTGCCGGACGGCCGCGGTCGCGTCCGTATCGAGTACCGCATCCCGGCCCGCGGCCTGATCGGTTTCCAGGGCGAGTTCATGAACCTGACCCGCGGCAACGGCCTGATGAGCCACGTTTTCGACGAATACGCCCCAGTCAAGGAAGGTACCGTCGCCGAGCGTCGCAACGGCGTACTGATCTCGCAGGACAACGGTGAAGCCGTCGCCTACGCGCTGTGGAAGCTGCAGGATCGCGGCCGCATGTTCGTCAGCCCGGGTGAGAAACTGTATGAAGGCATGATCATCGGTATCCACAGCCGCGAGAACGACCTGGTCGTGAACCCGATCAAGGGCAAGCAACTGACCAACGTCCGCGCCTCCGGCACTGACGAAGCCGTCCGCCTCGTGCCGCCGGTCCAACTCAGCCTGGAAGCCGCCGTCGAATTCATCGACGAGGATGAACTGGTCGAGCTGACGCCGAAGTCGATCCGTCTGCGCAAGCGCCACTTGACCGAAATCGAGCGCAAGCGGGCGGTGCGCGGCCTGTAAGCGACAAGCCATGAGCTTCTGCCAGCCCTGCAAGGATCTGGTAGCGCGTCACAGGAAGGCGGCCCGATGGGCCGCCTTTTTTGTCGGACTATCGATTTTCTTCACGATACTCGGGGCGATGACCGACCCGGTGACCAGTATCGGGATGTGCCACGTTTATCCGTAGCCGCCGGTTGGCACGGCAACCGACCAGCAATGTACGGGGGAGCGTAGGGGCAGCGGCGGTCAGCCGCCGGTCATCGACATGAAGCGGACGACCTGCGGCGCATCCATTTGCTGCGTGAAGTCGTGGCCGTAGGGTTTGATCCCCATGCTATCGACGATCAGCTGGCGAACCGCCGCGTCGTCGCCGGAGCGCAGCGCCGGCAGGAGATTGCTGGCATCGTTCTGCCCGAGGCAGGGGTAGAGCTCGCCCTTGGCGGTGATCCGCACGCGATTGCAGGTATCGCAGAAATTATGGCTGTGCGGCGAGATGAAGCCGATGCGGCTTTCGCTGCCGGGAATTCGCCAGTAGCGTGCCGGTCCATCCGAGCTTTCGGTGGATGGAATCAGATCGAAATGTTCGGCGAGTCGGCTACGGGTTTCTTCGGAAGAAATGAAGGTGTTGCCCCGGCCGTGAATTTCACCGAGCGGCATTTCCTCGATGAAGGAGATATCCAGTTCCTGATCGACGGCAAAACGGACCAGATCGACGAATTCGTCGTCATTGACGCCGCGCATCATCACGGTGTTGAGCTTGGTTCGCGTGAAACCGGCTGCCCGCGCCGCTTCAATGCCGGCCAGTACCTTGCCCAGTTCGCCGATTCGGGTGATGTTCCTGAAGCGCTCGGCCTGCAGGGTGTCCAGGCTGATGTTGATGCGTTTGACCCCGGCGGAACGCAGCGGCTGGGCGAAGCGCTCAAGTTGCGAACCGTTGGTCGTCAGCACCAGGTTTTTCAGGCCGGGCAGGGCGCCCAGGCGCTCGATCAGCCACATCACATCCTTGCGGACCAGCGGCTCGCCGCCGGTAATTCGCAACTTGTTGACGCCCAACCCGACGAAGACGGAGGCGACACGCAGACATTCTTCCAGGCTCATGACCTCTTGGCGCGGCAGAAAGGTCATTTCTTCCGACATGCAGTAAGTGCAGCGGAAATCGCAGCGATCGGTGATCGACAGGCGGACGTAAGTAATGCGCCGCCCGTACTTGTCGAGCAGGGTGCCTTCGCGGTGGGCGTTGGCCGAGCGGGAGATGCTCGGCGTGAATCCGGCTAGTCCGGCAGGAGTGTTCTCTGGCCTGAGTGTTTCGTTTTGCATGGCGGACGTCAGCTCGAAAATCCTGCAGGAAGGGTAAATGTCTGGGCGCCGATTATCGGTTCCGTATTTCCTTAAAACAAGTAGAGAGATCAAAGTTTGAAAAGTTCGCGCGGCGTAGCGGCAGCGGAAAAAAAGATCCGGGCGCGCAGCCAGAACGTGAGGCAGTGGTTATGCTGCCACGCGCTGCAACAGGGCCGATAGTCGCGGGTAGTAGCCGAGAATGCTGACTTCGAGCCGGCGGTTGATCTGGATCGATTCGGCGACATCGCGAGCCGCCGCAGATTGCTCGAGCAGGGAAGGGAAGGCCAGGCGGGCGTCGAGCATCGAGAAGATCTTGTAGAGCAGCATGCCGCAACTCTGATAATAGGCGGGGTCGAGGCGGACATGCTGGGCGCCCGAGTCGCACGCATCGATATAGGCTGCCGCGGTATTGGCCGTAGCGGCCAAGGCAACGAGGGCCGAAGGGCTAAAGGTCGGGTTCACGAGGCACTCCTGGAGTGCGCAGTTGATCTGACTACAGGGTAGATAAAGAGGGCGTTGCTGTCAGCGAACTATTTCACGATTCGACAGGTGACGCTGCCATCGGGTGGCGGATTGTCGGCCGTCTTCCCGTGCCGGGCGTTGCCAATCGGCATCGATTCGGCTACGGTAGCCCGAAAAGCAAAAAGCCCAGTCCGAAAACTGGGCTAAGTGCTTGATTTTTTGGCTCGCCAGAAGTGACGGTTCTGAGAACTGGATCGTCCAGATTTCAATTCATAGGTCGGCCTCGACTTCGGCCAGGAAACTCGGCCCCGAATGCTTTTGACGCCCAAGACGTAAGTTTACCGACATCAGCTAATTGCCGCTCCTTCCCGATATCGCTCTCCCGAGGCTACGCCGAGCCTTGATCAGCAGATTCAATGGCTCGCGCAGCGAATCAAACCCGCGTGATTTTAGCTTTTCGTTATCAGTGCATTCTCTGCCGTGCGCATTGCTTCCGAGGCGAGCGGAACACCGCAATAGACGGTCGCGTGCAGGATAACTTCGCGAATCTCTTCGTCCGACGCGCCGTTGTTGCGGGCACCGCGCACATGCCCGGCCAGTTCGTGCTGCCGACCGAGCGCCGTCAGCATTGCCACCGTGATCAGGCTGCGCTCCTTGAGTCCGAGGATGCCCCTGCGCCACACCGATCCCCAGGCGTTTTCGGTGATGAATTCTTGCAGCGGGCGGCTGAAGTCGGTCGCCTTGGCGAAGGCTTGATCGACAAAGTCATTCCCCATCACCTGTCGGCGAATCGCGAGGCCCTGTTCGTACGCGTCATTCATGTTTATTTTCTCCATTCAGTCCGGTTCGTAGAGTTGCCTGAGGCCAGGTAGCCGCTGACACGCGATTGTCCAGCGGCGCACCGCAAGACGAGTCAAATGGCAGTCTGCACGGAGGCAGGCCATGTCGCTTTCCAGGGGCACTCGTAGGTATTATTATCCGAGGCGTTAGCCAGCACGGACAAAGCGGTTCCATGACCTTGCCGGGCTGTGTGGCAGGTAATCTGCACATTGCTGCCCGACTTCGGTCGGTGGCTCAAAGTCAACTTTGGCCGAAACCCTAACCTACTGGGCGTAAAGTAAAACTCCGACAAAGCTGCCCTGTGACAAATATGTCGGCTTTGAATATCTTGTTTGATATATTTAATTGCCTCCACGGCTGTTTGGCTTGAACATGGAGAGCAGTTCCAAACACCCATTGGGGTCATTCAAAGCATATTCACTGGGTTGCGATGCATTTAAGAAATTTGAAAACCCGGGTATTTCCTGAAGGCCCGGGTCGCTCAAGTCGCGAAACCCCATTGACCAGTCGGGAAAAAGACGTGATTCGACATCATTTTGCAAGATCACGGTTACATACCGATGGCGGCGATCGACTTTGATTTTATCGAGAACCTGTTTGACGACAGACTCCTCCCCCTCCAGCAATTGAATAAAGTCACCATCCTTATAGAGCAGCATACCGGTCACTGCCAAGCGCTGGTTCTTTTCACGGACTAAAGTCAGCAACTGCAGTAATTCTGCTTTGCTAAACAATTGAGTTGCGGCACTGACATATATGACCTGATGCATCGATTTGTCCCTTATTCTTCTTGATAATCTCGTTCGCCGATTTGAAATTCAACGTCTAAGAACCAAGTTCCACATTGAAAAAACCACCTCGACTTACAACCACTGTATTTTCGATATCGTTCAACTTCAGCGCGCAGCGACAACCCTATTGCGTCCTGTTTCCTTGGCTTGATAGAGCGCCGAATCTGCACGACTGATCAAGCACTCTATTGTTTCTTCCTGCTGATACTGGGCGACACCGAGACTGATTGTGATGTGCGGCAAATGCGGCGCCTTGAGCTGCTCGACTGCGGTTCTCAGGATTTCGGCCAGATGCAGGGCGTTTTCGAGATCGGTATGTGGTAACAGGATGATGAATTCCTCGCCACCCCAGCGGCATAGCGCATCAATCTCACGAATCCGGTTTTCCAGTGTACGGGCAAGCAGGATGAGAACCTCGTCACCTCGCTCGTGGCCATAGCAGTCGTTAATCTGCTTGAAATGATCGACATCGAGCATCAGCAGGCTGAAGTCGGCATCGTGTCGCCGCCGCTGGTGGCGTAGTTTTTCGAGCAGCCCTAGAAAATACCGGCGATTCCACAGGCCGGTCAGGTAATCACGCCGGGCGGCGAATTCCAGCTCGTTCTTAAGACGCTTTTGCTCGGTAACATCATGGATGATGCTCAGCATCAAACGCTTGCCGTTCAACTCAAGCGGCCCGGCATAGGTTTGCACATCGCGTAGGCTGCCATCAGCGAGACGATGTACAAAATTGAGCGGTCGGTGGCCGCCGGCCAGCTTCGCCACCTCATGCATGATCGGCAGTACGTTGCGTCCGAGTGAGTTGATTTCCCAGGTGTGGAGGCGACAGAAAGCCTCATGCGAATAGCCGTAGAACCGGCAGGCGGCTCGGTTGGCATCGACGATCAGGCCATCCTGTCCGGGATCGATCAGGAGCATCGGTGCGCTGCTTAACTGGAATAGCTTTTCGTACAGACATTCGTCACCATCGCCGGTCGGCGAAGCGCCGGACATTACCGGCAGGCTGGCCAGTATCCCCTCAACCAGAATCTGCTCGCAGCCCACCGTAGATTGGAGCAGGAAGAGATGGCAACTAAGCGGGACAGCCTGCCCCTGGCAACACACCGTCCATACCTCGGCCACGCGCTCACGAGCCTGCAGGACCGGCAGATAGGCTGAAAGGAATTCCTCGGCACCCGCCGAATGGCAGCCCTTTCGCATCTCGGATAGCGCCATGCCGGCTGTAAGGCTTTCTGATGCTGGGTTGCGATAAACCACCTCCTCCTCACCTACCGAAATGATCCAAATTGGTGTTGCTAGGAGATCGAGTGCCTTGTGTTCAAATCTCATTGTCCGTTCCCGCTGCAATCTGCATCCGATTGCGCCCGGCGCGCTTGGCTGCGAATAAGGCGGAATCCGCCATTTTGATCACCTTGCGGTCAACATCCCTCAGGGTAGACATGGCAACGCCCGCGCTGAAGGTGGTGTAAAAAACGTTTTGGTCGGCGTATTGGGGCAGTTCTGCGAAACTGCTGCGCAGTTCCTCGATGACCCGACAGGCGTTTTCAGTATCGGTATCCGGCATGATAACCAGAAACTCCTCACCACCGTAACGACCAACGATATCCGTGCTGCGCAGGCGTTCGCGAAGCAGGCGGGCAAGGCTCAGGATGACATGGTCGCCGACGACATGCCCCCAGCAGTCGTTAAATGACTTGAAGTGATCGATGTCGATCATCGCCACGCTCAATGGCTTTCCGACCCGCTGCGCCCGGCGCAACTCGTGATCCAGCTGCTCCAGAAGGCGCGAATGGTTCAGCAGGCCGGTGAGGCTGTCCTGGAGCATCAGCGAACGCATCGCCTGATAGTGATGGGCCCGGGTTGACACGACCTTGACCAGTTCATCGGGGGCGACGGGTTTGGTGAGGAAGTTGTCACCGCCCTGGCCCAGCGCAGCAAGTTGCTTGGCGGGATCGCGTTCGGCCGAAAGGAAGATGAGTGGCACACCCATGTAGGCATGGTGCTGTTGAATGACGCGCGCCAGCTCGACGCCACTGACTTCCGGCATGTAGAGATCCATCAGGATCAAATCTGGCCGGAAGTTTTCCATCACCTCCAGCATCTGCAGCGGCTTGCTGACCACACAGGCCATCATCCCGGCCTGCTCCAGCGTAACGGCATACAGATGTGCCAGCGAGACAGCATCCTCGACGATCAGGACGCGATAGGCGGGCCGCTCCTGCTTAAGGCCAAGAAGACGGTCGATCGTATCGATGAGCTGGGCCGCATCGAAGGGCTTGGCGAAAAATGCCTGACCATTGGCCCGCACGCCCCCCAGGCGGCTGGACATGGTGTCCGAGGCGCTAACAAAGACGACCGGAATCCTGCCCTTGATCTGCGCATGCAGCATGGCAATGGTTTGCGGGCCGGATGTCTTGGTTTGCGGAAACAGCACATCCATCACGATCAGGTCCGGCGACGTTTGCGCCAGATAGACCGGCAAACAGGTCAGGTCATCGAGCAAGTCCACCTGAAAGCCAAACTGTGCCAGTTGAGCCGCCAGCAGGCGACTGAAGGCTACGTCGTCGTCCACAATCACGATACGCTGGCTGTATGGATACGCCCATTCTTGATGCGCCCGGACAACAACGGCACATGTTGCGGCTCGGGCTTGGCCAGCTGCGCCCCGAGCCGATTTAGTTGCTGGTGCAGACGCTCCTGCAAGTGGCTGCCACTCTGGCCCAACCGCGCCAGCACCATGCTGGCAGTTTCCTCGACTAGGATCGCCGCCTCGGCCACCGCCGGGTAGCCATAAGCCCCGGCCGACCCCGCCAAGTCGTGGGCGATGCGTTGAATTTTTTCCAGCGCGGCTTGCGTTCCCCGCTCTGGCCCCTGCCATGCCGCCTGCAAGGCTTCCAGTCGGCCGGCCAGTTCGCGCTCGAACACCGCGACCAGATCATTCGTATTCTTGTCGTTCATTCAGGTCGGTCTCCACCTGCGGGTGAGGGAGGGCGGGCCGTAGCCGCCCTGAGCAGTTCAAGCGCACGGCACAGATCGAAACCTTCCAGGGCCGATTCGAATTCGCCGCACCGCGGCCCGAGGTAATCCCCCTGCACGGCGCGATTTTGTATCCAGAGGAGTTGGGCATTGAAATCCCGCCCCACCAGCAACTGGGCATACTTCCTAACGGAAGAGGGGGCACTGGCCAAGCTTGTGCTCGACCACAAGCAATTGAGTGATGAAGGAATGGCGAAGCTCAGCCAATTTGCCTGACAACTTTGGGTGCAGATGGTCGTATTGCGCGACCAGAAGAAGACCATTGCTACCTTAAGTCTGATCAGAAATTTCCGCAGCAGGAGCGCTCGCCGGATATCCATCACTTAACTCGCTGCATCACCTGCACCATCAAGTCGGCAACATCCAGCATGCGCCGAATACTATCTTTGACGAATTCTTGGGAGTATGCGTCGCCACCAACGACAACGAGCCAAGTCTTGTCAGGTAGTTGTTCCACGCGATTCTGCGTTGCTAGCACCTTCAATTTGCGGCGCACGGTTTCAACAGGTAAACGGGAAACTTCGGAAATATCAGTAAGCCGGGCGGGTTTCATGAGCCCGCGCATACCAAACTGCGTCCAGATTAGTTTTTTTGGATCAATGGTCGGCTGAACCACCCCAGAAAGATTGTATTGGGCTAAGGTACCCCAGATGTAGCTTGACTCAAGATCCAGCCCCAGTTCCACCATAACGCGACGCTGGGTGTCGAGCATAAATCGCGAGAATGCGATGGATATGATGGGATACGCAATCGATATTCGATCATCGAAGTCAGAAAACTGTTGGCTCATAAACGGATTATTGATTTTGACATTTCTGCACTTTATGTTCTTTGTGCATATTCTTACTCAAAATTAGCCATCCGTTATGTAGGCTTTCCCAATTTGAGAAAGACTTACGGCGCACTGCTTATTGCCTTTTTATTCGCACGCCCTTTTTTTACAAAAAACATTCTTAATATTTATCAAGCGTTATCGATTTTCCACTTTGAAATCAGGCGCAGGCAAATTCTTGTCTGAAACAAAACGACCGCAGCATCCATATCCCGTGGGGTTGGCGATGCCCATCGCTTTCCGGCTACGCACCACCCGAATGATTTCCCCGCATGAAGAGATTTTTGTTACAGCCCAGTCAAGGTGAACAGCCACCTACGCTCGGAAGCGGTAACAGAACATAACCGTCGGCCGTTAAACGCTCGTTCAGATAGCGGGCAGTAATCACCGCCTCCGGCCCGTCGCCATGCACGCAAATGCTGCCGATGGCGCACGGCAAGCGCTTGCCGCTCACGCTGACGATTGCCGCCTCATCCAGCATGCGCCGGACATGTACGTAGCTGGCTTCGGCACCGTGGATCATGGCATCCGACCGGCTGCGGGGAACCAGTTGCCCATCATCGAGATAAGCCCGATCGGCGAAAATTTCCTCGATCACCGGCAACCCGGCGGCATGCCCGGCGGCACAAAGTTCTGAGAGCGCCGGAGCAAGCAGGATTAGCTCTGGATCGTAGGCGCGGATAGCGCGCACGATGGTGTCTGCCAGCACACGGTCGGCACAGGCCGCGTTGTTGAGTGCGCCGTGCGGTTTGACGTGGCGGACCCTCAGCCCCTCGACTTTCGCCATGCCGTCAAGCGCCGCGATCTGGTAAAGGATGGCGGCCTCCAGTTCATCCGGCGCCATGGCCATGCGGCGGCGTCCGAAGCCCTGCAGGTCGGGATAGGAGGGATGCGCCCCGACGCTGACCCCCTGCTCGCGGGCAAGGCGCAAGGTCTGCCGCATGACCAGCGGATCACCACCGTGGAAGCCACAGGCGAGGTTGGCAGAACCGACCAGACGCAACATTTCCGCATCGTTACCCATCTGCCAGGCCCCGAAACTTTCGCCGAGATCGGCGTTGAGATTGATTTTGCGGGTCATTGTCTGCTCCTCGTCTTGCCTATCGTTAAACCAGTGCGACAGCTTCGTCGCCACGAATCGCGCCGCTGATCAGGTTACCTTCGTAAAGTGCCGTCTCGTCCACCACGCCGGGCGGACAGAAGGCGCCTATGCTCGTACACCAGCGCGCCACTCGGCTGGCCAGGTCGCGCAGCGCAGCGGCAGCCTGAGCGTGGTCCACCGCAGCAAAATGAATATTGTCTCCCGGCCGCACATGAGCCAAACGTGGCAGATCGGCGCGAATGACTGTCCCGATCTTGGGGTAGCCGCCTGAGGTCTGGCAATCAGCCAACAGGACGATGGGCTGACCGTTTGCCGGCACCTGAATCGAGCCGGGCGCCACCCCGTCGGAGATTACCTCCGCGCCGCGTTCGTTGTGGGCCAGCTTGTCGCCCTCGAAACGGATGCCCATGCGATCCATGTCCCGCGTCACCGCGTAGGGGCGACTGAAAAAGGCGGCCAGCGCGGCCGGTGTGAAATGATCATCCTGCGGCCCAGGGATGACACGAATCGGCCCCTGGTTGACCGGCCACGGCAGGGTGCCGCAGCTCTCCAACCATGGATTACCGCTCAGCGGCGCACACGGCAGATGCTGACCGACCGCCAGCGGCAGACCGTCAGTACCGCCGAGCCGGGCACGAACGTAGGTCGACCGGCTGCCTAGTTGTCCCGACACCTGAAATCCGCCGGTGATGCCCACATAGCCGATGCCTTTCGTGACGCCGCCGATACGCACGATGTCGCCCGGAAAGAGCGTTGCCGTCTGCCAGGGTTCGACCTTGAGCAAGCGGCCACGGGTCGTCACCACCTGGGCTGACAGTTCGCCGGCCAGCGAAATCCGCACGGTGCCCGATAAGGCCTTCAGCGCCGGCCCGGCCAGGCAGACTTCGAGAACCGCTGCATCGCGATCATTCCCGAGCAGGGCATTGGCGGCTGTCATCAGGCCGGGGTCGAGAGCCCCTGAAAGCGGCACCCCGATATTGCGATAGCCCGGGCGGCCACGATCCTGAATGGTAACGGCCAAGCCGGCCTCGACGACTTCGACGATGGCGCTCATCATTGGCCTCCTTCGCGCATCAGCAGGGTCAGGTCGAAACGACCGGCAGCACACTCGTGGTCGAGTTCGGCATAGCGTGTCGCGTCAATCGGTTCCCATACCACTTCGTCACCCGGCGCCAGCAGCGCCGGCCGGCGAGCATTGTTGGCATCGAACAGGCGGATCGGTGTGCGCCCAAGCAACCGCCAGCCGCCAGGGCTCTCCCAAGGATAGGCAGCACACATGCGCCCGGCAATGGCGATCGAACGGGCCGGCACCACCTTGCGCGGGCTGGCCAGGCGCGGCATGTCCAGTTCTTCTGGCACGGCACCGAGGTAGGGAAAGCCGGGCAGGAAGCCAAGCATATAGACGGAGAAAACCGTACCGGTCATCACCCCGACGACTTCGTCCGGGGTCATGCCCTTGGCGGCAGCGACATCGATCAGGTCGGGGGCACATTCTCCCTCGAAACAGACCGGAATATGCCATCGGCTACCGGCAGCAGAGAGAACGCCGCTCTTCCCCGCCACGTCAAGCAGCAAGTCGTGCAAGGCCATGGCATCGGTCTGCTCAGGATCGAAATGCACCGTCACTGAGCGGAACGTGGGCACCCATTCAATGACGCCATGCAGGCGACCGTCGCTGGAAAGCATGTCAAGCAGGCTGCAGAAGCCAAGCACCCGGCCGTGGATAGCCGGATCGATGGCAGCGCCGAACTCGACAGTCCAGGCACCATCCCCCACAGCCAGCAGGCGGATCGGGGGAAAGGAGGCGTGTGCGGGCATGACCGGCCTTTCGTTCAAGGATAGAGGCCGCGCAGCTTGCGCGCCATCAAAACACGTTCGCAACCGAGCACGAAGGCGGCGGTGCGCAGCAGGATGCCCTTGTTCTGCGCAGCGTCCCATACGGCAGCGAAAGCATCGCGCATGATCCGGTCAAGGCGCGAATTGATTTCCTCCTCTGTCCAGAAAAAGGCGCTGATGTCCTGCACCCACTCGAAATAACTAACCGTCACACCGCCGGCGTTGGCCAGCACGTCGGGCACCACCAGCACCTTGTTGTCCTGGAGGATCAGGTCGGCCTCCGGCGTGGTCGGCCCGTTTGCGCCTTCGGCAAGGATACGGGCGCGGATGGCGGGGGCGTTATGTTCAGTGATCTGGTTTTCGAGTGCGGCGGCGACCAGGATGTCGACGTCGCAGGCCCAGAAGTGTTCGGCATCGATCGCTTCGGCATCGGGAACGCCAGCTAGCTGGCCGGTTTCGATACGGTGCCGGTGAACCCGGCGGACGTCGAAACCGTTCGGGTTGAAGATGCTGCCGGTTTCATCCTGAATGGCGACCACCTTGGCCCCGGCATCGGCGAACAAGCGCGCTGCCGCCTCTCCAACGTTGCCGAAGCCCTGTACGGCAACCCGTGCACCGGGAATCGACAGGCCAATGCGGCGTGCCGCCTCGACCGTGCAGATGAAGACGCCGCGCCCGGTCGCATCATGACGCCCGAGGCTGCCGCCGAGCGTCACCGGCTTGCCGGTGACGACACCCGTCGCTGTCCGGCCCTGGTTCATCGAGAAGGTGTCCATGATCCAGGCCATGACCTGCTCGTTCGTATTGATGTCGGGTGCCGGGATATCCCTGTCCGGGCCGATCAGGATGTTGATCTCGCTGGCGTAGCGGCGGGTCAGGCGCTCCAGTTCGGGCATCGAGAGCTTTTTGGGATCAACCCGGATGCCGCCCTTGGCCCCGCCGTAGGGAACGTTGACCACGGCATTCTTGATGGTCATCCAGGCCGACAGCGCCATCACCTCGGATAGCGTCACCTCGGGATGGAAGCGGATGCCACCCTTGCCCGGGCCGCGTGACAGGTTGTGCTGAACGCGATAGCCCTCGTAATGGGCAATGACGCCGTTATCGAGACGGATCGGCACATCGACGATCAGCGCGCGCTTCGGGCGGATCAGGGTTTCGACCCAGGGTAGCAATGCCTTGTCGAGGTAAGGGGTAACGCGCTCGATCTGGGTCAGGTAGGTTGCCCAAGGGCCGAGCGATTCAATAGACAGATAGGACGGGATGGCTGTCGTGTTTTGCATGTTCATTTCTCTCGTGACGGGCCTGCCGGGCACCCCGCAGGGTGCGCCGGAACAATCGCCAATCGTGGGGGAGCTTGGATTCAGGCCGGTTGCTGGGCGAGATCGCGACCGCGGGTTTCCGGCAACGGCAAGCAGACCAGAATGACCAGCAGGTAGCCACCGGCAGCGAGCAGGCCGATCACTTCGCCGAGCGGCATCGTGGTGCTCAGGTAGCCGACCAGGGCCGGTGAAAGGGCGCCGGCAGCACGTCCGAAGTTGTAGCAAAAGCCTTGCCCCGAGCCGCGCAGTTCGTTGGGGTACAGTTCCGCCAAATAGGCACCCATGCCGGAGAAAATGCCGGAGAGGAAGAAACCGAGCGGAAAGCCAAGGAAGAGCATCATGCTGTCGGTGATCGGAATATGAGTGTAGCTATACACCAGCACACCGCCACAGGCTGCGAAGAGCATGAAACAGTGGCGTCGGCCGAGACGGTCGGATAGGTAGGCGCTGGTCAGGTAGCCGACGAAGGAGCCGAAGATGAGGACGAGCAGATAACCGCTGGTGCTCAGCACCGACAATTTGCGCTCGACCTTGAGAAACGTCGGTAGCCAAGTCGTGGCGGCATAATAGGCGCCCATCATGCCGGTGGACAAAAGACTGGCGAGGATCGTCGTCTTCAGATATTTGGGCGAGAAGATTTCCCAGAAATTACCGCCGCCTTCAGCCTTCTTTTTTGCTTGGGCGACCTGGAAGACCTCTGGGTCGCTGATATTCCGACGGATGTAAAAGATCAGGAAGGCGGGCAGGATGCCGAGCCAGAACAGCACTCGCCAGGCCTGCTCGGCCGGCAGCACGGCATACACCGCCCAGAACGCGATGGCGGCAACGCCCCAACCGACCGCCCAACTGCTCTGAACCAGACCCACCGCCTTGCCGCGATGCTTGGACTGGATCATCTCAGCAATGAGTACGGCGCCGACCGACCACTCGCCACCGAAGCCAAAGCCCTGCATGGCGCGGGTAAAGAACAGTTGCTCGAAGGAGTTGGTGAAACCGGACAGGAAGGTGAAAAAGGTGAACCACATCACCGTCCACTGCAGCACACGAACCCGGCCATACTTGTCGGCCAGGATACCGGCTGCCCAACCGCCGATGGCCGAAGTAATGAGGGCGCCAGTGGCGATGTAGCCGGCCTCAACCTTACTCATCGCCCAGGCCGCCATCAGCGTTGGGATGAGAAAGGTGTAGATCATGTAATCGAAGGCATCGACGCCATAGCCGGCAAAGGCGGCGACCAGCGTCTTCCTCTCCTGAGTGTTTGTTTCCTTAAGCCACACGATTTGTCTCCTTGGTGTGCGGTGGAGACCGCCGTCGCGAGTCTGTGCTGCGCTCGGCGGTCAGCGGTTTGGGGGGATTAAAATGCCAGTTCGCTGTCCAACAGATCGGTGACCAGCATGGCCCCGGGGGCATGGGTGATGCAGAATTCCGGCTTGGCCTGCATGACGACCGCCTGGGGCGTAACGCCGCAAGCCCAATAGACCGGCATTTCGCCGGGCAGGATGTCCACCGCATCGCCGAAATCCGGTTTGGCGAGATCGGCAATCCCGATCAAGGATGGATCGCCGAGGTGCAAGGGAGCACCGTGTACCGCCGGCACACGGGCCGTCACCTGTACCGCCCGGATGGCGTTGGCCGGCGTCATCGGTCGCATCGAGACAACCATTGGACCGCTGAAGGGACCGGCTGGGACCGTCTGGATATTGGTCCGGTACATCGCTACATTCTTGCCCTGCTCCACATGGCGCAACGGAATGCCGGCATCAATTAGAGGCTGCTCGAACGAGAATGAACAGCCAATGATGAATGTCACCAAATCGTCACGCCACAGGCCACGGATGTCGGTCACTTCTTCGGTCAGTTCGCCATAGCGCCAAACTCGATACAACGGCACATCGGTTCGGATGTCTAGATTCGCTCCCAGGCGCGGCAGGTTCGGATCTCCTGGCTCGGAAACAGCGAGTAGCGGACACGGCTTAGGATTGCGTTGGCAGAAACGAAGGAAATCATTGGCTAGCACTTCAGGCAGGATGACCACGTTACCCTGAACATAATGCGGTGCCATTCCGCTGGTATGGCCCGCCCAGAGGCCGGCCCGAATCGCCTGGCGTGCCTGCAGGCCGGTTTGTGCAACGAGTTGCATGGCAGTGGTGGATGTCTCTGTATTCATTGAAAGTCTCCAGTTGGATTTTGATTTTCGCGGAGTATGGGTTGCAGGGAGGTGAGTGCGCAAACGACAAATTTCTTTGTGACACCATCGATTTTTTTGGAGTCGATTGAATTTTTCGCCCCCCATTCGCGTTAAGCTGAATACATCCTAATTTCAGCTGCCATGAGCAACTTTGGCCTACGTCCCGGAGGGAGTAACGTGAACCTGCGCTTTGTCGAAGCATTCGCCTGGGTGGCCCGCCTGCAAAGTATCTCGCGTACGGCAGAAAAGCTATTCCTGACCCAGTCTGCGGTCTCCAGCCGGATTGCATCGCTTGAGGAAGAACTGGGCGTCCCCCTGATCGACCGACCGGATCGCGTCTTTCGCCTGACCAACGCGGGCATCCGGTTTCTCAACTACGCCGAGCGCTTCCTCGCACTGCAACTCGAACTCAAGCAGGAATTGGGCGCCCCGGAGCAATTGCCAGTCTCGCTTCGCGTTGGAGGAATCGAAACAGTGCTCCATACCTGGCTCATTCCTCTGATCGAGGCACTGAAGGCCCGCTACCCCAGCATAGAATTCGAATTGAACGTCGAAATGACCCATGTGCTCAACGAGCAGATACGGCGTGGTGGACTGGACCTGGTGTTTTCCGCTGCACCGGCTGAGGGTCCTGGCATCATCAATGAGCCTCTGGCGCCCATGGAAATGATTTTTGTCGGCCCCCTCAGCATGTCTGGAATGCCCGAACTGAGCCTCGACGCCTTGCTGGGTCAGGAATTGATGACCTTCCAACGCGGCTCACAACCGCATATCGCTTTGCTCGACTCCTTGCGCGCCGTCGGCGTAACCGACAAGCGTGTGCATTGCATTTCGTCAATCTCAGCCCTGGTAAAACTGGTAGAGAGCGGCTTCGGCCTTGCGACCCTGCCAAAGGCCGCAGCACAAACGCTCGGCAAAGGTCATGAGATCACGCTGCTGCAAAGTGAGCTGAAACTCTCCCCACTACCGCTCTATGCCAATTACTGGAACAGCTTTGCCGCCCCAGCAGTAGAAAATGCAATTACTAACGCACTTGAATTTACTAGAAACAGATCTGTTGGAAGCTTGAATAGAAGGCCCGGTCAAGAATGACGGAGGCGGCTCCCCCGGATAGCACCGACCATACGCAGCCGGATCAGGATGCACTCCGTGCCCGGGTCGAAGCGGACCGCAGCAGCGCGCTCCCAGCCTTCATCTTCTTGTCCTGTGCTGTCGTCTGGCTGGTGCTGGCCTCCTTTGCCGGGCTGGCAAGCTCACTCAAGCTGCACAATCCCGACTGGCTGACCAACACCCCCTGGCTGACCTTCGGGCGGATACGAACGCTGCATCTCAATGTCGTCGCGTACGGTTGGCGTCTCCAATTCTCTGGGGAGATACCCCGAGTGAACAACCTATGGAGATCACAGCCAGTGGTTAAATTTCGCCAGCTTTCCGCCGAAGAGCGACAAGTTCGGCTTTAACCGCGTCGCGCATTGATTGTCTCGATACCGAAGTGCCCTCAAAGAGCCGTTCTTGTTCTTCGGCTCTGGTATCCATCGTATCAACAGCGAAGTCGAGCCAGCTTAGATAGCCGGTGGGCGGGCTCGGGCTAACCGCCGAGTCAAGCTGGATCTCGGCATGCTTGAGCGGTGCCACCAAAATATCCCGGCATCCCCATCCACGGCAAATCAACTTGCGCACACGTCGCCGGCATGCCTGCGCCACAATTCCGCGACATCATGCGGGGTGACCGTATAGCCGGCGTTGGACGCGGCCGCCACTAAACGCTCGATGTCCGCCGGAAAATCGACCACCGGATCGAAGTTAGGCACAAGTTTCAGCGGAGCAGGAACGAGGCGTTTCATGGGGCGCGGTTTAGCTTAACGGTTTGGGATCCATTCAAGACGTGCCCATATTGATTCGAGTGCGCAGTTCGAGCAACTGACCACGCAACTCAGCGCCGGTCGGCGGTGATATTCTTATTAAATGGAATTGAATATTGCTGTCACTAACCTTGTCTCGTTGATTGGTCTTCTCGAGGAGCGGGAGGTATCGATTCATCCCGGTTCCGTCGGTGTTGTAATAGAAGCAGCTGATCCCGCTGTTGTCATCGTTGATTTCGAAGGTGTACTTGTGTCAGCCGCAGTTACATCATTATTGCCGCTTGTTCGTCGCGGCCTGCCGATTCGGAAGTACCGACTGCATGACCTGCTCGTGCAGATGCCAAACGTGGGGGAAGATGGAGATTTCGAGCGGTCAAGCTGACTAAACTGCTGGTAACGCTTAGGAATCCGAACAATAGTGGCCCACTGTGAGGGCGGCTTTTCTCTCTCGTGTGCGGTCGCAAGCGCGCCACATAAACTTTTTGGCTACACCAGGTAGCTAGCCGGCGGTGGTCGCGGCCGCCACTAAACGCGCGATGTCCACGGGAAAATCGACCACCGGATCGAAGTTAGGCACTTAAACGGTTTGGGTTCTATTCAAGACGCGCCCACATTGATTCGAGTGCGCAGTTCGAGCAACTGACCACGCAACTCTGATGCTTCTGCTTCTACTCGTCGCAGGTAATCGCGCGCCTGGTTTCCATCGCGGACGGCTGCGTCAAATGAGGCCTGCAGTGACGAATTCTGCTCCCGAATCCTCGAGGTCTCTGCCATTGCGCCACGAGCGTCACCTTCAGCACGGGTCAGGCGTGCCTGAAGGTCATTAACTTGTGCTTCTGTCTTTTCGAGTTTGGCATTCAGCACAGCTGCAGTCCGCTCGGCAGCCACAAGAGCGACACGCTCAGCATCCGAGGTTGCCCGCAGCCGCTCAATCTCATCTTCGCAACGAGACAAGCTTTGTAGCTGAAGTTTTGCTCTGGTTAGCTCTATCCGGGCTAACTCCCCAGCTTGGCGTTCGCTCAGGACTGTCTGGTGGCTGCTCTCCAGATCGCTGGAAAGCTGAGCGACACGGCCATTGGCAGCAGCCACCTCTGCGCGCAAGGCTGTGGCTTCCTGTTCCAATTCGTTGATGGTTGCGGCTTGTCGCTCAGATTCAGCAATCAGGTCCCGATTGGCTTGCTCCGCCAGGGCCAAGTCTGCCTCAAGAAGAGCCTTGGCCGTGGCGACCTCTTGCTCAATGAACGTCACCAAGGTGCGCTGCAAGGCGATTGGTAGAACGATATTGGCTTCTATCGGGTGAGCCTGATTTGCTTGCCACGCCTGGAGGTACTTTAAAACAGTGGCCATCGACCCTGACCCCAGCGCCTCACGAACAGCCCGGGCTGTAGGTTTTGCGCCGGTGGCGCGGATTTGTTCCGCGGCGGTGTTAACTGCTTCTTGAGTAATCGTTGCTTCGCGAGCCATGGCCAACCCTAAATTACGATACGTTACGATGTTACGTTACATTTAATGTTGTTTTTGGGTGTAAATCAAGGAGCGCGCGCTCCATTGAGCGCCAAGAGGCTTGGACAGAACCTAGCGAATGGGCCCTTCCTGATAGGTCCGGCAGGACACGGGTACGGCCTGTGAGCGACTGGACGAGGGGATCTTTCGGTGGTGGGCGTGTGCCGCATCATCCCAATGCTGTTTCGGGAGGAGTGTATGGATCGCCTGCGCGTCCTGACGTTGGAAGGGAATCCGCCCCCTTTCGTAACAGCGATGCAGAAGATTCAAGACTGGACCGCCAAGTTTGGCTACGAGGACCTGGATGCTGTCCTTGATTTGATGAAACCTGCACATCGCCGCCTGAGTGAACGCGACAGGCCAACGGCAGCAAAGGCCAAGGTGCTGCCTATTGCCGCTAGCATGAGGCCGGATATCGGCCAAAGCCGCCATTCAGCAGAACAACTGCTAATGGCTGCTTTACACAAAACTCCGGACATGCCCCTCTCTCACCCCGGAAAGCTACAATCTCTGCAGCTGGCGCAGATAGCCGACCGTGCGTTGTAGCTCCCTCTCTCACCCCGGAAAGCTACAAT